>NZ_JBQQCS010000001.1:4800000-6958674 GCF_052244825.1 Paenibacillus sp. 1A_MP2 | reverse complement strand
CAGCCTTGCAAAGCCTACTGGATGGGACATTGAACCCGTTCACGGATTTCATGATGAACGACTTTGCAATCCCAGTATCTACGGTGCTTGCTGAGACGCTGGTACCCATTTTCACAGATACACTGGTCTGGGCCATTGACACGTTCACTAAGACTTTCACGAATGCAGTCAACCACATCAACGATCTATGGGACAGCACACTGAATCCGGCACTGGAGCAGTTCAGGGATTTGTTCTTGGATATCATTCCGCAGATCGGGAAATCATTTTCTGACTTGCTGAATGGTACGCTTAAACCTTTTGTGGATTATGCCTTGAATGACTTCATCATCCCGATTGCCGCGAAGATTGTTGATACGCTGGTACCTGTGTTTGCAGACACGTTGGTTTGGGCTTTCAAGGAAGCAGCCAACACGTTTGAATGGGCCGTCAAGCTGATCAATGACATTTACAACACGGTGTTGAAACCCGTCTTTGATCTGATTAAAAAAATTGTCTTGGATACGCTGGAGACGATCAAGGGCCTGTGGAACAAATACGGGGCCGAGCTACTTGCGAAGCTGACGGAGTTTATGGAGAACACGCGCAAGCTGTTCCAGAAACTTTGGGACGACATCCTGAAACCGATCATAGAGCCGTTCCTCAAAAAGCTGAATGAAATTTGGGACGGCACGCTCAAGGGAATCATCAAGCAAGTGGGCGAGGTGGTCATGAAACTGGTTAACGCCGCATTGGACATCTATAACAAGTTCATTGTTCCGTTGATCAGTTATGTCATAGACAAACTGGCTCCAGGCTTCACCAAGGGCTTTAACATCATACTGAACATCGTCACAACGGTCATCGAAAGCGTAGGCGGCATCATCAAGGGGTTGCTGAAAACACTTGGCGGCGTCATTGATTTTGTAGCGGGTGCTTTCACAGGTGACTGGAAGAAGGCATGGACAGGCGTAAAAGACATCTTTGGTGGGATATTCGATTCCTTGTATAGTCTTGTCAAAGCTCCATTGAACCTGATCATAGATGGCATTAACAAGGTCATCGAAGGATTCAATAGCTTGAGTGTAAGCATTCCTGAGTTTGAGGTCTTTGGTCAGAAGGTGGGCGGGGGTAACATTGGGGTACCACAGATCCCGAAAATTCCGAAGCTGGCAAAAGGCGGTTTGGCCTACGGGCCTACACTTGCTATGGTCGGGGATAACCGAGGGGCTTCCGTTGACCCCGAAGTCGTGTCACCGTTGTCCAAGCTTCAAGACATGATAGGTGGGAACAATCAGCCGATGGTGGAAATATTGCTCCTGATTTTGGACGCGATCCGAAACGGAGACAAACAGACCGTCATCCAGCTCAACGGTACGGAGTTGGGGCGTGCTACTGTGAGTGCAATAAACGATATTACAAGGCGTACAGGCCGTTCGCCATTAACGACATAGGAGGGATGCAGATTGGAAATCAAAATTAATGGTCAAGAGATTGCCGCTTATCCCTCCACGTACCAGGTGACGGTACTTGACTTGGATGACGCTAATTCATCGGTACGTACTGCAAACGGAACCTTGAACCGGGACAGGATAGCGGTCAAACGGCAGATAGACATGACTTGGGGGATGCTGACCTGGGCAGAAATGTCCTCCATCCTTCAATCCATGTCCAATGTGTTTTTTGACTGCACTTATCCAGATCCGATGACAGGGAAGCATGAAACTAAACGGATGTATGTCGGCAATCGGCCTGCACCGTTCAGTGTGATGAGTGGCGGCGTCATGTACTGGAATGGTCTCAAATTGACGCTGACAGAGAGGTGATGAGATGTATCCAATATCGCCGCTCTACACGGATTATTTAAGACGGCCAGACCGGGAATTCATTGTCAAGGCTCTGGTGGGCAGTGAGGAATACGATAGCAGTAGAATCGTGGATTTCAGTATTGAGAACAGTTTGAGTCTGACCGATGGCTTCCAGATCGGGACGGCCATTCCCTCCAAACTGACAATCAAACTCCGAACAAATGAGATCATCCCAGCGAATGCACGTATCGTGCCGTACCTGTCCCTGTCTCTGGCTGGCCTGACGTGGCTAGAAGCGCAGTACCCATGGCAAGACATGAATATCACTTGGACGGGCTCAGGGACGGACTGGTTGCCGCTGGGAGAGTTCTTTGTCGATGATCGGGAGAAGATCAATGATGTCTGGACGTACACCTGTTACGACAAGCTGGTTATGGCTGACGTGGCGTACATATCATCATTGACGTATCCGACCACACAAAGAGCGGTCTTCAACGAAATTTGCAACCGGCTTGGCTGGACGTATGACAGCAGCGTGGTGATTAATCCGGCCTATCAGGTGCAGGCAGGGCCAGCAGGGTACACCATGCGCCAAGTACTTGCCTATATCGCTTCTGCGAATAGCGCGAGTATTTTTATTGATAAGGCTGGCACATTGAAATTCAAGCGGTTTACGGCTGCTGAAGAACCTGTATTTGAAATGACGACAGCGGATTATGTGGTTGCCAAAATGACCAATCCCGTTAAGTCATATAGCCGTGTAGTGGTGACGTACAACACCGAGGATGGCTTGCAGTATGAAGCGGGTACCGGGGATGAGAACCATACCCTCTACCTGGAAAACCCGTTCATGACCCAATCGCAAGTAAACAACTTGCAGGCTGCGCTGAACGGCTTCTCGTATCTGCCTTTGACGATGGAAGCGCGGGGGTATCCTCAGTTGGAACAAGGGGATGTCATCGGGTTTGTACAGCAGGAAGGCAGTACCTGGATTGATACCGTGTCAACATGGGAAGATACCCAGATCCCATGGAATGGGCTTGTAGAGTACAAGTCAATCATCTTACACCAGGTATTCAGCTTTGCTGGTGGCTTGAAGATGAGTCTGGAAGCCACATCTGTTTCAGAGCAGCGCAGTGAATTTGTCGTAGAAGGCAGTCTAACGCAACAAGTGAACAAGCTGAATAAAGATGCGATCAAGGAAGGTAAGTCCTACTACGGGGCTACCATCACCCGTACTGAGGGGTTAATCATTGAGCGGGAAGATCATAAGAGCAAGGTCATACTGAACAGTGATAAGCTTTCATTCCAGGCTGATGGTCAAGACAAATTGTACTTTGATCCGGTTGCAGGCAAGTACAAATTCATAGGCACGTTGGAAGCTTCAGATGGTGTGTTCAGCGGAACAGTTTCCGGGGGGCGCATTGTGGGTGGAAGCATACAGATAGGCAACTCATTTTCCGTCAACGAGTCAGGCCATATGGTTGCGGTTGGCGGGGAATTTAGTGGCACGATCACGGCGGCGGTCATCACAGGGGGCCAAATTAATGGTGGTACCATCAATGGTTCAACCATCATTGGTTCGGTTCTGAAAACAGCCAACAGTGGTAGGCGCATTGAGATTGATACGGCTGGGTTCCGGTCCTATGATTCCAGTGGACGCAACCGGATACAGATGGCGACTACAGAGGATTCTTTGGCCGCTGCTATGATCTTTAGGGATGCAAACGGAACATCGGTGGGCGAGATTAATTCCTATTCGAATAGCGGCGTCCTGACGATGTATGGAAATAGCATCATAATTGGTTCGAACAACACATCTAACCCTATACGGATGCAAGGGGCAGTCACCTTTGCCGGGGCTACCTATTTGCGATCAGGTTCGATCTTTGGTATTAATATCTCCGACATAGTTGGGTTACAGTCTGAGATTAATGCAATATGGGCAGCGCTAAACGGTAAGGCTTCAAACGTTCATACTCACTCTGTTACTTTGCCTACGCACAACCACGGGCTTGCTAATGCTACAAATTGGGGCGGAACCTACCCAACTTCAACACCGTAGGGTATCATAATAGGAAAATAGCACCAATACGGAGGTATAGTATGAAGAAGTTTGCACACAAAGTTGCATATATTGCTGGAGGTATCATTATCGGCGTAGTTTTTTCGACATCAGCAGGGGCTTTTGCTGATACCGTTAAAAGCATGGTTGGCAAAAAGGTTACTGGTGAATACACAATTGTTGTAGATGGAAAGAAGTTGTCTGACAAAGGGGCGGTAATTGATTCGCGGGCAAACGTCCCAGCCCGTGCCTTGTCAGAAGCGTTAGGAGCTGATGTATCTGTGAGCGGGAAAACAATTAGTATTACATCAACATCGGATGGAAACACGATCGTAGATAGCACACCTTCTTCTCCATCTACCGAGACAAATAAATATATTGGTCAATCTAAATCAAGTCTAGAAGAACAGAAAAAAGTCATTGAAGATAGAATTTTGACACCAACTAGAGTGGGGAGAGAACAAGCGGTGCAAGGGCTTGAAGAAGCTAAAAAGACTGGGGACGCCGCAATTATTAAACTAGCAGAAAATAAACTCGCTGAATATGATGCAGAAATTTCCAAATATGAAGCGGACCTAAAACTGGTCAATGAAGCACTCGCAGCAATTAAATAATACCAACATTACAGAGAGTCCATATGCGTGGGCTCTTTTTTGTTGCCCAGAAAGGTGTGAACAGCATGGAGGAACAGCGATTACGCGAGATTATCCGTGAGGAATTGATTGCCCATGACGAACGGGTCAAAGGGGAAACGATTACGATCCGGGTCAATGATCAGATGAAAGCAACTATGCTTGGAGTCATCAAAAATATGAAGTGGGGTGCACCAGGTGAAAGTTAAGAAAGTGCTTGAACTGTCCGTAGACGTGACTGACATTTTCCGTGAGAGTCCTTTGGTGATCCGGGCCATGGTGGATACATTGCCCACGTTGGATTCACAAGTTGCGTTCCTTCGGGCTATTCACCAGGACGTTGAAACATTATTGAAAGGAGTTGTTACGAATGGCGAACCGGTACGCGAATCTGGAGGGCAGCAAAAAGATAAGTGAGGATTTCCCAAATATTAATATCGGCTTTGATCGTGTGCAGGCTGAAATGGACACCAAAGGTACGCCAGCAGATGCCCAAGCTAAAGCCGATGCAGCTAAGACGGCAGCCATTGCCGCTGCTGCTGCTGATCTGACGGCCCACAAGGCCCGCGGGGCAGATGAGCACCCGACAGCAAAAGGGAATGCGGCGGGATTCATGAGTGCGGCTGACAAGCTCAAATCAGATGCCAGCACTAGCGCTTCAACCCCTGACACTCTCATGCAACGTGACGAAGCAGGCCGCGCCAAGGTGACGGCTCCAATCGCAACGGATGACATTGCCCGGAAGGCAGAGACAGACGCCGTACAAGCCAATTTGGACAGCCATGCATCGGATACGAATATCCATGTAACAGCAGCGGACCACACAAAGCTAAACGGGATTGCTGCAGGAGCTGAGGTCAACCAAAATGCATTTGCAGTTATTAATGATGTGGAAGCTTCCAGCAAGTCCGATACGGTGACGTTTGAAGGCGGCACGGGCATCACGGTTACAACAGATCCCGAAGGCAAGCGGATTGTCCTGACGGCAACCGGGGAAGCAACGCCGGGTGCCCATGCATCGTCCCATATCACTGGTGGTACAGATGTTATCCCTGATGCTGTAATTGGCGGCTCCAGTGGCCTGATGAGCGGAGCCGATGCCAAGTTTGTCCGGCAGGATGGAGAGAGCAAGACAGGGGCGCAGGCGAAGGCAGATGCAGCCGAACAGGCAGCCAATGAGTACACGGATCAGAAGGTTGGGGAAATCGTCATTGATGATGCATCCCTAACGCAAAAGGGGATTACGCAGCTCTCCAGCGCTACCGGATCGGACAGCGAGTTCGAAGCGGCCACTCCTAAAGCTGTGAACACTGTCCGAAAGCAGGCGGATGCAAAGATTGGTAATCTATCCGAACTACAGACAACGGACAAGGACAACCTGGTCGATGCACTCAACGAGGTTTTTCAATCTGGCAGTGAGTTTAAGGGTGATATTGCAGATGCGATCACTGCCAAGGGTGTTCCAACATCTGCAACCGACAACAAAGTAACGTTCGTTCAAAATATCGAATCTATTGAAACGTCAACGGTGATTAACGGCCAGCAAAAACAATCCGTCATTTATGGTGAGGCACTGCAGGCTAATGATCCAGTCACTACGCAAGATTTTTTAATTAACAACACATCCATCAACGGCTATCCCACCGGGACTGGAAGAGCGGCATCTTGGACTCCAGACGGCATGTACCTAGCTGTGGCTCATAACGTTGCACCTTTCTTGGCAATTTACAAGAGTGTTGAGGGTGAATTTATAAAGCTAGCGAATCCAGCCGTACTACCGCCTAACACGGCAACGGATGCAGAATTTAGTTCAGACGGCAATTACCTTGCAGTTAGCCATGCCGAAGCACCATATGTGACATTCTATAAGCGTTCAGGAGATGTGTTTACTAAACTCGCGAATCCATCTATATCACCTGGGGGCACAGCATGGTCGCTTGCCTGGAGTCCAGATGGCTTGTATGTTGCAGTCGGCACTTCCAGCTCACCGTTTTTAACCATTTATAAAAGGTCGGGTGATGTATTTACCAGGAACCCACTTTCATTCAATACACCCCCTGGTACTAGTTACGGACTTGCGTGGAGTCCAGATGGAGTTTATCTTGCCGTTGCATGCGGGACAACTCCATTTGCCATAACGTACAAAAGATCTGGGGACACATTCACCAAACTAGGAGATCCGCAGATACTACCTAGTCCAAATCCACTCACAGTGGCTTGGCAACCGAATGGCTCTATTTTGGTTTTCGCTGGAACATCCTCGTCACTAGCACTCTACGAAATGTCGTCGTCTGATTTGCTTGTTAAATTACCGAATCCAGATGTGATGCCATCGGGTCCAGTGAGCGGCTCAGATTTTTCACCAGATGGAAAAATATTATCTATCGCTTATAGCGGTGGAGCTAATATTATGAGCTACAAGATATCAGACAAATCCAGCTATAAGTTGCCTGATCCTGCTGTATTACCTTCGGGCAACGGTGACGGAATTAGATATAGTCCAGATGGCAAGTATTTAGCTTTTGGATATGCGGCAAGTAACTTTTTGATGATCTATAGAACGGCACAAAAAGCTAGGAAGAGTGGTAATCTTCTAGCGGATTTAAAATTAGCAACTGCTGCTGGGTATGCATTAGAAAGCGGAGCTACAGGGGAAACCAAAGATATCATAACGCTATGGAGGGAATGAAAATTATGAGTAAATTCTATTTTCAGTTGGATGGAGATATTATCCGTGATGCGATCACATATCCGTATGAGGGTTACACGGAAGTTGAACTGGATACAACGTACTTGCCTGCTGGCATCAACGCAGGCTACTACCGTTTGCAGGATGGCGTGCCGGTTCTGGATCAGGCTCTCAAAGATGAAGTGGACAAGGCAAGCCGCCCAGTCGATTACGTAGAACTGGAACAACGGCTTACGGCAGCTCAAGGCCAGTTTGCCCAGAGAATGCCGAACTGAGACAGGCTGTTTCGGAATTGAGTTTAGTTCTGGCAGCGATCATGGGAGGAGGTGAGTAACTATGACATTTACGAAGGACAGCGGCTTGGTTAAAGTGTGGGTCAGTCTTGTGATGACTGGATCTTATGAGCTTAACCAAGTGCCGACATTGTTTAACTTGAAAACTGTCGTGACCGAAGTCGTTAATGGAACAGTAGCTTAACTAGCGTACCCAAGTGGTGCGCTTTTATTATGCCCTCTGGAGTGGTCAGAGGGCTTTTCAATATATTCAGATAGAGACGGGGGATTGGCGTATGGAAGCCATACCAGGAGGTGTACAGGACATGCAGGTGCAGGATGTAAATACGATTGTGGATTTGAAGGTTCAACTGGCACGGATCGAGGAAGCGCTGAAGCCGCTGGCGGCATTGGCTCCAGGTTTGGCCGAGGTTAGAGAAATTTCCAAAGAAGCCCTACAGGCGGCCCAGCAAATGACTCTTCGTATTATCGAGCTTGAAGCGGAATTGAAGAAGACAACCGATGTAGCCCATGAAGCCAAGCGCAATGCGGCCGATGCGCTGACACGTTTAAATAAGCATGACGAGGATCAAAAGTGGCTGAAGCGTACCGTGTATGGTGCGGCATTAACTGGATTGACTGGATTACTTATTGCAGCTGTATGGGCCGGAATTAAGTTAGGGGGAATGTAATGTGGAATGGGACATTATTCAAGGGTTGATTGATGGTAGGCTGCTGATCGTATTGGCAGCCTGCTGGGTGATCGGGTATGTATTGAAGTCAACGCCGAAGGTGCAGGATTGGACTATCATTTATATCGTTTCTGGTGTAGCTATTGTATTTTCTATCCTGATACTTGGTCTGAGTGTGGAGAGCGTGGTACAGGGCGTTCTAGTGGGCGCTGTGGCTGTTTACGGGAATCAGTTGGTGAAGCAGACGAAAAAGGGAGCTGGTACAGATGTTTAAAGTAGAGGTCGACGCGGGCCACGGAGGTAAGGACCCAGGCGGTTCGGGAAACGGTGTGTTGGAAAAGATATTGCTCTAAAGGTGTCACTCGGCATCAAGGAACGCCTGGAAGCTGATTACGAGAATGTACAGGTGCTGTTGACCAGATCCACGGATGTATTCTTGGAACTGAAGGAGCGGACAAATAAAGCCAATGCTGCTGGTGCTGACATCCTGGTATCCATCCATTGCAACGCTGGTGGCGGCAAGGGCGGGTTTGAGTCCTTTCGGTATACTTCGGCATCTAAAGAGAGTATCAAACTTCAGGATGCATTACACAAGGCAATCATGGCTAAGTTGGGCGGAATCGATCGAGGACAGAAGGCGCAGAACCTTCACATGGTCCGCGAATCCAAAATGCCGGCAGTCCTGACCGAGAACCTGTTTGTCGATGTGGCAGCTGACGCGGATCGGTTGAAGCAAGCGAGTGTAATTGATGCGATTATCGAAGGTCATGTCCAAGGGATTGCTACATACCTGGGGCTGAAGAGTAAGGGGAAGGAGGACAAGCCAGTAACACAAGAACGCGATATTAATGTGCCTAGTGGTTGGGCTAAAGAAACGTGGCAGGAATTGACGAAGAAAGGCTTCTTCGATGGCACAAGACCTGGCGCACCGATCACGCGCGAAGAAATGGCGATCGTGGTTGGTAGGGTATTGAAGTATGTTGACCAAAAAGGATAATTAAGGTAATATACAATTAAATCCGAAAGCATCGGTACAAAAGAGCCCTGTTAACCTTCAATGGTCAGCAGGGCTCTTTGTTTATCTACTCAATTTGTACAGGCAGTACTGATTTAACGACACATCTTCCGCAGCGGCCCGCTCCACCAATTGCCGGTGCAAGCTCCGAGGTACCCGAAGATTAAACTTCCCGCTGAACTTATCATCTCCGATAGGTTCAGGAATGTCGTCACCGTATTCCAGCTTTACAGCCAGGTAACCCTCCATTGCTTCCCGAACACTTTCGTAGGCTTCAGCAGAGGTATCCCCATTGCTCTGGCACCCATCTAATTCCGCAACAGTTGCGAAGAAATAATCACCGCTCTCGTCCTTAACGGGTCTGATTTGTATTGTATACGGGAGGGCCATGTAGTACGCTAAATCCTTCTTTTGGCTATGATTTGCCATTAATATTCGGCTAGGATATGATGAGAATTAAGGAAAGGGGAGGTGCTACTCCCCGATCCGGTCCAGTACGTCTTTGACGTATGCCGCCTTTAGTGGTTGTTCCTTTTTGATGGTTATCAAGTCTCCTGCTTGGTTCCGGAAATGGAAGTGCGAGCCGTTGCTTCTCACTAATCCATAACCGTGATGCCGGAGTACCTTGGCAACTTCATCATATTGAATACCACTGGGGCGGTCTTTCATTTTTCGGACCAATTTTTCTATCCTAGCCATATCTCACCTCCTGTTTATATAGTACCACATACAGTACCATTATACAAGAGGTTTATGCTCTTGATTTGGAACAATTCAGCTCTATTTTATTTTTTCGGCAGATGTGTTCCTTCTATTATAAAGGGGCAGTCATGGGGCAGTTGATTGTGTATTCAATGTTTGTACATGCTGGTCATGACTGCCCATAAGGTTTAAAAACGAGAGTTCATCTGTCTTTTGACTGTGTAAGACTACCGCGGAATAGGGTGAGAATCAGCCTTCCAAGCTAATAGCGTGGGTTCGATTCCCATCACCCGCTTTATAGTAAAACCAAAAGAGAGATGGTTCTTGCCATCTCTTTTTTGTTTTTTTTTACGTTTCCATCTGTACCTGAACACTCATTCCACTGCTAATAAGCACATCGGATCTCCTTATTAATAACGATGGATCGTATACAGCGACACATGCATAAGGTCGTTTTTTTAATCTTTATTTTGTAAACCGCTTACAAAAATATCTTGCCTAATCCTTCAGCCTGTAATACTATATCAATTAAGCGCTTAACCTTTAGGGGTAAAGTGCTTAAACTTAACGTAGATTAAGCGCTTAACCCGTAAAGGGAAGGGAGATGTCAATCCATGACAACAATTAGACTGACGATGGCTCAGGCACTGCTCCGATACCTGGATCAGCAATATATTTCGGTTGATGGGGTGGAAACGAAGTTTGTGAAGGGTGTCATTGGCATTTTTGGACATGGCAACGTAACGGGGATTGGAGAGGCACTGGAGCGTAGTTCAGGAAGTCTGACGTATATGCAGGGGAAAAATGAACAAGGCATGGTACATACGGCGGCGGCCTATGCCAAGCAGAAGAACCGTAGACAGATTTATGCCTGCACGACATCCATCGGACCAGGTGCACTGAACATGATTACCGCAGCTGCAACCGCAACGGTCAATCGGATTCCTGTTTTATTGCTTCCGGGGGATAACTTTGCCACGCGTGAACCAGATCCTGTGCTGCAACAGCTGGAGGTCAGTGGCGATTATACCATTTCAGCTACTGATCCGTTCAAAGCGGTCAGCAAATACTGGGATCGTATCGTGCGTCCTGAACAGCTAATGATTGCTGCCACGCAGGCGATGCGCGTGCTGACGGACCCGGCGGAGACGGGCGCGGTAACGCTGGCGCTGCCGCAGGATGTGCAGGCAGAGGCATACGATTACCCTGAATCGTTCTTCGCCCGCAAGGTGCATTACCTGGACCGTCGTCCTCCGGTCCAGGCGGCTATTGAACGGGCAGCGCAGCAGATTGCCCGTGGCAGGAGGCCGCTGATCATTGCTGGCGGCGGCGTGTTGTATGCCGAGGCGTCCGCGCAGCTGGCTGAATTCGCCGAGGCATATGGCATTCCGGTTGCCGAGACGCAGGCTGGCAAGAGTGCCTTGCCGTGGGACCACCCACTTAATGTGGGAGCCATCGGCGTAACCGGCTCGCTGGCTGCCAATAGGCTAGCCAGGGAAGCAGATGTGGTAATCGGCGTCGGTACACGTTTCTCGGATTTTACGACGGCGTCCCGGTCTGCTTTTCAACATCCTGAAGCGGCTTTCATTAACATTAACCTGAACGGCATGGATGCTGCCAAACTGGGTGGGGAAGCGATTTTGGCTGATGCACGGGAAGGTCTGCAAGCGTTGCAAACGGCTTTACAGAAACATCATTACCGCAGCGGTTACGGAACATCCGAGATCGCCGAACTGCGGGATGAATGGAACAGCGAGGTGGATCGGCTTTATGGACTGCAACACGAGGCTGGGCTGGCCCAGACCACTGCGGTCGGTGTCATTAACCGGACCATTGACCCTTCTTCTGTCATCGTGTGTGCTGCGGGAAGTTTACCCGGAGATTTGCACCGTCTGTGGCGTGCATCTGCACCAAAAACATACCACATGGAGTATGGCTTCTCCTGTATGGGCTATGAGGTAAGCGGGGCATTCGGAGCAGCTCTTGCCGAGCCTGAGCGGGATGTGTATGCCATGGTGGGTGACGGCAGTTACCTAATGCTGCATTCTGAACTGGTGACGAGCTTGCAGGAACAGAAGAAGATGACCATTTTGCTATTTAATAATAACGGATTCCAGTGTATTCACAATTTGCAGCGAGAGCACGGAAGTGACGGGTTCGGCAATGAGTTCCGCTATCGGGAATCGGAGAGCGGACGACTGACTGGGGATTACATGCCTATCGATTTTGCAGCTCATGCCCGCAGCCTTGGAGCCAAAGCCTATAAGGCAGAGACGACAGAACAATTAGAGCAGGCGCTAAGAGATGCACGGAATGAGACCGAAACTACATTGATTGAAATTCCGGTCGTTCCCGGAACCAATGCAGGCGGATATGAGTCGTGGTGGAATGTGGGTGTGCCAGAAGTATCTACGGAAGAAAAAGTGGTTCATGCTCACCACACGATGCAGGCAAACCGTGCCAAGGCTAAACTCATTTAATTGTGCATGCATGTGCATTAATCCAAGAGTATCTTCTAACCAGCATGATATAGATAGAAATGCTTCACTCGTGAATCCGTTGTATGGATCAGGTTGCTTTTTCCTCTAAATATCTTGCACCCAGGAGTGAGTTAATTCGAAATTATGCAAAATGCATCGTTCAGCACTCTGCACTGAATAATGCGAGAAATGTTGAATTATAAAAGGAGACGTGGAGCCATGAACAAGCTGCCATTTCAGCTCGGGATTCATCCGATCAACTGGGTCGGAGAGGATGTGAAGGAGCATGGTGATGCAACAACATGTGAACAGATACTGGATGATATTCAGCGGCTCGGACTGACGGGTACGGAGATGGGGCGGAAATATCCCACGGATCCAGTCATATTGCGGGGGGAGTTAAACAAGCGCAGCATACGCCTCGTTTCCCAGTGGAAATCGGTTTTGTTCTCCGACGCGGCATATCGTCAGTCTGAGCTGGAGAGCTACCGAAGACACGCAGAATTTCTGCAATCGATGGGCAGCACGGTGATTAGCACGGCGGAGGTAGGCGGTTCGCTGCATTTTGATCCAAGGCGGACACCACATGAAAAAGAAGTGCTGAGACTCAGTGAATCGGAATGGCACATCCTTGCTGAGGGGCTAAACAAAGCGGGGACCATCGCCCGTGAGCACGGGTTGAAACTGACGTATCATCACCATGGAGGCACTGTTGTGGAGCAGCCAGAAGAAATCGATAAACTGATGCAGCTGACCGACCCATCTCTTGTTTATTTGCTCTATGACACAGGCCATGCCTACTACGGTGGAGCAGATCCCCTAACGCTCTTGCGCAAGCATTATGACCGGATTGCCTATATCCACCTGAAGGATATCCGTCATCAAGTGCTGGACGAAGCAAGGGCAGAACAGTCTGATTTTGTGGGTTGCATCCGTAAAGGGGTATTCACGGTTCCCGGAGATGGTTGTATTGATTTTGCGCCTATTCTGCAGGAATTGATCACCCGAGGGTACGATGGCTGGGCGATGCTTGAAGGGGAACAGGACCCTGCAATTCATAATCCATATGAGTATGCGCGGAGATCTTTGCAATATATGGAGTCCTTATACCAACACAGCTGATAAAGTCATGGCAATCGGGAGAGAGCCATACCATGAGGTAAACCGGATGATGAGTATGTAAGTTTGATGATTTTTCTAACAACATTACAGAGACAAAACTTAAAACTTTAAACTTCACAATTCTAAATATTCTATCCATATATACATGCAAAATCCCATCATAGAAAGGGGTTCAAATGCAATGACCTACGTATCCTTTCCTGGTTCCAGGAAGATGGATTTCACCGCGATTGGCCGTCTGTGCATAGACTTGAATGCCAACGAGATCAATCGCCCGATGGAAGAGACAATGACCTTTACAAAATATGTGGGCGGCTCTCCGGCCAATATTACGATTGGCATGTCCAGACTCGGCATGGAAACGGCGTTTATCGGCAAAATTGCAAATGACCAGATGGGCCGATTCATCCACAGCTATCTGGAGTGGAACGGGATCGATACGTCAAATGTGGTAACAGATGATACCGGAGCGGTGACAGGGCTTGCTTTTACCGAGATCAAAAGCCCAACTGACTGCAGCATTCTGATGTATCGCGACAATGTAGCTGATCTGCTATTGCAATCGAGAGAGGTGCAGGAACAGCTGATTGCCGACTCCAAAGTGCTGCTGATCTCGGGTACAGCCCTCGCCCAAAGTCCATCGCGTGAAGCGGTATTCCTGGCGCTGACGTATGCGAAAAAGCATGGCACAGTCATTGTGTTTGATCTGGACTATCGTCCATACACATGGACATCAGCAGAAGAAACGGCGGTCTATTATAACCTCGCAGCCGAGAAATGCGATATCATCCTGGGCACACGTGAAGAGTTCGACATGATGGAGACGTTTGACCATAATCCAGACCATAGCGATCAGGTGACCGCGCAAAAATGGTTCGACTTTTCAGCTAAAATTGTGGTCATCAAACATGGCAAGGAAGGCTCCATTGCCTATACAGGTGAAGGGCTATCTCATCAAGCGGACAGCTACCCTGCGCGTGTGGTGAAAACGTTTGGTGCAGGTGATTCCTACGCGGCGGGCTTCCTGTATGGGTTGATGCAGGGGTGGACGATTGAACGCAGCATGGCGTTTGGCAGTGCGGCAGCAAGTATCGTGATTTCCAGCCATAGCTGCTCGGATGCAATGCCAACGGTGGAACAAGTGAATGACTATATTGAACGATGCAATCGGGGCGAAATTACGGTGTCCTGAAGCGTGTTGAAGTACTTGGAGTACATGGAGAAATTTGATGCAACGCACATATAAGCGAAGGGAGACAGGGCTATGGGAAAAGGGATTTCTGAAGCGTCAGCAATAGCGACAATGGTTCAAAACTGGATCGGGGGTGCCTGGGTGACCCCGGCGGCAACCCGTACGGAGCCGGTCGTAAATCCGGCCACCGAAGAGGTCATTGCACACGTGCCGCTGTCTGAACAGGCGGACGTGGATTTGGCCGTCCAGACGGCACGGGAGGCTTTCCCGTCCTGGAGCGGTACACCGGTTCCTCGCCGTGCGCGGATTCTGTTCCGATACCAGCAGCTGCTGGTAGAGCACTGGGAAGAACTCGCTCGGCTGGTCACGCTGGAGAATGGTAAAAGCTACGCGGAAGCCTACGGCGAAGTACAGCGCGGCATTGAATGCGTCGAATTTGCGGCAGGCGCTCCGAACCTGATGATGGGCAAACAGCTGCCCGACATCGCCACCGGGCTGGAGTCAGGCATGTACCGGTACCCAATCGGTGTTATTGGGGGAATTACCCCCTTCAACTTCCCGATGATGGTACCGTGCTGGATGTTCCCGCTGGCGATTGCGTGCGGTAACACCTTTGTCCTGAAGCCGTCCGAGCGCACACCGCTGCTGGCAGGCCGCCTGGCTGAGCTGTTCAAGGAAGCAGGGCTTCCGGACGGAGTGCTCAATATCGTTCACGGTGCGCATGACGTCGTGAACGGGCTGCTTGAACACAAGCATGTTCAAGCGATCTCTTTGTCGGCTCACAGCCTGTCGCCGAATACGTCTACACCACCGCTTCCGCACATGGCAAACGGGTGCAGGCACTCGCCGGTGCCAAAAACCACTCGATCGTTATGCCAGACGCCGATCTCGACCTGACAGTGAAGGAAATCACCAGCGCAGCCTTCGGCTCAGCCGGAGAACGTTGTATGGCTTGCTCCGTTGTTGTCGCCGTGGGTGATGTTGCTGACACGCTGGTACAAAAGCTGGTGGAAGCGGCAGATCGCATCACGATTGGTAACGGTATGGATGAAGGGGTATTCCTGGGCCCTGTGATTCGCGGTCCACATAAGGAACGTACACTCAGCTACATTGAATCCGGAGAACAGGAAGGTGCGGCTCTGATCCGGGATGGTCGTAAAGATGAGGCGACAGGCAAGTCCGGTTATTTCGTTGGTCCGACGGTATTCGATGAGGTGCAGAGCACCATGAAGATCTGGAAGGACGAGATATTTGCACCAGTGCTCTCGGTGGCGAGGGTAGCTACGCTGGAGGAAGCTGTGGAACTGGCGAACCGTTCCGACTTTGCCAACGGGGCGTGTCTGTTCACCCGCAGCGGAGGGAGCATGCGTCAATTCCGGGAAACCATTGATGCGGGCATGTTGGGCATTAACTTGGGCGTACCTGCGCCCATGGCATTTTTCCCTTTTTCCGGCTGGAAGAAATCGTTCTACGGTGATTTGCATGCCAATGGCACGGATGGCGTTGAATTTTATACTCGCAAAAAGATGGTCACTGCCCGCTGGTAGTCACTCAGGGCATAGGGCATACCCGGGCCAAGGGAAGAACGTTGAGTCCACATGGACACATACAGGGAGGATAACGGAATGGGCAAGGATAAAGTGAGAATTGGCATCATCGGCGCTGGGCGCATTGGCAAAATTCATGCAGATAATCTCCTGCGCAACCCACATGCCGAGATTGTGGGGATCAGTGATTTGTTTGCAGGACCTGAGCTGGAGGCGTGGGCTTCCAGCCGCAGCATTCCGGTGGTAACGACAGATAGCAGCCAGCTGATCGCCATGCCAAATGTGGATGCAGTGCTGATCTGTTCCTCAACAGATACGCATGTGCCACTGATTGAACAGGCAGCACAGGCGGGTAAACATATTTTTTGCGAGAAGCCGGTTAGTATGGACCTTCATCAAACTCAGGCAGCTGTTGCAGCCGTGCAAAAGGCCGGGGTAAAGCTGCAAATCGGATTCAATCGTCGCTTCGACCATAACTTCAAACGGGTACGTTCACATGTGCAGGACGGAACAATTGGGGAACCGCATATTATCAAAATTACTTCTCGTGACCCGAGTCCGCCGCCAGCGGAGTACATTCGGGTGTCTGGCGGGATTTTCATGGATATGATGATTCATGATTTCGATATGGCCCGGTATCTGTCCGGGAGTGAAGTGGAGGAAGTCTATGCCCAGGGCAATGTGCTGATCAATCCTGTTTTTGCAGAATACGGTGATGTGGATACGGCCATTGTGACAATGAGTTTTGAAAATGGAGCGATTGGCGTTATTGATAACAGCCGCCAGGCGGTATATGGATATGATCAGCGTGTTGAGGTGTTTGGCTCATTGGGCAGCGCCGCAGCTGCGAACGATCATCCGAATACGGCAGAAATTAGTACAGCGACCGGACTGATGCGCGACAAGCCGCTGCACTTTTTCCTGGAACGATACAATGAAGCGTATGTACAGGAGACAGCTCTTTTCATCGACGCGATCCGGAACGATACACCTGTCATCGTGAATGGGAATGATGCAGTTCAGGCAGAACGTATCGCGCTCGCGGCACGCATGTCCATGGAGCAAGGCAGACCTGTGAAGCTGCGGGAAGTCCCGGGAATGTCGGTGGAATCGCAGACGGTTGCTCCGTAGGAAGGACCATTTTCATAACAAGGCATTTCATCTAATAGACAGCCATAAAAATTAAGGATAAATACCGGAAGGAGTGAAAGAAAGCATGTCAGAACGTGTAGTAAAACCTGTGTTGAATCCGAAAGCAGACGGAACGTTATTGACGGTCACACCAGAGTCTGCGGGCTGGGAATATGTTGGGTTTCAGGTCGTACAGCTTGTGGAAGGACAGACTATAACTCGTGAGAGCGGGGATCAGGAACTCTGTATTGTGCTTCTCAGCGGCTTGGCGAATGTAAGTACTCGTGAATACACGTGGGAGAATATCGGCAAAAGAATGAGCGTCTTCGAGAAAATTCCTCCGTATTCGATTTACGTATCCAGTTCAGATCGAGTGGAGTTAACAGCTCGTACCGCATTGGAGATTGCGATATGTGCGGCACCAGGTAAAGGCACGTATCCAGCTCGTCTGATTGCTCCCGAAGATGTAGGTGTTGAGACACGTGGTTATGGAAACCTGGAACGACAGATTCACAACATTTTGCCTGAACAAAAAGAAGCAGACAGCCTGCTCGTCGTTGAGGTGTTCACGCCAGATGGACATTGGTCGAGCTATCCTCCGCATAAACATGATCGGGACGCCCTACCTGATGAATCCTTGCTGGAAGAGACGTATTATTTCCGAGTACAGCCAGAGCAGGGGTTTGCCATTCAACGTATCTACACAGATGATCGCGCTGTGGATGAGACGCTTGCAGTGAAAAACGGGGAAGTTGTGCTTGTCCCGTGTGGATACCATCCGGTAGGTGCTCCTCCGGGATACGAGGTCTACTATCTGAATGTGATGGCAGGACCAACCCGGACCTGGAAGTTTCACAACGACCCGGACCATGATTGGCTAATGAATAAAAAGTAATGCAGGTGGATGGCATACTCCTATATTTTATCCTTCAAGTGAGCCAGACTATCCGATTCCATTATTCGTTATCCAGGAAGTAATCCAGGCTTGGTTCATAATTTGCTTTGGCTTCAAGTTGCGTATGCGGACTTCCCCCTGCATAATGAGAAGAAAACGATTACCTATATATAAGAAAATTTATATATAGCACAAATGGGGAAATAACAATGAAAGCAACGATATATGATATAGCACGCGAGGCGGGTGTATCCATTGCAACCGTCTCACAGGTTATTAACGGCAAAGGGAAAATTAGCGAGAAGCGGCGCACCGAGATTATGGAGATCATGGAGCGCCTTCACTATCAGCCGAGCGCGATCGCCGCGGCACTTACAGGTAAGCAGACATACACGCTCGGACTGCTCGTGCCCGATATCTCCAATCCGTATTTTGCCGAGCTGGCCAGAGCGGTAGAGGATCGCAGTCGGCAGTTGGGTTATAGCGTCGTGATTTGCAGCACAGACAATAAGGACGAGCGGGTAGAGCGGTATCTGAATCTGCTTCAGCAAAAAAGGGTCGACGGCATGATGATCGGAACGGGTATTGATAACGCCGAAATTCTGTCCCCGCTTCTGCAACAGTCCATACCTGTTGCTCTGATTGCCCGTCATATGCCGTCGTTATCGGTGCATACCGTTGCCATCGATGATAGGCTTGGCGGTGCTTTGGCAGCGCAGCATCTGCTTGAATTGGGTCATACTCACGTAGCGGTGCTGTCCGAACCGTTCAAAGTCAGCAGCAGTCAGGAACGCGTACGCGGATTTCGTGAAGTATTGGAGAAGGCGGGTCATTCTCTTGAAGCCGATCAGGTGAGAGAGTCTTCTGCCGATTTGGGTTCAGCCAAAAAGAGGCGCTCGTGCTGCTCACGGAAAAGAATAGAGCCACAGGCATTTTCTGCTGCAACGACATGCAGGCAATTGGTGCGCTTCAGGCTGCCAAAGAGCTAGGTCTGCGTGTGCCTGAAGATGTATCAATCATCGGATTTGATAATACGATTCTGGCTTCAGTAACCAGTCCACCTCTGACGACGGTTGCCCAACCTATTGAGGATCTGGGGCATCGTGCCGTTGATTTATTAATTGATGAGCTAAAAGATGAAGGTAAATCACCACAGAAAATTGTCCTGAAGCCTGAATTGGTCGTTAGAGACTCGACAGGGAATGCATCAGATCAATGATGAGAACAACAGGATCGTAATAGGAATTCCTTCGACTTTCAGGAAAAAACACTACAAAAAATAAGCATACAACTGACCATAAAACAAACATATGCGTCATAAAAAACAAGCCGCTCACCTCTGTGGGTGAACACGGCTTGTTTGAGTTAGATCTTGAACTTCTTCACTTCCTCATACAGTGCATTGGCATGCTGAGCCAGCTCATTGGAACGTTCCGAGATACTTGTAATGTAATTGAACTGTTCCTGCGTAGAAGAAGCAACCTCTTCCGTGGAAGCTGCGCTCTGCTCCGACATGGCTGCAACACTGGAAATTACTTCGGCAATCCTGCCAGAGCTGTCATCCAGCTCGGTTGTAGCAGAGGATACCAGCTGGAGTTGGCTGTCGATGCCGTCAATGGATTGTTTGATACGGGTAAACGACTCGCGCATCTCATGAACAGCAGCTACCTGCTGCTCAATACCTTGTTCAGCCGAAGTAACTTCACTCACGCTTTGACGACTTGCCGCCTGAATCTCATCCAGCAGAACAATGATATCCTGTGCCGAGTCGGAAGACTGCTCAGCCAGTTTCCGTACTTCTTCGGCTACGACGGCGAATCCGCGTCCATGTTCACCCGCTCTGGCCGCTTCAATAGAAGCATTCAGGGCGAGCAGATTAGTCTGGGAAGCGATGCCCCGAATCATGCCGACAATGTCCTCGATTTTCTGCGACTTCTCCGCCAAAAGCGTGATCGACTCACCTACGCGGTCAATGGAACTCCGATTGCCGTCCGCAAGTTCCACCTGATGATCCACAGCTTGCATTCCGGCAAGCATGGCTTCCCCTGCTTCTCGCATCATCGTTACCGATTGCTCCACACTGCGGTTAATACCGCCAACACTATTACTCATCTCTGACAATCGACTTGAACCGTCATAGACCGATTCCGCCTGTTTGCTGGACCCTTGAGCGAGCTCATCTGTGGCGATGGAGATCTGCTCGGCAATGCGTTTGGTATTGTCGGTATGCTCTTCCATCTCACCCGAGATGCTTTGCACCCGGTTAGCAGAGGAGGTGACCTGCTCCAGCAGCAGACTGAGTTGAGCGGACATCTGATTGAATGCTGTACCTAACTCCGCAAACTCATCTTTACCTCTGATCTGTACCCGACCCGTAAAGTCACCATCCGACATCCGTTGGGAGGTTGCGCCCAAGGTTTTTAGCGGTTTGATGAATAGTGATGCAATCCAGTATGCTGCCGCCATAACTACGATTAGGGTAACAGCGATAATCAGAATGTAGATGTTTCGTAATTCATAGTATTCGGAATAAGCTAATTTTTCAGAAATGACTGAGCCTACCACCCAGCCTGTGCTGGGGACTTGGTTAAAGTACAACAGATAATTTTCACCATTGTAGTTAAACTTCTTCTCCCCTGAGGTGGACGCCTGCATGTCGGCCAGCAGTGGTTTTAATTCCGCATTTTCAGAGGCAGAGGTACTTACCAGTTTATCGTCAGGGTGAGCCAGAAGCATCCCCGTTTTATCGATTAGAAATGTATATCCCAGCCCGTCCAGATTAATTTTTCCCACCGTATCCGTAAGGGTAGAGAGCAGTAAATCTCCTGCCACGACACCTTGTAGCTGTTCGTCTTTATTCAGGACCGGCATCGTCATGGACACCGCGTATTGCTTCGACATCATATCCAGATAGGGATCCGAGAAAACCAGTTGATCGGCCTGCTTCGCTTGTTGGTACCAGGGACGCTCACGTGGATCATACCCCGCATCAGGTGTCCAGTCCGAGCCATTCATAAAATGACCGTCTTGTTCTGAGCCATAGTAAAGATCCGACAGACTTTCTTTGTTACTGCCCAGCTTCATGATATCAAAATAATCTTCGTTCAGTTGTCCAGCCGGAATCGCTTCCTGAATTACAAACTCCAGTGTTTCCACAACTTTGGCATTGCTGCTGATCCATCCATCCAATTGGTTGGCCGCCGAGGACATTAATCCAGTTAATTTGGAATCGACATTGCGAGTGGCTTGTTTCTCTGTTTGGTATAAGCCTAGTGTTGCCAGTGGAATCGCTGTAATCAGTACAGCAGCCAGAAACATCATCATTAATTTCGGTTTAAGTTTCATCCAATCTCCCCCTTTGATGTCCCCTGCCAGTATAGGCAAAGCTGAAAGCTTATGTAGTATATCGACATTTTTTTCAAAATCATAATATCGATATTTATCACTTTAGTTAGCATCTCATAAAATTTAAAATGACTGGTTATAAAGAGGTATTTTCTATATAAAATGCATGTATTTAATGGATTATTTTAATGGTGAAGAACAATATTTGGATGATGAGATGGTATACTTGAAATGCAATTGCTAATTTCCTGATATACCCAACAACGAGAGGGGATTTCAATGAAAAAAAGAACCATAACCATTCTTGGTGCAGTCATTGTCATTGTGATTGCAGCTATTGCGATACCGATGTACATGTCGAGGCAGTACACCACTTTTCGTGCAGAGGTCACGGATCATATGAGTATGCTGGATACACTGGAGATTCTAGTTATTAAAAAAATACCGACCACCGATCCATACAATGAAGAAGAAATGACTATTAAAGATCCCCAAGAGATTAGAAATATGTTGAAGCTTGCGAAGGATATCGAATTAAGAAGAGTAAAGGAAATAGATATCACCGAGCGATCCCCATATTACTATGACTGGCAGCTTCTGACTAAGAAAGAAGATCGATTTACTGAAAACTTTGGAATTACGTTTTATAACGAACATGCTGTCTCTATCTATAGCGGATACAAAACGAGAGACAAGCTTGAAAATTATGAAATTACCAATGAATTTAATCTGAATGAAATGGAACGCCTCTTTACCAATTTGAAGGAGGGGAAGGAATGACAGAGTATCAATTGCGTCCCATTGAGGAGCAGGATATCCCTTTTCTATGGGAGATGTTGTATGCATCGATGTTCAAGCGGGAGGGCGAAGAGCCTTTTAAACCTGAGATCATACATAGCCCCGGCATGTCCAAGTACGTTGAAGGCTGGGGAGAGAGGGGGATTTCGGCTTTATCGCCTTGGATTCTCAGGGAAAGCGTATGGGCTCGGTGACGTTGCGATTTTTTACGGAGCAGAATGCGGGGTACGGTTATGTAAATGCGGCTACACCCGAGATGGGAATGGCTGTGATTGAGACTGCGCGTGGTAAAGGAATAGGCACCCGTCTTATTCAGGCAGCATTAGAAGAGGCTCGGAAGCGGGGAATTGACGCCGTTTCGCTCAGTGTTGACCCGGATAATGAAGCCATTCGGCTTTATCGGCGTTTCGGATTCGTCGAACAAGGCATGAGTGGCACGTCTGTAACGATGGTATGTGCGATGAATCCATGACCTTTTCGCAAACATGATGAAGTATTCATATGAAGAGTTTAAAAATACAAAAAGGCGTTCCCTCATTATCTGGGAAGCGCCTTAAGATATGACTTCATGTTCCTCGCACCATAGTTCCTTTGTGCTCACATAACAGCCCTTTTTAATTAGTTCAATAAAAATGCCAAAGCTTCATCAATCGTTTCCCACTGGAATTCGGTCTGATGCTGCGATTCTTTGGAAATCCGGTTCAGTTGCATTTTGGCAATCGCCCCGCCTACTGCTACACTCGCACGCTTCATGCCCCACTGTGCCAGCAGTTTCTGGTGCTCCACCATTTTCTCTTTTGTATCCTGAGGAAATGCCTTCATATTGCGCATGTCCACCAGCAGATCAAACGAGTTACCCAATTGATCTGCTATTTTTTTTATCTCGTTATTTGTTTCTTCCACCTGTTCAGGAGAGACCATCCCTTCCCAAACTATTTCAATAATAGGTTTAGATGAATCCAATCGTTTTACAGACATTTGGCAACTCCTTTGCGATATATATTATGTAGTGTATAAGTCTATTGGCCTATTAATTATACCCGGAATTTGCAGATATGAAAACAAAATTCAATATATTCTAATACTTATGAACTATGTACTCCTAGCAGTTACAATTTCAGGGAACCGTGTGTTGATGAGTTATAAACGGACATCAAGCATAAGAAAGCCGCCCAGTCACAAGAGATCTGGACGGCTTTTAACGATGTTTAAAAACCAATCTTCAAGCTGCTGCCTTCTGTAGCTATTCCTTCCGAACGGTGGATGGGCAGCTTTTGTTCTGCAGAGAAGCCAAGCGTCTCGCCGCTATGCAGGGTTACATCGTTTTCAACAACATAAGTCGCTGTCATGTACATCATTTCAAATACTTCACTTAACGGTTTTGCGGATTGAGTGATTTCCATCTCCTCTTTCCCAAAGTTGCGTAACCCATAAGTATAGGCCGATGCACCTTCAGGGCTCTGAAATAATCCGATGAAAATCCAGAGGGAGACGGGCAGCTCATGCTCCTTAAGTCCACGACTGATTTCCACGTACTGACCTGCTTCCACCACAAGTGGTGCCATATATATAGCCAGCGCGTGATCAAGCTGAAGTAAGGCGTTCGCCGTTTGGGTGAACAGAATATGTGCCTGAATTGCGTCGGTTGCATTCAGAACAGAGACAATAATCTGGGATTGATGTCGTGAAGTGACTTGTACCGCTTCCCGCCACAACACATTTAATTTGGCATTTTCCTCTACTTCGCGGTCAGGAATAGGAGCGTTGATATATGCGCACACCACTTGCATTCCATCCACTTCGAAAAAAAGGTTGCCTTCCTCCGGACGCTCATCAATCTCAATATTCCACTCGCTTTTCATCGTGTTAATGAAGTGATCGAAATTACATTCTTCGTGCTCCAGCAAAACAAATCCAACGATGGTTTCGCTATAGGGCGCAGTATTTACTGGTCCGCCTGCGGGCACATGTTCCTTTTTGCGACGCCGAAGCTTGTCAAACAGTCCCATGCAACGTTCTCCTTTCCAAGCCAATCACAGTGATCAGGCATAATCCAATGCCTATATATCCTTACCTTACCACATTGGAGCTTGTAATGAATCCCAGCATGGTATGGTCAGCAGAGGATCAGAGGAAAAGAACCAGAAGCATTGCAATAATCGCAGGTAGCCCTTGTTTGATGATGATGGATCGCGTAGCGGTCACGGCTCCGTATATGGCGGCGATGATGACACATGCCAGGAAGAAGATCTGGATGTGCTGTCCGACGGTTCCATCCGGATAAACGAGTCCCCAGATCAAGCCTGCGGCTAAAAATCCATTGTAAAGACCTTGATTGGCTGCCAAGGATTTGGTAGATTCCGCTAGTTCAGGGGTAAGGCCGAACGTTTTCATTGTGCGTGGACGAGTCCACAGAAACATCTCCATTACCATGATGTACAAATGTTCGATGGCTACAAGAGCAACAAAAATAATACTAATCAAACGAAACACCTTGCTTCCTATATGTCATTTGTTTACTAGTCTTACTCAGTATAAATGTTTGTAATCTGAACGGATAGTGGAAATTTAATTTTACACAAATTAATTGTGCTAAACAGTAATAAATCATTTTCTGGAATGGACGTAATCCTCAGGTGTGCTGCCGATAATGGACTTGAAATCTTTAATAAAGTGCGACTGATCATGATATCCAAGGTCTTGGGACAGCTTAACCAGATCACAATCCACACCCCGCTCCATCAGCTCGGCAGCATTTTGCAGGCGGTAGAGCTTGATCACCATTTTGGGGCTAATGCCTACATACTGATTGAACAGGCGCTGGAGCTTTCTTGTGTGCACATTCCAGGAGGCAGATAAATCATCGACTCTCAACATATCCCGTTGTTGCTCAATCTGCAGTACAATCTGGCTGACCAGCACGGCTTGATCATCAGGAGGAGGGAGGTGTTTACAGAGAAGCTGATCCATATAACTGACTTTGTCCGCATCACTTCCGTCCCCGAGCAGACATTGTTCGAGCTCTGGAGCATCCACATCAAGCACACCAGAGACATCAAGGGGGTTCCATACAGTGTGGAAACGGGAGTGCGAATGAATGGATAGAAGCCGCCCGGTTTAAACTTCACCCCAAACACACTTCCTTTTCCACGGACGAGATAAGAGAATTTCTGACCAGATGGACCGAAGAAAAAGGTATTTCCCCGCTCTACCACCAGATTGACACAGGGATTTGGAACCACTTGCTGAGGATAAGGATCATGCCCGGTAAGATCCCAGGAGACGATCCAGAAATGCTTCACCAATGAACTCAGCGCATCAGAAGTCGCGTAGCGTGTCAGTCGATAACTTTTGTCACCTTCATCCAGGTTCAGAAGACCCATGCTGGGTCTGGCAATATGATCCGCACGTTTCATTAGGTCAATTCCTCCAGGTATCTCATTAATTCTGCTTCGTCGCGAACAATGCACAATTTATATTGGTGAGGCTGCAAAAACGTCATGATTAGCGCTTTTTCCTTGCGGTCATGCTGATAGCTCCATTTATACATCCGCCAAAGCATGGTGAAAGTCTGTCGGTAATTTCCTTGTTCCAGTCCAAGCTTCTGTACTGTGAAACGTTTGAGAATGCGTACATTCCTTTTCCACACGGGTGTATTCAAATAGACGATAAGATCAGCCTGCTCGAAGCTTCTTGCCACCCATTTATAGTGTACTCCTTCGATAATCCACTGATTGGAATGCACTGCTTTTTGCAAGAGGGTGTCCCGTGTCTCCGGGCTATTGCGAATATCTTGTCCTTGAGGTACACGGTGCCAGACCATATTATCAAGCTCATGATAAGGAAGGTCTAGACTTGCGGATAAATGGCGAGCCAGTGTAGATTTACCACTGCCGACTGAGCCGATAATATGTATTTTGTTTGGCCTGAGTTTGATCATGGATTTATCTCCGATCATTCCTTAACCAGTCTCCTTTGTTATTTACCTTTGCTCCCTGAACAGCAGTGCCCGAACAGCGAAACGTGGCAAAATGAGTTGTCTGCGCCATCTGGAAGGCTGGCTGAGCAGTCGATAAAGCCATTCCAAGTTAAGCTTCTGCCATATCGCAGGTGCACGTTTGGTTTTGCCGGCGAGGATATCCAGGCTTCCACCAACTCCGATGGCTACACGAGCATTTAGTTGATGGCGATATTTGTTGATCCAGTGTTCAGCATTGGGTGCTCCTAGGGCCACGATAAGAAAATCAGGTTGTGCCTCGTGAATCTCTTTTACAATGCTTTTCTCCTCGTCCGTTGTGAAAAATCCATGCTGCCTACCACGAACAACGACTCCTGGATAGTTTTGCGCTATAGCCTCCACAGCCCGCTTACTGACACTTTCTTCTGCCCCAAGCATATAAAAGGACCAATTCTTCTGGCTTCCTTCCTCCAATAAACGAAAAAGCAGATCACAACCCGTTACACGTTCGGCCAATTGTCCGCCCCGAATGCGGGATACCATCACAATGCCCGCACCGTCAGCGGTAACAATGCCTGCCTGATCCACGACAGAACGAAGTGCCTGATCTTTCTGACAAGACATGACGATTTCCGGATTTCCTGTAATGACATGGAACAGTTCGGATGGTCTCTGATCGACTACATCACCAAGAATTGTAACCGTCTGATCCATAGTTAGATTGGGAAAAGGGATTCCCATAATATTTGTTGTTTGGTTCATATCTCCGTTCCTTTCTGGATGCTAACTTTCCGTTCGTAACTTGTATACATTTCCTGTTATTTCATTCCAGCTTAGTATATCTGATCTCCTAACAAAGCACTATATTGGTTGGATTTCAGGATAGGGCAATTGCACAAGAAAACCTTCCCTAGTCTCTCCTTGTGGTTGCAGTACATAAATTGGACGGTGTGAATGTCGAATTTGGTTTTCTTTATCTTTTATTTTTGCTGATGTCGCGTTTTTACAATACATGGTTTGGGGTATAACGTAGGATAGTGTTGCAAGCAAATGTCATTTGTATCTTCAATAATTAACACATAAAGGGAGTGAGTTCATGGAATTGAAATATGAGTTCTATATTAATGCCGGACAGGAAGATGTGTGGAATGCTCTGATCTCGCCGGACGGTACACGGAGCAGCTTTTTGGAGTGAACTTCGTTCCAATTTTCAACCGGGTCAGCCATTTGCCTATGTAGGGCCTGGAAATGACGGTGCAGAGACGGTGCATGTGTACGGGGATATTCTGGAGTTCGAACCTTTATCCGTACTAAGCTACCTTGAACATCCCGGACCTTCCTACCACGCCAATCACGCGGATCTTCAATCCAGAGTAGTGTTCCAACTGGAAACGGTTGGGGAATGTACGAAGTTAACATTGATCAATGATCAATTTACGGACAACCATCCATCCTTTGCGAACGCACAGAGTAGCTGGTGGATGATATTGAGCAGTATTAAGACATGGGTAGAGACGGGTAAAACGCTGAATTTTGGCTGGTAAGGGTTAGGCATCGGGTACATTACAATTGGGTATGGCACTCTGGAACCAAAAAATCCACCGAGACGCATTTCTGCTCTCGGTGGATTTTTGTATTTAGAACTATACAAGTATTTGTATCCGTTGAATTATACTTGTTGAACTTTGATCAAGTTGGTGTTACCGGATTGACCAATCGGTACACCAGCGGACAATACGATGATGTCCCCTTTTTCAATATAACCGGTTTTGATGGCATTACGTGTAGCGGACTCGAACATTTCATCGGTTGTTGTTACTTTGTCGCCCATAACCGGAATGACACCGGAAAGCAGGCAGATTTTCGCCAGTACTTCTTGATGCTGTGTTACCGCGATGATCGGTGCTTTTGGACGATATTTGGAGATCATACGAGCGGTAAATCCACTCTCGGTAGAAGTGATGATCGCTTTGGCATTCAGGACGAGGGAAGAGCTAACCGCTCCCTGACTGATAACTTCGGTAATATCAGCTACTTGTTGAGCAGACTTCTGGTTGAATTGTTCTTTATAATCAATCATCGTTTCAGCACGGCGGGCAACTGCAGCCATCGTGCGTACGGATTGTACCGGATATTTACCAGCTGCGGATTCACCGGACAACATAACGACGTCTGCACCTTGAAGGACAGCGTTAGCTACGTCACTAACTTCGGACCGGGTTGGACGCGGATTTACTTGCATGGATTCCAGCATGTGTGTGGCTACGATTACCGGTTTACCCGCACGGTTACATTTATCAATCATTTCTTTTTGCATCATCGGTACGTCTTCGATCGGTACTTCGACCCCGAGATCTCCACGTGCTACCATGATACCGTCAGATGCTTCAATGATATCGTTCAGGTTGGTCATACCTTCCTGGTTTTCGATTTTGGAGATGATTTGTACGTGTTCTACACCGCGTTCTTTCAGAATGCTGCGAATTTCACGAATGTCATCGCCTTTACGAACAAAGGAAGCTGCGATAATTTCGATATCGTTTTCGATCCCGAATCCGATGTGCATAACGTCACGTTCCGTTACACCTGGCAAAGTCGTTTTAATTCCTGGCAAGTTAACCCCTTTGCGTGGTTTCAGAATGCCGCCGCTGATGATTTTACAGTGAATATCCGAACCTTCCACGGACAGTACAGTCAGATCCACCAAACCATCATCGATGAGAATGCGATCTCCAGGTTTTACAACGAGGTTCAATTCCGGATAGTTTACCGAGATACGCTCAGCGTCACCAAGAATTTCTTCGGTAGTGAGGATAAGCTCTTTACCCGCTTGAAGATGACAGGATGCTTCTTTCAGTTTGCCAATACGAACTTCCGGTCCTTTGATATCCATCATGATCGGTACGTACGTATTCAATTCGGAAGCCGCTTTGCGGATATTGTTAATCCGTGCAACGTGATCTTCCAGCTCACCGTGAGCCATGTTCAGACGGGCAACAGTCATCCCTTCCTGAATCATTACTTTTAACAATTCGATTGAGTCACAAGCAGGTCCCATAGTACAAATAATTTTTGTTTTCAACATGCTATTTTCCTCCTCATATGTTTGCTTATATGTGTATTGTAGCGTTTTCTGTCGAATCAGGGTATGAACTATAGTACAATGATTAGAATATAGTCCAATAATGAGGTGTGTTATGGTCACTCCATTAGAAGTACGACACATTAATGGTGTCGGTTGGTACGAAGAAGCGGTGCAGTCACAGGCGACTTGGCGGTTAAGCTTGGTTACTTATGGGAAATGTGTATATTGGGTGAACGGAGAAAAGCAGATCATGGAGAAGGGTGAGCTATTGCTCATTCCCGCTGGCATTCCGTATTACGGCAAAAGCATTCCAACCGTAACCCATACGCAAATTGTTGTTCAATTACAGGGGGATCATGCACAAGGTTTGCCCGCGCTGGAACGGAGGGAGGCCTTGCGACATAAGCCCGGATGTTATGAACTGATTCATGAACGCATGAAAGCCATCCAACAACAATGGCAGGAGCGTCCGTCTTATTATGTCATGATGAGCCAAGCCTTATTGATGGAAGTGCTTATTTATATAAACAGGGAACTGGACCGCGGGGTTATTCCACCGGAGAGGCATGTTCATGCGGAGCGGATGAAGCGGTACATTGAGCGGCATTACCGGGAGAAAGTTACGAAAGAAGAGCTGGGGGACGAGATTGGTAAAACCCCGAATTACGCAGCCGGGTTATTTAAAAGCATGACGAATCAGACGATCAGCCAATATGTTCATGATCAACGGATGAAAAGAGCCGTATATTTGCTTACCGAGTCACAGCTCTCCATTCAGGAAATTGCAGAATTTCTCGGTTACCGTGATCTGTCTTATTTTTACCGAATATTCAAGCGTTTAATGGGAAGCCCTCCATCTGATTTGCTCCATGAACGGCCACCCATCATATGAAAGACAGGGGGCCACGGTCGCTACTTGAAAAGTTCTTCCATTATAAGCATCAACATAATTCACGCAAAAAAAAGAGGGCCGAGGCCCTCTTTTTGGTTTCATGACAGTTGAATGACTCCTGCCTTTGCAATACAAATCGTATACTAAGCGTTGCTGCTTGTATTTGTAGCCGTGAGCGGCTGCTTTGTTTTTTTGCTTGCCAAACCTGTGCGAACCGCAAATACATGCACAGCCCAGTACGCTGCTTCCGCAAAGAGAATTCCACCTGCAACATCCAGCAGTGAATGCTGTTTCACAAATACCGTCGAAGCAATAATTAGCCACAACCATACCGACCAGGAGATTCGCGCCAGTGGTTTGAAGTTCAAGTGACGATTAATGATAATGAAGAGCAGATAACTTGTGAGACAGTGGATGCTCGGAAAACAGTTGAATGGAGCATCATTGGTATAAATAAATTTTACAAGTGCACTGCTCAGACCTGTTCCGATAACTTCCGGTCGTGGTACGTAAGTAGGGAAGACCGCAAAAACGACGTTGGCTGCGATCACTCCTACGTTATAGGTTATTAGCACACGCCAGAATAGCGATTTGTTCGTCAGACCCAAATAGAGAAATCCAAGATACAGAATCGGCATCCAACTGACATAGGGATAAATAAATTCTTTGATAAAAGGAATCTGTGTATCAATCCAGGCATAGTTGTAGAAGACATCACTTCCGGTGTTGCTGCCCAACAAAACATAAATGGAGCCTTGAAGCGGTATACATAAAATTGCCAGCAAATGTCCCCAGCGCATAAATAAAGCCTTCATAGTATCCCCCTGATTTCGTTCTTCTTTTCGCAGCGTGCATCTTACGCTCCATATATATGACGTTGCAAATGTGACGTACCCCTGCAACGATTCATTCCATTACTACTATAATGGACAGATTAGTACTTGAGCCATACCTGATTGTAAGGTAAAAGCTGTAAGAGGAATTCTCTTTTTGTTACTTTTATAGTTTTATCCAGAAAAGGCTACCCGATTATACAATAGATATGATACAACTAACTTGCGCTATGAGTTCATATGACAACCAATAAAAACGAAACGAGGCGGGTACAATCTATGAAAAACTCGCAATCCAGGCAAAACAAATCCTTTTCCGTGCGTAGACCTGTGCTGACGGTAGTGATCATTGAACTGCTCCTTTTACTGGCGGTTTTCACAGCAGGAGCGATTGCAACCTTGAAGCAGCTGGACTATACATCACCAGTACTGATGTCGTTTACTCCCATTGCTTTCGTGCTCGTTATTTATCTCACTTTGCGACGCAAGTGGGGAGACACCGGATTTCGCTCTTTAAGGACCATTCCGGCCAGTCATGCAAAGTATTATATTCCGCTACTCCTTGTACTGGGTACACTTGCGTTGAAAGGATTTACGGAATTAACCCTGTCCAAGGTCGCGTTTTTTATCTTTTTCACCTTGCTTGTCGCCTTTGTAGAGGAAACTATTTATCGTGGACTTATTTTCAAAACATTACTTCGTAAGAGTGCGATTGCGGCAGTTGTCACTTCAAGTGTTTTATTTTCCATCACTCATATCATGAATGCATTATCCGGCCAGAGTATGGCAGATACCATTCTGCAGCTGATCTATGCATTACTGCTTGGAGCAGCGCTCGCACTGTTAATGTTGAAAAACGGTAATATCGTACCGCTTATCCTGTTTCATTTCATACATAATTTGATTCAATTTCTAGGCAATGACCGGCAAGATAGCGGAACACTTTCCTATGATCTCTTCATATTGGTTGTGTTGGTTGCTTATTGCGTATGGTTAACATTTAGCGTTCGAACGAAGTCCTCTTCTTCAGAGAGTAATACATCGGGGAGTTCGGTGGTTCATTAAAAAGGGCCTGGCATCATCTGCTGCATAACTCTGATTACCGCCAGCCCTGGGATCCGTGGTATACTTCAGTCTGGCGGTATGACAGGCTTGTTCATAATCGGAAGCCCGTATCCGTACAATGGATAGATAAATAGGTGATATTGTGGAAAAGACAGCACAGGCAGTGGCTGAATGGATGGTGCAGGAGATTAAGTTTACCGGTACGCTTCATCAGGAAGCTGCAATTCAATATGTAAAGTCCAATTTTGGAGAAGAATTTGTATTTGTGAATGAGAATGGAAATGCCTCTTTATCAAAAGAAGTGAAGAAAGCGTTCCGCAAGCTACATGGTGGGCAGATTGCATGGGATCGTGATGCCTTTATGTGGGCATGGACCTAGTGTGTTATCCTGTGATTCGTTCATGTTTCATGGCTGTATTGGATATGCATGTCAAAATATTTTAAAGAAAATGTATAAGTTGTTTCGGATCTGCATATCCTTTCATAAGACCGCAATGAGCGTAGGGCAAGCGACAAACCCTGTTCCAGCGCGTGCGAATAACATGTATTTCCAAAGCTGTTTGAAAAGAAAATACAAAGATTTGCTTTTTGGTGGAAACGGAGTTATAATAAAAACAAGTTGTAGAGAGTGGAAAACCTAATTCACATATTGTAAAGGGCGATCACTTATAGGTTATGACTGGTACCTTTTTCAATGTGTGAATTTTTATTTGCTTGCTGCAAAGAACAAAGGAACATGTTAATCTTTATTTGGAGGTGTAATTCACATGCAAAACGGAACAGTAAAATGGTTCAACGCTGATAAAGGCTTCGGTTTCATCGAAGTTGAAGGCGGAGAAGATGTATTCGTACACTTCAGCGCTATTACAGGCGAAGGCTTCAAAACGCTGGACGAAGGTCAACGCGTGCAATTTAAAATTGTACAAGGAAACCGTGGTCCTCAAGCAGAAGAAGTTGTAAAACTGTAATTAAAGCATAGCTGCCTTTAACATGTTATAATGGTAAAGGCAGCTTCTTTTTTATGAGCAGTTATGTAGTTATAATGAAAGTCGGCCCAATAGTTGTCGAGACAGAAGTCCGTACGGGACGAAACTTCCGCTAAGTAGTGGCTTCTGTGAAATAACGTCGGATTAGATGTTTTTCCATAACAAAGGGGGTAGAAGTCATGTATAATCGCAAAAAACCGTTGGAAGAGATTCCACAAGCGGATGCGGCAATCTGGGAATGTACGAGTGATACGTGCAAAGGATGGATGCGGGACAATTTTGCGTTTGATAGCGTGCCTACTTGTCCGATATGTGCTTCTGAGATGGTTAGCACGACCAGGATGCTGCCATTGCTTGAAAATTCGAATAGCAATCTGAAAACGATGCCTAAAGGAAATCGGATTTAACATAGCTTACCCGCCTCTAACGAGGTGTTTTTTTTTAAGTTCAACCTGACATCTTGTACAAAGGTAAGGGTATTAAATATGAAGTTCCCGGCATTCGTTTTGGCGAATGCCTTTTTTATATGCGCGTACACTTAGTGGTGGAGTGGATGGTATCCAGGAAAATAACATGATTTTATCGAGACGGATCGGTAGCTTCTGTTGAGGTGGATTTTAAGACACTTATCCCTAAACCGATAAGTAGAACTGCTGTTCCGACATATAGAGGTGTGAGGCTCTGTTCAAAAAGAGAAGCCAATAAAGGTCCTATTGCAACCCCGAGATCAGTCACAATCGTATAACCCGTCATAATTTCGGTTTTATTCTGGTTTTCTTTAGCCGTCTTGTCTGCTGCTAATGTGTCACATAAAGTGGTGGCTATGGTTGACATGAATTGCATAACCAGAAGTATGAGGATGGCTAAAAAAATAGTGGAAGGAATTGATATAAGTACCAAGGTAAAAGCGGTTGAAATCAATGCCATCGCTAATAAAGGACTTCTAATTCCTTTTGTGTCTGTTAATTTACCTACTTTTGGGGATACAAAAGGTTCCCAACCCGACTTCAGGGCTTGAATGATACCAGATATAGACGCTGCGCCTATAAGTAACCCTAATACACTTATATTATGTGGTATATGGAACTCAATAATCCTGCTAAGGGTGAATGCAATAATCCCGAAGTAAATCATATGTATAAGAAAGCCACTGAGAAACAAAGGCCTGTTTTTTTTCTCGAAAAGCAGATGAATCAATTTAGTAGGTATTTCCTTTTTAATCGGTCGGGATATTCCATGTGGAATGATATGGTAAGCGAGCGGTATGCAAAGAAGAGCTATTATCCCGAATGTTATCGTGACAAATTTGAGACCGACTAACTCGGTCAATAATCCGCCTAGCAAAGCTCCGCCTAAATGGCCAAGCCCCCATAGACTATTATATGTCCCCATCAATTCACCCCGGTTTTTATCGGTCGACAACTCTACGACGGTTAACAAACCGCCAATCCGCAATAAAGTCCAAGCAGCTCCCCAGACACATCTCATAATTAACAGCCAAATAAATCCCTTTAAAAATCCGTAAGACAGTGTAGAAATAAACGCTAGTATTATTGCGACAATAACCCCTGTTTTTTTGTCAAAGCGATTATAAAACCAGTTAACTAATGGATTTAGGGGAAGCCTTAAGAGCCTGTTTATTGAAAGTAAAACACCTGCTTCCCATAAACTGCTAAGTCCAAAGTCTCTCCAATATATCGGTAGTACAACATAAAGCATTGCATTTCCAAGAAGACAAATCGCAGTAATAATAGCTATTCCTGATACAAATTTTTTGCTTTCAATCATAGCTTCCTCCCAATAAAAATTTTTTTAGTTATGTATTACACACCTGCATATTATGATTCTGTTCATGTTTCCTGAAATATCTCATAACACCTAAAACTCGTCAATATATTTCTTTTTTTACAATTATATGGAATAAAATTAACATTTCAATGTTAAATATCAAATTAATTTATTGATAAAATATACGAATAGCCCCTACGCCGATTAGATTTACTTTTAAAAAAAAGAACCTAATCGCCTTAAAGCGAGAAGGTTCTTTGGTCTTTGGTACATTCATTTCTGACAAAATCGTAAACCGGGCGAAAAGCTTAGATGAACAGGAACGGTAGCAGAAACAGTGTTGCTACCAGAGCGAGGTCAATCCCTGCTCCATAGCCGTAACCTCCGTAACCCCCACCGTATCTTCCATAGCCATAAGGACCATAGGCTGAAGATTTAACTTTCTTTGTTGCAACTGCGTTTTTTTTGCTGCTTTTTACAAGCTGCTCTTTGGATTTGACTGAACACAGCCGTGGTCCCTCGAAGCATCCGTCCAAATAGATTTTGCCATCACGACATTGGCTAAGCGTACCATACATATGCTTACCGTCTTTCATAACGAGACAAACGGAACGGCCAACGTGCGGAGAAACCGTCTCTTCACATACTGGATTAATTCTGTACATGTAAATCCTCCTCATTAGTGCGGTTGCCGCTTGAAATCAACGGTTTGTATATCATAGTAAAAAGAAGACCGATTGGTATGGACGAGTACCCGGATATTAGATGGGGAGGAGCCGTTTTTTAGTTCTTTTCATACACTGGAGGGAGTGAAAGGGAGGGGATGTCATGGATTATCATGATTTGCTGGCCCGGCTTGGAGAAGGGAGTGCCCATCCAGGAGGGTTTACAGCAACGATGCAGCTGTTGGATATGCTGTCTCTGCCTGCGCATAGCAAGGTGCTTGAGGTGGGATGTGGTACAGGGAGGACGGCTTGTTATTTGGCACGAAACGGTTATCGGGTAACAGCCGTTGATCTTAATCGGCAGATGTTGGAGAAAGCGGTGCGTCGCGCAAGGCGGGAGCGCTTGGATATTCGTTTTATTCAGGCGGATGTGAAATCATTGCCTTTTCCGGATCATTATTTTGATGTGGTATTTGTAGAATCGGTCACCATTTTCACTCAGTGGCGGAGTACCCTTGCGGAATATAAGAGAGTATTGAAACCAGGTGGTCTCTTTATTGACCGGGAGATGGTGTTATCCGGAAGGAAAACTGAGGTAATGAGTCGTAGGCTGAAACAATTTTATGGAATCAGGACATTGGCAACCATGACCACATGGAAGAAACGTCTCAGACAGAGTGGATTCACTGAAGTCTTGGTCAAGGAACAATCTCGTTCGATGGGAAAGTGGGGCGTGGATCATGATCCTCATCGGGAGATGGATATGAGCTTGTTTGAGGATGAGCATGTGCAGCGTATGGGTCGCACGAATGATCGTTTGCTTGCGAGATATGGCAAAAGGCTGGGTTATGCGGTTTTTGAAGCAAAGACACCAATGGATAACGGAAGTAAACAGAAAGGGTAGGATCGTCTGTTAGCGGAGAGAGTACTCCATGATGGATTAGCAAAGTTGGTTGGTGCCAAATCTGCATCTAAAAAAGCAACCCACTCCAAAGTGGATTGCTTTTTTTGTTCTCGGACTCTAAATTTATCCAATGAGTGTGGAGGTACGTTCACTCAAGACCTGGGTCAACCCATTACAACATATCGTTGTCGATAATGCGCCAGTGGTGCTTCAGCAGGGCTTCCAGTTGTGGTTTATCCTTGGCTCGAAAAGCGCTTAAGATTTGGCGATGTTCTTCATTTACTTCATTAAGCACACCAGATAACCTCGGCTTGTTGTCGCTAACATACGACTGACGAATAAAGCTGTTTTTTAAGGTGTTTAACATCTCGATGACAGTCGCGTTGCCGCAGCGCTGGATGTACAGGTTATGGAATTGATATTGATTCTTACTGTATGCAGCCAGATCAAGCTGGGTAATATCTTCATCCATTCGTGCAACAAGGGCTTCCATCTCCAGAAGCTCTGACGGTTTGAGGTGGTCTGCTGCAAGCGTAGCAGCAAGTGCCTCAAGCGCTCCAATGGCCTGGGAGAACTCGAGTTTTTTGCCAGCATCAAAAGGAGTAACGATAAATCCCCTGCGTGGGATATATTGCAGAAGATTGTCAGAAGCGAGCTGGAATAAGGCTTCCCGGGTAGGCGTGCGGCTTATGTCGAGCTTTTTGCAAATCTCCGCTTCATTAATCTTCTGATTGGGGAGCAATGTCCCATCCTGAATTTTCTGCGCAATGTAATCGTAAACGTGATCTTTCAAGGACCGGTATTTGGGTGCCTCCATACCGAATCCCCCTTCTTTATATAGTGATGATTGAATGTGTGAGGGTGTAAGCCCTGTAATGGTGCGCCGTTCGGGAGTTTCAAGTTTTTATCATCTTAACACCGAGGGGGGAGTTGGGCAAGCAAACTTAATGATCTAAAATAGTGTTATCTCCATGTTGCACAAATTACTTTTTATGGAAAACGAGACCTTTCGTAACATGCTTCCGGCTATAAGCAATGAATTCATTATTATCATTAAAGATTCCTCACTTGCTTCCATGATCGGAATTGCTGAGATTATCTATACAGCCAGAGCCGTTCAAGGGATTACCTTTCAACCGCTTGCCCCGCTCCTTGCTGCTGCTGCCCTCTATTTTTTAATCACATTTACATTGGGCCAACCTGCTTACCTGGGCTGGAACACAGGCTTTCAATATCCCGTTAACGAGAATAAGGACTATTAAATTAGGCAATAGCGGAAAAAGTAAGCAGGAGTCGTAAATGGTCGTGGCGAAGCATACATTGATATTGTATTTTGTATACAATATAATCAAAGAGAGGTGCTGGGAGTATATGTCAGATTCAAAAATGTTAATGGATTGGTCGGAACGTTACGCTGCACCTAATTATCATCCGCTCCCTATCGTCATTGAGCAGGCGGAGGGAGTATGGGTCGAAGACCCGGAAGGTCGCCGTTATATGGATATGTTAAGTGCATATTCGGCATTGAATCATGGGCACAGACATCCAGCAATCATTCAGGCCCTGAAGGATCAGGCGGATCGGGTAACATTAACATCACGGGCATTTCACAGCAGTGCGGCATCACTTTTTTATCAGAAGCTCTCGCAATTTACGGGTAAACCCAAAATTCTGGCCATGAACACGGGTGCTGAAGCGGTCGAAACAGCCGTGAAAGCAGTACGAAGATGGGCATATCGCTGCAAAGGTGTACCGGAAAACCAAGCTGAAATCATCGTGTGCTCAGGGAACTTTCATGGAAGAACACTGACCGTCACCTCTTTCTCATCTTCAGAAGAGTATAAAAAAGACTTTGGACCGTTTACACCCGGATTTAAGATCATTCCTTACGGCGACATTGAAGCGCTGAAGCTGGCGATCACACCATTCACGGCTGCTTTTCTTGTGGAACCCATTCAGGGGAAGCTGGCATTGTCATTCCGCCTGCAGGATATCTTGCTGAAGCCTTTACGTTATGCAAACACCATCAGGTGCTAACCGTGGCGGATGAGATTCAGACTGGATTCGGAAGAACCGGACGCCGTTTTGCCTCTGATCGGGAGGGGATTGAGCCGGATATCTGGATTATGGGGAAGGCACTGGGCGGGGGAGTAATGCCCATCTCAGCTATTGCTGCTAATGCAGAAATACTGGATTTATTTGAACCGGGTTCTCATGGCTCCACATTTGGGGGTAACCCACTCGCTTGTGCCGTGGCTGTCGCAGCGCTGGAAGTTCTGGAAGATGAGAAGCTTGCAGAGCGATCAGAGCTTCTTGGAAACTATTTTATGAAACAGCTTAAGGGAATTCGTAGTTCGGCTGTGCGTGAGATTCGAGGTAGAGGGTTGTTCATCGGTGTTGATCTGCATGTACCTGCACGTCCATATTGTGAGAAATTAATGTCTGTTGGACTGCTCTGTAAAGAAACCCATGAGACAACGATCCGCTTTGCGCCACCACTAACCATCACGGAGGCTGAGATCGACTGGGCACTGGAACGAATTGCTCAGGTGCTGGGTGACTGAATCAAACCTTTCTTTCATTACTTCATATAAGCGGCGAAGGAGCTGACCTACATGGGAAACAATGATATGGAATCTGCAGGAACGCTGAATGCTTCTAATGAAACAAGTCAATTACTTTTGCGTCATCATGACGTTGCCATCATAAAGGTTCCTTTTGGATTAGGTGGGGCACGAGGCGGTGCTGAGTTAGGTCCGGATGAACTAATTACAGCAGGATTGAAACGTGAAATTGCAAGCCTTGGGTTGAATGTATCAAAAGAGATCCGTGTAGATTGTCCCTCAGAGTCGGTTACTCCCATTGAACGCAACCGTGTGAAATATTTATCTGAGGTAATCCAGGTGAGCGAGAGAGTATGCGATGAAGTGTCTGGTGCGATAGCAGGAGGTGCTTTTCCACTTGTTCTGGGTGGGGATCACAGTGTGGCCATAGGTTCTCTCGCCGGGTTGTCAGCACATTATTCCAAACTGGGTGTGATCTGGTTTGATGCCCATGCAGATTTGAACACAGAAGAGCGTAGTTTATCTGGTAATATGCACGGGATGAGTGTAGCTGCGGCTTTGGGGCATTCTGCATTTAACTTGTCTCATATTCCGGGTGCGGGGCCGTTCGTTGATCCTTCCAATTTGGTCTATATTGGCTTGCGTGATCTGGATGTATATGAAAAGGAACAGATTCGGGCCCTTGGCATTAAAAGTTTTACGATGCACGATATTGACCGGATAGGGATACAACAGGTTGTTGAACAAGCGCTCGCTGTAGTCGGGGAAGGGACGGATGGTATTCATATTAGCTTTGATATGGATTGTCTTGATCCGCGTGAGGCTCCGGGTGTGGGTACTCCGGTACCAGGAGGGTTAAATTACCGTGAAGCACATTTTGCACTGGAACTGCTTGCTTCCATTAAACGAGTCACGTCCATGGATCTGGTGGAGGTTAACCCGCTGTTTGATCAGAACAGACATACGGCCCGCCTCGGAGTAGAGTTGATTGCTTCAATGCTGGGTAAACGGATCTTATAGGGACGATAGCTACTACGTGTGAGGATGGATTCATGCATATATAGAAGGTAAGGTTCAATCATATTCAAGTTGAGGATATATAAGAGCCAGGGTCAGTTTCGTCCAACCAATCTTCATCTGATTGAGGATAGGTATGGTGACTTCCCTGGCTATTGTTATTAGGTGCGCTTCTGATTTATTGAACAGATGAAGGTGTAGTTGGCTTTATAGAGTAATGTTTGGCTATTGGTTAGGTGCGACTTTCTATTCCCATGAGGAGCGTTGGGTATTTATACGATGAGCCTCTATATATAGAAGAAAGAGTTATGGGTTATCTATCGAAAATGAGATTCAAATCTTTTTTGAAATTAAAGCTTGCGTTCCGAATCTGTACATGGTATATTCTAATTCCGGCCAAGAAAACACAAGAAACACGGTGCGGCAAGCGAATGAAAAATAAGTTTCGAAAGAAACTTAAAAAAAGAGCTTGCAAAGTTGGTTCGGATGTGATAAGATATAAAAGTTGCTGAGTTGAACGAAACTTAGTAGCGAAACAAGTTTGATCTTTGAAAACTGAACAACGAGTGAGTAACGATCTTGCTTGCAAGATCGACGCTGAGAAATCGGTATATGTCTTCGGACCGTATGATTTCAAAGCACAAATGAGATTTTTAATCTCGTCAGTTTCAAAATGAGCATATCGCTCTTTTCAATACTTTATTGGAGAGTTTGATCCTGGCTCAGGACGAACGCTGGCGGCATGCCTAATACATGCAAGTCGAGCGGACTTGAAGAGAAGCTTGCTTCTCCGATGGTTAGCGGCGGACGGGTGAGTAACACGTAGGCAACCTGCCCTCAAGCTTGGGACAACTACCGGAAACGGTAGCTAATACCGAATAGTTGTTTTCTTCTCCTGAAGAAAACTGGAAAGACGGAGCAATCTGTCACTTGGGGATGGGCCTGCGGCGCATTAGCTAGTTGGTGGGGTAACGGCTCACCAAGGCGACGATGCGTAGCCGACCTGAGAGGGTGATCGGCCACACTGGGACTGAGACACGGCCCAGACTCCTACGGGAGGCAGCAGTAGGGAATCTTCCGCAATGGGCGAAAGCCTGACGGAGCAATGCCGCGTGAGTGATGAAGGTTTTCGGATCGTAAAGCTCTGTTGCCAGGGAAGAACGCTTGGGAGAGTAACTGCTCTCAAGGTGACGGTACCTGAGAAGAAAGCCCCGGCTAACTACGTGCCAGCAGCCGCGGTAATACGTAGGGGCAAGCGTTGTCCGGAATTATTGGGCGTAAAGCGCGCGCAGGCGGTCATTTAAGTCTGGTGTTTAATCCCGGGGCTCAACCCCGGATCGCACTGGAAACTGGGTGACTTGAGTGCAGAAGAGGAGAGTGGAATTCCACGTGTAGCGGTGAAATGCGTAGATATGTGGAGGAACACCAGTGGCGAAGGCGACTCTCTGGGCTGTAACTGACGCTGAGGCGCGAAAGCGTGGGGAGCAAACAGGATTAGATACCCTGGTAGTCCACGCCGTAAACGATGAGTGCTAGGTGTTAGGGGTTTCGATACCCTTGGTGCCGAAGTTAACACATTAAGCACTCCGCCTGGGGAGTACGGTCGCAAGACTGAAACTCAAAGGAATTGACGGGGACCCGCACAAGCAGTGGAGTATGTGGTTTAATTCGAAGCAACGCGAAGAACCTTACCAGGTCTTGACATCCCTCTGACCGGTACAGAGATGTACCTTTCCTTCGGGACAGAGGAGACAGGTGGTGCATGGTTGTCGTCAGCTCGTGTCGTGAGATGTTGGGTTAAGTCCCGCAACGAGCGCAACCCTTGATCTTAGTTGCCAGCACTTCGGGTGGGCACTCTAAGGTGACTGCCGGTGACAAACCGGAGGAAGGTGGGGATGACGTCAAATCATCATGCCCCTTATGACCTGGGCTACACACGTACTACAATGGCCGGTACAACGGGCAGTGAAACCGCGAGGTGGAACGAATCCTAAAAAGCCGGTCTCAGTTCGGATTGCAGGCTGCAACTCGCCTGCATGAAGTCGGAATTGCTAGTAATCGCGGATCAGCATGCCGCGGTGAATACGTTCCCGGGTCTTGTACACACCGCCCGTCACACCACGAGAGTTTATAACACCCGAAGTCGGTGGGGTAACCGCAAGGAGCCAGCCGCCGAAGGTGGGATAGATGATTGGGGTGAAGTCGTAACAAGGTAGCCGTATCGGAAGGTGCGGCTGGATCACCTCCTTTCTATGGAGAATCGTTTCCTGTAACGGAAACATTCAAATACGCAGCTTAGCTGCAAACTTACTCACTCGTTGCTCAGTTTTGAGAGTTCAAACTCTCAAACAGCTTGCTTTTGCATGGAGCTTGTTCTTTGAAAACTAGATATCGAAACGAAATTTTGCGATTTAGAACATTCCTTTTAGGGATGAATGCTTGTTCGGTTCAAGTATCCGATCAACAATCATCCTAGCTGAACTTGTGTATAACAAGTTTCAATAAATAGTGAAAACTGCATGAGCGAATGATCGAAATGGAGCGACTTTTGGCTTTGGACGTAGTCCAAAACAAGCGGAGCGACAGCTCGAACACGAGCGAGTTGGTTAAGCTACTAAGAGCACACGGAGGATGCCTAGGCGCTAGGAGCCGATGAAGGACGTGGCGAACAACGAAACTGCCTCGGGGAGCTGTAAGCAAGCTTTGATCCGGGGGTGTCCGAATGGGGAAACCCAGCTGGGGTAATTTCCAGTTACTCATAACTGAATACATAGGTTATGTAGAGGCATACCAAGGGAACTGAAACATCTAAGTACCTTGAGGAAGAGAAAACAATAGTGATTCCGTCAGTAGCGGCGAGCGAACGCGGAGAAGCCCAAACCAGAGAGCTTGCTCTCTGGGGTTGTGGGACGTCTCACATGGAGTTACAAAGGAACCGGTTAAGTGAAGAGGTCTGGAAAGGCCCGCCAAAGAAGGTAAAAGCCCTGTAGTTGAAAGTCTGTTCCCTCCGAGACGGATCCCGAGTAGTGCGGGGCACGTGAAACCCCGTATGAATCCGGCAGGACCATCTGCCAAGGCTAAATACTTCCTAGCGACCGATAGTGAAGCAGTACCGTGAGGGAAAGGTGAAAAGCACCCCGGAAGGGGAGTGAAATAGAACCTGAAACCGTGTGCTTACAAAAAGTCAGAGCCCGTTTTAGGGGTGATGGCGTGCCTTTTGTAGAATGAACCGGCGAGTTACGTTCCCGTGCAAGGTTAAGGTGAAGAGCCGGAGCCGCAGCGAAAGCGAGTCTGAATAGGGCGACTTAGTACGTGGACGTAGACCCGAAACCGGGTGATCTACCCCTGTCCAGGGTGAAGGTGCGGTAACACGCACTGGAGGCCCGAACCCACGCATGTTGAAAAATGCGGGGATGAGGTGGGGGTAGCGGAGAAATTCCAATCGAACTCGGAGATAGCTGGTTCTCCCGAAATAGCTTTAGGGCTAGCCTCGGAAAACAGAGTCGTGGAGGTAGAGCACTGATTGGGTGCGGGGCCCGCAAGGGTTACCAAGCTCAGTCAAACTCCGAATGCCATAGACTTACTTCCGGGAGTCAGACAGTGAGTGCTAAGATCCATTGTCAAAAGGGAAACAGCCCAGACCATCAGCTAAGGTCCCCAAGTGTGTGTTAAGTGGGAAAGGATGTGGAGTTGCACAGACAACCAGGATGTTGGCTTAGAAGCAGCCACCATTGAAAGAGTGCGTAATAGCTCACTGGTCGAGTGACTCTGCGCCGAAAATGTAACGGGGCTAAACACACCACCGAAGCTATGGCTTGATGCATTGCATCAGGGGTAGGGGAGCGTTGTATAAGGGTTGAAGGTGTACCGTAAGGAGCGCTGGACATTATACAAGTGAGAATGCCGGTATGAGTAACGAAAAGATCAGTGAGAATCTGATCCGCCGAAAGCCTAAGGGTTCCTGAGGAAGGCTCGTCCGCTCAGGGTAAGTCGGGACCTAAGGCGAGGCCGAAAGGCGTAGTCGAAGGACAACAGGTCGAAATTCCTGTACCACCGTAAGCCGTTATGAGCAATGGGGGGACGCAGCAGGGTAGTGACGCGGACTGATGGATGTCCGTCTAAGCAGTGAGGCTGATGTGTAGGCAAATCCGCACATCGTAAGGCTGGACTGTGATGGGGAGCGAAAATTATAGTAGCGAAGGTCATGATCTCACACTGCCAAGAAAAGCCTCTAGCCAGGTGATGGTGCCCGTACCGCAAACCGACACAGGTAGGCGAGAAGAGAATTCTAAGGCGCGCGGAAGAACTCTCGTTAAGGAACTCGGCAAAATGACCCCGTAACTTCGGGAGAAGGGGTGCCCCGGTAGTGTGAATAGCACGAGGGGCCGCAGTGAAAAGGCCCAAGCGACTGTTTAGCAAAAACACAGGTCTGTGCGAAGCCGTAAGGCGAAGTATACGGGCTGACGCCTGCCCGGTGCTGGAAGGTTAAGGGGAGCGGTTAGGAGCAATCCGAAGCTGTGAACCGAAGCCCCAGTAAACGGCGGCCGTAACTATAACGGTCCTAAGGTAGCGAAATTCCTTGTCAGGTAAATTCTGACCCGCACGAATGGCGTAACGACTTGGGCGCTGTCTCAACGAGAGATCCGGTGAAATTTTAATACCTGTGAAGATGCAGGTTACCCGCGACAAGACGGAAAGACCCCATGGAGCTTTACTGCAGCTTGATATTGAATTTGGGTACGATCTGTACAGGATAGGTGGGAGCCTTTGAAACGTGAGCGCCAGCTTGCGTGGAGGCACCGTTGGGATACCACCCTGATCGTATCTAGGTTCTAACCTGGTACCGTAATCCGGTGCGGGGACAGTGTCAGGTGGGCAGTTTGACTGGGGCGGTCGCCTCCTAAAGAGTAACGGAGGCGCCCAAAGGTTCCCTCAGAATGGTTGGAAATCATTCGAAGAGTGCAAAGGCATAAGGGAGCTTGACTGCGAGACCTACAAGTCGAGCAGGGACGAAAGTCGGGCTTAGTGATCCGGTGGTACCGCATGGAAGGGCCATCGCTCAACGGATAAAAGCTACCCTGGGGATAACAGGCTTATCTCCCCCAAGAGTCCACATCGACGGGGAGGTTTGGCACCTCGATGTCGGCTCATCGCATCCTGGGGCTGAAGTAGGTCCCAAGGGTTGGGCTGTTCGCCCATTAAAGCGGTACGCGAGCTGGGTTCAGAACGTCGTGAGACAGTTCGGTCCCTATCTGTCGTGGGCGTAGGAAATTTGAGAGGAGCTGTCCTTAGTACGAGAGGACCGGGATGGACGTACCGCTGGTGTACCAGTTGTTCCGCCAGGAGCACCGCTGGGTAGCTATGTACGGAAGGGATAAGCGCTGAAAGCATCTAAGCGTGAAGCCCCCCTCAAGATGAGATTTCCCAGTATGTAAGACCCCTTGAAGACGACGAGGTAGATAGGCTGGGGGTGGAAGTGCAGTAATGCATGGAGCTGACCAGTACTAATCGGTCGAGGGCTTATCCAAGATATGCAGGTTGTACATCGCGAATTTCGTTTCGGATCTAGTTTTCAGAGAATGATCTCTGAATAACCGCTGAACCATTCATCCACACAGCCGTGTTGGACCGAATGGAACGCAAACGCATTTGTTACACAAATGCTCGTTTGGTGGCGATGGCGGAGGGGTTCCACACGTACCCATCCCGAACACGACCGTTAAGCCCTCTAGCGCCGATGGTACTTGGACCGCAGGGTCCTGGGAGAGTAGGACGCCGCCAAGCGAATTCCCTTTGGGGTATTTTTTTTGCCCCCCTCGTAAGGAAAAGGGAAATATATTGGGGCCCTTAGCTCAGTTGGTTAGAGCGCACCTCTGATAAGGGTGAGGCCGGTGGTTCGAGTCCACCAGGGCCCACCATATAAGTTTTAAACCACAGTGTATGGGGCCATAGCTCAGCTGGGAGAGCGCCTGCCTTGCAAGCAGGAGGTCAGCGGTTCGATCCCGCTTGGCTCCACCATTCCCTGATAGCTCAGTTGGTAGAGCACTCGACTGTTAATCGAGTTGTCACAGGTTCGAGCCCTGTTCGGGGAGCCATTCAGGAGAGGTGTCCGAGTTGGTCGAAGGAGCACGATTGGAAATCGTGTAGGCGCCAAAAGCGTCTCGAGGGTTCGAATCCCTCTCTCTCCGCCAGATAAATTTTTGTTAGTGTGGCCCGTTGGTCAAGGGGTTAAGACACCTCCCTTTCACGGAGGTAACAGGGGTTCGAATCCCCTACGGGTCATAATATGGAGGCTTAGCTCAGCTGGGAGAGCATCTGCCTTACAAGCAGAGGGTCGGGGGTTCGATCCCCTCAGCCTCCACCATATAGTTTTCTGAATAACGACGCGGGGTGGAGCAGCCCGGTAGCTCGTCGGGCTCATAACCCGAAGGCCGCAGGTTCAAATCCTGCCCCGCAATTATACTTTCTTTTAAGAAAGTGATCTGGAACCGTGGTGTAGTTGGCCTAACATGCCTGCCTGTCACGCAGGAGATCGCGGGTTCGAATCCCGTCGGTTCCGCCATTTTTACTCAAGTATTACATTTACACCGTGCCGGTGTAGCTCAACTGGTAGAGCAACTGACTTGTAATCAGTAGGTTGGGGGTTCAAGTCCTCTCGCCGGCACCATTTATTGCATTTACCTCTGAATTTATAATAGAATGTATATTATAGGTACAGATGGGAATACTGAGATACTCTCAGCGAATGTAAGGGATAGCTTATGGCGATCGTGGCGAAGTGGTTAACGCACCGGTTTGTGGATCCGGCATTCGGGGGTTCAATTCCCCTCGATCGCCCCATGTTTTCTTAATGGGGATTAGCCAAGCGGTAAGGCAACGGACTTTGACTCCGTCATGCATAGGTTCAAATCCTATATCCCCAGCCATTTTAGTTTGAGTCATTAGCTCAGCTGGTAGAGCACCTGACTTTTAATCAGGGTGTCGAAGGTTCGAGCCCTTCATGACTCACCATTATATTTTGCGGTCGTGGCGGAATTGGCAGACGCGCACGGTTCAGGTCCGTGTGGGCTAACCCCCGTGGAGGTTCGAGTCCTCTCGACCGCACCATATATTTTGCGGACGTGGCTCAGCGGTAGAGCATCGCCTTGCCAAGGCGAGGGTCGCGGGTTCGATTCCCGTCGTCCGCTCCAATATTTGCGCCCTTAGCTCAGCTGGATAGAGCGTTTGACTACGAATCAAAAGGCCGGGAGTTCGAATCTCTCAGGGCGCGCCATTATTTTCATAAGTATCGGGATGTAGCTCAGCTTGGTAGAGCACCTGGTTTGGGACCAGGGGGTCGCATGTTCAAATCGTGTCATCCCGATTTTTATATGCGGGTGTAGTTCAATGGTAGAACTTTAGCCTTCCAAGCTAATAGCGTGGGTTCGATTCCCATCACCCGCTTCATGGTAACATCAAAGAGAGCTCTTGCTTACTGCAAGGGCTCTTTTTGATATAGTAATTTATATAAGAAAATAGTAGGAGGACTTATGAAAACTAAAATGGAAACGCCAAAGATTCCTCTGGAGCTTGAAGACTTATCGTTGGCTTTAGAAGCATGGGAGAGTAAAGAAGAAATCAAGCATGGGCGATTCAGTAATATGGCTATTGAGAATCAGAGCGCCAGCAGGGTATCATTCGATAAAGTGGTTTTTGAGAACGTGATCTTTAGTGAGTCCTCATTACTGGAAGTCGAGCTTACCGATGTGATTTTTGATAAATGTGATTTGTCCAATATGGACTTAAACGGCTCTTTCCTCCACCGGACGGAATTTAGAAACTGTAAGTTGCTTGGTACCAATTTTGCAAATAGCAGGCTCCAGAATGTAAGCTTTCAGGGTTGTGTCGCTGACCTTTCTTTATTCCGTTTCTCCAAGTTTAAACAGGTGAAGTACACCAAATGCTCTCTGGTGAGTGGCGATTTCTTTCAAGCTGCACCTCAAAAACTGGAGTTCTCTGAATGCAATATAGACCAAGCTCTTTTGTCAGGTGTAAAGCTTAAGGGAGTGGACCTTAGTGATTGTAGCTTTGAAAGGTTACATGTAGATATTGAGGATCTGGACGGATGCATCATCTCAGATGTTCAGGCAGCCTCCTTTGTTGGATTATTAGGCTTAATTGTGAAGTGAGTTTGATTATGTGAATGAACTTTGTTTAAATGAAGAGATCAATGAATGTACAATTTCATGCTTTTACTGATGTAAAGGAGGCGTAGTATGAAAAGGGCTCTGGTTATTGGAGGAAATGGCACATTAGGCAAGGCGGTTGTTGCGAAGCTTCAGGAATATTCCGTTGAGGTAATTACAGCAGGCAGGCAATCCGGCGATTACCAGGTGGATATGACCTCGACAGAAAGTATTACAGCCCTCTTTGAAACGGTGACTAATATTGATTACGTCATTGTTGCAGCAGGCCAGACTCATTATGCGAAGTTGGAAGAACTGACCCCGGAGAACAACATGATTAGTGTGCAGGGCAAATTACTCGGTCAGGTGAATATCGTCTTGATTGGACAGCACTACATCAACGATAAGGGAAGCTTTACGCTGGTCAGTGGCATTATACAGGACCATCCCATTTTGAAAGGTGCATCCAGTGCTATGGTCAATGGTGCAATTGATTCGTTTGCCAAAGCAGCAGCGTATGAGCTTCCTCGAGGTATACGTTTAAATTCCGTTAGTCCTAACCTTTTTGTTGAATCCGCAGAGAAATATAAGGGTGTGTTTATCGGATTTAATCCGGTGCCTGTGGAGCGGGTCGCCAATACGTTTATCCAGAGTGCACTTGGGATCGAAACCGCCCAAACCTTTAAAATATACTAACTGTAAAGATAATAAATACAAAGGAGATCAGCAGAATGTTCCTACTGATCTCCTTTTGTTTTGGATGAAATGGGATTTAGCTCTAATGGGCAGATAAACCAAGCATATTTTTGTATGTTTAAGCGATACGGTAAGAGAAGGGTAACGGCCATGTCTGTTTCTCTTCATTAAGAACGTAGCCATGCCCATTTTCCCCGTTGCCCTTTAAGCCGCTAGAGGCAGTTACGTAGACAAGGTATAGACAACAACTACCAATTAGTATCTTTCCAGGATCAGCTGAGTTTTCAGACCATCGGCAGGAATGAGCCAGTTTTTGTTCTGAAGCACTTGCATCAGTTGGGAACGCAGTCCGGAAACAGCTGAAGTATCTGTTGTTTTAAACGAAATCTCGACAATATTCTCTACTCCTGTACCTGCTGCATTACGAATAGGCCATACTTCAAGGGTAAGTTCTTGTCCATTCCATGTGCCTTCATAACGTTGGAACGTTACTGGGCCGTAGGCACGGGATTGTGAGAGTTGTTGTTTACCCCAGTTGGAGGAGGACCAATTTTTTAATTTGCCAGGCAGCTTGTCCAATAACATGGTCAATGCTTCTTGCTGTGATGGAAGTTGTACGCCTGTAGCTTTGGTATCCACCTTTTTGGTGTTGGAGAAGCTCAATGTTTGTTTGCCATATCCCCAGTCAATTTCGGCCTCATAATTATCGTCTGACGCATCAAATCCCTCTTGGTTAGCCAGAGTCAAAGCCGCATTAACATCACCATTGATAACAGGATAGCGCTTTTTATAAGTCAGTTCATAATTGTTCTTGTCATCTTTCTTCCGAAAACGGACGTTCCATCCCTGTTGATCAAGATTCAACGCGTTGGTGTCGAAATACTCTGCGCTAATGTTTTTTGCTGTGGAACTTAAGCCAAGCGTCTGAATGACTTCACTGCGTGGTGTCCCATCTGTGTTCAATACCAGCTCCGGCTTAGCCAGGAACTTCACTTCATAGGCAGGAACAGCATTAGCTGCTGCTGAAGCCTGTGGTGCTTCCAGAAACGTCAGTCCACTTCCCAATGTCACGATACTCAACATGAATGAGGCGGTTACCTTTTTCCATTTTTTCAAAACCAATCACTCCCTAGGCTGGATTAACGTACAGACCCACTTTATCGTCCGAGTATATGAAAGCGATTAAATGGAGGGACTCGTTGCGTTAACCCTGCATAGATTTGATGAATGCCAAGCGATAGTTTATATGGGATAGCAGGATTATGAATTGAAAAGAGAGAAGCTATGGCTCTTGTCCCGCAACACTTCTTTGAAGCGGTTAACTTGAACTGAAGGATGACGATCCTTGTTGTGAACGGTGTAAATGTGCCGTGGAGCCTGCTCTCCCGGAATGGGTAGCACCTTGATGAGCCCATGCTGTTCTTCCCACTGTACAGCCATTCGTGACATGAACGAGATATGACCGCCGAGTAAAACCAGCTGCTTGATTGCTTCCAGAGAATCCATCTCCACAGTGCTCCGCAGACGAATATCATGTTGCTCCAGCCATTGGTTGGTTAAACGGCGAGTGCTGGATTCATTCCCATGGAGCGCAAAAGGAACCTGTGCCATATGCTCGGGTTTCAGTACATCCCTCTGGGCCAAGACATGCTGTGGTGAGCAGATTAATACCAGATCGTCTTCACACAGCGTTTCTGCTTGCAATACCGGACCCACAAATGGTTCGGAAGAAATCACACCTAGATCAATCTGGTGGCGGATCAACATTTCGCGGATAACGGGTGAAGGCTTGACCGATAACATAATTCGAATACCGGGGAATTCCTGAGAAAATGTGTTCAAAATAGGTGGCAGCAGATATGTTGCAGGTACATAGCTCGCTCCAATGTGCAGGGTGCCCCGATACAGGCTGTCATATTCCTGTACCACTCTGCGTGCTTCCTGGGTCAGGGCATTGATTTTGACGGAATAATGTAAAAGGGCTTGTCCAGCCTCGGTCAGAAACGTCTTTCCACTACGCGATTCGAATAATCGTACCCCCATCTCTTCCTCCAGAGACTTCATATGAAAGGTAACAGTAGGCTGCTTGATGCCGAGAACCTCGGCCACACTGGTCATATGATGATGCTTATCAATGAGTTCAACAATTTGCAGTTTAATCAGGTTCAACGAACTCAACACTCCTCTCAGGTAACTTTGAATCACCTTATATAGATTTAATCTATGAACATCAACAGAATTCATCTAAAAAGTTAATTCCAATTTTACATTTCTAACATACAACTCGCGAAAGCGGACGTTAGACTGAGAACAGTACAAGAAGACAGGCAGGGATGCTTATGAAAATGGAAATTACGGGAATTCAAAAATCATTCAATCGCACTCCCGCACTGCTGCCCACGGATTTAACGCTTCAGCATGGACAGTTTACGACGCTGCTCGGCCCATCCGGCTGCGGCAAAACGACACTGCTGCGCATGCTGGCCGGGCTGGAGCAGCCGGATGCGGGAGAAATCGTCGCGGATGGCAAGAGTTTCTACTCAGCGACGAAGCGGATAGATGTACCGACACATAAGCGTAATCTGGGCATGGTGTTTCAGGATTTTGCATTATGGCCGCATATGACGGTGTACGAAAATGTGGCGTTCGGCCTGAAGGCCGGAAAGCAAAAATCGGATCTGCGTCAGAAGGTGACCGAAGCACTTGGCATGGTTCGCCTGCAAGGCATGGAGGATCGCTATCCTCATCAGCTGTCGGGAGGACAGCAGCAGCGGGTTGCTTTTGCCAGAGCGGTAGCGGTGAGACCGGGGATTATCCTGTTCGATGAGCCGCTAAGTGCACTGGATGCCGTGCTGCGGGAAGAGATGCGGATTGAGATGATGTCATTGGTGCGGGATATGGGACTGACAGCGCTGTATGTCACCCATGATCAGGTTGAGGCGATGTCGATGTCGGATGAGATTGTGGTGATGGAGAAGGGGCGGATATTGCAAAAAGGAACCCCGGAAACGATCTACGGATCGCCAAGTGATCCCTTTGTTGCTTCGTTTATCGGAAAGTCCAACTGGCTTACGCCCAATCAGTCCATGGTGAGACCGGAACATGTCTCCTGGAACAAAACAGGTCATGATGATCTGTGTTATCAGGCCGTGGTGCTCAGCGTCAGTTATGTAGGAGAACGTTATGAAATTCGGGTGCAGATGGAAGGGCTGGGGGTATGGACAGCCTATCTGGATCAAAGAGTGCGTGTAGGGAGAAGATTCAGCTCTATGTATCCCCGGAGCGGATCTGCCGAATGAATGGGGAAGACACTCCTAAAGTGAAGCCGAGAGAGTTCATCGCAGCAGCCAACTGATCATGATGAGTATAAAGGTCACGGATCAGGAAATGGGCCATGAAGAGGATCAAATCATTAAGTAATGAAACAGATTACCAAGGAAGTGTAACTTTTAGAAAGTGAATTATGAAGGAAACGTACCTTCCTGAGATCATATCACCGTTCAGTCTCATAAAGAGAGGCATGTGTTGGTGTCGATAGCAAACAAACATAACCACCATAGCAACCATAGTGTAAACAGCGTAGACAGCGTGATTTTGCAGAAACTTGAATAAAAATATAATCAGAAACCAAGGGAGATGGAATGAAATGTTGGGTATGAAAACACGGAAAAGAAGCGCGATGCTGTTATTATCAGCGGTAATGAGTATCAGTTTGTTCGGATGCAGCACAGGTAATTCAACCACCGGGAATGCGGGGCAAGCTGCAGGGGAAGGCAGTGCGGCTACTGCATCGGCGGAAACAACAAAACCAGCCGGCGGCAAGCTGGTTTTGTACAGTGCAGGACCACAGAAGCTGGCGGATAACATCATCAGCGGATTTACAGCCAAGACGGGCATTGAAGTGGAGATGTTCCAGGGTACAACAGGTAAAATTCTGGCTCGCATGGAAGCTGAGAAATCCAATCCGGTAGCGGACGTCGTTATCCTGGCCTCCCTGCCTTCGGCACAAGCACTGAAAGCGGATGGTCTGACACTCCCGTATGCAGATGCCGAGAATGCAGACAAGCTGAACAAAGATTGGTCGGATGCTGAAGGTAACTATTTTAGCTCCAGTGCTTCTGCACTCGGAATTGTCTACAACACCAAGCTGGTGTCCACGCCACCAACCAGTTGGGCTGAACTTGCAACACCTGCCTGGAAGGACCTAGTCAACATCCCGGATCCTACGCTGTCTGGTTCGGCGCTTGATTTCATTACAGGATACCTGAGTGCGAACGGAGATAAGGGCTGGGACTTGCTGGAAAGCTACAAAGCAAATGGTGTAGCGATGGCAGGAGCGAATCAGGAAGCGCTTGATCCGGTTATTACCGGAGCGAAAAGCATCGTAGCAGCTGGCGTGGATTACATGGCGTATTCCTCCAAAGCCAAAGGTGAACCACTGGACATCGTATATCCAGAGGAAGGGACTGTAATCAGTCCGAGACCAGCAGCGATCCTGAAATCAAGTAAGAATGTAGAGAATGCCAAGGCGTTTATCGACTACCTGTTGTCCGATGAAGCACAAAAGCTCGTTGCAGATGCTTATCTGATTCCTGGACGTGAAGACATCGAGGCGACTAACCGGGCGAATCTGAAAGACATCCCACAGCTTAAAGTGGATTGGAACTGGATGAGTGAACACGGAGATGAGACAGCGGCACGTTTCTCCGAGACTTTTAAATAAGCAGATTAGAATGACGAGCAAATTGAGCAACTAGAGTGAAGAGACGATTGTCTTGTGGAAGTCATGTGAGGTGAAATCGTAGTGAAACCTGTTGTAGTAGACAACAACCGTATTTTTCGGAGAGTGGGCGTGATTCTGGCCCTCTTTCTGCTAATGATAAGCATTGGTGTACCGCTCTTGCTGATTTTCTGGCAAAGTGTGTATCCGGACGGGCAATGGGATTGGATGGCTCCGATTCGGACCATTACCGGACAGCATTTATCCGGGGTGCTGCTGAATTCCGTCTGGCTGGGGATCTGCGTAGTAGCTGTAACAACGCTGCTGGCATTGCCACTGGCCTGGATGATGGCGAAGACCCGCATGGGACAGCATCGCTGGGTGGACGTAATCCTCATGATTCCGTTCATGACTCCGCCATATATCGGCTCTATGGGCTGGATTCTGTTTATGCAAAAGGGGGATACCTGCAGCAATGGGTGCCCTCCGCTGCAAGCTGGAGTGAGCTGTTCTTCAGCTTCTGGGGCATGGTGCTCATTATGAGTCTGCACCTGTTCCCCTTCCTGTACTTGTTGCTTCGGGATGCAATCATTCGTATTGGAGGCAATCTGGAAGAAGCGGGAGCGGTGCACGGGGGACGTGCGGGATACCGATTCAGACGCATTATTTTACCACTGCTGTTGTCTTCCTATGGCATGGGGATCATGCTCGTCTTTGTTAAAACGATTGCAGAATTCGGAACGCCAGCAACCTTTGGACGCAAGATTGGCTACTATGTCATGACCTCTGAAATCCACAAGTATATCTCCAGTTGGCCGATTGATTTTGGCAAGGCGACTTCGCTCGCTTCCGTGCTGCTGTCGGTCTGTCTGGTGATGTGGTACATGCAGTCTGCCATGAGTCGCAAGTTCACATACCGTCTGGTAGGGGCAAAGGGCAGCGTTCCAAACGGTACTCCCTACGAGGCGGAGCGGGCTGGTTGTGCGGGTTGTATCTCGCGTTGCTGCTAATTCTGTCAGTGGGCATTCCGTATTTCTCGATCATTGCGGCGTCGACGATGAAGCTGCGTGGGCGGGATTATCCTTCGATAATCTGACGCTGGATCATTACCGGGAATTACTGTCCTGGGGATCGGTCAGTATGAAAGCAATCGGGAACAGTCTGGGACTGTCACTGGCAGCTTCGACGGTTGCGGTTATTATCGGTACAGGTTTTGCACTGACGATTGGTAAGTCATCTTCCTTTATGCAGCGTGTCATTGATCTGTTCAGTCTGCTGCCGAATACGGTACCAGGCATTGTCATGGTGGTGGGTCTGATCCTCTTCTGGAATTCACCATGGATGCCGTTCATGTTGTACAACTCGTACGGAATGGTTGTTCTGACGTATGTGGTGCTCTTCTTGCCGTACACGGTGCAGTATGTCAAATCAAGCTTCACCCAGATTGACGGAACGTTATTCCAAGCGGGTCAGGTCTTTGGCGGAAAGCCGCTGTATATTCTGCGGCGCATTCTTCTACCACTGATCATTCCTGGCATGCTGGCCGGGTGGATGATGACATTCACGATTGCCACTCGGGAACTGGTAGGGTCGCTGTTGATTTTACCTCCATCGATGCAGACCTCGGCTACGTATATTTTTGCACAGTTTGAACAAGGTCAGGTCTCATTGGGGATGGCGATGGCCGTGGTTACTGTCGGCATGACGGTACTGATGCTGCTTGGTATTGAAGTTCTGAATTCGAAGAGAAAGTGGAATGCATCATGATCAAACTGAAGGTATGGGGCGGTGCTGGGGAACATGGACGTTCCGCCTATCTGCTGAGTGGGAGCCGGGTTCAGCTTTTACTGGATTGTGGCGTGAAAAAGAAGGAGCTGGCGAGTACCCGCTGATCGAACCGGAAATTGTCAAGAAGCTGGATGTAGTGCTGTTGTCTCACGCCCATGAGGATCATTCTGTCGCTATTCCCTTGCTCTATAGGCTGGGATATCAGGGCGAAGTATGGACGACGCGGGAAACCAGGGAGCAGCTGGACACCTATTTCAGAGCTTGGCGCAGGAATATGGAGCGAGCAGGGCATGCCCTGCCTTACGAAGAAGGCGATGAACAATTGATTCGGTATCGGTTTCTGGAGGATGAAGCCGAGGGTGGAACCTGGTTTGAACTTTTCCCTGGCGTCTCGGCGGTCTGGGGGCGCAGTGGACACCTTGCCGGATCGGTATGGTTCGGGCTGGAAATGGAAGATAAGCGGATATTTTATTCCGGCGACTACACGTCGGAGTCCATGCTTTTGCAGGAGGATTGTCCAGCCGATGCGTTCTGGCAGGCAAGGTTACCACGTAACAAGCGGGGTCTTGATGCTCCAGTTGATACACGTTGGAAGCTGGGTACACTAACCGCCGTGAATGGTGGGCATGTTGTGGCAGGAAAGCCATCCGCATCGCATACCTTGGCCTCTGCTTCATCCGAAGGGGTGTTGCGATCATCGGTATCAGCAGGAAGGTTTGTAGAGCAACGGCTTGGCAATTCCACATCGAAGGAAGCAGAAGTGACCAAAGCAACTCCAATCAGCCTGCTGGATTTGGCGATTGTGGATGCCGCATACGGTACAGATCGCGATACACAGGGCAACAAGCTGGAGCAACTGGAGCATGTCATCCGTGAGGCGATTGCCCGGGTGGAAAGGTGCTGATGCCTATGCCTTCGGTGGGTCGTGGTCAGGAAATCATGCTGTGGGCACAGCAGCAGTTCTTGGACGTTCCGATTGTAGTGGAACAAGGCTTGGTGGATGGACTAAAGCAGCTTTTACGTGCTCCATACTGGTTAAAGGAAGAGGAAGAACACATACCGGGTTCTGTGAAGGATGCGATTGGGCGTTTTCTGAGTGGTCAAGGTTGGGAGCTGCCTGTGACAAAGGAAGAACGAGAGCGGCTACTGAATCACCATGCTGCTTCTTTGTGGTTCATTCCAGACGGGATGATGCAGTCCTCTCTTGCTCGCTGGTACTATAGCCAGTTTGCCGACGGTGGAAATAATCTGGTGCTGCTCACCGGACATGTCTCTGCTGGCACATACGCTCACAGGCTTTTTCATAATCCTGCAAAGTATGGCGCGTGCGAAGTACGTAAAATACGTTATAAAGTACACCAGGGCTGGAAGGATGTTGAGACGATGCTGCACCAGGTTCCTGCAAGGCATACGGTGCTTGTGCATGCGGATCGGGCAGAGACGGATAAACTGAGAGAAGGCTTACTCAGCGAAAAATGGGTCTCGGGGAAGGAAATACTGCATTCGCTATCTCCCGGAGATGAGCTGTATCTGTAGATAGGAATTTTATAAGGATTGGATCTATGTAGGGCGTCCCTGGAGACGCCTTTTTGAATGTTGATTTTTATAAAAATAAAAATGCATGATGAGAAATTATGCTTCTCATCATGCAAGGGAGATGATTCAAGGAGAGAATCATCCGGTGTCTTTTTTAAAATTAGGATTGGCGCTGAATAGGGTGCTCCAGCTCTGAATGGCCCATCAAGCTGTCCAGGGCTTCACCGTCCACCAGGATATCAATACTTTCTACTTCATCATATTGAAACATCGTCTGGGTCAGTGCATCCAATGCAAGCAGTTCGCCACTGGTTCCCAATTTGGCCTCATCCGGGATATGAACATCCAGAGTGACTTTGCCCTCGCCGTACTGTATGGAGAGCAATTCGACCTTCTCCCAGAGGGATACAAGCTCCGAATCAGTATTGTTTTGTAAAGCTTCAAATGTTTTTTTGTATTTCTCGGAATCGTCCTTATATTCAATTTCCTGCTCTTTTTTCTCCAGTTCCAGTACCTGTGAATCTGCGAAATACACATCAACCGCTTGTGTGTTCATTGTGCCCAGGTCCACCTTGGTTTCGGATGGGTTTGGTGACTGTCCCCCCTGAACAGCAGGTTCAGCCGATCCGGATTCACTGACTGGCTTCTGAGCACAACCAATGCCAACAATCATGAAGAAGGATAAGACGAGTGCACATCCCAATTTCGTTTTCAATGGATCACATCCTCTAGCGTATTTACATTATGTTCTATCCTTTAATTTATACCCAGGTATTCCTTAATCCCATCTGCTATCGCTTGAGCGGCTTTCATCTGAACGACATCGGATGACATTAGTTCTTCATCCAGAACATTACTCAGGAATCCCACTTCCAAAAGTACTGCAGGCATGGTCGTGTCTCTGATCACTTCCAAGTTACCATTTTTCACACCACGGTCTTTGAGCCCCATGGCTTTAACCAAACGCTGGTGAATGATATTGGCTAATTCTTTGCTGCTACTGCGTTGGTAGTAGAACGTCTCCGTACCTGTCGCCTGGGGTGAGGACTCCACATTATTGCCATGGATAGATACAAATACATCCGCGTTTAATTGATTGGCGAGCTGAACACGCTCCGGGCGGGTAGGATAAGTATCACCGTCACGAGTCATCACCAATTCGATATCCGGCTCATTGAGAAGCAGTGCTTGTACTTTGAGAGCCAATGCCAAATTATATTCTTTCTCGGGTTTGTTGGTGATGCTGGTTGCTCCTGGATCTTTACCACCATGGCCTGGGTCGATGACAACGACCTTGCGTCCTGAATCTCCTCCAGGAATGACAGGAACAGGTGTGACGTTATCGCCCGAAACATTCAGATCAATAATCAGTTTATCGGCAATCAGGTTCTGGCTGTATTGGACATCCTTCACATGATTCAATTCTACGACAATTCGGACTTGACCAGGGTCTTGTTTAAAAAGAGAATATCTAACTTCCGTTATATTGGGGTATGCGTCCACATCCAATTTGCCATTCATGTTTTGATTCAAAGGTTGTGATAGATCACCGAACACTGCTCCGGGCAGATCCACGACCAGACGATCGGGGTTCTTCAAAGTTGTCATCACGGGTTTGGATTGACCATCCATAGACACGACGAGCTGATTGTTAGCAAATTGGATATCCGTAACATGGGTTAGCGATGTTGGGCTGCCGTTTCCTGAAGCGTTACCCGGTTCATCTGTGGGCTGCTTGCTGGTGTCGGTGTTGATTAAGTATACAATCTTTTCCTTGTTGTTCCATTTCACATTGAGTCCCATTTGTTCACTGACAAATCGAATGGGTACCACCATGGTGTTATTCAAAATGAGTGGGGCTGTGTTCAGGGTGACTTGCTTGTCCGCAACCATGGCTTGCTTTTGATCAACGGTTAAAGAAATCGTCTTGTCATTTTGCTGAATCTTTACATTACGTACATTTTGATTCCAATCCACTTTGAATTTCAAGTTTTCGGCAACGACACGAATCGGAATCATCACATTCTTATTTACAATGGTCACCTGAACGTCACTTGGGAGGATTAATTCCTCGCCGTCCAAGAAGATTTTCGACGTGCTTGCAGCGGCGTTTCCCTGGCTAGGGAGTAAAGCTAGAAAAAACAGGCTCAAAAACAGGAGTAAAATCGTTTTTTTCATTATGCACCTCTACTATTTTCGTTCTATATTTCTATTCCAAAATATACCTCCATTATATAAACGGTAAAATTGTAAAAATGTTTCTTTTTTGATCGTTATTTATCTATTTTTATTTATTGAAAGCATGTCGTGAGGATTCCAGTTCAGACAAAGACTAGCTATGGTTGGAAGGATGTAATTTAATTTCATAAAATATTTGACTTGTGAAATTTTATATCATATACTGGGTGGAATTATGGCAGGATGACGTGTTCATCGGGTCTGGCGGGAGGTTGTGAATGGATGGATACAGGCAGCTATCCGATGTGGGAGCAATATCGCTTGAAACGGGAGCATTATATCATTGGATTGATGTCAGGCACGTCCCTCGACGGGACGGATGCAGCATTGATGCGGATTCTGACAGATGACAGCGGGGCATTGCAAAAGATCGATCTGGTTGACTTCGTCTGCGTACCGTACTCCAATGAATTGAGAGAAGTGCTGATTCGACTATGCTCACCGGAGACGGCACGCGTGGATGAGCTGACAGCTGCACATTTTGGCGTATCGGAGTGGTATGCACACAGTGTCACAGCGCTTATTCGATCCTCAGGAATCTCATCCGGGCAGGTGGATGCGATCAGCATGCACGGGCAGACCGTATGGCACGCACCTGTTGCTTCGGATTTTCCGGGGCCAACTGGCGGGAGCCTTCCCGTGGTGTCCACGCTCCAGATTGGCGAATGCGCCGTTGTACGTGAACGAACGGGCCTGCCAGTGATCGGTAATCTGCGGGCACGGGATATGGCGGCTGGCGGGGAAGGAGCGCCTCTCACACCTTACGCCGATGCGTTAATGTTTCGTAGCCCAACGGAAGGGCGGCTGGTACAAAATATCGGCGGCATTGGCAACGTCACGGTGCTCCCGGCAGCGTCATCTGCCGAAGGTATCTCGGCTTTTGATACGGGACCCGGGAATATGGTGATGGACGCGATTGTACGCCAGGCGACAGGTGGGCGGCAGCATTATGATCCGAATGGAAGCATGGCCGCTCAAGGGACGTTTGATCAGGGTCTGGTGGATCTGTGTATGGACGATGATTATTTCAAAAGGCTCCCTCCCAAGAGCACGGGACGTGAAGTGTACGGTGCGGCATATGCAGCGCGCCTAATGGAGATGGCTGCTGCGCGTTCCTTATCCCTGGAAGATACGCTGGCTACCGCCACCTGTCTAACTGCGGAGACGATCGTGCGGGCAGTGGAGGATTTTATCCTGCCGAAGGTGCAAATATCGGCCATGCTCGCCTGCGGAGGTGGCACTTCCAATGCCACGTTAATGGAGATGATCCGTCAGCGACTACCGGGAGGCATTCGTTTGGAACGTACCGCGGATTATGGCATACCGGATGATGCCCGCGAAGCGATCGGTTTTGCCCTCCTTGGCCATGAGGCACTTATGGGCAGAACCAACACACTCCCAGCAGTAACCGGCGCGAAACACGCAGTAATATCGGGCAATCTGACACTGTAGTGAGTCCTGGTTTTTGAATGATTTGGCTATGCAAGAGCGTTTAACCGATTAGACTCCATTGCAATTATAGGATAAAATGCTTGTACATGAAGGCAGTACGGAAAGGAGGAGCGGATGGAAGGCATGAAGGGTGGACTTGTACGTTTACGCGCATTAATGGATGACTTGACTCCGTCGGAACGGAAGATCGGAGCCTACATTCTCGATCATCCCCAAGAAACGGTTCAGTCCTCGGTGGCACAGCTGTCTGAACGGAGCGGTGGCAGCCCGGCTGCCATTATCCGTCTCTGCAAATCACTGGGTGTAACGGGTTTTCAGGAGCTGAAGCTGAAGATTGCCGGAGATTTGCAGACAGGTGAACAATATCAATATACGGAGATTCGTCCCCAGGACTCCATGGAGAGCATTATTCAGCATGTGTCCGCAAACAATATTCAATCGGTGAAGGATACGGTTCATATTTTGGATCCACGTCTGATGGAAAAGGCAGTGGATGTGCTTCATCGGGCGAAACGGATCTTTTTCTATGGGGTGGGGGCCTCCAACCTGATTGCGCTGGATGCACACTACAAGTTCATGCGAATCAATCGTACAAGCTTTTCGTTCGCCGATCCGCATATGCAGATTTCGTCCGCAACGACGCTTCGCGAAGATGATGCGGTGGTATGTATCTCGTATTCAGGGGAGACTTCGAACGTGATCTCCTGTCTGAAGCATGCTCGTGAAGGCGGCGCTGCAACGATTAGCATTACCAAGTGGGGAGTAATAAGCTCAGCAGTCTGGCGGATGTACCCCTGATGATTACTTCCACCGAAAGCGATATCCGGAGCGGAGCAACTTCGTCACGCATCGCACAGCTGAACGTGATCGACATTTTGTATCTGGCGATTGCCAGCCGCGACTACAACCAGTCGGTGGAATATTTGGAGAAGAGCCGGCAGGCTATTCTGGAGCATAAGTGAATTTGAACGATTTGAATCCCTTTCTGTTTATACAGGAGGGGTTTTTTTGACGGATGATATCCGCTTGTAGTATGAAAAAATCAAAAAGAGAGCCCGGACACCTATATCGGGCTCTTTCAACTTCAAAGGCTATTTGCCCTGCATGGTTCAGGAAGGCCCCATAATGGCGGTGCGGACGAATCCGTCAGCCAGATCCAGTCTGCGCTGAGCTTCCACGGCGTCCACGCCTGCCATCAGCATAACGATTGCCGTTTTCACATGACCGTCTGCGCCGGCAAAGGCCTGTTCAATGTCCGCTTCGTTCGCTCCGGTTGCCAGATGGATCATGCGTTTGGCCCGATGGACAAGCTTTTGGTTGGAAGGGTTCAGATCGACCATGAAATTACGATATACCTTGCCCAGACGAATCATGGCGGTAGTGGTCAGCATGTTCAGAATCATCTTCTGGGCGCTGCCTGCCTTCATGCGTGTTGACCCCATGACAACCTCCGGGCCGACAACAGCCTCAATGCTTACATCAGCCAAAAGGGTCATTGGTGTACCTGCGTTGTTACTCAGGCTGATCACAGTAGCTCCGATCTCCTTGGCGTGTCTCATCGCACCAAGCACATATGGCGTTCGCCCACTGGCTGCGATACCAACCACGACATCGTTTTCGTCTATTCCATGCTCATCCAGGTCTGCAGCCCCCAATTCCTCGCTATCCTCAGCACCTTCCACCGGGTCCTTCACCGCCCGAAATCCCCCTGCAATAATACCCTGTACCATGGAGGGAGGGGTTCCGTAGGTAGGCGGGCACTCCGAAGCGTCAAGTATTCCCAATCGTCCACTGGTGCCTGCACCTACATAGAACAGCCTGCCGCCGGACTGAAATGCCTCCAAGATTCGGTCCGCCGCTTGGGCAATGACCGGGATCAGGGGCTGAATCAGCTCCGCAATCCGTTGATCTTCCTTATTAATCAGTTCCATAATTTCTGCTGAGGGCAATTCATCTATATGATCCGTTAGTGGATTGGGTTGTTCCGTTAATAATGAGTTCAGCATGTGGTTCATCCGTATGGCCTCCTTCTCTCTTTTAAAATGATTCTTTCAAGGAACAGCGTCTTCTTGCCAGTTGTGCTGCACCTACCGCTGGAGCAGGGGCATCTTCACGATATACAAAGTCCAATTCTTCATAATATCCTGACAGCTTCTGGATAAATGTATTTCGGAAAAGCGCAGCGTATCGGAACAGTGATCCGGACAAGACAATCTGAGTGGTTGCAAATTCGGGATGACGGGCAATCAGTGCTTTTGCCGTAATTGCCAATTGTCCGGCTTCATCGATGATCAGCGCCCGGGCAGCCTCATCCCCGGATTCAGCAGCTTCTATAGCAAGACGGGCGATGGACGCGGTCTCGGTTTTGCCCCAGTCCGACTGATACACCCGTGCCTTAAGTTTTGATATATCCTGAAGGTTCAGCTTCTTTATAAGAAGCGGAGTTAAACCGGTTGGAGGAAGAACGCCGTCATAGCTCTGCATGATTACTTGCAGTGCACGTTGTCCAATGCGATAGCCACTCCCCTCATCTCCGAGCAGATGACCCAGCCTCCTGCCCGGTATCGTTCTCCTTCCAGCGTGAAACCGTACACGATAGACCCTGTTCCAGAGATGCACAATACACCGTGAGTATGTCCGAGAGAGGCCATCAGGGCGATCTCTCCTTCGGATACAACCCAGACTGGGCAGGCATCTGATTTGTGTCGATTACTGTTCTTCATATAATTATTTACTGCGTCGGCTATAAGTTGCCGTTCTTGGATCGTATCAATACCTGACATTCCAAGGCATATACCTTCACAATTTGTCGATAAATCACTTACTAGATTAAATAGCTGTTCCAGCACTCGTTGCAATTCAGAAAGGGCCTGTTCAGGTGGTACGCTGTGAGGGTTCGTGGGACCGCCGCTGAGCCGGGCAAGAATTTCTCCAGATTCAGAAATGATTGCTGCATCAGTATTGGTACCGCCTCCATCTACGCCAACATATACTCGCAAAGTGGCTCACCTCGCTTGCTTGAGTTTTCTTTTTACATAGTATAGAGGCATAAAAAGAAAAAGTAAAATTAAATTTTAGAATAAAAAATAATGTTGAATTTTTATTTCATAGCTCATATAATGAATTCAATCTACAATTTTGGAAGGAATTAATACGGTTGATGTCAACTAAGTTGACGTTAATATTGCATTTAAGAGATTAATCCTGTGTACGTTCAGGTCTAATCCATAAGGGAGGTGCATTTTCCTTACTGCCACGCTCATTAGTCAGTTATGCCGTTTAAGGATGGATGATTTCAAAAGGGGTAGCATGGTTAGGCAATGCAATAATTGGGAGACGACACGCGAAGGAGATGAAGGGATGAAAAAGAAGGGTCTGGTATGGGCAATGTTGTTGATGATGGTCTGGGTTACTGCCTGCGGGAATAGCGGTGGTGCTGCTTCAGATGATCCCAATGCGGAAGATACCGTGACGGTATGGACTTATCCGGTGCATGGGACGTATGAAGATGAACTGAAGGATCTGATCGTTGATTTCAATAAAGAACACCCGAACATTACCGTGAAGACGGAAATGCTCTCCTGGGCGGAAGGGCCCAAAAAATTCGATGTCGCTCTGAACGCGGGCAACCCGCCGGATCTTTACTTTCATAGTGTAGACGGCACATATGTAAATACGGGGTTGGCGCTTGAGTTGGATAGCTACCTGACACCTGAGATCAAGGATGACTATCTGCCGGGTACGCTTGAATTGGGCCAGATCCAAGGGAAGCAGTACGGACTGCCGTTGTATCAATTCCAATGGGCATGGGGTGGCAACAAACGCATTCTGGAGGAAGCGGGTATTGACTGGAAATCCATTCAGCAAAATGGCTGGACCTGGTCCGAATTCAACGCTACCGCAGCCAAGCTGACGAAAACGCTGGATGGCGGGGCTAAACAGTATGCACTGGTGACCGACGGAACCTCGCTTGATTTCATTGAAATGCTGTCCCGAAACAACGGCATGATTGACGTTCTCGACAAAGACGGCACGTTCCAATGGAATGATGGACGCATTCTGGATACGCTCTCTTTTATCAAAAACCTGATGGATCAAGGTTATATGCCGAAGGAAACGGCAGCTCTTGCTCCAGCAAAACGGACGGATATGTTCTACGCGGGTGAAACGGCAATCATCTCCAAAGCGATTCCTTATTATGATGTCATGATTCAGAACCGCAACAAGGACATTGATGACGGAAAGGTACAAGGGGAGAAAATTGATTTTGTCCTGCTGCCTGTACCGCATAACGACGATCAACCTGCGGCAGCAACGATGGGCGGCGAAGGGTACGTAGCTTTCAAGCAGAAGAAGGATAAAGGCGAACAGCATGCCAAAAATACATTCCTCGTGATGGAGGCACTTAGTGGTGCCAAAGCAGGAAACTCGGCCAATGAACTGGCGCTCCCATTCGTAAGACAATCCCAGGCGGATCTGTTTAAAGGAAAAGAGCTTGGTCAACCGGATAATCTGGCTGCTGCGAAAGTAATGGCAGAGAATATCGCTATGCCGGTTGTACTGGAACTGGATATCGACAAAGCATCACAGCAAAAACAATTCAAGGAACAGGTTGTGAAGCCTAACATTCAGGCGCTGTTCTCGGGTGAGAAAACACCGGAGCAGATCGCAGAAGACTTCAAGAACAAAGGCCAGCAGATGTTCGGACAATAACTCTGACCATATAACATAACGTAAAATCACACTGATTAGGAGAGGAGGATTCGCCATGCAGACCGCCCTTGCGCCAAAACCATCTGTACCCCGGACTTCCCGGGTTGCCCGGTTTTGGCGAGACTACGGGTGGGCGTATTTGTTCATTTTGGCGCCTGTCCTGCTGTTTCTCATTTTCACACTGTATCCTGTTCTGACGGCTCTCGTGATGAGCTTCCAGAAATACAACATCATGAATTCGACGTGGGTTGGATTGGACAACTACGAGCGACTGGTGAAGGATGAGACGTTCTGGAAGTCGATTAAAAACACACTTATCTTTACTGTGGGTACGGTACCGGTCAACATTCTTATTACATTTGTGCTGTCCTACTTCATCTTCCAGATGAAAAGCAAGTGGCAGACTTTTTTCAAAGCAACGTTGTACTTGCCTGCAGTAGCATCCGGGGTAACCATCTCCATCGTATGGCTGGCGATCTTTGACCCGACGGATTCGGGACTGCTAAACCGCTTCCTCGGCCTGTTCGGCCTTGATCCGGTAATCTGGCTGGGTCAGTCAGGTACGGCACTCTTTTCACTCATTCTGATGAACTGGCTCGGATCGCACGGCGCGGGTATCATTCTGTATCTGGCAGCCATGGGCGGTATTCCGAAATCACTGTACGAAGCGGCGGATATTGATCATGCCAGCGGCTGGACCCAGTTCAGCAAGATTACATGGCCGCTGCTCAAACCAACGACGCTGTATCTGCTTGTGACGGGTGTGATTACGTCCTTCCAGGTGTTCATCTCGGTATATCTGATGACACAGGGTGGACCGAACTTTGCGACAACGACGATTGCTTATCTGATATATGAGACGGCATTCAAATTTTATGAATTCGGATTGGCTTCTGCACAGTCGTTCGTATTGGCGATCATCATCATTGTCATCTCCGTCATTCAGTTCAAATATTTCTCCAGCGATATTGAGTACTAAGCTTTAAGCACGTTGCATTAAGCATCCGGGGGTGAATGAAATCCATGAAATCAACACAGAAAAAGACACTGCTTGTCGTTGCATCCATTCTGCTGGTGGCCTGGGCGCTGGTGACGGTCATTCCGATGTACTGGATGCTCGTTGGCTCGGTGCAGGATAGCGCGATGTCGGCTTCATTTAGACCGCAGATGATTCCGGAGCAGTTGTCGTTATCACCATATGAGCGTTTTTTTGCCAAAACCGATGCCTGGCGCTGGCTATATAACTCGCTGCTGATCGCAGTCATTCTGACCGTGACGAATGTGTTCTTCGCCTCCCTGGCGGGATATGCGTTCGCCAAATTGAAGTTTCCGGGGAGCCAGGCGGTATTCTGGACTCTGCTGGGTACGATGATGATTCCTGCACAGGTAACGCTGATTCCTTTGTACATTCTGATGGTCAACGTGTTTGACCTGGGGATACGTATACGGCCATTATTCTGCCTGCTGCCGTCAGCGTGGGCAATATCTTCTTGATGAAACAGTTCATGTCAACGCTGCCTACATCGCTGATTCATGCGGCACGTATTGATGCATGCAGCGAGTTCGGCATCTTCTGGAAAGTGATTCTGCCAATGGCAAAGCCGGGGATCGCGGTACTGGCGATTTTCACGTTTGTCGCTTCATGGAACGAATTTTTCTGGCCATTCCTGATTACCAATTCCAACGAGATGCGGACCGTTCAGGTAGGGCTAGCCTCGTTCGTATTTGCCGAATCAACGGACTTCGGCGCAATGATGGCAGGGGCAACGATTGGCGCGCTGCCGATGATTATTCTGTTTTTCTCGCTGCAACGCTACTTCTTACAGGGTATTACCATCGGTGCAGTTAAAGGTTAAGGTGAACGTTTAGTTCAGGACAAGCGACAACGTAAAGGGGGATCTACCTATGGCACGCGTGGAGTTTCGCCAAGTGCGCAAAGAATTCAAAGACGATCATAAAGGAACGTTCACGGCTGTGGCCGGTTTGGACTTTGTTATAGAAGATAAGGAATTCGTGGTTTTTGTGGGTCCTTCAGGCTGTGGCAAGACAACGTCACTGCGGATGATTGCGGGACTGGAAAAGCAGACGAGTGGAGACATTGTCATCGGGGAACGGGTTGTGAACGATCTGCATCCGAAGGATCGCGATATCGCGATGGTATTTCAGGATTATGCGCTGTATCCACATATGACGATCCGCGAAAATCTGTCTTTTGGCCTGAAAAACCTCAAAAAGCCAAAATCCTATATTGATGAACAGGTACAGAACGCGGCCTCCATTCTGGGGCTGGAAGCGATGCTGGAGCGCAAACCGCGCGAGCTGTCCGGTGGTCAGCGACAGCGTGTGGCGGTGGGTCGGGCGATCGTCCGTGATCCGCAGGTATTCCTGTTCGACGAACCGCTCTCCAATCTGGATGCCAAGCTGCGGGTGCAGATGCGGGTAGAATTGGGCGAGCTGCATAAGCGGCTCGGTGCCACAATTGTATACGTCACGCATGATCAGGTGGAGGCCATGACACTGGGGGAGCGCATTGTGGTCATGAATCATGGAGATATTCAGCAGGTGGCTTCACCGAAAGAATTATATGCGAGTCCGCGTAATATGTTTGTTGCCGGATTCATCGGTTCCCCGGCGATGAACTTCATTGATGCCCGAATTGAAGGCACGCAGGTTGTCGTGGATGGGGCATCATTCACCTTGCCAGAGGAAGTACTCGCTCGTCTTCAGAGCTATCAGGGGAAGCCGGTGATTATGGGTCTGCGTCCAGAGCATATTTTTGGTGACGATGTTGCTCCGAATATTCCGACAGACCATATGCTGCAGGCGCGGGTTCAAGTCGTGGAGCATCTGGGCTCCGAGAATCTGGTATATTTCCATTCCGGTGCCCGTACCGTTACAGCCAAGGTTCACCCGGAAACACATGCTTATGTAGGAATGGACAAAAATTTTGTACTGGACCTGCGTAAGGCGCACTTTTTTGACCCGGAAACGGAACTGGCAATTGGACGGGAATAAGCTATATCAGCTGAATGTTTCGCTTCTCCGGAATGGTTCTGCCTTCTCCGTTATCGTGTAAATGTTTAGTCCAGTTTATATAGAAGGGAGAATAAAAATGCGTAAGCTGAGTGAAGTGTTGGTCAAGTCTGGGGCGGAAATCTATCGGGATATTATTCCGGTGGCCCTGTACAGTGTTGTTAGCTCCATCATAATGGTGCCCATTCTGATGTTTGCTCCCTACCGATCGCGGTGCTGCTTTTGGCCGTGATTTATATGCCAATCCTATTCGGCGTCAGTTATGCCGTGCATCACAGGCTGGAACGCAAGGAACGCCGCAATGGGCTCAAGGATATCTGGAACGGAACTAAGAAGGGATTCATCCCGGGAGGGGCAGTAGGTGTGCTTTTCGCGGTGCTTGGCTTCATTCTGTGGTCAACCTGGTGGTATTACGGCGGACAGGGCGGGGTTACAGGTACAGCGGTGAGTATGTTCCAAACGTTCTTCGTCCTTATGGCGCTAATGTCGCAGTTCTATACCTGGCAGCTCGTTTTGCAAAAGAACATGGGCATCATTCAGGCGATGGGGGAAAGTGTGAAGTTATTCTTCCGTCATCCGGGGTACACGATGGGAGCCTGTTTTCAGGCGCTGTGTCTGACGGCTCTGCTGATGCTGACGGTTGTTGGATACGGTGCACTGTTCGCGGGCATGTTTGCCATCTATCAGTATAAGGTCGCCCTTAATGTACTGGAACCCGAAGAGGAACCAGCTTCATCTGGCGGCAATGACCACCAGCATACAGGGTGGATCAGCCAGGGGAATGTGTAATGGTCGTCAGAACTGGAGTTGATCTTCTGTCGGGAGGGCTCTCTCACCCATGGTTAACGGATGCACGTATTGGCCTGATAACGAATCCGACCGGAATTACCGCGGATTTTATCTCTACGGTGGATGTTTGTGCCGGGTTGGCAAATACCCAACTTACGGCGCTCTATGCTTGTGAGCATGGACTGGATGGTGAACTTCAGGCTGGTGTCCGATTTGGGGATACGATGCATTCAAAGTTAGGTATTCCGGTGTTCAGCCTTTATGGGGAGCATAAGAAACCCACGCCTGCAATGCTGGCTGGGGTGGATACCGTATTGTATGACATCCAGGATGTGGGTGTCCGGTATTACACCTATGAATCGACCTTGTTTCACATGATGCAGGCCTGTGCTGAAACGGGCAAACGACTGCTCGTGTTGGACCGTCCCAATCCGTTGGGCGGGGATGCGGTGGAAGGCGGCGTGCTGAGCACGGGCTATGAATCGCTCGTTGGCGCTTGGCGTGTCCCCGTCCGCACCGGATTGACGGTCGGTGAGTTGGCCCTGCTGGTGAACAGTGAGATGGAGGTGCCCTGCGAACTGGATGTAATTATGATGGCAGGCTGGCAGCGCTCTATGGAGTTTACGGACTGTGATTTGCCCTGGATGCTGCCTTCTCCCAATATGCCCACACTGGACAGTGTGCGGGTGTATGCGGGTACATGTCTGTTTGAAGGTACCAATGTCTCGGAGGGCAGAGGTACGACCCGCCCATTCGAGTGGATTGGAGCACCGTGGGTAGATGGTGAACGACTGGCGGAACGTTTTCGTGATTACCATTTGGAGGGAGTGCATGTGCACCCCGTGTACATGTCGCCGACCTTTTCCAAACATGCAGGAGAGTTGTGCGGGGGTGTAAGGATATTCGTAACGGACAGCAGCGTATTCCGACCAGTAGATACAGGATTGATCCTTTTGCATGAACTGGCTTCGCTTTATCCAGAGCAATTTCAATGGTTGGAGCCACCACAGTCAGGTTCGCGCTATTTTATTGATTTGCTGACCGGAGGCAGGGAAGTTAGGGAAATCATTCATGACCGGGAGAAAGTAATTGGCTTAATTAAATCGTGGAGAGTTCAAGCAGAGGAATGGAAGGAGCGGCGGAAGCCGTTTTTGCTATATCCGTAAAAGTAGGGTCCATGGGAAGGATATCTTGTAATGAATCATGGATGCTTGTCATTGGGAGGGGGCATGGAATGAGTGGGCAAAACGAGCTATACCCATTGAAGCTGGAACAGATGACCCTGCGTGAGAAAATCGGTCAAATGCTGCTTTGCGGCTTTCATGGCACTGAAGCTGCTGGTGATGTAGATGACTTTCTCCGAAAGTATCCCATCGGAGGTGTGATTTATTTTGCGCGTAACGTGGAGTCACCGGAGCAGGTGGAGCGGCTATCGTCGGGCCTGCAACGGATTGCTGTCGATAGCGGTAATGTGCCGCTCTGGATATCCATTGATCAGGAGGGCGGCATGGTAGCCCGGATCACCGATGGGATCGCCCTGATGCCGGGACAGATGGCAATTGCCGCAGCAGGCTCCATCGAGGATGCATATCAGGCAAGCTACATCAGTGGTGTGGAGCTAAGATCCATGGGCATAAATATGAACTTTGCTCCGGTTCTGGATGTAAACAATAATGCTGCCAATCCGGTAATTGGTGTGCGTTCATTTGGGGAATCACCGCAGTCCGTCGCAGCGTATGGAGCAAGGAGCATTGCAGGAGTACAGGATGCTGGCATTTCCGCGACAGCCAAACATTTCCCGGGGCACGGGGATACCGATATGGATTCACATCTGGATCTTCCGGTCATCACCCATACTCGGGAACGGGTAGAGCGTGTGGAACTGATTCCGTTCCGGGCTGCCATAGCGGCAGGTGTCGATGCGATGATGTCAGCCCATATTTATTTTCCGGCCCTTGAGCCGGAGCGTCTGCCTGTAACGCTATCGCGAGCCGTCTTAAGTGGGTTGCTTCGTCAGGAACTGGGTTATGAAGGTATGATTGTGACGGACTGCATGGAGATGGACGCGATTGCCGCCAACTATGGTACGGTTGATGCAGCTGTGATGGCGGTAGAGGCCGGCGCGGATCTGGTGTTGATCAGCCACACTGCTCATCTTCAGGCAGGGGCATTTGAAGCGCTGCTGGCAGCCGTCCAGAGCGGGCGAATCAGTGAGGCTCGCATCGACGAATCTGTAACTCGGTTGCTGAAGTACAAGGCGAAACGAGGTCTGCTGGAGAATGGAATGGGCACAGGTAATGATGAAGTGCATGATGAGGTAGCGACTTCGCTCCTCCCTGAGGCATCAACGGATCCAGCTTCATTTAGGCGCCAAGAGCGTAACCATTCGTTACACCAGGAGGTGGCCCGACGAATCAGTGAGAACAGCATCACGCTGGTTCGTGACCAATTGAACATGCTGCCTTTGAAGCCGCAACGTACGCTGGTCATAACGGTTGCTACAGCAGTAACGACGATTGCCGACGAACAGCTGACTCAGGTGGTTACCCTAGGCTCGGCTTTGTCGCATTGCGGTCTGGATGTGGTTGATGTAACCGTCACGCCAGAGGAAGTTGCCATTCGTTCTGCCCGTCTGCTTCAAGCTGCGGAAGAGGATGACATTCGCCAGATCATAGTGGGAACATATAACGCAGGCAGTGCCTCTGGTGATCCGCAATGCAGGCTGATCGGCTGGCTGCAGCAATTGGGCAAGCCGCTGGCTGTTGTGGCACTTCGCAGCCCCTATGATCTGCTGGCGATCCCGGAGGTGCAGGTCTATGTGGCTGCGTACGAGAGCCGCCCGCTTGCCATGGATAGCGTCGCTCGGGCGCTGATGGGACATATTCCTTTTGCCGGAAAGCTTCCAGTATCCATAAAATAGACAGACGTTAAATGACGAGCGAAGCGAAAGTATGATTCTGAATTTGAAGACATAGATAGCAGAAGGGACGATCCAATAATGGACCGTCCCTTCTGCTATTATCTAATGAGTAAAAAGGATATTATTGCAGATTCAGTGCCTGAGCTGTCTTAGCCTCCACCTCATCCATAAGTGAAGTCATATCCATACCCGCATGATTACCGAGAAGAATAATCGTAATATCATCTGTTAAATTACGTGAGAAGGCTGTGGCAAAACCACCACCGCTGCCGTTGTGGAAGACGGTACGATTCTGATCGTTTTCCTTGAGAATCCAGGCGTAGCCATAATTTTTATCCGAATACGGCTCATACATCTGTTCAATCGTATCCTGACTCAAAATTTTGTCCGTGTACAGCGCCCGATCCCACTTCAGGAGATCGTCTACGGTGGAGTAGATCGTTCCTGAACCTGATTGTGAAACATAATAAGGCGCAGGCACCCACTGTTTATTCTTCGCAACGAATCCGCTATTCGTATGGACCTTACGGGAAGCTTCTCCAGAGTTCTTCATGCCGAGCGGCTTCAAAATAGTCTGCTGCACATAGTCGGCATAACTCATGCCGGACACCTGTTCAATAACATAGGCCAGCAGAACATAACCACTATTACTGTACAAATAGGCACTACCGGGTTCGAATTTTAATGTTTTGTGCCGAATTTCTTCTACCGTTTCTTCCAATGAAGTGCCTTCACCCCGTCCGAAGGCGGATGGAAGACCCGAAGTCTGGGATAACAGCATATGGAGTGTGATCTGGTCTCCCTTGGGTATACCGGTGATATACTTGGAGATCGGATCTTGCACATTTAGCTTTCCTTTTTCCACCAAGCTGAGAATGGAGGCTGCAGTGAAGGATTTGCTCAGAGAGGCGATTCTGGTCTTCTGATCTGGACGATTGAGCGTCTGTTCATCCGCCAGTCCATAGCCTTGGCGAAGAAGGACTTCTCCATTGCGGGCAATCAGAGCCATGCCTGGAAAATCGATTTCGCGCAAATAGCGGTCTACACTGGCGACTTGACTGTTTAATAGGCTTACTTTGTCTGTCTCAATATTAACACTCATCTGACCAGAGGCTGTACGTTGTACTTTAATATCTGCCTTGAGTGCATTGGCAAGTGCGCGGACAGGTAACATCAGGGTGCCGTTAATCGTGCGAGATTCGACACCGGAGGACAGCCGAACATGGTTAACCTGGATGAAGTCACTGCCCGCCTGGTGAACCAGCTTGTCTTGACCAACGGTAATGGTAGCCGTTTTGGTACGAGGTTCCCACTTCAAGGTGCCATTTACAGAGGTAACAACATCTCGCAGTGGAACATACGTTGTACCTTTCAATACAAGGGGGGCGTTTTTCCACGATTGCTCTTGACCATTCACTTCAATGTGAACTGTTTGCGCCTCTTGTGCTGCGGCTGCTGTGAAACTGGTTTGTCCTAGAACAGGTCCTGCACAAAGAATGAGGGCGAACAGAATACGGAACATGGATGAATATAATCTGGATACAGGTTGTTGCACATGTGAATTGCGTAAGATTCGAATCCTCTCCTTCCAATCGTTTCATAGATAACCAGCTTATGAGCATTGTAAACGATCTCGTAGTGAGGGTCAAAACGAGGAAGGAGCATCATTTTCTATTATCCTAACAAAAATAATGTAATTTCGATTGATTTTAATATTCATACATAATATTTTCACTACGTTTGTCCGATAAAAAAGGGTGAAGATGATGATGGGGGATATTTAAATGAAGAAAAGGATTCGCAATTGGTTTACATTAACGGTAAAGAAACGTCTGATCGCTGCACTGCTTCTGTTCCTGATTGTACCGAGCATAAGCGTGGGATGGTTGTCTTATTTAAAAGCAGCAGACCAGGTCAGGGAAGAAATCATTCATTCTGCACAGGCCAAAACGGAAATGCTCAGTCTGCAGATTAGTCAGATGTTGGATATGGAGAAGGATAACGCAGCGCAGTTCGCCGCCGGTATTACTTCAGCAGATATTATTAATAAATCCCCTGCTCTTCAAAGGCAGATGGACGGGATGTCCAAGAACCACAAAGAACTGGGTGTGCTCACAGCAGGTGCCGAAGATGGCAGCTGGATGAAATCTCCTGACCCCGGACAGCAGATCTATGATCCACGGGAACGCAGCTGGTATACAATGGCGATGTCTCAAGATGAACCGATTATCTCAGATACGTTCCAATCGGTAACCACGGGAGAATGGGTCGTCACCGCAGCTGCCAAACTGTCCGATGGCAAAGGAGTATTCGGAGCCAATGTAAGTCTCAACCACTTAAAAGAATCTGTTGATAAGATACATATTGGTGAAAAAGGAAAACTGTATATGCTGGACAACGGCGGAAAGTTTCTGTTCCATTACAATATCGAATCCGGCGTGCAGTCCAATGAGAGCTACATTAATGAGATGTATACGAAAGACCAAGGAACTGTAAAGTACACGTATGATGGACAAGAGCTGGAAGCTGTGTTCTTTACGAATCCCGCGACGGGTTGGAAAATTGTTGGTGAGATCGTTCCTTCCGAAGCAGCCGATGCCGTAAGACCGATCTTGATCCGTGCATACACTCTTGTTGGAACATCACTGATCATTGGTATTATTCTGCTTGTGTTCATTATTCGAAGCATACACCGTCCATTGTTGCAGCTAACACAGGCAGCATCGAAAGTGAGCGCAGGGGATCTGACAGTTCGGGTGGGCTTGCAGCGTCGCGATGAGTTCGGACAACTCGGGGCAAGCTTCGATACTATGACCTCCTCGCTGCGCAACGTTCTAGGCGAAGTACATGATACATCGAGCCAGCTGGCGGCATCCTCTGAGGAGCTGATGGCGAGTTCTGAACAGACATCCAGGGCAACCGAACAGGTTGCTGAACTGATGCAGGATGCAGCGTCAGGAACGAACAAACAAAACGCCAGTCTCGCCGCAACGGGGCAACTTGTGGGTGAAATGTCTATTGGGGTCAAAGAAATCTCATCGAGTGCCGAAGAGGCCGCTCGCATCGCTGTTGAAGCATCTACCAAGTCCGAAGCGGGTATGGTTACGGTGGAAGAGGCGGTTGCTCATATTCAGAAGGTGAATGATGAGAGTGAAGCCATGGCTGCGGTCATTCAGGATCTTCGAGCGAAAAATGAAGAGATCATTGAGATTGTAGCCGAAATTACTGCTATTGCGAAGCAGACCAATATTCTTGCCTTGAACGCATCCATTGAAGCGTCCAGAGCAGGTGAACAGGGCCGGGGCTTCGCCGTGGTTGCCAATGAAGTGAAGTTGCTGGCCAACAATTCGGGCAGTGCGGCCGAGCGCATTAATGAACTGATGCGTGAGATGCATGAGAAAACGAATGCGGTACAATCTACCTTTGCCCGTACGGGAGAAGGCATGATCAAGGGTTCCCAAATGATTACGGAAGCGGGAGAGGCTTTTCAAAATATCCGTAGTGCCGTGCAATTGGTTGCTGCTCAAGCTGGAGAAGTGTCGGCAGCTTCCCGTCAGATTGATGGAGGCATGATTTATGTGACCAAAGAAGTCAATGAGACGATTGAATTATCCAATCAGATTGCCTCAGGAACGGAAGATGGCTCAGCTGCTGCACAGGAGCAGCTGGCTACAATGGAAGAGGTTGCGGCGTCCTCGGCGGCGTTGTCCCGTATGGCTGAAGATCTGCAAAGCATGATTGAACGATTCAAGTTATAGTTTAATAGCCATTCTCGAAGAAGACTGTGGGGTATAACCCCGCAGTCTTTTTCTTGTTGGTGTACTTCGTTAATCATCGAATTATGAAGATTCGTAGCGGATCTGTTCTGTAAAAGGGGATCTGTCTCTCCCGGAACGTCTCATCCTGTGGTATATTTCTAAATTAAAAGTAATCCGCAGGATGTGGATTGAAATGGAAAGGGGATGCACCGGATTTGGACAAATCAATACCACTGACATCCGGGCCCGCAAATACCGAAGAGGTGCAGGATGATGCTAGATTTATGCAAGGAGTCAAGGATTGTATTCCAACCCTGCTTGGTTATTTGAGTATTGGCTTTGCAGCGGGTGTCATTGAAATGACGGCAGGTCTTAGCCTGGCGGAAACGGCTCTGCTCAGTCTGATTCTGTATGCGGGATCGGCCCAGTTTATTGCCGCAGGCATGCTGGCATCGAATGGTTCAGCGACGGCCATTATTTTCACCATATTTTTCGTGAATCTGCGTCATTTGCTGCTGAGTGCAGCCGTATCGCCGTACTTCCGTCATCTGACGCCGCTTAAAAATATGTGGATCGGCTCGCTGCTCACCGACGAGTCCTTTGGCGTGGCGATGACGCGTGCGATTGGTAGGAAAACGCTGAGTGAGCGCTGGATGCACGGTCTGAACATTACAGCATATCTGAACTGGTTTGTGGCGAATATGGCGGGGGCTTATTTTGGTCGCTGGATAATCAATCCGGATCGGCTTGGGCTGGATTTTGCCTTGCCTGCGATGTTTATCGGTCTGGTCGTACTTCAGCTGATGCAGCGCAAAAATAAAAAATTACACATCAATGTGGCGATCATCGCTGTTGTCTGTGTAATCTTCGCCAGCATGGCTTCGCTTGGCAGCATGAGTGTCATTGTGGCTGCGGTCATTGCGGCAACGATGGGAGTAGTGATGGAACGATGGAAGTAAGATGGGATGTATTTTGGATTATTATGGGATCGGCTTTGTTAACGTTCATTCCGCGTGTATTGCCACTCATGCTGTTCAGCAAGATACAGATTCCGATGTGGCTGTTACGCTGGCTTGAATATGTACCCGTAGCGGTGATGGCGGCACTGATCGGTCAGGAATTGTTTATGGCGGACAACCAGTTGGTGCCGATTACGCAAAATGCTGCCCTCTGGGCAGCATTACCTACCATTGCCGTGGCAATCTGGACCCGGAGTCTGCTCGGAACGGTACTTGTCGGTATGGTGGCAATGATGATTTTGCGGTACTTGATGGGTTAATATACGGGGTCTTTATTGGAGCAGGTAAATCCTTCGCCCTTACGGTTAATAATGTCCTATAAGATCATAGCAAATAGGGCGAAGGGAGTTAGATCCATGAGTAAAACGAAGCACAGACTATTGATTACGGGAGCGGCGGGAGTCGTTGGTCGCAGTTTGCTGGAGGGACTGAGGGAAAAGGGCAAGTATGATATCGTGGCTGCCGACCTTCATGATGATCCTCAATCAGGCATTGTAGCAATGGATGTGACAGATGGAGAACGACTGAACGAGCTCATGCAGGGTATTCAGACAGTGCTTCACATTGCTTGGGCCAAGGACGAAGAGGATTTTCTGGGCAAAGTTCTGCCGATCAACGTAACAGGGGCATACCATGTGTATGAAGCTGCAAGGTTGAACGGTATACAGCGGGTTATTTTTGCAAGTTCAAATCATGCGACAGGGTTCTATCCAACAGGAGAGGATATTGAAGTGCATGATCCATATCGGCCAGACAGTTTCTATGGACTTAGCAAATGTTATATCGAACTGCTGGGACGATATTACGTGGATAAGCATGGCCTATCGTCATTCAACATTCGAATTGGCAATTTCTCGGGCGATGCGTATCCGCATTCTGAGCGTTCGGCACACATCTGGATCTCGCCCAGAGATATGGTGCAGCTTGCCGAGTGCTGCATTGAGGCGGATTCGAGCATGAAATATGTTAATTTATATGGCACTTCAGCGAATACGGACAATTATTATGATATTGGATATCTGGAGCAGATGATTGGGTACCGCCCGGAGGATGATGCGGCAGAGTTGTGGGACGAAGCTAAACGCAAGGGAACGCCGGATAAGCAAGACGAGACGAAATATCAGGGTGGAGGATATGTGGCGAAAGACCCGAAAGGCTGAAAAGTACCGTTCTGAAAACGCTATTTTCTATTGCGTCCGAAAGGGATAAAATGGAGACTGAAGGGTTGAGGTTTTCATTTTACATACAGGAAGGAACGGTTATTGATCATGAGTACACATTCATCCGTTATACTTTTTCAGGGAGACTCCATTACAGACGGGGGAAGATCGCGCAATGATGATCCGAATCATTTTCTCGGGCATGGCTATGCGTATCTGATCTCAAGCAAACTGGGCGTGGAACTGGCCGCCAAGCAGCCGACGTTCTATAACAGAGGAATTAGCGGGGATCGTGCTTCCGATCTGTATGCACGCTGGAACGAGGATACCTTTAGTCTGAAGCCGGATCTGATCAGCATTCTCATCGGCGTTAATGATGCATGGCGTACCGTGAATGGCGAACCCAGTGGAGTGACGGATCGTCTTGGACGTGCATATCGTCATTTGCTGGAGGAAACACGCGAAGTGATGCCGAATACTGGGCTGGTTTTAATGGAACCGTTTATTCTTAAAACCGGAGCTACAGTGGAGCGTTGGGACACTTGGCAGGAGCGTATCGGGCAGTATCAGCGCCTTGTTGCTGAACTTGCCACAGAATTCGGTGCTGTGCTGGTTCCATTGCAGGATGTGTTTAATCAGGCCACTGAAAAGGCTGACGCTACCTACTGGTTGTGGGATGGTGTGCATCCAACGGCAGCCGGTCATGAGCTTATCGCGCGTCAATGGTTGTCTGTTGTACAGAATTCTCCGCTTGCGATTGGTTAATAGACATTGGATTGAATTGGATTATCAAGTACGCACTAAAAAGCTTGATGTAACGAGGAACCCGGTCGGGTTCTTCTTTTTCATATCTCGAAATAGGGATTCTGTGGTTAATTTGGTTGGATATGATGGATAACTCTTCAAATGTAAAGCATTATCCGGTAAAATGAAATCGGTTACATATAATGAAGGTTTTGTATTCCATATAGATTAGGGTGAATTCAATGGAAAACACCAATCAAAGTAAGGAAAGTTCCATCCCGATGCCGGATACTTCGGTCATTCAACGGGTGGTACATCGGATAACGAGCGGGGACAGGGGGATCAGCATATCCAGCCTGCACCAATACGAGCTTCAGTCTGCTCTACGGATAGCATCGAACAGGCGTTACTCCAACCGGAGCTGGCTTCTTTTTATATCGATCTGAAAGCGTATGGGGAACGTGCCCTGAACGAAAGCTTGCCTTCGCTATCATTTGGTCTTTATCGGAAGTTTGGGGACATAGGGGAACGAAAGTTGTATGAGGATGCGTACTTTGAACGCAGGGGACGTCTTGCGGCAATAGCGCTGCTCGCTGTGGATTCAAATGGCGCGGGATGGATAGAGACATTGGAAGATATGTTGTGGGATGTATGTGGCGAGTATACATGGTGTTTGCCTGCACATTTGGGTACGGGGGGAGTGGAACAGGTCAACGGCAATATTGATCTGTTTGCCGCGGAGACGGTACATATGCTGGCCGAAATCGTGACGATTCACGCGGATCGACTGGATACACGCATCATCCAACGGATTAGGGCTGAGGCCGAGCGACGCATTTTCACTCCGCTCTATCGGGAGAAACGTGCCTATCACTGGCAAGGTGCAGATCATAACTGGTCTGCTGTATGCAGCGGATGCTGTGGCATGGCTGGACTATTACTGCTGGAGGAAGAAGCAGTTCTGACAGAATCGGTTGTTCAGACGATTCGATCCATGCAGGCATTTCTGAGTGGATATGGCATGGATGGTGGTTGTGCAGAAGGCATTGGTTACTGGGTATATGGGTTCGGCTATTTCGTCTATTATGCCGACATGCTGCGCGAATACAGTGAAGGTGAGATGGATTTGCTGAATGGTCCGAAAATAGCGGCGATCGCAGCCTTCCCACTGCGGGTTCATCTGTCGGGAGGGACCTTCGTGAATTATTCGGATAGTGCGGAGCAGCAAGAGATTCCTTCGGGCTTGCTTTCACTTCTGGCATCCCGTTTCGCTATAAAGGTGGATTTGCCGTTTCATATCCCTTTGTTTACTGATGATCCCTGTCATCGTTGGGGTCACCTGCTGCGCAACGTGCTGTGGAGCAGTTCGGCAATGGTCCTTCAAGAAGCGGGGGCTGTTCCAGCGGAACGAGGGATCATTTTGGATGATTTGGGCTGGATGATTGCGAAAGGAGTGATTGAATCTGCGAGCGCAGATGTTACCAGAGATGAACCTCTCACTACTGCTTTTTCCGTCAAGGCCGGGCATAACGATGAACCCCATAACCATAATGATCTTGGGCAATTTATACTCCATTGTGGTGGCGAAAACATTCTTTGTGATCCGGGAGCGGGGCTGTACACACAAGCTTATTTTGCTCCGGGCAGAGAGCAGTTGTTCCACATTAGCTCGTCCGGGCATAACGTTCCTCGCATAGAAGGGAAGGAGCAAAGCTCGGGACGTCAGGCGCAAGCACTGGTTCTTGAGGCGAAGGTTTCGGACGATGACTGTACACTGGATGCCTGTTTGGAACTGACAGCAGCTTATCCTGAAGCGGCTTCACTCGCCTGCTATACACGTCAGTTGCATTGGAGCGGTTCTGCTAAAGATATCGGGACCGTAGCAGAACTGCGTCTGAAAGATCGATTTCAATGGAAAAACAGAGCGGCGTCTTCATCAAGCACGTTATTTTCGGTGGGAGAACAGCAACGGCCGAGTGTGACGGAGCGGTTTATGAGCAGAAAGGTACCTGAAAGGGTACATGAGGGAAAGATTCAATGGCAGGGTGAACATGCGACGGTAGGGATGACGTATGATGCAATCCAATGGCAGGCTGATATAGAGATCATTAATACAGTGGATCATGATAATATGCCAGTTACATTCTATCGGACCTCCCTTGAATGGCGAGACCAGCCTGATAACCGAAAAGTAAGAAGTGGAAGTGATGAAGTTAATCCGCTGGAAACGGTGTGTGAGCTGAAGTTCACGGTTGGACCCAAGTGAAAGATGGAGGTGAGCATACGTGAGTAAGTATACGTCCGCATCAACATATCCATGGAGAGATGCACTCGAAGATTACCGTACACTAGCGGAACAGGCGGGGCCTGCTCCTTCAGATGGTTGGAATCAGGCTCGCAAATTGTCCCTTGTGGAGAGTGTTGTTCGGGCTTATACACCTTACCAGGACAGTGAAGGCGCCATTATTGATCCATTTTCGAAGGCGGAGCGATATTATTCCACGCCAGCTTATGCAATGGCTGCATCGGTTCTTGTTCAAGCGGGCCTAACGGATCTGCTTCCTTCAGCGGCATTGGCCCTGTCACACAGCATCGATGTTGTCGTGAAGGGATGTGCGCCGGATCATCACCCGGACTTTTTCCCCGTGTTGATGATGAGAGCATACATCCTGTTGAAGCCGTATATGCCTGAGCAGGCAAAGTCTGGGCAGATGCCCTTAAGAAGATCCAGCCTGAAGAAGATTATGTCTTTACAATGAGCAAAATGAACAATCCAAATCGCATGATCAACTGGAACGCGATTATGATCTCTGGGGAGTATCTGCGCTGGAGAGAGCAGCTTGCCAGTGATGATACGGCGTGGATGGATCGTTATCTGGATCAGTATCATCTGCCACGATTTACGGCGCTTGGACTGTATCAGGACGGACCGCTGGACCGACCAAATTGTCCATTTTCCTATGATATTGCGACGCGCTATCATCTGGATGTCATGCTTGAAGCGGGATATGACGGTTCATGTGCTGGTGAGCTGAAGGAACAATTACGTCATGGTGCATTCAGTACGCTGCTTACATTGTCGCCGCTGGGAGAGATTCCTCCGCGTGGACGCAGCTCCCAACATCAATGGAATGAAGCGGCAGCAGCCTACGTATGTTCTGTTCATGCAACTCAGGCCTTACAGGCTGGAGATCGGGTGATGGCAGGAGCGTTCACCCGAGCTGCCAATCGGTGCTTCGAATCTGTGGAGCGCTGGAAGATGGATGATGGGCGTCTGAAAATTGTTCGCAACGAGTACCCGCCCGAGGTACGCCACGGATACGAAATCTATACGAATCATACCGCCTACAACCTGTGGACGGCAGCGGCACTGGCCCATGCCTGTCTCAGCAATCCTGGTGAAGATGTAACGGGCATACTCCTTCCTTCCGAGGTAGGCAGCAGGGTGTTGCAGGCCGATGGATGGTTTGAAACGATCATTGCCTCTGTACCAGGTCAACAAATGATCCTGCATACGGCCATGAATGATCCATACACGGTTCCCGGTCTTGCGCGGATACAACAGGCGGGATTACCGGGGCTGATCGGGCCCTCCGCTGCTGGACATGTGCAATCCGGTTTCACGGAGTTTGCTGAAGGGAAAGTTGGTCCGCTGAGCTACTGTCCTGCCTGGAAAACGGCAGATGGGAAATGGCACAGTCTTGCCAGGGGCATCCCGTCAGGTGTTGACTATGACCGGGATGCCGGGATTAATCCTGCTGATGGTGGGGGTTCGATTTTGCTTGAAACGGTAGAGCAAGAGGTGAAAGATAATTCAGGCTCTCCAGAGGGAGATGACGGAAAACGTCAGGATCAGGTCAATGCGTTTACAGTGACATGGCTCGGCCCGTTAACCGGGATCGATTCACTGCGCACCCGTTATGTACAGCAGACGGATTTGCTGACCGTGACATATGAATTCGAAGGTGAACTTGAGGTTGTCGGAGCACTCATTCCATTAATGTTCAGTGATGGCCGTGAACAGGCTGTCATTACACTTTCCAGTCAGGCTGTGCGCAGCGAGTATCGTGGAGCTTATGTGGAATCAACCGTGTTGGACGAAGGAGCTACCATTCATCTCAAAGAACAGCCGATGGCGTCCCGCAACGGATTGCTGAAGGAAGCACGGATGGAAGTAATCAGCGGGCGAAGTATTACGTTTACGATCAGATTGGGAATTGATTAGAGGAGGGATAACTGTATGAATACATCCACATCCGTGACATGGCTGAAGGAAGCATGGCGTCAAGGAGCGGCCAAAACGATTCGCAATGCGCAGCGCATCAAGGATACATTTCCGCACACCGCCCCGCAGGGCATGTATGACCGGAATGATCCTGAATGGTGGACCGCCGGCTTCTGGCCGGGGCTGTTATGGCTTGTCTATGGCGAGTCGCCAGAGAGCGAAGCTGTCGCTCCATTATACTGTTATGCCGAAAGCTGTGAGCGGCAATTGGAGGGTTGTCTGCGTGATCCCGAATCGGTGGATCACGATCTGGGGTTCATCTGGCTGCTTCAGTGGCGTAGCCAACTACCGCCAGACAGGCAGCGCGGACGGTCGGCGGCGGGGAATGCTCGCCGCCAATCTGCTCGCTGCCCGCTTCAACGTGCGCGGTCAATATATCCGCGCCTGGAACTTCAGCTCGTCAATGATGGATACTAGCGGCGTAGCCATCATTGACAGCATGATGAACCTGCCGCTGCTCTACTGGGCATCCGAGCAGAGCGGCGACCCGCGCTTCCGCTGGCTGGCGGAAGCGCATGCGGACACCGTGGCGCGCGAGTTCGTCCGCGCTGACGGGTCCATCTGCCACGTGGTGGAGTTCGATCCACTCACGGGGCAGAAGGTGCAGGAGCATGGTGGGCAGGGCCATGCTCCAGGTTCCGCCTGGGCGCGGGGCACCGCCTGGGCGCTGCACGGGTTTGCGCTGTCTTTCCGGTATACGGGCGAAGCCCGCTATCTGGAGACAGCGGAGCAAGCGGCCGATTTCTTCCTCGCCATGCTTGGCGAAGACATCGTGCCGCTGTGGGATTTCCGCGCACCTGCCGAGCATCAGGTGGCGTGGGACTCGTCCGCTTCGGCGATTGCCGCAAGCGGTCTGTTGGAGCTGGCGAAGCTGTCGCCGCGCGGTGAGGAATACAGAGCCGCGGCAGAGCGTATCCTTCACGGGCTGCATGAGAACTACAGCTCTGGTGAGACAGCAGCGGAAGAAGGTCTGATCATGCAGGGAACCGTGCATTATCCGGAGGGTCGTGGCTTGAATGTGCCGATTATATACGGCGATTATTACTATATGGAGGCGCTGGCGAAGCTGCGTGGCCGTCCGGGTTTATTTTAGAAAAACAAAATTTAAGAACATCACATGTCGAGCAGCGAGTATGCGTGAGGGGATGAATATGTGTCCCGCCATACAACTGCTCGAGTGTGCCTGCCTCCCAGGGGAAAAGGTATTTCTGTCTTGGAGGCGGAGCACACCTAAGTAGAAGCTGTAATGGAAGGGATCTATAGATAGGCCACCGGGCTAATTCTTTGTTTCTATTAGAAATGACCTGGTAGAGATTCAATGGCTCCGGTTCACATGTTAGATCACACAGATTTATTTTTGATTTTTGATTTCAGGTGTGCGTCTTAAGATGACAAAGTCGGCCGAGGACTGATCAGGATATCGTTGAGGAATAATCTCCTGCACTTTAAACTCGGGATAGTCGAACAGATAATCAAAAATATTTCGGTCCTGAATGGTGCTAACCCCTGGATTCCCGTTTTCTTTCAATCGAGTGTACAGCACGACCCACTCTGACGAAGCGTGCAGGATGTCGTAAAGGGTGTTGCGGAAATCCGTTTCATTCGTAATGTGGTAGAGTGCATCCAGACAGACGGTAAGATCCGCTTGAAGGAAACCGCGGTTAATCCACAGACCTGGCGTGTATAACATGAAGCTCTTGGAGGTATCGCTGGCAAACTTGGAGACGCAGAGTCGTACCGACGAACCTGCCACATCGACACCCAGATACGTCTCATAATTCATATACTGCAGTTGATTTCCATCCCCGCAACCAAATTCAATGACGCTGGAGATACCCTCACGCTGAATCAGTCCGTTTACTACCTCTGCCTTGAATTCAGCCAGTACACCATAAGAACCTCTTCCCGATGTTTCACCTGAGCTATACGTTTGTTCCCAATATCCTTTGTAATCAAAAGACTGACTCATGTTTCTCCCCCATCCTATGAAATAAAGTCCAAATTTCAGTAACTATACATAGGTTATGCGTAATATTTGCGGGTATGAATCCTTTGGAATTCGATAGGTCGGAAGGATGAATTCCCGCGAATTCCCCTTAAAATTCCCTGAAAGTCTAAACATCTGGAAAGAACTTGCCGACATTAAACCTTAAGGAACAAAATGATAAGAATCGGGGGAAATGATGTTAAAGCCAAGATTGACCAAGTACATGGTGATGATGCTGGTATTGCTGCTGAGTATTTCCAACGTAGGCTTGGCCGCTGCGGCAGATAAAGAACTGTCCAAAATTGTAGTTTCCAAAAATGAGCTGTCGCTCGAAGTGGGTGATTCCAGTTCGGTTACGGTGACAGGAGTATATAGCGATAATACATCGGCTAACGTGACAATTAGTTCATCCTGGAGTAGCAGTGATACTTCGATAGCGACTGTATATAATGGTGCCATTACTGCCAAAAAGGAAGGTACGGCGACCATTACAACATCGTATCAGAGTCAGAGTCAGACGGTTCAGGTGAATGTAACCAAAAAGGTCAAAGCCCTTTCCAAAAACGTGCAGTCGCTGGACTTGCGCACAGGAGATAGCAAAGACATTATTTTGACGGCAACCTACAGTGATAACACGACGAATGCAGAAGCATCCAAAGTTGCTGAGTGGTCATCCGATGATGAGAAAGTGGCAACGGTTGTGAATGGTAAAGTTACTGGACAAAGCGCCGGTACAGCCGTTATCACAGGTAAAGTGGGCAGTCAAAGTGTGACTGTGGAGGTTAACGTTGAGGTTGTTAAACGTGTAGATGTGGACAAGAAGCAGGTCAATCTGCTGTTGAACAAAAGTGAAACTGTAAAACTGACAGCCACCTACCCAGATGGCACAACCAAAGATGTAACGGATCTGGCCGAGTGGACGTCAAGCAATGAAAAAGTAGCAGACGTATTAAAAGGTGAAATCACAGGTTATTCGGCGGGTTCTGCCAAAATTACTGCCAAATACGGAACAAAATCCGTATCGGTCGATGTGGATGTGGATTTGACAAGCAAACTGAGTGTGGAGAAACAGAGCATTTTCTTCCGTTTGAGTGAGTCCAATAAAACAGCAAATGTCGTATTGACTGCCTCTTACCCGAATAGTGCTGATGTAAATGTAACGGATCAGGCAACATGGACATCCAGCAACGAGAAGGTTGCGACGGTATTCAAGGGACAGGTTACAGCAATTGGTGCGGGTTCTACGACAATCAAGGCAACGTATAGCGGCAAAACGGTGGAAATCACGGTTGACGTGGATACGGCAAGATATCTGGATATTGCGGGTGTCGAAGATAAATTGGCTATGAGCGTTACAGGGGATAACAAAACCAAGAAACTGGTAGCCAATGCAGAATATATTGATGCAAGTACAGAGAACGTAACTTCCAAAGCAACTTGGACATCCAGCAATGCGGATGTTGTATATGTATCTGGCGGCGACTTGATCGCCTATAAATCAGGAACAGCGACCATCACTGCGGCATACGGCGGCAAAACCGTTAAATTCACCGTAAATGTAGATGTTCCAGACAAGTATGAAATGGACAAGAAAAAAGGTTCTGTAGCCGTTGGTGGCACATTGTCTGTGAAAGTATTGGCCGTATACGGTGATACATCCAAAGACGTGTCCGAAGATGCGGATTGGAGCAGCAGCAGTGAAAAACTCGCTGAAGTGGACAGCAAAGGTGTCGTGACGGGTATTGCAACAGGTAAAGTAACCATCACAGCCAAGATTGAAGGCAAAACGTTGACGCTGCCTGTTGAAGTAGGTATGGCTAGCGGGCTGGAGGCAGATGTGAATTTTGTGGTGTTGTCCTCCAAGGAAACACAGCAAATTGTACTCACAGCAACGGATGAAGATGGCTTGTCTAAGGACGTGTCCTCCGATGCAACTTGGAAATCAAGCAATTCCCGCGTAGCCGACGTGAAAAAAGGGGTTATCACTGCGAACAGCAGCGGTAAAGCCAATATCACGGCTGAATATGGTTCCAACAAAGTGACCATTCAGGTTGAAGTGGACGTTATTTCACGTATTGAAGCATCCGAACCGGCTCTTTCCCTGAAAACCGGTGATTCCGCTGATCTTACAGTTACTGCATATCTGAGCGATGGCAGTGAGCGTGATGTCACGGACAAAGCGGAATGGAAAACCAACAGCTACAAAGTAGCACAGGTAACTAAAGGTAAAGTAAAAGCAACAGGTTCAGGTAAAGCAAAAATTACAGCGAAGTACGGCAGCAAGACGGTAACGGTTGCAGTCGAAGTGGATACACTGAAATATTTGCAAACCGATAAGGTCACCCTGACCATGAAGCCAGGTGACAAGGTGACCCTGGTTGCTACAGCAACGTATGCGGATGGCAGCGAAGCGAACGTATCCAAACCAGCGCTTTGGAAATCATCCCGTATTGCGACAGCATCGGTGAAGGATGGCGTCATTCAGGCTAATGGTAAAGGTAAAGCAACCATTACGGTGACTTATGCAGGTGTGAAAACCAAAGTGGCAGTAGTTGTTGAGGCAAAATAATAACTGTATCAAGTACGAAGGTAAAACAAGCAATCCCCTATATGGTGATGACAGCTTAAATGCTGTTATCACCATTTTTTTATAGTAAACGACATTGAAATGCGATGGTGCCGCTTAAAAAAGGAAATAAGAAAAAGGAACATCCCGGAACCTTTGTATGCACCTCACAATGAAAGTGCATCCTTTGTTCCAGAACGTTCCTTTAGTATGTTTATGAATGAATTACATCGTATGAGACAGAACCAGCGCACCGTATGCAAAAGCAATGACAATCAGAATGGCTGGATGCAGCTTGGTCTTGGTCATGACCCAGAGCGAGATACCTGCAATGATCAGCGTCTGCCAAATGCCGATAGAATTGGTGGATACCTGACCGAATTCCCATGTAAGCAAGATCATGAGCACAGCGATAACTGGCTGTACGAGCAAGGTCATACCTTTCACCTTTGGCGAAGTACGATGCTTGTTCAGCAGGCGGAGCAGCAAAATTAACGCAACAGCCGAAGGCACAACGGTGGCAAAACTGGCGATAAATGCACCAAACCAGCCAGCCACCTGATAACCGACAAATGCGGCGATTTTGGTCGCGATCGGACCGGGAAGTGCATTGCCGATGGCGAGTACATCCCCGAATTGTTCCGTGGTCATCCACTTATAGTGATTGACCACTTCTTCCTGCATTAACGGAATGGAGGCAGGTCCGCCCCCGTATCCCAATATATTGGCTACAAAAAATCCCCAAAACAATTCCCACCATGTCTGAAGCATCGCTTAGGACACCCCCTTGTCGGAACTGTTGCCCTTGGATTTGAAACGCTGGACCACATCCAGATGAAAGACACCATATCCGAGGAAGACGGCAATGACAATACCGGGGTGAATATCGAGCAGCTGCAGCAGTACAAATGCAAGAACACCGAACAGGGCGGCAAAGGTTGTGCCGAGTCCCTTCCATGCTTTCTTGGCGAATTCGTAAGCCATCATGCCGAGCATGACAAAAATAACCGGGCGAACAGCTGCCACCATGCCTGCTACGATTTTTGATTCGCGCAGCGCGTACATGGAACCAAGAAGCGCAATGATAGCGATGCTCGTCGGCAAAATGTGGGCCAGAACCGACACAATGGCGCCCAGCACGCCCTTCGTTTTATACCCGAGATATGCGGCCATCTTGGTGGCAATGGGACCCGGCAGGGCGTTGGCAATGGCCAAAATCTCGCCGAATTCATCATCGCTTACCCACTTATAGCGGGTAACGGCTTCATAACGGATCAGCGGAATAACCGAAGGGCCACCGCCATATCCCAAAATTCCGGTTCGTACCATCCCTATGACGAGACCGTTGTAATCTTTCCAACTCATGCTGATTTCCTCCTAGAGTCTCATGCCCATTCGGCTTTTATATCGTTTTAACAACAGCTGTGACTCTACCTTGACGATGCCCGGCATCTTGTAGAGCTTCTCCAGCAGAAACTGCTCCATCTCTTCCATATCTGCAAAAATACCATGCATGTGCAGGGTACTCGGGCCTGTCATATGATAGAGGCTGGTTACTGCGGGTTCTTCGTCCAATTTCGCGGCTACTTCATCCAGAAATTGCGGTTCTACATCGACATTGAAAAAGGCAGAGACCTGAAGTCCAACTTTGCCCGGATTGATGACCACGGTGAAGCGTTCAATGATTCCCTTTTCGGATAAAGCATTAATGCGGGCCTGAACGGCCACACGGGACAAACCGATATGTGCACCCAGATCGGTGTAGGATATCCGGCTATTTTGATGAAGAGCGGCAATGATTTTACGATCGATTGCATCCAGATTGTGCAGTTGCGGGATTTCTCCCCCTTTGGAGGAGCGTTTCTCTGACATGATTGACCATCCTTTTTTTAACTATATAGAATAAAAAATTATAATAGGATCTACGTACAATGTGTATGTAGCATTCATATTTTAATGACGAATCGTAATTGGAGTCAATATATTTATTGTAAATATTGAATTTATCCGATTCAGAGCTTTCATTTTGTCATTTTTACCAATCGGAAGATGATGAAAGGGGAGCGGTATGTAATCATAAAGCGAAAAGAGACTGTTCACGGAGCTCATCCGTAAACAGTCTTCTATATAAAGTGCAGGTTGGATCGAGTTAATGAACGGTTTTGGGTAGGCAAAGGGTAACTACAGTTCCTTCCCCAGGCTCCGAAGATATCGTTAGTGTACCTCCGGCTCCGCGGGCTCGCTCTTCCATGCTAAACAGACCAACGCCGTTGCCAGCTGTCGTACCGTTGAACCCTGCGCCTCTGTCCTCAATTTTCACAAGAGTGCCCTCTTCCGAATCTTTCACCGTCACATGAGCTTCTGACACATCGGCGTATTTGGCCACATTGGTTAAAGCCTCCTGGATAATACGATACATCGCGATCTCCCGGTTCATCTCCAGCCTTTTTCGCAGATTGCATTCCAATTCCACTTCAATTCCGTAGTGCCGGGTATAGTTCTCGATATACGTGCGAATGGCCGGAACGACGCCGAGGTCATCCAGTACAGACGGTCTCAGCTCCCATGCCATACCGCGTACGTCCTCCATAATACCCGTGACCTGTTTCCGCAGTGCTTCCACACCAGATTGGGGCTGATCCGCAAGCAGTCGATCCATCTGAATGACGAGAGAAGAGACTCTGTCCAATGCCGTCATGCAGCTCGCGGGAGATGCGACGTCGTTCTTCTTCCTGAATATTCATGACTTGGGTCATCATCGTCTGTAGCTCGGCTTCGACCCGCTTCAGCTTGGTGACCTCACTACGTACGGCCAAATATTGATAGGGCTCACCATCATTATCGAGAAAAGGCACGATAGTTGTATTCACCCAATAATGGCTGCCATCCTGGGCACGGTTGCGGATTTCTCCGTTCCACACTCGTCCGGAAGATATGGTTTCCCACAGGTTCTTCATAAAATTTTTACCGTGATAACCCGAATTAATGATCCGATGATCCTGACCGATCAATTCTTCCCGATCATATTGTGAGATTTCGCAAAATTTATCGTTCACATACTGGATCTTTCCTTTGCGGTCTGTGAGGGCTACAATGGACGATTCATCCAGGGCAAACTTCAGATCACTGAGCTGATGCAGAGAACCTTTCAATCTGCTGCGGAATTCCGTATCTGTAATGTGACTGTCGATTTCCTCCAATAATTGACGCACAGGCTGATCGGCAAAACCGCTAAGTCTGTTTTCACGTGTGCTACTCAAAGTTCAGCAACCCCTTTTTCATCGCAAACTTCACCAGTTCCGGTCTGGTTCGAAGACCGAGCTTCTCCATCAGATTGCTTTTGTGGGATTCGACCGTTTTGACACTGATCACCAGAAGTTCAGCGATTTCCTTGTTGGCATAACCTTTGGCAATCCAGGATAAAATCTCTTTCTCCCGTTCGGATAACGTGTCATACGGTCCCGCGTTCTCCTGCTTCGCTTTGTCCAGATATTCACTCATCAGCCGCTTGGTTGCACTTGGGTAGAGATAGGCGCTACCCTCTGCTACGGAACGAATAGCGGCGAGCAATTCTTCATGCGGGGCACTTTTGAGAATATATCCGGAGGCTCCGGCGTGGATGGCGCGGAACAGATATTCTTCATCGTCATGCATGGTCAGTATCAGAATGGAGATATCCGGCATCAATTTCTTCAATTCAGCGGTAGCGGTCAGACCATCTTTGCCTGGAGGCATGCTGAAATCCATCAAGACCACATCCGGCTTCAGTTCTTGTGCCTTGGCAATAGCTTCATCACCATCGGCCGCATCTCCAACAATATGTATATCATTCTTTCCTTCGAGCAGGGCAATCAGCCCGGAGCGTACAACTACATGATCGTCGACCACTAATAATTGAATCACATCATTTTCCTCCTGTCCGGTTCCACGGTTCTTTCTTTATCATACCAAAAAAGAAAGCCATTCAGAGGTTAACCTCTGAATAGCTTCGATTCTCTATCCGCCTACTTCTCCCATAAGGAAATAATAAGACTTCTTAGCGTATTACTGACAGCTGTATTTATCCAAATACTTTTGGCTGCAACTGTATAGCGACCTGTTCGGTCTGACGGACGATCTCCGGGGAGAACGCGCAAGGCAGTCTGCTGCCAACGAGCAGCACAGCACCAGGTACGGTTCCTTGCTGGAATACAGGGACTGCTATGGCACAGACCAACCGCTCCGCAAGCATTAATGGGCAACGACCGGGTGTATGCTCCCCGGTGGATTGTGCATCAGATAGAGCAGTGCGTCCAGTCCGAAGCGCTGTGCCAACCAGGTCTTGTCCGGGACGCATCTCCATGCGTTTTACCCGTTCGTTGCTGGCGCCGGATGTATACTTCCAGCGCAGCATCGTCCCGGACAGGCAGGCCAGTCCGCAAAAATCGCTGGAGGTATTCAGGCGCAGGCCGTCGATCATCTCCTGAATGCCGGATGGCAGTTCATCATGCATGAGAGGACACTTCCTTTTTTGGAATCATACCGTACGTTACGGTGTAATCATTATCAATATCGTTAACCTGTAGTCAGGGAACATCTTAAAATAAGGGTATTTCGCCACTGCTTCTATTGTAGCCCCTTTCTTCCGTAATGTAATTCAGGGAAAACCCCTATTTCCATTCTGTAATTTGCTGATCCTGTGTATGGACCGGCATCCAGGCCATGTAGGGCAAGGTTTTTTTCGATTGTGGAGTCGTAAAGGTGCCTCATTAGTGTGATTTATCTCACAGCAAATTCAGGGAGTTTCCCGGTGAGGTTCAGGTAATCCCCGATAACCCCCACGCTAAATTCGCGGTATGATGGATACATAAGGAAACACCGAGGGGGACGATGGGAATGGGTACGGTATTTAAAGAAAGAACAACCCAGGCGACACAACATGAACAGACGGAGGCGAGCAAGATGACACGGGAGAAAGGTGGAATCCTTTCGTTCGTGACAGCTGAACAATGGGGCTTGATCGAAGCGAAGATGCAGCCAAAACGGGTAAAGTCGGGGTATAGTCTCTTTCTGGAAGGCGATGAAGCCGGATACCTGTACTACATTCGCTCGGGAAGAGTGAAGCTGACCAAGTCGACTGAGGATGGGAAAGAAATCATTTTATCGATTCAGCAAACTGGGGATCTGATTGGAGAGTTTGGCGGTATCGGCGGATTGACTCATAGCTACAGTGCAGAGATGACAGGCAAAGGAGAGCTGGGGATCGTATCGCTCAGTGACTTGGAAAGTGTGCTTAGCAAACATGGCGATCTTGCCTTGAAATTCCTGCAATGGATGGCGCTCGCTCAGCGCATCACCCAATCGCGTTTCCGGGACCTGCTGCTCTATGGCAAGGCAGGTGCGCTTGCATCGACGCTGATTCGTGCCAGCAACTCGTATGGCAGAGTTACGCCTGATGGCATCGTGCTCGACATGAAGCTGAATCATACCGAGTTGTCGGAGATGATTGGTGCAACGCGGGAGAGTGTAACACGTATGTTGGGAGCCTGGAAAGAACAGGGGACGTTGGACACCATGGATGGAAAGTTGATGATTCGGGACCTGGCAGCCTTGCGCTGCATGTGCGGATGTCCCACATTTCCAAGCTGCCCAGTAGAGCTGTGCCGATTGTAATGGAAACAAGTTGAATAAGGTTGTACTTTCGATGGCGATTGGGGTCGTTACGGAGAGATGAAAAAAGCTGATGTCCGATTTACTCGGTTCAGCTTTTTTGGCGTGGTTACCATTAATAAAGTAATCTTGTTCAGCTAACGGGGCAGGAAAATCAGGAATTGGAAACGAATACATAGTTTGGTTGCCGAAAATAGATTGATCAACGTAATTCCAGCATTCGAGTAATGAAAGAATCATAAAAAAGGAGTAAATTTTACTATGATGGATTTACAAAGTTATGTTTCAGATTACACAAAAGATAAGAAACATTTACAGCTTGTTATCGGGGTTGTTAGGGAGGGAGATATTGAATACTTCTCATTTAATAATAATAAAAAGAAAAGTTTGATCCCTCATGAACATATGATGTTTGAAATCGGCTCCATAACCAAAGTTTTTACATCCATACTTTTATTAGAAATGGAAAAAGAAAAACTGCTTTCCTCGGATGACGTGGTTGGTAAGTTCATGCAAAACGTTGAAAACGATTATTTGAATAAGATTACCTTGAGAAGCCTTGCTACTCATACCTCTGGATTACCGATATTGGCAACCAACCACAATTTGGCAAAAAAAAGATCGAATCCTTATTCAATGTATACCCAGCAGGATTTAACTGCTTTTTTATCGAATGCTGATTACACGGATAGCATGGGTTCGTTTGCATATTCCAATATAGGTGTGGGTTTATTAGGATACATATTATGTAAGGTGTCAGGAAGTACGTATGACGACTTGTTAAAAAAATATATCACAAGCCCATTAAGGATGAATGAGACAGCTGTTATGCTTGATTCAGAACAGAATGGCAGGTTTTTGAATGGACATGCTTCAACTGGGAAAAGAGTCCCTCATTGGGATCTTGCTATACATGAAGGTGCTGGGGGTATTAAGTCATCGGTTAGGGATTTGAGTTTATTTGTCCAAGCCAATCTAAATGATGATAGTCCGATAGCCGCTACTCTACAAAAAAGTCATCTCCCTATATGGATCGGGGATTCAAACCGTTATTTTGGCTGGGGTGAGGATCAACTTCTAGATAAAGGCATCCTTTGGCATAACGGGGGTTCAGCTGGTTTTAATAGTTATCTAGCTTTCAACAAGGAACTCCGTGTAGGAGTTGTATTGCTATCCAATTATTCTTTTTTCTCAAATTCTCTTATAGATAATTATGTTGCTCAATTAAAAAAATGGATTACTAAAAAAGAACCTTCTCAAGGAATGATGATAGACTTTACAGGTAAAAAAATATTAGAAGAAATCATGCAAGATTAGCGTCCAACATTCGCGCCCGCATATTCCTTTACTAGAATCGAATATAGACACGAATCATGATATTTCCCTTTGTAGAACCAATGCTCCCGCATCAGACCTTCACGCTGCATGCCAATCTTCTGCATAACGTTCTCTGAAGCCTTGTTGTTCGGGCGGCATTTCGCATATATCCGGTGTATGCCAAGTGTATTGAAGCCAAAGCCAAGTATGGCTCGGGCTGCTTCGGCAGCATACCCTTTCCCCTGATAAACGGGATTGAGGACATAACCGATCTCTGCGTTCGTCTTTTCGATGTGAAGGCCAACACCGCCGATTAGGATGCCCTCATTTTTCAAGCATATCGCCAGTTCGAAGCCCTCTCGTGGTTCTGTTTGCTGTAAATTTAGTACAAACTCCACATAAGCCCGCGTATCTTCTTCCGTATGCGGTCCCCATGCCGTATGCTGAGTAACCTCTGTCATGGATGTATAGCTATGTATGCTTTCCCAGTCAGTCTCCAGAATATCCCGGATGATAAGTCGTTCGGTTTCCAATTGCATCGCTGTCCCCTCCTAGTAAAACAAAAATAGCCCAATAACCGATCCGTGTAAAGGAGGGGTTATGAGCTATGTAAATGTAGAAATGCTATTGTGGTTGTTTACATTCGACTGCGGGATAAGTGTAAGCCAGCTTACGAATAATTTCCTTTTGCCATTTGGTATCACCCAGATTGGTTGCCAGGTTCAGAAGATCCAAATAATCGTCGAGCTGCAGATCCGTTTTTTGCAGAGTTGTGTTCATTCGATGTTCGTTCCCCTTTATCTATAAAATCGTTAAGTCATGTACAGTAGGCAGAAGAGTTGAGACAAGCTCAAGAATGATAATCATTATCACAGTTATATTATCATTATGCAATGAACGTTGGCAAAATGCAATGCCAAGCTTGAATTTCCTCAATTTTTTTTCGAAAAAAGGCTCATCCACAGCAAATATGGAATGTACACACCTAGGTATGCGGACGGATAAAGAAACCATCCATTCAACAGAAAATGATGGATTTCCGTGGTGAATGTTGTCATATGGGCATTTGTAGCGTACACATCGCCAGCAATGACAGTGGCCGCACTATAAAAGCAGAGCAGGGCAAGTACGTGAAAAATACGGGTCACCGTCCGGGATCGAAGCGCAACAAAAGCCATAATAAGCGGAACAATCAGCAGAAGCAGAAGGAATAGAAGCTTCATTATACGAAATCTCCTTTGGCGTACTTTTGTTAATCAGTATGGGCAATGGTCATGATTTCCAAAAGTTTTTTCAAAGATTTTACAAAAAGAAAGAGGAATTCAGCATATGAACGATTAAATTAAAGGTGGATAACCCATTATCAGGTAATTATGAGGAGGAGAAGGCAAGTATGAAGAAAGCGGTATGGCAGCATTGGATCGGAGCATTCCTGATCTTTATTATGATGGCAACAGCACTGCTTCAACCTGGTTCGCAAGGTCCTGTTCAGGCGGCAGCAGCACCAATTACGGTATCGCAAGCCATCGCTGCCCAGAGTGGCGGAGCAACAGCAACGGTGGAAGGATATATTGTTGGACATGCTACCGGATCGCTTACAGCCAAATTTACATCTCCATACGCCAATGATTTCAACTTCCTGATTGCAGATTCAGCGACAGAGAAGACTAACGCGAAGCTGCTCGACGTGCAAATTCCAGCGTCGTACCGTTCGCAATATGGACTGGCCTCCAACCCGAATCTTGTAGGGCAGAAGGTAATCGTAACCGGAACACTGGGTGCGTATAACAGCTATGCCGGGTTGAAGAATCCGACCTCAATCGCGCTCTCCTCTGGAACAACGAATCCTAATCCTGATCCAGGCACAACGCTGCCGGATGGTACAGGGAAGAAAGTATTGTTCGACAACGCGCATGCTCAGACAGCTGGAGCTGCGGACTGGGTTATTGACGGGGCATTTTCGGACTTTGCGAATGGTTTGCGAAACGCAGGCTTTACCGTGGATCAGCTGGAACGCAGCATCCCGTATACCTTCGGTGAGCAAGCCATCACCTTTAATAAATTGAAAGATTATGATGTCTTCGTTATCGGCGAAGCGAACGTGCCGTTCAAAGCTACTGAGCAGGCAGCACTGCTGCAGTATGTGCAGAATGGTGGCAGTGTCTTCTTCATTGCCGATCATTATAATGCAGACCGGAACAAAAACCGTTGGGATTCCTCCGAAGTGTTCAACGGCTATCGCCGTGGTGCATTCCTGAATCCGGCCAAAGGCATGTCGTCGGCAGAAGCCGAATCTCCAGCCATGCAAGGCGTGACCAGCTCCGACTGGTTGGCATCCAACTTCGGCATTCGCTTCCGCTACAATGCACTGGGTGACGTGAATGCAACGGATATCGTTGCACCTTCGCAGTCGTTCGGCATTACAACCGGAGTGAGCGCTGTAGCCATGCATGCAGGTTCTACCCTTGCCATTATTGATCCAAACAAAGCTAAAGGCCTGGTATATGTGCCTAGCGGTGTCTCCAAATGGGGCAACGCGGTCGATCAGGGCGTATACAATGGCGGCGGACGGGCTGAAGGAGCCTACGCAGCGATTGCCAAGGTAGGAGCAGGTAAAGCGGCATTTATTGGTGACTCCTCACCTGTTGAAGATGCCACTCCCAAATATCTTCGTGAAGAAACAGGCGCTGCCAAAACAACGTACAACGGCTTCAAGGAAGTGAACGATGGTGTATTCCTTGTGAATACCGTGAAATGGCTTGCTGTAAAAGAAAGCTATACGAGTCTGGCTCAGGTGTCTGGACTGACATTGGATACACCGACCAGTCTGCTTGCGATTGAAGCTCCAGCTTCATCCACCGAGCCGCAAACGGAGCCATGGGCTGTACCGGCTGCCGGATACAAATGGTATGATCCTACAACGTTCAAGGCAGGTTCGTACGGTAAAGCGCAATAAGATAAGCAGTAACGTAAATATACGGATAATCGGCCTGTCCGCAATCATTGCGGACAGGCTTTATTTTGCATAAATGCCCGGAGCTGAGGGAAACGTATGAGTACTTATGAATGATGAGCGAGATAGATGACAAGGTGAGGAGGAAGACCATGATGAATCGGCAAGCAGACTGTGACAGCTCGTCCATGAGGCAGAAACTCAAAGGAGATCTTCATCGTGTGGCAGAGCGAATGAACCTAACTTTATCCACCTTTGATAATGACAGTGTGTGTTTGCTGGGCCAATTTGCGGAGATTCGGGCCGAGATCAAGCAGATCGAGGTGCTTGCGTCTTCCTTTTATCTGGATTGTTATCTGTCACCCTTCACAGAGAAATTTGCCGAACTGACTGCCAGTATACAGCATTTGTCTGATCGCAGATATGGTGCTCTCATTGTGATTGAACGGGAAGTGCCGCTTGAACCGATTATCCATTCAGGAGTTGCAGTCGATGCCCGGGTTACTCATGCATTGCTGGAGTCTTTATTTATACCGGGTGCGCCTCTGCATGATGGGGCTGTACTGATTCGAGGCAATCAGATTGTATCTGCGGGTAATGTACTGCCTTTGTCACAGGCGATTGCGCGTGAACGAAAGATTGGCACAAGGCACAGGGCTGCTCTCGGATTGAGTGAACTGACGGATGCGGTTGTACTGGTGGTCTCGGAAGAGACCGGGCAAGCGTCATTCGCCGTGAGTGGGGATTTACATCCCATTAACGTGGTTGAAACCTTGTCATGATTACATGTTGATACCGCCTTTTTACAAACTCCATGCTGGGCTGGATTATATGAACCTTTTTCCCTGTGGAGGGAGAAAGGTCTTTTTGTTACATCCAGATGTGATTTTGCACAAACTTGATATTCATGGGTACAATAGAGGTGGAAGACGAACTGAAGAAGGCGAATGGATCGCAAAAATGGTTGGAGGAGACGGTTAACACATGAACTGGTTTGAAGCAATGGAACATCACGATTATGAGGAACTGGTACTGTGCCAGGATAGAGCCTCTGGATTAAAAGCAATTATTGCTATTCACGATACAACACTCGGTCCTGCGCTGGGAGGCACACGGATGTGGACCTATGCTTCGGAGGAAGCTGCCATTGAAGATGCCTTGCGCCTTGCGCGGGGAATGACATATAAACATGCGGTATCCGGACTGAATCTGGGCGGAGGCAAAGCCGTAATAATCGGAGATCCGCGCCGTGACAAAAATGAAGCGATGTTCCGGGCCTTTGGCCGATACATTCAGGGACTGAACGGACGTTATGTCACCGCAGAGGATGTGGGAACAACTGAGGAAGATATGAATCTGATCTATCAGGAGACCGACTATGTTACAGGCATATCGCCAAGCTACGGCTCCTCCGGTAATCCTTCCCCGGCAACAGCATGGGGGTATATCAGGGCATGAAGGCCGCGGCGAAGGAAGCCTTCGGCACAGATCTGCTGGAAGGCAAAACCGTGGCTGTACAAGGTGTGGGCAACGTGGCGATGCGTCTGTGCAAACATTTGTACGAAGAAGGTGCGCATCTGATTGTGACCGATATCCGTAAGGATTCCGTGAAGCAGGCTGTGGATCAATTCGGTGCTAAGGCGGTAGACCCCTCCGACATTACTGGAGTGGATTGTGATATTTATGCGCCGTGTGCCTTGGGCGGGACAATTAATGATGATACGCTGAAACAGCTCAAGGCCAAGGTTGTGGCAGGCTGTGCCAACAATCAGCTGCTGGAGCCGCGTCATGGTGACAAGCTGCATGAGATGGGGATTGTATACGCACCAGACTACGTGATTAATGCAGGCGGCGTAATCAATATTGCGGACGAGTTGAACGGCTATAATGCGGACCGTGCTTGGAGCAAGGTTGGGGAGATCTACAATAATCTGGAGAAAATCTTCGATACGTCACGGACCGAAGGCATCGCAACGTATATTGCCGCAGATCGTCTGGCTGAACGCCGGATTGAACTGATGAAGAATACACGCAGCACGTTCCTGCAAAATGGTCATCACGCCCTAAGTTCCCGGAGACTGCGCGGGTAAATTTTATCGAATTTTGAAGCTGTTTTTAGCATCTTTTTAGGGGGATTCTAGGAAATAACGCGTCTGGTGTTCCTTACGTTTGAAAAAGAGGGCTTGGGGACCAAATAAGACGTTCTGTGTTCCTTAGAAAAAATGCTAACGTCTCCTGAACCGCTCTGCCCGAATGCTCCGAATAAAGCGCAGATAAAGTGAAAGTACAAATAGAAGGCGGGTTTCCATATGGATACCCGCCTTCTTTATATTTTGGTTTTACTTTAAAGCGTTCATGATATGGCTTTGAACTCCACGGTCAGTCAACAGGCCGATATGGGTTACCCCGAAAATGCGAATATTGTTCGCCCCGTTCAGAGGGGATAACGTATTATTTACAATAAAGTCCGACGTACTGTAGATGGAGGTATAATCAATACCGTTTGGAGCGGAACGGGCTACAAGCCGATTGGGAGAACCGAGCGTAACGACTTTGCCTATATTTTTACCACCACCGAGGTTGTTGATATAATACAGGGTGTTGGCTCCGCCCATGCTATGGGCAATGATATCGACCTGGCTGGCGCCGGTCTTCCGCAGGACATCATCAATATAGGCGGATAACTGACGTGAATTGGTGACATTGTTTCCCGACTTGTCCAGAAAATCGATGGCGTACAGGTCACTTCGGGAATAGCCTTCGTTTATTAGCGCTCTTTCGATGCTGGCAAAGTTAAATCCCGCGCCTCCAATACCGTGTACAAGAACAATCGGATTGCGCCCACTGGCAGCCGCTGAAGCTTCTGCATTGGCTGGGGTGGACAGGGCAGATAATGAACTCAGAAATAACAGACAGGTTAAGACACAACGTAGAACAATAGATTTACTCAATATTAATATCCTCCTTTGGAATGTATATCCATATCACACTACTCTTAATCTATCATTATTTGTAATTTAAAGGAATAGTTTGGTATTGTCGAATTTAAAATAAATTTTGAGGGGATTAATGCATGCTGGTTCTGGCTGTAGTGGTCGCTGTAATTACGGGAAAAATTTCGCTGATCCATATTCTATTTGGATTAAAGGATTTAGGGGAAGGCACGAGGCTGTTGGTCAGTATTTCAGAGTTTCTGTTTTTCCTATCTCTTCTGTTTATTTTAGTGAAAAGCAAGAAAAATTCCCCTTTATAGTTCATCGGGTATTTGAGACTTCTACGACCTTATTAAAAAGGGTTTTTACATCATAAATTGGTGTAAAAATGATGATAAAGGACAAAAGCTGATCCTGGGATCAGCTTCGATACTCAAACACTTTGTGATAAATCCAACGGTTCAATTTCACTTTTTTTGGTTGAGCTTTTTTCGATATACCACAGGATTATCATGCACAACGCATAGAACAAGCTGAAGGCCAGAATAATGATCCATACGCTCCCCATATCCATGCTTTTGATAAAAATCCCGGTCAAATACGGACTGAGTGTATAGCCCAGACAGCCTACGAACAGCAGCAGGCCGTTAAACCGCCCCTGATGCGTGTCCGGTACTCGCGAAGCAATATACAGATTGATATTGGTCTGCACCAAAATCTCTCCAATGGTCCACAGCACCGTAGAGATGGCCACAAGGGTGAAATAGGGAAAGTAACTCATCAAGCTCAACGCACCAAATCCGATTCCATAGAAGAGTGCCCCTATGGCAATGGAGTTTAGCGCGGTTAATTTGCGTGTAACGGACAGGATTAAGGTGGTCAGAACGATGACGCTGATGGCATTAATAGTCATGACAGAGCCGTAATATGCCGCGCCGTTCTCTCCGAACGAATAATTCATTTGGAGCGGAAGGCTAAACGAGTATTGCATATAGATAAAATAATTAAGGAATGACACCATGATAAAGAAGGCGACGAGCGGATTTTTCAGCAACAGTCTGAATAATGGAGAAGGCGATTGGCTTGGTTGTTGTTGGACAGCATGTTGGCTGCCTGTTGAGTCCAATTCCTTGGGTGTACCCACCTTTACCCGGTTGATGATGATGAAGGTGGATAACAGAAACACGGAGCCAATACTTATAAAGACCATGTTGATATAATCCTTGATGAAAAAGCCGGCCACCAACGGCCCGATGGCTATACCCAGATTGGCTCCCAAATACATCAGAGAGAAAGCGGATTTTCGCCCTGTTTCCTGTGGAGACAGCTGAATGATCAACGCGTTATAGGCAGGCCGGGTAATGCTGATGAAGAACATAACTGCAATTAGCAAATATCCAACCGTAATAGTGCCCGACCAGAACGAGCAGCAGATGATTATGATGGCGGCAAGCGATTGTCCGGTAACGATAATGGTTTTTTTGCCCATGACATCACTCAAATACCCCCCAAGGAGTACGCCTGGCCCGCTGATCAAGGCTGCCATTGAAACAAATATGCCTGCATTGACAACGTTCATCCCCATCTGCAAAGTCAGAACCAGGGTAATGAGGGAAAATACGAAATCCCCTGTGCTGTTAATCGTTCGGGCCAAACAAAGATAATATATTTCGCGGCTTAACCCCGCGTATGTTTTGAATAAAGACAATACATCCAAACCTCCCCAGAAACGGTCAATCCAGCTATAGGCTTATCCGTTCTTCCCAGACAGCCTATACGATTTCGGCAACATTAACTTCTATGTTGAAACGATCGTACATATCCAGCAATGTATGACGCAATTCCTCAAACGAATCACCTTCCACAATCGCAAAGCCTGATCGGGTCATCGTATCACTCACGTCTCCGGCACGTTGTCCCACCTGGTAAGCTACATGGAACTCAATAATCCCGGAGATATCCTCATAATCCTCTATTCCGGAAATATTCCGAATGATTCCTGTACGTGAAGGAAAACAAATCATGCCTGTATACTTGTTACTCGTCTCTTGTTTGCTGAATTCATATATGCCAACTTCCAATTCAGTGACTGCCTTGAAGAAATCAACGCCGTGTGTGTTCTTGATACAAGGCGGCATAACCTGTGAACCCCCGATTCTCGCACCGATCTCGCCAAATACCACTTCTCCTTGAGGAGTCAGGAACAATTCGGCATGTGTTACGGAATGATTGATTCCGAGTGCAGCAATCACTTGTTGGTTAACCTCTTTGATCCGTTGAATGAAGTCCTCACTGGAACCTTCCGGAAACGTAATACTGGCGGGTGGCTTCTGGTTCGTGGCAATGTCCAGACAGTTATACAGGTACTGGGAGACGGATGAGAACACAACTTCGCCCTTGGAGACAATGGAATCACAGTGAAATTCCTTACCGCTGATGAATTCTTCCAGTAAGTCCTTTTGCTGCTCTTGTCTTGAGTGCCGGAGATAATGGAACAATTCTTCCATGCTGGAAAGTTTAAACGTATTAATACTCCCATATCCGCTGAGCGGCTTTACAATAATCGGGAACCCATGTTTATCGGTGAATTGGAGGTAGTCCTCTTCATTCAGGGCAATTGCAATATCCGAAGTCCGAATCCCGCGTTGATGAAGCATTTGTTTCATAATCCATTTGTTACGAACGGCTTCGGCCTGATTGCGCTGCATGCCGGGGATGCCAAACTCGGATCGGATTTGGCCGCCAATCTCGATGGCATTCTCGCCAGGAGTTAACAAGGCAGCAATGGAATGGGACTTTCGAATATCAATGATATGGTCCCTGATGAAGTCCACGGATTCCAGGTGGTCGATATATCTGATTTCGTCGAAGAAGTCTTTGAGTACATCCTCGTTATGCAGATTGTATCGCTCGATGATCAAAATTTTCTTGTAATTAGCTAATTCCTTCAAAGGTTTCACAAAGTTTAAGCTAAATGGAAGCCTGAAATCAGATATGTATACGATGGTTTTCATAAATCCTCCCTCAAGGAAAAAGTAATATTGAAAAAATACATTTCATAACATTATAGCTCAATATTTTCCATTTTCAATACCGTTTTTTGTAAAATATATGCATGATAGAACATATTTTTGTTGCGTTAAAGTGTTAATTGACAACAGATATTTTTTGGTATACGATCTTACCGGATTTGAATAAAAGGGAGGAAATAGAAAAAAATGGAGATGACCGAAAACAAATATGCCATACTGGGAACACTGGGAGACGACGAAGGATTTCTGACTTGCAGCATGCATATCGCCAAGAAACTCAACAACTCTGATCTAATCAAGCCATATCCGCAATTTGAAGCCGCAGCGGAAGACTTGAAATCAGGAGCAATTTCCTGCTTGTTGGTTCCCGGGGCTTATCCAAAGCTAAACAGCTTCATCATGGATTCCGAATTGGTGGTGTCGGAGAGTTTTGTAGAGCAGATTCCGGCACTGGTGCTATGCGGTTCCCATGCGGTATGTCCCGATCAGATTGATATTATATTCCATCATCCGGCAACTACATACTTGTTAACAGAGATCAGCACGACCTATAGAGAGAACAGCACCGTATCGTCCAACCCTGAAGCTTGCAGAAAGGTCATGCACAATGCGGAGGGTTCCATTGCACTTACGAATCAGCTCTGTGCCGACCATTACGGGTTAGTGACCTACAAAGTATTGCGAGAGGGAATCAACATGCCGTGGGTATGTTTTACAAAAAGTATGCAGAGGGTGAACGCACTCATATGAAGAGAATAGCTATCATACTGGAGAAAAATCTCGAAATTGGTGCAGCAGCGAATGTTGCCGCATTATTAATGGGACAAGCAGCCCTAAGGGAGCCCGGATTATATTCGGATGCCCCTGTACTGGATCAGAGCGGTAATCAGCATGCGGGTATCCGGTTTAGTACGGTCATCCTGAAGGCTGGCGAGAACCAACTCATCAATTTAACCAAATCCTGTTCAACTGAGAACGAAGGACTAAACTATGTTGTTTTCTCGCAGACGGGACAATCGCTCAACAATGCCTTTGAACAGTATGCAGGTGAGATTGCGTCCATGGACTTGGAAGCCACCAAAGTGGTCGGCGTTATTGTCTGGGGAGCGGATGATGTAGTTCGAACCGCGACTAAGAAATTCAGTGTTATGAAATAAAAGAAAAAGGGCAGAGCTGATTGTTGAGATCAGTCTGCCCTTTGCTTACATATGAAGTCCAATTAAGCCTTGCTGACGACGGCAGTTTTCTTTTCCGTTAAATAATATCCGAGTGCCAGCAGAGGCATGATCAGACCAATCAATGTGGTGAGACTCCAACCCCCGTGTGCATACGACCAGCTGCCAAGAGATGATCCAATCGCTCCCCCTACAAAAAAGATCGACATGAAGATCCCGTTTACCCGTCCTCTTGCTTCACTCAACGAATAAATGATGCGCTGTCCCAGCACCAGATTGCCCGAGACTGCCATATCCAGCGTGATGGCAACGATCACAAGCAGAATTAGGGTAGCGGTAGAGTGGCCCTGGAACAGATAGGCAAGCCCAAAAGATGCAACCGCGATGATCATGGCGACTCCGGTTAATATGCGGGTTAACCCTTTATCCGCCCATCTTCCGGCAATCGGTGCTGCGATAGCACCCCCAACACCAGCCAGTGCAAACCAGGCAATTCCCTGTTGGGACATGCCATATTCATTGGCGAGCTGTAAGGGAACTGTAGTCCAGAACAGGCTGAAGGCGCCAAACAAACTGGCCTGATAGAGGGCTCGGCGGCGGAGCAATGGAAATGTTTTGAGCAGGGTACCTAATGACAGGATTAATTGTCCGTACTTCATCGCAGGTTGTGGCTGACGTGTAGGAAGTGCACGGGACAGAAGCAGTGTCAGCAAAACGATAATGATTGCGGAGAAGACAAAGACCGCTTGCCACCCGAGCAGGCTCGTAATAAAACTTGCGACAGGTCGAGCCAGCATGATGCCCAACAGCAGACCACTCATCACATTCCCGACGACCCGTCCGCGCTGCTCCTCCGAAGTGAGGTAGGTGGCATAAGGGACCAGAATTTGTGCAACGACTGAGCTGATACCGATAACGAGAGAAGCAATCAGGAATAATACGGCATGGGAAGAGAAGGCGGCGGCGATCAACCCAACGACCAATATGATGAGGAAAAAAGTGACCAGTCGTTTATTCTCCACAATATCACTAAGCGGTACGATAAACAGCAGCCCAATGACATAACCGATCTGTGTTAACGTCACAATCAATCCAGCAGCAGCAGAGGAAAGCCCTGTTGTAACGCTGATTGGTCCTACGACGGTCTGAGCATAATACAGGTTTGCAGCAACTAGCCCGCACGCGGCAGCCAAAAGTAAAATCAACCAGCTTGGGACGGACTTAGCCTTCACTTCGTTTGGCATATGCATAATCATCAACCTCCACATGTTCTTAAATTCATTTTCATTAATGTATACGTATATTCAAAATGTTAATTACTAAACGATGCGTTTACTAATCACAAACATATAATATACTAGACGTTCAGTATTGTAAATAGGCGCAGACATTTTTTTTGTATTATCGAAGTAAAGTGAGCTTGAAATTGTTTAATTTATCGGTGATTTAGTATAATGAACGTATCGTTTTTATGAAATACAAATGGTTTTGTTATGCCAAGGAGGGCTTATGATGACTGCCAAAAGAGGGCGTCCCCGCAATGTGGAAACCCAGAATGCGATTCTTGCAGCTTCCTATGAATTATTACTAGAACACGGCTTCGGAGCGGTTACAATCGAAAAAATTGCTGAACGTGCTAAGGTGAGCAAAGCAACAATATATAAATGGTGGCCTAACAAAGGTGCTGTCATTATGGATGGGTACATGTCTGCGGCAACGGCAAGATTGCCTGTACCGGATACAGGATCGGTATTTGAGGATGTGCGCATTCATGCGAGCAATCTGGTTGATTTTTTGATCAGCCGGGAAGGGAAAGTGATCACACAGATTGTCGGAGAGGGACAGTCTGATCCAGGGCTTGCAGAAGAATACCGAACCAGATACATTCAGCCTCGTCGGCGCGAAGCGTGGGGAATTTTTGAAAAAGGTGTAGAACGGGGAGAGTTGAAAAAGGATTGTGACATCGGACTGTGCATAGACCTCGTCTATGGAGCGATGTTCTATCGCATGCTGGTGACTGGCGAACCGTTAGATACTGAATTCGTGCTGCGTGCGTTGATTTCCTTGTTTGAAGGCATTAAGTCTTAATCATAGTGAAAGGTTCTTGGGGGAGGGATAGGGCGATTCGCAAGAATCACCCTGGATGCAAAAACTTGTGGGTGAATGGGGAGTCCGTGAGGAACTGAGAACTATACCTGGAAGATCGGTGAGATGGCTGGGGGCCATGAATCGGAAGAATGTGAAGTGGAAGAGGAAAAGGGAAGTGAGTGGTTCAAGAGCGGGGGTTCGTTCCATATGAAACTGGGGATTTCGCGTCGTAACACAGGCGCTACATCCTGGGCAAAGCGTTCTACCTGCTCCAGCTGCTCCGTATGGCTGAGTCCATCCACGCTAATGCTCAGCACCTGGTGTCCATATGCTGCATGGTAATTCAGGATCTTCTCAATGACCTGCTCCGGACTACCAATCAGTACAGGCCCATGCGCAATGTTATCCTCCAGGTCCTTAAAGGGTGACTGGTTGTGCTGCGCAGCGGCCGTAGCATGAAACGCCTCATAATAAGGCGTATAACGAAGGATGGCCTCTTCACGAGTATTCGCGAGATACAGGCTGCCTGCCCCGGAGCCGACCACCGCCCGGTTCGCATCATGACCATAGTAATCGAGCCGTTCCCGGTAATGGTCAATTAACGCCTTATATTTTTCCTGAGGGTGGAAGGAGTTCGAGCTAAATATTGGTTCGCCATACTTAGCTGCAAGCTCGGTAGAACGGGTGCTCGATGCGCTGCCATGCCAGATCGGAATGGATTGCTGAAGCGGTCTCGGCTGAGTGGTAACCTCTTGAAGGGGAGGGCGATACGTTCCCTGCCAGGTTACATTCTCTTCAGTCCACAGCCGTTTCAGCAGTTCGTAGCGCTCACCGAGTGAATCCCATTGTTCCTCTTCACTAATGCCAAACAGGGGATAGTGCCGAGGGTCATTGCCTTTCCCGATGATCATTTCCAGCCGTCCGCCCGATAATTGATCCAGCGTGGCATAATCCTCGGCAACCCGTACCGGATCAAGTATACTGAGAACAGTAACCGTTGTTAACAACCGAATACGTGAAGTCGCAGCAGCTACGGCGGTCAGTACGACGGGAGGTGAGGAAGACAGAAAAGGTGCACCATGCCGCTCACCGATCCCATATGCATTGAATCCCAGTCGTTCGGCCAGTTTGGCTTGTTCCAAAATATTGTGGAACTTCTGTTGTGTCGTTAGTGATTCACCGGTTACGGCATTTGGAAGATTCATCATGAGACTAAATAAGGCAAATTTCATCTAACCATCCCCTTGGATTGGATTGGAAAAGCACCTGGGTTGTCTAATCCTATGGAAATAGTAGGATATTTAAACTGAAACTAACTTTACCATGTTGCCATGTATTCTTCTAATGGATTTTTTCTATAAGGCGGATTAAAGCCTCTCAACCCCTGAACATATGGGCAGGAAGTTGCCACGATTTTTATTGACCGCTGTAAAATTTAGGATTAAAATTGTGCATATCATATAAATTCAAATTTATGGATTTTGATTGTGGAGGTGGGAGACATGGAACCTACAACTACGATACGCTCCTTTATTGAGGACTACATCAGGAAACAGGGCTATACCCTGCAATACTTTGCCGATATATCGGGTGTGAACGCTGGAACGTTAAGTGCGATCATCAAAGGGACGCGGCCAATCGCCATGGCTCAACTGGATCTGATTACCCAAGGCATGAAGCTGGAGGAGGGTCATTTCTACGAAATATACGGCGCTGAGTGTTTTGTGGAATCTGCACCGCATTGGAGAAGACTAGAGCCTTTTCTGCAACGTTGCGCCGAGCTGGACAAGCTCGAATGTATTCAGAGGGTAATCCAGCAAGTGACGGATGACCGATCCTATATCTCCGAATTGTTCGAGATGGCCGAGGGCATGATTGAGCGAGGACAAAAGAATGCGGCCCGCATGTTATATGAATGCGTCGCGGAGTGTGAGAAGTACCAACACTCGGAACGTCTCGCGTTGTGCCAATATCGTATTTTCACACTATCTCTGGGTCAGGATCAGCATGAAAATCTCAGGGCGGCAGTTCATTTTGAGCCATATATTAATCGGCTGGATGAAGAGCGGCAGCTGGATGCGATCAAGGATCTGGCGAATACATACTCAGCTCTACGTTATTGGGACAAGCTGTTTTCATTGGCAGATGAATTGGGGCGTAAAGCTGAATTTATACAATCATTTACTAAGAAAAAAGTCGATAAAGTAAACAGGGTAACTGCATATCCCCTTTTTGTGTACAGAGCATATTCAAATCTCCTCAAGGCTTCAGCTTGTGAGTGGAGTGGGAAATATAGGGAAGCTTTAGACTATACCCAAGAATATGCTGAGATAATTAATATTGCAAACCCTAGTGAAGAGGACCAATTATATATCAATATGTTCAGTGGCTGGACTGAAGTAAACACCTATCTGTATAATCTGATGATGGGAAATGAAGAAGTGCTCCCAGCATATGTGTCATGGATTGAACAAAATGAAGAAGAATTCCTTACTGCTCTTGTCAAAATTATGGAGGCAGCAAATACTTATGATATGAACATCAATCATGTCCTTTTAAAATTTGATAGTAAAATTAATACTATTTCAAGAGATATTATGTTAAATAAAAGATACAATAAGCAGATTATAAATGACAGGTATACTAAATTTTTGGCTGAATTGGCCATTTATTATTTTCGCCAGGAACGATATGCTGAAGGAATGCAAAAGCTGATTAATTGTTTGAATTCAGCAATCAATATTAACAATTATAGAGATATTATACAATGCGTTGCTCTCTTTGAAAGATACAGGTCTTTTGCATCTCAGGAGATACAAAACTTGTACGGATCTATAATTAAGGAGGCATATAACTATGAAATTAAAAAAAATTATAACAATACTTTTGTTTAGTATTATTTTTTTCTCTGTCATACATCAATATCCAATCGACATACCAATACAATCCTTTGGTCCATCATCTCATGGTGATGGAACGTTGTAAGATTAATCACAATGAACTTATAAAAAGCCATATTTAAAAACAAGGTTTATTTCCGAGATCGGAAATAAGCCTTTTTGCGCAGATTGACCATTGTAAAATTCAGGATTAAAATTACATTTAATAAGAGCTGATGAATCCTTAAGTTAGTTTGGTTGATGGGGGTGGGAGAATTGAAACTTGCACCTACGATACGCACATATATAGAGAATCACATAAGAGAACGAGGATATAAACTACAGCAATTCTCAGATATCACGGGTGTCAACGTTGGCACTTTAAGTGCCATCCTTAAGGGCAGCAGGCCTCTAGCTATGAACCAGTTGGATCAGATCACATCTGGTATGGGTTTGGAGAAGGGATACTTCTACGAAATGTACAGTGTGGAATGTTTTGTGGAAGCCGCGCCTCATTGGAGGCGTTTGGAACCTTTCCTGTATCGCTGTGCTGAACTTAACAAGCTAGGCTGTATTAAAACGGTGGTTTATCAGGTTACAGATGATCGTTCCTATATTTCAGAACTATTTGAAATGGCAGAGAATCTGTATTCCAGAGAAATGAATGAAGCGGCGCTTATTTTATATGAATGCGTAGCCGCAGGTGAGAAATATCAGCACTCGGAACGGTTGGCGTTATGCCAGTACCGCATTTTTTTGCTTCATAAAACAATGAGCAAATTCGATAATTTAGCAGCAGCGGTTCAATTGGAGCCCTATATTGAGAAATTAGATGAAGAAATCCAATTGGATGCTATTAAGGATTTGGCGAATGTTTATAGTACAATACATCTCTGGGATAAGGTTTATGATTTGGCAGAGGAACTGGAAAGAAAAGTTGACTTTCAACTTGAACTTCAATCTCGAAGGCGCAAAAATAAAAAAAGATTTGCCTTTTATCCCATATTTACATACAAAGCATATGCGAATCTATTGAAGGCAAGTGTATGTGAAGTGCGTAAAGAATATGAAAAAGCTCTGGAGTATACAGATGTTTACGTGAATATTATTGAAATCTCTAATCCAACGGAAGAAGAGCAAGAATTAATAGAACGTTTCAAAGGATGGGCAGAGGGGAATCGGTATTTATACCATTTGATGAATGGAAACCATGAGGTTATTGAGCCTTATCTGAATTACCTTGACGCTAATCCTCATGAGGTTTTAACAGCATTCGTGAATATAGTTCAGGCTGCTAACCAGCACTCCCTGGATATTGATTCTGCATTGGATAGGTTTGATCCTTATATTAAACAATTCAACACGGATATGCATTTAAAAGGGACGTACAATAGGCAAATGTTGAATCATAGATATATTCGCTTTTATTATGAATTAGCGAAGTACAGACTTAATCAACAAAGATACGCAACTGGGATTGAAACTTTGCTCATGAGCCTGGAACTATCATCTTTAAGCAACGATGACCTAATGTCTATTAAATCTATTGATTTGTATGGGAAATTCAGAAGACATGTAACGAACCAGCAGGACGAGCAGTACACTAGGTTAATGGAGGGCCTGAGCTCACAAAATTTTGGGAGTAAAATTAAAAATGTATAACCAATGAGAGCTAGTGTGTTTGAAATACCAGCTTTTCTAAAAGATCTAATACAAAATTTTGCAAAGCATTCCATTATGAATTTTTAGATAAATGTACCCTAAAATAGTTTGAAAAAGGGGTGCATGCTGTGAGAGAAATCCAACAGATTAAAGACCAGATCGAGCAGAATAGGCAAAACTTGCGTCGGTTGGCGGAGAAGCATGGCATGCATAGTGATAAAGTCCTCAGGCAGTCTATGGTACTGGATGAACTGATTAATAAATATATTCAACTTAAAACGAAAGGTAATATAAATTGAATCTTTGGAGAAGTAAGGTTCGTCTCCTTGTCTATAATCCACCTGGTTGTGGACGCTAGAGCGGTGTTCTCCCTGCTATGCTTATAACATTAAATCAAGCAAATTACAGGGGGAACAGCGTATGACGGGCTCCAGAACGAGCAAGATACAGCAGCCGATGGAGCAAAATTTATAATAGATTTTAATTTCTTCATTCTATAATATAACTTCAATTTCATGTAAACCCGATATGTAGACGGATATTTAAATATATACCTACATGTTGTGGCTGTGACAGTTTTCACGGATTAATGCAAAATGCTATTTTATGAAAGTATTGTTATGTAAACAAACATTTTATTTTGCAAAGGAATAAAATATGAATTTTTTGGCAATGTATCCTAAAATGTTTTAAAAAGAGGGGGTGCATGCTGTGAGAGAACCAAAACAGATCAGAGACCAGATCGAACAGAACAGGCAAGTGTTAAGTCGTTTGGCGGAACATCATGGCATGCAAGACTACAAAGTCCTTCAACAGTCCATGGTATTGGACGAACTTATTAATGAATATAATCGCTTCAAATATAAGAAACACTTTATGAAAAGACAGCCGATTGCCTAATGCAATCGGTTTTTTTATGCAAAAGATGATTAGTCGACTGCAGAGATGCAGTCGGCTTTTTTGCGTTTCCCGAAACCTGTGCTTCAATCTTGAAATTTCGTACCAAACCCATGGTTGGCAGGATAGCCAACGATCACTGAAACTGGATATGATAAACCCCAGTTATATCCAGATTGATCGGTGAGGGGAGCTCATACAATGATCGGGAGAGGGAGGGATAAACGGAAATGATGGACAAGGTACAGGGTTATTTGGGAGGAAGCATCAATCTGCGCACCAAGCTGCTCCTGTTGTTCCTGGCGCTAACCTTGCTGCCACTAAGCTTGCAGGGAGTGGTGAATTACCTGCATTTCTCGCAGACGATTGACCGCAAGACGGAGCAGTTCACCATTGATATCGTTCGCCAGATTAATACCAATCTGAATCGGCTGGTCAAGGACTTCGAGAGGTTGTCGCTCTTGCCGCTCTACGATCAGATGGTGCTCGGCATTCTGGGCAAATACAATGCTCCGATGGGATCGGGTACATGGGCGAGGTCCGATGATTATTTGAAAATGAAGCTTTACACGTCCGGTCAAGCTTATGATCGACCGGAAATTCGTGGCATCCATCTAATCAGCAACAGCGGCATTCTGTTCTCTAATCTCGATTCGTTAGTGGTCAAGCCAGTATGGGACAGTAGACCAGATCATTGGTTTGCAGAGCTTGACGGCTCGGAAGGGGAATGGCGTCTGCTTCCTCCGCACGAACCCAGCTATTACACAGGCAGTCAGGAAGAGCCGTATATATCGGTTGCCCGTGAGATTCGTGATCCGGGTACACTCCAGCGACTGGGCTACATTCTAATCGACATCCGGCTGGAAGCCTTCGGCCAGCTCTTATCCAATCTGAACTTTGAGCAAAATGCGAGTCTGATGATTGTCGACAGCAAGCAGCGTCTTCTGTTCGAACGCACCTCAGCCGGAGGTCTGTCCGCATACGACCAACTGTTAACGCTTGGACAGCTTCAAGGCTACGCAGGAAACCAGAAGGTTGTCCTTGATGGGAAGCCCTATCTCTACGTACAGCACCATTCCAGTTATTCAGGACTTTCGGTGATCAGCCTTACGCCTATTGCCGTTATTCAGAAGGAATCAGGCGAGATGCTTACGTTTACGTTTGGATTCGCTGTGCTATGTATGGCGGCCGTATCGATTCTCGCGGTTCTTTTATCCTATCGTATAACTCGGCCCCTGATTCGACTGAAGCACAATATGATTCGGGTGGAGCAGGGAGACTTTAGCCAGCGCGTAGCACATTTCAGTAATGATGAGTTCGGCAGATTAGCCGGGGCTTTAACCGAATGATGGAAGAGATTAATCGACTGTTCAACGAGGTGTTTTTGCTGGGCATTCAAGAGCGGGAGGCGGAGCTGTCAGCATTGCAGAGCCAGATCAATCCCCATTTTATATACAACACATTGGAGTCCATCAACATGATGGCGGTCCGTCAGAAGCACGCTGAGGTGTCTGATATGGTGACGGCACTTGGCAAGCTGCTGCGCTATACGATTGATAAGGTGGACCGGAGGGTTCCGCTTCAGGAAGAATTAGCTTTTGTACAATCGTATGTACGCATTCAACAGGTACGTTATGACGGCAAGTTAGAGGTAATCTATGACATCGATGAGGCTGTGACGGAGTATATGATTCCCAAGCTGGTCGTGCAACCGCTGGTGGAGAACGCGGTCTACCATGGCATTGAAGGGCAGGCGGATGGTGGGGTGATCTGGGTATCTGCATTGAAATTTGCTGATGAGCTGCTGATTATTGTGCGTGACAATGGCAAAGGCATGGCTCAAGCAGAGATTGATGAATTAAATGAATCCATTGCTCGACAGCCTTCCAGTGAGGCATTGCGCTGCCATGCCGGGGACAGGCTGGGGCTTAACAATATCGCCCAAAGGCTCCGACTCATGTATGGAGAAGGCAGCAGCCTGAGCGTCGATGGCAGTCCCGGGCAGGGGCTGGCGGTCACGATATCCATTCAACTTCAACCGAAAGGGGAATGAAGCGCATGTATAAAGTATTGCTGGTGGAGGATGAGACGGTTATCCGTCAGGGACTGAGAGAGCTGATTGTACAGGCGGCTCCTCAGTTTCAGGTAACAGGGGAAGCTTCGAGCGGAGCCGAGGCACTGGATTTTCTGAGATGTGAAGTGCCGGATGTGTTAATCACGGATATTCGCATGCGTGAAATGGACGGATTGACATTGGTATCCAAAGCGAGAGATATGTACCCTGAACTGCTGATGATCATCATTAGCGGCTATGGGGAGTTTGAATATGCACGCAGGGCGATGGAGTACGGGGTACTGAACTATCTGCTGAAGCCGATTGAACGTCATGAACTGGCATTATGCATCCAAAAAATTCAATTACTGCTGGATCGCAGGTATGGCATTTCAACCCTTCCAATCACTGAGTCATCTGGCAAAGAGGAGCACGCTGGCGGAGATACGCGGAAGATTATCCGAGATGTGAAAGAGCACATCAAGCAGCACCCCGATGGCGATCTGCGACTTCAGACGATAGCAGCACTTGTTAATCTGAACCCCACCTATCTAAGTCAGCTGTTCAAGAATGAAACAGGAACCAATTACTCCGAATACATCTCCGAGGCCCGCATGGAGCGGGCCAAGTGGCTGCTGATCAACACGGGACTCAAAATCTATGACGTAGCGCGGTTATCCGGGCATCAGAGTCCCAAGCACTTCATGCTGGTATTCAAGCAGCAGGTGGGATGGACAGCAGGCGAATATCGTGACCGATTCAGCATGGCTGGACGGGAAAGCAACGAGAAGGAATAGCCGGGCGCAGGCTATTTATTCCAACGTCTTGAAAAACCATACCATTTCTGTAATTGACGTGATTTATGGGCGGTCGATACCTTCGTTATACTTTGGTTGCACATCTATACCACTAAGCCTTAAGGGGGATTTTCATGAAAAAAGCAGCACTGATGCTTATGCTCGCATTCATGATTTTTACTTTGATCGGATGCACAAGCTCCAGTTCAGGCACAGATCCTGAAAATGGAGTCTCAGAGGATGGAGAGGTTGAGCTGAAGTTCATGATGTGGGGCAATCAGGCACATATGGATGTATACAACAAGCTGATCGATGGCTTCACGAAGGAAAATCCAGGCATCAAGGTAACGATGGAATCCGTGCCATTTGCGGAATACCAACAAAAAATATCTGTGCTTGCCGCTGGGGGCTCCCTCCCGGATATTGCCTGGGTGTCGGAGCGGATGGTGCCACAATTCAAATCCAATCACATTCTGGCCGATGTATCCGAATTCAAGGATGATGCACAGTTTAAGCTGGATGATTATATTCCAAGTACACTGGATTTGTTCCGGGACGGCGATCAGCTGCTGGGGCTGCCTTTTCCACACCTCCGGTAGTCATGTTCTACAATAAAACGCTGTTCGACAAAGCCGGCCTGACCAATCCCAATACACTAGCCGCTCAAGGACAATGGACGTGGGAACAGTTTGAGGAGTCTGCCAAGGCGATCACGAGCAAGGAGGCGACCAACCGAATCTATGGCGCCAACTTTTTTCGCGATTGGAAGACATGGGCGGTGCTTTCCTCCTATTCCTGGTCTAATGGAAGCGGTCCATTCGACGAAGGCATGACGAAGTTCACCTGGAACGACGCCTATGGCGTACAGACCTTTGAACTGCTGGAGCGAATGATGTTCACCGATGAATCGCATCCGAAAGCGGGCGAGCAGGTCAGCTTCGATGCTGGTAATGTGGGCATGTTCTTCGATAACTACAGCTATGTCTCCAAAGCAAGGGAGATTACGGATTTTGAATGGAGTATCGCTCCTATGCCTTCCGGCTCACAGGGCAGTGTACCGATGCTGGGCAGGCTGGATATGCCATGTTCAACGACAGCAAACATCCGGAAGAAACCAAGAAGCTGTTGAAGTATTTCGCCAGTGAGCAGGGTATTCAGGCGACGGCCACCTACTTTGTGCCTCCACGGACCTCTGTTCTGAACTCCGATGTGTTCATTAATCAGCCGAATAATCCAAGCAAGGAGCATATTGTGCAGGCGGTAATTGATGAAATGCCAAAAGCGCGCCTGATTCCCGGCCATATCCGTTGGCAGGATATCGACAATGCGGTGTTGCAGGGATTTGACCGCCTGTTCGCCCGTTCAGCGAAACCCGAGGATAATCTGAAACAAATGCAGGAAGAGGTCCAAAGCGTACTGCAACAATAAATCTTTTATAGAAACTGGAGGGTGAGGATGATGGGCAAATTCAAGGAATTGCTTGATCGGAAATCGCTGTCACTAGTGGTCAGCTTGCCCGAGAACGATCTGTCTTTGGCCCGTGCAGCAATCGAAGAGGGAGCTGATGCACTGAAGGTGCATTATAATGTCGGTCATCGCGCCAGCGGAAATCAATTTGGTCCACTGGATAATTATGTCGAGGTATTCCGGGCGATCCGCAGTGAGTTTGGCGTTCCGCTGGGCGTTGTACCGTCCGGCAGTATTGATGGAGCAAGGCGGGAGGATGTGGAGCGCCTTTCGGGGCTGGGTTTGGACTTCTATTCCATCTATGCACATCACTTGCCGTCCTTCATGCTGGATGACTTGGGGCTGGACCCAACGTTTGCGATCAATGACGAATTTGAACCTTCCCTCGTCACGTCGGCGGCTCATTACGGCTTCACCGCCCTGGAGGCATCCATTGTGCCCGGGAGTGAATATGGTACACCCCTAAGCTTCGCGGATGTGCTCAAGTATCGCCGTCTGGTCTTGCAGGCCCAGATTCCGGTATTGGTTCCTTCCCAGCGTAAGCTGGTGCCGGAAGACGTTCGGGTGCTACACGATACCGGGGTCAAGGCGATCATGCTTGGAGCGGTTGTAACAGGCAGAGCGGAGGAACAGCTGCGAAGGGCTGTGAACGGCTTCCGCAATGCAGTGGACAATCTGAACCGTCCAGACTATATAAATTGAACTAAATAATATTTACACTTGCCACTCCGATACCAGAACAACCTTCCGATCGCTGTTATCCCCAGATTTTTTTGAATCCTTTTATAAAGGGGAAATCCGGGGATAAAGGCGAACACTTCGCTTCTTCAGGTTTTTCTGTTCTCTACGTTCTTGTGTATATGTATAGGTCAACTTATATAGAATCGTCACTGAGTTCAGTTTCAGGGAAGAAATTTGATAAAAAGGGGGCCTGACTGTGACCCATTCACGCAAGCGTACAGGAAGAGGTCCGCTCGCCAGAGAGGCCCAGATCGCGGGGTGGCTGTTCGTATCACCAATGGTGCTCGGGTTTACCCTGCTGCTGCTGTTTCCCATGGGTTTGGCGCTATACATGAGCCTGACCGACTGGCCGCTGCTGGGTGATCATCATTTTATTGGACTGGAAAATTACCGGAATGTGATGACAGACGCCATGTTCTGGAAGGTGCTTGCCAATACGGTCTATTTCACGGCTGGGCTTGTGCCGCTCAATATTGTGCTCGCCCTTCTGCTCGCATTGCTGCTATCCAGAAGTTTGCGCGGCATCGGGATTTTCCGCACAGCCATCTTCGTTCCGGTCATGACCTCGCTGATTGTATGGTCCATCGTGTGGAAGCTGATGTATGCAACTGAGTCGGGACTAATCAATCAGCTTCTGTTGATGATGGGCATCAAAGGCCCGGCCTGGCTCTACAATCAGGATCTGGCGATGCCTGCCGTTATCGTGACGAGTGTACTGAAAAATGTGGGTCTGAATATGGTACTGTTCATTGCAGCCATTCAGCAGGTACCGCGTTCACTGTACGAAGCGGCAACACTGGACGGAGCGGGCAGAAGGGGGACCTTCTTTCACGTCACGCTGCCCATGATTACACCAACGGTGTTTCTAACCATGGTGATGACCGTAATTGGCTCGCTCAAGGTGTTTGGACAGATCTACGTCATGACACAGGGCGGGCCGAGCAACAGCACAAAGGTATTGGTCTATTATATCTGGGAAAAAGCATTCAAGTTATTTCAGTTCGGCTACGCCTCTTCGCTTGCTTATGTACTTTTCTTTATCGTGCTAATCCTGACGCTGCTGCAATGGCAGCTTCGAAAGAGGTGGGTATTCAATGAAGGCGATGCCTAGTTCTTCATTTCGCAAGACAGGTAGTGCCCTTGGTACGTACTTATTGCTCACACTGATCTCGCTGATCATGATTGTTCCATTTATCTGGATGATATCGACGTCATTCAAGGAGCCTCATAGCATATTCACCTATCCACCGCAGTGGATACCGGATACGTTCCGGTTTCAGAACTACATCGATGTCTTTCGGTTGATTCCGTTCCATCGTTTTTATTTTAACAGTGTATATATTGCTGCTGTGGTTGTGGTGGGTACGGTATTCTTTGCATCTCTCGCCGGGTACGCATTTGCCAAAATTCCGTTCAAGGGACGGAATGTGGTATTTCTTATCCTGCTGAGTGCGATGATGATTCCTCATGAGGTGACGGCAATCCCCATGTTTCTGTTCATGCGGCAGCTGGGGTGGATTGATACACATCTTCCGCTGATTTTACTGCCGATCTTTGGGGCTGGCGGCGTGTTTGGCATCTTTGTGATGCGGCAGTTCTTCATTACAGTACCGACGGAGCTGGAGGAAGCGGCGATGATTGATGGCTGTAACCGATTCCGGATCTATGCGCGAATTATGCTGCCAATTGCCAAGCCCGGTATGGCTACGCTGACGATCTTCACTTTTGTGACGATCTGGAATGAGTTTTTTGATCCGTTGATTTTCATTAACTCGCGTGAACTGATGACGCTGCCGCTTGGGTTATCCCTGTTCACGGATGAAGTGGGTACCGCCTGGCAATATCTCATGAGCGCCACCGTCATGGCGACCCTGCCACTGCTAATTGTCTTTTTCCTGGCACAACGGCGATTCATTGAGGGAGTGGCCATGACGGGACTGAAAGAGTAACCCGTGCAATAGAACGGAAGGAGTGATAACACTTGAGTGAACGGATGAGGTTGAAAAAGGAAGATGCGGATGTGGTTATTGTGGGAGGGGTCCGGCGGGCATAGCGGCTGCCATTGCTGCTGGACGGCAGGGTGTGCGGACGGTGCTAGTGGAACGGTACGGTTTCGTTGGCGGGATGTCGACCGCCGCCATGGTCTACCCTTGGATGACCTTTCATACGGAGAGTGGTGAACAGGTGATTCGGGGCATCGCCCAGGAGATCGTAGATCGGCTGCAGGCGCATGGCGGTTCCCCGGGCCATCTGCGTGATACGGTTGGGTTTGTACATACCGTCACGCCTTACCACCCGGCTATTTATCAAGTCGTGGCAGCGGATATGCTGCAAGAGGCAGGTGTCCGGTTGTTATTGCACAGCTTCGTGGATGAAGTGGTTGTTGTGAATGATCGGATGGAGGCGGTACGTCTGACGAACAAGTCCGGTCGAATGGAGCTCCAAGCGCACGTAATCGTGGATACCAGCGGTGATGCGGATGCGGCTTATCTTGCTGGCGCTGCTGTTGCAAAGGGACGGGATGAGGACAACCAGTCACAGCCGATGACGATGAAGTTCCGTATGCGTGGTGTGGACCTTGGACGAGTGAAGCAATACATGCAGGAGCACCCCGAAGATTTCTATGCCAAGACCCCGTTCGCTGAGCTGGACAGTATCCCGTTAACCGGGGTGAGTGGCTTCTATTCCCAATGGAAAAAAGCGGGTGTGCCAATTAATCGTGATCAGGTATTGTTTTTTACCGGACCGGCTGAAGATGAAGTATTGATTAACTGTACCCGGGTGCAGGGACTCGATGCGACGGATGCAGAGGATCTGACCTCTGCTGAACAGGAAGGCAGGAAGCAGGTGCTGATGATCGCAGCGTTTTTGCAGCGCGATGTGCCTGGATTCGAACGGGCCTCCATCTCAGCGGTAGCGCCGCAGATCGGTATCCGTGAATCCAGACGAATCATCGGGCATTATGCGTTGACCAAGGCGGATGTGGTTGCAGGGCGAAAATTTGACGATGTAATTGCCAGAAGCGGCTATCCGATTGATATCCATGATCCCTCGGGTCAGGGTGTCGTAGCGGCCTTTATCGAAGGAGATGGAGCATACGATATTCCGTACCGCTGTCTGATCTCCCGCAATATCCGCAATCTGCTGGCGGCAGGGCGCTGCCTTTCCACCACACACGAAGCTCATGCAACGACAAGGCTGACTCCAAGCTGCATGGCTACAGGGCAAGCCGCGGAACAGCCGCTGCTTTAGCTGTGCAGATGAAGCTAGATCCGTTGGAGCTGCCGATAGCGGTGCTACAAAAGGAACTACGCCGTAACGGAGCGGCGATCTAAGGATGAGCTGATTGTGGGCGAAGTAGTGGGAGTGGTGCGGGTGTTTATTTAATCGCTGGGTCGAAAATTTTAACGAACCTGAGACGTCTAATTTGGGGATATAAGCTGAAATAAAAAATGTAACGAATCTCAGTGAAGCTATTTTACTCAAAACACTGAATTAGCGGGTAATAGCGGGGGAATCGGAGGAATAGAGCGTCTACGATTCGTTAGATTAGAAACGGTCTCAAAAATGGCTAGATAAGCTTCCCTCAGTTCGTTAGAAATGGGTGGGAAGTTCGTGAATTTATGAGCATAACTGTAGGTCCAAAAAAACTCCCAATCCACTGATACTTGGATTGGGAGTTTTTTTGGACACTTTCATTCTTTTCGTTAATTTGATTATTTCCTCATGTCTATTACCTTCATATCTAATCAACGATGAGGCGAAAGTTCCTTCATGATTTATATTCCTTCATGCCTTATTTCTTCCGATCATTAAGTCATTCGTGCTTCAAGTCGTCGCGCCACAATGGACAGCGTGTAGTTAATAACAAAGTACAATACGGCTGCGAGCAGCAGGGCAGGGATGACGTAATCGAAGCTCTGACCTCCGAGAATCTGCACATTGTGCATCAGCTCTGGCAGGGAGATGATGATCGCCAGTGACGTATCCTTCAACAAGGAGATGAACTGGCTCACCATCGGTGGTGACATGCGCCGCAAAGCCTGGGGCATGATGATGCCGCCGAGTGTCTGCATATAGCTCAGGCCCGAGGAGCGGGCTGCTTCGACCTGACCGCGTTCAATCGATTTGAGGCCGCTGCGGACAATCTCTGCGATCATGGCACCTTCGAACAGACTCAGTCCAACAACCGTGGACCAGAAGACGGACATTTTGATCCCCAGCTGGGGCAGTACGATATGGATGAAGAAAATGATCAGCAGCAGCGGCAGATTCCGGATCGTATCCACGATAACAGCCACAATCTGTGACAGGACCGGAATTCGGGTGTATCGAACGGTACCGAGCACCGTGCCGAGTACAAAGCTGAATACAATCGACAACCCTGCCACTTGCAAGGTAATCAGGAATCCGTGCAGCAGGAAACGAAGGTTGGGCCAGGCGTAGGCCCCGCTAAAGTCCATGATTCATCAGCCTCCTTCTGTGTGCGGACATAAAATGTAAATATTTGGAACAGTGATTGCATAACATATTAGAGTAGAGATACAGCTTGAACGGGTGTGCTGAACACAGAGAGAAATAGTTTGAGTGTTACAAGGTGACCTGACCCGTTGGTTTGGTCTTTTTCGGTTTGCCTTTGGTGCGGCTGGCGTCAGCATCACTTTGTCCGAACCTTCGCTCCATATAGTGAACCAGGAAGCTGAGCGGTAAGGTCAACACCAGGTAGAACAGGGCAACAATGGTGTAAACACTCAGCGGCAGGAATGTATCCGAGTTGATCAGATCGGCAAAATACATCAGATCCATACCAGCCACGACCGCAAGGATGGATGAATTTTTGACCAGATTGATAAATTGATTGCCAATGGACGGCAGTACAATTTTGATTGCTTGCGGCAGAATGACCAGGTTCATGGCCTGTACGTAGGACAGACCCGATGATCTTGCGGCTTCCAGCTGCCCGCGAGGGACCGTCTGAATGCCTGCCCGGATTGCTTCGGCAATGAAGGCGGCTGTATAGATCGTCAGGCCGAGTGTACCCGAGATAAATCCATCCAGTGAAATGCCCATTGCAGGCAATCCGAGATAGAAGAAAAACACGACGAGCAGCAGGGGGATGTTACGGATGAACTCCACAAAGGCCGTGCCGATCCAGTTGAGTGGTTTGATGGGCGAGATGCGAAAGATGGCCATAATTGCCCAAGAATAAAGCTGCCAATCAGGGCCATGATGCTCACCTGGATGGTATTGAGGAAACCTTCCAGAAATCGATCCGAGTGTTTGATCAGTATACTGAAGTCCAATTTGCCCATGTAGGCGAAGCCTCCGTTCTCCAGATGTTGCAACAGCGACTGCGCTCTGCCCATGCATCGCATATCACAGGCGAAGTCGCTGCTTAATCATCATTAATCGGGGTTACTCGGGCTTGCTGCCCAGCCATTTCTCGTGCAACGTATCATATTCACCGCTGTCCTTCATGCTTTTGAGCAGGCTGTTTACTTCTTCGACGAAGGCCGTGTCGCCTTTGCGAATCGCCATGCCGTAAGGTTCACTGGTGAAATTGCCACCAACCAGCTTGTAGTTGTTATCGGTCTGCTGCATGCCGATCAGGATAATGTTATCGGTCGTCAGTGCTTCGCCTTTACCTGCTTTGAGGGCTGTGAAGGCATCCTGGTAATTGTCATATTCGAGCACTTCGGCATCCGGGGCCTTTTCGCGAATATTTTGTGCAGAAGTAGAGCCTTTGACGGCAAGTACCTTCACACCGCCGAGACTTTCCAGACCGGTAATTGCGCTGTCATTTTTCACAAGCAGGGATTGCCCGGCCTCAAAATAGACATCGCTGAAATCCACTTGTTCCTTGCGTTCATCCGTAATCGTCATCGTAGCGATGATGATATCAATGTCGCCGTTTTGCAGCATCGGAATGCGCGTTTTGGACGTTACTTCCTTCAGTTCTACCTTCGTTTCGTCTCCAAGAATCTGTTTGGCAAGGGCTTTGGCAATATCAATATCGAAGCCTTCAACTTCGCCGCTTGCGGGGTCTTTCAAACCGAACAATTTGGTATCGTATTTCACGCCGGCAATGAGCTTGCCGCGCTCTTTAATCTGTTCAATCGTGCCTTTAGCTTCCGTATTTCCACCAGAACCACCGCTGCTGCTTTCCTCTCCGGTACTACAACCGGACAATACAAGGGATAGAATCAAAACAAGCATAAACGACGGCCACTTTAATACATTTTTCATTTGGTAAAGACCCCTTTCAAAATGGATTATTCTCAGTGGTGAATCAGACGGCTCAGGAATTGCTTGGCCCGTTCTTCTCTCGGGTTGTCAAAAAATTCAGCGGCGGCGGCTTCTTCCACAATCCGGCCTTCATCCATGAAGATGACCCGGTCTGCGACCTCGCGGGCAAATCCCATCTCATGTGTAACGACAACCATCGTCATTCCGTTATGGGCGAGCGATCGCATGACATCCAGAACTTCCCCGATCATTTCGGGTCCAGCGCAGAGGTGGGTTCATCAAAAAGCATGATTTTGGGCTCCATGGCGAGACCTCTTGCAATGGCTACACGCTGCTGTTGTCCACCGGACAACTGGGAAGGATAACTGTCTGCTTTGTCGGCAATGCCCACCCGGGTCAGATACTTCATTGCCGTAGAGGCTGCCTGTGCTTTGGGTTGTTTACGCACCTTCATGGGTGCAAGGGTAATGTTATCGATGACTTTTTTGTGAGGATAGAGATTGAAGTGTTGAAATACCATGCCGATGTCACGGCGGAAGAGGTTGATGTCCACCTTTTTCTGATGTAAAGGGACACCACTGACGACAAGTTCACCTTCGGTAATCGTTTCCAGACGGTTGATACAGCGCAGCAAGGTGCTTTTGCCTGAGCCGGAAGGGCCGATAATGACAACGACCTCTCCTTCTTCAATGTGAAGATGAATATCCTTGAGGACATGAAAATGACCGAAATGCTTCTGAACACCCCTAAATTCAATCAAGAGTACCCCATCCTTTCTGCAACGTCTGTTTGAAAAGGGATATTAAGGAATAAATTGAAACTAGTTATTTAATCATACATACTCATCCTGCTAAAGGCAATTGGTTTGTGATAAAACATGACATAAGTAATGGGTTTTATAGGGCTATAGCCAGTAACTGTGTTATATATTTGTCATATTATTGGTGTCGTTGTGACGAATCCTGACAGAAAAATGAATCGATTCTCCTAGTTCTTTTACAACCATTGGAATAGATGTATATAGTATACTGAAAGGGATGTTTACTTTATGACTCTGTTTATAAAACAAATAACATCAAATTTTTCATCCTACATGGCAAAAAAGCTCAACCTTACGCTCTGCACCATTGATATGATGGAGCGAGAATGCGCTTACCAGGAAGTCGTGCAATAGTAAAGACAGTCCGGTCCAATTATAGGTAGAGAGGATGTTCTGAACGATGAATACATATTATTCCCCACTTGGTACAGGAGAAGGTATTGGTTCCGATATGAAGGCTTATGAAGTGAGTTTACCTGTCATCCCTACACGAGATTTTCAGATTACGGATTATGGAGCAGTAGGGGATGGCTTGACGGATAATACGGAGGTATTTCGGTTGGCTATAGCAGCATGTTCAGAAGCGGGTGGTGGTCGGATTGTCATCCCGGCGGGCGTCTGGCTCACAGGTCCCATTGTGCTCCGCAGTCGGATTGAGCTTCATGTTCAGGCAGGTGCTCTGGTTACGTTCAGCCGCAATTTCGACCAATATCCCTTGATTGCGTCCAGCTTCGAAGGTTGGCAGGCGGTGCGGTGTCAGTCGCCCATTGATGGTGAGCATCTGGAGGATATTGCGATCACGGGTGAGGGGATTTGGGATGGCGGTGGAGAGGCATGGCGTCCGGTGAAGCGATCCAAGATGACCGCATCGCAGTGGAGTCGACTGGTTTCTTCGGGCGGTGTAGTGGAGCATGCTGATGGAGATGAAGCCATTTGGTGGCCCTCGTCTTCTGCCCTTGAAGGCGATGTGATTGCCAATCGTCTGCATCTGGAACAAGTGAATGATTTGGCTGCTTATGAAGAAGTCAGAGATTTTTTGCGTCCCAACATGGTTAGCTTGCGCCAGTGTAAACGGGTGTTATTGGACGGCCCGACGTTCCAGAATTCGCCGGCATGGAATCTGCATCCTTGGGCATCCGAGCATATTACAATTCGTAACGTGAGTGTGCGGAATCCATGGTTTTCCCAGAATGGGGATGGGCTGGACATCGAATCCTGCCGTCATGTCATTGTGGAGCAGAGTGTATTCGATGTGGGGGATGATGCGATCTGCCTGAAATCCGGCAAGGATGCTGAAGGCCGTGAGCTCAGTCTGCCCTCGGAGTATATTACGATTCGGGATTGCACCGTGTATCACGGTCATGGCGGCTTTGTAATCGGAAGTGAGATGTCCGGTGGCGTGCGGCACGTGCGGGTCTCGGATTGTACATTTATTGGAACGGATATTGGGCTTCGCTTCAAAAGCGCACGTGGGCGTGGCGGGGTCGTTGAAGATATTCAGGTGGAGCGCATCTATATGAAGAATATCATCATGGAAGCTATCTCGTTTTCCTTTTCTATGCCAATCAGGAGGGTTCGGCTCGCGGTAGCGATCTGTCCCAGGAAGTCAGCGAAGAGACCCCGGTGTTCCGGGATATTCGAATTTCGGATGTGGTCTGTGCAGGGGCGGAGACGGCGTTGTTGGTGAGTGGCCTGCCGGAGATGCCTTTGGACGGTCTGGTCATCCAGGGATATACGGTGGCGGCCCGTAACGGGTGCAGTGCGCTCATGCGAAGCATCTGCGAATCGCCGAAATGACTGCTCAAATTACTGAAGGACCGTTGATTCATTTGCATCAGTGTAAGGGTGCGGAGCTGGAGGCGATTGAGGGTGTGGGCGCAGATAGTCGACTTCTGATGGTGACGGGGCATGAATCGGCAGGAATCGTATGCCGGGAAAGTGATGCAGATACAGAGGGGCGCCAGATCTCCGTGGGTCCTGAAGTCAGAAGTGGTGTATTGATTCGCAGGTAGAAAGGGTTCGGATTAGCCTATCACCGCGGGCATTTTCTGGCGCGCGGTGTCATGATAGGTTGTCATATGTCAGACGTCCGGATTCGCCAGTCGCTGGAACGACCTATCGATGTTCTTTACGATAGCGAAGCGGCGTAGTCCCGGTCACCTGTTTAAACGTTTTATTAAAATGGGCTGTATGCTCAAATCCAACCTTCTCCGCTATCATTTGCACCCGCTCCTGAGTGGACAGTAAACGTCTCTGTGCCTCCCGAACCCGTGTAACACGCAAATATTCGCTGAAGCGAAATCCGGTAAAACGGCTGAACATCCGGCTCAAATAGGATGGACTGATGTAAAATCGTGCTGCGGCCTCTTCCAATGTAAGGGGCTCGGTATAATGATTGTTCACGTAAGTAACGATTTCACTGATTTTATCCTGCATGGGATGAGGCGAAACCGGAGAGGACTGCCGAGTATGCTCTTCGACCCGGTGGATGAGGATCAGGACCTGGGTGAGCAGGCTTCTCACCACGATTTCGTAATGAGGTCGGCGCTCCTTGCATTCTTGCAGCATCTGCCACAGCATTCGTTCGATCTCGGCTTGTTCCGCATCAGGAAAATGCAGCATCCTTGAACGATCAAAAGGAAGCAGACCACATATTCCGAGCTCCATCCCGGTGGCAAATGAAGGCGAGAATCCGATCAGAATTCGTTCAAAGCCGGGAATGTTTCCTTTGGATGTTGTATGTTCATCATGGGGATTGATCAGGATCAAATCACCTTTGCGGGCGGTAAGAAGCTGACCATTCATGGAATAAACCCGTTCTCCTTCAAGCAGATAGTACAGTTCGTAAAAAGGATGCGCGTGAGGCTGTGGCATAGCGTTTCCATCGTGTCTGCTCATGTGTTCAATGGTGAATGAATTCTCGCCAATCCGATATTTGGGTCCAATCCGATCTTCTATAACACTCATAACCCGTCTCCCCTCTGCGCCAGCTGATCTACGGTTAATATCCATATCATAACGGAAAATCCAGTTTGTTGTAAACGCTATCATTTGGATGAGGGGCCACCCGGGCTAAATGAATAGAGCTGGTTGTGATTGTTATTGGAATGATTTTGGGCAAGCCTATATATGCTGTAAAGGTGACAAAAGTCTATTCATGTTTTACAGTAGGGGGAGTGGGGCTAAACTCTGGATAGGAGTGTCTCCAATTTGATTTGGAAGGAAGGAAACAGAATATGACGACACATGAATTATCGCCACTCGTTGCTGCACTGAATATGCAGCCACATGTTGAAGGTGGTTGGTATAAGGAAGAATGGAAGGCATCGTATCAGATTCCGCAATCCGTATTGCCGGATACATACTCAGGCCCTCGCTTCTCGGCAAGTTCGACGTACTTCCTGCTGCACTCACATGAAGTTTCGGAATGGCATACCGTTTTGTCCGACGAACTCTGGTTGTGGCATAGCGGCAGTCCAATTGAATTGAAATTGGGCGGCAACGGGGAAAACCCAGGAAATGAAGAAGTACACGTGCTGGGTATGGATATTGCTGCTGGGCAATCACCGCAGGTGCTCGTTCCAGCCGGAGTATGGCAAACAGCACGTCCCCTCGGTGATGAGCCTGTACTGGTAACGTGCGTTGTAGCGCCAGGTTTCCATTTTGATGATTTCAAATTGGTTTCCAAGGGTTAATATAACCATGAATGAACAAGCAAAATCCCGATCAGGTGCGTGTGCATCCGAATCGGGATTTTTAGATGGTTGATATCCTGATTATAGGTTAAAAGTTAAAGTTGTCCGGATCGGAACCAAAGCGCTTGTTCTCGTTCAGTTGACTAATACGTTCCATTTCTTCCGTGGTCAACTCGAAATCATACAAGTCCGCATTATCGCGAATGCGCTGTGGTGTGATGGATTTAGGTATGGTCACGATGCCATTTTGCAGATCCCAACGCAGAATGACTTGTGCGGGTGACTTGCTGTACTTGGCAGCAATATCCTGAAAAAGCGGATGCTCCAGCAGATGTCCCTGACCCAGTGGAGACCAGGCTTCAATCTGGATCTGATGTTTGCTGCAATACTCCCGAAGCTCTGTTTGGATCAACAGCGGATGCAGTTCCACCTGATTCACAGCAGGTTTAATGGTGGCATCGGTCATCAGGTCCTCCAGATGGTGAATCTGGAAGTTACTCACCCCAATGGCGCGGATGCGTCCTTCCTTATGGAGCTTCTCCAGCGCTCTCCATGTATCCTTGTACTTGCCTTTGACAGGCCAGTGGATCAAATAGAGATCCAGATATTCCAGTTCGAGACGTTCCATGCTTGCTTCAAAAGCAGCCAGTGTGGATTCGTAACCTTGGTCCCCGTTCCACACTTTGGTGGTAATGAACAGATCCTCACGGGCGATTCCGGATTCACGAATACCTTGAGCTACACCCGTTTCGTTGTTATACGCTTTCGCTGTATCGATACTGCGATAACCTGCCTGAATGGCCGTTTTAACGGCTTCAACCACTTCTTCTCCGTCTTTAACTTTGAATACGCCAAAACCCAGCCAAGGCATTTTGACTCCGTTGTAAAGTGTCGTTGTATCCTGCACGTGTTTCATGGTCCGAAATTCCTCCTCTGATTCATTCATTATTTCCTTATGTAATTACCCTGCTGATCGCCAGCCAATCTTAAATGGAAGGCCGTCTGTATTGATTATACTAAAACCTTTTTGGTAATGGAAAAGAATACGACCATTTCGATAGGAAAAACCCCTCATTTATCCTTTTTCACCAGCCAGAGGTTTGGATTTGACGCGTACGGGTGATAAGATGAAGTATACGAAATATGGAAACAGAAGCTTTCCTATTGAAGAGATCACCTAAAGAACAGAGGAGCACGGGAGCGTAGGCTGTCATTGAACCCGTGTGATTAACGATAAAGGAGTAAGAATACAATGGCTAAACCTAAACAAACCAAAAAAGCAGCAGCCTGGTCTCTCGTCGTTATGGGGGCGGGGTTTGCCGCGTCGTTGCCTTTTCAGGGCGGTGTTGTAGGCAAACTGCTGGTAGGCTCATTTGAAGCGGGGTTGGTAGGTGGACTTGCGGACTGGTTCGCTGTAACAGCGTTGTTCCGTCATCCACTGGGTATTCCGATTCCCCATACGGCATTGCTGCCCAAAAATCGGGACAAATTGACGGAAGGCCTCGTTTCCGCAGTGGAAAATAACTTGTTGAACAAGGATAGTATCACCGAGAAAATTGCGGGTTTCAAGGCGGCAGAAATCGTTCTGGACACCATGAAACGGGAACTTCACAACGATGGAGTCAAAAGTATGATCGATACACTCTGCAAACGTATCCTTGCAGGCCTGCCGTTGGAGCAGATCGCTCCACTGGTTGCGGGTGAGATCAAATCACAGGCGGGTGCCTTCGACCTGGGTCCGATTCTGGAACGGGCTTCGATCCAGATGAGTGAGCGTGGATATGATGCCAAAGCGCTGGACTACGGTCTGAAACAGGCAGAGGAGTGGCTGGTGAAACCGGAGACCATCATGTTTTTAGGCGAAAGCGGCTTAAAGGCGATCAGCGGAATCCAGATGAATGGATTAATGCAATTTGCGATGAATGCGTTCATGGGCTATCTGAACGAGGAGCGTATGGGCAGCATTTTGCAAGGGTATCTATTTGATCGGGTAGAGGACATGAAGCGGGAAGGCAGCGCCCTTCGTTATAAAGTGCTTGATCTAATGCGAACCCAGGTGGTCCGGCTAGCGATGAGTGAGCATGTGCAGGATGGAGTCAACGGCTGGAAAAACAACATGCTGGACGGATGGAACGCAGAGGAAACCGTGCTGAACAAACTGGTCGAATTGAGGGATAAGGCGCTTACTGCGATGGAAGATGGTCAGTATGTGGATACGTACGCGCTGCCTGCGATTGAGCGAGTATTGTCTGATCTGCGCTCCGATGAAGCATTGTTGGCAGGGTTGAATGCGAAGATTGTGGAAGGCGTAACGACGCTGCTGGAGAAAAACCATTCCAAGATCGGCAACCTCGTGCGTGAAAATGTCGACAAAATGGATAATGCCTCATTGATCTCGTTAATTGAGGATAAGGTAGGACAGGACCTGCAATGGATTCGAATTAACGGGGCCGTTACCGGCTTTGTGATCGGGATTGCACTGACCGCGCTGCGGATGGTATTGGAGTAAAGCATGGATAATGGCAAGTTTAGGGCCGCTCTCTGGAGCAGGCTCTTTTTTTGTATAAGCAAAATAAAAAATCATGGAACTGATACAAAATCCAGGGAAATGGGTAATGTACACCGAAATGCCCTATTGGAATCATTTAGGAACAAAGTTACACAAAAACGATGCTAACAGCCGATGTGATCCTGTTGATTTTGTACTATGATGCAGATAACAGAAGAAAAGGGTGGATATACGCTGGCTCCTTATTGCATAGGCTACATCATGATGAAGCTTCTGCGAGAAATGTGACCAGAAGTTCAATATGGACATTCATGAATAGAAAAGAAAAGGTGATTGATATGAGGTTGAAGCGACAACTCGCATGTGTATTTTTGTTGACCATACTATCCACTTTCATTTTGGGAGGGTGTCAGAATATGAAGGAAAGTGAAAAACAGGCTTATTTTAAAGAAGCGGAAGCCGAAGCTGTAACATATCTGAAAAATAAATATGAACTGGATGTAGTCATCACGAACAAAGAGTTGTTACCTGAGATGGCGCTTGATTCGATTGCTATGGAAGGACATGTGGTTGCTCATGAAGAGCAAGAATTTACGATCTCGTATGACTATGAGGACAAAAAAATCAAAAACTTTGGCATGAGTCCAGCAATAAAGGAAGCCATCATCGCTAAGGGCTATGAGCCGTTTAACAAATAAAATCATAATTCAGGATGGATTTTCTTGGAGGTGCAGCGGTTGTGAGTAAATCACCGAAGATTGATGATGAAACATACAACAAGATGTCTGAATTAGCTTACGAGAATCTGAAATCAGGTATTGAGTTCGAGAATCTTCCCGGATGGCAAGTTCTAGAGGATACACACGGAAACAAAAAATCCGGTTTCGATGCGGTGACATTCTATAATCCGGAGACCAAACAGGCGGTTATCGCTTATCGGGGTACAGAGGGAAGTGCGTCGTTGGATCGCAGTACCCCTGATTATTATGCGGATGCTCAAATTGGTTTGCCTGAGCTTGGCCGAAAAATCGAACAAAGTACAAACCTGACGCCAGATTGGCTGGCTCATGGAATCCAGAAGGTAAGAGATGTTACCGGGATCACTACGGTAGAGAATGCTGTGGGGGAACTGGATAAAAAGCTGGATAAGACCATCGGACTGGGCCCCAATCAAATGTATGAAGCGGAAGACTACGCCAGAGATATGCAGAAAAAATACAAGGACTTGGATTTTTCGCTGACAGGACATTCGCTTGGCGGAGGGAATGCCCAGTATGCAGCTGCTTACACAGGACTATCCGCGGTGACGTTCAGCGCGCCATCCGTGATATCCAGTCTCACGCCAGAGGCGAAACGAAAGGCTGAAGAGGGTGGTTTTGATAGTCAAATCATCAACTATGGGCATCCCGGAGATTTTGTAACCAGCGGATTTTTTGGTGGATACGATCGTCATGTAGGCTCCATGTATTACATTAATTCCAACTACAAGGATATGAATGATGACATGGGCATGTGGGATAAAATCAGTAACACCTTTGGTGGCGAAGAGTATCACGGCCTGAAACAGTACAAGTTCGAGAACGGCTATATTTCCAACGATCTATATGATCCGGTTACAGGCGAGCAAATCAGTTATTCACCACGTCAGCCGTCCAATGTCCTGTCCGATCTGGCGGCATTCATGTGGAATCTGGGTGGGCAAGCAGGCAGCCTTGCAAGAAGCATGGGCGCAGCAGCAGGGGGATCTGGCCTGATTCAGGTAACGCCAGAAGAACTCAAAAGTGTTGCAGGCCGATGGAAGCAGAATGCACAGCAGTGCAATGCAGAGTTGAATAAGGTGCGAAGTCGGATGGCCCAATACCTGCATTCCAGCCGAAGCCGCAGGCTCGAACCTATCGTCACCCAGCTGGATGCATCTATTAACGAATTGAGCACATGGCATATGAAGCATACGAGCCAGTTCTTGAACTTTATTGAAGAGAAGGCCAAAGCATTTCGTCAGGCGGATGAGAGTCAGGTCAGTTTTAAATAGAGTTTTGCGCAAAGGGTATGGCGAGTAGAAATTACATAAGGGAGGGAGGAACGCGAGTGAGCGGTCAATTGCTGGTTGAGTTGAATGATCTCCGAATTGCTGAAAAGGAATTAACCCAGCTGCTTGCCCGTCTCCAGGCTGATGAGCAGGAGGCAAGAAGCCTATACAACCGTCTCGACGACTGGAAGGGCCAATCGGCTGATTATACAAGGCAGCAGATCGAAGCGTTCTTCGCAGGTCTGTCTGGACGGATACAGTCCATTGAACAACAGAAGAAGAACTTGCTGCAATATATTGAAATCATGATCCAGACGGATCAGGAACGGTAAAGGAAAGAGTCGTAAGGGTGCCGTAAGTGCGTAAATGAAGCAATTCTAGCCAGTGGTGGTAAGTATGAGTTTGGAATTGAAGTCTGCGCGAGCATACAGATAACAAAAAGGAGCCTTGGCACATCGGGAATAGACCCGTATGCCAAAGGCTCCTTTCTTTTCTATCTACATAGTAGACTGCAGGTTAACTCTCAATTAACTCTTAACGTTTTTTGCGGCGGGTTGCCAGAGCGATTCCCAGGAAGGACATGATCAACGCCAGGATCGATACGATCAGTGTTGCCTGTTGCAGCTTCAATGTGCCTGGGTCTGAATCCGTGTTGTTTGGCTCACCCGTAACGGTGTCGTTCAACGCGTCACCCAAAGTGGTATCGTCGTTTGCTTTTGTATCATCACCTGTTGCTGCTTTATCATCATGACCCGCATTACCAGCAGTGCCTGCACTATCATGACCTCCGCCTGCAGCAGCATTACCTGTAGCCGCAGGATCTTGGCTGATGGCTGTGATGCTGTGCGGGTTGCTGTCACTTGGTTCGCCTGTCCACTCCACGATGCTACCATCGCTATAATACTGGAATGCATCCCAAGCTACTTCTGTTTCGGTATCCGGATTCTGTGCTACGAAGTTGAATTGCTGGAATTGACCAGCCAGAATTCCTTCGTTATCTCCGTCCACTTCCCAAGTGATTGACGTTACTTCATTCGCATCATTTTTTTCGGTAGAGATTTTCCAGCCTGCTAGTGGTTGGTATTGCTTGAATGCAACGCCTTGCGGTACTTTCAGCGTAACTTTGGTGGTAGGCAGCTCTTTTTCGGATGGAATCTTGATGCTATACGTCTGCCATGCACCTGTCTGTGCCACGGTTGGGTTAACGGTAACGTGTGCACTGGCGAATCCGGCGAACAGCATCAGCGCAGCGGCTCCAGCAGTAAGGCTGGATGTCAGTTTGGAAGTCCATGATGTTTTTTTCAAAATAATTTACCCCTCTCAATTTCTTATCATTTATGTTTCGGCCCATTTTCTAAAATAAGTGCCTGATGTGCAGCAAAGTCACCGTTCCGGTTACGAATCGTTCTTTCAATCGCTGTTATTCCCAGATTTTTTGGATTCACTTTATAAGTGAAAATCCGGGAATAAAGGCGAACGTTGCACTTTTCCAGAATCGATTTCGTCCCCTTCACTACAATTGCAGCTTGTTGAGACACTGATTTTAGATTGAGTCGCGTTTCAAATCTGAATGGCTTATACCTACGGATTAGCGGTGTCGATCTCAAATTCGCTATCCAGCGAATCCAGGGTTCGAGTTAGCAGATGCACCTTGATGTTCCAGCGTCCTCGCATGGAGATATATTCTTCTGCCTCATATACGCCAGTATCATTTTTTGGAATCGTAATCTCGTAAATGCCCATATCCATATCCAGGTGGGTCAGTGACAGTGTGATCTGTTCCAGATCGTTGACTGTACTGCCGTCCGGTTTCTTCACGTCAACCTTGAACTGGTTCTCACCGGTACGATTGGGACTTACCTGAAGCGTAATCGTAGTTCCGTCATCCATAGTCTGCACTTCTTTATAAGGCCCTACGGCTGCCGGTTGTCCGGGTGACAGATGTGTCAGCACGGCAGCAAGCGCAAGGACGACGGCTCCGGCAATCAGTTCGGCCTTCAGACTTCCAGCGAGTCGGTTGCCGCTGCCTGCACGTGCCATTCTGGCATGACGCCAGGCTAATACAAGCATCACAACAAGCAAGACAACTTTGGCGATAAGCACAAGACCATACGCCGTTGTAAACAGGGACGTAAGTATAGGTGCTGGCAAAATAATCAGGCTGCTATATATTCCCGTAGCGACGAGAGCAGCAACAGCACCAATGCCCCAGGCTGTAAAGCGCCGGATAGCTGTCCAATAGACCTCTCCTCGCACAGTGGAAGGCAGTTTATCTGCGAGCGGAGGCAGGCACACGGCCATGGCGGTTAATGCCCCGATCCAGAAAGCGGCTCCGATCAGATGAACGAAGTCCATTGCGATGGCGAGCGCGCGTTGTTCTGCCGCAGCCGGATGTCCGGTCATGGCATGGGTGAACAACCAGCCAAGAACGAGGACGAGTGATCCGTAGGAGGACCAGATGCGGGTACGCAGTGAGCGATCCCGGTCATAGCCGGAAAGGATGGTAACCGCCAGCAGCATCACAATGAGCATTTGTACCATCCAGATCTGGCCAAATGACGTCAATTTGAGTGCACTGCCCATCAATGCCCAGCTGAACTCCCCGATGGCAACGCCTGATTCATACAATGTGTTCAGGGGCAGGCTGATCAGAGCGGCAGCAGAAGCGGCGCCATAACTGATCCATAACAGCCTGTAGCTTCCTGGGACTTCCAGCGGCTCCCTCGCCATGGACTGAGGGGCAATTCGGAACAGCAGGAAAGCAAGTGTGCCCAGGATCACAGACAACGCAAGATATTGAATCCAGTCGGTCAGCGACAAAATCCATTTTAACGGTCCGCCAGCCTGGCCTGAACCTGAGGCTAAATCCGCGAAACCGGCAGGAGCGCCGGATGGTTCCCCGATGTGAAACACATAGGCTCCCTGAATTGGGTGACCATCGGCAGATACGGCCTTCCAATTCACAGCGTAGGTTCCGTTTCCAAGTCCGGTCCGCAGACCGGTCTCCAGAATATGAGGACGATCCTCATCGACATGCACATTCCCGTCATCTGCCTGTGTTCCGTCCGGTGCGGTGATTTTAATATCAAAAAAGGCCGTTTGCAAAGACTCGTTAAACTCCAGAGTCAGGCGTTCTGGTGCAGTCGCCACCAGTTCATTTTCACCCGGTGAGGCCTGCACGATATAAGCATGGGCAGATGCCCATTGCGGCATAACAAGGCAGCACAATAACATCAGGGCGACCATCAGTGCCCAGTGCCGTTTGCCCAATTTCATGGTGAATCTACTCAAAATCAAAAAATCATCACCCTTAGGTCTAGAATTGTAAGTCATTCTTTGTCAACCAAGCACAATCTATACCATTATAACTTTGTCCAAAATAACACCGTATGACTACATTGGGCTATAAAAAAACGAAATGATCCATAGAATTGTGACAAAAACATGAATGCTCCTCTATTTCCGAAGCTTACGACCCGCCAGTCCGCTTTCCAATGCATAGCGGGTTAGCTGTACACGATTTTCGAGCTGCAATTTTTGTAAAATATTCTTCAGATGGTTCTTCACCGTTTGGTCCGAAATGCCAAGTTGGTCGGCAATCTCACGATTGGTATATCCCGCAGATACCCATTGCAAAATCTCAAGCTCCCGCGTAGTCAGCGGATTATCGGGTACATCTTCAGTGCGAGGCGCAGGGAACTCTTGGAGAATTCGATAGGCAAGCTCCTTGCTCAGGGGTGCATCATCGCTGACGATGGCGCGAAGGTATTCGAGCCAGGTGGAGGGAGCCAGATTTTTGAGCAAATATCCTTGAGCCCCCTGCTTCAACGCTTCAAACAGGTACGTGACATCATCCGATACCGTGACCATGACGATAATGACATACGGAAAGCGCAGTTTGATCTGCCGGGTGGCTTCGAGTCCATCCATATCTGGCATCTGTACATCCATCAGGATAAGATCGGGCATCCATTGCCCGGTAAGCTCCAGCGCTTCCTTTCCATTCGAAGCGGTCCCAATCACTTCAAACAGGCTATCCTCGGATAAAATACTGCAGATCGCTTCACGCGCATGCGCGTGATCATCGACGACCAATACCCGTACAAGTTCCATATTAATCATGCCCCTTTCCAATCGTTATTCGTGTGTAGCCTGGCCTTGAATCGAGGGCGAAAGACCAGCCCATCTGAGCTGCACGTTCCTTCGTAATTCGCAGGCCGTACCGATCCTTCAAGTGAAGCGGATCTCCGCTCACACCAACACCGTTATCCTGAATGAAGATCGACCAGACAAAAGGAGTTCCTTCTGCAATCACCCGAGTATCTGTAGCCCGGGCATGTTTGCGAACATTGAGCAGTGCTTCACGAATGCAGGCGAGCAGCTCCACCTGCTCCTTTGGGGAGAAGAAGGTGCTGTCCAGATCCCACTCCAGACGCGCCGAAGGCACCGTCTCTTGTACAAGCAATTCCACCTGTGACAGCAGGGAAGTTCCCTCTGGTACTGCCGCTTGTCCAGGGACATAGCGAAGCTGGGCAATGGCCTGCCGTACATAGGCGTTAACCTCGTGTACGGTTTTGCGGATGTCTTGGATTTCATTCTCGTAACCACTTCCAGCTAAACTGCGCTCGGCCTTGTCTGTTTTTACCGACAGGAGAAAGAGACTGCGAGATGCCGTCGTGAAGCTCCCGAGCCAGTTGATCCCGAGCTTCGAGTGCCGCTTTGGAGGCACGCTCCTGTTCCAGAGCAGCCCTGGCACTTTCCAGCATGTTGAATAAGCGACTTAGCAAGGTGACGCTTATGAGGTAAAGGATAAGGGGGTAAGCCAGTTACCCGCATCCATGGAAAGGTAGGGCATCAGGAATTGATGACGGATGTATTCCCAGAGGCCAACCGTGAATGTGGGGACCAGCAGAATCATCCATTTAATTTGTTTGTATGACATGAATACAGAACTCCTTTGATATAAGGTCCACTTTTATATGTATCCGTTTCGAGGGTTGGCACCATTATAACGCATGCTTGCTTCAGACCCTAGTCTGGCTTTCTTTGAAGGAACCTCGGTGGATAAGGGAGCATTTAGAAGGATATCTAAGAACAACATAGGGTGAAATTATGTCACGCAGGGTGAGCCTTGATGAGTACAGATGAGCGGGGCTGTATCCATTTTCCCTATTGGAGGAGGTCCTCTATACTTATATAGAACACAAATTCATTACAAAAGATGTTAAGGAGTGAACGCAACAACATGAATCAAGAGGTATTGGAACGTCGCAGCGAGTTGCTCAAGAAGAACATTCATCAAATGCTTCTTCAAGACAATCAGCACGGAATCAGTCGTCAGGATAACATGTTTTTGCAGCAGATGATTAAAGAGCTGCATCAGACTTCACACGAAATGAATACCACTCGATAACGCAGAATCTGCACAAGAATAAAGTAGTCTCGTGCATGATTCATTCCATGATGAACATGAAAATGGCGCTATCCCCGATCAGACCGGGGGTAGCGCTTTTGGCTTTAATAAGGGGATATTCGGTGAGCGTTACAAAAGTTGCTGTTGCACGGTTCGTTTCTGAATATATCGGATGAACAGCTCGGCTAGCTCAGGATCGAACTGTGAACCGGAGCACATCTGCAGTTCCTTGATTGCTTCATCCACATTTTTCGTTTCCTGATATGGTCGCTCCGTTGTCATTGCATCGAAGGAATCAATTACTGTGAGCATCCGGCACAACCGTGGAATCTCAGAGCCTTTCAGGCCATAAGGGTAGCCTGCCCCGTCATACCGTTCATGATGCAATTCGATATAGGGAATGAGATCGGCAAAACGCTCGTTGGTCATAGCCATCTTTTTGCCCCAGGTGACATGGCCCTTGATCGTTTCCCATTCCTCAGCGGTAAGCTTTTCTTTCTTATTCAGGATGGACCACGGAATTTCGAGCTTTCCGATATCATGAATCAGTGCACCCAGCACGAAATTTCGCTTTTCCACATTATCGAGCTCCAGCAACTCACTTAAATCGAGGGCATATTTATATACGCGTTTGGAATGTTTGAATGTATCCATATCCTTATATCTGAACAAGTTGAGCTGCTGCTCAATATCGCGCACATCCTGGACCAGATCAATCTCATGCTCCATGCCGTCATTGCTGCCGTGGCGATGCACATTGTTTTTGCCTTGTTTCTTGGCATAATATAGCGCTTTATCCGCCTGATCCACGAGTTGTGACTTGTTGTACATATCAACCTCATAACGCGCAACACCTGCCGAAAAGGAGAGGCAACCGTGCGGAAACACTTCAACTCCTTCAAAAGGGGTGTCGTTCAGCTGCTTGCGCAACTTGTTCATGAACGCATAGGCCTCGTCCAGATCCATGCCTGGCATAAGCAGGGTGAACTCTTCGCCGCCATAACGAAAGGCGGTGACCTGAGTGCCCTCCGTCTTCCGGATGAGGAAATCTCCGAGCAGGGCCAGCAGACTGTCGCCCTGGAGATGACCGAAGCGGTCGTTATACTTTTTGAAATCATCAATATCGATGAGTCCCAGCGAAAGCGGGGTTCCTTGGGAACGGGCGTTACCAAGCTCGCTCTCCAGCATACTTTCAAAATGACTGTGGTTGAACAAACCTGTGCGTTGATCCGTATTCGCCTTTTCCTCAATACTCTGATACATCACGAACAGCTGTTTGAACGCATGCGATAGCAGAATGCTAAGACTGAGGTAGAGCAGCAGGCCGAGAACACCGTTGTGCACAACGAGAATGGTCAACACGAGCGCCAAAATCAATGTACATAAATAAACGAGCAGTGATTCGGTGACGAACACACGCTTCATCTGCTGTAATGCATCCTTTGTCGAGAAATGAAAGAACAGCCCTAGCGTGATCGTATTAATGATGAAGTAGGCTGCAAGTGCCGCAAAATAGGGCAGCAGGTTATATCCATCCAGTGCTCCCGGAATTCCTCCAGTCCAAGTGAATACGTAAGCGGCTCCAGCAATCATGAGGCTGTAGATGCTGAAATTAACGATATGCTTCCACCAGGCGAGTTTGCGATCCTTGATTAACAGTATGAGGGAAACGGGTAGCAGTACAGACAGACTGAATGCACCACCAAACATGAAGATACAGGCGAGGTACACGGAAGAGTCCATGGATTGCTGATTGCCTTTGGGCGGAATCTGAAACGTGAAGTAATCCAAAATCAGCGCCGCACCGAGCATCGTGTATACCATTACCCATTCGTCAGAGGATAGATGGAGATAAGACAACTTGTTCATATACAGAAAAATACCGATGCCTGTGCAGCTAAGCAACACAACATACATGGTGCTCCGATCTGCTTTATGGATAAGGTTACGAATAAAGTTCATAAAAATTCTCCTGCTTGGTTTAGTCTGCTCTTGATGTGAATATATCGGCTTGTACTATATTGATGTATAACATAACAAGTTACCTCCCAAAAATCCAGAAAGAAAAAACAGGCCGCTGGCAGCCTGTTTGTCATGGTTGGCGAGTATATGTACTAGCCGCCCAGCTTGTATCCCGAAGTCAATGCAACAACGACAGAAGCTACGATGATTGCGTTGATAACGAGACGAGAATATTTAATGCCTTCGAATTTTTTCATGGAAAAGACCTCCCTTCCTTGGAGTCTGTCCGAATCTCTTCAGGCCTGATGGAATTCACTGGCTTCAAAGCTTCTCCGGTTCGATTCACCATCATGTACTGGATAAACAGGAATATGCCAATGTTCATGACCACATCGCCGATGCTGATCACCTGTGTCCTCGGATAAGGACTGGACAGCGGGATGATATCGCCCAGAAACGAAAGATGTGTGGAAGCATCCATCATATAGTGCTTGGATACCGCTCCGCCTTCGCGCAGCATGTCCACATAATAGGGCCCAAGAACAGCAGAGGCATCCACGGAAACCGGCATACGCCCCCCATTTACCGCCATGACGATGAAATTGAGGAAAACACCGATCCAGATCAGCGTGAAACCCTTGTAATGTCGATTAAGCCACAAAAATGCTAAGCCTGTGACATAAACGGCAGCAAACAGGTATCCGTTGATGGATGCAACCCAATCAAGTCTTTCCTGCAAGTAAAAGATGAAGAACTGAGCCAGCAGCAGCACCGGGAATATCCAGCCGCCTCGCAGCTTGAGAGCTGCAAACTGGTGGAGACCATACCGAAATCCTCCCGGAACAGTCCAACGATCAAGCCGAGCAGAATGCCATCGTATACCATGATTAACTCCTGTCTTACAGATATGTGTAAATGTAATTGCGTGTTTGTGTACCTATGTTATTCGACCTTTTACTGGTAAATCCTGCAATGAAATTATTTTTTTTGAGAAGAATTTTGCAAAAAAATAAAACAAAAACCGCCTTTACGAACCAATGGGTCGAATCCATGGGAAAGTTCGGTAAAGACGGCTTTATATTATGTCAAATTGCGAGTTTTAATTCACTTGGTATACGTTCAGTTTATTCTGATTCCCCGTTCAGATAATTGAAGAACGGTTGGTCCACCCAGAAGGTGTAACTGGAAATGTCCGCATCAGGGGCCAGCTTACGGAATCCTTCTTGAATTGCCTTGGAATTCTCCTTAAGGGAGAAAGATTGTGCATAATAGTTGCCAAGCGAAATTTTATTGTTGGCGATGACTGGATATTCCGCCTGAGTGGTTGGTGAGTAATACAGCGGCTGCCACCAAGAAGCATGAATTAAGGCAGAGGTGTCATCGCTGTTCTTTTTGGCATACTTCAATATAATGTCGTTGAAGCGGGCTTTGTCCGCTGTGTTATTGAATTCAAACTGAATGTCATATTCTTTGGCATAGGCAATGTAATTGCCATTCTCGATCTGGGTAACCTTGTAATCCGGTGTTTCTTTGGGCTCTCCCCATTCCTTCAAATAAATGAAGGCAGAAGTCTTCGGCTGGAATTGTACGTCCGCATCGATGCCTTCACTACGCAACAATCCAATTAACTGTACCGCGTGTTTAATATCATCATGCCCGTAAGTTAAGGTCAGTTCATCGATGAAGTTGGAATCGAAGCGACTGTCTTTAAGATTGTAACCTGTAACGAGATCATCCCGCAGTGCTTGATCCACAATGGTCCGAAGTTCCGGTGCTTCGATTAGATCAGCGGTGCGATAGGCAGCGTACAATTTGGAGTAAATGTCAGTATCGCCAGAACGACCAATTTCATTTTTGTATTTGCCCTGACTGGTCAATACCCGTCCAAGCAAGATGTTGGCAAAATCAGAACTTGCTTCGCCGCCCTTACGGAGAGCGGGGTACAGGCTTTCCGGGATCAAACCGGTATCAATGGCAGCGGCCAGCTCCTGCGCCGCTTGTCCCTCAATGCGACCTGGGCTAATGCCCAGTTTAGCAAGTGCCTTTGTTGTTTTGTCTTCAGGATATGTATAGGCCAGCTCTTTGAATCCGGCTGCTTTGACTGCGATGAAGACAGCAGCATAAGTGCTCAGTTTGTCATTGGCACGCACTTCCGTACCGGACAGGATACCGTTGTTATATAAGGAAACGGCAGCTTTATACGCAGAATCATTGGAGTTCAGATCAGTGAAGGCCGGAGCCTTGACTTCACTGTCACTTGCTTCATCTGTAGCAGGTGCAGCTTGACCTGTTCCAAGAATGGCAGCAATTGCTTTGATGAAGTCACCCTTGGCTAACTTCTGCGGCAATTGGATATTGTATTTGGCCTGCAGGAATTGGGCGTAATCGGCTGCACTCTCGGTATAGACTGAAGGAGCTTGAGCTACCGGTCCTTTAACCGCCTGTGAGGTAGTTTGTCCGGCGGGAGTAGCCGATGCTGCGGATGCCGAAGCGGGCAAGCTGAGACTGCTGAGTGTAACCGGAGCGGCGAGCAGAGCGGCCAGTGTGATCTGGGTGATTTTTTTCAAATGAATAGCCTCCTCAAAATAGGATAGGAAAATAAACAAGCTTGCGTTATAATTCTGACAAAACCTATCTGAATATAATAATTGGATTGACTTTAGCATGGGGCAGCTTCGGATGTCAACGGAAAAAAACTTGGTTTAGAGCGCCTTCCGACGCTTTGTAGAATGTAAATCAGCTATTTTATTCCGTTTAGTGTATACGCTCAAAGATTTATTGACAAGGATCGACAGTATCCGCTAGGATTATAAAAAAGAATTGTGAAAAGGGGAAAGTTCAAAATGAAAAGAGGTTTATCGTTCGTCTTATCGATCATGATGGTGGCTATTTTGCTGGCGGCTTGTGGAAATTCTGGTTCCAAAGACGAACAATCGGCTCAAGGTGGCGATAGTGAAAAATCACTACGCATGGCACTTGTCCTTCCTGAAAAAATTGGGGTCAACCCGTTCTTCGTACAGATGGATGAAGGTTTCAAAAAAGCTGGCGAGGAATTCAAGGTAGATACCAAAACGATCGAATCGACTGACCCGGCTGCATTTGAGCAAAATCTGCGTGCTGCAGTAGCTGAGAACTATGATCTGATTATTACAGCAACTTTCCAGGCAGAAGATGCATTGAAAAAGGTTGCTGCCGAGAATCCGGACAAGTCCTTTGCCATTGTAGACACAACCGTTGACCTGCCTAACGTTCGTAGCGTTGGTTTCCATGAATATGAAGGAGCGTACCTGCTTGGTGCAGCTGCTGGACTGTCTACGAAAACAGACAAAGTCGGCATGATTGCTGCGATGGACGTTCCATTAATCAAGAAATATACAGAAGGTTTCAGAGCCGGTCTGGAATCGGTTAACCCGGATGCGGAATTCCTCGTGAACTATGTTGGTGGATTCAATGACCCGGCCAAAGCAAAAGAGCTGGCGTTGGTACAATTCGGCAAAGGCGCTGACTTCATTGCTGGAGCATCTGCTGTAGGCGATCTGGGTGTGTTCGAAGCCGCGAAGGAAAAAGGCTTCTATACTTCCGGTCAGGATACGGACCGTACTGTTGAAGATCCAGAACATATCGTATTGTCTCAATTGAAGTCGACCGATACGGTTGCTTATCAGACCGTGAAGGATTTCGTAGAAGGAAACTTCAAAGCGGGTGCTGTAAATTATGGCTTGAAAGAAGATGGCGTAGGCCTGACTTATGTAACACGTGATAGCGAATCTCCATTGAATGCTTTTGTTGGACAAGAAGTAATCGACAAGGTTAAAGCGATCAAGGATGATATCGTATCCGGCAAAATCGTTGTAAAAGATCCATTGCAACAGTAGTAATCTTTGTTCCATAGGATGGATTAATTGAGTTGATCAGCCGGCTGCCCGATCAGGCAGCCGGTTTTGCTGCTATTACAATGAACTATATATGTTCAACTGAACATTTACCCGATAACGGAGAGGACAGAAAAAACCTGGAGAAGCGAAGCGTTCGCCTTTATCCCCGGATTTTCCCCTTTGGAAAAAAAATAAAAAAATCTGGGGATAAGCGATCGGAAGGTTGTTCTGTCATCATAGTGGCTAGTGTAAATATGCTTTAGTTGAACGTATATAGACCGAGAGGAGAGAACGCGAGATATGCTGTTGGAGATGGAGCAGATTACGAAGAAATACGGCGGCTTCACCGCTAATCGGGACATCCGTTTTAATTTGCGAGAAGGAGAGATTCATGCCCTCGTGGGTGAGAACGGAGCCGGTAAAACAACCCTGATGCGTATGTTGTATGGAATGGAGCAACCGACATCAGGCACAATCAAAGTTCGTGGACGTGAGGTAAGCTTCGCTACCCCGTCTCAGGCCATGGCAAGCGGTATCGGCATGGTGCACCAGCATTTCATGCTGTTTCCTTCCTTTACGGTTGCTGAGAACATCGTGATCGGCCGTGAACCGTCTGCTGCAGGTGTATTTGACCGTAAACAGGCAGCGGCCCAGGTGAATGAGCTGGGTAGAACGTATGGCATGCCAGTTGATCCGTGGAAAAAGTATATGAATGCCCTCTGGGCATGCAGCAGCGAGTTGAAATTCTCAAGGTGCTGCATCAGGGCGCAGATATCATTATATTGGATGAACCTTCAGCGGTACTGACACCGCTGGAAGTGAAAGAATTGCTCGCGAATATGAAATCTCTCGCCAAGCTGGGCAAAACCTTTGTATTGATTACGCACAAGCTGCAGGAAGTCATGGATGTGGCAGACCGGATCACGGTTCTTCGTGATGGTCAGGTGACAGGTACGCTGGAAGCGAAAGATACGAATGTGGAGGAGTTATCCCGCTTAATGGTTGGACGTGAGTTGGTACGTATGGACAAGCAGCCATCCGTTCCGGGAGAAGCGGTGCTTCAGGTGGAAGCAGTGAGTCTGTCAGGGGCTGAGGACCGTTCCGCACTCAAGGATATTCATTTGGAAGTTCGGAAAGGTGAGGTCGTTGGAATCGCGGGTATTTCCGGGAACGGTCAGTCTGAACTAATCCAGATCATTGCCGGACTGCGCAAGTCGGATAGCGGCCGCGTCCTGCTGTCAGGGCAGGATACGACAAACTGGCCGGTGCGTCGCATTCGGGAACTTGGACTTGCCCATATCCCGGAAGACCGTTATATGTGGGGAGCGGCGAAGGATGCAAGCGTTCGTGAGAATGGCTTGATGGGCCATCATCATCGGCTTCAATCACGCGGTATCATTAAAGCAAAGGCAGCACGGACCATGGTGGAGAACTGGATCAAGCAGTTCAGCATCAAGACGGGTTCTGCGGAAACGAAGGCACAGTTCCTTTCCGGTGGTAACTTGCAGAAGCTGATTGCCGCACGTGAATTTGCCCAGGATACACCGTTTCTCATTGCGGCTGAACCTACACGGGGTGTAGATATTGGAGCGATGGAAACGATTCATGCCGAATTGCTGCGCAAACGGAATGAAGGTGCAGGAATTCTGCTCGTTTCATCCGAATTGTCCGAGATTTTGCAATTATCCGATCGAATCATTGTCATGTATGAAGGCGGAATCGCTGGGGAACTGAAGGCAGATGAAGCAACAGAAGAACAGATCAGCTTGTTGATGGCAGGAGGGAAAGAGCGGATATGAATCGGGTAAAAGAAACACTTCGCGGACTCGTACAGCCGCTGCTTGCCGTATTCATCGGTTTGCTGGCAGGTGCTGTAGCCATTCTGGTCGTAGGCGGGTCCGTGGTGGATACGTATGCGGAGATGTGGAAAGGGGCCTTCGGCAACTTCTACTTCTTCACCAACACATTAGCGCGTTCGACGCCAATTATTCTCGCGGGACTGGGCGTAGCACTGGCGTTCCGCGCCGGATTTTTCAACATGGGTGCCGAAGGACAGATGGTTCTCGGCGGACTTAGTGCAGCGCTGACGGCGCTCTACCTGCCGGGTCCAGGCTGGTTTGTCTGTATTGCAGCCATTGTGGCGGGGATCATTGCCGGTGGAGTGTGGTCGCTGTTTGCCGGTTGGCTGGATGCTCGCTTCGGTATGAATCTGTTGATCACAACGCTGCTGCTCAACTATATTGCGATTTATTTTGGAGGATACATGGTATCCTATCCGTTCAAAGACCGCACCGGATCGGCGGCGATGGCCCAGACGCCAATGATTGATCAGAGTGTCTGGCTGCCGAAGCTGTTCCAGGGCATGGGACTGCATGCTGGATTCATCATTGCTATCGTAGCGGCTATTCTCATCTACTGGTTCACACACAAGACGGTAACGGGTTATGAGATCCGCATGCTGGGGAGTAATCCTTCCTTTGCAACCTATGGCGGCGTGCGCCGCATTCGTATGATGATGCTGTCCATGATCATTAGTGGCGGACTTGCAGGTCTTGCGGGTGCAGGCGAAGTGTTGGGTACACAGTACCGTTTCCTTGATGGCTCGTTGTCATCTGCAAGTTATGCATGGAGCGGCATCATGGCAACCTTGCTTGCCCGCTCGCATCCGCTAGGAACAGCTGTGGCGGCAATTCTGCTTGCAGCGTTGCAGACAGGTGCCATGGGGATGGAACGGAATACGGATGTGCCGCTGGAAGTCGGCAGTGTCATCCAAGCGGTGTTGACGTTATTTGTATCGGCTCAGATCGGTTATTCATTCCTGAAGCGGAGAAAGGAGAAAAAGTCCAATGCAACAACTGTTTGATGCAGCCATGTTTGGCTCTACTCTGCGGATTATGACGCCGATTCTGCTTGCAGCGCTCGGTGGGGCTTTATGCTCTCGTGTCGGTCTGTTCAACGTGGGTCTGGAAGGACTCGTACTGATCGGCGCTTTCTCCGCTATTGTTGGTAACTATCTGTTCGGTAATGTACTGCTGGCCGTCATATTCTCGATTGTGATCGTTATGTTGTTCTCTGCGCTATTTGCCTTTATCAGTATTAATCTTAAGGCCAACGCGATAGTAGTCGGGATCTCGCTTAATTTTCTGGCGACAGGACTGACGACTTTTGCGCTACGGGCGATTTTTGACGTGAAGGGTGCGTACTACGACAAAGATATGGTGGGACTCCCCAAATGGGATATCCCTCTTATTAAGGACATTCCATGGGTAGGTGATGTCATCTCAGGGCATAGCCCACTCGTGTATCTCGGAATTATTATCGTAATTGCCTTGCAATTTTATCTGTTCAAAAGTGTCTCCGGGTTCCGTCTCCGCTCGGTTGGCGAGAATCCGGTAGCAGCACAGAGCATCGGCATCAAGGTGCGCGGCATTCAATATGGTGCAGTCCTGATGTGTGGTGTACTGTGCGCCTTGGCGGGTGCACAGCTATCACTTGGTCAGGTTACGATGTTTACCGAAGGCATGACCGCAGGTCGCGGTTTCATCGCATTGGTAGCGACTATGCTGGGCAAGCGAATCCGCTTGGCGTTATGGGGTCCAGTGTGCTGTTCGGGTTCATGGAAGCACTCAGTATCCGACTACAGGGCTTCGCGCTGCCAACTCACTTTACCATGATGCTGCCGTATATTGTGACACTGGTAGCGATGTTCTTTTTCAAAGATCGTACCTACACACAGGATGCACTGAAAGCGGGCGGAAGCTCGCGTTAATTCCTGAATGTTATGCTGGAAGCATATAAAGAAGGAGGAATCACACTTGCATAATAAGGCTGAACGTCTGAAAAAAACGAAAAGCCCGGCACCCAAAGCGGGTGCTGAGCACGGAGACCGGCTGCCGCCGGGGCAGGTACTGACCGAGAAGTTCCCGATTCTGCATGAAGGTGAAGTGCCTGAATATGACCTCGCGACCTGGGATTTGAAAGTATTCGGCGAGGTTGAAGAGGAGAAGGTGTTCTCCTTCGCCGAGCTTCAGGCGATGCCTCAAGTGAACACGGTGAGCGACATTCATTGTGTAACTCGCTGGTCGAAGTTTGATACACCGTGGGAAGGCATCCGATTCTCGGATTTCATCAAGCTTCTTGGCGTTAAACCCGAAGCGAAATACGTCATGATCCATGCGGATCATGATTACGAGACGAACGTTCCGCTCGAAGAACTGATGCATGACGATGTACTGCTTGCCTTTAAATTTAACGGTGAGCCGCTTACACCAAAGCATGGTTATCCATTGCGCTTGGTGGTTCCGCAACTCTACTTCTGGAAGAGCGCGAAGTGGATACGGGGGCTGGAATTCATGAAAGAAGACCGCAATGGCTTCTGGGAAGTTAATGGTTTCCATCATTTTGCCGATCCGTTCAAGGAGCAGCGCTTCTCGGGTGAAGATATTCCGATTCCGGAAGACGAATGGACGAAGAAGGAGTTTGATTAAGATGTTGATGCCTATTTTGCAAATTCATTCCGAAGATATGCCTGCATACGCCATTGTCTGTGGTGATCCGGCACGTGCGGAGAAGATTTCCCGTAAGCTGGAGCAGGCGAAAGAACTGGCGTTCAGCCGGGAGTATCGCACATTTGTTGGATTGTACGAAGGTGTACCCATGGCCGTGGTCAGTCATGGCGTAGGTTCACCCGGAGCGGCTGTTTGCTTCGAGGAACTAATCCGTGCAGGGGTAACGACCCTGATTCGTGTAGGTACAGCGGGCTCGTATACCGCTGATTATCCAGCGGGCAGTGTTATCGTCAGCACGGCCGCTGTGCGTACGGACGGGCTGACACGTCAGCTCGTACCGGATGGTTTTCCTGCGGTAGCAGACCTTGGCGTTACACAAGCGTTAATTGAGGCGACTCGTAAGCATGCAAGTGGAACGGATGCTTCGAGTGCGGGTAAAGTTGGCGTGGGCATTACCGTTACGCTGGATGCTTTCTTCACTGGGGTGGAAGAGATTCCTCACCGCAAGTACAAGCAGGCGGGTGCTCTTGCCGCTGAGATGGAGATTGCAGCGCTCTACATCGTAAGCACACTGCGCGGTGCTCGTGCCGGGGCGATTGTCGCTATCGACGGTTTTGCAGATAGCGACTTGGCGGCAGAGTATGATCCGCATACAAATGCGGTAGCTGATGCGGTTGAGCGTGAGATCGAAGCGGCGCTGCGTGCGCTGGCTGCACTCGCTCGCCAGGATCAGGCGTAAAGCTGAGATCATCGGGGCATTTTGTGCTGCTGCTGCTGCTGGTAAAAGAAAAACACTTCAATGATGTCCATCTAAGGTGGACAATATCAAAAGGGCGTCCCATAAGGTCATGTTCATGACCGATGGGACGCCCTTTTTGATTGGGAACAAGGAGCGACTGGCTCAACATTGGAAGGCCAATCGATCCGTTAACCTTGTCCAAACAATTGCTGCGCCGTCTCAATAAATAACCGGGATGCAGGGGAAGCATCGACAAGTGAAGGAACGGCAATCTCGATATTACGGTAGGCTTTCGGCTCCGTCGGGAGTGCTTTGACACCCGGAGGCAGCCAGGATAGAGAAATGGCAGGCAGCATGGCGGCTCCGAGACCCTGCTCAATCATGCTCAGACAAGTGTTTACGTTATACACCACAAATCCGAAATGTAATTCGGCATCTGCTCGATTGAATAGATCCACAATCGGCACTTCGTAACCGCCTTTGCAGATGATCATGGGGTGCTTGTCCAGCATTTGTACGGGCAGGGTTTCCTGATTTGCAAAGGGCTCATCGTTCCGAAACACAGCCAGCATCTCTTCGCTATACAGCGGGAGTGTCTCATAAGCCGTATCTATGGGCTCTTTGTCGGTTGCAATAATGAGAGCTACATCAATAGCCCGTGAGCTTAGCCATTCCTGAATTTCAAGGATGTTTCCCTCATGCAGCTCAAATTGTATCTGAGGATAGCGGTCCCGAATGGAGCGGATAATTTTCGGCAGCAGATGGGCTGATGACATGGGGAAAGAGCCAATGCGAATCGTGCCAATCTCCAAACCTTTTTCAGCGGCAACGACCTGCTGCACCTTATCAAATTGCTGTAAAATCCGGCGGAAAATGACCAAAATCCGCTGTCCCACATCCGTAAGCACGATGCCATTCCTGCGATCCCGTATGATTAGAGTGACATCTAGCTCATTCTCCAGCGAAGAAATGGCCCGACTGACTGCGGGCTGCGTCATATTTAGTTCCTGGCCTGCACGGGTGAAACTTCCCGTTTCTGCAATTTTCACGAATAACTGCAACTGTGAATTGTTCATATCAGAATTGGTATGCTCCTTATGATTAACATGCATTTCAATTATTATAATCATTATTGTATCATGGAGAAACGGAACGATCAAAGAACAGATGTATAACGGGTCTGGATCGGATTCCAAATGATTTGCAGGCACCTAGAGAGCGCGGGATAAAGTGTGATTGATTAAACTGTGCCTGTAGAAGTGTGCCGGATAGGAGAATAGACATATGGCTTTATCACGTGCAAAAGCAGGCTGGGTTCTGGCTTTTCTGGTACTCATGTGGGGAGTAAACTGGCCCTGACCAAATACGCATTAAATTTTACACCGCCGCTTATATTCGCAGGCATGCGCCTGTTAATTGGGGGGGTGGTGCTGGGGCTGTATGCTTTTCCCCGCTACAAAACGCTGAGACTGAAACAAACTTGGCATATCTATGCCATATCTGCGGTGCTTAATATTATCTTCTTCTACGGCTTTCAGACCGTGGGGCTGACGGAAGTGCCGGCAGGATTATTTTCATCCATCGTGTTCCTACAGCCTGTGCTGCTTGGAATCGGGGCCTGGTTGTGGCTGGGAGAGTCCATGTATGGAATGAAAATCGCCGGATTGGTGCTCGGTTTTGCGGGGGTGGCTACGATCAGTATAGGCGGCATGACAGGCAAAGTCTCACCTGAAGGGGTTATGCTGGGGCTGTTTAGTGCAATTAGCTGGGCGATCGGGACCGTATATATGAAGCGAACTTCAATGAAGGTCGATGGAATCTGGATGACAGCCATTCCGATTCTAATTGGTGGAGTTGTACTGACCTTAACGGGTACGGTCACAGAGAGCTGGGCTGATGTACAGTGGGTGCTTCCTTTTATACTGGATATGCTGTTTATCTCGGTGTTTGTCATTGCGTTGGGCTGGCTCGCGTTCTTCAAACTGGTCAGCTCTGGCGAAGCCAGCAAAGTAGGATCATTCACATTTCTGATTCCGCTGATTGCCCTGTTTTGCAGTGTACTGTTCCTGGGAGAGTCGGTGACGGTCAATCTGATCGCAGGTCTCGTTATGATCATAGCCAGCATCCTGCTTGTAAATGTTAAAGTAAAGGGCAGCAAGGTGGCGAAAATCTAAAGCTATGCGGTGAACTTTCTCGAATCGGCTGTTGTGGCTGAAAGGGAAGGTTCACCGTTTTTTGGTTAAACCTAGAAAAAGAAGAGGGGATGCAGGTACCATAGCGAATTGTATTTGCATGGTATTTCATTAAATTAGGAGGGTGATTAAATATGAGCTGGAGTGAATTTCGTGAAATCCCTAATGAATACAATGAAGAAGTACAGCAGATTGATGGGCAACTACTAAAGTTGGTTGCGGCAAGAAAGAATATAACCGGAGCTGTCCAATATCAGCCCCCTCAAGATACCATCGATCAATGGGTAAAATTATTGGATATGAAGGAGGAAGATATTCGATATGTTCTCCGTAGTGTGCAGCCGATGCCACAACGGCATTACTTTCCACGTGAGCCCCTTCAATTAACGGGTGTTGTGCCGATCATGAAGAAAACGATTAAAGATTCGTGTGAGTACATCATTACACATTCGATGCAGTATGAAGGCGAAAGTCTCGTATATGTGGAAATTCAATATAAGGGAAATGAGTCTGAACGTATACAGTTGGTGCCACACTTGGCTCTTGAGGTGTTGAGCGGACAGAGACATATGACTATGAGACAAGGCAGTCGTGGAGGAGGTGGGGAGACACAATTGAGTTTCCGAGTAGTTCCTGCCCTGCCTTTTTCTCTGGAAAACGTTCAATTCTCTTTAATTCCTTCTATACCAGAGTTGGAACACAAATTGGAGGAAGTCACTTTGGATAAACAGGTGGACTTCGATTAATAACGCCTTTCTCCTTTTCATAGGTTTCAATATGCTGCTCAATCAGATACTCAATTTGCATCGCGAATTTCACTTTTCATCAAAGTAAAATACAAAAATCAGATGATATACTTGCTTGTCAGAATGACAATGAAAAAATTGGGTAAGTTATATATAGGAACATCATAATAACGATGAAATAATAGAAGGAGGACTCCAACATGACACAACAGAACAATCAACCTCAGGATGAGGCGGCAATTCGTAACAAGCTGGATGAAGACGGGGATTCCTTGATGGAGAAAAAGAAAATTTTGAATGGTGTAGATATTGAGCCGCAAGCGGACGAATGGGCTGCCAAACCGTCACCTGTAGCATTTGATGAAGGTAAATCATCTAAAGAATAGTAGAATCAAATATAGCTTGAAACAGAGCGGGTACCGTTAAGGTATCTGCTTTTTATTGTATAATTATGGGAAACGTTTGTGAGAGGAGAATACGAAGATGAGTGAGATTAACATTAGACGGGCTGTCATCGGAGATTATACGGGAGTATCTGCATTAATGGATGAGCTTCATCAGTTGCATGTAGAAGCTAGGCCAGACGTTTACAGAGAGCTGCAGACGAGAATGAGCGAAAAGGAATATGAACAACTCATGGGGACGGATCATCGTTATCTCTATGTTGCGGAATTGTTGAATCAAGGTGAGATTGTTGGATATGCAAGTGCACAGCTGAATGTTATTCAGAATGTGGATTTGTTAAAGGATCGAAAGATGCTGTACATCAATGAAATCATCGTTGGCAGCAAACATCGCGGACATGGGACAGGCAAGCGGTTGATGCAGGAGTTAATCGAACTTGGCAAAGAAATTCAGGTCGACAGCGTTGAACTGACGGTGTCTACATTCAATACTGGAGCTCAGGCTTTCTATGAGCAATTGGGTCTGGCTGTACGCAGCAGCAGAATGGAATACATACTATAGTCCGCCTGTACGAAGACTAATGGGGATGTCTGGTGCAATACTTCAATCGTAGGAAGCATGGTAAGCATCCGTTTTGAATAAAATAATGAAATAATCTTGCATACCCCCATGGGGTATGTTACTCTTATAACAGAACGAAAGAAAAGGGGTGTTCGTGATGGAACATCAGAGCCATCCCAAGGAACCTTTGGAGTCATCCGTAACAGAGGTGAACGAAGTTTCACAGACAGATGATCAGCAAGCCAATTCATGTCATACGGCAGGCAGTGACGGGAAACATGTGCGTAAGAGCCATCACTCCCAGGAGATGAAGGGCAACCTGATTTCCCGTTTGAACCGCGTTGAAGGACAGATTCGCGGGATCAAGGGATTAATCGAGAAGGATACCTATTGTGATGATGTGCTGACGCAGATCGCTGCGGCTCAGTCTGCTCTCAATTCGGTAGGCAAGCTGTTGCTGGAAGGTCACATGAAGAGCTGTATTGTTGAGCGCATTCAGGCCGGAGAGCATGAGGTCGTGGATGAATTGTTGGTAACGGTAAGGAAGTTAATGAAGTAATTATTTTTGAATGAACTCATCATTTATATATCCAAGGAGGAACTATCCATGTCTAATATTACGTTGAACGTTACAGGAATGTCTTGCAATCACTGTGTGAAATCGGTTGAAGAAGCCGTGAAGAATGCGGGAGCGAATGGTAAGGTTGATCTGGCAGCAGGAACTGTCGCAGTTGAATATGACGAGCAAAAAGTCAATGTGGATCAGATCAAGGCAGCCATTGAAGATCAAGGGTATGACGTAGTCTAATCATTGCAGGCTTAAACTGAACTTCCCCTTGTATGGAAAGGAACTCAACAGATCTTTTCCAATAAATGAGTTCATTGTTTAAGCCTGATTTTTTGTCTTTTATATACCCCTTGGGGGTATTGAACACGTAAAAATATTTTATTAAGAAAGGAGCTAACAACATGGATAAGTCATCGGCAATGGAAAACACATCAGCCTCAGAACCATCACCGGAAGCAGCGGGATTACAGACAACACTGCAAATCACAGGTATGACCTGTGCTGCCTGCTCTACACGAATTGAGAAGGGGTTGTCCCGAATGGAAGGGGTCAATCAGGCGAATGTTAACCTCGCCATAGAGCAAGCAACGGTTTCCTATGATCCGAAGACAACGAACATCAATGCATTGCGGGATAAGGTGGAGGCGCTTGGCTACGGTACAGTAACGGAATCGGTGGATCTGGACATTACAGGGATGACCTGTGCTGCTTGTTCTGCTCGAATCGAAAAGGGCCTCTCACGTTTACCGGGTGTAACCCGTGCGAATGTGAATCTGGCGCTTGAGAAAGGGCATGTGGAATACGTTGCCGGAGTATTGAAGGCATCCGATATTACGGCGAAGATCAAGCAACTTGGTTATGGAGCTGAGCTGCAACAGACGCAAGAAGAGACGAAATCGGTGCGTGAACGTGAGTTGCAGCGCAAAAAATGGAAGTGGATGATCTCTGCCTTGTTATCTTTGCCCCTGTTGTGGGCGATGGTAGGCCATTTCTCGTTCACATCCTGGATATGGGTACCCGACTTGTTCATGAATCCATGGTTCCAGCTGGTAATGGCAACTCCGGTACAGTTTGTAATTGGCTGGCAGTTCTATGTGGGCGCCTATAAAGCGCTGCGTAATGGCAGTGCCAACATGGATGTACTGGTTGCTTTGGGTACAAGTGCAGCTTTCTTTTACAGTCTGTATCTGACCCTGACCAGTGGCAGTACAGCTTCGACCATGATGGATCATGGCGGGGCGGGAATGACTACAGCAGTCATGCCAACAGTAGAGCTTTATTATGAGACGAGTGCGATTCTGATTACGCTGATCCTATTGGGAAAATGGTTTGAGGCCGTAGCCAAGGGGCGCTCCTCTCAGGCGATTAAGAGCCTCATCGAACTTGCTCCACGTGAAGCCAGAGTGATTCGTGATGGTCAGGAGGTTGTTGTACCGTCGGCGTATGTCGCGGTAGGTGATCTGGTTCTCGTGAAACCCGGAGATAGTATTCCGGTGGACGGCGTCGTGGAGGAAGGACAGTCTTCTGTCGATGAATCCATGTTAAGCGGAGAGAGCCTGCCCGTTGATAAAAAACCGGGAGATACCGTTACAGGTGCTACGCTGAACAAAAATGGAGTATTAAGACTGCGTGCGACCCGAGTAGGCTCTGACACGGCGTTATCGCAGATTATTAAAGTGGTTGAGCAAGCGCAGGGCTCCAAAGCGCCCATTCAGCGGATTGCCGATGTGATCTCCGGTATCTTTGTTCCGATTGTTGTAGGAATCGCGGCAGTGACGTTCTTGATCTGGTATCTGTTCGCGAGTCCTGGCGACTTTGCCGGTTCGCTGGAGAAGGCGATTGCTGTACTGGTGATCGCTTGTCCTTGTGCGCTTGGCCTTGCAACGCCAACGTCCATTATGGCTGGATCAGGACGTGCGGCTGAATATGGTGTGTTATTCAAAGGCGGCGAACATCTGGAATCGGCCCAGCAGATCCAGACGGTTGTACTGGACAAAACAGGTACAGTTACCCAAGGGAAGCCCGTGCTTACGGATGTAGTGACAGCTCCACATTGGACGGAAGCAGATCTGCTTCAGCGGGTGGGAGCAGCAGAACAAAGTTCGGAGCATCCTTTGGCTGAAGCGATTGTGGAAGGAATTCGAGGTAAAGGCCTGGAACTGAACAATCCAGAGCAATTCGAGAACATACCGGGATATGGTGTGCGGGCCCAGGTTCAAGGGCAAGAGATCCTGGTCGGGACACGCCGACTGCTTACGGATGCGAAGGTGAATGTCTCTGAGGAAACCATGCAGCAGATGAACAACCTTGAAGAACAAGGACGCACTGCGATGCTGATCGCGGTGGATGGTCAATGGGCAGGGATCGTTGCTGTGGCTGACACCATCAGGGAAACTTCACGAGAAGCCATTAAGCGGCTGCAAGCCATGGGAATTGATGTCATCATGATTACGGGAGACAATGAGCGAACAGCTCGCGCCGTGGCAGAACAGGCTGGAATCGGTAAAGTCCTGGCTGAGGTATTGCCAGAGGGCAAAGCCGCGGAAGTGAAGAAGCTTCAGGAGAGCGGACTCAAGGTAGCGATGGTTGGAGATGGAATCAACGATGCTCCAGCTCTGGCTACAGCGGATATCGGTATGGCGATTGGAACCGGGACCGATGTAGCGATGGAAGCGGCGGATATTACGCTGATGCGCGGCGATTTGAACAGTATTGCAGATGCCATCGAGATGAGCCGACGCACCATGGGCAATATCAAGCAGAATCTGTTCTGGGCACTTGGTTATAACGTAATTGGTATTCCAATTGCAGCAGTAGGCTTCCTAGCTCCTTGGTTGGCAGGTGCGGCCATGGCGTTCAGCTCTGTGTCGGTTGTACTGAATTCGCTACGTCTGCAACGAATGAAACTGAAACGGAACGACTGATTACCCTGTATGGAAGGGCTCAACGTTTCTATCTTCAAAAACCATAAATAAAAGCGCGGTCCGTTGCGACGGATCGTGTTTTTTTTGTTGGAAAAATGGCCTGAAAGGTTAAAGCAAAAGTCCGTTCCTTGTTAGTAGAAGACGGGCATATGAAGGAATGTCCTTTTATGAAAAGAATGACTATGGTTTGCGAAAGACATCTTTATCTTTTCTGAACCTTTCAGAAATTAATTGACAATATAGACATATGGATTTAAAATTTAAAACAATCGTTTGATTCAAACAAACGTTTAAATCAAATTAGAACTATCTAGTAATGGAGGACATCATTTATGTTACAGGCTTTACGCGTGTTATTGAAAAAACCACCAGTAATTGTAGGGATCGTGACGGCACTTATGTTCCAAGTGATCTTTAGCGTGATCTGGATGACAGCATATTCCGGAGTGAATGACCGGATGAATGAATTGACGGTTGCCGTTGTCAATGAGGATGGAGAGCAGTCCAAGGGGATCGCAGATCGCATGGCCGAGACACTTCCTTTTCATACCGTATCTAATCTGAGTGCCGCTGAAGCGCTGGATGAGTTAAACCATCGCAAGATTCATATGGTGCTGAATATTCCGGCAGGGTTTAATGAACTGCTTCAGACAGCCGGTTCCACCGCCGAGATTAAGTACACCATTAACGAGGCGAACCCGGTTACGATTAAAAGCATGATGCAAGGCGTGTCGCAAAGCGTGACGAACACGATTAACAAGCAAGCAACAGCTCAGGGTGTACAGACCGTGCTGACGGCCGCAGGAGCGCCTGCGGATCAGGCTGCTGAAGCTGCTACCAACCTGACTACCCGTGTGGAAGGCACAACCACTTCAATCAATCCGGTTAACGGCATGAATAACCAGATGGTTCCGATGATGATGGTACTGGCTTCTTATGTAGGAGCCATGATCATGGGTATGAACCTGCAGACAGTGATGGGTATGCTGTCCACTACTTACTCCCGTCTTACTTTGTTCGGTGCCAGAATGGTCATTAACATTGGGTCTGCCCTGGTGGTTTCCCTGCTGGGATCATCACTAATTGTGTCCTTGGGCGGACAGATTGAGCAAGGATTTATCGCATTCTGGTTGTTCCAGGCGTTGTTCCTCTGCACATTCATGTTCTTCTCCCAGTTCTTCCTGATCTGCTTCGGACCGGCGGGAAGCCTGTTCAATATCATTTCATTGTCTCTGCAACTGGTATCTTCCGGTGCAATGGTGCCACGTGAATTGCTGAACAGCTTCTACAGCGGCATTGGGCAATATCTGCCTGCAACGTATGCAGTACAAGGTATTCTTAGCGTTCAGCTCGGAGGACCTGGTGTCCAAGCGGCAGCTGGATCGGTTGCTATTGTGCTGGTCATTGCAGTAGCCCTCTCCCTGGTAGTGACGTTGTTGAAAAAACAACGCATGCCAGCCGGGTACCAAGCCCGGCTCCAATGAACAGCTAATATTCCAGACGTAATGATCTTCATAGGATATGATCAAGCACCCGGCGATTTTCACCGGGGTGCTTGGTTTAATAGTAGGTTGAGACTTGCAGGATTGCAGACGGCAAACCTTGCACTTTGATGCACAAACTTTCATAATGAAACGATAGAGCAGTCTTGCTGCAGCCCGGTGAGCTGGAGCATATGAATAGAACGGACAAGAGGAGCGGAACGAATGACGGAACCGGAATTGGATATCAAGACGAGGATTCTGCTTGCAGCCAAGAAACTTTTTGCACAGCAGGGGTATGATGGGACAAGTGTTCGTCAAATCTGTGATGAGGCGGGTGCGAATGTGTCGCTGGTCTCGTATCATTTTGGCGGCAAAGAAAAGGTGTTCGAAGCATTATTTGAGCACTTTTTTCCTGATCATATGATGAACGAGTTGGCTGCAGAGTCCATGTCCTCGCCTGTGGAAGGTATCCGACGAATCATAGGTGAAGTCGTAAAGTTCACGATGACGGACCGGGAGATGAGCGATATTGTACAGCTGGAAATTACGCTTCGTACTCATCGCACACATACCGTGTTTCGCTTTCTGGACCCCGTCTGGACCAGAGTGAGGGAACTGCTTCGTGAAGGCAAGGAGCAGGGCGTGTTCCAAATAGAGTCCGTGTCTTATGCGATGCTTCAGGTCATGGGTGTGGCTTTGGCGCACAAACGGGCCAAGAATTCACGGTTTAGCTTTGACTATCAGCACATGAATACAGATGAGCTGGCCGAGCAAACCATTGAATTCGTACTACGAGGATTGGGAGTGAATGGCAATGAACGAAACCATTGAATTGATGATGAAACACCGCTCTGTACGGAAATTCAAGCCAGACCCGGTAAGCGAGGAACAGCTGGCAGCAATCGTGGCAGCCGGGCAGATGGCTTCCTCTTCAAGTAGTGTACAGGCTTATACTGTAATTGCTGTTACCGAACAGGAGCAGAAGGCCAAATTGGCTGAATTGGCGGGTAATCAGTCTTACGTCAACGAATGTCCTGTGTTTCTTGTGTGGTGTGCTGATCTTTATCGTCTGAGTGATGCTGCTAAACGTCACTTGCCGGAGAAGGAATCCTATGAGGACTCCACTGAGAACTTTATGGTAGCGACAATTGATGTTGCGCTTGCTTCACAAAATGCGGCGCTTGCGGCAGAGTCGTTAGGTTTCGGTATTGTCTATATTGGCGGGCTGCGTAACCGCATTGAAGAAGTCAACGAAGTGTTAGGCTTGCCTGAAGGTGTCTATCCGGTCTATGGCATGTGCATTGGTGTTGCGGATCAGGAGACGGGCATTCGTCCGCGTCTACCGCTGGATGCCGTCTTACACCATGGCCACTATAACGCTGAGCAGACCCTCAAAGGCGTCGAGAGCTATGATGAAACGACCGCTGCATACATGAAGGAGCGCACCCAAGGGGAACGTTCGACACCATGGTCCGAAATGATGGCGAAACGTCTCACAGAGCCGGTACGTCTACAGATGAAGCCTTTTCTCGAAGGTAAAGGGTTCCTGAAGCGTTAAAAAGTGAATTCCAAAGAAGTCAGTACGGCGGATGCCAGCTGACTTCTTTTTGGTGCTTATGAATAGCGTCTAAGGAAGACCGTAGAAGCGTTTCGTATTCTGATAAAAGAGGCGCGCAGCCCGCTCTGTGCCCATACCGGTCACTTCGCTCCAGGCCTGAATCACTTGTCTGGTCATGGCAGGGTGTGTCATTCTTCCCTGAAAAGGCCCCTCGAAAGGCCAAGGTCCATCGGTCTCTGCCATAACTTGCTCCGAAGGATACTGGCGGGCCAGTTCGCGAATTTCCTCTTCATAGATGATATCGGGTGTGAATGAGACGAAGTGTCCGTTGTCAGCCATTCGCTGGACGGTCCGCTTGGAACCTTTGAACCAGTGAAAATGAGCGCGGCGATGCTGATATTGCTCCAGCAGGTCACAGGCGATATCGGCATCCTCGTATACAGCGTGCAGTACAATCGGTTTACTGTGCCGCTTCGCCAGCTGGATAAATCGCTCCAACAGATCGATATAGCCGCTCTGATCAAAGAGTTGTCCGGATTGTTCGGCTTCCTGTCGGTTGTAATAAGGCAATCCAACTTCCCCAATCGCTATAGCTTGTCCGATATACTTTTCGATCCAGTGGAAGAACAGATCCAGCTCTGCCAGGGACGGCAGGGCCTGTTCAGGGTGGAAACCAAAGGCTGGATATACGGCACGAGGGTATTGTGAAGCTAGTTCCAGGTTGGCTTGGGCAGATGCCAGATTCATGGAGACGGCGATGACGGCTTCAACTTGGTGGGATGAGAAGGAATGCAGCATCTCGCGTTGTTCTTCAGGTGTATATTTGTCCAAGTGAAGATGTGCATCGATCAAGGGTGCAAAAGCGGTTGAGTGCATGGATAAACTCCTCCTTTTTGTCTTTTACCAATGTTACGCAGCGTAGTCTCTCTGGATCACCCATTTCAGGAAAATAATAACTTAAAAACCCGCACTATTTGGATAGGCGGGTCTTCTGTTGTTCTTCTCTCATCCACTGGGAAATTTGCCGCTTACGCTCAAGAAAAGCAGGTTCCTCCGTGATCGCTTCGCGCCGTGGACGTTCAAAGGGAACATCGACCTCGTGCAGTACGGCTGCAGGCCGGTTCGATAAAACATAGATGCGATCAGCAAGCAGCAAGGCTTCCTCGATATTATGCGTAATGAACAGCACCGAGCGGCGATTCTGTTCCCAGATATCGAGCAGCCAGCGCTGCATGTCGCTGCGGGTCAGTGCATCCAGCGCGCTGAATGGTTCGTCCAGCAGCATCAGCTCCTGTGGACTGAGCAGGGCGCGCAGAAATGCAACCCGCTGCTGCATGCCGCCCGATAACATATGCGGATAGGCTCGTTCGAATCCGGCCAGTCCGACACTGCCCAACCACTTCCGGGCATTGGCAAGCGCTTCGGATCGTGGCGGTGTGTCCGCAGACACCTCGCCAGCAAGCAGCACATTGTCTTCAATGGTACGCCACGGGAAGAGGGCAGGCTGCTGCGGCATATAACTGATCTTGCCGCGCTGTCCGGTAACATCCTGACCATTCATCAGAATTTGGCCCTCCTGTGGTTTCAGCAAACCGCCGATGATGTGGAAAAGGGTGCTTTTGCCGCAGCCGGAGGGGCCGACGATGGCTACGAATTCTCCTTGTTCCACGTTCAGGGACAAGCTATCCAGAACGGGTAATGTGCTACGCCGCTCGCGGAACGAGGCATGCACATTCTGAACTTCCAACGCTGGCGATGAATGTTTAGCAGTTAAGGTCACGGCTTCATGTTCAGGACCTCTGCTACCCGTTGGAGTTGTTGTACGCGCATCCGGCGAAGCAGCTGCCCGCTCGTTGTGTTCGGGTGTCATCTCGTCATCACTTCCTAACCTTTATATAGGGCATATTTCAAAATTATCGCTTCTGCGGTCGCCAGCGAACGAGCAGCTTCTCCAGTAGTGCAATGAGCAGGAAGAGCAGCAGACTCAGTGCCACAATAATCATGATTGCTACGAACAGACGGTCCGTCCGATAGGCCGATTTTTGCAGCATCATATAATACCCGATGCCCTTATCTGCTCCAATCCATTCCGCGATGATCGCACCCATGACGCTGTACGTAGCGGCAATTTTGATCCCTGAGAACACCGAGGGCAGCGCATGTGGAAGCTCAAGCTTCCAGAAAATTGAGCCGCGTTTTGCGCCAGCCATGCGCATATAGTTCATCATCGCCGCATCGGTGCGGGTCAACCCGTCCATGGCAGCTACAGCCACCGGGAAGAAGCAGACCAGAATGATGGTAATCAGTTTGGGCAGCAGCCCAAATCCGAACCAGATCAGCAAGAGCGGAGCGAGCGCGATGGTCGGTATATTTTGACTAAGAATAAGTAATGGATAGAGTGCAGATTTCAAAAATGGAATCAGATGCAGCACCATCGCAATCAGTAATCCCGTAAGTGTACCTGCTGCAAACCCGATCAATGTCAGTTGGATGGTTGCCCATGCGTGCATGCCAAGTCGCTCGGCCTGAGAGGCCGCTTCATGGGCGATGTCAGAAGGCGCAGGCAGCATCCATTTCTCGATATGAAACAGGGAGACAGCTCCCTGCCATACCGCTATAAAGAGAATAACCGCCACGAAGGGCGGCCATACGCTTTTCCAATAGGCATGCATTAGCGATATTTCTCCGTCAGGGTGTCCATGCTGAAGCCGCTCGGGCTATGGGCGATCTTGATCTGTGAGATGATGCTGGGGCTGCCGGCTTCCACAAGAACTTCATGCATTTTGCGGACAACCTCCAGCAGCTCCTCCAGTTCTCCCTCCATCGTGGTATCGAGTGGATTAACCTGATATTTCAAGCCTGACTGCTGAATAACTTCAATGGCACGATCAACGTAAGGATAGGAATTTTCGCCATTGGGCGTTTTGGGAATGACTTGAATGCTCAGTAGTGTGCTTGCCATGAAACATCACTTTTCCTTTCGGGTTAAATTGCATGAGTTGAACCAGCTTTACACTTTACCACTCCGATTGCAGTACCCTCTTCCGATCGCTGTTATCCCCGGATTTTTTGATTCCATTTTCCCCATGGGGAAAATCCGGGGATAGCATATGCTTCCGAAGGAGCTTTCTTTAAGAAAGCTTTTAGGCGACCGCTTCGCTTCTTCAGATGGGTTCTGCACTCTTCGTTCTGGTGTAAAAAAAGTTAAACTTAAACAATTTTTATTGGGGTAAGAACTCGTTTGTATACGCTTTGGACACATCTACCTGCTCATCGAGCAGTTTTTTGCTAAACATCCAATCCGTGTAGTTCTGCCATACTTCCTGCTTCTGCTCACCCCAGCGTGGTGCGTCATCCTGATATTTTGGACTCAGCCATTTCTGGCTCGCGAGTACAAGATCCTTGTCCAGATCCGGTACGGCCTTGATCAGAATGTTGGCAGCTTCTTCGGGATGTTCAATCGCGTATTGATATCCTTCGGAAGTCGCTTTCAAGAACGCTTTAACCAGCTCGGGATCATTCTGAATCGTCTGTTCATTCGTCACAAGCACAGGTGTGTAGTAATCCAGGGCTTCGGAATAATCCTTCACATACAGCATGTCGATCGGCTCGCCGCGAAGTTCGGCTTCAATGCCCGTCCACGCGTAGAAAATCCAGGCAAAATCGATATCGCGTTTCACAGCTGTGAAAAAGTCTGCATCGCCCATGTTAATATTTTTCACTTTGGATACATCCGCACCTTCGCCTTCCATAATGGACTGCATTACGGCTTCTTCTACCGGGGAGCCCCAGCCACCATAGGTTTTGCCTTCGAAATCTTTGGGAGACTTGATGTTCCGATCTACCGGAGCAGCAAATCCGGATGTATTATGCTGAATAACTGCAGCGATGGACACGAGCGGTACGCCCTGTGTGCGGGCCTGGGTCACACTCTCCTGATAACTTACGCCAAAAGGCACTTCGTTCGAAGCAACCATGGTATCCGCGCCTCCGGTACCTGGCTGAACAATCTCCACATTTAAGCCTTCAGTTTTATAAAAACCTTGATCTACGGCCGCATACAGGCCGGTATGATTCGTATTTGGTGTCCAGTCCAGTACCACTTTAATATCCTTGAGGGCTGCATTGTCACCCTCACTGCTGTTTTCGGTGTTGCTTCCGCTGTTCTCTCCTGAAGGTGCAGCTTCTTTGCTGCCGCATGCGGCCACAGTTACCAGCAGCACACACAAGAGCAGCAATCCCATCATTTTACGCCATCTCATCTTCATTTCTCTCCTTCATATTGTCCGGCCAGTGGCGCGGGTGCTCCTTGGCTTCATATCCAAGCTTCTTGCATAAATCGACAGATTTATACCAGCTATGATCCGGATGACGTCACTTTTTTTAGCTCTCTGGCTATAAAAAGAACATTAAAAAAGCGCCCCGTTAATCCGGGACGCGTGCAGGCGTTAGAGATGTGGCACTCAGCAAAGAGGCTGGGCTGGGCCAATTCGATATACTCCGATTCCTACGCTGGCATGATCCAGATCAGGTCTAAGGGTCAGTATCTTGGTGGGATACACTCTCAGCCGGCCTATTCCGACTCCCCTGGGAAACTATGAAGTTACGGGCATTACTAGGTGTAATTATAGGCCAGAGGCCGTTGCATGTCCAGTCAGGAACTGGATGGAGGGACGAATCGTGGCGAATCATATAAGGAAATCTGGCTGAGTGCAAAAGCATCGGATTTCGGGTCATACCCCACCTGTTTCTGCGTGGTTTCCAGATTCAAGCGTTTAAACCGATTATTCGAGATCCCATGCAGTATGGTAAAGGGCTCCAGATCTGTAGCTATAATCGATTTGAACACCAGATCACACAAGTCAGCCGGACTAATATACGCGCTCATATCACGAGCCTCCAGCGGCGGCCCATCCGGTTGGAAATCATCATATGCCCCAATACGTATTGCAACACTTTGTAACCCCTCGGTATAAGCAAAATAGGAGGCGAGCGATTCACCAAAACATTTACTAACCCCGTACAAATTCCGTGGGCGTGTTGGCATGTCCGGATAGATCTGGGCATCAATGGGATACCCTTCGATCGTCTGTGCACTGCTTGCCAGGATGACTCTTCGTACGCCTTGATCCTTGGCCGCACGGAATACATTAAATGTACCTTTGATATTGATGTCCAATAAGGATTCATAGAAGCCGGCATACGGGGAGGGGCTCCCGCCAGATGTACAACCACTTCCATACCTTCACAAGCTTGCTGACAAGCTTTGGCATCCGTCACATCCAGTGCCATGATCTCATGGCCTGTCCCAGAATACGTATGCAGTCTGTCGATATTCAGATCCGTAAGTCGCAGGTGAAATGCCTCTGATAAATGTTGAGATAAGTCGCGTCCAATTTTTCCGGCTGCTCCGGTAATTAAAATGTTCATCAAATCAGCTCCAATTCTTAGCGCTGGAAGAACTCAATCCATTCCTTTTCCGGTCCATAGATGAAGAAATAACGGTAACCGTTGGGCAGTGTAATGATCTCTCCATCAATAAATTCGGCCTCGGTTGCCTTAATGCGCTTGTATTCGGATTCAAGATCATCGACATGGATGGCAAAATGGTGCACCGTTCCTTCGGCAGGCAGCTTGTCACTGTATCCCTGAATCAACTCAATCTCGGTCTCGTTGCTTCCGTTGAAGCCGAGAAAGGCGAGCTGAATGACGCCGTTGGTATGGGTTACCCGGTCTTTCAATTCAAGACCAACAATCTCCGTATAGAAGCGGAGTGTGGTCTCCAGATCACGAACGGCGATGCCGACGTGGTCAATGCGCTTTTGAAAACTCATATCCAAAATCCTCCTTGTAGTAGATGAATCATTCTGCCATTTTAAGGAATATCATAGGGCTGGACTACGGGGTTGTCAAATAGGAAAGATACATTCCCTGTATGATAAAGATTCTAAAGAGATGCTTTCCAATGGTTGTAGAGTTCACAGAATGTTCACTTATGTGGGTGTATCCCGGATCTTTATAATTGTCAAAGTAAACAGAGAGGATGAGAGAATTGCCAACAACAAAGAAAGAACATATTATTTTCGGATTGATGATGTGTACAGGGATGGTCGTGGTCATGATGTTCTTCAATCTATGGCACAGTGGGTTACTCGGCAAGATGTCCCCGCTTGAAATACTGTTCCAATTCGTATTGTGCTTCATCATTGCATTCCTGGTGGAGTCCTTCATTGTCGGACCAGTGGCGAGGAAAATTGCATTTTCTTTACCCTTTGACAAGTCCAACAAGATCTTGGGCATTCTCGCTATGTCATTTTTCATGGTTATTGGGATGGTACTGATGATGTCCATATACGGAATGATCTCGGCATCTCTTGAAAATCAGCTAAGCGGGGCTTCGATATGGAGTACGTATCTTCATACGATCGCTCGAAATTTTAGTCTGGCGCTCCCTTACCAACTTATTATTCTGGGACCACTCGTGCGATATGTATTTAGATTCATCAAGGGTAAAGGAAATGTGGTTCCTTCTAATGTAGGTAAATGAAGTAGAAAGTAAGGTTAGCTCCGATTTTTAGCACGTAAATAAGTATTTCCTGGGTAATTACCTCCAGCTTCAATTAAATGTAAAACAGCCCTGCAGTGATTTGAACTCTATATGGTTAGACAACATCCAAGCGTGGAAGGTGCAGTTCACAATGAAGGGGCTGTTTTTTTATACTGGTTGGATTCATGTTGTTTGTACTGTTTCAACGATGTGCAATTATTACTTCCTGTAAAGTTCAATCAATTGCTGGAGTTTCTGCTGAATGAGGCTTCTTAATTCCGCAGGTTCGTAGACGTTGGCTTCAGCACCAAGCCCCAAGAAGAAGTGGACAGCCCACGACATGTAAGAAGAGCTGATAGAGCGCCGAATAACCCCTGAACCATCCTCGTGGGTATCAATCGAAGAAGACAGCCATAATTCGGATTGACAGCGCCTGACACCTTCAGGGGTTAATGTCACTTTAAGCTCAAGCGTATCTGTCTCATCCATCCTCATGATCCAGGGTCTGATATTCTCTACCTTGATTAATTTACTATGATCCACATGCTGTTGCGGGAGAACATCGAGTTCCTGAACCCGGTCTACCCGGAACACGCGATCACCCTGAGCCAATTCACAATAAGCCTGACAGTACCATAATCCGTTCATAGTATAAATTCCAATCGGATGAATCGTCCTCTCCTTGCGCTGTGCGGCCTCGTATGTAATCTGTACGGGTCGCTGCTCCAGCGCGGCATCCAGTAATCCTCTCAAATGGGGCAGCTCCAGTTGATGTGGTGGAATCCAGAAGACGAGCTTTTGCTGCATATGATCGATCTTCCGTTTAAGCTCATTCGGCAAATAATGATAGAATTTGTGCAGTGCACTATTTACCTCATTTTCAAACGGCAGATGGCGATAGTTCTTTAATGATTGGCCTGCAAGGAATAATGCGGTCGCTTCATGTTGGGTAAACTGGATGGGCGGAAGAACCTTGTCGCGCAGTACACGATAACCTCCACCAGGCCCAGGCTGCGAATACAGCGGCACACCAAGTTCGCTTAACTCCATCAGATCGCGAATCATCGTCCGGCGGGATACACCACATTCATCTGCGAGCTCCTGAATGGTAAAGGTTTGGCGTTCGTTTACCAGCATGATGAGCTGGACAAGTCGTTGTGCTTTGTTCATAGGTAGTTACAACTCCTGAATATATTTTAATGATCCCGATAATTAGTGCCATGAGTTGGCACTATTATTTCGTATACTAAGCCATGTAGTCAAGCTTATTGGAGTTTGCGCCGAACTGAACAACGAGAGGGATGGATAAGAGATGGAGAAGATGAAACAGGGGACAGAACAGATGGTAGAACTGGTAAATCACCCGGATGAGGTGCTTGAACTGGTTATGTTCAGATTGAAGGAAGGAACAGATCCCGTACAATTTATCACAGCTGCAGAAGAACTGGAGCAGTGCTTGGTGCGTCAGATTCCCGGTTTTGTACGTCGGAGTTTGTTATGCACGGAAGATGGGGTTAGCTGGACCGACTTGATCTATTGGCAGGATATGCAGTCCGCCGCAGCGGCACTGAAGCTGTTGCCTTCTACAATGGAATTCAGAGAATTTACCTCCATGGTGGATCCCAATGATATGGTGATGCGTCATCTGATGCCAGTACAGAAAGGAGAAAAAACAGCATGAAAGAAGTGACGATCATTGGACTGGGATCCATGGGGAGCGCAATGGCAACGGTTTTGCTGGAAAAGGGGTATCAGGTTCATACATGGAATCGTTCCCCTCACAAAGCAGAGACTCTGGTTGCAAAAGGGGCGCGTTACGTGCCAACGGTGGGTGAAGCTATTCGTGCCAGCAAGACGTCCATCGTCTGTGTATCGGACTATGCAGCATCTCGGGAAGTACTGGACCATGAGGACGCTCGGGCGGCCCTTTCAGGACGGACTGTGCTGCAGTTAAGTACAGGAAGTCCGCAGCAGGCAAGGGATTTTGGAGCTTGGATGCTTGGTTTGGGAGCCAACTATCTGGATGGAGCCATAGCTGCATCACCTTCACAGATCGGGAATCCGGAAGCGGCGATATTTTTCTCCGGTTCGAAGGCTGCTTATGATGAGAATGAAGATATGATTGAGCGTTTGGCAGGATATGCCCCTTTTCTCGGTGAAAAGGTCAGTGCTGCTTCTACAACAGATCTGGCGTTTCTCGCTTATCTGTTTGCAGCCTATATCGGTTTCTTCCATGCAGCACGAATTATGGAGTCCGATGGTTTGGATGTCGATCACCTGGGCCAACTGATAGCAAGCATATCACCCATGATCGGAGATGTGATGAAGTATGAGGGCGAAGTCATCCATCGTGCACAGTTCGATCAACCGCAAACCTCTCTTCATACGTGCATGGTCACCATTGAATTATTGCTCCAACAGGCCAGTGAAGCTGGAATGAACAACGATTTCCCTGTATTTGCCGAGCGTATGTTCAGCAGGGCGATAAAGGATGGATATGGGAACGAGGAAGTGGCAGCACTAGTGAAGACTTTACGATAAAAGGCAATAGGAAGCCGTATCATGGACTCCCATATTCAAGCAGGAGTACAGGATACGGCGCAGCGGCTTCGGTTATATTTTAGACGTGTGATGAACTGAATATTGCTTGAATCAGAATTGTTGTAATCGGTGATCTAGGATGAGATTGCAGCATATCGCCGCTGCCATTGATAGGCGATTACGCTGATCATGAGCAGGCCGACTGCAAATATGGCAAGCATCCATGCGGACTGGTTCACCTCCAGATGATCCAGACTCCAGCCTGTAACCAAAGGCAGAATGGCACCGCCTACCCCACCTGATGCAATCAAGATGCTGGGCGTCGACTCCTCTGTTCCAGGCAGCATCTTGCTCGCGAAGACAAGGGCAATGGAGAACACACCCGACAGTGCAAGGCCGAGTAACAGAATGATCAGAAATGCAGACCAGATCTGGTTGGTGAACGGAAAGATCATCAGCAGTACAACTGCTGCCAGACAACTGTACAGCACGTAGACGCGATATTGGAATCTCTCCGCAATATATCCGGCAAACAGTCGTCCAACAGACATGGCAATCCAGAAGCAGGTAACACTCAGCGCGGCACCTGCTTCCTTCATGTTCATTTTCTCAATCAGAATGGCTGGCATGAAGTTGGCCAGGCTCATCTCGGTGCCGACATAAAGAAAGAAAAATAGAACAAATAAAGACAGAAGAGCCAAATTACGGCCTTGATAGGTTGAATGGGTTGGCTTCATGTCTGGAGGGTTCGTTCCATCTGGCGATTCAGCTGCTGGAGCGTGTCCAGAAGTCTGGCCCGAGCTACGTCGACTCAACTCGCTGTCCAGCTCACCGAATGAACTTTTGGCCCAGAAGATAAAGGTCATCGCTGCACAGACGGCAACCACCAGAAATGACATACGCCAGTATCCGGCAGAGATCAGTCCGCTGGCAATGAGCGGCATTACCATGGCCCCGATACCAAATAACACTTCGAGTCGGCTCATGGCAACCGCTGTATTGTCTTTAATTGCAGCAATGATGATTGTGCCGATAACAGCTTCGATCATGCCGAATCCGAATCCGGCTGCTGGGGCAATGACGAACATCCAGCCCCAAGGAGGCAGCAGCATATAGGATAACTCTGCAATGCAGAGCAGCGCCGCGGCAATTAATAGACCGCCTCGTTTGCCAAAGCGATTATTCAACCACGGAGATAACAGTACACCACCCAGGAACCCAGCAAATTGGGCAAATATCAGTGTGCCTCCCTGACTGTAATCCTTCCCATAATGTTCGAGTGCAACGGGCAGGATGGAGCCAAGAACCACATGGGCGAGGCCGATAAGGAAATAGGACAAGCATCCAATCCAAAGTAATTTTTTCATGAAGAAAACTCCTTCTAAAGATTATGTTTATGTAGTAAGTCTGCCATTCAGGAGCATTTCCTAAAAACAAACAATCTCTATCATAACAGGACATGTAAGGGTGTGCACGGATAACTTGCAATGGAGGCTAAAGTTCGTATATACTGAAAAACAACAATTACAGATCGGACCATGCCGTTGAAGAGCATCCAACTCGGAGGCGTTTTCGCCAGGGGAGCGAACCAATCCCCAAGTTAACCGGAACCGCCCGTTATCGCGGACCAAGAGGCTGAATCAGCATATTCTGATTTGGCAAGTTGGGTGGCACCGCGAGCAGAGCGCTCCTCGTCCCAAGGGATGAGGGCGCTCTTTGTATTTTTACAGCCAAAGGAGACGGTGACCATGTTGGAAATGAAGTGGATTCGGGAGCATGCAGAAGAGGTGCAAGCTGCGGCAGACGGCAAGAGAATCAATATCAGTATTCGTGAATTGTTGAAACGGGACGAAGAGCGCAGAGCACTTTTACAGGAAACGGAAGAGAGCCGTAGATTACGTAATTCGTTATCTGCGGATATCGGCAGACTGATGCAAGCCGGTGAACGTGAACAAGCCGAGGATTTAAAGGCTCGGGTGCGACAGCTGAATGATCAGTTGGAGCAGGTTGAGGCCAAGCTTACTGTTGTGCAGGAGGAAGTGACAAGGCTTCAGTGGTTGGTTCCCAACGTCGTATCGCCGGATACACCAATGGGCGCATCGGACGAGGATAATGTGGAGCTAAGACGTGTGGGTGAGCTGCCGGTGTTCGATTATGAGGCTAAAGATCATGTGGAACTGGGTGAACGGCATGATCTAATCGACATCCCACGTGGAGTGAAAATCGGTGGAACACGAAGCTATGTACTGAAAGGAGCAGGATTGCTCCTGCACCGGGCTGTACAGCAACTTGCGCTTGATCTGCTGCTGAAGCATGGATTTACGCCAATGGAGGTCCCGTTGATGGTGAGGGAGAACACGCTCTTGAACACAGGGTTCTTCCCCACAGGACGGGATCAGGTATATGAATTGCAAGGCGAGAACAAGTGGCTGGTGGGAACATCGGAAGTGCCGCTGGTCTCGTATTATGCAGATGAGATTGTAGATGTGGAGAAGCCAATCAAGCTGGCTGCCGTATCGACGTGTTTCCGCAGTGAGGTCGGCTCGGGTGGCCGGGATGTAAAAGGGCTGTACCGAGTGCACCAATTTGCCAAAGTGGAACAGGTCATTCTCTGTGCACCGGATGCAGAAGAATCGGAGCGAATGCTGCAGGAAATTACGGGACACGCCGAGGAATTACTGCAATTGCTGGAACTGCCTTATCGTGTGGTGGCTGTGTGTACAGGCGATATGTCGCAGAAAACGTACAAACAGTACGATATTGAAACTTGGATGCCAAGCCGCAATGCATTCGGAGAGACACATTCGTCTTCGAATCTGCATGACTTCCAGGCTCGGCGCTCGAATATTCGCTGTCGTGATGCCGAAGGCAAGCTTGCATACTGCCATACGTTGAACAATACAGCTGTCGCTTCGCCACGCATCCTGATTCCATTGTTGGAAAATCATCAGCAGGCGGATGGAAGCATTCGCATCCCAGCCGCTCTTCAGCCCTATATGGGCGGTGCCGAATATTTGATTTTGCCACATCAGGAGAAAGAGAATTAAACGGATTACAGGCTGTGTTGAGAAACAAAAGGAACTCTATTCCGGGGTTCCTTTTTGTTTGCCTGTGGTTTTAGGACTAGTAGAGTAGGCTGCACTTTTATGTTATGGGGTTCTGCAGTACAGAATCGTTGGAAATGGCAAACAAGCCGGGTATGTCACACAGCTGTAACGTACAGATTGTATAGTAGAATCCAGTTTGGAAAGGAGGCGCAGATATGAATCTGCTACTTGCGGATGATGAGCCGCTGATGCTGCAAATCTTGAAAGCCTATTTCGTTAAAGAGGGATTTCAGGTGTTTTTGGCCGAGGATGGGGAAACAGCCTTGGATCTCTTTTATAATAACCAGGTCGATTTGGCGGTTTTGGATTGGATGATGCCAGGTCGCAGCGGTATCGAGGTGTGTCGGGAAATCAAGCGTACGAGCCGGGCGAAGGTACTGCTGCTGACAGCCAAAGGGGAATCGGATGATGAATTTGTTGCCTTGAAAGCCGGGGCGGATGATTATCTGCGCAAGCCTTTTGATTCGCGTATCCTGCTTCTGCGTGTTAAGAGGCTGCTGCAACTTTCCTCCAAGATTATTGTGGGAGAATTGACCATCGATCTGGATGGCCAGAAGATCTACCGTCGTGGAGTGGATGTAGGGGCCACTCATAAGGAATTCGAATTAATGAAGGTTCTGGGAATGAATAAAGGTCAGATCGTAACTCGTAAAATTTTGCTGGATCAGGTGTGGGGTTTCGATTACTTCGGCGAGGAGCGTACTGTAGACACACATATCCGCAGGCTGCGTGAGAAAATTGGAGAAGATTCGATCAAAACGTACCGGGGAATGGGTTATTGCCTAGAGGATAAAGATGAGTAAACTGACCCGTAAGCTGCTCGTGCGTATTATCAGTGCATTGTGTGTGGTCTTCTTCCTATCCTTTATCGTCAATACCTTTTTCCTGCCTACCTATTTTTTGTACCAAAAAAAGCAGAAGCTGGCCAATTTAACAACTGAAATCTCTGCCTCAGGACATGACGTTCCAATACAACGGATGGAGAGCCTTGAAACGCAATACGAGGTCGCTATCGCTTATACTTCGTTGAAAGATAGTGTGAATGATATTAACGATCAATTGTTATGGCAATATAACCGTAAGGGGATTGCCCTTAGTAAATTTTGGCTGACAGAGGAGAGTATCACTGCGCTGCGTGAGGGTGCACGGGTTAATAAATTCTATGATCAGACCAAGCTGAAATCAAGCTTCCTCGTCAACTTTGTGAAGGTGGGGATTCCGTGTTTGCAGTTGGGGAATCCATCTCGCATTCAACGGAGACGATTCGAATTATTAATCAGTTCAATGCGTATATATGGCTCGGTATGCTGCTGCTGCTCATTCTGCTGTCCGTGCTGTACACCGCCCGGATCGTTAAACCGCTCGCGAAGCTAAGTGAAACGGCTGAGGCCATTTCCAATTTATCGTTTACGAAGGTTGATATAAAGACAGGTGATGAGATTGAGTCTTTAGGGCGCAGTATCAATGTGATGAGCGACAAATTGCAGCAGGCGCAGCATTCACTGGAAATAAAAAATGCCAATCTGCGAACGTTCATCTCGGATATCTCGCATGAATTGAAAACACCGCTCTCCCTGATTCGAGTCTATGCCTCTGGTATTCAGGATGGCCTGGATGATGGAACCTACGCTGGGGTAATTCAGCAACAGAGCGAGGAGCTGGCTGGATTAATTGACCGTCTGTTGGAGTTATCCCGTCTGCAGGCCGAAGTATACGATTTTGAACCTGTTGATCTTCGCCAACTGCTCACGGAGACCCTTCATACCTATGAAACCGTATTTCAGCAGCATGATTTGCATGTGGAAGTGGAGGATCGTTGGGCTGACGAGACCTGGGTGCTGGCTGATCGACGGAAGCTGGAGTCTGTTCTGCATAATTGGATGACCAACGCGGTGAAATATACAAGTGGCGACCGAATAACCATTACACTTGAGCTAAAAGGGGAAGCGGCACATTTTGGCATAGCCAATGAAACGGATAAAAAAGAACACGAGCAGTGGGATCAGGTTTGGGAGCCCTTCTATGTAATGGATAGCTCGCGCAGCAAAAAGTTTAGTGGAACGGGACTGGGCTTGTCTATAGCCAAAACGATTCTGGAGAACCACCACGCTGAATATGGTCTTGGAGTAGCCGATGGAAAGGTTATGTTTTATTTTTCTTTACCTTTAATACAGCGTTAACTGTGGATGCCGCCATGCAGATGGTGGTTTTTTTCGTGTGATCTGGCCTGAATGTGCACAGATAACTTGGGGAAGCCACTAGTTTCCCTGTCGTCATACTGATGTAACACAATGGCCTTAGGATAGGCTTATCACCAAAGCAGAACTTAATTCATGGAGGGATATCCAATGTTCAATAAAACCTTTTTAATAACGGGAGGCACAGGCTCATGGGGGAAGAGTTGGTCAAACAATTGCTCGTTAAGGAGCCAAAAGAAATACGTATTTTTTCACGAAATGAATCGCTTCAGGCTCAAATGAGGCAAGCCATCTCTGACCCGAGAGTAAAGTTTGTACTGGGGATATCAGAGATCGATGGGAGCTGGCGGGTGCCTGCAAGGATATAAATTATGTCTTTCATCTGGCGGCACTTAAACATGTTCCGGTCTGCGAGGACCAACCGGATTGTGCGGTCAAAACCAATATTATCGGAACGCAGAACGTTATTGATGCTGCAATCGAGAATGGCGTGCAGAAGGTAGTATATGTCTCTACAGACAAGGCAGCGAATCCTTCAAGCATGTACGGCATGACCAAGGCCATCGGGGAAAAGTTGATATTATTAGCGGACACCCGCTCTGCTACAAGCTTTGCATGTGTACGAAGTGGGAACGTTCTTGGCTCAACGGGCAGCGTAGTCCCGTTATTCAAACGCCAGCTTGAGTTAGAGCAGCCTCTCAGCGTTACCGATTCCAGAATGACACGTTTTTTCTTCCCCTTGGAGAGGGCGTGGAGATTCTCCTATCGGCGATGGAGCAATGTGAGGGCGGCGAGATTATTGTACCTCAAATGCCATCCTGCAAAATAACGGATATCGCACAGGTTTTGGCAGAGGATGCTGGGCACAAGGATGCTCCGATCCATTTCATCGGTGCCCGGCCGGGAGAACGGCTGTATGAGACACTAATTTCAGATTGGGAAAACGTTTGTGAAGTGGAAGAGGACAAGTCCTACTTTGTTGTCACTGCCTCCCCTTCATCCAAATTAGTGGAAAAAGAGGGATGTCGGGCATCTGCTTCTGCTGGCAGAGGATATCATTCGGAGGATGTCATCCTGACCAAGGCAGAGGTACGCGATATGCTGTGGAGAGGGGGATTTCTGTGTTCAAGCGGAGGATCATATTTACAGGAGGCGGCTCCGCCGGTCATGTGACAGCCAATCTCATTCTAATCTCCAGACTGCTCCAGGAGGGATGGGAGATTCATTATATCGGTTCCAAGCATGGGATCGAGCGCCAATTAATCGGCAAAATTCCGGCTGTTCATTATCATGCGGTTGCGACAGGCAAGTTGAGAAGATATTGGGCGTGGGCGAATGTTTCCGATGTGTTCAAGATTATGCTCGGATTGTTGCAGGCTTATCTACTTATTTTGCGAATTAAACCTCATGTTTGCTTTTCGTTAGGAGGCTTTGTGGCTGTTCCTGCTGTAATAGGTGCCAGCTTAAACCGGGTTCCTGTTCTGATTCTGGAGCCGGATCTTCATCCAGGTCTGGCCAACAGGCTGTCACGGCGGTACGCTCAAATCATGTGTACCACGTTTATGGATACAACAACGTTTGCCTCCGCGGAAGCTTCGGGAAAGACGGTGTACGTAGGCCCTGTAATCAGGGAGGAGTTAAAGCTTGGCAGCCGTGCGCGGGGATTCATTTTTGCAGATTTGTCTCCGATCGACCCATTCTGTTGATTATGGGTGGCAGTCAGGGATCGGAAAGGCTCAATCGTATGGTACTTGAAACACTGCCGGAGCTGCTCAAGCGTTATCAAATCATTCATATATGTGGTACAGGTAAATTGAACTCATGCTTCCCACAGGTTGCAGGCTACAAGTCATTCGAATACGTGCATGAAGAACTTGCGGATTTAATGGCTATGGCAGATATGGTTGTGTCACGTGCAGGCTCCAATGCGATCCATGAGTGGCTATTACTTCGGAAGCCGATGCTTCTCATTCCCCATGCCCATGGCGGATCTCGTGTTGGACAGACGCTGAACGCGAAGTATTTCCAGGAGCGGGGTTATGCAAGGGTTCTCCATGAGGAGGAGCTGACTGCTCAGACATTCCTGCGAGATATTGACCTCGTATATAAGGAGAGGGAGCGTATGATAGACCATATGAAGGCGAGCGGCACGGAGAACGCCGTTGACAAGGTTCTGGAGCTTATTCATACAACAGTTTCCTCGGTGGAAAAGGCTGAAAATGAATAAAATATTTCCCGAACTGTTGCTGGTAATGTTCTTTTTGCTCATCGTATCTATCCTGATTATCTCAAAACGTTTATAAAGGCGAACGCTTCGCTTTTCCATGTTTTTTCTGTCCTCTCCGTGAGGCATTCTTCAGTCACTTCCATATGACTTGCAGAATGCCTCTGCTTATTTCGGAATATAAGGAGGGCTGCATCGGAGAACAGATGTCGAATGTTCCTCATATCCGAGATTTTGCTCCAAAATTATTCACTTTTATGTAATGTGTTTCCGATATAATATAATAGAAGTAAAATATTGGATTACAGGAGATGAAGATTGCAATGAATGGAATCAAAAAAGCAATACGAGGCACCTTGGCCCTTATTTTAGTATTGGCAGTACTGGCCCCTTCGCTTGCCCTGGCAGCCACGGGTGATGTGACGTCCATTGAAATTACCAACAGCAGTCCGCAGCAGATGAGTGTGTCCCAGACAACTACGCTTCAAGTCATGGCGGTTGTTGAAGGATTTGATAACAAACAGGATGTTACAGGCGGAGTCACATGGTCCACGAGTAACGATGCGGTTGTTACCATAACAAAAGGCAAGGTAAAGGCTGTAGCAGCAGGAGAAGCAACGGTATACGCACAGGTAAATGGTGCCAAAGCACAATTGCTGGTTAAGGTTCAGGATAAAATTAAAAGCATCAAAGCTTCCCCGAGTTCCTATAATTTTGTTAAAGGGAGTGAAAGTACGCTTCCCAAGGTAAGCATTGTGCGTGCAAATGGCAAGGAAGAAGACGTCACGTCCGAGATCGTATGGACGGTATCCAGTGCTTCCGCTGTGCTGGAAAGTGGGAAAATTAAAGGAATTACGCCTGGCAGAGTGCTGCTACAAGGCAAATATGGCTCAGAGACGGTGAAAGTTCCCGTAGCCATCACGGATGAGATCACCAAAGTTGAAGTGACACCTGCTGTCATGCAGCTGAATATTAAGAAATCCAAAGCGTTGAAGGTCATCGGTACATATGCCAATGGGAAAACGATTAATCTTTCGAAACAGGTGACGTGGACTTCTTCCAACAATTCTGTAGCAACCGTCAAAAATGGTACAGTGAAAACACTGACGGAAGGACAAGCCACCTTGACAGGAACTTATCAAAATCAGACAATAAAGGCAGAGGTTACCGTCGTTCCTTTGCTCAAAAAGCTGATTACAGGCCAGAAAACACTCGTGTTATCGCCGCAGGCAAGCACAACACTGAGTGTGATGGCGCAGTATGATACAGGCAAAACCACGATTGTAACGAGCAGTGCTGTGTGGAGCAGCACCAAACCAAGTGTAGCTACAGTAACGGGTGGCAAGATTGTGGCTGTAGGTAAAGGCAAAACTTCAATCACAGCCAAATGGGGCAATAAAAAAGTGACGATACCGGTAACGGTAAAATAAAGTTTCATCGAATCAAGCAAATCAATTGAGGTCATTTCATCATCATGAATAGAAACAGATGGGGCGTAGACATACGCCCCTTTTAGGTATAAAAAAATCTAAATTCAGTCCTGTAAAGGAGGGAGCATCTGAATGACAAATCACTTGCAACCTGAAAATTGGCCTGTGTGGGCGACAGAATCGATAGAGATTGTTGAGGCGAATCCCATGTGGGACCTACTGGCTCAGGAAGAAATCCAGCAGCTGAGAGACCTGTTACAGCAATTCAATATTCATAGATTCGAACATATCGGAAGCACGTCCATTCCGGGCTTGCCCGCCAAGCCCATTATTGATTTGATGGCAGAGGTGCAGTCATGGGATGATATGGACTTGATTGCCAATCAGCTGAAACCGGCCGGCTGGAACTATGTTCCCCCTGAACTGGATGGTCGGGAATACAGACGATTCTGGGTCAGGGTGAAAGATGGCAAGAGAGCTGTACATCTTCATATGATGCGCCCAGAAGAGTTACGTTGGGATCGCCAAATCCAGTTTCGGGACGTGCTGAGACAACGCCCGGATCTGGTTGAGGTATATGCAGCCCTGAAGGCGAAGCTTGCTGATGAGAATAAGGATGATAGAGAAGCTTATACCACTGCCAAAACGGAATTTATTCTAAAAGTTCTTGATGAGGGCATTTAATTCGTGATGACCGTATTTAGCAAAGATAGGCTCATTTATTTGACCGCAGTGATCATAACTATGGCGGCAGGGTTGGCGTCCAGGCATTTTGGTGCACTTTTGCCGTGTTTTGTGCGTGAGCATTTCGGTGACGCCTTGTGGGCAGGGATGATCTATTTTGGGATACGCATGTTATGGATTAATCGCAGCAGAGAGTGGGCGATGATAGTTAGCCTGATGTTCAGCTGGGCCATCGAATGTTCACAAATAATTCAGACCCCTTGGCTGAACGAAGTGCGTTCAACGTTGCTGGGTGCGCTTATTTTGGGACATGGATTTCTGGCAATGGATCTGCTGAGGTATGCTGTCGGCATTCTGTGTGTATATGGGATTGATCGTTATTTCCTGAGAAATAAGAAGGCTTGATAATGGGGAGTGGGGCTTACGTGAATATTGAGAAGCTTTTTGCAGAATCACCTGAGTTTGAGACAGAGCGGTTGGTACTGAGACGTCTTACGCTTAACGACCTCGATGATTATTTTATGTTTGCCTCCGATCCGAGGGTGAGTCAGCAAAGTTTGTGGAACTGCCATGAGACGTTGGATGACTCCGTTCAATATATTCAAAGAGTGTTGGACAATTATGAGAAGAAAACGGTCTATATATGGGCCTTTATTCTGAAGGAAACGGGGAAGCTGATCGGTCGAGGCGGTATTTTCCACCTTAATGAACCCATGCAGAGTGCCGAACTGGGATACGCGATAGCCAGCAGTTATTGGGGCAAGGGCCTCGCGGCAGAAGCGATGCAGCCAGTTGTTGAATACTGTTTTCAGGAATTGGACTGCAATCGGCTGGAGGGGAAATGTAATGCAGGCAATATCGGATCTGCACGAGTGATGGAGAAGCTGGGCATGTCAGTTGAAGGTTTACTGCGCAAACAATTGAAGATCAAAGGTATATTTACAGATCAAAAATTGTACTCACGTATCCGGGATGATCTATAATACATCCAATGACGTGCAGGATACATAGAAGAAATTGAAGGAGGCGGAACGATGATCTACAGTATTATTTCCCAAGCGGTATGGGAGCAGGTATCCAAGCAGAGCGTGTATGCACCGGATAGCCTGGAGACGGACGGTTTTATTCATTGTTCCACCAAAGAACAGATTCCATGGGTAGCGGCTCAATATTATCAAGGGCGTACGGATTTGTTATTGCTTGGTATTGATGAGAGGGACTTGAAGCCGGAACTGGTGTATGAGGACCTGTATGAGTTGAATGAACTATTTCCACATATTTATGGTGAACTTAATTTGGACGCTGTACGAAAAGTTATTTCCTTTGAACCGAATGAAGACGGGACGTTTTCTTTTCCTGAATAAAGTTGCGAAGGGTTGTGAACGCGTGGACATGAATCAGGTATTTCTGGATACAGCCGAGAAGCAATTTCTGTATTACAAGCAGCTTGGGGAGAAGGCTATGGGGCAATTGGAGTCTGAGCAGCTGTTTCAATCCTGGAATGAAGATGCCAACAGCATTGCGGTTATTGTGAAGCATCTCTGGGGCAATATGCTGTCCCGTTGGACGGATGTACTGACAACTGATGGAGAGAAGCCGTGGCGTGAGCGAGATGCCGAATTCGTGAATGATATCTCGACCCGAGAAGAGCTGCTTGCCAAATGGGAGGAAGGCTGGAACTGTCTGCTTGGAGCCATTCGTTCTTTTACACCGGAGCAACTGTCGCATATTATATATATTCGCAATGAAGGACATACCGTTATGGAGGCAATCATCCGGCAATTGGCGCACTATCCTTATCATGTGGGACAGATTATCTATGCAGCCAAAATGCTCAAAGAAACCTCATGGAACAGTCTTTCCATTCCGAGAAACGGTTCTAGTCAATATAATGGTGGCAAATTTGCCAAACCGAAGGCACGAAAACATTTTACAGATGATGAATTACGTATAGAAAAAGGTGAGGAACAGCAATGACACAGATCGCATTGATTCGCCATGGAAGCACGGCGTGGAATAAAGAGAAACGTTCCCAGGGACAAACGGATAATCCGCTGGATCAGGAAGGAAGAGAACAGGCAGTATTGCTTGCCGCAAGACTGAGTGAGGAAAAATGGGATGCCATCTATGCAAGTGACCTGGAGCGTGCAAGTGAGACGGCTCGCATCATCGGAGATCGCTTGGGAATTCAGGAGATTCAGTTGGACCCGAGGCTGCGTGAGATGGGCGGTGGACAGGTGGAAGGTACAACCGAAGCTGAGCGTCTAGCGCGTTGGGGAGCCGATTGGAGTAATCTCGATTTGGGCCGGGAGCTTGCGGATGCAGGCACAGTGCGAGGTAGTGCCGCGTTAGAAGATATTGTACGTCAGCATCCCAATGGTAAAGTGATCGTTGTCAGTCATGGCGCCATTCTTCGTAATACTCTGCGAGGTCTGGTGCCTGAGCTTGATGTGAGCGCAAAGCTGTCCAACACGTCGATCACCCGGATTTCTTGGGAAGCGGAATCTTGGCAGTGTGGGCTATACAATTGCAGCGTGCATTTGGATTCCTCCAAGGAGTTGTGATAGATGGATGCTCTGGCATTAAAACAAAAATTGCAGCATATTCAGTCGGCTAATCTATCCATCCATGAAGTGGAACAGCCTTACGAATTGGCGTTGCATATGATGCAACATATTGGCAGTCCGGACCCGGTCCTGCGGGATGAACTGATCTATGTTACATTTGCGACCTGGATTGGACAGGGTGTATTTTCGGAAGAACAGCTCGGGAAGCTGTTACAAATGGCGCTGGATGATCAGCACCTTTTTCATGGAATCGGAGAACAAGGCACGGACAGTGTGTTTACCCGAACCTTCTCTGTGCTGCTCCTGCCTCCAATTCTGAGTGTAGATCGTCTGCGGTCTTTTCTGAAAAGGAAGATATAGAGTTTATTCATCAGCGGTTGACTTCGTATCTGGAGCGTGAAAAGATGTTCGTGGCTATGCCGATGATAAGGGCTGGGCGCACGCTCCGGCACACGCGGCAGATGCGGTTGAAGACCTTGCGCAGTCGCCTTATATGGAGCAGGCCGCTTTGCGGGAACTTTTGCATGCGCTCGCAGTGAAAATCACCGAATCAAGTGTAGTTTACATCCATGATGAGGATCAGCGGATTACCCGTGCAGTGGTCACCATCCTTCGGCGCAATTTGCTGGAGCAAAACGATATTTCGTCTTGGATCGATTCACTAAATCCAAACGATATGACGGAGGGGAAATCTCTTCTGGAAATCAGCCAAATGAGCCTGAATGTGCGCGTCTTTTTGCAGACGCTCTATCTTGCGATACGGACGGAAGACGCAGAGCCTTTTCCTGCTGTCCGTTCACTTATTTTGCAGGCTTTGGAGAAACAATGATCAACGGATAATAAACTTGTGTACAAGGAGGGAGATGGCATGACCGAAATGCCGTATTCATGGACTGAGGATTTGCTGTCTCCTCTGGGCGAAACAGGGGTTATCATCCGTTGTGGGGATGCCATATCTGAAGCGGTGCACCGGAGGGTGATGTCGGTATGTGCTTTACTGGAAAAGAGCCTTATACCGGGTGTCTTCGAATGGTTACCTTCGTTTGCCTCAGTCACGCTGTTTTATGATCCGTTGATCATTCCGTACCACGAGGTATGCAAGGTACTGATTCGTCATTTGAATACAATGGATGAAGCAGCGGAGGATCACCACAGAACTGTTATTATTCCGGTATGTTATGGTGGTGAACTCGGTCCCGACCTGGAATACGTCGCTACTGAACATGGGCTTACGCCAGATGAGGTCATAGCTATTCACACATCTGGCGATTACCTGGTTCACATGATTGGATTTGCACCGGGTTTTCCTTATCTGGGAGGATTATCGGAGAAGATTGCTACGCCGAGACGACCCACACCTCGACTTCGGGTTGAAGCAGGAACGGTGGGTATTGGTGGCAAACAAACCGGAGTTTATCCGGTATCGACTCCCGGCGGATGGCAATGTATTGGTCGAACGCCGCTGGCGCTGTTTCGTCCTACGGAAGATCCCCGAGCCTGCTTGCAGCGGGTGATCGGGTTCGTTTTGTGTCAATATCACTTCAGGAATATCTGGAACAGAAGGAGGGCGAACGATGAGTATTGAGGTCATTCGCTCAGGTCTGTTATCCACCGTGCAGGATGAAGGAAGAACGGGATTTCGCCGGTATGGGATACATCCAGGTGGGGTTATGGATACCTTTGCAGCCAGAGCAGCGAATGTATTGGTTGGAAATTCACGTGGTGCAGCTGTGCTGGAGATGACAATGACCGGACCAGAGCTTCATTTCTATGAAAATCAGCTGATCTCTTTATGTGGGTCGGATCTGACGGCAGCGGTGGATGGCCTGCCTGTTCCCCTATGGCGTCCGACCGTGATTCTTGCTGGAAGCGTGCTGAGATTTGGTCGATGCCGCTCTGGCTTGCGGGCCTATATGGCGGTTGCTGGTGGAATCGCAGTACCTGAGGTCATGGGCAGCCGAAGCACGGATCTCAAAACAGGTATTGGTGGGCTGAAAGGGCGTGCCTTACAGGTGGGCGACAGGTTGCCAATGGGGAAGCTTCTCGCGAAGCGCAAGCGACGTTGCATAATCTGAGCCTGCGCGCTGAAAAGAACAACCGACGGATGCATGCACCTGCCTGGTATTTGTCTAGCAGGGAATGGCCCGCCTACCAAGCTGATCCTGTCATTTGTGTCATGCCGGGCAAGGACAGTGCAGCGTTTAATAAAAATAGCCTTGAACGATTCCATCAAGAACGATATGTGATCTCTCCCCAATCAGATCGGATGGGTTATCGATTGGAAGGTGCAAAGCTGGAACTCGGTCAGCCAATGGATCGGTTGTCTGAAGCCGTAATCTATGGCACGGTACAGGTGCCAGCAGACGGTCAGCCTATTATATTGATGGCCGATCATCAGACCATTGGAGGCTATCCTGTAATCGCACAGGTGGCCCGCGTGGATTTGCCCATATTGGCACAGGCACGGCCCGGGGCAAAAGTTGCTTTTAAGGAGATTACATATGAAGAAGCGCAGCAACTATTCCTGGAACAGGAGCTGAATTGGAAGCTGACCGATCAGCTGGTTCGCAGGAGATTGGCAGAAATGGGGGGCCTTCAATGAACATGGTGGTGGATATCAATTGTGACCTGGGTGAAGGTTTCGGGGTGTACCGAATGGAGTCGGATGTGGCGATTCTGCGGCTGATTACTTCAGCCAATATCGCTTGTGGATTTCATGCGGGTGACCCAGCAACGATGCGGCAAACGGTACAGCAAGCATTGGAGCATCAGGTTGCGATCGGTGCCCATCCCGGTCTGCCGGATTTGCAAGGCTTTGGTAGGAGACGTATGGACATTACACCACGGGAAGCCTATGACATGGTTGTATACCAAATTGGCGCGCTGGATGCTTTTGTCCGCTCAACCGGAGGACGCATGCATCATGTGAAACCTCATGGGGCTTTGTATAACATGGCTGCTGAAGATGATCGGCTCGCTGAGGGTATAGCCGAGGCCATTTATAAAGTACAACCGGATCTGTATCTATATGGCTTAGCCGGAAGTGCAATGATACAGGCAGCGGATCGCATTGGACTGCGCAGTGTGAGTGAAGTTTTTGCGGATCGGACCTACACACCTGATGGGACACTAACACCGCGCAGTCATCCCGGGGCGATCATCGAGCAGACGGAAAAAGCCCTTGCTCAAGTGTTGCGCATGGTGAAAGAGGGAATCGTGCTGTCAACGGAGGGCACACTTGTCCCCATTGAAGCAGAGACGATTTGCATTCACGGTGACGGTGCGCATGCTCTTACATTTGCTCAAGAGATTCGTACGTTGCTTGAATCTGAGGGAGTTACGCTGTCTGCGCCTGAAGTTGCTAGATAATTGCTACAGTAACCGAGGGTTAGGTAGGGGCGAACTATACGAATTTGTAAGGAGTGAAACTATAACATGAAACCGATACGTAATTCGGCGAAGGCCGTTATCGTACAGGATGGACGTCTGCTGGTGATCCGGTTGGAGGATCAATATGGTGCAGCTTATGTTTTCCCCGGCGGAGGACAGGAGAAGGGCGAGGAGCTCAAGGATGCGGTTGCCCGTGAATGTCTGGAGGAGATTGGACAGGCGGTGACCGTGGGAGAACTGCTGCATATCCGGGAGTACATTGGGAAAAATCACGAATTTGCCGAGTGGGATGCCGATGTGCACCAGGTTGAATTTTATTTTGAATGCAAGTTAATAGATCCGAAAGCTACGATCTTTGAGGGCACCAGTCCAGACGACCATCAGGTAGCTGTAGAATGGATTGCCCTTGAAGAGCTGTCTCAGGTTCGTTTATATCCGAAAACAATTGGTGAGTTGTTGCAAAATAAGAATTCATCACGCATTTACCTGGGAGATTTGAATTAAACTCTCACGTTTATGAACGGGTTCATGGATTCACCATAGGTGAGGTGGGTACACTATAAGTACAGGCTTATTACACTTAACGTAAGCTGACTGTACTTATACACAGCAACGGAGTGGATAAAAGCCTAAAGAAGCGAAACCTGTAAAGTTGAGGCGTTGACAGGTTTCTGTTTGAACTTTAGCTTAGCCACTCCTCCATTTGGAAGAACTGTAGACGTAGTGGAGGGGACGGAATCGATTCTGAAGAAGCGAAGCGTTCGCCTTTGTCTCTGAATTATAACCATATAGAGATTCAATCAAGATAATCCAGAGACAACAGCGATCCAAAGAACGATCCGTACCCGTAACGGCCGCCTACAGGAGTTCTTCAAATATCCCCCAAAACCGAAAGGAGCAATCCCCATGAACCAGACTGAATTAGAACAAAACATTGTAAAAGCATTGGAAAACAACCCTTTTTGCAGTTTCTCCACGGTGGAGAACGGTAAACCGAAATCCCGCTATATGGCGCTTTTTAACGATGGAATGAACATTCATCTGGCGACAAACCGTCGTACGCACAAGGTAGAAGAGCTGGAGAATAATCCGAACGTCAGCCTTTTGCTAGGTTATGAAGCGGGTGGCTCCAAGGAAGTGGTCGAGATCGAAGGAACTTGTGAAGTGACGAAAAATGAAGGTTTGCGTGAACAGGTATGGAATGATGAATTAAAAGCATGGTTTGACGGCCCGAACGATCCCAATTATGTCATTCTGGACATTACCCCCAATCGGATTGAATACACTGGCAAAGATCATGAGCATCAGGTATGGGAGAAGTAATTTCAATGTTGGAAAAGAAATAGCCAACCGTGAACGCCAGAAGGCTTCACGGTTTTTTGGTATGAACGGATTCAGCTAATATGGATATAGATGTAAGCCACATGTAATATACGTTTTTAACAGAGTGTGTAAACTGTTTTCATCCAAAAACATGCAAAAGATGTCGAAATCACGCATGATAATGTAAACTGGGTCAGGTATGTGCGGATAACGTAAAAAATAATGCTTTTCAATGGCTAAACATTGCGTTATGATTTGGAATGTAAACGATACGCAAAGATATGAATAGATGTTCATGTGAGATAAACTAACCTGAAATTCTGATGCATACGATCAGAAAATCAGTACGCACAACCCATGAGATCTTTCGCATTTCTGCGCTTATTCGTTTGCTCACTAATGCATGATTCAATGTACATAACCGGGAGGGGTTATTTTGAGAAAGAGTAAAAAAGTATTATCGAGCCTGACTGCCGCTTTGGTTGCATTAAACGTGCTTGCGGTATTTCCGGTACCTGTATCGGCTGCGGACGCTACTAAGGTTAAATTGCGGATCATGGAAACAACAGACATTCACGACAACTTAGTTAACTATGACTACTATTCCGACAAAGAGACAGACCAGTATGGACTGGCGAAGACGGCTACACTGATCAAAAAAGCCCGTGATGAAGCAAAGAACAGCTTGTTGTTCGACAACGGTGACCTGATTCAGGGTAACCCGCTTGGGGATTATGTAGCGAAGATTGATCCACTCAAAAAGGGTGAGACTCACCCTGTATATAAAGCGATGAACCTGCTCGATTATGATGCAGGAAACATCGGTAACCATGAATTTAACTATGGTTTGGACTTCCTTGACATGACGCTGGAAGGTGCGAACTTCCCTTACATCAATGCCAACGTATATGTAGATGACGGTGACGACGATGAGAAGAACGACAAGAACTATTTTACCCCGTATAAAATTTTAGACAAAAAAGTGACCGACGAGAGTGGCAAAGAGCACACCATCAAAGTGGGTGTCATCGGATTTGTACCGCCACAAGTCATGCAGTGGGACAGCGCTAATCTGGAAGGCAAAGTCATTGCCAAAGACATTATCGCAACTGCAAAAAAATTCATTCCTAAAATGAAGGCTGAAGGTGCCGACATTATTGTGGCTATTCCTCACTCCGGTTTTGAAGATATTCCGCAAACGGATCTGATGGAAAACTCGGTATTGTATTTGAGCCAGGTTGAAGGCATTAATGCCATTCTGTTCGGACATGCCCACAAAGTATTCCCGAGCGCTGATTTTGCCGGTAAAAAAGGTGTAGACCTTGAAAAAGGTACAATCAATGGTGTTCCTTCCGTTGAACCAGGCTTCTGGGGCGACCACCTCGGGATTATCGATCTGGACCTCGAACAGGTAGACGGCAAATGGAAAGTGGTAGACTCCGCGGTGGAAGCACGCCCTATCTATGACACAGCTAACAAAAAAGCTCTGGTAGATGCGGATCAAGAGATCGTTGATGCTGTTCATGACGAACATGAAGGTACGCTTGAGTATGTTCGTGGCCCAGTTGGCGAAACCACAGCTCCAATCAACAGCTTCTTTGCACTGGTTCAGGATGATCCATCCATTCAGATTGTAACGAATGCACAGAAATGGTATGTCGAAAAACATTTGCAAGGAACAGAATATGAAGATATCCCTGTATTGTCTGCAGGAGCTCCGTTCAAAGCAGGCGGACGTTCAGGTGCTTCGTATTACACGAATATCCCTAAAGGCACAATTGCTATCAAAAACGTAGCTGACCTGTACGTGTATCCAAATACGGTACATGCCGTTATGGTTAATGGTGCAGAGCTGAAAGAATGGTTGGAATGGTCTGCTGGTCAATTCAATCAGATCGATCCGGCTAAAGGCGGACAGCAACAGCTGGTCAATATGGACTTCCCGACGTATAACTTCGACGTTATCGATGGTGTCACGTACCAAATTGATGTGACTCAACCAGCCAAATACGATGGCAAAGCTACAATTATCAATGCATCGGCTAACCGTATTAAAGACCTGAGCTTCAATGGTAAACCGGTTGATCCAGCTCAAAAATTCATCGTAGCAACGAATAACTATCGTGCTTCTTCATCCAAACTGGCTAACCCGGACGGTAAACGTATCGTCTTGGCTGCACCGGATGAGAACCGTCAGGTTATCATTGATTACATCCGTGAGAACAAAACGATTAACCCAACGGCTGACGGCAACTGGTCGCTTGCACCAATTAAGCCTTCCGCAGGGGTAACGGCAGCAGCTCTTAACGACCTTGAAGTGGTATTTGCATCTTCCCCAGATGCCAAAGCATTGGTGGAAGCGAACCCGGCGATGTCCTTTATCGGGACGAACAAAGACGGTTTTGCTGAGTATGGCTTGAAATTGACAGGAGAAGCAGCAACGACTCCAGAAACAGGCACGGAGCCTGCTCCAACGCCTACGAAGCCAGATCCAACTCCAACTAAACCTACAACCAAGCCACAACCTGAGAAACCAGCAGACGGCAAAGTGGTATATGTAGTGAAAAAAGGAGATAATCTCTATCGCATCGGTTTGAAATATGGCGTGGACTGGCGCAAGCTTGTCTCTGCTAACAAAATTACAAATGTGCACAACCTGAAAGTTGGACAGAAAATCGTAATTCCCGCTTCTTAAGAGTAGTTAGCGGTAAAAGAAGACCGACAGTCTTAGACTGTCGGTCTTCTTCATGCTATGAACCGTTGATGCACCAGTAACCATCATAGTTGGAGTCATCAAAACAGTAGAGATAAATTTGTAGACCCGTGCTATAATATTTACAAACTTTGGGTATATACTATTAATCATTAATGAGATAGAATCACAAACTGGCAAGGGGGTTCTACATGAATTGCAGTGGCTGCAGTCCAATTCATCCTATCGAGAATCAAGGTACCCTGTATATGCGTCCCATTTCCCCCGCTTTGCTGGAAGCACTGCAAATGCAGGAAAGACATGTTGAATATTCAGAAGAATTCATCTGGATGCATTTTTTGAACCTTGAATCTGTAGAGCGTTGTATTGAGGATATCCTGAAGATTGAAGCGACCCTGCCGGATACGTTAATGGTTCAGGTCACTCCACTGTATGGCCAGGCAAATGACGATAGCTGGATTAGTCTTTCCATGCAGGAAGCTCGCCTCAAGCATGCTGATCTGGTTTCCATTATCCTGGAACATCAATTTAGCAGTCATATGCAGCCGATCGTAGATGCGTCGGAGCAGATTATCGGATTTGAATTTTTACTTCGTCCTGCTGAACGGGGCAGGTCCTTCAGTGTATATGAATTATTCGAAGTTGCACGGGATACCGGACTGCATTCTTTTCTGGATCGGACAGCACGTATTGCTGCTATTGAGACGAGTGCTGTTCTTTTACCCCATGGTGTCAAACGTTTCGTGAATTTCCTGCCTTCCTCCATCTATAACCCCGAATATTGCCTGACGCACACGTTTGAGACGATTGAACGCCTTTCGCTAGACCCTAAGGATTTTGTGTTTGAAGTGGTGGAAACGGAACAGATTCAGCATATGTCCATCTTGCAGCGTATTTTTGAGGTATATCGTGCTCATGGAATGTCGGTTGCCTTGGATGACGTGGGGGCCGGATTCTCGACGATCGAAGTAATGAATCGGCTGGAGCCGGATTTTGTCAAAATAGATCGGAGTCTCATTGATCGTTGTGATGAGGATTTGACGAAACAGCAGCAAATTATCGACATAGTTGAAATGTCACGCCGTTTTGGCGGGCGGGTACTCGCGGAAGGGATCGAACGATTCGAGGAATTTGAATTTTGTCGATCCGTGGGTATCGACTTGGCCCAAGGGTATTACTTTGGTAAGCCAACAGCATACCCGCCACAAGGTCCCTACGGTAAAACCTCTGCCTGAATGAAATAAATTATGGATGTACCAGAAAGTCACTTCGCATAATTGGAGTGGCTTGTTTGACATGCCATGAACATTCTACAATCAAATAAATATGCTCATTCAGCCGATATATAGGATAGGCCTTCAGACTGCAGCGGTCTCTATAGGACACCGTATTTAATCAGGTTGGAGAGGTCCTACATAAAAAGAAAAAGGGCAGATTTATATTTGGAGGGGGAGAAGCAAGATGAATAACATTCGGGGGAATGAGCAAGAAAAGGCAGCAAGCAAGTTAGCCAAGCCAAAAGATAATAAACCGAAAAAGAAAAACAAAAAGAAAAAAGGCTTCGTCTGGAGCATAAGGAACAAATTATTGGTATCCTTTCTGGCGGTGCTGCTCTTGCCGAGTCTAACCATTGGAATGGTTACGCTCCTTATCGCGGACCATACGGTGGAAGACCAATTGATGGACAGTGCCAAACAAAGTGTAGACACAACGAATTCAATCATTGGCACACATGTGGATGCGAAGACTCATGATATCAACTATTTTGCCGGTTTGATTGAGAAAGACATGATTAAAGGACAAAATGAAAGTCCTGAGCTTGAAATGAAGTTGAAGCAGTATCTGGGTTTACATCCAGATGCTTTAAATATTTTTGTGGGAACCAAAGAGGGAATCATGGTCCGTGGTAAGGAATCTGCGGGAAGCTCACAAGGGTCCGCTTATGATCCCCGGGAACGCGAATGGTACAAGCTAGCAATGGAGAAGCCAGGTACTACAGTAGTTTCACCTGTATCCAAAAATACGGACGGCATTGCTGTTGTTTTTGTCTCCAAAACGCTTGATGATCAATCGGGTGTCGTTGGTTTGTCCATGGATCTGACAGAGCTGCGAGAACAGGCATCCATTAAGGTTGGCAAAGAAGGGTATATCATCATCATGGATGCGGACAAAAATTATATCGTGTCTCCAGTCATGGAAGCCGGTACACAAGAACCGACAACCGTTCTGGATCCAATGTATGGGAGCGAGGAAGGTGAGTTCAGCTATATCTATAATGATGATCCCAAAACGATGATTTTCTCTACTAATGAAGTAACCGGGTGGAAGATTGGCGGCACAATGTTCCAAAGTGAAGTATCCAATGCAAGTAAGGATATTCGGGTGGCTACTATAATCGTTATCCTGTCTGCCACAATACTTACGCTGGTCTTCATTATCTGGCTAACGCGTTCCATGTTGCGTCCGATCAAGCGTCTGCAGGAATCCGCGAGAGCCGTAAGTAAAGGCGACTTGACGGTGAAATTGGAGACCAGACGCAAAGATGAAGTTGGCGAGCTGGCGAAGTATTTTGAACGGATGGTCGACAATCTGCGCATGATGATTCTGGGTGTACAGGAGACGGCAGAGCAGGTCTCTGCCTCCTCACAGGAATTGTCCGCTAGTGCAGATCAAACGACCAAAGCTATTGAGCACTCAACGATGGCCATTCAGGAACTTGCCGAGGGTGCAGAGCAGCAAGTGAAGAGTGTAACAGATGGATCAGGACAAATGAGCCAAATGGCGGAAGATGTTCGGATGATGTCCGAGCGTGTGCAATCCATTACAACGAACATGCGGCATACATCCGGAGCTGCCTATTCAGGTAATGAAGCTGCAGGTGAGGCGGTGGAGCAGATGAATAGCATTCAGGAAACGGTGGAACAACTGGCGACGGTGATCCAATCACTGAATGTACGCTCCGTTGAGATTGGCAGCATGGTAGATGTGATTGCCACAATCTCGAAGCAGACCAACCTGCTAGCGTTGAACGCTTCCATTGAAGCGGCTAGAGCGGGTGACGCGGGTCGTGGCTTCGCTGTCGTAGCGGGAGAGGTACGCAAGCTTGCGGAAGAATCGGGAAGCTCGGCAGCACAAATTGGAGAATTGGTTCATAATATTCGTCAGGATATGGATGCTGCTCTGAGCGCTATGGAAGCAGCTCAGGCACGGGTTGGAGACGGACTTCAAGCTGTGAACACGTCCGGACAATCCTTTGCTCAGATTCGGGAGGCTGTGGAGGATGCTGCTCATACGCTGGATGATTTGTCCGAAACGACAAAGCAACTGGAGAGCGGCGCTTCCAACGTTGCCAAAGCAATGAACGATATCTCCATCGTGACCCAAGAATCTGCTGCAAATACGGAATCGGTCTCGGCATCTTCTCAGGAACAGCTGGCATCCGTAGAGGAGATCGCTTCATCTTCAGCACATCTGAACAGTATGGCGGAGCAATTACAAGGGTTGCTGGGTATGTTCAAAATGGTGGAGGACACAGCGAAAGATGGGGACAAGTCCTAACCATTAGACGATAATATTTCACCGCAGTTTCTACAGAGATTAGAAGGAAATAAAGATAGACTTTTCTCCTGCAGCCCTGTATAACTATTTCGTGGTTTACGCGTATGAATTGCGGTGTAATCATATCTGGCAGACCAGTCACATATCATGCTCCAAACATGATGAATATAGCGGGCGCAGGAGGCTTTATGACATATGTTGCAATTCTGATTTTTGTCCTGACCATCACGCTGGTTATCTGGCAGCCTCGTGGATTGGGCATCGGATGGTCCGCCATGGGCGGGGCTTTGCTAGCCTTAATATGTGGTGTTGTCAGTCTGAACGATGCATCTGATGTAGCTTCCATTGTATGGAATGCAACACTGGCTTTTGTTGGTATCATCATGATCTCGCTAATACTCGATGAGACAGGTTTCTTCGAATGGGCTGCTCTTCATATGGCAAGGCTGGCAGGAGGAAATGGCCGCAGGCTGTTCATCTATTCTATTTTGCTCGGGGCGGCGGTGTCCGCTCTCTTCGCCAATGATGGTGCAGCGCTAATTCTTACCCCGATTGTGCTGGCGATGGTACGGGCATTGAAATTCGATGAGCGTATGGTGCTCGCCTTTGTTATGGCTAGTGGATTTATCGCGGATACAACTTCGTTGCCGCTGGTTGTCAGCAATCTGGTCAATATCGTTTCTGCCGATTATTTTGGTATTACATTTGTGGAATATGCGGTGCGGATGATTGTGCCGAATCTATTTTCCATCGTGGCGAGTACAGGGATGCTGTTCTTGTTTTATCGCAAAAGCATCCCGCTTCGCTACGATATCACATCAGCACGTGATCCACAGGAAGCCATTCGTGATCCGCGGATGTTCCGCATCGCCTGGTTCATGCTGGTGCTGTTACTAGTTGCCTATGCATCCAGTGAGTTTTTGCCGATTCCGGTATCGGTTATCGTCGGTGCAGTGGCTCTTTTGTTCGCCATATTAGCCAGAAAGAGCGAAGCTGTGAACATGAAACGCGTAATCAAGGAGGCTCCATGGTCCATTGTGGTGTTCTCGGTGGGCATGTATATCGTGGTGTACGGACTGCGCAATGCCGGATTAACCGATTACCTGAGCCGCTGGCTTGACGCGATAGCAGACCATGGTCTGCTGGCTGCTTCAATTGGCATGGGCATGATTGCAGCGGTGTTGTCATCCGTAATGAACAATCTGCCCACCGTGTTAATTAACCTATTAGCGATTCAGGGTGCACATACCGAAGGCATTGTGCGTGAGGCGCTAATCTATGCCAATGTTATTGGATCTGATCTAGGCCCCAAAATGACACCAATCGGCTCACTCGCCACATTACTGTGGCTCCATGTGTTATCCCGCAAAGATGTGAAGATCACATGGGGATATTATTTTAAGGCAGGCATCATCTTAACCATTCCCACACTCTTAATTACTTTGGCCGGATTGGCTTTATGGTTATGGATTTTGGGTTAGTACAATCGTATTTTACATTAGCAATTCTCATATGATCCAACTTATTGTATAAAGCTGCTCTCATGCGCTGGTGCTCCACACTGGCTATGAAGCAGTTTTTTATTTCTTCTATAGAAGAAATAATTCTCTCTACATTAAAGGATGTAAACAAAGGCCAGCATCTATATAGCTGGCCTTCTCTTTTGCCATCCCCAGGAGGCTGAGGATTAAAATGCCTGTGACACAACCAGCGCTGATTCAGCGCAGGGAACGAAACGATTGTGTAAAAGCGAAGCTTATTCTGTGTAAGGATTTTCCTTGTAAGAAAAGATCAAAATTATCTTTTGTTCTTGATGGGTAGATAAAACACCGAACGTAGTGGAGGGGACGGAATCGATTCTGAAGAAGCGGCAGCGTTCGCCTTTGTCTCCGAATTTTAACATTATAAATATCAGATCAAAAAAAATTGGAGACAACAGCGATCGGAAGAACGATCCGTAACCGGAACGGCCACCCGAAAATATTAGCGATTTATTCATTAAGTGATAAAAATCTGGACACAATATGGATTGAAACAACATCCGTTCCCGAAGTACCCACTTCAGCAAGCAATTTGTCTCAAATGCATTTCGATCCACAGCCCAACATTTTTAACACTGCGTTTACAAAACATTGATTTTGAGATGACATAACGAAACTACAATGAATAAAGAGTTGATGGTGAACAAAAATAAAAGCAAATCACCGTCACTAAATTGGGGGAGGAAAAGAAAACATGTTTAAAAAGTTGCCGTTCATTTTGATGACCTTAACGATCGTACTGGTTCTCGCAGCATGCGGATCGAAAAATGACGCTGGTACAGAGGGTGCCACAGACAATGGATCAGGAGAAACTGCTACTGAACTTAGCGGGAACATTCTGGCTGTTGGTTCAACAGCACTGCAACCTCTGGTAGAGCAAGCTGGACAAAAATTTATGGCAGTTGATGAATATAAGAACGTAACGGTACAAGTGCAAGGCGGCGGTAGTGGTACTGGTTTGACACAAGTATCTGACGGACAAGCTACAATCGGTAACTCTGACGTATTCGCAGAAGAGAAGATTGATGACGCAGCAAAAGTAAGCGAACTGAAAGATCACCAAGTAGCTGTTGTAGCAATTGCACCAGTAAGCAACAAAGATGCAGGTGTACAAGATTTGACGAAGCAACAACTGATCGACATTTTCTCTGGTAAAATCACAAACTGGAAAGATGTTGGCGGTAAAGATCAAGCCATCGTTATCGTAAACCGTCCTAGCAGCTCCGGTACTCGTGCAACATTCGAGAACTTTGCACTGGGAACAAAAGTTGAAGATATCCAAGGTTCGATTCAGGAAGATTCCTCCGGTACAGTTAAAAAGCTCGTAGCTGAAACGCCAGGCGCAATTGGTTATCTGGCTCTGTCCTACCTGGATGACAGCCTGCAAGTTTTGAAATACGAAGGTGTAGAAGCAACAGTTGAGAACGTTGAAGCAGGAACTTATCCGGTATGGGCTTACGAGCACATGTACACAAAAGGTGACCCGGATGCAGCAACACAAGCATTCCTCGACTACATCCTGAGTGACGAAATTCAACAAAACGACGTGACGGAGCTTGGTTACATCCCAGTATCCGGCATGAAAGTAAAACGTGACGCAGCAGGTACTGTAACTCAATAATCTTTGAACTTGCGCATACAGCGAGAGAGGCGGACCCAGGTCCTGCCTCTTTGCGCGGTTTGCTCTGGAATTATCCCATATTTTGCATGAATTCTACTATAGAAGGATGGTTGTTATGGAACAGACCGAAGGGGGAACGGTAATGAACAACAAGTTGAAACCGCGCCGGCCCTTGAGAGAAAAGCATTATTGGGAAGAGTGGACGGGACGGATCTATACGTCGATTTGTGTCGTTTTCCTGATCGTTGTCATGTTTTCCATCGTTTATTTTGTAGCGTCCAAAGGCTTATCGACCTTTTTCCAGGATGGCGTAAGTTTACGCGAATTTTTATCCGGCAAAACGTGGAATCCAACGGGGGAACCCGCTGCCTATGGAGCTTTACCGTTCATTACAGGGTCATTCATAACAACATTTCTTGCTGCTCTGATCGCAAGTCCACTTAGCTTGTGCGCAGCGCTCTTCATGACCGAGATTGTACCGGGTAAAGGTAAAAAAATATTGCAACCTGCGATTGAGCTGCTGTCCGGTATTCCTTCCGTTGTATACGGATTTATCGGTCTCAGTGTTATCGTTCCTTTGTTGCGCAGCATGTTTGGCGGAGCCGGCGTCGGAATTGCAGCCGGATGTTTGGTTCTGTCCGTTATGATTTTGCCTACTGTAACAAGTATTATGGCAGATGCACTGTCTTCACTGCCGAAAGGTCTGCGTGAATCGTCCTATGCATTGGGTGCAACTCGCTGGCAAACAATCTATCGTGTCATTATCCCTACGGTTCTTCCAGCTTTGCTGACAGGTATTGTACTTGGTATGGCTCGCGCATTTGGTGAAGCTCTTGCCGTACAGATGGTTATCGGTAATGCACCGCATGTGCCGACATCCCTGCTCGAATCGGCTTCAACGTTAACGAGTGTAATCACCCTAAGTATGGGTAACACCACAATGGGATCCGTTCATAATAATGCACTGTGGAGTATGGCGCTTGTCCTGCTGGTGATGACCTTTGTCTTCGTCATTCTGGTTCGCCTGCTTGAAAGGAGGAACCGGGTATGAAAATGAAGGCTAAAACGGTAGATAAAGTTGCCACTTCCATTATCGTTGTTCTGGCTTTGTTCATTGTTGTTCTCTTGCTCGGTTTGCTTGGCTTCATTCTGGTACGTGGGATTGGCCAGATTAACTGGCACTTCCTGACCAGTGCACCACAGCTGCTCAAAGGTGGAGGCGGGATTGGACCGCAATTATTCAACTCGATCTTCCTGCTTGTTCTGACCTTGATTATTACCATTCCCCTTGGCTGGGGCGGCGGTATTTATATGGCCGAGTACGCCAAGCCGGGCCGGATTACAAGCTTTATTCGACTGGTTGTCGAAGTGTTATCCTCATTCCCGTCTATCGTCATTGGTTTGTTCGGACTCTTGCTAATTGTTAATACATTTGGTCTCGGATTCTCCCTGTTATCGGGTGCCATGGCCTTGGCTATATTTAATCTTCCACTTATGGTGCGGACAACGGAGCAAGCGTTCCGAGCCGTTCCGAAAGAGCAGAAGGAAGCGGGTCTTGCACTCGGATTGTCCAAATGGAAGATTATCACTTCCATTCTGCTGCCTGTTGCATTGCCCAGCTTAATCACGGGTACGATCCTGGCATCGGGCCGGATCTTCGGTGAAGCAGCAGCTCTGATGTTCACAGCGGGTATGAGTAGTCCGCCGCTGGACTTCACGGACTGGAATCCAACAAGTCCAAGATCGCCGATCAATCCATTGCGTCCGGCAGAGACGCTGGCGGTGCACATCTGGAAAGTAAACAGTGAAGGCATTGGCCCAGACTCCAAAGAAGTAGCAGCTGGCGCTTCAGCCGTGCTTGTACTTCTCGTGCTGGCGTTCAATCTGAGTGCACGCTGGATCGGTCGGGTAGTCTACCGCCGAATGACAGCTTCGAAATAAGGAGGAACCAACATGGCCATACCTTTCGGTACGGAACAGTTAAGCATATATTATGGGCATTTTCAGGCTGTGAAGCAGATCAGCCTGACTTTCCCTGAAGCCAGTGTAACAGCCCTCATTGGCCCATCCGGCTGTGGTAAATCCACGTTCCTGCGGTCGTTGAACCGGATGAACGACGAGATTGCCGGTTCACGTACGGAGGGACATATCTGGATGGACGGCAATGATCTGAATGAGCCGGGTACGGATGTGATCAAGCTTCGCCAAAAGATCGGCATGGTGTGGCAGAAGCCCAACCCGTTCCACAAATCCATCTACAACAATATCGCGTTTGGCCCCCGCTACCGAGGTATCAAGAGTAAGAAGGCACTGGATGAAATTGTGGAAAAAAGCCTGCGTCGCGCTGCGCTCTGGGACGAAGTGAAGGACAGACTGAACGAGTCTGCTCTGGCCCTTTCAGGTGGACAACAACAGCGTCTTTGTATCGCTCGCGCGTTGTCGGTGGATCCGCAGATTTTGCTGCTTGATGAGCCGGCATCTGCACTTGACCCGGTATCTACGGGCAAGGTGGAGGAATTGATCTCGGAGCTCAAGAAAGAGCTGCGGATCGTGATCGTTACCCATAACATGCAGCAGGCGGCACGCATCTCGGATTATACGGCTTATTTTTATCTGGGAAGCATGATTGAACACGGGGATACGGAGCATATTTTCACCAACCCGGACAACCGTCTGACGCAGGAATATATTATGGGACGTTTCGGTTAATTGTTATATTGGATGGAGTAAGAAATAGAGATAGAGATAGATCTATAGAGATAGAAGGAAGCATAACACCCGGGCGAGACAGTTCGGGGGTTATGCTTTTTTATGTAATTCTACATATGGAATAGTTTGCCAAAATAAAAACAATCATGCTACGATATTTGTAAGCGCCACCTTTAATTTGATAAGAGAAGGAGATGTGGATCATAACTACCCATAAGATATTCCAAGACATCATGGCAATTGAAATTATTTCGCATTATTCTATAGAAAAGCCATCCGTTTCCTTTATCCGACATAATGAAAATCTAACGTACCAAGTGGTGGATGATGTAACCGGACAGAAGTATTTATTGCGTATACATAAAGCCGCTTTTGCAAGCATGACGGGCATCCAGCATACACGACCTGCACTTGAAGCGGAGATGAATCTCCTTCATGAATTACGGGCTACCAGCCCATTGCGAGTGCAGACACCTGTACGCAATACCTCGGGAGAGTGGATCACCGTCTGGTTGGACGAAGCGGGAGAAGAGATCTGTTGTACTGTTCTGGAATGGATTGAGGGCAGGGATATCAAACAGGGAGAACGTCTGACGACAGCACAGATTCATGATTTGGGCGTACAGTTGCAGACGCTACATCAATATGGACGAAGACCAAAGGAAACTCCCAAGCCGCAGGTGGGTTCACAGAAGTCTGAAAGCAGACAGCAGGTGAATGACCGTGAACAGCACGCTGACAAGGCGATCATCCCAGAGATATATACCGATAGCCCCGCCTTGGATCAAACGGGAGTACGACCTGCCTACGGCTCGATCAAAGAGAATCTGGTCATGTTGGAGCAACTGGAGGAAGGCGTTAGACGTGGCATCTTTACTCCTGAAGATTTCGATCTGATCCGTGAGACGTTTGAGAACATTAACCGGCAACTCGAAACGTATCCTCACACTGCCGAGACTTGGGGAGTGATTCACGCGGATATTACCCGCGGCAATCTGCTGGTGACGGATCAGGGCATATCCATGATTGATTTTTGTTTATACGGTTATGGCTACTATCTCTTTGATGCCGGAGGGGCAGCTACGATTTTCAATCGGGAGGAACGGGATATCTTCCTATCGGGTTATACGGAGCAGGCAGAACCACTGACGAAGCGTGATATTCGGTTAATGGAAGGATTCATGCTAATCTTTACGTTTGGCTATTTCGCATTTCAGATGGAGAATGAGTCAAGGTACGAATGGATGAAAGAGCGAATGCCTCTTATTTGCAGCAAATTTTGCAGACCCTATGTACACAATGAGAGCATCTTCTATGAGTTATAATTTGTGATTTCTGTTGGGTGGGAAGCGCTATGAATAACATTCATGAAAAAAGAGTTGCTTCGAAGATTCCGTCTGGTGGCTGGAAGCATGCCGGATTGCTACTTGGCGGAGTGGGCATATCCAATCTAGGTGACTTCATATATATTGTGGCGATTAACCTGATGGTGCTGAATATGACACAGTCCCCAGCGGCAGTCGCAGGGTTATGGATTATCTCGCCAATTGCTTCGGTGTGCACGAAGTTATGGTCAGGCAGTCTGATTGATCGTTATGATCAGCGGCAGCTGATGATTGGTGCCGATATGCTGCGGGCATTGTTGGTGGCGATGCTCCCCCTGATTTCCAGCCTATGGATGATGTATACAGTGATGTTTCTGATCAGTATGTCTTCCTCCATATTTGTCCCTTCCTCTCAGGTGTACATTACCCGGCTGGTACCTGCTGAACGGCGCAAGCGCTTCAACTCTTTGCAAGCCTTAATCAGCTCAGGTGCATTTATTACCGGCCCGGCAGTCGCGGGAGTGATGCTGATTTATTTATCTCCGGCTGCAGCCATTTATGCCAATGCGGTTTCCTTTGCTGCTTCTGCTGTGATTCTATTGTTTCTTCCCAAATTGGGCATTGGAGAACAGAATCAAGGGACGGGAAACAGGCTGACACCTCGGTTGATTGCCCAGGATTGGAGGGCTGTACTGAGCTTTAGCCGGAAGTCGAGCTACGTGGTCGGTATATATGCCCTGTTTCAGATCATTCTGGTGGTCGGCATGTCGCTCGATGCCCAGGAAGTGGTGTTTATCCGTCAGGTGATGAACCTGCCTGAATCGCAGTACGGAGCTTTGATGAGTATCACCGGGATTGGTTATTTGGCAGGCTCCATGCTGGTTTGGCTGTTCGCCAAACATGTGCCGATCCGTCACATGATGGGTGGCGGTGTGCTTCTGGTCGCACTGGGTTATTTCCTGTTCGCCCGTTCGTTCTCGTTTGAACTGGCGGCGTTTGCTTTTATTCTGCTCGGTCTGTGCTCGGCACTGGCGAATACGGGCCTGGTTACCTTTTATCAAAATAATATCCCTGTCGGTCTGATGGGCCGAGTGAGCAGTATACTTGGATTGGGGTTAAGCGTGCTGCAGGTGGTTTCCATTTTGGTTGCAGGCGTGGTGGCAGAGCAGTTGTCGCTTCGTATGGTATATACGGTTGTATCTGGAGTGATGGTGCTGGCAGCGTTGGGATTGTGGGTGACGAGCATGTTTCCTTCCCGAAGCAGGTTTTATGATGAACCGGCGAAGCCCAACTCGATGGTGGGGTGACAGGCAGAAATCCGGCAATTCTAGTACAGAATAATGGTTGCCTGAATACCCGAACCGTTCTGTGGATCTTAACATAGATAGTACTAACCACAGATATTGCTCATAGAAAACAAACAAATGTATACGCTTTCTAAATGAAACGCATTAACACATTCATGTGATAAAAGTTTACAAATCGTTGGTTCATCCTGTTTATAAAATGGAAAAAAGTAAATATTCACAAAGAAATCGTTAAGTTTGTTGACACTGATCTTCCGGTCGATTAATCTTAATGAGAAAGTAATAAAAACTTCAATTATCGTTCTGGTACACGATCAGAATGGTTCCATACAAGCGAATGATAGCGAGCGGGAGAGTCCTGGGCATGCCGAGTAAAAAGGCAGCTGTCGGGCACCGAAGGAGCAAGCTGCTACGCACCCGGCGCAGTGGTTAATCTCTCAGGTAAATGTACCATCGTTGGACGCAACTCTGGAGAGTGCGCGATATGCGCCACCCAAGGGGTATATGGTCAAGCAGCACGGTGTGCAGGGGACATTACCTGTGAATACAGGGCATGCATCAATCCGCCGCGCTTCTTATCATGAAACTCTCAGGTATCGAGGACAGAGAGAGGGCCTTAAGGCCTTCTTCTGTCCTTTTCTTATGTCATCATTCAGTAATAAAGGAACATTATGGGTGTAGGTCTGGATGAAAATGACGATTATAAATGGAGGGTTTGCGATGCGTTTTAAAGACGTTTTTTCAATTATTGGTCCGTCCATGACAGGTCCATCAAGTTCACATACGGCTGGAGCAGCAAGATTGGGTCGAATTGCCCGTCAGTGGTTGGGGTGCACGCCTGAACGTGCCCGATTAACGCTGTACGGCTCCTTCGCCGATACGTATCAGGGGCATGGTACGGATCTCGCATTGATCGGTGGCCTGCTTGATTATGTGACGGATGATCCACGGATTCCGGATGCAGAGCAATATGCAGAGGAAGCGGGTATGGAGGTAGAGTTTTTTACAAGTGGTCTGCCTGCTCCTCATCCTAATACGGTCAAAATTGAGTTATGGCACGGAGACCGCGAATGTTCACTAATCGGTGCTTCCATTGGTGGTGGTAGTGTATCGGTACATGCATTGAATGATTTTCGTGTACAGATCAGCGGAGAGTTTCCGACACTTGTGCTGCGCCATTCGGACAAAGCAGGGGTGCTCGCCTCCGTAACCTCCACAATCAGTTCGTCAGGTGTGAACATCGGGTACATGCAAGTGGATCGGAAAGCGCGGGATGGTGAAGCACTGACGGCGATGGAGATGGATGGTGTGCCGAATCCTGAGATGTTAAACCGTCTGCGGTCGCTGGATCATATGCTGGACATTCGCGTGATTGATTTGAAGAGAGGGGTCGAACCGGATGCGGTTTAAACATCTACATGAACTGAATACCATCTGTACAGCAGAGTCCAAAACCATTGCCGAGCTGATGATCGAAGAGCAGGTTCAGGAGACGAATATCCCGAAAGCGGATGTTGTGCGGCAGATGTCGGATTACTATCAGGTGATGAAGGAAGCTGTTCACAAAGGGCTGACAGAAGATACGACATCACGCAGCGGCTTGACTGGCGGAGACGGCAAAAAAATGGCCGAGTACATTCGTAAAGGCGAGACTTGCTCTGGAGATGCATCTGCACTAGCCATGGCGTATGCCCTTTGTGTATCGGAAGTGAACGCATCCATGGGCCGAATCGTAGCGACACCGACAGCCGGTTCCTGTGGTATCATTCCAGGTGTATTTATCAGCTCCCAGGAGCGTTTTGGCTGGAGTGACGAGCATCTGGTGAACGGTCTGTTCTGTGCGGGAGCGATCGGTTATGTCATTGCCAACAATTCATTTATTTCCGGTGCCGAGGGCGGCTGTCAGGCTGAAGTGGGTTCTGCCATCGGCATGGCCGCTGGAGCGATGGTGGAGCTGCGTGGAGGGACGCCGGAGCAAGTGGTTCATGCAGTAGGTCTTGCGTTAAAAAACACATTGGGCCTTATCTGCGATCCCGTCGCAGGCCTCGTGGAAATTCCGTGCATCATCCGTAACGGACTGGGTGCCGTAACCGCGTTGGCTGCGGCCGACATGGCGCTGGCCGGGGTACGAAGTGCCATTCCGTCTGACGAAGTCATTGATGTCATGCTGGAAGTAGGCAGTGCCATGCCAAGCAGGCACCGTGAAACGGCCCAAGGTGGGCTGGCTCAAACACCAACGGGACGGAAAATGATGGAGAAGCTCGCCAAACCGAAGGCGAAGCGTGCAGAGCCTGAAGTTGAAGCAGAGTCTGAGTCCCCTGCTGAAAACAAACCTGAACCTAAGGCATGACAACCATGAACGAACATGAACTGAATTAACTCGGAGTCTGGATCATAAACGTCGATGCTGCTCCCATCTTGATATGAAAGCCGATACGAATTCTTCCTGATGAAGAGGCGTATCGGCTTTTTTGCTGTTCCAACAAAGAAAAAAATAAATAGGTATTGACGTTTATATATCGATTAGATATATTATTAACTGACATATATCAATATGATATATAGAAAAGCTAAATAACGTAATACAACCTAAGGAGATGAATAAGATGAAACGTGTTTTTCAAACGAGTCTTCTGTTTATGAAAAATGGAGCTACGATTGTCGGGTTGATTACGGCCGTATTATTCCAGGTTTTTTTTAATACCATTTGGCTTAGTGGGTATGATCAGGTTAATGCACGGATGACTCAGCTTGCGGTGACCATTGTGAATGAAGATGGGGCCGCGGCTGAGCCTGTAGCGAAGTCTCTTGCAGCGGGACTTGGCTTTGTGATCAAACCATCCGCATCGATGGAAGAAGCCAGACAGCTGTTAACCGACAGGGATGTATACATGATTATTGAGATTCCATCGGGTTTCATGCAGCAGGCGGGAGATTTATCGCAACCGGTGAAGGTGAAGTATGTGATGAATGAATCCAACGTAGCTACCGTGAAAAGTGTGATGCAGAACGTATCCGCACAAGTTACAGCGACGTTGAACCGTGAAGTACAGCAAAATGGCATTCGTGGAGTGCTGGATCAATCGGGTATGGCTTCCGATCAGGCAAATGCGCTGGCGCTGGGGTTATCTTCCCGGGTGGAGGCAGAAGTGGAACGGCTGAATCCAGTTCAAAACTTTGCCTTTTCGATGGTGCCGATGCTGATTGTGACGGCTACGTTTACAGGTGCGATGCTGCTTGGTATGAATCTGCAAAAAGTGTCTGGAGAACTAAGTAGCAAGGCGGGGAAATGGGAGCGTTTCTGGGCACGCAATATCATCAACCTGGGTGCTGCATTTATCGTATCGCTCGTTGGAGCCGGGATGATGCATGTTATGGGTGTATCATCAGCGGATGGATGGTGGATGTTATGGCTATTTCAGTTGTTGATTACCTTATCTTTTCTATTCGTCGCGCAATTGAGCTTGTTGCTGCTTGGAAATGCCGGGGCTTGGTTAAACAGTGCTTTGCTGCCTCTGCTGATGTTGTCATCGGGCGCAACCATTCCGCGTGATGTCATGTCTGATTTCTATCAACAGATCGGTCATTATCTACCGGCAACCTATGCAGTGGAGGGCATGATGAATCTGGTGCTTGGCGGCAGCGGGATTAGTCATGATGTTCTGCTTCTGGTGGTGATTGGAGCGGCGACGTTGGTTCTGGGTGTGGTGTGCACGTGGATCAAACGCTCGAGTCCTGCACAATCCGGCATTCCTTTAGAATCCAAAGCTGCTGCTGCTCCTGCCGCTCTGGCTGGGAACCTGACTTCGCCTGACCATGGATGACAAACATTTTTCATCCCTTGGGAACTCAATCGCAGATGCCTGCTGATGTTGAACGTATAAGGGAGGATGTGATACGTTAAGAGGAATTGGAAAGGAGCGGTACACCGATGAACACACAGCATGTCATCCTCGGAATACTGCACAATCAGCCATGTTCCGGATATGAGATCAAGCAGTACTTTGAACAATATTTTTCGTTTTTCTTTGATGCGAGCTTCGGCACCATTTATCCAACACTCGCCAAGATGGAAAAGTCAGGGTTATTGACCAAGGAATCCGTTAGACAAAAAGGAAAACCTGACAAAAATGTGTATACATTAACACCGGAAGGTTCTGCGGAGTTCAGTACCTATTTGATGAGTCCCCTGGAAGCCGAAGTGTTCCGTTCTGATTTTCTGATGCGTCTGTATTTCGGAGAGCTGGCAGATGAAGATACCGTCACAGGGTGGGTCCGGGCGGAGCTGAATCGTAAAGAATTGCTGTATGCCGAGCTGCAGCGCCAGATGAAGCAACTTGGCGAACAAATATCGCCTTCACAGCGTTTATGTATGCAAGTAGGGCTTGTGCAATATGAGGCCACGATTCAATTGCTCAAGCAGCAGTTATCCACGCCACAGTAAATTTCAGTCGTAATCGTGAAATGAATCGATCGGATCATCCATCCATAACGCAGAACAAGCGCTCTACAGAACCATCACAGGTCTGCGAGCGCTTATTTGCGTTGCTTTCAATGTAGCAAATTCCAAGGCCATAACAACATCAAGCTGCTACACGATATCTGTGCTGAGTACAGCATATCCATATGCGGGCAGCTCAACGGCCAGGATTCCCTTTTCCTTGGCTGTACGATAATTCTCCCCAAATAACTCCGTCCAATCCCCGGTGTCCGCCTCCAGCTCGACGATAGCTGTTTCTTCCGAACGATTGAACAGGATCAGAATTCGTTCCTTATCATCCTGTCGTTCCATTACAAGCTGGCTTCCACCTTCACGGGCTTGCAGGAAACGTATGCTGCCTTCCGCACGCAGGGCAGGATGGGCATGGCGAAGTGCAATCAGCTTCTGATAAAAGGTGAACAGCTCACGATCCTGCTTTGCCTCATCCCACTCCATGCATTTCCGACAACCGGGATCATGATCGCCGTCCAGTCCAATCTCGTCCCCATAATAGATGCACGGGGCACCCATATAACTGAATTGGAACAGCGCAGCCAGTTTCATCTTCCGCCGGTCGCCCTCACATAAGGTGAGCAGTCGTGGTGTATCATGACTGTCCAGCAGATTGAACGCCACTTCACTGGCCTGCAGCGGATAGCGGGACAGCTGTCGACCGATGGAGTTCGCGAATTCGTCAGCGTGCATGGCATCTTTTACGAAAAAACGATTTACCGCTTCCGTAAACGGATAGTTCATCGAGGCATCGAACTGGTCGCCTTGCAGCCAGGAGGAGGACTCATTCCATACCTCACCCAAGATATAGGCATCCGGATTCGCAGCCTTAACCACCTTGCGGAAATCTTGCCAGAATGCATTATCCACTTCATCCGCGACATCCAGCCGCCAGCCATCCGTGCCTACTTCCTTGATCCAGTACTCGGCGACCTCCAGCAGATATGCCTTCACTTCAGGATTTTCCGTATTCAGCTTCGGCATATGAGCCTCGAAGCCAAATGTTTCATAGGTAGGAATGCCATCCTTCACATCCAGCGGGAATTCGTGCACATGGAACCAGTCCTTATATTTGGACTTTTCCCGTACTTTTGCACATCGACAAACGGCGCAAACATCTTCCCGGAATGATTGAACACCGCATCCAGCAACACCCGGATTCCGCGTTTATGGCATAGTTCAACCAGCCGTTTGACCGTATCTGCATCGCCAAAATGCCGATCTACTCGCAGGTAATCTTCGGTATCGTACTTATGATTGGTCGTTGCCTCGAAGATGGGTGTGAAATAAATGGCGTTAATGCCCAACTCTTCAAGGTAATCGAGATGGTCGATAACGCCCTGAAGATCACCGCCAAAAAAGTTAAACGGGGTTGGCTCGCCACCCCAGGGTTCCACATGTTCAGGATCGAGATCCGGGTTGCCATTGGCAAAGCGTTCAGGGAAGATCTGATAGAAAATCGCATCCTTTACCCATGCAGGCGGTGTGAATACAGCTCCGGGATGGAGGTACGGAAACTGGAACATGTGACTGGGATCGTCGGGTTCATGCTCCTGGAAATCCGTTTCGGTCATCCAAATCTGTTCGGAACCATTTTTCAGCAAAAAAGAATACTTCAGCCGATGATACGGAGGCTTTACTTCCCCCTCATAGTAATCGAACATGGAATCGGATGTGAATTTGGTTAAAGGAATCAACGCTTTGGTACGTTCCCAAGCGTATTTGTCCCCGGTCAGGGCATGCACCTCGGTGAGATCATTCTTTTTGGCACGCAGACGCAGACGAATGGTATCCTTATCGTAGGCGTAGGCCCAATTCCGTTTCGGTTGATGATAGATGGCTTCCAGCAGCATTTGAATCTCCTCCTGTTACATATGTAGTATGTCAGCAAGTCGCAGCATTCGATGCAGAATTATGCGAAGCGGTTGATTAAGGTATAATTTAAAATAAAGGACATCCAAAGTTGTATGCTAATCAGCTCGTACATTTTATACAAACAATATACTTGATTATGTTTCAAATATTATTAACCCAAAGGGTGCAGAAAGGAAACGAATACGCGCATGAAAACGAAGTTGTTATATATTGAAGACGATACCGAGATTGCCACATGGGTCAGGGATGACCTGGAGGAGCGAGGTTATGAAGTGGTATGGCTCGCAAGTGGCGAAGGCGCGGCTGAAGCAGCCGGGGGCTGCTCGTTGATTATTCTGGATGTCATGCTGCCGGGATTGGACGGATTTACGGTGGGTCAGCGACTCAAAAAGGAACATCCTACCGTCCCCGTTGTGATGCTCTCAGCCAGAACGTCCATTGATGACAAGCTGCATGGGCTTGATTTTGCTGATGATTATGTAACCAAGCCGTTTCATCCGGATGAACTCGCCGCGCGGATTGAAGTCCAGCTTCGGAAGGCAGGGACTGCGATCTCAGCCGATACCGTGGTGAAGCTGGATCACCTGTCCATCTACGAGAAGGATAACCGAATCGTGAATGAGGAGACGGGAGAAGAAATTATTTTATCGGGGAAACAGTTTCATATCTTCGCTTATCTGCTCAGGCATATGGGCATGATTCGGACCAAAGAGCAGATCTACGAAGCTGTTTGGAACGAGCCTTACCTGGACGGGGACAAGACATTAATGGTCCATATTCGTCATCTGCGCGAGAAGCTGGAGCGTGATCCGGCGAACCCTACGATCATCCAGACCGTTCGTGGTGTAGGGTACCGCGTGAAGAAGCCATGATGAGGAAGTCCGGCATGCGAGGAACACAGGAGAAAGGAAGAGGAAAGGAACGGCATTTCGCGGGAAAACGCAAGCTTCGTTTCGGTCGGTCCCTGATGTCCCGTTATATTATCCTCATTCTGTGTGCGGTTTTGTTTGTTCCGGTCGTTCTTCCGATTGTATCCGTGATTTATGTGGTGGTGGTAAACCAATCGAATACAGGAAATGCAGCACCTTATGGAGACTCCACCCATATTAGTAACCTCTGGTCACAGGCTGCGAAGAAGCTGGATGGGGCGACTCCGGCAGCAATAGATAAACGCATGGAGCAGCTGCACCATAAGTATCCTCTATCTTCCATGTACCGTGTGGATCAGAACGGGAAAACAGTCTTTGTTTTGCCTGGCGAAGGGGTAGTTGTATCCGAGTCTTCATCTAATAATACGACAATAACGACGTTAAAATGGACGTTGGACGATCTGAAAACAGAAAAGACGCAAATTCCTGCGCAATGGAATGTGTCCCAGACGCTGCAATTTATGAAGGACGCATCCTATCGCGATCCCCTGACGGTAGTTGCTTTTGTGGGAGGAAACAGCAAGGACAAGGGACAAGGCTTCATGGTGATTGAGGTGCCCCGTACACTATTGCAGAAACCGCAGAATAACTGGCCTATGGAGCTTCTTTATTTGGGTGCATTGATGATGGTCATCTTTTTGTTCTTCATCGTCATGTCGATCCTGTTCTTCGCGCGGATTCGCAAGCGGCTCATCCGGCTGCAGACCGCGATGATGACCCCGGGCAAGGAGGGCATCCCACTTCCGGTTGATATTCGCAGATTTGATGAGATTGGACAGCTGGAAGAATCATTCAACCAGATGGTGCATCAACTGACGGACAGCCGTCACCGGGAACAGGAGGAAGAGCAGCTGCGCAAACGTCTCATTGCCGGGCTCTCCCATGATCTGCGTACACCCCTGACTGTCATTCGTGGACATATGCATGCTCTGCATAAAGAAGCGCTGAGTGACAAGGGCGTTAGTTCATTGGGACGCATGGAGGCAAAGATGGAAGACCTGGGCGGACTCATCGACAACATGTTATCGTACAATTTGCTTACTAGCGGGAAGTACACCTTGAAACTGGAAGAAAGGGATATACTCCGTATTGTCAGGGAAGCGGCAGCAGCGTGGTATCCCGTTTGGGAGAAAGAACAATTCGACATCGATATTGATTTGCCGGATGAACCTCTGATCTGGCAGGTAGATGAGCAGGGAATGCGTCGGATTCTCGATAATCTGTTCCAGAACGTGATCCGCTATGCGACGGAAGGAAGATACATTGGTATATTCACTGAGCAGATTCAGGGACGAACCGCTCTGGTCATCCGGGATCAGGGTCCGGGCATGCAGTATGAATCGGAAACGAAAGGAACAGGACTTGGCCTGTCGATTGTGGATCTGCTCGTTCGTGAGATGGGGCTGCGCAAGAAGGTGGATAGCTCCGAGGCAGGTGTGCGGGTGTATATTTACAATGGAACGGTTACGGGAAGTGAATTGAAATAACATTTTTTTAAACTAAACTTAAACTTCAGCCGACTTCAGCTTTAACCTTGGAAGGTTACGATGATATCCGAGGTGATTAACAGTGAGTGATAATATTATTCAAACCGCTAACTTATGGAAAACATACCGGGACCGTGCGGCGGTCCGTGAACTTGATCTGCATATTAAAAAGGGAGACATCTACGGCTTCCTTGGTCCCAACGGCGCCGGCAAAACAACAACCATTCGCATGCTCCTTGGCTTAATCAAGCCGACCAAAGGTGTCATCCGTATATTCGACAAGGATATCCGCAAGGATCGCATGGACATTCTGCGACGTGTAGGGTCATTGGTTGAATATCCGTCTTATTATGGACATCTGAACGCGGTGGAGAATCTGGAAACCTTGCGCCGGATATTGGATGTACCCAAATCGAGGATTGCCGAAGTGCTCTCCATCGTGGACTTGACCCGGGATGCCAAACGTTCCGTAAAAGGTTATTCGCTTGGCATGAAACAGCGCCTGGGTATTGCGAGTGCCCTGTTGGGCCAGCCGGATCTGCTGATTTTGGACGAGCCGACGAACGGACTCGATCCGGCAGGCATTCAGGAGATCCGGGAGTTAATCAAACGCATGCCGCTGGAACACGGCATCACCGTGCTGGTTTCCAGCCATTTGCTGAGTGAAGTGGAACAGATGGCGAGCCGGGTCGGCATTATCCGTGAGGGGAAGATGGTCCTTCAGGATACGATCGCCAATCTGCACAGCCAGACGGGCAGCTCTATTCGGCTGACGGTCTCCGAGCCGGAAGAGGCGATGAAGCTGGCAAGAGAGCAGGGACAATTCGGTCAACGTGAAGGCGCGGCGCTCACGTTTCCGTATATGGATAATAGCGCGATTGCACTGCTGGTTCGTCGATTGGTCGAGCAGGACCATGCGGTCTATCGTGTGGAGGAGCACCGTCAATCCTTAGAGGACTTGTTCATGCGGGTCATCGGTGAGGGGGCAAAGGTATGACGGGCCGTGCGTTATCGTCCGATTGGCTCAAAATTCGTGGCAAAGGCATCTGGTTTCTCGTTTTTCTGGCGCCTATTGGTCTCACGGTCATGCAGGCTCTGAACTTCGGGTTGCGTTTGGACTACCTGAAAGAACTGTATGCAGGGAATCTGTGGGAGAGTTTGCTGGAGAATGTAGTTGTGTTTGTACCGCTTGCGTTGATGCTGGGGGCGACAATTCTCAGCTCGATGATCGCAAATGTTGAACATGAACAGGGCTCGTGGAAGCAGCTCCTGGCGATACCGATTACCAGACCTGCGGTATACCTGGCCAAATTTCTGCTCGCTTGTATGCTTCTTATCATCTCCTGTTTGTTATTAACAGCGGGAATCATTGGTCTGGGACTGGTGCTTGGATTCGATGCCGGAGCGATTCCCTGGTCACAGGCAATCAAGCTGGGGTTGCTGCCACTGGCTGGTGCGCTTCCGGTGTTATCGCTGGAGCTGTGGCTTACCATGGTAAACAAAAATCAGGCTCTTCCTGTCACGCTTGGTATTGTACTCGCTGTAATGGGCATGTTCGCACTTAGTATCTCACCGAACTTTCCGCTCGCTTGGGCACAGATGGCTTGGAGCAGCTCGAAGCCTTTCCTGTATGCAGGTATGGGTGTGGGTTCGGGTCTCCTGATCATGTTGCTGGGTATGATGCACTTTAGCCGGAAGGATGTGGCTTAAGATGAGTTTTGCGACGAGCTATTTCCGAATCCTGTCCTCTGAACGCCTCAAAATGGGCAAATCTCCTGTCTGGCTTCTAGTTCTACTGAGTCCGTTAATTGCTTTGCTTATTGGGCTGCTGTCCACTCCTTCCGGTCAATGGAGTGTACTTATGGGCACGATGGTCTTTCTGCATGGTTTGTTATTGCTGCCAATCCTGACCGGTGTATTTACCTCTTTCGTCTGTCGCTTTGAGCATGCGGGGGAGGATGGAAGCAAATGCTGGTGCTGCCACTTACCCGAACAGGTGTATATGCAGGCAAGCTGACCATCGTGATTTTGCTTCTGGCAGGCACACAATTATTGTTGCTGGGGTCTATTCTGCTGGCAGGTACGATCCAGGGTATGACGGACCCTGTTCCATGGGGATTCCTTACAGGCAAGCTGCTGCTGGGGCTATTTGCTTGTGTGCCACTCGCAGCTCTCCAGATGTTCGTTTCCTTGGTATGGAGCAGTTTTGCCGCTCCGCTGGCATTGAATTTTGCGTTGACCGTACCTAATATTCTGATTATCAACTCGAAGACCTTCGGCCCGTATTATCCTTGGGCGCAGCCCATGATCCTCATGACACCGATAGAAGGCGGAGGCTTCGGAGCATACAATGTTCCGCTTGGGACGTTGCTGGCGGTCGTTGGAGGCAGTGCAGTTCTCTTCATTTTAATCGGAGTTTTGTATTTTAGAAAAAAAGAAATTTGATCCACCTTTTTCAAGGCAGATCGTCGTTAAATAAAGATCCCCATCAACACCGTACGCGGAAAAAAACGTATGGCGTCGATGGGGATTTATTCATTTTAATTTTAAAATATCAAATTTTTAAATGATGAGATTGTAAGCAAATTTGAACTGGAATCTGGTAAAATAAAAAAAGCTGTTTCTAGGGAGGCTTTCATGGTTATTCGAGGGTAGGCCCATTTCGCCGAAAATTATATTTTTTGGTTGTTAGATGAAGATATAGGCTGAGAAAAGAGGGGTAAGCCTTGGATATTAATAAAACGGAAACCCTAAAGCGTGTTATTTCTGATGGAAGTTATTATCAATCGCTGTTTTTTAATCACCCGGATGCCATATATGTGATGGACATCCATGGAAATCATATTGACGCCAATCCCTCGTTTGAGCGGATATCAGGATATAAAATTGAAGATCTGATCGGAATAAGTCGTGATCGGATCTGTCCTCCGGAAAGTGATCGCCTGAGGAATAAATACATTGGCGAGGTGTTGTCTGGACGTTCCGTCAATGATTCAATGGCTTTTTACCATAAAGATGGTTCTGTTAAACATGCGGAGATTACGTATATTCCCATTACTGTGGGAGAAGAAGTTGTGGGAATATACGGGATTGCCAAAGATGTTACTGAAGTTGTGGCAATTGAACGGAAGCTGCAAGAGACACAGGAGAAATATCAGGTGCTGGCTGATCATGCCCAGGACCTGATCACTACCTGCTCAATAGATGGCAAGCTGTTGTACGTTTCGCCCTCCGTGTATACGTTACTGGGGTATAGACCGGAGGAAGTCACAGGCAAATCCTTCAAGGATTACTGTTACCCCGGAGATTATCCTGACCCGATGGAACTGTCCATGATTGGTAATGGTTGCAAAATGCGAGTGTTGCACAAGAAAGGGCATTATGTCTGGATGGAGACTCTGGCAAAGCCTGTGGCTGGAGATGAGGGCGAGAGTACGCAGATTGTGAGCATTAGTCGGGATATTACCCAGCATAAAGATGCGGAGAGACGGCTGCGGGAGAGTCGTCAGCGTTACAAATCTCTGTTCGAGCATAATCCGGCTGCGGTGTATTCGTTGAGTCTCGAAGGTAAGTATACTGCCGTAAATCGCAATTTGGTCAAAATGCTGAATATTCCTCGAAGCAAGCTGATCGGGCAGTCTTTTCTTTCGAACTTGGACCCATGTGAGGTACACAGCGGACAGGCTTATTTTGAACTGGTGAAGCAGGGCAAACCCCAACACTATGAATCTCGAATCGTGAATTCCGGTGGTAGGAAGGTGGATGTATCCATCATTAATGTCCCCATCATTGTGGATCAGGAACTCGTGGGGGTTTACGGGATTCTGTCGGATATTACGGAACGTAAGGACTATATGGAACAGATTCAGGAGCTTAGCAAACAGCATGCCCTGATCCTCAACTCGGTTACAGAGGGCATCTATGGATTGGACGCAGATGGCATCACCAGGTTTATGAATCCAGCTGCTGCTTCCATGTTCGGCTACGAAGCAGAAGAGTTTGTCGGCAAAAGCTCGCATCCCATTATTCATCATTCACGTGCAGACGGTAGCTATTTTCCAAAAAATGAATGTCCGATTCATATGACCGTGATGGACGGGAAGTGTCGTACAGTAAAGGAGGATGTGTTCTGGCGCAAAGACGGAATCAGCTTTTTGGTGGAATACCAGGTTACACCCATTATCGATGAGGGTCAGATTCGTGGTGCCGTTATCGTGTTCAATGATGTGACTGGTGATCGCGAAATTGTACGCGCCAAGGAAACGGCTGAACTCGCGGCTCAGGCGAAGTCGGAATTCCTGTCCATGGTCAGTCATGAAATTCGTACACCGATGAATGGAATTGTAGGCATGACTGAATTGCTGATCGGCACGGATTTATCGGACGAACAGCGGGAATACGCTGAGATCATTCGTGAGAGCGGCGATGCCCTATTAAATATTTTGAATGACATCCTTGATTTCAGTAAATTGGAGTCCGGGAAAATGGCTCTGGCCTACGAACCGTTCTCGCTGCGCATCATGCTGGAACAGGTTGCGGAGCTTTTCTCCCCTAGAGCGAAAGAGAAGCAGCTGAAGATCCGATATCGACTTAATCCCGATATTCCTGAATATATGGTCGGTGATGCAATGCGTATTCAGCAAATACTCGTTAATCTGGTGAGTAATGCCTTGAAGTTTACGGATCATGGGAGCATCGATGTTACGGTGGATATTATTCGCGGCAATAGACCGGAAGCGAGTGTACTGGATTTTGCGGTGAAGGATACGGGAATCGGCATTCCGGAAGATAAGCTGGATCAGCTGTTCCAGTCCTTCTCTCAACTGCATCCTGTGATTAACCGCAAATATGGCGGGACAGGCCTTGGATTGGTGATTTCGAAGCGGCTTGTGGAGATTATGGGAGGCAGTATCAGTGTGGAGAGTAAAGATGGAGAGGGATCAACCTTCCGCTTCGCTGTGCCTGCCACAAGTGTAGATGCGACCGCAGAGGCAGAGCAATCTGCACGTCAATTTAGTCATGACCGCACACGCCAGGGAGATAAAGTGGCGATACGTATTCTGGTTGCCGAGGATCATCCAGTAAATCGAAAGATTTTAACAGAGTATCTGGAGAAGCTCGGCTATCAGGCGGATGTATGCGCAAATGGAGTCGAGGCTATTGAAGCCATTTCGCAAAATGCCTATGATATTGTCCTGATGGATCTTCAGATGCCTGTTATGGATGGACTGAAAGCGACAGACCTTGTACACCGCTTAATCCCGCAGGAGCGGATTCCGGCTATTATTGCGGTAACCGGAAATGCCAAACGGGAAGACAAGGAAGCTTGCCTGGAGTTGGGCATGCGTGACTTTATAAGCAAACCGATCATGCTGAGCGAACTAAAGCGGGTATTGCAGCAATGGGGGCCGGCAGATGAACCTCAGCTTGCACCAAGCTGAGCCGTCGTCTGAACCAATCAACGACGAACACAAAATACGCCAATAACCTCCTATCCTATCAAGGAGCGTCATTGGCGTATTTATATTGTATGGTCACCTGGTTATAAACGTCTTCGAATGAAGGGAAGGGTTAGACCAGGGTAAGGCGATTGATGCTGCCTGACAAAACCTCACAGGACCGCTCGAATTTCTCACGTTCAGATGCATCCAGATTCAATTCAATAATCTCCTGAATCCCATTCCCGCCAATAATGGCCGGGACACCTGCACAGACGTTGCGCTGTCCGTACTCTCCCTCAAGGATCGCCGAGACTGCAATGATTTTGTGTTCATCATTGAGGATCGAACGGGTAATATGCGCGAGGGCGTTACCGATTCCGAATTGAGTGGACCCTTTGCGAGTGAAAATTTCCCATCCGGCATCTTTCGTTTTGCGGGCGATATCCTCCAGATCCAGATGTTTAAAGCGTTCCTTGTGCTGTTCCATAATGTGCATAATCGGTTTGCCTCCAATGGTGACATGCGACCATGCCACGAACTGGGATTCCCCATGCTCTCCGAGAGCATATCCGTGCACGCTGCGTGGATCGATGGAGAAGACCTCTGACAGCAGTGTTTTGAGGCGGGATGAATCAATAGATGTACCTGTACCGATCACTCGTTCACGCGGAAGGCCAGACAACTTCCATACCATATAAGTTACTATGTCAACCGGATTGGCCGCGATGACAAAAATCCCCCGGAATCCGCTGTCCATAATGGGAACAACGATATCCTTGGCAATGGACTCAGCTTCCTCCAGAATGTCAAGACGAGTCTGTCCTGGCTTCGGATTCGCTCCGGCAGTCAGCACAATGACGTCCATGCTGCCGCAATCTGCATAAGTTCCAGCATATACCTTCGTGCGATTATGTGTGAAGTCCATGCAATGGGAAAAATCCAGCGCCTGTGCAACAGCACGGTCATACGTCCGGTCAACCATCATAATTTCTCTGCATATCGATTGATTAATCATGGAATACGCACAACTTGAACCGACAAGTCCCGCCCCGATCACCGCTACTTTACCTGATTTGCCTAACACTGCCGTTCAGCCCCCGTTTACATTTGATTTATCCGTTCTTCATGGTACTTATGTTAAGTATAGTCCTTTATTTTATGGCAACTATTGCTTCTACGTTACATAAGATAACACATGGAAAAGCTGCGCAGCAATGATTTCCTCTGTCGCGGGAGCGTATTGGAGCGACGGAGTTAACAAAATTGACATGAATATTTCCATTTCATAAAAAATGACGGCGTTTGCACCAACGAATTTCGACATGACAACATTCGTGATCCTTGTCGGATGAAGGGTTATTTTTACGAATGAGCCATCTGACAAAAGTTCTTATGAATCCGCAGAAACAGAAGAAAAGCGTCAAAGGGATCCGCAAGGAGGCCGACGAATACATACGGACAAGCAAATGAAACATGCGTACTTGATCCATGAGACAGGTTGACCCGATCCGATGACAGTTCCAGAAGGGAACGCTGAAGCCACTACCTTGTATTCAAAAAGACTTCATTCCGGGAGGGAATAATAATGATTGAAGAAGCAGGAGCAACGACGGAAACGGCCAAGAGCCTGGGCATTGGTGCCAGTACTCTTCGTAAATATGCGGCAGCACTTGAGGAACAGGGATACCGATTCGAACGTTCCGCCAACAAATCGAGGTTGTTCAAATCAGACGATATTGAGTGCATTGAACGCCTGATGACAGAACTTAGGGAGCATAACCTGCCACTTGCAGACGCTGTGGTGACCGTACTGACTCCAAACGTGCCTGTGATGGCAATGGAGGAGGCTTTGGGGGCGGAGTGTGCGGCAACAGTGATGCCCGCAATATTTCCTGAGGAACCTGAACCAACAGGTACTCTGAGATCCTATGAAGGTTTGGGGCAGCTGGTGAGTGAAGTGACGTTCGGCGCTGTAGAACAGCAGGATGACCAGGTCCAGCTGCTGCAGCACCGGGTAGACGAACTGGAGTTAACGCTGCAGCATCTGGCGGACACCCATCTTGCTCTCCAGGAGCAGATGGAGAAGCAGCGCCTGTGGATGAATGAGAAGCTGGAAGAGGAGCGGGACCGTGAACTGGTCACCAATCTGCGCAGCTTCCAGGGAAGAAAACGCAAACCCAAAGGAACGTCGCTCCGAATGTTGTTCGGGCTGCTGCCGAAAAAGCATAAAGAAGCTTAAGGACAAGGTCCAACCTCGTCGTGATTTTGCGCAGATCGCTTGATATAATGAGCCCATACAACAACAAGAAGAAGACTGGCTGCTGATCTGCTCTGCACAACCGGAGAACAGGGAGAAATCAGATGGCTGGCGTGGGAGGATCTGTGGAACTGCGACGAAGCTGGCAAAGACTGCTCGGCCTATGGACTGATCGTCCCCGGCGGGAATGTACGGAGATCGCCGGGCGATATACGATAAATGGGTTGCTCGGCATGGGAAGCTATGGACTGACATATTTGTGTACAGATGAACATACTGGTAAGGATGTGGCTTTAAAAGAATCCAAACCCAGCAAGGGCAGACTCGCTGCACGCCTGCTGGACAGGGAGGCGGATGTGATGAATCGGATGGATCATCCAGCCATCCCTGAGTTGCTGGATGTGTTCACATACCGGGCCCGCAGTTACATCGTCACCGAGTATATCCTTGGGGAGACACTAGAACAGTGCATATTCGATCAAGGTCTCAAATATACGGAACGGCAATGCCTGGAGCTGGCAAGACAACTGCTGGCTCCCATTGTGCATGTTCATGAGCAGGGATTTATTCATGGGGATGTGCGTATTCCGAACGTCATTTTACGTAACGGGCAGGTGCATTTGATTGATTTTGGCCTGGCGCGGCGCATGGGGGAGCCGTTGTTGCCTGAGCTGAAACGCCGGATGCGTGAATTGCCCGAGCCAGAGGATGAACTGGCTGCACCTGACCAGGATTTGCAGGATCTCGGTCATTTTCTTTTGTTCATGCTGTATTCATCTTATGAGCCGGAGAAAGGTCGAAAACCAGCCAGTTGGCAGGAAGAACTCAGGCTCACGCCAGAAGTTCACGATATGCTGGAACGACTTCTTGGACTCCGTCCAGGATACGAAGGCGGGGCGCCGGAATTACAGGCGGATATTGAGCGTGTGCTGATGAAATTGCGATGATCAATCCAAAAATAAGGGGTGATCTGCTAACCGTGAGGACGGTTGCAGATCACCCCTTTCAATACATATGCGGATTAAGCGCCAGTCTAGGCTGGTATGAACTTCTGGTTCAAAAAATGAATACCCACTTAGCTGGAGCTATGTTTTCTGCTTTTATAATAACCGGAGCCGTGGCGGCTATCCCGGTGTTTTGCATCTGAAGATGAATATCGTCTGTAGTTGCGTTTGCCGGAGGAACTGCTATATCGCTTACGGTGCGAAGAAGATTTGGAATCCAGAAGTTTGCCTAACATTTTCCTGAGCATGAGGTTTCCCTCCTTTCGACTTCAGCCGTTTTAAGCATATACGGGGCTCCGTCGAAGCGGGTTTCGAATTTTTTAAAGGGGAATAGTATTCATTGGACAGGAGCTTGGCGTATAATAGGATGTTGAGGATTACACGGAATTTTTTATTTGGAGCATTTCGCGTTACAATAGAAGACAGGATAAGATTTTAACGGACAAGGAGAATCTGTAATGATTACGTTGAAGACTAAAGAACAAATAGAATATATGAAGAAGGCCGGAGAAATCCTTGCCGCATGCCATAGAGAAATCGCAGGAATGATCCATCCAGGGATCACAACACAGGAAATCGATCAGTTTGCAGAAGCTTTTATGAAGAAAAATGGCGCTACGCCGGAACAAAAAGGATACAACGGGTACCAATATGCGACATGTGCGTCAGTTAATGATGTGATCTGTCACGGGTTCCCGGGAAAATATGTACTGAAGGATGGCGACATCGTTACGATTGATATGGTCGTGAATCTGAACGGCTGGTTGGCCGATTCCGCGTGGTCGTACGCGGTGGGTCAAGTGACTCCGGAAGCACAGCACCTGCTGGATGTCACCAAAACCTCCCTCTACAAAGGGATTGAACTGGCCGTGGTCGGCAACCGGATCGGGGATATCTCCAATGCGATTCAGACATATGCGGAAGGTGAAGGTCTATCTGTCGTCCGTGAATTTATCGGTCACGGCATCGGTGAGAAGATGCATGAGGAACCGCAGGTGCCTCACTACGGCCCACCACACCGTGGTCCACGTCTCAAGGAAGGTATGGTAATTACGATCGAGCCCATGCTGAACATTGGTACGTACCGCAGCAAGCTGGACTCGGATGGCTGGACAGCGCGTACCCAGGATGGAAGTCTGTCTGCCCAATATGAGCATACGATTGCGATTACAGCAGATGGTCCTGTGATTCTGACTGCCCAATAATGGCTCCCGGTGTCTTCAATGGGATGATATTTGCATATTTCCAGGCGGCCCACGTTTGTGATCCGCCTGTTTCGGTTTAAACTATTTAGAGGCGATTCACATAGAGCCAGTGGTGAATGATATCAGCTGACTGAGGGTTAACCCTGGTCCACTGGCAAGAAGGAGGTCATTTTGGTGTCTGAAAATAAACAGATCGTACTTGCGTCTCGTCCCGAAGGTGCCCCATCCAGAGAGGACTTTAAATTCATTGATGCACCGCTTCCTGAACCGGATGCAGGACAAGTCCTGGTACGTACGCTATATTTGTCTGTAGACCCGTACATGCGGGGCCGCATGAAAGATACGAAATCTTATGCTCCCCCTATGCATTGAATGAAGTGATTAAGGGCGGAACAATTGGTCAGGTGGTGGAGTCTTCGGAGCCCAATCTGCGCAAAGGGGATTTGGTATCCGGAATGTGGGGCTGGCAGCAGTATGCAGCCGTTAATACGGGAGACATTTCCCTGATTGATACAGGAGAGGCTCCACTTACAGCTTACCTGGGTGCGCTTGGCATGACCGGGTTGACCGCTTATTTTGGCATGGAAGATATCGGCAAGCCAAAGGACGGCGAAACGGTGGTGGTATCGGGAGCAGCCGGAGCGGTAGGTATGATAGCGGGGCAGATCGCCAAGATTGTAGGTGCACGAGTCATCGGAATTGCGGGTTCTGACGAAAAATGTGCTTATCTGAAAGAAAAACTGGGATTCGACGTGGTGTTGAATTATAAGCGTGAAGAAGATATGTCTGCTGCCATTGAACGGGCTTGCCCGGCTGGCGTAGACGTGTATTTCGACAACGTTGGCGGTGAAATCTCTGATGCGGTATTGCGCCATATTAATCGGAATGCGCGTATTCCAATTTGTGGACAGATTTCGTCATATAATTTGGAGAAGCCGGACATCGGTATGCGCCCGCAGACGGTGCTGTTAACCAATACAGCACTGATGAAAGGCTTTTTGGTAGGCGACTATGCCAAATCCTTTAAGGAAGGCCGGGCCAAATTAGCGAAATGGGTAAAGGAAGGCCATATTCAATACGAAGAGAACATCGTGGATGGTTTTGAGCGCACGCCGGAAGCCTTTATGGGCCTTTTCTCCGGGGATAACCTGGGCAAACAGCTTGTAAAGGTTGCTGACCCCGAGTAAATCGGGCTGTGTAGTCAATAAGTCTTCCTGTAACACAACGAAGCACCGCGACAGAGTTGTGTGCGGTGCAAACGTTTGCTATCCTATCAACTATAACAAAAAGTTACAAGTGTCGGTTAGTTGAGGCGGATTTAATTTGATAGTGATGTTAAGAGAGTGCAGGCCGTGCAAGCGATAAGACCGAAGGCACGCCTGTCGGATCGACAGTCCGTAGAAGCTGGTATCCTATCCCTGAATAGCCAAGGAAAAATCCCGGCGTGGCTATTGCACGGGGCACGCCAGTCTGCCAATGACCAGTCAATTTTTTCTCGCGGATCACATGCTGAGCAAGTAGTCGGGCTTTTTTCAAGTCTTCTTGACGTCCTAGGATCAGCCCGGATTGGAGTAGAAACTCCTGAATGCCCATATCACCGTGACATAGACAGTGGCTTGCTCCGATGCCTCCATTCAGCGATGAGTGGATGGCAGTTTCGATTTCGTCCAGCATCACAGTGCGGCCGCCAAAGGACTCACTATCTTGAAGCAGGAGTAAACGACTCAGCCCGATTCCCGTGGAACCATGGCACCAGAACTTAGACGAGTGGGCTTCTGGAGCCTCCAATTTCCGCAGATCCGTCCAGTTTTTTTTCGCCGAATCGTATAGCGAGCGGTCATACCTCAGTGCAGCTTCGGCTGCTTCCAGATAACGTGGATCGCCAATAATTCTGGCGAGTCGATTAAGCGACCAAGCTATGCCAGCCGAGCCATGTGCGAAGCCTCCCAAGGGTTGTTTACTTTTCAAGGGAGAAGGCCAGCCGAGCCCGTCTCCTACAGGTATCGCATATTCCAGCAGTCGGTCACCATAGAGGATGGCCGTGTCCAGTGCTTCTTCTACTCCTTGCTCATGGTAGAGATCTAATAGCACCGGTATGATACCTGCACCCCCACCCAGCACGTCATAGCAGTTGTCGAATGGCACACCCATACGTAGATGATTCAGGATCAGCGCTGTTTTTCGCTCCAGTTTTTTTCACTTAAACCTAAATTGGACAATTGAAGCATGCTGTAAAGCACGGAAGCTTGTCCATAGAACGCCGATCCGAAGCTAGTGTTATAGGGCAGTGATGCAATGGATGTTCGCATAGAACGTTGAGCGAGGTCACTGTATTTATGTTGGCCTGTGAGACGTCCTAGCTGCGCTAGAAAAAGAGATGGCCCCGCAGCTCCGTCATATAGACCACCTTTCATCGCTGCTACGTTCCATTGCCCCCTATAGTTCATACCGACTCCAACCCATGTGGCGTCATGTCTTCCAACGCTAAAGATTGCTTCTCGAAGCAGGTAGTCGCCTATTTCCGAAGCCTGTTCCAGAAAATTATAATTCTGATCAATGGATTCTACTAGCTGGTCGTCGGATGCGTCCGTTTCTTCAAGATTTACCAAGATTTTATCCTTGTTGCAGTATTCCTTTTCTGTTGTACGCCAGTCAGCTGAGCCAAGAATGGAGGATATGATCCAGTCCACCTGTCGATCTTCTTCGTCGTCTAAGGAAAGTAGACGCTTTAAAGCTAGATCATAGCTAGAAGAGGCAAAGAATTCAGGAATACGTTGGCCTCGGCTATCGAACAGATCAAGTGAAGAAGGGGTCGTAGTGAAGTAGGGAATGTCGCCATATAGCAGATCCTGTCGTTCCGAAGCAATAGCACGTGGATCGAGTACTGTAAACCAGAGACGGTCCATTAGGAGTTCGCGTTTAAAAGCATCGCGTGTATAATTCGGATGTCCCGATTCCATCAAAAAGTTCGCATAGAACTGTGTAGCTCTCAAAATAATTCTCACGGTGTCGTTTGCGAAAGGTGCGAGTGGACCATTATTCTTGTCAAGTAGCAGCGTCCGATTACGACGAAAAATTGAACATGCTTGTCGGAAACCTTCCACAATATGATCCACATACTTGGCTGCATGTGTTGGAATATTATTCAGCATAGGGATGTTTTCTGATCCCTTGGTAGACTTGGCCTTGCGTACGAAACGCATCTCGTCAGTTTCGTCGTTTTCGACTTGAAGTACCGGGAATGGAAGTACTTGCTCACCACCACCTATACCGCTCATTTCGACTCCGAATCCTTCCTCGTTCTGATACAGTAGTAGTGGGAGTAGCCCCGTGCCGATGACCGAATCGACGATCTTTTTCTTGGCTTCCACATCGGCTGTATCCGGGAAATGAAGTGTAGGTGTATTGTGAAACACCGTTTCCAGGTCGATTGGGGTCGGGTGTTCGCCGGATGCAATCACGTTCTCCATGTGGAAATCAGTGCCGCGCATACTGTATAGTATTGCGAGCAAGCCACCAAGCCGAGTGTAATAGCGTTCTACCTCGTCTGAATTCGTACAGCCCGTCTGCACGATAAACTCTTCCCACCCGTAGTTTTCCTGATCTAGCACCCGCATCGGTTTGAATTCGGGATGGAATCCTTGACTGTTCATCCAACCAAGAAAATCACTGAAGTGTTTCGAGGCTCCGAGTGGTTTTGGCTTATAGACCAGTTCGGTACCATCTTCCAATTGCATGCGAATGACGGAACGACCCTTCTGGTGTGCATCGCCCATACCGGCTACAAACGATTGCAAGCGACCACAATCTTGTGGCAGCCCAAGTGTCAGGATCAATTTGGGGCGGTCTGCGGTAAAACGCTCTATCGCTTCCAATGTTGCGTTGACGATAAATATCGTTCGGATCATCAACATACGGGCGAGCATAGGATACTCATTGTACAAAAATTCGATCTGAGCTGTATCCCACAACTTTCTTTCCACGAAACTGCGAAATCGTTCTTCGGGGGTGCCCCGTATAGCTCACCCATCTGCTTGGCTACATGCAGTTCCAGGACGAACGTTCGCGCCCCAAACTGTAATAGACACTCCGCTAGATCTTGAAGAAGCTTCTCTCTTAAACGATCCACATCTGCAATCAAGCGTACTTCTGTGCATTCGTCCACGAAGGTATCCCATTGTCGAGCTGCCCAAAGCAGGAAAGGACGGAATGCTGAAATCAGCTTGGTCGGAGCTCCACTTTGCAGAGGGATGGAGCGATTCAGAAGCAACGCCTCTTCCCATTCTTTAAGTCCGATTCGCACTTGCTCTTTTGCTACCGGATTATTTGTGCTCAGTGCTTTGGTATTCAACGAAAGCAGAAGCAGATTACCAAACTCTTCTTCACTTAAGCCCGACGCATTCAGGCGAGCCTGATATTGGTTATCATCTAGTAGTAGAGCTTCATTCCTCCAATGGTCTATTGCTGTTTTACGCGCTTCTGCTTGATTCTCAGACTGGTCCAATGTGTCCAAAAAGTCTTTCCGCTCTTCAAAAAAGAGAGCTGAAGCATTCAGAGCACTATATTTGGAATCGTGCGATTGAGTCGTTAGAGTTGACATCATAATTCCCCCCGATTCATATGATGGGTTCATCATAACAAGAATGAATCAGAAATTGCACTTCGCAAAATAGCAATTTATGATTCATAATCAAGAATTCAGAGCAACGCCAAAAAGTGTACAACCCAGTGGTTGTACACTTCGCAAGAACTCAAAATGAATCGTTATAATCTTATGAGAATCTTCGTGATGATTTAACAGCTTTTGATTGTTAGAACGATTGTAACACCTACCGCGATCCCGCCACCTACAGCTGCGCAAGTTGCTGAAGACGCAGCAACGGTTGCAGCAACCGCACATACAGGAGTTGTCTCTGGTTGTACATCACCGCCGCCAAACACACGAGACAGTTCAGCATGACTCAGTTCAACTAATGCTTCTCCTGCCGGATTCGCACTTTCTAGGGCGTTCAGGACGTCTTCTCTTTTCATTTTAAATTCCTCCATATTTTTTATTTTGTTTTTTAGTAACAAAGTAAGGAAGGCATGATCTCATTAACAACTTGTCACCGAGAGAATAACTCCGATTCCCACACCTACGAGGAATCCGCATAATGGCGTAGTTTCCGGTTGTACATCGGCGCCGCCGTGTACTCGCATCAATTCTTCCTGACTCAGCTCTACCAGAGTCTCTCCCACTGGACTTTGGGTTTCAAGAAAACGAAGTGCATGTTCACGATTCATATCCGATCACCTCCTCTCGTGCTTGGTTTGTTGTTCATGGCTTAATCTTACTGGGCATGAGCATTTCGCGGTACTACGCAAAATGGCAGAAATTAACTTGCTTTGTACAACGCAACAGGAGCCTGACGACCCGCAGTTCATATCGCAAGAAAATGGCGTAATCTGCAGAGGTTGTTTTCGGTGCGAAACCACGCAGGAGCCTCTATGATGAAGCTCAAGCACCTCAATAAACGATAGGAGTGAAATGGCTATGCATCTAAGTGAGAAAGAAAAGGAAGTTGCGATTTTGGTTGCACAGGGTATGAAGGACATAGAAATTGCACAGCGCTTATTTATCAGTCGTAGACGTGTAGGTGAGATTATCTTCTCCATTAAAGTCAAATGGGAGATTATCTCCCGGGTACAAATCGGCATCCTTGCTTGCCATCTTGGATGGGTCTGCCCACCTGTAGATGCTCTCTATAATGAGGTACGACAACACAAGCGGGGGTTGACTTATGCCTAGATTAAGGGTCCCTTTTATTGAGCAGATGGAAGATTCAGAATGCGGAATTGCCTGTGTCGCAATGATTATGGCAAGTTACGGTTGCCGTGTTTCGTTACACGAGATCAGGGAACGCTTCGGCGTTGTTCGTGGTGGGAGTTCACTTCTGCAACTGATCACGATTTCTTCCGGCTATTCCATGAAGAGTAAAGCATATCGAGCTGACGTTGACGAGCTACGCAAACTGCCACTCCCGGCAATTGCCCATTGGGAAAATAAGCATTTTGTCGTAATCGAAAAAGTAGGCAAACACAAGGTCACGATTGTAGATCCTTCATTTGGACGCAGGACGCTCTCTTTGGTAGAAATGCGTGAAAAGTATAGTGGACATTTACTTTGTTTAGCACCAGATAATGGGTTTGAGCAGCGAAAAGGGAGAAATAATTGGGGATTTTTCATCAAGCTTGCATTTAAACAACCGAAATGGTTAATCGGAATTCTGTGTGTGTCTCTTATTCTGCAAAGTTTTGGTCTGATTGCACCTAAGCTGACTGCCTATATCACAGACAGTCTTTTGATGGATATGGATCGAGATCAGACTTCCTTGATCGGATTTGCTCTTCTTTCGCTGTTTGTCTTCTACGAAGCTTTTTGTATGTTGAGAGGTTGGTCTGTCGCCAGACTTCAGAGTGTAATGGATTTGAGTATGATGCAGACTTTCATTGGACGATTGTTCCGACTTCCTTATTCTTTTTTTGAATCCCGCACAGGCGGCGAGTTGATGTTTCGAACTAATGCGAACGTATACATACGGCAGATTCTGTCGAATCGCATGGTGACGGTCGTAATCGACTTCATTTTGCTGATATCTTATGCTGTGCTGATGCTGGTGGAATCGAGTTCACTCGCATTATTGGTCATCGGTGTGGGAATTGGAATATTCATGGTATTGGTCTTGACGACACTAGTGACCAGGAAGTTCTCCAGTCGCGAAATCACCGAGCAAAGTCGGACACAAAGTTTTCTCGCTGAATGTATCTACGGGATCACCGATATCAAGCTTGCAGGTGCAGAAGATCGGATTTTCAATTCGTGGCGCGGGTTGTTTACGGGGCAATTGGCGGTGACACAAAAGCGCAATGTTTGGGTCTCATTGCTCGAGTCCTTTTCGACGGGAATTCAGTTCATTCTGCCGTTGCTGCTGCTGTGGGCCGGAAGCCAAGCTGTGTGGAGTGGACAGATGACACTTGGCAGTCTACTGGGATTTAACGCACTTGCGATGGCTTTCATGATCCCCATCGTCTCACTGGGCTCAGCTTATACACAGTTGCTTACGGTCAGTTCTTATTTGCAGCGCATCTACGATGTAATTGAAGCGAAGCCTGAGCAAGAAGAAAATGGCGAAGTCGTAGAACGTTTGAGTGGCCGGATCGAATTGGATCATGTCTCTTACCGATACACCCCTTTTTCAGCCGAAGCAGTGCAACAACTGGATTTTCAGATCGAACCTGGTCAGAAAATTGCGATCGTTGGTCCTTCCGGTTCAGGCAAAACAACACTGGCCAAACTATTGCTTGGCTTCTATATGCCGACCGAAGGCGAGGTACGTTATGACGGGCGTTCGTTAAAAAACATGGATTTGCAGTCGCTACGAAAACGTGTGGGTTCGATTTTGCAGGACACACGACTGTTCCAACGAACTGTGGAAGAAAACATACGTATGCTGAACGACTCAATAACATTGGAACAGGTCGTACAGGCCGCCATCAAGGCGAATATCCATGAGGAAATTCTCAAGCTCCCGCTTGGTTATTCGACGATGGTGTCTGAAAGTGGTGCAAACCTATCGGGTGGACAGAGACAGCGGTTACTTCTGGCTAGAGCTATTGTAACTGAGCCTCATATTCTGCTGCTGGATGAAGCGACCAGTGCACTCGATAATTTATCCCAAGCCAGAATTGAAGAAGCTTTGTCGCAGATGAACTGTACACGGATCGTTATTGCCCATCGTTTGAGTACAGTGATTGATGCCGACAGAATCGTTGTAATGGACAGAGGATGCATCGTGGAAAGTGGCAGCCATATGCAGCTAATCAGTCAGAAAGGGTTATATTACCAACTTTATATGAATAAGGGGAAAAAGAGCATGAACTGGCAGTCTAAAGTTAATAATTTGAAGGTTTGCGTTTTGTCCTTATCTATGGCCTTGTCAGCAGGATTAGTAGGAATATCAGGCGTAGCAGTGACGGGAGTAGCTGATGCCTCTGCGGCCATGGAGCTTAGTGTAACAGGGGATTCATACAGTAGACTTATCTTATTCAAGGAAGGTATGTTTCCAGAGCAAGCAGCTACTCTTTTAGAGGGATGGAAAGATATCCAAGCTACTATAGTGCCAGAAACAGGGCTATTACGGTTGAGTGGGTCCTCCCCCACACTCGTGAGAGAAGCGGAGTTAGCTGTTCTACAAGCATTCACAGATGTGGTGGAGTACACTGGCAGTGATCCGAAACTGGAACTTAAATTGGACGATTCAGAAGTGATTGCTGCTGCGCTCAATCCACAGGCTGTGCAACAAAATCTAGCAGATATTCAAGATATGGGAGAGAGCCCGAAATTAGATAAGTCAATATTCAAAACAATGGATTTCGAAGGATTAAATGCTAATCGTAGCGAAGAAACAGTTAGGGCAGAGGAGCTATTATATGAGAAATGGGGCTGGGACATCAAAGAAGTAACTGATGATTGGAAAAGTTATGATATTCAACGCGGAAGCCGGGATGTGGTTATCGCTGTGGTGGATAGTGGAATCGATGCTTCTCATCCTGATTTAAAGGATAGCCTTATCGGAACCGGGAAATCATTTGTGCCTGGCATAGAGTCCACTGATGATAACCTTGGACACGGGACGATGATTGCTGGAACGATCTCTGCGGATGGAAAGCTGCTTGGTGTGGGACCTGGGCTTGGATTGGTTCCTTATAAAGTATTCGATACGGGAAAGGCGGATAGTTCTTGGGTCGTTGAGGCCATAGTAGAGGCGGTAAACGATAGCGTCGATGTGATTAATCTCAGTTTAGGGACTTACAAGTCTTTATTGAAGCCTGATGACCAAGCAGCGCTACTCGCTTATGAACGAGCGTTGGCATATGCTCAATTAAAAGGGGTGACTGTGGTAGCTTCCTCTGGTACAGATGGGCTTAATATTGGTGATCCATCCAGTCTTGCCCAAGCGCTCAAATGGGATGCATTTGAGGCTGCCGTTCATGCACCTGGCGGTTTAGCTGGTGTCATCACTGTCTCTGCCTACAATCGTCAGCATGAAAAATCTTTTTATTCGAATTATGGTTTGCGTGATATGATTGCATCTCCGGGTGGGGATTATGGGAGTACCTGGTTCACCAAAGGTGAGCTGAACTTAACGAGTATGTGCTTGACGACATATCCTACCCATCTTCCGCAGTCAGAACTAAGCAAGCTGGTGGGTCTGCCAGTCGGTTATGAATTTATGATAGGGACCAGTCTGTCTGCTCCTAAGGTGGCTGCTTCAGCGGGGCTACTGATCGCTGAAGCGAAAGAGCAGGGTTACACACTGAGTCCATCTGCGGTGAAAGATATATTATTTGAGACGGCAACTGATTATGGGGAACCTGGAGCGGATGAAGTATTCGGTGTAGGGGGTGTGAATGTATACGCAGCACTAATGCGGTTGAACCCATGAACGGGCGAATTCAAGCAAGAAAAGCTCTTTATGAAAAGTATATGGAGCAGTTGATTCATGAGAGAATGAATATGCTTGAAAGACTATTTCTGGAGATGAATGCGTTTGAAATACTAGTAGGAACTCAAGAGATGGACGTTATGTTTGGAGATTCAGGGGAAGACAGCCCCATGGCGTAGGAGGAAGTGTTTTGAAAAAGAACCTGCTGGTTTTTGTTGGAGTGACGATTGTTGTCGCTCTGGCTACTTCGTTTTTGCTGGGGGATACAGAAGGTATACCAACACTAGGAGGGTGGGGGGAGTTTTGTCGCTTCTTACCCTCTTGCTCATTATTGCAATTGCACTGGTAATAGCTATTATGTTACATGAATTCGGTCATATCCTCGGTGCACTGTTTATGGGCAACCGAGTTACCCATCTGATATTTGGACCATTTCTGTTTTCATTTTCACCGTTTCACCTCGAATGGAAATGGAAACAAGCCTACTTTTTTGGAGCAATGAAAGCTGAAGTCGCTGCTTATGAGGACGAGCGCACATTTGCCTCATCAATACGAGCTCAACGCGTAATTTCTTCGGCTGGTCCGACGTTTAGTTTGCTTCTCGGTCTGCTTGCTCTGAAGCTCTCATCCGATTTTCTCAGCCTGTGGGGGCTGATTGGTCTTTTGTCAGTCGCCCTCGGTATCGGTACGTTATTTACAGATGGAACAAACGCTCTTTTGCTCGGTAGACGCAACTATTCACTTTTCTTTGCTTGGAATGCGTTGATTACTGCTAGCGCTATGGACGTCAGGAAGCTGGATTTTCTGCTTAAGGATTCACGGCGGTATCTGTATGAAGTAGCAGAGAGAAATGATACTAAATGGAGCAAAGATCTGCACAATCTGAACGTTTTATATTTTTATACAGCGATGCAGGGTGAAAGAAATCATGAAGATATTTTAGTCACCAGGCTGATAAAGAATTTAGTCGAATTTTGGCAAGAAATAAGGACAACCCCCTTACACCAGAATACAGTAGCAATGATTCTGTCTGAAGAGGTCATTCGATTGAAAGAAGTGAGTGACCATAGGGGGCGGACATTCTCTTACATCTTCTGCTCAACAAGCAGGTACTGGATCCATTGTCTTTACTCAAAGTGGAGGCTTTTACCCATTGTTCGGATGAAAGAGCGGATTCATACTTGAGTTATATTCGAAGTATGTATTCCCCGTTGCATCCTTACGGCGCATTACTCAGTTTTGAAGAACAGCGCCTAAAGACTTTAGAACAAGGTAGACTTCTGAATAAATCTTAAGTGGAGCTCTTCTGGCTACTATATAGCCAGAGGAGTTTTTTTGTCTTTAATTATTAGGAAGTTGATCTAAAAAAGATAAATATGATATCTTATTGGAAAATATATTCAAAATGGAAAAAAGAGAATAAGGAGGATGTGTTATGGTGGAAGACATGAAGATCGAACAGATATTGTGCCAGGCTATAGAGAAAGAATTTACAGATGAGGTACTTTGCAAGCAAGCAGTGGAATGTGTCTTGTACAAGTTGCAAGGTGGAACTAAAATCGGAAATCTGACAAGTTTGCACTATCAAATCTATGGTGGTGAAGGCAAAGCGATTTATAGGGCGGTCGCTGCCGTCGAATTGCTTTTGCTCGCGCTAGACATGATCGATGATCTTCAAGATCGTGATAATACAGTGGCCGTTTGGAGCTCCATTCCACAAGAGTGTGTACTAAATATTGCGCTTGGTTTCGTATTCTTGTCCCAACATCTCTTGCTGGATAGCGACTTTGAGACCACGAGAAAATATAAGGCTGCCGCTCTGCTGAACACCCAGGCTATAAAAGCGGTAAACGGTCAGATGATGGATTTGACAAGCCGGATTCTCAGCGAAAGTGAGTATATACAAACAGTTGTCGACAAATCAGCATCCTTGATTGTGATGGCTTGTCAAATAGGTACGGTTCTCGCATGTGGAGAGAGCCGTGTGGAAGTAGAAGAATACGCCGAGCAGTTGGGTTTAGCCGCTCAGATCAAAAATGATATTTTGGATGTGATGAATCGGGAAGGGAAGAACGACTTTTGGAATCGAAAAAAAACCCTTCCTGTGCTTGCTTTAATCGCGCATCTGAATGGGCAATCCCACTGGGTGATTGATTATTTTGAAGGTCGATTAACGTACAAACAAGTTTGCAACAGAATAAACGAGCTACTAGAGTTATTGGAGAATTCCGGTGCATTAACATATGCTTCTGTTCATATGCGCATCGCTTATTATCGTTATCTCCGGTTGGTTGAGCAGTTGCCCATTCAAGATGGGTTCAAGAAACGTTTATCTGCTGTGATAGAATCCTGATGCCTGTGTAAAGAGGATTGCAGGTAAAGTTGCAGATCACGCAACAGAGCGCAAATTCTTTTGCGGGAATTACAATGTGGGTTGTCGTTTCATGTTCTTTGTTGTACTGATATAGTAAAAACAAGCCGGACAACCGCAGTTCATACATCAGAAGATCATCTCATACTCGTATGCAGCCGGCGTAGAATATATTAGGAATGGGATTTAATGCTCATCAAACTAAACTACGATACAGGAGGCTGACTGGAATGTTGAAGGAAGCTATTGAGATGTTGATGAAGGAAAAAAATGCGTGTAACAGTTTGAAAAGTGGACAATTGTTTTTCGCCGGACTAGGGGAGATCGAACACCGAGCATTACTGGATGTGTTCACTTTTCGATCGGAAGGTCGCTCCATCACCAGTCAGCAGATTTCAAACTGGGGCGATTAAATCATACATAAAATAGGTTGGAGGATTTTGAATTGAGGAAAGGGAATTGGCTAGCCGCAGTTTTGATATACATCGTCATTGTCGTATATGATATCCTCCTCGTTGTTGGGTCACCTTTAATTCATATTGAAGTTGAGACAGATGTAACAGGGTATTATAAAGTGAGCTCTGTTGGCGATGAGGGATGGGGTCGAGCTTATATGGAGCCAGGAGACGTCGTGATTGCCATCGACGGGGCTTCACCAGCGAGAAATTTCACTGTTCAACATTACGGAAGGATTGAACGAGCTGAGTCGATTACCAAAATAGGGGCAGATGGAAAGGAGCAGCTTCTGACGATCCAGAAGCTGCCTTTGCACGTATCACTACTTTCCATTAAAGGTCCACTGAGTGCGTCTGTACTTTTTCTTTTTCGTCGCCGTAATGGGGCGCTACCGACGGAAAGATTCATCGGCATTTCTTTTGGCGCTCTTCTTTCTGTTCACAGTTCTAGCCTATCTGGGTGGTTATACTACAGACCGATACGAACCTTTTGGACGTCTTTTTTCTATTTATCCTTTCTAATGGTACCGATTCTATTTATTCACTTTATGAATAGCTATCTAAGAAAGTTTGAAGAACGGTTTATATCCAAACCCTGGCTTGTTCTGTTTTATATCTGCATCGTGTTCCACATAGTCATGAGGTCGATCCGTGAACTCATTGACGTGGAATTCTACTCTTATGGATCGACATTACTTATTTTATTTTTTGCGATACCCAACATTCTAATTGTCGCGAAGCTAATTCACAAGTATCGCAAACATCGCTTGGATCATTTGCATTCGTTGTTCAAATTGACGTTAATTGCACATACGCTGGCCTTTCTCCCGTTTGTCTGTCTGTACAGCCTGCCATCACTGATCAATTATCCAATTGTATCTAACGATGTGGCTGCAGCCTTCTTGTTAACATTGCCGATTATTTATATATATATGCTGACAACGAGAAGGATGTTTGATGTTGATTTTATACTAAACCGCTTTATTTATCATGCTCTTCTTGCCATAATACCTTCTGCGTTGATGGCCACGCTTGGGATGTGGATAGCCAATAGCGGAGGGCCGAACGGGATTGATGGCATCCGTATGTTTCTCTTGTTTTATTTCCTTCTGGTTATTACGCTGTTTGTCAAGGAATATATGGATCGTCGAGTGAAGAAAAAATTGGGTAGTCGTCTGGATATAAGGGACAGTTTTGAACGATTCTCTCACAATGTATCGCGTGTCATGAAACGCTCTGACCTTGAGAAAGCATTGGAGCAGGAAATAAATTCTTCGCTTCCTGTGTTAGATATGGCTTTCTTCGATTGGGATATGCATCAAACCGAAGTGCGGATTGATCAATTGAGTAAGACAGAGCGTACTGAACTGGCAAGTGAGTTACGGAAAAAAATGAATCGAATCGCTCCAGGATATCTGTTGACCATGTCTCGTGGCATTTGTCTTGTTATTGGAAAGCGTCAGGATTCTTTGTATATACTCTGGATTGACGACAAAGCAAATCATACGCGATTTAACCCGGACGAACGGAACTGGCTCAGTACGTTAGCCAATTATAGCGCTATTGTTTATGAAAATCTTTACTTAATTGAAGGGCTAATCGTGGATATGGAGACGGAAATACAAAAGCACAGTCATGCTCCATCCTGGGTGCTTCGACTAATCTTCAACTTGTCTGAGAATGAGCGACGACGCTTGGCTTCAGATCTGCATGACTCTGCCTTGCAGGATCAGATCATCTGGCTTCGGCGGTTAGAGACAGCTATTCTTGATGAAGAGATGTCTGATGGTTTGCGTAATGAACTGGAACAGATTAAGGAAGGGCTGCTTGATGTCATTCATCAGATCCGCGAGACCTGTAATGAATTGCGCCCTCCACTTTTAATGGAAATGGGACTTACTCAAGCTTTGGAACAGTTGTTTGTTGAAGCTCAGACACGCATGGATTACGTGGTAGACTTCTCGACAGAATCCGTTGATGGGCTGCTTGATGATGAACAGACGCTAGCCATCTATAGAATCACTCAGGAGCTGCTTCGAAACGCAGCCAAGCATTCGCGGGCTGCGAGAGTTGAGATTGGCATTAGATTGGAGGAGGGGGTGCTACATTATACATATCGTGACAATGGCATAGGGATGCAAGAGTCGGCGGCAGAGGACTCATTTAGTCATATGGGGATATCGGGAATAAAAGAGCGCGTCCGTAGCTTTGAGGGAAGCCTGGATTGGTACTCAGAGCCTGGAAAAGGACTATTCGCCGTAATCCGGTTGCCGATCCGTAGTCATGCAGTAACCAGAGCAGATGAAGGATAAAGTAAATGTGGGAAGAAGGAGAGAATCCAATGATTCGTATATTGCTGGTAGATGATCACCCATCAGTAGGAGAAGGAACGAAGCTTCTGCTGGAGCAAGACCCGGAGATTCAAGTGACGGCGCTTACACTTCCCATGGAGGCGTTGGAACGATTGCAAATCGAGAACTTTGACCTATTGCTTTTTGATCTGAATATGCCTGGGATCAGTGGATTGGAGTTGACTAAACGGGTAATCTCGCTCGATCCGGAAAATCGAATATTGATCTACACCGGTTATGACATAAGTCCCAACTTCAACATCCTTATTGACTCAGGGGTGACAGGTTTTGTGAGTAAGACAGCAACCCGTGAGCAGCTTCTGACTGCAATTCGCTGTGCGATGCGTGATGAAGCAGTTATTCCGGTTCATTTGCTCCGTCAATTGCGTCGGAGTGAGATTCATTTGAGTAAACGTAAAGATCAGACCTTGAATAAGGTATCCATCACAGAGCGTGAACAAGAGATTTTGCAGGAAGTTGCAAGTGGCCGTAGTAACAAAGAAATCGCTGCAAAGCTACTCATGAGTCAACGTACGGTTGAGTACAGTCTGACCCGCGTCTTCGAGAAACTCGGCGTACGCTCCCGCTCCGAAGCGATAACAGAAGCGATGCGTATTGGGCTATTGCGTGACAATTCCATTTTATGACGAAAGGAAGATGTAGGCTCTGCTGATGTTGGTGAAAGATGGAGCGGACCATATGGATATTCGAATTCGCATGGATTTCAATTATGGGTAACTTCTGCCTTCTTCCATTTGAAAAATACGCCTAACCCACAAAAAAGACACGTTCTGCACGGTGAAGTGAAGTGCCAGAACGTGTCTTTTCTGTTATTAGGGTGTTGCTAGGATTCGGCAGCAACAACTTCCTTGTAATGTTTGTACATATATACCCGCCAGCGCACGATCATGCCGAAGGCCAGAAGGAAGAATAATCCACCCGTTTGAGGAATGCTTACATAACGCTGAATGACTTCATGCAGGATTAGACGTATAGCCAGCAATCCAAGCAGAATGAAAGCAAAGCTCCGTGAACGTGTGGCAAAAATTTCTTCGTTAACTCGTTCAAACCGTGTACTGCGAATGAGGGGATACGAGAAGATAAACCAGCCCACCAACAGCGCAATAAGTGCCCATAGCAGCGGAACATGAGTCTCCGGTACAACAAACATGAGGAAACCTGTGCTCATCCCCAGAGGAGGAATAAGTATTTTGCGAATGGTTACCGGACGATGACTGGCTTTCATTCGAATGAAGATGGCAAGCAGGGCCATGATGAGCATACCCACGGTTGCACCGATCTGAAGGTAAAACGGACTGATTTGAGCCACGTAAAACGCCCTCTCTCTGGAATAAGATGTTATCCGGACATCCGGAACATGCTACGAATTACCGGAATTTTCTGTTCCTATTATATCACAAACGAAGAAAGCCGATAGAATGCTTAGTGTATCATTTATCCGGATTGTATAAACAGGGTTCATTTGAAAAATTTGTATTATTGTGCCCCGTGTGAAGCGGTTTATTCGAGTAAGGGCAAATCAGGAAATGAACTTACGAATGCAGCAGGATCAAGGAAATCGGCGGTTCCAAGATGGATATGCAGGTATCTGATTGAATCGGGCCTGTTATGCGGCTATACAAACACGTGAAACAGATGAAAGAGCGTGGACGTATTATATACATCCCGATCCGATCTATTGTATCAAAGTACCAGAGACATGGAGTCAGCTGCGAACCCGTGTGCTTGTTGAATGAATAGGATCGGTTCTGGCGTTTGGTGAAGTATGGGATGAAGAAGGACCATAAGAGCGGAAAGGGGTAATATGCCGATCATAGAAATACCTTGGAACAGAGCAAGGAGGAATACGCTTCATGAATAGAAATCACAGGCCGCTCACGGTATGGGCATTGGCTTCCCTCACCGTAGTATCAGTGGTCCTGGTTATCCCCTGGATTTTGTGGCAGTCACAGGCTCCGATACCGCTTAATATCATGATTGTCGATAAAGGTAAACCGGACTTCGCCTATGCGGGGCATAAGGGACTGGTATGGATTCTGAATCAGCAAAAGATTGTCCAACAGACAGGGGAGCATTATCGGTATGAAGAAGACTACTACGGAAATCATATACAAGATGGGATCTCTCGTAGTGAGCGGACATTACCGGATGAGGTAACCGACACGGACTTGATTTACCTGACGGCGAATCTAAATATTTCATCGACAGATCCGAATGAACGGATACAAGGCAAAGCATATGAGGGCCTTACGATATACGATGCGCACAAAATTAACGAAGCTGCAACCAAAGGTGTAACGGTTGTGGTCGAATATAGCGCCTTGTCGAACGCTGCTTCAAACATGACAAGAGAGCAATTGTATCCGATTCTGGGAATGAGAAGCAGCGGATGGCAGGGAAAATCCGTATTGGATCTGCAAAGCACAGATGAAGTGCCCCAGAAGGTACGGATGAACTATGAGCTTCGGGAGAAGAAGAATTGGTTGTTTCAAGGTGCGGGCATTGTACTGATTCATGAGGACGGACGGGTGATTGTACTGAAGCAAGGCCGGGATGTAAAGACGGGTAATATAAAACTTGCCTTCACACAGGAAGGGAAGAAATGGAGTGGCATTACCAGGGACATCCATTACAGCGAATGGTTTGACATCGTCGTGCCTGAACAACAGGCTTCTGTACTGGCATGGTATAAGACGGATCTGACGGAGAATGGTCAGCAGAAACTAATGGACGCAGGTATCCCGGCGGAATTCGCTGCTCTTATTCGGCATGAGGGCTACAACCGGACTTATTATATGGCAGGGTCATTCGGAGAGCTGGAACATTACTCATTCTGGCGCCGTATCAAGGGATGGGATGTCGTGAAAACGAAGCTTACACCCGATCAAGAGGGTGTTCCGGATCGTTTTTACTGGAAAGTATACGTTCCCGTAATGAAGAAGATTTTGCAGGAAATCCAAACAGGGCGAGTACCCTGGCGATAGAGTAACCGTTCCTTCGGTAGCGGGACGGTAGGATACATAAGGAGGGCTGCAGATGATCTGCAGCCCTCTTCCCATTTGGAATCAAGATATATATATCAGGTTGTATGAAGATGTTGCAATCCATTCAGGAAAGCAGTCACGGTCAGCTGTAGGCTCTCATCCGGGTCGAAGCTCATGCCGAAGCCGCCCTTCTCACCCATGGAGGCGAAGCCATGGCAAAGACTGCGTAAACCGCGAACGGCATGCAGCGCTTCCGCTTCACTTAGCGGATAGGGCTGCAACAAACGCAGCAGCAGATCCAGGGCAGCTGTGCTGGCGACAACGAGCTGCGGTTCCTTACGGTCCGGCGCATGGAAGAAGGCTTCGTACAGCCCTGGATGCTTGCGGACGAAGCCGATATACGCGGCAGCGACCTCCTGAATGGCTTCATCGCCCGAACGGCCAGCGGAAGCCTCGGTTAACGCACGGCTGAGCTGCTGGGCGGACATCAACGCCAATTCCTGGCGAAGCCCGGGAAGACCGTTGATGTGGTTGTAGAGCGACGGGGAGCGCACATCCAGCCGCTGGGCCAGAGCGGCCAGTGTCAGCGAGTGGAATCCGTCGCTGTCGGCAAGCTGGGCGGCGGCGCTTAACAAAGCGCCGCGATCCAGCCCTTGGCGGGGGCTCACAGGCGCCCCCCGGCAGGGCGCAGCCGCTGCTCCGCGTCTGCCGTAGCTGCGCGCATGGCCGCGGCGGGCTGACGCAGCGTTCGTCCGTGCCCTACAGCGAGCACGGACGGTTCCAGCTCAGCCAGACGCTTGGCGCTGGCAAGAGCAAGTTCTCGGTTCCACGTCGCCAGCGCGGGGAACGGAAAGAGCGGGCGCAGGCGGCCGGATACGGCGAGGCCGCCGTGCAGCTGGTATGCGTCGCCAGCGATGATCACGCGGCTGCGCGTATCCATGAAGGCCATGTGGCCTGGCGTATGGCCTGGGGTAGCAATGGCGACCAGGGAGCCGATCCGGTCGCCGTCATCGAGCAAGCGGTCCGGCCGGGTGCGGATCGCTTTGGGCACACTGCCGCGTACTGGTGTCTGTGGTTCGCCGGGAAGCAGGGAAGCATCTCCGGCCAGCAGCGGGGCATCTCTTCTGGAGATGCAGACCTCGGCTTTAGGCAACGCATCCTTAAGACCATCCAGTGCACCAACATGGTCGCCATGGGCGTGAGTCAGAATGATTCTGGTAATCGGTTTGCCTAGGGATTGTGCGGTAGCCAGAATCCCCTTGAGACTGAATGGCATTCCGGCATCGATAAGGGTAAACCCGTCTTCTTCTTCAACGAGATATACGTTCACAGGGAAAAGACGCGGAAGGAATGAAACTTGGACAACATCATGCTCACGTGTAATTCGCATCATTGAATCCTCCTTAAAACTAATGTTGTTAGTAATATAACTAATGTCATTAGTTTTTGCAATACCCATGTTGATTTGCTTAAAAAATAGGATATTTTCAGAACCGAAGCCACTTTACAAAAAAAGCGTTTTCAAAATAGGAATAACCGATTATAATAATCTCGTAAGCCCTTTCATATGTCTATCTTATTGGAGCCTTTCGCGAAGCGATCGGCTCACTTTTTTTGTTCTGTTGCCCAAAACACATATAGAACTCAACCATTTCAATTAACCTATGAAAGGCCTGTATATACTGGAATGACAGGGGAATTCAGGCTTTCGAACCCCTTGGCTGAGAGTATTGACAAACATAACTGTTATTCCTATAATGACAGTTATACTTACCTGGATTGAATTTTCATCGGTGAAGGATAGGCCGGGAAGGGAGTAAGTAATGAACAGTGAATTTACCATTGCTGTGCACTGTCTGGTCTTTTTGTCCATGAAGGATGAGTGTATGGCCAATAGTGAAGATTTGTCCCAAAGTGTTGGTACGCACCCAGCCAGGGTACGCAAGGTACTTAGTGTTCTGCGGAAGCACGGATACCTGACAACCAAGGAAGGTGCCCATGGTGGATATCTGCTCAGCCGTCCGAGTGAAGAAATCAAGCTTGGAGACTTGTACAGGCTGGTAGCAGGTGGATCACTTGGACCCAGCTGGTGTTCGGGAGAATCCGGCTCCACATGCGTCGTTTCTTCCAATATGCAGGATGTGATGGGAAGCATCTACGATGGAGGAGAAGTAGCGCTAAGCGCTTATTTTGACCGCATATCTATTGAGGATGTGAAGCATCGTATCGGTAATGGGAAAGAATGTTCCTTGTCCATGGAACCCTTGTCAATGAAGGATAGTTCATGACAGATTTGATCATTACCAGCTCTTCATGATCTAGACCTGCACGGATGTTACCAAACATGTTGGAGAGGCTATATAAGGGCGTTTGCTCCGGTTGTATGATCCGAAGATGTTTCAGGCGATTCCGGGCATAACGTGAACACAGATGGAAGCGATCGTCTGCGCTGATGTTATTTTCGGAAGGTGAGTACTCGGTAGAGTTTGCCCTTGCGAACGTAAAAAAATAAAAAAAGAACTTGGGGAGTGGAACGCATGTCCAGCATTGAAAACAATGAAACACTTCGCGTGATTAATGAACGTCACGCTGTCAAAAAGTACGAAAGTGGTTTTGTTATGCCTGAAGCAGATCTGAATGCTATCCTGACTGCTGCTTCCGAAGCACCATCATCATGGAACCTGCAACACTGGAAATTCCTCGTGATCGAATCCGAAGCGGACAAAGCCAAGCTGCTGCCAATCGCTTACGGTCAAAGTCAAGTCACAGACAGCTCCGTTACTATTGCTGTACTCGGAGATCTGGAAGCTAACCGCAACGCCGTGATTTATGATCAGGCTGTTGAAGCAGGTGCGATCCCGGCTGAAGTTCGTGACGCATTGGTTGGACAGATCAACGGTGCTTACCAAAATCCGCAAATCGCCCGTGACGAAGCGATTCGCAATGCATCTTTTGCTTCACAGAACATTATGCTTGCTGCACGTTCCCTGGGATATGATACTTGCCCAATGGGTGGTTACAACCCGCAACAATTGATCGAAACATTCAACATCCCTGCGCGTTATTTGCCAACGTTGTTGATTACTGTAGGTAAAGCTGCAGTACCAGCTCGTCTGGCAGGTCGTTTCCCGCTGTCCGAAGTTGTTGTAAAAGGTTCTTTCTAAGACTGATCTTGGATCAGTTGTCGTTATAGATATAACGGAACAGCCGCATGTCCCCTTTAGAGGGAACGTGCGGCTGTTTGGTATTTTAAAAAATAAAAAAAACAATGGGGCATTATTTCTCTGGTGTTTCAGGGATTTTTGGTGCATTGAAATCTTCCATATACTCAATCGCGTTATACATCATAACCGCAGCTTCGGCGCGGGTAATCGTTTCCTTTGGATTAAAGTTGCCGTCTGCATCAAGGGTGTTAATCTTCAAGACAAGGGAGCGTTGGACAGCGCCTTGATATTCTGGAGTAAGCTCTTTTTCGTCCGTGATATCTACAGGTTTGATGTTAATCATCGGCAGGCCGCCTTTGGCTTCAATGCCCTGCATCAAGAAAAGGGTATATTGTTCACGGGTCAACGCTTTGGAAGGATCGATATCGTTTGACATCTTAATGCCATTGAACTGGGCACGGATAAAAGCATCACTGTACCATACGCCATCTTTTACGTTGGAGAAATAGTCACTGGGCAGTGGCTGCTTAATAAAACGAATCGTGTCCAAATTCAGATGCAGACCATCTGCAATGAGCTGTATGCCCTGAGCCGTGTTTAGTTCCTGTTCCGGTTTGAACAAGCTGTCACTCACTCCTTTGATTAAGCCATCCTGATGCAGGGATTCAATCTTGTCCGCGCCTGCAATACCTTGAATATCAGTGAATTCTGCTTGAGCTGCATGAATCGGACCCGCGCTCAGAGAAAGGGTGAGTAAAGCTCCGGCGGTTAACGTAGCCAACATATTTTTTTCATATCAGGTTCGCCTCACTTTTCCGGGATTATCCCTTTGTATAAAAGCTATTTGCCCCTATAGACGACCCTATTCGTCAAAAGGTTGCTGCAATTTTCCAATTGAATTTTAATATGAAATGGATCGTTACTACTCCGTTCAACCGTTTCTGCGGTAATGAATCAGGCAATACATTGAGTTTTTGCATACTTGATTTCGTTGGGACATTCGCCATGCGGTGGAGCTCTTGTAAGGTTTCATACTTTGTATTATGGTGAGGGAGGATACCCACTGAAGCAAGGCGACATGAATTGGGTAAATACATAATAGTGGAATTAAACATACGGTTTACAGTTTCGTGTAACGGCATGTGATTATAGAGCAAGATCAACCATTTGAATGAATAGGGAGAGAATGAAATGATGGAAACGACAGCAACCAATGAAGTTTTGTTCTATACAGGTACTTATGCATCAGCGGATCAACCGGGGATTTTTCTATGTGCGTTGAATAAGGATACAGGCGAGATGCGGATTGTAAATCATATGGACGGGGTGGACAATCCGTCATATCTTGCTTTATGCCCGGATGGGACTTGTCTATATGTTGCAAGCGAAACGGACGAGGGCGAGGTGCTCGTCTATCGGCGGGATGCCGCAACGAGTGAACTGCATTTGATGGATCGCAAGTTGACGAAGGGCGCTTCGCCTTGTTATGTATCTGTGACGCAGGACGGCAAATGGGTGCTGACTTCGAACTACAGCAGTGGCAGTGTGAATGTATTCCCGGTGGGGGATCAAGGCACGCTTGGGGAGATGAGCGCGCTGGTTGAACATACGGGAAGAGGGCAGAATGATGACCGTCAGGAAGGCCCGCATGCCCACTCCATTCAGCCAGATCCTTCAGGACAGTATGCTATTGTATGTGATCTTGGTCTGGATCAGATCATTGTGTACCGTAACGAAGAAGGCCGTCTGGTTACACACCGGGAGATGAATCAGCTTCCAGGCTCCGGACCGAGACATCTGGTCTTCCACCCAAACTCGAAATGGGCATATGTGGTCAATGAATTGAGCAATACCGTTACAGCGTTCATGTATGATGAGCGTAGAGGAGAGTTCACTACGCTGCAGCATATCTCCACACTGCCTGAAGGTCATAGTGGAGAAGGTACGTCGGCGGACATCCGCGTGTCCCCTTGTGGGCGTTTCCTGTATGCTTCCAACCGTGGGGATGACAGTATTGTGCTGTTTCACATTGATCAGGAATCCGGTGAGCTGGAGGCTGTTGAATGGACCTCCACCATTGGACAGACTCCGCGTAACTTCAACCTGCTGCCTGACGGTATTCTGCTGGTGGCCAATCAGGACAGCAACAACCTTGTTGCTTTTCAGATCAATGGCGAAGATGGACGTCTGACTCATAACGGGTTCAAGCTGGAGCTGCCGCGTCCAGTATGTATTGCGCCAGTGGTTTAAGATTTTGTTGTGAGACATGGTGAAATAATAGTAGCACATTGCATCTGAAAAGCTGTGAGATCATGTATAAATGCATGGTTTTGCAGCTTTATTTATATTTTTAAAAAATATCTTGAAAATAGTGGCAATTATCACGATAAAATTGTTATTAGATCTTTTGTTCGCTGAAAGAAAAATAGACATCATTACGGAAAGATGTTTATTCTCACCTGAAAGCCTCGAATCCGTCACTTTCCATTGTTAGAGAAGAATCAGAACTTGCCCAAATACCGCAGCGCATCATCAGAACCATAGATCGAGAGACTTGATATTATCTTGCTCTCCAGATCGATGATACCAATTCGGGCATCCTCTGCATTTCAAAATGTCCGTTTGGCGTGCTGAAGAGGCGGTCATTGAAATAGAACTCCATCGTGTACACTATCCTTTTTTGTGAGCATACACATATACGACAACCGAGAAGGTTGCCTTGGGCATGTTTTTATCCATCCTTGACAGGAGGGGAAGTAAACATTATCATAATAACTGATTAACCGATCAATATAAAAAACATTCAGTCAATTCCATGAAGGTAGATGAAAAGATGAAAAACAAGCAATATTTAATAGCCGATGCCCGCAGAGAACAAATCATTCATGCTGCGATTGAGGTTCTCACAGAGATTGGATATTTTAGCACCAGCCTATCCAAAATAGCAAAAAGGGCTAATACGAGTACGGGACTCATCTCGTATCATTTTTCTGGCAAGGAAGATTTGATGAACAATACATTGCTCTATTTGGTTGAACAAGAGAAAGCTTTTATGATCGAGAGAGTAGAAAAAAAATCATCCAATCTGGAAAAATTGATGGCCTATATAGAAGCGGGAATCACCTATCGCGCTATAAAACGTGGGAACACCACGGCACTATTGGAAATCGTGTTTAATGTTCGCACACCAGATAATGTTCCTTATTTTCGGTTAGAAATCAATCCTGAAGATGAATTAAACGTCCTGTTAGAAGAGATTCTTCACGAAGGTCAACAAGCGAAAGAATTTCAAGATTTTGATCCCAAAGTCATTGCCATGATGATCAGAGGGGCTGTTTCTCTATCGATGTCCCTGCCCCAAAACGAGAGTATATTGAGCTTTAAAGATTACACAGAAAAGGTAACAAAGAACGTTTTAAAAATGATTCAATAAACCAAGAGAGTAGTAAATTTTTTTAATTTAAATTTGATTGATTGATCAGTATTTAAAATGTCTATTCAATATAAGAGTAAAGGAGGTAAGTTCATTCCATGTTTCATTTCATTCGTCAACGTAAACATCGTAAGAAATTGAAAAAAGTGAAAGCAGGCGATGGTCATCTTTTGAAAAAGTACCGGTTTTGGAGTATATTTACTCACTCCTTATTTCACATCGAAATAACTAATCATAGTAGTAGGAACACCACCTCATATGCCATAAAATCCAAATATTTTGCAGAAGAGCCCCGCGTTGATTTATACCGCGAAAATAAACATATTGCCTATTCTAAGCTTCCAGCAGCTTTTCCAGTCGAGAATGGCGTGATCGAAATAACAAACAATTCGACCGGGATTAATGGTATTCATTATGTTAGTGCTAGCGAGGACACCTTTTCCCTATCTCCAGATAGACGTTCGATACGAGGTTTTCGAATGTGGGTGCATCGACGATTTCCTATCCTCAGCGCATTCATTGGCATGATCGCGATTATGATCTTGTTAATATCAACCGCTTTAACCATTCCTCAATTTTTGGAAAACATCTCTGCTATTCCATGGGTTTCAGAAAATATAGGTGCATTTGAATCGCCGATCCAACTGTCCATTTGGACTTATTTTACGATTGGTATTGCCGCTGCAATAGCAGGAACAGAACGGGCTCTAATGCTCAAAAACCATTGGTTAATTGATATCGAAAGCACGCATTTGGATCAATAATAATGAAAATGAAGAAAGGGTGAACGTTACGATGATGAAACGACTCATGTCGATATACTTGTTGATCGTAATACTTGTAATAGCAGGGTGTACGGGCCCCAATAATGAGATGATCGAGAGTGAAGGGGCTAATGGACAAGATAATGAACAGCAAATAAGTGAAACGGCTCTTGATTATGAGGGAGATGGGGGATTTCTGTGGAAGGTGGTTCACGGCGAAACGATCATGTATGTGCATGGAACGATTCATTTGGGCCATCAAGACTTTTATCCTCTTGCTTCGGGAATTGAAGAAGCTTATGAGGACGCAGATGTCATTCTTCCAGAGATCAATATGTTTAAAGTGGATTTGAATGAAGAAGAAATAAACGAGATGGCATTATTTGAGGATGATACCACGCTGGATGACGTGTTATCGGAGGTGTCTTATGCCAAGCTTTCAGAAATATTTGAAGCGCACGAAATGACTTTAGCTGATTACAATCACTTCCAGCCTTGGTTTTTGGGAACTTTATTAAACCAAATTAGTAATGAAGAAAGTGAACTAGCGCCAGAGTATGGGGTTGATCTGTATTTTCTTCAACGTGCTTTAGAAGACAATAAAGAAATTGTTGAGTTAGAAACTATTGAGATGCAATATGAAGTGCTAGCTGGTTTTAATATGGAAACCCAAGTACAAATGTTAGAAGGTTCTATAGCAGATCATGAGGAGACAGCGAGTTTTTTAAACCAGTTGGGATATAATTGGGTTCATGGGAATGACGATGCTTTTAAGAATCAGTTAACTGAAGGTTTTGAAGATATTGATGAAAAGTATCAACAGGCAATCAATGATACTCGGAATTTTCATATGGCCAATAAGCTTGATGAAATTTTACAAACGGATGATGGACAGACTTATTTTGTCATCATCGGTGCTGCTCATGTTATGATTGAACCAAGTGTTCCAGGTGAGCTTGAAAAAAAGGGATATGAACTTGAGCGGATTTATTAACCTATCCCTTGTGGCGACAAGACCACTCCATTTATTTATTATTAATCAGCAGGAAGAACATTATTTAACGAATCAGAAGTATAGACTTATGAGTTTATTATGCATTATAATGTTTGACTTGGGATTAGTTATGATCGAAGAAGAAGATATTATAAAGTCGAAGGAAAAATCCTTCGACTTTTTTTATGTACTAATCATTTAATTACTAAATTAGACCTATGGATGGAATTATATGATTAATTTAAAATAATTTATTAAAGCGCTTACATATAAGACGGCGCTACCAAGGGCATCGGGCTTACCAATTCGATTGGGGAGGCAATGGCTTTATGGGAAAACGATCGTTATGGAAGTGCACTTTGCGGACTGCGGGGGCATCCCTGCTGAGTTCTGCGCTGCTGATTACTTCGCTCGGTCTTGGGAACACGTCGGTCACGCATGCTGCAGGTGCGCGTCAGATGGAGTTTCTGGACCGTGGTGTGGTTGCGGTAAAGACAGGCACGGGTGTATTTGTCAGTTGGCGGCTGCTGGGTACGGAAGGGTCGAATGTATCGTTTAACGTCTATCGGGATGGAACCAAAGTAAACGCATCGCCCATAACGAACAGTACCAACCTCCAGGATGCAAGCGGGACAAGCAGTTCCAAATATACGGTTCGGGCCGTAGTGGGCGGAACAGAACAGGCGGCGTCAGCCGCAGCGAGCGTTTGGGGAAATAATTACTTGTCCGTACCTCTCAGTGTGCCGGCAGGCGGTACAACACCGGATGGAGTGGCCTATACGTACAGTGCCAATGATGCAAGTGCAGGGGATCTGGATGGGGACGGGGAGTATGAATTAATTGTAAAATGGGACCCGTCCAACTCCAAGGATAACTCCCAAAGTGGCTACACGGGCGAGGTGTTTATCGATGCCTACAAATTGAACGGAACGCGCCTATGGCGCATTAGTTTGGGCAAAAACATCCGTGCCGGTGCTCATTACACCCAGTTCATGGTGTACGATCTGGACGGTGACGGCAAGGCCGAGGTGGCGATGAAAACGGCAGATGGTTCCAAGGATGGTACGGGAGTAGTCATAGGTGATGCCAGCAAGGATTATCGTAATTCCAGCGGGTATGTTCTGTCAGGACCGGAGTTTCTTACAATCTTCAATGGACAGACGGGTAAAGCACTCTCCACGGTAAACTATGAACCGGCGCGTGGCAATGTATCCGATTGGGGAGACAATTACGGCAACCGGGTCGATCGATTCCTTGCAGCGATTGCGTATTTGGATGGGGAGCGGCCAAGTCTGGTCATGGCACGTGGTTATTATACCCGGACTGTGCTGGTGGCGTACAATTGGAGGGATGGACAACTAACCAAGCAGTGGACGTTTGACTCCAGCACGTCGGGTAATTCAGGTTACGCCGGACAGGGCAACCATAATCTGAGTGTGGCGGATGTGGATGGCGATGGCAAAGACGAAATCGTTTACGGAGCGATGGCGGTGGATGATAACGGGAAGGGGCTCTACACGACAGGGCTTCATCATGGGGATGCCATGCATCTAAGTGATCTGGACCCCGATCGTGCGGGTCTAGAAGTATTTCAGGTTCATGAGACACCCTCCAATGCAGGCGTGGAATTCCGCGATGCACGTACAGGTCAATTGATCTGGGGCATACCTACAACGAAGGATATTGGACGCGGTATGGCAGCCGATATCGATCCGCGTTATAAGGGTGCAGAAGTTTGGGCAGACGGCGGGTTGTACACAGCCAAAGGACAGAAAATAGGGACTACCCTGCCTTCCTCCACGAATTTTGGAATTTGGTGGGACGGTGATTTGCTCCGCGAGCTGCTGGACAGCAACCGAATTGATAAATGGGATTACGCCAATAGCAAAACGGTGAATTTGTTGACCGCTTCCGGCGTTTCTTCCAATAATGGAACGAAATCCACACCGAATTTGCAGGCCGACCTGTTTGGAGACTGGAGAGAAGAAGTGGTATGGCGGACCAATGACAGCTCTGCGCTGCGTATCTACACGACAACAGCCGTTACGGACAAACGCATCTATACCTTGATGCATGATCCAGTATACCGTCTTGGCGTAGCTTGGCAAAATGTAGCCTATAACCAACCGCCGCACACTGGCTTTTATTTGGGGGATGGCATGAGTACGCCTCCAGTGCCGAATATTCGGTATGCCGGCAAATAAAGATAGGGAAATGGCAGGGACTCATGCCAAGTCCTGGGATAATTTTACGGCGTATAAAGCACGCCGCTGACAAGGGAACAACGGACTGGGGTTCGTTGTTCTTTTTTCTGCCATTTACACAGATATTCGGTAGAAATCGGAAAAAAACGTTTGACAGCCATATGCACTGCCCTTATGATACGTATATAACTCACTAAACAGGTAGGAATAATAAAAATGACTTCGCTTGAATTGCGGAAGCAGTCATTTACAGTCACATGAGAGATCGTAACGTGAACAGAATAACGTTCTCACCGTATAGACGGAGGAACACCGTAGCGTATGAATTCTGGATGAAGCATACACGGCCTTTGGGTCGGCATGACTTTATGAGGGAGAAGTGCGCGGGGTTCCTCCGTTTTCTGTTTTTTTCGGTGCGTTCCATGCTGTTCAGCCTGTGGAGGTAATCTTGCAGATCCATTCGGGGGAGTGTTAACTATGAAAAAGAGAATTCATAAGGGTATTCTGGTTGGTCTGGCATTGGTATTAACAGGGGTACTGGCGGCATGCGGATCGGATGGTGGTGGCACGAATGCGGCGGGAACATCTGAGGAAGCGGAAGGCAGCAAAGAAGGAGCAAAAGCGATCGAGCTGCTGAATGTATCCTATGATCCGACACGTGAACTCTACGAGCAATATAACAAGGCGTTTGCGGCGTATTGGCTGAAAGAGAAAGGTCAGGAAGTAACGGTTAAGCAATCTCATGGCGGTTCAGGTAAACAAAGTCGTTCAGTCATTGATGGACTGGATGCAGATGTGGTTACGCTGGCATTGGGTTACGATATTGATGCCATCGAAGATAAAGGTTTGATCAATGCGGGCTGGCAGGATAAATACGAGCATAACAGCTCCCCGTATACATCAACGATTGTGTTTTTGGTACGCAAAGGCAACCCGAAAGGTATCAAGGACTGGGATGATCTCATCAAGGGAGATACGCAGGTCATAACTCCGAATCCCAAAACGTCCGGCGGGGCCCGTTGGAACTATCTGGCGGCATGGGGATATGCGCTCAAGCATAACAACAATGATGAAGAGAAGGCCAAGGCTTTCGTTGCAGAATTGTTCAAACATGCACCTGTTCTTGACTCTGGAGCGCGTGGAGCAACAACTACGTTTGTAGAGCGTGGTATTGGTGATGTGCTGCTTGCCTGGGAGAATGAGGCTTTCTTATCGGTTAAAGAGCTGGGTCCGGACAAATTCGATATCGTTGTTCCTTCGGTCAGCATTCTGGCTGAACCACCTGTAGCGATCGTGGATAAAAATGCAGACAAAAAGGGCAGCCGCGAAGTAGCGGACGCCTATCTGAAATATTTGTACAGCGAAGAGGGGCAAACCATTGCTGCCGAGAACTATTACCGTCCAACACTGGACAGCGTGAAGGAAAAGTTCAAGGATCAGTTCCCGCTGCTTGAGCTGTTCACGTTGAGTGATGTATTTGGCACATGGCGGGATACACAGGCCAAACATTTCAATGACGGCGGTATCTTTGACCAGATTTATGTTCCGGGCAGCTAATGCTATTAAGATCGATATTGTTGCGTGATCATGTAAGCGGCCAACCAGTCCTACCGACTGAAGGCAGAGAGGATGAACGTCCATGAGCAAGGTGATGGTAGCCCGGAGTCGTACACTGCCGGGATTCGGATTGACGATGGGTTACAGTGTGCTTTACCTGAGCCTGGTTGTACTTACTCCACTGGCAGCGCTCTTGTTTAACTCCACAGGGTTGACCTGGTCCACATTGATTGAGGTGGCAACAAATCCCCGGGTGCTGGCTTCTTTCCAGGTGAGTTTTCTGACCGCAGGCGCAGCGGCCTTGATCGATCTAGTCCTCGGGCTGCTTCTGGCATGGGTACTGGTTCGTTATGAATTTCCGGGGAAGCGGCTGTTTGATGCCGTCATTGATCTGCCTTTTGCCTTGCCGACGGCAGTTGCGGGGGTTGCCTTAACGGCGTTATATGCCGGAAATGGCTGGATTGGGCAGTTCGTGGAGCCTCTGGGTATCAAGCTGGCTTATTCTCAGGCGGGCATTACTCTGGCGCTGATGTTTATCGGGATTCCGTTTGTGGTACGCACGGTGCAGCCGGTTTTGCAGGAGCTGGAGGCTGAGGTGGAGGAAGCTGCGGCCACGCTGGGAGCGGGAAGATGGCGGATATTCCGGAAGATCCTGCTTCCGGACCTAATTCCGCCGCTGCTGACCGGCTTTGCGTTGGCTTTTGCCCGGGTATTGGCGAGTATGGCTCAGTGGTGTTTATCTCAGGTAATATGCCGATGAAAACGGAGATCGCCCCCCTGCTGATCATGGCGAAGCTGGAGCAGTTCGATTATGCAGGAGCTACGGCGGTAGCCTTGCTGCTGCTGTTGGTCTCTTTTGTCCTGCTATTGATCATTAATTCACTTCAACGCTGGAGCCGAAAGGCAGGCAGAGCTTAATGTATATAAGCCAACCTATATAAGTTGAACTTAACATTTACACGATAAACGGAGAGGACAGAAAAATCTGGAGAAGCGGAGCGTTTGCCTTTATCCCCGGATTTCCCCTTTTTAGGATCGGTTCATAAAAAATCCGGGGATAACAGCAATCGGAAGATGTTCTGACCGCGCAGTGGTTTAGTGTAAAATCATTTGTTCAACTTATATAAACCAAAAGGAGGTACAGAATATGGCGGGTTCCGTTCCATTACCGCCTGCTGCCCGTGTGCGAACTGGACCGGGTCCCAACCGTGCAACCACAGAAGCCACATGGGTCAAATGGTTGTTAATCGGCTTGGCAAGTCTGGTGCTGATCTGGCTGCTCATCTTGCCGCTGGTGATCGTGCTGATGGAGGCGTTGAAGCAGGGCTGGGCGTCTACATCGCCGCGCTTACCGAACCGGATGCGATGTCGGCGTTAAAACTTACGCTGCTGGTTGCCGGGATCACCGTGCCGCTTAATACGATATTCGGTGTGGCGGCTGCGTGGGTCATTACCAAGTTCCAATTCAGGGGAAAAGGGCTCATGATCACCCTGATTGATCTCCCTTTTCGATCTCGCCGGTGGTAGGCGGGTTGATCTTTGTGCTCGTCTTTGGTTCGAATGGATGGTTTGGACCGTGGCTGGCCGAGCATGATATCAAAATTATTTTTTCCCTGCCTGGCATTGTTATCGCAACGTTGTTCATTACGTTTCCATTCGTCGCCAGGGAACTGATTCCACTGATGGAGGATCAGGGCACGAGAGAAGAAGAAGCAGCGGTAACGCTGGGAGCCTCCGGGTGGAGGATCTTCTGGAACGTGACTCTGCCCAACATCAAGTGGGGTCTGCTGTATGGCATCATTCTGTGTAATGCGCGGGCCATGGGTGAATTCGGAGCTGTGTCTGTCGTGTCCGGTCATATTCGCGGGGAGACCAACACGCTTCCGCTGCATGTCGAAATTTTATATAACGAGTATCAATTCTCTGCTTCGTTTGCCGTCGCCTCCTTGCTGCTCATTTTGGCTCTGGCAACGTTGCTTCTTAAGAGCTGGCTGGGTCATAAAACGATTCCCGAAAGGTGAGTAACGCTCCGAAATCCATGCCGAACATTTTGGTTTTTAAGAGGGTTCCGAATGAAAACAGATGTTGCCTCCGATTCATGAAAATTCGGATTGACAGCTACTGGAAGCCCTGCTAATGTATAAACCAAGTATATAGGTTGGATAAGAATGAATTATAAATCGGGTTGGATGACAGCACACTTGAGGAATATAGCGGGCAGTAGCCTGAGAAGAGGAGGCGGCTCTATGGCTAAGCCGTTAAAAGTGGATGAGGTATGGATGGATCGAATCGCCGGACAACTGAATGACATGGAGTTTGGCTCGCTGCACATCGTTGTACATGAAGGCCAGATCGTGCAGATGGAGCGGACCGAACGCAAGCGTTTTGAAAATACGCCCTCCGGCAGCGCCTCCAAATCCGGCAGCACTGCACGAAGCAGCTCACCTCGTTCATTGCGCGGATCGAATACGAGTGCGAAGGGATAGGCGTCGTCATCCTTCATGTAATTCGGGATTGAATTTGTAATTGTGCACGGACCTTTTATAAAATCGGAAATTGAATTAAGCAAATGCTGAAATAAGTGCAACCCAAAAGAGAAGCCGACGATTCTGTGGGCTTCTCTTTTTTGGGCTTTGAATGAACGGAGATTGCTGATACCAGGTCAACCAAATTCAGAAAGAGGTTCACTTTTCGGAAATTGCTCCGGATGTACGTGGTTTATAGAGGTTTAGCTCCATGTCCACATTCTCATCCTCCTGTGCTTCTGTACGGCTATTCCATTCCTTATCCGAATCGCTGTGTCCCACGAAGGGGCGATCACTGCGGGAAGGCGTTCCTGTCAGGCTGAAGCCAGAGATGAACAGAATGAGTTGTAATCCCAATGCGTAGGGAGCAGCAGCAAGTCCGATCAGATGAAGGAGGGAGCACAGGGCAATTAGGGTGACTAGGGCTTTGGTTACTGTGCCCGATGAACGCTGTTTTGGGCTGGACCAGAGCAGATAACCATAGAACACCGTGACGATCAAGGAGACGAAGCGTATCCATGGCAAAGCATTGAACCAGGAGTGCCAGAAAGGATACATCAAACCTTGTTGACGGAATACAAAATCAGCGATCAGGTACACTAAAGCAGCCACGGCGGCGGGTTCGGCAGCTGGACGAATGACATTCCAGACCGCTCTTCCCCAATGGTCTGGATGGGCGTACCGATTCAATTCATCCGATAATGCTGCACTCTCTCGTTCCAGAGCCCTGTGCATCAATGCGAGCCGAGCTGGATCAACATCAATGATACAGCTGCGGATTTGATCCTGAAGCTGAGGAGATAGATGGACTGCGGTTCTGCAGGACAGCATGGCGGTTAACAATTCATGATGCTCATGTTCCGTAAGAGCGTCATTCCGATGTTCTTTTACGGTGAGTTGTCCCAACAGGGTTGTACTTATGTATAATGTATCTCGTATCGCTTGTATTCGCCTGTCACGACTTCGTCTGACTTCTGTCGCAGACCATATGTATAGTCCAAGCAGTACAGCGATCATTCCGAGTAGTAACGCCCCGAAGCCCGGATATGAGAACAGAGCAGGTATCCAGCGTTGAAGCACAAATAGTTCCTCCTTTGCAAAAACTGTAGTGTAGCATGAAACACGGTTCACTTAAGCTTTCTCTCACTATTACACAGGAATTGCGTGAATTCAAGCAGGAACAGTAGGAATTTACGGTCTTAAGAAGGTCCAAGGTGCCTAAGCAAAGAAGATGTAATCACCCATGAAATTTTTATTTTGCAATTAATCGTAGGTTTAATTAGGAAGGGAGCATGATTCATGGACCACATCAACATTGAACATACACCGCCCTCAGCAGCCGAGTATCTTGCGCTACGAAAGAGCGCGGGTCTCAGTGCGATGAGCCAGGAGGGGGCCGAAATCGGGCTGCCGAATAGTCTTTTTGCCGTTTGTCTGCGTGAAGAAAATGAAATTGTAGGCATGGGTCGGGTCATCGGAGATGGCGGTTGTTTCTTTCAGGTGGTGGATATCGCCGTGCGTCCGGACCAGCAGGGAAGAGGATATGGCAAACTGATCATGAGCGAGATCATGAACTATTTGCGTGAACATGTGCCTGCTCGTGGATTGGTCAGCCTGCTGGCAGATGTCCCTGCTGACCGTCTGTACGCCCAATTTGGCTTCACCTACACCAGTCCGAAATCGGAAGGCATGTGGTGGAGGCAAGAATAGGAATCAAAAAGTAGCAGGTTGTCGAAAAGTGAAGAGAAGAAATATCCAGAACCTCATTTAATTTATGAGGGAATTGATGTGAGCCGCATATAGCGGCTTTTTTGTTTGAATTAATGAATAGAAGAGATTTTATGGCGATGGTTTACAAGTGGGGAAGAGGGTTTAAGATGGCGTGAGCCGTTTAAGGTATATAACAATGGGATTAAGTATTAAAATAACGGTAAGTTGACAAGAGGATATCTACTGAAAAGAGGGATTTAATATGAAAGTTGCCATTTTTGGAGCAACCGGAGCGATTGGAAAGACGATATTGTGGGAATTGATGGACCGAGGACATGAAGTAACGGCGATTGTTCGTGAGCCTGCGAAGGTGGAGATGGAGCATGAGCGTTTGCGTGTGGTACAAGGGGATTTGCTTAACCCGGACCAGGTTGCCGATTTTACAGCAGGACAGGAAGCCGTTGTGAGTGCTTATGGACCGAAGTTTGGTTTCGGAAGAAGAGATGCTGGAAGTTACACGTTCGCTAATCGAGGGTGTTCGTCGTTCGAAAGCAGGACGGCTGGTTGTGGTTGGCGGAGCGGGAAGCTTGATTACGGATTCTGGAGAAATGCTAATGGACACGCCAGGGTTCCCAGAGGAAGTCAAGCCACTGGCGAAGGCTCATGTAGATGCGTATAACCTGATTGAGGCGTCGGATATTCACTGGACCTACATGAGTCCTGCGGCTACAATCACAACGGGACGACGGACAGGCCTGTTCCGGGTTGGTATGAATCGTGTAATCACCGATGATCTTGGTGAGAGCTCCATTTCGGTTGGCGATTTTGCAGCGGCTTTGGTGGATGAGCTGGATGATCCACAATTTATTCAATCTCGGTTTACAGTAGGTTATTAAGAGCTGCAGGTTACAGGGCTGGGAAAACAGACGAGAACATTCAATGAAGCGAAGCAGCTTGGAAAACTAAAGAATCATCGTGAGAGTATAAGCTATTCGCAAATGCAATTTTCGGAGAAATTCACCGGGGAGGGATGAACATTGTTTATCGTAACCGCTGAACAGATGAGAGCTGTGGATAAGCATACGATTCACAAGCTTGGCATTCCGGCTGCCAGTCTGATGGAGAACGCAGGCAGAGCCATCGCCGAGGAAGTTATCCGGCTGTGCCGGGAAGGCCGGAAAGAGGGCGTTGGCCGCAGTCCGGAGCAGCAGGACGGCCGGAACGATGGTAACCGGGAGCGGGCGCACACCGGGCCCGGGGATCGGCAAGGTCATGGTGGCGACATCATCGCCGAGCCGGCGCTCGTGATGGGGCAACCTGGTGATCAGCAGTGGTACATGCTGATCGGCAAGGGTAATAATGGCGGCGACGGGCTGGTTGCGGCGCGCCATTTGGTTGAAGCGGGGCTCGGCGTGACTTTGGTATACGCCGATGTGCCTGATGCGTTGCGGGGCGAAGCCGCAGTGCAGCGGGATGCCGCAGCACAGCTCGGCATCCCTGCCCTTGTCCACGGGCGCGAAGCCGTGGACTTCAGCCGGTGCACAGGCATCGTGGATGCGCTGCTGGGCACCGGCTCCAGTGGGGCGCCGCGCGGAGCATACGCGGCGCTGATTGAGGCGGCGAACGATAGCGGCAAGCCGATCGTATCCGCCGATGTGCCAAGCGGGCTGAATGCCGACACTGGGGAGGTATATGAGCCCTGCATTCAGGCCCGGGTGACCGTATGTCTCGCGCTGCTTAAGCGCGGGCTGGTTCAGTACCCGGGCGCATCTGCTGCGGGGCGCATCGTGGTGCGCTCCATCGGCATTCCTGCGCGGCTTGCGCCGGAGCATGGCCCCTCGGTCCGTCTGCTGACGGATGAGGTGCTGCGTGGTGCGCTGCGCGTGGACACGGGCCGTCTCCGGGCACCGGACGGCCACAAGGGCACTTACGGCCACGTGCTGCTGGCCGCAGGAAGTCTGCCCATGAGCGGCGCAGGCCTGCTCTCGGCCAAGGCCGCGCTGCGCGCTGGCTGCGGGCTCGCCACATGGGCGCTGCCCGCGGCACTGCTACCGCATGTCATCGGCACCGTGCCCGAGCTCATGCTCGCTGCCGCCGCCGATGGCGACAGCGGCGAGTGGAACGCGGCTTCCGCCGACGCCGTGCTGCGTCTCGCGGAGAGCCGCGACGTGCTCGCGACCGGCCCGGGCCTCGGCCGCTTCAAGGGCGACACAGACTGGCTGCGCCGTCTGTGGCAACAGACGGATCGCCCGCTCGTCATCGACGCGGACGCCCTCAACATGCTTGCAGACGCTGGCCCAACCGGGCCTCGCGACTGGGCAAACGAAGTGCGGCGACCATTCTGACGCCGCACCCCGGGGAAATGGGCCGACTGCTGGGCATGTCGACCCCCGAAGTGCAGCGTGACCGAATTGGACACGCTGCACGGTACGCCCGCGAGCAGGGCCTAACCCTGGTGCTCAAGGGAGCACGCACGGTCATCGCAACGCCATCCGGCGAGGCGTACATCAACACCACCGGGCACGCTGGCATGGCAACCGGCGGTGCGGGAGACGTATTGACCGGCATCATTGCCGGTCTGCTCGCCCAAGGGCTGAGCGCGGAGCAAGCTGCTGCCTTTGGCGTGTTCCTGCACGGCCAGGCAGCGGAGAGAGCCGCGTTGCTGCGAGGTGATCCGGCATCCCTGCTCGCCGGGGATATCATGGATGCCCTGTAAACCAAGGGCACGCTTGTTGCTGCACTCTGGGTACATTCGTTATTTCATAAGCTAAATTTACGTTGCTTTGAGTTCGTGTGATAGGTGCATTTAGAGAGTACGTGTCCTTCCTGTGCTGCATGCCTCTGACACAACAATGATATAAATCATTCATAACATAAAGAAAGGGATGTCCCATAGTCATCAAACATGACGTGGACATCCCTTTTTAGTGTGAATACCGTTTAACGAACCGAGCATACGCTATGATCTGCATTTTCCATTGATCTGCGTTTTAACGAATCACAGCGGCGTTATTTTCGCTGCTCGGCAGGTTCTGGCCCAAGTTTGTATCCGTATAATGAGAATTGGACCTCTGTCAAGAAAGTAGACACTTACGCTACGGAATTTCCGGTGAATTGCTGTGCAAAACGGGCAGGGGAAAGGTACCCAGTGCGCCATGCATTCGTTTGCGGTTGTAGTAAAACTCAATGTATTGGTAGATAGCCATGTAGGCCTCTTCCGGTGTTTTAAAGCGCGGATTACAGTAAATGAGTTCCTTCTTCAAAATACTGTGCCAAGACTCGATACAGGCGTTATCGTAACAGTTTCCCCGGCGGCTCATGCTGGATTCCATACCGTAGGCACTTAATTGCTCGACGTACTCTTTGGAGGTGTATTGGGAGCCGCGATCCGAGTGATGGAGCAAACCCTTACCAGGTCGTTTGGCAGTGTAAGCAGCCTTCAAAGCATCCAGCACCAAGCTAGTTTCCATATGGTTCGACAAACGCCAACCAACAATTTCACGCGTGCACAAATCCAGGACACTGGCGAGATACAAGCGTCCTCCTCGGCACGGGATGTATGTGATGTCTGTAACCCAGACGGTGTTCGGTTTGAGCGTTTTAAACTGTTGATTCAGCGTGTTGGGTGCGACCGGATGGTTATGCTTGGAGTCCGTGGTCTGGACACGATATATGCGGCTAACGACGGAACGGAGCTTCATTTGGCGCATGTACACACTCACTGTACGTTCGGTGATCTTAAACCCCTCCAGATGAAGTAACCGTGTAATTTTGGGGCTACCATATCGCTTGTTGTGGTCGGAAAAATGGTACTGAATTCGCTTCATGATCTGGGATTTCCGAAGCTCCTGCATGCTTGTTTCGTTCTTCCGCCATTTGTAGTACCCGCTCCGTGAGACCTGCAGGGTTTCGCACATCTTCTCCAAGTGGAACTCGGAGCGATGATTCTCCACGAACTGGAATCTCAGTTCTTTGGTTTGCTGAAGATGTGCACCGCTTTTTTTACAATAGCTAGTTCCTCTTCCGTATCGGCAAGTCGATGTTCTTTCTCTTGGAGCATGCGACGCATCTCTTTCAGCTCTGCTTCGAGTTCCTTAACTCGGTCCATACTGGCAGCCGGTTCGTTTTTGAGCTCACGATATTGGCTCATCCATTGATGTAACGTACTTTTCGGGATGTTAAGCTCTTCTGCCAGATCACTGAGTGTCTTCGTCTGTTCTTGAATAAACTTGACCGTTTGTTTTTTGAATTCTTCATTGTATCGTTGCCGTTGTTCTCCCATGTGGACACACCTCCGTTAGTCTTATTATCCTTCTGTCCGTTAATGGGTGTCCACTTTTTATTCTAGCTCCAAATAGCTTGCCTGGAATTCGTAAACTGTGCATTCGACTCAAACCCTCCAATTAAGGTGTGGTCGATTCGTTAGAATGGATTAGCGCTTCGACCCGAGAAGGGAAGGCCACTTCCAGCTTCAGGCACAGCCTCTTCTTTATAACGCCTCCACTACAACCGGAACCGTAATAGCTCCTGATGCATCTCCGCACTGATATCCCGCAAAGACTTCACCTTGGTGCTTGCTTCATTGAACGAACGCTGCTGCTCAGCTGTTGAAGCGGTAATTTCTTCGCTGCTTGCAGCTGATTGCTCCGTAATGGCGCTGATGTTTTCAATCGCCTGCTGAACCTGTGCGCTAAGTTCACTGGACTGCTTCATGTCTTCCGCAAGCTGGTTAATGCTTGTACTGATCCGCTCCACACTGTGACGGATTCCGGAGAAGGATTCGCCGGTTTTTCCAGTAGCCTTCTCCTGTTCCGCAAAGAGCTGAATGCTCTGCGTCACCGAGCTTTTTACTTTGCCCATAGCCGTTGTAATTTCGCTGACTGCTGCAAAGATATGCTGTACCGATTGCTCCGATTGCTCGGCCAGTTTCTTCACTTCCCCTGCGACGACAGCAAAGCCGCGTCCGGCTTCACCTGCGCGTGCCGCTTCAATGGAGGCGTTCAGAGACAGCAGGGTGGTCTGTGTAGCGATGCCCGACACATAGGCAGTCATGGTGGCAATCCGGGAGGCGCTCTCCTCTAATTCCTGGACCGTCTGCTCTACCTCAGACATGGCAATCCGGTTGACTTCAGCCAGACGAAGCTGTTCCTGTACAGCAATGTGTCCTTCCTTCACGGAACTCAGAACCTCGTTGCCATATATGGCCGATTGTGAAGTCGCCTGAAGATTGCTTTCGAACGTATGCTGCATCTTATCTACGACCATGACCGTGTCACTTAGATCCTCAGCAATTTTCTGACTGCCAATCGACAGTTCTTCGGTCGTTCGGGACACTTGCTGCACAATGGCCTGAACAGTATCATTACCGCGGTCAATGTCCTGTGCCATTCCATCAACACGGTTTCCTGCCTCACCGATGGATTGGATGATACTGCGAATATTACCCGTCATAAGGCGGAAGGAGCGGTTTAAGTCATCCAGTTCATCTTTGCCTCGGGCCTCCGGAAGCTGCTGGGTAAGGTCACCGTTCGCAATTTGTCCTGCCGCTTCCTTCAAGGTGCGAATGCGTCTTGCCAATTGTCGTGAAGCGTTCATGTTGAACAGCAGGACAGCAATCAGCAGGACGATGGCTCCGACGAGAGCAATTTGCCAGGTTCGCTGGATGTCTTGTTCCAGATCCACCGTATATTGCTCATATCGATCCCGGGTCACCTCATCCAGCATATAGATATCATTTTGTATACCTTTGACCCGTGAGCTGAAACGTTTGGCGTCCGAACTGTTCATGGCTGTGATGGCCTCCGTGGCACCATTGTCCAGAGCTGTCAATTTCGTTTGGATTGATTGGATTAGACGAAGCTGTTCATCCGTATCCAGCAAGCCTTCCGTGAGCTCTTTCACCATCGTTTTACCTTCGTTCAGCAATCGGGCTACGTTATCCTGATTACCAGCTGTCATGGAGAACGAATATACATCGAGCGCCTGCTCGGTCTGTATCTGGTTTGCGTTCAGCTCAGTAACCTTTAGCATGGCAGGCACCAGGTTTTGGTTTTTGGCATTCATGCTCAATAATTGAATAATGATATAAGCGACCAGCGCGAGGCATAACAGTAACGAAACTATGGCATTCAATATCAGCTTTCCCTGCAATTTCATAAGCGTGCCTCCATTTTAGCAATTGGTTTATTGATCTAGGGTAATCTTGGTTTTGCCGGAAGCAATCTGTGCTTTCAAATCATCAAAAGTTTGCTCTTGTTCCTTCGTAAGGGTGATGTTATGTAGAGCGGTTAGACCTACTCCATTTTCTGCCAGACCGAAGAGCATTTCTTTTTGCGGGAATGAATGCTGGTTCTGAATGAATGTATTGATGGCGTTATGAAGAGAGATATCTACATTTTTGAGCATGGACGTGAGTACGGCTTTTTCTGCTAAAAAAAACTGATCCTGGTCCACGCCAATGGCGTATTTCCCTAATTTTTGAATCTCTGAAAGTGAACCTATGCCCGTAAGTCCGGCAGCGACGTAAATGACATCAACACGCTGTTCCTGAATCATCTGTGCTGCGAGCTGTCCTCCAAGATCAGGATTGCCGAAATCTCCGGCGTACACGACATGGACTGTGGCATTCGGATTAGCAGCCTGGACACCTTGCTCAAAGCCTTGCTGAAAATTGTGGAGTACGGGGATATCCATTCCACCCAAAAAGCCTACATGGTCTTCGGTTGTTGCAAAGCCGGCAATAATGCCCGCAAGATAGCTGCCTTCTTCTGCTTTGAAGGACATGGAGGTCACATTGGGGAGATCGGAATGCCCGTCAATGATGAGGAAATGTTGATCTGGATATTTCTGAGCAACCTTCTCCAGATCGGCTTTTACCGTGTCGCTCAGACCAATGATCAAATCGACTTTATCCGCCGCAAATTGCTCAAAGGCTGCCTCGGATGTCAAATCCTTTCCCGGTTCCTTGTAATCAAAAACAATGCTGTTCTCGTTTCTGGCCTGTACCAAACCCTCAAATGCTGCATCACTGAAAGAATGATCACCCAGGCCGACATCGGTAAGAACGATGCCGACTTTGGTTCGCTGATCTGCGGGGGAGGCCTTATCGGTTGTCGAACACGCTCCCAGCACCAGGACAACCAGAATCATCATCATGGTGAACCCGAGTTTGTATTTCCACTGTGTTTTCATGTGCTTTATGACCTCTTTTCTATAAGATGGAGATGATGTATGAGGTGAGCAATTCCCCTATATTTATATCGGACGGGAGCAGAGTCTCCGTAATGGGGAATGATGAAAATTTACGAAAATACTATGAAAATACAATGAAATTTCAATGAAAACCATGAATTATACATTGGATTTACATTAGAAGGGGTATGCATTCTCGACAGTACCTGTGCATCTTGCGGGTCAACGAGAAAAAAGATAGACAAAAAAGGCAAAGAAGAGACCGATTTGATCTCTTCTCTGCCTGTGATCCAAACATAATTTCATATGAACTACACTTTCGCATGAATCAATACATTCATATATATGAATGGTTTTCCCCGTTCACCCAGCATATGCAGTGCTCCAGGTTTTTCCGCTCTTAGTTAGCTGCACATACAACGGATTACCACGCTGCTACGGAGCCATCAGCCCGGCTTTCCGTGCCACCGCATAATACACCGCTGCCCGGATCTCGCCATATAATCTGACCGCGTCCAAACATCGACGGGTCGAGGGCGATCTGTATATCATGCCCCTTGCGGGCGAGTGCCTGTGCAATATGCTGAGGGAATCCGGGCTCAACCAGGATCGTTTTGCCTTTGGTCCACTGCCAGCGCGGAGAGTCGAGCGCAGCCTGCGGATTGAGGTGGAAGTCCACCGTATTCATGACGACCTGCACATGACCCTGGGGCTGCATGAAACCGCCCATGACCCCGAATGGACCGACCGCTTCATCGCCGCATGTGAGGAAGCCCGGAATGATCGTATGATACGTCCGTTTACCCGGCTCCAGCGCATTGGCGTGATCCGGATCAAGCGAGAAATTATGTCCCCGGTTTTGCAGGGCAATGCCTGTTCCCGGCACAACCAGCCCGGAGCCGAAGCCCATATAGTTGCTCTGAATGAAAGAAACCATGTTGCCTTCACCGTCCGCTGTAGCCAGATAGACCGTTCCGCTTGCCCGCGGATCGCCTGCTTCAGGCGGAAGTGCCATATCACCAATGAGCTTGCGCCGTTCGTCTGCATACGCTTCGGACAATATCTCCTGTACGGTTACGCCCATCTTGCGTTCCTCGGTAATGTATTTCTCACCATCGGCAAATGCCAGCTTCATGGCTTCCAGTTGTCGATGGTACCCCAGTACGGATTCTTTCTCGTCAAAATCGAAGCCTTTCAACAGATTGAGCGCTGCCAGAGCAATCAACCCCTGACCGTTCGGTGGGATCTCCCACACGTCATATCCGCGATAAGAGACCGAAATCGGATCAACCCATTCAGGCTGGAATGCGGCCAGATCTTCTTCGTCAAATAACCGCCGTGCTCTGCCATAAAAGAATGAATACGCTCCGCGAGTTCACCTTCGTAGAAGTCTCGCGCTCCGCTCTCGCCAATCCGGCGCAGTGCAGCCGCATTATCCGGCGAACGCCACATTTCGCCCACGGCCGGAACACGTCCACCTGGGGCGAATGTATCAAACCATGCTCGCCCGGCTTCCGCATCACCCTGGCGTGCATAGATATCGGCTGCCCGTGCCCAATGGCGGGCCAGCCCCGGCGCAAGCGGGTAACCTTCTTCCGCGTAGCGGACAGCCGGTTCCAGCGCTTCCGCCAGCGTGAGCCGTCCAAATCGGCGGCTCAGCTCGGCCCAACCCGCCGGTGCGCCAGGCACCGTCACCGGAATGACCCCCAGCTTCGGCATCTCCGTATGGCCTGCCGCCTTGAGCGCCTCAATTGAAATACTCTGAGGCGCAGGCCCACTGGCATTCAGGCCATGCAGCTTGCCCTCGGTCCAGACGAGGGCAAAGGCATCGCCCCCAATGCCATTGGACGTTGGCTCCAGCACGGTTAGTGCAGCAGCAGTTGCGATAGCGGCATCAATGGCATTGCCGCCCTTTTTAACACATCCAGACCGGCTTGCGCAGCCAAAGGTTGTGAAGTGGCGACCATACCTTGTTTGGCGTAGACGGGCACACGGTATGACGGATACGGTTGGTAGAGTGGATCGAAGTTCATCAGGTTGTTCAGCTCCTTGTCGCAAGATGTCAGGTTCCGGCTTGCCGGATCAATTACTCCTAACCCTCTTCGCAGCGAAGTTGCGTTCTCCTGCTGACCGTATGAAATCCAACCTGACATGACTGACAAACAGGGGGTTAAACCCATATTTATGTGAGTTGCGTTGCTTTGAATGGAGATACCTCTAGGTGATTAGGTGGTTACCATATCCCCGCCATTAACATGAATGCACTCTCCTGTGACATAGGAAGAATCGCGGGAAGCGAGATAGACGTAGGCTGGAGCAAGTTCATAAGGTTGGCCTGCACGGCCCATCGGTGTCTCAGTTCCAAATACCTGCACATCTTCAGCGGAGAAGCTGGAAGGAATAAGCGGTGTCCAGATCGGACCGGGTGCGACGCAATTGACCCGAATACCCTGAGCTGCGAGCGATTTGGCGAGTACACGAGTCAGAGAGACTACAGCCCCTTTGCTGGAAGAGTAATCGATCAGCTGCACTTCACCTTTGTAGGCCGTAATGGAAGCCGTATTGATGATGGATGCGCCTTTACACAGATGCGGGAGAGCCGCTTGAATCAGAAAAAAGTAGGCAAACACATTCGTCTGGAACGTATGGTACAGCTGCTCTTCCGTAATATCGACGATGCTCGGCTGTACGTATTGCACGCCATGATTGTTGACCAGAACGTCGATCTTTCCGAACGTCTCCATGGTTGTACGGATGACCGCCTCGCAGTTTTTCTTCAAGCGGAGATCAATCTCGATCAACAGACACCGTTGACCCAGCTCTTCAATGCGATCACGTGTCCTTTCGGCGTCGGTCCGTTCATATAGATAAGCGATGGTGATATCTGCACCTTCTTTGGCAAAAGCAATCGCTGCCGCTCTGCCGATTCCACTGTCACCACCGGTAATAATCGCCACCTTGCCTTCCAGCTTGCAGCTGCCAATATCAGGCAGGATCTTCGCTGATGGGTTCAGGTACCATCAGGGTTTCCAGACCAGGCTGCTGATCCTGATGCTGGGGTGGGAACGCCAGCTTTTTCTCCTTGCACACCGTCTTCTCACCGTAAAAAGGATAGACAGGATTCATTTGGTTTACATCCTCCTCGCACGTTCGTTCATACGCCTAAACTATGCATTCGCCCAGAAGAAGGTGCGACAGGAGGAAGAAGGGCATTTGTTTTTAGGGCAAAATATACCATAATAAGGATGTAGCTATTGCAGCAGGTCATTAAATTGTGGAGGTGTCAGAAGCCAAATGAATATTCAGGGAATTAATCATCTGTGCTTTTCCGTATCCAATCTGGATCGGTCCATTACCTTTTATGAGCAGGCTCTCGGTGCCCGTATTCAAGTAAAAGGCCGGAAGCTGGCGTATTTCGAACTTGCCGGTCTGTGGATCGCTTTAAATCAGGAAGACGACGTCATTCGCAACTATACGGAACGAACGTATACACATATTGCATTTACCGTAAAAGAAGAGGAATTCGATGAGTCCGTGCAGCAGCTGCGAGCAGCCGGGGCTGACATTCTTCCCGGAAGACCACGTGATCCCAAGGATGCATTATCCGTTTATTTTACCGATCCGGATGGTCATCTGTTCGAGCTGCATACCGGAACTATGAAGCAAAGGCTGGATTATTACCGGGAGGACAAACCTCATATGACCTTTTATACGTAATCGAAGAAAGATCTAAATTGGAAAAAAATATGCCATATCTATTGTACAAACAATGGATGTACATATAATATGGACAAATACACCCTTAATTTACCACTGTTTGATACTTCATTCATACTTAAGGAGGTTTGTCATGATTCAGTTTCCCAAACCGGATGTTGAACAGTATTTCCAGACGTATTGGATTTCCCATTTTGCCGTATCGGCCGACGAGAAGCGTTTGTTTTTTGACAGCAATCTGAATGGCCAGCCCAATATCTGGGCTATGGATCTGCCGGGTGGCTACCCGTATCCTTTGACGTACTTGAATCAGAGCAGCCAGTTTATCAAACCAGACCCGGAAGGACGTCATATTCTCACCGCGTTTGATCGGGATGGTGATGAGAATTATCATCTGTATGCACTTCAACCGGAAGGTGGAGTTCCATTTCCTGTTGTTCCGGCAGAGCCCAATGATCGTTGTTATTTCTCCCATCTGTCCGAGGATGGACAGCGTCTGTATTATATGACAAGCAGGGATAACCCGAACTATCTCAATTCACGCCGGATTAACCTGGCAACGGGAGAGGATGAGCTTCTGCATCAGGGGAAGAGGTTACAAGCAATCTGGCTGCTGTGAGTTCGGATGAACAAGCCTACGTAATCCTGAATGTATACTCCAATACCTACCAGACAGCATACGTGTATCGGAACGGTGAGTCAGAATCCATTATTCCGGTCTCCGATCGGCAGAGTCAGGTCCCATATGTCCTGTTTGCAGACAATAATCGGCTTCTGATGATTACGAATGATAACGAACCGTACTCCTATGTGGCTGAATACAGACTGGACACTCATGAATTCCGTCCTCTGTGCAAAATGGAAGGCGAGGACGTGGAGATCATCCGCTGGCACAAGGATTCAGAGACGTTATACTTCTGGACGTTTACAGGTCCTGAGAATCGGATGTACGCGTTGGACAAAGATTCGGAGCAGCCTCGGCGTGTGGACATGCCACTGGATACCGTAGAACATGTAACGGTTACCAAGGCCGGCAATGTGTATATTTGGGGCGTGGAGCCGTCCAGCCGCATAATATCTATCGGTTAATGTCAGGCAGTGAGTCATGGGAGCCGTTGACCGCTAATCGGGTAACAGGGCTTGATCCAAGCGATCTCGTCTACCCGGATGTTATTCGATATAACTCCTACGACGGACTGGAGATCGAAGCACTCTTCTTCAAGGCGAAGCCGGAGCAGGCGAATGGCTACACAGTATTTTGGCCGCATGGCGGGCCGCAGGCATCGGAAGCGAAATTCTTCCGCCCGATGTTCCAATTGATGCTGGCGCAGGGCTATCATATTTTTGCACCCAATTTCCGGGGAAGCACGGGATATGGCGCCGAATTTGTCAAAATGGTTGAGAGAGATTGGGGCGAGGGCCCAAGGCTGGACTGCGTTGCCGGTATAAACTGGCTGTTTGACGAGGGTATCTCGTCACCGGATCGTCTGTTCGTGGTGGGAGGCAGTTATGGTGGGTATATGACCTTGCTTCTGGCAGGACGTCACCCCGAATTATTCCGGGCTGCGGTTGATATTTTTGGACCAAGCAACCTGTTTACCTTCCTGGAATCCGTGCCCGAAGACTGGAAGCCAATGATGGACAACTGGTTGGGTGATCCGGTCCGTGACCGCGAACGTTTAACGAAGGATTCGCCCATTACGTATTTGGACCAAATGGTGAACCCGATGCTGGTCATTCAGGGGGCCAATGATCCAAGGGTCGTCAAGGCGGAATCGGATCAGATCGTGGCTGCGTTGCTGGGGAAAGGGGTAGACGTGGAATACATCGTTCTGGATGATGAAGGTCATGGCTTCTCCAGAAAAACGAATGAGATTCTCGTTTATCGGCGGATGCTGGAGTTTTTGCAGAAACATCAGGAAGCACCGGTCGCACAACCGTAATGCATATGGGCGTATTAACTATTTAAATATAGATTCATAGTTTAAGAAGAACCGCCAGAAGGAGAGATATCTTCATCTTTCTGGCGGTTTTTTGGTGTACTAATCCAGCAAAGCAATAACCGCATCCATGTACTGCTCCGCCCAATGTGCAAAAGTCAGATCCGCTGCCCAGGTCACTCGGCCTGTTGCTTTGCATTCACCCCACAACAAAATGCGCTGATAGAGCAGATGCACCCTAAGCCGTGCAGCGAAGCGTTGGTATCGCTCTGAATCCGCTGTGCAGACAAGTTCCCGGTACCCTTGAAGGAATCGTTTGGCAAGCTCGGGTTGGCCTTCACGGATATACATGGCTGTCATTTTGGTTAGGTCAGCTGTGCCGTCTCCAAAATAGGCGGTCGTAAAATCGAACAGACCACTAATCTGCCATTCTGATCCAAGATCATCTCGTTTGTGAATCAGGAAGTTCTCCACTTTAAAATCTCCCATCACAAATCCGGGAACAGGCATCGATTGGAATGCAGATTCAGCATTGTTTAATTGCTCGTCCACCCACTGTATATCTTCATCGGTAATCACAGAGTATTTTGCAGCATCCTGCAGCCAGTGGTGGATAGTTCCATACAACCAGTCCAGATATTTGCCCGCAAAGGGAACGATTTGCTTCGCTACAGGATCATACTCTCCGGCGTCAGGGACCTTCCAACGGTGCAGTTCTGCTAAGGAATGGGAAAGCATCGTAGCGATATTCGCTTGATCCTCCTGTGACAGGGAGGCCTGTAATATCGGGTCATGCAGGTGTATTCCGGGTAATCGGGGCATGATGGCATAACTCCAGCCCAGCATGTCGGAATCTTCATGCAGCAAATATGGATTAGGTACAGGAATATTGGTGTGCTTGATGAGCTGTTCTACGAAAAATTGCTCTTCCTGGAGTTGTCCTGCATATAATGGGTTACCTTTCAGAATATATTCTCCCTCTGAAGAGTGAATAAGAAGTGTCTGGCCCATCACCCCCTCATCGGTTCGCTTATAATCTATAAGCGTTCCCAGATTGAAATCAAGAAGCGCCTTTTGCAACGATGCTTCCTCAATCTCACCAAGTTTATTGGAGCCAAAATAGATACGGGTTGTCATAAGCCCCTCCTGCAATTTCAGTCTTCGTCCTCTTCACCTGACAGATCAAATGTATCTGCATCAACCAGTCCGCGAATAAAAGCTTCAAAATTAGGTGCCAGATATGTAATCTCATAATCGTCTTCCTGATCCACATGAACCACAGCAGGTTCGCCTTCTGGGCCACAGAATCGATAATCCAGCATCACCACATCGTGTCCTGCAGAAGGGCAATCACAGATGACGATACCGAGATCAGGGTATCCCCAATCTTCAATCATGAATCGACTTCCAAATTCTCCGGCCAGTGTATTGGATTTATCCCGCCCAATGCCCATTATCCCCGTAATGGCGATGTGATCCTCAGCCCATGAAGTAGCTTCATTGGTTGGGAAAACGGTGTGTGCAGGGATTCCGCCATTCTGTGTGTTCATTAACTGGATATAGGAGGCAGGTAATTGATAGCCTAGCTCCTGTTCAATGGTTTGGATCAACTCTTCGTCAAAAGGTGGAGATACATAACTTTCTAACGCATATTCACTCTGTTCCCAGAAGGAAGCCGGATCGTAGGACCCGGAAGCGGCTCTAAGGTGATTTAGCCTGCCACTCTGCTCCAATTCCAACAATATCTCTTGGTGGCGCAGTCGGTTCTGCTGCATTTTTTCAGCTTTGGGCCGTGTCCATTCGAGAAATTCGTTGGTTGATTCGTCATGGGGCAAGAGCTCGTTAGCCATCTCAAACGCATGGAGCGCCTGTTCATACATGGCCATATGATAATAAGCGTAACCCAAACGGTACTGCCAGAGAGGGTCGCTTGTTCCTTGCTCATTCACGGCTAGTAACTGTTGGGCAGCCTCACGGTATCGTCCTTCATTGTTATACGCTCTGGCTAGTTGACCAATGAGCTCATAATCCCGGTCCACTTCAGGAATATCCTGAATACGTTCAATAATAAGACCGAACTCGTCCTGTTCATGCCACTTGTTTAGTTGTTCCAGCAGTTCGTTTGCCATCACTATGCCTCATTTCGACAGGGGAATGTGAACCTTTTTCCATTATATCTTACAAGCTAGCGGGATGGATGGTTTTAATATCCAGGCGTATAGAAAAAACACTCCCACAAGCAGAAAGCCATTAAGCATTCCAAGAAGGGGAGTGTTGAGTATTTATTTTAGGTTGTGTTCACTGATTCATCAGCTTACAGATCGTCCAGCTTACAGATCGTCAAATCCGTTATCGTCGCCGACTTTGCCGTAGTTACGGGACTTGGCTTCGAAGAAGTCTGTTTCGTAGCATTCAGCGCTTCATCGGAGAAAGGTTTGATCCAAGGCATGCAGTTCACATCCACGCCTTCGTAAGCTTTTTCCATACCCATCAGGCGCAAACGTTTGTTAGCAATATACTTGATGTAGTCTTCCAACTCGTTCAAGTCAATGCCGCGTACGTTGCTGAGGGTGTAGTGTGCCCAGTTGGTTTCGAGTTCAACGGCACGGTTGATCGTTTTGTATACATAGTCCATGTTCTCTGGTGTGTTCAGTTCAGGGAAATCGACCAGCAGCTGTTTGTACACTTCAGCGAAGAAGTAGCAGTGTTGGTTCTCATCACGCTGAATATAAGAGATCATTTGGCTGGTTGCCATCATTTTCTGGTCACGGGCCAGGTTGTAGAAGAAGGCAAATGTACTATAGAAGAAGATCCCTTCAAGTACCAAATCAGCTACCATGGCCTGGAAGAACGTCTGTGGAGACGGATTATCCCGGAAGGTTTGGTAGATGTCGGCGATAAACCGGTTACGGTCAAGCAGCACTGGATCATGTTTCCAGTATTCAAAAATTTCCTTTTGCTCCCGATCAGATACGATGGAGGACAGGACGTAGGAGTAGGATTGGTTGTGTACAACTTCCTGTTGTCCGATAATTGCCGAGATCGCTTCGAGCGATGAATCGGTGAAATAACGTTTCACGTCACCTACAAACATCGTTTGCATGGAGTCCAGTACAGCGAGCAGGGAGATATTTACTTTAAATGTACGCTGTTCTTCCGGGTCCAATTGGGCAAATTGGGAAGCGTCCTTGGACATCGGAATCTCATCGGCAATCCAGTGGTTGAGCAGCAGTACTTTGTACAGCTTGTACATATGAGGCATACGAATATCGTTCCAGTTCAGAATGCCTGAGCATTCCCCTTCAATGATACGGGTAGACTGGTTAGGCGCTTCGGTATTGAAAATTTTCTGCAATTGCATAATCCGTTCACTCCTTGAATGAATTTACACTGTAATAATATTTCAACTTATATATTTGGGGCTGTAATCTGGCATCTATATCAACATCTCATAATGTTGTGATCGTGTTTTAGGCAAAAAAGTACCAGGGCAACGCCATTTTGCATTCAAAACAGGATGCCCTGGTAGTCATCGTAGATCTAGTGAGCTTTCAGCATCACGATAAACATTAGCTTGCGCAAGAATCGCATTCTTCAATAGTCAATGCCCGACTGCGGACATAATAAGTTGATTTGATGCCGGCTCTCCAGGCGTGCAGGTGCAGTTCCAGAAATTCCGTTGCTTTGATATCGGGACGAACATACAGATTGAAACTTTGACCCTGATCGACGTGGCGTTGACGGGCAGCAGCCATATTGATGGAAGCATGTTGATCCACCATGAACGCTGTTTTGTAGTACCAGATCGTTTTTTCGGACAGGTCAGGTGCCGGGTTGGCAATCTTGTATGTCGTTTTCTCTTCATAGGACAACAGTTCGTAAAGCGGATCAATGCTGGCTGTTGAACCGGCAATGATGGACGTTGAACCATTTGGTGCAATGGCGAACAACCAGGCGTTACGTACACCGTTTTGCTGTACTTGGGCTTGCAGTTCTTTCCATTGTTCAGTTGTAACGAATTCGCCTACGCGCTCACCTGACGTGTAATCCCGTTGGTCGAAGTATTTGCCTGTTTGCCAATCGGAACCTTGGAATTTCGGATAATGTCCTTTTTCCTTGGACAGTTCCATGCTGGCTTTCACGAGCAGATAGTTAATTTTTTCATACAGATTATCGTTATATGTGACTGCTTCTTCCGATTCCCAGCGAATGCCTTCGAGAGCAAGCAGGTGATGAAGTCCGAATGTTCCCAGACCAACCGCACGGTATTGACTGTTGGTGTATTGGGCTTGCAGCACTTCAATGTTGTTGATGTCGATTACGTTGTCCAGCATACGAACCTGAATCGGTACCAGACGCTCCAATACATCATGAGGCACGGCACGTGCCAAGTGAATGGAGTTCAGGTTGCAGACTACGAAATCGCCCGGCACTTTGGAAATCACGATGCGGGTTTGTCCATCTTTCGTTACGAGCTCTTCCTTTTCAACTACCGTTGCAGATTGGTTCTGCATGATTTCGGTACAAAGGTTGGAGGAATACACCATGCCGTGTGCACTGTTCGGGTTCGAACGGTTGACGGTATCCCGGTAGAACATGTAAGGCGTACCCGTTTCTAGTTGGGATTTCATGACACGTTTCATGATGTCAATCGCCTGAACCGTGATCCGGGACAGCAGCGGGTGGTTCACCGCTTCCTCATATTTCTGACGGAACGCGCCTTCGCCTACGGACTCATCATAGAAATCTTCCAGCCCGAGTGGACGACCGTTCTCGTCTTTCCAGCCCATCACTTTTTTCGTTTCATGCGGGCAGAACAGGCTCCATTCGCCGCGGCTGGCTACTCGCTCCATGAACAGGTCAGGCAGGCAAATGCCGTGGAATACGTCATGCGCTCGCATCCTCTCGTCACCATTGTTCAGCTTCAGATCGAGGAAGGCCAAGATGTCTTTGTGGAAAACGTCCAGATAAACGGCGATCGCACCTTTACGTGTTCCAAGCTGGTCTACGCTGACCGCAGTATTATTTAGTTGGCGAATCCAAGGGATTACGCCAGAGCTTGTATTTTTGTGACCCCGGATGTCCGAACCGCGAGCTCTGACTTTACCGAGGTAAACGCCGATGCCGCCGCCCATTTTGCTGAGACGCGCTACATCAGTGTTGGAATCGAAGATGCCCTCAAGGGAATCATCCACGGTATCAATGAAGCAGCTGGAGAGTTGTCCGGCCACTTTTTTGCCCGCATTGGACATCGTAGGTGTAGCTGCTGTCATGTACATATTGCTCATTCCCCAGTAAGCTTCCTTAACAAGATCCATACGTCTCTCGGCAGGCTCCTGGTGCATCAGGTACATCGCGATAACCATGTAACGCTCTTGAGGCAATTCCATGACTTTTCCGTCAAAATCGTGAGCAAGGTAACGTTCTGCCAGTGTGAGCAAGCCGATGTAGTCGAACAACAGATCGTTTCGGTAGTCGATGCATTCAGCAAGTTCGTCGATCTGCTCTTTGGTGTAACATTCCAGCAGTTCTTCGCGGTAGATACCTTTCTTCACAAGATCCACAAGAAGCGGGTGGAAAGCGCCGTAAGGCTCTTCCGGGTAAGATTTGTATCTGCGATTGGTGGCCGCTTTCTTGTAAAGGGAAGTCAGCAGGGAGCGTGCCGCTGCAAATTTCCAGTTAGGCTCTTCCTTCGTTACCAGTTCCAGGGCGCTCATCATAAAAGCGTTGCTGATCTCGTCTCCGGTAACTTCGTCACGACGGAGCTTGCTGTTTACCCCGCGTACCAGACGTTCCTTGTCCAGCATGTCCAGTCCTTCCAGAATACGATCTGCATATACCGAGATGCGCATATCATCAAAGGCAAGCTGGCGGTTGTTCGGCTTGGTCACAACTTGTGGCATGAATATTCCTCGCTTTCGCATGTTTAAGAGATAAATTGGAGAAATTCTTTATATAAAGAATTGAGTGTCTTCTTACGGTGAGATAAAGATATAAGCTTCATATTGCGGACTGAGCGGCGGTAATAGGACGTCTTGCCATCTTGCGACATCGGAGCAGCACGCAGAACATGGTCACATAAAAAGCATTCCCTCTGCCTATTGGCTGAAAATGCCCTTAGATGCCCTGAGTTCCTTGCTGTCTTTAATGATCTGGAAAAGACAAAAAAGGGTACTTATGTAATCTTTTGTCTATCGCTGACGCGCCTTTAATTTGAGGATACCGGTGCAGTCCAAATAGCCCCGTTAACCTCCGAGTCAAGTCTGTTTCGAGAAAGCGATTTACACCTACAGGGACGTGCCTTTGGAGGTGATTTCATCCTGTTTTTCGCGAGATTTCAGAAGATGACTAATAGAAGTGGGGTAATTCAATTTCACTACATTTTGTTGCTGTTATCACACTGTAACCCAACATATAGTGTTTGTAAACAGGGTTAATACAGTGAAACGTAATTCCGAGTATACCATTTAAGCCGAGATTCCGCAAAGGAAAAGGACTGGAAGATTTGAAGATTTATCAAAAAAAAATTTTTGATCAAATCGGATGACGTTATCACGTCAGTTTGAATTGTGGCTCCTTCAACTGGTAGAATAAAAACAGGCAGAAATCGACTAAAAATGAGTGGCACCGGTAACTTACGGGGTCCAGAGGAGGCGGAGTAAAATGGCAATAGCAGAGGTGACCGTAATTCCAATTGGCACCGGGACGACCAGCTTGAGCAGTTATGTGGCGGACATGCAGAAAGTATTGGAAAATCAGCGGGGCATTACATATCAGTTGACCTCCATGAGTACCATTATCGAAGGTCCGCTCAATGAGGTCTTTACAGCGATTGCGGCTTTGCACGAAGCTCCATTCCTATCGGGAGCTCAGCGAGTCTCCACCTCCGTCAAGATTGACGATCGTCGGGACAAACCGGATGCCTCCAGTGTGCAGAAGTTACAATCTGTTCAAGACAAACTGGCCTCCCGTCAGGCACGGCCGAACTGAGGGAAGGAAGTCTTTATCAGCAATAGAAGTGCAATCGTTTTATCTAACATACTGTAAGTCTCCGTTGGGGGCTTGCAGTTTTTTGTCATTCCATCGGTATAAAGAGAAAGACAGTGATCCGTCTTTAGGGTGAACCTGCCCAATTTTAACCAAAGCCCGATCTACTGCATGATTTTTGCATATAGTGAACTGTACCTCAAATAAAAGGAGGGTTTTCAATGAGTGGAGTTGTTGGAGGAGTAGGCTACGGTGTTGGTGGCGCATGGACATCGACTGGTGCCATTTTGGTTCTCTTCATTTTGTTGGTTATCATTTCTAAAGCATTCCTGATCTAATAGACTTTTTGGACCCTAATACTTTAGTAAAGGAGGGTTCCCTATGAGCGAAGTCGGAGGCGTAGGATGTGGATACGGCGGCTGGACATCAACTGGTGCAATCTTGGTTCTGTTCATTCTTCTCGTTATCATCACTAAATCTTTCTGGGTATAATAGGTTTGAACTCCGCCAGGTAACTGGCGGGGTTTTTTTTAACTTGAGGACAAGCCTACATGAATAGTAGAAACGCCCATTTTGTCAAAGTAGGGCCATAGCCCGGTCCAGAGGTAGGGCGAATACATAGCTTAGGGGTGTAGGCAAATGTTAAGGAGGAATGAACAATGAGCGAAGTAAAACCGAATTCACCGAACGGACAGGGACACGTATACGGGTACGTGGGAGGCTATGAGCACATGCAAGGTTACATGGGGCATGAAATGCATGGATACGGGTATGGTTACGGAACAATGCCAATGGGATATGGCTACGGATACGCTCATAATGCTAATCATGCTCCGATGCTGCATGGGTGTCATCAGGGTTGTGGAACCTCTTATGGGCATGCCGGAGGAAGCTGGGGATCCATGGGTACCATTCTCGTACTGTTCATCCTGCTGGTCATTATCTCCAAAACGATGTTTATCTAAATCGTGCAGCAGCAACATAATCAGGGAGTTGATCCATACAACTCCGAGGAAAGGCGCCGAGATTGTATCGGCGCCTTTTGCTTGTTCAGGTCATTTTTATCAAAAGTGGACATGGAAAAACACCGGAACCCAATTCCGGGTGCTTTGTGTATGTTTTCAATCTTCTCAAGAATAAGTGACATCCAAAACAACAAAAGCCCTACCTCTCTTTTGTCCTTGCGGCTCCGATGACCGCGCCAGTGTGAATGGGAACATCTTGTGAAACTCTGTAATACCGGGTTATTGTGATTCAGGTTCTTCAATCTTCATAGGTTAATGTGCATGTTCGCTGCGGTCGCAGCATGAAGAAAATATTCCGGGGTTTAAAGAAGACAGAAAATCATATGAGGTTGTTTAATTACCAACTCTAATAGTATACCACAGGCTGTAATTTTTTGCAATAAAAAGGAAGGTTGAAGCTTTTTTTGAAAACAATTGCGAAAACATTTCAGATTTTTTCTTCAATAAGGTAATCCTCTTCAAATGATTCTGCGTAGGTTATAATAGGAGGGATGACACGGAAAGGGGCCCTCGCATGACTGAATCTATAGAGGACAGCAGGTTAATGCGGCAGATAGCGGAACGAGATGCTTCCGCACTGGAGCTTTTATATGACCGCTATGAGCGGGCGGTGTATTCTTTTGCTTATCGGATCGTTGGTGATCCAATGACCGCAGAAGAGACCGTCCAGGAATTATTCCTGCGCGTTTGGAACAATGCTGAACGATATGAGGCCTCACGGGGAAGCTGACCACATGGATGTTTGCCATTACGCGCAACATTGCAGTGGACATGCTGAGGCGAAAATCCAAAAGCGCAGCTACGAGCTCAGTGGAGAACGAAACACTGGCGGCATTTGCCGATGAACATACAAATACAGAAGAAGAAATAGAGCGGAAATGGGAAGGTGTCCGAATCAAGGAGGCCTTGTCCCAGTTGAATGGTGACCAGCAACAGGTCATTGAATCGATTTATTATGCGGGCTTAACACAACAGGAAGTGTCCAGCAGATTCGGGATTCCGCTGGGTACAGTAAAGAGCCGTGTCAGGCTTGCGATGCGACAGCTTCAGAAGCTGCTCGCCGATGCTGAAATGCATTCGGACGCGGGAAGGGAGGGCATACATCCATGATAGAACGACATGAGGAATGGTCTGATCTGGCACCGGTGTATGTGCTGGGAGGACTCGAAGCGGAGGAAGTGGCAGCATTTGAAGCGCATTTGGCCCAATGCGAGTCTTGTCGCCAGGAGGTGAGGGAATTGCAGGAAGTAACTGGCTTCCTGCCACTCGCGGCGGAACCTGTTGCCCCGCCGCCTGGCATGCGAGCACGTGTGCTGGGCAACGTGCTCGGACACGCGCAGGTGAGCGCCGGAACGAAGCCGGCGGCTGCTCCTGCGGAGCCTGAAGCACCCGTGGTGCTTCAGGCGGATCTTGCGCCGCAGCAAGAAGCGGCGCAGCCCGGGCAGGGCTTGCCGCCGGAGACGGCGGTGCCTGCAGCCCGGGCAGAAGAGGCTGCACAGGCACAGCCGTGGCAGCCTCAAGGGCGCGTGCGTGCGCGCAGCAGCCGCGCCTGGCGCATAGCGAGCGCAGCTCTCGCGGCAGCGGCGCTCGTGCTTGGCATCTACGCCGGGCAGCTGCAAGGCCAGATCGATTCGCTGAAGCAGCAAGCTTCAGGCTCTTCGGCCGTGCAAGAGCAGCTTGCTCAGGCACAGGCACAGAATGCGCAGCTGCAAGAGCAGCTTGCTTCATCTCTGCAGCCTGCGCAAGGAATGCAGACAGGCGAAGCCGTCAAGCTTAGCCCGGCGACACAGGATATTGTGGCCCAAGGCTTGGCTACCATCGTCATTGACAGCAAAGGCACCCACCTGGTCGTCCAGGCAGAGAACTTGCCTAATCTGGAAGGCAACGAGGCGTTTCAGGTTTGGCTGATCAAGGGTGATACTCCTCAAAATGCAGGGACTTTCCTGAGCCATAATGGAACGGGAGCGGTATATTATACTCTAGACTCAGCCAACGACTACGACACGGTCGCGATTACGCTAGAACCGGATGCGATGGGTGATGAGCCGCGGGGTACAATGATTCTGGCTGCCAAGATTAAAGGATAAAAAATGTTTTGCTATTTCAGGCTGTTCCCTACGGGGAGCAGTCTTTTTTATGTGGTTGCATGAGTATATATAAATTACCTAAACGTTTTATAGTTCATTCAATACGGAGGTTTTCCACTCGCGAAATGAATTAATTTTTTCAGTCCGAGTAACCGATAACAAATAGGAGACTGTACCCTTAAATCTCCCTCTGTCATTATCAATGGGGAGAACTGGTTACACCTAGAGAGTGAGGGGTTGGGGTGGAAGTATACCGTTCATTTATCTTTCGTCTGATACGAAATTATCTTTTCGGTTCAATGGCGGCTGTTTTTGTGGTAGGTACAGTGGTTATGGTGTCTACCTTACAAATACCGAACATTCAATTTGTACGCCTCATTATCATTGTGTTGATTTCACTGTTATTCATGCTTGTTGCTGAACTGATTACACTATGGGCACAACTTGGCCCCATTCGGCAATTCTTTGCCGCCGAGCATCATGAAAAGGCTGAATTGACAAAAATGTATGAAACCATTCACCGTTTTCCGGGACAAACGATCTATCGTATTTTGGGTCCGCATATGCTTGGATTTTCACTCCCGGCAGCCGGATTGACGTTATGGATGATCTCCACAAGGTGGTTGGATTTTCCATACGGATATGTCGCAGTTGCAGCTGCGTGTGCCTTATTAATCGCTGTGATGCATGCCCTGATTGAATATTTTCTGACCGTTCGGACGGTGAGACCGCTGCTGCTGGAAGTTCGCCGCCGAGGCAAAGAGCAGCATGGCATGGAGCCATCTCTCGGAGGACGTGTTCTGGTGTCCATTCAGCGTAAATTTCAGCTGAGTACAGCGCTAATCGGTTTATTCCCATTATTTCTGTTCTTCCTGGCTACATCAATCCGTCTTCAGTATATGGATAGCGAGTTTGCTAAAGAGTATATTCTGTGGGCAGTTCTTATCGTTGTGCTGGGTGGGGGCTTTGCCCTTGTGGGTAGCTGGCTGCTGATACGGGATGTTCGCGGTCCGGTTGCGGAGCTAACAGAGGAGATGAATCGGATTCAGGAGGGAGACCTCGGCAGAAGAACCCCGATCTGTACGCGGATGAATTTTCAACGCTCATCTCCGGATTCAATATGATGATTAATCGGCTTGAGATGAGACAGGAACGCAATCGGCAGTTGCTGCAAAGTTATTTTTCCACCTTGGCGGCTGCGTTGGACGCAAGGGATAAATATACCGCCGGTCATTCCATGCGGGTCGCAGAGTATTCCATTATGATCGGCAAGCTGAGCGGCATGAATGAAGAACAAGCAGATCTGTTATACAAATCAGCGCTGCTGCATGATATTGGGAAAATCGGCATACCCGATGAAGTGTTATTGAAAGATGGGAAACTCACCGATGAGGAATTCGCCATCATTCGCACACATCCCGTTCTTGGAGAGAGTATTTTGTTACAGATTGAACCGATTGATGCCATGGCAGACTTCCTGCCGGGTGTAAGGTCCCATCATGAAAGATATGATGGCAAAGGGTATCCTGATGGCATAGCAGGTCAAAAGATTCCGCTGTTTGGCCGTATCATTGCCGTGGCTGATGCTTTTGATGCGATGACGTCTGATCGTCCATACCGGAATGGGATGAGCCATGAGAAAGCGCTATCTATTTTGGAAGAAGGAAAAGGGACCCAGTGGGATCCCTATTTTGCAACTTTGTTTATTGATGAGTGGAGGCGGCAGCAGCATCTCCAGAACTCGTCGGAGCGAGGGGTCAGCTGATCCGCTCTGTCCACTTCGATTCTTTTCTGCGGCGACGGTGCAGTGAAAGCCCGGTGATAATTGTGAAAATGCATTCACCCAGAATGACCGCACCCAGGGCGTCATAGATTACATGTTGTTTGATCATTAAGGTGGATAGTATAATCAGAGCTGCCCCGGCAGCAACAAACACCTTCACCTGCTTTCGGATGCTCTGAACGGAAAGAACAGCACGCATAACCAGATAAGAATGAAGGGCATGAATACTTGGAAAACAATTATATGGACGATCCTGACCGTAGAGCCATCCAAGAACAGATGCACCGAGACCTGTACCTGTTAACTCGGGACGGGGCACCATGGTCTGGAAATTAAAATAGATCAGGTAACAGATCCAGACACAGATATTCATGGATAGCAGGACGCGATAATAAGTGAGCCGATCCTTGGCGCATAAATAAGCCAACACCCCGAAGACAAACGGATACCAGCCCAGATAAGGAATGGACATTGAAGGTACATAAGGGATAATCCGGTCCAGTGGGGAATCAAGTACAGAGAAACCGCGTTCCGGACTATTCAGAATATCATACAACATTCCCAAGACAGCCAAGGAAAGCATCAAGCTTACCGACAGCCAGTAGGATTTACTTTTTAACACGTGCACAACACCGTTTCTCCTTTCATCCATGTTCGCAAGGAACTGGATCACAGCAAATAAAATCGAACAACAATATATTTTACTACGTTCAGCGCACAAATTGAATCCTGATTTGTGTGTTTTTGTGCATTTTTTTGACGACGAAGAAATGTCGAAGGTTGAACGGGCATGATATGATAGATGTATACGGACTACAGGTTTTCTGTCAATGAATACACGACAACAGGAGTGAGTGAATGCAATTTTCAAAAATGTTCGTATTAAATATGGGGATGCTAATTACCATTGCTTACCTTGCCAGTGTGTTCTATAAATACATCGTAATACGTGCTTCATCACGGGTGAAACAGATCAGTTCGTTGTTTGTGTTCATTTTTGCAGGCTGGATCAGCACCGTATTTGGATTTCAGCTTAATGATGAAGTGGTCTTCGACCTTCGTTTCGTTCCTTTAATTGTTGCCGTTTTGACGTATAGACAACCCTATAGCGTTATTATCGTAGGGGTTGGGATTGGGCTGACCCGGTTAACCTTTGGTATCAACGATGCTACGGTGGCTGCACTTATTAATATGTCGATTCTGGGCGTGGTGTGTGCAGGGTTGAATATATGGATGAGACGCAGTGACTACAGGCTGATCGTTAAAGGTGTCATCGTCACCTTGATTGTAAATGTGGTCAATAGTGTGAACATTGCTATCGTCGGCGTTATCCCGGCTGCATATTTTTTCTCGCATATTATGCCGTATACCCTTCCTTTGGGTATTTTGCTTAGTCTTATTTTTGCTTTTATTTTGCGCGATTTCCAGAATGAGCAGAACCGGATTTTACTTATTCAGAGCACGAACCGATTATTGTCTGTACAGAAAGAAGAACTGCAAAAGGCCCAGATTGTGCTGGAAGACCGTGCCAAGCAGTTGATGATTGCTTCGCAGTACAAATCGGAATTTTTGGCAAATATGTCGCATGAACTGCGAACACCGCTGAACAGTGTCATTAATTTCGCCCAGATGATCAGCGAGAACGGTGATACGATGGAGCAAGAGGATATCACACGTTTTGCTGCAATGATTGAAGATTCTGGTCAGGAACTGCTTGCTTTAATCAATGACATTCTCGATCTGTCCAAAGTGGAAGCGGGCAGACTGGATATCGTTTTGGAGGATATCAGTGTTGCACAACTCACGGAAGATGTCATGAATCACTTCCAGCTGGTTGCCGAGAAAAAGGGAGTAGAGCTGCGACTGGACAAGAAGCCAGGGCTGCCAGAAACCATCTGGTCGGATCCCCAGCGGGTCCAGCAGATTTTGCGTAATCTGTTGTCCAATGCCATCAAGTTTACACATCAGGGGCAGGTTACACTCACCGTGAGCACCAAGCAAATCAAGAAGTCAGGCATTCTGAGTCAATGGATTGTTTTCTCGGTGCAAGATACGGGAATTGGCATTGCTAAAGATAAACATCAATCCATTTTTGAGGCATTTCAACAGGCTGACGGTTCCATTAGCCGCAAATTTGGGGGAACAGGACTCGGCCTGTCTATCAGTCGGGATTTGGCGAGATTACTGGACGGGTCGATCGAACTTGAAAGCGCTGAGGGCAAGGGAAGTACCTTCTACCTCTATCTCCCGTTGAACCGTGAAAAAATGAGTTGACAACCTTCACGCTGTGAGTAGAATTTGGGGTGACAACTAGCATCGACCGGCACTTGAAACCCGGTCTAAGGAGTGTATCCCCATACAGAAGACGGTCAACGTTAACCCTCCTCCGTTTGCAGGCAAACCACGGCGCAAGGGTTCGACACAACGCATGAATTTATCTATTGCAACATGGGAGGGTGTACCGGCAATTATTTTGCAGACGCTGCTGGGAGGCCCATTTTTAACCGGATTTCTGCTGTACCTTGGGGCCGGGTCAAGACATATTGGCTTTGTGCTCGCCATTACGACTTTTGTTAATATCGCCCAGATTGGAGCGGCTTACTGGATGCAGCGTATTCGGAGCCGCAAACGTATGCTTATATTGTTTGTGGGGATACATCGCATCCTGTGGAGTTCGACGGGACTGATTCCCTTCCTGTTTCCCAAGGAATGGTGGGTAGGCATTTATATTGGTGTGTATACGGTTGCATTCATAGCCAATACGATTGGTGGTATGATCTGGACCTCGTTGATTGGCGACATCGTTCCTGCCAAAGTAAGAGGGCGTTATTTCGGAATTCGAAACACGATTCTGAATGCACTTGGAAGCGTATGCTTATTTGCGGGAGGTATCGTTCTGGACCGTTTTCCTGGGGAAATGGGCTTCTTACTCTTGTTTATTCCTGTGTGGATTTGCGCTATCGCCAATACGGTAATTTATTTCTTTTATCCGGATGTGCCATTTGAACGTTCAACTGAGAAGGTTTTCTGGCGCATGTTCAAGAAGCCGTTTCAGGATCCTTCCTTTCTGAAGGCTGCACTGTTCCTCGCGGCCTGGTTACTGATCCAGACATTGATCGTTCCGCTATTTTCCTACGTGATGCTTGACCTGCTTAACATTAATTATCAAACGGTATCCATCATCACCGTGGTCCAGACGCTTGTAATGATGGCTGGATTCTATATCTGGGGCAATCTGAACGCGAGATTCAGCAACAAAACCTTATTATTTTGGACATTACCGATCATTGCACTCTCCTGTCTGTCCTGGGGATTGATGTCGTTTATGCCTGTTTTGATAGCGCTTTTTTTATCTCATATCTTTCTCGGCATTGGTGTTGGAGGGTTCAACCAGCTTGCCTTCAACTTTACAATCGGAGATACACCGAAAAGCGAAAGACCAATGTTTGTTGCCGTTTATTCGGCTCTGACCGGAGTAACCTCGTTTCTTGGACCGCTGATTGGTGGCTGGTTGTATGAGAGAATGGAAACCTGGCCGGACGCCTTGACCTGGGTTTCCGCCTATGGATTCCAAGTGGGTGTTGGTGCAGCGATGCTGGTTCTGACGTTTACACTTGGACGTCGTGTGCTTCTGAAATAGAGATATGTGGAGGGATGCACTTGGAAAATCACGAACGGCAAGCACTTGTGATTGGAGCCACTGGGCTTGTGGGTGGGCTGCTCGTACGCAGCTTGCTTCAGAATCCGGCTTATGGCCGGATATGTGTATTGGTCAGACGTCCGCTCGAATTGAAACATCCAAAGCTGGAGCAGCATGTCGTGGACTGGGAACGACTTGAGGTGCAAAAGGATCTGTTTCGCGATGTTGATGACTTATATTGTTGCTTGGGCACAACGATTAAAAAAGCCGGCAGTCAGGAAAACTTCCGCCAAGTGGATTTACACTATCCCGTAAAAGCTGCCAAACTTGCCAAAGAGCACGGTGTATCCCAGATGCTCGTCATTTCTTCCATGGGAGCCGATGCCGGGTCACGTGTATTTTATAGTCGGACCAAGGGAGAGATGGAGGAGGCGTTATCGGCTATCGGTTTCCGTTCACTGCATATCTTCCGTCCATCGTTAATCCTCGGAGATCGCAAAGAAAAACGGTTGGGTGAGCAGTTGGCAGCTCATGTTATGACATTTCTGGATCGCTGGATGAAAGGCAGAGTGGATAAATACCGGGCAATTCAGGCTTCCACCATAGCCCGGGCCATGATGAACATTGCACTTGTCCAAACGAAGGGAAAACATGTTTATTCTAATGACGTTATCCATGTACTTGGGTTGGATGAGTCCTGAGATGATCGTGGTTTCTCCTATTGGAATGAGTGCTGCGGATAGACATTTCTTTTCGTGCCTGGGGTTGGATCGTGGTATAATAAGCTTCAAAAATGAGTTCGAGGCTTGTCTCCTCGCGGTGGCAGGACAACGAACATGAAGGAGAACTCGTCCATGAAAAAACCAATCTCTACCGATCAGGCGCCAGGCGCTATTGGTCCATACAGCCAGGCTGTTGAAGCAGGCGATTTCATCTATACTTCCGGTCAGCTTGGTTTGAACCCGCAAACGGGAGAATTCGGAGCCGATGTACAGGAGCAGACTCGTTTGTCCCTGAGCAACGTGAAGGCTATTCTCGAAGCAGCAGGCACGAGTATGGACAAAGTCGTGAAAACGACTGTTTTCCTGAAAGACATGAATGATTTTGTTCCGGTGAATGAAGTGTACAGCACGTTCTTCGAACAGCCTTACCCGGCACGCAGCGCGGTTGAAGTTGCCCGTCTGCCGAAGGATGCTCTTGTGGAAATCGAGGTCATTGCCCTCAAATAGGGGAGACTGATATTCTCCAAGTAAATAAAGATACATAAAAAGCCGATTTTGGTCACAGTTCACACATGACCAGAATCGGCTTTTTTATATGAACAGATCGGGATTAATCCCGATCCTGATTACGGGCGAAGAACAGCCATACCGCATAAATGGCCAGTACGATCGCAATGATAATTGCCGTATAATATACGGAAGTAACGTCTTTTTGTTTGAGTGCAATGGCAATGTATGCCCATGTAAAGACAAGTGGGTACACACTATCCCGGTAAGGAAAGCTCACCAGTACAGCCAGCACCAGACCTACAATTAACATGATGATAGTCCAGGTGGGTTCACTGAGTCCGAAGCCATCCCAGCCGACTTTATATAATAATACAGCCGCATTGATAATGGTTGCCACGCTCACCCACCCAAGATATATGCTGAACGGCAGCTTCACGAGCCAGATTTCGGCAGTTGTGGGAAGGGTGATTGCACGCGTCTTTACATACAACATGATCAGGGATAGCAGCAGCAGAACGATGACGACTAACGCGAGGCCGATTTTGAGATTTTGAAAAGCAAAGATCCACGCTACATTAAAGGCACAGCTTGCTAGAAACCAGTAACCGAGACGGGTAATGGAGTCCCTTTTCCAAGAAGAGGGAACGAATTGATAGATGACAAAGCCTGCGAGCAGCAGATAGATCAGTCCCCATATGGAGAAAGCATAGCCCGAAGGGGTAAGCAATACAGGGTACATATCCGAAACTTCCTTGTTGGTCCTGCCTCCGATCGGGAGTGCGTTGGAAAGGTAGTTTACGACGATAACAGCGATAAACCCAATCGCGTTTAACCACTTGTACGGATTGTTACGTGACATTGAGTTTCCTCCTTGGTTTTACAAAAATGAATGAACCACGGGTCAGTCTACAATGAATATACCCAGTTCTTTTGCATTCTAATAAGAAGCCGCAAAAAATTCACAGGATCGTTGTCTGGCTATCCTGCGGTTTGCCGCTCTCTTATTCTCTTTGTTACGTCTCAATGTACGCTGGTTGAAGCAGAAATATGTTAATACAAAGGACTTCTGTCCTTATTAATATAGCTGGTAAGTTTATCTATATTCGTTCACAACGATCTGCTATACTCAAATTTAGGACAAATGTAATCGGTGGGAAGACACGGCGAAGCTGCTCCGAAAGGAGGTGGAGCCGTGTCCCTTGATTTGATCGTGAAGATTCTGGACGCTTTATTAAAGATCGTCAGTATTTGTGCTGGCGTGAGAACTTTATTCAGCGTAAAGAAGACACGTAAGAACAAGAAAAACCACCGACGATAGGTTGGCCCCTTAATTCGGTGGTTTTTCATGCATTTGAAATTCGCGCCGTGGTCACCCATCGGTCTTTTGTCTGGATATCCGCAATGTTAGCGCATTGCGGATATTTTCATATTACCCAGAACTGCTTTCTAATATGACAATAACATATACTACAACTCACTACAACTCACTATAAACGTACGATTATTACTTTGATGTTATGACATAAGGCTAATTTCTCAGAGGGAGAGGAAGATGGTTGTTTACAAGAGAAACGATGGAGAAGCAACAAACGTGGTTTTATATTGCTGCCCTGCTTGTAGGAGCAGCGATTGGACTGGGTACCTCTGAATGGGGAACAGCACTGCATTATACGGTTTCGCCTGTGCTTGCCATTTTGCTATATAGCATGTTTGCACAGATTCCTTTTTTACAGTTAAAAGAATCCTGGTCCAACCTGCGATTTATCGGTGCTTTGCTGGTCGCTAATTTTATCATTGTACCTGTAGTTGTGTGGTTGTTAACCCTGGCATTTCCGCAACCTCCTGCCGTACTCATAGGCGTTTATCTGGTGCTGCTTACCCCTTGCATTGATTACGTCATTGTTTTTACACAGCTGGGCCGGGGCAATGAGAAATTGATGCTGGCAGCAACGCCAATCCTGTTTGTTATACAAATGGTTTTATTACCGGTATATTTGTGGTTGTTCATTGGGAAGGAGGCAGCACAGGTCATGCAGGTGGGGCCTTTCGTAGAAGCTTTTCTATTCCTGATCGTAATACCGTTGCTGTTGGCTATTCTTACGCAAGTATTGACCCGAGGCAAAGCCGGAGGAGAACGGGTGATGAACGCGACCGCTTGGCTGCCTGTACCCATGATGGCTCTGGCATTGCTTGTTGTTGTCGCATCGCAGATCGGGAAGGTTTACAATGATTTTGCTGTAATTGTGGATGTTCTGCCCATCTATATTATTTTTCTGATCGTTACGCCCTTCCTGTCAAGAATGGTTGCGGCTCTATTCCGATTGGATACAGGTGCAGGCAGGGCCGTTATTTTCAGTGCAGGGACCCGAAATTCGCTCGTCGTTCTGCCATTGGCACTAGCACTGCCCCCGGAGTGGGCCACAATTGCTGCCGCTGTAATTGTAACGCAGACGATTGTGGAATTGGCGGGTGAGTTGATCTACATTCGTATTGTTCCTTCCGTCATACTGCGGGATCGCTGATCCCATAGAAAGAAAAAGGGGCTATCCCAGAGCCATGAACAATGGCGGGATGCCCCTTTACAATTCAACGAATAGAGCACGCTTTATTTAGTGAAATTTTCACATATTTCCGGAGACTCATTAAGCATTTCCGTCAGACAACGTTTTGCGGTACTCCCCCGGGTGATACCCTCCATTTTTTTGAACACTTTGCTGAAATACTTCTCGTCCTGATAGCCGACCATCTCCGAGATCTTTGCAATTCGTAGGAAAGGGTTCTGTAACAGCAGCTTGGCGTTATTGATTCGCAGCTTGCCCAAATACTCCGACCAGTTTAGCCCAAACTGCTGCTTGAATTTGCGTGAAATATATTCGCGACTCAGGTAGAACCGAGCAGCAATCTGCTGCAGAGACAGGTCCTCCTGATAATGGGCATCCATATAACGTGCAATCTCACTCATCGGGTCCGGTGTGGCGTGATGATGTGCAGTGAGGGCCTTTCCGGCTGCGAGCAGCCGCTGTTCCAGCAGAGAGCGAAGCAAAGGGAGTGATAACAGTCCTTCACGATCCAAAGGTAACTCGGCGAATGGAATCGGTTGTTCCTCTATCGCTTCATCTTCGTCCTTCGGTGGGGCGCCTGCGGCATCGTCGAGCCAACGGCCAATCATCCATTCCATTTCATCCACCCATTGCTGTATCTGCTCCGCTGTTACTACATCGAGCCGGGTGATGGGTTCCATCCACTCTGCAACCGCATTGGACACGCTGGTAGCGCGCCCGCTCATAGACGCGAGTCGTAAGGACTCCTCAAAGGCGGATAACCGCAGCCCCTTGTTTCCGATGGAGGACTCCAATGTATCGTGAATACACTGCTTCATTTGTAAGGCATTGCGTCGCCATAACCGCAAGCTTGCTTCCTGATATGCTCCCGAGGTTCCGGTAGGGTGAAATTCACAGCTGGATATTCCAAAATGAAGGCGGCGCTGGATGGTCTGCTCCAGACCATCATTCACTTTTTCGAGAATGGTTTGCAGGGATGAACACTGACCCCAGTACAGGAGAACGACCTCATCCGGTTGGTCAAGCTGGCGAAACACGACACCTTCGGCAGGTGGAGATAACATCTCTGCACAGATATTCAGTACGGAGAATACGAGCAGATCAGGCTGGCTGCGATATTTTGCCAAACATTGAGCATCGAGATGGGAAAGGCTGGTGACAGCCACACTGCAACTGTCGATCTGCTTGGGCAGATTTAATTCATCCCGCAGCCGCTGGAATTGGGTATTGTTGCTTCCACGTCCAACGACAAGCTCAGTGAGCAGTCTGTCATGATAATGCGGACGCATCTGATCGACCACCATGGATTGTCTTGTGGACTGCATCCGAACGGCATCGGCTTCTTTCCAGGCATCGACTGCCCTAAACAAAGATGAATTCAGTTCGTCTGCTTCGACTGGCTTGAGCAGGTAGTCCGTACCACCATATCGAATCGCATGTCTGACAAGTTCAAAGTCATCATAACCGCTGATAACCAGTACCTTGCTATGCGGGGCATGAACAGATATCCATTCAAGCAGTGCCATACCATCCTTGCCAGGCATTCGCATATCGCTGAGTACAATTTGCGGTTGATGAGCCGTGATGGCAGCGACCGCTTCGTGACCATCTGCCGCTTCATACAAGGTATCAATTCCTGCGGCTTCCCATTGACCAAGCAGCTTAATTGCATCGCGGACGTGTTTTTCATCATCGACAATCAAGGCTTTCATGTTGTTCACTCTCCCGCGTATAGTTTGACTATAATCTCTACACCATTCGGTTCCAGATTGCCGATCGTAAGCGTCGCATTGTATCCCGGAGGTGAGTTCAGTTGGAGCCTGCGCATCACGTTACGTAGTCCGATCGACTCGGTCTCGTCCATTTCCTGAGAGGAATCGGAGGATGTGGATGCCAGACGCAAGCTACGCTGAATCTCGGACCACTTCTCTTCCGGGATGCACGGTCCGTTATTTTCCAGATGAATCTGAATCCAATCGTCAGGCGTTCGGTGACTGGATATGCGTATCCTGCCTTTGCCAGGCTGAACATCGGCCCCATGCTTGAAGTAATTCTCAATTAAAGGCTGTAAGGTCATTCTTGGCATTTCGGCGCGCAAGGTATCTTCGGCAAAATCCAGTTCGACCTCCAGACGGTCACCGAACCGCTCTTTTTGAAGTTCCAGATAGAGCCGTGCATGCTCGGCTTCTTCGTGCAAAGTGACCCGAGTCTGGTCACGCATGCTGTAGCGCAGCATTTTGGATAGGGAAGAGAGCAGCACATACACCCGCTGTCCTTGCTGTTGAAGCGCCAAAGTACCGATGGATTGCAATGTATTATACAAAAAATGGGGATGAATCTGGGCTTGCAGCGCTTTAAGCTGATTCGTTTTATTCGCAATTTCCAGGCGATATTCCCGCAAAATCAAATTGTTCACTGTATCCATCATATCCCGGAAATGACGAGACAGTACACCGATCTCATCCCGACTCGTTAACCGGATATCCACATGCAGGCGTCCTGCCTGAATCTGATTCATATAACGCATTAATTGCTTCAGGGGTCCGGTGATGCGAATCGAGATGAACAGGGTTGCCACAATGACCAATAACAGCGCCGCAAGGGCGATCATGGCGTTATTCCACGTTAATGTGGTGGCACTTGCGTACAACGTTTCATTCGGAATCTGTTTTACAATGGTCCAGTTTGCAAATGGACTGCCTAACTGCTGGTACACATACATCGAATGATCTTGTTCAAAATGCCCTGACACGGTCTGTGCTGTCCCTTGGTCGGAACGTGCCAAATTGAGTTCAGTCGCCGCCTCCTGTCGTAATGCTTCCGTTCCACTAACTTCCGACTTTCCTTCGTAAATAATCTGGTTCTGATTGTCGATGACATAGATCTGTTCCTTTGCCGGATCATACAATCTGCTGCAAATTTCGGCAATGGTATCCATGTTCAAATCGATGGCGAGCGCACCCAAGCGTTCGGTCGAAGGCACATCCTTGATCACACGGTGGAGGGTGATCACTGTTCTTGGAGGGTCATCTGCTGACGCCGCCTTAAAGCCGTAGGAATGACTAAGATGCGCTGATTCGACCCAGATATCCTGACTTTTGTCGTCCGATCTTCCATGAAGCGTGTCGGAGTAGGCCTGTTTGCGCTCTTCCCGCTTCGGGAAAGGATTTGCAATCAATGTCGATTGATTGGCAGCAAAGGAGTGCAGATATAGCTGGAATACATCGGGCACAGCCGAGCGTATCGTCTGCAGGGTAGTGTATACCTCGGCAACTGCACGATAGTCGCCGGGGATTTTCGCCAAATTCCGCAGAAAATTCGGATCATTGTACACAGCCAGCGACGCTCTTGCCACGTTATCGACGTAATTGTTCAGATTGGTGGACGCCTGAAAGATCAGGCGTTTGTTCTCGGCGACAGCCTGCTCGCGCAGGGCGGTCTTGGTCTGGATGAACGTCATGCTGATGGATGCCAGCAATGGAATCGTTGTGGCAATGAGCATAAAAGCAATTAGCTTGGTGCGAATACTGTAGTATTTTGACATCGTGACACCCCTTCTGGTTGCAGGTTAAGAAAGGACAATATTTTACACCCAACTGTTCACCAGGGTCGGTGTTTCCCTGCGCGAGATTGGGGTTTAATAGAACAAGAGACCAATTTCATCCATCTATAGAAGGGGAGAACGATATGAAGCATCGCAAATCTTCACAGCTGTTACAGCAGCTTGTGTTCGTGGGTCCCTCCATCGTCTTTTTTATTCTCATTATCGTGGTCCCTTTCCTGCTTGGCATGGTGTATTCCTTTACCGACTGGAACGGGGTGTCAGCGAACATTCATTGGGTAGGATTCGACAATTTCAAGCAAATTTTCTCGAATGATCCCAAGTTTCTATCTGCGTTTTGGTTTACGGTACGCTTCACCTTGGTTGGTGTAATCTTGACCAATGTGATCGGTTTTTTCCTGGCGTATTTCCTGACCAAACCGCTCAAGACGAGAAACTTTCTGCGCACGATCTTTTTTATGCCTAACGTGATCGGTGGATTGTTGCTCGGCTTTATCTGGCAGTTCATATTTGTGAAAGGGTTTTCAGCAGTAGGCGACGTGACCGGATGGTCCTTCTTCAACCTCCCTTGGCTGGGAGATGAACCGACCGCCTTCTGGGGTATCGTCATTGTATTTGTCTGGCAGACTGCAGGTTATCTAATGGTCATCTACATCTCGTCCTTGACCAACGTATCACCCGATCTGCTGGAAGCTGCTGAAATTGATGGTGCCAGCCGCTGGCAGGTACTGCGCAGCATTATTTTCCCACTCATTATGCCGGGAGTCACGATCTGTCTGTTCCTTGCCATCTCCTGGTCATTCAAAATGTTCGATCTCAATCTGTCACTAACCAAAGGCGGACCGTTTGGATCAACAGAGTCGGTAGCACTGAATATTTACAATGAGGCTTTTGTTAACAATCGGTACGGCATCGGTACAGCCAAAGCACTTGTGTTCTTCGTAATCGTTGCCATTATCACCATGATTCAGGTGCGTGTGACGAAGAGCAAGGAGGTGGAGGCATAGATGGAAACGTCAAAAAATTATCGCTTCAGTACCATTGTAACCGAGATTGTTATGATACTCATTGGTTTAATGTTCCTGGTTCCGTTTTACTTCCTGTTTGTTAATTCGGTCAAAACATTCGGTGACCTGCTTACCAATTCGGCCGCATGGCCGGAAGTGTTCCAATGGGGCAACTATGCGAATGCCTGGGAGAAAATCAAATTCCCGTCAGCGCTGATGAACTCGCTCATCGTCACCGTAGTCAGCAATCTGCTGCTGGTGTTGATCAGCTCCATGGCCGCCTACCGAATGGTACGCAGCGATACCCGGTTCAACCGGATTCTGTTTGGCATGTTCATTGCCGCCATGGTGATTCCGTTTCAGTCTATCATGATTCCACTCGTTACTGTAACCAGTAATCTTGGACTGATCGACAGTCTGTTCGGACTCATCATCTGTTATCTCGGTTTTGGCGCACCGATGTCCATCTTCCTGTTCCACGGATTCGTCAAATCGGTTCCGCTCGAAATTGAGGAAGCGGCACGAGTGGATGGAAGCTCCGCTTACGGCGTGTTCTTCCGGATTGTATTCCCGCTCATGAAGCCGATGTATGTTACCGTCATTATCCTGAATACACTTTGGATCTGGAATGACTATCTGCTGCCATCCCTGATTCTGCAAAGCTCCAATTTGCGTACCATTCCGATTGCGACCTTTGCGCTCTTCGGACAATATACGAAGCAATGGGATCTAGCCCTGCCTGCACTGGTGCTTGGCATCATGCCAATTATTATCTTCTTCCTGCTGATGCAGAAATACATCATTCAGGGGATTACCGCCGGATCAGTTAAAGGGTAAGTGCGAGGGGGTTGTGCGGCTCCGGGATCATGTGGGGGAGTGAGAGGGCGGACCGCTCCGGGATCATGTGCGCTTTCGGTCGCTGTTGCTCCTCGGTGGCCTGAATGAATTAAGGCAAGGAAGCCACCGAGTATCAAAGGCGAGCGCTCCGCTCCTCCAGCGCATCATGATCCCTCCGCTCCGACCTCGCACGGTGGGTGCAAAGGGAGTCATGCCCGCATAGCATGCGCCTGACTTCTGAAGAGAAATGAACAAGTGCAAAAAGTTCAAAAAGGGAAGATCAAGTAAGAAAAGATGTAAGGCAAAATGGTAAGGCAAAGAGGTATGCAAGAGCGGGCCGCTCCGGGATCATGTGCGCTTTCGGTCGCTGTTGCTCCTCGGTGGCTGAATAAAGCCAACAAGCTGTTATACTGAAACTACTATAGGGAGAGTGTATGTATGAAAAGAATGACCAAGTTGACGTTGCTTATGCTAATTGCTTTTTCCGTAATGCTCGCAGGTTGTGGCAACGGAGATAAGAGTGGAAGTCCTGTTAACACAGACGCCCAAGGTGGCGGTGAGGCAGCAGCAGGGGACAAAACCATTAAAATCTTTCAATATAAAGTCGAAATTGCGGAAGCGCTTAACCGTCTCAAAGCGGAATACGAGAAATCCCATCCAGGCATCAAGCTGGACATTCAGACTGTGGGTGGCGGCAGTGACTACGGCGCTGCATTGAAAGCCAAGTTCGCTTCAGGCGAACAACCGGACATTTTCAACGTTGGTGGATATCGTGAACTGGACACATGGCTCGAATACTTGGAAGACCTGTCAGGTGAGGCATGGGTAAAAGATGTGCTTGATGTGGCCAAAGAGCCGATGACCAAAGACGGCAAACTGTATGGACAACCGCTGGCGCTGGAAGGTTATGGCTTCATTTATAACAAAGACCTTTTCCAAAAAGCAGGCATCACTGAAATTCCAACCACATTGGAACAATTGGATCAGGCTGCACAGAAACTTCAAGCCGCAGGTATTACCCCGTTCTCCAATGGATATCAGGAATGGTGGGTACTCGGGAATCATAACGTAAACGTGGCATTTGCGAATCAGGCAGATCCGGTGAAATTTATCCAAGGTCTTAACGAAGGCACAGAGAAAATCCCTGGTAACCAAGTGTTCACAGATTGGATGAACATGCTCGACTTGACGCTGAAATACAGCAACAAAAACCCACTGACAACTGATTACAATACACAAGTGACTCTGTTTGCAAGTGGAGAAGCGGCGATGATGCAGCAAGGGAACTGGACTCAGGTACAGATTGATGGAATTGATCCGAATCTGAATCTCGGCATTCTACCAATGCCAATTACGAATGAACCGAATGACAAATTGTTCGTTGGCGTACCGAACTACTGGGTTGTGAACAAGAATTCGCAAGTGAAACCGGAAGCGAAAGAGTTCCTGGAATGGCTCGTGACATCGGATATCGGTAAACAATACATGACCAAAGAATTCAAGTTTATCCCTGCGTTCAGCTCAATTCAGGCATCCGAAGAGGATCTGGGTGACCTCGCAACTGATATTATGAAATACAGTCAGGAAAATAAAACGTTAAGCTGGAACTTCAACCGTTTCCCTGAAGGTGTTCCACAAGAATTCGGCAGCACGATTCAAGCGTATGTGGCAGGCAAATCTGACAAAAAAGCCCTGCTTGATGCATTGCAACAAAACTGGGATAGTCTGAAAAAGTAAACGAACACGGATCACTTATCCGTATAAGTAAAGTATGAGGATCTCAACCTTGAATCGTTATCCACATACTAGTATCCACAGGCTTAAATTCATTTCGCAAATGATTGGATAAGTAGTCCACTCTAATAGGTCAGCCAGAATTCCATTCTGGTTGGCCTGTTTTTTTAGTTTTGGGGCTCCCCGATCGCAGATCGGAAGAATAATGCTTCAGAAATGTGGATAACCCCATCGTATCTAGCCTCTCATTGACATATTTAACACAGGGTTAATACTATATGTGGATATCCTGTGTGTACAACGTTCCAAATGTGGACAAGTGCGACAAATTTCGGGCAAAGAGCATCTTTTGTTAACGGCAAAACTTGTATTTGTTTAATTAGTACTGTATAGTTCTAAATATGACAAATGAAAAATCAATCTCCGGATCTTTAAAATCCAAGAGTTCCAATCCGGTCAATCGGACCAAGGCAGTGGAAGTAGCCGCTCAGTTATTTTTGCGTCAGGGATACAGCTATGTCAGCATGGACGAGGTCGTGCGGGTAAGCGGCGTATCCAAATCGAATATCTATTATCATTTCAAAAACAAGGAGGAATTGCTCCAGGCTGTGGTGCAATACTGGATTGCCCAGTATGAATCTGAAATATACCTGCTGCTCAGTCAGCGTGAACGAGAGGTGACAGAACGAATCTATTCGTTTATAGCATCACTATCAGCAGGCATGGAAGGGCGCGATTATAAAGGAAGCTGCCCATTTATTACACTGTATATGCAGACACCAGCCAGCGCGCCCGAAGTGAAAGAAAGTATAGCCCGCTTTTTCCGGGATCTGCAGCCGATGATGGAAAAGCTGTTACAGCAAGGACTGGATCGTGGAGAATTCCGTAAAGGAATTGAACCGGGACCGGCGGCTTCATTATTTATTGCGGCTTTGGAAGGGTCCCTTGTACTCGCGGAGACTGCGCGCGATATAGGGATTATTGAACAATCAGCACGTACATTTTGTCAAATGCTTCGGTAAACGAAGCTCTTTTTTTGCATACAACTAGTACTAAATAGTACTAAATAAGATAGAGCTAAAAAGGGAGAGAGATTAGAAATGAGTATACATCATTCATCATTATCAAATGCAGAACGTAAGACCGGTCCTTATCAGGCTAAGAACAACATAGCGACTCAATCAACCACTATTTTGATGACAGGAAGTACCGGATTTATAGGTAAGGAGGTAGTGAAGCAACTTGGGGACAGTGAGGCCCAGTTATTGCTGTTTGTACGCTCTGAATCCAAAGCGAGGAAGGCTCTTAAAGCATACGGAATGACGGATTTCAGCCGAATAATCTGTATTCAGGGAGATCTGTCAGCCCCAGGTCTGGGTCTAACCAAAGCTGATCGTGAGCGTGCTCTTCAGGCCAACATCATTATTCATGCAGGTGGAACGATGGATGTCACATTGCAATCGAAGGTGGCAGAAAAGATTTTTATGAATGGAGCAAGAGGCATTGCCGAACTCGCCGAAGATATTCAGCGCAAACACGGATTGAGGCACTTTATCCACGTGGTTGGTTTTATGAGTCCATATGGAAGGAAGAACTCTCCGCCCATATCATCAGCCAATGGAGATGCTGAGGATAAGTCGAACAGACAGAAATCATGGATGAGCAAAGCGTTCCATTCCGAAAGTGCCTATGAGCATATGAAATTCGAAGCGGACCGTTATATTCGACAGCACGCTGAGCAGCATTCATATGTCTTATCTGTTGTAAACCCGAGTACGGTCGTCGGTCCATATCCCACAGGTGCAACTGAACAAACCGGCGGAATTGGCATGATGATACAAGCGATGAGAAGGCGTAGAATGCCGGTGATTCCTGGTGGCCTACAGCATTGGCTGCCCCTTGTATCCAATGATGTGGTGGCACAGACTCTCGTTTTTCTAACTCAGGACAGCAATCCATCCGGCGGCACATATCCCTTGTTGTCCAGAAAAGCTGACAGTCCGGATATGAAGGAACTGATTCGGTTACTTGCGGCAGAGTTGGATGTATCTGCACCTCGATGGTCAGTGCCTCTGCCCATGATCCATGCAGCGATGAAGGCTGGTGGCACAAAGATCAGCGGAATACCGCCCGAATCAATCGCGTTTATTACCAAACAAGAGTTTGAAGTGCAGCAGACGGAGCGGTTATTTCAGCGAATGGGACTAAAGTTGCCTGAAGTTAGCGAGCTATTGCCTTACGTGACAGCCGATTTGGATTATCGTTTCAGCTATCCTGCACAGAATGATCTGCCTCAAGGCTGGACTCGGACGCGCAAGGGCAATCTGGCGGTGCTGGTCCATGAGGGTCAGGGTGACCCATGGGTGATTGTTCATGGTTTGATGAGCAGTGCTGACGATATGATTTCTCTGGGAGATGCGTTATGGAGTATGACGGGAAACCCGGCATGGCTTGTGGATCTTGCCGGATTTGGGCGTTCTCCAGTTCATCGGAACAGGGGAAAAGGGATGGCTTTCAAAGGACAGGTCGAGGCGGTTCGAAGTGTTCTGAATGAGGTACAAGGTCCAGTCAAACTGATAGGACATTCCGTTGGGGCATCGATAGCCGCAATGGTCATGCAGGAGAGTGTGAGGGAACATATTCAGCTCGCCATGCTGCAACCCGTGTGGGGAGAATCGAAGGACAGAATACAGCGCCTGATATCAAAGTTCCCGAGAAGAATGCTGCAAGGAATGTTATCACGGATGACCCCACAGCAAGTGGTCGAGCAGCTAAAGAGCACAGATGCTTCTGAGATCAATCCAACCCTGCTGGAAGGCTATGCAAGGAGAGCATCTTCTGGTTTGAAGTCTCCCGCATCGCAGGAGCGAATGCTGATTTGCTCCACTGGATACAGTCCCATCCAAACGATAAAGTCTCTCAGACGAATGCGCAAGCGCAACGTACCCTAATGGTTTGGGCGATAAACGATATGGGATACTCACGCCCCGAAAATATCCATTCATCCGTCCAACAAGTGGAACTTCCCTATGGACACCAATTTCCCCTGTTTCATGCGGAGGAAACGGCTTCACTGCTCGTGAAATGGCAAATGAACAGAAGGTAAGCGTAGAATTGAAGTGTGCATTCCCAAAATCACACCATATTCAGGGCACTCCATAATAAAATGTTAAATTATATTACACATACAGTTAGATAAAATGAATGAAAGCGTTATTTTCACTCCCATTTATACTTGTCGCACAATAAAACGATGCTCATTTTGGCAAGGCGGTACATTGTGACCCTCTTCTGAACTGCGATAGACTTGATTTCAAGATCAACAGCTAAGAGGAGGATGTGTACGATGCCACTTCAAAAAACGTTATTGGCACTGGACGCGCTGGACAGCGCTTATGTAAATGGTGAGAGTGTAAAGCAATTATTTGTTCAATATCCACAGGTTTCGGTTGAAGTGCTGACGGTACAAGGGGAAAAGGGAAGTACGGATTTTGTCAAAATCATCATCCCCGGTACGGACGGCAAGTTGTCCGGAGGGCAGGCCCCGACGATGGGAATTGTCGGACGGCTGGGTGGAATTGGTGCCCGTCCAACACGCATCGGACTCGTGTCGGATGCCGATGGCGCCGTCGCTGCTGTTGCAGCAGGACTGAAGCTGGCCGATATGCAGACCAAGGGCGATTCGCTCAAGGGAGATGTCATTGTGACGACGCATATCTGTCCGGATGCACCTACTCTTCCGCATGAGCCGGTTGATTTTATGGACTCCCCGGTCGACATTTTGCAGATGAATGAGCATGAGGTTCTGCCCGAGATGGAAGCCATCCTGTCCATTGATACCACCAAAGGAAACCGGGTGATTAACCATAAAGGCATCGCCATTTCGCCAACGGTGAAAGAGGGATACATTTTACGGGTAAGTGACGATTTGCTTCGAATCATGGAGATGACCACAGGGCAGCTACCGGTGACTTTCCCGATTACGACGCAGGATATTACTCCTTATGGCAATGACTTATACCATATCAATTCCATTTTGCAGCCAGCTGTGGCTACCCATGCACCCGTTGTAGGCGTAGCTATAACCGCTCAATCTGCAGTCCCGGGATGCGGCACAGGAGCGAGCCATGAGGTTGATATTGCAAGCGCAGTTCGTTTGGTCGTGGAGACAGCCAAGGAATTCACGAATGGCACCTGTTCGTTCTACAACGAGGAGGAATATAACCTGATTACTCGTCTGTATGGATCGATGAAAGTGCTTCAGACCCGGGGATACAGCAGGCCGCTCCTTCTGCATAGTTTAATCCGAGAAGGTCACGATTGATGCGGCAGGTAGAAAGGCTGCTATGGATAAACGTGGCATCTACCAGCCGATCTGATATGTAGGAGGCTATAAGATGATTAAGCAGCTTGGCATGATTACGATTGGACAAGCTCCACGGACCGATGTTGCGCCTGTCATCGAGAAGCATCTGGAGGGGCGGGCCGAACTTGTTCAGGTCGGGTTGTTGGACGGACTGTCGGCAGCACAGATCGCTAAGCTGGCACCGGAGCCTGGTGATTATGTCCTGACTTCCCGACTGCTGGACGGCAGTTCAGCCATCGTATCCCGTGAAAAAATCAGGCCGATATTGGATCGCAAAATCCGTGAGATCGAAGCCTTGGGCATCTCCAATATTTTGTTGCTGTGCACAGGTTCATTCCCGGGTCTGCGTTCAGCCAAGGTGCACCTTATTGAACCTGATCGCATTATTCCTCCAGCGGTACAGGCCATGGCCGATGGGCGACGTCTCGGGCTTATCGGGCCATTACCCGAGCAAGGGGGACAGCTCGATCTGAAGTTTTCTTCCCTGGTCCAGCCTGCATTTGCCGCAGCTTCTCCCTACACATCCGGCGAAGCCGAATTCCGTCAGGCGGCTGAATCACTGAAGGGACGTGTTGAACTCATTTTACTGGATTGCATGGGGTATGATGAGCGCCACCGTCAGTGGGTTGCCAATGCCAGCGCAGGAATCCCGGTCATTTTGTCGAATGCTCTAATGGGTAAGCTAGTAGCGGAAATGGTCTGACACAGGAGGAGACGAACAGATGAATCAGCAACGAATTGACGTCAGTAAAAATGTTTTGGTGGAATGCCTTGGACTTCGCAGTGGTGAGACGCTGGCTGTCGTGGCGGATGATGCCAAGAGAGAACTGGCCGAATCCATATATGAGGCGGGCAAGGCATTGGGAGCAGATGTGGTGCTTATGGTGATGAAGGAACGAAGCAAATCCGGTGAAGAGCCGCCTGCACCGATCGCCGAAGCGATGAAGCGTGCAGATGTTGCCGTATGCGTAACCCGCTATTCACTAACCCATACGCAGGCTCGTAAACAGGCGGCAGCTGCTGGAACTCGGGTAGCGACGATGCCGGGTATGACGGACGATATGTTCATGAACGGCGCTATTACCGCAGAATATCCCAAGGTGAAGGCTTTGACAGATAAGGTCACAGCCATGCTAAGTGCAGGCAGCAGCGTCCGCATCGAGAAAGATGGACACCAGCTGTCGTTCTCCATACAGGGACGCAATGGCGTACCGAGTACAGGAATGTACCTCAAGCCAGGTGAGTCCGGCAACTTGCCTTCCGGTGAAGCGTATATCGCCCCCGTTGAAGGCATTGGAGAGGGTGGAATTTTGGTGGACGGCTCAATCGCAGGAATAGGTGCGATCAGCGAACCTGTTCTATTGACGGTTAGAGAGGGCCGCCTTGTTACGGCAACTGGCGCTGAAGGAGACAAGTTGTTATCCATGCTGGGCGAAGGTGATGGTCGAATTCTTGGAGAATTCGGCGTTGGTACCAATGACAAGGCTCGAATTACAGGTGTTGTCCTGGAGGACGAAAAGTGTACGGCACCATTCATGTTGCTTTTGGCAGTAACAATACCTTTGGTGGCACAGTTGCAGCTGGTGTTCATATTGATGCCGTTGTGCAGAAGCCGGATGTGTACATTGATGATGTGTTGATTATGCGTCAGGGAGAATTGCTTGATCAGAAATAGAGCAGGAAAATCAAAGATATCCTTGTGGATCAAAGAAAAGGTGTATGAGAGCGTACACAACATATCCACAATGGAGACCGATACGTAAATTACGCGGTAGTTTTGGCGACAAATACACAACATATTCACAATATATAAATAGTTATCCACATAACTGGGGGTAACTATCAACAGTTTGTGGGTAACATATGCACAAGATATCCACAGCCTGGGGAGGAATGCCGATGTTGGGTCTTATCAGAGTGATTACGCTTCATCATGAAGAGGATATCCACAGACACGGGGCATTGATTGAAGGGCGATATGGCGTTCCGGTTCGGAGTTGCTGTATTCCCGATCAACCGCTGGGGGTATATGATCAGGCCACAGAGCTTCAATCGATTCCCAAAATTGTGGATCTGGCGCGGGAACTCGAACAGGAAGGCTGTACCGCTATCGGTATCAGTTGTGCAGCCGATCCAGCTCTCGCAGACATACGTTCCGCTGTTCACATCCCCGTCTATGGTGCTGGATCATGTGCTGCACATCTTGCGCTTACTTCAGCAGCGCGAGTAGGCGTATTGACCATCCTGAAGGAAGTGCCACTCCTGATTCGAGGAATACTGGGTGATGCCTATATTGGGATGGAGCGTCCCGAAGGTGTGGTAACTACGCTGGATCTCAACACGCCACAGGGGCGAATCGCAGCTATGGAAGCAGCCAGAAGACTGAAGGCGGAAGGTGCCGAGTCCATCGTTCTTGCGTGTACCGGTTTTGCCACGATGGGTTTCGCCATAGAAGTGGAAAAAGAACTGCATATCCGAGCGCTTGACCCGATCTATTCATTAGGGGCAGCCGTGTCTGCATTGAATGTGTGATCAAGGGCTTGCGGGATGTGTGCTATTGGCTGACTTTTAGGTTTGTAGGGTTTGTTTCTAACGCCGATGCTAGGTGGAATAACTGCATCGGCGTTATTTATGTTGGATAAAGGGTTGCCGGGTCTGATGGGAGGAGCGCGGCGAATGTATGCAAAGGGGGATGTATAATTTATTCTGTTTTATTTTGATGTGGCGCGATAAAGCAATGAGTTTATTTTTAATGTGATTAACTACATCTAACAACGTATTATTGTTACTTTATTTTGTGAAATCATTTCATTTTATATGGATATCATAGAATTTCCCGTTTTTTTTGAATAGATAGTCTGGTAAACTATCCAAAAAAATGAGATGCAGTATGCAAGAATGATATGCAAATCTGGCTCAGGGTGGTCGATAGGCTTGAAAACGACAGGTATAACATTGAAAGAACTGTTGAATATTCCTATACTCAGCAAGGCCAAAGTCATTAGCGGACACCAGGGATTGGATCGGGTTGTGCGGTTCGTGGATATTATGGAGGTGCCCGATCTGCAAGGATGGTTGCGAGAAGGCATGCTTATGCTGACAACAGCCTACTCAATTCGCGATAATCCAGGGCTGCTCGGAGAACTGATTTATACGCTTAATGAAGCCGGGGCTGCTGCTTTGGCCATCAAGCCAGCGCGTTTCCTCAAAGAAATCCCGAAAGAAGCCGTTGCAGCCAGTAATGACTGCGGTCTGCCCATCATTGAGATTCCTCCGGAAATACCATACATGGATATTACGCAGCCTGTTATGGAATTGGTACTGGATCGACAGGCCGCACTGCTTCGCAGGTCAGAGGAAGTATATCGGACGCTGATGACCATGGTGCTTGAAAACAGCGGGATTCAGGCTGTAGGAGACAATGTGGCTGAACTACTTCAGGCACCTGTAGGTGTTATTGATAATGCGGGACAGATGATTGTGTCTTCACCACCGGATTATGACTGGAAGGAAGCTGTGGACCCACTTGTATGGGAGATTAATCTGGATCGGCGCATGGTTGCCCGGCTGCTGGTGGACAAGGACTCCCTGGATGAGATGGAACAAGTCGGAATTGAACAGGCCAGACTGGTACTATCGCTGGAATTGATGAGGAACAAGGTGGCGGAAGATACCGAATTGCGTCTTCGAGGCAATTTCATCGACGAGCTGCTGACACCCCCTCTACTGTTACCGCATGAAGCTGAATCGAGAGGTCGCAAGCTCGGCATGAATCCGGAGCATTTATGGGAAGTGGCCGTGATGGAAGGGGAGACGGCTCCGGATGAAGACCTGTTGACCGAATTGCTTGGTCAGGAGGCCAGAAAACGGAGAGTAGCGCCTCATATTGAATTCCGGACCAACAGGGCAGTCCTCTTTTGCCAACACCGGAATCCAGGGATGCAGTGTGGATGGATGACGTTCAATCTTGGACCGATACCATTGGGCTATGGCTCGAAGATCCGGCCAACAAGCTTGGACAGTTCAGGACAGGCGTGGGCACCCAGGTTCCACTTTGGAATATGCATCAAAGCTATGGCGAGGCCAGGAATGCCCTGATGGTATCCTCCCGTTTGTCGGGTGGGCGTACAACCCGGTTTGAGGATGTGGAGGTATATCATTTGCTGAGTGAAACGGCGAATGATCCGGGTTTTGCGGCATTGTTTGAGCGGAAGCTGGGAAAATTGCGGGCTTATGACGATGAACACAGTGGTGACTTGCTGCGGACCTTTTTTATTATCTGGAGAGCAGGGGGAGCCTGATCGAGACAGCAAATCGCCTCTATATTCACCGGAATTCCGTGAAATACCGGCTGGAGCGTATCCGGGATATTACAGGCTTCGACCTGAACCAGCCGCGTGAACAATTTGTATGTCATCTGTGTCTTGTGTATTACTACATGAAGCAGGATAAACAAGAGGTGTAGGTCCTGCCCATCGGGCACATGCTTCTACAGCAAAATCAACAATGGAGGATATGGTAGATATAGGTCGAAAAATAGCGAACTATGTCTTAGAGTGTAATTTAACATAACATTAATAGGAGACATTAGTGCACAATCGACAAACGGTTGTGCTTTTTTTTAGCTAAAAGGGACGTAGTTCGACGCAAGGATTATAGGTAAAATAAGCACAATTACAAAGAAGAGACGGATAAACAGACAAGTTTTTAAGACTGGGCCGTCCACAGAGAACCGTAAAACAGCAAGTGAGACATCAGAGTTAAAGGGGTTGATCGATTGTTTGCTTACACGCTCCGAAGGCTGCTGCAGATGATTCCGGCGCTGATCGGCATTGTGGTGATTACCTTCATCCTGTCCCGCGTTCTTCCGGGAGATCCGGCCATTGTCATGGCTGGCGAACAGGCCACGGATGATGTCATTGCCAAAATCCGAATGGACATGGGATTGGACAAGCCATTATTTGTACAATTTTTTAGCTACGTGGGACAGTTGCTTCAAGGCAATCTGGGCTTCGCCTACCATACTGGTCATACGGTGCTGAGTGATTTCGCCACCCGCTTTCCGGCAACCATTGAGCTGACGCTGGCCAGTGTGATTATAGCCATCTGTGTTGCGATTCCGGTAGGTATCATCGCCGCAACTCGAAAAGAGTCCTTTATAGATCACATCTCCAGAGTGTTCTCCCTGATTGGAGCATGTGTACCGATCTTCTGGCTGGGACTGCTATTTATTTACATCTTCTATTCCATCCTCGGCTGGGCTCCAGCTCCAATGGGACGTATCAGCGGAGACCTCAATCCACCGACGCATATCACCGGATTGTACGTGATAGACAGTCTTATGACTGGAGATATGGTTGCGCTCAAAAGCAGTCTTGCACATTTACTGCTCCCGGCAATATGCCTGAGCACAGGAACGATGGCGATAGTGGCGCGTATGACCAGATCCAGCATGCTGGAAGTCATCGGACAGGATTATGTGCGTACTGCACGAGCCAAGGGCTTGAGTGAAACCGCTGTCGTCGGCAAACACGCCCTGATCAATGCCCTGATTCCCACGTTGACCGTGCTTGGCCTTCAGTTCGGTGGATTACTCGGTGGTGCGGTAATTACGGAAACGATCTTTTCCTGGCCCGGTGTCGGTGGTTATGTCACAGATTCGATTTTGGCTGCCGATTATGCACCAATTCAGGCGTTCACACTCGTAAGTGCCATTCTGTTCAGCTTTATAAATCTGGCGGTGGATCTGGTCTATGGATTGATTGATCCACGAATCCGTTATGAATAGGGTCGCCGCGAAAGGAGGAGTACCGCTGTGAGTACTGCCGCACCGACTTCCATGGGAACTAAACCTGTACCAGCGGTTGTTCCTAAACCCAAAACCTTTCTGAGACTGTTGCTTCGCAATCGGCTCGCTGCCATTGGTCTGACCTTTATCGTCATGTGGACTGTCATTGCTGCTATTGCGCCCTGGATTGCCCCTTATGATCCGTACGTGACGAATACGGCCGTGAAGCTGGAATCCCCGTCAGGTGGTCACTGGTTTGGTACGGATAACTATGGCCGGGACATTCTGAGTCGTGTTCTGTATGGAGCCAGAATAAGCATCTGGACAGGCTTGATTGCCGTCAGCATCTCGTTTGTCATCGGGGTTCCGCTTGGTGGAATTGCTGCTTATTACGGTGGACGTACCGGCAATATCATTATGCGGGTGATGGATGTACTGCTTGCCTTTCCCTCGCTGGTCCTCTCCATGGCAATTGCGGCTTCCATCGGCAACGGACTGACGAGTGCCATGATTGCTGTAGGGATTGTCGGCATTCCTGAGTTTGCCAGATTGATGTATGGACAGACGGTATCCTTGCGCGAGAAGGAGTACGTGGAGGCCAGCAGAGCCATTGGTGTGAGGGACAGAGTAATTCTGTTTCGCCACATTTTGCCGAATGCTTTGGCACCCTTATTGGTACAGGCCACACTCGGTATGGGTTTTGCCATTCTGACGGCGTCCAGTTTGAGCTTTCTCGGTCTTGGTGTTAAACCGCCTACAGCCGAATGGGGAGCCATGATCTCTGAAGGTCGGGAGTATATCATTTCCGGACAATGGTGGCTCGTGACGTTCCCTGGGCTGGCTATAGCCACATCCATTCTTGGCTTTAACCTGCTCGGAGATGGTTTCCGTGATGTGCTGGACCCAAGGTTGCGTTCGGGAAAATAGAGGATGGTCATATCTGCCTCTACAGAACCGATTCATAGATAGCTGGATGGGGGAACCGATTTGCGGGGAATGCCTTGAGATAAAGGTGTGCAAGGTTCTATCACCACCGGCAGGCTGATCGAATGCTGCTGCGGTTGGTATCAGGAATATAGCAAGCTGCTTATCAGGTACTGGTGCACATATTCGCTCTGTCTAATAAAAGCTGCAACGTTTTACAGTATCACATCATAAGACTGGTTCAAAAAGGGGAGGAAACTAAAAATGAAAAAGCTCAAATGGTTTTCTGCAATGATTGCTCTTACCGTTGTTCTTGGCGGCTGTGCCAGCAATGCCAACCAGCAGCCTGCGGCATCCGGCTCAGGAGAGAATACGAAGCCCGCGCCTACACTGACGGTTGCTTACTCTGAGGGTGGAACCACAATGGACCCGGCGGAGGCGAATGACCTGACCTCGGATACATTGGTTCTGGCAACCTATGACCAGTTGGTAACCTATGGTGTCAAAACGGTAGATGGTGCTGACGTTGCCAACACAGAGGATATTCAGCCGATGCTCGCCGAAAGCTGGGAAGTGTCTGATGACAATATGACGTATACATTCAAAATCAAAAGCGGTTTGAAATTCCAAAGTGGAAATCCGGTCAATGCGGATGCAGTTGTGTACTCTTTTGACCGTGTGGCGAAGTCCAGCTCCGGCAGCTTTCTATACGGAATGGCGGACATTAAGAGTGTGACAGCCAAGGACGACTCCACAGTCGAGATCGTACTGAATAAAGCAAACCACATGTTCACCCAAATCATTGCCATGTATACCTTCTCCATTGTGGACCAGAAGTTGGTCGAGGAAAAAGGTGACGATTATTTGAAAACAAATGCTGCCGGATCAGGACCTTTCACGCTTGAAAAATGGGACCCGGCCAGTGAAGCAGTCTTCCAGGCCAACAACGACTACTGGCAAGGTGCACCGAAGCTCAGCAAAGTCACGCTGAAATTCACGAAGGAAGCCTCCAACCGTGTGCTGCTGCTGAACAAAAGTGACGTAGACATGGCGATCGAGATTCCTCCCAAAGATGTTGCGGCTTTGCAGGAGAACAGTAATTTGACGATCAAGTCGAATGCGAGTAACCGCATTTTGTTCTTCGCGATGAACAACAATGTCAAACCGTTTGATAATGAAAAAGTGCGTCAGGCCATCAGCTATGCGATCCCGTATGACCAATTAATCAACGATGTTATGTACGGTCAGGCCAAAGAGATGAAGAGTGCTGTAGCAAGCAACACACCAGGTTTTACGGATGCAGGCTATGTGTACGAGTACAATCTGGACAAAGCCAAGGAATTGTTGAAAGAAGCAGGTTATGCGGAAGGGTTCAGCTTTGACTTTACCCTCGGTTCCGGATTTGATGATTGGGAATATGACGCGGTTCTGATCCAAGCCGAGCTGGCCAAAATCGGTATCAAAATGAACATTAACAAAGTGGCTCGTGCTCAGTTCTTGGAACAGCAAAAAGACGGGAATTTAGTCTCTTACATTTCTAAATGGACTTCTTTTGTTAACGATCCTGGATACCACCTGGGCTTCCTGCTCTACGGTGAAGGCTCTTCCAACTACATTCATTACAACAATGCGGAAGTGAACAAACTGTGGGAAGAAGCAGGCTCCGAACCGGATCAGGCAAAACGCAACGAACTGTACATGAAGGCGCAGGAGATCATTACGACGGAAGCGCCATGGGCATATCTTTACGAGTACAACCGGGTTGTTGGCATGAACAACAAAGTCAGCGGATATGTGTATTACCCGGATGAGGTTCTCCGTTTCTATCCACTTAGCAAGAAGCAGTAATTGAACGGACGTCTCGGGGGACAGGCAATTATGCCTGTCTTCTGACGATTCGTATTGACCACAATACAACCCATATTTGGAAGGAGCCTGATCAGGATGGATTGGAAAAGGAAGGTACTTGAGGCAATTGAGGAAGGCCAGGACGAATTACTGGAGTTATGTTCACAATTGATCCGTTTTCCCACGGAGAATCCTCCAGGGGATTCGCGTGAGATTAGTGCTTTTATTATCGAATATCTGCATCAGGCTGGAATCGACACCAAAGTACACGCGGCAACGGAAACCATGTTTAACCTGATATCGACGTTGAATGGAGAAGGCGCAGACAAGTCAGATAAACATCTCATTTTCTGTGGTCATACAGACGTTGTGCCAGCCGGAGATCTCTCCCGTTGGGATTTTGATCCGTTCTGCGGCGAAATCAAGGACGGATACATGCTTGGACGCGGAGCATCCGACATGAAGGGCGGGCTTGCGGGCCTGATCTATGCAACGGTTATTTTGGCGAAGCTGGGTGTGCCTTTGCGTGGTGACCTGTCGCTGATGATTGTCCCGGATGAAGAAACAGGTGGTGATCTGGGGGTGCCGTGGGTGCTCGAACGTGGTCTTGCAACCGGAACCGCCGCAGTAATCGCTGAACCTTCCAGCCCGCAGCATCCAACGATTGGACAAAGGGGAGCTGCTGGTTCGAGTTCACGGTGGAAGGCACGCCGGGTCATGGCAGTTTGCAGCCCATTGTAGGGGATAACGCGATTGTGAAGGCAGCCAAAGGAATTGAAGCCTTGCAGCGGCTGTGGGACATCAAGCCGGACATCCCGGAAGAAGTAAAGGATATTATCCGCATCTCGCAGGAGTACGCGCGTGACCGCGAACAGGCAGGTCTGGCCTATCAGGTGTTCGACCATGTCACGGTAAATATCGGTTCAATTCAGGGTGGAACCAAGGTAAATGTGGTTGCGGATCGCTGCACTGTTCAGGTGGATTCGCGTGTCCCATTTGGTGTGGATTACCGGGATGTGCTCGACCGTGCCCGCTCGCTGCTGCTTGAAGCGGGAATTGAGTCAGAGCTGAAGCCGTTTGGGTTTCAGGGCAACGCAAACTGGACTCCAGCGCATGAACCGATCGTTAGCCAACTGGTGGAGAGCATCAGCGAAGTGAGCGGCGAAGAGGCGTACGGTGTGCTGCAATGGGCATCCAGCGATGCACGCCACTTCCGCAATCATCAGATTCCGGTCTTGCAATATGGTCCGGCAGAGCTGTCCACCATTCACAATTTTAATGAAAAAGCACCCGTGTGGCAGATTATCCAGTGCGCCAAAGTGTATGCGCTCAGCGCGCTTAAATATTTGGGTGTGGAAGGTCTGGAAGAGGAGTCCGCATCTAAGGTTTTGAACGATGCATCTTCGGAAGGAACTGCGACCTTCAACCGTTAATTCTTTTTGGGAGAGAAGGACGGTTGGAGAACCAAGCTGAACGAACGCAGAGTGGTAGGGACATGAGTACGGGTGTAGAAGATTCAGAATGTAATGGTATGGGAGGGGAACAACATGACTGCACTGCTCGAAGTTTCGGATTTGCGGACAGAGTTTATCACGGATGCAGGCGTCATCCGCGCCGTGGACGGGATCAGCCTTTCCATACGGCAGGGTGAGACGCTGGGTATTGTCGGGGAGTCGGGATGCGGGAAAAGTATTACCTCGTTATCGATTATGCAGCTGCTCCCCAAGAAGATCGGCCGTGTGGCGTCAGGACAAGTCCGTTTTCAGGGGAAAGACATGCTCAAGCTGTCCGGAAGGGAGATTCGCCGGATTCGGGGTAACCGAATGGCGATGATCTTTCAGGAGCCGATGACCTCGCTTAATCCGGTTTTCAAAGTCGGCAAACAAATTTCCGAGGCGGCACGATACCATCTGAAGCTGGGCAAAAAAGAGGCTTGGGCACGGTCGGTTGAGATGCTGCACAAAGTCGGCATTCCCCGCCCCGACAAAATTGCAGAACAATACCCTCACCAGCTCTCAGGCGGGATGCGCCAGCGGGTGATGATCGCGATGGCGATGGTATGCAGCCCGCAGCTGCTCATCGCGGATGAACCGACAACGGCTCTGGATGTGACCATCCAGGCGCAAATTTTGGACTTGATGCGTGACCTCCAGCGGACGGAAAATATGGCAATCATGATGATTACCCACGATCTTGGCGTTGTAGCTGAGATGTGTGATCGTGTCATGGTGATGTACGCCGGACAAGTGGTGGAAGAGACGGATGTCAAAACCCTTTTTGCCGATCCCAAGCATCCGTATACCCGCGGTTTGCTGGCTTCACTGCCACAGCTTGCGGGAGATCAGGATCGTCTTCAGTCCATTCCGGGTCAGGTGCCGAATCCGGCCCATATGCCGTCCGGCTGCCGTTTTGCCCCACGTTGTCCGGTGAAGGAAGCACGATGCGAGACGATACAGCCCGAATTACTGGAGACAGCACCAAGTCACAGCTGCCGCTGTTTGCTGCAGCAGGAGGGGATCATATGAGTGCGATATTGGAAGTCAGAAATCTGAAGAAGCATTATCCGATCCGCAAGGGCCTATTCTCCAAACAGGTCGGTGCTGTCAAAGCAGTTGATGGTGTTACGTTGTCTGTGGAGCGGGGTGAGACGCTTGCCGTGGTCGGAGAGTCCGGTTGTGGCAAATCCACCACAGGTCGTGCAATTTTGCGCCTGATTGAGCCGACGGATGGCGAGGTGTTCTTCGAAGGCAAGGATGTACGAAAGCTGCCCCAGAAGAGCTGCGCCGTTTCCGAACGGATGTGCAGATGGTGTTCCAGGACCCGTATGCCTCACTCGATCCGCGCTGGACGGTACAACGTACACTGGAGGAGCCGCTGATTACCCATCACAAGTTGGGGAAAAACGAGCTGAAAAGCCGAATCGAAGAGCTGATGGAAGTAGTCGGATTGTCTCCCTATCAGGCGCACCGCTTCCCACACGAGTTCTCGGGTGGACAACGCCAGCGGATCGGTATTGCTCGTGCCCTCGCCCTGAACCCGAAGTTCATCGTGTGTGATGAGCCGGTCTCTGCGCTGGATGTGTCCATTCAGGCACAGGTGCTGAACCTGATGCAGGATCTCCAGGAACAATTCGGACTGACGTATATGTTCATCTCTCATGATCTGTCCGTCGTCAAGTTCATCAGTGATCGTGTAGCGGTCATGTATCTGGGCAAAGTGGTCGAGCTTGCGCCCACATCTGAGTTGTTCACTGAGGCACTGCATCCGTATACCAAAGCATTGATGTCCGCTGTTCCGGTTCCCGATCCGAATGTGCAAAAGGAACGGATCGTCCTGGGCGGCGATGTGCCCAATCCGGAGAATCCCCCTCCGGCTGTACGTTTCATACCCGTTGTCCGTATGTGAAGGACGAATGCCGCTCTGTTATTCCGGATATGAGGGAGATTTCCCCGGGACGCCAGGTGGCGTGTCATTTGTATTAGGAAGGCTGAAAAGAACCAACCGAAGACACTTTCTTGTCCGCGAATCTGGTGGACATGAAGGTGTTTTTGACGTGGGTATCCTTGTCGAGACCGTTGTTCGATTCAAATGCTCTGCTCATCCATCGGGACACAAAATCGACATCCATCATTCCGCAGGTAAAAATTTATCTTACATAGACCGATATAATAGTAAAGGCTTGAGCAGCGTGCAGTCCAAGTAGCGACAAATGAAGGATCTAACGAAAAACGTGAGATCGTGTTCTTAGATCTGTAGATATCGTGCTAAGTAAATTCTCATGGTAAAGATTATGATAATCAAGACTTCCATGAAACTGAAAACAAGAAGGGTTTGGATATAACTATGGATGAGGAAGTTCAAGTTCAATACATTAATTTCTCGATTGGAAATCAGATTTGTGCGCTTCGTATTGATGAAGTTCATGAAATTATCAGAATGCTCCCTGTGACCACGGTTCCTTTTGGCAGTCCCGAAATCAAGGGCTTTACACCTCTGTACGGCAAAGTGGTTTCTGTGGTCAGTGTACGTGTTCTGCTGGGCATGCCTGATGAGGAGCCTACACCTGCCACACGCATCATTGTTGTGCCTTACCACGACGGTTATGTGCCGCTCGTCGTGGATTCCGTGGATTCCGTTGTGACATATGATCGATTTGAAGAGCCTACGGAAGAATATCGTCGTTACACAACAGGAATATTCAAGGAAATCGCCCACAATGACGATCATGAGGCAGGCATTCTTAATCTGGATGTATTGCTGGGCAACTTAACCAAATTGCAGTAAATGCAACTCTTAAGTGACATATACCAAGCGCATATCGAATGGATTATGAAAATGCTCCTTACCCTTTTCGGGATAAGGGGCATTTTTTTTGTGTAAACATCTTTCTTCAAACGCAAAGGCGTGGCGTGTTTCACCTTTTAATAGGCATACATAATATAGTATGAAGTGGTTCAGAGATGTTTTTTCGAAGTGATGTAGCACTTTTTATGCGTAAACGTTTTTAAATCCGAGCATTTTCGTATATGATGGAGAGTAACAATGCGAAGGGATGACGGGAGACTGTAATGATGCAATCGCTGTATGGAGTATGGCTTGGTGACGTATTTTTTTGTTTTTCCGGTGAAACATCGGAGCCGCGTGTGGATGCATGGAGCCACGTGGTAAGGAAGCTGAATTTTGGCGACGGGGGTCGTCTGTTTCAGCCTGCCGCTCTGCGTCTTGCGGAGCTTCGTTGGCCCAATCCGATGCGTAATGCCGCGGAAGCGAAGGGTACGAAGCGGCGTCAATTGCTCGGACGGACGTTGGAAGGACTGGCAATATCGCCTAAAGATACATTCAAGCTGCTGCTCCATTGGGATGACAGTATATTGAATGCGGCAGGAATTCAGGCTGGAGAAGAGATTCGCTACTGGGTAAAAGCAGCACAGTTTACACAGGAACTGCTGCTGCGCGGAGAATTTGCTCCGTCTGCTGAATTTGCCGCCAAGACGGGTGCGCGTCGCCGGACCGGACAAGAAACGCTGACAGGTGTATGGCGTCCGCGTCTGCTGCAGGAAGCGGATGTGGAACGTTTCCGGGAGTTGGCGGAATCCATGCCGCCGATTGGCTTGTCTGCTCCCGGAGCATACGCATCTTCTGAACCGGAATCACGGGAGGAAGCGGGAGCGGCCGTATTATTTTCATTTATGAGCGGAATGGTTCATGCGGTTGTCACGGGTGAGATGGAAGGCATGGATAGTGAACTGTCTCGATACCGCACGTCATTCCGGCGTGGCTCCTCTCCGGTAGTGGAATTGTGGTGGAACAGTCTGATCTCGATGTTCCGCCCGGTGACAGTTCAGGGACCTACGGAAGAAATGGCAGAGCTCATTGGAACGCTGCAAGAAGCTGGTGGTACAGCGAGACCGGTGGTAGGCAGTGAAGAAACGGCTCCCACAGAAGGTGAGCTGAAGCTGGTACTGCGGCTGGAACCGCCACTGGGTGATCATGAAACATTGTGGGGGATTACCTTCTGGGCAGATAGTGTGCAGGAATCTGGTCTGAGATTGCCTGCACGCACGATCTGGGCACATCCGGAGCGCGATCTGGATCGAGGGAAGGTTTGTTATAGTTCAGCTGCAGAACAGCTCCTGATGGCGCTGGGGCATGCAGCAGAACTGGCACCGGAGCTTGAAACGGCGCTGCTTCATGCACGACCGGAAGGAATGAAGCTGGAACAGCAAGCCTTTTTTGAATTTTTAACCTATGCTGTGCCTCGACTACAGAAGGCGGGAGTAACGGTACTAATGCCTTCCCGCTGGAGCCGTGCAGGGAAACGCCGCGCCGGACTACGTCTGCAGATGCTCAATCGCGGAACAGAAAGACCGCTTGGAGCTCCGTCTGCACTGGGCATGGAGCAGCTGGTTGCCTTCAAGGCAGAACCGATGTTGGACGGGAAACCTGTTACGGCAGAGGAGCTGGCTGCCCTTGCGGAAGCAACAGTGCCTTATGTGATGTTCCGCGGTGAATGGATTGAAGTGGATACGAAAGAGATTCGCCAGGTTCTGCGTTATATGAAAAAGAAGAAGAACAATATATGCCACTCTCCGAATGGCTGCATCTCGCAGCTGAGGAAGGCGAAGATACCGCATGGAAGGGGCTTTCCGTCTTTGGTGCGGAATCTGAGGGGCTGCTGTCCTTTTTGCTCGACGGACAGGTGCTCCGCAGTATTGAGCCGCGTCAGGTTCCGGCAGAGCTGCATGGCGAGTTGAGACCTTATCAAGAGCGGGGGTACCAATGGTTGTCCGCCATGCGTGAACTCGGTTTCGGCGTATGTCTTGCCGATGATATGGGACTGGGGAAAACGATTCAGGTTATTACCTGCCTGCTTGACTTGAAACATGAGGAACAGCAGGCCGCAGCTGAGGAAGCGCGTGAGCACGAAGCGTTTATGGGAATGGAAGAAGAATCCGCGAACGGTGAACAGCCACATGTGCATGATGCGCATCTGCCAGCACTTATTGTGTGCCCTACCTCGTTGCTCGGGAACTGGCAGCGTGAGCTGAAGCGGTTTGCCCCGAATCTGTCGTTATATATCCATCATGGAGGACAACGCTTGCATGGCAATGCTTTTCAGGCAGAAGCGCAGTCCCATGATATTGTGCTGACGACCTATCATCTGGCAGGCCGGGATGGCCCGGATCTGGCTTCACTGCACTGGTCTACCGTTGTGCTGGATGAGGCGCAATATATTAAGAATTACCGTACGAAGCAAGCGCAAAGCGTCATGCGGCTGTCTACGCCGCATCGCATTGCGATGACGGGTACACCAGTGGAGAATCGGCTAAGCGAGCTGTGGTCCATTTTCCAATTCCTCAATCCGGGGTATCTGGGTACGGCTTCTTCATTCCGCCAGCGGTATACAGGAATGGGTCCGTCGGAAGAAAATGCAGCATCTTTGCGTGAGCTTCATCGGCTGGTATCGCCCTTTATGCTGCGCAGGCTGAAAAGTGATCCGGATATCCGCAAGGATCTGCCGGAGAAGCTGGAGTTAAAATCCTATTGTTCTCTGACACCAGAGCAGACCGTTCTGTACCAGCGAGTGGTGGATGACCTGATGGGCGGATTGGATGGACGAAACGGTATTGCCCGTAAGGGGATTGTATTGTCGTCTCTGACCAAGCTGAAGCAGATCTGTGATCATCCTGTACTGGCGGACAGCAGCCGCAAGGATCATGGCAAGGCAGAGGCGTCCGGTAAAATGGAGCGTCTGTTGGAGTTGCTGGATGCGATCCGTGATAACGGTGAATCGGCGCTGATATTCACTCAGTATGTGGCGATGGGCGAATTGCTCGTATCCCGGCTTACACAGCGGTATGAGGAAGAACCGTATTTCCTGCATGGCGGTGTTTCGAAGTCGCAGAGGGATGATATGGTGGAAACCTTCCAAAAAGGGGAGGGTCCGTCTCTGTTTGTCCTGTCTCTCCGTGCCGGGGGTGTGGGCTTGAATCTGACACGTGCGAGCCATGTTGTTCACTATGATCGGTGGTGGAATCCTGCGGTGGAGAATCAGGCAACGGACCGGGTATTCCGGATTGGGCAGAATCGGAACGTGCAGGTGCATAAGCTGATCTGTCAGGGAACCCTGGAGGAACGGATTGATGAGCTGATTGAGAGCAAAAAGGCGCTTTCTGAGCAAGTCGTCGGTTCTGGTGAGAACTGGTTGACCGAAATGTCGGATGATGAGCTGCGCGGTCTGATTTCGCTTCAGGGCGAGACATGGCTGTAAGTTTTAAGATATATAAGGAATATAGAATGTAGAGATAAGGAGGGGGATTGTTGTGAGCGAAAAATGGAATGTAGAGCTGCATATGTCCCCCGGTGGATGGACAGCAGAAGTCAGTGCCGCTGTTGATGCAGGCAAAGAGGCTTCAGCAGCGGCAAGCAAGGCCGAATCAGCCAAAGGCTTGTTCACGGTAACAGGCACGCTGCCGCAGCTCAGTGAAGCTGAACGCGAGGCTGTGCTGGCACAGCTGCGCAAGCGACCACTGTCGCTGTACGCGCTGCTGCGCGGCGGCCCAGCCCCGGCAGAGCTCGCCGGGCTGCTGCCCACTGCGCCAGCGGCTGAGGCCGTGCCTGGCACAGCCGCTGGCGCAACGCTCGGCGCTGGCGGTGCAGCGGCGTGCAGCTGCGGCCGCCCGGGCTGCGCGCATGCCGCGGCCGCTGAGCGCGCCGTTGCCGCGCGCTTCGCGGCCGAGCCGCTGCTGCAGCTGGCGCACGCCGGCCTGCCGCGCGAAGCACTGCTCGCCGGCGTGCTGGGATCATGGGCGGAGGAACTTGCCCATGATCCCAGCGGCCCCGGCCGCGCAGCCGAAACGGCCGGCCGGCCGCAAGCGCGGGGCGGCGAAGGCGGCGCAGCCGTCGGCGAGTGGATCGCCGAGGCAGCCGCGGACGGCGCCATGCACCAGCCGGGGCCTGGCTTCGGCGCCGTGAAGGTGCGGCTGGCGCAGCCGGGCAAGCCCCGGCGACGCCGGAGCTGGCGGCGCTGCTGCCAGGCGTGCCTGCCGCCGCAGGGCTGGCATTGATCCGCGAGCGCGTAGCTGCGCGGATGTGGGAGGCTGTCCAAAAGAAGAAGGACAGCCCGGCAATCAAATGATGCACCACTCGGAGCGGGGGAGATCTCAGATCATCCCCCGCTTGTTTGTGATGTGCATCAGCACAAGTCTTTTATCTGAAATGGTTATACCCATTTCCAATTAACATCTTTTGTCTAGAGAACCTTGGGATACGGCTCTAAAAGTCCAAAAAACGACCGTACAAGCTGTACACCCGGCATATCTTTAGGGTGACCTCCTCTCAAGGGGGGCTTTACTGGTGGAGCTTCGCTGCAATTTAAGGTATACTGTCGCAGGGGAAGACAAGCCCACATGCACGAATGCAGCAATCATTATTACAATATGCGATAGGAGTTTTTACATGAAATTACGTACAGGACGACAGCGCCACGTTGCGGTCATGCTGTCCTCACTTATGATATGCGGAGCTTTGCTGTCCGCTTGCCAGGACGGTTCGGGCTCAGAGGAGAACCAGGGTCTGAACGCGGCAGGCAGCGCACAGCAAGAGACGGATGGTACCACGGTTCATTTGACCGAGGATACTGGCAAAGATGGCAACAACACAGGTGGGGATGACAGCTCATCTTCGGACAATAGCAGTGAAGGCACGGACAGTGGTTCCGGCAATGCTTCAACCGGAGAAGAGGGTTCTTCTGACGCAGGCAACGGAGCTACAACAGAAGATCCACTCATGGAGAAGCGCAGCATTAGTGCACTGCAAACGACGATTGATACACAAGCTGTGGTTACCAACGCACAGGCGATGACCGTCATCGTTAACAAGCAGCGCAGCTTGCCTGAAGGCTACGAGCCAAGTGATCTGGTGGAGCCTAACGTACCGTTCTCCTTCGACGGACCGCATGAGAAGCGTCATTTGCGCAAGGAAGCTGCCGAGGCGCTGGAGAAGCTGTTTGCAGGTGCCAAAGCGGACGGTATTGAGCTTCGTGCGGTGTCTGGATACCGTTCGTATGAGCGTCAAGTATCGATCTACAACAATAATGTCAAAACCAAAGGTCAGGAATACACGGATCGTGTAAGCTCTGTCCCAGGCCACAGCGAACATCAGACCGGGCTTGCGATTGACGTTTCCAGTCCAAGTGTGGGCAATGCGCTGGAAGAAGTGTTTGGTACATCGAAAGAAGGCCAGTGGTTGGCCGAGCATGCAGCAGAATACGGGTATATCATCCGCTATCCGAAGGGTGAGGATGATATAACAGGCTATGTGTATGAGCCATGGCATATCCGCTATGTCGGCACCGATCTGGCGCCAGATATCGTGAAAAGCGGATTGACACTTGAAGAATATTTTGACGAGGCCAATATCAAACTGTAGGCAGATTGCTTCATATTTTGCATACAACTTACCAGTATCAAGAGTCCCTGTAAGAACGCCATTTACCGAGGTGAATGCGTTGTCTTACAGGGATTTTTTGATGTGCACAGAATTAATCGGGAAAGAAACGGATTCTGCTTGTCTGGAAGGGCAGTGGGCTGATATACTTCAAAGATTAATCAAGGAAAATGACAATTAAAGCGAGGGAAAGCAGAATGAGCAGACAACAGGTTTTTACGGGTTCCCCATGGGAGCCGCTTGTGGGATATTGCCGTGCCATCCGTGTTGGCAACCGAATTGAGGTGGCTGGTACAACGGCCATGCAGGACGGTGTGGTTGTTGGAGCGGGCGATCCATATGCACAGACAAGATTTGTTTTGCAGACTATTGAGAATGCACTGAAAGAATTGGGAGCAGACATGTCTCATGTCGTGAGAACCCGGATGTTTGTAACTGATATTTCCCGGTGGGAAGAAGTGGGCAAGGCTCATGGTGAATTTTTTGGTCAGATCCAGCCTGTCGCCACGATGGTGGAGGTTAGTGCGCTCATTGATCCTTTGCTGATGGTGGAAATTGAGGCGGAAGCGATTATTGATGCAGAAGCTGAAACGGATGGCGAAATAACGAAATAGTGCTATCACAATTACATACATTTCGTGAAAAATTTTTAGCACAGAAATTTATACATTGATTATGTAAAATCCAGGATAGAGAATAACCTTACCCACACCTCCATGGAAAAGGAAGTGGGGTAAGGTTATTTCTGCATGATGAACATAATGTCACTATGCTCGTGGAAGGCAGCGAACTAAGCAGTTAGTCGTTCTTCCATGCTGCTTATTTTGCTTCAGGTTGCTCGGCTGGTGTTTCGATGACTACTTTCCAAGCTGTTCCGATTGGCGGCAGGCTGCGAGTCAGGACCGGGCTATAGAATCCAATGACTTTGGCCCCTTTGGTCAGTTTCTCTGCTTTGATGGTTTCCCCTTCATGGTTCACCAGTTGTGTATCCTTGCCAATGTTAAGAATAACGTGATCAGGTGCTGTCTCAGTCAGGCGTGTGCCAGAGATTTCAATTTGGGTCATGTTGTCTGCAGCCGTTTTTACATTTTCAATCGTGCCTGCTGTACCCAGAACCTCTTTCAATTGTGTTTCGGAATCCGAAGCAACGGTATCCAGCAAAGTGACCTTGTAGGTAGGTGTTTGCGGCGGTAAACTGAGGGTTGCAATCTCTGAATGCTCCGCTTCCACGTTCATACCAATGGTCAGATCAGTGAGTTTGATATCTTTGCCATCCGCGGATTTGAAAGTAGTATCCTCACCGACATTAAGTACGATACCGTCTGTACCTGCACCGCCGATATGGATGGATTGATATTTGCCTTCGCTATTGATTCCTGTAATGACACCACGCTCAGTAACGGTTTTCACGTCCTCTTCAAGAGAGATGTTTACCTGGTTTCCTGTTGTTTTCACTTGACCATGCAGTACTTCTTCTGCAAAAGAAGCGGGTACGAACAGTTTGCCATCCGTGATTTCGGGTGCTGTTCCCAGTTTAAGCAGCATTTTATTGACCGAATACTGGTCTTTGCCTGTAGTAACAAGTGTCCAGAGCGTTCCTTTGGTCAATTCGGCAGATTTGTTTTCCTTGTTCCATTTCAGTTCAATGCCAAGTGCCTCCGTGAGATCGCGCAGCGCAATCATGGGTACTTGACCATCTTTGTTCCAATAACCGTCAGCCATTGGCGCACCGTTCACAGATACTTTAACGGCTTCAGTTGCTTTGCTGTCAGCGGATACGGAGGTTGAATTAACGGGTTGTGTACTGTCCAGAGTAGCTGCATATGCAGCTCCACCGCTCAGGGCCAAGGACAGGACCATCAGGGCGCTTACTTTTTTCATGTTGTTGTTCATTGTTGATTTTCATCCCTTCTAATCTTGGTTATATCGCGGTAAACTCCTAATTGGGGCCGCGCTTCATTCTTATAGACGGGACAACTTGATCAAGGGTTGCACTTGTTATGTAAGTTATGGAAGAAGTGTGTCAGTTCTAATTTGCAATATCAGTCATCTTGCAGGTTACAGGCATCAAGATAGGGTTAAGTTTCAAGAGAGTGCTATAACCTGTGATTCATATTACGGATCGTCTTGATGTTGGTTTGAATTCAAGTGTGGTTGCTAACATTCAATACAAGGAGGAACAAGGTCAGATGAGTGATATGTTGGTGGCGCTTTACCATTTGCCAGAGCAAGAGAGTGGACTCAAAAAGTTGGAGGATTCCTCCATTGTCATCCGAAGAGCCATTGCACCAGAGAAGCAGCTTGTGCTGGATTGGGTAAGATCCCATTTTAGTCAGCCCTGGGTGGATGAATGTGATGTGGCTTTTGCACGTCAACCTGTGACTTGTTATATTGCACTTGAGCATGAGAAAATGATCGGCTTCGCTTGTTATGAGGCGACGTGTCGCAATTTCTTTGGTCCAACAGGTGTCAGTCAGGAGGCACGGGGCAAAGGTGTAGGTACAGCATTGCTGCTGGCCTGTATGCACGCCATGAAGGCAGATGGTTACGCTTACGCGATCATAGGATCGGCAGGACCCGTAGATTTCTATGCTCAGACACTGGGGGCCGTGAAGATCGAAAATTCAACACCAGGGATTTACAAAGGCATGCTCCGGGCAGACTAGACCATAACCATGTTCTGGAAAGGTAAGGAGGAAGAAGATGAGTACGAGTAAAATGCTGCATATCGGTATGATTGGCACAGGTTCTATCTCGGATCTTCATATGAGGTGTTACGCCAAGAACGAGAATGCCGTCATTTACGCCATCTGTGACCTGAACGAACAGCGTGCAGTCGCAGCCGCAGAGAAGTATAGTGCACAATCCGTGTACACCGATTATCGGGAGATGCTGAAGGATCCGCATGTGGATGCCGTTAGTATCTGTACGTGGAACAATACCCATGCCGAATTTGCCATCGCAGCTCTGGAGGCAGGCAAACATGTGCTGCTGGAAAAACCGGTAGCAACCAACGTGGAAGATGCGCTGCGGATTGAAGAGGCTGTGAAAAAAAGCGGATGTACCTTTGTTGTGGGATTTGTACGTCGTTATGATAACAACATGCAGATGGTGCGCAGTTTCATCGATGCCGGTGAGTTTGGTGAACTGTATTATGCCAAAGCCTCTATCCTGCGACGCTTGGGAAATCCCGGAGGCTGGTTTGCGGACAAAAACCGTTCCGGCGGTGGCCCGCTCATTGATCTTGGCGTACATATTATCGACCAATGCTGGTATCTGATGGGCAAACCGAAGCCTGTTTCGGTGAGTGGCAATACGTATCGAAAACTGGGCAATCGTGCCCATATCGAGCATCTTTCATTTTACAAAGCCGCAGATTACAGTTCTGCTGTCAACAATGTGGAGGATATGGCGAATGCGCTAATTCGCTTCGAGAACGGGGCTTCTTTGGCGGTAGATGTGAGCTTTACCCTGCATGCACGTGGGGAAGAATCTTCAGTGAGATTGTACGGCGAGCGTGGTGGGTTCGAACTGGAGCCCGAGACACTCATCGTCACCGAGAAACACAATACGATCCTGAATATCCAGCCCCAGACAGATTATAAGGGTCTCGATATTCACGCTGCCTTCCAGAACCAGATTGATCACTTTGTGGATTGTTGTCTGAATGGTACTGAGCCAATCAGTCCCATTGCGGATGGTGTGGCTTCAACCAGGATGCTATGCGGAATCTACGAGTCAGCCGAAAAAGGTCAGGAGATTCGTCTGGACTGATATAGGAGATTGAATCTAAAGTAGTATTAAAAGGGTGTTGTTTCTCCGTCTTAACTTTGGAGAGACAACACCCTTTGGTTGATTTTTGACCGTGATCAGACTAGACGGATATACGTTACTTTTCAAACCCTTCTAACACGATTTTGCCAATCGCAGTACCCGATTTGCTCTTTCGGTAGGCATCCAGCAGGTTAGCCGCATTAATTGGTTCGATCCGCTCTGCCATCGTTGTATGAATTTTTCCGGCATCCACCAGATCTGCGATTTCATTAAGAAGAAGATGTTGTTCAATCATATCATCTGTCTGGAACATCGGACGGGTGAACATCATTTCCCAAACGAGTGTTACGCTTTTTGAAAATAACTTTTGAAGTTCGGCTGGTTTTTCAAATGGCAGAATGGAACAAATCTTTCCTTGTGGCAAAATAACTTCTGCCATCTCGGCCATGTGCTCATCTATATGATTAAGCACGAAAATATATTGTACCCCGGCTAGTCCGAGATTTTTAAGTTGGGGTGCGAATGGCTGATGATGATTGATCACGTGGTCTGCTCCGTTTGATTTTGTCCATGAGATCGAGTCGGGACGAGAGGCAGTTGCTATGACTCTAAGGCCAGCCAACTTGGCTAATTGAGTAGCGATCGATCCGACACCTCCCGCTGCCCCGATAATAAGCATACTGTTACCTTCGTTATCCGATGCATTCCTGGAGATGCCCAAGCGCTCATAAAAAGCTTCTCCTGCTGTAAGGCTTGTCAGAGGTAAAGCTGCCGCTTGAGCGAAATCCAGACTTTTCGGCTTTCTGCCCACAATTCGTTCATCCACTAAATGAAACTCACTGTGTCCGCCTGGGCGCGTATTGCTCCCCGCATAATATACTTCGTCACCAACGTTGAACAAATGGCAATCGGAGCCGATGTCCACGACCACGCCCGCTACGTCACGACCAGGTATGGTCAGGGATAAATCGTCCGAATGTTTGGAACTATGCGACCTCCAATCCGTCGGATTGACAGACACTGCTTTCACTTCAATAAGTAAATCCTGTCCTGTAGGTTTTGGTTTCTCCACTTCCACCTCCTGAAATGGCGGTATGTTGGCCTCTAACCCAGGCTCGTAATATCCGAACGCTTTCATCATGATTGAATTTCCCATGTCGATAGTTATCCTCCTTGCAGAAATAAGTTAATGTATATATAAATATATGCCATAATATCAAAAAATAAATAGTAGTATCATTTTTGGTTTATAGTATCAATATTGATACTATTAGGACTGAATCTGTAAAAAAATAAAGACTTCCATCACTCCTGAAGCAGACAATGGGTCTGTCATCGGAGAGGAAGTCTTTGTGAAAAGAGTTCATTTATTAAGCGGTGAATTCTCATATCCCGGATCATCATAATCCGTATCTTGCAGCCGGGGAAGTACATTCATGCTCTCAATCGCCTGTCGGCTATCCGGAGTACCATGGTCATACAAAAAGGTATACAGCAGCGTCATGCCATCCGAGAATTGCTTCGTAGCGTCGTCATGATCAGCCGATTTGTAGGGTACCGGAGCTCGCTGCAGTGTATAGGCATCTTCATCCTCGAGTACTTTCATCAAGTCTTTCAGCCGATTTAACTGTTCATCGTCGACCATGACTTCAAACGGTGTTGATTCGTTCTTGGTCTGTTCAATGAGATTATGGGTTACCGATACATAGTAATGCTTTTTGCTGTCCTGCATATTCCAACCTCCATTCTAAAATGGAAAAAGACGCTTCTACTGTTAATAAACAGCAGCAAGCGTCCTGAAACGAATGGCAATCTTTTACCTTCCGAACCGCCCAGTCACAGGAACCTTACGGGTACTGGTTTCCATCTTGCCTGAGCACAGCGGGCAAGGAGGGGGCCCAGACGCTGCCTTTTTGGATGCTTTGGACGAAGGTACATCCGGTTTTTGGCGCAGCCAAGCTTTGCAGGTGGAAGAACTGCACTTCCAAATCGCTACAGTCTCTGTACGTTCAGCATCTTCTGAGGTGCGCGATACCGAACTGGACGAAGAAGAAGTTGCCTGACTCACACCCGTGGTGCTAAATGCCTTGTGGTTCCCAATGATACCGCTTCCTCGTCGTTCACTGAGTCGATCATCGTCACGTTCATTATGAACATCGAAGTCACGACGTTCATTGTTACTGATTGTCCGTCTGTGTACCACGTTCCTACCTTCAGAACGGGTACCAGAGTGGGAGTTCTGACTATTGCCATTTCCCTTGCCGTATGACGCGTGATGACCAGTTCGGCCTTCATCGTTGTTTTTGCGTTTGTCCGGTACCTCCATGCCGAAGGCCTCCAGCAGAAAGCGGGAAACGTCCGCTGGTTTTCCGTGATGGCTCGCTGGCGACGTCACATACAGGTACTGCTTCGCCCGAGTGATTGCGACATAGGCGAGCCGTCGCTCCTCTTCCAGAGCCATGTCCAATTCTGCCTCCGTCTGCTGCACCGTAAGGGCAGCCTTCTGGTCTTCCGGAATATCCTGCCGCAATGCCGTGCTGTGAGGCACGATTCCTTCGCTGGCCCCGATCCAGTACACGCATGGGAATTCAAGTCCCTTGGCACGATGGATCGTCATCAGTTGTACCGCATCACTGTCCTGAGCACGGCGCAGTGACTCCATCTCACGGTGTCTGCGAGAGAGCTCATCAGCGAATTGAATGAACTCTTCCACGGTTTCGAATTTTTTGGCGGCGGCTTCGAACTCGTCCAGAGTCTCCAGCATCGTTTCCTTGTAATGGGTGAAGATGCTTGGATCACCGCTCTCCATATATTTGTCGTAAAACTGGCGGCGCATTTCCTGGATTGCAATCACCGGTTTCAGTTTCGTCAGCGATTTGATCAGCTTGATACGTTCCTTGACCTGTTCCTGCTGAAAAGACTTCAGCTTGTCCCATTTGGCCAGATGGATGAGCGGATATTTCTTCGCCTGCTGCTCTTCACTGCGCAGAATCCACTCCAGGCCAGCATCGCGGGACACATAGAGAGGTCCCAGCGCACTTGGCAGAGCATCTACAGCACGGGGGTTCAGCGACAAGCGCATATGATCCATTAACGGTCGAATCAGGGACTGGTCGTAGAAGACCGGGGACGCTCCATGCTGTACAAACGGCACATCCTTCAATACAAGCTGCTCAAATATAGCCCGGCTGCTGCTGGCTGTCCGATGCAGAATCGCGATATCCCGATATGTATGCAGACCTTCCTCGACTTGCTGACACAACTGGTTAACAACCCAAGCGGCTTCTTCCTCGGCATTGGAGGGGGTGGCGAACCGTGGCGCATCTCCGCGATGCCCGGCTGCGCGCAGCCGCTTGTCGCGTCTTCGTTTGTTCCGGGCGACCAATTCGCTGCCCAGTCCCAGAATACGCGCATCGCTGCGGTAGTTGATATCCAGCGTCACGATGCGTGCACCGGGGTATACTTTATCGAATTCCAAAATGGATTCCTGCCGTGCCCCATTAAACGTATAGATCGTCTGGTCGTCGTCTCCCACAACCATCAGATTGCGATGGGCGGCAGCCAGTTTTTGTACAATTTCATATTGCAGACTGTTCGTATCCTGGAACTCATCGACCATAATGTACTGAAAACGCTGCTGAAGCGGCCCCAAGACAGCAGGATCACGAAGAAGTGCGGCAGCTCGCAGCAAAATATCATCAAAATCCATTTTGTTGCGATCCTGCTTCCAGGCTTCATAACCAAGGAGAACACGTTTGGCGTCTCGTTCCTCCTGTGATTTTTCGGGGAGATCGCTTGTCTCAGATCCTTGCATTTTCCAGGCGGACAGCATGGCCAGCAGGCTCTCCGGCTGAAAGGCCTCACTCATGCCATTCTGGCGCAGGAGCATTTTAAGTACGGTATGCTGCGCGCGCGACTCGCCAAAAATTTCTTCCTGCACGCCGTAATGACGAAGCAGCGTCAGCGCGAACGAGTGGAATGTACGGGCCTGCACCGCTCTTGCAGCGGCTGGACGAATGCCAGGCAGCGAAGCGATGCGGTCTTTCATTTCGGTGGCAGCTTTGTTCGTGAACGTCACCAGCAGGATGCTTCCCGCGTGAACACCACTAACCTCCATCAGGTAGCCGGCTCGTGCAGCCAGTACAGTTGTTTTGCCGCAGCCAGCTCCTGCGAGAGTTAACAGGGGGCCTTTGCCGTGGCGAACCGCTGAGATTTGGGGCCCGTTTAGACGGATCCCTACCTCTTCCAGAGAGCGGAAATATGGGGCATCCCGTTCATCACTGCCCACGAGTTGTCTACTGGTCTCCAATGGAGCCGAAGGGGACTGGGGCAGGGATGCCGCCGGGGTAACCCCGAGCGGACGGGGGTAAAACGTTGAGTTCGGACTTAACATCATTCATCCACCTCTATATGCATTCAGGGATAGGACTATCCCGGCTTAAAAGTAATTCATTTGCCCTTTTCACAATCGCATTGTAAATTGGTATGATAGGGTTAACCGCCCAAGTAGGCGGATCAACAGGGCCAAAGCTTCATTATACCCGAACGTATGGTCCTGACGAAAGCCCCCGAATTCATCCAGCATCGGCAGAAAACGGGCATTCGCGCACGATTTCGCAACTTTTTGGCATGATATCGTATAAGTTATATGCTGAGCTTTTGCATAAGATCAGGAGAGTGACTTCCAATCAGCATACATATGGATCGGAATGCTCGTATCCCTCGATAGGTTGTACCGCTTGTGATTATATCGAGTTATGCAAAATGCTATACTATGGAAAATTAAAATGATATGGGTTTTGACGGGATGAGGAGGAGATGTAATGAAACTGCTTCAACGAATTAAAAACGGAGCAAACAAAGCAACAGAGCGTGCCCAGCACGCCGTTGAAATCGGCAAAATAAATAATCAGATTGTGGGCTTGCAGCAGGAACAGGAAGTCCATTTTACAGATATGGGTCGTATCTTCTATGAAGGCTATCGCGCACAGGACATGACGCGTGCCGAAAAAGAGATGGTGGATCTGTCGGGGCTGTGCGACGAATTGCAGGATGAGATCGATGGCTTGCGCAACAAGATTGCACAACTCAAAAATGAGCGCTTATGCGAGTGTGGGCATGTCGCTTCACTGGATGCCAACTTCTGTCCGAAATGCGGACGCAAGTTGGGCGAATTCAAACCCGCAGCAGCGTCTGTAGGAGCGACGAGCCCTGCGAGACAGGAAGCGGCCGTGGCTCATAGCCCGGAGCGACCGAATTATGATGCGCCAACTGAAGAGGAACTGGAGGAAGCTGAGCCATATCACACGGTGATTCCGTCCATTGCGGATCTGGAGACCGAATCCGAGTATAACAGCACAGAGTTTACCCAAGAGGAAAAGGAAGCGTTCGATGCAGAGTGGGAACGCCGTCGGGATGAAGAAATGCAGCGGGAGCGTGAGCGTCAGCAGGAGCTGGATGAGCGCATTCGGTACTGGAAAGAAAATAATCCGATCGTGAACACGGTGGACGTACAGACCGAAGTGCCACGCGAGATGGTGAATTGTCAGATTTGTGCGGCAGAGCTGCCCAAAGGTTCGAAATGGTGCCCACGCTGCGGAGCAGAACAGATCTGATGCAGTAGAAAGCGCTGCGGAATCATTGTGAGGCAGCGCTGGTTGCTTACAGCATGGGGGACGGGAATATGGACCAACTGCTGCATCATTTGCGTCATCTGGGGTTTACCGAGATGGAATCTAAAATTATGGTGGAACTCGCTCGCCAAGGCTCGGCCTCGGGATATGAGGTCGCGAAAAGGTTGGGTGTGTCCCGTTCCAATGTATATGCCACCCTGCAACGGCTGGAACAGCGGGGGTTCCTGCGTTGCAGCGCAGGAGAGCCTGCAAAATACAGTGTCTTGAAGCCGGAGGAGATGACCAGCATGATCTCCGGTCAGATGCGTGCTTCCCTTGAATATGTGCAGAGCAGTATGCCGCAGCATGAGCCTGAGAAGCCGGTCTTCTACAACATTGAAGGCGACAAAAACGTATTTGAAAATCTGAGCCGTGAACTGGCAGAGGCCAAACATGAGATTGTGGTGGACGTGTGGCGTGAGGAAGCGGAGTTGTTGCGTGCCGACTTGCAGCGTGCCGAAGACCGCGGCGTGCGACTGTTATGGTCGTGCGATGGTGGAGAGGGCATTATGGATCAGCCCGCTCCTTGGCCTGGTTTGCCTTCATACGGGACAGGTAATGGCCGGAAATTCTCTTTAGTGGTGGATCGGCGTTGGTGCATGGTAGGGATGCGCGGGGAATCCTGCGTCACTCAGGCGATGGTGACAGAGCATCCGGTCATGACCGGGCTGCTGCTGAATCATTTTGCTCAAGAATTGGTGTTGTATGAGCTGGAGCAGGATATGGGAGAGGAACTGGAGTCTCGTTACGGGCATCGATACCAAAACCTCTCAGCGCGTTATTGGTCAGTGCCATCGGAGGGGATTAAGCCGGATTAAGGGTCTGGAGCTTCCGTGATTACGGCTTCAATCTAAAAAGAGCGGGCATCTTATGAACGCTTAAATACATGCTTAAAGGAAGCAGGCGCTGCCAAGAGGCAGTCGCCTGTTTATGCTACTTAACGGAAGCAGTGATGTTCATCACAGCAAATGTTCCCTGTTGAGCTAATGTAGTAGGGTATGAAGTCATGCTATTTTTGAGAAAATGAAGCTAGGAACGTAACGTAATCTTATAGAGGATTGGATCTGTCTTTGGGTATATTATATAACGCTTCAAGTACATCGATATAATATTCTGTACCGTGTGGCACGAACTCGGCTGCTTGAATCTCGCGAATGTGACGTGCTTGAACGGGAAGAGGAACAGAGTTACCATTTGCCTGATCCACCTGATTCGACGCCGACTGTACGGCTTGTACTCCCACTGCCTGAATCACATGGGTTTCACCACGGAATAAGGCAATCAGTTCATCCAAAGACACTTCATACAGGCTGTCGACTTCGCTTGCCTGCAAGGTGTAGGCTTCGAGAGGCTGGTTTAAGCATAGTCCATAGACGGAACTGAATTCCCGATCGACAAAAGGAACACCGCGAACCTGCCCTTCAAGTTGCTGTCTTGCAGTCAACAGATAGGTCAGCGTTTCAAAAGGCGCCTGCACGCCCAGTTCTTCCTCAAGCTCACGACTGGCTTCATGCAGCTGTTCGCCGGCAGTGAGATGCCCTGCTGCTGTTATGTCGTAACTTCCGGGGAAGGTATCCTTGATATCCCGTCGTCGTTGAAAAAGTACCAACCGCCGCGAACCTTCGTCGCGCACGATCCAGCAGTGAAATGAACGGTGCCAGAATCCTTTGGCATGCACTACGCTGCGAAGCTCTGTACCTATCCAGTTTTGCTGATCGTCGTAAATATCGAAACGTTCTGGGTCATGATACGTATCTCCTTATATAGCAAGTTTTAAAGTTCAAAATTTCACAAAGTATGTTTTAAACGAAAGGGGAACCATCTTATGGAATGCATTGTACACTTTCAAGTCATTTATCCGCAACCTCAGGAACGCAAAAATCTTAGAGGTCTTATATTTGTTGGACAGGGACAAGAACCGGCAACCAATCAGTTAACGACCATGTTTAAGGATATGGGATTTCATGTACGTTTGGAAGATGAAGCACAGCTGTTGTTCAAACCTACGGATGCTTCGGCAAACTTTGAATATATTCGAGTGACAGAGCTTGATACCGGGGAAGAGGTTTATAAGGAAGATAAGGACTTGAAGTCGATTTTGGAGCATTTGCTGCCGCGTCGATTCTAGTTCGTAATCAAGTTGTGAATGTGAATGTAAGTGTGGTAAACAAGGCTGCTTGCGCCTGGCTCGTAAAATAAAATAAAGGAAAGGCCCCACCTTTACGGTGAGACCTTTCATGTGGGAGCTGTTTTGACTCCACCCGCCATCGTGCGGGTTTTCCAAACACACGGATGAAGGAAGAATAACGGACAGAGCAAGCAGGATTTACTTTACATAAATCCGATCATGATAACAATGGTCTTCAATTAAGTCCGGCTCAGAAATTGGATTCTGAGACGCTCGAAGCGTGGAAACGATTAAGCCATTGCACCAGTTCCTTCTGCTTCCAGTTCCGAGGTGCAATGTGAACAGCGAGTAGCGGCAGCCGGAATTTCGGAAAGACAGTATTTGCAAGCCTTGGTCGTTTTTTGTGGCTCGGGCTTTTTGTGTTCTTTGCTTTTGATGTAATTGATACCTTTCACCAGCATGAAAATACAGAAAGCGACGATGAGGAAATCAATCATCACGTTGATGAACTGTCCGTAGGCAATCACCGTAGCGCCAGCCTCATTGGCTTGAGCGAGTGTGGTGATGTCTTGTCCATTGGCTGTTTTGATGCCTGGGTCCAGATTGATGATTTTTTGACTGAAATCAATGCCTCCAAGCAGTTTACCCACCGGTGGCATAATGATGTCATTCACGAGGGATGTAACAATTTTGCCAAAAGCAGCTCCGATAATGACACCGACCGCCAGATCGATGACGTTGCCACGTACGGCAAATTCTTTAAATTCCTTCAGTACGCCTTTCATGTCTGCAAATCTCCTTTATCAAATAATTCATAATACAGGCGGCGTATCCATCGATTCTCCGTTCGGACACGCGCTTCCGTTCTCATATTGTACATAAAAAACACGCAGCAATCATCCCTTTTATGCAAATTAAGACAAGTTTCCGCAACTTCCATGAAAATACTTCTTTATTTCACGCCGCCGATTCGGTATACTTCTAACATTATCAATTCTGTTCACACTTTTACATTCAGGTTCGCGATCATACATTGTAACGAATCATGGAGCTTAAAAATTAAATATGCCGACTCGTATATGTGCAGGAATAGGCCTGCATGTTTCTACCCGATCACCGGAATGATCGGACTACGGGAAAGATCTGCAACGTTTGTAAGGTATGTAAAGAAAGGATTCTCGGGCAGTTTGTCTGAAAAAGAATGTTCAGGCAGCTTCAATTTAATATTTCTATTTCGATAGGGAGTTTTGATTGAGCTTTGCTCTGAGTCATCCTGTAATCAAGATTTTGCATTCCACTACACTCGCAGTATCCATGCGGCTTGTCCACATACGTACAAGTCCGTCTTTTCCCGTCTCCGGTCCTTCCGCAGCGTGTAAAAAGGCGGGCTTTTTGTTTTTTTACAGAGCGGATCGATGGTCATGCAGGCTTCTGTACGGGAGGGCGCACAGGGGAAGAATTACGATGCAATTGTTAAAAGACAAGGTAATACAGGAAGGCATTGTTCTGTCCGAACAGGTACTCAAAGTGGATTCGTTTCTGAACCACCAGATGGATCCGGTTCTGATGAAGGAAGTGGGCAAGGAGTTCATCCGCCGTTTTGAAGGGGAGAACATTACACGTGTACTGACCATTGAATCATCAGGGATCGCACCAGGCATCATGACCGCACTGGAACTCAACGTGCCGCTTATTTTTGCACGGAAGCAGAAATCACTTACGCTTACCGAAGACATTCTTGTCGAGAAGGTGTACTCCTTTACGAAGCAGGAGACAAATGAAATTACAGTTGCGAAGAAGTTCATGCAGCCCGGTGACCGCGTACTAATCATCGATGACTTTCTGGCGAATGGCGAAGCGGCATTTGGTCTGGCCCGCATTGTGGAGCAGGTAGGTGCTGAAGTGGTGGGAATTGGCATCGTTATTGAAAAGGCGTTCCAACCGGGAGGTCGCTTGCTGAAAGAAGCAGGATATCGTGTGGAATCGCTGGTTCGCATCGGGGCGTTGTCAGACGGACAGGTTACGTTTGCAGACGAGGAGGTCACGATCTAATATGGCGCGCGAACGTATTTTTCAGCGGCATCGGCATCCGATCAAAACCTTCTCTTTGGGTCTCCAACATGTGCTGGCGATGTATGCAGGAGCTGTTGTTGTACCGATTATTGTCAGCAAGGCCCTTGGTTTTACAACGGAGCAGTTAACCTATCTGATTGCGATTGACCTGCTCGCCTGTGGTGTGGCAACACTATTGCAGGTATGGGGCAACCGTTTCTTCGGAGTGGGGCTGCCCGTCATGCTTGGCTGTGCATTCCAGGCCGTATCACCGATGATTTTAATTGGGATGAAAAGCGGTGTGTCTGCCATTTATGGTGCGATCATCGCGTCAGGGATATTCGTTGTATTGTTCTCGGGCATTTTTGGGAAATTGATTCGGCTCTTTCCGCCAGTCGTCACCGGATCGGTCGTAACCATTATTGGTCTGACCCTGATTCCGGTAGCGTTCAACGATCTCGGCGGCGGCCAGGGCGCAGAAGATTTTGGCAGTGGAGTTCATCTTCTGCTCGGCTTCGGCGTATTGTTGTTCATCATTCTGATGACAAGGTTTACTACAGGATTCGTTCGTTCCATCTCAGTGCTGATTGGTCTTCTTGTGGGTACCGTGGCAGCAGGGCTTATGGGTGAAGTTAACTTTGCGCCAATTCGCGAAGCGAGCTGGTTCCACGTTGTGCAGCCGTTCTACTTTGGTAAACCAACGTTTGAGGTTGTACCAATTCTGACCATGATTCTGGTGGCGATTGTCAGCGTGGCTGAATCCACTGGTGTATTTATGGCTCTCGGCAAAATTTTGGATAAAGACCTGTCTTCCAAAGATCTGGCCCGTGGATATCGTGCAGAAGGCTTGGCGATAGTACTGGGTGGTATTTTTAACTCGTTTCCATACACGACCTATTCTCAAAATGTAGGGCTTGTGCAGATGACCCGGGTCAAAACGCGTGATGTGATCGTTGTAGCAGGCGGACTGCTTGTGGTCATCGGCTTTGTACCGAAGATTGCGGCACTCGCACAGCTTGTTCCAGGTTCTGTTCTTGGCGGGGCCATGGTTGCATTGTTCGGTATGGTAGTATCGTCTGGTATTCGTATTCTGGGCAGTCAGGTCGATCTGAACCGCCATGAGAATCTGTTCATCATCGCCTGCTCTGTAGGTATGGGGCTGGGGGTAACGGTTGTGCCTCAATTGTTCGCAGGTGCACCGGACTGGGCACAGATTATGCTCGGTAACGGAATCATTGCAGGTAGCTTTACAGCTATTTTCATGAATTTGCTGTTCAATGGTCTGGGTACTCAAGCAACGGCTGCCAAAATGGCTGAACGTCAAGCGGATGTGATCCTTGGAGATAATGGCAAGTCTGCGTAACATATAATGTTATGAAATCGGGGTTGTTATTGCCTTCAACATGTATGTTATGTTAACTTTAAATTCCTCATGGATTGAATAATAAATGTTGTGAATAAGTATGTTAAACGGCTTGAACTATTCAGGGGATGAATCATCTATCCTGTGAATCGTTATTGAAGGCAAAATAAACCAAACACCGGAGACCTTGCTCGTTAGAGAGCAGGAGATCCGGTGTTTTTTTTGCCGAAAACAAGATGGATTATTATGTAGACTCACGGGATGAATTACTTTGAGATGAAGCCGATAGATACTTCTTACAGATGCCGCATCTGTTTCTCAGCAAAATCTCCGACCCACGGTAGCTTCAGCCATTTGCCTTGCAGACTGGTGACTACCATGAGAAGCCAGACCACTACGCCAAGCAGGGACAACAGCGATGCCAGCAGTGGACCAAACAGTGGGAGAAATGCACAGAGCACATGACCGACCATGATGATGCCAAATACCGTGACGGATTGGAGCGCATGAAACAGAACGAATCGGCTTCGTTTTTCTACAGCCAGAAAGACGATTCCACCTACAAAAGTGAACAGATAACAGAGCATGCCGGCAATATTTTCATCCAGACCGCTTGATGATTTCATGGGGGACATTCGGTCCAGCCTCCTTTGTCCTTTTTAACTAGGTTATGAGGGAGTGGGACAGAACTGAACCGGTTTGATCAAGGAATGTTCCAGATGGACAAAGAAAATGTAATACTCAATATAGGTAAACACCACGTGAGACTATAGATTCATTTGAAAATAGAAGTGCGTATATACACATCCAATTTGAGACTTTCTACATATTCAAAATATTCCATAAAATTCCGAATTATATAAATACAATTATAAAGGGGCACCATTAATTAATTTGAGATACAAGGAGGCTTATTCATGAATATATCCGCAACAACATACGGTCAGGTTCGGGTAACACCTTACGAAATCGTTCGCCTTCAAACCCTTGAAGTGAATAAAACGATGAACGGACATGCACGAATGAGAATGACGGCAGTGATACCGGAAGCCCGAAAAGACAGCTATGTCCAGGCAACAACATCCCAAACCGATATTAAAGTGAAAATTGCCGATGACGATGGACATGAGAAGGTGTTCTTCTCCGGTGTGGTGCTGCATGTGAAAGTGAACGTCATTAACGATGTACATACACTAATGGTTGACGCTGTATCCCATACCTACTTGCTGGATGTAAAGTTACACAAGCGTTCCTTCCAAAACCCTAATCTGTCCTACAAGAATTTGGTGCGCAAGATTATTTCTCCCTATGAAGGTTCAGATGTCATTGATTTTGCTACAGACGGCCGTAAAATCGGAGACTTTGTGATGCAGTATGAGGAAACAGATTGGCAATTTATCAAAAGGATGGCTTCCCATTTCTACACTGGAGTTGTACCGGATACAGCTTCAGGCAAACCCAAGTTTTATTTTGGCTTACCCGAAGGCCAGTATAAGGGAGAATTGCAAGCATCCCATTACACAGCAACCAAACGAATTGCCGACTTTCGTTCTGCCAAGGAAAATAAAGTACCGGGTGCCAAAGATCCGGATTATATCGTATACGAAGCGGACAGCAGGCAATGGTTCGAAGTGGGGAATGAGGTGGAATTCAAATCCAAAAAGTGGATTGTAGGCGAGGCGAAGACCCGATTCATCGATAGTTTGCTAAATCATACCTATTCCTTATTTCCTGCGGAGGGGCTTCGTTATAAGAAGAGCTACAATACTTCCATTATTGGCGCTTCCATACAAGCCTCGGTTCTTCAAGTCAAGGGGGACAAAGTTCGTGCGAAGCTGGATATGGATGAGCAGCAGGATGAAAGCACGGCCTATTTCTTCCCCTATTCGACGATCTATGCTTCTGAGAATAATACGGGCTGGTATTGCATGCCTGAAGTGAATGACAGCATCCGTATTTATTTTCCAAGCAAAAAAGAGGAAGATGGCATCGCCATAAGCTCTGTAAAAAGGCAAGATCCTGAGAGCGTGCCGGCTGTACCGAAGCAGGTTTCAACCGCATCACCAGCAGCTGGAAAGGGTAGCGCTTCGGGACAGTCTGGCGGAAGTCCAAGTGGGAGCAATCGTAATAGTTCAGGCGCGGGTGGAAGCGTAGGTAGAACTAGCTCGGTCAACAGGGTAGCTCCGCCCCCGGTGCCCGAAGATCGAATGGGCAATCCGGACATCAAGACATTCCGAACCAAGTATGGGAAAGAGATCATGCTGGCTCCAGACAAAATCGTGATCTCGGCGGGTGGAATGTATATCACGGTCAGTGACGAGAATGGCATCGAGATTGTAAGCGATCAGAATGTGAGCATTACAGCGGGTCAGGATGTCGTCATGTCCGGACAAACCATTCGGATCGCAGGCGAGAAGGTTGAGTTAACCGGAAAGGGCAATACCATCACTTTGGAAGAAGAGCTGAAGATGCACGGAGCAGAGATCAAGATGAATTAGCAGGGGGTAGAAAGGAAGAGATATGAACAAAGCGGAAGCGATCGTACATTTGCAGCAGGAAATATTGGAACCCGTACTTCAGGATCATCTCTCAAGCCTCCGGGTGTACATTATGGAACATCAAAACTCGTTAATTCAATCTTTCGTAGAGTCTATGCGGCAACTCTGTTTAAAAGCAGAGTTGGCCCAACAGGAACTCGGGAAAGAACCAATCTCAATTCTTCATTGTTCCATGTTGAGAACATCTATATTGGATGGGAGTTACACCTGCTTATTGGAGGCGTACTCCGATCAATGGTATTGGGATGAGGTAGAGTGTCTCCATACATATGATGCGACGTGGGCATTCCAGTCGTTAACTCCGTTAAAAGAGCTTCTTCATATCGAAATGAGACGCTATGGAGGTGTACTTAATGCTTCTGACGCGGAACGGATGATGTTGCAGTCTGCGGGTCGTTTCAATGCCTATGTCACTGCGATTGCACGTTTGGCTGTTCCTCATATGTTGAACTTGAAAGAGATGGAACGCCTGCACCGTGGGGATCAGTTTCAGATCAGGGTAGGTGAATACAAGGACTGGAGTGAGCCTGTGTATGTCAGGGACTATCGGTATAGGGATATTCAGAACATTCGCAAGAAATTGACTTTAGCAGAAGGGCTGGAATGTGCCTATGCAGACTATACGTCACTATCCTTGACAGAGGGACTATTTGATCACGTTGATATCAGGTATTCCGATTTCAGTCTTGCCGATCTGAGCAAGAGCGACTTAAGAGGTGCTGTATTGATTGGGACCAGATGGGAACAAAGCGACCTGAGTGGAGCTGACCTCAGAGGGGCGCTACTTATGGATACTGTGTTCCGGGAATGCAGTCTGCTTGGAGCCAACCTGTGTGATGTCAGTGACGGAGCGAGTATGGAATTCCAGGAAGGGGGTCTTGGTCTTCAGGGAATCTGTTTTGCTGGAGCCAATCTGGAAGGCGCCAATCTTAAGGGAGCGCAATTATTCCATGCTGATTTCCAGGGGGCTAGGCTGAGTCAGGCACAGATATGGCTTCATGACCGTGAACAGTATAGGCATGTTTTGAGTGAAGAGCAGATTGAATCGATACGCTGGGTTGTCTCCCATGAGAAAGAGGAGGAGTTATGATCCCACGATTTTATGAACTGACCGAGGATCATCGGATATTGAATCCGTTTAGGCCTCCTGCACTACAAACCAGTTTTGATGAGTTGTCCATTTCATCCGTCATGATGATTGAACGCAAACCGAATGAAGAGCCAACGGATTGGATAAGTAGGCCTTCATATTTTGTTAGTGATCGCATGAAGCGGCTAATGGAAATGGTCGATGAAGCAATGTTGTTCAAATCCGTCACCTTCATCGATCAGGGGAGCGGGGAGCAGTTGAGCTACTGGGCGAGTCATATCCCTGCTGTGCTGGCTTTGTCTGACCATAGCCTGTTTTATCCGAATGGTTCAATACAGCAGCCTGTATTGCAGGGTGGGGCGGTTAAAGATCAACGCATATTTACATTGGAGGGTGTAAGAGGGAGTGGTGTAATCGTACGTTTTGATGTAGCAGAGAGCATGCTTCGCAGAGGGTTAAGTGGCTTTGTTTTACGAAAGGTGGATCTGGAATGAACCGATATGGTGATGAGATGCTGCTGAAAATGGATCGGGATTTGCGTTTGGCAAAGCGTATTCAGGAAGCTGAAGCGGCAAGTGGGGAGCTGATGACGCAGGAAGAGGTTACATACGGAGTACGCCAGGGTCTGATCGAGACCGAAGCAGAAATCATCACGTTGAACAATCACCAAATCTGGGAGGGGATAATAACCCTTCCTTTACCGGATCATCTGGTCCAGGTTCCCCGAGGCAAACTACAGGAGGGCAGAAACAGACATGGACGAGATGAGGTCATGTGGATTGATGAGCAAAAGGGTATCAGCTTAAGCCTATCTAGATCATCTCATCCATTGCACGTAAGCCAGATTGAGGGAATGGGCAGTATCATCACAGATCAGATGCGAACGCTCAAAAAGGATGCGCAATGGTTACATGAGGAGACGGTACAAGGAGATAGCCTGATTGTCTTCTATGGAGAATCCATTCAGCCCTCAACCTCGGGATTGGCTTACGATATTGTGATCGTTACATCGGTAAAAGGAAGAGCGGTCACAGGAAATGTCCGTTTTCCGGTTGAGCGGCTTCATCTATGGCGACTTCTAACAAGGGCGATATTCACATGCGCTCAGATGAGTGAAAACGGAAATGAACCAATCGATTTATTGACATAGGAGGGAATTAGAATGCTGCTACCCATGCTGTTCAAAGCTTTGATGTCAGGAGGTTTCGGTGGTGAATTCACCTATGTGGTCAGAGGTGCCGAGATTTCCTGTAGTCAGGGGTCAGATCCGGGTGTACTGAACCTGCCTCTTACCCACGGCATCTATATCAAGGAACAGCCTGTATTGAACATTGCTGACGTGATTCCACTGGCTAACGTTGGACGATGCGGGTTTTGCAAAATGGACGGAGCATTGTGTGAACCAGATACGTTCTTCAACAAATGGAGCCAGGGCAAGGAGGACGTGCTGGTGGAAGGTGAGGCTGCTCTGCTCAGTCGATCTGAACTGATATGCCGAAAAGGCGGGATTATCAAGATTGAGGTCGATGGTCAGTTGTAAGATGCAGACGGATAAGAAAGGGGAACACTGTGCAGACATTGGAAAAATCAACTCTAACTTATGGGGATATCCATGTCCATTGGCCGTATGGCAAGATACGCCTGGATAAGCTGGAATTGATCCAGCAAGCAGGGGCCCATGCCCGGTTATCCTTCAGTGGATGGGTCGATGAAGAATGGGAAGAGACCATTATCCAGAAAGCTGGAAGTCACGATCGAGTCGGATTCATCCAGATGGATGAATCCGGAAGGGAGTTACCCCTGTTCAAGGGACAACTCCATGAGATCAAAGTCGAAGCCACCAGAGGGATCGTATATGTGATGGCTGTAGTCATCTCACATACCTATGAACTGGATGCCTTACAGAGAACGAAATCCTATCAGAATGATAAGCTGCGTTATTTGGACATTGTTAATCGTGTTATGAAGGGTTATCCTGAAGGAGACTATATTGATTTTGCCTTTGATGAGACAAAGACAGGCGCTTTTATTATGCAGTATCAGGAGACCGACTGGAGCTTTCTGAAACGGCTCGCTTCACATCTGGGAGCAGATCTGGTGCCGGATGTGACTGCACACAAGCCCAGGTTCTGGATTGGATATCCTGAAGGCAGAGGGGCATTTGAACTGAAATCCATCCCTTTCGAGAAAAGTCGTAATATTGAGCGTTTTTTACATACCGAAGCCCAGGGAAAACATACGGTATCCGAGGAGGAGTATACAACGTATACTTTCGATCTGGGGCAGGAGCTTCAATTGGGGATGAAGTATCCTCTGATGGCCATACCTACAACATAACCTCTCGCCAGGCGATGCTGGAACGGAGCTTGCTACAGTGGAAATATACATGTGCTTTGCCAGCATCGCATCCACTGCCCAGACAGCTTCAAACGATGATCACTGGTGCTGCTATCGAAGGGAAAATCATTGATGTGAAACGTAACCAGGTGAAGGTTCATCTGGATATGGATGAGGGTCAGCAGGCCGGGGAGGCACGCTGGTTTCCGTATGCCGCGGAAGGCAGTCAAGTATGGTACATGATGCCCGAACCCGGCGCGAAGGTGAAACTGTATTTCCCAAGTGCAGAAGAAGACGAAGCCATGGTGATGCAGTCGGTTCGTCAGGAGCCAACGGAAGCGGGACATGTGGAGAAGAGCGGCAAAGTGATGCAAGATCCCGGTGTAAAGTCTTTCGGTAACCCACAGGGGAAATCGTTCACCCTTGGCGACAGCGAACTTGTCATGAACGCCCAAGAGGGCGCCTTGTATATCTCGATGGCTGCGGGTAACGGCGTTACATTGAATAGCACAACCCACGTGCAGATCCAATGCATGGGTGACCTGAACATCAGCGGAGCCAGCGTTAGTCTGGAGGGTACAGAAGGTCTGTACATTCAGACGATGACAGATCATGTGGAGCTTGTGGAAGAGGTCAACGGAAAGAGTGAGAATGTAGTCCTGGAAGCCGAGATCCATCGTTCCTTTGGCATGATTCAGTCTGCGTTCGATCAGAGTCTGGCCAGTATGGGAGAGAGCGCGCTGAAGGAAGCGCGGCTAAAGCGAAACTGGGATGCACGTGAAAGGGAAAACGAGATGGAGTAATTGAAGAGGGCAAAGGCCTGCTCAGTATGGTCGGTGATGTGGCTGACCTCGCATTTACAGGCATCGTTGGGGGTGACAATGCCCAGGGATTATACAGCTGGGTGAAGGGAGAACAGGTCGGATCGTTAACGGAGCGGAATGCCACGGTACAAGGAACGATTACGGGCGTAAATAACGTCATCGATTATACGGGAGACTTGGTCACGGGTCAGAAATCAGGGAAAGAGATCTGGCAAGATGTATCCAGTGCGGGAGAAGCGTATGCCAAGCCGTTCATGGATCTGAAAGGCGAAGACAACCGCACCATGCTGACCCTGACGGAACAGGAGAGCCGCGACGCTGGGTTAAACGATGTTGGTGCTACGATGCGAGTCGTGGATACGGCGGGGGCCATATTTGGCGGAGCATCCTTGGTCAAAAATGGTGTCAAGGTGCTCAAGAGTGGTGGTAAGAAGTCTGGCCATGCAGATGGAGATGGAGCCAAGGGCGGCGTTCCGCATGGTCATGGAGATGGGCCAGATGGAACCTCAGGCGGTGGCATGAAGGATGGCAAGCTCAAGACCAATGCGGCATTAATGCCCTCCTCTCTCGCAGAGCTGGGCGAACGAATCAGCCAGGCTATGGGTAAAATGACCACAGGCGCAGCAGCCAGTGTTCCATGGCGAGTTCAGCGCGTGAGGCTGAGCAACGGCCAGACCGTGCCGGTGATTGTGAAGAATGACAGTCACATGTTCTCGGAACCAGGTGGGAATCGTGGGAAAGGCAATGATTCTGGAAGTTCGAAGGGATCGCCGAGCACATCTCATGTGGATTCGAGAGAGAGTAGTGCTCCATCGAAAGGAACCGTTTCTAAAGAGTCGTCTACGTCTTCAAACGTTACACCAACTAAGCCGAAGGAAGCTCCTAAACCTAAAGAAGCTCCATCATCGAAAGATGGAACTAAGGCCAGGGATGGGAATACTGAGGGGACGGGTGATGTTAAATACAAAGAAGGATATTATGCTGAACATTTAACTGGAAAGGTAGAAAAAGTAACAGATTGGAAGGGAGTTAGTGGCGGTCATAATTACGATGAATTTAAGAAGTTTTTTGACGAAAATGGGAAGTACTCATTAGTAGAAGTGAATAAATTAGAACATCCCGATATTCCTGGTATTTATGATTTAGAATATAGAATGAAGGTTGAAATAAAAGATTATAAAGGAAAAGGTACTGGTGAATTTAAGTATATACCCAAGGAAGATAAACCACCGCTTAAAAAAACTATATATGATACTAATGTAATTTCTAATGAAGATATTATTCGCTTAGGAAAAGAGGCAATGGAGGAAGGAATAATATCGCAAAGATTAAGTCAATTAAAAAGCCAAAATAATAAGCAAATAATCCGAGGAGTTTCAAGTAATGGGTTGAAGTTTGAAGGGATAAAAAATATTGATACTGGAGAAATTGAAAACTTTTATCCGGTATTGAAGTTTGGAGAAAACTAAGGAGGTACCACTATGACCGCTGTTTACGATGATAAGAATAAGTTTATTCTCAAGTACGAAGAAAAGGGACTTGAAAAGGGCTCAGTTATTGATGTTCTTGGCGATTTTGTATTAGAGCATGACCTTGTTAAGGTATTAGATGGTTTTTTAAACGAATATGTTGAGAGACGAGATTATATGGGAGTTATATATTCAGATGAATTCGATGTTGGGGATGAAGGTTACTTTGGCGAGAATAGTGTTTTGTTTTATTATGGTGTAGATGATAATTATGATATTGTTAGTTATAAAGAACTATATGATTACTTGCAGGTAGCATGTAATTTCTATATTGAAAAGAACGCAGATCAGAAAGATTCAATAGACGAATATTTATTAAGAATAAAAGATAAATACAGTATTGAAGAATAATGATTCTAACTAGTGAATTAGTTATATAATGTAAATAATGGGACTATAGAACCAACGAATCCGCAATACTAGAAAACGTCCGTGTTGTGGTCGTTTTCGCTCCCTGGTATGAATACGGCGGTTGGTGAAGTGGAACTACGACCCAGTGTTGAATGAAACCATTATTCAACAAATAACACATATCCCCCATATAATTTGCTGGTATAGAGATTACATCATTTTGTTTGCACATTAAAAGCTATGAGTTTATAACCCAAATAATGCTACTCCGCTAAATCAAATAGGTTGATTATGGTCTGATATCACCATGATTAACCTGTTTTTTTGTTATGCCCGAACCCGGAGCGAAGGTGAAACTGTATTTCCCAAGTGCAGAAGAAGACGAAGCCATGGTGATGCAGTCAGTTCGTCAGGAACCAACGGAAGCGGGACATGTGGAGAAGAGCGGCAAAGTGATGCAAGATCCCGGTGTAAAGTCTTTCGGTAACCCGCAGGGGAAATCGTTCACCCTTGGCGACAGCGAACTTGTCATGAACGCCCAAGAGGGCGCCTTGTATATCTCGATGGCTGCGGGTAACGGGGTTACATTGAATAGCACAACCCACGTGCAGATCCAATGCATGGTTGACCTGAACATCAGCGGAGCCAGCGTTAGTCTGGAGGGTACAGAAGGTCTGTACATTCAGACGATGACAGATCATGTGGAACTTGTAGAAGAGGTTAATGGAAAGAGTGAGAATGTAGTACTGGAAGCCGAGATCCATCGTTCCTTTGACATGATTCAGTCTGCGTTCGACCAGAGTCTGGCCAGTATGGGGGAGAGCGCGCTGAAGGAAGCGAGGCTGAAACGAAACTGGGAAGCACGTGAAAAGGGCAAATTGGACGGTGTGATCGAAGAGGGGAAAAGCCTGCTCAGCATGGTCGGTGATGTGGCTGACCTTGCATTTACAGGGATTGTCGGGGGTGACAATGCCCAGGGATTATACAGCTGGGTAAAGGGAGAACAAGTTGGGTCATTAACGGAGCGGAATGCCACGGTACAGGGAACGATCACGGGCGTAAATAACGCCATCGATTACACGGGAGACCTGGTCACGGGTCAGAAATCAGGGAAAGAGATCTGGCAAGATGTATCCAGTGCGGGAAAAGCGTATGCCAAGCCGTTCATGGACCTGAAAGGTGAAGACAATCGTACGATGCTGACCCTGACGGAACAGGAGAGCCACGACGCTGGGTTAAACGATGTGGGTGCTACGATGCGAGTCGTGGATACGGCGGGGGCCATATTGGCGGAGCATCCTTGGTCAAAAATGGTGTCAAGGTGCTCAAGAGTGGTGGTAAGAAGTCTGGCCATGCAGATGGAGATGGAGCCAAGGGCGGTGTTCCGCATGGTCATGGAGATGGGCCAGATGGAACCTCAGGCGGGGCCATGAAGGATGGCAAGCTCAAGACCAATGCGGCATTAATGCCTTCCTCTCTCGCAGAGCTGGGCGAACGAATCAGCCAGGCCTTGGGCAACATGACCGCAGGCGCAGCAGCGAGCGTTCCGTGGCGAGTTCAGCGCGTGAGGCTGAGCAATGGCCAGACCGTGCCGGTGATTGTGAAGAATGACCATCATATGTTCTCTGAACCAGGTGGGAATCGTGGGAAAGGCAGTGATTCTGGAAGTTCGAAGGGATCGCCGAGCACATCTCATGTGGATTCGAGAGAGAGTAGTGCGCCATCGAAAGGAACCATTTCTAAAGAATCGTCCACTTCTTCAAACGTTACGCCAGTTAAGCCGAAGGATGCACCAATACCTAAAGAAGCTCCATCATCGAAAGATGGAACTAAGGCCATTGATGGGAATACTGAGGAGACGGGTAAAAAGACAGGAAAATTAGAACTATCAGATATTACAAAAGAAATGATGAAAACTAAGCCTATGAACTCACCTGTTCCTAAAAAGTGGTATGATAAAGGTGGGACAATCTCGGTTGATGAGAATGGAACTTGGACCTATACAAATAAGAAGGGGCAATCTGTAAGTTATCCTGATGGCTACCCTGATTTTTCAAAGTACTATCACCCAACTGTTGAACCAGTTGAAATTGAGTTTGCTTCACCAACAAATCGACCAGCAGATTATAAAGCAGCAAATGCAGAGGCTGGCTTGACTAAGGATTCCGTTCCACCAGTATCTAAGTCCAATAAACCACCAAAAGGTTATACTTGGCATCATCATCAAGATGGTAAGACAATGATCTTAGTTGAAGAGAAGATACATGGTGAATTTACCCATAGTGGTGGAATATCTAAAGTTAATGGGAAAGATAGTGAATAAATTAATAGAGGTGTGTAACTATGGTGCAAATGGATGGATCACATGAACCAATTACTTTAAAGGAAATTAATGAATTTCAGCGCAAGTTTAATTTAAATTTTACTGAGCAATATATAAAATTCCTATTAGAATCAAATGGCGGAGATCCTTCACCAAGCATGTTTAAAATTTCTGATGAACAAGGAGCAGGTGTACTTAATATTTTTTATGGTATTGGTGATATGTACAGTAATTTAGAAGAATATATAGATATTTATGAATATAGGCTTCCAACAGGATTTATTCCTATTGGAAACGATCCATCAGGAAATGTGATTTGTTTGGGATTAAATGAAAAGTACTACAATAACATATATTTTTGGGATCACGAACAAGAATCGGAGAATCCAGATGATATGAGAAATATGTACTTCCTTGCAAATGATCTTAATGAATTTTTAGATTCACTGTACGATGACGAAGAAGAATAAGCTAGAAACTATTTTTTTCTTAAGTGTTTTAAGGGGTAATTGAGTGATTTAGATCTTCAACATTTGAATGAGTAGTATAATATTACTTACTTGTTAATAGGCGGGCTACCCAGTATCGATTAAACCAATCATCCAACCAGTAACATACTTAACCCTTGTAATACCACAATAAAGATTTCTTCAATTCGCATACATTAAACAGGTTGATTATGGTCAGATACCGCCATGATTGACCTTTTTTTGTTATGCAAAACCCGGGTGTAAAGTCTTTCGGTAACCCGCAGGGGAAATCGTTCACCCTTGGCGACAGCGAACTTGTCATGAACGCCCAAGAGGGCGCCTTGTATATCTCGATGGCTGCGGGTAACGGGGTTACATTGAATAGCACAACCCACGTGCAGATCCAATGCATGGTTGACCTGAACATCAGCGGAGCCAGCGTTAGTCTGGAGGGTACAGAAGGTCTGTACATTCAGACGATGACAGATCATGTGGAACTTGTAGAAGAGGTTAATGGAAAGAGTGAGAATGTAGTACTGGAAGCCGAGATCCATCGTTCCTTTGACATGATTCAGTCTGCGTTCGACCAGAGTCTGGCCAGTATGGGGGAGAGCGCGCTGAAGGAAGCGCGGCTGAAGCGAAACTGGGATGCACGTGAAAAGGGAAAACGAGATGGAGTAATTGAAGAGGGCAAAGGCCTGCTCAGTATGGTCGGTGATGTGGCTGACCTCGCATTTACAGGCATCGTTGGGGGTGACAATGCCCAGGGATTATACAGCTGGGTGAAGGGAGAACAGGTCGGATCGTTAACGGAGCGGAATGCTACGGTACAGGGAACGATCACGGGCGCAAATAACGCCATTGATTATACGGGAGACCTGGTCACGGGCCAGAAATCAGGGAAAGAGATCTGGCAGGATGTATCCAGTGCGGGAAAAGCGTATGCCAAGCCGTTCATGGACCTGAAAGGTGAAGACAATCGCACGATGCTGACCCTGACGGAACAGGAGAGCCACGACGCTGGTCGGAACGATGTCAACGCTGCGGTACGGGTTGTTGATACGGTAACGGCTGTAGCTGGCGGGGCATCACTGGTCAAAAATGGGGTCAAGGTGCTTAAGGGCGGTGGTAAGAAGTCTGGCCATGCAGATGGAGCCAAGGGCGGTGTTCCGCATGGTCATGGAGATGGGCCAGATGGAACCTCAGGCGGGGCCATGAAGGATGGCAAGCTCAAGACCAATGCGGCATTAATGCCTTCCTCTCTCGCAGAGCTGGGCGAACGAATCAGCCAGGCCTTGGGCAACATGACCGCAGGCGCAGCAGCGAGCGTTCCGTGGCGAGTTCAGCGCGTGAGGCTGAGCAATGGCCAGACCGTGCCTGTGATTGTGAAGAATGACCATCATATGTTCTCTGAACCAGGTGGGAATCGTGGGAAAGGCAGTGATTCTGGAAGTTCGAAGGGATCGCCGAGCACATCTCATGTGGATTCGAGAGAGAGTAGTGCGCCATCGAAAGGAACCATTTCTAAAGAATCGTCCACTTCTTCAAACGTTACGCCAGTTAAGCCGAAGGATGCTTCTAAACCTAAAGATGTTCCGTCATCGAAAGATGGAACTAAGGTGAGTGGTGGAGGTACTGAGGGGACGCCAAAAGCTAGAACACCTAAACCAATAGACCCTCGTGGAGAACCTATTAAGTTTGTTCCTAATTTTAAACAGGAAGAGATAGCTTTGCAGACATATGAAAAGTTAAGATCCACTGGTTTAGATGCCGGAGAGTTAGAGACCTTTTCACGGAATACAGGACTTAGTTTTGAAGAGGCAAGTCAGTTGAAAACACATGTAATACTGACTGAACACATGAACTTAGTTGATACTGTTAACGGCAAGTACTATTATAAAGGTTATTTTGATCCCGATATTGATATGGCCTATGGATGGGAAAAAGCACTAAAAGGTGAATTATCAGCAGAGGAAAAAGCATGGTTTAGACAATTAGCCGACCATGAATTGGCAGAAAGTAAAATGATGCAAGAAGGATTGCCGTATCGTGATATCAACTATTTCAAAGATGGTACAATGAACGAAAGTACAAAAGGTGCTCATGAGTTAGCACCATCACAACCCGGCGGATTTCCAGGATTTAAACCAAAATTTTGAGGTGGGAAAATTGAATTCTAACTTTGAACAAGCCAGTGAAAGAATAAAAAACATTAACTGGGAAAATAATGGAATGGATAAACCTTCATATGCGATCCTAGTTACAGAGTTTATCAGAAGAGGGAATATTTTTTTAGATTTTAACTCCAAGGATGATAATAGACGTGCTGTATTTAATGCAGCAGAAATAATTAATTTTGATACACCTGCTCATATAAAGGAAGAATGTAATGGATTAGTAAACGCTAACGTTGATTGGGTTACAGAGTATCTTTGCACTTTTTATCTTGAATGGGCATACGTGGTAGACAAACAAATGCCTATCGCTCTGAAGTTTCACGATCTATATGACCCTATTATTAAGTTGTTTGAGAGAGGTGGAAGAATCAGTTATCACCATAATGAGTTAGTAAGTGGCAAGCATGCATGGCCGCGTAATTCTGGGGCAATAACTAGGGAACTTCCCCCACAAGACATTAGGGATGAAGTTCTGGATGCACTCGATGATGAAAATATTGAGTGATAGAGTGAACATTTTTTATAAGTTTCTTTACAATCCCAACAACAAGACCGTACAATACAACCAACAAATCAAACACTAAATAATTCAAACACTTGATAAACTTTCAAAAGCTCTTTCCCACTTGAACTATGAGTAGGAATGAGCTTTTTTTGCATGCCCAAAATCAAAGGAGGATGAAACGAATGGCAGAACGTGAACAGGTAGGGGCAGGGAAGTTCGAAGGGATCGTCGGCCACTTCTCATGTGGATTCGAAAGAGACCAGTATGTCGTCAAAAGGAACAGCTTCTAAAGAGTCGACTAAGACGTCTTTAAACGTTACGCCAGCTAAGCCGAATGATGCATCTAAACCTAAAGATGCTCCATCTTCGAAAGATGGAACTAAGGGGACGGGTGAAGCTGATAATGGAAGTAAACCGCCACCAATAGTCTATGAAACAGTTAAGTATGGTGATCATTTTACAAGAAAAAATAGAAAAAAAGTTTTAAAACCAAATATAGAATACACTTCACCTGATGGTTATACTTATCGTACGGACAGCCAAGGGCGTATTATTGATTGTGAAGGAACCATTGTACTCGGTAAAGGAGACCGAAGTGAATATGCACAGAGGACGGTTGGAAAAGGACAAGGCAGATTACCTGATGACGATGGTGGACACTTAATAGGAGCACAATTTAAAGGGCCGAAGGATATTGATAATCTCGTCCCACAAAATAGCCAGATCAATCGAAGTGGCGGAATATGGTATGAAATGGAAACAGATTGGGTGAATGCTCTTAAAGAAGTACCACCTAAAAAAGTTACAGTGAAAATTGAACCAATCTATTCTGGCAAATCAATGAGACCAGATGCTTTCGAAGTAGTTTATGAAATTGAAGGCAAGGGAATTATTGAAAAAACAATAAAAAATCAATCAGGAGGCTGAATTAAATGGAGCCAATACTAAACAATTTATACCGGCAGATAGCCGAAACAGTCAACGAAATGATACCGGAGGATTGGGGAGAGTTTTATTTTTATGCTCAAATTTCTGATAATGGTGGAGGTACGTATTTTTTCTACCAACCAGAAAAGAATCCGGAGAGGTATGAATATAGTCTTGAGATTCCTTTTAAACATCAAGTGAACGAGAGGGAATTTAAATTAAATAAAAGAAAACTCCTGTCATTAGCAGAAAAAATGAAAGAAATATTTAAAGATCAGGGTCAAGATTTATGGTATTCTTTTACTTTAAGTTTAGAAAGGACAGGAAAATTAAAAGTTCACTTTGATTATACAAATTGGTTTGATACCAATTATAGTTTTAGTGACCAACTTATCATATGGAAATACAAGTACTTAAACGAAACTCCTCAAGATACGGCTCTACAAAATTTGATAAATAGGTACTCTAAAGAATTCCCGGATAATCCAATCTAAGTGAACAAAAGGAAAAATATTCAGTGGGGGTTATCCATTGCCGAATGACCTTATCATTTAACTTATAACATATAACCTAATGGTTTGAATCTTAGTTGTGAGGATCAACAAATCAAACATTAAATTATTCAAAAAATTGATAGAAGTTAAATTTTCAAGCTCATACCCACTTGAACTATGAAGTAGGAATGAGCTTTTTTTGCGTGCAGAAAACGCCAAACCGTTCATGGATCTGAAAGGTGAAGACTACCGCACCATGCTGATCCTGACGGAACAGGAGAGCCATGACGCTGGTCGGAACGATGTCAACGCTGCGGTACGGGTTGTTGATACGGTAACGGCTGTAGCTGGCGGGGCATCCTTGGTCAAAAATGGTGTCAAAGTGCTCAAGGGTGGTGGCAAGAAGTCTGGTCATGCAGATGGAGCCAAGGGCGGCGTTCCGCATGGTCATGGAGATGGGCCGGATGGAACCTCAGGCGGTGCCATGAAGGATGGCAAGCTCAAGACCAATGCGGCATTAATGCCTTCCTCTCTCGCCGAGCTGGGAGAACGAATCAGCCAGGCTTTGGGCAAAATGACCGAAGGCGCAGCAGCGAGCGTTCCGTGGCGAGTTCAGCGCATGAGGCTGAGCAACGGCCAGACCGTGCCGGTGATTGTGAAGAATGACCATCATATGTTCTCGGATACAGGTAGGAATCGTGGAAAAGGCAATGATGCTGGGAGTGCAAAGGGATCGCCGAACACTTCCCATGTGGATTCGAAAGAGAGTAGTATGTCGTCGAAAGGAATAACTTCTAAAGAGTCGTCCACTTCTTCAAACGTTACGCCGGTTAAGCCGAAGGATGCAGCAATACCTAAAGATGCCCCGTCATCGAAAGATGGAACTAATGTGAGTGGTGGAGGTACTGAGGGGACGGGTAAAATTCCAAAGATTAAACTTACCGAACCTTCTTTACCAAAGGGTAGCAAACCTAAAGGGAATTATGGAGAAGGAGATTCCCATGGAATAAAGAAACAAAATGAAACAGCCGATGTATTGGCTGATAATGGCTATGACATTAAGATGTTAGATGAAATTGATGGTGGGAATGGACATGGAATTGCAGAAGGGTCGAATCCAGATTTTCTAATCGAAGGAAATGTATTTGATTGTTATGCACCAAAACCAGATGGAAAGATACAAAGTATAATTAAAGAAATAGCAGGAAAGACGAAGAAACAGTCTGAAAGAATTGTTTTGAACTTAGACAACTTTCCACATGAAAAAGTTACCGAAATTATCGAAACAATTTTAAGAAAAGCAAATCCGAATGGAGATTTAAAAAGACTAGAAGAATTAATTCTAGTGAAGGATGGAAAGATTACAAGAGTATTTGGAGGTTAGAAGTGAGATGGACTGTACGTTATTCTTAGTCTCAAATTTGGATGAGGAAGTACTTAAAAGAACAATTTATGACATAGTATGCGATGCAGTTGAAGATAAAGTGACTACCTACGAAGATTTTTCCCGTCTTAGTTGTAAATACTTCACACTTGATATTGAAACAGAAGATATTATTAGTATTGATTTTTTAAGAGAAGAATATGCGATGGGAATTAATGTGGAAATTGGAATTCAATTATTTGGGAAATTATTTGAAGAAGGATTAGAAGTGTTGTTTAAAATTTTCGGTAATATTTTAATGTCTTTTAATCCTGACATGGTGTTTGTGGAAAATGGTACAGATCAAATATTCAGAAAGGAAAATGCTACTGTAATCATAAATACAAAGCTAGATCAATACCAGAAAAAGTATCTATCAAATAAGTTAATTTCTTTACTACGATTTCCTTATATTTTTCAGGAGTTACCAAACTAAAAGCGGGCTATAGAATGCTTGTTTGATATAATCGGATCATGAATATTTTAAAGGGCTACCCAGCGCCGAATGGATATTTTACAGGACAGTGGCTTGTCTTCCCCAACCAAAGTGAGGAGGATCTGGCGGACACATATCGGGAGATGTTTAGTGAGACAGGAGTACCTGCGCATACACAAATCCTGCCATATAAAGAAAGCACTTCCTATTGTGGAGTTATGATTGTCCCGCCGCTACCTCAATGCGCAGAAGCGTTAAACATGCCGTACCGGGATGAAGGTAAGGAGATGGAGGGCGAATGGCCGATCTCTTTCCATACATTGCTTCCCTTGTACCGGGAGGAGATTATACACTTTTTTGAGAAAGGCCGAGATTCGCTGATCAGCAAGTTGATGTCCAATGGTGTTGAGGCAGTGTATCAATGGGATCGGAAGAATAGTTGTCTGTAGGGAAGTGAATGTTCCAAAATATCAACTAAGTAGCTTAAAGGCGTAAATACATCAGATCGTTCCTGGCCAAATGGCCAATGGGATCGATTTTTTTTCTTGTCGGAATTTTTGAGGATAAGCACATATTTGAAAATAGAAGTGCGTATATACACATCCAATTTGAGACTTTCTACATATTCAAAATATTCCATAAAATTCCGAATTATAAAAATACAAATTAAGATTTACTTGAAAGGGAGGGGACAGCAAGCTTCATTCGGATTTGATATTACATAGTGTAGTTGAGGAGTGGAAGGAATTTTGCATTACACAGAGCAAGAGACTTGTCCGGAATGTGCAAACAAGATGAAAGTGAATCCGGGGTATAGCACCTGGTGTGAGAAGTGTAATTGGAATGTTTATGAGGATGAAAGAGGACAAGTAACAGATGAAGGGTTAAACGGGATGAACAGGAATGCTGATGAACGATCATCAGACCGATTGTTAGAGGAGTTTAAGTATAACGTCAATCGGGAACTTTCCTTCACTAAACAGAAGTTTTACACCTATTTGGTTGCTCTAACCGTACATCTGTCAACGTTATCCATTTTGGGCGTAGCAATCTTTTTCTTTTCAACCAATTCAACGTGGCTGGGTATATTTGGTATTACGTTGCTTTTCCTCTGGATCACAATTATATTGCCATACCGGAAGCGGCTTCCAGGCAGGGTGATCTCTAGAGACGATTATCCAGAACTGTATGGAATGATTGCCGAGATTGGGGAGCGCTTGAATGTTCCACCTGTGGATATGGTCATCATTAGTGAAGAATATAACGCATACAATTTGCATCTCAAAAGAAAAAAGAGAGCACTTGTCCTGGGCATTCCCTTTTTTGCAGCCCTAACGTTACAGGAGAAGATAGCCGCCATCAGTCACCATATGAGTCAATTTGCACATCCGAACATTTCCAACAGCTCATTGGTCGAGCGAGCCATGCATGTACTGAATTCTTGGATTGACACCGTTGATCCAGAAGATAGCGGCCTGTTATATTGGGTGGTATTTCCACTTATAATACTACGCTTATTGTTATTTGCTGTTATAGGCGGTATCTATGCATTGTTAATCAAAAGCATGAGGAATGAGATGCAGCGAGTATTCTACATCGCAGATAATGAAGCATCGGAGACAGCTGGCAGTGAGGCAGTGTTATCTCTATTATTGAAGGCCGAGATGGAAGGTCTTTTTGCACAAACGGCTGAACAGGTTGCGGAATATCAATATAACAAAGAGCTGTATGAGGAGTTTAGAAAACGGATTTCTGCCGTTCCAACTCAGGAAATTCTTCGTATTCAGCGGATACAGGAAATGAATGATACTCAAAACCGTAGCTACCATCCTCCAATGAAGAATCGCATCGAATTGATACGTGAGCACTGGGCGATGATTCCTGCGTATCGGCCGGATGCTGCTAAAGAACGAAGAATCAATGAGGAGTTTCGACAGCTGGAACAGCGTTCCCAGAAAATTCTTCTTAACGATCTAAGGGATGCAAGCTAACCCTCTGTATTCTCAATTGCATATAGTATAAAAAACAGGGCAGCACCAACCAATGATTGATATGATGCGCCCTAGTTTTAAAGTGATTTATTGCGTTTATAACTTAACGGTCACCACGCTGAAAGTGTCTTCGTGGATGGGTAATCTTGCCAATCTTATCAGTGTCATTCTCTTTGGGAACCAAACGTTCGTCGGTACGACCTTCGTGATGGTTGTCAAAAGCGAATTCCGTCAGTTCCCATTCGGTCTTACCGAGAACAGGGTCAGCCGGGAAGTGTTGTCCGCGATGCAGATGCTCTTCTTGTCCAGCTTCGTTGGTGTATATTCCGTCCACTTCCACCTTTTCATGCGAAAGGGGCAGCATTTCTTTGTCTTTCTGATCCATAAAACAACGCCTCCTTAGATCCCAGTATTTTAACTGTATGGGTTGTCCGTGATAATATCCCCCGAATAGTTGAGTGTTATGCTGGATATATTAATTCCGTATAGAAGTGTCGTATTTATAACATAAGATTCGGAATTAAACTTTTTGGGCATAAAAACCGTTATAAATATTAGGTAAGATTGTCAAGTCGTAAGATACTTCCGAATATGCTACAATAAGATTATGATTCACACCGAATCATATCGGGTATTTATAGTGTCAGGTACTTGCTTAAGCAGGGTTCCCGACCTAAAGCTTGCTTTGAGCCGCGCACACAACTTCATGGATGGCATTTAAGACTTATTCGGCATTCTCTAAACGGAGCATTCACTTTCAACGTTTTGGGAGGGAATTACAATGGCAACGAAAGGTCACAATGAGGTCAAAGAAAGTTTGAGGGAAATGACTCGGATTTTCCGTCCTAAAGATCCAAAAAAATTCGTGAAGGAGTACGTGAGAAAATACCGGATTACGGGTGGATACGAGGAAGAATTGACTTCTGTGGTCGAGCATGAGCTTGTCAAGATGGATTCTTCCGTGTCCTGAAACACACACAACTCTGAATATACTGTTCCGATATGAATAGAACCGTCTCCCGGGCATTAGGCTCCGGCAGGCGGTTTTTTTGTTTGGAAAATGATATGTATATATTTCTAATGGGTAATGGGTTCCCAAAGAGTAATTGGAATAAGCCTCCGATCTTCGCTGCACTTTTGGGGGGCTTTGTTCCGTTCCTGCTGCATATACATGGAAGTACACATATGGCAGGAAGGATGAATGCATGTGGACCCTATTTTGAAAACAAAAGAAGAGATTGGCTACATGCGGGAAGCAGGACGCATTCTGCGAAGCTGTCACGAGCAAATTGAAAAGTGGCTCGCCCCTGGTGTAACCACAGGTGACATTAACGAGCGGGTGGAAGCTTTTTTGGCTGAAAGAGGAGCTACACCTGAGCAAAAGGGATACAAAGGGTATCCATACGCCACATGCGCCTCCGTTAATGAAGTGGTTTGCCACGGCTTCCCTGATGACCGGGAACTGTCCACAGGAGACGTGGTGACGATTGATATGGTGGTGAACAAAGACGGCTGGCTTGCCGACTCTGCATGGACGTATGGGATCGGGGAACAACGCAGGTCCATTCGTAAGCTAATGAAACGAACGGAAAGGGCACTTCATAAGGCGATAGCACTGGCAGTGCCAGGAAATACGCTGGGGGATATCGGGAATGCGATCGAGCGGACAGCGAAGATGTATCGTTACGGTATTGTGAAGCCTCTCATTGGTCATGGCATTGGTCAATACATCCATGAACCCCCAAACGTGCTTCCTTACGGGAAACGCAGAACGGGTATGTTGCTGACAGAGGGCATGGTTATTACCATCGAGCCCATATTTACAAAAGGCAGCTCTGGAGCGGTTGTATGGGATGAAGACGGCTGGACGGTAAGAACCGTTGATGGAAGCTGGGGCGTCCAGTATGAGCATACGGTGGCTATCACAGGGGATGGACCTCTTATCCTGACGGATGGGACATGAATGCTGAATCACTTGGAAGCTGGTAGTGGGGCTGCATAACGGTGTCGGAATATACAATGGGTTTAGGCTCCATACCGTCTGATTCTAAATGGAGGCGGTATGGGGCTTTACTGCTCCTTCCAGGAGTTGTAAGGGAGATCACCTGATGCATGCTTTTCTTTTTTGCATAATACTGCATGTTTTCAATGTGAGAAAAATCGGCAAAAAAATCAATTTCATCACCGAAATTTGGCAAAATTTTTCAAATGTAGAGAGTAATACTTTTAACTGAAATCGGTTACAAATCAAGTTGTGGTGCGGTTTTTTACATATAGTGAACAATTTGTGAACATGTGTCCAAAGATTGACAAAATCATACCCTCAACTTATATTTAATAAGTGATTGAACCATATAGAATGAATTGGAAGAATGCGCAGACATGCCCTTAGCAGGAAAAGACGGGAGTAGTGGAAGCGTTATTTTTGTAAGCGTTCTGTATGTCGGACAGGATTACCTGTATCGTGCTGAAATGAACTTAATTTGAGTTTATTTTGGGCGAAAACGGAAATCTACGAAAATGTTAAAAAAGTGGGGTAGATCAATGATGAAACAGTGGCAGGTTGCAAAGCGAATTCTCCCCTTGCTGGCGGTGTTCTCTTTGCTGCTATCCGCATGCGGGCGGGAAGACTTGTCGGTAATGAAACCTCAGGGTCCTGTGGCGCAAGGCCAATATGATCTGATGAAGCTGTCCATTACGATTATGATCGTGGTGCTCATCATTGTATTTGCTATTGCTGCGTATGTGTTGATCCGGTTTCGCAGACGAGCCGGGCAGAATGAAATGCCCGAACAGGTTGAAGGTAATTTCAAGCTGGAAGTAATATGGACAGCCATTCCGTTGTTGCTTGTTATCGTTCTGGCAGTACCGACGGTAAAAACGATTTTTGCCCAAGGCGAAGATCTGTCCAACGACAAAAATGCAATTCAGGTCAAAGTCACCTCGCATCAGTACTGGTGGGAATTCACTTATCCTCAATATGATGTAACCACCGCTCAAGATCTCATCATCCCGACCGGAAAGAAAATCGCATTCGAATTGAAAACCGCTGACGTGCTTCACTCCTTCTGGGTGCCGTCACTTGCGGGTAAAATGGACACAAACCCGGATGGAACGCTTAACAAGTTCAGCTTCTCGGCGCCGAATGAAGGCGTTTACCGAGGTAAATGTGCTGAATTATGCGGCAGGTCGCATGCCTTCATGGAATTCAAGGTAAAAGCGGTCAGTCAGGAATCCTTTGACAAATGGGTCAATGAAATGAAAGCCCCGGCGGTACTTCCGGAAGATACCCAATTGGCTGAGAAGTTCAAGACGAACTGTCTTTCTTGCCATGCAGTTGGGGATCAGGGCGGGCCGGTTGCGCCTAACCTGACGGGAATCGGCGGCAAGCAATCCGTGGCAGGCATTCTGTTGAACCAGGGTGAAGGACAGGAAGACGGCAATCCGGTACTCGACAACATGAAAGAATGGCTCCATGATCCACAATCCGTGAAGCCGGGCAACACGATGCCTAATCCGAAAGACCTTGGGCTCACTGATGAAGAAATCGACGGAATTGCCGAATATCTGGCCAACTACAAATTGGACTATGAATAGAACAGCAATGACGAAGAAGGGGGTACACAACCTTGGCTCATGCTCATAGCGTCAAGCGGTATAGGGGCTTGATGGATTGGATCACCACCGTCGATCACAAAAAAATCGCCGTTCTTTATTTGATTGCGGGTGGATTTTTCTTCGGAATCGGCGGTATTGAAGCCATTTTGATTCGGATTCAGTTAATGAAACCGATGAATGATTTTGTGTCGGCACAGGTCTTTAACGAATTGATTACGATGCACGGAACAACAATGATTTTCCTTGGTGTCATGCCTATTATTTTTGCTCTGATGAATGCCGTTGTGCCTTTGCAGATTGGGGCGCGGGACGTTGCTTTCCCTTTTGTTAACGCGCTGGGTTTCTGGACGTTCCTGTTTGGCGGACTGCTGCTGAACCTGAGCTGGTTGATGGGAGGTGCACCGGATGCCGGCTGGACTTCGTATACGCCACTCTCTGGCAGCGAGTACAGTGGGACGCATGGTGTGGATTTCTACACGATAGGACTTCAGATCGCAGGTCTGGGCACACTCATAGGGGGCATTAACTTTCTCGCGACCATCATTACGATGCGTGCGCCGGGAATGTCCTATATGCGGATGCCGATGTTTACGTGGACGACATTTATTACATCAGCCATTATCCTTTTTGCATTCCCTGCCATTACGGTAGGACTTGTATTATTAACGTTTGACCGTATACTGGGAGCCAATTTCTTCGATGTTGCGGGTGGCGGTAACCCGGTACTCTGGCAGCATATCTTCTGGATCTTTGGGCACCCGGAAGTATACATTCTCATTTTGCCGGCATTTGGTATTATCTCGGAGGTTATTCCAACCTTTGCACGTAAAAGACTGTTCGGTTACAGTTCCATGGTGTTTGCAACCATCCTGATTGCCTTTCTGGGATTCATGGTGTGGGCGCATCACATGTTTACAACAGGTCTCGGAACCGTCGCTAATGCATTGTTCTCCATATCTACGATGCTGATTGCTGTACCAACGGGGATCAAAATATTTAACTGGCTCTTTACGATGTGGGGCGGTCAGATTCGTTTTACGGCAGCAAACCTGTTTGCTGTAGGATTCGTTCCAACCTTCGTTATGGGTGGGGTTACGGGTGTCATGCTGGCCTCTGCGCCTGCGGATTTCCAGTTCCATGATACGTACTTTGTTGTAGCTCACTTCCATTACGTTATCGTTGGTGGGTTAGTACTTGGTTTGTTCTCAGGACTACATTACTGGTGGCCGAAAATGTTCGGTCGCATGCTGAGCGAAACACTCGGAAAATGGACGTTCTGGACATTCATGATCGGCTTCCAATTAACGTTCTTTGTTCAGCATTTCCTTGGTTTGATGGGGATGCAGCGCCGGATCGTTACATACTTGCCGAATCAGGATTTTGATCTGCTCAACCTGGTCAGCTCCATCGGTGCATTCCTGATGGGTGTTGGGGTCATCATGTTCCTCGTGAACATCGTGATTACAACGAGAAAACCAGTTGATGCACCAAATGATCCGTGGGAAGATGGCCGTACGTTGGAGTGGTCCATTCCATCTCCTCCGCCGGAATATAACTTTAAGCAGACGCCTCTGGTACGCGGAATCGATGCATACTGGAAAGAAAAAATGGCAGGACATACGGAGATGACACCGGCTGAACCTGTAGGTTCGATTCATATGCCGTCTGCAACTCCACTGCCGTTTGTGATGTCTGTTGGTATATTCATTGCCGGACTTGGCCTCATGTTCAGCAAGGATGATTTTGGAAATGCCTTTATGAACGGATTGTTCAACAATTATATTGTGGTCATTATAGGTCTGCTGATTACATTTGGTGCAATGGCACTGCGTTCACTCTATGATGATCATGGCTGGCATATCGAACCGGAGGATCAGGATGAGAAGGGGGTTAGAACATGACAACTTCACATGCCGAACCGGTAAACGGCAAATTGCCGCATGAACCGGAGAAAGCAACGCTGGAAGGACGCAACAAGCTTGTAGGCTTCTGGTTGTTCCTCGGCGGCGAGACGGTATTGTTCGGAACCCTCTTCGCAACCTTTTTGGCTCTCCGTGGCCAAACGAATGAAGGACCAACGGCAAATGAATTGTTTCATCTGCCACTCGTGGCTGCCGCAACCTTTATCCTCCTGGTCAGCAGTTTGACAAGTGTATTTGCCATCCAGGCTATGCATAAGGGGGAGCGCAATGCTCTCGCTCTCTGGCTTGGCATTACCGTTGTACTGGGTCTCGGATTCCTCGGTCTGGAAATTTACGAGTTCTATGAATATGTGAAACATAAAGAGTTCGGCATGACCACAAGTGCATTCAGTTCAGCGTTCTATACACTCGTTGGGTTCCACGGAGCTCACGTTGCATTCGGTATTATGTGGATCGGGCTTATTATCGGGCAACTGTTCAGAAAAGGCTTAACGGTCGTAACTGCACCTAAAGTATACGTCTCCGCAATGTACTGGCACTTTATTGACGTGGTCTGGGTGTTTATCTTTACGGTCGTGTACCTGCTCGGAAAGGTGGGGTAACACATGTCGGTACAGGATAAGAGTGATCAACAGCCTGTGAAGCATCGTCACCGGACGGAAGGGCCACAGAAACACGTTGTTGTTTTTATATTCTCGATCATCCTGACGCTCATTGCGTTCGCGGCGGCCGCCGCGGGAGGAGTCAATACGACCTTTACCATTATTATATTGGTGGTCATGGCGATCCTTCAGGTGTTTGTACAGCTCGGTTACTGGATGCACTTGAAGGATAAAGGGCATTTAATGCCGATCCTGTTTATGGCCTTCGGATTTTTCGTAGCCTTTACGTGCATCATTATGGCACTCTATTGGGTTTGGTGGTAAAAGAGATGGCGGCGGCGCAGTGTCGCCGTCTTTTCCCCTTTTAGGCGAATCAATCCCGTAATGGATTCAGGCAATAACCAAAACAGGTCACGGGGAGGTTTCCCGTATGCTCGGGTTGCAATATTTTAGTTTCAACGATTTATGGAGTCCACTTATTCTGGCGTTGTTTCTGCTCATTGCCGCAGCTTATCTAGTGCTCGTCGGTCCGTTCAGTGAGCGGATCAAGGGGGCAGATCAGGCGACAGCTGTACAGAAGATTATGTTTATTACGGGGCTTACGGTGTTGTACCTTGCACAAGCGGGGCCGTTCAATCTGCTGGGTCATGTGATGTTCAGCTTCCATATGGTGAGTATGGCTCTGTCCTATCTGGTAGCGCCACCGCTACTGATGAAGGGATTACCCCTCTGGGTATGGCGCGGAATCATTCGGTGGCTGCCGACACGGCAGTTCTCTTTTTGGCCCATCCGATCGTGGCGGCTGTGCTGTTTAACGGATTGTTCTCGTTATATCATTTACCGGTGGTACATGATTACGTGATGTTAAATTTCACGGTTCACCGTCTGTACTACATTGTACTTTTCATCACTTCCATGCTGATGTGGTGGACGCTGCTCAATCCGTTGCCGGAAGGCAGACAGGCGTCAGGGCTGTCCAAGATTGGATTTATTTTTCTGAACATGGTGCTGCTGACACCAGCTTGTGGGCTGATTATTTTTGCTTCCGAACCCTTATATGCGACTTACAGCAACCCGGCGGTATGGGCTGAGGCGATGCGATATTGTGTATCCGGGGATTCTACGGCTTTGCTGCGTTCGTTCGGTGGACCGGCGTTCTTCAACTTCCTGTCCTCTGCGAAGGAAGATCAGCAGGTGGGCGGTATTTTGATGAAATTCATACAGGAAGGTATCTTCGTCTCTATGCTGGCATACGTCTTTTTCCAATGGTACCGTAAAGAAAAACGGGAAGATGATGATGATCCGTATCCTATAGAGAATTCGGGAGGACCGCTTAATCCTGCAGCGAAATAACACAAGTCTTGTTTGGACAAGAGGGGAAACACACGATGGATATGTATTTTCTGCTACCCACGATCAGTACTTCTTTCATTGTGATTAGCGCGGTTCTGGTTGGAATTGGCTGGGTGCTAATTATCCGTGGCAAACGGGAGGCGCACCAAACCGCGATGATTGCAGGGGCCATTGCTGCCCTTCTGTTCTTTGTCATTTATATGTCTCGTACCATCTTTGTCGGGAATACGGCTTGGGGCGGGACCCGGAGATGGAGATCTTCTATCGGATATTTCTGATCTTTCATATTATCCTCGCTACGGTGGCAGCGGTCTTCGGCATCTCCACTCTGGTGCTTGGTTTCAAAAAGAAATTCAAGACGCATCGCCGCTGGGGACGATTTACATCCATGATCTGGTTCAGCAGTGCCATCACTGGCGTTATTGTATACGTTCTGTTATACCTGCTGTATCCTGGTGGACATACACGTCCGGTATGGGAAGTTATTCTGGGCGTTTAATAGTTTTTGTGATGAATAGAATTCTTTGAAAATATGAAAATGGATGAACCCATCCGTTGATTGGTCCAAGCTCCCTCTCTCCTTGATTCATAGAATGAGATCGAGAGGGGAAAAGAAATGAAAAAACAGTCCATGTAAGTCAAACGTATCCACGTCTCACGGTGTATTCGGAGGAAAACTTCGCTGGTAGAAGCCGGATCTACCGTGGTAACACGGGTCTCCGTAATCTGGATAACATTCTGGGTGGGGTAGAAAGCCTGCGTTTCTTCTCGACAAGTTCGAATGCAACGCTGGTTGTGTTTACGAGACCTAACTTTCAAGGCGGATTCCGCGTCTATCGTGGGAACACCAGCTTGAGAGATTTGGATGATCTGATCCGTGGCAATGACGTGGAATCCTTGATCTCTACCAATCAGCGGCTGACTCTGGAAGAGATTCGTGCGATCCGTAGGAATCGTACTCTGCCGAGTGGTTATGAGCTGATTTAAGGATTAGACCTCCTTGGTATTCAGGTGCCGGGAAACAGGAAAGAGCTGTTCCGAATTGTGTTCGCACAATATCGGAACAGCTCTTTTGGGTTTGAGGAGTTATCTTAATCTCCACCACCGCCGCCACTGTCGTTGCTGCTTCCGCTATCGCTGCTGTGATGGTGAGTAGATCCCGAAAAAGAATCACCGTCATGATGCTTGTGATCGTGATTGTGTCTGGAATGATGAGAATAGGAGCAAAAATCCGATCTCAACCAGCCAATCCATAGGTGAATCAATCCTTTTTATGTATCCTATAAGTTGAACGAATGAATGTACAATGAATCATTGTATATTCGGAAGCAAGTTTTATTTTATCGTAACTCTGTTATGAATCCCACCCGTACTTCCTGATTCAGGAAAATAAGGGGTTGACGGGACAAGAGAGTGGTCTGTATACTGTGTATATTGATATATACAGTAGATACAGTGAGCACAGTCAAGATGGAAAGGCAGGCAGGCGATATGAACGCATGGAAACAGGCGTGGTGGTTGACCCGTAGTGAGATGAACAAGGATAAGCTCCAATGGCTGTGGACTGCAATTTTTATGATATACACTGGCGGCATGAGTGGTGTGATGTTATTAGGACAACAGAAGACAGATTTCATTAATCCTGTTGTAGATACTTTCTTTTTAATCATGGTGCCATTTCAGGGGTTTGTGTTCAGCAGACGATCTTTCCGTTATATACAGGAGGATTCCTATACACAGATGCTGGCCTACTATCGCAGACTTCCCATTCCTAACGAGACGGTGATGTGGTCGAGACTTCAGCAGTCTCTGATGGCGTTTACGTATAATGGTATCTTTTTCTATGGATCACTGTATGTGGTCGGGTTACATCAGGAAGGGTTCCGGTGGGATCAGTACCTGGCCTTTGGCATAACTTGTACAGGTTACGGACTTCTCATGACAGGCTTATATATTTACGGAGAGTTTCTGTACAGTGGTAAAAAATATTTGCTTCTCAGTTCGCTGTTCTTGCCGCTTACGATCATCTTATCCTTGCTGATCCGGATATCGGGCAGTTACGGATTTTCGATTGTAATTGATATGAGTAAAACATGGGGCTGCTTTCCCCGATTATGTGGGCTGCTTTGGTGGCTGGCCTAGCGGGATTATGGCTTTTCAGTCGATTGACGCTGAAGAAACTTTCCACTCGGGATTTGAGTTAATGGTATGAGGGATGATTGCAAAAAAAATGAATACAGGATGAAACCGGCACGGACAGGTAACAGACTGGAGTGTACCGGAGGGCGAGGTGCAAGATGTGAAAATACCCATTCAGATTAATGAAAATAGCGCTGAACCTTTATATCACCAAATTGAAAATCAGTTAAGATCATTAATTGTTACGGGTCAGTTGGGGAGGGGACACATTTGCCGTCCATTCGTGAGTTCGCCGGAGCGCTGAATTGCAGTGTCATTACGGTTAGACGGGTCTATCAGGATCTGGAGAATGAAGGCCTGCTTCGTACGAAGCAGGGGACGGGTACATTTGTGGCCCAGGTAGAAGCCAGCGACAGAGAAAATTATAGATTGAAGGCCGCGCAGGAAGCAATGCAGGCAGCGGTGCAGTCTGGAAAATCGGTAGGATGTACGGAAGAAGAACTGGAGAGTCTGTTCCGGGAAGTCCTGAAGGCAGTTTACTCGAAGTGAGGGAGTGATTCATACATGGAGCCCATAGCAGTTCAGTTGAACGGCGTGTCCAAAATGCGAAAACGCAGAGTTATTGGCCCGATTGATCTGACCATCCCGGAAGGGTATGTAGTTGCTATTCTCGGTCATAACGGTTCAGGCAAAAGCACACTTCTTAACATGCTGCAACAAGTGGTACTGCCTGATGCCGGGCAGATTATATGGTTTGGGAAGGAACATGAGGGGCCGCTTCCCATTGAACTGAGACAACAGATCGGTTTTGTGGCTGACAACGCTGGGCTCGAAGAGAACCGGATTACTGCACAGGAAGCAGCTGATTTTCGGGCCTACTGGTACCCGCGTTGGGATATGAAGTTGTTCAACCAACTGGTTCACGATATGGAAGTACCTGTCGATGTGAAGCTGAACAAGATGTCCAAGGGTGAACGGCGGAAATTCGAGATCGCTGCTGCAATCGCAGCTCGCCCAAGATTATTGCTTTTGGATGAGCCTTCATCAGGTCTGGACCCCTTTGCCTGGAAAGTGATGGTCGAGCAGTTCCGTACCTTTATGGCTGAGGGAGACACCACGATTCTGATTGCCACACATATTGCGGATGAAGTCAAAAGGCTTGCAGATTACATCGTATTGATGCACCGTGGTCAGTCGCTGGGGATGGCCGAGAAAGATATGGTGCTCGATCAGTGGAAAGAAGTCTGGTATGAAGGAGACTTGCGACCAGAGAGTATCCCTGGTGTTGTTGAATCTTCTTCTGAAGAGAGAGGGCTGGTCCGCGTAATTACAACCCGGGTCAGTGAAGCGCAGGAAAGGCTGGAGCTGTCCAATAACCGGGTATTGAAAATCCGTAACCTAGAATTGGATGAAGTCTTGGCATTCTGGATTGCCGGGTATGCACCGGCACAGTGGAGATAACCGAGGGGAGACGATACAAGATGAACCGATTGGAATTGAAACAGGTAGTCAAGCAATACGCAGACAAAACAGCAGTTAATGGAGTAACGCTCAATGTAAAAGAAGGGGAGATTTACGGTCTGCTTGGAGCCAATGGCGCTGGTAAAACAACAACAATGCGTATGGTGCTTGGGCTGATCCACCCGGACGGCGGAAATATCCAGTACAACGGCAAACCCTATAGCACAGAATTGCAGCAGATTATGGGATATCTTCCGGAAGAGCGCGGTTTGTATCCAAAGGTAAAGGTCAGTGAACAGATCAATTATCTGGCCCGTCTGCGCGGCATGAATGGAAAGGATGCGGATCAGAGCCTGAAGTACTGGTTGGACCGATTCGAAGTGCCGGAGTATTATGACAAAAAGATTGAGGAGCTATCCAAAGGGAATCAGCAAAAGATGGGTTTCATAGCCGCAGTGGTCCACAGACCGCAAATTCTCATTCTGGATGAAGCCTTCAGCGGACTTGATCCGGTGAACGTGGAATTACTGAAGTCCACGGTGAAGGAATTGCGTGATGAAGGCACAGCCATTCTGTTCTCGACACACCGGATGGAGCACGTCGAAGAATTATGTCGTCAGATAACAATACTGCATCGCTCCAACACTGTGGTACAGGGAGAGATCAAGGAGATCAAGAGTCGTTATCCTCGTGAGCACGTATTCCTGAGCACAACGGGAAGTGTCAACGGGTTGGAACAGTTGCCGGGTGTGAAAAAGGTAGAGCAAAATGAGCGTGGATACCTGATCCATATTGGTCAGATGGAAGCCGCTCAGGAAATTCTGAGAGCAGCCATGGCTCAGACGACCGTTGAACATTTTGAAATCAAGGAACCAACGCTTAACCAAATCTTTATTCGTGAGGTAGGTGAGTCGAATGAATAAAATGGGCACGATTATCGGATTTACGTTCAAAAACAAAGTGAAAACGAAGTCTTTCATGGTGACGACCATTGTACTTGCACTTTTAATTACGATTGGACTCAATATTCCATATTTCATTACCTTATTTAATGGTGGTCCCATTGGCGGAGGTGCAGGCGGAAATCAGCCAGTGAATATCGGTCTTCTGAGCACGAACCAAACAGAGGTAGCCGAGAAACTGGAGACATATTCGTCCGCACAAGGAAATGAGACGTATCGGGTCGTTAACGACGCTGGTAAAGATGAAGCGGCACTCAAGGCCGATGTGGAATCTGGGGTTCTGGATGGGTACCTGAAGTTCGAACCTGTGGCGGGGCAAGATTTCCCACAGCCGGTCTTGTATTCAAGCGATGATATTTCCCCACAGGTTATAGCACCCATTGAAGCTGCGCTGCAAATTGTGAAGCTGGATGTGGTGGTGAAGGATACACTCACGGCGGAGCAAAAACAGCTCATCAGTACGCCGGTAAAACTGACAGAGCAAAGCCTGGATTCTGACCAAAGCGGAGCTGCTGCGGAGTCGGAAGGTGGCATGAGCGGCATAAACTACGTAGTTGTTTACCTGCTGATTATTCTGTTGTTCACATCAACGATGATGACAGGTAACATGATTGCTTCCGAGATTACAGCTGAGAAGAGCTCGCGTATTATGGAGATTTTGATTACAAGTGTATCTCCGCTCAGTCAGATGTTTGGTAAAATCATCGGTATTTTCATGGTAGGGTTGCTGCAAATCGGTATTTTCGGTGCCGTAGTTGCCGGCAATATGCTGTTACCGCATAACCGCGATGTATTGAGCGATTTCAATATGAATCTGAATGATGTGAACGTCGCCGTTATTGTATATGGACTCATTTTCTACATTTTGGGTTACTTCCTGTATGCGGTGATGTTTGCGGCCATTGGTTCGATGGTGAGTCGGACAGAAGAACTCGGTCAGGCCGTATTACCGATTACAATGTTGTCCCTGGTTTCCTTCTATATTGCGATTTTCAGTATTGCTACACCGAATATTTTGCTCTTAAAAGTAGCAAGCTTCATTCCGTTCACATCGCCAACGGCAATTCTGGTACGGATCGGGGCAGGCGTTGCGCCAACTTGGCAGATCTGGACGTCCCTGGCCATTCTCGTAGTATCCATTATGATCTTCGGCTGGCTGGCAGCGAAAATCTATCGTACAGGTGTGCTGATGTACGGTAAACGCCCAACCTTCAAGGAATTGTTCAAAGCGATGAAGGCGTATAAAATCTGATCCAAGTTTATGAACAGATGTGCGTTGTCATAATTAGTGAGACTATTTTCATAATTAGTGAGACAACTTTTTCACAATTGATGAGAATTGAATATTTATTCATTGCCATTCATTCCTCATTCGTATAAGTTAGTAAGCGTAGGTGTAATTATTCTACTTTTAGCATCAGCTATGAGTGGAGATGGTTCGGGAGTGAAGGACGCCGTTCAAGGAGCAATGGTAGGTCTTGGAGTTATTCTCGTTTTGGTTGTTCTATGGATGGCTGGTAGCAAGAAGAAGTAATGAAAAAAATTAAGACACAGGTGCTACTCTGAAATTGGGTAGCACTTTTTTATAATTAATCAAATTTGTATATTACATTGGGTATTTTCTAGCTTAAAGTCGAGCCATCCATACCCATTGTTGAAAGTACTGTATATTAATAATTATTCTAAATTAAGCTAACGGACAGGTTATTTTCAAATCAATCATGCTGAACCCTATCACAAGTAGAACGAAATTTGGAGATAATATGAATAATAAGGAACAATCAAAGCCAAGGAAAGTCAAAGTCAAAAAAACAGATTTTTAGGAAGAAGTGCTTTATGGAAAAAAAGTTTTATTGAATTAGGCGGTGCAGAATAATGACTTATTAAGAGTTTGCAGAGATTGTCAAAAAATTTATATAATATTTTAGAAAGGTCGAGGTGAATATGACAGAAGAAAATTCGAAATGTCACACATCAAACTATCATTCAGTTTGTAAGATTCCTAATACTCATGATAAATTCGAAGAAGCACACTATTTCTTACACATGATGATAAATAATTATCATGATGCAGATGGCTTTCGATTTAATATGAATGCATTTATTCAAGCACTCCGTAACATCACCTTTGCCCTTCAAAGTGAGAAGCGAAACATTCCTAACTTTGATAAATGGTATGAGGAGAAACAAACTTGGATGAAAGGAAGTATTCTATTAAAGAATTTTGTTGAAGGAAGGAATGTTGTTGTTAAGCGGGGCAATTTAGCAATCAAAAGCGAAGCGCATATTGGACTATTTAGATACAGAAAGCACAAGCTTGGAATGATTATACCAGTCAACCCATTTCAATCAAGTGAGCATTTATTGCGTGTTGCAGAAGAGCATTTTGTGGGGTTTCTTATCGACGAAGATCACTCAGATATAGGTGAACAATGTGGAATTTCGAGAAAATGGGTTGTTGAAGAAATTGGTGAGGCTGAGGTACTTCAGCTTTGCTTTGAGGCATGGAGAATGATTGGACAGTTACTAACGGATGCACATAATTTATTGGGGATGAATTTTCATGTTCCTAACGATTGCGAAGAGCGCCCCGAGAATTACCAAGTCTTGTTGGAGACTGATCTAAATCCAGACCTAATAGAAAAATGGGGGTGGAATGAGTAGCTACCTTATCATTTGGAAACAGGGTACAGTGAACTGGATGAGTGAATTAGGCTTGGAAGGATAATATAAAGACATAATGCATGCATCCAATGGGTAAATTATGATAGCCATCCTTCGAACATGAATAAGAGAAGGCGAATGTATTCTACGTTTCTTGTAGAGTATCGAATCGCCTTTTTTTGTTATCAATTGATAATAAATAGAGCATATGTAAAATAACACGATTATCTATTGATTATAATCAACAGTTTGATGTATTCTATAGTTGTAATGTTCATAATTATAAATGAGGTGTTTATAATGGAAAACTCAAAATCGATTGATTTGCAGAAACTCGTTAAAGCATCAGGTCTTAACATCACAGCGGAACAACTGGTTGAATTAATCGTAGAGCAATACACAATGTCTCAATCGGAAATTATTGATCGCTTTCATTTCTCCAATCAACGGTTTAGCAATATGCGAGAACACAAACTCCTTCGTGAAATTAAGAAAGGATTGTATCTTCGAGAGGAAGTCGAAAATATGAGAGAAAAGCAAATTAGTGGGAAGCGGTTAGAGAAATATGGAGACTATAGATTGACACCTGCTTACGAGAATTATGAAGGTAACCTTATAATTGATAAGCTCCGTTTCTACGACTGTTTGACGTGCGTAAGGGTAGAATCTAAAGACAATAATAGTTATGTTCCTCAGAATGATGAGTACAACGTTCATTTAACGGAAGTTCTTGAAGTCGTGCGTAAAGCTTTTGATATTGGCAAGTATGTATATTTTTTTGAACATCGGGCATTCCAACATGTTCGTAAGGAAGAGGATATACAAGGAGTTATAGATTCGAATAAATACTGGTATAAAGAATTTTCAGTCAGTGAGTTTCTGGATTTGCTCCAGCAACCTGTATCCGAATATCTTGGCTGGAGAAAAATAATGAACTACGATAATATCGTTGATTATTTTAGAAATTTAGAAAAATAAATTGATTGCTAAGAATTGGAGTAGTTCCAGAGTCCCGCAAAGATAAGCAAGCAAGATAGTAAGGCGGATCGAAAGGAGCAATCCAATGACAACAGGTTAATCCTTTATCACCTTAAATCGTTTCATGCGATGATGGAATGCAGCATGGTAGTGATGTGAACTTATTGATGTCCGTCAAAGCAGTTGTGCTCTATCCGTAATATAACAATACATCCAGTTTAACAGATTGATAAAATATAACGAGGGTGATAGCAATGAGCGAAAAAGACTCAAAGATTATGTCTACGACGATAAAAATGATCTCCTTGGCAAAGGGGGAGCGGCAATGTATACCGCGCAACTCGTGATGGAAAGCAATTTGCTCTAAAGATTGCCCAGAATAAAATGCCAAAAAAAGTTGAGACTAATAGCGAAAAGACAACTGAGCGCCGGCTAAAACGGTTTGAAATTGAGGCGCGTAAAGGTCAACAACTCGTTAAAGATGGGATGCGTGGTCTCATCCCCATTCTTGATTTTGAATGTGACCCAGAGCAAAGATACTTTCTCGTCATGCCAATAGCCACGCCTTTATCCGAAAAAATTAAAGCGAAACATAATATTTACGAACTTACAGCTATTGTGCGTGAGCTCGCTCAAGTACTCGTAGCCTTACATGAACGTGAGCACAGCCATCGAGATATCAAACCCGAAAACATCTTATTCTACAATGACTGTTATTGTTTAAGTGATTTGGGTTTGCTTGCATATCCTGAAAAGGAGCATTTCACACCTGATGAGGAGCTCGTAGGAAATAGAAAAACTGTTGCTCCTGAGCTACGAATAAACGCCAACTTTGAAAGTGATCATCGCCCTGCAGATGTGTACTCATTTGCTAAAACAGCTTGGATGATCTTAACAAAAGAGGAGTTTGCCTTTGATGGCCAATTCAACCCATTGGAGAATGTTAAGCTTCAACAGCTTTACAACAAACAGCATTTTGCTGAGCTCTATGATCTCCTGAGGGAAGCTACTATTGAAAATCCTGCAAAGCGGCCAACGATAAAAGAGTTTTTGAATAAATTTAACGTTTGGGAGCAGATTGCTAAAGATGAACAACGTGCATCGAGGAGTGCTTGGCAATATCTTGAACGCACTCTCCTTATGCAATGGGCGCCGAGTACAATAATTTGGAGAGATGCAGCAAAAGTCGTGGAAATTTTAAAACAAATCTCTCATGCAAATTTTAATCATACTTTTGTGCACCAAGGCGGGGGAATGGACTCAGTTAGTGTCGAACATGCAACTTGGCTAAAAGAACCAAACATGATTGCCCTCTCATTTGACTTTGGTATCGTTCATGTGTTCAAGTTAAAGCGATTGGTATGGGAAATTCCCAATGACGATGCACGCTTTAGTTATTTTCGGATAGAATTTGATACTCTTGATCCTATATTCCCTGATACTATTGAAGAATTTCAGGAATTAGATAATTACAGCCCACCCTCAGAGTTCCTTCGTATTTTTGAGGGATCATACCGACCTGACCAGCAAGAATATGATAACTTAATGTATATAAATAGGTGGTACGATGGAGTGTTTCTTATAGTTCACAAGGGATCAATCTATAATAGTATTTCTCAAACCTATGATGGCAGACACGGTGAATTAACTACAGACGAGTTTCGGACTTACATGGAATGCTTACAATATTTTTATTCCCATCCTATTTTAAAAGATTATTTCCGCAGCTTGGCCGCTCTTAATCCCAAAGAAAACAACAATTTAGCACAGTTACTAGAGCTTCTCACCATGAGCGACACAGAAATTCGCCGCGACCTGGATCTCCACCCCAACATTACTTTGGAATAAATTCTCATCCAGTTTGCCATAAGTCGAATTGTAAGCATAAAGTTGCCGTAAGTCCCCATTAGGACGACTTATAATAATTAAATCTAGACAGCCGGCAAGTAATCGGCTGTCTTTTTCATTGAACTAAAGGGCAGGTTAATTAAACAAACAATCTAACACTCTTGTGGTACTTAATTTTGTATATCTATCTTTAAAACTAACGTGAAATGTTAGCTTAGCAAGAAGCATTCTGTCGTTTAGTAGATTGCTCCTTTTTGATATCAATTCTAAAGTTCTACCAAAAATCCTAGGTGATCCTGACCGTACTAGTTCCATATCTTGAAGACAACTAGATACCACTAGAACTGATACTAAAACTTTGGAAATGACTTAACAGTGCGCAGAATAGTTGTAAGTTCATTGTAGTTATTAGATTTGGATAGAAAGATCATTTCAATATTTTTCTCCACACCCAAACAGCAGTTGGGAGGAAAATTGCGAATAAGGCCAATGGGACAACTTTATCTATTTCAGTCCAAACAAGATTTTTAGTTACACTAGCATTCCAAAAAGGCAATATAAATGTTGCAAAAATGGCAATAGGAAGCCAGCGTTGTTTCCTTATGGAGTCTCCTTTATATGAGTAATATTGGATTAGATTATCAATGTTAGTGTGGTTAAATCTATTGTTTCTCAAAAAGTAATAAACTTCATCACACCTTAAAGCAAAAAGAATCTCTTTATCATATGTAAATTTTGATTTTCCAATGAGGTACGATAGTTCCTTATATTCTGTTCGAATGTAGTTTCGTGAAGATTGAATTGTGACTAAGTGAGATAAAAGAGTAATTGTACCTAGGCATAATAAGAGGATCCCGTAAAAGTAACTAGATGAGTAATCCCATACAAAAATAGAAGAATGTAAAGTAGAAGTTGTGCCATGAGTAACGAACAAGATAATACAAATACCACCTCAAATCTACGGGCGCGCTGATTAAAAAGTTTATTTCGTAGAGTTAATTCCTCGAAACAGATTTTGTAAATCTGGTGTTTTAATTTTTGATCAGATACAGAATGTCTATTCATTAAATCACTCCTTTATAAAGATTTTATCGGAGCGTCCCTTTGATTCGTTTAATTTTCAAAATTATTTTTAGATAGTATTTTTTATTTTAGAACAATGAGTATGGCTGAGAACCTATTTACAAATATATTATTCGACACAATTATACAAAATAATTGAATTCGTTAGAGTATAATCTACTATAAAGTGTAAATTACACAGATCTAATCAGTGTTTCTTACATAGTTTTTTATCTTAAGTGAGGAGATGATAGAATGTCAGCCATACTTCCTCAAACCAATGATCATCTTTATTTTATTGATAAACTAGTAGTTATAGTTAAGGTTTTTCTTGATTTTCAATTAGCTAAAGTTCGATACCTTAATTCGACCGAAACATTCATTGTTGATATTAATGTTTTAAAGCTAACTGCTGATCATCGTAGCTCAATTTCAATAAATCTATTAGGAGTGTGAAGATTGTGATCTTAAATTACATAGAAACTCCATTGGATGGGAAGTCATGGGAAGCTCTAATAAATTCATGCTATAGAATGAAATTTCAAGATGAGCATTTCACTGAAGTACCAGCAGTTCATGGAGGGGATGCAGGTATTGAAGGGTTTACTCGCCAAGGTAGAGTGTATCAGTGTTATTGTCCTGAGCGTGAATATAGTGATGATGATCTTTACAGTCATCTAAGAACTAAAATGAGTAATGATATTAAAAAGTTGACTAATCTGACATATGCTAAAAGGTTAAAGGAGCTTGGAGTTCCTAAAATTAAAGAGTGGCATTTTGTGATCCCACGATATAAGGATGCAAGAATTGTCACTCATGCAGAAACAAAGCGTCAAGAAGTGCTGACCCTAAAAATATCTGATCCGGAAAGTTATGATTATATTGATGATGAATTTATCGTTGTGATTAAGCAAGCTGAAGATTTTAAAGTGGAGATTTCCAGGATTGTTAGGACTACTTTATCTGATATGAAACTTAATATTGCCATATATCATACAAGCACCCTGGATTGGTCTGAATGTGATTCAGAAAAAGTGAATAATATCAAAAGAAAGGTTAAAGCAGTGATGGGAGATATCGATGAATCTGATGAAGACTATATTGAGGTTGTAGGTATTTACATAGATTCATATATGAAAGGGCTTGAAATTTTAAAGATCCTAAGAGTTTCTTATCCAGAAATATATGAAGATATATATGTGCTAGAACAGGCATATAAAAGGCAAGTATCAATGAGAACCAAAATGAATACCAATAGTTCGATAAACGCACAGCTTTTTGACGAGATTATGAAGGATTTTCAACAGAAATTAGAGCAACAGTTTACATATCTTAACCTTGCATCAGTAATGGAACTGAGGAACGATCTTGTAAGTGGTTGGCTTGCTGATTGTTCAATGCAATTTAGAAGTAGGTGATTATATATGGAGAAACGTTATCTCATCGCAGATGAAATCGTATTTGATGCTAAACCTGATGCTGTACCTTATAATTACAGAATAAGTTATAAAATGGCTCAACTTTGCTTGATTATGGATATATGTAGTCGTGGAGGATGTTCATTGTTAAAACTACATATGATTTCCATAGGACTAAGTACAAAACAAGACATGCAAAACTTAAAGAGTATAGCGTATGATAGCTTAACAAATTATGCAGTAGTTAGATTTGACCCAGCTGTGAATCATGCTATCCGTTATGCAACAGCAGATGGATTGGTATATCAACAACAAAATGGTTTGTTTAGACTAACTCCTACAGGCAGATCCTATGCGAAAAAAATCATTAAGGAGACAAATTTAATGACTGAAGAGAAAAGTTACTTATCTTCGTTATCGACTATGCTTACTGAGGAAAAAATAAAAAATCTCACTTCTCTTTGGAGGTATTCTGGTGCTGAGGATTAAAAAATTAAAAATTGATATTTCGACTAGTAACGGCTTATATGGGTTTGAGACTTCGTTTAATGAAGGTTTAAATTTTATAGCTAGTGAAGATAACACTCGCGGGAAAAGTTCTATTATAGCAGCGATCTACTACTGTCTTGGATTTGAAGAGATTATCGGGGAAAGGGCGAAAAGGTATTAACTTCGGTTTATAAGAGCTCGATAGAAGATGGTGATAATATCTATCCTGTCTTAGAATCAGGTGCATTTCTAGAAATATCTAATGGCCAGGAAACAATAACGATATACCGATCAGTCAAAATGGAGAACCGAAATCATAAATTGATTACTGTATTTTACAGTGGGATTGACAGAATTAGTAAACCAGATGTGCTAAGAGAAGATATGTACGTACATATGCAAAACTCGGCAGTAAATAAAAAGGGTTTTCATAGTTTTTTAGAGGGGTTTTTGCATATAGAGTTGCCTTTAGTTCCGGCAACTGATGATGCGACCAGAAAACTCTATTCACAGTTAATATTCTCGGCAATGTTCATTGAACAGAAGCATGGATGGGCTGATATTTTATCTGGTATGCCAGTTTTAGGAATTAGAGAATCTAAAAAACGTGTATTAGAATTTATTATTAACTTGGATACCTTAGAAAATGAAAAGAAAAAAGACTATCTACGAACGAGAGAAAGTAGTATCAGAGACGAGTGGGGCACGATAATAAAGGAAATTATTCTTCTTTCAGGTAGAGAGTCATGCACTACACATAATATTCCCGTGCATCCCAAAATCCTTATGGATGAAGAAGTTTTAGGAATGAGTATAAAAAAAGAAGATATCAGACTTAATGAATATGTGGATATTTTAAGGGAGCGATACATTCAATTATCCGTTTTGAAACCTAAAATTATAGATAATTTTGACGAGATTCAACAAGAACTCAATGCTACGGAAATATCTATTGAGGAATTTGAAAGGGAAATCTATAAGAATAGGTCTTTATTGCATTCGGAAAACAGTAGCATAGAAAAAATAACGAATAATCTTGAGATTATTGAGGCTGATATCAGAAATAATAAAGATGCTGCTAGACTGAGAGATTTAGGTTCAGAAGTAAGTCTAATGACATCTGAAGATATTTGTCCAGTATGCCATCAAAGTATCCAAGATACTCTAATTCCTAATTCGAGTGATATGAAATTCATGAGTGTTGATGAAAATATCAGACACTTAACTGCACAAAAAGAGATGCTGGATTTTGCAAAGAATAGCCACTTGAGAAATAGCGCTACTTTGAAAATGAGAAATAATCAATTAGAAAATGGGTTGTTCACACTTCGTAGTCTGGCAAAATCTTTACGTAATGATCTATATTCCATCAACGAAAATATCTCTGAGACAGTTATTCATAAGAGACTACAACTCGATTCTGAGATCACTAGTTTGGATCGGTTAAATATCATTTTTGGTAATCAAAAAATTAGACTGGTCGAGTTAGCAAATGAATGGCAGCTGATTATGGATGAGAAAGCAAAGCTTCCAAAGAAAAAACTTACTGAATTAGATGAAAAGAAGATAAAAGCTTTGAGAAACTATTTTGTCACTAACTTAACTGATTTTGGATATAAGAGTGTATTTAACTTGAACACAGTCGAAATTTCATTAGACTCATATTTGCCCGTTATAGAAGGGTTTGATATGAAATTCGACTCATCAGCTAGTGACAATATCAGAGCAATATGGGCATTTGTAATAGCGTTGCTACAGACATCGAACAGTCTGTCAGGGTATCACCCTGGGGTGTTAATCTTTGATGAGCCGGCCCAGCATAGTATTATGATGAACGATGTGGAAAAGTTCTTTACTCGTATCATTGAATTGAACAATTCACAAATTATCGTGGGTATCACTATAAAGGATATTGAGACTCGAGAAGCCTTACAAAGGTTACCTGCTACAAAATATAAATTAATCAATATTCCAAACAAAGCGTTCCGAAAAATTTCTGAACTAGACAAGAAATAAGTTATTTCTAGATCTCTAATTTAAAGCAACAGAAACCTGTATTTGGGTCTGCAATTATGTTAAACGCCTATACAAATTATGAATAATTGTCGATAAATCAGATAGAACTAACAAATATATACCCGTGATAAGGTATAGCCCTCTTATATGGAGGGCTATACCTGTTGTGAAGTGAGAATAAACGTGTAGGTTTAGAATCAGTAACTCAATTTTTTATTTCGAATGGTGGGGAGTCTTTAGATGACTATTCAGAGAGTAAAGATAACACATTGGAGATCCATCGGAGGGGATCCAGGAGTTGAACTTGATTTAGGGAGAATTACGGTGCTTTCAGGAGAGAATGATTCCGGAAAAACAGCAATTTTATTGGCGCTCTATGGAACTATGAAATCGTTTCGTAATAGTCACGATGAATTTTTAGTAGAGAATATCTATCTTGCAGGTAGTAAACATCAAAAAAGTAACGGAGATATTGTAGATGAAAGTCAGTTCAGTGTAATAACGACTCTACCAACGGAGGTGAAAAGCCATGTGATTAATCAGTTATCTCAAACCGTAGTATCGAAGATACATCATCCTGAACTTGTCGAGAAGTTATCATATTTGTTCAATAATTTGATGATGTATAAGTATGAGAACACAAATCTAAAAAAAAGTAATGATCCTTTTGGAACTGAAGGTAAGTTATCATTTGATGAATCCATTGAAAGAACTTTTTTAAAATTATTAGATAAGTACTATCATGATATTAATGAAGTTGGAAGCTTATCAAAATTATGCAATTGGATCTCGGCGACAGTAAGATCTGGAGGAGAGTTTCAGTATAGAAGTTTCTTTATCTCGCCTAATCGAAGCTATTCTCCTCACCTCAAAGAAATGAAATCTACAAAAGAAGACGCTTTCTATTTAGGCTATAATGTCTCTGAACTTGTAGGGTTTATCCAAAAGATTAGAACAGAGGAGATGATGCGGAAAGGTTTATATAAGAGACTGCTGCATTATGTGAAAGTGTTGTTCCCCGATGTTATTTCAATTTCAACCAATATTCCGGCAGGAATGGACCATCATGATGTTTTTATTGAGTGGAACAAGAACGGAATAGTAAAGAATCAACCGTTGACTCGTAGTGGATCTGGTGTAGTTAGTGCCGTATATTTAGCTGGACGTCTGTTATCTGGTTCAAATCATCAAACAATAGGTTTCATTGATGAACCGGAAACGGGCATGCATCCCAAACTGCAAGTACGATTTTTAAAACTGCTAAGAGAACTCTCCGAAGACTTCGAAATTCAATGGATTGTATCAACGCATTCTCCATTTATTATGAAGAATTTAAAGGACAAGGATCGCTTGTATCTGGTTCAACATGATGGATCGGAAACGACAGCTAGAGCGATTGAACCACATGACAAATCGACGGTATTTCAAGCAATTGGTGCATATCTACCAGATACAATCTCATCAAGAGGGTTCGTTTTTGTTGAAGGGACGACAGAAAGTACACTACTGCCCTTACTATTGAAAAAGTGTGAGATGGATATAGAACAAGAAGGACTCGTGATTATACCCATGGGTGGAGAAAATATATACAGTATTTCACCATCGGACCTGACCAAAATACATCCGAAAGCCATGGTTATTTTAGATAGTGATCTAGTCAAACCATTGAGTTCAGGTGGAAACTTAACGAAGAAAAAAATAGATTACCAACAAGAGTGTTATAAATACGGAGTAGAATGTTATATTTCAACGGATTATCGTACGATTGAAAACATGTATCCTGTGCGTGCTTTATTTAACGTTCTCAACATATCGGAAGAAGGAGTTGGCGATGATCCCTTTATGGACCTCTCTCCTTGGATTACAAATAAAATCAACTTAGCCATAAAAATGGCGGAGGTCATAACCCCTGAGGAAGCATCGGATTTTCCGTTCGTTAAAGCGATTATGCAGTGGTGGGAAAGAGATCATTAGAAACGCAAAACTTTGTAATCTCGCGTAGTAAGAAGGAAGGTGTCTAGTGAATTTTGAAATTACGGACGAAATGATGAATGTCATCAGAGCATGGGATTCATGTGTTGCGATGGATGCAACGGGTGCTAAATTTGAATATATTTTTATCCCCACTAGCCTTGGGCTGGTGACGCAAGTCAGATGTGATGTATGTAAACGAGTACTGGATTTATCGGATAATCTTTAACGTCCATAAAACAAAAAGCACTTTTGGAATGTTGTGTCGTACAATTCCAAAAGTGATTTTTCTGCTGTAGGACGTATTACATTTCTTTCAATAGAAGGGCATCTTTAATCAAACGATGAACCACTTCAAGTTCTTTACTGGATAAAGATAATAGGGTGGTATCTATCTTCTCCATCAGATCTGTTTTAGATTTATTCATCGCATCTCGCTTCTCATCCTCAAGTAATTGAGACGGCACAATACCGAGCGAAATTGCAATCTTATCCAGAGTCTCTATCGTAATATTGACTTCCCCGCGTTCAATTCTCCCTAAGTAAGATTGATCTATTCGAAGTTGTTCACCTAGTTCTTCCTGAGTTAGTTTTCTTGCTTTGCGATATAAACGGATTTTTTTACCTACTTGTAAATATATATTGGACATTCATGCCACCTCTATATAAGAGTAGGTAAGATATGACCTGGAATGAAGAATATTCAACTACTTAATTCCAATTGTAATTAGGTGTTAAATATCCTAAAATGAGATTAGCATATGATTATAAGGAGAATACAACTATGAGCCAACAACAAGTAATTGAGAATGTGCTGCAATCTAAAATGCGTGGGAAAGTGACCTACTTAGGAAATGTATCCGCGGCTTCAGTGTTACAAATGACATATGTAAAACCATATGATCATCCTTCAGGCAAAGGTTATCAACGCCCAGTAGATAGTAAACGATGTAATGATTTCGCATCCTATCTCTCCAAAGGAGATGATGCACTCTTTACTCCAATCATATTAAATGGTGAATCTCATTGGGAGTTTGTCGCTTATGACAAAACAAGACCGCATGTCGGACGATTGCTTTGTAAAGACAAAGCCTCTTTAATGGATGGCCAGCATCGTGTGGGTGGAATTAAACGATATACACAGGACACCAATTCAGAAATCGTTGTTCCCTTTTTGGCCTTTCATTATTTAGATGAGGATGAAGAAATTATCTTGTTTGACGTCATTAACTCCAAAGCTAAAGGAATTGGCACTTCACTGAGTAAATATCTACACCGTAATTCGGACGAATTGAGTTGGATTTCTACCCAGCTCATTACTCGTGGAGATAGTCCATTCCATTTTATTGGTACAGTGACGGGAAAGCGAAGTGTGGGCCGGCATGTTACTCTTCAGAATTTGTACAAAGTGATTGAATTGTTGACAAAGTCTGAACCAGTCTCGAATTTAAGTAAAGATGAAAAGCTGAATCTAAGCCTCATCTATTTTAACTACATCAAAGAGCAATTCAATATGGAGTGGCTTAACTATAAAGAATACCGTATCACTCACATTGTTTGTCTTCATGCATTAGCGATTACAGGATCTGAGATTCTGAAGGAATTTGTTACGAAGCAAAAAGGAAAAGCAGACTATTCTTTTATAGAGAAAAGCGTCCGGAAAATGAAGAATACCGTATGGGCTGCAGAAGGTCCTTTAAAGTATTTGAAAGGAATTAGTGGCTCTCGAATTCTCGCACAAGATTTAATTGCTGACATATTCACCAAAAAGTAAAAGCTGGGGAACTGAAATGTATCTGATACGCTTGAAGCCCTATTCAGACGAATCACTTTCTAGTTTTTTGAGTCGATTGGCTTACGCTAATGGGGTATCCTTAATCCAGTTACTTAAAGATGCTTCTAGTCAAGATTATACGTTGCGTACAGATAGGATCTATCTCATTGATCAATATCCCAGCCTTATTTTAGATATCAGCTATCTATCTAAACGGACTGAGCTAGATAAGGAGGAGATTTATAAATTAACCTTCTTTTATGCAATATCTAAATTTGTTCATAGTAAAAAGGAATCTCATTCACGGGTAATGAGAGGATTAATTCGAAAAGATTTTTGTTATTGTCCTCATTGTCTAGATGAGGCGAACTATTTACGTTTGCAATGGGTAATTGTGGGACGGGATATATGCCTAAAACATCAATGTCATTTGAGGCATACTTGTCTAAAGTGCCACTCTTCGCTTCAATGGAGTGCACTCTTGGCTGGGAACTGTTGTCCACTATGTGGTACCTTTTTAGGAACGTTACCCGGGCATAAAGAGCAGGTCGAGATCGATATTTCTGAGCAACAATGGTTAGAACGTCAATGGGGGTACCTCTTGGAATGTAGTGATGCATCTTATTCTCCAGAGAATGTAGCTCAAAAAATAATGTACGTCATTCATCAACAATCTCCTCATCTCTCTCTTCGCGATGCTTGTAATCAATTGAAAATAGATCATCAAGATTTATTACAACAAATTCGTGGAACTCACACGATAAAACGAAGTGTCCATATAGCGACATTGTTAAATTTCCTCTCTCAAACTACTACAGATATTTCATCATTTCTATCCAATGAATTACCACTACATTGGTCAACATATATAGAATCCAAAGATGTAATTGCAATTGACCAGGGGGCTACTTGTATAGCTCCTTGGTGTACCTTTGACCCATGTAAAGATCAATTATGTGATACCGGAACATCGTATAAAAAACTGAAGAATAACCGAGTAAGACGAAAGTATTCATTTTGTCCACAATGCGGATGTACTTACTATTTTGATGAGCAAGGGCAGCAAAAAGAAAAGGATGGATATATTGAAGCGTTTAATACGTTTCAGGAAGAGTGGAGGCAGCTGACACCTGAACATTGGAGGGGGTCTCTCAAACATATCGCTTTCTTTAGAACTAGAATTATTTCAACAGTTGACTCGTTAGTAGATCAAACATTGCTGAACCGATTCCAACAAGCGGTGCTACAGCATATGACTTTAAACCATATCAAGTCGTGGTCATGCTGGAAGTCGGAAAGTCACTATCTGATGTATAGATACCATATTACGATTCTAAGATTAAAACATAACCTGAAAAAGTCTCTGGGCCCTCAATTGAACTTCACTCTTAAACGTAAAGAATTAATGGACGCCGTTAAACAAATAAAAATACGAAATGAAAGCATTACACTACGGAATATAGCATTACGTATTCATATTTCAGTTGCAACGCTAAGATCCTGGAAAGAAGGGTACGATCTGTACCTTGAAGCTAAGAGGCGGCAGGTCTCTGAAGTACATCAAGCAAGAACCTCTGAACTATATATCCAGATCAAGAAATTACTCTCTGATCATCGAGGCAAAACACTAATGATAAAGGAAGTCTATGCCCATTTAAATGTAAGGCAATCATATTTAGTAAAAATATCACCCGATGTGACATTTTTTATATCCGAGGCTGTTCGAGTCCATAATAATCAATCATATCATTGTGGAAATGAGAAATAGGGAGGACGGAAGATGTTCAATCAACCCGTTCGAAAGATTAAGCCGAAAACTAAAGGGTACCGTGGTAAAGAGCCATTTTTAAAAACAGGTGAGATGATCCCGTGGGAAAGTTTTTTGGAGAGGGATTATATTAGACTCGCTGATTATGATTTAGACGTACAATTGATCTTTGCTCAAAATATAAAAATCACGTACATGTACGATGGGAAAATTAGAGAACATTACCCAGACTTTAAGATCATTACGTATGATAATCAAGTTTTTGTTGTTGAAGTGAAACCGAATCGATTTGTATTTGAAAAAAATAATCCCATAAAGTATCTAGCTGGCCGAGCCTACTGTGAAGAAAGGGACTGGACTTATATCACTATTACAGAAGATGACATTCGCCCAGGATATTTGCAGCCTAATTTATCTTTGTTACGTGGATTGGGAATGGAAGAGGTACCTTCACATGTACTAAACTTCGTTTTGGCTCAACTAGAGAAGGTAAACGTAAGTACGATTGCTGAACTCCGAATACTTTGTGCAGGGTTAACTGAAGAACAGTATTATAGTGCGATTTATCAGTTGATTTATTTTCAAGAAGTTCATAGTGATTTAATATCTACCCCAATCACGGATCTTTCCCAAATCGAATATAGGGAGTGACAGACGTGTTTATTACACTAGATTGTGGCACTCAATTTAAAATAGGTAACACCGAGTTTGAAATTAAGTCGATTGTAGATGATAAAACGTTTGAAGTATTTAACAAAAATTATCGTATGACAGAACGAATTACCCTAAAGGAACTTCATGAGTCCTTTTATACAGGCGATGAGACGAAGAAACTGAGATTTTATGTTGAGGATGATTCCGATGAAACAGCGAAATGGGATATGGAAAATCATACGCCTCTTGAGAAGCAAGACATGGATCGAAAGTACGCCATTATTCAACCAATTATTGAAGGACGTGTCCAGAATGTTAAGGAGTACGTTGATAACTATCCTACGGCCTTATTACCTTCTTCTCAAACTAAACTATATAAATCAACGGTTTATCGTTGGATCAAAAAATATAGCCGAAATGAAAATAAACTATCGTTGCTTCGGGCTGCAATGGGTCCTAAAGGTCGTCATATTGAAACCGAAAAGATGGAGTTTTTACGAGATTTTATTGAAGAGTTAGATAAGAAGGCTGAAACACAAACTACGAGAAATAAGTGGCTTTTGTATAAACAGGAAGTTATTGAACACAATGCTTTTCGCGAAGAAAAACAACAACTATCCATACTTTCCGAATCCACGTTTCGCAGGCTGTATAAGGAAATGCATGATCCTCGACCTAGACAAATTCAAATTATGGGTATTGCGCATGCCGACTTAGCTCAGAACGGTGTCCGTAGTTCGTTCATAGCGGAACGGCCTCTTCAATATGTAGAACTGGATTGGACTCCGCTTGACTACATTATTGTTAACTTTGATACAGATGAGACATACCGGCCTATTGTGATGTATGCCGTTGATAAATATACAGATATGCCCTTAGGTTATATTGTTATTTTCAAAGAACAACCCAGTGCAGGAGATTGGAAACAACTTTTACTTCAAATTATGACACCGAAAACTAATATAAAAGAATTATATCCTCGAGTCCAAAAGGAGTGGTCAGGGTACGGAAAACCACAAACGATTATTATGGACAATGCCTCTGTAAATGATTGTGAGGAAGTTAGTGAAGTTTGTGGGGCCATCGGAATCGGGTTGCTTTTTAACGAAAAAGCATCAGGTCATCAGAAAGGCACTGTTGAAAATGCGCTTGGGAAAATAAATCGTGTTTTTCATGCCTACAGAGGGACCACTTTCTCCAATTTCCAAGAAAAGGGTCATTATAATTCAAAGAAAAAAGCATGTGTAGATATCAATAAGTTACATGAAATGATTCATATAGTGATCGTAGATTTAGTTGCTAACAAATATAATCGTGGCGTAGGCGGTATACCAGAGGATTTGTGGAATGAGGCGCTTAAAGATTCAAAAATCAGGCGTCAACTACCACAACAGAAAGAGTACATTGAATTGTTATTTGCCTCAAGTTCAACCTATCGGACTATAGGGCCAAAAGGAATTGAACTTCAGGGTCAATTTTTTAATAGTGTACCGTTAAACGAACTTCGATTGATGATTCAAAACACAGGAGGTAATAAGAAAGTTCGTGTACGATACGGAATGGACATGAGACATATTTATGTATATGACGAGAAAAATAAACGATATGTCCTAGCCTATTTAAAATTGAACTCCAGGTTAATGAGGCACCATGTTGATTTCAATTATCCGATACATGAAGAACATCTTGCACAGTTGTGTTATGTGAACAATCGGGACGCAAACGAGTTCCTTCAAAATCAAGAACATGTCACAGATGCACTAACCTCACTTGAGGCCATTGTCCAAGAAGGAAATCAGGAATACAAGCAGACGAAGCGTAAAAGAAGAAGAGAAGACGTAGAGAGGTCTAAGGAATTCAGTGCTATATATGGCGTGGGGAACAAGGCCGATTCTATCCCTCATGATACAAACGTAGTTCTAGTGAATCAAGAAGAGGCGGATCGGATAGCGGAACACCCGTCGAATGTATTGGCTCAACTTCCAGAGGATATATCTGCTACCAAGATCATAGAAGAGGAAGCACTGGATAAGTTCGATTTTGAGCAAATGAATGCTTCATGGACAATAGAAAGGAAGTTAAGATAATGGCTGAATATAAACGTCTTGGTGGAATACCAGCTTCGAGACAAGATATAAAATGGAGAAAAGAACATGTCAAAAGTATGATCATTCATTATCCCCAGTACAATGAAACTCTTGAACTTTTGGAAGATATCCTATATCACGCTGAGGGAAGCGTGAATCCGGATCAGCTTTTCATCTATGGGCCAACGGGTGTGGGCAAAAGTACAGTTACAAGAGAATTTACGGATCGTTACCCAATCGAACAAGTCAATGATTCTCAAAAAAAATATAAAAGAATTCCTGTTCTTCATATGAAAGTCCCTCCTAAAGCTACACCGAAATCGTTAGCATCAAAGATTTTGCACAAAATTGGCGATCCGTTTTACAGTCAAGGAACGGAGATTCAACTAACTAGTCGAATACATCATTTTATAGAAGAACTCGAAATAAAGATGATTATCCTGGATGAGTTTCAGCATTTAATTGATTCAGATACAGAACATGTACTCGCAACAGCAGCCAATTGGGTTAAAACTTTCTCTGAAGAGAGTGGAATCCCTATTGTTTTATGTGGGATGCCCAGTTCCATTCATATTTTCGAAAAGGAAGAACAATTAGATCGAAGATATGCATCAAAATTAGCTATAGAGCCGTTCCACTATACGACTCCAGAGGAACAACTCCTATTTCGGGCATTTCTAAACAAAATTGAAAGTGGCTTACCCTTTCCAGATCGATCTCATCTGTCGGATGTTCGGATTGCAGATAAACTGTATTATATTTCACTCGGCGTTCCGTTTTATATTATGAAGTTGCTTGAACTGGGAACTGAGATTGCTCTGAAAGATGGAGAAGATAAGATTACCGAAGTTCATTTTCAAGAAGCACTAAGCCGACTCAAACAAGTTTCACGTCCATTCCGTACTAATCCATTTAATATCAAGCAATTTGTTTTAGATGAAGAGTTATCTCAAGAAAAAAAACGTTGGGTTAGAGAAAAAGAAACTGTAGAGGGTAAACGCAAACGGAGAAATTAACGTAAGGCTTTATTCGTCTTTAACATTGATCAATCAAAGTTATCCACTCTAAGTGTAAGGGAGTCCGTTGTCATGTTACTAATACAACCCAATCCATATGGGGATGAAAGTTTACGTGGGTATATTCATCGATGTGCGCAGCTCAATGGCTACATGGAAACGGTGTGGCTATACAAATCGATGTATTGGATGATACATAACAAGACCATTAATCTTCATTTCCCAACAGAAACAGTTGATTGGAATTTGCCAGGTCAAATGTTAGGACAAGAGGAGCGTGTCCTGCGTAACATGATCTTAGGATATCGGATGTCCCCTAACTACGCACGCCTAGAAGATAAGGTTAAGGTACAATTAAAGCAGTTTGGTTCAAGCGCGCATCGGCCTAAAATTTGCCCAATATGTATAAGTGAAGAACCCTATCATCGCATAGAGTGGGAAATGTCTTTAGTGGTATCTTGCCCTAAGCATGGATGCCTCTTAATTGATGAGTGCCAGGCTTGTGGTAAAGCATTAAATGTTTTGAAAATAGATTTATATACGTGTCAATGTGGCTTTCAATACGAAAAATCCAAACTACTCTGTAAAGATGGAGCCCTGTCCTCTTACTTAGTACGGCGGTTGTTAAATCCGATTGAAAATAACCCGCAATCTAACTTTTTCTTGGATAAATTGTCTTTTGAACAGATGTACTACTTATTGCTTTTTAGTGTGAGGTGGGTGAAGTCAGAAGGGAAGATGCATAGTGATACTTCTCAACGTATTTATGCTGGTAATCAGTATGAGAACGGTGAAAAAGCTTTTGAGTCTTTCCAAAACTGGCCAAATAACTTTTATTCCCTTATTGATGAAGTTCGGATGCGAAAACAAAAGAATTACGCTAAAAATTCTATTAAAGAGAAGTTCATTGATCCTATAACAGATATACATGGATATGAAGTTTTTGAGCAAGCTATTCACTATTATACTGAACGTTATTTAAAAGTTGGATTCTCAGCTCGATTTACAGCTCGTAAACGAGTTGTTCGAAAGCACGTCGATATAGGGGAGGCGAATCGGATAGAGGTGGCTGAGATATTAAATGTCTATCCGAATCAGATCCCAGTGATGGTAGCTAAAGGTATTCTCCAAAATGATACCCAAGCTTTAGTGAGAAAATCCGATAGTTGCAAGTATATATTTGAGAAACATGAGGCTTATAAGTTGCTCAACAATCTACGAAGTAAAAGTATTGTTTCTGAACGAACAGGTTTGTTAACCTTTAGAGAAGCACTCTATAAAGCCTATCAGTTTAAGTGTGATCTACCTAGCTTCCTACTTTTGATCCTGCAGGATAAAATACAACCCTATGAAAGACGTGACTCTTCTACATTAAAAGGTCTGGATATTCTATTTTTTGACTATGAGAATGTACAGAAACAATTAAATGGGGCATATATACGCATAGAAGACATTGCATTGGATCTACAGATTAAGAAACAAGGTGTGTATCATTGGATTTACCGGGGATTACTCGGTGAAAGTGAGCTTGAAGAATCCAAAGTAAAACTTATTGCTATTCAAAAGTATAACAAGTTTAAGGAAGAATATATCCTAGCGATTCACATTGTGCGAGCTCCTGATAATCCGTTTAAAACAAGTGAAAAATTACTAAGAACATTAAAATCTATAGGGATTGTGCCAGTTAACGAGAACAAACATAGTGATGAGTTGTATGTTCTCCGGAGAACTGCAGAGTTAGATTACTTCCTCCAGAGTTTCAGGCTGAATGAGATGGAATAACATGATTGGATTAAAGTGCTTATCTAACTATTAGTCGGCCAAAAAACAAAAAAGTAGGTAACCAGCGAGAATGTATGGTTACCTACGTCTGTATTATTTGAAAGAGGAGGGCTACAACCAAGAATTCCAAGAATCCTTTTTCTTTCGTTCCTCATCCTTTTTACGTTGCTCCTTTAGCCAATCGTTCATCTCGACATTAAAGACATCGCCATGATAAACATCATCATAATAATTGTGAGTGAGTAAGCTTTGGTTGTGCTCATTAAGATTACTATAAAAAACAGATGTCACTACAATGGGTGATGATATTTCTTTACTAGCTTTAGAACACATTTTAGAAGCTTTATTTACCGCTTCACCCATATAAACAACATCATTTATTGTTGATCCACTATATCCAGCTTTAACCATAAGGACCCTTCCATAGGAAGCACCGATCCCTGCTTTTATCGTGGAATACCCCTTTTTTTCTAATTTGTAATTTAAAACATCAATAAGACTTTTTAGTCTGGCAATAGTTGAAAATACCCCATCTATTTGGTGCTTATACTGAGATTCAAAAATGGCAGATACACAATCTCCAACAATATTAATTTCTTTACAGTTAATTTCCCCATTTATAATTGCAACAGCTTCACTTATGTAGCTTCTATATATTTTTGCTAACACCTTAGATTGATGTCTCTCAGGTAACTTGGAAGAATCTCTTAGATCGATAAACAAAGAACTACAATTAACGTAGTATCCATTAGTGTAAGTAAGTTCATCACGCGAGGGAATCGTATCTTTCTCCTCAAAGGAACTTGTAGAATTTAGAATGTCATCAAGACGTTCACGGCTTTTTTCAAAGTTAAATGCTTTATAATTAGATTCCATAAAGTCACTCCTTGAATGATAAGTTATTGTATAATTAATTCTAACATACTTAAATGAAAATAATACTATATATTGTTAAGTGGGAGACTGGAGATCTATATATGGAAGATGAGCATGAAAAAAAAGCACTAATTGGTGGGATCTTAGAGCGTACTTCTTTTTGGATTGGGAACGTGGACGCCAAGGCATCCTTTCTGTTAAGTATTACAGGAGTTATTCTAGGTTTTGTTCTATCCAATGAATCTATAGAGAAAACAGTAGACTACCTGTACTATCACTTCGATTACAAGGAGACTCAATCTTTAATAGGACTTGTCCACATTTTAATTTTTTTTCTTGCTATTGTATGTATTACCTTGGCGCTCTGGGCTTTCCTCAACACACTTCGAGGAAAGGTGGATCAAAAGAAGATTAGACAACGGGGCCTGGAAAAAAAATCTCTGCTGTTTTGGGGAGGGATTGCGGATAGAAAATACAAAGAATATGTGGATGATTTAAATGAAGTGAAGGTGGAACAGCTAAGGAATGATATGAACACACAAATTTATGTAAACTCCTTTATTACCACTACGAAATTTAGAGTGTATAACCATGGAATAACATTATTGAAGTTCGGATTAGTCTTTCTGGTGATTTATAAGTTTATTTCCTTCATTCCGATCGTGAAACCATAATATATGCAATGACGACTTTAGAGCTCGTTGTCATGTTCCAAAGAGAGAGGACTTGCTATGTACAGCTTTTGTGGTGATATGTTAAATAAAACAGTACTAGCACTGATGCATAAATATACAAAAGTGGATTAGCAGATAGTCTCACTAATTGTGAAAATACAGCACAGGTTAGATACGTATTCTAAAATGTGTCTCATTGATTATGAAAATACACAGAAAGAAAAGGCCTTACAATAGGCCTTTTCTCTAAAACTGTCTCACTAATTATGACAGCACACACAGACAACAGCTGTGCGGCGTTGCCATAATTAGTGAGAATGTATATTTATGCTGTTTTATACAGGGGCTGAGCTGTTATTATTCTATAAGTGGCAATCTTCTTATCGAACAGGTGAAAATGATATAAATAAGCGAAGGGACTGCTAAAAGTAGTCCCTTCGCTTATTTTTTTTGTTGTAGTGACATGGGAATCAGCGAAGGGACCAGACAACGGTGCATATTACTCGGTTGGTACAGTAGTTAGTGCCGGATAGTGGTGGGAGGCAAATGGTTGCAATTTCCCTCTGTGCGTTGTCATAATTAGTGGGAAATGTATGTTTATGCATTGTTATGCGATTAATATAATACCTCGAATATTCATACAACTCTCTAATTGTTATCTAATTTGCGTTCAATGCTATCCAATTTACTATTAATTTTCTTTATTTTATTGTTCATATTAATAAAAAAGTAGACTATAAAAACAACACCCAACACAAAAATTAATTGAATTATTGTTGCGGACCATAAAAAACTCATTCATACACCTCCCGAATTTCTGTTTATAATATTTAATTCCAGATATTCTGTCAAGGTCATATATAAATGCTTTCTTTTTGATATTAAACAAATTAGCATCATTTATACCTTAGTATATAAATTAAACCTATATTGTATATGTTAATATTCTAATATGTATCTTTTAACATTATTTACATATTAAAATTAATATGAAATACTAAATATTAATCTTACATAATTCAGGAGGTAAAAATGAAAAAAATTAAATTTATCATCTCAATGGTAATAATTCTTACGCTTTCGATGCCAGTAGTTAGTTCAGCTAACACTAAAGAAATCTTAGATCCAAATGAAATTCGAGAATTACAAAGTCAGATTTTGGATCTCATTGTCAATGAAAATGAAGAGGCAGTTAATGATTTGCCACTTTATCAAAAATATCAGGACATATTCAATAGTAATCCTGATGTAGAGAAGGAATATATTAATAATCTTGACGTGAAAAAATGGGATACTTCTAAAATTGTAGATAAGTTTAATGTTGATGGCTCAAAAATGGTAACTCTTTTTGAAGATGGAAGTTTTTCTGTACTTGAAAATAACCTTACTTCTGAAGACGGGAGAGTAATAGAAGCTACACCAACAATGTCAGCTCGAGGTGTAGTCCAAGATACTGGAGAACAAACCTATACTGGTTCAATTGGACAAACCTTCAAAAATGATGCTAGACATGATCTGTGGGGCCCATATAAAATTGGGGAGTTGCACCTGGTAACAAACTATTCAATTAATAGTGGCTCTGCTAAAATAAGCAGCACAACTATTACAGGTACTAAAGCGATTTTTCCTGCAGCTGTTAGTGGTAGTAGTTCTATAGTAACAAATAACGCAAGAATTGTTGAATCGCTTGGAGAGTATAACTTTGCTGGAACCTGTCCTGGTGGATGGGGCACATGTTCAGGTCGATATTATGATATAAGTACGAAGATTAATATTAAATACGCTGGAAATGGCGAAATTACTTTTACAGTTAGAAGTATCGTTAGTAATTAATATTGTGATGTTGCTTACGCGTTCTTGATCCAAAGCTTTTTTGACTCAATCCGGATTGCGGTTTGACAACAGGTGGCCGAGGAGAAACTATAGCTTCACTCTGAAATGTGGTTGATGCAATAGAAAGGCTCGGAAGAATATTAAAAACTTGTCTGTTTTCAACAGATAGTTATATATACCCCAACATTATCTGAATAGGATATTGTTGGGGCTTTTTTCATTCAAGTTTTGTCAGCGTCCGCATTCGACCACATGCCGGAAACTTTACAATCTCATCGATACACCAGTGCCGAGGAGCAAAAAACTGTTTTAGGGAAGCTTGCTATTTTAACAGCTTTATTTGTGTTTTATCGGTATAAGTTCTTGTCCTCCTCCAGAGTTGAGGAGATTAAGGTAACATGAAAAGTCGTTTGAGCAGTTCCTGAGATATATGTATAAAGATTAATTTTTAAGTTCATACTTCTCATATTTTAATATTAGGAGGCGTGAATAAGAATAACGAAAAATATAAAAAAAACAAGTCGCCTATTTTAGATTTTGTTCAAGATGATAATAAAGCCTTTTTCTTTACTTCAGCTTTATCTGGTTCAGAAAGAACAAATTTATGAAGAAGTATTGTCAAGATAATACTAGTACATATTATATGAAACCATCTATGATAGATTTAAAATTTCCTAGCGATATGCTACGAAATATGCTTCAGGAATTTAATGTTCCTGTGTTCTTCGGAACAACTCAGATGGGATTAGGTTACCGTTTAGAGGAAATACTTCATAATATGAATATTAAACTCCTGATAATTGATGGTTCGCAGAAGATTGAATCTACTAAGTTAAATTTAGCAGTATTTGAATATTTAAAAGAATTAAATAAAAGAGTGGGAGTGAAATTTATTTATGCATGTGATGAAATCCAGAGTTTCCATCACATATTGCTAGAAAAAGTTACATTAAATAAGTGATATAAGTTAGTATTAACAGCCAGATTGTTGGAGTAGTTCTAATACCATACATGTTGGATCAAGGATTATGTTTCAGTAGAAGACTCTAATATAGAAGGCAAAACGAATAGCGATTTAATTTAACTGAATATAGTATTATAACCGAGACTGTAATCTAATATTAGATAGTGGTCTTTTTGCTGTGTAAAATTAAGAAGAATATCTCGCTAAAATCCGCATCCATTATCATGCATAAAGATACAAAGTGAGTTTTTCGTTTTTTCTCACTAATTGTGAAAATCACTGAGAAGATTAAATGTTATAATAAATTTTTTTCTCATTAATTATGAAAATGTGTGTCAATACATAAGCTTTTTTGCTGAGCACAACAGCAGACAAGACAATGCAGTAACAGTGGTAGAACGACAGACAGTAACGTCAATGATCAGTAATGGACGTAAGACAGTAAGTATAAAGGCAAGCAAACCCCGGGACATTCGTTCCCGGGTTTTTACTGTATAATGTCAATTCAGGACTTTAGATTCAATCGCGGAAATATCTGTTTACAAATATTAGAAGAACATTTAAAATAAATGTAAGCGTTTTAAAAGTTAAAGCGCTTAAACTTTAAGACGGAGGTGATTATGGTTTAGCGAGTATCAAATCATTGTTTAAACCATCCAGATGCTGCACTGAATTTTTGGCTTAAAGGTTATGTCATGGATCAAGACCCATATAAACCTAAAAGGAGTGTAAGTTTATGAGAAAAAATAGGGGATTTTCGTTTAGCAGCAAGGCTGTTATGATGTGTTGTCTCGCTTTTCTTCTAATTCCGGCGAGTTTTGCTTTCGCTGCTCCAAACAAGCCGTTCCCGCAGCACACGACATATACCAGCGGTTCGATCAAGCCGAACCATGTTACGCAAAGTGCAATGGACAGCGCCGTGAAAGCGAAATGGGACAGCTGGAAATCAGCGTATCTGAAGACGGCGGGCACAGGAAAGTATTATGTGAAGTATCAGTCCAACGGGGATACCGTATCTGAGGCACATGGGTACGGAATGCTGGCAACGGTTCTATTGGCGGGTTATGACAGCAATGCGCAGACCTATTTTGACGGACTATATCAATATTATAAGGCTCATCCAAGCGCCAACAATTCGAAACTGATGGCTTGGAAACAAAACAGCAGCTTCCAGAACATTGAAGGTGCCGATTCGGCCACGGATGGAGACATGGACATTGCTTATTCGCTCTTGCTTGCGGACAAGCAGTGGGGTAGCAGCGGAAGTATCAACTACCTTCAGGCGGGCAAGGACATCATCAATGCTATTATGCAAAGTGACGTGAATCAGTCGCAATGGACGCTGCGTCTTGGCGACTGGGCAACGGATAACACGTTCAAAAATGCTACCCGTCCATCGGACTTTATGCTGAATCACTTGAAGGCGTTCCAGGCAGCAACAGGTGATGCCAAATGGACAAACGTGATCAACAAAACCTATACCATCATCAACTCCTTATACAACGGGTACAGCTCATCAACCGGATTGCTTCCAGACTTCGTCGTTCTGTCGGGCTCGACGTACAAGCCGGCTTCAGCCGATTTTCTGGAAGGGGCGAACGACGGCAACTACGATTACAATTCATGTCGTACACCTTGGCGGATCGCAACGGATTACCTGATGACTGGTGACAGTCGGGCGCTCAATCAGCTCAACCAAATGAATAGCTGGATCTCGACCAAAGTAAGCGGCAACCCTAGCAGTGTGAAAGATGGTTATAAACTTAACGGCACGGTCACAGGTTCCGGCGGTAGCGGCGCGTTCTATGCACCGTTTGGTGTCAGCGCTATGACCTCGTCCACGAACCAAAGCTGGCTGAATTCCGTCTGGACCAAAACGGCCGGCAGCTCCAATGAGGGCTACTATGAAGACAGCATCAAGCTCTTCTCCATGATCGTGATGTCCGGCAACTGGTGGACATACTAAGCAACTTGAAGTTGGGTGATTGCTCGAATGCCAGCAGGCAGGGAGATTAGCTCCCTGCCTGCTTTTTTATGGATGAGCTAGGAGAATGCATTTGATGAATGATTTGAGCAAAGCGATATAGATGGGCAAGTGTCTATAAAACGTAAAACCGCCATATCTCAGAAAATCATGGGATATGGCGGTTTCGTATAAGGTTATAGAATCTATCAATATCAGCGAAGCTGAACCATTTTATAACCATCCTATAATCGCTAAAAAAATAATATTTAAATATGGTCTGTCTTCTGTAAATATACATCGTTAGGCGTTTTTATTATGTCATCACGAAGAGTGGATCATAGCCGAATTATTATGCATTAGCTGTAGATTCAGTAAAGAACTGCGGTAAATATTCCTTGTTGGCTTCGAGCATTTCATCCAGCATCTGAATCGCCACTTCGACCGAAGGAACCAAAGGATGATGGGCTAATGCCTGGATGGCCAATCCGCGATCACCGGTCACGGCAGCATCAATGGCGAGGCGCTCATAGGTTTTAACCGCATGGATCAGTCCGACGGCCATTGGAGGAACCTTGGTCAGCTGCAGAGGCAGCGGGCCGGTTTTGGTAACCACACAGTTGACTTCAATGCTGGCATCGTCTGGCAGGAAGTCGATGATGCCTTGATTGGCAACGTTCAGCGTCTGAATGTCATTCGTTCCGTTATAGAGCGAGCGCATCAGGTTCACGGCTGCTTCGGAATAAAAGGCGCCGCCGCGCTGCTCCAGCTGCTTTGGTTTATCCTTCAGCTCCGGATCATTATATAGCTCGAACAGTTCTTCTTCGACGCGTTTAACTACTTCCGCACGGTTGCCGCCTGTTTGTAAGGATTCCAGCTGCTCTTCGAGCATGGCATCGGTCATATAGAAATATTTCAGATAGTAGGAAGGCAGGGCATGCAGGGATTGCAGAAATTCCGGATTCCATTCCCGTGCAGGTACGTTCTTCGCGCTGTAACTGGCCGTATCGGCCAGCATCTCATCCAGTTTGTCTTCTCCGTTCACATCGATACGCGTAATCCAGTGCAGATGGTTCAGGCCGACAAACTCGGCATAGATGCGGTCCGCTTCTACGCCGTATTTGGCCGATGTCTGCTTGATCAGGCCGATCGGCGCATTACAGAGACCGATGCTTTTAACGTTGGAATACTTCAGAATCGCTTCCGTGACCATACCCGCCGGATTCGTAAAGTTCAGCAGCCAGGCATTAGGAGCGAGTTCTTCAATATCACGGCAGATATCAAGCAGGACCGGAATCGTCCGTAGCGCCTTCATCATGCCTCCGGGACCAGTGGTTTCCTGGCCAATCACGCCGTATTTCAGGGGGATGGATTCATCGCGGCCACGGGCATCAAGCATGCCGACACGCATTTGCGTGCTGACGAAGTCCGCGCCCTGGATGGCTTCACGGCGGTCGAGCGTCAAATGAACTTCAATCGGCAGACCGGATTTCTCCACCATGCGTTTGGCTAAGTTGCCGACAATGTTCAATTTGTGCTGTCCCGGCTCAATATCCACCAGCCACAGCTCGCGTACCGGAAGCTCGGCATGGTGAAGGATGAACCCCTCAACGAGCTCCGGAGTATAGGAAGATCCACCGCCGATTACCGCTATTTTTAGTCCTTGTTCGTTTGACATTTTGCACACTCCAGTCTTTTTAGAATTTTTTATGATGACAGTCCCTATGGACGTTTATCTTGTTGTTTGCTTAATATGTTTGAATTCGCGGAAGGTCCGCATTGTGTCATATACATCATGGCTTACCGTATGTCCGTCCGCATCCATAGCAGACCATAAAGCACCGACGACAGGTTCTGTGGCCAAGGTTACGATGGTCGCATTTGGAGCAACGTTTGCGACAGCCTGTTCAACCTTGCTGCGAATCCACCCGCGATCTCCCCTTGTTAGCAGACTCCCTGCCAGTACCACGTCAAAGGTGTCCTTTTCCATTCCGAGCTTGTGGATGACAGCAGTCGCTGATTTACCAAGCTCGGCGCCCTGACGGTTCAGAATTTCCAGAGCTACAGCATCGTTCTGTGCGGCAGCTTCAAACAGCAGCTTCGCAGCATGGACAGGCACATGCTTGCCGTGATCCTGGAAATCATTGAACATATCGCTGACACTATCATGTCCAAGGAAGTTCAGCAGGAGGGGAGTCAGGAGTGTTGTCTGTTCACGGCCGTCCCAAGAACGGATGACAGAGCGGAACACCTCAATATTGAGGGAACCCCCGCCGCCGAAATCGCCGTACATATAATCAAAACCGCCGATCTGTACATGTTCTCCTGCCGGATTGCGGCCTGCGGAGTTGGTGCCTGTACCGCAAATCAGTGCTACCCCGTAAGGGCGGTTCGTGCCTGCGCGCAGGCCGATCATCGTGTCACAGTCAATCGAGTAATTCCGGGTGAATCCGATTCCCTGAACCAGAGGGTGCAGAATTCGGTAATCTATCTCCCGATCTGCGCCTGCAAGCCCGAAAAAGGTGTGCGAGATTTCATGAATCTGCAACCCTGCCTCGTTCAGGGCTCCTTCTGCAGCTTCCCGTATGCTTTGCGAGGCCAAGGCGTGGTCAATCTGGTGATTGCCGTTGCCGCCAACGCCTTTGCCAAGCACATTGCCGCAATCATCAGTCAGCAGGGCGTATGTTTTTGTTCCTCCCCCATCGATTCCCAAGTAGTAAGTCAATGGTCGTCACTCCTATATATAAGGTTATATTTTTTATCCGGTCGTATCTTCTGTTGGCGATCCAGTAGATTCTCTCACGATGAGTTCAGGGTCGATTCGCACATTAGCCCCGCGCTTCATCGTACCGTCCATACGTTTCAGCAGCATATCCGCAGCAGCAATCCCAATGCGGTCGGCAGGCTGCCGGACCGTTGTCAGATGGGGGTGCAGCTTGGATGAAATATACTGATCGTCATAGCCGACAATTGCTACCTGTTCAGGCACCTTGATGCCTTCTTCCATTAGGGCATTCACAACCCCGAGCGCGATATGGTCATCGCCCGCGAACACCGCGGAAGGAAGGCGCCCCTCACGCAGCCATTTGCGGCAGATGTCATAACCAAAATCGATTTCGAAATCGCCTGTGATCATGTCAAACGGAGCCAGGTCTTGTTCCTTAAGTGCCTGCAGGAAACCGCTGCGGCGCTCTTTCGTACTGCGGAACATGTCATCTCCGCTTATGTGTGCGATGGAGGTATGGCCCAGATCAAGCAGATGCTTTGTAGCGGCATAGCCGCCTTTGTAGTTGTCGATCGTTACGGAAAAAGCATCATTCTCCGGCTTCTGATTGTCGATTAGGACATAAGGGATATTGCGCCGTTTCAATTCTACAATGTAGTTATCTTCTTCTATCGGTGAGAGCAGAATAAGACCGTCCACCCGGTCCTCTTGGATCAGGTAATGAGTTTCATCCGAGCCAATGCCGGTAGAGACCGAAACGGCAAGAAAATAGCCGTGAAGCGAAAGCACTTCGTTCAGCTCCTTAACGACGGCGTCAAAGAAGGAATCCTGAAGAGTGGTCATGATCAAACCGACGATTCCTGTTTTGCCGCGGGCTAAACTCCGCGCAGCAGCGTTGGGATGGTAATCAAGCTCCTTAATGGCGTCAAGGACCTTTTGTCTATTTTTCTCACGAACGGATTCGGCACCATTGAGTACCCGGGAAACCGTCACAACGGATAATCCTGATTTTTTTGCTACATCAAATATACTAACCTTCATTGTTTATTCTCCTTGCGGCAGATTTTCCGTACTTTATATTGATTTAACACTAGTATACATGTACGGAGGCTTAGCCGCGAAGCTAATTTAGTAGATGCACCGCCCCTTGCGGGACGGCACAATGTCTGGCGTTAACGGTTGATAATTTCCATAACCTTTTTCTGAATCGTCGGCATCACTTCTTCAACGGTGTTGTGTCCTGTATCGATCGGCTGCATCTCGTTGATGAACATGTCGTTGATCTGAGAATAGTGGGTGATCAGGTGGTTGTAGGATTCAAATCCGTATTTCACTGCGCCTTCGTAAACCTTCTTCACATCTGCTGGATCGATGCCTTCAAAATGCTTGTAATAGGTCTCGGCTGCCTTCGTATTTACAGGAGGATTGCCGCCGCTCAGGTCAATGGATTTTTCCTGAACCTCGTCGCTGACCAGGTACTTGATCCATTCAAAAGCTTCCTTCGGATGTTTGGAGCCTTTCAGAATCAAGAGCGGATCGACAAACAGCACGCTGCGGACCTTGTCATTGCCGCCGGCAGGCACTGCTGCCACGCCAACCTTGAACGGAAAGTCATTCGAGCCGGCAAGGCTCCAGGAGCCGCTAACGGTCATACCCACCTTACCGGTTACGAATGCATCGCCGTTTTGCCCCGCCACACTTTTGCTCCATTCCGTTGTCGGAGACACTTTATCTTTTAAAATCAGGTTGAACAGCTTGTTATAGGCTGCGATGACTTCCGGCGAATTGAAATAAGTTTCGGATGGTACGCCGCCGTTGGTCCAGGTATCCTGGGAGTAAGGTTCGGCTCCAAATAGAGCGGACGCATATCGCGCTCGGACCATGTGAAGTCAACGCCATATTGAGTGTTGGCAATATCGTTGGACACATGTGTCATTTGCTTCGCGTCTTCGACCATTTTGTCAAACGTCCAGCTCTTGTCCTCATAATCGCTTGGAGGATAAGGAACGTTGGCAGCGTCGAACATGTCTTTGTTATAGAGCATCAGAGTGACGTACATGTTGACCGGAATACCGTAGACATGGTCTTTAACAGTATAGATTTTCATAAGGTCATCCGGGATGCTGTAGTCGGACGCCTTAAATCCGTCTTCCTTAATCATGTCGTTCATGTCGAGCAGCATGTCTTTGTTGTAATACTCCGCAAAACCACCGTAACCATAGTGGCTTGTGACGTCAGGCGATTTGCCGCCGGCAATCAGCGTTTGGAGCTTACTGTCGAACTGCTCGTAAGGAGCTTTTTCGACTTTGACCTTAATGTTCGGATGTTTGGCTTCAAAATCGGGAATCAGCTTCTCAATAAAGGTGCGATCCTCGGAATCGATAGTGTAGTGCGTTATGGTTACTTGCTCGCCGGAGGAGCCGGATTTAGCGCTATCATCATCGTTACCAGGTACTACATCTCCCGCTGATTTACCGCCGCTGCAGCCGGACAGTGCCAATACGACGAGCATGCTGGTCGCAAGCAAAAGTGCAAAAGTCTTTTTGATCCTTATCTTTTTCATGAATGACAGTCCCCATATATTCAAGTTTTTGCCGCCCCTGCGGCGGAGCCTTACTTGATGCCTGTAAGTACAATTCCTTCCACAAACCGCTTCTGGGCTATCGCAAACAGGGCCACGATTGGCAGCATGGCGAGCACGGAGGCAACCATGAGCAGGTGCCACGGCGGAATCCGGAAACGGGAAGAGGTAAAGGAAGACATACCGACCGGAAGCGTAAACTTATCCGATGAGCTTAAGTAGAGCACAGGTGTCAAAAGATCGTTCCAGCTGTAAATGAATGCAAAGATCGCAACAGTTGCAAGCGCCGGACCGGACAGAGGCAAAGCAATTTGTCTCCACATCCGAAACTCGCTGCAGCCATCAATGCGTCCGGCGTCAAACAGCTCATCCGGCAGCGTGGAGAAGAACTGTCGCAGCAAAAAGATGTTGTATGCCGAACCAAAAAATGCAGGGACAATCAGCGGCAGGAAGGTATCGATCCAGTTCAGCTTGGAAAAGAGAATGAACTGCGGGATCATAATCGCCGGATAGGGAAGCATCATGGTGCTGAGCATGAGCATGAACCACAAGTTGCTGCCCTTGCCCCGATATCTGGCGAAACCATAGCCTGCAAGCGCCGACGAAAACAGGGTGCCAACAACGGTCAAAATGCCAATAATGAGACTGTTCATATACATTTGACCGAAATTCAGCGTGTCGAAAATCTCTCTGTAGTTACTCCACTGCCAGGACTCCGGCAGAAAGGTTGGAGGAAACTTCAGCAGTTCCTTCTTCGATTTCAGCGAGGTCGAGACCATGAAAAACAAAGGGAGGAGCATGAGAAAAGTAGTGACCACCAGGGCAATGAAGCTGGCAATGCTAACCGCGTCGATTTTGCGACGGCGTTTACTCACAGAAGGTGTAGCCCCTGGGCCGGCAGTCGGAATTGTGCTCATTTGCGTCCGCCTCCTTCGTAGTGAACATAACGATTCGAGAGTTTAATAATGAGCGCCGTAAACGCCATGACAACGATCAGCAGCACCCACGCGAGTGCCGAGGAGTATCCTGCCCTGTATTCCTTGAAGGCACTGGTGTACAGGTTGTAAACGTAGAACCAGGTCGAGTAGTTTGGACCCCCTTGGGTCATTACATATGCCTGCGTGAACACCTGGAAGGAATCGATGACGCCCATAATCAGCTGGAACAAAAGTACCGGTGAAATCATGGGCAGCGTCACGTTCAGGAATATCCGGAAGCGTCCCGCACCGTCCAGCTTGGCGGCTTCCACGAGACTGGCAGGAACGCCCTGAAGTCCCGCAAGGAACAGAATCATGCCTGAGCCCACTGTCCAGAAGGACATAATCATCAGTGCATAAAGCGCATAATCGGGGCTCATGAGCCAGGATGGGCCACTAATGCCGAACCAGGACAGCACGTAATTGAACAGACCGATCGATGGGTTGAAAATCCAGTACCACAGCAGAGACATCGCGACGCCGGATACCATGCTCGGAAAATACATGGCGGTTCTGAAAAATCCGCGGAACGGTATTTTCGTATTGAGCAGGAGAGCAAAGCCGAGTGCCAGCAGCAGCTGGATCGGTACACTGATAAATGTATAGCGCACCGTTACGACAACAGATTTCCAAAACAGGTCATTGTGAAACATTTCGTTGTAATTCGCGAGTCCGACATATTTCGGCGGGTGGATAATATCATAGTCCGTGAAGCTGTAATAAAGGGATGACAGAATCGGATACAAGGCAAACACCATGAAACCGATAAGCCATGGAGAGATGAAGAGGTACATGTAAAATGTCTGCCGTCGGCTTTCGCGATGGGTCACATAAACACCAACCTTTCTATTGGACATAAAATTATAACGCTTTAACTTTAGGGAGATAGTTTCCTTAAATGAAAGGTTTCATATGATGTTATGTAATTGAAAGTTAAAGTGCTTTAACTTTTGTAGCCGGACTGATGACATTATCATAGTGGATGATTTCTCAATAATCAACCCTTTTTTTGGTTAGTTGAAAGCGCTACCTTTGTTGACGCTTCTGAAGTACTCACATAGCCCACTCTGCCGACTTTTAGAGAGCGGACTTTTTGCTGTGTTATAATAAAGATAATGATGCCAAAAAAGAAATATATTGTGAATGAAGGAGAATACATAATATGAAAAATTGGAAACGAATGCTCTTATCCCTTACAGTCTCGGTAGGTTTGCTCGCATCTGCAGTACCAGTTATGGCGGCTCCACAGAAGACTTCCGTCAAGGTCAATGATCAGGCAGTAGAATATGCGACAGAAGTGCCGATTATGGATAAGGGAACCACATTGGTTCCGCTGCGTACCACGCTTGACGCGATGAAGGTAAAGCTGACAACTGCAACGGATGACAAGATCACTGCCGTAGTGGATGGCAAAACAATCACGCTTAAAAGTAAACTTACACGAATCAATGGCGTAACGTATGCTCCGATCCGTATCGTCGGGGATGCAGCTGGTTATGAAGTTCGCTGGGATGGGACAACGCGCACCGTTCTGTTGGTCTCCAAAGGTGGAGCGACGGAAGCTGTCCAAACCGGCGCCCGCGGTTTTATGTGGGAAGTCGAACATAATGGAAATACGGTGTATCTGGTAGGTTCCATGCATATTGCAGATGATAGCTTCTACCCGTTACGTAAAGAATTTGAAGAAGCTTTTGCCGAAGCCGACTATCTCGGTGTGGAGATTGATATCAGCAAAGCTGCCGATGAAGCGCAGCAGAAGCTGATTATGGATATGGGGATGTATCAGGACGGGACAACGCTGAAGGATCATGTGTCCAAGGAAACGTATGCTAAACTCGGTGCCATTTTGAAGCAAAGTGGCTTGCAAGTCAATGCTCTTGATGCATTTAAACCATGGGTGGCGGAATCGACTCTCAGCAGTCTGAAATCAGTGAAGGCCGGATACGAAGCATCTGCGGGTATCGATCTGTATTTCATACAGAAAGCCGTTGAACGAAAATTGCCCGTGCTGGAACTGGAATCCTATGAATCCCAGTTAGGCATGTTCGATCATTTCTCCAATGAACTGCAAGAGAAGAATCTGAACGCTGTGATCGATAATTTTGGTGTCCTTGATGATTCTGTCGACCAGATGGCTGAAATGTGGAAAACCGGGGATGACCAGGGATTGCTAGAATTCACCAATAGCATGGCTGTAGATCCAGAGTATAACAAAGCGATGCTTATTGACCGGAATATCGGGATGGCTGACAAAATCGATGGCTACCTGAAATCCGACAAGAAAGAGGAATATTTCATCGTAGTTGGCGCAGGCCACTTCCTGGGTAAGGATGGGGTTATCCAGCTGTTGAAGGATAAAGGGTATAACGTTGTGCGCAAATAAATGCGCTATTCAAAAGTCCCCCTTAGGACGACTTGAAAGCTAATCATTCAGCAACCTTTCAGTTGAATTTAACGTTCCTTTTGTCTGGATGGGATATAGTGGAACCAAGAAAGAGGAGGAGATCAACGATGAATATTTCTTCAGCAGCAAGTTCCACGACATCCTACATATCCACATCTTCATCCAGTTCGAACAGCACAAGCGAGTTGGAAAAACAAAAGACGAAGCTTGAGGCCGAATTGGAGAAGGTACAATCCAGCAAGGACGATGAGAAAACCAAGGAGACCAAAACGAAGCAGCTGCAGCAGCAAATCAAGCAAATCGAAGCTCAAATCTCGCAGCAAAGCGCCCAGAGCAGCGGTACAACCGGAACCAAAGAAGCGCCGCCAGCCAAACCTGCGAACAATGGCATGCAAGCCGCATCCCCGCAAGAAATTGCAAATGCCACGACGGACAGCAATGGCCGATTCGATATTCGGGTATAAAGTAATATAGTATCAATCTAAAAACCTTAGGTAAACATATTAAACGAGCCAATCGATAAAAATAGAGTTGATTGCCTTAACCAAAAGACCTGCCTGATCTCTGTAGATCAAGCAGGTCTTTTGGTTGTTCACATGTACATGCTTTATTCAATCGTTAAACTGTTTATCCGTTCAGAGATGGATCGTTTTTTATAGTACATCCCAATAGTCACCAGAACCATCATTTCAGATAGCGGAACGGCAAGCCATACACCAGTGACACCCAAGAATGAAGGGAGGATAACAATCAAGGCAACCATAATAATCATCTCGCGTGCAGCCGTAATCCAGATAGCCATTTTGGCATTCCCGACAGATTGGAAGTACGTGCTCATGACAAAGTTAATACCCATAAACAAGTATGCAAAAGTAAATATGCGCAAACCGTACACGGCGTTATCCGTCACGCTGTCACTGAAGTTCCCGAAGATTTGCACAAAATAAGGTGCGCCCAGTTGTACAACAAGCAACAGCAGAACCCCACATGCCAGAGCCGTTCTGGAGGCTAAGCGAATGGTCTGTTTTTCCCGATCCATCTGTTTGGCTCCATGATAATAACTGACCAAAGGTTGGGCAGCGGACGCCAGGCCGAGAAATGCCAGTAGTACAACGCCATGAATATAGTTCAGGACTGTAAAGGATGCCACGCCATCCGTGCCCGCAATCCGATCCAGTGAAATGTTGTGAGCGATGGAGAAGACGGACATGCCCAGTTCAGCCAGGAAGCTGGGGAAACCAATGAGCACAATGGAACCCAGCAGTTTGGTATTCCATCTGAAGCGGGTCAATTTAAGATTATTTGTTTTTTTGAAAAAATGAGTCAGCAGGACGAGAAGCGCCAGAGATGCCGATACGATTGTGCCAATCGCCACGCCACGGACACCCCATTCCAGTACGTATAACGTTACATAATTGAGTACAATATTGGCTACCGCAAACGTAATCTGAGCATACATGGATGTATTGGGATTTCCGTCGTTCCGAACAAAAATAGTGAGTGCATTCTCAATGGTGAAAACGAAACCGAACAACAAAATGATATTCATATAGTCCGCAGCAAACGGGAATGTTTCGGTATTGGCACCGAGGGCGAAGACCAGCTTATCTTTGAATGTATAGGCCGTATATCCGATGACCATCGTAATCAGCAAAATGATCGTTATGGATTTGGTGAAGATTTGCTTCGCTGTCGCAGGGTCTTTCTTCCCCATGTAAGTTGAATACAAGGTAGCTCCGCCCATTCCAATCCATAGCGACATAGCTACAAAAAGCGTATAGACAGGAGAAGCAATCCCGATTCCGGCCAGCGCTGTAGATCCAAGTTTGTGTCCAACCATAATGCCGTCGATAATAAAGTTGAAAGCGATAACCAGCATCCCTAATATGGAAGGCACGAGGTAGCTTACAAATGCCTTACCTACAGATTGCCTTTCTAATGGATGCGTCCAATTTGTGTTCATGGTGACCTCCGTTAATATACTGAATGTTCATTCTGTATTATATTATACTGAACGTTCGTTCTGTATAATAACATGCCATGATTTTGGTTGGCAACTTTTCCAAAAGATTATCGTTTATATGGTAGAGTTAATGGGGCATCTTTTATGACACGGGAGGGATCACTTTATGAAGCAAAACAAATATGATGAAGCCGAATTTTTCGGCAATTATAGTCAGATGGCTAGATCCACCCAAGGACTGGAGGCAGCTGGTGAGTGGCATGAGCTGCAAACGATGCTGCCTGAATTAAAGGGCAAGAACATATTGGATCTGGGATGCGGCTTTGGCTGGCACTGTCGATATGCACGTGAGCAGCAGGCACGTTCGGTGGTTGGCGTGGATTTGTCTGAAAATATGTTGCAGCGTGCACGGGAGATGACGGATGACCCTCATATCGAGTACCAACGCATGGCGATTGAGGATATTGATTTTGCACCCGGACAATTTGATGTGGTGATCAGTTCACTGGCTTTGCATTATATCGAGCGTCTGGATCAGGTCTATGCCAAAATTAATGCATGTCTCGTTCACGGAGGCACGTTTGTCTTGTCTGCGGAACATCCCATCTTCACTGCGCGGGCGGAGCAGGATTGGCATTATGGACCTGAGGGTGAGATACTGTACTGGCCTGTGGATCATTATCATGAGGAAGGGCAGCGGGTAGCGAACTTTCTGAATCAGGACGTGGTGAAATACCACCGGACGCTGGCGACGCATCTGAATGAATTGATTCAGGCGGGGTTTGTCATTCAACAGGTAGCCGAGTCCAAGCCATCCCCGGAGATGATGGAGCAGGTTCCCGGTATGCGAGACGAGAGTCGTCGACCGATGTTTCTCATGATTGCTGCGGTTAAGGTGTGAGCAGCTTGCGCATCAGATTGAATTTTATTTGGCTTTCTCATAGATAGACCAGCGCGTTCAGCACATGTGGACCTTGCTGGTTTATTTTATTTTGCAGGAGAGGGGGAAAGAAATAAGGCGTTGGGGAACCAAACCGGATTGGACGCAGTCTTATTAAGTGAGGTGAACATCAGTTGGACTATCAATATCTGGCACATGCTCAGACCATCGACAATTACACACTTAGCAGCATGATGGATGACTACGGGAACGACGTATGGAATTACGCGTACTTTCTGACCAAAAGTACCGAGCAGGCGGATGAATTGTCACAGGAAGTGTTTATCCGGGCATATTCCGGGATCGCCCATTTTCGAGGAGAATGCTCATTGAAGACATGGCTGCTGACCATTACTAGGAACACGACATTTACATACCGGAAATCCAGATTTTTTCGCAGCAGTTTATGGGGAGAAACCCTGCCAATCCACACGGAACAGGTTAATGCGAGCCAAGGCGAGATGAAGCCCGAAAAATTTGTTCACCCTTCTGCCGAAGCCGAGGCGATCAGCAGGGAGCACGTTCATGAAATCTGGGACATCGTCATGGCTCTGCCGGACAAATTCCGGGAATTGCTTTTGCTGCATCTGAAGTATGAGCTTACGACGGGGGAAATTGCGGAAATGCTGGGCATCAGCGCGGGAACGGTCAAATCGCGACTATCGAGGGCGAAGGCCAAAGTACGGAAACAGTGGGAGGAGCGAAGCGAATGAAACATATCGATGATGAATGGGAAAAAGTAGTTCGGCAGGAGCCGTTTGCGGCGTCTCCTTTTACCGAAGAGCATAAGCAGAACGTACTTCGTCAGGTAGCCTGGCTCAAATCGGGATCTGCACAGAAAATGAGTGATGCTGGGGATAAGTCTAACGAGCAAAAAAAACTGCCCAATCAACACAGACGTCGTTTTCGCTCCCGAAGAGCCGTTATGGCGTACACGACGATAGCAGCCGTGGCAGCGGTTGTCATTCTCTGGAACGGACAGATTGTGGACCCTGTGATTGAAACGGTATATCCCACAGCAGCGCTGCAATTTACGGATGACGCCGGCATGAGCCTGCTCACAGACAAGATGAAAAAAATGTAGCCGTCACGATGCGAGACTATCTTGGCAAACAATTACTTATAACCAAAGTGAAGGACCTGCCTGTCTCTGGAAGAGTGTCTGTCGAGGCTGGAAAAGAGGGCGATGCAGAATATGCGTTGATCTGGCTTGATGCGGCAACAGGCAATCTACGTGAGGTACAGATGAGACGGGAGATGTCGGCTAATGAGCTGGAGCACCGTTATTTGCGTCAATTCCGTCACTGCTTGAAGGAATAAAAAGTGACCCTACGCTAAAACCGATCTCAGCCAGACGTTATGTAAAAATGAAGCAGGGTCAGGAAAAACCGGTATGGTTCACAACAGTGTTTTTGGAGAATAGTAGGGGCAGGGGCAGTATCGAATGGACGAGGGATGAAGCAGTATCCGTTTCTGGTAGTGTGAGTTCAGATACTGTATCACAAGATTTAATAACAGAAGCCAGAATGTCGATTGAAGCCTTGTCTGGTGAGCCTGCACCGGATTTGAAAGATATAATTTTTAAACAAAATGGCAAGAAGCTTGAAGATACAACGGACCTGTATTTTGGAGATCGGTATTTAGTAAGTAGAATTGGTGGGAGATTTAGCAACGGCTATACTGTAATGGATTTCCAGTGGGGTATTCCAGACCTTGAAACTGGGGAAGAGTATAAGCTTTACTTTGAGAAGTTACGTAACATGAAGGAAAGTGTAATCAGGCAGAACGCAGCACCAGTAATCAAACAAATGTTCAATATCGATCTTGATAAATATAAACTTGAAAGAGATCCAAACACGCCTGGAATGGTCACATTTCGTTCAGCAGAGACAAAGATCTACAATACTTTTCAGGTTCGATATGAAGACGATGCACGGATTACAATGATTACAAGAATTGACCTCTAGGCCTGACCCATATGGTACAATCAATTTAATAGATGATTGGATCATAAGGAGCATAACGATGAAATATTTGGTGAGTTCATGTCTTGCTGGCGTAGCCTGCCGTTACAACGGAACAGCGAGTCTGGATGCAAAGATTCAGGAGCTTGTGGAGCAGGAACAGGCGAAGATGGTCTGCCCGGAGCTGCTTGGAGGATTTTCCACCCCGCGGGAGCCAGCTGAAATTATCGGCGGTACGGGCAAGGATGTGCTGGCAGGTACAGCCAAGGTCATTGAGAAGAGTGGCAACGACGTAACAGATCTATACATTAAAGGAGCCTATCAGACACTTGAATGGGCGCAGAAACTGGATGTCACCTGTGTGGTGCTCAAAGAATTCAGTCCTTCCTGCGGTACACAGATGATCTACGATGGCAACTTTGCCAACCACAAGGTTGTGGGCGAAGGGGTTACTTCTGCTTTGCTGCGGCAAGAGGGGTTTACGGTCATCTCGGAAAATGAGTTTATGCAGCAGCTGTAATCATCATCATCGCTGACATGAATCACAGATAAGTCGCCTTGGGGAGCAGGAGATCCATGGCGACTTGTTTTTGGTTACAACAGGGCATGCACTTAACCATAGAAAAACCTTGTTAGATAACAATAGTTACTTTTATGAACTAAGAAACAACATTGTGCGTACTTTTATTTTATGAGTATAGAATCTAAAATAACACTCAGGCATTCAGTTTTAAACCATGAACATAAACAAGAAAAGGATGTGCAGATCATATGGAATCTTCGGCAAACGCCATTACAAAAGAAAACGTCTTGAACGCTTACCATTTTCGGCATGCAACCAAACAGTTTGATGCTTCACGTCTCATTTCGGCTGAAGATTTTGAGTATATTCTGGAAACGGGACGATTGTCGCCAAGCTCGATCGGATTGGAGCCATGGAAATTTCTGATTGTGCAAAACCCGGACTTGCGCAAGCGTCTGTCCGAAGTTTCTTCCGGGGCTCAGAAACAATTGGCAGCGGCCAGCCATTTTATTGTTATTTTGGCGCGATCCGATGCAAGTTATGACTCACCTTACGCGGAATATATGCTGAAGGAAATTAAGGGCATGCCGAATGACGTATTCGAGTTGACCCGTGAAGCTTATGGCAAATTTCAAAAGAACCAACGAATGCTGGAGAATCCCCGTACTTTATTGGACTGGGCGTCCAAACAGACTTACATTGCTCTCGGCAATATGATGACTGCGGCAGCGCTGATTGGTATCGATTCTTGCCCAATTGAAGGGTTTAACTATGAGGGCGTACATTCGATTCTGGAAGAAGAAGGTCTGCTGGAGGATGGACTATGGGATGTTTCCGTTATGGCAGCCTTTGGTTATCGTGCGGAAGATCCGCCACGCGAGAAATCCCGTCAGCCTTTGGAAAAAATCACTCAGTGGATTGATTGAATTTACGAACAAATCGGCATGACTACCAGCATAAAAATGACTTCCGAGTGTGGGTATCTTTGATTTTGTAGGCATTGGAGCGGTAGATCACTTGTTCTTCAGCGGTATCCGTTATTTGGAGGCAGCGGCTTACCAATCTAGTCTAAACGCATACCCATGAATTTATTGGCAGGCCGGTTCGTTCGTCGAATCGGTCTGTCTAGTTTGCAAAATGAAAGAAAGGCGGTATAATCGTACCCATGGAAACTATACTCATATTCAAAGCATTATCCAACGAGACACGTCGACAGATTCTGTTGTGGCTCAAGAACCCAGAGCAGCACTTTCCACCGCTGGAGCTATCCCAGCATCCGGATGCAGGAAAGAGCGGCATATGTGTTGGTACGATTCAGGTGAAGGCCGGACTGGCTCAATCCGTCATATCCAGCTATCTGCTGACCATGCTCAAAGCCGGGTTACTGATCTCCGAGCGCAGGGGACAGTGGACGTATTATCGCCGCAACGAAGAAACTATTCGTCAATTTGCCGAGTACGTACAGCACGAGCTATAAGCCGGACGCCGAGACGGAAGCAAGAATGCAGGTGCAAGCGGGTATTCCGTCCGGATGTAAACGGCTTGAGGAGTAGCTCTGCACATCATTTTTTTACGCTTTTACATCTATATATCTGGATATACAAAAATAAATATAACTACAGAGGAGAACTATATATCATGTCTACCGAAAACACAGCTGCATCCCATAAAAAACATATTAACGACGTTAAATTGTCCATTCTGGATCTGGCACCTGTCGTTGTAGGGGCCACACCTGCGGATGCGCTTCGCAACAGTCTGGATCTCGCTCAGCACGCGGAGCGTTGGGGATATCACCGTTACTGGGTAGCGGAGCATCACAACATGCCAGGCATCGCTTCTTCAGCCACTTCGGTTGTGATTGGTTACCTCGCGGGAGGAACGAAAACCATTCGTCTCGGTTCAGGTGGAATCATGCTGCCTAACCATGCGCCGCTTGTGATTGCCGAGCAATTTGGTACACTGGAGTCCCTGTATCCAGGCCGTATTGATCTTGGACTGGGCCGTGCACCGGGAAGTGACCGTCGCACATCATTAGCCCTGCGTAAAGACCTCAACAGTGGTGAAGATTTCCCTGAATTGCTGGCTGAGCTTAGAGCCTTCTTCGATGCTTCTGCTACATCGTATCATGCGCCCGTTCGTGCTGTTCCCGGTGAAGGATTGAATATCCCAATTTACCTGCTCGGCTCCAGTGATTTCAGTGCTCGTCTGGCCGGACAGCTGGGATTGCCGTTTGCTTTTGCCAGCCACTTCTCACCGGATTACACCCGGATTGCACTTGAAACGTATCGGAGCAGTTTCCAGCCATCCGATCACTTGAAGGAACCCCATGTTATTGTGGGTGTAAATGCTGTCGTTGCGGATACCGACGAAGAAGCAGCATGGCTCGGTACAACGATGCAGCAGCAGTTCCTGAACATTATTCGCGGCACAACAGGATTGGTGCAGCCACCAGCCGATATGGAAGGCAAATGGACAGATCGTGAGAAAACCGGTGTAGAGCAGACGCTGAAAGCAGCTGTGAACGGTTCTCCGGAAACCGTGCGGGGTCAACTGGAATCATTTATCGCTCAGACCCAAGCGGATGAGCTGATTATTACGTCGATGATCTATGATCATCAGGCACGCCTGCATTCGTATGAGCTGATCGCTCAACTGGCGGGAAAAGCATAAACGTAAGTAAAAGTATAAGTAAAAGCTAAAGCGCAACATCCAACGTAATCATAGATGCGGATGCAGCTGACATATGAACGGTTTGTCTCTTTTTGGAGACGAGCCGTTTTTTGGTAGGGATATTTTTCAAAGGAGACCTATTGTCGGAGGACAAGGACATAGTCCCATTGAAGTCGCTAATTTAGCGGCTTTTTTATGTTATCGGTACAAGTTCGTGTCCCGAGCCAAGGACAAGAACATAGTCCGATTTCCGATTAGATGTGCATCTAAACATTAGGTACATGCACTTAAAACCTCATTAAGTACCATAATTCATGAAAATGTTTACATTGTTATGGAACAACTGACAGTGGTTTTTAGATCAAAGGGAGGGGAACATATACAGACATCGTACTTTATGCTGATTTGTCATTCTTAGAGACAAGAACTTGAACCCATTACCGTATTATGTTCCTATTGCCGAATAGGCATATATCTACACCGGTGTCTAGGTATTAAAAAAGCGAAATATCGGACTGAAACTAGCTGCTGAGGACAAGAACTTGTACCGATTGCCGTATTGGACAAGAACTTGTTCCCATTTCCTATTAGATAAATATCTAGGTATGATTTGTGAGTCTGTTTTGAGCAAATAAGCTTCAACACTCGAAATGAATAAAACAAGCTAGCCAATAAGCACTTTAGCAAAGAAAGGGGGAAAATGATGAATCTTCTTTTGGAGGATGAAAACATATGCCAAGATCGTACTTTGTGATGCTTTGTTATCGTTAATTTGTTGTTTTTGAGTTATACAAAAATAATGAATGAGTGGTGGGAAATGTTAGTTAAGGGACAAGAACTTGTTCCTATTGCCGATTAGGTGTGTATCTAATCCGTTATTTTGTCCGTTATTTCATTCAACTAACGGGCAGGTTAGCTCAATGTTTATTATAGAATACAATAATATTAGATACATAGAATACAAAAACACGTTAACTCATCAAACTCAATAAAAAAACAAGGTAGTAAAACTAGTGATTAAAATAGGAGGTAAGAACAATAGAAACTTTGAGGTGTTACCTTAACGAAGTAACTCAGAACGATTTCGAAGATGTGGTTCAGATATATAATTTATTCTGGTGTTTCTTAAGTTCTTTCGTTATGGACTCTAATTGAGAAATTACTTGCGCTGCTTCATATACCCCTGAGAAATCATAGATAAAAGCTGAGTTACTATCATCTGCTATGAGATCATTTAAGGACAACACTAAAGAAGATTCCCTGATCTGGAAGTCCGGTGTCTGATTTACCTTATTCTCATCTTCAAGCAGTTCTTTTTCGGGTATTTCAAGTTGTTTTAAGATATCATTAAGTTCATCCGAAGTCTGAACGGACCATACTTTCATGATGTCTTCCAAAAAGAATAGTTCATTCCACTTAGCCCAGCTTTTCAGGCGTATTTCTTGAGGTAATTGCGAAAGATAAGCTACTGGAACAACCTCCCCATAAACATTATAATTTGGGCCATCGTTTGTTTTCGCGTATTCCTTCTGCTCTGATCTGCTCATCAAGTTAAAAGCAGTGACCATGCCGCCTTTGCCACGTTTTACACGATTGAAAGAGCTGTTTGCTGTTCTCTTTTTCCTTACTGTCACCCATAATTATTTTTTCTATATTTTCTGACACGTCTTTTCCTCACCCCGATATTATCAAATTGAATGCCGTCTAAAGATCTATCACTGGATTTCACGCAAAAGGTTGGATTTAAGTTATTAATTGTCAGATTAACATAGCTCTCAGACATCGAGTAGCAAAACCATCATAGGCCAGTTCCCCAGCAAAAAGATACTGAATGACAGCATGAGACCTGTGCTCGGATGGAGGGGCTGCAGATCACCGGGAAAGTTACATATTGTTATATGTGAAATGTGAACGCTGTGGCCGCTACTCCTCTGGGCCTACTACAATACATATTTACTCAAAACCAAACTTGGCTTGATTATATGTTTATAAGCTTATGTGGCTTTGCTCTTTCCTATTTAATAGGGTACCTTTTATGTAGAAAACAACAATAATTAGATAAAAGTAATCAATAAACGCAGACCTCTTCCTGAGATAGAAGAGGTCCGTTTTATGTTGGTCGTCGTACTAAATACATTGGAAGCTTTTTTCTAAAAAACTCCTATTTATAACAAAGTATGAAACAAGCATATCCATCAAGAAGGAGACTGATAATGCAGTCTTGCTACAATTATCATCCAGCTGCAGCAACTTCCTAAACAGAAATATGGTCTTTGAAAAGCACATTACTACAGAGGAATCGATTTGGATTCCAAAAAGTTGCTTCAAAGATAATATGGATGAGGCTTCCTTCAACTAGAGGATTGGGTACTTAGGAAAAAAAACTAGCTTGTCGATCCGCTTGAATATTTTGCTGATGATTCACGCCTGATTTTAAGGAAAAATAGAACATCTGAGTGTATGTTTTGTTCCTCTACGGAGGGCCTTGTCTACTTTAAAGATTATTTCATTTGCAGTTCTTGTATAAATGGGGATTTTGGGGAATAGTCCGGAAGAGGAACGGGTATCCAAATTAGTGTTTTTCGTATATTCCAATAAGCATGCTTTTCGAGACAATTAGAATAACTGCACGATCCCGATATGGAGATTATCAGTTTATTATTTTTCAAAAAAAATAAGAACTTACAAAATTCCCCTTACTTTGACATTAAACACACTGTATTATATGAAATGTAAAATATAATAAAAATATAGGAAGGAGGAATAAAAGTTTACTTTTAGTGTTCTAACAATTTCGAGAGGATGGAAGTCTATGAAAAGAAGTAAGCCAATTAAATTTATTCTTGCCATTACATTAATAATTTCTTTATTTTCTAGTGTAGCAAGTGCAGCAAGTGCAGATTCTGCAGTATCCACATCGGAATTGGATCAGTATCTAATAAATGCCGGTTATCCTCAAGAACTTATCGATGCTTATGAAGAAGAGCAAAAAATGGAACTTTATGCTGCACAAGCGACATATATTTCGCATAAGGTTACTTATGACACTTTAACGGACAATTCTCCATCTAATGAAGATTCAATAACACCTATGAGTCTCTCTAATTTTACTCACATAACATCTTTTAGTCGTATACCATCAACTACTCCTGGAACTGCCAAAATAGCGGTAAATTATAACTGGGATTGGAATTACGACCCTATTTTCACTTCTTCAGATCAATATGGTATTGCATGGACTGATGACTGGAACCTAGTATCTGGTTCTTCAAAGTATAATTATAAAGCATTTGGGTATTATCACAGTGCTAGTGGCTCCACCCTTTACGCTGAAACTGCCGGCACTCAACAAAGCGGCCAATTAAAAGCCCCACCAGGAGCTGGTATAGGTTATGAGGTAAACCTAATCAGTGAATTCTCACAAAATGGAGCCAGATATATAGTCAATCGCCATAAGGGTTGGTCGGGTTTCCAACTGTATAGAGAGCATGATAAATCAGGAAGATTAGAAGTAACTGCATTTGAAGCTAAGTATTTTCATAAAGAGTGGAATTTGACTGGAGAAGTGAATGTTGCCAAAACGCCAGCAGTTACTTTTAGTACAACAGCTGGAGTATCTGAATCCAATGCAGACGCTCGAACACTAAACTGGTATCACAAAGATATGTAATCTTAAATATCAGGTATAGGTATGATATAATCATGACTATACCTGATTTCACTAGAGAGTGAGTTGTGATAAATGATTGATATTATGGCTTATTTTATTTTTACAGTTGTTCCAGTATTATCATTCATTAGTATCTACTTGTTATTAAAATTATTAACAGATGAAAATCGAAAAACAAAAACTAAAACATCGCATCGAGTTATAATAAGCCTTGGTTTCACCTTGAATATTTGGATAGTTTGTTTATTACTATTATTTAAATTGTAGAGATTTGTTGAAAACACTTAAAAACATTAGAGTTTAGCCAATTTCGGAATGCCGCAGTCAAAATAATGACATTAATCTTGAATAAAAAGTACATTACTCTTCTGCTTAACATTGCTAGTCCTTCTAAAAAATCGCCTTTGTTTTTACGAATCAATCAAAAAGAGCTTGAGTTATGGTAACACCCCTTATGGTATACAACGAAAAGAGACATCTATTAAGATGGACTTACATGTTGTCTGCTGGAGGGGATTTTTTCATGGGGATAACAGGTCGTACAAACAAGAGTTGACGATTTTACACTTGCCCGTGATTTTCATACAATGATAGTACAAAATTACATACAAAATTAAGCGAGGAAGCACCTCGTACATTCAGAATTTTTTTCTGTCTGTGCGAGGTGCTTTTTTTTGTAAAGATCAAGATCAATGCGAAGGATGGGAATTATGAATACTGTTGATGTAATAATAGATCATCTATCAACTGCAAAATTACTTCACGACAACTCAATAGAATTATCAGATCATCTCACTCAGTTAGTAGGCACAAGCAATGAGCTAATATATAGCTTAATCATCGGCTTAGATAAAGTGGTAAATCACAAACCAATGTTCATGTTATGGATTTCTTGAAAGGTAAGGCAAGTCTAAATACATCTGTTTTACGCATATTAGCAAAAACCCCAAAGAGTGTAACGAACGAGCCGAGAGAACAATTAATAGAAAGGAAGGAGCAAAGAACGCTAGTACATGAAATCAATAAGATGAATAACCGATTATATTCACCTAAAAATTGTGTTGATGCATTAAGGGAAGCTGCAAGCCACTTCGGTTCGGATTTTACAGTGATTCAGTATGATATTTATCGGGAAGGTAGGCTGAAGGCAAGAAACGATACGAGATTTCCATCTAGCAGAACCATAAAGAAGAACCTCGGTTACTGGAAGGCCTTCAAGTAATTCATATCAACTCATATAGAGAGTGGAGATATTATGATTCAAGTATACTATCAATTATCTCGATCGCCCTTGCAGAATAGAAGTTACTTGAAAAATAGAAGAGAGTCTATAAAGATATACAGGATAACCCAACTTGACCTATGGGGCATAAGGATCTTTTTAGGGTAAAATGATCTTACCGCTCTAATTTGAAACGGTTAAACAGAGCCGTACGTATAAACTCCATGTGTTATACATATGTTGGCTTGTACAAGCTACTTTATGTGCAGTGAAGAAACATGCTGGTTTACAGCTTATGCTTTGATAAAGGATACATAAGAGAGGAAGACACGCCTATGGAGCAACCTGAGCAACCCCGCATTTGGCCGGATCGGTTTAAGCGATTTTTTCTGAATAACAAGTTTGTCCTTTTTCTGTTAATTCTGCTGCTGGTAGGACTGAACGTGATGGTTCTGACCAAGGTATCCTTTGTTTTGCACCCGCTTGCGGTGCTGATCAAGACGATTGTGCTGCCGATTATTCTGTCGGGTATTCTCTATTACCTGCTGAATCCGATTGTGGATGTCATGGAAAAGTGGAAGATCAAGCGAGGATGGTCCATTCTAATCTTGTATCTCGCCATCGGAGGTATCCTGACAGTCGTCGTACTGGCAGTCATTCCGGTCGTGCGTAACCAAATTACGGGGCTGATCGAAAATTTCCCAACGTACAGTGAGACGGTAAAGCATCAGTTTGAGGAACTTACGGGCAGCAAGCTGTTCGGTCAGTTTCAGGAGACAGTGAATCTGAATTCTCAGGACTGGTGGGGCACGATCTCCCAGAAAGCTACTGAGATTCTGAACTCGACCTGGACCCGATTGGGCGGATTCCTTGGAGCGTTCACCGAGACGGTGCTGTCCATAGTAACGGTTCCGTTTATCCTGTTCTATCTGCTGAAAGACGGCAAGAAGCTTCCAGCGAAAATTCTGTCATTCCTGCCAATCAAGAGCCGTACGGGTGCAATGCATGTGCTGGAAGATATCAATCACCAGATTAGTTCGTTCATTCGCGGACAGATTATCGTCAGCTTCTGCATCGGTATTTTGCTCTACATCGGTTATATGATTATTGGTCTGGACTATGCGCTGATTCTTGCGATTATCGCATCGTTCACAAGTGTCGTTCCGTACCTGGGACCTGCAATCGCGATTACGCCTGCGTTGATCGTAGCTCTGGTCACTTCCCCGGTCATGCTGCTGAAGATGGTAGCCGTGTGGACCATTGTGCAATTAATTGAGGGTAAATTCATCTCACCTCAGATTATGGGCAAAACGCTCAAGATTCACCCGATCACGATTATCTTTGTCATTCTGACTTCAGGCAATCTGTTCGGTGTGGTGGGCATTCTGCTGGCTGTTCCGGGATACGCGGTGCTGAAAGTATGTGTGTCACATATCTTCAACTGGTTCAAGGAACGATCCGGCCTGTATGATCCGAAAAATAACAATCTATTGTAACCGGAGTGGGCAAGCCTAAGCTGAACCCCCATAATACACTTCTTTTTCTGCCAAAACGGTGCCCTTATACAACAGAACCCCGTCCATCGGCTAATAGCCGACAGGCGGGGGTTCTGTTGGTTGAACAGGTTTAGCTAATGCCTAGCCATGTTTAATATGCTGGAGCGTTTGCAGGAAGATCTGCTCAATGTGTGCATCATCCAAAGAATAATACACGGTCTTGCCCTCTTTGCGCCGCTTGACGATCCGCATGTTGCGGAGCGACCGCAGCTGGTGCGAAATGGCCGACTGTCCATATCGAGCAGCACCGTCAGATCGTGCACACATAATTCTTTCTGCAACAGCGCATCAATAATACGAAGTCGTGTCGGGTCGCTGAAAGCCTTGAACCAATCGGCCATCTCGGAAGAGGTCTCGCGATCCATGAGAGAAGCACGAAGGGTCTGCACGTCAGCCTCTGTTCCAGAGCAGGCCGCGTCGCATTCGGCAGGAGCTTTAACCGGTTGTTCCATTTCCTATCACCACCTATATGAACTCAACCTTTGATCAAATGTTCTTCGATAAGCCTATTATATCCAAAAAACGTCTAAAGCGAAATGATTACTATTAGCATATTCTGTATGAAAAATCAACTGGAATTGTTGACACTCATGTTTAAGCGTGCATATAATAGGGTTAACAAAACATATGAATGATTGCTCATATATTGATTGTAAGATCAAAAAAATTACGGATAACTTTGTTTTACGTACTGCAAAGGGGAGAGTTCACATGGGAACCGGACAGGAACAGGTGAAAAGGGAACTGCTGCTGGATGGATTGGATTGCGCGAACTGCGCATTGAAGATTGAGAATGGCGTCAAAAAAATTAAAGGTATTTCCGATTGCTCGGTTAATTTTGTAACTAAAACCTTATCCATGCACACCACATCCGATATGGATGAGCAGGTGGTGGAAGAAGCGAAGCGCAAAGTTCTTCGGTTGGAGCCGCATATTCGTATTTCGGAAAAAAATAAATCATCACAAGGCAGTCGTGCTGCTGCCGATTCAATAAACCGCGCCAACGGCAATGTGCACGCACACGCAGGCAGCGGAGCCCACACGCATGAGCACACGCCGAGTGGTCAAGATCATGCTGGTCATTCCCATGACCATGATCATGCACATGACCACGCCCATCAACACAGCGTCCAAGGGCACGCGCATGATCATGGAAGTCATGCCGGTCACGATCACGAACATGCAGACGGTCACGATCATGACGCGCACGCCGGACACTCGCATGAACATGGCGCTGGGCAGACGAAGGTGCTGCTGGCACGTCTGGCGGCAGGCTCCATTCTGCTGGCAGCGGCGATCTGGTCTCCGCTGGAAGGATGGGCGCAGCTTGCACTCTATGTTGTTGCTTATCTGATTGCAGGGGGAGATATCGTCCTCCAGGCGTTCAAAAACATTATTCGCGGTCAGGTATTCGATGAATACTTCCTCATGTCCGTCGCCACCATTGGTGCTTTTGCCATTGGTCAATACCCCGAAGGTGTTGCGGTCATGCTCTTCTATCAGCTCGGTGAGCTGTTTCAGGGAATGGCGGTTAATCGCTCAAGGAAGTCGATTCAGTCCCTTATGGATATTCGCCCGGACTATGCCAATATGCTGATCGGTACGGGAGAAGAGACCAAGCGGGTTTCTCCGGAAGAAGTGCGCATTGGAGATCGCATCGTGGTCAAAGCGGGCGAGCGGGTGCCTCTGGACGGGATCGTTAAGGCAGGTCGTTCCATGGTAGATACGTCCGCTCTGACGGGTGAGTCGGTGCCTCGGGAACTGGAGCCCGGCAGTGATGTGCTGAGTGGGTTCGTGAACAAAAACGGGATGTTGACCATTGAAGTAACGAAAACCTTTGGTGAATCCACGGTATCCAAAATTCTGGACCTGGTGCAGAATGCAAGCAGCCGCAAAGCCAAAACGGAACATTTTATTAGCAAATTCGCCCGTTATTACACGCCGGTTGTTGTTATTTTGGCTGCATTGATTGCGCTCGTTCCGCCGCTGGTGCTTAGTGGTGCAACATTCGCCGATTGGATCTATCGTGCACTGGTGTTCCTCGTAATCTCTTGTCCGTGTGCGCTGGTCGTCTCCATTCCGCTTGGTTTTTTCGGTGGCATCGGAGCTGCCTCACGTAACGGTATACTCATCAAAGGAAGTAACTACCTTGAAGCACTGAACGATGTCAAAGTCGTTGTTTTTGATAAAACGGGTACACTAACCAAAGGTGTTTTCAAAGTAACAGCGATTCGTCCTGAAGGTGGGCGCACGGAAGAAGAATTGATGGAGCTTGCTGCGATTGCCGAAGCCCATTCCAATCATCCGATTGCTGAATCCATTCGTGCAGCTTGGGCAAAAGATATCCGTACACAAGGTGTGGACGATTACGATGAGGTAGCCGGACATGGCATCAAGGTCAGTGTAGATGGACGTGAAGTGCTTGCTGGTAACGCCAAATTAATGGAACAGGCAGGCATCTCCTACACGACTCCACAATCCGTGGGCACAGTGGTGCACGTTGCCGAATCAGGTTCGTATGTGGGCCATCTGATCATTGCCGATGAGGTGAAGGACGATGCGGCGGCAGCTATTCAGGCGCTCAAGAAGCTGGGCATCCGCAAAACAGTGATGTTGACAGGGGATGCCAAGGCTGTTGGTGAGGCTGTAGGGCGTGAACTGGGTGTCGATGAAGTATACGCAGAGCTGCTGCCACAGCATAAAGTCGAGCAGTTAGAGCGGCTTGAAGCTTCCAAATCACCAAAAGAGAAAATGGTGTTTGTCGGTGATGGCATTAACGATACGCCCGTCTTGGCGCGAGCCGATGTAGGTGTAGCGATGGGCGGACTCGGTTCGGATGCTGCTATTGAAGCGGCAGACGTGGTCATCATGACGGATGAACCATCCAGACTGGCGAGTGCGATCCGGATTGCAAAACGGACACGAACCATTGTCTGGCAAAATATCGGTTTTGCATTGGGTGTCAAAGCGATCTTCCTGCTGCTGGGTGTGTTCGGAATTGCCACCATGTGGGAAGCGGTATTCTCTGATGTAGGGGTGACCGTGCTGGCTGTCCTGAACGCCATGCGTGTACTGCGGGTGAAGGACATCTAAGTTTTACGAAACGATCCGGCGGCTCTTCGTATATACGTAGAGCCGTTTTTTTGTTTTAATAACTGTTGTGTATTTTGAATGGAGTTAGGGGAGGACATTGTGGCTGGAGCAATTGTTGGTTTGATATGCGGCGTGTGTTATTTCGTATTGGGGTTAATGGTTTACAAAAAACCGCCTAAAAGAATCAATGGCATATATGGATACCGTACCCCACGCGCGATGAGTAACCCGGAATTGTGGGAAGAAGCACAACGATACAGCGCCAATCTGATGATGCAGTTTGGTGTCATTATTACGGTGTTTGGTATTCTTGGTTTCTGGTTTACCGATGTACAAGCATTGGTTCTGAGTCTTTTCGCTGTCGTGTTCTATACGGTACGGCTGTTTACCAAGGTTGAAGGTCGCTTGAAGGAAATGCAGCGTGTTCAGCAGCAGGGACAGAAGAAGCAAGGCGCTTAGAAGTATGATGTGAATTCGACCTGAATGAAAGATCCGTGAGAGCGGATCTTTTTTGCGTCTTATAGAGGCAGAGAATAATAACTACATTTAACAACATATTGGAAATCTTTTATTGAGATATTCAGTCGATGTTTGAGACATACTACATATTCCGGTCGAAAATCTAACGTTGACGTTAACGTTAATGATATATATAATTATGTATATAACATTATAGACATATAATGAAAGTGAGGTGAAGGAAATGAGTTTATATAAAATCGATGACGTAGCCAAGGAATGTGGTTTGACCAAGCGTACCATTCGGTATTACGAAGAGATTGGTGTTATGCCTTCACCTCAGCGGACGGATGGTGGCACACGATTATACACCCGAGAAGATATCGATTATCTGAAAAAGGTGGTCCGGGCGAAGGAAGTGCTGGGATTCTCACTTCAGGAGCTACATACCTATGTGGCAACGGCGGATGCGCTGAACGAACAGCGTTTTGACTACCAGCAGACCACGGAAGTAAAAGAACGGATCGAGAAGCTCACCAAGATGGAAACGACGCTGGACGACCAGCTGGAGCTGATTGAGCAGAAACTTCAGAGCATTCATGCCGTGCAGAAGGAACTTGAGGAATTGCGTGAACGGGTTCAGAACGGCATTCGACGATTAGAAGGGCATGAGAATGACACATAATTCATATTCCACGATAAGCACCGGGAGATCCGGTGTCCTTTGTGCCGTTTTCTTTCCCATATTTCTGAAAATGAAGACAAGAATTTCATTGTTTTCACAATTTATTTCACAACATAAATCATGAATCAGGAGGAATGATGTATGAAAAGAGAACCCTCGTTACCTGACGAATTACCGTCATCCCGTGGAGGCCTGCTGTCCCAACCCAGAGCGGTATGGGCAGTAGCCTTCGCCTGTATTATCTCCTTTATGGGACTAGGATTGGTTGACCCGATTCTGCCTGCGATTGCAGATCAGCTGCATGCTTCCAAAAGCCAGGTATCTTTATTATTTACAAGTTATAACGCGGTTACCGGGGTTGCCATGCTCATTACGGGTGTTGTATCCAGCCGGATTGGTGTGAAGTGGACACTGCTCAGCGGGATTTTGCTAATCATTGTTTTCTCGTTCCTGGGCGGGACATCTGATACCGTAGGTGCACTGGTCGGTTACCGTGGTGGTTGGGGACTGGGGAATGCCCTGTTCATCGCAACCGCATTATCCGCTATCGTGGGATTGTCCACTTCGGGGACAGCCAAAGCCATTATTTTGTACGAAGCAGCGCTTGGTCTGGGGATTGCCGTTGGTCCATTGCTCGGTGGTGAACTGGGTTCTATCTCGTGGCGTGGCCCGTTCTATGGTGTAGCTGTTCTGATGGCGATTGCTTTTATCAGTATTACGTTTATGCTGCCCAAGATAGCCAAACCCAAAACACGCAGCTCCTTGTCCGATCCGTTCAAGGCTCTGGGTTATCCTTCACTAAAAACATTGGCGATTACCGCCTTCCTGTATAACTTTGGTTTCTTTACCTTGATGGCTTATTCACCTTATGTCATGAATCTGGATGAGCACGGACTCGGTTATGTATTCTTCGGTTGGGGTCTGATGCTGGCGATCACGTCTGTATTTGTCGCACCTAGACTGCAACGCCGATTCGGATCGGTTCCTTCCATGAGCGTTATGCTGACCCTGTTCGCAATTGATTTGCTGGTGATGGCGGTAGGTACGGTGATGGGATCATCCACAACCGTTATCGTAGCTGTTATCGTTGCCGGGATTTTCCTTGGGATCAACAACACGTTAATTACAACGGCAGTCATGGAAGCTGCACCCGTGGAACGTTCTGTGGCATCGGCTGCCTACAGCTTTGTCCGGTTCCTTGGCGGTGCGTTGGCACCATGGCTTGCTGGTAAGTTATCCGAGTGGTTCCTGCCGGAGACACCGTTTTATTTTGGCGCATTGATGGTTCTGATCGGGGTCGTTGTGCTTCTGGTACGCCGCAGACATCTGCGCGATATCGATGCTGCCATTACGCATCATTAAGAACAGGAGGAATGGAAAATGCTGAAACGAATATTGGTTGCTGTCGATGGGTCGGAGCATGCACACAAGGCTTTGGAGCAAGCGGTTGTTCTGGCAGAAAGTTTGAAAGAGCCGGCTACGTTGATTATTGTTCATGTCAATCCTTCGATCTCGCTGAATGAGCCCGCACTTGGCGTGGATCTGGAAGCGCGGATCGCTGAAGAAGGTCAGCATATCATACAACCCGTTAATGAATTGATAGGTGCTCGTTCTGTTCATTATGAAACTTTGCTGATTGCCGGTGATCCCGTGAATGAGATATGCCGGGCAGCAAAGGATAGAAACTGTGATCTTATTGTGATGGGAACAGCGGGGAAAAGCATGCTCGCCGAAATCGTGGTGGGCAGTGTCAGTCACGGCGTCTTGAAACATGCAGAATGTCCGGTGATGACTGTCAATTAGAGGTATGACTTGTGTTGATGATGCCAAAGTGGTGTATAAATAGGTATGGGAATACTCTGCGGAAAACATGAATGGAGGATGCAGCGATGAAAAAACAACATCTGTTCATCGGGGCAAGCCCACCGAATCAGTAGATTATATAACACTTCAGGCACCGTACTCTGGAGAAACACTGGCAGAAGTATCCTCGGCGTCAGCTGAGGAAGTAGAAGCAGCGATTGCCGCCGCAGTTCAGGCTCGCAAAGAGATGCGCAGAATGCCTGCCCATCAGCGTGCAGACATTCTTTACAAGCTGTCTGTCCTGCTGGAAGAACGGAAGGAAGAAGCGGCACGCATTATTGCACTGGAGGCAGCGAAGCCGATTACTGCGGCGCTCGCTGAAGTTGATCGTACAGTGGAAACGTATCGTTTCGCCGCAGAGGAAGCCAAGCGACTCACTGGGGAGACGGTTCCTATGGATGCAGCCAAAGGCGGAGAAGGACGCATAGGATACACAATGCGGCAGCCCTTGGGCGTTGTCGGAGCCATTACGCCGTTTAATTTTCCGATGAACCTGGTGGCTCACAAAGTAGGACCGGCGCTGGCAGCAGGCAATACGATTGTACTGAAGCCTGCGGAGCAGACGCCGCTGTCTTCCTATTACATCGCCAATCTGCTTCAGGAAGCCGGATTACCCGATGGGGCATTGAATGTGGTGAGCGGTGAAGGCAAAACGATTGGTGATGTGCTTGTAGAGCATCCTGATGTGGCTCATATTACATTCACAGGCAGCCCCGCTGTAGGCACAAGCATTCGCAGCAAAGCCGGACTGAAACGGGTGACATTGGAGCTAGGGTCAAATGCGGCCGTCATTATAGACGCGGATGCCCATTTGGACAAGGTGGTAACGAGATGTGTGACTGGGGCTTTTACTTACCAAGGTCAGGTATGTATCTCATTGCAGCGGATTTATGTGCACAGCGCGGTCGCGGATGAGTTCATTCGCCGTTTTGCTGAAGAGGCGAAACAAGTCGTGGTAGGAGACCCGCTGAACCCGGATACCGTTGTCTCTGCACTCATCACATCCAAAGACGTACAACGTACGCTCGAATGGATTAATGAGGCCAAGCAGGCAGGTGCTGAGGTTGCAGCAGGCGGCGAAGCCGAGGGAGGCGTACTGCGTCCAACGGTGCTTGTTAACGTTCCGCGTGATGCCAAGGTGTCTTGTCAGGAGGTATTCGCGCCGATCGTTGTCATTAATAAAGTGGATTCGGTTGAAGAAGGGATTGAGCATGTGAATGATTCCATCTATGGCCTTCAGGCAGGTGTATTCACCAATGATATTCATACCGCATTGCATGCTGCTGACCACATCGAAGCTGGTGGCGTAATGATTAATGATATTCCGACATTCCGTGTGGACCATATGCCTTATGGCGGTGTGAAGCAGAGCGGGATGGGGCGTGAAGGTGTCAAATATGCCGTGGAGGAAATGACGGAATTGAAGTTTGTCATGTTTAACAAGAATTAAGATCGACCTATAAATGAGCGGATATTCGAGATGAAATAGAACAAGGTGATCCTGTGCCCGAATTAGCGGGTGCAGGATTTTTTAGCTTTTTAACATTCAGTCCTTAACGTAAAAAATACATAGCTTTTCTTCACTGACCCCGGGTTCACATTTGATGAGAAGGGTATAAATACTTATCATACCGCGAATCTATCAATTACATGCCGTTCATATCAACGAAGTATTGTGTATTTATCCAGAGAAATGAACGGATTACTCGGGTACAGATTGTCGAACGTTTTATAATCTCTCACTCAAAATTCAAATAAAATGCAGAATGAGCAAGCCTGAGCATACAGGCCAGACAGGAGGTGTATTCAAGTGGCATATTCCATGGTTGATGTATCCGGAATGTCCGGTGTAAGTCTTAATGAATTGGGACAATACGCAGAGACAGGTCTGCTGAATCCTGCCTTCGTGGGTCAAGATGATGATATCTACTATGAGAAGCCGGAATTGCTAAGGCTGCAGCAGATACTGTTCTGTAAAGAAGTAGGCATGGAGGAGGAAGAAATCGCCCCCATGCTCAGGGATACTCCCCGGGACATGATCCGTATTATGCAGCAGCATCGGATCGAGATGCTGGAGAAGGCTCTTCATCTTCACAGGATGATCCAGACACTGGACAAAACCATTTCCTATTTACGAGGAGAGCAGGAACTGGATGAGGATGAACTGTACGCAGGCTTTTCGAATAAAGGACGTCACAGGCTTTTAAATGAAACGACCTCTGATCATGCGGCAAAGCATGATTATTACGAACAGAAGCAGACCAAAGCCGCTCAGAAGCAAGGCGTCCATTCCTTGGAGCAATCCACCATGCCCGAGGGCCAGGAGATGAAGTCAAAGGAAGATTTTCTCGATTCGCAAGCGAAGCTTGACCGGATTCATTTGGACTTGCAGGGTGCCATTGAGGAGGGGTTAACCCCGGCAGCTTGGAGGTACAACAAATTATTGGCAGACATCTCGAATGGATCAAGGATTATTACACACCAACGGCCGAGATTTACCGTGATCTGGGCAATCTGTATGTCGAGCACAAAAATTTTCGCCAGATGTATGATGGCTATCACCCCAAGCTGGCCGAGTTTTTGCGAGACGGGATGATGATTAAGGCGGAACAGGATTTATCCTAGATGCATAAAGTATCATGGGCGAGCAGAACATGGGTGTGAAGAAAATAATCATAACAAAGAGCGCAGCTCCTCTAGTGAGGAGTGCGCTCTTTGTTATTGCACATCATCGTAAAGCTGATGAATGCTTCATCTGCTTAATGAACATGTCCCTTCAGGCAGTTAGGATAATTCCAGCTGCTCTGTAATCAGGCTTACCGCCTTTTCCAGGAAGATGCGGTCTTCATCGTCAAAACGGTTCTTGAGCGGGCTATCGATGTCGAGCACCCCGTACAATTCGCCGTTTTTGATAATAGGTACTACGATTTCACTGTTCGATGCGGCATCACAGGCGATATGGCCTGGAAAGGCATGAACATCTTCAACGACAATCGTACGTCGTTCCGAAGCAGAAGTGCCGCATACACCGCGTCCCAGTGGAATACGGATGCAGGCAGGCAGTCCCTGGAATGGACCGAGTACAAGTTCTTTTCCATCATACAGGTAGAATCCGACCCAATTGGTATCGGTCATAAATACATTGAGCAACGCCGCAGCGTTTGCCAGATTAGCAATGTCGCTAGGTTCATCGCGGATCAGAGCGCTTAACTGTCCCAGGACGGCGGTTTGCTGCTCGCTTCGTGTTCCTTCATAAGAAACAGCTTGAAACATGATGAATCACCCTCCCGAGCAAAAATGGTACTTATTTTCAAGATAGTGCAGAGTATGCGGTTAGTCAAGCGGAGGATTTCGGAAAAGGCAGGTCTTGCCTGAAAATTCCTCCTGTTTCTCATCTTCCTGCGTGGGGTAATTACTTAGCAACCACGGCGGGCTACAACCCGGGAAGGAGCTTGGCTTATGCATGCAGAGGTACAGAATCTTTTTGTACGAATTCATCTTCTATATTTGGCCCAAAATCAGGATTTAACCGTTAGCGACGCATTGCCTCTATTGGAAGAACGGGGATATCGCGTTGGTGAGCGGGAGATCAAGCAGGAGCTTGAGCATCTGACGCAAGAGAACTTCCTGACCGCCCATGGAGATCAATGGAGTCTTACCGGGACTGGCATTGAGGAGTTTAAGGAAATCACAGCTGTACTTGGCCGGGTTAGTGAGGAATTGCTGGCGACGGGCAAGAAGACGTCTACTGCCTAAATCTACCTTGGGTCAAAGTCTCCCGAAATTTCATGCAAACTTGAGTTAATCGATACGTACAACAAGACCGGGAGCGGAAGCGCCCGGTTTTTTGACGTGATGCGTGCCCAGAGGCACGCATGATCTTGTTGGTGAAAGTCCAACCCAAGGAGGGGCCAAGCCACCTTGGTAGCTAGGATGCTTGCATATGGCGAAATCCGTGTGCAAAAGCGCATCGACAAAAGTACCTGTCAGAGACAGGGCGAGCAACAAGCCAGGCCGCAACATAAAGTGAATCCTGCCGCGTCGTCAAAAAGGCCCTGCAAGGGGAAAAGAAGGTGTCGAGTCTCGATCACATAGACGAAGGCCAAGGAAGCTGTGTAGAACTTGGAACAACAGTGAAGAACCTTCCGGCGTAGAGGGAGTGGCATGGCTTGAAAGATCATGCAGTGAACTGGGGAGACCCTCCCCCACTCGGATTTTTTTTTTTAGGAATTCGTAAAGAGACACTCTATAAGTCCAAAAGACGAAGTGAAACGTCTGTGGGAAGGGAGTCCGAGGGGCTCATAGTACCGAAGAACCCAAGGACAACATAACCTTGGGGAGGGAAGGAGCCCTGCGTTGTTTATGCTTTTGGAGGAGGTACGAGTGAGTGAATGCCAATCGGCTAACAACACCAAAGGAAAAAGTTCAACAACTCCAAGATAAGCTAGGTCATGTGGCCAAGGAGAACAGCAAGCGTAAATTCCATGCCTTGTACGACAAAGTCTACCGGTGGGATGTCTTGTACGAAGCCTGGAGACGAGTGAAAGCGAACAAGGGAGCGGCAGGTGTAGATGCCATAACGCTGGCAGATGTGGAGGAACAAGGAGAAATGAACTTCCTCAAGGACTGCGAACGAGCGTTGAAAGAAGGCAACTACCATCCGCAGCCTGTACGGCGGCACTATATCCCAAAGAAAGATGGGAAGCAAAGACCGCTGGGCATACCCACCGTGCGCGACCGAGTCATACAGATGGCAACGAAACTCGTGATTGAACCCATCTTTGAAGCGGATTTTGAGGACGTATCCTTTGGATTTCGCCCGAAACGAAGTGCGAAAGGAGCGCTGGAACGAATTCGGAAAGCTTGCAACCGCAAAGGGAATTGGGTAGTCGACGTCGATATCCAAGGTTACTTCGATAACATTAATCAAGAGAAGCTGATGAAATTGGTGCAGATGCGCATCAACGACAGGCGGATACTGAAATTAATACGGAAGTGGCTTCAGGCGGGAGTGATGGAAGAAGGAAACGTAAGGCGCTCCGATTTAGGAACGCCGCAAGGTGGTGTGATCTCACCGCTTCTGGCGAATATCTATCTGAACTATTTTGACCGACTATGGGAGAAACATGGAAGAGGTCTGGGAGAACTGACAAGGTATGCAGACGACTTTGTAGTAATCTGTAAAACCAAAAAGGACGCCGAGCATGCGTATGAACTCATAGGCAAAATTATGGAACGTCTGGAGCTAACCCTGCACCCGACCAAAACTCGCATTGTAGGTCTATGGACAGGAGACGAGGGATTCGACTTCTTAGGAATGCACCACCGAAAAACGAAAGCAGAAACTTCGCAAGGGAAGGTATATTATACCACGCAGCAATGGCTAACCAAAAAGGCGGAAGAACGTATTCGTGGAGTCGTTAAAGAGCGACTGTCTCCACCGAGTATGCGATCCAGATCGTTCGCGGAACATGTGAAATGGCTCAATCCGAAGATTCAAGGGTGGAGAAATTATTACTACACGAACTACAGCCAAAAGAGACTAGCTAAGCTGGACTGGTATATTTTGCAACGGTTAACACGGTGGTACGCGAAGAAGAGACAACGCAGAAAATGGATGGGTTCAGTATCTGAGGTTAAATATATCGCCGGCCAATATGGACTAAAAACGCTGTTGTAATTTGCATGCCCATGAATGACGAACATCGGAAAGCCGTATGAGGGAAAACCTCACGTACGGTTTGATGAGGAGGGGCTGGGTTTTGCCCAGCCTTTTACTCTAGTACGATGACTGAACAGTTGCCATTCGGTGCAGGTTATGGTTAGATGGCTATTGAATCTTATGGTCTGTGGAGATGGATCGGATCGGAGTGTCTTTTCATGTATAAATGCAAAGGGAGAATTCCCGAACTAGAGACAGGACGGCTGCGTTTGCGCAAAATGCGCCGCCGGGATGCGGCCCAGATGTTCGCTTGCTGGTCTGACCGGGAAGTGACACGTTATATGAATTTGGCGCCCATGATTGGGACAAGTGAGGCTGCGGATATGATTGGGCTGCTGAATCATATGGCAGGAGAAGAGGAGGCGATTCGCTGGGGATTGAACTCAAGGAAACGGGCCGGCTTATCGGAAGCTGCGGATATAATACTTGGCAGCTTGAAGGCGCATTTCGGGGTGAGATCGGTTACGAACTGGGGCGCGATTACTGGCGTTACGGTTATATGACGGAAGCATTTTCGGTTATGCTGCCGTTTGGGTATGAGACGATGGGTCTCAATCGAATTGAAGCGCTGGTTGATCCGCGTAACCTCGCTTCGGGTGAGTTTCTGACGAACCACGGCTTCACGCGGGAAGGACTGCTGCGTCAGGTGCAGCATACGTCTACCGGATATAAGGATATGGTGATGTATTCCCTGCTATACGATGAGTTTTTGCGCAAGAGAGAGAATTAAAGAGAGAAGGGTTTGTGTGAATACAACAGGAGGTTTGAATCGCAGCTTCATCTTGGCGGGGTTGCTGTTGGCGACTTTTTTGTCGGCCATTGAAGGTACCGTAATTGGTCCGGCAGGGCCAACCATTGTCAGTGAACTGGGTAGTGTACAGCTGCTAAGCTGGATCTTCACTGCTTATCTGTTAACGATGGCTGTCAGCACGCCGATTTTCGGCAAAATCAGTGATATATACGGACGAAAGCCGGTATTCCTGATTGGTTGTGCCTTATTTTTACTAGGCTCGCTTCTTTGCTGCCTTTCGCAGAACATGGAGCAGCTGATTATTTATCGTGCGATTCAAGGGATTGGTGCAGGTGCAGTTGTGCCTGTTACGTTTACGATTATCGGTGACATCTATCGGATTGAAGAACGAGGCAAAATACAGGGCTGGATCAGCTCCGTGTGGGGCATATCCTCTCTGGCAGGACCGCTGCTGGGCGGTTATTTTGTAGACAATCTGGGATGGCAGTGGATCTTTGGATTCAATTTGCCATTCGGACTGCTGGCAATGTGGTTTGTATTTCGTTATTTGAAGGAAGAAATGTCTCCGCGTACCGCAAAAATTGACTACATGGGTGCGTTGACCTTTACCGTCGGTATCACCGCATTGCTCTTTGTATTGTCGGCGGGTGGACAGTATTACGCCTGGAGTTCTCCTGTTATTGTGGGATTGAGCATTGTGGCTATCTTGTTCATGATTTTATTTTTTGTAGTGGAAAAGAGAGCTCAGGCCCCGATGGTTCCTCTCCATCTGTTCCGTATTCGGGACATCCGGGTGGCGAATATCGCCGGACTGTTGACTAGTACCCTGATGATTGGCCTAACCAGTTATTTGCCACTTTGGGTGCAGGGGGTTCGGGGCGGTAATGCGACTGAATCGGGATTGTTGCTTGCACCCATGTCAGTCGGCTGGCTGATCGGCAGCGTTCTTGCGGGCCGTCTGTTAATGAAGATTGGATCACGCTTAACGGCAGTGATTGGATTAACCGGGATCGCCATAGGCTCGGGAGGACTCTTCCTGGTCGGTGGGACGTCGCCCAGTCCGTACTGTTTATTCTGACCTTTATATATGGACTCGGCTTCGGGTTTGCTTTTACGATATTCACAATTATTTCGCAGTCTTCGGTCGGATATAAGGAGCGTGGATCGTCCACGGCGTTACATACCTTCATGCGTACGCTAGGACAAACCATTGGTGCAGCAGCCTTCGGCACTTGGTTGAACTATCGAATATCAACGTTGTCGAGCGAGCAGCATCTGGCGGAGGCGGGGATCTCGGATGGGGACCTGAATCAACTGCTTGCCCCGCATACGGAAGCTGCCCTGTCGGATGAAAAATGGTCACTTTTGCGTAACGTGCTGGAAGGAAGTCTGCACTCATTGTTCGTTATCATGTTTGTCATTGCCATTATCTCGTGGGTGACGACACTGGCCTTGCGCAAACGGCTAATCGTTCCCGAAGATGCAGATGCTCCGCCGCAAGCGCAAGCTTCAGGGAAGTAAACAAAGTAAAAAGAATAATTCTTGAATCAAGGCAGCTGTTTCTTGGCTGCTTTTTTGTTTATTATTTTCTAGAAGGGATTTTCTGTAATGTTCAGTAATAGAATGGGAGGCGAGTTAAGATGAGAAAACAATCGCAGCAATCGTACTGGTTTGTGCCATTTTCAATCAAGTCGCTGGCAGCCCTTCTAACATGTATTTCGCTTCCTATGGTTGTCGAACTCATGCAATATGTTCCCTTAGCTGAACGAGCTGAACATACATATTACTATCCTTTCTGGTATACATTGATCATAAGCATTCTTATCAATGTAGCTGTTCTTCTGTTTCTGATCCTGCCTTTATCATTATTTGCGGACAATGTGCTTGCTTCCTTGAGATTGAATGGACCTGTAACAAGGGTGATATCTGTAATCGGAACTTATTTTCTTTTGGGTATAGGCAGTGCACTGTTGTTCTCCATCTTTGTGTTCAAAATGGATGCCTTCCAGTATGTCGGCCCTTATCAATACGTAGTAATAACAACCTTTGTTTTTTTGTTGTGGCAATCCGGTCTGGGATGGATAGTGAATAAAGCCCGTAATCAGAGGCAAACCAACACAAAATAATATAGATATCTCATTGGGAGTAGAGGTGAGGATGATGTTTCCCAATAATCTGAATTCGTCGAAGGAAGACGAAGCCAAACGCAAGTACGAAGAGACTCAGAGGGAGATTGAGGGGCACAGTCGCTCAGATCTTTCCAGATACGTTGTCGATTTGCTGATTGCAGGTGGATTGGTCGTCGCAGCCCTCACGGTGTTGATGTGGATTCTGTACCTTTGATTAACACATACGAATAACCGGTGCCGCCTATTTAGGCGAACCGGTTATTTTTAATTTGGATCAGGTGATAGGGGCTGGTCCTAGCCGTTTGCGGATAAACGATCTGCACCGAGTGCAAGCCTTTCCAACAGCTCAGACAGCAATGTTTTGTCATCCTCGCTCAGTCCGCTGACAGCACGATCAATTTTGTGTGCATAGCCTGGGTAGATTTCATCCATGGTACGCTGGCCTTCCTCGGTCAGTTCTACAAAAATGATGCGTCTGTCCTGTGGACAGTGTTTGCGATGCAAAAGTCCTTTTTGCTCCAGCTTGTCAATGACATAAGTGACATTCCCGCTTTGCAGCAGAAGCTGTGCACCGACTTGTTGAATGGGCTGTGCTCCTTTCATATATAACACTTCGAGCACCCCGTAAGCGGTGGGGTTGAAGCCATGCACTTTGCTTCCGGATACAGCGTGTTCATTCACGCTCTTAAATGTCTGGGCCAAGGTGCGGTACAGATGAAGAGAACGTTCGGTTCCGATTTCCTGTAATTCCAGCATGCTGATCCCGCCTTTTCAGATTAGTTTGAAATTGATAATGAACTGACAGTTGACGATTCAGAGGGTCGCCATGTTTTTATTGTAAGCGTCTGTTTGTGTGAAAAACATGCGATATGTCACAAGATTTGCATTTTTAGCAATTAAAATTTAATCATTTTTTGTCTATATAAATTGAACGATTGAATATTTACACTTGTCACTGCGCTGACAGAACAACCTTCCGATCGCTGTTATCCCCAGATTTTTTGAATTCCCTTTTTAAAGGGCAAAATCCGGGGATAAAGGCGAACGTTGCGCTTATTCAGGTTATTTCTGTCCTCTCCGTTCTCGTGTAAATGTTTAGTTCAATAAGTTCTGGAAAAATCATCCTGAAGACACCGCTTCTTCTCCGTCTCTGGCAGGAGGTGGGGGCACAGCCTGCCCTTTATAATGAATTCATATCATGATTGGGTTGAGGGCGGAGGAGAAGAATGATGATAAGTGGAGTAACAATGCAGGAACGAAGACCCCTGAAGCACAATCGGTCCTTCATAACGTTGATGGCTGCGCAGGCCATCTCCAATCTTGGAGACTGGCTGCATCTGCTGGCAATCCTTACACTGGTGGGCATTCGCTGGAATGCCACGCCGTGGGAGATTACGTTTACCACACTGTGTGCAGCATTGCCTGTCTTGCTTACGGGTCCATTTGCAGGGGCGCTGGCGGACCGGGTTAATCGGAAGTGGCTGATGATCGTTGCTGATGGTGCGCGAATTGTGATCGTTGGCGGGCTTATTTTTGCCGACCAACTCTGGCATGTGTATGTATTACTTATTCTCAAGTCTTTGTTCGATGTGGTGTTCTCACCGGCCAAGAACGGCAAGCTGAAGGAGATTGTACCGCAGGAGCAATTGGGGCAGGCGATGTCCATCAGCTCGGTGATTGAACAGATGTCCAAAATTGTTGGTCCGGCCCTTGGCGGGCTGTTGGTTGCCGCTTTTGGGATCACCTGGTGTTTTGCATTGGATTCCGCGTCCTTTCTGATCTCCGGCATTATTTTGCTATGGATTCCTGGAGCCCGGGTGATCCAATCTGCAAATCAGAACGTATTACAGGTAAAGGAAGAGACAGCAGGTACTGCTCAAGCAGGTAAAAAAGCTACGTTTTTGAAAGATACAATGGAGGGCATCCGTATGCTCGCATCTCTGCCTCAGGTGGGAACCTCTCTAGTCCTGCTTGCCTCAGCTCTGCTGTTTCTGCAATTTGCGGATTCACAGACGGTAGTCTTATTTCGACAGCTTCCCGGTATTTCGAGTGATCTGCTCGGATGGTGCGTGGCGGCCAGCGGTGTGGGTACGTTAATTGCCGCGATGAGTGTTCAGAAGTGGAAAAAGGCAGGGCATGTCATCAAGATGGGGCTTGGAACATCATTGATGGGTCTTGTCATTGGTGCAGTAGGAATGATCGTAGGAGTATGGCCGCATGCCGGGCTTGGCGCCAATTTGCTGCTGATATCGTTATTTGCCTTGGCAGGTGTAGGTGTTGGATTTGCCATTGTTCCGTTCCAAATTCTACTTCAGGAACAAACCCCTGAATCCATGACGGGGCGTGTGTTTGGAACAGTTGGCAGCATCATGACGGCCAGTAACATCATGGGTCCGGTGGTAGGCGGATTTCTGGTGACCTCGTTCGGAGTTATTCCGGCTTTTGTCTGTTCAGGCATTTTGCTGACGTTGCTGGGTGTGCTGTATGTAGTGATTCGCAGGCAAACAAAGAAGGACATGGATGGGAGTCTTGCAGCAAATTCATGATTACAGGTTAGTGAAATAAGTTTGCAAGTACTCTGATTCCTGTGGTAGGAGATGGGGAAATTATTGGCAGGATTTTCATTAAAATTTAAACTTTTTGAATGAAAAACTTTTGAGTAAACGTGCCGTGGAGCGCTGAATCTGAGTCTGAACGTAAATGCAGATGCAGAAAGCGAAACTTCAACTGTGGTGGAGTCAACTCGGTAATATGAGATTTTCACTGTAATATAAAGAAGCAGGGGCCCCGGACCCCTGCTTTTTTACGTTTTACTGGAACACGCAACAAGGATACTTTAAATTTCGAATTTATATAGAGTTGATTAAGTGTTAGTATAATTGTTATAACAGTTGAATAATATAATTAAGGAGGGATATTGAATGAATAGGGTGACAGAGATGGAACGAAAAGTAACTAAATTTGGTAATAGTTTGGGCCTGACCATGACAGATGCTTTAAAGAAACTTGGACTTGAGCAGGGAGATATGGTTCACATCGAGGTAGACCAGTCCAACGGAGAAATTGTTATTAAAAAGTCGACAAAAGTTAATTTACCGAATGGAATCAGCAGTGATTTTATGGATACACTCTCTGATGTTATGGATGAATATGACCAAGCTTTGAAAGGTCTTAAAGACAGATGAACCAAATCCGATATTTGACTGTCCAAGAAGTTATAGCTATCAACGTAGCCATGATAAAACGTTACAGTCCGGGGAGCAGATCGGGGTAAAGGATTCTGGTCTGCTTGAATCTGCTGTACTGCGACCCAGGTCCTCCGCTTTTTCTAATGATGCGTATTCAACAATATATGAAAAAGCGGCAGCCTTGTTTGAGTCCTTGGGGCAAAATCATCCTTTCCATAACGCTAACAAAAGGACTGCTTTTACTGCATTAGTTATCTTTCTGCGTTACAACAATCTGCATCTCAAAATGGAACAATCTTTGGCTGAGGACTTTACCGTTGATATGGTGAATCACAAATATACTTTTGAAGATGTAGTCTTGACTATCCGTACATACTGCTTTTCCAAAAACGAAGAAAAGAAACAATAGGTCATTCCTTACTATGATTTATTGTTTTCTTTAATTTCCTATCTAAATCCAATTTATAATCTATATAAATTGAACTAAACATTTACACGAGAACGGAGAGGACAGAAATAACCTGAAGAAGCGGAGCGTTCGCCTTTATCCCCGGATTTTCCCCTTTGAAAAAGGGAATTCAAAAAAATCTGGGGATAACAGCGATCGGAAGGTTGTTCTGGCATCGGAGTGGTAAGAGTAAAATATCTTTGTTCCATTTAATATAGAATACAAAAGCTCAAAATGATCAAACAATTCCTCACGAACTCGATTACAATAACAATAAAGAACGGAACAAGCACCTGACAGGACAGGGAGTGAATGATATGGAAAGCGAAAACAAAGATATACCCGCACAGGAGTCCATATTGGACGTACATATTACGGAAGCAGGATATGATGCAGGCCAATCCACGATAAGAAACATCCGATTACACGTGGCTCATGGAGAATTGGTAGGCATTATCGGACCGAATGGGGCTGGCAAAAGCACGACCATCAAAACATTGCTTGGCCTGCTTGAGCATGCAAAATATGAAGTAACCATTGGAGGAGACGGTCGCTATGCCTATATCCCGGAGCAGCCTGTTTTTTACGAATATATGACCCTGTGGGAACATCTCGACCTGGCCGCGGCCGCCTATGAGATGGAGGAAGATGTCTTTGTTGCCAGGGCGGAGGAACTGCTGGTTCGTTTCGGTATGGACCACGTTCGCAATGATCTTCCGGCCAGTTTCTCCAAGGGCATGCGGCAGAAAATGATGCTGATGATCGGCTTCTTGTCCTCGCCGGATGTATATATTGTGGACGAGCCTTTTATCGGACTGGATCCGCGAGCAACCAAGGATTTTCTGAAATTGCTGGACGATGAGCGCCGCCGTGGTGCAGGTGTACTTATGTCAACGCATGTACTGGATACCGCTGAGCGAATCTGTGATCGTTTTATTCTCATCCATGCCGGGCAATCCGCTGCTGAAGGAACGCTGGATGAAATCCGTGCAGCCGCAGATTTGCCGGAAGCCTCATTATTCGATTGTTTTGACACACTGACATCCTAAGCGGGAAGGGGAGAAGAGATGCAGACCTTTCAAACATACACACCACTTGGTTTATATAAACGCAGGCGCAAGGAGCACTTCAATGAACAGTTGAAAAACCTGAAACTGGTAGTAGATTGGACGGTATGGGTATATCTGCTTGTTCCGGGTCTGTTGTATCTTAGCGGATGGTATATGAGCTTGTGGTCCAAACCGCTTCCCTCATGGGCGACCGGATTATCACTGCCTACACTGACAGGACTAATCGACATTGTTATGCTCACAGGCGGAATTATTATATTTGTGGAAGAAGCGGATGTGTTATTCCTGAAGTCGAGGTCACTGTGGATGCGCACCTTGATGAGACAGGGGATCTACCGGGCTTGTATACAGCATCTGGGCAAAATGATTGCAATTACCGCGTTGACCGCACCACTATGGTCCCGTGTGTATGACATGTCAATTATCCATATCGCGCTTATATCGATTTGGTTTGGCGCAGTGGCTTCATTTCAGGTAATTGTGCTCCATATGACAAAAGTACGGTATACCGGCTGGAGACGCTGGATTCGCATGATTCCACTCGCAATTGCAATGGGCATTATCACGATTGGGGCAACGTTTTGGATGCATGGGCAGATCTGGACACTGCTTGCAGGCATCGTGGCCGCAATCCTTCTACTAATAATGGTTGGCCGAATGAGGCTGGAGATGAAAGGGACCTTTGAGGGCGATGTGAGAGAGGATTTACGGGAAAGACTGAAGCTTACAGCACTTATACTAAGTCGCTCCATCACCAAGCCCAAAGCGCCGCGCACTCGGACCGTGATATTCCGCAAGCCGCGCAAGCTGCTGCGTCATCGATCCATCTCTAATCGGACAGCTGAGACGGCATTCAAGGCATTCTTTCGTAACTCATCGACCATGAAACTGTATTTGCAGCTTGGTGGCCTGTCCATCGCTGCCGTTGCTTTGCCCCCTTTTCCGGTCAATGTGATTGTGTGTGGATTATTAATTATTATGCTGAGCGTGCTCTTTTATCGTTCATGGGATGTATTTGCAACCTCCGACTATGTTCAGCTCGTATCCTACGATGCCGAGGCGTTGAATCAAGCTGCGACGACCATGGTCCGAATGTTATTCGTTCCGATCGGGATTCTAATGGGATATTCACTGGGGGCAGCCTGGCTGGGTTGGCTCGAAGGTATCGTTACAGCTGCGGCTGCTGTGGCATTTGGACTGTTCGTCCTGTCTGTAACAGGCTGGATTCGTTACATCCGATCTGCTTAAATGATATTCTTCCTTGTGCAGTAGCATATCCGATGAAATAACTGACCATGCTAGAGGAGACGAATCTTAACATTTTAGAAGATAAGAGATCAGCTCTCGCAAGGAGGAAAAATTATGATGGATGATAGTGAACTTCAGGTGCACTTCGCAGATCATGCAGCGCTGCTCGCTGCGCAAGCAACTTTGGAGGAACTGGGGTATAAACCATATCAGTCAGGACCGCTCGAATTGTATATTCCTACAGATCGTCAGGATACGCAGTCTGCTGTGGAAATCGTACAGTCTCACGGAGGAAGTGCCGTGTTTCTTTCCGAAACCGATGGATTGGATCAGTTTCAGAATATATCTATTCCAGCTCATCTCGTGAATGAAGATTGGCATGAAGGTTATGCGAGTGGAAGCCAAGGGAGCAATCCTGAACAGGGGATGCATAACCGGGATGATGATCCGACCTTCGATGATTCAGTCGATGGATTCTCGGGCAGTGTGAAGGCGTAAAGACATATGGGTGATGCCGCTGTTTGTCTTAGTATGTAAACGTGTTTGTAACAAGGATTTTGAATGGGCATATATCATATAGAAACCTCGATACCCCACGATAGTGGGATTTCGAGGTTTTTTTAATACTCTTATTGACCTTAGCTGATGTGGAACGTGAATCCGTCCATCAACATCGTAGGTTCATGTTATGAGCGATTGTTTTTATATTCTGCAGCATGCATACCCGCCGTATACCCCGTAGAGAAGGCAGCGGTAATATTGTAGCCTCCCGTGTAGCCATGAATATCCAGGACTTCACCGCAAAAGAATAGCCCCGGCAGCAGCTTGGATTCCATTGTTTTTGGGTATATCTCCTTTAAGTGAATTCCCCCGCCAGTTACAAAGGCCTCCTTGAGAGAACGTGTACCGTCTGCGCGGAAGGTAAAAGCCTTCATCAACCCCACTAACGTAGTTAACATACCTTTGGGAAAATGGTGGAATGTGAGGTCTTCGCTGATCTCTGCACGCTTCATCATCAATGGAATCATGCGTTCAGGAACCCATGTTTTGAGTATGTTTTTGACAGCCTTTCGGGATTCCTGCTCCAGCACCTGCTGAACCTGGGCTTCCAAAGCGCCGGCAGACAGATCCGGGAACAGATCAATACTCATCGTGACCTGTGGTTGTCCGGATTTCATCTGCACTTTGCGAATAAACTGGCTGCAACGAAGCGCAATCGGCCCGGATAGGCCAAAATGGGTGAAGATCATATCTCCGCGATGGGAGATAACCGATTTGCCTTTGGCATCCAGAACAGATAACCCCACATTCCGCAAGGACAAGCCTTGCAATTCTTTGGATTGAATCCAGCTTTCACCAGACACAATTGGCACTTCCGTCGGATATAGCTCCGTAATCGTATGGCCAGCCGCTTCAGCCCAAGGATAGCCATCCCCGGTTGAGCCGGTTTGGGGACCGATTTGCCCCCGGTAGCGATAATAACAGAGCGTCCAAGCACGGTTGTACCAGATGCCAGCTTCACGCCCTGCACGTGTTGACCGTTCTGAATCAATTCCTTAACCGGCTGTTTGGTGCGAATCTCAACCCCAAGGGAAATGATCTTGCCTACCAACGCATCTACCACCGTTTTGGCTTTATCGGTTACCGGGAACATTCTCCCGTTATCCTCCTCTTTCAGGGCAATACCCAGATTTTCAAAAAAACGCATAATTCCCTGATTGTCCAGATTCTGAAATGAACTATATAAAAAGCGTCCATTGCCCGGAATATGCCGGATCAGTTCATCCGTCTCCTTGGCATTGGTCACATTGCAGCGACCGCCACCAGAGATCCCGAGTTTGCGGCCGAGTTGATCTCCTTTATCCAGCAGAAGCACGGAGGCTCCATGCTCGGCAGCAGCAACACAGGCCATAAGGCCCGCAGATCCACCACCAATTACAATGACATCATACATGCGTTATTACCCTCTTTTTTCATTGATTTTGTCTGATTTCCGAAAAAGCTGTCTACTCCTGCCTGTTTATGAAACAATACAAATGTATTAGCAGTTCTATTATGCAGTCTTAAGGGATATATTGTAATATACTGTCGCCTATGTTTTAATCAGAAATACATAAGGGAATGTGCAGGCAGAGGAGGGAGATGGCATTGTGGTTGCGTTGAAGGACATTCTTTTACAAATACTGCTTGCAGGAGCTGCGGTATTCCTGATTCCATTATTGCACTTGGGGCTCTCCAAGCAAACGGTCGCCAAGGCAGGATATCACAGGATGATACTGACCAGTTTTGCCGCGACCAGTGTGGTGAGCATGTTACTGTGTCTGCTTTTTGCTCTCTATGGAAGCCCAGTATCCGTTCCCATCTCCTTGGGCATTGTGCCCCTGACGCTCGTCATATTGTATTGCAGGCCCCGCGTAGGCCTAACGCTGTCTCTTCTCCAGATACTCTTCTATTTTCTCTTTGCGCATCCCTATAATTTGTACGGATTTCTATTTCAAACGGGCATTCTTCTCTATCCTATTGTATGGTTGTCAGCCAAACGATTCAAGCATTATACACGTTCACGCAAAATGGGAACAGTTATCGCCTTGATAACGGCAGAGCTGGTTGTGGACAGTCTGCTATATATCCTATCCATTGAAACAACATTCTCAATAGTACATGGGCTATTGCCAACTCTGGGATACACGATCGGTGCAATCCTCGCCGGAAGTCTTAGTATGCTCTGGATTGAACAGATGCAGCATCACAGGGGGCTGGAGCAGCATTTGTCCGAAGTTCATCATCGATACATAGCCGAAACGGAAAAGCTTAACCAAATTCTGAATGCTGTTCCTTTATCCATAGCTACCGTAGATAGGGAGGGGACCGTGCAGTTCGTGAATGATACCATGGAGCAAACGGCGAGGGATCAACTGCCCTGCACAACAACACCTGATTTGATTGGGCAACCCGCTAGCCAGTTTGTCGAACAAGCTCAGGCAGACAAGATGGAGAACAGTATTCGCAAAGCCATTGTTCATGGAGAAGTGAGTGGGCTGACAGTGCGTTATGGCTCAAACGTGTTCCAGTCCCGGACGGTTCCTATTTACGCATTATCCCCAGAACCAAGAGAGGCTATAGGAGCCATGTTGATCATTCAGGACATTACTGAGCTTGAAATGCTGCGAAGCGAGCTCGATAATGTGGATCGACTCAGTCTTGTCGGACAAATGGCCGCAAGTATTACCCATGAGGTAAGAAATCCAATGGCGGTTGTACGTGGTTTTCTTCAATTAATGCAGGAAAAGAGCCCGGAATCCCTGGATCACTATTACCGGATCGTGCTGGAAGAGCTTGATCGGGCAAACAGCATTATTAATGATTTTCTATCATTGGCGCAGAATAGAATTGCCGAGAAGAAGAATCTCAGCTGCATGATATCATTCATGAACTAAGTCCTTTGTTATGGGCGGATGCAAATTTGCGAGGTCAGAGTATTGAATTTATGCTGGCTCACGATGTGCCCAAGCTACATCTGAATTCAAAGGAAATCAAACAAGTGGTACTTAATCTGGCTCGCAACGGGATGGAAGCCATGAATGAAAAAGGCGTGCTTACACTGGAGACCCGGTTGGTGGATGACACGGTGGAGCTGTGTGTACGAGATACAGGCCCGGGTATACCCAGAGTGAAAAAGGAGAAGCTGTTCGAACCTTTTTTTACGACCAAAGCCAAAGGAACCGGACTGGGATTATCCATGTGTCTAAGCATTGTTGAACGACATAACGGAACCATTACCGTCGAATCGGAGGAAGGTCAGGGTACAACGTTCAAGGTTGCATTCCAACGCTGAACTTCAAGCATGTTTTGCCAAGGATTGAGACATAATATTGTAGAAGAAGCCTTTCCGCAGGCGGTCTTTGAACCTTGCTTTCATTGATTAGCGATGTATAATAGGAATAGCACAAAAGCATTTAATTTTTTAAATAATAGAACCTACATGTTTAAGGAGTGAAACCGAAATGTCTATGTCATTTGATCAATACATGAAAGATATGGTTCAACCGATGCGGGATGATTTGACTCGTTTGGGAATTCAGGAGCTGCGTACGCCAGAAGAGGTTGAAGCAAGTTTGCCGGATGCCAAAGGAACCGCTCTGGTTGTTATTAACTCGGTCTGCGGATGTGCCGCAGGTCAATGCCGTCCAGGTGTATCCCAAGCACTTCAGCATGATATTACACCAGACCACCTGTACACGGTATTTGCCGGTCAGGATAAGGAAGCTACAGCAAAAGCACGTGAATACTTTGCACCGTATCCTCCATCTTCACCTTCCATCGCTTTGATGAAAGACGGAGAACTCGTTCATTTTATTGAGCGTCATCAAGTGGAAGACCGTTCTGCAGAGGAAATCGCGGCTGAGCTCACAAGTGTGTTTGACCGTTACTGCCGTTAATTAGCTCAAGCAAACGCCCCGCCTTTCGGATGACCGATGCCGGGGCGTTTCATTTTGAGCGAATAAGGTTATTGAACCATTCGGACCTTTCAAAATGGACATCAAATTTCATTAATTTAGAAACGGGGTGTGTGAACGATGAGTTTGCAACAACAGATCATCGCTGAATTGAAGGTTAAACCAAGCATTAATGAAGAAGAGGAAGTGCGCAAGCGCGTTGACTTTCTCAAAACGTATGTGAAAAATGCCGGTTCCAAAGGATTGCTCATCGCGATCAGTGGCGGGATTGACAGCGCTGTAGCTACGGCGCTTTGCAAAAAAGCAACGGACGAGCTTACAGCAGAGGAGAACAAGGAATACAAAACACTGGGTGTATTCCAGCCTTACGGTGAGCAGTCGGACATTGACCATAGCTATGCTGTGGCAAAAGCCTATGACCTGAAGCATGTTGTGGAAACAAACATCGAAGATGCAGTTAACGAGATTGCACTCGAAGTGGAGCAAGGTTTCAAATCCATGGGGAGCCCGCGTCACATGACTCACCAAGGCAAAGGGAACGTGAAAGCGAGAACCCGTATGGTGATGCAATATGCTCTCTCCTTTGAGGAAAATCTGTTGGTTGTCGGGACAGACCATGCTTCTGAGGCCATCACTGGTTTCTACACCAAATGGGGCGATGGCGCCGTTGATATTACACCACTGAGCACCCTGAACAAACGTCAGGTGCGTCAGCTGGCTGCGTATTTGAACGTGCCACAGGCCATTTTGGACAAGGCTCCATCAGCAGGACTCTGGGAAGGCCAGACCGATGAAGATGAACTGGGCATTTCGTATGAAGCGAACAGTGACTATCTGGAGGGCAAACAGATCGATCCGGCTGCACAGGAGCGTCTTGAAGCATTTTACAAGCGTACACATCACAAACGTAATGCCATTCCTGGCATCTAATATGGATGGCAAGCATACCATGATATGGACAATGCAAGCATCTAAACAGCAAAGAGTCACTGCATAAGGCAGCGACTCTTTTGTTATGCAGGAACTACTTACTCCAGGCCTCGATCTGGCGAAGGGTTTCGGTGATCGCCTGCTCAAGCTGTGGAGTCGATTCTTTGAATGGATGTACCGTATTAAACGTGTGGTTTCCTCCAGGGATCTGGTACCACGGGACATCCGGACGAGCCTGAACCAGTGCGGCCGAGCCGTCACGCAGCCGTTGGCCATCCTCTGTTCCTTGAATAAGTGCTACACGTAGAGGTGAGGCAGACAAACGATCAATGATGGCATAGCGGTCCTTGTGCTTGTCCAAATCCTCCAGAATGGATACATCCAGTGGCATCTGCTGGCCTGTTCGGCCGTTCGTGACATGGCTGCGGCCAAAGGTACGCATTTCCTCTTTTTGCTCCGGTGTAAAAAGATCCAGGTTAGTTACGCCGTTCCAGGATAGAACGCCCGCAATCTGCTCGGGATGATCCAGCGCGTACACGAGGCATACGCCTGCACCGCGGCTATGTCCAATCAGAATTACCGGCAGTTCGTTAAGCTCTGGCTGTGTGGACACATAGTCTAGCAGCGTTGCCAGGTCGGCAAGCTCCCGGCTGTACGTATTGACTGCAAACTTTTCAAGTTCAGAAAATTGCTCCAGATCTTCTCCAACGCCGTTGTGAGAGAAATTGAAGGTCAGGACGTGATGATTCTCGCTTAGCTGGGATGCAGCGTAGGGGAACATGCCCCAGTCTTTGAAGCCTTTGTAACCGTGAGCCAGGATCATGATTCCTTGAGCGGGTTGCCGCGCAGTGAATATATTTCCGCGAATGACGGCATCCCCGCCAGCAGGCAGTTCAAATGCTGTGGACATATCTTATTCCTCCTCAATTTTCATACTATTCCCGATTCATATTTTAACATAAATGGTAATGTGGACGAAGGTACTCGCATCCGTACGCCCCTCCTGCTACAATAGAATACGTGTTCGGATAAGTTACGGATCATATGACCGAATGGAGATCGTTTACAGCATAAATGATTAAGCGGGTGAAGCTTTGATGATATATGGCATTGGAAACGACGTGCTGGAGATTGGACGCATGCGCAAGCTGATGTCCGGTCGCCACGCGGAAGCGTTTATGAAGCGAATTTTAACACATGCCGAGCGGGAGATTGCGGATCATCGGGGAAAACGGAGGGTCGAGTTTGTATCCGGCCGCTTCGCCGCAAAGGAAGCAGTGTCCAAGGCGTTTGGCTGCGGCATTGGAAGCGTGATGAGTTTTACCGACATTGAAGTACTGCCTGATGAGAAAGGACGTCCCGTTGCCACGCTGTCTGCTGAGGCATGGGAACGACTGCAACTGCCATACGGCCAACAGTATGACATTCATTTGAGCATTACACACCAGACGGAGCTGGCTGCGGCCTTTGCTATTGTGGAACAGATGGAGAAGACGTTGTCTGGATCTGAACAGTAACCATGATGGAATGTGTAAGAATTTAAGCATGTAAGCACGGTAACAGGAGAGGACGGGAATATGGGTTTATTGGAACAGAAACGACATTTCAGTGTGAATTTGCTGGATTGGTATATGGTCAACCGACGGGATTTGCCGTGGCGTCGCCACAACAACCCCTATTTTACTTGGGTATCGGAAATTATGCTGCAACAGACTCGGGTGGATACGGTGATCCCGTATTTCAACCGTTTTATCGGGAATTTTCCGACCGTACAGGCTTTGGCTGAGGCACCGGAAGAAGATGTTTTGAAAAATTGGGAAGGACTCGGATATTATTCGCGTGCCCGTAATCTTCAGGCAGCTGCCAGACAAGTCATGGAGCTGCATGGCGGGGAGATGCCGCAGGACAAGCAGGCAGTCTTTGCGTTAAAAGGCGTGGGCCCGTATACAGCCGGGGCCATCTCAGCATTGCCTTCAACCAGCCGCAGCCAGCGGTGGATGGCAATGTGATGCGGGTCCTGTCCCGATACTTCCTCATTGATGAGGATATTATGAAGGGCAGCACCCGGGTGTTGATGGAAGAGCTCGCGGGAGAGCTCATTCCGGAAGGGCGTGCGCGTGATTTCAATCAGGCGCTGATGGAACTTGGCGCGCTGGTGTGTACGCCCAAAGCGCCGCACTGCCTGACTTGCCCGGTCATGGAGCAATGTTCCGGCCGCATCGCCGGACGGGAGCTCACGCTGCCGGTCAAGACCAAGGCGAAGCCGCCGCGCCCTGAGCAGCGGCTGGTCGCCATTGTGGAGGGCCGCGGTGCTCATCGCGGCCGTGTGCTTGTGCGCCAGCGCCCAGCGACGGGCCTATTGGCCCGTATGTGGGAGCTGCCGCATGTGCTGGCGGCGCCCGCCGCAGCCGGCAAGGCGGCGGGGCCGCTGGCCGATGAGCCGGCCATGGCTTTGCTGGCCGGCAGTCTGTGGGCGGAAGGCTTCGCTGCCCGCCCGGAAGGGCTGGCTACCCATGCGGAGCATGTGTTCAGCCATATTGTCTGGAGCCTGCAGGTGTACAAATGCACCGAGCAGGACCAGAGTAACGAGCTTCCGCTGATCGCTGCGGAAGCCAGAGCCGCCTACGACGCACAGGCTGCTGCGAGCGATCACTCATCCTCAGCGTCTGCTGCGTCTGAGTTGGCAACAACTCACTCGGAGCAGTTCCGTTCGATTACTTCTCTGCTCTCCAACCCATCGGAAGATGCGAACCTGTTGGATGAATCTCCAGCGGCAGATGAGGCTCAGCTTACGCTGACTGGCAAAGGCGATGACCTGACCTACCGCTGGATTGGTCCGGAAGATATGGATAAGATGGCATTCCCGAACATCTTCCTGAAGCTGATCAGCAGTTATTTTGCCGGGGCTTATGACGGTGTTAATGAATAATGAGCGCGTACCATATGTACATTGAATGAACTGACGTGAAGCAAACAAAAGCACACAAAAAAGAGCCTGATCCGGTCGCGTTGACCGAGTCAGGCTCTTCTATTATGCCAGCAGTCTTATTTCGCTGCAGCGTAACGTTTGTTTACTTCATCCCAGTTGATTACATTCCAGAAAGCACCGATGTAGTCAGGACGTTTGTTTTGATATTTCAGGTAGTAAGCGTGCTCCCATACATCCAGACCCAGAACCGGAGTCAGACCTTCGAAGAGAGGGCTATCTTGGTTAGGTGTGCTAGTGATGGACAATTTGCCATCTTTGCCAACTACGAGCCAGGCCCAGCCGGAACCGAAACGAGTTGTAGCTGCTTTTGCAAAATCTTCTTTGAATTTGTCAAAGCCACCCAGTTCGCTATCGATTGCTGCTGCGATGTCGCCAGTAGGAGCGCCGCCGCCATTAGGTCCGATGATTTCCCAGAAGAGGCTATGGTTAGCGTGTCCGCCACCATTGTTGCGAACCGCTGTGCGGATACCTTCAGGTACGCTGTCAAGGTTAGCAATCAGATCTTCCAAGCTTTTTCCTTGCAGTTCAGGAGCGCTTTCCAGAGCTGCGTTCAAGTTCGTTACGTAAGTATTGTGATGGCGATCGTGGTGGATTTCCATCGTTTGCGCATCAATATGTGGTTCCAGTGCGTCGTTAGCGTAAGGAAGTGCTGGTAATTGAAAAGTCATAGTGAAATACCTCCTGAGATTTTTGAATTTTTGTTAAGGTCAGCATTATGCATAATTCAATTCGAAGCGCTCCCGGTACAAGTTTTAGACGAAATAATATCACTTCGATCTATATCTTGTTGAATGAAAGTCGCTCATAGGATTTATGCAAATTGCCCAGGTACATATGTAATAATACCCTTGTCACTAATATTAAACCGCATCCGGGCTAATTAAGCAACATTTTTGTTTATTAAGTCCCCCAGACGTTAATCCATTTATGGGTTAGAGATAACAAACATATTTTACCCATTATGAAACTATTTATGTGATTTTGGAGATCGAAATAGAGGAAAAGTTTAATATCCGGATGTAAACGGTTACAATTAAGCGCTTTCAAAAGAAAATGCGTGTTTTATGGCGTAAAGTATGGTTTAATTGACGAAGAAGCGGTATTTTCTCGTTTTTTGTCATTATATGAACATTGGGTTTTTGGTAAAAAGGGGAGCCCCTTTTTGTAAAACCTCATCTAAGCTAACGAAAAGGGAGATTTAAGACATGCACGTTCGTTCCTTTCAGTTGAGTGATGCAAGCCAGATGACAGAGCTTCTCCAGGTTGCACTATCGGAAGAGTGTTATGAGAACACGATGGGCCCGTTTGCCCGTCAATTGTCATGGGATTCTGACCTGATCATGGTTGCGGAAGAAGAGGGAGACCTCGTCGGCGCTTTGATCGGTACGATTGACCACAACCAGGGATGCATCTATCGTATTGCGGTCCATCCAGACTATCGTCGCCGCGGAGTCGGCAAAAAACTTGTCGAGGCCATGGAACAACGGTTCCAGCAGCGTAAAGTCAGTCAAATTTGGGTGGCGGGTGATGAGCACAACAAAGTAGCCATGCCTCTATATGAAGCAATGGGTTACGGTGCCAATCAGATTATGAGCGCTTTCCAGAAACTCAGTATCTTGTCCAAAGCTTAGTTTGTATGGTTAATAAAGAAATATAACAGATTTTCATTTCATATTAGGCGTATCTTTCAGCGTGTAACAACGTGAGGGATATGCCTTTCTATTTATATGGGTGTTATTCACCGATTATTCCCCTTTTTTCGCCACTTCTGAACGCTATTACATTTAACTTAATGCCCAGTTTAACTACTTGATTCGCGTTGTTATTCACCCTTTTAGGGGTGCTGGTGCTCATAACCAATTGTTTCACCCTTGCAAATGAAGTAGAATTAAAAGGATTATGATCACTCGATTTTGGTAATATCAGAACATATAAACGCGGAGCAAGAGCTTCCTGATATTTTAAGAAAAACATTCACTATGCGGTCTTTCTTTCTTGAAAGTACATCGATAGACGTTTTTCTAACAAAATTGATAAACGAGGTGTCTCTTTGAACTCCAATAACCTTTCAACGGAGCATGTGGCTTCCAAGGAACGAAACGGGCCAGGAGTGCCTGATCAACCGGGGAAATCCTGGGGTGCAGAGCTTTGGGACTGGGTGAAAACCATTGTGATAGCTTTTGTGATCATGATGCTGCTGAACCTGTTTGTATTTAATCTCTCAATGGTCAAAGGTCAATCGATGCAGCCCACGCTGGTGGAGCGAGACCGTCTGTTTGTGAATAAAATTGTATATGATTTTGGGACACCGTCCCGATCGGATGTCATTGTGCTTCGTGATCCAAGTGAAGGTGTAGAGAAAAAAGATTTTCTGGTCAAACGGATTGTTGGACTTCCCGGGGATACGGTTGAAGTGCGGGATCACCATCTGTTCGTAAATGGGGAGCAGCAAGCCGAAACGTACACGGATACGGAGGTTCAGGACCCTGATTTTGGACCGATTACGCTGGAAGCGGATCATTACTTTGTGATGGGAGATAACCGTCATGAGGGCAAGAGCAAGGATAGTCGTGTGTTTGGAAGCATTACATCCAGTGAAATTGTAGGCAGGGCGGAATTTATTTTTTGGCCGTTCTCGGAAATTAAAAAACTGTAAAATGTTAGCAGGACAAGGACAACAACTTCGCGCTGCATTTTGCGTTAAACGATATAGACTCGGTTTCTTTTAGCTCCGGTATGTCCGACTTGTATATCGAAATCAGCGCCTGTCCTCCCACCTGAGGCGGGCGTTCACTATTTACGGAATTAGCGTTGGAAGAAGAGAGGGAATAGATATGACGAGTGCACAGACCGGAGCAGCAAATGCGGCAGCTGTATGGGAGAAGTTAAAACAAGAGATTAAGGCAGCCGCTCCCGAGATGGGCATTGATGATATTGGGTTTGCCTCGGCAGAGCCTTTCGTGACATTGAAGTCTATTCTGGAGCAGCATCGGGCTAAAGGGTTTGAATCCGGATTTGAGGAGCCTGACATTGAGAAAAGGGTGCGTCCCGAGTTGAAGGACGGCGAGCCTGCTTCGCTCATTGCGATAGCCGTGGCTTATCCTTCGAAGATGATCAATCCGCCGAAGTCGGAGCCGGGCGCCTACCGTGGTATTTTCGGCACGTTCTGCCTGGGGGCAGGATTATCACCAAGTTCTGCGTGCTGCGATGGACAAGCTGGTTCATTTTATACGTGAGCGCGTACCTGAAGCGATGATCGAAAGTATGGTAGACACCGGGGCATTGGTGGACCGGGCTGTTTCCCAGCGTGCGGGGATTGGATTCAGTGCCAAGAACTGTGCCATTATATCGCCGAAATTCGGTTCATGGATCTTTCTCGGGGAGCTGGTAACCAATATTCCGTTTCAGCCAGATAACCCGGTGACCGAGGATTGTGGTGAGTGTACGAAGTGTATTGATGCTTGTCCAACAGGAGCATTGGTGGGGCCAGGACAGCTGAATGCACAGCGCTGTATATCGTTTGTGACCCAGACGAAAGGCTTCGTTGATGAAGAATTTATGCTGAAAATTGGCAATCGCCTGTACGGTTGTGATACCTGTCAGATTGTCTGTCCGAAGAATCGGGGTAAAAATTGGGACCACCATCCCGAGTTTCATCCCGATCCGGAGATTGTAAAACCTTTGCTGATACCGCTGCTCGACATCGGTAACCGTGAATTTAAAGAGCGCTTTGGCCAAAGCTCCGCCGCTTGGCGGGGCAAGAAGCCAATCCAGCGCAACGCCGTGATTGCCCTGGGCAATTTCAAAGACAAAACCGCTGTACCGAAACTAACGGAGGTACTGAAGCGTGATCCGCGTCCCGAGCTGCGGGGAACTGCAGCCTGGGCGCTGAGCAGAATTGGAGGAGAAGACGCAATGAGAGCTATTGGGGAAGCTGCCGCTAACGAACAAGATGGGAACGTGCTAAGCATGCTGCAGAAGGCCAAGGAACGACTGAGTTCGTCCGCGACCTTACCCGATAAGCCTCAGGCAGAGCAATCGAGCAACAATAAGCCTGAGGATCAGAAGGAACAGAATAATCAGCTTAACCAATTGGATGGGCAGCAGCCAAATCAGGTAACGGAAGAGGCACCCGAACAGGAGAACGGGCAGGCTAAGGAGCCTGCCAAACCGGAAGCTGCAGCATGGAAACCGTCAGCCGTAACAGGTCTGCATGGTACACCCGTATATTACGATGAGGTGCTGACACCGATCGGAACACTTACGCTCTGTGCTACGGATAAGGGGCTGTGTCACATTGATTTTGGTGCTTTCCATGTGCGCGAGGCGCATCTGCAACAATGGGCCCGTACCTGGATTGGGGAATATCGATATGAGAAAAATGAAGAGAAGCTGAGTGAAGCTGCACAGCAGCTGAAGCAGTATTTTGCAGGAGAACGAAAAGCGTTTGAACTGAAGCTCGATTTGTTTGGAACACCATTCCAGCTACAAGTATGGCAAGTCCTGTCCGATATATCTTATGGAGAGGCCTCAACACACCAACAGGTTGCGGAAATCATCGGCAGGCCCAAAGCTGTTCGAGCAGTTCTGGACGCGATTAGCAAAAATCCGATTCCGATTATGATTCCCTGTCACCGCATCAGCGGTAAAGACGGAACCCTGGTGGGTTATGTAGGCGGTCTGCAAACCAAAGAGCAATTGCTCACATTGGAGCAGCAATCGTAAGAGCGGGGGACGTTCATGAAGTATGTTAACGTGGAGAGCGTGGAGGCGGGGGAGTTTCTGGGTAAAACCATATATTCCGGCAACGGCACGGTATTGCTGTCTGCCGGAGTCCAGCTTACCGTATTTATGGTTAATACGCTGAAGCGTATTGGCGTGACCATGCTGTACATCCAGGATGAAGCGTATAAAGATGTGGATACAGAAGATATTCTGGATGAAGCCACGAAAAAGGCAGTAATTAATGAAATGAGTGTCACACTTGAATCTATTCGTTCCGGGAAGGACTGGAGCCCGAAGAAGGTCGTCATCAGCATAGATAAATTGTTGAACGATGTTTTGAACGGGCGTGAATTGCTTGTCCAGCTCACAGATATTCGGACCAAAGATAACGCACAGTATGTTCACGCCATGAATGTATGTTTGCTGTCTTCTGTCATTGGTCTGAATCTGGGGCTTAACTATGCGCAGCTCAAGGATCTGGCTGTCGGAGCCCTATTGCATGACATCGGCAAAGTGGAGGGGCCACCCGGCAGCGGTTCAGCAGCGAATTCTTCTCTGCATCACACGTGGAGAGGGTTCGAGTTGATCAAGTCCAAACGGGAGTTCAATCTGCTTGTGGCACATACGGCATTGCAGCATCATGAGCATGTAGATGGTACAGGACTGCCGAGAGGTATCAAGGGAAAGGACATTCATCTGTTCGCCAGAATCGTCAGTGCAGCTAACACGTATGATAATCTGATCAATGGCCTTTCGGGTCGAAGTATGCTGCCACATGAGGCTTGCGAAGAAATGATGGCGATGTCTGGCACGAAGCTGGATCGTGATATTCTGATCGAATTCAACCGGAGTGTGTCCGTTTATCCGAATGGAACAGCAGTTCGATTGTCTACTAGGGAGACCGGAGTCATTGTACGTCAGCACCGGGGATTGCCCGGCAGGCCAGTCATCCGGGTTGCGCGAGGCAGTACACGTTATGATCTGGATGTGATTGAAGTGGACTTGGCTCAGCATACAACCGTTTTCATAGAGGCGGTCCTGATGTAACTTAAACGGATGTTGCTGAGAGATTTACTGAATATTTTCGATCTGTTTCCTGGATGTTAAATTCAGCAGTTAGCTGGAAAATCCGTTTGCTCAAGGCGTGCGGAAATGCTATGATAACTTTCAGGAAATCCGGTACGTGTCATGTTTGCATCGTGAGCGTTCAACATCATGTGCTGACACGAATCATCAGGCTTTTTAGATTGCATACAGAGGTGTCTAAGAGATGGCAATAGCAATACCGATTATTACATTGATTGTTGGTCTGGTCGGAGGATTTTTCATTGGGGTATACTACTTGCGGAAGCAGCTTGAGAAAATGCAAAGTGATCCCGACATGCTCCAGAAGATGGCGAAGCAAATGGGTTACAACCTGAATGGCAAGCAAATGCAGCGCGCCCAGCAGATGATGAAGAACCAGCAGCCTGGCGCGAAGATGCCTCAGCCGGGGCAACATCCTGCGCGTAAAACTCGGGCCGCCGAAAATAATAGCTGTGAGTGAGCATTTTGCATAAATCAAAAGAGCGACTTCCAATCATGAATGTATAGATCGAAATGGTTTATTCATCTATATATTATACCCGGGAGTGGTTAGAATCGAATTATGCATAATGCTGAAGTGAATAGTTGCTTACAGCATGTGGTTCGAAAGGAGGCGTTCGGCAGTGGCTGGCGTTAAAGATTATTTGAATTCAAAAGTATCCGACAATCGGGAGAAGATCGAGTATCACGTTGAGCAGATCCTGAAATTGATCGGTGAGGATAGTACGCGTGAAGGGCTGCTGGAAACGCCTGCACGCGTAACCCGGATGTATGAAGAGATTTTTGGCGGGTATGAAGTGGACCCGCGTGATGTACTTGGGGTTACGTTTGACGAGAATCACGAAGAACTGGTCATTGTGAAGGACATTGTCTATTACAGCCAATGTGAACACCATATGGCGCCTTTCTTCGGCAAGGTGCACATTGGATATGTACCGAGCGGCAAGATTGTGGGACTGAGCAAAATGGCCCGTTTGGTGGAGGCGGTTACCCGCCGTCTGCAGGTTCAGGAGCGCATTACCTCACAGATCGCCGATATTCTGACTGAGGCGGTAGAGCCGAACGGTGTCATGGTCGTCGTGGAAGGCGAGCACTTGTGCATGTGTTCCCGCGGCGTGAAGAAGCCGGGCAGCAAGACGGTAACGTCTGCTGTGCGAGGTTCTTTCCGTGACAATCCGGCACAGCGTGCAGAGTTCCTGTCACTGGTGAAAGATTAAGATTGGCTCATTCCACGCGTTGGACAAGCCAGAAGCATTTGAATCCTTTGGTGTAATTATGTTGTTTCCATTCGGCAATTTTGCTGGAACTGAAATGGAAGAATAGATGCTTGTGCCAATGGAAGCTTTCATAAATAAGCCGTGTTCCCTGGGGAACCGGCTTATTTATATATTACTTTTGCATTCACACAAGGAGATACATAAGGATCACCCAATTATTTCAGTTCATCCAGATTAGTTTAGTCGGAGGCTATCTTATATGAGTATACCGTCCAATTCAGATCAACCCGGATCGCGGGGAGCAGAGCAGCATTTGCAACTGGATCAATCATTGCGTCTGCAAATTTGGGAGACACCGCTCCTGCGGCCCGGGAGCAGTGTACTAGAAGCATTTGCCTGGGAAGAAGTCATGTGCCGCCGAGTGGGAGAAGGTCAGTTGCCTGTTGCTCACATTTGGCGGCATCCAGATGCCTTTGTAGCGGGACTGCGAGACAGGAGATTGCCACAGGCCGTAGAAGCTATGGAACGCATGAGAAGCCAAGGCACAGCGGTCTGTGTTCGTCCATCCGGTGGTGCAGCAGTTCCCCTGAATCCAGGGGTCGTTAACGTGTCTTTGATTCTGCCCAACCCGGGACGTGCCATCAATATTCACGACGATTTCCGGGAGATGGCCTCATTGATCGCTGAATCGCTAACACCATGGTCGAGTCAGGCACGTACGGGGGAGATCGAGGGTGCTTTCTGTCCTGGCGATTATGATGTCAGTGTGGGTGGACTGAAATTCTGTGGTATTGCCCAGCGCAGACAGGCCAAGGCTTATATTATTACTGCCTTTATCATCGTGGAGGGACAAGGAGATCAACTGGCAGCAGATGTGCGTCAGTTCTATCAGGACGCAGCAGACGGTGCCAACGAAGGGTATCCGGATGTTCGGCCCGGAACGATGGCGAGTTTGCAGGAACTGGCGGGTGTCCCTTCTACTGCGGCGTATACAGCCTCGCTGGTACGCACACTGCGTCAGCGTTTTCCCCTGGCGGAGACAAGCCGAGTGTTGACCGTGGATCAGGAAGCTGTCAGACGGACGGCTGAGCAGATGAAGCTGCGTTATGATTAGGTTCAGAAGCTTGGACTTGGAATTGGGTAATAGAGATGATATGATGTGATTTCGGAAGGAGAGTGTCTACATGGAAACATTAAGATATACGTATTTATATGAGGTCATTTCCACAGGCGAAAAGTCTGAGTTCAGTCAAATGGCAACAAGCAAAGAAGAAGCTGCTGCTCTGATCATTGCACGTATCGCTGATCTTGAATTTACAGGTGAGGAAGATATCAAGCTGGGCGATCTGATCGCGATTAGCAAACAGGTTGGCGACAATTATGTTGCCTGTGAGGGTTGCGCCTCTTAATGGCGTGAGGTTCCTAGATTATTCTAATACAAGCAAGTCTTCTTGAATCAAGAGGCTTGCTTTTTTTGCGATCCAAGAGATATCTTTCAGTCTTTAAGCTGGAGATATCTCTTTACATCAACATATTGCACCATGGATTCAATGCGCTCCAGAGCACTCCCCGATACTATGCTTAGCCCGACAATCCTAATACGGCGGCCATAACAGCTTGCGCGCAGTTTCGTAGCGTTCCGCCACAGCTGGCCAATAAACAACCTGCCACCAGTCCTCGATATATTTTTTGCGTTCATTCTGGTGTTTCAGATAGTAGGCGTGTTCCCATACATCCAGCGGTAGGAGAGGCACGATGTCGGACTGAGATAAATTCTGGTGTTTCTCCGCCTGCAAAATTTCCAATCTGTGCGCCCGTGGGCTCCAGACCAGCATGGCCCACCCGCTGCCCTCCACCTTGTTGGCAGCCTCGGTGAATTGATTTTTGAACGCCTCATAGCTGCCGAAATCCCGCTTGATCTGTTCTGCGAGCATGCCGGAAGGCTTACCTCCACCTTTGGGATTCATGATCGTCCAGAAGATCGTATGCAGGTAATGGCCTGCACCATTAAACGCGAGTTCACGTTCCCAATGTTTGATGAGTTCGAAATTGTTCTTTTTACGCGATTCTGCCAGCTTTTTCTCTGCGGTGTTCAGTCCATCGACGTAGGATTGATGGTGCTTGTCATGATGTATGCGCATGGTCATCTCGTCAATATGCGGCTCCAGCGCATTGTAGGCATAAGGTAGGGGAGGCAGTGTGTGTCCGCCAATCGGCACAGGTTTCTCCTTGACCACCGCTGTGTTAGCGTTGGGTGTGCCCTCTTCGTTTGCATTGGGAGACTGAACAGCAGCTGAAGCCTGCGCCTGTACGGATGGATGAGGGTGTTGACTTTTCCCACAGCCGAAGACGGATTTTCTACAGCTTCACGATTGGACTGTCCAGATACGGACGTTGATGCAATGTGTACGTTGGAATCAGCCGGTTGCCCCGAGGTTTGAAGGATATGTTCCAGTGAAAAAGTTGATTCAGACACCGAATCTCGCATAGCTCCATGTTGTTTCAGCGTTTCGAGTACCCCCAGGAAATACTCGGATTCGCGAATGAAATGTAAAATAACCAATTTGGCAAGTGGGACAGACTGAACAACAGTGCTTTGCTCCAGGAGGACATATAGCTGTCTAATGAACTCTCGCGATTGTGCGCAGGCCGCAGCCACGAGCTGTTCAATACAGCGAATGATGTAGGGGCAGGAGGCTGGGTTCCCGGCAGTATTTGCTTCAACAGCTGATTCGCGACTCTTTCGCTGTTCTCAAAGATGGCTTCCCATTCTGCAAACCATTGGACATATGCGGGTTCAAGATCAGGAATCAATGCACTGATGACAATCGTATGTTCCTTTTCTTGCTCTTTCCAGAAACGAACTTCTTCAAGTACCCGCAGAGGCAGCAGATGTCCATATCCATACCAATTCATAAGTGGTAAACCTCCGTTCAAATGGATTCAAATCTAGATCCAGCAGTAAAAATAAAATTGGATCCCCCGGTTCGCTCAATTTTGTAATATACAAGCTAGAGCTGTCTTTAATTACGTCCCAAAAGTATATTCTCCAGTCATGTTGTCCTATGTACACAAAAAAAGAGCCCCGTATAGGAGCTCTTGAATTACCGGATCTTCACGATTCTCCGGCATTGGTATTTTCCACATCATCGCTGCTCGTCTTCGTTACATGACTCAGGAATGTGGAGACACGACGCAGGTATTCCTTCGGATGCTCCCGGAAGATCAGCTCATGATGCGCACCATCCACAATCCATTCATCGGAATACGGATTGGTCTGGTTGGCAGCGAGCAGCTCCGCAATCGGGTAAGGAGCTTTCTCATCCTCGGTACCATGGATGAAGAAAATAGGGAACGGATAATCTTCCTTTTTCACTTCCTGATACGGAATCTGCTGCAATCCGGTCCCGTTCAGAATGGGGAACAGCAGATTCATAATCTGCAGCGTAGGTTGACGCGGCAGATCAATCTGATTATGGATGTTATGGTACAGTGTATCCGGCTCAAGCAGGAACGTGCTGTCCAGAATCATCGCATCCACATCTTTGGTAATCAGCCCAGTCTGGAGGGCTGTACCTGCACCCATGGAGAAGCCCCATACAACAAGCTCCTGAGCTCCGCGCTGCTTCGCAAACTGGATTGCGCCAAGCAGCTGCTGGGATTCGGCTTTGCCGCCTGTAGCGACAGCTTTGTTCACCTGGGAAGCGAAACCGTAATCGAACATCACCACATTGAAGCCAAGTTGATGGGCATAATGGGCAAGGTCATACATTGGTACCCAGGTTTCTTCACGATTCGCACCATATCCATGGCTGAATATGATGGTTTTGTTTGCATTATCGTCAGCCGGAATATACCAACCCTGCATTGTTCGACTGCCGTCTGCTGCCGGAAACGTGATGTCTTGATACTTCATGTTCTTGGCCTGCATGGGATTGGAGAAGACAGGCGCTACCGTTGGATTGGATAATACCCAAGCAATATAACCGTGTAGTGCAATGAAACAAAAGAGCAGAAAAAATACAACGGAGAGCAACAGCGCCACGACAATATGTTTGAACCGGATCAGCCTCGGTGATAACGAAGAAGGCAGATCTGACACTTTCGTTTGCAGCGGGGCTTCGCTCTGGGATGTCGGATACATGATTGCCCCTCCTTTAAAAATCAAATGAAGATAACAACGAGACGAACAGAGCGGATAAACGATTTTTCTGACTACGTATGAAGCAAAATCTTAATTTAATATATCTTTATCGTATGTTCCAATATAGTCAAAGTCAATTGATTGGAGCCATTTGTTACGCAATTGTTATATAGTTCTGAAGATATATGGTTAACATTTCCTTAGGGTGCAAATTGCAGGGGATTTTGATTTATAAAAAGAAAATATTTACAATTATCTCTCTTCCAATTGGCGCTTTTTAGTTTACAGATGAGACCGTTTCTCATATAATTTATGTAACCAAGTTTCATGTGATGAAACATGAGGAGGGCAATATGCCATGGAAGACCGAAAGTTAACCGTCCGGGCTGTAGAGCGGGCGCTGGATATATTATTGTGTTTTACAACGCGCAGTGATCTGGGACTCACGGAAATTGCCACTCAGATCGGTCTGCACAAAAGTACAGTCCATCGTCTGATGGCTACTTTGGAGGAGAAAGGGTTCGTGATCCGGGATGCAGCCACCGAGAAGTATCGACTCGGCATACGCATCTGGGAGCTGTCTGCCCATATGTCTCGCAGCGATGATCCTGCCATTCTGCTCCTTCCTGCGATGGAGCGGCTGAGGGATCGACTGGGCGAAACCGTAAGCTTATATCTGCGTGATGGCAGTGAGCGGATTCGGATTCAAGCTGTGCAGAGTGATCAGGCGATTCGCCGGGTGGCTCCGGTGGGAGTCAGACTTCCGCTATCCGTTGGAGCGTCCAGCAAAGTGCTCATGGCTTTTGCCACCGAGGAAGACCGTGAAGATCTGATGAATGGACCGGAATGGCCGGTATTTATCGATCCCAAAGTATATTTGGCACAGATGAAAGACATTCTGGAATATGGCTACGCAACAAGTTATGAGGAACGTGAACCGGGAGCTGCGGCAGTATCTGTCCCCATCCTGGATCGGAAAGGCAACATCGCTGCTGCCTTGTCGGTATCCGGGCCTGTTAGTCGCCTTTCCCAGGAGACGTTGCATGAATACGCACCTGTGCTGAAGGAGGCTGCTACACAGATGGGACTCATGTTATCCTGATTTTATTTTCTGAATATAAAGGTTGTTTTTATGATTCGGTTGCGCTACTCTGTAATGGACGGCCTAACGGGGCCAGCATAATTGAATATGCATTTGCGGCTTAAATGCTGCAACTTGTTAACGTTACTGGGGGAGTCCGAATTGTCCGGACTGAGACGGAATCGCATGAGATTCCGGACCCTTTGCACCTGATCTGGATCATACCAGCGTAGGGAAGTAATCGGCGATACGACCACGAACACCACATGATGTGACCTATGGATGGGCTCCGCTATGGAGCCTTTATAAGGTGCGTTATTGGTGATGGACATAAGCCGGTTCCCTTGGGAACCGGCTTTTTTATATAGTAAACAGGCGGAAGAAGCTGCCAGAACTGCTTTTGGGCAAAGTACCGGGGAGCATCTGCCAAGCTTCTGGGATAGAGTTCATTTGCATTCACTGCCTACGTATTACTAAATGTGATGTCCCTGCTTTCTGTCGTATGGTCGCTCTTTCTTTATCTATGTTGTGGATGATTCGGGACAAGTGCGCAAGCATTTTAATCCAGACGATCACCAATGAGGAGGAGACAAGAGCGATGAGTAAAGGGAACAGAACGATGGGACAGGACGAGCAGGATCAGCAGTTGGCAAAGAAAAAGGGGCGACCGGACGGGTTCAGCCCTTCCCGGGCAGCCGCAAAGTTTACATTTATGGCTCTCGACCGGACATTGCTGTACCGGAGCGTGAAATTGCCCTTCATGACACGAATACTCCCCAAGGAGTGGAGCATAACGAACCGCTGCGTGTCTATGATACGAGCGGGCCGATGACCGATCCCGGATTTCATGCCGATATCCGCGCAGGTCTGCCAGCGCTGCGTACGCGATGGATTACGGAGCGTGAAGATGTTGAAGCTTACCGGGGACGGACGGTAAAGCCGGAAGATAACGGTCTGAAGCCAGGATGGAAGCGAGCTGGAGCCGAGGAGTATCCAGGGTTGCGTGGTCAACCCTTGCGAGGAATAGCTGGGCGCAGCGTGACCCAGATGCATTATGCACGACAGGGAATCATCACGCCGGAGATGGAGTTCGCAGCCATTCGTGAAGGCGTGGAGCCGGAGTTTGTTCGACAGGAGCTGGCGAGTGGCAGGGCGATCCTTCCGTCGAACATCAATCACCCGGAGAGTGAGCCGATGCTGATCGGGCGTCATTTTCATGTGAAGATTAATGCGAACATCGGAAACTCTGCCGTATCGTCCTCTATCGAGGAAGAGGTGGAGAAGATGACTTGGGCGGTACGCTGGGGGTCAGATACGGTGATGGATCTTTCCACAGGCAAGGACATTCATACGACTCGGGAATGGATCATCCGCAATTCTCCGGTACCGATCGGAACGGTGCCGCTCTATCAGGCGCTGGAGAAGGTCAATGGTGAAGCCGAAGCACTGACCTGGGAGTTGTATCGTGACACGCTCATTGAGCAGGCAGAGCAGGGCGTGGATTACTTTACGATCCATGCAGGCGTGCTGCTGCGTTATATCCCGATGACCGCCAAGCGCATGACAGGCATTGTGTCACGGGGCGGGTCCATCATGGCAGCATGGTGCCTTGCGCATCATCAGGAGAATTTTCTGTATACCCATTTTGAAGAAATCTGCGAGATTATGAAAAGGTATGACGTGGCGTTCTCTCTTGGAGACGGGCTGCGCCCAGGAAGCATCTACGATGCTAATGACGAAGCCCAGATGGCGGAACTGGCTACGCTTGGTGAACTGACACAAATCGCCTGGAAGCATGATGTGCAGGTGATGATCGAAGGTCCGGGACATGTGCCGATGCACAAGATCAAGGAGAATGTCGATCTGCAAATGGAGATTTGCAAGGAAGCGCCGTTCTATACTTTGGGACCGCTGACGACCGATATTGCACCGGGATATGACCATATTACCTCGGCGATTGGGGCAGCGATGATCGGTTGGTTCGGTACGTCGATGCTCTGTTATGTTACGCCAAAAGAACATCTGGGCCTGCCCAATAAGGATGACGTGCGGGAAGGGGTTATCGCCTACAAGATTGCTGCACATGCTGCCGATCTGGCGAAAGGTCATCCGCGTGCCCAGCGACGGGACGATGCGTTATCCAAAGCACGGTTCGAGTTCCGCTGGCGGGATCAGTTCAACCTGTCGCTGGACCCGGAACGTGCGCTATCCTACCATGATGAGACGCTGCCGGCCGAAGGGGCCAAGGAAGCCCATTTCTGCTCCATGTGCGGGCCGAAATTTTGCAGCATGCGGATTACGCAGGATATTCGTGCTTTTGCCGCGGACAAAGGATTGTCCGAGAATGAGGCTGTGGCTGCGGGCATGCAGGAAAAGGCAGAGGAATACCGGACACGCTCCTAAGCGTTGTTACAACGCAATCTGGGCAGCCTGATATAGTGAAATGCCGTTCCTCTCCGTGATCGTGGAGAAGAGCGGCTTTAACCCGGTATGTGGTGTTCGCAGGCCAATGGCTGCTCCTGCACAGCATTTGCGGTGGGTATTCCTCCATGGCTTCCTCCAAGTGCTGCATAGTTCAGACGAAGTGACCCGTCAGGCCGTCAACCTGTGGCGGGTCACTTCTTTTACGGTCGATGTATGTGAGGAGCGCAATAATTAACATTGCGAACACGATTACATCGTTGAAAGAGTAGCTCAGCCCCTAACGAACCGAGCACACGCTATTTGCCGTAATTTCCACAGGTCTGCGATTTAACGAATCATAGAGACGTTATTTCTTGAAATGCAAGTCCTGCTGTACTGGAAATCGCATGTCTTGACCCCATTAAGGTGGCTCAGGTTCGTTAAACTTAGCAGATCACGATAATTCTGATAATAAGACGCGCTGGGTTCGTTAGAGCTTTTGCTCCAATCTAGAGCAAGAGAACTTCTGGAACAAGTTCTTCAGATGAGATGTCGCATCACTGATTCATCTTAGGCGTGGCGTTACCGATATAAGCAGAGCTGGAAAATCAGTTTCAAATATCGACGCACCGCTCAAAAAACACTTACCGCTCACCGCTCAACATTAACGCCGAACTATGCTCAACTTCTTCTCCAAATAAGCCGCTAGCGAAGCCAACGGGCTATAGATCGCCAAACCTGTATCTGCTGTAACTCGCGCTGCTGCGGGAGCCATGGACAGTTGAGAGGCTACTACCTTGCTTCCCGGGGACTGCTCAGCAATCTGCTGCAATCCAGCACTCACCGCTGCAAGATAACCTTCCTTATCGCCTCGCATGATTAACTCGAATGTACCCGGTATCAATACCGATTCAGTCTCTACAGCATCAATCCCTTTTCGCTGTCCATTCTCATCATCCTGCTGCAAAGCCTGATTCACCCGTGCCATCGTTCCTTCAATCGTCGCAGGGTTGGTAAACGCCAATATGTATCTCCCCGGTACTCGCTTCAATTCCTGAAGTAATGGATCATCAATACCAACCACTGGGACAGGAACATGCTGTGCCTCTTGCTCAAGTACGGCTGCAAACAGGGTACAGGTGACGAGGATGGCATCTGCATGGCAGTGCGCGATCCATTGCAGCGTCTTTGATACTTTCTCACGCGTAACTGCCTCGGTGAAATCAGCATCATGTTTGAGGCGATCCAGACCCGGATCGACATAATGAACTAGTTCAACTTCATAAGGAGCGAGTGCTTCTTCAATCAGTGCAATGTTGGAATAGTGAGCGTGAAAACAGCCGATAGTCATCATCATATTTGCCCCCTGAAATGGATGTTGTCTCACTAAACTGCCGTAGATATTTAACCCATTATAGGGATGTGACCATAGACTGTACATATGTAAAATGCTGATGTAACAACAAATTAAAGCGAAAACGCGAATAACCGTTCATCCACAACTTCGCAGAGAACGGTGCAGCCAAGCAAGCAATTTTCATTTTGCTCATCATTTCATTTATCGCAAAGAAGGGGAGGCGTTCTTTTTAGCCATTTTTTGCTGCAAAATTTCATGAAAGGATAGACCTTGAGTGTTCTCATTCTCCTTTTTAGGAGCAACGGTCGCCGTGTTGCGCGGATATTGGTGGTGGTACGGGATCATTTGCTGAATAGGCATGCGGATCATCTTGGTTCCTCCTTTAATGCATTTTCGAATATGCATATGTGATTATTAAATAGCTTATGTATTCCAACAGGTTATCGTCTCTGTTACGCAAATAGGTATATGTGACTTGTTAGACGAAACAGGCAAATTAAGGTGTAATTCCAATTGGGTTGTAGTGATTTTACCCCGTATTGAGGAGATGTAAACGTTTTTAAAGAAATTCAGGAGGAAAGGACCGAATATGTGAGGTTTCGTATGGGAGGATAGAAGCGATTGTTAAGTGAATAGACCCAGTTTTGGGATTGCCAATTGTGTCGAAATTAAGACATATAGTCTGGTTGTATAGGTACGACATAAGCTAGCTAACTTGGTACCATGGTCGGTTGTCGGGTGCATATTAGGGCAATTTTCGACGGATAGACAAAAGGGAAAATTCAAAAAGCCGCCAGGAAAACCTGGCAGCCTAACAGCATTTTGCATAAATCCATGAGCGGAATTTCATTGCTGAGATACAGATACAGATATAAACAGTCCAATTCGGATTAAGAAATGATCATGATCACTTTTCTTCTTATTTTTCGCGGCGAACAGCAATATACAGGTCTACTTGTACGTTCTCAGGATCGAGACTTCGCTCATCATACAATTCGAAATCTCCGGTAAACGTGCGTTCCCCTGTTTCTTCCAGGCCCACACCGCACCCCAGGCTTCACCCACGACTTCGGCCATCGGGCCCTTTCTGGAGGTGAACACCGCATATGTTGCAGGCGGCAGCTCAACGGTATCCACTCCCTCAGGCAACGATTCATCCGGGCCCACTTCATGTCCCACCAGTATGGTGTATTCTCCATGTATGCCATCCGTATAGTCAGCGTAACAGCCATAGCGTGCCGCTTCAGGGGCGGGTTGATGATCTGAAGCGAAGTAGCTGTTCCAAAGTCCCTGAATGCAGCCTTTGCCACTCATCTCAATGGCGTTGGTTGTTCTGGCGGACACACCCGCAAGGCGTTTTCCTGGCAGTGTGACATACCGAATGGGCTCTGTGGAGAGCATATTGTCGCGCGTTACTTGATTAAGCCCATCGGACCCATTCGAATGTTCTGCTGGAAATGCCACGTTCCGTTCAATACCAGCTGCATGCCATCTTTTCAAAAAAGGAAGTTGGTTGCGCAGCATTGACCTTGCTGACTCCTCGTCCATACCTTCTTGGCTCAGGATGGCGGTGCACATTTCAATCATGCCTTCCAGCGTAATATCGGGCTGCTCAAACTTGCCTTCTTTATAACAATAAATACAGTATTCGCGGGTTGTAGTACTATCCGTTTCTGTTCCGAATTGGGCAGGCGTAGTGAGTGGCATTCCACAGCTCTGGCATACGGTGACGTTCATAATCGATTCCTCCTCGTTATGTAAAGCTTGAATATAATAGAAGTATAACGGGAGGAACTGGACACCTGTCTGTCAGGTTCGAGGCGGGGCATTATAATTTTGCACAATTTGTTCGGCAATTCTACGAATCTCTTCTCGAATATGCAGTGGCTCCAGTACTTCGACATCTGCGCCAAATCCAAGAATGAACCCGTACAGCCAGTTGTCCTCCGGAAATGCGACCTGGCTGATATAATAGCCCTCATCATCCGGGATGACGCTCTCTATGCCAAACCATTCCACTGCGATGTGACGGATACGCGCATGGAATCTGAGGGTCAGAGGCACCTTGTTATCCGGGGTTGCCCAATCCTGCTGCCAGGGTCTGTCCTGCAGGTTAACCGGCTTGCGTTCGAAGTTTCCTTGGGCAAGAGCGACGTCTCGCATGCGGACCAGCTTGAACATACGGAACTCGTTGCGTTCGTGACAGAACGCATAGAGGTACCAGGAATGCTTTTTGAGCACAAGGGTATGCGGATCGGTCGTTCTATGGGTCTGGGTACCTTCGGCACTGCAATAGGTAAATGTAATGGGCCGCAGTTGATCCATGCCCTGTTCAATGAGCTGGAGCTTGATTTGCAGCGCTTCGGGATGCGTCCACATCGAATAATCTACAATAAAGCGGCTGGTATTGGCCTGGAAATCTTCATTTTTTGCTTCAGGCACGATACTGCTGAGTTTCTCCATCAACAGGTCTCGTGCCACATTCGTATGGGAGGTGGAGACACTGCGCAGCGCAGTGACAATGGAGGCCAGATCTTTGTCGGTCAGCACATTTCGGTCAAGCCGGTAACCTTCTGCAAGGCCAATACCACCGCTTGCACCCTGATAGGTGACGACAGGAATACCCGCCTGACCCAGCGTATCTATATCCCGGTAGATGGTACGAATGGACACCTCAAACGTATCCGCCAAATCCTTGGCCTGCACCCGGCCACGATTGATCAACAGCACGACAATGGCTAATAAACGGTCCAGTTTCATATATTGGATTCCCTTCAATCATTTATAAGTTGGATTCAGATATGTTATATTGTTGAGCATCACATATAGGAGTGGAATAAGCAATGAAACGTATTACGATTTTGATCGCAGATGATGAAGTTGAGATCGCTGATCTGGTTGCATTGCACTTGCAAAAAGAAGGATATCACATCATCAAGGCATTCGATGGGAAAGCGGCGGTTCAAGCCGTTCAGACACAAACGATCGATTTGGCTATTTTGGATATTATGATGCCTGGTATGGATGGATATGAGGTAACCCGCAAAATTCGAGAGCAGTATCACCTGCCTATTATTTTTCTAAGCGCCAAAACCTCGGATATGGATAAAATCACTGGGCTCGTGATGGGCGCAGACGATTACATGACCAAGCCATTTAACCCGATGGAACTGGTCGCCCGGGTCAATTCCCAGCTGCGTCGTTCACTTCAATTCAGCCAGTCTGTACCGATCCAGCGTTCCATTCTGGAGAAAGGCGGCCTCATTATCTCGCCAGATCAGCATAGCGTCACCCTTTATGGCAAGCCCATCGAATTAACACCGAAGGAGTTTGACATCCTGTATCTGCTCGCAAATCATCCCAAACAGGTGTTCAGTGCAGAGAGCATCTTTGAACAAGTGTGGGGAGAGGCTTATTATGAGAGCGGCAATACCGTGATGGTTCATATTCGGACCCTGCGCAAGAAGCTGGGGGAAGATGTAGACAAGAACAAGTTTATCAAAACGATCTGGGGTGTGGGGTACACATTCAATGAATAAACGCAGAAGTTTTCGAACAACCATGATTCTGTTGCTTGGTCTAAGCATGCTGGCATCTGGCGCGATTACCTTTGGGGTATATAAACTGATGCAATACTATTACACCGGAGTGCGTGCGGAAGATCAGTTAGCCGAATTTCGTCACTTTATGAAAAGCATAGGGGATATTTACTTTTTCCTTATCCTGTTCATACCGCTTGCTATACTATTTTTCTTCTGGTTTACGAAGCCATACGTTACCTATTTCAAAAATATCTCCACAGGTATCCGGCAACTCGCGAGTGGAGATTTCCAGCACCGTGTGCAGATTTCGACGAAGGACGAGCTGGGGGCAATTGCAGAGGATATCAATCTGGCAAATCTGAAGCTGAAGGAAGCGGTAGAACGGGGAGATTTTGCGGAGAGCAGCAGGGACCAACTGGTAGTAAACCTGGCGCATGATTTGCGTACGCCCCTAACGTCAGTATTGGGTTATCTGGATCTGTTGATGAAGGATGATCAGCTGACGGAAGAGCAGGTCAGACACTTTACAGCGATTGCTTTTACCAAATCCCAGCGGCTTGAGAAACTGATTGATGATTTGTTTGAGATTACACGAATGAACTATGGCATGTTGCCAATTGAGAAAAGAGACTTGATCTTAGCGAGCTGCTGAGGCAGATGAACGAAGAGCTGTACCCCGTTTTTGAAAAGAACCACCTGGTCACCCGACTGCACATCGATTCCGAATTAACCATCTCCGGCGATGGTGAGGTGCTTGCACGCGTGTTTGAGAACCTGTTAATCAATGCGGCACGTCACGGTACGGATGGTCTTTATGTGGATATTCATGGGCATCGTGATGCAGGACAGGTTATCATTCAGATCATGAACTATGGTGGTCATATACATCCAGATGATCTGCCTCATATTTTCGATATGTACTATACCGGGGATCGGGCGCGGACACCTCAGGAAGGTGGAACAGGTCTAGGACTTTTTATCGCCAAAAATATTGTGGAGCAGCATGATGGGAACATTTCAGCCCAAAGTGATGTCGTACGGACCGTATTTGAAGTTCGGTTACCTGCGCTGGATTGAAGTTATATGCCGAATTTAAGAAAAACTTTAGAATTGCCCTGCTTTTTTTTAACTAGTTTTCTCTATCCTTGATAATACGAGGTAAAGGAGGAACAAGGGATGAAGAAGTGGGGATTTTTGATATGTATCATTGTACTGGGATATATTTTTTCCAAGTCACCTGCATTGTTTGAGCAGAAGGAAGAAGCGAATCTGCAAATTCAGAATACGGCTGAAAATCGGGCGGGATATACCAAAACCATTAACGTGGATATGAAGAATCAAGTACATAAAGGGAATTTACTGCTCGTCAATTCGGAGTATCCTGTTCATGCGGAGGGTATTAGAACGGACATTGTGAATTTGGCTGAACAACAAGATCTGGTTCGTGGATACGGCTTGCTGGATCACAATATCATGTTGTCAAAGTACGTAGCGCAAGCGTTCGAGAAGATGATTGAAGCTGCCTCGAAAGATGACGTGCGTTACTTCATCATCAGCAGTGGTTATCGAGACTTTACGAAACAGGAGCAGCTTTACGAGGAAAAGGGTTCGGACTATGCGCTTCCTGCGGGTCACAGTGAACATAATCTGGGCTTGTCCATGGATATCGGCTCTACCCTGGCTGCCATGAGTGAAGCGCCAGAAGGAGCTTGGCTGGAGAAGAATGCATGGCAATACGGATTCATTTTACGTTACCCGAAGGATAAAGTGCACATCACTGGCATTCAATATGAACCTTGGCATTTTAGGTATGTGGGACTGCCGCACAGTGCCATCATGTATCATAATCACCTGGTGCTGGAGCAGTATTTGGAGCTGCTGCAACAGAAAAAGAGCATTTCCGCTGAAGTCGGGGACAAGCACTATCATGTGCGTTATTACGATGCATCCAAAGAGAAGAGCATTAACGTACCTGAACACGGTCAATATGAGATATCGGGAGACAACATGAACGGAGTTGTCGTGACAGTAGAGGAATAAACAACAAGATATACACGGAGGTTCATTATGAAACCTAAAGAGTTCAATATGAAGATCGTTTGGGTGGCGGCATTCATCATCTATCTGTATCTGTTGACCAAGCTGATTCTTTTCAAGGGACATACGATGGATTGGAACGTCGTTAGAGTTCAACTTATGACGTTCGCGCAACAGCCGGATCTGATTCATACGCGTACCGTTAACCTGACGCCATTTCAGGAAATTTCAAGAGACTGGCATAGCTTATCGTTACATCGTCCGGGTACGGCAATTCACCTGCTCGGTAATATCATGGCCTTTATCCCGCTGGGTATCTTCATTCCAGTGCTGATGGGTAACAAGCTGTTGTCAGGGGCAAAGGTGCTTGTACTTTCCTTGCTCTTAAGTTTTGCTTTTGAAGTGACACAGCTATTGACGGGTATGGGCATATTCGACGTGGATGATCTTATGCTGAATACCTTTGGTGGGGTGATTGGTTATGTCCTGTATACGATGCTTATCGGTCTGAAACGCATAATTGTAGGTGGAGCGGCTGGCACCGCGAGAAAAGAGTATAATTCCAATCAGAGTCGCGTGTAAGGAGGGGGCGTACACGCAATCCCTGGATCAAGCTTCACATTACATTGGACATTAAAGGCAAGTTGGCATCAAGCATGAGCATGCCCCTATTCATTCTATAAAAAAAAGCTCCCCGTCACCGTGCAGAACGCACGTGGTCAAGACCCCATTTAGTAGACATTATAAAAAGACCCTAGGCTGCAAACTGGCGTCGGTACTCTACCGGCGTCAGTTTTTTTAGTTTCCGTTGTGGCCGTTTTCGGTTGTAAAAACGGATATATTTTTCGATTTTGCTTTGTGCTTCGCTAAGCGTTCGGATATGATAAGGATAGAGTCCTTCCGTTTTGAGATGCGAGAAGAAACTCTCCATCGAGGCATTGTCATAACAATTTCCTCGGCGAGACATGCTGATTCGGGCGCCAACCTTTGGCAGCATGTCGTGGTAAGCATGAGACGTGTACTGGAATCCTTGGTCGCTATGAACGACCAGTCCGGTCACGTCTTTTTGCTTCGCAAACGCCTTGCTGAATGTGCGAAGCACCAGTTCATTGTCGTTGCGTTCGCCTATTTCGTAAGCCACAATTTCGTTATTAAACAGATCCTTTATGGCTGAAAGATATATCCAGCGCTCTCCTACACGATACTGGGTAATGTCCGTTACCCATTTCTGATTCGGTTTTTCTGCACTGAAATCTCGCTTCAAGAGGTCCTCTGCTACACGCTGCGCAGGTGTATACGAGCTGCTGGAGCGCCGTTTACGACGGATTCGAGATTGAATACCGAGCATTTGCATCAGGCGGAGCACCTTTTTGTGGTTCATCCAAATCCCCTGATCTTGCCAAAGGAACAACTGGAGCTGCCGATAACCATATTTGCCTTCATATCGTTGATACGTTTGAAGCACTTGTTTCTTCGCCTTTGCGTCGCGATCGAATCGTTTACGTTTTACATAGGCATAAAATCCACTCCGTGACACGCCAAACACATTACAAAGTTTCTGGATATCACCGTATGCCGCTACTTTTTCTATGATCTGAAATCTTTCTTGTTTGCTTCCTCCTTCCAGATGACCAAGCACTTTTTTAGCAACTCATTCTCCCGTTTCAGTTTTTGTACAAAGCGGTCTTGATCCAAGTATTCTTTACGTCGACCTCGCTGATCCATCAGTCCAAACTCACCTTGTTCCCGATATTTTCGCATCCAGCGCTTCATTCGTCCTGGATCATGAATCCCCAGATGTTCATTAATCTTTCGATAAGTCCACCCCTCAACCGTATGCAAACGAATAGCCTCATTTTTTATCTTCTCCGAATACGTTTTAAACTTTTGTCCCTTAATCGCCATAAAAAAATACACCCCCTAGAATTTCATCGGCTAAACCCAGGGGTTTTTCCAATGTCTATTCTAAGGGGTGCACTTCACACGTGACGAGGAGCTTTTCTGTATAACTTAATTGCATTAAATATAAAGGCAATTAAGATTTTTTCATCATTTGACGCAATACGGTTTGCAGGATACCACCGTTATGGTAGTAGTCCACGTCCACCATGCTGTCCAGACGAGCGATGACAGGGAAGTCGAACTTGGTGCCGTCCTCACGGGTTACGGTAACCGTCAGTTCTTGTCCTGGTTTCACATCATTGCTCAGACCTGTGATGTCATACGTTTCACGACCGTTCAGACCGAGGCTGGACCAGCCATGACCTTCCTGGAATTGCAATGGCATTACGCCCATGCCGACCAGGTTACTGCGGTGAATACGCTCGAAGCTTTCTGCGATAACGGCTTTGACGCCGAGCAGGAATGTTCCTTTTGCCGCCCAGTCACGGGAGCTTCCTGTACCATACTCTTTACCAGCGATAACGATCAGGTTCTGTCCTTCGTCCTGATACTTCATGGAAGCATCGTAGATAGACATTTCTTCGTCCGTTGGCAGGTATTTCGTAATACCACCCTCGGTACCTGGAGCCACTTGGTTACGAATACGAATGTTTGCAAACGTACCACGCATCATGACTTCATGGTTACCACGACGTGAGCCGTAAGAGTTGAAGTCTTTGCGTTCTACGCCATGTTTTTTCAGGTACAGTCCAGCCGGACTGGATGGTGCGATATTACCCGCTGGCGAGATGTGATCCGTTGTTACGGAATCAGCTAGCAATGCCATGACACGTGCGGAACGAATATCTGCGATATCCGTCAACTTGTCGCCAAGCTCCTGGAAGAATGGTGGATTCTGAATGTATGTGGAGTTAGGATCCCACTCATACAATTCGCCTTCCGGTACAGGAATCGTATTCCAGCGCTCGTTAGCTGTAAATACGTTCTCATATTTGTTGCGGAACATCTGTGCGTTCAGCGAGCTAGCGATGGTATCCTTGATTTCCTCGGAGCTAGGCCAGAGGTCTTTCAGGAATACAGGCTCGTTGTTGGTATCATAGCCGATTGGATCGGTTGCAAAATCAATATTAACGGTACCCGCCAGAGCATACGCCACAACGAGTGGCGGTGAAGCCAAGTAGTTGGCTTTGACCTGTGCGTGCACACGACCTTCAAAGTTACGGTTACCGGACAATACAGCCGCTACCGTCATGTCGTTCTCAGCGATTGCTTCGCTTACTTCGTCTGGCAGTGGGCCAGAGTTACCGATGCAAGTTGCGCAACCGTAGCCGGCCACGTTGAATCCGAGTTTGTCGAGATATTCAATCAGACCTGCTTTTTCCAGATACTCGGTAACTACGAGGGAACCTGGAGTCAAGCTGCTTTTCACGTAGCCAGGCTTGGTCAGACCACGTTCAACGGCTTTTTTCGCAAGCAGACCCGCTCCAACCATAACACTTGGATTCGAAGTGTTGGTGCAGCTTGTGATTGCCGCGATAACGACAGCACCAGCAGACAGTTCGCTAGTGGAACCGTCAGGGTGTTTAACAGGCACTTTCTCAGCGATTTTCTCGTCGCTCAGTCCATAGCCGCCTTTGTCGATCGGCGTGCGGATAATGCTATTGAAGCCTTCTTTCATTTGAGTCAGCTCGATGCGATCCTGTGGACGTTTAGGTCCCGCGAGACTTGGTACAACAGATGCTAGGTCAAGTTCAATCACATCTGTAAACTCAGGGTCAACCGTATCAGCAGTACGGAACATGTTCTGAGCTTTGTAATAAGCTTCAACCAGATCCACCTGTTCGTCGGTACGACCCGTATTACGCATATAGTTCAGTGTTTCGCTATCTACAGGGAAGAAACCGATTGTTGCGCCGTATTCTGGTGCCATGTTGGCAACCGTTGCACGGTCAGCCAGACTGATGTTGCTAAGACCCGGTCCGTAGAACTCGACGAATTTACCGACAACGCCTTTTTTACGAAGCATTTGGGTAACAGTGAGTGCCAGATCCGTTGCAGTTGCGCCTTCGCTCAGGCTGCCTGTTAATTTAAAACCGATAACGTCCGGTGTTACAAAATAAAGCGGTTGGCCCAGCATGCCTGCTTCAGCCTCGATTCCGCCAACACCCCAACCAACAACGCCGAGTCCGTTGATCATGGTGGTGTGGGAGTCCGTTCCTACGAGGGAATCCGGGAATACAACGGTTTCGCCGTCAATGGTTTTGGTTGCAGCCACGGAAGCCAGGTACTCCAGGTTAACCTGGTGAACGATCCCTGTGGATGGTGGAACTGCACGGAAGTTGTTGAATGCCGTTTGCGCCCAGCGCAAGAAGCGGTAACGCTCTTCGTTACGCTCGAACTCAACCTTGATGTTGTAGTCGAGTGCATCATTCGTTCCGAACGCATCAACCATAACGGAGTGGTCGATAACGAGATCGACGGGAACGAGTGGGTTGATTTGTTTGGGATCGCCGCCTGCTTTTTCACGGTATCACGCATTGCTGCAAGGTCAACGACAACCGGTACACCGGTGAAATCTTGCAGAACGATACGTGCAGGGATAAATGGAATTTCTTTGTTATTGTCACGGCCTTCTGCCCAGCCGGTCAGTTGTTTAACATGTTCTTCGGTAATTGCACGTCCGTCAAATTGACGAATAGCTGCTTCGAGCAGCACTTTAATGGAGAAAGGAAGCTTGGAAAGGTCGCCGTAGCCGCCTTCCTGAAGAGCATCTAAACTGTAGTAGCGATAAGACTTGCCTCCGACCTCAAGACTGCGGGCCGCGGAGAAATGATTCTTGGCTGACATACATGTACCTCCTTAAAATGGTCGGTGAGATGAAGAAAACGTCCATATAGGTGAAGAACAGGCCTTCATCGTTCCGTGTCCTTGTTCACTGGTTTCATTAGGTGAAACGTAATTTCATAATCGTAACTTTAGTTTTAAGTATACCGTTTTCAACGCCGTACGTAAAGGGCTTTTTGCCTGTCCAGCCAAGCGAATTAGACATTGAATGCGTTCTCAAGTAAAGGGAATGGACTTGATCTCTTCCGTACGCATTATCCCCGTTATTAAGGCTTCAAAACAGAACCAGACACATACAACCGAAATTCTCTCATATAAATAAAAAAGAGTTTTCATGCAATGGATCATTCCGGACAGAACTCATGCCAAAGGGGGACACAGGCTTGGAACGCGAATGGAAGAGTGCCTTATATACCTACGTGAACCAGTATAATCGCTGTGAGATCGACTACCGTCCACAGACAAGCGAACGGATTGTAACCGATCCGGAATTTGTGCTGGAACGGGGAGAGCGGATGGCCAGACTGGACCAATGGTATCGCAAGCGGCGGGCCGTGCCTCTTCGCAGTGAGACCAGCGCCAAGCTTGTGCGGACACTGATGGATGGGGCAGATGAATCGGTGGTGGACGTGCAATTGTACAGCAGGCTGTTCTATGAGAAGAACGGTTTGACCCATCGGGAAGACCGGATTGAGCGGGAACGCCTGACCTTTCTTAGGCAAGGAGGAGCTTGGACCATTGCACGGGTGGAACGTGAGGTCCCGGAGCGTCGTCCGGTAGGCGAGGGTCGCCCTTTTCAACAAGCTGATTTTGTACAGGCGATGAATCGGCCACTGCTTAACCGGGAAGTACTGGGACAGGGTAGGAGATCAAAGCAGCAGCTGTATCGCAGGGATCTTGCTGTGGCCTACGCGGATCGGTGGTGGAATGCGGGTAATCCGGCCTATGAGGAATTCGATGTGGACTGCACCAACTATGTGTCCCAATGTCTCTTTGCAGGGGGAGCACCCATCCACTATACTGGTAAAAGAGAAGCAGGATGGTGGTACAAAGGTTATGTGAATGGCGCCGAAATGTGGAGCTACAGTTGGGCGGTCTCCAATAGTCTGGAGCGCTATTTATCCGGCAGCAGCTGGGGGTTGTCAGCAACCGAAGTGGAGCGTCCCGAGCAGCTAATGCTTGGAGATGTCATTCTCTACGACTGGGACGGTGATGGCAGGTTTCAACACAGTACTGTTGTGACCGCTTTTGATGCGGGGGGCATGCCGCTTGTGAACGCACATACAGTCAGCAGCCGCCACCGTTTCTGGGATTACCGGGATTCTTACGCTTGGAACGAGCGGACGGTGTATCGGCTTTTTCATATTGCAGATGAATTTTGATGGTCAAAGATTTTACGGGATTCGGTGACGTGGACATCAGGTTCCGTGTAAAATAAGTCTAGATAACAGAATAAAAGTGGTGCTGAACATGCAGGCATGACAGCATCATTGCACAGATAATCGGAGGTTACACATGAGTATGGATAAATTAACAGTAGGCGTCGTTTACGGCGGAAAGTCAGGCGAGCATGAGGTATCGCTGCAAACGGCGTTTGCTGTAACGAACGCATTTGATTATGAGAAGTATGAACTGGTTCCTTTTTATATCTCCAAGCAGGGTACGTGGAAAAAAGGATCTGTCATGCATGCGCCATTCGCGCAGATTGAAGATTTGAAGCTGGAGCAGGCGTCGGGCGGAACCCAGGAAGCGCTGAAAGCGCTGTTTGGCCGCTTATATGGCGGGGAAGAGGCGATGGACGTGATGTTCCCGCTGCTGCACGGCACGTTTGGTGAGGATGGTACCATTCAGGGCATGTTCGAGATGGCGGATATGCCTTATGTTGGGGCAGGTGTACTGGCTTCGGCAGGTGGTATGGACAAAGTGGTCATGAAGAAACTGTTCGCACAGGCTGGAATCGACCAATGTGCCTTTACGTATTTTAACGCTACGCAGTGGAAGCAGACCGAACATGAAATGATCCTGCAGGTGGAGGATCAGTTGGGCTATCCTTGTTTCATTAAGCCGGCCAATCTCGGTTCCAGCGTGGGGATCTCGAAAGCGCGTAACCGGGGTGAACTGAAGACAGCAGTGGAGTTTGCTCTTCGTTATGATACGAAGGTTGTCATTGAGGAGTTTGTAGAGGCGCGTGAAGTCGAGGTTAGTGTGCTTGGCAATGACGAACCGATGGCTTCCGTACCAGGAGAAATTGTATCCTCTGGTGAATATTATGACTATGCAGCTAAATACATCGATGGTCAGTCTCAGATGCTGATCCCTGCTCCGCTTGACCCGGAAGCCGCAGATCGCATCCGCGAGGCCGCATTGCAGGCATTCCGTGCGATTGAAGGCAATGGGATCTCCCGGGCCGACTTCTTCATTCGCAAATCGGATGGGGCATTGCTTATTAATGAAGTAAACACCATGCCTGGTTTCACCCCCTACAGCATGTATCCACTCTTGTGGCGTGAGACGGGTGTATCGTATGCAGAACTGCTGGATCGCATGATTGAGCTGGCTTTGGAACGCTACAACCGCAAGCAGGCGCTGAACTACGAGAACGGCGTACAGGTGTAGCCTGAGGACGACAATATAGGGAGGGGTATGAATGGGATTTCAGACCGAATTCAATTCCGTGTGCAAATTCAAGAATGAACAAGAGCTTTTCGAATTGCTTGAATACGGCCGTGGCAAAATGGTCAAACAAGGCTTTCGTGTATTTCCTACCGGACAAAAAGTCATTGCTTACACACCGGATAACGTGGCGGTAGCCATCGTAAAAATCGTAGTCTCCATTGCAGAGATTAACTTCCAGGGGCAGGAAGTGACCGAAGTGGAGATGCAATTGATCCGTAAACTGAACGAGGAAGAATCACGCATTCAGACCGCTCTTGCGGACGAGATGTTCTTTGGTGAACAGGCACAGGGGTAGTTTGTTACACATGGACCGGAATGAATGGACGGATTTGTCGAAATTACGATTATGGTCACTCTTTTAGGGTAAAACTTGGTTATATACAGTGAAGGGAAGACCGCCGGCTTCATATGCCGGGAAGGAATTCCGCCCTAATAGAGAGGAAGAAATTCATGCTCGTACGTTTTGGCTATGTGGCGATGTCCGTGCTTGTGGAGAATGCTTCACCTTCCCGGACGATGACCATGTCCAGCTTTAAGAAAATTGATGATAGGGAAGCGGCAATTCGCAAGCTGGAACGAATTGCAGCCGAGAATTTGCATAATACATTACGTTTGCTCAGACACAATAAAGGCAGCCATATTCATGTATATCGCTTCTCCTCCAAATTAATTCCGCTGGCTACTCATGAGGATCTGAGTGATTGGGACCCGTTTCCCGCGCTTAAGCAGGATTTTGCTGTAATTGGCGATTTTGTGAAGGAGAACGAGATGCGTGTATCTTTCCACCCGGATCATTTTACAGTACTCAGCACGCCGCGGAGGAAGTGCTGCGCAATTCCATGCGCGACCTTCGTCATCATGTACGTATGCTGGATGCGATGGGGCTGAATGCCACTGCCAAGAACAATATACATATTGGTGGTGCATACGGAGACAAGCCTAGTGCTGCGCTGCGTTTTGAGGAGAATTTTCTAAAGCTGGATCGGGATATTCAGGAGCGGCTGACGCTCGAAAATGATGACAAGACCTTCAATGCACCCGAGACACTTGCAGTATGCCAGCGGATGGGGCTGCCCATGGTACTGGATATTCATCATCAATGGGTGAACAATGAAGGCGAACAGCCGTGGGATCTCTGGACTGATATATTGAAGACATGGGAATCCCCGCTTGCCCAAGCGGATTCACAGGCAGATAAGCCGTTGCCGCCCAAAATTCACGTGTCCAGTCCCAAGAGTGAGAAGGACCTGCGAGGTCATGCTGACGGTGTTGAAGTGGAGCCTTTGCTCACTTTCTTGCGCCATATCGCAGCAGATACGCCCGCCCTTGATGTGATGATTGAGGCGAAGCGCAAGGATGAAGCATTGGTTCAACTGATGCAGAAACTAGCATTCTATCACGAAGAGGGTGTGGAGTGGGTGGACGAGTCGACGGTTATCATTCATCCGTAGCGCCAAAAGGGGCCTGGGCAGCGAGAAACTTTACGAGCCTCGGGGCGTATACTTTTAACAAGTATTTTAATTTTTCGTAGATTGATATAGAAAGTAGAGTGAACGCTTTGAATGAGAAGGAAAAAACACCTTATGTCGTGACAAGCAAAAGCTATACTGCCGTCGCCATTAATGCAGCCTCCAAAGCTGGAGAGTGGATCAAGAGCCGTCTCGGAACTGTGGGGGAGCCCGGAACCAAGTATTCCCCGCAGGATCTCGTTACTGAAGTGGATAAAGGCGCGGAACAGATGATCCGCCGCCTGATTCTGACGCATTTTCCCCATCATGCCATTCTGGGTGAAGAAGGCGTAGAACCAGGACCGGAAGCTTCGGCCAAAGCACTGAAAGAAGCTGAGGAAGAAGAGTTTCTCTGGATTGTGGACCCGGTGGACGGAACGACGAACTTTGTACATGGTTTTCCGTTCTACTCCGTATCCATCGCTTTGGCCCATAACGGTGAGGTAATTGTGGGAGTAATCTACGATCCTTCCCGTGACGAGATGTTTGTTGCGGAAAAAGGAAAAGGCGCTTACGTCCATGGAAACCGGATGCTTGTATCGGGTGAACAGGAACTGGCTCAGAGCCTGATCGCGGTTGGCTTCCCGGCAGATACGACATACGCCTTGCCGATCAACATGGCCGCTGTCCAGGCCCTTGCACCGCAAGTACGCAGTCTGCGTGCAGGCGGTTCCGCCGCCCTGCATTTGGCGTATGTTGCAGCGGGGCGCCTCAGCGCTTATACCGAAGTTGGCCTGAAGCCATGGGATATCGCCGCAGGGGCACTGCTGGTGGAGGAATCCGGAGGCAAGGTCACTGACACCATCGGAACGCCTTATCAACTCTCGGTGAGTCATGTAGTGGCCAGCAATGGCAAGATTCATGATGCCCTGACAGGTGTGCTGAAGGAAGCAAAGGCAACCGGCCTGGAGTGAGTGGAGATTGTCTGTCCACGAAGTGAAAATGTAATAGTAAGATTAGTGCATTTGTGACTTTAATCTAAGGAGCGAACAACAATGGATGAATCCAAAGAACTGGAACGACGTTTGAGTGATATGCTGACTGAAGGGGACATGGAGGAGTCCGGCGATGCTGACAAGCGTGAACGCCAGCTCATTCCTCCCAAGTACGAGGTGCGCATCCAGACAGAACGTGATCCGATTGTTGAGGAAACGTTGAAGTACCGGGATATGGCACGCGAAGTGGACGATCGCTATGATCGTTATATAGAGCGTTCTGCCGGGAACGAACCGGAAAACGACACGGATAGTTCTGATTCTGGCGACGCGAAGTAAACAGAAATCTTGACAGGTTGATATTTTATCTGTGTTAAATGAGGGGCTTCCAATAGTCATGCATGAATATGACGGAAGCTCCTTTTGATCGTCAGCGTAGGGTCCAGCGACGACGACCGGTGGGTGAACGACTTCGGGGTAGTCTATTTACGTGTATAGTGAGAGCTCCTCCTTTTTCGTACAGACGACAGCACCCCTTTAATAATGTTAGAATAGAGTTACACGAACTTCTGTCATCGCAGTGGAAAGTGTAATATGCAATTATTGTTTACTTAGTATAGATACGAGACAAGGAGTGTTCTAAGAATGAAGCGTAAACGCATATGGAGAAGTACCGCCGCGGGATTAACGGCAAGTATGCTGGCAGGGATGCTGATTTTGGCATCAACCGCCCAGTCCGCTCTTGCTGCGGATAGCAATACGTTACCTGCGGGAACTACAACAGCATCTTTGCCTGTGAACAAGGATGCCATAGCAGTAACCAAGGAATTCCGCATCGTCACTTTGGGGGATTCTATTACCGTGGGTTACGAGCCGAACCTGAAAGAACTGCCGTATGGTTATGTGGAACGGTTACAGGAACAAGGCCTGCTTCATGGACGTACTCAGGTGGACAACTATGGTATAGCCGGATTGAAGAGCAGTGGTCTGAAAAACTTTGCAGATGCGATTAAAGAAGGGAAAGCGCTCACTTCCGAAGCCATTCAACCGAGTCTTCCTGATCCAAGAGCGGCACAAGTTGGAGCCAATATTGCTGCCATCCAGGAGAGTGTAGCTGGAGCGAATCTCGTTGCTATCACAATCGGAGGGAACGATGTATCCGAGCTGCTCGGCTCGGCAGATAAGCTGAGTGATGCGGAACTGGAAGCAAAAGTGAAAGAATTGCTATCATCCTATACAGCCAATGTTAGCGCAGTTATCAATGATATTCATGAGATTAATCCTAATGCCAAGATCGTAATCGCAGATCAATACCAACCTATGCCAGAAGTAGCTGGTAAGGAGCTTTATGCGAAACTAATGGAAGCTTCCCAAGGGTTTACGAAGACCATTGATGGAATTGCGACTGAATTTTCCGCTAAAGGGATGGATATAAAAGTGGCTCATGTCGCCAAGGAGTTTATTGGTGGAGAAGGCACGATGACGCACATGATTAAGGACCGCGATTTCCATCCGAATCAGTTCGGATATGAAGCGATTGCCAAAGTATTCGCAGAAACGATCTGGGCGACTACACCAAGCTGACAGCTCCTGCAAGTGGTGAACCGATGAATATCATCGTAAGTGGTAAAACGCTGGATACACCGTACAAACCAATCATCCGTAATGGCAAAAACTTTGTGGCGATCCAGGATATCGTGAACGCTGTTGGCGCAACCACGGTATGGGATAATAAAACCTCAACTGCAACCATTACATACGGAGACCGGAAGGTTGCCGTGAAGATCGGTGCCGCTGCCGTTCAAGTGAACGGAGCATCCGTGACTGTGGATACACCTGCATTCCTGAACAAAGTGGGCACAGAATCCAAAACGTATGTACCTCTCGCCATGGTAGCCGAGGGTCTTGGCTTTGATGTGCAGTATGTAGCCAAGTTAAAAACTGTATTTGTGAATCCGTAACGTAAACAACAACTTGAAATCAAATTTATAGCCAGATAAAACGAGCCTATAGGATTTTTCTAAGGCTCGTTTTCATGATGAATATAACATATAGTTGTTTTCTGATTGTGAATATCTGATGGTAAGACTCAGGTTCACATAATATTGTTTCAAAATTCTTTTTTATAAGTTAGAAATAAATATTCGAATTGATTATCTTCTATGCCTTCGCAGTTTTCTTCTGATTCGGTGTAAATGTTATTTAATATTTGACGAATTTCCTCATTGACCTTCTTCCATTGTTTTTTAGTGAGAGATAAAGTTGTAACAGTTACTTCAACATCAGAACTCTCTTTAGACGCCCCTCTTTTAAAATCCCTGTTCAAAACCCAGATACCCTTAGTATAAATTTCATTAATTTTTTGGCTTAGAATAATGGCACTTTCTTTAGCTAATGTTCCATCAAAAGTTATATTTACATTTTTTTCAGTATTCGATAAATAGTAGTTTTGAGTTAGATTATTTAAATTCTCACTTCGAGATATCTTAACTAAATCTAATTCCTTCAATTGTTTTACATGATAATACAAACGGGATGCGTCTTCGTTTAAACTTTCAGCAATTTGTTTAATTGTTTTTTCCTCAGAACTAATTGATTCTAAAATCCTTTGCTTGGTTTTATCTAGCAAAGCCTTTGCCAACTTCTCATGATTATATTCCAAAGAAAATCACTCCTATATTCAATTCATTTGAAAGCATTAAATTAATACAATAACAATAACCAGCACTTCAACTAAAGCATACAGTAGAAGTATTTATTGTTCAATTTATTACGTACTATGTTTATGTAATTAACTAAAAATATAAACATTTGACAAAATAAAAAAATGGAAATAAAATTGTTTTAAACGTTAAAATTAATTTAAATGGAGGAGTGACTTATTAAACGAGATTTTTGGTATTTAGTCTCTGGGAGACTTTTTAGCAATATTGGAGATAGTCTATACTCGGTAGCAGCGATGTGGTTAATTTTTGAATTAACAGGCAATAGTGTATTCACAGGTATAGCTGGCTTTTTAACTATGGTTCCATCAGGATTACAGTTTCTGATTGGACCATATATAGACAAAGCTAATCTAAAGAAGGTAATGATTGTTTCTCAACTAACGCAATTTGCATTGATAATCTCTATTCCTATTTTTTACCACTATAACTTTTTAAATGTATACACATTATTATTCATCATGTTTGCTGCCTCTTGTGCCAGTGCTTTTGCCTATCCAGCACAAATGTCCCTTTTGCCTCGAATTGTAAATAAAAATAGTATGACCAGAGCTAATTCTTTAATGGCACTTGCCTATCAAGGGACAGATATTCTATTTATGGCTATATCAGGAGTGTTAATTACAATTACAGCGACTCATGTAGTTCTTTTCTACAACTCGTTTTTGTTTTTGGTGACCTCGATATTATTTACAAAGATCAGATATAAAAACCTGAGAAGTCATGAAAATCCTACTCCAAATGAGAACATATATGAATTAATTAAGAACTATTATTCTGAACTAACTGAAGGATTTAGTTATATTAGGAATTCCCTTATACCACAGATATTGCTTGGATCGATCATTGCAAATTTCCTAATAGGTGCTTTTATCGTGAGTTTACCTAGTTACGCTCAAGATCGAGGTGGTGTAGAATTCTATGGTTATTATTTAGCAGCTTTTTCAGCAGGATCCCTTGTAGGATCTTTGTTAGCATTATTATTAAAGGAAGTAAAAATAGGTAAACTAACTATAATTGGTTTCTTATTTAGTGGTTTAGTTTGGCTGGCTTCTGGATTAATATCCAACCCTTATATATCGGTTATCCTACTTGGTTTAGCATCAATTATTATGGGGATAACAAATGTGATTTTTATGACACTTATTCAAAATTCTGTTGATGAGAACATCTTGGGCAGGGTCATTTCTTTAATAGTTAGTTTAACTGTAGTAGCCACACCGCTTGGTAATCTTGTAGGTGGATTCGTTTCTGAATGGTTAGGAAGTATATATGCTTTTATCGGAGCTGGAATAGGTCTGATATATGTCTCGCTTTACTGGTTATCGAATCCAAATTTAAGAGGAATATCTACTGCAAGCAATTCTTCGCACTTAGTAACAGGGGTAAAATTAGAGGAGAAAGCAAATTAAAAAAAAATTTACCGAAAAAAATATTTACAACGCAAGGTAATATTTGTTATAATCTACTTGTAAGTTGATTTGAAGGAAGGAGTTGAGATAAATGGTTGTGATCGAACAAGCAAACAATGATAAGCCAACAGTAATTAATGCTTTTTGTTAAGGAAACCCAAAAACACACCACCTAAGAAATTAGGGTGGTGTGTTTTACTAATAAGGAGGAGAGCTATGTTTAATAGAGATAGTAATTTTCTTAAAAATAAAGAATTGAAGAAAGGGTTTAAAGCTTCACGATATAATGTAATCTCAGATACTAAGGATGGAGGTCTTAAACTTTATAATAGTTTAACTGGAAAAATTATAAAAATAGATTCGAAACATTACGATAAAGCCAAAAGAATATTACAAAATAAAATAACTGATTTAGATATTGAGTCTGATGAACTTATTAAATATTTATATGAGAATGAATATTTGGTTGATCAATCATTGGATGAATTCAAAAGGGCGACTGCACAAAAATTGAGATCAGTTTCATCAGATAGAACACTGCAGTTAATCATCCTTGTTAATGAGGATTGTAATTTTAGATGTGTATACTGTTATGAAGACTTTAAAAAGAAAGAGATAACGAGCATTACAATACAAGGGATAGAAAACTTTCTATTAAACAATATAAAACACTATGATTATCTTCAAGTTCAATGGTTTGGTGGGGAACCATTAATTTCGCTTGGAGCACTAGAGCTCCTGTCACATAAAATAATAAAAATTTGTGAGGAAAACAACGTTATGTACTCTAGTGGAATGACCACTAATGGATATTTGCTTACGCCTGATGTAATGGATAAATTAAATAAACTTGGTGTTAGAAGCTTTCAGATAACTTTGGATGGTATCGATGAAACGCATGATAAACTCCGAGTGGGCAAAGAGGGGAAGCTACTTTTGCTACGATATTCTCTAATCTAATAAACTTACGAAATACTTCTCATCAATTTCACATTTTACTTCGAACTAATGTAAGTGATCCAGTTAAGGTGGTCATGGAAAACTACATAGATTTAGTAGACGAATATTTCAAAGATGATCCAAGATTTGACATCCATTTTGTTACAGTAAAAGATCTAAAGGGGTCACAGTCAGGAGACCTCCATTTATGTGATACAAAAGAATTATTTCCGTACTATGAGTACGCTCAAGAAAAAGGTTTTTCATTTGATTTCTATAAGGGACCGCTTAGACCTAATGGATCTGAATGTTATGCTTCCAATCCAAACTCTTTAGTAATTGGTTCAGATGGAATGATTTATAAATGTACGGTTGCCTTTAATAACCAAGATAACCACGTAGGAAATTTAAAAGAGGACGGATTCCTTGAAATTTTTGAGGAAAGATTAATGTTGTGGGTAACTGGTGGTGCCAATGAAGATTCCAACTGCACAAAATGTTATTTCAGGCCTTCTTGTCAAGGGAATGCTTGTCCTTTAGAGAGAATAGAGGCTAATAGAACACCTTGTCCACCAATTAAAAAAAATATTAAAAGATATATAAATTTAATACATGAGGAAGAATTATATGTATAAGAAAAAATTATTGTTTGGAGTTACGGGTTCGATAGGTGCTTCAAATGTCCCCACTTACTTAGCTTATTTGGCACAAGAATATGAAATAAATTTAATAATGACGGAGAATTCTCAGAAATTCTTAGTAAGTAATGCATGTCTCCCATATGTAGAATATGTTTATACAAATATGAATGATCATAGCCGCGTTAAAATTCCTCATGCTAATTTACCAAGAGATGCAGATTTATTTTTGGTATTACCAGCAACAGCAAATTTCTTGTTTAAAATAGCCAATGGAGCTGCAGATGATTTGTTGACATTAGCTATTTTGAATTATGGTGGTCCTGTGTGTGTAGCCCCAAATATGAATCCTCTAATGTGGAACTCACATTCTGTACAACGCAATGTTAAACAACTAAAAGAAGATGGTTTTCATTTCTTAAATGTCTCCGCTCATTCTATAGAAGCTTCTAGTGGGAATATATTATTTTCTGAAGCGTCTTTACCTCAACCTCAAGAGTTAATTGATTCACTAAATAAAGTTTATACCTGTGCAAAAAATAGTGAACTGATCTTATGATATCTGAAAGTTAATCCTCTCTAAAGAAATTTATAAAAAGATAGAAATATTTTTATTGTTCTAGGAACTTTTTTTTGAATGTTGATATGTCAATTTATACGACCGGAAAAACGGTCGTTTATTATTTTTAGGAAAACTTGTTTTTTTGTGACGACCAACCCGAAATAGAAAAAATACGATTCAAATTATTTAGATCAATATTGCGAATTTCTATAATGGATACCATATTATGGGGTTATAGTTTTTAAAAGAGACAGAAGGATTTTAGAATTAGAAAAAAATGATAATTAGTTTTCAAAGATAGGAGTAAAAAACAATTGAGTTCTATCTACAGTTACAGTAGTTTAGAAAACCAAAACTAACTTTTTTTGAAGGGCAAGTCTTCGGATGTTTTTCCCCACCGAACACGAATAAGCAATTGGAAAAATATATTAATTGAACTTTACCATTATCCTTGAACATATAGATTCCGTTTACTTGTAAAGTAGTTTCTACATTGAAAAGCTATCATTTGGATTTTGCTGCCTTCATTGATATAGTTCGTCCAGCGATGGTAATTATATTTCTAGTCAATAGTTTGGATCGTTTTCAAGTAAACAACTATGGAGGAATGCTGGCGCTTTGCTGAACTGCAGATGCCATTGCTGGACAAAGGTGAAACTAAACCGTTTCTTAGCGAAAAAACATATTATCTGAAAAAATATAATGACAGACGTTGAAGAACATTAACGCTAGAACATAAGATTGTTTACTAGACATACTAAGATTTACGTATCCTTTTGCTTCCTTGACGAATTATGGATTGCGCGGACTGGCAGACCCGTCTATCCTGAGTAAAGAAAATGAACGGAACTTTGATATTAATCATTGTTCCCGATTTCTATCAGTGAGTAGATATATGGTAAATATGTGGAAAACTCTTTAGTTATGCATCTAGTCCTCCCCCAAAATTAAATCGGTCGAAAAACTATCTCAAAGATTTACCTGAGATTTTTCTAGATTTACTAACTAAATCAGTTAATCGACTAGAGAATCAAAATACATGGTAAAGCCCAAATATAATATGGCTTGTCATCTGACCATGGATGTGTAAATATGAAAATAACTTACAGTAGATCGAAAACCATTTCGAATGACAGCACCCTTCGCAAGCCAAAGGAGCGTTTTGGATGAGAAAAATTAAGAACGCTTTCACGAGATTGCCGATTCATCACAAAACCATTCTTCTCATCGGACTTCTGATGTTGATCAGCTTCACATTCTATGTATCTGTCCTGAGATACGTGTTCAACATTTATGACCGACAAATCTATGAGAAATCCTCACAGGTGCTTAATATGTCTTCGGTGGGCATCGAGAACCAGCTGCGTGAGATTTCCAATTTATCCTTTAAAGTCATGTCTGACGAACCACTACAGCAATACCTTCTCCAGTTGGAAAATGCCGAAACGGGATATGAGCAAAATGGCCTGCGCAAAAAAATCACCAACAGATTGGTGGCCTATGCAGGTTCAGAGAAATACGTCTATTCCATGATCTTTATCGATAATGATAATAATGTTATGGCGGCTGGAAACCGTGAAGGAATCTCGGAAGCAAAGCAAAGTGAATTGGTTGCTTTGGGACAGCAATATTCAGGCTCCAATGCCTGGTACACGGGTGGGACCAACAAGCCAGATTACTGTCGGTTAGACAGGTAAAGTCTTTTACCGGTGGAGCATTCACGCTGGAGAAGCTGGGCACCCTCGTTATTCGAGTACGGCTGGATCGGATTGTTCAGGACCAGATGCAGCATCCGGCAGAGGATTCACAGCTATTAATTACAGATGGCCGGGAAGTGATCTACCCGACAGAGTCGACTGTCAGCAAATCTGAAATTGAGTGTGAACTGAAGCGGACACAGCCTTATGGGATCGCCATGTTTGAGCAGGGTAGAAATTTTGTCGCCCGTGCACATTCTTCCTATACGGATTGGGTGTACCTGTACATGACGCCTTTTGACCAAATGTTTAAGCAGATCCAGTTTGTCAAACAGCTGGTGACTGTCATTTTTATCATGATATTCCTGGCGGCGCTTGTATTTGGAGCTAAGTTTTCGCGCAGTATTACACAGCCGATCGCCCAGTTGATCAAGAAAATGCGCAATATCGAAAAAGGGGATCTGGATAAGCTGGAGGAAGCAGCGCTTGGCAACGTTCCGGTATCTTCGCAGAATGAGGTTGGGTTGCTGCATCGCACGTTCAAGATGATGTTACAGCGCATACGCGAACTCATTGATGAGAATTATGCGAAACAGCTCGTGATACGAGAGACTGAATTGAAAGCGCTTCAGGCGCAGATTAATCCACATTTTCTGTACAACACACTGGAATCAATCAACTGGCTTGCGAAAGTGCAGAAGCAGCATCAAATCTCTAAAATGGTTGAGGCCCTTGGATTTCTGCTGCGAAGCTCCGTGAACATGTCCGAGAAGTGGATTACTTTGGAACGAGAAATGGAAATTGTCCGTAGTTATGTGACAATCCAGCACACGCGATTCGAGGAAAGGCTTGATTTTGACATGGACATTGCGCCCGAAGTGGGAACTGCGCGCATTCCGAAGTTAACGCTGCAGCCATTGGTGGAGAACGCCATCCATTATGCTCTGGAGCCAAGCATAGAACCTTGCCGTATTCGGATCAGAGCGAGAGCGGATGGGGACAACATTGTGATTGAGGTGGAGGACGATGGTCCAGGCATGACTCCCGAATTTCTGGAGCAATTGCAGGAGGGACGTATTCAGACGAGGGGACAGGGGATCGGACTGTCGAACATCAAGGAACGGATCAGGCTGACCTTCGGGGACGAAGGCGAAATGATCATGAGCAGCAATCCCGGATCAGGGACCGTAGTATCGATCAGAATACCTTGGATCAGAGAGGACGATGACGATGTACAAAGTGATGCTCGTAGATGATGAACGTGTCATTCTGGAGGGGATTTCGCAAGTCGTGGATTGGGCTGCAGCAGGAACGGAGCTGGTGGATACCGCGAGAAACGGGATTGAAGCGCTGGATAAGATCGGTCATTCCAGACCGGATATTATCATTACGGATATTTCCATGCCGGGTCTGGATGGTCTTGGATTAATTGAAAAGGCGTCCGAAGCTTACCCTGGACTCCGGTTTATCATGTTGTCTGGTTACAAAGAGTTCGAATATGCTCGCCGGGCCATGCAATATGGAGTGAAGCATTATCTGCTCAAACCGTGTAACGAGAACCAGATCCACGATGCCTTGTCCGAGCTGCTTCAGGAACACCAGGATGCCCAGGTGAAGGAACATGTGGCCGGAGAGATGAAACAGCGGCTGCAACGGGTACTCCCGCATGTGAAGGAGCAGTTCCTGCTGGAGTTTATGACGAACCAAACCTATGGTCCGGTTGATTTGGAGTATTACCAGGAGCTGTTTGAACTGGAGCTGGAGGATAGTGAAGTTCGGCTGCTGCTGTTCCGGATTGCAGATGAACATGATTATAGTCATTTATTTGCGATCAAAAACATCGCCAGTGATCTGCTGCCCCATGTTCTGTTAAGCACGACCATTGAAGGCAAACTGTTAATTTTGCTGGGGACTCTTCCGATCCGGTCGGTTTGAAGGAGAGCATTGAGGAAGTGCGGGCTGCTTTTACCAGACTGTATAAACTCGAAGTTACGGCTGCCCTTAGTGAGGCGGATCGAATGATTCAATCCAGGCGTTTGTTCCGTGAGGCTATGCAATGCCTGAACCACCGCTTTTTTATTGGCGAAGGCAAGCTGATTACCAAAAATGATCTGGCCCTGGCCGGGGAATGTGCTGGGGTACACGTTGAACAGGATGCAGAGCAGCTGTGCCAGTTGATTAAGTCAGGTAATACCGAAGAAGCTGCAGCGGAAGTGGATCGCCTCTTCGATCTTTTATCCGGTCAGCAGCTTGAAATTGGGATTACCCGTTCGTATGTGGTGCAGTTGTACTCCGCTATGATTCATGTCTGTCCACCTGAGGAGGCAACGGAATTCACTCAGCGTATGGCAGAGCTGCCCCATATCGATACCTTGTCTGGCTTAAAATCCTTTGTCGCAAGCAGCGCAGCCCGAATAACCTCCGGTTATTACAAAAACCACATTAGCCGTCAGTCTTCTGCCGTGGAGAAGATGATGGATATTGTAGACCGTCATTATGGCGAAGCTGATCTATCCCTTAACGGTGTCGCTCATCAGATGTTATATATGAACCCGGATTATTTAGGTAAAATTTTCAAAAAAGTAACCGGCGAGAACTTCTCCAATTATGTGAATCGTTTGCGCATTGAGCGTGCCTGCGAACATATTCGCAGAGGTGGGGATGTGAAGGTATTTGAGCTTGCCGAATTGTTTGGCTTCGGGGGAACTCGCAATATTTCAGTCAGGTATTCAAAAAGTGGACTGGCATGACACCTACCGAATTCCGCAGAACTGGCTTATAACAATAGACTGACGATCATGTAGTCGGAGTATGAGGGGGACGAACCGCACCGGGAGGGTGCAGTTGTCCTCCTCTGTTTTTTGAACCAACAAGACGGTTTTGTGTATTCAACTATGGTCTCACATTTGCGAAAATGACAATATAAAGTTTGTGAAAGCGTTATCAGAAAATGAAGGTAACTCATTCACACAACCATATCAACATAAAAGGGGAGATTGGCATGGTGAAAAAGGCAATATTCCTGATGATGGCGGCATTGCTGGTATTAACAACGGCATGCAGCAGCAGCGGAGGATCGGGCGAAACATCTGCGGATGGTTCGGTAACACTTCGTATCGCGTGGTGGGGATCGGATGCACGTCACGAGTATACACAGAAGGTCATTGACTTGTACAAAGAGAAGAACCCGAATGTCAAAATTGACGTGGAATATGCGTCGTTCGATGACTACTGGAAAAAGCTCGCTCCACAAGCTGCAGCGAATCAACTGCCGGACATTGTACAGATGGATATTTCCTACATCAGCCAATATGCACAGAACGGACAGCTCGAAGATCTGTCCCCATATCTCGGAAATCAGATCAAAGTGGACGATGTATCCGAGAACGTAATCAGCACAGGCATTATCAATGAAAAACAATATGGGGTACCTGCGGGTGTTAACGTACTGGGTTTCCAGTATGATCCGGCTCTGCTCAAAAAAGCGGGTGTGGATGCCTACCTGAAAATATGACCTGGGAATCGTATGAAGAGCTTGGCAAGCAAACGGCTGCCAAAGGACTTTTCCTGGATGGAGGCGTGGCGCCGGATATCTTCTTCCACTATTTCCTACGGACCAAAGGATTATCCCTGTACAATGCTGAAGGAACGGGTCTTGGCTATGATGACGACAAACTGTTCGTTGAGTTCTTCGGACTCATGCGCCGGATGATTGAGCAGGGCGCAGCGCCTTCGCCGGATCTGGCGAACCAAACCAAAGGTATTATCGAGGAATCCGACCTGGTCAAAGAAAAAGGAATTGGTGTATGGCAATGGTCCAACCAGTTTGTAGCCTTGCAGCAGGTAGCCAATCGTCCATTGGAGATTGCACCAATGCCTGGACCGGACATGGAAAAAGGTCTCTATATGCAGCCAAGTATGTACTGGGCTGTAACATCGAACTCGAAAGTGAAGGAAGAAGCAGCCAAATTCATCGATTTCTGGGTGAACGACGTGGAAGCAAACAAACTGATCAAGGGCGAACGCGGTGTGCCAATCTCGGGCAAAATCAAGGAAGCTATCGCTCCTGAGCTGAGTGATGCAACGAAACAGGTATTTGACTTCGTAGCGGCCATGGAGCCTAAAGCTTCGCCAATGAGCCCACCGCCGCCGGTAGGTTCGCCGGAAGTCATTGCTTCTCTGGCGGATGTTGTGGAGGAACTGAACTTTGGCAAGATTACACCGGAACAAGCAGCAGCGACATTCCGCAAAAATGCCGAAGCGGTTCTTGCCAACAATAAATAACAGTTGAATGATTGCTTGCTCATCCTATTACCGGGATGGATGGGAACGGGGGCTACTCGCATACTGCGAGGGCCTTTCCCCGTCCATGAGATCGAAGCGAAGGCTGTGGGAAGTAATCAGATCCATAAAGGAGGTTCGTTCCGTTGAGGCAATATTCGTCGTTGCGCAGAAACTTAACCGGGTATGCATTTATTAGTCCTTTTATCATCGGCTTTCTGGGCTTTACGCTCATTCCGATGTTTGTATCTCTATACATGTCGTTTACGAGTTATAATCTGTTCACTTCTCCACGGTGGATTGGGATGGACAACTACACCAAGATGTTCTTTGATGATCCGAAGTATTGGAACTCGGTTAAGGTAACGTTCCTGTACGTGTTCATTGGTGTGCCGCTAAGGCTGGTCTTTGCACTTTTCGTGGCCATGATCCTGAATACGGGCTCCCGCATGGTCGGAACGTACCGAACCTTGTACTACCTGCCATCCATTATCGGTGGTAGTGTGGCCGTGTCCATTATGTGGCGTAACCTTTTTAGTAATGAAGGTGTCATCAACAGCGCATTAACGGCAATCGGAATTGGGCCAATCAGCTGGTTTGGTGATCCGAATGCGTCCCTGGTTATGCTGATCTCGCTATCAGTTTGGCAGTTTGGATCTTCCATGCTCATCTTTCTGGCCGGTCTGAAAAATATCTCTCCCGAGATGTACGAAGCAGCAGGTGTGGATGGTGCCAATCCGGTACGCAAATTTTTTGGTATCACCTTACCGCTGCTCAGCCCAATCATTCTGTTTAACCTGATTATGCAGACTATCGGTGCATTCATGACCTTTGTACCTGCATATATCATTTCTAAAGGCGAGGGCGGGCCAATGGACGGTACCATGCTTTACTCGCTGTATCTGTTCCGTCAGGCCTTTATGTTTAACAACATGGGTTATGCTTCGGCCATGGCCTGGATCATGCTTATTATGATCGGTATACTCACAGTTGCGGTATTCCTGACATCCAAGTTCTGGGTGTTTTATGAATCCGAAGGAGGGAAGTAACGATGGTTTGGAGAAATGTGAAATGGCCTATCTATCATCTGTTCGTTGCAGCTTTGGCCCTCCTGATGCTCTATCCCGTGCTATGGATGCTGTTCAGCTCCTTCAAGGAAAGCCGCACCATCTTCGTGACTGCCGAGTCCCTGTTTCCTACAGAATGGATCTGGAGCAACTACGCGGATGGCTGGAAAGGTGCAGGCGGAAGACCGTTTATGGATTACATTACGAACTCTCTCGTTATTGTAGTCATTTCCACGATTGGTGCCGTGTTATCCTCATCGCTGATTGCCTTTGGTTTTGCGAGGCTCAACTTTAAAGGACGTAACTTCTGGTTTTCCCTGATGATGTTAACCCTGATGTTACCGCATGACGTTGTACTCGTACCCCAATATATTATCTTTACGAAGCTTGGCTGGTTGAATACCATTCTGCCGATTGTTGTACCTACATTCTTCGGGATGCCGTTCTTCATCTTCCTGATGGTTCAGTTCATTCGTACAATTCCGAAAGAGCTGGATGAGGCTGCTACTATTGATGGATGTAACAAGTTCAGACTGTATGTGCAGATTATTATGCCGCTAATCAAGTCATCACTCGCAACGGCAGCCATCTTCTCCTTCTACTGGAGATGGGAGGATCTGCTCGGTCCAGTGCTGTATCTGAACTCGCCGGATAAATATACCGTGTCGATGGCACTGAAAATGTTCCTGGATAGCGAATCTGCTTCCAACTGGGGTGCGATGTTCGCGATGTCCATTGTGAGTCTCGTACCCGTTGTAGCCGTGTTCTTTATTTTCCAAAAACAAATTGTACAGGGCATGAGCACCAGCGGATTGAAAGGATAAACGATATTCACTGGATCCTAACCTGGATTAGCACGTTGAAAAAGGAGGTTCTTCCTATTGAATAATGCTCAGGGGAGTCAGGCTGTTACCACGGAGGTAACGTTAGAGGGCGGTAAAGAATCCGTCACCCACTGGAAGTTCAATTTTGGACCGGACTCGGGTAGTTCGGGTGAGATTGAGGGTTATCTGAAAGTGTCTGCCAGCACCCTATATGAAGTACAGGGGGAATACGGTTTTGAATCCGGTTCCCTTGTGTATGAGAAGCAGCGGCAAAGTGAATATGGGATGGCTGACACCGGCAAGGAAAATGATAGAATACAAGGTCAGGCCAATGTGTCTGTCCCATTACGTTCAAGCTTTTGTATTCCGCTCAAGGCATCTTTCATCGTTGATGTACCCGATGGAACCTACCAAGTCTTGTTGATTGCAGGCGATGAATGGGCAGAGACGATTACCCGGGTCAAAGCCGGAGAGGGCAGACTGATGCTGCCGACCATTCGTGCCCTTCCTGGACAATGGGCAGAAGTACGATTCTCCGTTGTGGTCCGTGGTGGGAAGCTTAGATTATCGTTCTCCGGTCCCGCGCCACGGATCAATGCATTGGAGATCACGCTTGCGAATCAGACGATGACTGTATTTCTCGCTGGTGATTCTACCGTGACGGATCAGCCGGAGAGTGGATATCCATACTGTGGCTGGGGACAGCTGTTACCGGCTCAGTTCAAACATGATGTTGCTGTTGATAATCATGCCCAGTCTGGGCGCAGCTCCCGCAGCTTCATCAATGAGGGCAGACTGGATGCCATTCTGGAGAAGATGAAGCCGGAGGATTTTCTGTTTATTCAATTTGGACATAACGATGAGAAGCCGGGCCCTGACCGGGGAACGGAACCTTTCACAACATATAAGGAGTATCTGAAAAAGTATATTGATGCAGCCCGCGGAGCGAGTGCTCACCCGGTGCTGGTAACTCCGGTGCATCGGCGCTACTTCGCCGATGACGGCACATTGACCGACACGCATGGCGATTATATCATCGCCGTGCGTGAGCTGGCCGAAGAGGAAGGGGTACCGCTGATCGATCTGGCTGAGAGAAGCCGCATGTTGTTCGAGCAAGCGGGTGTTGAAGGCAGCAAGGAGGATTTCATGTGGGTGCTGCCGGGCGAGTACGTGAACTTCCCGGCAGGCGTGGAGGATAACACGCACTTTCAGGAGCGAGGTGCCCGTCGTCTCGCCATAGAGGTGGCAGAAGCCATCCGCGAGCTGCGATTGCAGCCGCTGCAAATGTATTTGAGGTAAGTAGCGAAGGAGGGCGGCATCGGAGCAGAGGGAGCGAAGCGTCCGCCTTTGGAGCGGGATTTCCCCTGCTGAGGGGGAATGAAAAAGAAATCCCGAGCCAACAGCGGCCCACAGCCCGATCCGCCCGTCGAAGCGTCTGCCCGCGATTAGCCTTTTTATTCAGCGAGTTAACGAAGTACACGAGCCTCTCGAAAAGTTGCCCCGCGAGCATAGCGAAGGCAATAAGCCTTTAAAAAGCCATGGCGAGCGTTGCAGCGAAGGAGGGCGGCATCGGAGCAGAGGGAGCGAAGCGTCCGCCTTTGGAGCGGGATTTCCCCTGCTGAGGGGGAATGAAAAGAAATCCCGAGCCAACAGCGGCCCACAGCCCGATCCGCCCGCCGAAGCGTCAGCCCCGTGAGTAGCCTTTTTATTCAGCGAGTTAATGAAATAACGAGCCTCTCGAAAAGTTGCCCCGCGAGCATAGCGAAGGCAATAAGCCTTTAAAAAGCCATGGCGAGCGTTGCAGCGAAGGAGGGCGGCATCGGAGCAGAGGGAGCGAAGCGTCCGCCTTTGGAGCGGGATTTCCCCTGCTGAGGGGGAATGAAAAGAAATCCCGAGCCAACAGCGGCCCACAGCCCGATCCGCCCGTCGAAGCGTCTGCCCGCGATTAGCCTTTTTATTCAGCGAGTTAACGAAGTACACGAGCCTCTCGAAAAGTTGCCCCGCGAGCATAGCGAAGGCAATAAGCCTTTAAAAAGCCATGGCGAGCGTTGCAGCGAAGGAGGGCGGAATCGGAGCAGAGGGAGCGAGGCGTCCGCGTTTGGAGCGGGATTTCCCCTGCTGAGGGGGAATGAAAAAGAAATCCCGAGCCAACAGCGGCCCACAGCCCGATCCGCCCGCCGAAGCGTCAGCCCCGTGAGTAGCCTTTTTATTCAGCGAGTTAACGAAGTACACGAGCCTCTCGAAAAGTTGCCCACCGAGCATAGCGAAGGCAATAAGTCTTTAAAAAGCCATGGCGAGCGTTGCAGCGAAGGAGGGCGGCATCGGAGCAGAGGGAGCGAAGCGTCCGCCTTTGGAGCGGGATTTCCCCTGCTGAGGGGAATGAAAAGAAATCCCGAGCCAACAGCGGCCCACAGCCCGTTCCGCCCGTCGAAGCGTCTGCCCCGCGATTAGCCTTTTTATTCAGCGAGTTAATGAAATAACGAGCATCTCGAAAAGTTGCCCCGCGAGCATAGCGAAGGCAATAAGCCTTTAAAAAGCCATGGCGAGCGTTGCAGCGAAGGAGGGCTGCATCGGAGCAGAGGGAGCGAAGCGTCCGCCTTTGGAGCGGGATTTCCCCTGCTGAGGGGGAATGAAAAGAAATCCCGAGCCAACAGCGGCCCACAGCCCGATCCGCCCGTCGAAGCGTCTGCCCCGCTAGCCCCCGCGTGTTTAACTAATTATTGCTTTGGCAAAGGAGGAAATTCATTGGAACAGGATCAGACGAACACTTCAGCACGTAAATCATCTTCCGCAGCGACGGGTCACACCTACTGGGTGATTCCCGATGGTTACATTCCACCGGACAGCTCAGGCTCTCTGGAGAGTCATGAGAGCATCTGTGTATTAAATACAGGCACAGTGGACGCACAGCTGCAAATAACGATCTACTTCGAAGACAGGGAACCGCTCGAAAACATCATGGCTGAGGTGCCTGCGCGGAGAACAAAACATATCCGGACAGCGTTGCTAAAATCGGATGAACAACTGATACCCCCGGGAGTACCCTATGCGATTACCGTCTCCAGCAATGTTCCAGTTATCGTCCAGTACAGTCGCCTGGATACAACTCAGCCTGAACTGGCACTCATGAGTGTTATGGCTTTTCCACTGAGATAACTTATGAATTATAAATAGCAAAGACGACCAGGAACCTGATGATGAACTACAGGCTGCTGATCGTCTTTTTGGGTTACTCATTGTATTTATACGTACTGGCATTAAGGATTTTCACATGAACTTCCACCTTTCCGAGTTTAAACCGCTCAAGTGGATTAGCCCGTTTATATACCTCTTGTCTCCATAAGGGGAGTTCATGGCGATAGAGGTGTTCCACAAAACCGTAGGAATCAATCTTGCGTGATTTGTTTTTTTCAAACGTATCGCGGATTTCGGACTCAATCTGTTTCTCCGCCTCCTTTTCCATGGCATGGGGAGACTGGTGAGAGTCATGATCCTCAATGATAGCGCTTTTAACCGAAGTAACCAGATCAAAGGTAACACCATTTCCTTCTTTCCTCGCCTTAATCTTGGTCTTCGGGTTATTAAGCCTAAGCGTCAGAGCCGGAGTTTTTTTTCCACTCCTGTATACGTATAACTGATATTGATAGACGTGGTCATAATTTACGAATCGTGTACCATCAGCGTCCTTGCCCGTCACCTTGCCTTGATTTTTACCGTTTGAAATGACATAAAACCCATCCATTCTAATCAGCGGGGGAGTTTTATCTCCGTTAAACCATGTCCGATTCTGATTAGTAATGGAAGGCAGAAGAATAACTGAAGCAGGCTCCCGAAATCCGTCAATGAGTTGATGAAGCCGGATGGGTTCATAACTGGAATGCTGCTTATACAGCTTCATCGGTTCAAACAGCTCAATGGTCTGGGCGGATTGGTTCAGCAAGGCAGAGGGAGTAAGTACATCTGTAATTTTATGATCTGTACCGTAGAGCCATGGGGTATATCTTAGTTGGCCTGAATGCAACAGGGTATTGAAGACATCCTCCAGCTTTCCATTCAACACATTTTCCGATAAGACAATCGCTTTTACATGGGTCCACAGCGTTTGTTGCTGAGAAGTTTGATACAGGTCGTCAATAGCCATACTCAGCGTTGTACCCTCACCCCGTCCGATCCAGATATCACTTGCTTCCCTTGAAGTTGGTCCATCCTGCTTGGCAATACTGGAGAAGTCAATCAGTTGCGCGTAAGCAATGTAGTGGTTGTCCACATAGTCTATCCCTACAGCCGTGATAAAGTTAATGCTCTGAACCTCTTTCGAATCCCAGCACCCGGTCAGCAGGATGAAGCAGCTTATAAACAAGCTAACCTTAGCCGTCCATCTTGTCACGGGCGTTTCCTCCGGCGAGTGGAATCCTGTGTATGGAGTACGGCCGGACGATTGGTCCGTTTCATGGAAGGAGGCATGGATACGGCTTGGGTGAAGTCACCGGGAATATAAGGTGAGACGGGTGAGAGATACGAGACGCCATAACACTCCAAGGATACGAGGTGCACCAGCAGACCGAATAGTCCAAGCATGAAACCGAATAATCCAAGGATGGAAGAAATAATAAGCATCCCAATCCGGACTTGAGCAGTAGCCCCGCTGAGCACGGTATTCACCAAAATATAGCTGGAGATAACCGAGATAGCCACCGTGACAATGATCGTGGGGAAGTAATTCCTGCTCGAATAGCTGCATCTCCGATAATAAGCCCGCCCACCACGCTGACGGTCTGTCCCAAGGCACGTGGAAGTCGGCGGCCAGCTTCATTAAATAGCTCGAACATAAATATCATTAAAAATGCTTCCAGCGTTACTGGCATGGGTAGACCCATCCGGGTACCTGAAATGGTTGCGAGCAGAGGCAGGGGGATCTGCTCCACATTGAAACTGGTCAGGCCGATATAAAAGCCAGGAAAGAAGCAGGCAATCAGTAATCCAGAAATGCGCAAAATTCGCTCAAAAGTAACAATAAAAAAAGGGGTACTCTCATCTTCGGGCGATTTCAGCTGATTGAATAGAGTGGTTGGAGCGATAATAGCTACTGGTGAACCTTCAATTAGAACAGCAAAGCGCCCATTTAATAGGGAGTCCACGACATAATCGGGTCGCTCCGTGTTATCCGTGAGCGGGAAGATGCTGCGAATTCCCCCCATAATCGCACGTTCCATAATGGAGGTACCGAGAAGGCCATCAATTTCAATTTGGTCGAGATTTTGGCGTGCTTCTTTCAGAATATCCGGGTTAATAATGTCTTTGACATACAACAGACCAATAGTGGTCTGGGTACGACCGCCTTTAACGTATTTCTCATAACACATGGAAGAGGTTTTCATTCGTTTGCGAACGAGGCCGATATTCACGGACAGCTCCTCAGTGAACCCATCCCGGGGCCCTTTAATCGATGACTCGATCGCCGATTCCTCAGGGTTTCTCCCAGGGATATTCGCAATATCCAGACTGCAGGACTGATCACCATTTCCGAAAACAAGCAGTAATTGTCCGCTAAAAATCAACAGGTTTAAGTTTTCTACATCTGTGAGATCATCTACCGGATTCAATGTTAATCCCAACTCTTTGGGGTGTGCTTCTTCTATGAACAGAGAATGCCGTTCCAGCCGCGGGATAATAAACTGATTGATTTGTTTGCCGTCGACCAGACCGTCGCAATAGAGCATGATCACCGACATATCGGTTGTGTCTTTGGCGGGAAAGGTCTGAATAACAACATCTGCACAGGGACTGAACTGCTCTTCGAAAGAGGCAAGCAGTGTTTCATGGGACGTGGTATCAATCGTTTGGTGCTCCATGATGTTTCCTCCTCTGATGGCGTGAACTGATGTATGCAACTGCTGTTGCAACCACCGCTAGTCCGCTCAGATACATGAGATTGAACGGGAATATGTATTGGACAAGCAGCCTTTCGAATGTCATATCATCCAGAGGATACAGCATGGAAAGAATAAATAAAACGCCAAGAATGGCACAACATAGGATCCTTCTGGAGGCGCTCTTAATATTCCAAATTTCTATTACAATATACATGGCGAGACTAATACGGGTAAAAGAACCGGCAAGCCACTGGTAAATGGAAAAGAAATCAGTCTGGGCAATATATTTGCCCAAGGAGGCAATGCGCCATTCTTCAAAGGCAGGATATCGCATTTTGGCAGCTTCAAAAGGGTCGAATTCCACGATAGCTCCAATAAGTGGGCCAAGTGTCAGCCCAAGAATAATTAGCGCGAGCATGAGGTACTGCCATACACGTATCTGCTTGGAGAGGTGAGGCTGTATGTACCAGATGAACAGCAGCTCAAACATGCCCGAAAGGCTGTAGACTGTGCCGTGGAGCACGGGGCGCCAGCCTTGTTCAAGCACGGGCAGCAGACGGCTGTAATCCTTGTATTGTGTATTAACGATAGCGACATAGAAGCCAAGCAGCACAACCAAGGGCAGGACTAATCCTGCTGTAAATGCCAGAGAACGTATTCCTTTATACGCCGCATAGGCACAGAGAGACATAAGAGCAATGCTTGTAACCAATATTGGCGTCTCTGTCAGGTAATTGGTTTTGGCCCAAGTGGTGGTATCATGCAGAGTAAGATAGATTACGGACAGAAAAAAGAGGCTGTTTACCACCCGAAACAGCAGCCCAAGAGGCTTGCCAAGATGGGAAGTCAGCCATTCATGCAGGGTTTGGTGCTGGAGAAAACGCGAGACATAGGCAAGCATTAAAGTGAATAAAAGATAAGGGCCTGCAGACAACAGAACGGATATCCATGCATCTCTTTTGGCTGCAGACAAAAGGGCAGGGATGATCAGGACGTGGCTGATCAGGCCGACAGATAACATTATTAACATCATGGCTTGCAAAAAAGAAGGCTGTGTTGGTTTCATGCTGAGGGGACCTCTTTTCCCAATGGACTGTTCTCAGCAGTGTTAACGTGATCAAGCCTTCTCATACTGTCAGTCGAAATAACGTATTCCCATCGCTTCACGAACCTCAAGCATCGTCTCACGGGCAGCCCGGCGGGCTTGACGTGTGCCTTCCACGAGGATCTCTTTCACTTCCTGCCCACGTTGTTCATAGTACTGTCGCCGTTCTCGAAAAGGGAGAGCAGCTCGTTAATTGCAATGCCCGCAATCTTCTTGCAATCCTTGCAACAGTTATAGGTAAATAAATAAAAAAAGCCTCGTCCTTCAGTCTGTTTCCCAGATGGGAACAGAATAGATGGACGAAGCTTATAATGCCCGTTTACAATTTTTCACATTGTTTCACGCTTTATCTGGAATGACCAGCCTGCGTTTTCTTCCGCTCATATTGGTGCCAAGTACACCGGCAATGATCAGCAGGGCTCCGATGAAGTGGTATCCATGCACTGGTTCATGCAATATCCAGGCTCCGCCAGCAATCGAAATGAGTGTGGACAAATTACTGAATACACTCATTCTGGAAGCTTCCAGATGAGTCAGGGCATAGCTCGCCAGAAGTGTGGAGAACATGGTGGAGAGGATGGCCAGATAAGCCAGTGCTCCCAAGTAAGAAGCATCTCCGAGTGGCTTCACATAATCCATCATGGTTCCCCCGAAGCATGACGAATCAGGGAAGCCGCGTTAAAGACTACAAATCCAACCATCAGGGTAACCCAGGTTAATTCCATCGGTTTGTATTTTTGGGCCAAGGGTCTTGCCAATACTCCATATCCTGCAAAACATACCGTGGAGAGCAGCAATAAAGCAATACCTTTGAAATTGCCTGCCGACATCCCGCTTCCTTTCATCAGGAAAATAAAGACTACACCAGCCACGGACAGCAGCAGGAACAGTTTTTGCATGATTGTTGTACGTTCCTTCAGAAAGATAGAGGCCAGCACAAGTGTAAATACGGGGGCCATGGCCTGAATAATGCCTGCTTCCGATGAGTTGGACGAGACGAGTCCGAATGCCTGAAAGGCAAAGAACAAAACAGGAGAGAGCAGTCCTAACGGAATGATACGCCACAGATCACGAAGAGTTAGCTTGATCTTGATCCATCCGAGAATGACAGGGATGCTGACTACGAGTAAAGACAAAGCAAAACGATGTGCAAGTACATCGATCGGATGTGCAACACTCACCGTCATTTTGACAAACAAAAAGGATAAACCAATAATGGCTGCATATAAAACAGCTGCTACATATGCGTATGTTCTAGACTGGGTATTATTGTTCATGGGGTTTCCTCCAATAAAATACGAATTTCTTTTCTTTTACAGCGGCGCATATGTTGCTGTGAACGCTGTCTGGCCTTATTCAATATACTGCCAGACAAAGAGTGGTACAATAGACAAAAACGTTTACTGTACCGGTACAATTAAGGTGAGACAGAAGTCGGAGGAAAGGCGGAATCCAATGAGGAAATACGAAATGATCGCCGAATCGCTAAAGAAATGGATACAGGATCAATTGCGGCAGCAAAACAGTGGACAATGGCAGGACAAAGGAATCAAGCTCCCAGCTGTACGTGTTCTGGCTGAGCAATATCAATGCAGTGTGAGTACAGCCATACGCGCATATGAGTGGCTGGAAGAGCGACATCTGGTCTACGCGGTGCCTCAGTCAGGGTATTATGCGGTACAGAATGGAGCCGAAGTGGAGGATGGAGAGTGGCAGGGCCCGCTGGATTTTGCTTCCGCAGCTCCTGACCCGCGGGTATTTCCTTATTCGGATTTTCGCCATTGTGTGGACCAGGCGATGGAGAAGAAGCAGGCGGACTTGTTTTTGTACGGAACCGAGAGGGGCTTGCCTTCCTTGATTGAATTGCTGCAGAAGCAATTCGCCGATTACCAGGTATTCGCCCGGAAAGAGCAGTTCTTTATTACGTCAGGGGTGCAGCAGGCACTGGCTGTGCTGGCGCTAATGCCTTTTCCGAATGGGAAAAAGAAGGTAATGCTGGAACTGCCGGGTTATCATAATATGCCTTCGCTTCTGAAAGGGCTGAATGTGCCGATTGCAGGTGTCAGACGCTCAATGGATGGCCTGGATTGGGACGCGCTCGAACGACAGTTCCGTGAAGGAGATATCAAATTTTTTTATGTCATGCCGCGTTTTCATAACCCGATTGGCACTTCTTTGACTGCAGCAGAGAAGAAGAGATTGATCCGGCTGGCGCAGCGTTACGATGTCTATCTGGTAGAGGATGATTTTTTGGCTGATCTGGAAGAGAACACGAAGCAGGACCCGTTAATGTCGTATGATACGGAAGGGCGGGTCATTTATCTGAAAAGTTACTCCAAAATCCTGTTTCCTGGCCTGCGGATTGGCGTGGCTATTCTGCCTGCAAGTCTTACTGCATCGTTTAGTACATACAAAAAAATGCTCGACATTGACACTGCGGTACTGTCCCAGGCTGCACTTGAGGTTTACATCCGTAACGGGATGTTTGCTCACCATGGTAAAGTCATCCGCAGCCGCTATGCTGCCCGGATGAACAAATTGTATCAACAGCTTAATGCTTTCCCGGACTTTGCTCCATTTGCACAGGCGCCGCGTACAGGCGGGAGCATACGGTTCTTCCACTGCCTAAGGATATGCCGCTCAGGGTCTTGCTGTCTCGTTTGGATCAACGGGGAGTTATTGCCGATACAACAGAACGATATTATCCGGAAGGTGCACAGGGGATACTTCAGGATAAAATGCTGCGGTTAAACATATCCAATGTACCCAAGCAGCGAATCAAGGAAGGGATGCGGATTATCCGTGAGGAGATAGCGAAACTGCAAAAGGCGTCCACACAAGCGGAATAATCGCTCGTGGGACGCCTTATTTCATGTGATAATTTCTATATGCTTGCAAAAGTGCTCGCTCTGGTGCGATGTGGGAATGGTTAGATGACTGATTACTCCTGAGCCATAGCTTTGAAGGAAGCTTCAGCAGCTTCCAATGTTTCTTGAACATCCTTGTCCGTATGTGCTGTGGTCAGGAACCAGGCTTCATATTTCGAAGGAGCCAGATTAATGCCACGATTCAGCATATGACGGAAGAAGAAGCGAACAGTTCACCATCGGTATCCTGTGCTTGATCATAGTTCGTAACCGGATGGTCACAGAAGTGGGTGGAGAAGGCACCACGAATTCGGTTGATGGTTAAAGCAATGCCATACCGATCTGCAGAAGCCTGAAGGCCTGCTGTCAGGTCGATAGCTAGACGCTCCATCTCCGCATATATACCTTCGCCTTGCAGAACTTCAAGACAAGCGATACCGGCAGAGATAGACGCAGGGTTACCAGCCATCGTTCCGGCTTGATAGGCTGGGCCGAGTGGAGCAACCTGCTCCATGACCTGTTTGCGACCACCGTAAGCACCGATCGGCAGACCGCCGCCAATGATTTTGCCAAGTGCCGTCAGATCCGGTTCAATCTCGGCATGGTTGTCTAGTCCCGCGTACGTCTGTGTAGAGCCGTAGTGGAAACGGAAGGCTGTAATTACCTCGTCATAAATGACCAGCGAGCCGTTGTCCCGAGTCATGGCACAGAGTCCTTCGAGGAAGCCTGGCTCCGGCATAACCATCCCGAAATTGCCCACAATCGGTTCAACCATGACCGCAGCGACATCATCGCCCCAACGCTCGAGAGCTGCTTTCAGGCTATCTAGATCGTTGAAAGGTACTGTGATAACTTCGTGTGCGATACTCGTGGGAATGCCGGCACTATCCGGAATACCCAACGTGGAAGGCCCCGAACCTGCTGCCACAAGGACCAGGTCGGAGTGACCGTGGTAACATCCGGCAAATTTCACAATCTTGTTACGTTTGGTATAGGCACGTGCAACACGGATCGTGGTCATGACCGCTTCTGTACCGGAGTTTACAAAACGAACCTTGTCCATGGAAGGAATGGCCTCTTTCAGCATTTTGGCAAGCCGGATCTCAAGCTCTGTTGGTGTGCCGTACAGGACACCATTCGCTGCTGCTTCAGTAATGGCCTTGGTTATATGGGGGTGAGCATGCCCTGTAACAATCGGGCCGTACGCCGCGAGATAATCGATATATCGGTTGTCATCGACATCCCAGAAGTGCGCGCCTTGCGCCTTTTTCATAAATACAGGTGCACCGCCGCCTACAGCTTTGAACGAGCGGGAGGGACTGTTTACACCTCCTACAATATGTTGAAGGGCTTCTTCGTATAAAATTTCGGAACGGGTACGTGATGGATTCATTAGATAACTTCCTTTCGTATTAGATAAACAAAACACAGCGAGAGGGCAGCATATGGGCTGCCCTCTGCGTGTTACACTTCTTTACTGTGCGGGTTGCTTGGTATCTAGCTCGTCACCACTTGCCGTTTTGTCTTCGGCTCCGGTAGTGCTGCCTTCTTCTTGAGCAGGAGGATGAATGATATCTTGAATATATTGCTTAAGTTTTTCTTCATTGGTTACCGACAGCACCTCAGCTCCGCCTGGTGTACGCTCTTCCTTGAGCATTTTCATTGGCGGAATTTGCTCGCTGCCGTTCATGCTGCTCTGATATCCGAGTCCGCCCAGCTTCCACATGTCGGAGAGGGTCAGATTGGTATCTACATAAGGATTGACTTCTTCCAGAATGGAAGGCAGCTTGGCAATCGTTGTCGTTGACTGCATTTTCGCTGCTACAGCTTTGAGAAATTCACGCTGCCGCTCAGAGCGGGCATAATCCGACATGGCATCATGACGGAAACGAACGTACATGAGAGCTGTATCGCCATCCAAATGCTGGTAGCCTTTTTTAGATCAATATCGTATTCGTTATTGTCCGCTTTACTTGTATAATGCATGTCCTTCTCTACGTCAAAATCCACACCGCCAACAGCATCAACCAATTTGATGAATCCCTGGAAATCGGTGTACACATAATACTGGATAGGGATACCCAGCAAGTCTCCTGCAGCTTTCATTGCCACGTTGGGGCCATGGGTAATGGCGGTATTGATTCGTTCCTTGCCGTACCCGTCAATATTGACGTATGTGTCGCGCAGAATGGAGAATAAATTGATTTTTTTGGTGAGTGGGTCAAGCGAAACGACCATCATGCTGTCAGAACGGGGAACTTCCCCTTCTCCAGCCCGCGGGCATCGACACCCATAACGAGAATATTGACCGTTTCGGTGCCTTCCCATTTTGGAGGGTCTGGTGTACTTACTTTTCAACATTTTCGATACCGGCAAACGGCGATTTGTCGCCTTCCTTTTGCAAGCCATTCAACTGATTGAGAATAGAACCGAAATAAAATGCCGCAGCGCCTCCAACAATCAGCACGAAGGCGGCAAGAGAAATCCAAATGGTTCTCTTCGTCTTTCTGGTCATGCTAGCTCTCCTTTGTATTCAAAATAAATGAAGATGATTCCAATTTGATATAGCCCGGGCTTTCCGTACACGACATTTCTGTGAGATGCAACAGAGGACGCGGCCTCAGACTATTTTTTTAAAGCTTGCTGAAATTTGACTGATACTATTATAATTTCTTTTTGGGCTACAAGCAATTTCAACAAAATCCAAGTGAGGTATAATCATGCTGGCGATTGATGTCAAAGATTTGCGCAAGTCGTTTAGCGTCCAGAAAAGCCGAGGAGGGCTCAAGGGCGCATTCCAAGACCTGTTTGCACGTCAATACCAGGAGGTATTGGCTGTAAATGATATTTCATTTCAGATTCCGCAGGGCGAAATATGCGGATATATTGGGGAGAACGGTGCCGGTAAATCAACAACGATCAAGATGTTGACCGGCATTTTGGTGCCTACTTCAGGGCAGATATCGGTTGGTGGATATGTTCCGTATCAGGAACGTGAGAAGTTTGTACAGAATATTGGTGTCGTATTTGGTCAACGCAGCCAACTATGGTGGGATATCGGTGTCATTGAGTCCTTCCATCTGCTGCGCAAGGTGTATCGTGTAGGTGAGGTCGATTTTCGCAAACGTCTGGATGAACTGGTTGAGCGGTTACAGCTTCAGGATCTGCTGAATCGTCCGGTTCGTAAGCTCAGTCTTGGACAGCGTATGCGCTGTGAACTGGTCGCTGCACTGCTGCACAATCCGGATATTGTTTTCCTGGATGAGCCAACCATTGGTCTGGATATTGTCGTGAAATCGGAAATTCGTGAATTCCTGAAAGACATGAACAAGGAACACGGAACAACCATTTTGCTGACTACCCATGATCTGCAGGACATCGAAGCGTTATGCTCAAGAGTTATTATGCTCGATGCAGGCAATATCATTTATGATGGCGGTTTGGATCATCTGAAGTCCCAGTGGGGCAAGGAACGAGAAATCCGATTCAAGTTCGGCACGGGTCACACCATGGAGCAAATGCTGGAATGGACTGCTGCACTGCCTGTTCGCTGGACGGTGGAGAATGAACTGTCCGCATCGGTCTGGATTCCACTTGAACTCAATGTGTCGGATGTGCTTGGGCGTGTTGTTGGACAGGCAGATATTACCGATATTCAGATTATTGAGATTAACACGGATGAGATCGTGCGCAGTATTTACCAATCCGGTTCCGCTGAGCGTCCCGAGATTGTGGGAGCCGGGAACGGAACGGTGGGTGTATCCTAAGATGAATAGTGCATTTTTTGATTTTATGCGCATCCGGTTCCTGACGATGCTTGCATACCGGGTGAATTATTATTCCGGCATTTTGATATATACGCTGAATATCGGCGTGTATTACTTTACCTGGCAAGCCATTTACGGCAGTAGTGGTGAACTAGGCGGTTTTACGGCAGCTCAGATGACGACTTATGTGGCGGTATCGTGGATGGCGCGTGCGTTTTATTTTAACAACCTGGACCGGGAAATAGCCACAGACATTCGGGATGGCTCCATTGCCATTCAATTTATAAGACCGATCAATTATGTCATGGTCAAAATGATGCAGGGTCTGGGTGAAGGGATTTTCCGTTTCCTGCTGCTCATGATTCCGGGAATGCTCATTGCCATTCTGTTGTTCCCGGTTGAACTGCCCACGGCGCCGTCCGCGTGGATTGGTTTTCTGGTCATGCTGTTCTTCAGTTTCCTGATTAACTCCCAGATTAATGTCATTACGGGACTGGCCGCATTCTTTGTGGAAAACAATGAGGGCATGATGCGCATGAAACGCGTCGTGGTTGATCTGTTCTCCGGTCTGATTATCCCAATCAGCCTCTATCCGGGCTGGATGTCCGCAGTGATGAAAGTATTGCCTTTTCAGGCCATTACCTATCTGCCCGGCTCCGTCTTCACCGGAAGAGTGGAAGGCACTGGCATCTGGAGTGTACTCGGCATTCAGGTGTTCTGGTTTGTCATACTGCTCATTCCGATGATGCTGATCTGGCGTCAGGCGCGCAAGCGTCTGTTCGTGCAAGGAGGGTAACCAAGTGTACTATTTGGGTCTGATCTGGGAATATTTAAAAAATTACATGAAAACACGTCTCACATACCGCGCCGACTTTTGGGTCGAGATCCTTTCGGATTTGCTGTTCCAGGCAACCAATCTGATCTTCATCTTTGTGGTTTTCCGACATACTGATAATTTGGGTGGCTGGAGTGAGAGTGAAGTCCTTTTTGTCTATGGATATTTTATGGTGCCTTACGGCATCTTCAGTTGCTTTATCAATCTATGGGGATTCAGTGAACGATATATCGTCAAAGGTGAGATGGATCGCATATTGACCCGGCCTGCGCATAACCTGTTCCAGATTTTACTTGAAAATGTGGACCCGCCGCACTCGTTGGTTCATTTATTGGCCTAATCATTATGGGCATTAGTGGTGCGGAGATGGGGCTTGGATTGGAGTGGTGGCATATTCCGGCCCTCATTATTCTTGCTCTGAGTTCCGTGTTAATCTATGCAGGAATCTATATCACTTTAACGTCATTGTCTTTCTATTCGGACGCGCCTACAGGCATCCTGCCATTAATGTACAACATTCAGGGATATGGACGTTATCCGGTAACCATCTATAACCGTGCAATTCAGGTGCTATTAACGTGGGTCATTCCGTTTGCCTTTGTGGGCATTTATCCCGCAGCCCTGTTCCTGGAACGAACGGAAATGCATCGTATGGCGATGCTGACACCTGTGATGGGGTTAGCGTTTGGTTCCATGGGCCTTCTGCTCTGGAATTATGGCGTGAAGAAGTATCGCGGAGCGGGATCATAACGGAACCACTTTTTACGAAAGCATAGACGAAAGGAGGAAATGAGATGACATTAACCGAAGGAAAGTTGGCACCAGACTTCGAGCTTCCGTCCAGTACGGGAGAGACGGTGAAGCTCTCGGATTATCGCGGACAGCGGGTGTTGATTTATTTTTACCCGAAGGATATGACTTCGTCCTGCACCCAGCAGGCATGTGATTTCCGTGATCGTCATGAGGAGTTTGAGGGGTTAAATACAGTTATTCTGGGGATTAGTGTTGATCCGATGAAGCAGCACGACAAATTCATTGCCAAATACGGCTTGCCATTCATCTTGCTGTCAGACGAAGAACATCAGGTTGCCGAGCAATACGGCGTATGGCAGCTCAAGAAGTTGTATGGCAAGGAATATATGGGGATGGTACGCTCCACGTTCCTCATTGATGAAGAGGGTGTCCTTCTGAAGTCGTGGTCGAAAGTGAGAGTCAAAGGACATATTGAAGCTGCGCTGGAAGCGGTAAGGGAGTTATAAAAAAATATTATAGGCTGTGCTCGCGGATTCTGACGTGAACACAGCCTTTTTTATGTTGAAACACGATCAGAAGTTGTCTGGTTGTTCTTGCGAGAACGGATCCGGTGAACAAGTAGAAGAAGGAGCGGAATGATAAAACATACGGTTATATCCCAATCCACCCAGGCAGGCATAATGGTTTCAATATAAAAAATGACATTGGGAGAAATCAGGATGGACAATGCAAACATGAGCAAGGATGAAGGGAGAATGAGTGGTTTGTATGTTTTTAACCGAAACAGCTGAGCTAGTCCGATAACAAAAGCAAACATGTACAACAGGCTTTTAAAATAGGTTGCAATTAACCAAGCAGTAGCCATAAAGGCTTCAATACGCTCAAAAAAGTTACCCACATTAATTTTTTGAGACAGGGTGTAGGAAATGAAAATGTTATGCTGGGTCAGAAAAGGTCCTACAACCATAAGGGAAAACAATAACAGCACACATAGTAGCAGGCCTCCACAGAAAGTGGCAAGCAGCAGATCTCGTTTAACGTGTGGCCCTGACGTCACATAAGGAAGAATCATCGTAAGTACGATCAGTTCCCCGAAGGAGGTAAATGCTCCGCGAATAACGGTTTCAACCAAATGGACCCAGCTGCTGCTCAGGAATGGTCGCAGATGTGAAGCGTCTATTTTGGGCAGCAGCCCCACGAACAGAAGAGCCATAAAGACAACAACAATTGGAGTCAATAGTTCACTCGTTGCCCCCATGGTTTGCAATCCTTTCATTAGGCCCCAGATTAGCGCACACAAGAGCATAATTAAAATAACACGGATGGGGGTTTCGAGGTAGATTTGAGTCGTCATGAAGTCTCCAACCTCACGGATACAGATGGCAGCGCCAATGGCGAAATAGAACAGGTAACCAGCAGACAAGATCGATCCAATCCATGAACCAAGCAATTTCTGGCAAATCTCAATTAAAGATAGTTCAGGGTAGGTTTGGTGTAGCTTGTAAAAGATCCAAATGATAAATAGACCGATAGGCTGGCTGAGGAAAGAACATATCCATGCATCCTGTTTGCCCAAGGTTGTGACCAATGAAGGATAGATCAGAATCATATCCCCAACCATGACAAGAAAGGTAAGCAGTGCAAATTGCCGGATAGTTATTTTATCTTTAATAATCATGGTCTCTATCCTCCTTTCTAATCGACAGCTAACAGAGGCATCAATATTATGCTATCCGGAAGACTTTGATTTCCATCCTTTTTTGAACCTATGCACCAACAATAACAATCCAGGAAAAATAATACATAATGTGGTGTCCCAATCTACCCAGTATGGAACGACGGTAATGACAATGAAAGTCAAATTGGGCGAGACCAAATTGGCAAGGGCAAATACCAACAAGGATGCTGGCAAGATAAGCATGCGATACTGCTTGAGCCTGAATAATTCGGCACATCCAACAACAAATGCATACAAATACACTATTGCTTTGACATACGTGGAGATTAGCCAGGAAGAAGCCATAATGGCTTCGATCCGTTCAAAGAAACCACCGATATTAATCTTCTGAGATAAAACAAAGGAAGCATAAATATTATGCTGTGTAAGGAAAGCGCCTAGAACGAGCAAGGAGATGGTAACCAGGATCGCAAGCAATAGGTTTCCAGCTCCTGCTGACAAAAGTACGTCCCGGGTCTGGTGCGCCTGTTTTATTGTGTAAGGAAGAACCATCATAATGGGAATCAGTTCACCTACCGGATATATGATACTAACGAGAGTTCCCTGAAGGATGGGAACGACGCTAGTGTCCTTCAAAGGTTTCAAATTGCTGGGATCAATCTGGGCAGCAGAGAGAGTGCAAGTACAAAAATAAATACGATCAGGATAGGCATCAGTAATTCACTGCTGCGTCCCATTGTTTCTAAGCCATGATACAGGCCCCAGCCCAAGGTGATGACAAACATCAGAATGATGACTCGAATCGGAGTATATTGAAAAATTTGAGACGTGATGAAGTCTCCGACTTCTCTGGTATGGGCTGAAGCCCCTACGGCAAAAAAGAAAAGGTAAAATACGGAAATTAAAGAACCTGGCCAAAATCCCAGGATACTGCGCAGAATCTGTATCAGATTTTTCTCTGGATACAAGCTGCATAACTTTAAGTACATTAGCATGAGCAGCATTCCGAGTGGAACGCCGATAAGTGCACATATCCAGGAATCCTGTTTGGCATAGGAAGTGATAACCGAAGGATAGATCAGCATCATATCCCCGACCACCATCATGAATATAAGGGTGGACAATTGTCTTATTCCGATGCGGCCCTGTTCAAGCATAATGTCCACCTCCTTTTTTTCCTAAGTTCCAGTCAAGTGTGCTAAAAATTGATTTACCGGTTCATAGATCCATATGATGAGATAAAGCGGACTGGGAAATTCCCACAAATTGATCGCAAATACACTGAGGAAGGTAGCCAAGAGCAGCAAGGCACTGTACACAATAGTTTCCTTCCATTCCTTACGACGGATGAGTCTAGGCAGATCGAACCACCCAATTAGCCCTGCAGTCACAATGACACTAAGTGTAAGTAGCACCCTGTCTCACTCCCTAATTTGATCTTTGAACGAATCATCCAGTGTGCCTACACGTTTGATTTGCACATTGATATCGTAATGAACATCCAGATTTTCGAGATAGTCGTCCCAATCCTTTTCCACCTTTTTAAAAAACTTGGGATCCGAGTGATAAACCTCTTGCCCAAACCCGAATATATCGACATGAAATTTGCGCTGTACCGATTTAATGGATTCTTGCATCAGATCTTTAAGTCGTTCCTCACTGTCACGTTCCAGTTCCTTGAGGACTTTCATTGAACCAATTTTAATTCCGCATTCCACGGCACCAATAGATGATACATTTTTTATCTTAATGTCGATTACAGGGTGTCCCGCAACGACTTTTGCTTTGCGTTTGGTTGTTGTTCGAAGTGTTTTAAAGGTCACATAACCATCCTTTCGACAAGGAAGATGACCGATCGTGGATACCACATTGTTTCGAATATAGTTATATCCCTTAGATTCGTCTTCCGTTAACCAGCCAATGAGCTTGTCTTTTTTAAAGACGGATAGTCCAGTTGAATTCAGCTTGGCCGGAGATTTAATTGTTGTAATATTAGCTTGACTACCACTTTTCTCCGCTTCACCAACAACCTCAACCCCTGTGATTACCGGCTGTATTCCGGGAGAAAGGATATATTCCATTAATTGATCCCCGGTTACGGTTGTTGTGGGTGACCAGGTCTTGGTGGATACATCCAGTGAATTAAACATCTTTTCTGCAGGTAAGTTCTCAAGTGGTGTGAGCACGTCAAGTACTTTGGAGGCTGTTGTGTTACGTGCAACCATGACGTAATAATCAGGACGGACGGTAGGTTCACGCATTAATGCTTCAGTAATGTCGTAAATCCCGACTTTCCGTGCATACTCTTCACCAATGACCATCACACGGATATGCGCCATGAAAATGCGGCGTGGGCTTGATTGTGTTAACTTTTGAATGGCTTCAAACAAGGTAGGCGCAGAAGCCTGATACTGAGTCACTGGCGTTCCTTTACCGCCCCTGACTTGGAGGATACTTCATTGGGAACAACAACCTGGGCACTCACCTTGATCATGTCTCCATCCTTGTCCACACCAAGACCCAGCATGATGCCAAGTTCATTGAGTTCCTGTCGATCCCAGCATCCGGTAAGGAGAGGGAGCAGAACGGCAAAAGATAGAATCAATTGTAGGCATTTGTTCATACACGTTCTCCTTACCGATTATCGCTTCGTTTTTTTGTTTGCCTGTCTGGTTACGTTCGGAGTTCCGGTAGAGATCGGACGGGTTTTCATCCGGGACCAAGGCACGCGGAAAATGGTATCTTTGAGGTCTTTCCCGATATAAGGTGCAAACGGGGACATATAAGACACACCAAAGGATCTTAAACTGCATAGATGGGTTACCGTAATCAGCAGAACCATCAGAATCCCGTAGAAACCAAAGGCGGCAGCTAGAATCATCAGGACAAAACGCAGAATCCGTACAGAGATGGAAAGTCCATTTTCCGGAATAACATAACTGGATATCGCTGTAATGGATACGATAATAACCATGGCAGCCGATACAACGCCTGCATCTACTGCGGCCTGACCAATAACAAGGGTACCCACAATGGAAACGGCCTGACCGACAGTCTTCGGAATCCGGATGCCGGCTTCCCGTAAAATCTCATAGGTTAGCTCCATTAAGATGGCTTCAATGAATGCCGGGAATGGAACACCTTCACGCTGAGCTGCCAGACTAATAAGCAGGTTGGTAGGCAGCATTTCCTGGTGAAAGGTAGTAATGGCAATATAAAAGGATGGAGCGAGCAGCGCGATAAAAAAAGCCAGATAACGGATTAGTCGAATTAACGAACTGATGTCGGCACGTTGGTAGTAATCTTCGGGAGACTGAAAGAAATGAACAAACAGGGCAGGGACAAGCAGTACGAAAGGAGTTCCGTCTATAATGATCGCTACCCGACCTTCAAGCAGTGCAGCACATACGCTGTCTGGTCGCTCACTGTTATAAACCGTAGGGAAGATCGTACCTGTTTTGTCCTGTATGAGTTCCTCGATATATCCGCTTTCCAGAATAGCGTCAATATCAATCTCATCCAGTCTGCGCCGCAGTTCTTTTACAACCTCTTGATCAACGATATGCTCCAGATATACCACTGCTACCCTGGTGTTCGTGACTCGACCAAGCTCCCTTTCCTCAATCCAGAGATGGGGGTCTCGAATTCGTTTGCGAATTAAGCCTGTATTTGTACGTAAGTTTTCATTGAAGCCTTCCATGGGCCCTCGAACAACGGTCTGGGAGATCGGTTCACCGACGGGACGGTCTTCCCAGCCTGCTGCTGCAATTTTCAGGCCCCGAGTGGAACCTTCTAGGAGCACAACGGCAAAGCCCGCCAGAAGGGCATCAAGAATGTCTTTCATCTCATCAATTAATAACACGTTGCTGGCCGCTAGCACGTCATTCTGGAGATAGACCAGATGCTCATTATCCTCCGAAAACTCAGGTATCTCCCGGGTTTGTAACAAGGATTCCAGGATGGAACGATTGATAATCTGCACATCCACCATTCCATCGATGTACAACATGACAGAAGGCCATTTTTGCAAACAATGCAGTGGGCGAATCATCAAGTCTTTGCTATTCCCCATCACTTGGTTGCAGTAATCTATATTATCCGTAAGATTCGGAGATATCGTCTGATCCAGACTGCTCTGCGATGCTGTACTCATTCCTTCACCCCTTATACACCCTATATTTGCAAATTAGTATGACCTGGATGAATCAGGATTATCACAAATGTGTTATTGATTATCCCGCAGAATAAAAAAGAACATTGTCAATCCTTTATTATTAGCATAATATCTAATTAGATTTATATCTAATTTTGAGAAGAGGGTTTTTCATGTTGTCCAGATCTTCCGTATTACTTCTGCTACAAAAAGAATCGGAGTACCGCAAGTTCTTTGTCGCCGGATTAGTGAACGGCATAGGTGACCGTTTCTGTCAGGTCGCCATGCTTTCGCTAATTCTCAGTACAACAGGATCTGGACTTGCCATAGGACTAGCCCTTGGTCTGCGTGTGCTTCCATTTCTGCTGCTCTCCCCGGCAGGAGGCATGTTAACCATACGCTTCTCACGGCGAAAGATTATGCTGCTTACTAATCTGATAAGGGTGCCTCTTGCTCTGAGTTATTTGCTCGTGAACAGTGCAGATGATATGTGGATTCTATACACAGCGAGTACTTTACTAGCGTGTGGTGAGGCTCTCTATGCGCCTGTCCGGAAATCAGGAATACCATTGCTTGTTCAACCGGAGAATTTGCTCAAAATTAACGGACTTGAACAGGTAATGAACGGTACCGTGCTGATAGTAGGTGCCTTTCTTGGGGAATCACATCTTCCGTGATTGGTCCACAGGCTGCGTTTATTACGAATGCCTTATGCTTTCTAATAGCAGCAGGTTTAATACGCAACGTCTTATTTCCGCCTATGGTTGAGACTGAACCACGTGAGAGTACTTCTGGAAGGGGAGATGGTTCTGGAGGTGCTGTTTCTGGAAATTCTGTGATCGCTCGAAACTCCATTGCAGCGCCTATTTTCTTGGTTATATGGCGGTTGGTTCGGTCCTCTGTAGCATTACAGATCATCATCCTGTTCGAGTTGTGGGTACCGGTCATAAATGGGATCGACAATGTATTGATTAGCGTATATGCCATTGAAGTGTTTGGCCTTGGGGATTGGGGTGTAGGTCTGTTCTATGCGGCGCTAGGTATAGGGCTGGTATTAAGCAACTGGTGCGCTCGTTATTTTCAGCAATGGTTACTCCCGGGAGTAGTCATGTGTCTACTCGTAGAAGGGGGATTACTTATGCTTCTTAGTATCGCGACTCTGCCTGTGATCGCAGTTCTGATCTATATTCTGCTGGCCCTTATGTCGGGGGTAGGCAATGCTTGTCTGGATACATTGTTGATGGGAGATACACCTGAGAAATACCGAGGACTCATCTATGGTTTGGTAACGGCATGCAGTAGTAGCATGCTGGGGTTATCCATGTTTGGTGCGGGTTTATTATTGGAAGTGGTTGAGCCCCGTAAGCTTGGTTTCGCAGGAGGTTTGGGTTTCGCAGCAATTGCTATTTTGCTTACCGCTTATGGATGGCTAAGGGCACGTGAAGCTTTTAAGATTAGACGCACAACCAAAAGAACATGAAAAATAGGAGCCGCACATGCAGCTCCTTGCTAATAACAGAGAGTTAACCCGGAGGTTTGGCACCCTCACCGTTTACTTTTGTCTTTGCCGAACAGCAGCAGGCTTGCGCAGCGATCGGGCTGCCCACGCTTTTCGATAACGGTAAAGTACGGCTGCAATTAACAGCAGTGCAATACCTGCGACAATGTAAGCTGTATATTGATGGGCAAGCTGGAACACCGCGTTCCATTGGGGACCGAATAATTTACCTATGCCCAGAAACAGAAACACCCAGAACAATGCGCCTGAATAGGCGTAGAGAGCGAATTTGCGAAAGGGAACAGCGGCTATACCCGCGAAATATCCGGTGAAATGTCGCACTCCCGGAATGAAATAACCGATGAAGATCAGAGCATTGCCGTACTTGGCAAACCACTTTTGCGTTTTATCCAGCTTGTCCGGTTTCATTAGAAACCATTTTCCATATCGCGTAATGAACGGCAGACCTGCTTTGGCACCAATAAAATACGTGATCGTCATGCCAATCGTCGTTCCCAGGAAAGCGAGGATGGCAAGTATTCCAAAGTCCAGATGACCCTTGTAGGACAGATATCCTGCATAAGCCATGGTCGTTTCTCCCGGGAAGGGAAGGGCAATGAATTCAAGCAATAAGCCAAAAAATAAAACGCTGTATCCGTAGGATCCAAACAGATGCTGGACCTTCTCAAGCCATTCCAATAGACTTCACTCTCCTGCAGACAGGGTGGGAGGAGATACTTACTCTCCAAGGCGTTTTGTTCATGATCCTACCTGTCCATTATGCTACCTAATCCGAAGCGAAGAATCAATCACGAGCCATCCCGAATTGTGAAAAATTATAAAACAAAATCGCGTCTTTTTTCAGGGCGTCCTCCATATAATTCTAACAAATCTGCTGAAGTCTATCAGCAAATTCACTAGAGACGTTGGAGGTTGATTCGTTCATGGTAACACCAATACATACATTTTTATCTGGAAAATGGTCTGTGCTTGTTCTTCGCATTGTGGTACTGCTAAGTGTATTTGCTGCATATGCAGGCACAACTTACGCATCTTCTGCTTCGGGCTCTGCTGCGCCCGCCTCCAAAGAAGAGAATTCCCAAGACAAAGTAGTCTATTTGAGTTTTGACGATGGACCGGGTAACCATACCCGTGAAGTATTGGATATTTTGCGCAAGGAGCAGGTTCTGGCTACATTCTTTGTGCTTGGTGAGCAGGCAGAACGTTATCCTGAGATGATCAATGCGGTTGTGGAAGATGGACATGCGTTGGGCAATCATACGTTTAATCATAATTATGAACAGCTGTACAGTGATTTCAAAGTGTTCTGGAAGCAGATCAAACAAACAGAGGAAGTCGTAAATCGAATTACCGGATTTCGTCCGAATCTGGTACGTGCACCAGGCGGTACCTATGGACATTTTGACCAGAGTTATTTTGATCTGATGAAATTGGGCGGGTACACCGTTATGGACTGGAACGTTGACAGTGGTGATTCCAAACGCAAGGGTGTTCCCGCTAAAGAAATTTTGCGCAATGCTACCAAGTTGCCTGGCGGGGCACGTTCGGTCATTGTGTTGATGCATGATGGAGGCGCTCATGCTGAGACGGTAAAAGCACTTCCTGGCATTATCAAGTACTACCGCGGTCAAGGTTTTCGTTTTGACACGATGAAAGCCTCGGATCAACCTGTTCAATTCCGCATCGATTCCAATGGGAAATACAAGTCACGCAAGGCTCCGGGTACGGAGTGGATTGCAGAACATGTACAGGAGAACAGCAACCTGTGGTTGGCAGGCAAGGAACTGAAGGTGGAGATTGGCTTCACAGCGGCCACATTGAAGCAAGGAGAGTTTCGTGTGGAAGATCAGCGGATCATGGTGCCTTTGCGGACCTTTATGAAAAAGTTCGGCGGCAGCGCTCGCTGGAATGCAGACACCCGGACAGCTACAGCCATATGGAAAGACCGAATCATCCATGCAGACAGCATCAGCGGAGAACTGACAACGAAAAGTGCAAAATTGATCCATGATAGGACAACAGAGGCAGTTGTGCAGAGCCAGGGAGGAACAACCTGGGTTCCGCTACGGGATTTAATGGAGCATATGGGAACAGATATTGATTCACTGAAGGCCAATGAAAAGGAATGGATTGTGAAAGCCAGCGTGCCTCTGGCATCGGCGACCAGCATGTATATGGATAAATTGATCTGAATAAAGTCGCTCGTGCAGGACTATTCTCTCTACTTCCGGGCAACACTGAATCATAGATTAGTATGTTTCAGGAATGCCGATGGATGGAAGGAGATCAGGAGAAATGTCTTATATCCGAATGGAACATGAACATGCCGTTGAATTGCTGAATAGAGTTATGAAGCGAGTGGAAAGTGTGATAATTGGCAAGAAACAAGAAATTCGATATGTGCTGACTGCAATGCTTAGTGGAGGGCATGTACTTCTGGAAGATGTACCGGGTACAGGCAAAACGATGCTGGTTCGCGCTGTCGCTTCTGCACTGGATTGCTCTATGGGACGAATTCAGTTCACGTCGGACGTGATGCCGGCGGATGTGACAGGTACGTCGATGTATCATCCACATACGGGAGAATTCAAATTTCGCCCAGGACCCGTCATGTCCAATATTGTTCTGGCGGATGAAATCAATCGGGCTTCCCCCGCACCCAGTCTGCACTACTGGAAGCGATGGAGGAACGACGCATTACGGTGGATGGCACAACCTATGCTTTGCCACGCCCGTTCTTTTTGCTGGCGACACAGAATCCTTTGCAGTTCGAGGGCACCTATCGTCTGCCTGAAGCGCAGCTGGACCGATTTATCATGAAGATTGGACTGGGATACCCTGAGCCGGAGCAGGAAGTCGAACTGTTAACTAGGATGCAAAGCAGAGAACTGTTTGATGAACTTCGTCCTGTCATGCTTGCTGAAGAAGTCGTAGCCATGCAGCGTGAAGTGAAGTATGTACATGTTGACCCTGTGGTCAAACAGTATCTGGTTGCTGTCGCCGTGGCCTCCAGAAGTCATCCGTCGGTAAGACTGGGCATTAGCCCGCGCGGAACATTGGCCTGGATGGCTGCTGCACAATCGTTTGCTTATCTCCAAGGTCGAAGCTATGTCATTCCCGATGATGTGAAAGAGATGGCTGTCCCGGTCCTTTCCCACCGTGTTCAGTTAAAGGCCCAGAACAGAGCGGAAGTCTGGGGGCAGGCGCAGGTAATTCAGGAAGTTCTGGCAGCGGTCCCTGTACCTGTTCAGATGGCGGCACAGGGAAGGGGACGGCGTCAATGAGTGCGCTGGGTCAACGGATGTTGGGTGCTGTCTTGGTGGTGGCTTTTGCCTCTTTCTATGTATGGCATGGCGGTAAAGCCGCGCTTTTTCTGTCCATGATCGCGACCTTGATGCTCGCAAGCGCACTGAGTATCCATTTTTTCGGTCCGCGCAATATTAACATTCGGCGGCAAATGCATGCGAATCGGGTTGTGGCAGGTGAAAGAACGACGGTAGCGGTGGAACTGAAATTCGACTGTCCGATTCCACTGTTATGGATCATTCTGTGTGAGAATACACCTGCTGGCGTACACCGTAAATTACTTTTCCCGGAACCCGTCGCCAGTTTACGTATCAATATGAATTATCGGGTTTGCGAAGAGGTGTGTACAGATGGGAATCAGGGAAATTGTATTGGGGTGATATTTTCGGATGGAATACGGCCTCTGCAGAGACGGTGAATCATACCCCGCTAATTGTTGTGCCTCAAGCAATGGAATGGGGCGAGAGTGCTCCCGGAGAATGCTCAGCCATAGGTGAAGATGCGCTGTCTGAACGAAGAAGCAGTCAGGGAAATCGAAGTCCTGAGTTCCGGGAATACCAGCAAGGAGATCCTCTTGGGCGTGTTCATTGGAAAAGTACAGCCAAAACGGGTCGGCTTCAGACTTTTTTGCCTGAATCCTCAGATTCTGCCTCGCTGGGTATCCTTGTGTATGAAGGTGCATCAGGTTATGAAGTAAAGCAGTCAGAAAAGAGAGATACGCCTGCTTTTGAACGTGCGGTCCGTGCAGCTGCTCGTTGGATTTATACCGCTGAACGGGATAACATACCTTATCAGCTGTGGACAGAAGGCGGTGGGTCAGGATCTGCCCACCAGGAGAAATGGCAACAAGAACTCTTGTATTCACCTGAAAGCCATGAACTGGACAAACTGGCACAGGCACGAATCTCAACATCTCACGCTATAACTCCGTCGCTTCGTACAGAGATGTTGGATAGAATTGCGATCGGGTCACGAATTGTGGTTCTCACCGGAAGAATGGATGACGCTCTGGTGGACTGGGTAATGTGTGCAACCGGGTTGGGGTACAGGGTAGATGTTCAACTGACCGATCAAACCAATCGTGACGCGGGCAATGAAAGTCTGGAACAGCTTCGTCAAAGAGGAGTACAGATCCATTGGATCACAGACGGCTCATTACCTTCAATGAGAAAGGCGGAGGTAACAGATGTGGGAGCATAATGGAAACCTTCAAGCGAATTCCACAGTAGCTGAAAGGGGCGTACCGCCAGTTTAGGATTAGAGTCTGTGCAATCCATATATAAAGCTGAAACGAGGACATCTGGAGTAGATCTGAGGAGTAATGGTCAAAGCTCGGAGCCTCTCCTTTACAGAATTGGTATTTCTGCCATTTTGCTTATATTGTCCCTGGAGTGGATCTATCCTATAACGTCAACGGGTCAGCAGGGCAGTGAACGATTCTTGTCCGTAATGGCAGGATTAACAGGGGCCTTGCTTCTCATGGGGTTGCTTCGTACGGGCTGGATCACGGGAATACTAATCAGGCTCTGCATTGCGCTAGCCGCATTATGCTGCATATATGGAGGGAATGACCCTGCCGGATGGGCAACTACATACCCGGCCACTTTTTCGGCAGATATGGGCAGTTTCTTGAGTACCTGGCGTTTTCACTCCATTAGTGTGGAGACAAGAGGTCTGCTCATGATGTGCGGCTGGAGCATGCTAATGGCTTCTGTGCAGTCGCTTGTACTGCTGCGACGAAGTGTGATGCTGTTTGGCAGTGCAACATTGGTCTATTTGCTGCTGCTTGAATCCTTTGCCGGGCTGGATGTATATGCTTCGGTAGTACGTTCTGTGCTGTGGATTCTACTCATTCAGGCCATGCTGCAGTTGCTTCGTCTTAATGGCGGGGTCACGACCCCGATCTTTAGGAACAGTCCTTACGGCCGTTGGTGTACAGTAACACTTACGGTGTCGGCAGGTATGGTACTTTGCTCAGCGATTCCTGGTCAGCTTGCTTTCCTTCCTCCGCCGGAACGGATATCCCTTGAGCAGATGGGTGAGCGACTGGCCCGCTGGGCAGGCTATACACAGCACGGAAGTATTCCTGCCGCATCCGCTGTCACAGGATATAGTACAGCGGATGCACCAATGGGGGCACCTTTGGTACAGGGAGACACGATTTTTTTTACGGCGAAAAGCTCGGTAGCTACGTATTGGCGGGGCGAGACCCGTTCATATTATAACGGAAGCACCTGGAGCGATCCGGTGCAAAGCTTTGCGACAGCAAGTCCATCCGGATTGGTGCGTACCGATGGTTGGGAGTATCCAGCCTATTGGCAGCGTATTCGTCAAACGGTGACGATGAAGCGAGAATGGCGAGGACCAAATCCCCTTTTTACAGGCGGAACGCCGCTCAATCTTTCGTTCCAGGATAAGAACAGTGATCTTCAGAAGAACAAACGTTTACTTCTGTCGAATGAAGATTCAGCAACGTTATGGCTCGCGGGTACCTATGACGATCAGCCGGTCAAAAGTTATACGGCAGATGTGATGATTTCTGTGGCAACACCTGAACAACTACGCCTTCTGGAGAAGACGTCCACAATGAAGGATCCAGCCGCTGTTCGCAGAACGTATCTGCAACTGCCGACTTCGCTTCCCGGGCGTGTACAGGCTCTTGCCAAGGAAATCATTCGGGGCAGCGAAACCCGTTATGATGCTGTACAAGCCGTGAAGAATTACTTAGCCGACCACGCCGAATATACACTGGATACCCGTATGCCACCGCGAGGAACTGATTTTGTGGACGATTTTCTGTTCGTCACACGGCAGGGATATTGCAATCATTTCTCAACAGCCATGATTGTACTGCTGCGTGCAGAGGGTATCCCGGCACGCTGGGTTAAGGGTTTTGGACCGGGTGAAGCAGACCCGGACGACTCCGGGCAATACATCGTTACTCAGGGAGATGCACACTCCTGGGTTGAAGTGTATTTCCCGGCGCGGGCTGGATGCCATTCGAGGCTACGCCTGGCTTCACCATGACTCAGGGTGAAGGCCAAGACGTTGCTGCGCTTAGCGGGCAGCAGCCCGTTGCCGTAACCCCGCCGCAGACAGACGGCGGGGTGGCTCACGCGGGCGCATGGCTGCTCGCCCGCGCACGGGCCATTGCCGCGCACCCATGGCTCGCGGCAGCCCTTGCGGCAGCGGCGCTGCTGTGCGCCGCCGGGGCCGTGCGCATGCGGCGGCTTCGCCCCGCGCTGCGCCTAAGGCTGCTGCTGGCGTGGCCGCGCAGCAGCTTTCCAGACCGCGAGCGGCTGCTTAGCGCCGCCGCTCCGGTCTGGGCCGCGCTCGCGCGCCGCTACGGCCCGCGGCCGCCGGGAATGACGCTGCGTGAATATGCAGCGTCACCCCCTGTGGCCGCAGGCACGGATGGCGCGGACATCGCGCGGTTTGCAGCCGACTGGGAACGGCTGCTGTACGGGCCGGACCGTCCGCTGCGCGCGGACAGTCTGGACTTCCTGCGCCGGGCGCTTCATCTGGCCCGGCGGATGCAGGCGCTGTAACACGAAGTACAGCGCTATACATAGACGCCTTTCTCGCCCTATAAGCGAACGAGGCGTCTTTCCGCGAGCATACACCGCGAGCTTCATGCGGAAGATCTCTTTTATAATGAAAATAGTGCATAAAGCCTTTTCTTATATTTCCGATCGGAAATAAATAGAATCAAAGTGAAAATAATCGACCCAATACCGTAATTTCAGACGTTGGATTTGCCATGTTTTGAGATGTCGAAAAAAGGAGTTTCGCCTTTCCTTGACGGTATGTTTTGTCGTTGCGTATAATTAGTTTCATTAATTGAGGGAGGCACGGTAATGAATAAGCAAAATGAAATAGTGGTTGTCCTGGACTTTGGGGGACAATACAACCAGTTAATCGCCAGAAGAATTCGGGATCTCGGCGTATACAGCGAGCTTTTGCCGTATAACACACCAGCGGAGAAAATCGCAGAATTATCACCAAAGGGTATCGTGTTCTCCGGTGGACCATCTAGCGTTTACGCAGAAAATGCACCACACGTAGATCCGGCCGTTTATGATCTGGGCTTGCCAATCTTCGGAATTTGTTACGGCATGCAGCTCATGGCACAACAGCTTGATGGTAAAGTGGAGCGTTCCGAGAAGCGCGAGTACGGTAAAGCGGATATCGAGTTTGCACCAGGTTCTGCTCTCGCACAAGGTATCGAAGGTGAACATACGGTATGGATGAGTCATGGTGACCACGTGGTTGCTCTTCCTGCTGGATTCAAACTGGATGCAGGCACGGAAAGTGCGCCAATCGCTGCGATGAGCAATGACGAGCGCAAATTGTATGCTGTTCAGTTCCATCCAGAAGTGCGCCACTCTGTTCGCGGTAATGAAATGATTAAAAACTTCCTGTACGAAATCTGTGGTTGCGAAGGCAACTGGAGCATGGAGACGTTCATCGAAGATACGATCAAGGATATCCGTGAAAAAGTGGGCGACGGTAAAGTATTGTGCGCACTTAGCGGCGGTGTGGATTCCTCCGTTGTGGCTGCATTGCTTCACAAAGCCATCGGTGACCAACTGACATGTATGTTTATCGACCATGGTCTGCTGCGCAAAGGCGAAGCGGAGAGCGTAATGGAGACGTTCGTCGGCAAATTCGACATGAAAGTTGTCAAAATTGATGCGCAAGAGCGTTTCCTGTCCAAACTGGCAGGCGTGGATGATCCGGAACAAAAACGTAAAATCATCGGTAACGAGTTTATTTACGTATTTGACGAAGAGTCCAAGCAGTTTGATGATTTTGCTTTCCTGGCGCAAGGTACACTGTACACGGATATCGTGGAAAGTGGCACAGCGACAGCTCAAACGATCAAATCCCACCACAATGTGGGCGGATTACCTGAGGACATGAACTTCAAGCTGATCGAACCACTGAGCGCTTTGTTCAAAGACGAAGTGCGTAAAGTCGGCGAAGAGTGCGGTCTGCCAGAAGCGATCGTATGGCGTCAGCCGTTCCCAGGTCCGGGTCTGGCTATCCGTGTACTGGGCGAAGTGACTGAGGACAAGCTCAAAATCGTTCGTGATTCGGACTACATCCTGCGTGAAGAAATTATCAAAGCCGGTCTTGACCGCGAAATCTGGCAATACTTCACAGCCCTGCCTAACATGAAGAGTGTTGGGGTAATGGGTGACGCGCGTACGTATTCCTATACTGTAGGTATCCGTGCTGTAACGTCCATCGATGGAATGACAGCTGACTGGGCACGTATCCCTTGGGACGTACTGGAGAAAATCTCCGTGCGGATCGTTAACGAAGTGGATAACGTAAACCGTATTGTGTATGACGTAACTTCCAAACCACCAGCAACGATTGAGTGGGAATAGAAGTTTTAACTACACAGATTTAATAACAAGAGATCGGAGATTCCGTCAAAGGATCTTCGGTCTCTTGTTTTTCTTTCATTTGGTGTTGTACAAAGAATCGAACTTAAACCAGGATGGAATCGTAAGGAGGTTGCCGCACTAGCCTTAAAGAGCTCGCTCTCCTGCAAATGAAACAGATTACCGCTGAGGATATCGAATCCCTGATTCATCGTAAACCCTTGGAAAGAATGATTGTTCATTTGAAAAATGCCAAACAGCAAAAAGTCGCGAAGCAGGCGATTATGGCAGCAGGTATATGGGATGAGAGTGGATGGTGGTATAACGAGGAACCTCTGAATATTTAATTTCTTTTTTAGGTTCATTTCAGCTTGTTTTCATGTGGGGCTTGTACACTGAGTACATAATACGGCTACATGGCACTGAAAGGAGAATTGAATGTATGCGTAAAACCGACAATATGAGCAAATGGAAGATGGGCATTGGAAGTGCGTTTCTGATGGTGATGCTGGCAGGATGCGGCTCGGGTATGCAGGACCTGGCTCTCGGTGCGGGGATTCTTCATTTGCAAATGTAGAGGCAGCAGATTCGTCTTCCGATCAGACCCGGAATCAGGAGTTGTATGAAGGAACAACAACCGGTACTACTGATCCGGAACAACAGCAGGTACAGGACGTTCAAACAGAGATTTAGAATGTAGGACCCATCATGTAAAAAAATGAACTCGTAACCGAGCAGTCCGCTCTCTATACCTAATCTTTCGAACGAATACCTAAATACATTATCCTCATCACATAATTATTCTATCAATAACCCATTAAGCTACCATGGATCAACGTGTGCATGCCACCTTTGACTGCGGTAGCTTTTTGAATGTTGCAAATGATGGAAATCAGCCTTTGGCAAGATCAACATATACTTGAAAAATTCACCGGAAACCTCATGTAAATTTGGGTTGTAAACCGCTGAACTGGTTCATTTTGTTAAATAATACGAACGATTTAGTTAATGAATGCGAATAACATTCGTTTTTCTCATTGACAACTAGAGGTAACCCTCCTAAAATAGTGATGGGAAACACACAAATAGCGCATAACTACTTCGTATAATCCTGGGGATTGGCCCGGGAGTCTCTACGAGATCACCCTAATGATCTGGCTACGAAGAGGAGAAGGCTGAGCACATGAATTCTACATGATTGCGTCGGGCATGACACCACGCACATTAGAATTTTTTTTGTTCTCCGTATTGGCACCGTGCCACTCCTCATCAGCTAAAACCCTGGGTGATGCATTCATCTTAGGGTTATTTGTCGTTTTTCAATATGGCTTCAACATCTCTAAGGAGGAATTGGTGAATTATGGATCGTTTCTTTAAATTAAAAGAAAACGGAACGAACGTTAGAACGGAGATTGTTGCGGGTCTCACTACCTTTATGACAATGGCGTACATTCTTTTTGTCAACACGCTGTTCTTGGGATCAGCTGGAGCTGGAATGTCGGATAATGCCGTATTTTTTGCAACAGCCGTAGGTGCCGGTTTGATGACTATTATCATGGGATTGTTCGTTAACATTCCGATCGCCCTTGCACCAGGCATGGGGTTGAATGCTTATTTCATGACCGTGGTTTTGAGCTCAAACGGTGCGATTTCCTGGCAGGCCGCTCTCGGAGCCGTATTTATCTCTGGTATCGTATTTATTATTTTGACTGTGACCAAGATCCGTCAGATGCTGCTCGTTGCAGTTCCGGATTCATTAAAAATGGCAATCACAGTTGGTATTGGTCTTTTTATTACCATTGTCGGTTTCAAACTGGCTAATCTGGTCGCGGTAACAGTTAATGTTGCACCAGATGCGGATCTGAGCCAGCCGATTCCGGGCAGCAGCTTCAATCTGTCTTTGGGTAATTTTATAACGCATCACGATGCATTACTGGCCTTGATCGGACTACTCATTATTGCTGTACTTATGGTTATGCGCGTCAAAGGTGCACTGCTAATCGGTATTATTGCCACAACGTTAATTGGTATCCCAATGGGCGTTACGAATCTTAGTGGCTTGTCCGGTGCAAGCTGGTTGCCTAACTTCAGCGATCTGGCGGTTGGACAACTGGATCTAAAAGGTGCAATTAGTCTTGGATTGTTTGAAATTATCTTCATCTTCACCTTTGTAGAGTTGTTTGACACATTCGGAACGATGGTGGGTACAGCAACGCGAATGGGGATTATGAAGGACAAGAAGAAAGGCGAGAAAACGATTGGTAAAGCAATGCTCGTCGATGCTGTGGGTGTAAGTGCGGGTGCTGCCCTGGGTACGAGTACCATTACTGCTTTCGTTGAAAGTGCCTCTGGTGTCGAAGCAGGTGGACGTACAGGTCTGACTTCTGTAACAACAGGTATCCTGTTCATTTTGGCCTTGTTTATTGCTCCGCTGGCATTGGTTGTTCCGTCAGCTGCAACAGCTCCGGCATTGATTATCGTCGGTGTCCTGATGATGAGTCAGGTTCGCAGCATTGAGTGGGATGACTTCCTGCAGGCTTTCCCAGCCTTCCTTACAATCGTATTGATGCCTTTCACTGGAGGAATTGCGAACGGGATTTCCGCAGGGATTGTATCCTATGTCATTCTGGCCGTATTCAGTAACCTGGTTACGGAGCGCAAGGTGAAGATACATTGGCTTATGTGGATATTAGCTATCATTGTTATATGCCGGTATGTATTCATCGGTGGAGAATAACAAGTTTAATAGATTGAAATTGGTTAATTACTTGCCATAGGTTCGTTATGATACAAATGAAGAAGCGGAAGCCTCGGTACGATATCGGGGCTTTCGTTTTTTTGTTTTCTTCTATATAAAGGAGAAACAACATGAGTTACGGTTTGATGGTTTTTGATTCAGTTCTGGCTCCAGTTGAATAGAACATTGTTCATGAGCTGGTATGGCGAACAGACAAAGTGGTCTAGTTAACGGCAAGCCGGATATAAGTTTGAAAGATATTCTACTATTTATAATAGATAGTGGTTTACTGTAAGAGAGTTGTTAATCTCTGAGGTTGGAATGATAGGTGCTGTGCTACGGGATGAACTAAACTATTAGATTTAAGCTCGATTTCAGGTTTGGTCCATGACTTGTCGTGCTGGGATGTATCGAGGGAATAGGTGGAGAGAGTATGTAGGAAATGAATTTATAAAATATGAAAATAAAGCTTGCATTCAAAAACTGTACATGGTATATTCTAATTCCGGCCAAGAAAACACGAGAAACACGGTGCGGCAAGCGAAACAAATAAGCTTCGAAAGAAACTTAAAAAAAGAGCTTGCAAAGTTGGTTCGGATGTGATAAGATATAAAAGTTGCTGAGTTGAACGAAGCTTAGTAGCGAAACAAGTTTGATCTTTGAAAACTGAACAACGAGTGAGTAACGATCTTGCTTGCAAGATCGACGCTGAGAAATCGGTACACGTCTTCGGACCGTATGATTTCGAAGCATAAATGAGATTTTTAATCTCGTCAGTTTCAAAATGAGCATATCGCTCTTTTCAATACTTTATTGGAGAGTTTGATCCTGGCTCAGGACGAACGCTGGCGGCATGCCTAATACATGCAAGTCGAGCGGACTTGAAGAGAAGCTTGCTTCTCCGATGGTTAGCGGCGGACGGGTGAGTAACACGTAGGCAACCTGCCCTCAAGCTTGGGACAACTACCGGAAACGGTAGCTAATACCGAATAGTTGTTTTCTTCTCCTGAAGAAAACTGGAAAGACGGAGCAATCTGTCACTTGGGGATGGGCCTGCGGCGCATTAGCTAGTTGGTGGGGTAACGGCTCACCAAGGCGACGATGCGTAGCCGACCTGAGAGGGTGATCGGCCACACTGGGACTGAGACACGGCCCAGACTCCTACGGGAGGCAGCAGTAGGGAATCTTCCGCAATGGGCGAAAGCCTGACGGAGCAATGCCGCGTGAGTGATGAAGGTTTTCGGATCGTAAAGCTCTGTTGCCAGGGAAGAACGCTTGGGAGAGTAACTGCTCTCAAGGTGACGGTACCTGAGAAGAAAGCCCCGGCTAACTACGTGCCAGCAGCCGCGGTAATACGTAGGGGCAAGCGTTGTCCGGAATTATTGGGCGTAAAGCGCGCGCAGGCGGTCATTTAAGTCTGGCGTTTAATCCCGGGCTCAACCCCGGATCGCACTGGAAACTGGGTGACTTGAGTGCAGAAGAGGAGAGTGGAATTCCACGTGTAGCGGTGAAATGCGTAGATATGTGGAGGAACACCAGTGGCGAAGGCGACTCTCTGGGCTGTAACTGACGCTGAGGCGCGAAAGCGTGGGGAGCAAACAGGATTAGATACCCTGGTAGTCCACGCCGTAAACGATGAGTGCTAGGTGTTAGGGGTTTCGATACCCTTGGTGCCGAAGTTAACACATTAAGCACTCCGCCTGGGGAGTACGGTCGCAAGACTGAAACTCAAAGGAATTGACGGGGACCCGCACAAGCAGTGGAGTATGTGGTTTAATTCGAAGCAACGCGAAGAACCTTACCAGGTCTTGACATCCCTCTGACCGGTACAGAGATGTACCTTTCCTTCGGGACAGAGGAGACAGGTGGTGCATGGTTGTCGTCAGCTCGTGTCGTGAGATGTTGGGTTAAGTCCCGCAACGAGCGCAACCCTTGATCTTAGTTGCCAGCACTTCGGGTGGGCACTCTAAGGTGACTGCCGGTGACAAACCGGAGGAAGGTGGGGATGACGTCAAATCATCATGCCCCTTATGACCTGGGCTACACACGTACTACAATGGCCGGTACAACGGGCAGTGAAACCGCGAGGTGGAACGAATCCTAAAAAGCCGGTCTCAGTTCGGATTGCAGGCTGCAACTCGCCTGCATGAAGTCGGAATTGCTAGTAATCGCGGATCAGCATGCCGCGGTGAATACGTTCCCGGGTCTTGTACACACCGCCCGTCACACCACGAGAGTTTATAACACCCGAAGTCGGTGGGGTAACCGCAAGGAGCCAGCCGCCGAAGGTGGGATAGATGATTGGGGTGAAGTCGTAACAAGGTAGCCGTATCGGAAGGTGCGGCTGGATCACCTCCTTTCTATGGAGAATCGTTTCCTGTAACGGAAACATTCAAATCGCAGACTAGATCTGCACAAACTTACTCACTCGTTGCTCAGTTTTGAGAGCTCAAACTCTCAAACAGCTTGCTTTTGCATGGAGCTTGTTCTTTGAAAACTAGATATCGAAACGAAAATTTGCGATTTAGAACATTCCTTTTAGGGATGAATGCTTGTTCGGTTCAAGTAACCGATCAACAATCATCCTAGTTGAACTTGTGTATAACAAGTTTCAATAAATAGTGAAAACTGCATTGCGATGGTATCGGATGGGAGCGACTTTTGGCTTTGCGTAAGCAAAACAAGGGAAGCGAGCAGTCGAAACCGGAGCAATTATGGTTAAGCTACTAAGAGCACACGGAGGATGCCTAGGCGCTAGGAGCCGATGAAGGACGTGGCGAACAACGAAACTGCCTCGGGGAGCTGTAAGCAAGCTTTGATCCGGGGGTGTCCGAATGGGGAAACCCAGCTGGGGTAATTTCCAGTTACTCACAACTGAATACATAGGTTGTGTAGAGGCATACCAAGGGAACTGAAACATCTAAGTACCTTGAGGAAGAGAAAACAATAGTGATTCCGTCAGTAGCGGCGAGCGAACGCGGAGAAGCCCAAACCAGAGAGCTTGCTCTTTGGGGTTGTGGGACGTCTCACATGGAGTTACAAAGGAACCGGTTAAGTGAAGAGGTCTGGAAAGGCCCGCCAAAGAAGGTAAAAGCCCTGTAGTTGAAAGTCTGTTCCCTCCGAGACGGATCCCGAGTAGTGCGGGGCACGTGAAACCCCGTATGAATCCGGCAGGACCATCTGCCAAGGCTAAATACTTCCTAGCGACCGATAGTGAAGCAGTACCGTGAGGGAAAGGTGAAAAGCACCCCGGAAGGGGAGTGAAATAGAACCTGAAACCGTGTGCTTACAAAAAGTCAGAGCCCGTTTTAGGGGTGATGGCGTGCCTTTTGTAGAATGAACCGGCGAGTTACGTTCCCGTGCAAGGTTAAGGTGAAGAGCCGGAGCCGCAGCGAAAGCGAGTCTGAATAGGGCGACATAGTACGTGGACGTAGACCCGAAACCGGGTGATCTACCCCTGTCCAGGGTGAAGGTGCGGTAACACGCACTGGAGGCCCGAACCCACGCATGTTGAAAAATGCGGGGATGAGGTGGGGGTAGCGGAGAAATTCCAATCGAACTCGGAGATAGCTGGTTCTCCCCGAAATAGCTTTAGGGCTAGCCTCGGAAAACAGAGTCGTGGAGGTAGAGCACTGATTGGGTGCGGGGCCCGCAAGGGTTACCAAGCTCAGTCAAACTCCGAATGCCATAGACTTACTTCCGGGAGTCAGACAGTGAGTGCTAAGATCCATTGTCAAAAGGGAAACAGCCCAGACCATCAGCTAAGGTCCCCAAGTGTGTGTTAAGTGGGAAAGGATGTGGAGTTGCACAGACAACCAGGATGTTGGCTTAGAAGCAGCCACCATTGAAAGAGTGCGTAATAGCTCACTGGTCGAGTGACTCTGCGCCGAAAATGTAACGGGGCTAAACACACCACCGAAGCTATGGCTTGATGCTTTGCATCAGGGGTAGGGGAGCGTTGTATAAGGGTTGAAGGTGTACCGTAAGGAGCGCTGGACATTATACAAGTGAGAATGCCGGTATGAGTAACGAAAAGATCAGTGAGAATCTGATCCGCCGAAAGCCTAAGGGTTCCTGAGGAAGGCTCGTCCGCTCAGGGTAAGTCGGGACCTAAGGCGAGGCCGAAAGGCGTAGTCGAAGGACAACAGGTCGAAATTCCTGTACCACCGTAAGCCGTTATGAGCAATGGGGGGACGCAGCAGGGTAGTGACGCGGACTGATGGATGTCCGTCTAAGCAGTGAGGCTGATGTGTAGGCAAATCCGCACATCGTAAGGCTGGACTGTGATGGGGAGCGAAAATTAGAGTAGCGAAGGTCATGATCTCACACTGCCAAGAAAAGCCTCTAGCCAGGTGATGGTGCCCGTACCGCAAACCGACACAGGTAGGCGAGAAGAGAATTCTAAGGCGCGCGGAAGAACTCTCGTTAAGGAACTCGGCAAAATGACCCCGTAACTTCGGGAGAAGGGGTGCCCCGGTAGTGTGAATAGCACGAGGGGGCCGCAGTGAAAAGGCCCAAGCGACTGTTTAGCAAAAACACAGGTCTGTGCGAAGCCGTAAGGCGAAGTATACGGGCTGACGCCTGCCCGGTGCTGGAAGGTTAAGGGGAGCGGTTAGGAGCAATCCGAAGCTGTGAACCGAAGCCCCAGTAAACGGCGGCCGTAACTATAACGGTCCTAAGGTAGCGAAATTCCTTGTCAGGTAAATTCTGACCCGCACGAATGGCGTAACGACTTGGGCGCTGTCTCAACGAGAGATCCGGTGAAATTTTAATACCTGTGAAGATGCAGGTTACCCGCGACAAGACGGAAAGACCCCATGGAGCTTTACTGCAGCTTGATATTGAATTTGGGTACGATCTGTACAGGATAGGTGGGAGCCTTTGAAACGTGAGCGCCAGCTTGCGTGGAGGCACCGTTGGGATACCACCCTGATCGTATCTAGGTTCTAACCTGGTACCGTAATCCGGTGCGGGGACAGTGTCAGGTGGGCAGTTTGACTGGGGCGGTCGCCTCCTAAAGAGTAACGGAGGCGCCCAAAGGTTCCCTCAGAATGGTTGGAAATCATTCGAAGAGTGCAAAGGCATAAGGGAGCTTGACTGCGAGACCTACAAGTCGAGCAGGGACGAAAGTCGGGCTTAGTGATCCGGTGGTACCGCATGGAAGGGCCATCGCTCAACGGATAAAAGCTACCCTGGGGATAACAGGCTTATCTCCCCCAAGAGTCCACATCGACGGGGAGGTTTGGCACCTCGATGTCGGCTCATCGCATCCTGGGGCTGAAGTAGGTCCCAAGGGTTGGGCTGTTCGCCCATTAAAGCGGTACGCGAGCTGGGTTCAGAACGTCGTGAGACAGTTCGGTCCCTATCTGTCGTGGGCGTAGGAAATTTGAGAGGAGCTGTCCTTAGTACGAGAGGACCGGGATGGACGTACCGCTGGTGTACCAGTTGTTCCGCCAGGAGCACCGCTGGGTAGCTATGTACGGAAGGGATAAGCGCTGAAAGCATCTAAGCGTGAAGCCCCCCTCAAGATGAGATTTCCCAGTATGTAAGACCCCTTGAAGACGACGAGGTAGATAGGCTGGGGGTGGAAGTGCAGTAATGCATGGAGCTGACCAGTACTAATCGGTCGAGGGCTTATCCAAGATATGCAGGTTGTACATCGCAAATTTCGTTTCGGATCTAGTTTTCAGAGAATGATCTCTGAACAACCGCTGAACCATTCATCCACACAGCCGTGTTGGACCGAATGGAACGCGAACGCATTTGTTACACAAATGCTCGTTTGGTGGCGATGGCGGAGGGGTTCCACACGTACCCATCCCGAACACGACCGTTAAGCCCTCTAGCGCCGATGGTACTTGGACCGCAGGGTCCTGGGAGAGTAGGACGCCGCCAAGCAAAGAACCACTGCCGATGTTATTCGGTGGTGGTTTTTATTTGTTTATAAGGAAATATCAATTAATATAAACCTTAACAGCCCGGTGAATAGCCAGGGCTGTTTTTTTATTTCTATTGATCTGAGATTGTTAAATCTCTTTTAGGTTGTTCATTCCTTTATAGTCAGTTTATGAAGCGGCCTCTTTCTTGTGTATTCATTCATTGGTTGCATGCATTCTCTAGGCGTAAAAGGGAACTCTCCACTGCATGCTGGGTCTCTGAATCAATGATGATTCCTTGTTTGTTCATTTTCAAAGTAATATGAGGAATGGTTAGGGAGGCATCATGTAAGATTTGTGCATTAATCATGTTTAACGTCAGCAATAGTGAAGCATGGGCTTTGTCACCACCCATGGCGCTTGGAGAAGCAGCGATGGCAACAGTGGGTTTATTGAGCCATTCTCCAGAAGAGACGATCCAATCTAATGCGTTTTTTAAGGCCCCAGGAACTCCGTTTCCATACTCCGGTGTGCAGATAAGAACTCCGTCCGAATGCCTCAGTTGGGCTCTCCAATTTTGCACGGATACAGGACCTTCCTCGACATCGAGGTCAGGGTTAAAATGCGGTAGATCGTTTAATCCTTCATATACTTCAAACTTAAGGTTAGGAGGAGCCAGTTTAATCATGGCATGCATTAGTAACGTATTAGAGGACTGGTTGCGCAGACTTCCGGAAATGGCAAGGATATTTAGTTCTTTCTTCAACGTAGCATCATCTCTATTCTTTAATAATGTAGGCGATTTGTTTATTTTCCTCCTGTAGGACTAGACTGTCTATAGAGAACGGTTTTAATTAAGGCATTCTTCATGTTAATCAAGAGATATCCACAATTCTTCATCAAAACTGCATGCGATCGTTTGAGTCATAATAAATATTTTTAAAAATTAGTACCAAGTACTAATACTTAGTGCTATAATGGTAAAAAACAAACGAGGTGATTACCGGTATGAATCAATCAATGGCAACCATTACGGCAATGGGTACGTATGTACCGGATCGAATATTAAGTAATGCTGATTTGGAGAAGCTGGTCGATACGAGTGATGAATGGATTGTACAGCGTACAGGGATGAGAGAACGGCGCATTGCAGCTGATGATCAGTTTGTGTCTGATCTGGCTACGAAGGCTGTAGAAGATATGATGCATCGTTATAATGTTAGCGTAGAAGATGTGGATATGATTTTGGTTGCTACCAGCACACCTGAATATGCATTTCCCAGCACAGCATCCAGAGTACAGGCGAACCTTAACATTCCACATACGGGAGTGCTTGATTTGAATGCGGCATGTGCAGGGTTTACGTATGGATTGCAGCTGGCTGACAGCCTGGTAACCAGTGGCATGTATCATAAAGTGCTGGTTATTGGAGCGGAGACGTTGTCCAAGATTACCGATTACACAGACCGTACGACATGCGTATTGTTTGGAGACGGGGCAGGAGCATTTTTGGTAGAGAGAGCTGCCGGAAAAGGCGATTTTATGGCAGCGATCTCAGGTACGAGTGGAGAAGGAGGTATCCATCTCTATAAGAGTGGTCTATCTTCGGAGATGAATGGCGTACCTCTGCAGAGTGAGGGATGCCTTGTGCAGAATGGCAGAGAGATCTATAAATGGGCTGTAAGAACGATTCCTGAACAGTTAGGTAATCTTATAGCCAAAGCTGAGCTTAAACCGGAACAGATTGATTGGTTTGTTCCGCATAGTGCGAATCTAAGAATGATTGAAGCAGTATGTGAACGTGGTCCTATCTCGTTGGAACGCACTTTAACAAGTGTGGAGTATCGGGGAAATACCTCGGCGGCTTCGATTCCTCTTGCTTTACAGCTTGCAGTGGACGAAGGAAAATTAAAGCATGGGCAGCAGGTGGCCCTCTTTGGTTTTGGGGGTGGCCTGACTTACGCCGGACTGGTTCTAAGATGGGGAGTACCGGATACCATTTAAACGTTTGAATATAATGTTATCCTTCTTGAACTGAGATACCATCCCAAAAAGTACACCCCTTTCATGAACTCATGAAAGGGGTGTACTTTTAATGTGAGCAGATTGATTACATTCAATAAGCTGTGCAATTCGAAAGTGATTAGCTTGGCAAGGGAATACCTGATAACCCGCATAAAGCTAGATATTTAATATGATTACAGTAAGCAAGGTGGGGTTATTTTGATCTACATCTTAATTAACCTAATTAAAGGTTTATGGCGTGAGCTTAGGTGCTTGGCGATGATGAGTTCCTTGCTCGTAGCTGTACGCCAGCTTGATCAGGGTTCCTTCGTCAAAGGCGCGTCCCAGGAATTCCATGCCTACAGGCAAACCGTCGGTAGTGAAACCGGCAGGAACTGTGATGGCCGGGAAGCCGGAGAACGGACTGAGTCGGTTGTTACCACCAGAGTTCTGGCCCTCGCCAATAATGCCAGCAGCTTGCGTAGATGTAGGATAGATGATGGCATCCAGGTTGTTGTCTGCCATGACCTTTAACAGGGACTCGCGTGTAACTTGGGTACGTTTCAGTACAATATCTTTGTACTCTGTTGTCTCCAGTGTTTCTCTTGCATCACGCGTCTTCATGGATTGTTCCTGTGATTTGTCGAACTGTCCGGATGCGATAATCTCCGACAGGCTGTGATATGGCGCATCTTCTCCCAGAGAATCAAGATAGTCATTCAGTTGGAATTTGAATTCATATCCGCTTAAGCTTGGATATTTATTGATTTCTGCCAGATTGGGGATGCTGATTGGAACTGCGGTAGCTCCCAACGATTGGAGTTCTACTACCACGTTGTTAATCACGTCAGCAACGGCTTTTTCCTCGGCTTTGGTACTTGGAATGAGCTCGGTGGCCACACCGATCCGTGCACCCTTCAGTCCGTTTACATCCAGGAAGTCTGTATAGCTTGAAGGAATTTTGCCTACGGCATAGGCTGTAGCCACATCGTTTTTGTCATAGCCAGCTGTAGCGTCCAGCATAATGGCGGCATCACTCACAGTACGAGCCATCGGGCCGCCGACATCCTGTGTTAATGCGAGAGGGATAATCCCTTCACGGCTGGATAGTCCGATCGTTGGACGAATACCCACGAGGCTGTTGAAGCTGGATGGAATGCGGATTGATCCGCCCGTGTCTGTGCCCAAGCCTGCAGCTGCAAAGTTTGAGGCAATAGCAGCACCTGTTCCACCACTAGATCCGCCTGGATAGTGATCCAGCGCATAAGGGTTCAGTGTTTGTCCGCCCAAGGAGCTGGAGGTAGTAATGCCGAATGCGAATTCATGCAGATTAGTTTTTCCTAAAATAATGGCCCCTGCTGCTTTGAGCTTCTTCACTTGCTCAGCATCATGAGCAGGAACAGAATCCTTCAGACAGATACAGCCTGCGGTTGTAGGCATATCATTTGTGTCGAAGTTATCTTTGACCAGTACCGGAATACCGTGCAAAGGTCCACGAGGGCCTTGAGCTGCACGCTCTTCGTCCAAAGTTTCAGCGATTTTGAGAGCATCCGGGTTCAACGTCAGGACTGCGTTAATGCTCACACCCTGATCATCGTATTTTTCAATGCGATCCAGATACTTCTGTACGAGTTCTTTGGATGTCAGCTTTCCTTGCGTCATGGCAGCCTGGAGATCCGTGATCGTTGCTTCCTCCAGAACAAATGGTTTTATGTAGTTATAAATGCGGTCTTTCAGAATGGCGACATCATTTTGTGTAAGTACAGCATTAGGAAGAAGAGAGAGTCCGTGTATCCTTTCATCAATCCGGCGGTGTTCAGAGCACCAATGGCACCGGCAAAGCTTGCCTGATCCGGGACATCCTTGAAGGATTCCGCAGCAGACTCCAACTTCAGCCATGTTTGCAGGACTACCGCAGCGTCTTTACGCTGTACTGTTGTACCAGAAAGCTTGTCCATGGAAAAGGAACACCTGCAAGTGTAGCCGCTTCTTCCATGGCTTGAACAAATGCCGTTGCAGTGACAGGAGCCTTACCAGCTGTTACGGCTGCAACCGTAGTTTTGCTCGAAGACGTTGCCGCTGCGGCTGACGCCAATGGTACAGTTCCTCCCCATGTTGTGGCGATAACAGCCCCTGCCAATAACAATGCCCCACTTTTTTTCAATACAGATCCATGATAAGTCATGCATCCACGCTCCCTTCCTGTGTATCAATGATGTGTGTTAGCGAATCTGATATAGTTGCTTTTGTCACATTCTAAATACATGTAAGGTATTCTTACAACACTCATATATATCCAAAAAAACGCATACATCCAGTACGTACGTGATACATGCTTCCAGATGCTTCTCATTCCATTCGCGGAAGAAACTTGTCGAAGCATATTGTGTAAAGTAATATGACATAAGTGGATGGTTAAGTGTTAATTCATGAAACAATTCGTTTTTGGAAGCCAAAGCAAACCAATACCCTGAAATGATATAATAAAAGGATAGAAGTAGAAGAATGAACATAATCAACGATAGAAGCAAGAGAGTCGTAGGTTTCATTAAGAAAGGAAGAGATTGAGTGAAGACATTGGTACTCGCAGAAAAACCATCTGTGGCACGCGAAATTGCCAGAGTGATGGGTGCGCGTGATAAACATAAAAGTTATATGGAAGGCCCGAAATATATCGTAACCTGGGCACTTGGACATCTTGTTGGGTTGGCTGAGCCGGAGGATTATGACAAAAAGTATGCAACGTGGAATTTGGAGGATCTGCCGATTCTGCCGGAACGTACCAAGCTGAAGGTGCTCAAAGAGACAAACCATCAATACAAAGCGGTTGCACAGCTGATGAAACGTCAGGATGTTGGCGAACTGGTTATTGCTACGGATGCGGCGCGAGAAGGAGAGCTGCTGGCCCGTTGGATTATGCAGATGGCCCAGTGGAAGAAACCTTTCAAGCGACTGTGGATATCATCCCAGACGGACAAGGCTATCAAGGATGGATTTGCAGCGCTGAAGCCAGGCAGCCAATTTGATCGACTTTATGAATCGGCCCGTTGCCGGGCAGAAGCAGATTGGATGATCGGACTTAACGTGACTCGGGCACTGACGGTTCGATTTAATGCGCAATTGTCAGCTGGACGAGTACAGACCCCAACCCTCGGCATGATTATGGACAGGGAAAATGAGATCAACGGCTTCCGCTCGCAGGAGTACGAGACGTTAACGGCTGATGTTGGAGGTTTTCAGGCAGTGTGGCGGGCTGCAGGCGGTGATTCACGCATCTTTGATCCGCAAGAGACACAGGCATTGAAGAAACGGATAGAGGGTCGCAAGGGTTCGATTGCCCAAGTGAAAAAAAGTGAAAAGGTTGAGCCGCATCCGCTGGCTTATGATCTGACGGAATTACAACGGGATGCCAACCGGAAATACGGTTTTTCCGCGAAGCAAACATCCAATGTTCTGCAACGCCTGTATGAGCAGCACAAGCTGGTAACGTATCCACGTACAGATAGCCGTTATCTGACTTCAGATATGACAGGAACGTTGAAAGAACGGTTGGATAGTGTTGCTATCGGACCTTATGCGTCTCTGGCCCGTCCTTTGCTGCGTAAAAATCTGAATATCACCAAACGTATCGTGGACGACAGCAAGGTAACCGATCACCACGCGATCATTCCAACAGAACAGACGGTTCTCCTCAATCAGTTGAATCCAGAGGAACGTAAGCTATACGATCTGATCGTTCGCCGATTCATCAGCTTGTTCTATCCGGCTGCGAAGTACGATTCTGTCTCGATCACCGTTCAGGTGGGGAATGATTCATTTTATGTAAAAGGAACAACGGTAAAAGAAAGTGGTTGGCGCGAAGTTTACGGCGGAGAGTATAGCGATGAGGATGATGATCGGACTGAAGATTCTTCAGACCATGAACGTGCGCTTTTGCCAGACGTGCAGCAAGGACAGCCCGTGACTGTTCAACGTTGTCATATCAAAAGTGGACGGACGATGCCGCCCAAACGGTACACCGAAGCAGCTTTGCTTTCCCAAATGGAGAAGCATGGACTGGGCACTCCGGCTACACGCGCGGACATTATTGAGAAATTGGTCAGCTCTGACACAATCGATCGTCAAGGCAACAGCATGCATCCTACGGGAAAGGGAAACAGCTGATTGAACTGGCGGCTCCGCAGCTTCGTTCACCTGAATTAACAGCCCGCTGGGAAGCGGAACTGGAACGGATCGCTCGTGGACAAGGGAAACCAGGGCCTTTCCTGGATAGCATCCGTTCGATGGCGAAAGAGCTTGTATCCACCGTAAAAGGCAGTAAAGCCGAGTATAAGCCGCATAATGTGTCTAATAGTCACTGCCCGGATTGTAATGCCCGTTTGTTGGAGAAGAAGGGCAAACGCGGGAAATTTCTTGTTTGTCCCACAGAGGATTGTGGATACAGTCGTTCGGCAGAGAAAAGACTGTCCAATCGTCGCTGCGCGCAATGTCACAAAAAGATGGAAATTAAAGAGGGTAAAGCAGGTTTGTACGTGCAATGTTTACCTTGCGGCATCACAGAAACGTTGGATAAAGACAAACAGCATGTGAACAAACGTGATCAGCAAAAGTTGGTTAAGCAGTATGCCAAACAGGAATCGATTGGCTCTAATCTGGGGGATCTGCTGAAGGCGGCCATGGAGAAAAAAGGGGAATAGACGGCTCTTGATTTTAAGTGAAAAGATCCAACGGATTACTGCTTCATGTGGGTTGTTCGCTGAGTGTGAATTGCCTGTTCAGGAACAATGTGCCGTATAAGAACCTCCTTTTTCAGGCAACGTAAGCCTAGGAGGTGATACGCAGATGCCGCATAACAAGCCAGAGAAAATTCACAACCAGCAAAACAATGATAGCATCCGGGAAGAGCATATCGCTGTACGCCCGGAGAAAGCTGCCAAAAGAGCACCCAATCTGAATGGTATTCCAAAACAGGAGTCCTAGGTTCGGGATGCATGTTTCTTTCCTTCTGAAATGATACGCGGTCCCTACCCTTGCGTTGAACATGTCTCTCTGGAGGTCTATAATGGAGATATGGGAGATGTCCCGGGATAGGGGGACCGCTAAAACGCTATGCAAACCGGATTGATACTTTGGTTTTTGTTTATTAATGTAGTTGGTTACTTGGTGATGTCAGATGACAAGAAACGTGCACAACGACGTCGAGACCGTACACCTGAACGAACGCTGTTCCTGCTGGCCTTTATTGGAGGGGCGTTGGGAGTATGGGTCGCCATGTATCGTAAACGTCACAAGACCAAACATCCCAGCTTCACAATCGGCATCCCGTTGTTGTTATTTCTCAATGCGGTTATCTACGGTTATTTTCTGCAATGATGTGGCGCGATAAATATGGATGCTATTTTGCTCGCTTTATGAATAAGTTATTATAATTATGTAAATTGTTTCGTATGATTGATTCGTTTTGGTCCTGGTGCGTTTAAGGAGTTACATGGTTCTTGTAATTTATGTTAGACCAAAGATGGCTTCGACTGTTCTACATATAAAGGAAGGGAAGGGATTTACATGTTATTCTCCAAAATATTAGTGGCCTATGATGGTTCCAAAGCTTCAAATAAAGCACTTGATCGTGCGATTGAGTTAGCCAAAGTTTCTCCGGGCGCTGTACTGGATGTTATTCATGCCTTTGACTTTCCGCGTGTATTTATCGGGGAAGGATTGGCACCATTGCCGCCTTCTTTGAATAATGATTACTATAATCTGGCAGTGCAAACGACAGATGAGGCGAAAGAGCGCATACAGGCTGCTGGTGTTACAGCGAATGTGGATCTGATCCAGGGGGCTGCTGCCGAGGTTCTTCTCGATTACGCCAAAGAGAACGGATCGGACATCATCATTATTGGTAGCCGTGGTCTTGGTGGAATCCGGGAATTTGTCTTGGGCAGTGTCAGTCACAACGTGGTGCAGCATGCACAAGTTCCGGTACTAATTGTGAAATAATTATAGAATGTGTGTGTGCACATGAAAGAGCAAGAGCCGGCTGTCTTCGATGGGATGAAGAGGGGCCGGCTTTCTTTTTTGGAATAAAAGGGATGGGGTTGCTCCAAATGATCGGTAATTTCCGAACATTAAATTTGTCAATATGTTAAATGTTCGTCTTTAAGTTGACATTAGCTGTAGGGGATTGTTAGAATGTTAGATGTGTCGATCAGTTATAATTAAGGTCGAGTAGGTTCGAAAGATGTGGAATCTTTAATATTATTGAATTCATTTGTTGAAATAGATATTTGCTCGTATAACGCCGGGAATAGGGCCCGGAAGTATCTACCCGGGAACCGTAAATTTCCGGACTACGAGGAGATACGGCTGAGAGTCGCATGAAGTCGGATGCGGACAGCAAGCCCACTTTGGCATGCCCAAATGCGGGATACGTATTTCTTGGAGTCCGGTGTCCGGAGAAAATGTGATGTTTTCGCGGGTAGCGGATTTTTCTCATTTCACAATTAAACGAGAAGCAACAGGGTCAAACCAAAACGCTCAGACGGGAGTTGGATGTATTCATGTCAGTGCAGGTAGCTGTGATTATGGGCAGTAAGTCGGATTGGGAAACGATGAGGCATGCTTGTGAGGTGCTGGACGAGCTAGAGATTGGGTATGAAAAAAGGTCGTATCCGCGCATCGCACGCCAGATTTGATGTTTGAATACGCGGAGCAAGCGGTTGACCGTGGATTCAAGGTTATCATTGCAGGTGCGGGCGGGGCGGCACATCTGCCCGGTATGGTCGCTTCCAAAACGATGCTTCCGGTCATTGGAGTGCCCGTGCAATCCAAGGCGCTAAACGGTCTCGATTCCTTGCTGTCCATTGTGCAGATGCCTGGCGGCATTCCCGTCGCAACGGTAGCGATTGGCAAGGCAGGTGCAACGAATGCCGGATTGCTTGCGGCTCAGATCATCGGTGCTTTTGACCAAGATGTCCAACGTCGCAGTGAAGCCCGTAGAGAGCGAATCAAACAAGAAGTGCTCGAAAGTAGTGATGAACTATGAGTCATACGGGAGTTCAATCCGGATCAGCGGGACAATTACAGCGTGTCATGCTCCCAGGGAAAACAACCATTGGTATTCTCGGGGCGGGCAGCTTGGACGGATGCTGACGTTGGCCGGAACAGCGATGGGTTATCGATTTATTACTCTGGATCCTGCTGCAGACGCTCCATGTGGACAAGTTGCCCGTCAGATTGAAGCAGGGTATGACGATGTGGGGGCTGCGCTCGAACTGGCCCGGCAATGTGACGTAATTACCTATGAGTTCGAAAATGTAGATGCCGATGTTGCTTCTCTTCTGGAACGGGAATCCTATGTGCCGCAAGGAAGTGCGCTGCTGTACACAACCCAGCATCGTTTGCGCGAAAAACGTGCAATCGAAGCGGCGGGCGTACGCGTTGCTCCTTATCGTGAGATTACAAGTAAAGATACGATGCAAGCGGCAGTCAGTGAGCTTGGTGTTCCTTGTGTACTGAAGACGGTGACTGGTGGATATGACGGCAAGGGTCAACGTGTTATTCGAGAAGCAAATCAGGCGGTAGCTGCTTATGAAGAACTCGCAGCTACCGGTGCGGAACTGGTGTTGGAGCAATTCATCAAGTTTGACTGCGAGATTTCAGTTGTTGTTGCACGGAGTACCAATGGGGAGATTAAGACGTTCCCGCCAGCCGAGAACATTCATGTGAACAACATTTTGCATACTTCGATCGTACCGGCAAGAGTACCTACCGATATTCAGATTGAAGCGCAGAAGTTGGCAGCAGCCGTGGCACAATCGATGCAGGCAGTGGGCTTGCTCGCAGTGGAACTGTTCGTTGCGGCGGATGGAAGACTATATGTGAATGAGCTGGCTCCAAGGCCGCACAATTCGGGACATTATACAATGGAGGCCTGTGCGACTTCACAATTCGAACAGCATATCCGTGCCGTTTGCGGATTGCCGCTTGGAGATACTTCATTATTAAGCCCGGTTGTTATGGTCAATGTGCTTGGAGAACATCTGGAAGGAATCATTGCAAGAACGGGTCAGCATGACGCGGAGGCGATGGAACTTGGTGTCATCCCCAAGCTTCATATATATGGTAAAACCGAAGCGAAGACAGGACGGAAGATGGGGCATGTCAATCTGCTCTGTCAGGATGTCGAAGAAGGATTACAATGGATTGAACAAACTAATCTTTGGAGGAATACAAATTTATGATCGAACGTTATAGCAGACCCGAAATGAGAGCCATCTGGACGGAGGAAAATAAATTCAAGTCATGGCTGGAAGTAGAAATTTGTGCATGTGAAGCATGGGCGGAGCTTGGAGTCATTCCTAAGGAAGAAGCAGCATTGCTTCGTCAGAACGCTTCTTTTGACATCGATCGCATTTACGAGATTGAACAGGAAACACGTCATGACGTGATTGCTTTTACACGTACGGTATCTGAAAGTCTGGGTGCAGAGCGGAAATGGGTGCACTACGGTCTGACTTCCACGGATGTCGTTGATACAGCGCTGGGATATGTATTACGTCAGGCAAATGAAATCTTGGAACGCGACATTGTGAATTTCATCGAAATTTTACGCGAAAAAGCGCTGACTTATCAGCACACGCCAATGATGGGACGTACACATGGGGTACATGCGGAGCCAACGACGTTTGGCCTGAAAATGGCGCTATGGCATGAAGAAATGAAACGGAACCTGGAGCGTTTCCGTCATGCAGCAGACAATGTACAATACGGCAAAATCTCTGGAGCAGTCGGCACATACGCAAACATTGATCCGTTTGTTGAAGAATTTGTATGTGAGAAGCTGGGTACGAAGCCTGCCCCAATCTCGACTCAAACGCTGCAACGTGACCGTCATGCAGAATACATGGCTACACTGGCATTGATCGCAACATCTCTGGACAAGTTCGCTACAGAAGTACGTGCGCTACAAAAGAGTGAATTCCGTGAAGTGGAAGAAGCTTTTGCGAAAGGTCAAAAAGGATCTTCGGCAATGCCGCACAAACGTAACCCAATCGGCAGTGAAAATATCTCCGGTCTGTCCCGCGTCATTCGCGGACATATGGTATCTGCTTACGAGAACGTAACACTGTGGCACGAGCGTGATATCTCGCACTCTTCCGTAGAGCGTATCATCCTGCCGGATGCGACCATGCTGCTAAACTACATGCTGAACCGTTTCGGTAACATCGTGAAGAACCTGACCGTATTCCCTGAAAATATGAAACGCAACATGGAGCGCACCTTCGGCGTGCCATTCTCCGGCCGAGTGTTGACCAAGCTGATCGACAAAGGTTTCAGCCGCGAGCAGGCATATGATACCGTTCAACCACGTGCGATGCAGGCCTGGGAAGAACAACGCCAGTTCCAGGATATCGTGAGATCCACACCGGAAATCACCGAGGTACTGAGCGAAGAGGAAATCGCAGATGCGTTCAACCCATCCTGGCACCTGAAGCATGTGGATACCATCTTCAAAAAACTCGGTTTGAACGACTAATAATTCAATAAGGCTATAGCGCAGAATGATGGGTTTGCAGGGAACGCAGAGGACAGAAATAAGCTGAAGAAGCGAAGCGTTCGCCTTTATCCCCGGATTTTCACTTTGAAAAAGTGGAATCAAAAAATCTGGGGATAACAGCGATCGGAAGATTGTTCTGTCAGCGGAGTGGAGTCCGCACCATTAGGATTCTGTCCTTAGCCTTACATCTCCTGAAAGAAGGTGAGCCTCCATGGCGCTGTCCACTGTGGCAGATCTCGTTAAAGCTCCTTTGTTATATAAGGGAAAAGTACGTGAGTTGTATGATCTGGGTGAACATTTTCTCATCGTGGTTACGGACCGGATTTCGGCGTTTGATTACGTGCTGGACCCGGCTGTTCCGGAAAAGGGCAATGTGCTTAATAAACTGAGCAGCTTCTGGTTTGAACTGACAGGCGATATGATGGACAACCACGTGGTGCATACGGATGTAAACCAACTGGGCGATATCATCACCGACCCTGCACTGCTTAAAGACCGCATCATGGTGACCCGCAAAGCCGAGCGTATTGATATTGAATGTGTGGTGCGCGGCTACATTACGGGAGGTGGATGGAGACAATATGAGAAAAGCGGAGAGGTTAACGGCATCAAGCTGCCGGATGGACTTCGCAAAAACGCCAAGCTCGATGTTCCCATCTTCACCCCGGCTGCCAAAAACGATGTCGGTCACGATGAAGACATTCCAATGGATCGAATGAAAGAACTTGTAGGAGATGCTCTGGCGATTGAGCTTCAGGAAAAGAGCCTTCGTCTGTATGAATTCGCTCGCGACTATTGTGATCAGCGCGGAATTATCCTCGCAGACTGCAAGTTCGAATTCGGTATGGTGGATGGTAAAGTCATCCTGATTGACGAGATATTCACTCCGGACGCTTCTCGTTTCTGGGCCAAAGAGAATTACGCACTCGACATCGAGATCGATAGCATGGATAAAGAGCCGGTACGCACCTATCTTTTGGGGAGCGATTGGGATAAGAACAGTAAACCTGACCCGCTGCCACAAGAGGTTGTGGAGGCAACAACCGCAAGATACGTCGATATTTATAACCGCTTAACAAAGTAATACGTTTGAGTGAGCTGCGGGAAAGTTTGAGTAAGGGACGTTTGAGTGTAGGCTACTGGAAAGTTTGGCTTTCGATCGCTGTTGCCCCGGAATGTTTTGGTTGGAATCCTTTTTTCAAAAGGACACATTCCGGTTGCAAAGGCGACCGCTTTCGCTTCTCCAGCTCAAATCTTTCCCTCCGCCAGTGTTCAAACTGGTGGATGAGGAAATTTAAACCAAGACTTCTATTAAACAGGAAGTCTATCAATATAAAAAGTGAAGTTACTAATCTAACTTGAAGACCATTCACTGTTCTCACGTAATGGTCAGTCTCGACCATTACTTACCGTGCAACGTAAAAGGTTTAGGCCTTTAAAAAACGTCGCATGGACTAGCGGAGGGGCGGAATTGTTCTTAAAGGAGCGAAGCGTTCGCCTTTGTCCCCGGGTTTTGACCGCACAGCGGTTCAAAACAATCAAAAAACCTGGGGACAACAGCGACCGGAAGAACAATCCGCCCGGAGCAAGCTCCCAAAGTCACTTTTTTAACAGCATAAAGCATTTATTCCGTTCATTACTGAGGAGGAACATAAGGATCATGATTAAAGCAACCGTCTATGTCACTATTAAGCAAAGCGTTCTCGACCCGCAAGGAGTAGCTGTTCAAGGTGCCCTGCACTCAATGGGATTCAATGAAGTGGAAAGTGTACGGATCGGTAAAGTCATGGAACTGACTCTGGATACAACAGATCGTGCGGAAGCGGAAAAACGATTGACAGTCATGTGTGAGAAGCTGCTGGCCAACACCGTTGTTGAAGATTACCGCTACGAATTGGAGGGTTAATCCCATGAAATTTGCAGTTCTTGTGTTTCCTGGCTCCAACTGCGACATCGACTGTTACAAGGCAGTAGAAGATGCGATTGGACAAGAGGTTGATTACGTATGGCACACGGCTACAGATCTATCGGCTTATGATTGTATCCTTGTTCCGGGTGGTTTCTCGTATGGTGACTATCTGCGCTGCGGAGCGATTTCCCGTTTTGCACCTGTAATGAACGAGGTAGCGAAAGCTGCTGAACAAGGTAAATATATTCTCGGCATTTGCAACGGATTCCAGATCTTGACCGAAGCAGGATTGCTTCCGGGCGCATTGATCCGCAACATGTCGCTGAAATTCCGTTGTCACGATACAGTATTGAAAGTAGCAAATGCAGATACTCCATTTACACGTGACTATGCACCTGGGGAAGAGATTGTTATTCCGATTGCTCACGGTGAAGGAAACTATTATTGCGACGAGGAGACGCTGGCGAGTTTGCAGGCAAACAACCAGATCGTCTTTACGTATGGCAGCAACCCGAACGGTTCTCTGGGTGATATCGCGGGAATCTGTAATGAGGGCGGAAACGTGGTCGGCATGATGCCACATCCAGAGCGCGCGGTGGACTCACTGCTCGGTTTCGGAAGACGGCAAACGTATGTTTACATCTATTTTGAAAGCATGGAGGGATCGGCATGACGCAGCAGCTATCCGCTAAGGAACCGACGGCAGAACAGGTCGCAGAACATAAACTTTACGCACAAATGGGCGTGTCTGACAGCGAGTATGAGCTGATCTGTGAGTTCATGGGGCGCAAGCCGAACTACACGGAGATTGGTGTATTTAGTGTCATGTGGTCCGAGCACTGCGCGTACAAAAACTCCAAGCCGCTGCTGCGCCGTTTCCCAACCAGTGGGCCGCGTGTTCTGATGGGACCGGGTGAAGGTGCCGGGATCGTAGATATCGGTGATAATCAGGCCGTTGTGTTCAAAATTGAAAGCCATAACCATCCTTCCGCGGTTGAGCCTTACCAAGGTGCGGCAACAGGTGTGGGGGCATTATCCGTGATATTTTCTCCATGGGTGCAAGACCGGTGGCACTTCTGAATTCCCTGCGTTTTGGCAAGCTGGAAAGTGACCGCGTGAAGTATTTGTTTGAACATGTCGTATCCGGTATTGCTGGCTATGGTAACTGTATCGGAATTCCAACCGTTGCTGGTGAAGTTATGTTTGACGAAAGCTACGACGGTAACCCACTCGTTAACGCGATGTGTGTAGGTTTGATCGATCATGACAAAATCCAGCGCGGTGTCGCTAAAGGTGTAGGCAACCCGGTGTATTATGTTGGACCGCCAACAGGTCGTGACGGTATCCATGGTGCTACTTTTGCATCAGTTGAGCTGACAGAAGAATCCGAGTCCAAACGGACTGCTGTTCAAGTGGGTGATCCGTTCATGGAGAAGCTCGTGATGGAATCCTGCTTGGAACTCATCGATACAGGGATCGTGCTGGGTATTCAGGATATGGGTGCAGCAGGTCTGACATGCTCCAGTGCGGAAATGGCAAGTAAAGCGGGTAACGGTCTGGAATTATATTTGGATCAGGTGCCACAGCGTGAAGAAGGCATGACGCCTTATGAAATGATGCTGTCGGAGTCCCAGGAACGGATGTTGTTCGTTGTTGAGCCGAAGGATGAGGCGCAGGCGATGGAGATCTTTGAACGTTGGGGCGTTATCTGTGCAAAAGTCGGAAAAGTAACGGATGATGGACGTCTGAAATTGATCCACCATGGCGAAGTGGTTGGAGACATGCCAGTAACTGCACTGGTTGACGAGTGCCCAGTGTATGACAAACCATCTTCTGTACCTGCTTATTATGAGCAAAGTGCCTCTATCGACACCCTTCGTTACGATGAAGTGTCGGATCTCGGCGGAGCGTTGAAGCAAGTGTTGGCATCCCCAACGGTAGCGAGCAAGAAGTGGGTTTATGATCAATATGATTACATGGTGCGTACAAGTACTGCGGTTCGCCCAGGTTCAGATGCAGCGGTGGTGACCATTCGTGGTACACGCAAAGGGTTGGCGATGACAACGGACTGTAACGGACGCTATGTGTATCTTGATCCAGAAGTAGGCGGACGGATTGCAGTCAGCGAAGCAGCCCGTAACATTGTATGTTCCGGTGCAGAGCCATTGGCGATTACGGACAACCTGAACTTTGGTAACCCGGAGAAGCCGGATATTTTCTGGCAGATGGAAAAAGCGGTAGACGGAATGGCAGAAGCTTGCCGCGTGCTGGATACGCCAGTGATCGGTGGTAACGTGAGTCTGTACAACGAAAACGCCAAAGGCTCCATCTACCCAACGCCAGTTGTCGGTATGGTTGGCTTGGTGCATGATACAGATCACATCACAACCCAAGGCTTCAAAGCCGAAGGTGACGTTATCATCCTGCTGGGTGAAACGAAAGCTGAACTGGGCGGCAGTGAGCTGCAATATGCGGTTCATGGCAAAACGGAAGGCCGTCCGCCACAGCTGGACCTGAACACAGAAAAAGCGCTGCTCAGCACGGTACTGGAAGCCATTCAATCCGGACTTGTTCGCTCCGCGCATGACTTGTCTGAAGGTGGTTTGGCTGTAGCATTGGCTGAGTCTTGCATCAGCGGCAATGTGGGTGCACAGGTCAATGTTGAGACGGGATTGCGTGGGGACCATGCACTTTTCAGTGAAAGCCAATCCCGGATTCTGCTGTCGGCTTCGCCGGAGCAAGCGGGTAAGCTGGAAGCTTTTGTACGTGAGCGTGGTGTGCCTGTAGCCGTGATTGGGCGTGTTGAAGGAAGTAATTTGTCGATTGAATTGAACGGAACATCAGCCGTGAACGAACCCGTAGGAGGTTTGACACAGGTCTGGGAGGATGCGATTCCATGTCTCATGAACTGACGACAGGACCTTTGTGGACAGGCGATTATTATAATGAAGGGTCCGGTAAGGAAGGGCTCGACAAATTAAAGGAGGAATGTGGCGTATTCGGGGTGTTTAAGCACCCTGACGCTGCATCGTTGTCCTATTATGGCCTGCATGCGCTTCAACACCGGGGGAAGAAAGTGCAGGCATGTGTGTAAGCGACGGCAACGAGTTTCACTACCACCGTGGTATGGGTCTGGTGAAGGAAGTCTTCACCAAGGATCTAATGCAGACGTTGACCGGGGATATCTCCATCGGACACGTTCGGTATTCAACCAGTGGTGACAGTAAGCTGACGAATGCACAACCATTGGTATTTAAATACCGTGATGGTGATCTGGCAGTAGCAACTAACGGTAACATTGTCAATGCGCCAACAATTCGGCGTGAGCTGGAGCAGGGTGGCTCCATTTTTCAAACGACCAGTGATACGGAAGTTATTGCCCATTTAATAGCGAGATCGCCAAAAGGATTGGTGGAAGCTGCGAAGGATGCGTTTCAGCGTATCGTGGGTGGTTATGCTTTTCTAATCATGACCAACGATAAGTTGCTGGTTGCTTCCGATCCCCATGGTCTGCGTCCGCTCACAATGGGTAAATTGGGAGATGCATATCTGTTTGCATCCGAGACATGTGCATTGGAAACCATCGGTGCAGAGTTGATTCGTGATATTGAGCCAGGCGAACTGTTGGTGCTTGATGCAGATGGTCTTCACGAGGACCGTTTCGATCATCACAAACACCGTAAGGCACTGTGCGCGATGGAGTATATCTACTTTGCCCGTCCGGACAGTGACATGAACGGTGCAAACCAGCACGCTGCGCGTAAACGGATGGGTAGCCGGATGGCGATTGAGTCTTTCGTGGATGCTGATCTGGTGACAGGTGTGCCAGACTCCAGTATTTCCGCGGCAATCGGCTACGCGGAACAAACCGGGATTCCGTATGAGATGGGTATGATCAAAAACAAATACACCGGACGTACGTTTATCCAGCCAAGCCAGGAACTGCGGGAACAAGGCGTGAAGATGAAACTGAGCGCCGTGCGCCGTGTTGTCGAAGGCAAACGCGTGGTCATGATTGACGACTCCATCGTACGGGGAACAACTTCCCGCCGGATCGTGAACATGCTTCGAGATGCCGGAGCAACCGAGGTCCACGTGCGGATTACATCACCACCGTTCAAAAACCCGTGCTTCTACGGTATTGACACTCCCGACAGCCGCGAATTGATTGCCTCACAGCTGTCGGTGGAAGAAATCTGCCGTGAGATTAATGCGGACTCTCTGGCGTTCCTCAGCCCCGACGGGCTGATTACATCGATTCAGGGAGATAATCAGGATGACTATAAAGGCGGGCTCTGCCTCGCATGTTTTGATAATGATTACCCAACCCGCCTCGATTTCGGCGGTGAAGAAAAATTCGGCTGCAGCTGCTAGCTGTTAAGCCCCGCCTTGCGGAGCAACAGGGGCACGGGCAGCCAAGCGAAGCAGCTGCCCCAGCGTGCGCAGCCCGAGCCCTAAGCCCCGCCTTGCGGAGCACAGGGGCACGTGCAGCCAAGCGAAGCAGCTGCCCCAGCGTGCGCAGCCCGAGCCCTTAAGCCCCGCTTTGCGGAGCAATAGGGGCACGGGCAGCCAGTCGAAGCAGCTGCCCCGGGCGCAGCCCGAGCCCTTAGCCCCGCCTTGCGGAGCAACAGGGGCCCGGGCAGCCAAGCGAAGCAGCTGCCCCGGGGCGTAGCCCGAGCCCTTAAGCCCCGCCTTGCGGAGCAACAGGGGCACAGGCAGCCAAGCGAAGCAGCTGCCCCGGGGCGTAGCCCGAGCCCTTAAGCCCCGCTTTGCGGAGCAATAGGGGCACGGGCAGCCAGTCGAAGCAGCTGCCCCGGGCAGCCAAGCGAAGCAGCTGCCCCGGGGCGTAGCCCGAGCCCTTAAGCCCCGCCTTGCGGAGCAACAGGGGCACAGGCAGCCAAGCGAAGCAGCTGCCCCGGGCGCAGCCCGAGCCCTAAGCCCCGCCTTGCGGAGCAACAGGGGCAAGGGCAGCCAAGCGAAGCAGCTGCCCCAGCGGGCGCAGCCCCGCAGCGCAGTCGAGCGGGGTTCGCCGACCGATGGCCTACGGCCAACGGGAAAGGCGAACAAAAACGCGAGCACACGCACGAACCAACCATAGCAAGATCATACCAGCCACCCCTGCACCGCTTGTTTGGCGGGTGTCCAGAGGGCCTGCCAAGGTCCTTCGGGGTCCTCCCGGGCGGGAGGATTTAGGAGGGGCGAAAAAAAGGAGCGGATTCCACTTGTCCGAAGCATACAAAAACGCCGGCGTCGATATCGCGGCAGGCAACGAAGCGGTTGAACGGATGAAAAAACACGTGAAACGTACCTTCCGTCCGGAAGTGATGACAGATCTGGGAGGCTTTGGCGCCCTGTTCGGTTTGAACAAAGATAAATATGATGAGCCGGTGCTTGTATCCGGTACAGACGGTGTAGGAACCAAGCTGAAAATCGCATTTGCCATGGACCGTCATGATACCATCGGAATCGACGCGGTAGCCATGTGTGTGAACGACATTGTGGTACAGGGTGCAGAGCCGTTGTTCTTCCTCGACTATCTGGCGTGTGACAAAGTCATCCCGGAGAAAATCGAAGCCATTGTTGCGGGCATCGCAGAAGGGTGTCATCAGTCGGGCTGTGCCCTGATCGGTGGCGAAACGGCTGAAATGCCGGGCATGTACAGTGAGGGTGAATACGATATTGCCGGATTTACGGTGGGTATCGTGGACAAAGCGAAAATCATTAACGGTACAACTATCGCTCCTGGCGACACGGTGATCGGACTTGCATCCAGCGGTGTGCACAGCAACGGCTTCTCCTTGGTACGCAAACTTTTGCTGGAACAAGCTGGATTGGGCTTGCAGGATGAAGTCGCTGAATTGGGTGGCAAGCTGGGTGACGCACTGCTGGAACCAACGAAAATCTATGTAAAACCACTTCTTTCTCTGCTTGAAAAGGTAAAAGTAAAAGGCATGGCCCACATTACAGGTGGTGGTTTCATCGAGAACATCCCGCGTATGCTGCCAAGCAGCGTGAATGTAGATATCGACTACGGCTCTTGGCCGATTCTGCCAATCTTCAACCTGCTGCAAGAAAAAGGATCTGTATCGAACCGTGACATGTTCACCACGTTTAATATGGGGATTGGACTTGTGCTGGTTGTGAACGAAGCAGATGCAAGTGAAGCGCTGGAACATCTGAAGGCATCTGGCGAAGAAGCGTACATCATTGGCCGTGTTACAGAAGGAGATGCGCGAGTAACCTTCACGGGAGCGGATGTTTAATGACGAACTACCGTATTGCTGTATTTGCCTCTGGTGAAGGATCGAACTTTCAGGCATTGGTTGATGCAGCACGGAACGGAGGACTGGGTGCATCCATAGATCTGCTGGTATGTGACAAGCCGGCTGCACGTGTTGTGCAGCGGGCGCAGGATGCAGGCGTGGAATGCCATCTGTTTACTCCCAAAAATTATGATTCCCGCGAAGCCTACGAGGCTGAAATTGTGGAAGTGCTTGAATCCAAAAACATTGATCTGGTTGTTCTTGCCGGTTACATGAGATTGCTGACTTCAGTGGTCGTGGATCGCTATGCAGGACGGCTGATTAACATTCATCCGTCCTTGTTGCCAGCGTTTGCAGGCAAAGATGCAGTAGGACAGGCACTAGAGTACGGCGTTAAAATTACCGGAGTTACCGTGCACTTTGTGGATGGAGGCATGGATACAGGGCCGATTATTGCCCAGCAGCCTGTTCCGATTTTGCCAGAGGATACAGCTGAATCCGTTAGTAGCTCCATCCATGCTGCCGAACAAAAGCTTTACCCCGAGGTTGTTTCCTGGTTCGCGCAAGGTCTGGTTCAGTTAGACGGACGTCACGTCACTGTTAACAAACCGGTTTGAAATAAGTTTAAAAATTTTTTTACACATTAACGGAGAGGACAGAAAAAACCTGAAAAAGCGAAGCGTTCGCCTTTATCACCGGATTTTCCCTTTAAGAAAAGGGAATCGAAAAATCTGGGGATAACAGCGATTGGAAGGTTGTTCTGTCATTGGAGTGTCCCGTGTAAACATCTTGGTTCAACTTGTATAACAGAAGTCGAAAATTGGTACGCATTTTGTGATATTTCTCGGGAAATAAATCGGTTGTGTTTCGCCATGAAACGCGAAGCCATGGGACATTAAAGGAGGAGCATATTGTGAGTATCAAAAGAGCGCTGGTCAGCGTATGGGATAAAACAGGCATCGTGGATTTTTGCCGCGAGCTGTCGCAAATGGGTGTGGAGATTATTTCGACAGGAGGTACAAGCAGTCTGTTGTCGAAGGAAGGCGTACCTGTCATCGGAATTTCGGATGTGACCGGATTCCCGGAAATTATGGATGGACGTGTCAAAACATTGCATCCAGCAGTTCATGGTGGGTTGCTGGCTGTTCGTGACAGCGAAGAGCATAAGCGCCAGATGGAAGAGAACGGATTGGATTATATCGACCTCGTTGTCGTAAACCTTTACCCCTTCCAAGATACCATTGCCAAACCGGATGTAACGTACGAAGACGCGATCGAGAATATCGATATCGGTGGTCCAACCATGCTTCGTTCTGCTGCCAAAAACCATGCTTTTGTTAGTGTCGTTGTTGACACAGCAGATTATGGCAAGGTGCTTGAAGAAGTTCGCAGCAGTGGAGACACTACACTCGAAACACGCAAACGGCTTGCGGCAAAAGTGTTCCGTCATACAGCGGCTTACGATGCAGTTATTTCTGACTATCTCTCCAACCTGAACGGTGATCCGCTGCCAGAGCGTCTGACGGTTACTTACGAAAAACTCCAGGATTTGCGTTATGGCGAAAATCCACACCAGCAGGCGGCATTCTACCGCAAACCGCTGGCAGCTCAAGATACGTTGACAACAGCCGAGCAATTGCATGGCAAAGAGTTGTCTTACAATAACATTAACGATGCGAACGCAGCCTTGCAGATTGTGAAGGAATTTGAAGAACCAGCTGTTGTGGCGGTCAAACATATGAATCCTTGCGGCGTAGGTATTGGCGAAAGCATCTACGAAGCTTATGGTAAAGCTTATGCGGCTGATCCAACCTCCATCTTTGGTGGAATCGTGGCAGCCAACCGCATTATCGACAGCGATACAGCGGCTAAACTGAGTGAGATTTTCCTGGAAATCGTTCTGGCTCCTGACTTTACACAAGAGGCTCTCGATATCCTGACCAAAAAGAAAAACATTCGTTTGCTCAAAACGGGTGAACTCAACGCTGCCCGCAATCGTGAGAGTCAATTCGTAGTAACTTCCATCGACGGCGGCATGATCGTACAGCAAAGCGACGTGCATTCCATTGAAGCAAGCGAGTTGAAGGTAGTAACAGATCGTGCACCATCCGAAGAAGAACTGAAACAGCTATTGTTTGGCTGGAAAGTGGTTAAGCATGTGAAATCCAATGCGATCGTGCTGGCGGCAAACGACATGACTGTTGGTGTGGGCGCAGGTCAAATGAATCGTGTCGGTGCAGCCAAAATTGCGATTGAACAAGCAGGCGATCAAGCCAAAGGTGCCATTCTGGCATCTGATGCGTTCTTCCCAATGGGCGACACACTGGAGCTCGCAGCGAAAGCTGGAGTTACGGCAGTGATTCAACCAGGTGGCTCCATCAAGGACGAAGAGTCCATCAAAGTAGCGAATGAATACGGCATTGCCATGGTCTTCACTGGCGTTCGTCACTTCAAACATTAAACGATAACTATACTGCTTCCAAACGATGAACAAGCGAATAGGCTTGTTCATCGTCTTTTGAAGCTTTTTTACCAAGAGAAAATGAAAAATCCTGAAATTCATGGAGGGAACAACGCTAATGGATATTCTGGTAGTGGGCGGCGGTGGCCGGGAGCATGCAATCATATGGGCACTGGCGAAAAGCCCGAAGGCAGGCAAGATTCACTGTGCGCCGGGAAATGCAGGCATTGCACAGCTCGCCGAGTGTCATCCGATTGCAGTAAATGAATTTGATAAACTGACAGCGCTCGCTGTGGAGCTTCATGTAGGCTTGGTTGTTATTGGGCCGGATGATCCGCTTGCAGACGGCATTGTGGACGCTTTTGACAAGACAGGCATTCCAGTCTTTGGACCACGTCGCAATGCAGCAGAGATTGAAGGCAGCAAAACATTTATGAAAGACCTGCTGCACAAATACAATATTCCGACTGCAGCCTATGAGAAATTCGACAATTACGAGCAAGCGCAGGCTTATCTGAATGAGCAAGCCATTCCTGTGGTGATTAAGGCTGATGGACTGGCAGCTGGTAAAGGCGTTACAGTAGCTTATTCCCGTGAGGAGGCTAATCAGGCGCTCCGGAGCATTATGGTGGATAAAGTGTTTGGAGAAGCAGGAGCCAAGGTCATCATCGAAGAATTCCTGGCAGGTCAGGAAATGTCGATTTTGGCTTTTGTGGATGGAGAGACCGTTCGTCCGATGGCAGCTGCACAGGATCACAAACCGGTATTTGACAATGATCAGGGGCCAAACACAGGTGGAATGGGAACCTACTCGCCACTTCCGCACATCCCGGCATCTATCATTGAGGAAGCAGTGGAGACGATTATCAAACCAACGGCCAAAGCGATGGTATCCGAAGGACGTCCGTTCCAGGGTGTGTTGTTTGCTGGGCTGATGATTTCACCAGATGGTAAACCCAAAACGATTGAATTCAACGCCCGTTTCGGTGATCCCGAGACTCAGGTCGTATTACCACGTCTGAAGAGTGACCTACTCGACATTTTCTGGGCAACCGTGCACGGGAAATTGGCGGATATCGAGATTGAATGGAGCGAAGAAGCTGCCGTATGTGTTGTGCTCGCTTCTGGCGGATATCCGGGTCCTTATGCAAAAGGCGTAGCGATTGAGGGGCTGGATCAAGTAGACGAAGCGGTAGTCTTCCATGCGGGTACGGCACGCAATGAATCCGGAGAGTGGGTTACCAATGGCGGACGTATCCTGGGTGTGGTAGGTCTTGGTGCCGATATCGCCGATGCAAGAAACAAAGCTTATGCTCAAGCGGACCGAATCCGCTTTGATGGCAAACATCAGCGGTCTGATATTGCTGCCAAGGCTTTGGTTAACCAATAACTCAACAACAAGGGGCTCGTAAGATGCTCGCCTGAAAAGGTGTTTGCATCCTGCGAGCCTTTTGTTGCGTATACATGACTATGGGGCAAAGCTGTTTCTATTTACCGACAGGTCAAGGAAAGAAAACCAGACTCCTGAGTTGTTTAAGCAATCTTGGCAGAGGGTATTATTTTTGTAAAACCGTCTAGTCTAACCATAATGAATGAAATCTTCATACATAAAGACTATTTTGTGAACAATACAATATGTAGTGCTACAAACCATAACGTGCAACTGGATGGTTTGGTGCAGATCGTGTTATACTTTTCTGAAACAGGAATGAATGAGAGGGGAGGTGGATATCTATTGGGAAGGCGATATTGTAAACTGTCCAAATGGAGAATTTTGGTGGAGTAAATCGGAGAAACAAGCGACAGCATGAGGGGTAACCCTGGTTTTAGTGAAGTAGTTTCTGTAATTGATTAACTTCATCCTGAATTCCTGTTTTGCTATTTTACAAGGTCAGAGTATAACATATACAAACTTTATCATTAATCGATTTCATATAAGGCATACGCCGTATTGAACGTCAATCAGCTGTTGAATGGTTAACCAGATTAACGGATCACGCTGTAACTATCTCTGGAGGTGAATCCCTGAGAAGCGGGGAAATCATTGGACATAATTACCGTATTGAATATTGCATTACTCATTATCTTGATTGCGTTGACCGCATTTTTCGTTGCATCGGAGTTCGCTGTGGTCAAGATTCGTACATCAAGAGTAGATCAGCTTGTTGCCGAGGGCAATAAGAAGGCCATATTGGCCAAGAAAGTAGTCACGGATCTCGATTATTATCTGTCTGCCTGTCAGCTCGGTATTACCGTCACTGCCCTGGGATTGGGTGCACTCGGTAAGCCAACTGTTGAAAGGCTCCTATATCCGGTATTTGAGTATCTAAACGTATCGGCTTCCGTATCATCCGTCGCATCCTATGCGATTGCGTTCATACTTGTCACGTTCCTGCACGTTGTTGTTGGTGAGATGGCTCCCAAAACGCTGGCGATTCAATTTTCGGAAAAATTGACGCTGCTGCTCTCGCCACCATTGTACTGGTTCGGGAAAATTATGTACCCGTTCATCTGGGCGCTGAATGGTGCATCTCGCGTTATTCTTCGTGGTTTTGGCGTTAAACCTGCCGGGCATGAGCAGGCGTACTCTGAGGATGAGATCAAAATCATCATGAACCAGAGTTATGAAGGGGACGAGAACAATAAGACCAAGCTTTCGTATCTGGAAAATGTATTTGTGTTCGATGAGCGTGATGCCAAAGACATCATGGTTCCGAGGACAGAACTAGTAACACTGAGTCAAAATATGACCTACGACGATATCATCCCGATATTAGATGAGCATAATTATTCACGTTATCCCGTCATTGAGGATGGGGATAAGGACCGAATTGTCGGTGTAGTAAATGTGAAAAAGATTTTGCCTGATATGGTTGCCCTTAGGGAGCACCAACTTATCGATTTTGTTCGTGAAATTCCTTACGTTTCTGAAGTTACAAGTATTCAGGATGCCATGATCAAGATGCAGCAGGAACGTGTGCACATGGCCGTGGTCGTGGATGAATACGGAGGTACCTCGGGGATCATTACAATGGAGGATATTCTGGAGGAGCTTGTCGGCGAGATTCGGGATGAGTTCGATGCCGATGAAGTTGCTGACATTCAGGAAACTGGAGAGAACCAATATCTCATTAACGGCCGGGTGCTGCTGGATGAGTTGGAGCGGCAGTTTGGGCTTGTGTTTGAAGGTAATGAAGAGATGGATACCGTGGCCGGGTGGATTCAATTCCAGAAGGGTGTCGGTGTGGAACAAGGTGATACGATAGAACATGGTGATTACGTCTGGACCGTTGTGGACGCAGAAAATTTTCACATTAAGCAGGTTCTGCTTGAACGTGTAAATGCCGTACAGGTTAATGAATCTGCCAGTGACCTGGCCTAATCTAATTACCGGAGCGTTACTCGTGCTTCACTTAATTAAAATGATCAACTTGGAGGTGAATCCCTCAACTTGAGGGAAATCATTGGACGGAATAATAGCCTTAAACTTATTTTTAGTAGCCGTATTTATCGGTCTGACCGCCTTTTTCGTTGGAGCGGAATTTGCAATTCTGAAAGTACGGATGTCTCGAATAGATCAGTTAATCCTGGAAGGCAACAAAAAAGCGGTATTGGCCAAAAAAGTGGCTCACAATCTGGATTATTATCTATCTGCCTGTCAGTTGGGTATCACCATCACGGCGCTGGTATTGGGTGCACTGGGTGAACCTACTGTTGAGAAAATGCTGCACCCGCTGTTTGAACGACTTGAGGTTCCAGCGGCTTTATCTACGGTACTATCGTATGGTATTGCTCTGGCGATCATCACGTTCCTGCACGTCGTAATAGGTGAATTGGCACCGAAAACGCTCGCGATCCAGTTTGCAGAGAAAATGACTCTGTTGCTTGCACCGCCGCTGTACTGGTTCGGTAAGATCATGAATCCGTTCATCTATGCATTGAATGGGGCTGCACGTCTGCTGCTTGGCATATTTGGTATAAAGCCCGCAGGTCACGATACAGTTCACTCTGAAGAGGAACTGAAGCTGATCATGGCGCAGAGTTATGAAAGTGGAGAGATTAATCAGACGGAGCTGGACTATCTCAAAAACATTTTTGCTTTTGATGAGCGTCTGCTTCAGGAGATTATGATTCGCAAAGACAAAATTGTCACGATTGATAAGGAAATGCCGTTGGATCGTATGATTGAGGTTCTGAAGCAGCATGAATATACACGTTTCCCTGTAATCGAAAAAGGAAATCTGGACCAATTCGTTGGATTTATCCATACGAAGGAGATGCTCACGAGTGTTGCCGCAGGCCGGGCGTTCAATATGGATACCTTTGTTCATGACATGTTGAAATTCTCGGAGTTATCACCAATTAAGGATGTATTGATCCAGATGCAGCAAAGTCGTTCCCATATCGCTGCAGTTCATAATGCGGAGGGGGCAACGGTTGGTCTGGTTACGATGGAGGATATCCTTGAAGAAATTGTTGGAGATATCAAGGATGAGTATGATGGCAAAGATCTGGTACAACCGCCTAAGCGATTAAAATTGACCTAAAGGCATCATGCGAAGTAATTAGGGCCAATGCTGTTTGGCGTCAATGGAATAAGATTCAAGAAAAGCAGGTTCCCGAGTGCTCGGGGCCTGTTTTTTGTCCATGTCATTATACTCAAGCGGCATTTCAGCAGGTCAACGACCCTAAGTATCTTAATTTTAAAACAAAAGCTTGCAAAATGAGAACGAATGGATTAATATAAATTTAAAGAATCTTAATTTAAAGATAAATAACAAAAAGCAATGCATAACAAACTGCTAAATATAACAATGCTACTAATAAAACCAAGGGAGTGGAGAGTATGTTCAGAACTTCAGGAATCCATCACGTTACGGCTTTTGTAGATGATGCACAGAAAAATGTTGATTTTTACGCAGGTGTATTGGCACTGAGACTGGTGAAAAAAACAATTAACTTTGATGCACCGGATGTGTACCATCTGTATTATGGCAATGAGGATGGGGCACCGGGTACCATTATCACATTCTTCCCGCAGCAAAATGCCAGAAGAGGTGTAATTGGATCAGGACAGACTGGCGTAACGGTATATGCAGTTCCGGTGGGAAGCCTGCCATTCTGGAAAGAACGTCTGACATCCTTCGATATTCCATTTGAAAATAAAACAAGATTTGGCGAGCAGTACATTCGCTTCTTCGATAAAGGCGGCCTGCTGCTCGAATTGGTTGAGCGTGAAGGAGGCCAGGCAAGTCAGTGGTCATTCAACGGCGTAACGCCAGAGCATGCGATTAAAGGCTTTGGTGGTGCTGTATTATTCAGCCATGTACCCGACAAAACAACGGATGTGCTGAAAACGATGCTCGGTTTGGAGCAGGTAGGTGAAGAGAATGGAATCATTCGTTTACAGGCAACGGGTGACATCGGTCAACTGATTGACATTCAATCCACCGGAATTCAACGGGGCATTGGCGGAGCAGGGACAGTACACCATATTGCATGGCGTGCCAAAGATTACGTCGAGCACGAACAAATGCAGCAGGATCTTCAAAAAGCCGGATATCATCCAACGCCGGTCATTGACCGCCAGTACTTCAACGCCGTCTATTTCCGGGAACCGGGAGGTATATTGTTTGAACTGGCTACGGATCCTCCAGGATTTGCACGGGATGAACCACAAGAGAGCATGGGCCAAAAGCTGATGCTGCCTGAATGGTATGAACCACAGCGTGAGCAGATTGAACAGCTGCTGCCACCTATTCAAGTACGTGAATGGAAAGGAGAGTCCAAATCATGACTTCTACCAATACAATGAAACATATGTATAAAGCAGGTGCACAACCGGATGCCCCTACACTGTTGTTGCTGCACGGAACAGGTGGAACGGAGAATGATCTGGTAGGTCTGGCCGAGATGATCGCGCCAGGAGCAGGTATTCTGGGGGTGCGTGGTAACGTATCGGAGAATGGGATGCCCCGTTTCTTCCGCCGCTTGGCGGAAGGCGTGTTTGACGAAGAAGATCTCATTGCACGGACAGCGGAATTGGGTGCTTTTGTGGATGCAGCTGCTGTGGAGTATGGCTTTGATCGTGCGAATGTCTATGCCCTTGGTTATTCCAACGGAGCTAATATCGCAGCAAGTCTGATCTTCCATCAGGCTGACGCATTTAAAGGAGCGATTCTGCACCATCCGATGGTACCGCTTCGTGGTCTGGAATTGCCGGACCTGAAAGGGCTGCCTGTGTTTATAGGAGCAGGAGAGAACGATCCAATTGTGCCAAAACGTGAAACAGATGAACTCGCTTCACTGCTTAGCGGTGCTGGTGCCGATGTGCACATGCACTGGGAGCGTCAGGGTCACCAGTTGACCCGTACGGAGGCAGAAGCCGCGGCAGCTTGGTATAAAACTCAGGTTTAAAAATTCTGCCTGGATGCTTAAATCCTTCTTTTAAAAGGGTTGTCCCATAAGTCATTAAAATGACGGGGCACCTCTTTTGGCGTTTTACAGTTTAACGAACCGAGTAGCATACCGCTAGTGCCAATTTCCAACGATCTACTTTTTAATGGATCAGAGCCACACTATGCCTTGTCCAAAAGAGTGGAATAATCTATAATCAAGTAATTGATAATCATTTTCAATTAGATTCGGTTATTTTAACCCTCTTGATCTTGGTAATCTGGAAGTTAGCGTCATTTCAGGTATGAAAACAGGCATGGGAGAGCGTAAAATAAGGCCCGTTATTATACAAGCACATCGTCTAACGGTAAGCTCACTGACCAATACCAAGTGGATCGGAGCCGATCAATCCAGCCATATGGTCATGTTTACGGATCCCCAGATCATTATTAATGAAATCGTGTCAATGATACATGAGGCGAGCTCAGGCGCAAGAACAGAACAAAAGTGATACAATAAAGAGAGAAAAGCAATGCTTGCATTGCCAACCAAGATAAGCGGAGTGTGGAGAAGAGATGAAACCAGTGGAACAGGAACCAACGGGAACTACCAATTCCGGCCGTGCCAGTGTTGGCATGGAAGATATCGTGCGCGCACATCATGTGCTGAGAGAGGTCATTGTAAGAACGCCGCTGCAGCGGGATGCTGTATTGTCGGCCAAATATAACTGTAATGTGTATCTTAAACGGGAAGATCTGCAGGTGGTACGCTCTTTCAAAATTCGTGGAGCCTACAACATGATTCGTAGTCTGACTCCCGCTGAGCTGGAGAAAGGTATTGTCTGCGCGAGTGCGGGCAACCATGCGCAGGGGGTTGCTTTTTCCTGTAACGCGCTGGGCATCCACGGTAAAATCTTCATGCCGAGCACAACTCCAAATCAGAAGGTGAAACAGGTACGCCGATTTGGTGGAGATAATGTTGAAGTTGTACTGACAGGTGATACGTATGACGATGCTTATGAGGAAGCTATGCGTGCGTGTAATGAACAGGGCATGACGTTTATCCATCCGTTCGACCAGCCCAAGATTATTGCAGGTAATGGTACCGTTGCGATGGAAATCATGGAGAGTCTGGATGAAAAAGCGGATTATGTATTCGTCACAATTGGTGGTGGCGGTCTGGCTGCCGGTGTTGGAACCTACATGAAGACGGTTAGCCCGGAAACCCGCATTGTTGGCGTAGAACCACTTGGCGCGGCTTCCATGAGTGAGGCGATGTTCCGCAAGCAGGTTGTCACGTTGGATGATATTGATAAATTCGTGGATGGTGCTGCGGTGAAACGTGTTGGTGATCTGACCTTTGACATCTGTACCAGTACGCTGGATGACATTGTGAAGGTGCCTGAAGGTAAAGCCTGCACCACCATTTTGGAGTTATATAATGAAAATGCGATTGTTGTAGAGCCTGCTGGTTCACTGGCGGTTGCTGCACTGGAGCAGTATCGCGAGCAGATTGCGGGCAAGACGGTAGTCTGTGTAATTAGCGGTGGTAACAACGATATCGACCGGATGCAGGAAATCAAAGAACGTTCTTTGATCTACGAAGGTCTGAAATATTATTTCATGGTCAATTTTCCGCAGCGTGCGGGAGCATTGCGTGAATTCCTTGTGGAAGTATTGGGACCCAATGACGACATTGCCCGATTTGAATATACGAAGAAACATGATAAGGAAAATGGGCCTGCCTTGGTGGGCATCGAGCTGATGTACAAGGAAGACTACCAGCCGCTGATTGAACGCATGAATCGTAAAGGCATCGCGTATACCGAGCTGAACAAAAATCTCAATCTGTTCAACATGTTAATCTGATGAATTATTCCAATGTGAAGTCGGACCGTAGTGAGGCACGGCCTCTGCTCAGACCTGCTCGTAAGGAAGATGCCGCACAAGTGATTCCTTTACTCTATCAGGCGATTGATGATATTGCCTATGCTCTTGCTGGTGAAGGAGATCATGAGAAAGCGATGCAAATATTGCAGCAATTGTACATGCAGGAAGATAATCGAATCAGCTACCGTAACGTAACGGTCATGGAACAGGATGAGCAAGTCGCAGGAATACTGGTGGCTTATGATGGCGGCGAGGCAGATCGTCTGGATCAGCCAATTCTGGATCGGCCTGGTCGGAGTACAGATGAGAAATATACGTTGGTCAAAGAAACCCGTCCCGGGAGTATTATCTGGATACTCTATCGGTAAGCGAAGCATATCAGGGGCAGGGTATCGGCAAGGCATTGATGGCTGCTTTTGAGCAGCAGGGAAGGGAACTTGGACACTCGCAGGTATCCCTCATTGTTGAACGTAACAATGGCCGGGCCTTGATGTTGTACGAACGGCAGGGCTATATCAAGGATGAAGTGATTGTCATTGATGGACATGAGTATAGCCATATGGTCAAGCCGATTGCGTAGTTCATGAATCTGCGTTAGTCTGGTGTAGGAGATGCAATTCAACGATAGAATCCAAAGAAGCCGACACGGGAGCGCGATCCTGTGTCGGTTTCTTTGCGTTTATGAGGAGTTTAATCGGATGAATCATTGCATGCTGCCATCTGACCCGGTCGGAACATTCTGTTCCAGCCATTTCTCCACCGCAGCCGTTTTCTCATACTTTGCTTCCTTAACCACATCCATAAAGGCATCCAGCTCGGTGAGGAATTCACTATCAACGGATGCAAGACGCTGCAAGACGCCGTTGTATCCTCTTTGGGCGTTCGCAACCATTTTGTTTGTGTCATAATCAAACAGTGGTGTATTGTTCAGCCCATAAAAGGTATACAGGGTATAACTGTTCAACAAATACTGCACCTGTTTGGTCCGGTTGGATTTTGGATGCAACTCCAGGAATCTTTCCTGGCTGAGTGCTCGAAGGAGAATTTCCTGATAGCCAATGACCAGTGCTCCGTCATCCGCAGGCAAGTTTTTTGTTTCCTTCATCATGATGTTGATGTAGCTTGAGATATCTCCTGTAATATCAGAGGTATATTTCACGAGTGCCGCATAATTCATAATGGGATAGAGGGAGCCTTCGAGCATGACGAGGCGATAGCCGCTGTCCCGGGCTTCTTTTAACAGTGCACGCAGATTCGAGTCCTGGGTACGCTCCATTAGTTTGGTGAAGCTGTCGTTCGTTTGGTATGCCTTGAGCATCTTGTCCTGAACGTTAGGAACGAGCAAGCGGTCCGTCATGGAGGTTAGAGCCTTCAGGCGCGCATTCTCCAGTTGGAGCACCATCAGGGTAGCGTGATGTGTTGTTACCTTTTTGATATTGGATTCCAGATAGGTGTCAGCGGCGGGCAAGCCGTTCTTTTTTTTGAGCATGGACTGAAATGTTTTATATATGGCGGTTGAACTACTGGTAGTTACTTTGGTATCCGCGCTCGACGGAGCTGCAATAGCGACCCCTGTTAAAGGAGCAGAACCAGTCTGAAGCAGCATGGCGACGGCAGTTGCTGTAATGATGGTACGGATGAAGTTATGTTTGGAAAAAATGGACGCTGGTGTCATAAGGGTGAACCTCCCGTAGTTTAGAGATGATAGGTTGCAATACACTAGTCACTTTTACATTAAACGAATTCGGGAAGGATGTTGTTTCGGAATAATGACAAATTCTTCTGTTATTTTTAACCTTTGGAGGGTAGATGGCGGAAGGACATTTCTGCGAAAATATTTTTTGTGGGATTGGAAACTTTTACTCCTATTCATACGTCTTAGATGTGCACAGGAAATTACAGGAATAAAATGAAATTCAAAACGATCACATTTTAACTTAAACCATGAAGAGAATGGGGATATTGGATATGAAGAAAGCGGGAGGACGTCAAGTGAAAAAGGTGATGTCAGCACTGGCTGTATCGGCTATGTTGATGTCAGCACTACCTACGTCGGTTATGGATGCAGCTGCGAGAATTAGCATATATATCAACGATGCGGAGCTGTCATCCGCACAGGCGCCTGTCATGAAAGGTGGACGTGTACTGGTTCCGTTGCGGTCCATCTTTGAAGGATTGGATGCCACTGTAGAGTACACCAACAGAACCAAAACCATTAAGGCTAGTCGGGGTGACCAAGAAGTCTCGTTGACGCTGGGTTCCAAAACGGCTTACATCAACGGTGAAGCGATCGCACTGGATGTGCCTGCGAACACAATCAAAGGAAATACGATGGTTCCGATTCGTTTTGTTAGTGAAGCTTTTGGGGAGAAAGTATTCTGGAATTCCCGCAATCAGCGGGTAGATATCAAAACAACGTCCACACCTCCTGTGGATGAAACGAAATATGCAGCATGGAACATTTATGGTTCTGTATCCGGAAGCAATGGGGATGGTCGTGACCTGACTGTAAGCTTCACACGTCCGACATCCGAGAAGGCTGTATCCTCATATCGGATTATGCTGGTAAAAACGCGTGATGTGAACAGCTTCAATGAGTCTGCGGCATCGGTTGTACCATCCGGTAATTATACATCCGTTTCTCCAAATGGTACTGATCCAAAATTAACGCTGAATGCCCAGACACGCGACGTAAATGGGGATTTGTTAAATACAAGTGAAACCTATCGTCTGTATGTACTTACTATGGGGAACAGCAACAATAATTACAAAAATCTGCTGGCCTGGTCTTCCCAGTCCTTGAAACTAAACAATGTGAAAACGACGGTTCAACCTGTCACAGGCCTTCGGATCGCAGATATCAGTGACTATGGGGATGGCCGTGACTTGGAAATTAACTTTACACAGCCGAGCACCACATCCAATATTACGTATTACCGTGCTTTTGTAGTCAAGGCGAAAGACGCTTCTTCATTCAATCTGACTACGGCCAATAATGTATCCAGTTCGAATTCAACCATTATCTACAAAGGCAACAGCACGGCTGTCAAAAGCCAGCTCAGTTCCTCGACGCGTGATACATCCGGGGAATTGATCAAAAACGGCACATCATATGTCGTGTACATCATGTCAGTGAGCTCCAACGCGGCAACAGCGGACAACAAGCTGTCCTCTGTATCATCTTCGCTTACGCTGGGTGTAAACACAGCAACAGCACCTGTTATCACGTCAGTGAGAGACAATTCGGATTATGGAGACGGTCGTGACATTCAAGTGAGCTTCAACCGTTCATCTGATGAGTCTAAAGTTGCTAATTATCGGATTTTCGTAGTACGCAACTCGGTATCCAGCAGCTTTAATCTGACTACGGCGAGTAATCTGTCTTCCAGCTTGTACTATAATGTGAACAAAACAGGAAACAATATTACAACCACACTGCCATCCTCCATGAAGGACACAAGTGGTTATAACGTAACAAATCTGCAGGATTATCGGATCTACGTTATGGCTGTAGGCAACCAGCAGAATGGATATACCAATGCGCTGTCCTCTTCGTCGACGCAGTTGAGACTGACAACGAATAGTAATGCTGGAGTCGCAAGCAACATTGGGGTGGCTGATGTGAGTGACAACGGTGATGGACGCGATCTGCGGGTTTCGTTTAATAGAGCTTCGGATGAATCTAACGTTTCCGTATATCGAGTATATGTAGTACGTTCCGGAAATACAGGCAGCTTCACACTGAGCGCAGCGAATGCATCGAACAATTATTATCAGGTGAACAAGACAGGTGGAAATCAGTCATTTACTCTTCCTAGCAATGCGGTCGATACTAATGGCTACAGAATTACTAATAATGAAGGCTATCGTGTATTCGTCCTGTCGGTAAGCACAAGTGGAAATTCCAGCCAGAATGCATTGTCTTCTTATTCTTCACAAATCACGCTGACTGCCAATGCAGCTGTGACTGCACCAAGCAATGTGGCGGCAACAGATATTGGGGATAACGGCAATGGTAGCGATCTGCGTGTGACGTTCAATCGTTCGACGGATGAGACGAATGTGAATCACTATCGTGTGTTTGTGGTGAAATCGGGCAATGCGAGTAATTTCAATCTAGCAGAAGCTAGCAGGAATTCGAACTATAAGCTCGTAAGCAAGAACGGATCAAGCAGCTACCCTGTAACTCTAGATACTAGTTCCAAAACAACGGATGGGGATCTGATTCGTAATGATGTGAGCTATAAGGTGTTTGTAATGGCAGTAAATAATAACGCCTCTCTTGCCAATGCATTGTCTTCAGGCTCGGGAGTGATCACATTGGCTACGGCTGTAGCCGCAGTGAGTAATGTAATCGCAACTGTGAAAGAAACAGCGCAAGCAGCAGGTAATGTAACGGATGTAACCGTGACATTTACAAGGCCTGCTTCTGAGACAGGGATTGGGCGTTATGTGCTAATGGTTGTACCTGCTTTAACAGCGTTTGATTTGAATGCGGCCAAAGCGACTGCAAAATCTACTTATGCAACAGCTGTTACTTCAAGTCCTACAACTTTGCCGACAGTGCTGCTTGATAGCAACGGTAATAATATTCAAGCAGGCACATCGTATAAAGTGGTTATTTTATCCGAATCATCAGACAACAAACGTGATTCCAACATAGCCTTTTCGCCTTCATTCACGATTAATCCAGTACTTGTTGGAAAAGCAACTGGCGTGACAGCGACAGCGAATGATTCTTCCATTGATGTCAGCTTCACCAAGCCTAGCAATGAAACTGGAATTGCAGGCTATGATGTTTACATTGTCCAAGATACGAGTAACACAATCGATAACGGCCTTGGTAGTCGAGTAGGAACTGTGAATAGTGGGGCAGGCAATCCATCAACAGCGAACGTTAACATTACCGGTAATTCAACGGATTCAGATGGGTTTGCTTTCAAATCAGGAAAATATAAAATCAGAGTGGTTTCCGTGTCTAGTGACGCTGCGAAATATGCAACTACGAAGTCAGATATAGCTACATTTACTATTCCGGCAGCTCCTACGTCCAATCCGGATAATGGTAGTCAAACGCCTGCTGTAGAGACCCCACCTCAATAATTGTAAAGAGAGTTTTATGCTTTGATGAGTAGTTCGTTTTTGATGAGCGCGAGAAGTAGTGGAGGGGACGGAATCGATTCTGAAGAAGCGGCAGCGCTCGCCTTTGTCTCCGAATTTAAACCTTATAGAGGTTGAATCAGATAAATTTGGAGACAACAGCGATCGAAAGAACGATCCGTAACCGGAATGGTCACTCCAAGAACCAACAATTTTATCATTCAGTTTTGTTGACAAACCAGGCTCCCCTTCCAAAAGTGAAGGGGAGTTTTTCTTGGTCTTAAAAGTTGTTCTGCCACCGTAGTAGATTTTCTGAATCACACATATTCCACTTAAAAATCCTGTCACCAAAAAGGTTCCTTTGACCGTTGTGCAAAGGGGCAAACGGGTGGAGAATAGGGGAAAGAAGAGCATGATCCGAAAGGAATGATGGTATGCTTTCATTTCGCTTAACCTGCCTGCCGGATTCCCGGTTGCCTCTGTATCTGTATTGTGTAGGAACAAAAGAAGAGAAAGTTCAGTTTAGACCTGATTGGATTTCCGGTATATCAGCTTTTTTTGTTGCGCAGCGGATCATCTATATGAAGTATGACAAGGCCATTCCTTTCGAGGCGGGAGCAGTTTCAAACGAGCTACTGGCGTATTATAAGTTACTCATAAGGTGTGGTACGTGATCACTGTTACCTCTGATGGAGTGAGGGTATTTTGAAGTTTTCCTGAACGGTCTGAAAATAAAAATAGCTGTCGAGAATTTCTCAACAGCTGGCTGGGGGCCATTATGGCCTCTTTTTTGACACTAGATATTCTATCTCATCACCGAATGTCGTACTTCCTCTTCGCACATCATACACTTGCATGATATACCCAATGCTGCTGCCCCACTATGGGCATTAGCATCCTTACGCTTTCTTTTGTCCGAAAAGTGGTCTCAGCGTAGCCAATCCTACAATTCCAATCACGAGACTAATCCATGGAGCCAGCGTAAATACGGGAAGGCTGTCACGCAGTGGATATCCTACAAATAGGACAAGCACAACGATAACGATATAGATGGCGATCCCGCGAAGATTGACCTGTGGTCTGGCAGTCTTGTCTGCTCCCTGATCATCTGGACGCTCTGCAAGGCGACGAAGCATTTCAACGAGTGCAATCCCGCCAACCGCCGCAACGATAAGAGAGAACAGGCTGATATGGCTAAACGGTTCCGTATCTCCACCTGTCCAGCCAACAAATAGACCAACTGCCCCCTGAATCAGCATGACAAAAGATAAAGCTGCCCAGGAGATCATGATATACCATTTGGGCGCTCGTTTAACCTGATCCGTAGACTCCGCTGATTCGGCTTCAACTGTTGCTGCCTTCTTGGCTGAAGCATTACGTTTATTGGAGTTGCTTCGGGTGCCCGCTACAACCGTACTTGAAGTTGTGGATGGGGCGATATTAGATTCAACAGGATCAGCGTCCTCATGATTAGTTGCCACGCCTAGCTGTGAATAGATATCCTGTTCCAGATCAGGTCCATATAACTCGCGCGCAGGTTTACCGTCACGCTGAGCTTGTACGATAGCTCTCCCGGCAGAGAGAATCCATTCTTCTTGCGTTCTCTCATCGGCTGGTGCTTGGCGCGCCATGGTGCTGATCTGGTCGAACAGTTTGACATGTTCCGGTGTCATCTTACTCATTTCGGTCATTTGCCGATTCTGTATTTCTTTCAACTTCTTATAGGAAATCCCCAATGATTGCTCCCCCTGTCTACACACGTTCTGATCCCCGGTGATCTGGAGACCCTGACGGTATTTTAGTATACGGGAAGGTCTCTCGTTTCGCAAAGTCATTCCTTATAAAACAATTGTTTACGATTCGACCATAGCCCTGCGCAGGCCAGAATGACACAGGTGCATAGCAGCACCAGTTTACCGTGAATACGAATCCATTCCAAGATGTGTTCCATGATTTCAACCCTTTCGCCAGAAGGAATCGGAGGCAAATGTTGGCTATGATATATTGTTTAGGTTCTCCTTGATTCGCCGTTAATATGCGTAAGAGAGAGTTCAGTTCCAACGATTGTGTGAAGAATGAATAAAGTGCAGCCGAATCCACCACAATAGTAGCATTTCCAACAGAAACCAGGGATTGGAGTGTGGCAGATATGGATCAACAAAAGGAGCAATTAACAAGGAAGCTGCTGCTGAGTAGCAACTCCCGCGGCGTAACGGATGAAGTTGTGCCGATGGAAGAGACGTTGGAGGATGCTGAATATCCGGAAGAGTATACAGAGGGAACCTTTCAGTCGGGGAGCTTTTGGGAAAGCTCAACTTCGGTTTATGAAAACGATTGGCAGGGTCGAGTGGAGACCCATGAGATGTTTCGTCGCAGCTATGAGTAATTTCTAACAGAAGGTTCAGGTCGCCAATATGGATGGCAGCGTATTGGTATTACTCAACCCGCTTATTAAGAAAAGCTGAGCTGAAATTTCAGTTATTTTAGTTTCTATGGTTCAGCACCAGTATATTAGCACTAGGTATAATTCGAGTCAGCTGTTGTCAGCTTGGCTCATTTTTTTCGCGTTTTTGCCGATAAAATATAGATAAGATATGACTGGATATGGACATTTCCTCACGTTGACTTGAGGTTCACAGGATGATAATATACTAATATATCTTAATACACATTAAACTTATCGGATTTATATATAATTAACAAAATGAACAAGAGCAGGGAAGAATGGAAAGGGGAAATGGGCATGGAGCGTCAGATTAGTATTCGTCATGGGCAGGAAGAATTAACAGCCACGATTCATTATCCGGTCGTCAAAGACATCAAGGAGGGAAATCAACAACAGCGCGTGCCTCTTGCTGTCATCTGCCACGGATTCGTAGGAAGTCGGATCGGTGTGGATCGTCTGTTTGTGAAGACCGCCCGTGAGCTGGCCGAAGATGGGTATTTGGTACTGCGCTTCGATTATATCGGCTGCGGGGAGAGCAGCGGTGAGTACGGAGCTGAAGGACTTGAATCCATGATTACCCAAACACGTTCTGTGCTGGATTATGCCGTAAATTGCAGTGATGTAGATCCAACCCGTGTGACGCTGATAGGTCATAGTCTGGGTGGAGCTGTTGCTCTGCTGACTGCTGTCCGTGATAAACGAGTCAAGAATCTCGTCATGTGGTCATCCGTAGGATATCCGTTCAATGATATTGTGAAGATTACGGGACGTAGTGTGTACGATGAAGGGGTGAAACTGGGATCTGCTGATTATCTCGGCTACAAGTTTACACCCGCATTCTTTGAATCACTGGCTGAACATCAGCCGTTCCAGGAAGCCGTTAAATTTAACGGGGATGTTCTGGTGGTGCATGGTACGTCGGATGAGATCATTCCTGTCGACTACGCGTTTCTGTATCAAAAGGTATTCTGGATGCGCCAGGAAGGCCGCTGCGACAAGGAGATTATTTTCCAGGGTGATCATACCTTCTCTTCCGGTAAAGAGCGGGAACAGCTGATCACACGTACGAGAGAATGGCTGGGAGAGCGTCAGAAGATCGAACAGGATTGGCAGCATTGGATGATCTAAAGTGGTCTTATGCCAAGCTTTTTCGTTGGTCTGGAGCATGGCATGGTCAACATGAGCTGATTCAAAAGGCAACATGCGCGTACGGAATGCATCCTGATTGGGATGATAGCTTGGAAAAGCGCCTTCTTCGGGGTAAAATAGAAGGGTAAGCATCCTATCCGTGTCTGGAGGTTGGCAGCAATGACATTACCCGCATTATTCATTGCGCATGGTTCTCCCGCTCTGGCGGTGGAGAGCAATGACTACACTCACTTTTTGAACCAGCTTGGAGACAGGCTGCCGGCTCCGAAAGCCATTGTTGTATTTACGGCGCATTGGGATTGTCCCGAACCGTCCGTGACAATGGATGATACACATCAGACCTTGCATGATTTTTACGGATTTCCCTCTAATATGTATACAATGAATTACCCAGCATCTGGTCAGCCAGATCTGGCGAATGAGATCTGTGCTTGTTCACTCGTAGTAATCTTGCACATCAACCGGTTCGAGGCCGAGGTCTGGATCACGGTGTATGGGTACCGCTATTACACATGTATCCAGAAGCCAATATTCCTGTTATTGCGGTATCTGTTGATTCGCTGCGTTCCCCGCAGGAACAGTATGATATTGGCCGGATGCTGGAACAGCTGCGTCATGATAATGTGCTGATCATTGGCAGCGGCGGAACAGTCCATAACCTGCGCATGCTTGGTAGCAATGATGAACCACAAGACTGGGCAGTGGAATTCGATAACTGGATTGGGGAGCGGCTTGAGCAGTGGAACACGAGAGAGCTATTTCAATATGACAAAAAAGCCCCCTACGCCCGCACGGCAGTTCCATCTTATGGAATGGAGCACATTGCGCCCTTGTTCTATGCCATGGGTACGGCTGACATGTCCCGATCTGCAAAACGACTATTCCAGTCGTATCCTTACGGTACGCTCAGTTTGAACTGCTGGCAGTTTGGTGACGGCGTATAACTTGGCGCAGACAACAGAACGTGAACAGGTCTATAAGTCATATTATGCCAATACACGGTAGATCATTGACCGCAAGACTTAGGTTAATAAATCGTTGAAGTAAAAAAGGTTTCTGCTGCCAGCATGATGGCTTCAGAAACCTTTTTCTATGACTTTAACATTTTGAAAGTTAGTGCAGCTATTTGCGAATCTCGAAAAGCTCACATGCTGTACGCGAATGATATGCCAGCTCACTTACACTGGACTGCACAACAATGGTATTGCTGTCAAAACGGATAATGACGCCACCGGAATCAATCTGATGGTTATCTTTAAAAACACGAACCTTATGCTTCATGTCCATGGCTTCCTGGAAGTCGGCATCGGTTTCAAGTCGGCGCTGGGTTGGCATGTCATGTACTCCTTTAATTATATTCGATCTATACGTTCATCATAATACGTGTTTCTGTAGATGAGCAAGTCAGATGAATGTGCAAGCATATCTAAAGAACAAAAAAAGTCCTGCTCTCCAGGGGGAGGGAGCAGGACCGCGAATACTATTAATTTTTTTATATTTTTTAATCATTAGGCTGTTTTGTGCGTATGGTTTATCGTTGGTGTATCTTTAGGCTGGCTGCCTTTATTGCGAGTGAACAATCCGCGAAGGTAAGGCATTACCCAACGATCCAAACCGATTTTACCAGCATTTGCGCCAGCGACTACAAGGAAGATTTCCATCAGAACCAATTGAGCATTCGTGCTTACTGTTCCCGAGAAGAGGAACGCGAAGTTCATGACCATTGCCATAAGTGCTGCCAGTGTTGTGAAGCATCCAAGAATGAGGCCCAGACCTACAAGGAATTCACCCAGAGGGATAACGAAGTCGAACAGTCCTGCGTTTGGTACCGCGAAGTTCTCAAGGAATGTTCCCCACCAAGCTTGAACGGTTGGATTTTCACCCGTTGCTTTTCCTACAGCGCCTGCAAGGAATCCGCCAGCTTGGAATCCACCTGTCAATTTGCCCAGCCGTGTGTCATCCAGTCGTAACCGATATACACCCGAAGTATTGTCAAAATCCACATTGCCACTTTGTTTTCTCTAAGCCATTGGTTGAAGCTGAACATATAAACCACTCCTTCATGGAATTTAGTGTGTGTTGTTGTTTTTGTTTTTTCTAAGTGATCACCTTTGATGTCTTTATTGTATAGTTCAAAAGTCATCTTGTTTGTGATTATTATCACAATCTAGTTCAAATTTTAAGTAAGGTTTGAGAAGTTCACATTTAGGACATATTTTTCATCCTGCTTCACGTTTCAAACGTAAAACGAAGGGTAGAAAATGCTCTCCTTATCGAAGACAAATGATGCTGTGTGTGATTAAATGGAAAGAAATACGTGAAATGGTCACTACATTAAGAGCAACTACAGCCTAGATTTCAGCCATATCGTTCAGGAGGTACATATATTGAAGCAATTGAAATGGAACAAGATGATGTCAGCGGCATCGCTACTTATTCTGGCCCTAAGTCTGGTCGCTTGCCAAAATAAGGAGATGGTCCAGGTCCCGAAACCGGAGACCGTTCCTACACCTTTACAGGAGGAACAAGTAACGGAAGAACCTTCCACGTCGCTCTATACAGCACCACTGACGGGTCTGCCTGTTGATGAAGCAATTACGCGTCGTCCACTGGCGGTTATGATTAACAATGCTCCTGCAGCGCGGCCCCAATCAGGTCTGAGTGCAGCTGACATTATTATCGAAGTGCTCGCAGAGGGAGGCATTACCCGTTTTATTGCGATCTTCCAGAGTGAAGGCGGGGCAGATACGGTAGGACCGATACGCAGTATTCGCCCGTATTTAATCGAACTTGGTGAGAGCTATGATGGTGTATTGGTTCATGCGGGTGGCAGCCCGGATGCGTATTCCATTTTGCAAAAGCAGCAGAAACAGCATATGGATGAGATATCGAATAGTGGCCCTTATTTCTGGCGTTCCTCGGATCGTAAAGCACCTCACAATCTGTACACGTCGGCGGACAAGCTAAGAGAAGGCGCAGATACCAAAGGCTATAGTCACGACTTCAAGTCCCCTGTGTATACGTATAACGAAGAAGGTGCCACGTCCGCCGGAGAGTTGGCCAAGCAGTTTGAGCTTCATTATTTATTGGAGAGTTACCGGGTTACGTATGATTACGACGAGGTTAGTGGACGATATATGAGATTGGTGAACGGAAAGGCTGATCAGGATCTGGATAATGGCATTCAGATGGGAGCCGCCAACATTATTGTAGCCGGAGCGGATCACAAGGTGCTCGACAACGTGGGCAGACTGTCGGTTAATCTGGAGCAGGGTGGGGAAGCCATGTTGTTTCAGAAAGGTAAAATGATTCGAGGTCAGTGGGTTAAGAAACCGGGTGATATTATTCGATTTGTACAAAATGGGACTGAAGTTGCTCTTGTTCCTGGCAAGACTTTTATCAGTATCGTTCCGAATCAGCCTGACTTTGCAGGGCATATTGAAATTCAAAATTAATCCAATTTGAAGAGAAATGTAAACGCAGTGTAAAATTTCATCATCATTTTTCCAGCCATTCCAAATAATTAAGATTCATTTCAGATTTATGTGATAAGAATATAAAAAAGGATCATGCCTTATGTACAAACCGTGAAACATTTATGATAAGATATCAAAGGTTGTCATTTCATGTTTCATCGGTTATCGGCAATTTCTCGTAAAGGGGATAGAGCTATGAAGCTTAAGAAGAAGAAGGATATATTTTTTGAGACACTAGAGAACATGGCAGATGCGGTCGTGCAAGCGGCAGATTATTTCTCCCAACATGTTTCCAACCTTCAGGATGTGACTCTTTTTGCCAATGAAATGAAGAAGTACGAGTCCCAATGTGATGACTATGTGCACACGATCATTACGGAACTCAACAAAACATTTATCACGCCGATCGAACGCGATGATATTATGGAGCTGACAACGACACTTGATGACGTATTGGACGGACTCGAAGCAACGGCTTCCCGTTTCTATATGTACCAACTGACTGACCCGGACGAATATATCGTTCAATTCGCTGAAATTTTGCGCCAATCGGCTTACGAAATTCAGAAGGCCATTCATTTGCTGTCTCAGAAAAAATTGCTGGCGATTCGCGAGTACACCATTCGTCTGAACGATCTGGAAAACCAGGGCGACGAAGTGCTGCGCATGTGTATCAAGAACCTTTTCGCTACCGTGCCTGATCCGATTGAATTGATCAAACGCAAGGAAATTTACGAACGTCTTGAGACGACAACGGATGCTTGTGAACACGTAGCGAATGTGCTCGAATCCATCATCATGCGTAATTCTTAAGGAGCCAGAGAATAATGGAAACAACGATTTGGGTATTGGGTATAGTCGTCTTCCTTGCACTGGCGTTTGACTTCATCAACGGATTTCACGACACGGCGAATGCCATTGCAACTTCGGTCTCGACACGGGCACTGACTCCGCGCCGGGCGATCCTTATGGCTGCCGTGATGAACTTTGTCGGTGCCATGATGTTTACAGGAGTAGCGAAGACGATTGGGGAAGTGTAACAGACCCCACCACGCTGGATAATGGGATCGAGGTCGTCATAGTCACCTTGATCGCCGCGATCATCTGGAATCTCGTTACATGGTGGTTCGGCATTCCTTCTTCATCCTCGCATGCACTGATTGGCGCTCTTGCTGGAGCCGTACTTGTTGGCGCAGGAGCTGATAAAGTCAAATGGAGTGGATTTATTGACATCGTCGGAGGATTGTTATTATCTCCTCTGATCGCATTTGCCATCGGTTATGTGGTCATGACCATTCTCAAATATATTTTTGCCAAACGCAGTCCGCATAATGTGAACAAAGGTTTCCGTACGGTACAGATTTTCACAGCAGCGCTCCAGGCGTTTACGCACGGTACCAATGATGCTCAGAAGGCAATGGGGATTATTACTTTTGCATTGGTCGCAGCAGGTGTACAGGATCATCTGGATGTTCCGCTGTGGGTTAAAATCTCCGCGGCAACAGCAATGGCGCTCGGTACTTCCATCGGTGGTTGGAAAATCATCAAAACGATGGGAACCAAAATTTTTAAAATTGAACCGATTAACGGGTTTGCAGCTGATCTGTCAGCCGCGTCTGTTATTTTCACGGCAACGTTGCTCCACCTGCCGGTGAGTACAACTCACGCTATCACATCTGCCATTCTGGGTGTAGGTTCCGCGAAGCGTTTCTCAGCCGTCAAATGGGGACTTGCTGGACGTATCATTATTACGTGGTTTATTACGATTCCGATTTCCGGGGCGCTGGCAGGATTGCTGTACTGGATCATTTTCTAATTAGAAGAAGTATTCAGGAACCAATTCGGTGGTTCAGACAAACTGTTCATAACTGTGTGAATATCGGGATATGTGGACAATTATACAATCAAAACGAAGAGACGCCTGTGCATGAACGTGTGGACAGGCTGGATATGTGGATAGCCATCCGTGGAATGATAAACCAAAAGAAGATATTCCTGTGGATACAGGAAACTGTGGATAGGGAAATGAGAGAAGCCAACAGGGTTGGCTTTTTTTGTTGTCGCGATCACAGGATAACGTGTGTATAATGGGCTGTTGCAGGAGACGATTCAGGGGTTAAAGTTGTACAATAACGTAAAGGATACAAGACAAGGACGTGGTCTAATTTATGATTCGTACACTCGCCATCTCACGGGATCATCAGGTATCTGTAAATGTACCGCTTACACAGCTGGATCTGCAGGAATACGCTTGGGTTTGGGCGGATTTCAATCAGCCTTCGGAAGAGGAAAGCCGGTTGCTGGATACATATTTTCATTTTCACCCATTAGCTATTGAGGATTGTATGCTTGTGCTGCAGCGGCCCAAGCTCGATTATTATGACAACTTACAGTTCCTTGTGCTGCATGCGCTGAACCCTTCCACATTGGAAGCGGAGGAGGTGGATCTGTTTCTAGGCTCGAACTTCCTGGTGTCCTTTCATCATGGGGTACTGGAGGAAGTCGATGAAGCGTGGGAGCGGTTGCTGCATCATGCGCACGAACGAACCATCTGGGCTCGGGTCCGGTGGCAGCGGCGTATACGGTGATGGACAAGCTGGTCGATCATTATTTCCCGTCTCTGTTTGCCATTGAGGATGAGCTGGCTGAACTGGAGAACCGGGGCGGCAAGGAGTCGGTGGAAGACCTGATGAATCAGGTGTTCGACCTGCGCAGTCGATTGCTGAAGCTTAGACGAACGGTAGTGCCCATGCGGGATTTGCTCTATCGGGTGGTCAACTCCCAACATGTGCAGCGATCAGGGGAGCATACCGTATATTTTACGGATATCTATGACCATTTGTTGAAGCTGACTGACATGATTGAAGCCGATCGGGAAATGACGGCAGACCTACGCGACAGTTACATCTCCTTGAATTCTAATCGAATGAACCAGATTATGAAGACCCTTACCGTGATTACAACCGTCTTTATGCCACTGACGCTAATTGCGGGGATCTATGGCATGAACTTTGCCTATATGCCTGAGCTGCAATGGAAGTTTGGGTATGGGGCAGTGCTGCTGCTGATGTTTGTTCTGGGCGGAAGCATGGTGGCCTGGTTTGTGAAGCGGGGCTGGTTTAAGTAAGGAAGAATAGAAGCTAAGCGGGATAACAAGTAAATAGTAAGATAAAGGCTAGCGATCTGCAAAGATCGCTTCTTTAGCCTGTGAAATATGTGTATAAAGCACATATAGGAGTATATATAGGAGTACATATTGATTCGTTGTCTGAATAGATGTCCACATGTGGATAAGATAAATGAAGAAGCATCATGTGCATAACTAGGTTTTGAGGGAATTGGGGCTGTTACAAACATGGGTAAAAGGAAAAAAGGTAAAAGGGTAAAAGGCATCTTCATTAAAGAAGACACCTTGGGGAATTTCTCAAGGAGCGGATTCCATGAGCTGAATTTCAACATGGGATCGATATCATAAAATGAAATGAAATGAACCGTGCTAAATGTTCATCCTAAGTTAACTTGCTACATGCCATTCAGGGGTTACTCGGATGGCTCCAGTACAAAAGTGGCCGTAGCAGCAGGTTGTCCATTCACAACAATCGTTAACGTGTGCAAACCAGCATAATAACGTCGGGTCGTAATGACTTTGAACGACTGCTTAGTTGCAACCTTGGTTCTCCCGGTAGGGAAATTCTTGTCCGAGCATTTGAAACGTTTGGGTGCCTGCTTGCCATTCGCTTTCATATATCCAATTTCATATTCGATCCGCAGCATCTGGGACTGACCACTTTCGTTCACGACATCAAAGGAAAAATGAAGATCCTCTCCGATGGCCACGGTATCACTTGCAAGCTGAAGATGCTCGATATGTGTCGCATCCTGCTCGACATAACCAAAGAGACTTAGCGCCTTCGGATGCCCTTTTTTCAGCAAGGAGCGGCTTGCATGACGAACAATCCAATCGGTATGCTCATGTTGTCCATACCAGCTGGAGGCCAAATCCAGGACCAGTGCCGGATGATCTTTCGAGATGTCGTTCAGGTGATTGGCTACACTTTTCCGGACATACAGGGACTCGTCCTGCTTCAATTCATGAAGAATGGGAAGTACTGGTGTTGGATCAGTGATGAATCCCCGCAGTTTGGAGCCCCATGGTAGACGTGGGCGACTGCCTTCACTGGCAAGTCTGCGAATATGCTCATTGGGGCTGCTTGTCCACTGCATCATTCGTCTCATCGTTTCGATCGGATATCGTTCAATAAACGGGCGTACCGCGAACTCGGAACTGGAATAAGGTGTGAAGAGGGTCAAGTACTTCATGGATAGCTCGTAGTTTTCCGGTGCAAGTCCATTCACTTCGACAAAATCCGGTACGAACAGATACTCGACTCCTCGCATCTGTGGTGCTGCCTGCTCAATCACATGCAATGCTTCTTCATAGTTGTCAGGCAGAACCTCGGTCAAAGCGAGTGTAATCCGGCGGATACGGGCTTTGAATTCCAGCTCTCCCCAGCCCTCGGCGAATACAAGTTCACGAAATTGCTGCTTGTCCAGCTTGGGGTAAAATTGGTGTAACCGTTCTCCCGTCCGTTCGATTAATGCGGGAGTATACTTATCTTTGAACAGTTCCATAGTCCGCCTCCTTTAATTACTATCCAGTATACCTCAAATTATAGGAATAAGAACATAGGTTCTTAAAAATATCTATTATGAATAGGTTCTTCTTACTATGAAAGAATGAATGGAATGAAGGGGGAGAATAAGGTTGAAGTGGATTAAGCACCCCCTAATGAAAGAGGGCGCCTGGGAAAAGTGTTAGACTTTTTTGTTTCTTTTGGGACGACGTTTCGTGGTATTGGACTTATTACGGCCGGATTTGCTATTTGAATTACGTTTGCGTGGAGCAGAAGTCGTTTTTTTACGGCGTTTGCGTGAGCGAGGTGGAGAATACTCTTCATAATCTTTATCCGCCGCACTGCTTTTTTTTCCTTTTCCAAAAGGCAGAATCCCCATCACCAGTTTCATCATTGGTGCCATCTGCTGGAACCCGCCAACGACCTTTTGCATTTTGCCGATTCCGCTCATGATGCCATCAATTCCACCGAAGCGGTCGATCATTCCTTTCAGTTCGCCGATATTGGCCAGGGAAAAGCCTGAGGAAGACGCAGGCGCTTCCACTGGAACAGGAGAAGCAAGAGGAGCCCCCCGCCGAACAAATCTCCACCAGCCGGACTACCTGGACTATAAGGTACAAGTGCCGATGCTTCAACTTCTTGGAGTGGAGGATAGTATGGATCTACACCAGGATACATGGGCTGAACCTGGCCTTCATTCAATGACCGCGGGATCGCCCCAGGCGGCATATAGGCAGAAGTATGGGGCTGCCGATGCGTATGGGAAGACGGACGCTGCCGTGGAGCGGGCCGGCGGTGATAATAATGCTGAGGCATGAACTATCACGTTCCTTCTATGTTGGATTTCGGAATTGCGTTCCTTCAGCTGCTCGATGTGCATAACAGACCGAGATGGAACTCCCTTTTGATATACTGTATGTCATTAGCGGAGAGACGGCGTAGGCGAGTATCCCGTAAAGCGGGATATTTGCGGATTTGGGCGCAGGAGGGGATGAGAGGTTTACAGTAGAATTTTATCATTTAGACACAAATTCGCCACATTTAAAATGGGTAAATACCTACAAATTTAATCGGAAATATACGTGGGAAAAGGGTAAAAACCGTGAGATAGAGGGGGATTGTGCGCGCAGGGAGGACATTAATACGCGATGTAAGCGGTAACATGTATTTTTGTTCTGTAGTGCGTGAAATCGTTAACGCTTGAAATACCAACTCAGGGTGAGTACAATGAAGGTACACAGTAACCGCTAGGGGATGATGATGAAATGCAGCTGAAAAAGCTAAATGATAAAAGCATTGAACAATTATTTGAGGCTATTTTGACTCTAAAAGATATTGAAGAGTGTTATGTGTTTTTTGATGACCTCTGCACCGTAAACGAGATTCAATCCATGTCCCAGCGGCTGGAAGTAGCACGTATGCTTGGCAAAGGAAATACCTATAACCAGATTGAAGCTGAGACAGGTGCAAGTACAGCCACGATCTCTCGTGTAAAACGCTGCCTGAACTACGGCAATGACGGTTATAAAATGACACTGGAACGCCTGGGACGTTAAGGATGAAGAAACCGGGTGTACTCATCATTAGTCACGGTTCTCAGGAGAAGGCCTGGGTAGAATCCGTCGATGACGCGGTCTCCCGGTTGAAACTGCCTGAACCACTGCCCGTGGAAGCCGGGTTTCTTGAACTTGTGGAAGGACGTCTGATCCAGGACGGTATCGACCGACTGGAAGCACAAGGCGTAACCGATATATTGGTCGTACCTCTGTTTGTTTCGTCCGGCAGTACACATGTGGATGAGATAGAGTATGCTATCGGTGCCAAAGATGCTCCGGAGCGTGAGACGGATCTGGAGCCATTCAACGTGAAAGCACAAGTCTACTTCGGTTATCCTGTGGATAATGATCCGGATATTGCGGTCATGGTCTGGGACAAGGTAAAGGCCCTTTCACAGCAACCAGAGCAGGAAACGATTCTGCTCGTCGGACATGGGAGCATTCACAATGGATTCCGTCAGCGCTGGGAAGCGGGTATTTCTTCGCTCGCACAGCGGGTGCAGGAAGTTAGTGGTGTAGCTCATACGGATTATGCGCTGCTTAATCCGGATAGTGTTTACGACAAGGCGAAATACTGGAGTGAAGAGCGGGGGAGCCGGGTGATTGTGGCGCCGCTGTTTTTGAGTGCAGGTTATTTCACCATGAAGGTGATTCCGGGCCGACTAAAGGAACTGGATTATGTGTATAGTGGCGAGACGCTGCTTCCACATCCGCTGTTAAGTCATTGGCTAGAGCGCCAGATTCAACATTTACTGGAAAAATACAATGAGGTTGAGATTTAGTATAGGGGAAAAGGATCGCTGAAAGCGCTCATTTCCGGTAGCTTTTAACCTCAGATTTAAACAAAACGGCAGAGATGCCGTTTTGTTTTGTTTGCACTTTAGATATGTGGAGTGCTCAGTTTCCTAATCTCTATCAAACACTAAAACACGCCGAATCAGGCGTGTTTTTTTGTATTCGGCAGAGCCCTTTACGAGGCGCAATTCGGAGTTCATTCCGGTCAGACAGAATGGAGGATCAGGGTTATAACTCAGAAATGATTCTCTTTACAGGAAAGTTTTTGTCTGATAAGATGTCAACATTCAATTGTTAACCTTTATAAAATATTTTGGTTAACAATTGAAATGATCTAACGGAAGGTGATATCTTATGACACATTATGAACGACTGGCAGCTATAAATAAGGCTCATCTATGGAACCCTTTTACGCAGATGAAAGATTACAATAACTCCGATCCTCTTATTATCGAGCGAGGCGAAGGCGTTATGCTATATGACGTCCAAGGACGTGCCTATTACGATGGCTTCTCCTCGGTGTGGCTTAACGTTCACGGACATAACGTACCGGAGCTGAACCAAGCCATAACGGATCAGTTGGAGCGTGTTGCACATGCTACGCTACTCGGAATGGCCAATGTGCCTGCAATTGAGCTTGCAGAAAAACTGGTAGAGATTTCACCAGAAGGATTAAATAAAGTATTTTATTCGGATTCGGGAGCAACCGGTGTAGAAATTGCGGTCAAAATGGCGTTTCAGTACTGGAAGAACCGAGGGGAAACGGGTAAAACGAAGTTTATTACGATGAATCAAGCCTATCACGGAGATACGATTGGTGCGGTTAGTGTCGGTGCAATTCCGTTGTACCATGATGTGTTCCGTCCGATGCTGTTCCCTACTTATGTCATTCCATATCCTTACGCTTATCGACATGAGAACGGCGAAATGGAAGCCATGCAAGCTACGTTAACCGCATTGCGTAATGTACTTGAAACCAGCGCAGACGAAATCGCGGCCATCATTGTGGAGCCAATTGTTCAAGGGGCTAGTGGCATCCTTATTATGCCTGAAGGCTGTTTACGCGAGATGGCAGCACTTTGCCGTTCTTATGACGTACTGTTTATAGCCGATGAGGTGGCGACAGGCTTTGGTCGGACAGGCGCTATGTTTGCTTGTGATCTCGAAGAGGTATCGCCTGATTTGATGGTGATAGGCAAAGGCCTTACAGGCGGCTACTTGCCTGTGGCAGCGACATTGGCAACGGATGAAGTGTACAACGCTTTTTATGCCGATTATGAAGAGCAGAAAACATTTTTTCACGGTCATTCCTTCACAGGTAATCCGCTCGGTTGTGCAGTAGCTTTGGCTAACTTGAAACTATTTGAAGAGCGCAACTTGGTAGAAGGTGTAAGAGCCAAAGCGACTTTTGTAGAAGGCAAGCTCGCAGCGCTTAACGATTGCCCGCATGTCGGTGATATCAGGCAGAAGGGATTAATGGTAGGAATTGAGCTTGTAAGGGATAAGGAGACTCGCGAACCTTACGATTGGGCCGAACGTATTGGCGTTCGTGTAACCGGGCGGGCCAGAGAGCTTGGCATGCTTACAAGACCGCTTGGCAATGTCGTGGTGTTCATTCCTCCTCTTGCCAGCACAGAGGCTGAGCTTGATGCAATGACCGATATTCTGATGAAATCCATTCTTGATGTCACCGAAGGTGGCTTGGAATGATGAATGTAATTCACGGATTATTCGTAACAGGCACGGACACCGATGTTGGGAAAACAATCGTTACAGGAGCTCTTACTGCTGCGCTTCGTGCTGAAGATCTGAATGTAGGCGTCTGGAAGCCCGTGCAGTCCGGTGCACTTATTGGCAGCGGAGAAACCGATGCAGAACGTCTATTGCAATACAGCGGAATTCATGAAAGTGCCGAGGATGTGGCATCATTTACATTCCAAGCTCCTCTTACCCCGATGCTCGCTGCCAAGCAGGAAGGAGTGACTATAACGTTACAGGAGATAATCACCGCTGGTCAGCCGCTAATCCATCGATATGAATCGGTACTCATCGAAGGGGCAGGGGGCGTTGCTGTTCCACTGACTGAAGACTCTCTTGTAGTAGATCTGATCTCGGAGCTTCGGACACCAGCTCTGATCGTTGCCAGCTCAGGTCTAGGTACAATTAATCATACACTTCTTACGGTGGCTTACCTTCAGCAACATGGTGTTCCGATCGTAGGTTTTATTCTCAACGATGGTGAATCTGACGAGATTCATAACGACTCCAGCATTGCAACGAACGCGGAGCTGATTGAACGTTATTGCGGCATATCCTTTCTCGGACGCTTTCCGTGCTTAACGGGCGAAATCGATTCGGAACTGTTGATCCAAGTGATTCGAGAGAAGATCCAGTTAACACCAATCAGACAAGCAATAACAGTTCAATCCATGGGAGGATGAATGAAGGTGAATACAATGACAGGTAATCAAGAGTGGTTGTCGCTTGCAAAGAAATCATTGAATGGCGAATGCTTAACCATTGAAGAGGGGCTTGCTGTGCTTGAAGCAAACGACGATGAGGTACTGCCGCTGATGCAAGCCGCTTTTCATGTAAGACGACATTTTTACGGCAAAAAAGTAAAGCTGAATATGATCATTAACGCCAAAAGCGGCTTTTGCCCCGAAGATTGCGGTTACTGCTCACAATCCATCGTATCAACGGCACCCATTCAAAAATACAGCTTGCTCGACAAAGAAACGCTACTTGCAGGAGCACGCGAAGCTATGTCACGTAAAGCAGGAACCTATTGCATTGTAGCTTCAGGGAAGGGTCCGACGAATAAGGATCTGGATCAAGTTGTAGAGGCGGTAAAAGAAATCCGTGAAACGATGCCGCTTAAAATCTGCGCCTGTCTGGGCATATTGAAAGACGGTCAAGCAGAACGTTTGGCTGACGCAGGCGTACACCGATACAATCACAACCTGAACACCAGCAAAGCCAATTACCCGTCGATAACCACTACACATACCTATGACCAGCGAATTGAAACCGTGGAAAAGGTAAAAGCATACGGCATGTCCCCTGCTCCGGTGTCATTATCGGTATGGGGGAGAGTAATCAGGAGATTGTCGAGATGGCTTTGGCACTGCGTGAGCTTGATGCGGATTCGATTCCGATTAATTTTCTCAATGCGATACCGGGAACTCCTCTGGAAGGCGCGGGTCGCACTCCGGCGATGAAAGCCCTCAAGGTATTGGCGCTGTTTCGGTTCATTTGTCCATCCAAAGAGATTCGTGTTGCGGGCGGGCGTGAGATCAACCTTCGTACACTCCAGCCTTTGTCACTGTATGCGGCAAATTCACTCTTTGTAGGTGATTATCTAACGACAGCAGGTCAAGAAATCTCGAATGATCATCAAATGATTGAAGATTTGGGCTTTGAGATTGAGCTAAATGCTCTTTAAGGCGGTACAGACTATGAACTGGATGGAAAAAGAACTGGCATTATTGGGGAATGCCTCCAATGAACGTTACTTACGTGACAGTGCCGCGGTTCCGGATGGTCCGGGTTATACGCTGAGAGGAGATCGAGTGCTCCTCAACCTGGCCTCCAATGATTATCTGGGACTCGCACAACATCCCGCTATCATCAATACAATTCGCGAGACGCTTCTTACCGAAGGAGGAGGTTCGGGGGCATCTCGCCTTGTCACTGGGAATCGACCGCTGTATAGCCGTCTGGAAGAAGCGCTGGCCGCTTGGCAGCATAGTGAGGCAGCACTTGTTTTTGCAAATGGCTATATGGCTAATTCCGGTGTCATTCGTGCACTCGTGGGCCGGGGCGATGTGGTTTTCAGTGATCAATTAAACCATGCGAGTATCGTGGATGGGATTGTACTGAGCCGCGCAGAGCATGCCCGGTATCGGCATAATGATATGGAGCATCTGAAGGTGTTATTGAACAAACACCGGGATAAACGACGTAAGCTGATTGTTACGGATGCCGTCTTTTCCATGGATGGGGATCAAGCACCCTTGCGAGAACTCGTTGCGCTCAAACAGGAGTACGGGGCAATGCTGATGGTGGATGAGGCCCACAGCGGGGGGATCTACGGGGAACGGGGTGAAGGACTATGCTCTAAGCTTGGTCTGCAAAACGATGTGGATGTGCATATGGGGACTTTTAGCAAATCATTTGGTTTATATGGAGCTTATGTCTGCGGCAGCCGTGCATTAATCCGCTTTCTCATCAACAAAGCAAGGCCGCTCATCTATTCAACGGCTTTACCTCCTTCTCTCGTCGCAGGTATTTCAACAGCGTTAACCTTGGTACAAAATGATCATTGGCGTCGTGAACGTCTCTACTCAGCCAGTATGTTGTTTCGTTCTTCACTTGGTGATGCCGGATTTAACGTTGAGCCCGGGGATTCTCCTATTGTTCCAATAGTCGTCGGTGATAACGAAAGAGCTCTTCGTTTCAGTGCGGCCCTTGAAGAAGGTGGTATTGCCGGAGTTGCCATCAGGCCGCCTACTGTTCCTGAAGGCACAGCGCGAATTCGCTTCTCTTTATCAGCTGATCATACCCCTAATGAACTGAGCGATGCAGCTTCGTTAATCGGCAAGATCGGGCTTCAATTGGGGGTGGTGAACTCATGAATGCACCGGATCAGAGCTTACTGCAAATAAAGCAAGAGACAAGCGGAACCATAGTGTGGCTAACGGGTTGGAGTATGCCTGATGCGGTGTTTGAACGTCTTCGCCTGTTGTTGCCTGATTTCCGGCATATTTCTGTTGATTACAGCACTGCCGATTCTCCGGAGAACATGCTATGTCTAGCTGAGACGGCAGTGAGGAATATTTTATTTGGTGGAGGGTCGGCTTGCAGGGAAAAGGCGATTTACGGGCCGCTTTTGATATCAGGCTGGTCGCTTGGAGGTTTACTAGCGCTTAGATTAGCGGCTAAAGGCTACGCTGATGGTCTTGTGTTATTCAGTGCAACCGCGCGTTTTACCCGATCCAAAGAAGAGCTTGACCGCGGCATGGCAGATGCGTACGTTAGGCAGATGATCACAGGGATCTCAAGGGATCGACATGCAGTTGAAACGAATTTTCGAAAGATGATGTTTACGGAGCAAGAATGGGAGACAGGCCTTGCTGAAAGTCTACCTCAAACGGGTAGCTGGACAACCCAAGCACTACTGGCAGGTCTTCAGTTGTTACGAACCGAAAATTGCTTATCTCAACTGCCGAGTATAGATTGTCCGGTTCTTCTTTTTCACGGGACTGAGGACAAAATTTGTCCTTACGGTGCTGGATTAGAGCTTGTGACTCAATTACCCCATGCCGAGTTAATTTCAATAACCGCCTGCGGGCATGCACCTTTTTTGGGAAGGGAAGCACATATAGCGGATGAATGGAGGAGGTGGTGGCGTGACCAATAGTAGAAATAGTGCTGTTCAACGCCAATTTAATCGTAGTGCGATTTCTTACGATACACATGCACATGTGCAGCGTTCGATGGCTGATCAGTTAGCAAGACCTCTCGCAGAATGGAAAAATAAAGGGCTCCCAAGTGAGCCGAGCATTCTTGAAATCGGTTGTGGCACGGGAGCTCTGACTCAAATCGTAGTGAATGCATGGCCCAGTGCGAAGATCACTGCAATTGACATTGCACCCGAGATGATCGAATTGGCTTCGAAACGGTTCCGGTCAGCACAGCATCCAGGTACTGGGGATTGTACAACGGATAACTTACGTTTTCTACAGGCAGATATTGAAATGTGGGCCGTAAATGCTCCGGAGTCCTCAGTGGATATCATCGTCTCTAACGCCTGTTTTCAATGGCTAAATTCTCCGCAGGAAACACTGAGTCAACTGCGGCGTATGCTGCGCCCCGGAGGCTTGCTGATATTTGCGACCTTCGGGCCGGATACATTTTGTGAAATGCATGAGGCATTTAATGAAGCTTATCGAGCTAACGGACTGGAACCACAGCGACATGGACTGTCGTTTGCATCGCCTGTCCAATGGGAAACCATGCTTCAGGAATCCGGATATTTGAATTTCAATTGTGAGCGTTCAATTCATAAGGAAAAGTATGCTTCCGCAAGAGATTTTCTGTATTCGGTTAAAGGGATGGGAGCCAGCACTTCAGAAGCAGTAAGGGTATCAGGTTACAGCTTGCGTCGATTGTTCACTGATATGTATAGGGAGTATGAGAATAGGTTCAGCATGCAGGGAGGAGTCGCAGCAACTTACGATCTCCTATTTATCGAATCATTGGCCCCGTATTAATCATGGAATAAAGCGATATTAACCCTATACTGTAGGGGAAGAATGAGATGAAGTTCCAGCATAGAGATTAATTCTTCGGCGATCTCCTCTGCTGGATAAGGCATGGAATTCATAATCCACCATTCCAGCAAACCAGCGGCGGCAGAGGCCAGAAATTGTACAGTGATCTCCCTGTTAAGTCCCTTGTGAATGCCGCACGCATCAACCTGCTCTTCAACCCCCTGAATCAGGAGCGTCATGAGTCGATTTCGGAATGCCGGGATGCCTTTTCGAGTTAATAGCGTGGTATAAACGGGAGCGTGCTGCTCCAGGTAACGGAAGGTTCGGAGCAATGCATCCTTAATGGTCATGGGAGTGGTAGGACTCTCGACCATACAGCTCTCCACCAATTGCTGCAAATACGTCTCGATGCTTTGATCCAGGAGATCGAACTTGTCTGTATAGTGCAAATAGACGGTACCACGGTTAACATTCGCTCGATCAGCAATGTCATTAATCGTAATTTGCTCGAAATCCCGCTCTTCCAACAGCCCAATAAAGGCCCCGGTTATGGCTTTTCTTGTTTTGACTACTCGTCTGTCCATGGCTCCTCCTCAGAAGTTTTCAACAATATGGGTTCATTCGTTGATTATTCAACAAAAACGGATGTTTTAGCGATTGAAGCGTTGCAGATGCTTTGTTACTCTTATTTTATCAACAACTGTTGATAAAGCAACGAATATCCATAAAAATTTGAAATAGAGGGATAACTAATGAACATATTAGTGTATGGCGCAGGCGTTCTGGGCAGTCAGTTGGCGCAGGTGCTGATGCGCGGGGGAAATGACGTCACCATTCTGGCTAGAGGGAAGCGGGCAGAGGAACTGGAGAGGGATGGTATCGTCATTCGTCATGTGTTCCAGTTTAAAACAACCGTTGATCCGGTTCGGGTAACAAGAACGTTGGAAGAAAATGATCGCTATGATCTTATCTTCGTGGTTATGAAATATAACGATTTTCCATCCGTGCTTCCCATTCTGGCGGCCAATCAGAGCAGCAATATTGTGATTGTCGGCAACAACGCAGATGCACGACGCATGCAAATCTTTTTGGAGGAAAACAGCAAGGAGGAAAAAAGGATCGCGTTTGGTTTTCAGGTCAGCGGTGGACGGCGGCAAGAAGACAGGATGTTATCCATTGGTGGAGCAAACGGGCAAATGGTGATTGGTGGGCTGGACGGTGAGATTGCCTTTAAATCGATACTGGATCAAGCTTTTGAGAAGACGAAATACAAGTTGAATTACCTGGACGATATCGATGCCTGGCTGAAAAGCCATATGGTGCCCATTCTGATGCTTAATGCGGTGAGTTTTAATGAGAAGCGTGAGATGATCAAGCTGGACGGGAACAGAAAGCAGCTCCAGCATATGATTGGGGCGATGGATGAGGGCTTTAGCGTGCTGGAGGCTATGGGCATAACGATAATACCGGAGATTCAGGCCAAACTGATTCGCAAGCATCAACGGATGTTTTACCTTCTATTGAAGATCTATAGTGTGCTTCCGGTGCATAAACTGGTTGCAGGTTCTTATGGGGAGATTGAGGCGCTAGATAATGCATTTACTGATTGGAAAAAGGCTACCCACACGCCGACTCCTCATTGGGATGTTCTCAAAAAGGAATATTCTAATCTCAAAAAAGATGACTCACTGTAAAAGTGAAATTTCTTCTGGAAATTTGCCTATAGTGAGCATCCTGCACACATTTTCCTATTGCTCAATGTCCCAATCCCGACTACAATTAAACCAACTAATAAAATGGGGATAAGGAGATATGAAGATGCGGGAAGTACCTATGCGCTATGTCAAAGCGAACCAGATTGGGATTGTGCTATTTGTTATCCTCTCATTTCTGTTCAACCAGCCGTTAATTCTGGGAGCGTTATGGATCATCCAAGTCATTGGTCTGGCATCCGGAGGCAAGCTTAATCTGTTTGTGCAAATTGCGAAGGCCGTGTTAACTGGAAAAGGGACAGAGACACAGGCAGTGGAACTGCAACGCTTCAACAATGTTCTGGCCGTATTGTTTCTTACGCTGGCACTTGTCTCATTCGGCCTTGGTTGGCAGGTAGCGGGTTATATTTTCTCGTCGATGCTTCTCCTCGCTGCAAGTGCCGCATTGCTCGGTTACTGTGTGGGCTGCACCGTATATTTTTGGTATAAGCAATTACGTGCAGGCAGAAAGATTGGCTTCTAAACTATATGTAGTTGCAAAAACAATCCCCTCCAAGTTCTGTGGTCTACTTGAAGGGGATTTTACTTTTTTTATCTGAACCAGGCCTTGTTTAAATTGTTTGTAAAATTGCTGTCATTCAACGGAACATTGGCACTGCCGAAATCTGTTGTATTCAGCGCATTACGCGCGGCAGGCGTTAGATCATCCCAGCCGATCAGAGGCTGCATTCCACCCACGGTCCCCGTTACACCAAGCTCATGATTTAGAGGCCAGGTACTATTATAGCTAATTAACGGATTGGCACCGTTCAGATTCGTGTTACTTGGTGCAACGTTCGTGAACTGCCCATGTCCTGAGTAGGCGATGGAGAGGATTTGAGGATTTTGTGCTGCGGGATTGTCTACCCATACAACGATGCCTTCCCAGTCATGACGATGGCCGAGGCCGGAGGAAGGGGAGTCTTTCGGGAAGTACCACGCGTACATAATCGCCCATACGCCATTGTGCCATGCCGAACGGGAGTACACTTGGCCTGTGCTTGAACTGCAGTTTCCATTCGGTGAACCGGAAGTTTGCAAGCCGCCGTTGGTATTGCCCTGCTGATCCACTGCGGGGAATGGAACACATCCATGGTAGACTTTTAGGTAAGGTTGAAAACGTTTGGCTGCTATTTGCGTGACTGTGACGGGACTTACTCCCTGGAATCCGACAACCTGATCATGATTAATTACGGCTGCTTCAACGGCTGTGACAAAGGGAATACAGGCCAGGAGTGAAACCATGAGCAATAATACGATTCTTTTCATTTGGTAATCTCCTTCATGGGTATGATAGTGTGATTTGTTGAGGATGCATTACGACTATATTGGAAAAGGTTTCATTTTATTTGTCATCTCGTTTAGATATTTGTAAAATTTTTGAAGGATATGGTCGTTCTCATGATTTGAGAGGGGATAAGACTATTTCCGGCCCAAGCGGGCAGAATGGTGATGGATGGTTATGAACGACAGCAAGACGATAGGACTAGATTCAAGAGGAGTGCGAAAGGTTTATTTTGTAAAGGATAGACAGGTTCGGAAGATAAGAGAAAGCATAAATGCCAATACATGGCTAGTGTGGAGTAAGTTAATTCATTAGCATATATTGATAATGTTATCCTGATGTAAAATTTTGAACTGATTCGATATGATAATAATTACTTATTCATCATAGGCTAGGACATCTTCACATTTGATGATATGATAGAATATAAAGGCTATGGAATGAGACGGAATTCCTTATGCATATATATAGGTAGAAAAAAAGTGTTGGCGCAGGATTAACGGAAATGAATCGTTGTGTAAAATGATACCCGGCTGTGGTCACTCGCAGGTGGAAACAAAATGAGGTCGTTCAGACTCATGGATAATGTGGAATAGGTGGCGTATGGGATGAAAAAAGCTCGCTTAATATATAACCCGACCTCAGGCCGGGAAGAAATGAAGAAACGTCTGGCTGATATTTTGCAGCGTTTGGATCAAGGTGGCATTGAAGCCTCTTGTCACGCAACAACGGGTGAGGGAGATGCAACCCGGGAGGCGGAGCTGGCGATAGAGCGCGGATATGACATGATTATTGCCGCTGGCGGCGACGGTACGTTGTATGAAGTCATTAATGGCATGGCCGAGCGGGAGAATCGTCCACCGCTGGGTGTATTTCCTTTGGGAACGACGAATGATTTTGCGCGTGCACTGGGTATTCCGAGACAATGGGAAGATTACGTGGATCTGGTCATTAACCAGCAGCTTCGTCCGCTCGATCTGGGCAAGGCGAATGATAAATATTTTATCAATATCGCAGGTGGGGTTCGTTAACCGAACTGACCTATGAGGTGCCAAGCCGTCTGAAAACGATGATTGGGCAACTTGCCTATTATATGAAGGGTATTGAGAAAATGGCGAGTCTGTCTCCGCAGGAGCTGGTTATCCGTGCGGCTGGTCAGGAAGAAATTCATGATGAATTCATGCTGTTCCTCATTGCCAATACGAACTCCGTCGGGGGCTTCGAGAAGCTGGCTCCGGGTGCGACCATTGATGATGGCTTGTTCGATGTGATTGGTGTGCGCAAATGTAATTTGGCTGACATGATTCGCCTCGTAACCCTTGCGCTGCGTGGTGAACATCTGAATGACAAAAAGGTCGTTCATTTCCAAACGGATTATATGGAAGTGACATCGCCGGGCTATGTGCAGTTGAACCTGGATGGTGAGCTGGGCGGTACATTGCCAGCCGCATTTACGAACCTGCGTCATCACCTGATGTTGTATCGTTAAGCGTAGTATGGATTGGGGAGAAAATGTGATTTCCAGTTGCCGTGTGCAATGGGATCACGTATAATCTCATGGGGTCTGAAAATGAATTAAATCTCCCTTGCACAAGGGATGAACATATAAGAAGAAAGAAGTGAATGTACGTTGTCTAATACGAACCGCAGCGGTCGTGGAAAAAACCGCCGGAATTCGGCTGCCTCTCAGGGGCAAGGGAACGCGTCAGCGTCCCGTCAGTCGAGCAAATCATCTCGTCCATCAACACGTCAGCAAGGGAAAGAGGTGCGACCACAAGGCGCATCTCTTTCTGCCGTTCGTCCAAAGGGACGGGAACGTGAATCTGCACCAATCGAAGGACTTCCTGTTAGTAAAAATGAAGAGACCGTCATCGATATCATTGGTATGAACCATGACGGTGAAGGTGTCGGCCGTGCCAATGGATACACGCTCTTCGTGCAAGGTGCGCTTCCGGGCGAAACCGTACGCGTGAGAGTGATGAAAACCAAAAAGCAGTACGGCTACGCCAAACTGCTGGAGATTGTGAAGGCCAGCCCGGATCGTGTATCCGCGCCTTGCCCGATCTACGATCAATGCGGTGGTTGCCAGATCCAGCATATGAGTTACACCGGACAGCTTGCGTGGAAACGTCAGCTGGTGGTGGATAATTTGCAGCGGATTGGCAAGCTGAATGTGTTGGTGGAGGATGAGGAACAGGCAATCCAACCTGAACAAACCTCTGCTGAAGAGCAAATGAACGGCAGCAACCGTATCCGTCTTCGGATGGAAGGGGTCATGAACGAAGAAGATGCGGAGCACGCTATTCGTGTGCTGCCTACCATGGGGATGGACGAGCCATGGCGCTATCGCAACAAAGCACAGGTGCCGATTGGAGCAGCCGAGGGTGGCTTGGTGGGTGGTTTTTACGCCAAAGGAAGCCATCGGATCATCGACATGGACACCTGCCTCATTCAGCATGAGCATAACGATGAAGTGGTGGCAAAGGTCAAGGAGCTAGGCAGCCATCTCGGCATTAGTGCATATAACGAAGAGACAGGTCGCGGCCTACTGCGTCATGTGGTTGTGAAGAAGGCGTTCCGTACAGGCGAGATGATGCTCGTTCTCGTCACGAATGGCCGCGACATTCCGTATAAGGATGAGTGGATCGGCAGTATTCGTGAAGCAATTCCGCATGTGGCGAGCATTTGCCAGAACGTGAACAAGAAGCAGACCAACGTAATCTTTGGCGATGAGACCCGCGTCCTGTGGGGCCGTGATGTGATTTACGATTATATCGGAGATGTGCAGTTTGCGATCTCCGCGCGTTCGTTCTACCAGGTGAATCCGGTGCAGACGGAAGTACTTTATGGGAAGACGGTAGAGTACGCAGGACTGAGTGGTAAAGAGACTGTCATCGATGCCTATTGCGGCATCGGTACGATTTCTCTTTTCCTTGCGCAGCATGCGGATCAGGTGTACGGGGTTGAGATTGTTCCAGAAGCCATTGAAGATGCTCGCAGCAATGCGCTCTTGAACGAGATGAAGAACGTGAAATTCGAAGTCGGTGCATCAGAGGATGTCATTCCACGCTGGAAAGAACAAGGCATCGAAGCTGATGTCATCGTTGTCGATCCGCCGCGGAAGGGCTGTGATCCACGTTTGTTGGATACGATTCTGGAAATGAAGCCGGAGCGTGTGGTGTATGTGAGCTGTAATCCGAGCACGTTGGCACGTGACTTGCGTGTGCTGGAGGATGGCGGATATCGCACGGTTGAGGTAACGCCGGTGGACATGTTCCCACATACGAATCATGTTGAAGCTGTTTGTTCTTTGATTTACAAGGGTTTTTGAGTCTGATTTTCATCGTTGGGGGAAAATTGGTGGGGAACATCAAAAAGTGAATCAAATTTATCAGCGGAAGACTGGTCAGCAGATTGGAGTGCATGGCCATAAATATCCATGGTAGTGCTAATGTTCCCGTGCCCCAAAAGTTCTGAAATAATCTTTGCGTGTACACCTTGGTTGATCAGCAAGGTTGCCGAGGTGTGCCGTAGATCATGGAATCTAATGTATCGAAGATTATTCTTTTTAAGAAAGTGTCTGAACCACAGATATGGTCTCTCCTGATGGTATGCTTTGCCATCGGGATGAGAAAATATAAAAAGGTAGCCTCCTCCGTTCCAATCAATTCCCAGATCTTCTCGTTCTTTTCTTCGGTACTCAAGATACTCCTTTAGCTTAGCTGTAATTGCTACGCACTGTTCAACAGTCAAAACCCCAGTTTCCAGATCTATATGCTTTCTTCCAGTCCAAGTAATTCTCCTCGTCTCAGGCCAGACGTTACTGCCATGGTTACAAACAATCTCCAATGGCGAGGTTCTTTTTCTAAAGCGGCAAGCATATCTTTGACTTCCGCTCGTAGGCGTGTTTCTTTTACTTATTACTTTTGGTTTTTGATCAGAGGATACTGGGTTATCCTTAATAACCTTCCACTCCATCGCACCGGAGAATATATCCCTGTGAATCATTTTATATAGGTCTCCACCACCTTTTTTACCCCTGATTGTATGCGGTATGGACATTCATAAGGACAATATTACTGTATGCATTCTAACGTCTGAAGGAAAGGAGATCTGAACGTTTTCAACGAAAACGGTGTAACTATTACGATTCATCGATTGACAGAAGTGTTCTAACATTGCGATGGAAAGCACAGGAGTATTTTGGAAACCCATCATCAACCTACTTGAAGCTGAAGGTATTGAATTTTTAGTGGTGAATGCCCAGCGTATGAAGGCATTGCCTGAACGTAAAACGGATATCAGGGATTCAAAGAGGATCGTCAAACTTCTCCGTCATGGACTACATAAAAGCAAGCTTCATTCCAAACCGAAATCAACGGGAACTTCGAGAACTTGTTTGGTATCGCCGCAGCATCATTGAAGAGAGAGCTAGACAATACGATCGCATTCAGAAGGTGTAAGAAGGTGCGAACATTAAACTTGGCTCCGTTGTCTCGAATATTATGGATGTTTCCTCTCATAAAATGCTTCCATTGCTGACTTTGAAGATGATCCCGAAAAACTAGCGAACTACGCAAGACGCACCCTGAAGCGAAAAAAAAGAACTCGAACTGGCTCTTTAATGCACCCCCATCAACGTCTGACGGTAAAAACCATTTTAACTCACATTGATTTCTTGAGTGAGCAAGTTGAAGCGCTCGATAAGGAAGCTGCTACGCGGGTAGAATCGTTTCATGAAGATGTTGAACGTTTAGATTCAATCCCTGGCATAGCAACTCGAATGGCTGAGCAAATCCTAGCGTAAATCGGGATGGATATCAAGAAACAGTTTCCTAGTGAAGCACATCTATGCTCTTGGGCAATCAAACCCGAAACGTTATGCGATTTGAAATACAAATATTTCCGGTCGTATGACTTTTTCGATTACAGGGCAAGATAAAACCAATGATTACTTTAAAGGATGAGAAACTATGGTTGAAAAATACGACCCTCAAATGAAAAATCATCAAATTTCCACATGGCTCGATAAATTAAAACAGAAATTAAACCATATGGATGATGCCGAAGTCGTTGAGCACAGAATGGGTACCAGTGCTTCAGTTCATCTTTTATACATAAAAACGTTAATCGATCAAGAGCGTTTAAACGAGGCGATTATTCAGCCACTTCATCGATCTGCCGGCAATTCGCTTTCTTCATGCATAACCAATTCCAAAGTTTCAGAAGTTATATCGATCGAAGATGCTGAACAAAAAATAATGCAAGGATTTATTCTTCTAAACGATTCAGTCAACGATCAATGGTTAAGCGTCCAATTGGAAAATCCTCTTGGTCGGGCAGTTGAACCTTCCGAAACGGAAACGGTTATATATGGAGCGAAAGACAGCTTCAGCGAACAAATCGATAAAAACATTACAATGTTGCGCAGGCGTTTGCCTATAACGACATTAAAAACGGAAAGCTTCACTATCGGTTCACTAAGTAAAACGAAAGTTGTGTTAATGTACATAGACGGATTAACTAATCCAGAATTTGTTTCCCTTGCAAGAAAGAAAATTAAAAATGTGGATTTCGATCAATTTTTAGACTCCTCTCAGCTTGCAGCTTTTATTGAAGATCATAATCATACGGTCTTTCCGCAGTTTCTACAAACGGATCGGCCCGATTCCTGCGCCTACGCCTTAGGTGAGGGAAAGCTGACGCTATTGGTCTCCAATTCACCGTTTGCCTTAATTGCTCCCATTACTTTTTTTCATCTACTCCAATCGCCGGAAGACTACTTCCTTCGTTGGCCGGTAGCCAGTTTTTTACGTTTAATCCGGTATGGAAGTTTTATTGTTTCTTTGACGATGATTCCTTTTTATGTTGCGTTAACGACATTTCATTACCAAATGATTCCGCTGCCGATTCTTTTCGTATTATTGGAATCGAGAAGCAAATTGCCTTTTACTCCGTTTGCAGAAGGATTATTCATGATCGTAACGCTGGAAATCATCAAAGAAGCAAGTTTGCGAATGCCGACCAAAACCAGTCAAACGTTAGGGGTTATCGGTGGTATCGTCATTGGACAAGCGGCTGTAGAAGCAGGCTTTGCAAGTAAAGTATTGATTGTATTGATGGGTATATCCGCTATTGCTTTCTTTTTAGTTCCCAATTACCAAATGACAAAATCCATGGTGCTGACGCAAGTTCTTCTTCTTATCCTTGCATCGTTTCTTGGGTTGCCGGGAATCGTGATCGGGCTGATCGGGATTCTTGCACATCTCCATGGATTAACGTCATTAGGTCAACCTTATTTAGCGCCGATTGCTCCTTTTTATGGGAAGGATTGGATCGACCTCTTTATCCGCGGCCCTTTAATTTGGATGAAAACGCGTCCGAAATACCTAAAACCACTGCGGAAATCGCGGAAGGAGATGAAGAAGTGAAGAGTTTATCTTTATACAATCGAACTTCCACCCTTGGCGGCATCTATTTCCTTTTCTTAGTGAATCGCATGCAAATGCATTATTTTATTTTAATCATGCCGGTTTATTTGGTTCATTCGTATATGGTTTGGGGAATTGTCGTGATGGGGCTGCTGTCCCAACTTAATTTGATGATGATGTCCAAATGGTTTACTTCCAGTTATGCAGCGAAAGGCTATCAAGGATTTTTACAGCTTTTCGGGAAACGGGCGGTTCAAGTTTTCGCAATACTTGGTTTTTTGATAATATTGTTAAAAATTTCAATCATCACACTGGGATACGTTGAAATGCTCCATAGTTTTATTTATCCATCAATGAATAAAAAATGGCTGATCCTAATGATTCTTTTGATCAGCTTATTTGTGGCTTCACATGGAATGGAGAACACATTGCGTTTTGTCATCATCGCCTTTCTTTGCGGGGCTTGGATCGCAATCGTGTTTATTCCTTTTTTCTTTCCGTCGATTGCAAATTACCGCGATTTGTATCCTCTCATACCCACCGAATGGTCAGGACAATCATGGCAGGGTTTGTTGTTTATTTGGTCGGCATTTTCCGGTCCAGTATATTTGATCTTTATGGTTCCATGGTTAAGCTCCAATAAAAAAATATCGAAATATCTGGTCATTGGAAACATGATGACGATCATGGAATATTCATTATTGTTCATTGCTTCGGTATTGTTTTACGGTTCGAACTTCTTAAGCAAGATCAATTTTCCGATAGGATATATGGGAAGCTACATTCAAACTAGCGGTTTAGAACGAATCGATTACATCCTTATCTCTTTCCATATGTTTAATTATGTGTTTGACATTTCAATTCTTCTGTTGTGTTTTTATGGAGCCGGAAGAGTCTTTATGAAAAAAATGAACGAACGTACGACTCGGATCGGATTATTGTCGAGTTGGTTCGTTATTTTGATAAGCATCATCATAATGGATCAATGGTTATGGCAAACGGTTCCGGGTCAAAAGATATTACTGAACATTCAAATCTGGCTCGGCGCATTCATTTATTTACTTGTTCCTACGATCCTTTTCACTGTGATTAAACGAAAGGAGAGTATGTAGGCATGGTACCATACAAGCATTATGGTTTGTTGGCGATTGTAAGCCTTATGTGGATGGCCGGTTGTTCTTCTCCATATGTCGAGAACAATATGATCGAAGAGATCGCTCCGGTCGTTTTCTGGTCGGTTGACAAGGGGACGGAAGGAAAGTTTAAAATCAGCACTTTAGTACCACCACTCATCAAAGAAAAAAAACGCTTTCTCTCCAAGGAAGTCGATCTGTTAAAGCAGGGAGGCAAGGATTTTAATTTAATTTATTATCGGGAATTAAAGCAGGGGCAGCTGCGAATGTTATTAATCAATGAGGAGCTGGCAAAAAAAGGAGGCATTGAAAAGCTGATCAATACGATATTGGTTGATCCCGATATTTCAATGCGTGTCTATTTATTGATTGTCAGAGGCGATTTTGATGAATACATAAAAAATCAATTGACGAAGCAAGAAAACCAAGATTATTTTCTTTATCGGATGTTAAAGCATTACGAGGAGCATAACCAAGGTGAAATGAGCATCGTCAATATTCATCAATTTATGAAGATGTTATATTCCCCTCTTAAGGATCCGATCCTGCCGGTTTTTCATTCGGATAAGAACAATTTCAATTACGTAGGGACGGCCTTCTTCCAAAAAGATAAAGAAGTAATGGTCACTCAAGAAGTAAGCGATGAAATTTTTCAACTTCTGGATAACGATCATTTCTTAAAAGTCTTGGCCATTCCCAAATTATCTATCAGTTTAGGACGTATTCGATCCAATATTCGTATGAAACTATCGACGGACTATTCATCCTTGTCTTTACATGTGGGATTGAAAGGAAGAATTGAGGAATACCAGGGAGAAAAGAATATTCAAAGTGAGGAACAATTGGAACATTTAATTCATGAGATTGAGGTCTACCTTGAGGAACAAACGTCAGAATTATTAAAAAGTATGCAACGGTTGAAAGTGGATCCCTTAGGGGTCGGAACACATTCGCTTAAGCCGTTTTCTAAACAAATAACGGAAGAGCAATGGTTGAAATATTGGGGAAATATGAAAATTAATGTTGACTACGACATCAAAATACATCCTTTAATAATGGAGCGGTCGATGTGATTTAAAACAAGACGGATTGTAATATGAAGTGCGACACCTACTGAAAATAAATAAAAAATGGCCCATGGCCGGATTCGTGTAGAATGAAGCTTCCTACACCACATTCACACAAGGAGAATCCACCATGAGCTACGCACATCTTAGCATAATTGAGCGCAGTAAGCTAGAAATCCTCCACCAACAGGGGAAAAGTGCACGAGCCATCGCCCGTGATTTAGGTAGGCATCATGCCACCATTTGCCGAGAACTCCGTCGAAACGAAACGCAGAAGTCCTATCGTGCCGAGCGATCTCAGGAAAGCTATGTCCAGCGATGTAAGTCCTCCGTCCCTGCCGGAAAATGGACACCGCAGCAGTCGGTCCTTATTGAAGAAAGGTTTCGAGCCACGTAGTCTCCCGAGCAGATCGTAGAACGACTCCGTCAAGAGGGACACCCTGTGGTCTGCTTTAAAACCATCTATCGCTGGCTATATACAGCCAGTTTGGTGAAAGGGATGCTTTGCCGTCCTAAGTCACAAAGGTAAACGGCAGAAGCCTGCGGAGACACGCGTGAAGTTCGCTGTGGGTAAGACCATCTCTCAGCGTCCGAAAGAGGTTCGTTCTCGGAAACCTTAGGTCATTGGGAACTCGATACGGTCGTCTCGGGCCGTGGGAAAAGCAAGGGATGTTTAGCTACGTCATCGAATGCAGGACCCGCCTATATACCGCCATTCACATGCCTGACCGTACAGCTTTGTCTATGGAAATTGCTTTTGGTGTAGCAGCTTCGCAGTACCCTGCCGGTGCATTTCAAACCGCTACTGCAGATCGTGGCAAGGAGTTCGCCTGTTACACTAGCCTGGAAACCGCTCATAGCCTACAGGTCTATTTCGCAGATCCGAATTCTTCCTGGCAACGCGGCTCGAATGAGAATGCCAATGGCCTCTTGCGAGAGTTTTTCCCCAAGGGGACAGATTTCGCACAAATCACGAATGAAGCTTTGGAGACCGCTCTGCGCTTGATTAACCACAGACCATGAAAATGCTTGGGTTGGAGAACCCCTCACGAATCCTTTGCAGAGGAGCTGTCGCACTTAGCTTGACAATCCGTCGTAAGTTAAGCCTAGTTCTCTTCGAACGCAAACAGCAATTTCGTAACGTGCTTCAAAGCAATACCGTCCTTTCTGAATTCGATCGCAGTGTATTCGAAAGTGTCATTAAAAAAGTTATAACAGGAGAACAGGAAGACGGTAGCGTGGAGCCGTATCAATTAACCTGTGTATTCAAAACCGGCTTAAAGAGCAGTATTCAAGGTATGAGCGGAATGAAAAGCCCAAAAAAAAGCTGGCAGTGGAAGAGAGGAGTGAGGCATGTCCCCATATCCCTTACAATACATGTGGAGAGCGTGGCGATGTTGGTTAGGAATGACTGATGTTCGAGATGAATTAGCATATACAGTAAAGGAGCGGGTCACTCCCGCTCCTTCTTGTTTGACTTATAGGCGACATAGAGGCAATTGTTGCTAAGGGGGATGACCAAAAAGTCCGCCTGTCCTAGCATTAAGCTATGGATGTAATAGGATGTTTTACGTGTGCGGGATAGAAATTTTCACCATTTGTTCTTACAAATAAGCCACCTTCAGAGATAGTGCTTTTTATATTGATACCATTATAATCTGGAGTGAAGTGGAACGTTATTTTCTCGATATCCTTACCTGCAATCTTAGTCAGAACATCTTGAATGTTGACTTCCTTTAAGCTGATCATATCAAAGAGGTCCATGTGATTGTTTTCATTCTTATAGATTGCAATAACGTTCTCGTTTTCCAAGTAATAAATATCATCACTAAACACGTTCAGGCAATAATACATTAATATTCCTTGAGTACAATCAGTTCCAAAACGTTGAGAAACGGGCAATCTTCCTGATGCTAATGTGTAAATTAACCGTAGATCATCTGCTTGACTTACATCTAGTTTTCTAATGTCTGTATGCTCCAATTGGCTTGGTGTAAAGTCCATTGAAAATAGATGCTCTTCTACGGCTTTAAACCCAAACTTGGGATAAAAATCAAAAACCGTATCGTTGGCAAAGAGATACATGAAATCAACCTTGTTCTCATATTCCTCTAAAACCTTGTCCATTAAACTTGTAGATAATCCTCTTTTTCGATATTCAGGATGTGTCATTACTGTTCCGATTTGTATCGCTTTTTTCTTCTCTCCGTTAATAATGAACTCAAGAATGTTTACTGAAACATTTGCAATTACCTTATCTCCTTCAACAAATGAAAAAGGAATGTATCGTTCGCTCCAAAACCCTTGTTGATACCAATTTTCAAAATTTAAGCCAAAAGTGTTGGTAGCAAGTTCGAAAAAACTCTTTCTAAGTGCTTCATTGTTTTTATAATCCTTCATAAATATAAGTTCTTGCATTGTAGTTCCCCCTTAATTCTCAAAAGCGACTGTCTTTATATTAATGGTATTATCGGAGTACTTAAACAGGTATATCAAGCATCAAATTCAGGGAACGATAGGATACCTGACACCTGTTCAATATCGTCGAGTGGTGATAATTTACAGTACATGTGGATTTTATTTGTTTAATAGAAATTTATCGTGATAGTGAACATAACAATGTTGTGACGAGTATCGATTTCAAAATATTCTGAGAAACCACTGGAAAACATCTAAGGCGTTCAGATTCCATGTGTACTATATTGAGGATCTTCAAAAGTATGGCGTAATAATTGAATCGTATTATGTCTACTAACATCACTAAACAATAAAGAAGCTGAACATCTTGTTCAGCTTCTTTATTGTTGAACGAAAGGTTTGATACTTTAAATATGTGTATGTAAAACTGGTATGTAGATTCTGTGGGCCCTTAGAGGACAAACTTGATGATGTTGACTTAAGTGAAGAGGGGATCTTTTGTGATTGCTGCGACGGATTTATCTGTTTCTTTTCTAGTAATGAACAACGTTTCAACTTATATAGATTCTCGAATTTATCCGTCGCGGCCTGATCAGCAGAAATGAAGCGCATGTCCATACCATTATCAGACTTGGCATAGTTCTGTAAAAAACTAAGATTCCCCTTTAATTTGGAGTAAGATTTCTCTTCCATGAAGTGGTATTATCTGGGGTGAAAGGAGGCTGGTAACAGAAAATTATGTAAGCGCTTTATATGTTTAATAAAAAATTTGGTGTGGGGGAATGCTTCGAATGAGGAAATCATTTAAGCAGGTCGTTTCCGGGTTACTCGCAGCGGCTCTGCTTCTTCCGGGTGGCTTGATAGCTCCGGCAGTTAGCGCTGCGGATCTAGCGGCAACTAATTCACAAATTGTGTATCAGGAAACATTCCAGAATGGTCAAGGCAAGGTAACTCCATCAGGTGGTGCCCAGTTGAGCACTGTAACAGGCAAGCCGTTTGAAGGCAATGATGATGGAGCAGCTTTAAAAGTTAGTAACCGATCTAATAACTGGGATGGCGTGGACCTCGCTTTTGATGACCTTGGTTTGTCAGTTGGCAAAGAGTATTCTGTAACCGCTTCCGTTTATGTCGATACGGATGCTAACCCGCCTGCAGCTGGGAAAGCAGTACTGGAGATTGTATCTAATAAGGGCGTTACTGACTCAGAGGGATACAAGGAAATTAGCTCTTCCGACTTTATAGCGGGACAAGGCATTATGCTATCTGCCCCTCTTACCGTGACGAGTGTGGACAAGACAGCTCTGCGGATTAAATCGAGTGATGCAGGGAAAGCTGTCCAATTCTATATCGGGAATATCACGATTACCCAAGCAGAAGCACCTGCAGAGCCTACTATAGTCCTTAACCAAAGTTTTGAAGACGGCAGTACCGATGGATGGGGCAAGCTGGGTTGGGGATCGAGCGGGGATACCGCGGTCGTTGATAACTTAGCCTCCGAAGGTACGAAATCTCTGAAGTTCTTCAACCGGGCCGATGAGAAGGCCGTTCCTGCTCTCGAACTTACTGGCAAGATGAAATCGGACCGTAAGTATGATATTTCTCTCAAGGTTAGACTCGGTTCAGGTGAAGGCCAGTTCCATCTGGCATCCAAAATAAATTCTGAAATATTAGCGGAGGACCAGAAGTATCCTTGGCTTATAGGGAACAAGTTTGTAAACGCTTCCGAATGGACTTTATTTGAAACCAAAGGTTACGAAGTACCTTCTAAAACGAATGGGGTCATCATCTATGTTGAACCATCGGGCAATACGTTAACCTCGGATATTTACATTGATGAAGTTATCATCACCGATGTGACCCCTGATCAAACTGAACCGGAGGTTGTAGATAAAACGGGCATCTCTGCGGATTTTGAGAATGGTCTGGATGGATTCAAAGCACGGAACGGCCGTGAAACGGTAGTCCTTTCCCAAGACGATAATCGTACATCTGGCGGCAAGCAAAGCTTGCTTGTGACGACTACGACACAATATGATGCAGCCTTGGTTGATGCTACAGGCAAAATGGCGAAGAATCACGAATATGAGCTGTCTGCATGGGTGAAAATGGCTCCTGGTGAAGCACCTACAACCCTTCGTATTAGTGTTCAATATGCGGACAGCGGCTTTGCAAACGTTTCACCAAATGCAACCGTTACCGATCAGGAATGGGTACACTTAACGGGTAAGTACACGCTCACCACAACTCCAAGCGTACTCAATGCTTATATTGAAACAGCAAATAATGACGGTGGCAACCGTACCTTTTTCTTGGATGACTTTGCTCTAAAATATGTCGGACCTGTAGCTGCCGCACCTCCGATTCAAGAAAATCTTCCTAATATCAAGGATATTTATGAGGATGATTTCCTGATTGGGAATATTGTTAATCCGTCTACATTTGATGAGACTCGGCTCAAGCTTCTGAAGAAACATCACAATGTCGTCACGTTTGAGAATGACATGAAGCCGGATTATGCATATGACACGAACAGACAATTTGATTTCACCGCAGAAGATGCTCTTGTCCAAAGAGTACAGGATGCAGGTCTTGATTTGCACGGTCACGTGCTCGTATGGCATGCGCAATCACCTACCTGGCTTCATACGGCAGTGAGTGGTGAACCATTGAGCCGTGAGGTAGCTCTGACGAATCTAAGAACACATGTTAAAACGGTCGTTGAGCACTTTGGTGACCAAGTCATTTCCTGGGATGTTGTCAACGAAGCCATGAACGATAACCCGCAAAATCCGGAAGACTGGAAAAATGCATTGCGTAACTCCGGCTGGTTACAGGCCATCGGCCCTGACTTTCTTGAGGAGGCATTCCTCGCAGCCAAAGAAGTCATTGATGAAAACGGCTGGGATATCAAGCTTTACTACAATGACTATAACGATGACAACCAAAATAAAGCTACAGCCATCTACAGTATGGTTAAAGAGATCAATGAGAAGTACGCCGCAAATCACCCTGGCGAGAAACTGATTGACGGCATCGGCATGCAAGCCCACTATAATTTGGGCACGAGATTGGACAATGTTAAGATGTCGCTCGAGCGTTTTATATCCTTGGGTATAGAAGTCAGTGTCACCGAGTTGGACATTATGGCAGGCACCAATTCTACAATCACTGAAAAAGAAGCCAAACAACAGGCCTATCTGTATGCCCAATTGATGGATCTCTATAAGAAGAACAGCGAGCATATTTCTCGTGTCACCTTCTGGGGATTAAATGACAGCACCAGCTGGAGAGCCGAGCAGAATCCAACCTTGTTCGATAAAAATTTTCAAGCCAAAGAGGCATTCTACGCGGTCGTTGATCCTGAAAAGTACATGGCGGAAAATCCGCCTGAAGAGCTTGAATACAAGCGCTCAGGCGCTTACTATGGGACACCAGCTATTGATGGCTCCGTAGACAGCGTATGGAGCCAAGCTCCTGAAATGAAACTGGATACGAAGCAAATGGCATGGTCAGGTGCTACAGGAACAGCAAAAGCACTCTGGGATGACGACAATCTGTATGTGTTGGTTCAAGTCAGAGACGATCAACTGAACAAGTCCAACCCGAATGTATGGGAGCAGGATTCCGTCGAAGTATTTGTCGATGAAAATAACGGAAAAACGGCTAACTTCCAAGACGATGATGGACAATACAGAGTGAACTTCGAGAACGTAGCTTCCTTTAATCCAGCGGAAATCGCTGCAGGCTTCGACTCCAAAGTCTCTGTTTCCGGTACCAACTACACAGTTGAAATGAAGATTCCGTTCAAGAAGGTTAAGCCTGCGAACAATGCCAAAATTGGCTTTGATGCGCAGATTAATGACGCCAAAGACGGCAACAGAATCAGCGTGAACGCATGGAATGATCCATCCGGTCAAGGTTACCAGGATACTTCCGTATTCGGTGAATTGACGCTGACTGGCAAACCTTCTTCAGGCGGAAATAATGGCGGAGGCAACAGTGGTGGAGGTAACAACAGCGGGGGTAACAGTGGCGGATCGAACTCAGGAACTACGCCGCAGCCACAGCCTCAACCACAGCTTCCGGGCAACGACTCAGTAATTGTACCGGTAATAAAAGTCGAAAATGGAACAGCCACAGCAACCATTTCAAGCGACAGCCTGAATAAAGCGATTGAAAAAGCTTCTCCAGGTGCAAATGGCAAAAAGCAGGTTACCATCGAAGTGCCGAAGCAAGCCAATGCCCAATCCTATGTGGTGCAGCTGCCGACTTCCAGCCTGCAAAGCAACAATAATGTTGAGTTTGTGCTTAAGACGGAGAATGCAACACTTCAAATTCCGTCCAACATGCTTTCTAATATTACGGAGCAAGCCGATCAAGTCTCTATTCAGATTAACAAAGTCTCAGCAGATCGCTTGAGCGCAGATGTTCGCGCTATCGTAGGCAGCCGTCCGGTGATCGATCTAAGCGTAAAAGCTGGTGACCGTGTCCTTGCCTGGAACAACCCAGCGGCACCTGTAACGGTATCTGTTCCGTACACGCCTGCTGCACAGGAGCTTGTCAATGCACATCAGATCGTTATTCTTTACATTGACAATCAAGGACAGGCAACAGCCTTGCCAAGCGGACGCTATGATGCTAAAACCGGCTCGATGGTGTTTAAAACAACTCATTTCAGCACCTATGCTGTAGCCTACGTAACCAAGTCATTTGCCGATGTGCAGCATGTCCTGTGGGCAAAACAAGCAGTCGAAGCGATGGCTGCACGCGATATTATTAAAGGAATCTCTGAGGATAGCTTCGCTCCTGCAGCTTCTATCACGAGAGCAGACTTTATCACCTTGCTTGTCAGAGCACTTGAGTTGAAGGGCTCAGGCACGAACGGGGCAGCCTTCAGCGATGTACAGCCAACCGCTCACTATGCACAGGCCGTGGCTTTTGCCAAAGAACTTGGAATTGCCTCTGGATTCGAAGACAACACATTCAAACCAGACAGCAGCATTTCTCGTCAAGACATGATGGTTCTTACGGCAAAAGCCCTGAAAGCAGCTGGTAAGCATTCTGCCGGCATTGGAAATCTAGCTCCTTATTCCGATGCTGCAAGCATTTCCACTTACGCGATGGATAGCGTAGCTTCCCTTGTAGGAAGCGGAATTGTCAACGGCAAAGATGGCAAAATTGCACCAGCTGAACCATTGACCCGCGTCGAAGCAGCGATGATTCTGTACCGAATCTGGGAAATGTAAATGTAAATTCAAATGAGTAAGCTGATTAAAAAAAACTACCCCCGTATGTTATTTAGACGGGGGTAGTTCTACTTTTTTATATCTAATGGCACGGCGTTGGGGAGAATGTAGATACCATCTTTGGCGGAATCTCCATGGGTTCCGTAACGACCGGGTATACTTTTATAAATTTACGCTAGTAAAGTAAAAAAACTCGTCCATCACTCTGCGGCAAAATGCACAACTGCACTATATAACATCTTGTTGCGAAGTGGGTCGAAAGTCACTTGATGCTGAACATGCTTCACTCGAAGCAGCAATGCCTTGTTCATTCCGATTCGTTCTTCGATCGCTCGTTCCAGTTCACGGAAGTCATAAGCCTGCAGGCATTCGACTTTGTCTTTGAGCATATCCAGTGTAATTTCCATATTTAATCCAGGCCTCCTCCAAATCACGATTTGCAGGTTTAAAGCCTGCCGAGCTTCATTTTAGAGGAGCTTCTCCTGTTCGGCAAGAGCAATCTCAAAAAATTAACGATGGAGGAAGCTTATTTTCTATTATAAAGACCGAAACGAGAAAGTTAAGTTGTGTTTCTATTGTTCTACTGATGAACTCGTGCTGAAAATTACATAAATACGTGATAAAATCGGGAAAGGTGAATTCCGAAGATTTATTGGAAGCAATAACATAAACTGATGTTTGAACGAAGTTACATTTGTATGGTACAAGTGAAGAAGCAGCAAGGACATCAAAATGTAAATTGCAACCAAACTGCTAATGTAAATGAAGAACATACAGATGCATGAGTTACGGATTTTACTATTAATAAGGACATTAGACTGTCCTCGAAGGTATAGAGGGGTTTAGAGATGACAAAGGAAAACTTTTGGCGTGATTTACCACGACCATTTTTTATACTTGCACCCATGGAAGATGTAACGGATGTTGTATTTCGACATGTCGTAAGTGAAGCGGGCAGACCGGATGTGTTTTTTACCGAGTTTGCGAATACAGAGAGTTATTGTCACCCGGAGGGGAACAAAAGTGTGCGTGGGCGTTTGACTTTTACGGAGGATGAACAGCCCATTGTGGCGCATATTTGGGGAGACAAGCCTGAATTTTTCCGTGAGATGAGTATCGGGATGGCGAAGGAAGGCTTTAAAGGCATCGATATCAATATGGGTTGTCCTGTAGCGAATGTAGCACAGAATGGGAAAGGAAGCGGGCTGATCTGTCGTCCCGAAATCGCAGCGGAGATCATTCAGGCGGCTAAAGCCGGAGGACTGCCTGTCAGCGTCAAAACACGTCTCGGATTCACAGCTGTAGACGAATGGCGCGACTGGTTGACTCATATTTTGCAGCAGGACATTGTGAATCTGTCCATTCACCTTCGGACGAGAGAGGAAATGAGCAAAGTAGACGCTCACTGGGAACTGATTCCGGAGATTAAGAAACTTCGTGATGAGATAGCACCAGATACACTGCTGACCATTAATGGGGATATCCCTGACCGTGAGACCGGCTTGAGGCTCGTTGAGCAATATGGCGTAGATGGCATTATGATTGGACGCGGTATTTTCCAAAATCCGTATGCTTTTGAGAAGGAGCCGAAGGAACACAGTAGTGATGAATTGCTTGATCTGCTGCGGCTGCACCTGGACCTGTATGATCAATATTCAGAGCTTGAACCGCGTGCGTTCAGCCCACTGGCCCGCTTCTTCAAAATATATGTCCGTGGATTTCGAGGGGCTAGTGAACTCAGAAACAGTTTAATGAACGCTAAGTCAACAAGTGAAGTGCGTACGTTGCTCGATGAATTTAGAAGCAAGGATCATGATGAGACAGAGGAAAACGGAAATTAAGTTCCAGGTTGGAGAAACAACAGACGAGAGGCAAAGCTTTTTTTTCTCAGAATGCTCAAGCTATGGCAATAAAAAATGACGTTAGTTTCCTCATGTAGCCATGTGTTTTTTTGAGTGGGATTAGGCGATTTAGGAAAATAACATTTTGGAAAACATGGCCGACTTGGCTATGTTTTTTCTTTTGAAGACAATAGACACTTATCGAACAGAAACCACGTCAACAACATATTATTTTTCTTGGAAATGATGCTTGGTTCGCTCCATTATGGAGGATAAGTGCTGGTTACTGTATGATGGATCATAGATAGGCTGCCCGATAGGGTGGTTATGAATATCGAACAAGGAGAAACTTATGTCTTGGAGCAAATTGAAGCAACAACTGGAGAGTTTCCTCAGTCCTGCGTTAGTTGGAAGAGTTGAGTACCGGGCAACCAGCTATCGCTATTCACCTGATAAATCAGGCAACTGTTACATTACTGTAGATAAAAAGAACATACTCAACATGAGTGACATCACTGGCTTAATCAGATGGTATCAAACGGAGCAGGAGATCAAGAACGACCCGGAGATCGTTATTCCTGTGACCGATGAAGAGATTGAAGCCGTCCGAAAAGATACCAAAGGGACCGTTCCGGAGGATCGTCTTCAAGTCATAGCAAGAAGCAGAAAAAGCTCCGTACTTGCTAAGGAGCTATTGTTGGCACAGGCTGCACTCAGTAAATCGAATTTTACCGTTGTAGCGACTACGTTTTTATCTACTTCGATAGAGGATAATCTGGAGAGCAACGATATCTTGTTTAATATTCTGGCTTTGGTAGACAGACGTCTTGGAAAAAAGCGAATCCTTAATATGTCCGAGTCGATTAAAATGAAGCATCCGGCTGTGCAGTATTTTTATGAATTAAGGCGTAGTACATTGTGAGATGGATATGAATCGCTATAGCTTTTAACTATAACCAGTTATGGTATTTAAGTATCTCAGCTAGCCTCGTTCTACATGATATGATAATGGTATACAACGAGGGGGTTTTTAACATGACTGATAAGTTCCAGATCGTAGGTAGTTTGTTGCGGCCCGAAGAGCTGCTGACATATAAAACACAAATTGAACATCGTGATGATATCCAATATCCATTCTATGAAAGCTTCGAAGGTTATGAGAAATGCGAGACGGAGGCAATCCAACAGGTTGTTAAGAAGGAGATCGAGCATGACCTGTCGATTATTACAGATGGCGAGTTTTCCAAATCGATGTGGCATCTGGATTTTGTGTGGGGCTTTGGTGGCGTTGAGCGTTATATTGCAGACCATGGCTATTTTTTCCGTGATGTGGATGGATCTTCAAAATACGAAACACGTAAAGATATTGGCCTGCGCATCACTGGGGAATTGAGCGGTAAAAATCATCATTTCATTCAACTGTTCAAACAGCTGCAAGACACGGCGGGTGACCAGCAAACGAAACTTTGCGTTCCGTCGCCATCCCATATCTTTGGTGAACTTTCCTGGTCGGATAATATTGGCGGTACGGATGCTGTTTATCAGAACATTCAAGAGCTCAAAGAGGGTCTTGTGAAGGCGTATAAGGAATTTGTCGAAGAATTTGCTGCGGTAGGCGGTAAAATCCTGCAATTTGATGATTGCCTGTGGGAGCTTTTTGCAGACGACAACCCGAACTCTCCGTTTACAGGGGAGCATATTAATCAAGAAGAAGTACAAGGTCTCGCTACCGAATTTATTGATATTAATAATACTGTGATTGACTTCGGTCATAGCCTGGGCTTGAAAATGTGGACACACAATTGCCGCGGCAACTATGATTCTCGCAACATGGGCGGTGGATCTTACGCGAAAATCGCTAACCTGTTCCTGAAGCAATTGAAATATGATCGCTTCTTCCTGGAATGGGATGATGATCGCGCGGGTTCTATCGAAGCATTGGAAGTTTTCAAGGACAGACCTGAAACGGAAATTGTATTAGGTTTGTTGTCATCCAAAACCAACACACTTGATGATGAAGCTCGTGTGATCCGGTTGCTTGACGAAGCCTCCAAAATTATTGATAAGGATCGTCTGTTGCTTTCGCACCAATGCGGCTTTGCATCCTGTGATGGCGGTAACGAGCTAAGCGAAGCCGAGCAATGGGCAAAGATCGATCAAGGCCAAAAGATTGCCAAGCAGTACTGGGAAAACTAAATTTCGAATAGCAGCATCTTGAACTAAAAGGGATGCCTCGTAGCGCCAGCAATGGACCTGCGAGGCATCTCTATTTTTTTATACAGCGGTCTTGTCCCAATATATCGTACTTTCTTCCTCAACGCTGTGGATCTTCTCAAATCGTAATGGATAAATCTCGCATTAGACTGAGTTTTATAGAGTAACTCATGTTAGTCGTTCATAATTTTGATATCATAGGGGTGGACGCTAATCACCCGAAATATGTGGAGTTGTTAGCATTATTGGTGAGGTGAGAAGATGGAGAAGATCGAGCTTGTATTGATCAAACCAGGAAAGACGTTTACCGATTATCGACATTTGATCATTACGGAAGCAACAGAGGTATGCATTCTTAATATCATTAAAGGCCGATTATATCCCGATAAGAAGACGATGAATCCGACATACGAACCCTATCCTACCAAGCAGGAAACCGTTGATCGACTGAATGAACTGGCTAATGAACTGAGAACTAAAGGTTTTGTGGAGGCGCAGAGAGAGGTTTTGTTTCAGATCCCGGAAAAAGAAATATATGTGTATGACAAAGCGAAGTGGCATTATGAGGCAGACTTTCCAAAAGAACTGGACAGCACTCAAGCCTATGTTCCAACGGGCATGTTCATCACGTGGTTAATCAAAAACGATATGATTGGCAAACGAAGTGCTAAAAACGATGCATCAGATATCGAGCTTGTGAAACGGAATGAAATGACGGGTGCTCAGTTCTATCGCAAGAACTGGGATGGTGTGCTCAGCTCGAAGGAATTGTCGGATGAAGCGGATACCTTTGCGCGTGAATACCTGGATATCCATAAAGACCTATACACGGCTGTTGATTTCACTAATATATTGGCAGTTGGATTGCCAACGATCTACCATGTGCAAGATTCCATGGAGAACTATCACATCATTGAGCCGATGATTACTGAACGTTATCGGGAATGGAAAAGTCGTCAAAGACTGTAAACCAAGGATGTTAACAAGGAAAATAACTATCAATAATGGGCCACTGCTCTTCAGAGTAGTGGTTATTTGTGTACAAACGATATGTTGGAATGGGAGTGAATTTAGTGGAATCTGGATGTATAGCGTGACAACAGGCTGTGATACAATGAAAATGAAATTGTTGTACGGATCATCTCGCAAGCTGTATTCCCTCTAAACGGCAAATTAGAAATATATATGTCCTATGAAAAAGGAGTTTTGCACAATGAATTTGGAAGAGGTTATGCAAGAACTTGAAGCACTCGGGAAAGAACGAACAAAGAAAATATACATGTCGAATGGTGCACATGAACCACTTTTTGGAGTAGCAACCGGGGCGATGAAACCAATTGCGAAGAAAATAAAAAAGGATCAACCTTTGGCTGAGCTGCTTTACGCTACGGGGAACTATGATGCCATGTACTTTGCTGGTGTGATTGCCGATCCCGAAGCGATGACAGAAGCTGATTTTGACCGTTGGATCGATGCCGCTTATTTTTACATGATCTCTGACTTCATCGTTTCCGTCACGTTGTCGGAGACGGATATTGCCCAAACGGTTTCGGACAAGTGGATTGCGAGCGGGGATGATTTGAAAATGTCAGCAGGCTGGAGCTGTTATTGCTGGTTACTCGGAAGCCGGAAGGATGCTGAGTTTTCCGAAAGTAAGCTGAACGATATGCTTAAACAGGTAGAGCAAACGATTCACGAATCACCTGAACGCACCAAGTATTCGATGAACAACTTCCTGTACACCGTCGCGACATCCTATCAACCGCTGCACGATCAGGCAGTGGAGACGGCCAAGGCTGTGGGACCTGTTGAATTGAACAAGGACAAGCCTAAGAGCAAGCTGCTGAATGCCTCTGCGAATATTCAACAGGCAGTGGAAAAAGGGCGTACTGGATTCAAGCGTAAATATGTAAGGTGCTAATTTGAATAGTTGTCGGGTAAAACGATTTGCACAAAAGTTTACAGAAAACACGCCACTATGGACGTGTTTTTTTTATGTTTTCTAATCTTTCATAACCATATCTTTGGCTTGCTGCCTGCCCGCCGCGAGAAAACTGTCGCTTAGTTCAGGATCATTAACAGAGCGTGCAAGAACAAGGGAGCCGACCAATGTACTGAACAGTGCGCGAGCTTTGGACATGTCCATATCTGCTAAATTGGAGATAAAAGTGACCATCCGCTCCAGTTCATGAGTGAATACCTGCCGGACCTCTTCGGAAGAGCGGGATATTTCGCCGGAAAGGGCAGGGAAAATACAGCTCATTTCCGTTTTGTCGCGGTGATAGGGACTGAGATAATAATCGATGACTGTATTAATTTTGGGGGTCTGCTCTTCCTGATCCGCGACTTTCTGAAGAAGTGCTATGGTATCACTAATGGCATATTCACAGGCTTCGGCGACCAGTTGTTCCTTGTTGTCAAAGTGTGAATAAAACCCTCCATGAGTCAATCCGGCTCCCTTCATAATGAACGGCACACTGACGTCCTGGATACCATTGGTGCGAAAAGCCCGAGCAGCACTCTCCACAATTTTACCTCGTACTTTTATTTTATGGCCTTTGGGATAGGGCATTATCATTCACTCCATAGCTTCATCATTCTATAGAAATTGAATGTTTACGTTAAGATCAATTTCTATACTTTTAAAATATTATAGTCATCATAATAAAGCCTGTCAATTTGGCGACTGGATGTCTGTTGAATTACAAAAGGGCAAATACGGTTGTTGACGGTCTTAAAATATGATGGTTATAATATATTACGATCATCATATTTTAAATCGACTTCAATTTAGGAGGTATCGGGATATGAGTAAGCTTGAATCTGTAGATACGTTAGTTATTGGATCTGGTCCAGGAGGCTATGTGGCAGCGCTTCGTTCCGTGCAACTGGGGATGAAAACGGCAATTGTCGAACGTAAACAGCTTGGTGGAGTATGTACGCATGTAGGTTGCATACCATCCAAAGCCTTAATTGCGGAATCACATCGTTATGATTTGTTCAAACAGTTCAATCCAGTTGACGCGGCAGCGACATTTAAGAATGCACAGCATTTTAAACAGGGGGTTGTGAATAAACAGGCAGGTGGCGTCCACTATTTGTTAAAGAATGCGGGTGTGACCATTCTCGAAGGAGAGGCCAGTCTGGTGGATGAACATACAGCGCTGATCCAGCAAGCTGGACAGGACCATAGCATTTCTTTTGAAAACCTCATACTGGCAACTGGATCTCGTCCGATTGAGCTGCCAGCGTTTCCGGTTGGAGGACGTATCTTGTCTTCCACAGAAGCACTGTCTCTGGCGGAGGTGCCGAGTAGTCTGGTTGTTATTGGCGGAGGTTATATCGGTGTGGAGCTTGGGCAGATGTATGCCAAATTTGGAACAAAGGTAACGATTCTGGAGGGAGGAGCACAAGTATTGCCCGGATTTGAGCCGGAACTTGCAGCCCCTGTAGTCAAACAATTGAAGGCGGATGGTATCCAGATCGTACCCGGAGCGATTGCTGAAAAGGTGGAGCAGAATGCCGATTCCATTACACTGTATTATTCGAAAAATCAGGAGCAGCACCAGGTTACTGCGGAATATGTATTGGTCACGATCGGCAGGAAACCCAATACAGATGGCCAGTTAGGACTGGAGCGAATGGGCTTGCCAGTGACCAGCAAAGGGCTGGTTGAAACGGATGAACAGTGCAGAACAATGATCCCCCATATCTATGCTATTGGAGATATTACAGCCGGTCCGGCACTCGCTCATAAGGCATCCTATGAAGCCAAAGTAGCGGCAGAGGCCATTGCTGGCCTTACCTCCAAAGTGGATTACAAGGTGATTCCGCTGGTTGTCTTTTCTGATCCGGAGCTATCCAGTGTTGGAGTAACTGAAACCGAAGCGAAAGCACAAGCCATTCCGGTGGTTATTGGAAAATCGTCTTTTGGGATCAACGGTAGAGCATTGGCATTAAGGGAAACCGAAGGATTTGTAAAAATTGTAGCTGATCCGACCTCGGGAATCGTCATTGGTGCACAAATCGTTGGCGTGGAGGCATCCACACTGATATCGGAGCTTGCACTCGCAATTGAGATGGGTGCAACCGTGGAAGACTTGGCTATGACGATTCATCCTCATCCCACTCTGGGCGAAGTGATTATGGAGGCTGCCGAGAATGCGGTCACTAAAATGATAATGAAAAGCAAACATGCGCAGCAAAGTTAACTATATAAATTGAACTAAACATTTACACAAAACGGAGAGGACAGAAAGAACCTGAAGAAGCGGAGCTAAAAGCTTTCTGAAAGAAAGCTGCATCGGAAGCATATGCTTCGCCTTTATCCCCGGATTTACCCCTTTTTAAAAGGAATCAAAAAATCTGGGGATAACAGCGATCGGAAGGTTGTTCTGTCATCGGAGTGTCCAGTGTAAATATTCTTTAGTTCAACTTATATATACGAGGAATTAGAATGGGAGAGATAAAAGAATGAAGATAAAAGCAGGTTTGTATATCGGAATTGCGCTGGTGCTCATTGCTGGAGGTTCACTTCTGGCTGTGAAAGGAAAGGATGCGGTAAGTCAGGCGGAGAGCAGGAAACAAGGCATACTTGAGGCAGAGCAAACGACATTATTTTATCAAAATAGCCCTGGGGCGATTATAGAGGCGGGTGCATCTGCAGGTGACTCTGTGAAAGAGGGAGAGGTGCTGTTCAAAGTAAAATCAGCTGAGGAAGGAGAAGTGGATGTACTCGCACCGTATGACGGATTGGTCGACCGAGTTACTATAAAGCAGGGGGATCAAGTACAACCAGGAGTTCCGCTGGCGGTTCTGCAAAAGAATAACTATTACACGGATCTCTATGTGCAGGAAAGTGAAATTCAAAAGATTGAAGTGAATCAAAGCATTGATGTTCATTTTCCGTATTTGGATCAGTCAACACAGGTGAGCGGGGTTGTTACTTCCATCTCATCTTCCCCACAGTTTGCGAGCCTGCGTATGTCGCGCGAAAAAGGGCAAGCGGATCTAAGTATGTTTCTGGTCCGAATATCGATGGATTCAAATGCTGATTTGCTTCCGGGGATGACAGCAGAGGTGAAACTTGATGAAATCACTGATTGATGAGTGGAAATACGTATTGGGCAGCAAGTATGTTCGCCTGATCTTTATTGGTCCGCTTATTGCAGCCTTATTTTTCGGTTTAATGTTCTCGCACAACCAAATTAGCAAATCGCCTGTTGTTGTCATAGATGAGGATCATAGTGAATATTCACGGCAGCTGATCTCCAAAATAAATGCGTCACAATACATGAGCGTCAAAAGTGTGTATGCCAGCCGAGTGAGTCCGGAAACATTGCTTGCCAATGAACAGGCTGTAGCCGTCATTATGCTTCCCAATCAGTTGGGATTGCGTCAACAACAAGGGAAATCGACGAACATCGGCATCTTGATGGATAACACGATGCCCTCTGGGCTAACCGGGATTCGGACCGCGATTCAGGAAATTATCCAGACGGAGAATATGACCCTTTCCATGACACGTCTCGTCCAGAAAGGAATGGATGCCGAAACAGCTAAAGGAATCGTGTCGCCGTTATCCCTTCAGCAGCGGATGCTGTTTAATCCAACCTCCAGTTATGTTGGTTTTATGGTGCTTGGCTTTGTGAATATTGTAGTATTGATGATTACGACAAGCGCAGCGGGCTCGATAACGCCTCGGCTGCGTCAGGAAGGGAAGCTGTTTGCAAACGGAAAGTCACCTTTCCAGCTATGGATACGGTGTGTACCTTATGCTGTGTTGAGTTCCCTTTCACTGCTTCTATCCTATGGATTGTTAAAGCAGGTGGGGGGAATGCGATTTGAAGCGGAGCCTTATCTTTTTATCATCCCACTGGTTATTTATGCCTTCGCCTTGTCACTCCTGGGTATCTTCATTGGTTACACTGCCAGAGACATGTCCAAAGTCAGTCTACGAACCAGTTTTGTATTGTATCCGTCCTTTTTGGCTACAGGAATTCAACTAACGCCGCTGGCATTTCCAGAACCGTTTCAAATTTTCGCATGGGTATTACCAATGAACTGGCTTAACCGTCTGATTCGTGGTATGGCTTTTCGGGACGGGGATCTGGCAGCCTACAGTCAGGAGTTGGGGGCATTGCTGATTATTATTGGCGTAGTATCACTTTTGATGGGATTACTGTTTCTACGTGAAGCGAGGAAAGTTTCTCCCAGCCGTGAACTACTGTTGAATGCAGATGTGTTGCCGAGCAGCAGTTAATCGAAAACATAATTATTAAAACGAGAACAGACGCACGGGAATCATTCCTGATGCGTCTTTCTGTTTAGTTAACGCAGATGACATATAACGATAACAGTGATCGGAAGGTTGTTCAGTCATCAGAGTGCCAGTGGAAATATTCTTTAGTTGAACTTATATAGCGAAGGTTTTTTATATCGTTTATACTTGTAAGGCCAATTTACTTGAGGAGTTGTCTAACGAATCATGAATAAAAAGAAGTCGCGCATATCCGCAAGCAGTTTAAAATGGATCATGATTTACTGAATATTTACGATATTCTCAACGTGTATATTACGAAAGAAACGAACGAGATCTATCATTGGGAGCGCCATCCGTTTGAGCTGGTAGACAGAGAGAAGCAGGAGCTGTACATGGGCAATTTCAAAAAATTGCTGACGGGTGAGCTGGATCAGAAATTGTTTGAGTTGAAGTTTCAGGAGCAGGCGGAAGAGCCGGCTCAGGTGATGCTTCACCAAGCATTGGTAACAGGAGATCCGGAGGAATGGCAGGACCTGATGCTCCTGTTGGTGGAACGAATGTTGGCAGATGCCAAGTATGAAAGGGATATGGTGATCACGTTCGTGCGTGGACAGTATTACTTGCCGACCAAGGCGCGTAATGATGAAGCGGAAGAAAGTGAGAAGAACGAAGTGTTCGCACATCCATTCATCCTGTGCAGTGTGAATTCCACGGAGAAGCAGCGGAAAACACTTTTGTTTGATTACGTGGAGAGAGAATTTAAGTACAACGTGATTGTCGATCCGGTTGTCAAATTAAGCACACCAGAGCAGGGTTTCTTGTACCCGAGTGTGACGGACAACTATTCCGATGTTAATCGTATTCTATATTGTACAGGGAAATCGAATTTCCCGGATCCGCATTTTGTTGAAAATGTATTGAATGGAGAAAGATCCGTTACAGCGCTGGAAGAACGGGCGATCTTCGAAGATATCGTGAAGGAAGTGGCCGGTGAACAGCTCGACTCAGCCACAATTGCACATGTGTACGAGGAGATCAACCGGGTCATCGAAATTAACGAAGAGTCACATGAGGAAGAACCTCCGAAGCTGGATTATAAAGACCTGGAACGTGTGTTGACGGCAAGCGGTGTAGAGGATCTGACGTCGGAGAAAGTGGAACGTGCATTTGAAACTATCGTCGATAACAAGAATTATGAAATGAAAGCGACCAGTGTGATGCCTAAGTTTACGTCCAAGTCCATTAAGATTGAAACCAAAGTTGCTACGATTTCGGTAAGCCCGCAAGACCTGAGATATGTGAAACAGGTGAATTATCAAGGCAGACGGTGTATCATGATTGAAGTGGACGAAGATGTCGTGATTGAAGGGTTTACGCTTACGACAGAGGTACTGTAGACTCGTTTATCAATCCCTTTATTCGTGTTGAATTAATGATTAATAATACAAGGAACGTAAGAAGACGCTCGAGACTCGCTCTCGAAGCGTCTTTAATTTGCCTATAAACTCTATCGCACATATCCCTTCCCTATATCCACCCTGTAAACTCCAATATGGACGCTTTCGCGGACTGCACTTCAGACTGTGCACCTTTGCGCCATTCCTTCGGCGATTTCCCCATAAGCTTGGAAAAGCAGCGATTGAAGCTGGAGATGGACTGAAAACCGACTTGTTCGGAGATCGAAAGAATGGAGGCATCCGTGGTTTTTAATTGCTTGCAGGCTTCTTCAATCCGGGTGCTATTCAGGAAATCCAGAGGTGCAGTTCCCATAATATCATGAAATTTTCTGCGAAAATGAGTAGTGCTTAGGTGGCACAGATCAGCCAGAGAATCGATGGTAATGGGCGACATATAGTTTTTGGTGATATACTCCAGAACTGGAGAAATGACAAAATCACCTTTTAGATTAGGCTGTGTTTCTTGATCTTCAAAGGTTTCACTTTGGGAATGGATTCGCAGGAGTTCGATATAAAGGGATAACAATAAGCCATAGGCACTTTCCTGATACAAAGGTTTCTTCTGCTTCAATTCCTCTACGACCGATGTCGCAAGGGTATAAATCCTCGGATGTTCCTCCCTGTTTAAAATGCAGTTCAGTCCCTTAATTGCCCACAAATTGGGTTCGAAGTTACTGCAGGCATTGCTCTTAAACGAATGTTGAAAGAGATCCTCTGGCGAGAAAAAGAGATAAGACCAAAGACTGGCTTCGTTGGGTGAACTATATGTTGTATGAGGAAGATATCTAGGGATAAAGGTCACATCACCGGCTTTAAAAGGTACAGATTCACCTTTGATCTCCATAATGCCGCTATCTGAATGGCAAATGCCAATCTCCAGATGGTTATGGAAATGGAGATGTTCACTTTTGATATCGGAGATCTTCCAGCGTTCACCGCTTAACAGCAGAATAGGAAAATGGATCGGCAAGCTGTAGTGGCGATATTCAATAATGGGCTGCTTTTTCTGGGCACATTCGATAACTCCCATTCATAAATGATTGAAATTGCGCAGTTTTGTTGCGAATATGCTTAGATTGACACTATTTTACTGCGTACAATGGAAGAAGTAAAGCGTTTTCAAACCAAGGACGGACAGCTCTCAAGCGCATTTGGGGGCATGTGCGCTATGAGAGGGGAATCATCGATGCTGCAAGTGAAATATGATAGGGAAGAAATTTTAAACGTAATTGATAACGTTACTCAGAAAACACTGGCCATGGATTTGACGTGGGATTGGCCTTGCGGTGTGGCGTACTATGGTGTAACCAGAGCTTATCAAACGACAGGCAATCAGGAATATTTGGACAGGCTTGTCCAATGGGCGGATGAATACATTGAGCTGGGCTTGCCGGACTGGACCGTGAATACATGTGCCATGGGCCATATGCTGATTACTTTATATGAAGAAACAGGGAACCAGAAATATTGGGATATTGTGATGAGCAAGGTGGATTATCTTCAAAATCATGCACTTCGTTTCGGAGATAACGTGCTGCAGCATACCGTTTCTATTTCCAATGATTTTCCCGAGCAGGCATGGGCGGATACCTTGTTTATGGCGGCATTTTTCCTGCTCCGTGTAGGAAGCAAAATAAAGGATCAGGAAATGATCCAGGATGCTCTGAATCAATATTACTGGCATATCAAATACCTGCAGGATCCAAGCAGCGGTTTTTGGTACCACGGCTACAATAACGTCAACAAGGACCACATGTCCGGATTATATTGGGGAAGAGCGAACGCTTGGGCGCCTACACTATGTCACAAGTAAAACCACAATTGAAGGACTGGTATCTATATCCGCAGTGCATGGACGTGGAGTGTTCACTGCGGGATCAACTGGCAGCTCTGAAGCTCGTCCAGACCGAAAATGGCTTGTGGCGTACGGTTTTGGATGACGAGGATTCTTATGAAGAGGTTTCTGCTTCCGCTGGTATTGCAGCAGCCATGATCAATAACGGCAATCCATTGCATACCAAATATGTGCAAAAGGCACTGGAAGGTATCCTGAACAACATTAGTGAAGATGGACGCGTGCTTGGTGTATCGGGCGGTACAGCGGTGATGAAGGATCGGGAGGGGTATCGCAATATTCCAAAAGACTGGATTCAGGGCTGGGGTCAGGGCTTGGCATTGGCTTTTCTATCCGACATGTTGAAATAGGGAGGGAACCACGTTGTCCAAACCAACAAAAGGCTCCTTTACACTACCGGGAGAATCCGGTTATGAGGCACTGACTTTGGAACTTGCCGAACGGTGGGGAGCCGATGTCATTCGTGACAGTGACGGCACGCAGTTGTCCGATGAGATTATTAACGCTGGGTATGGCATTTATTCGACCATCTGTATCATTCGGGATCATAACGAGTGGGCAACCCGTAATTCCGATAAGCTGCAGCAGTGTTTTCTAATTACGAATCCGAAGGTAGCTGTACAAGATTATGTATCGTTCTATCTGATGGAGGATTTTTTTGCTGAACAATTCAGGGTGAATGATTCCAAAGAGGCGTTTAAATATTGGCAGGTCTTTGACCGGACAACCGGGGAGGAAGTGCCAAGAGGGCAGTGGAATTATGAAAGGGAATCCGGCCATGTAGTAATTACCGGTATCGTCCCTTGGCATAAATACACCGTAAGCTTCATGGCCTATCGGATTTGGGAAGAGATTTCGATGTACAATCACACCACGAACCATTGGGACAAAGAGCACTTGATGCAAATTGATCCGATCTATTCGGAAACGCAGACCTATCTGCTGGACTGGATGGAAAGCTGGAGTCAGCAGCATCAGGAAACAACGGTGGTTCGATTCACCTCATTATTTTATAATTTCGCCTGGATCTGGGGCAGCGACGAGCGTAATCGCCATCTGTTCTCAGACTGGGGTTCATACGATTTTACGGTAAGTTCAAGAGCGCTTGATCTGTTTGCCAAAAAATATGGATACTCGCTTTCTGCGGAGGATTTTGTGAATGGCGGCAAATATCAGGTAAGTCATATCCCGGCTGAGCAGCGTAAGCTGGACTGGATGGCATTTATCAATGATTTTGTCATCGGATTTGGGAAGAAGTTAATTGATATCGTGCATAACCACGGCAAGCTGGCGTATGTCTTCTATGATGACAGCTGGGTTGGTATGGAGCCTTACAATGACCGCTTTCAGGAGTTTGGATTCGACGGCATGATTAAATGTGTGTTCTCCGGTTACGAGGCAAGGATGTGTTCGGGCATCAAGGTCGACACCCATGAGATAAGACTGCATCCATACTTATTCCCGGTGGGTTTAGGAGGACTTCCTACCTTTAAGGAGGGGGAGATCCCACGCTGGATGCCAAAAAGTATTGGATCAATATAAGGCGCGCTTTGCTCAGAGAGCCGATGGACCGGATTGGATTGGGTGGATATCTGCATCTGGTTGAACCTTACCCGGATTTTGTTGATTACATCGAGAAAATTACCAACGAGTTCAGGGAAATGAAAGAGCTGCATCACGCGGGCAAGCCCTATCAGATGAAGACAAAGGTAGCGGTTCTGCATAGCTGGGCAAATTAAGATCGTGGACCTTGTCCGGCCATTTCCATGAGACGTATATGCATGACTTGATTCATGTAAATGAAGCTTTGTCTGGCTTACCGGTTGATGTGCAGTTCATTGATTTTGAAGATATCCGTAAGGGCGCATTGCAACATATTGACGTCGTCATTAATGCTGGCTCTGCTGGTTCGGCCTGGAGCGGCGGAGCGCATTGGAATGACCACCAGTGCGTGGACCTGCTGACCAAATGGGTATATGAAGGCGGTACCTTTATTGGCATCAAGCAGCCATCGGCGGTAGAAGGGTATGACAGCTTTTTCAGAATGGCACATGTTCTTGGAGTGGATGAGGATACAGGCGCCAGAGTCGTTCATGGAAAATGGACGTATGAGGCTTGTGATGAGCATGGTTTGGTGCCTAAAGGGGCCAGCATACTTCCTAAAAATAACATTTATCTCACCGATGGATCAGCAGCTGTAGTGAGTGAAACGGATGGTATGATCACACTGTCTACACATGACTTTGGTAAAGGAAAAGGGATCTACCTGCCTTCCTTCGAATTCAGCTGGGAAAATACAAGACTGCTGCTAAATTTGATTCGATATGCCGGCAATGAATTCCATGAATCGAGGTACATTACAGATAACTTGTATACCGAGTGTGCGTATTATCCAGAAAGCAAAATATTGGTCGTCATTAACAACAGTGACCAAGTTCAAACCGCAACGATCGATACCGAGTATGGAAAACAAACCGTGGAATTAGATCCGTATGACACCAAGATCACCGAAATTGCTTTAACAAAATCGGTATCCTCTTAGAATAATGAATCAATAGACCGTATTCCTTAACTAGGGAGCGGTCTATTTTAGTTAAAAGGAATTTTACTCATGAATATTTTATAAAGCAAACCATTTGAACATTTCCACTAACTGAATAAACTAATCGAAATCATAATTTTATTCCTAATTTTTGCTCGGTTGTTCTTATTCTATAACGTTTATAGTGCGGATCTTACTGTATAGTGTTAACATTATTTAGTGGAATATTTAAATAAGGGCAGGAGAACATGAGCCCTAATATGTTATTGCTTTCATCTTTTCAAAGGAGAGAGTGCCCTGATGTACAGTTATAAAATGTTGGACAAGATAAGTTTGGAAACACTGCACGAAGCGTTTGTGGATGCGTTTTCCGATTACCAGGTTAAAATGGATTTGCCTTTTTGGAAGTTTCAACAAATGCTCCAACGAAGGGGTTATCATCCCGAAATATCTATGGGGGCCTTTAAGGATGAGAGAATGGTCGGATTTGTTATCAATGGACTTCGAAACTGGAATGGAAAGGCAACTGCATACGACATGGGGACAGGTGTTGTAAAAGAATACAGAAGGCAGGGCATAACAAGCGATCTGCTCTTGAATATAAAAATGCTGCTAAAAGAAAAAAATGTAGAGCAATATTTGTTAGAAGTCATCCAATCCAACGAATCTGCAGTTCAGCTTTACAGTAAACAAAACTTCAAAATTCAAAGGGGATTTTCATGTTTTCAGTTGCAAAAAGATAAATTCATACCGCAAACGACCTGCACGGTGGAATGTGTGGAGAGAATCGATCTGGAGCAGTTCAAGGAATTTTGGGATGTGGAGCCCTCCTGGCAAAATTCAATTGATTCCATCTACGCTGTGCCGGAAGCTTTTATCTATGTGGTTGCACGACAGAATCATAGCATTGTTGGCTATGGCATTATAGATAAAAAAACAGGTGATATTCCACAGCTCGGAGTAAGCCAAAATTACCGGGGCAAAGGTATTGCAAGCAGCATCCTGACAGAGATGGTCCAACGCACAGAATCTCCTGGAATCAGTGTCCTCAATGTGGAATCTCATCTGAAACCGACGGAAGATTTCCTGGTCAAATCAGGCTTTGCGTATCATGTTGGCCAGTATGAAATGCTCTTGGAATTATAACGCGATCGCTTTTTCAGCGTTAAGTCAGTCGTTCAGTCGTTCATGGAAGATGGACGTTTGAGGTTAGCAATGAGGTCGTATGATAACAAGATTACCCATTGGCTTGATAAATTCGGTATGGGAACGTAAAAAAGCAAGTAATAAGACGTTTCGTGAATCCTTCCGGAAGCGTCTTATTTTGCATGATGTAATAAAGCCGGTCCCATGAAAATGGACCGGCTGTGGTTATAATCAGGATCTATATGAAATTCTTTTAAATCCTCAGTCAATCCCGTTATTGCAATTGCCAGAGGGTTGGTGTTGCCGAAGGGATCCAATCCACTTGAGACTTGTGTGTAAGGAGGCATTTATACGTCAAACCATTGTAGCTGACGATGGTACCCACTGTGTACTGGGTGTTGGTTGCCCATGCAGGTGCAGTTGAAGCTGCGGCTGTTTTACCGCTGACCGTGCTTGCAGCTGATTGGTTGCCTGCCGCATCAACAGCATAAACCGAGAAGTTGTAGGTCGTGTTTGCTTCAAGATTGGTTACTGTATAGGACGTTGCCGTCCCGGATGTCGTTGTAACTAAAGTAGAGCCGTTGTAAATTTTATACCCTGTCACTCCTACATTATCCGTGGATGCCGTCCACATCAGCTGGATGCTGGATGCGGTCGGTGTTCCCATCACATGCAGCCCGCCTGGAGATGTCGGTGCAATAGTGTCATTAGCGGGAGGTGCAGTTGTGGTAACGCTTACAATATTACTGGCTGCAGATTCGTTGCCTGCTGCGTCGACTGCTTTGACAGTGAAGGTGTAAGCTGTATTTGCTGTCAGCCCCGTTACCGTATAGCTTGTAGTTGTACCGGACACATTCCCAACCAAGGTAGTTCCGTTGTAAATTTTATATCCTGTTACACCTACATTATCTGTGGAAGCCTTCCAGGATAAGGATGTGCTCGTAGCTGCAGTTGCAGTCGATACAAGAGAGGCTGGAGGTGTTGGAGCTACATTGTCAACCGGATTCGTCCCAGCGAAGTTCACGTCGATGACATTATAAAAGGCGTTGGGAGTATCCGCAACCTCCCAGACAGCTAGAATCACATGATAACCACTACGTTCGGGTACGTTGCAAGAGTTGGTGTAACTAAACGGAGGTTGCTTTCCGTCATAGGCAACGGAACAGAACGGTGTCAGGTCAAACGAATCACGGGATAGAGGTGCATTCGGATTCCAGTTCGTTTTCGTAATATAATATTTCCAGCTTGCTGTTGAATGGTTAGCTGTTAGCTTCCAAGTAAACGTATTACTGCCACTAGACATATTCACTTTCGACCAACGCGTAGCGGATTGCTCATCGAGCTTAGGGAACACACCGTTAGCACTTGCAATGTGGCCGTCCGTAGGTCCAGCACCAGGGAAGCCCTTAGGCGCTTCAAGACTTTGGGGCTCATACACGATACTGCCGCAATCCTGATTGACCCCCGAAGCACACAGTGCAGCGCGGCTTGCCGGCCCTTCTACATAGCCATGTGACAACGCCTTTGGACTGTTGAACAGCATGCTTACCGTTGAAAGCACCAGCAGACAGCAAATCAATAATAGCTTGGAAGACGGTAAAATGAATCTGAACATTAGATAGCCTCCTGTATCATTTTTTTATATAAACTCAAGTAAGAGCTTATATCGTAATTAAGGAAGTGCTATACCATTAGAGATTGATTAATAAAGAAATCGAGATACATGCAATTTTAAATGTTATTTCTAAAGTTATTGTAAAGGACGCACATTTGCTGAACAAGGATAAATTTGATAGATAATCCAGTTATTCAAGACTTAGGTAGTTATACAAAAAAGCTTGTGCGGAGAGATCATCTCTCCACAAAGGCCTTTATTTCCGACTGGATCGATAAGTTAATTTGCTATAAACGAAAGTGGATATAAGGACATCAAAAACAACGATTTAATGTTGAATAATATCAATGATTTTTCTCTTTGCATCCTTTTTCAGGAATAGGAAAAAGCACAAAGACATGATTCATTTTTGGATAAAAAGTCTGAAGTATACTTCAAGGTCAAGGCAGGGAAATGACACTTGCTCTTCGTGTTGGCTTGCTGCTCTTGTTGACTTATGTGTGATATTATATTCATACATTCAAAAGTTTGAATAAAGGGGCATTACGTATGAATCAAAGCATTCAACAGTTCAAAGCTGATTTTTTCAAAGCACTGGCGCACCCGATGCGGATACAAATTCTGGAGTTGCTTAGTGATGGAGCGAAAAACGTCAATGAGTTGCAAAGTATTCTCGGATCAGAAGGCTCCGCCGTTTCACAACAGTTGGCTGTGTTACGCAGTAAAAACGTTGTCCAGGGAATCAAGGAAGGAACCACGGTTATCTACTCACTTCGTGACCCTCTAATCAAGGACCTGCTGACAGTCGCCAAGCAGATTTTTGATAATCATCTGGTCGACGCCATTTCGATGCTTGAAGACATTCGAAAAGATACTTAAACACAATAAACAAGGGGAACCGGGAGGCAAGTGCAGGGAACTTCTTGTTTTTTTGCGTTATGATCTGGTTGGCAAAAGTGAGCATTACGATTGACAGGGGCCGTCCTTGGGAGTAGTCTTTTTATTATATTCAAATATTCAAATATATAAAGAAAAGAAGGTTAAAATAGATGAAATGGATGGGGAGATTTGCAGGATACAATGCATCCGCTTTTCGCAAGGATTTGTTATCAGGGTTGATTGTGGGCATTATTGCAATTCCGCTGGGAATGGCATTTGCTATCGCTTCCGGAGTTAAGCCGGAGTATGGCTTGTACACGACAATTATTGCAGGGATTCTCATTTCCTTGCTGGGTGGGTCCAAGTTCCAGATTGGCGGGCCGACAGGTGCATTTATTCCGATTCTCTTCGCAATCGTGATGCAGTACGGATATGAAAATTTATTGATTGCCGGGATTATGGCCGGAATAATGCTGGTACTAATGGGGCTGTTGAAGCTCGGTGTGTTAATCAAATTTATACCTCGGCCAGTGACCGTCGGTTTTACCGCTGGTATCGCCGTCATTATTTTCAGTGGGCAGATTGCTAACTTTCTGGGACTGAGCAGGATTGAGAAACATGAAGATTTTTGGTCCAACATGAAGGAGATCGGGATGCATATCTCAACCGTTAATTTATACAGCTTGCTGACAGCAGGCAGTTGTCTGGCTGTAATTTTGCTTGTGCCGAGATTTGCACCAAAGGTGCCTGCATCACTGGTCGGGCTGGTACTATCGACGGTAGTCGCAGCGTTCTTTTTTGAAGGCCAGGTTGCTACGATTGGATCGTCCTTTGGCGCCATACCAAGCTCCTTGCCTCAGTTTCATGTGCCGGAGATCACTTGGGAGCGAATCGTGAACTTGCTACAACCGGCCTTTGTTATCGCCATGTTGGGTGGAATCGAATCGTTGCTGTCTGCTGTTGTTGCCGATGGCATGACTGGAAGTCGCCATAACAGCAATCGGGAGCTGATTGGACAGGGGATTGCTAATATGGTGACACCACTATTTGGGGGTATTCCTGCAACAGGGGCGATTGCGCGTACGGCTACGAATATTAAATCCGGGGCTGTATCACCATTGTCGGGGGTTATTCATGGCGTAGTGGTCCTGCTGGTACTTGTTCTATTCGCACCGTATGCTTCGCATATTCCACTTGCCAGTATGGCTCCAGTCCTGATGATGGTTGCCTGGAATATGAGTGAACGGAGATCGTTCATACATGTGTTAAAAACGAGAACAAGCGATTCGCTCGTGTTACTCATCACCTTTTTGCTAACTGTATTCACAAGTTTAACAACGGCTGTAGAGGTTGGATTGATTCTGGCTGTTCTGTTATTTGTGAAGCGCATGAGTGAGATGTTGAAGGTTGCCAAAGTGCTGCCTGATCCCGACCATAAGCACGAAAAAGTAATGGCTCACATGGTTCATGACGGTCATGACTGTCCTCAAATGAGCATGTATACGATTGAAGGTCCATTATTTTTTGGAGCAGCGGACACGTTTGAGAAATCGGTCATGGATTCAATTCATCGGCGGCCAGGCATTTTACTGTTGCGCATGAGTAAAGTCCCCTTTATCGACACCACAGGTGAATCCAATTTGGCCAGTATATTGAAACATTTTGAGCGATCAAACGGAATAGTTCTATTTTCTGGAATCCAGGCCCAGCCGATGGAGATGCTGAAAAGAACGGGTTTGGCTGAACGAATAGCTCCTGACCATATGTTTGAGCATACAGGTGAGGCAATCGATTATGCTTTATTACATCTGGATCATCAGAAATGCTTGGGATGCAAACATTTTGCCTTTCGTGAATGTGCCACATTGTCGAGCGCAGGGGCTCTTCCTGAGCGTAAAGGTGTGCTGGAGCCGGGGATACGAACCAAGGCAAATAGCCCTGTATAATCCGCTGAATAGGGACGGAACGTTAGGGGAGAGGGACTATTCTTTTAATAAAATATACATTCTGGAAAATAAATGAAAAATATACTATATTATAGGTTGATAGATGAGAGATTTATTTATTCTGTAACTAGAGTAAAGATCATACCAAACATAAGGAGCATACATATGTTTAATCAACCGACTGCTTTGCGTTCAGTGCTCAACCCTAAATATCTGGAGTTTGCATTGAGGGATCAGTATGAAATCGGAACTTGGGAAGAATGTTTGTTTTGGCTGAGGGGGTTAAATGATACCTACCGGGTACGTACATCTACTGGCATGTATATTCTTCGTGTCTACCGTTCTGAAATTACGGAAAACGACGTACGTTACGAACTATCCCTGTTATCTCAATTAAAGGGCATTCTAGGTTCATCTGTACACACCGATATTGGAGAGTACATCGAGAAGAAAGATCGCAGCGGATATACCGTACTGGATGCCGCAGAAGGCAGACGAATGGCCGTAATGTTTCGCTACATCGAGGGGACGGAGAATAATCTTGAGGATGAAGAGTCATGTTACAAATTTGGTCAATCTGCCGCTGAATTGCATAACGCCATGGATCACGCGGTTGCAGAGCTGCCACGATATGAGTTGGATACGAAGTTTCTAATTGACGAGCCTCTTGAACGAATCATTAACTACATCGGTGAGAAAAATGAAGCATCAACATTTCTACATACGTTTGCCAGAGAGTTAAAAGAACGCATCGTCGTCGCTACCAAACAAGGTTTGGATACAGGGCTGTGTCATGGTGATATGCATGGGAACAATAACGCTTTTCAACAGGACAGTCAGTTTATCCATTATGACTTTGAGTGGGCGGCTAAAGGCTGGCGTTCTTACGACCTGGCACAGGTCAAGGCTCGGAAGAGACAGTCTGGTGAGCAGAGAGAAGTATTATGGAATGCGCTCTTGAAGGGCTATCGTTCCATTCGATACTTCTCTACACAAGATGAAAAGGCCGTAGATTTATTCATTATTGCTCGCAGATTTTGGGTTATGGGTCTGGATGTTGCTTTTATTGAGAGTGATATGGGTGCACTGGATTATGGTTCGGATTGGCTGAATAGTTTCATTGAGGAGTTTCGTGGCACGGGTATCGTGGGGAGTAGTAACTAACAGCAACGCTGTATTCAAATGAAGAAGGCCTTCTGGAGGGTACCAGAGGGCCTTCTTATTTTTTATGAATACTTCAGGACCTCTAGCTCGATGAGGACGAAGCAACGACGGCAGCCGATGTTGCAGCAGCGGCCATGGCCGCCTGTTGGGCAATGATAATGTTGGTGATGCTAGTGGAGATAGCTGTGGTCAGAACGCCGTTTCGCAGATCCTCCACATATTGCACTGCCACCAGCGAAGACGAGAGCAGCAGCAATTCCTGTTTGTTAATCGACCAGGCACCAAAGCCTTTCTGTGTACGCAACAATTCAAACGTTTCCTCAACTTGTGCTACTAGCGTATCTCGGTCAGCAGGCAGCAGGGAGAGTATCCCCAGGGAGGGCAGAGTGTACATTTTGTCCATTCGTATATCCCGCCTGCGGAATGCTTCGTTTAATGCGAGTACACGAGCGCCCGCGTCCGGATTGTCATCTCCTAAGACCAGCACCTGCGTTAATGCCTGCACGCTATTCCCCGGCGAGAACTCAGGTTTGAGTTCAGTATAGAGGTGCTCCATACGAGTTACACCGGATTCCACGTCAAGATCGGAAAGGGCCAGCATGGCAGCGAAAATATAATCGTCCTGTCCAGTAAGAAAGCGGTGCTGGGCTTTCATGTGATCGTAAAATGTTTTGGTTCGTTCCACCCTATGCTCGAACTGGTCCGGCTTCGCGTGAGCTGCAATCTGATAGGCCGCAATGACCAGATAATCAGATGTGCGAAATTTGTTCTTTTTCATCAGATCATAGATCAGAAGGGTATCTGCCAGTTTCGTTTCCTGTTCTTTCGTAAGCGAGAGCATGGTGGCGATGCTAATCGCCGAATTTCCCCGGAAGACTGAAAAGAGATTCGTGTTTTGCTTGATCAATTCATGGCTTTGACGGATGGTATCACCATCGGCTTGTTTATTTTCCGCTGCATATAGCAGGGCCGCCAGACGGTGCATCATCACATTTTGCCACTTGAATGATTTTTTGATGATCTGATTGTTGGAAACGAATAGTTCGACTCGTGCTACATGTTGCTCTTGCATAAGCAGACCTCCCGAATGATTGGACCTTTTCTCCCCAGTCTACTATAAATGCATATGCTTACACAGCGCTTAATTTGGTGTACCTCACCGAGTTGAACGGGACTATTTCAATATGTTCTGCTCACCATGGTCCAGAGGCCATCTGTTCATTAAAAATGGCATCCCCTAGAAGTTTATGGATTTCCTCTCAGGCAGCGAATGCCGTGATTTTCACGGCGGTCATAAAATTTCTTATTTCTTGATATACAATCTGATGCTATTACATTAATAAAGCTAACAAATGAACGGCCCCAATTATCCCCATGGGGTAAATAAATGATCTGGAATATGTATTCTTAAATTCATTACGAGGGTGCTTCTCGAAAAATAGGTCTCCTTTTCTAATACAATCTTCCTCTATCTTACTGAAGTTAATCCTCTTTGGCAAATAATGACAAAAATGTTCACGCTCCGTTCATACGTTCTTGATATGCTCTCGAAAGAAAGCAAGAGGAACCGTTATTAAAAAATATGCGGAGTGGTGGAGGTTGATTATGTCATCGTCGATTAGGAAGATTTTTGGCAAAATGATGGTACTGGTGTTGTTATGCATTACATTAGGAGCAATGGGGTTAGGGACAATGTCACCCGTAGCGGCTGCGGTATCTGCTCCCGGATTGAATTCCAGTAAATTGGATCAGAGAGCTGCTGCGAACCTGGATGACAAAGCTCAACTAGCAGCATTCATTGATGGGATGATGGATGTACAAATGAACTCCTTACAAATTCCGGGCGCAGTCATTTCGATTGTGAAGGATGGAAAGGTTCTGCTCTCCAAAGGATACGGACATTCGAACATCGAAGAAAATAAACCCGTTGATCCCCAGACCAGCTTGTTTCGTATCGCTTCGACAACAAAGTTGTTCACATGGACCGCTGTGATGCAATTGGTCGAGGAGGGAAAGCTTGATCTCGATACAGACGTCAACACCTATCTAAAAACGGTGAAAATACCGAAAACCTATGCGGAGCCGATTACGTTACGCCATCTCATGACCCATACCGCAGGCTTCGAGGAAGGCGGTGTAGGTTATCAGATCACTACCGATCCGGAGAAACTCCCCGTCTCTATTGCTGAAACCATGGCGAAGCATATGCCTGCACGGGTTAAGCCTCCAGGCGAGATGCTGGCGTATTCCAATTATGGTGCCTCACTCGCGGGACTTATCGTCGAAGAAGTCAGTGGTGTTGCCTATAATGACTATATACAGAAAAATATATTTGATCCGCTGGGCATGAATTATGCTACGGTAGAGGAGCCTGTTCCAGCGCCTTTGGAGCCTTATGCGGTGCTAGGATACGCCCGAGCCAATGGAGAGTTTGTAACTAAGCGGCCAACGTTTGAGGGAGGCTTCCGGCCTGCGGGATCAGGCAGTGTCTCGGCGAACGATATGACTCACTTCATGATTGCCCATCTACAGGACGGGCGATATGAGGATAAGCAAATTCTCAAGCCGGAAACCGCCAGGCTTATGCATTCCCCGGCATTCCAGTTTGACGAACGTTTACCCGCCATGGATCTGGGCTTTTACGAGTTGAATATGAATGGATTGCGTGTGATCTCTCATGCAGGGGCCGACGAGCTGTTTAATACAGAGCTTTATCTTGTACCGGACAAACAAATGGGTATTTTTGTTTCCTATAGTGGAGGGGAAGGTGGAACGGCAGCGGGAGGGTTGGCCCAAGCCTTTTTTGATCGTTACTATCCTGCCCAGACGGCTAAGCAGCCTGCTGCAACCTCTATTGAATTGGGGAGCCTCTGGAGAAATATGCAGGTTCCTATCAATTCACACGTCGTAATCACACGAAGATCGATACGTTTTTCAGTTTTCTGACTCAGATCAATATTGAGGTTTCGGATAACCGGCTCTTTATTGGAAGTGGTGCAGATCAGCAAGTATACACTGCGATTGGCGTGAATTTATTCCAGGAGGTCGGAGGCACACATCAGATGGGGTTCCGTACGGATAAAGAGGGCAAGGTCACGTATCTGTTTTTGGATATGTTGAACCCAATGCCTCTGGAACCTGCGCCATTGATGAATCAATCGAAGTTCTGGCTCCCATTGCTCGGTATTTCGGCCGTTCTGTTCATCACCGTATTGGTGGGAGCGATTTATCACAGACGCGAAAACAAAGAGATGCCAAGGGTGCAGAAATGGGCAGTCCGGCTGTCGGTCATGACGTCTATTTGGTCATTGATGACCCTGGGTGGAGCATTTCTGGTGATGAACATGGATTTGATCGATCGACTCAGCCACATTCCACTATCTTTGCGTCTTTACCTATTCATGCCTCTGATTCTTGTGGGATGGAGTGTGGCGCTTGTAACAATGAACATCCTGGCATGGAAGAACCGCTATTGGACGTTACCGAAGCGTGCGCACTATACGTTCGTATCCCTAGCAGCAGTAACCTTGTGTTTATTTTTCTATCATTGGAATCTGTTAGGCTGGCATTTTGGTTGAACCCTCCACCCAGTGTGGAAGAGGAGAAGAAAGATATGGGAGGCCTGCATTTTATATGACCCAAATCCTTGTCGTGGATGACGATGTGCATATTCGGGAGCTAATTACCTTATTTTTGCGGAATGAGGGATTTGAGATCGTAGTGGCTAAAGACGGTGCGGAAGCACTGGAGATTGTTGAGAAATCCCAAATTGATCTGGTCATTCTCGATATTATGATGCCACGATTGGATGGTTGGGAACTATGCAGGGAGATCCGGCGCATGGATCTGAATATGCCGCTCTTAATGGTTACAGTGAAGGGGGAATCGGCTCAGAAAGTAAAGGGATTCCAGCTTGGAACAGACGATTATTTGACGAAGCCTTTCGATCCTCTGGAGCTTGTGATGAGAGTCAAAGCCTTGCTGAAAAGGTATCTGATTGTCTCCTCCCAAACCATACAGCTAGGTGGCATTCTGCTAAATCGCCGCAGCTTTCAAGTGATCCGGGGAGAGGAAACGCTCAATCTGCCTTTAAAGGAATTCGAATTGCTGTTCATGCTGGCGAACCAGCCCGGGCAGATTTTTACCCGGGAACAGTTAATTACGAAGATCTGGGGGAGCGACTATGAAGGGGATGACCGGACGGTTGATGTTCACATTAAGCGATTAAGGGAAAAATTTGCTGGCGATGCACACCATTTTCAGATTGAAACGGCCCGCAGCTTGGGCTACCGGTTAGTGATCACATGATCAAAACCTTATATGTTCGGATTATTTGCACGTTTTTGGTCGTCATCATCTTCAGCCTGCTGACCTCTTTCTTCCTGGGGCTCTTCCTGTTCAAAAAGAAGTTAATCATATCGGACAGAACGATATGATTGCAGCAGGGGAGGAGATGATACATCTCTATGAGCAAACGCAACCTGAGGACAGGGATGCCTTCATCAAAAGTATGGTGAAGGTATCCACCTATCCCATTCATCTATATGACGCTTCCGGCAACGCAACGTACTATAATCTGGACAATACGGATACGGTTCATATTGCACCAGAGGTGGTTCAAATGGTGCTGCAGGGCCACGTCTATCGATCTCCGGCTGAGGTGGATCAGACCTTTATCGGCATTCCTTTTCCATTCCAGGGGGAGTCACACGCCGTGTTTATGCAATATTCCCCGCAGAACGAAAATATCATTAATCGGATGGTCTTCCTGATATTATTACTCGCACTGTTTATTGGAAGCCTCTGTATCCTTATTGCTGCAAGGTACTTGGTGAAACCGATCCAGGTATTGACACGGGCAACCAAGCGGCTGGCGAAGGGTGATTTTGACGTGGAAATCCAAACGAAACGTGTGGATGAAATGGGGGCTTTGACGCACAGTTTTAATGAAATGGCGAGTGAGCTTAAACAGCTGGAACAGATGAGACAGGATTTTGTTTCCAGTGTATCTCATGAGATACAAACCCCGCTCACATCCATTTCCGGTTTTGCCATGGCGATGAAAAACAGTAGCCTGGTCGCGGAGGCTGACCGTAATTATTACCTCGATATTATTATTACAGAGAGTGGACGGCTATCCAGACTTAGCGACAATCTGCTGGAGCTTGCATCGCTGGACTCGGATCATCATCCATTCGAAGCCACCACGTATCATCTTGACGAGCAGATTCGGCAAATTATCGTGACCTGCGAGCCGCAGTGGTCCGCCAAAAATATTCAGGTTCATCTGGAACTTACAGATACGATTCAAGTTACAGCGGATCGGGACCAGCTAAACCAGGTTTGGATGAATCTGCTGGGGAACAGCATGAAGTTTACGCCTGCAGGTGGGCATATTCATATACGCACGACTCAGTTAACGAATGAAATTCTCTTCACAATAACGGATACGGGCATAGGAATAGCGCCAGAGCAGCTGGATTATGTGTTTGATCGATTTTATAAAACAGACCTGTCGCGAAACCGCAGCATTAGCGGTAACGGCCTGGGTCTCGCGATCGTCAAGAAAATAGTGACACTGCATCAGGGAACTGTCGAAATCAATAGTCAGGTAGGTGAAGGTACGACGGTGATGGTTCATCTGCCTTCAGGATAAAAGTAAAGAAAAATTCAGGGCTGCTAACATTCATTTGTTGGCAGCCTGTTTTTGTAAGACAGATCGTCAAACCAAATGTAACAGTGCCGCTTCACATTCAAAATAGTGAACTCTTTTACCCACAGTTTATACATCCCGCATAGTAGGTTGCTAACGTGGTGAAAAGGGGTGATAGGATGAGAACAATCGAAAGAGTGTATCCGGCCGACAGCAAACCTGTACTCACAAGCCAAGCCCTTGGATGGGATCATCTGCAGGTGGCCCGGTGGCCCAGTCCTCAGCATGCTGCCGGGGGGCTTACCGGAACGAAGCATCAGATTGGTATCCATTGTTCGGCTTATTATGAGAATTACTACACCATTCATATCCTTCCTGCAGGAGAACCCGTTCTTTGTTCCTGGGGAAAGGCTTCACTATATTTTTTGCAAATTGAAATTCCCCCTTCATATCTGGAGCACATCGCGCGCGAATCAGGATTGCTGAAGGAAGGGTTTATTCAGTTGCAGCTAAAGTATTATGTCAAGGACCCCAAGCTGCTGCAACTAGGCCTCTGGCTGCTCGAAGAGCTACAGAATGGTGGCAGACAAGGGAAAATATACAGTGATTCACTCTCCAATATGCTCACCTTGCATCTCCTGAACCACTATTCCCAGGTATGCACGGGGAGTACGCCCTCCAGAATGACTACCAATCAGGAAATCTATCAGTCCATTGAATATATGAAAGAAAATCTGGAGGCGGAGCTCTCCATTCAGGAGCTGGCCGACCGGGCTGCCCTCAGCCTGTCCCATTATATTCGGCTGTTCAAACAGCAGACGGGGCATACACCCCATCATTATCTGATTCGCTTGCGGATTGAATATTCCAAGCTGCTAATCAGCAAGGGAGAATACGGTTTGAAGGAAATTGCAGACCGGGCCGGCTTCTCGGACCAGGGCCACTTCACCAGAATGTTCAAGCGAATCGCTGGAACGACGCCCAAACAGTATATGAACGAGGTCTCTGCAAACCGGATTATTCTAAAATGATTGTTTTGTTCAATAAAAACAGCATTTTGTCCAACAGACGTCCTTATCCTGAACGCTACAATATGTTTAAGCCAAGCGGGCAGTGAGTTCTGCTGGCTAAAACGGAGGTTACTGCTTCTATAATGGACGAGCCACTATAGAAGCAGGCCCACAATTCAGGAGGAGTCCATTAATGAAACTGAACAAAGTGTCTGGTTGGGTCTGTGCTGGAGTCTTGCTTGCAGGTTCTTTAACATCTGGTGCATGGTCGGTCCCCGTCGCGGCTGAAGCTGCGGATTATGCAGTAGCCGCTCAACAGGCAGCCGAATCCTGGCATGAGGTGTCCAAGCAGACTTTTTGGCTTACCGATGCCTTTGAGCGCGGCCAAGGCGTCACAACAGACGGAAACTCATGGATTTTTAACTCCCAGCTTGGTCTGCTCAAGACGGCACTGGACGGCAAGACGGTGCAGGCGCGAAATGCAGTTGCCATCCCCGCTGAGATAGCTCTAAAGGGCGGTGATCACATTGGCGACATTTCGTATTACAACGGGTTGATCTATGCTCCGATCGAAGACAGCAAGAAATACGAGCATCCTTACATTGCCGTTTATAATGCCTCGACCCTTCAATACACCGGAATCTCCTATGAACTTCCGCTGAACCTTCATCCCGGAGGGGTGCCCTGGGTAGCGGTGGATGCCGCTCGCGGCCAAGTCTACACAGCCCAATGGAACAATGCGCCGGTACTGAATGTATTTCGTCTCAGTGACATGACCTTCATCAAAACGGTACCGCTTAGTCAGACTATTGATCGCATTCAGGGTGCAGAGATGTATAACGGTGCGCTGTACGCTTCTTCCGATAACAATTCACAAAAATCCGTCTACCGGATTGATCCGGAAACCGGAGCTGTCACGCTGGCCTTTGACCGGAATCTTGGAAGCAGCAATGAAGCGCAAGGCATCACTGTACTTCCCACGGCAGATGGTGCGGTCCTGCATATCCTTGATGTAGGCTCGAATCGTGTAAGCATGAATTTCAGACATTACGCATTTTAATCAGGGCCGTAAAAGCTCTGCACATATGAGGGGAGAAAATACATGCTAAAGCAGGGTAGAATGATGCTGATTGCGCTTGGGTTAACGTTCATGTTGACCGGCTGCGGTCAGGGAGGGGCCAGTGAAGCGGATTCAAAGGCGGGAACAGCTACAGCGACTTCAACAACTGAATCCGGCAACGCTTCAGTTGAGACATCCAAGGAGCCGGTTGAAATCTCGTTTTATTATCCGGTCAACGTCGGTGGTCCGCTCACCAAGGTTATAGACGGAATGACGAATTCTTTTATGGAGAAGTTTCCTGATATTAAAGTTAAGCCGGTCTATACCGGAAACTACGGGGATAATACGATCAAAATTCAGGCAGGCGTTCAAGCCAGCCAGCCGCCGGATGTGGCTGTAATGATGTCCACCGAGCTGTACAGCATGCTGGACACGGAAGCGATTATTCCACTCGATGATTTTATTGCGAAGGATGCGGATTACAACAAGGATGACTTCTATCCGGCCTTCGTGGAGGATACCCAAGCGGATGGACATACCTACAGCATACCGTTCCAGCGAAGCACGATCATTCTGTACTACAACAAAGACATGTTTAAGGCAGCCGGGCTTGACCCGAATAAGCCGCCGACCAATTGGGATGAGTTGGTGGAATATGCCGGAAAGCTGAATCGTGATGGACATACGGGGCTGGAGATTCCGGGCAATGACGATTCCTACTGGATGTTCCAGATGCTTGCCCGACAGAATGCGAGCGATCCCAAGCAGAGCATTATGGGCAACGATGGCAGGAAGGCCAATTTCAATACGCCTGAGAACGTTGAGGCTCTGCAATTTTGGCTTGATTTGTCCCGTAAGTACAAGGTAATGCCTGAGGGAGTTATTGATTGGGCGGCTACGCCAACTGACTTTATTGAAGGCAAGACGGCTATGATGATGCACACCAGCGGCAATCTGACGAATGTGAAAACCAATGCCAAATTCGACTTCGGTGTAGCCTTCGCACCCGCTAATAAGCAATACGGATCACCTACGGGCGGGGGAAACCTGTATATTTTCAAGGATACGACTCCCGAGAAACAGGCAGCAGCCTGGGAATTCGCCAAGTTTATGACTGCGCCTGAGCAGGCTGCACTGTTCAGTTCGTCATCCGGTTATGTTGGGGTGCGAGAATCGGCCTATGATACGGAAGCAATGAAGACCTATACCGATGGCTTTCCGCAGGCACTCGTTGCCCGCGACCAGCTGCAGTATGCGTTCAGGGAATTATCCACACATAACCATGGCAAGGTGTCTTCGGCTTTGACGAACCAGATTCAATCCGCGCTGGCTGGCAAAATTGATGCGGCCGGAGCATTGAAGGCCGCGCAAGAAGAGGCGGATCGTGTGCTCGCTCCTTTTAACAAATAAAGCTGCTGCATTCAAGTATTCAGTATGAAGAGAGCCTGGCGGGAAGCCATTCATATGCCTCCCGCCCATACCTCTTTATAAGCGGCGAATGGAAAAGCAAAGCGCATAATGTATAAGGGGGAGTTAGGGCATGAATACCCGCTGGAACGAGAAGCTTAGGCGCAACGGGTTTGGGTGGGCGCTTGTACTGCCATCTCTTCTGTTTCTTGGCATGTTCACTTATTATCCGATGCTTAAATCGGCATGGCTCAGTCTGTTTGAGCAGAATTTGGCTGTTCGCACTCCCGTATTTGTCGGAATGGACAACTATAAAGCTTTGCTGCATGATCCTATTTTTGTTGAAGTGTTCAAAAATAATATTTGGTTTGCTATGGGGACAGTTCCTGTGTCTATGGCGCTGGCCTTTGTAATGGCATTATTTGCTGATAAAGCAATCCGTGGCAAAAGCTTGGTCCGAGTTTCTTTTTTCTACCCGAATATGATTCCAATGATCGCCGCTGCGAGCATTTGGCTGTTTCTTTATATGCCTCAGTTTGGTTTATTTGCCCGGTTTGCTTCCTGGTTCGCAGGCAGTGAGGTGAATCTGCTCGGCAATCCGGATACGGTGCTGGGCTCGCTGATCGTAATGACCGTCTGGAAGGAAGCGGGATACTTCATGATCTTTTATCTGGCTGGTATGCAGCAAATTCCGAAAGATTTATACGAGTCCGCCTCGGTAGACGGAATCAGTGCGTGGACGCAGCAGCTGCGAATCACCATTCCACTAACGATGCCTACGACACTGTTTGTCACCGTTGTGGCGATCACGAATGCGTTCAAATGGGTGGATCATCTGTGGATGATGACCAAGGGAGGGCCGGATCATGCCAGCAGTCTGCTGTTGTATTACATCTATGAGACGACCTTTAGTTACAATGACCAGGGGATGGCAGCGGCCATGACCGTGGTAATGATCGTTCTGCTCCTGATTATATCCTGTCTTCAGTTTGCCGGATGGGAACGCAAGATTCATTATCAGTAAAATGTGGAGGGGGATGGACAATCATGAAGAATACAGCCGACCTGTCCTTGTCCGTCAAAACGATGAAGAAGAAGGACAACCTGTCGCTGGACAGGAAGTTCCAATCCGCACGGCGCCGCCGGATCGCCGGACAAGTCGTTTGGCATACAATCATGTTGTTGTTTGCTGCCGTGTGGCTGATTCCGCTGATGTGGATGGTGCGCAATGCCTTTCTTCCCAGAGAGGCTTCCATTGGTGCCGGCTGGTCCTGGCAATTTACGCTGGATAATTTTAGTCGGGTATGGGAAGGGGCACCGTTCGGACAATACATGTGGAATACGTTGCTGGTGACCGCAGGGATCTTCGCGGTTCAGATTTTCACATTGACACTGGCAGCGTATGCGTTCGCACGAGTTGCGTTTGTGGGACGAAATATTTTATTCATGCTCTTTCTTGTGCAGATTATGGTGCCGGCAGATGTACTCATTTTCTCTAATTATCAGATCATTAACGAGTTGGGACTGCTGGATACCAAGATCGGGGTTATGCTGCCTTATTTCGCCTCTGCCTTCGGCGTTTTTCTGCTAAGGCAAGCCTTCAAGCAGCTTCCCAACGAGCTGGAGGAGGCTGCGCGTGTGGAGGGCTGTTCCTCGCTGGGCATTTTGCTTCGGATTTACATGCCGCTGTCAAAGCCCGTCTACCTTTCGTTTGCGATCGTTTCCATCAGCTTTCATTGGAATGACTTTCTCTGGCCGCTCATTGTGACGAACTCCCGGAGAATCGTCTGCTGACGGTAGGGCTGGCCATGTTTGCGAAATCAACCGAAGCAGGTGCGCAGTGGACGGATGTCAGTGCAGCTACGCTGATCGTGACGGCGCCGATGCTGATTGGCTTTCTGGTATTCCAGCGGCAGTTCATCAGCAGTTTTATGCATTCGGGCATCAAAGGATAAGGGAGAGATTGAGGATGAGATTGATTGTAATGGGGGATTTACATTATCCTGCTCTGTTAGTTGATGCAGATGACCAGATGATTGAGGCAAGGGATGCTTTTTATACAGCGTATTTGGCAGAATTTCTGGACTTCTCGGCGGACTATCATATATCTATTGGTGACCTGACACATGCCGGTGAACCTTTGGAATTCAATTTTATTATGAGCAAAGTTCAAAAGGCGCTGCCGCAACGGAGATTTCTGTACGCGCTGGGCAACCATGACACCCATGCCTGTTCCAAGGCCGAGCTTGAAGCTACAACCGGACAGAAGCGTTATCTGGCCATTGAAGAAGAAGAGGCGGTCCTGCTGGTGCTGGATACTGCCCGCGAGAATCCCGACCACTGGGGCGGCATGATGGATGAAGAACAGATGGATTGGCTGCGCGGACAGATGAACAAGTATGGACAGAAGACGCTGCTCGTCTTTGCCCATCATCCTGTATACGATACAACGGCCAGATCGACAGAGCCGATGATGTCTCTTGATCCGGAACTCGACCTATGGTCTGTCCTGAAGGAGCATCAGGGTCAGGGCATTTACTTTAACGGACACAATCATGTTCAGTCTGTCATCCAGCGAGACCAGTGGCATTTTGTACAAATCGCGGCTGTGCCGGATATCCCTGCCGTGGTGCTCGTCAACCTTCAGGACCAGCAGATGAGCATACATACGGTTGAACTGCAAGGCGCGAACTATCAGGAACTGGCGAGGACGTTTGTCAAAGGGTTGTATGATTATGAGCCGCATCCTGATGCCAAAGGCGACCATGATTCAACAGAACTGATCTTTACGTTATTGTCTGGCAAGAAAGAGATGACGCCATGAGCCGCAAGCGAGTCAGGCTGGCGATTGTCGGTGGCAACCGGGGGCAAGCTTTTTGAATGCCTTGCATTCTTTGGCTGACCGTATTGATTTGACGGCTACTTGTGACTTGAATGAATTGGTGCTGGAGCAGTGGAAGGGGATTTTTCCAGGAATCAGGACGTACAGCGACTATTCGGAAATGCTGCAGGATGCTTCGATTGATGCAGTATTCGTGATCAGCCCGATGCATATGCATGCTCGGCATTCAATTGATGCGCTGAACGCAGGCAAGCATGTGTTAAGTGAGGTCATTGCGGTACAGTCGCTTGAGGAAGCCTGGGAATTGGTCGAGACGGTGGAGCGTACGGGATTGAAATATATGATGTCGGAAAACTATTGCTTTTCCAGGTCCAATCTGACGGTTAATCATATGGCACAGCAAGGTCTATTCGGAGAGATCACCCATGTGGAGGGTGGCTATATTCATGATTTGCGTCATCTGATTCATCATCCGAACGGCTCGCTAACCTGGCGGGGTCAGCTTCACCAGAATTACAACGGAGTCAATTATCCGACACATTCCATTGGACCTGCCGCACAATGGATTGCACTGAATAAACCCGGAGGTGATCGGCTTAAAAGCATATCGGCGCAAGTCTCTGAACCGCGAGCGCTTCAGAATTATTTCAGTGAGCAATTTGGCAAGGATCACCCGGCTGCCCGTGAAGGCTACTGGAGCCAAGGGGATTCAGCCGTTGCCGCTCTGAAAACCGAGAAGGGTGTTCTAATTACGCTGCGTGTCGATTGGGTTTCCGTTCGGCCCCACAATAAAACGCATTATATGCTGCAAGGAACCAAAGGCGCTTATTTGTCAGCGCGCCATCCATATGAGGAAGACCTCGTATGGCTCCAGGACCGCTCTCCTGTCAATGGGGAGGATGGCTCGGAAATGTGGGAGGAGATGTCCCGTTATCAGCCGGAATATGACCATCCAAAGTGGAAGCAGTGGGGCCATCTGGCTGCCGGAACGAAGCATGGCGGGGGTGATTTTCTGGTGCTGGAGGAGTTCATCTCCGCCATTCAGGAAGATCGAAGTCCGCTGGTTGATGTCTATGACGCCGTGACCTGGAGTTCGGTTTTCTTCCTTTCCATGGAATCCGTGAAGTTGGGCGGGAACACCGTGACATTTCCGGATTTTAGAGGAAAGGCGGGCTCTGAAGGATGAGGGATGAACGCTCCAAGCTGGTCATGAAAAAGGAAACGTTGGCGGATCTGCCGCAGCTGGACATACCGGAAGGCTACAAGCTCAGATCATTTCACCCCGGAGATGTTACAGAATGGGAGCATGTGATCCGCATTTCCTTTGCGAGGGAAATTGCCTTCGGCGACAAGATTGGTTTCCAGCCGCCATTTATGCCGGAGAAGATTCTGTTTCTCTGTTATGAGGGACTTGCTGTCGCCACTGCTGTAGCTTGGGAGAAAGAGGATGCCGATATCAACTGTGGATATTTGCATATGGTGGGCGCTCTGCCGGGACATTCAGGGAAGGGACTGGGGTATACCATCGCCCTGGCTGCCTTGCACCGAATGAGAGAAGAGGGCAAACAAGCAGCCCTGCTTGAAACCGATGACTTCAGGCTCCCGGCCATTTCTATTTATCTCCGGTTGGGGTTTGTTCCTTTACTTGTGGAGGAAGAGCATAGTGGTCGCTGGGAAAGGATATTCAACGAACTGATGAGTTAGTGCATAATGAATCCGCTTCCTTACATTCCTTGTTGTATTTTTCTGACGCATCTCGTACAATTTGGTGAAGTAATTCTGCATTGCGGTAATGCGAATGTGGAGTTGTAACCTTACAATCGTAAGATGTACACACGAAAAGGGGAATGTCGTTTGGAATCAAAGCAACTATCTAGAGGGCTTAAGCCCAGACACGTTGAACTGATTGCACTTGGGGGCACCATCGGCGTTGGATTGTTTATGGGATCGGCAAGTACGATCAAGTGGGCAGGTCCTTCGGTGCTGTTAGCCTATTTGCTGGCTGGGATCATTATCTTTTTTGTCATGCGGATTATGGGGGAAATGCTGATACAGGAGCCAGTGACCGGTTCGTTTGCCACATTTGCTCATAAATATATTAGCCCGCTTGCCGGGTTCCTGACTGCCTGGAGTTACTGGTTCCTCTGGGTTACGGTGGGTATGGCGGAAGTGACGGCGATTGGAATCTATGTGGGTTATTGGTTCCCGGATATACCACAATGGCTGCCTGCCTTGGCTGGCGTGCTTATTATTGCGGCGGCGAATTTGGCAGCTGTGAAGTTTTACGGCGAGTTTGAGTTCTGGTTTGCCTTGATCAAGGTGACAGCGATTGTCTTCATGATTGTAATCGGAACCGGGCTGATCTTCTTCGGTCTGGGTAATGGTGGTGAACCGATTGGTCTGTCAAATTTGGTAAGCCATGGAGGATTTTTCCCGGGGTCTAAAAGGATTTTTATTTGCCCTGTGTATCGTAACGGCTGCCTATCAGGGCGTCGAAATGGTCGGAATTACGGCAGGAGAAGCGGAGAATCCGAAGGTTACGCTGCGTAAAGCGATCAAAAACATCGTGTGGCGTATTCTCATTTTTTACGTCGGGGCGATCTTTGTCATCGTGACATTGTATCCTTGGAATGAAGTCGGAGAAACGGGAAGTCCGTTTGTACTGACCTTCGCCAAAGTCGGGATTGTAGCCGCTGCGGGCATTATCAACTTTGTTGTACTCACTGCCGCGATGTCAGGATGTAACAGTGGGATTTATAGTGCAGGACGGATGCTTTATACGCTTGCAGAGAATGGACAGGCACCGGCCTTTTTCAAGAAGCTGTCCAAAGGCGGGGTTCCCCGCAACAGTATTATCATCACGATTTCTTTGCTGCTGATCGGTGTGGTGCTGAACTACCTGATGCCGGATTCGAAGCTCTTCCTGTACATCTACAGTGCAAGTGTTCTTCCGGGAATGGTTCCGTGGTTCGCACTTGCTTTTAGTCAATTCAGATTTCGTAAGCGTTGGGGCAACGAGATGGGAGACCACACCTTTAAGTCCAAATGGTTCCCGATCAGCAACTACATCATCATCGTATATCTGACACTTGTTATTATCGGTATGGCATTTAACCCGGATACGCGATTACCGCTGATTGTCGGGGCTACATTTATGGCGATCGTTGTGATCGGATATTTCGTATTTGGCATAGGGAACAGACAGCGGGTAGATGGAGGAGACGACCACTAGCCTCAGCTCAAAGATAAGATGGTGCGGCACTCGTAGTGGCAAGGTGTATAATTTCCCTAGTCAGCTTATATCGTAACATCATACGTGCATTCCTTGTCCACATTGGAATCCTTCGGGAGATCCAGTGTGATGCAGGGAGTGCTTTTTTTGTTTTTCAAAATTGAGGCTTGAATCTCCTGTTACCGGAGGTTTTATGATTGGTAATAGAAGAGCTGCTGCACGATATAGCTCAAATTCAATTGTGGCAGAGAAGGGGGCAAGGACAGATGAGGACACTAGAATGGATTTATCTTATTTTCAATGTCGTAATGCTGGTGTGGTTGATTGGGGGAGGAATAAATCCTGGAACATGGTATGGGGAGGCTTGGTCATATCGGGTGCGTTATTACTGTTTCATGGGTTGGTCGAGGGCCTGCGGTGGCCTATGATTCCGGCGTATCTGCTCACACTGGTTCCACTGATTGTGTTAATCGCTAAGAGGTCGAAGTCAACCGTGGAGCGGAAATTCGGACGTGTGCGAGTCATCGGAACATCCCTGTTGATATTGGTATATGCAGTCGTGACCATCGGGCTTCCACTTCTGTTCCCGGTATTTTCGTTTGATACACCAGCAGGTCCTTACGGAATCGGTACGGTTTCCTATGACTGGACGGATGAGAGCCGGGAGGAATTGCTGACGAGTACAGCCGGGGACAAAAGGGAATTGATGGTGCAGATCTGGTATCCGACGGATAAAGACACCAAGGGAACAACAGCTCCTTATGTGAATGATCCGGAGGTCTATGCAACAGCCTTTAATGATGTGCTGAAGCTGCCAAAGCTTTTATTTTCAAGCCTGAGTCAAGTTAAAACCCATGCCATTCAGGAGGCATCATTATCTGATGCGGAAGCCAAGTATCCGGTCATCCTTTTCTCTCATGGTCTGCATGGCTATGAAAATCAAAATACGTTCCAGGTGGAGCAGCTGGTCAGCCAAGGTTATATTGTTGTGGGCATTAATCATACGTACAGCAGTCTGGTCTCCGTGTTCCCGGATGGGCGTGTGGCGCAGTTTGAATCCGAGGGCAAGGAAGGCTTCGATCAGCTGCAATTCAGTTATATGGACAAGCTCAACGAGACATGGGTGAAGGATGCGCAATTTGTGCTGGATGAAGTGGAAAAGCTGGCGGAAACTGATCCGTACGGGCGTTTTAACGGTCATATGGATCTGGATAACATCGGCATGTTTGGACATTCATTTGGCGGGGCAACAACGGTACAGATGCTGATGGATGATCCTCGTGTCAAAGCAGGCATGAACATGGACGGCGTATTGTTTGGGGAGAAACGCATACCGACAGCAGGCGTTGGCAAACCGTTCCTGATGATGAGTGCAGACACGACTGTTGCAGGTACAAGTGTTATGAGTGACGATGAGATTGCAGCTATGGGTACGACCCGCCCGGAAGCAGAGAAATACTACGAAGTAGTATATACCCGTTATGAACCGATGACCGCAGGAGGGAACTACTGGATGGAGCTGAATCAGACCAAACATCTGAGCTTCTCGGACCTCTATCTGATATCTCCTATTCTCGAATGGTCACAGGGTGTAGATGCTAAGGGAGCCCACCAAATCGTGAACGATACAACGATCGATTTCTTCAACCACTATCTGAAAGGACAACCGCTCCAGTTGGACAGTGAAGTGGGAGAACATACATCCTATTCATTGAAAAAAGGCTGAACAACCAAATGGAAGAAGACTGAATTTCAGTCTTCTTCCATTTGGTTTAACCGTAGTCGCATGCCTTCCTGCAACAGATTAATGCCGTCTACGATCTGGCTCCATTCGGGATTCACGATCTTGCAGAGCTTGTTAAAACGAAGGATGCGCTCTGTCACGGAGTCGAGCATATAACGAGCCTGTTTACGAAAAATGCTTCCGGATCATCAGCATGTTCAACACTGGCGTACATCATCACAAAATCCCACACCATGCTCTGCACTGCGAGGCTATCTAACGGCCAACGTTTCTCCAGAGCTTCAGTGGCACGAATGCGGAGGGTCTCCATTTTTTTCACCCAGGCGTCTGCCTCAATCTGTGGATGATTCGCCATAGTGAAGAAGGGAAGTTCAAGACGGGCCAGATCGACGATGTAGGCCGGATCGTTGATGATTTCCTGAATTTCCTTCCATGCCAGTGTTTGCTGGGCAGACAGCTTCGTATCTTTCATCATGTATTTGTCGAAAAAATGCAGAAACGAAACTCTCCATTCATGCGGAATGCCGTCCAGCAGATGAGATTCTTCCATTTTGGTGGAGATGAACTTTTTCCTTTTTGGGCATTGGCGGTTAGCGAATCCACCAGACTTGTAACATACGCAAGAGACTGTCCGGAATGGAGCGTATCTTCTGCTTCATGCTGTTTGGCTTGTTGCAGAATGGAGAGCATGGAATTCATTGTTCCGATCTGAGTTTCCAAGGCTTCGATCTGTAAGTCCAGCGCTTGTGATACGCCAAGTTCACCAGACATCAGCTTGCGAATATCCGGTATGCCAAAATTCAAATAGCGAAGTGTTGTGATCAGTTCCAGGCGCCACACGTCTTGTGGTGTATAGAGACGGTGACCACCTTCCGTATGAAAAGAGGGCCGGAGCAGCTCGATTTCATCGTAATAACGAATCGTTTTGACCGTCGAGCCGATCATTTTGGCCGCTTCACCGATTGAATAAGTATCTTTGCTTTGGTCCACAAGATCACCTCATCATCTATTATACAACCTCCAGTCACTGGAGATTCAAAGTCGGAAAGTTTCCCATGGAAATGTTCAGAGCCAGTTTAAATTCCACCCATCTCGGTTACAAAGGAAAGAGTGCAACTTTTATGAAAACAACATAATAAAGAAATTTACATTTACACAGTCTATTTAAATTGAACTTATTTTCTACACATTAACGTAGAGGGCAGAGAAAGCCTGGAGAAGTGAAACTAAAAGCTTTCTAAAAGAAAGCTGCTTCGAAAGGATATGCTTCGCCTTTATCACCGGATTTCCCCTTAATTAGGGATAGAAAAAATCTGGGGATAACAGCGATCGGAAGGTTGCTCTGACCGCGTAGTGACCAGTGTAGAATCATTTCGTTCTATTTATAGGGTGTAAATTAATCCGAGGAGGAATTGAACATGGCTAATCAAGACCAGCACACCATGCAAGATCCGACGACACAATATCCAAAGGCAACATCAGATTGGAAGCAGCAGCAGGAGGAGCCGGGGCTTCAACGTGAAATGACTCCTGTACCTGATGCCGGTGAAAAAAGTTATAAAGGCAGCGGGCGTCTGACCGGCCGCAAAGCGGTTGTAACCGGAGCAGACAGCGGTATTGGTCGGGCAGCAGCTATTGCTTTTGCCCGTGAAGGCGCGGATGTCGTCCTGGCTTACCTTCCTGAGGAAGAAGCCGATGCGAAGGAAGTGGTTAAGCTGATCGAAGAAGCAGGCCGCAAGGCTGTTGCGATTCCAGGTGACCTCAAGGATGAGAAATACTGCGAAGAACTTATTGAATCTGCTGTAAAAGAGCTCGGCGGGATCGATATTCTTGCCAATGTGGCAGGGAAACAGCAGTTTGTTGAGCAGATCGCCGATCTGACCACAGAACAATTCGATGCGACATTCAAAACCAATGTCTATTCGATGTTCTGGCTCTGTAAAGCAGCTGTGAAACACATGAAGCCAGGCAGCTCCATCATTAACACGTCTTCTATTCAGGCATACAAGCCATCTCCAATCCTGCTGGATTATGCGACAACCAAGGCAGCAATCAACACGTTCAGCAAAGCGCTGGCCCAACAAGTTGGCAGCAAAGGCATCCGTGTGAACGTCGTCGCTCCAGGCCCGGTATGGACACCGCTTCAGGTCGTTGGTGGACAACCCGTAGAGAAGCTTGCTGATTTCGGCTCCAATACGCCGCTTGGCCGTGCAGGACAGCCTGCGGAAATGGCGCCTGCGTTTGTTTTCCTAGCGAGCCAGGAATCCAGCTATGTGAGCGGCGAGACATTGAACGCCAATGGCGGTACTGTTAGTCCGTAATTGGGATATAAAAAAGACCTATGAAACATAGGCTAGTGATCATAGGCAAGATAAGCAAAGAACTCCATTCCCGACGAAGGTGAATGGAGTTCTTTCTTGTTATGGAATTTTTCTTGATTAATGAATTACTTCTGTTCCGGGTTAGGTTCCAGAATGGCGTAGCTACCGAGTGTAGCCAATTGCGCCGTACCCAGAAGGGCTTCATCGAATGCAGCTAGAGCTTCACCTGCAGCGGTCATCAGTTCATCTGAATCAACGGGCGATGCAAAACGGAGAATAACCCGTTTCTCCCCATTTTTCAGTTCACTCTCAGCCTTTGTTTTGTATTCACTAATCGAAGCGACTTCGAGATCGTTCTGTACATAATAATCGTTCGCATCACTTTCGCCATTAAACAGGGCAAGTTCAGAATCAAGCCAGTAATCCTTATCCGCTATCGATTTCTGACTTGCAGCTGTCTCATCATTTGCATTGTACAGGAAGTAAGGAATACCGGAATTGGTCAGGTTATTGGTGGCATCCACATGGAACCATTCATTCCCGATTTTGACCTTATTCCACGCATGAGGAACACCGCTGGACGCTCCCGTTACGACAATGCTTTCCAGTCCAGACAGATCGGACAGCAGTTTGTAAACAGAAGCATAGCTGGCACATACGCCAACGCCTTTGACAAGAATACCGTATGTTGTAAACGAATCATTGAACTGTGCGTCGACATGTTTAAAGTTGTTCTGTTCCGCATTTTCAAGTGCCGCATCATCATACTCCGCGTTATCGTTCAGATAATCGTAGATGGCTTTCCGTTTCTCATCATCCTTCATGCCATCCTTGATGATGGAAGCGACAACTTCGTTTGCTTTGGCAATAATCTCGTCCTGTTTCTTATGGATCACATCTGCCGACTCATTGTAATGGATCGAAAGGGTAAGTGTGCCGTAATTGTATTCAAAACCTTCCACACCCAGAATCAATGGATTCTGGTACATCACTTTCAGGACCACATCTGAGAGCGTTGTGAAGTTTTGGGCTTCTGGAAAAGCTTTCAATGAAATCTTGTCTTGGGCTGCAACCATGTTTTTAGCCAGAACTTCTTCCAATGCAGAATCTGCATTGATCATGGCATCGCCTGTAGCAGGTTCAGGAACCGTTTCCTGATTACCTTGCTCTACATTTTGCTGTGTATTGGATTTCTGCTCATCCACCAAGTTGTCTTCTTCAGTTCCGGAGGCTGAATCAGGAGATTCACTCGAAATTTCGTCAGAAACTTTATCGGAAGCCTTATCGGAAGCCTTATCGGAAGTATCATCGGAAGCCTCGTTGGATACCGGGTCAGTTTTATCTTCTGACGTTGCAGAATGGGTTGCGGACTCCGTAGATGGAGCTTCTTCCACCGTCGGTTCTGCTCCTGTTTCCGTTGAAGGCTCAGTCGCAGGCGCATCATGATTGTTGATAATGGTTGGCACATCAGGTGCAGGGACGTAAGGTGTGTCGTTCTTTGGTTCCACCAGTCCGTTACTGGAATCGGCCACGGTTTGTTGGGCAAGTCTATCCAGGTCTTCTTGGGTCACATTCTCCACTCGTACGTAACTTTTCAGAGCTGTTCCTTTAATATGAAAAGGAATATTTGTTTCATTGAACTCCGACATCTCTACGTTGGTAGTATCATAGACAATGGTTTCTTGGGCTAGAGAGCCGTCATTGTACTCAACTGTTGTTTTCTGAGGAAGTACATCTATATTCTTTAATTTCTCCCTATACAATTGTTCTTTCAAAGCTGTCGGTAACTGGGAAGCAAGCGGAGCGGTAGGTACACCTTTACTAAAATTGGATTCTTTGCCTCCACCGATTGCAGTGACGTAATATTCTCCTCGTATACCATGGTTCTGATGAGTCGTGATCATTTCATTATAAGTCGCAAGCCCGCCCTTGCCGTCCTTCATAAAATCATTAAAGGAAGTCTCAGTCGTTACCGCAATATCTAAAGGTAGACTATTGCTGAAAGCATCCTCTTCGCCAGTTAAAGGTTTGTTTGTATCAAAGTCGGTTAGGTCAGAACGTTTATAAATTTTATATTCAGTTGCGCCTTCCACCTTGTCCCAGACCAACTTGAACCGTCTATCTTTGTCAATTTCGTATCTTAGGTTGGGTACAGGTAACTCCGATCTCACCGTAAACGGAATGATAATTGGTTGATCGAGCAATGTCAGTTTCTCTGCGTCCGGATCATAATTCAGACGAATGTAATAAATTGGGGCTCCACCCCAAGAGCTTTGACTCTTGGTTCTCATTGAATCTGAGCTTAAAACTCCCCAACCAAGAGGTTTAATAGAAATACTATTGTCATGAATATTTGACAACAATGCTACTTCACTTGCTTTAAGTGCTTTTATATCGGTATGTACTGAAATCATATCACTCAGCGACCAGTTAGATTTTCCCAAATCCGCTTTAAACTTGAACGTAAATTCTTCATCTTGTGCTACGTTATACATCGGCATGATCGCTTTATTTGATTCGGAGCCGTACTTCTGCTTCAAACTTAATACACTAGAGCCTTCTAATATTTCTGTGGGGTTATTCTCGGACGGGCTACTCTCCTTGTTATTGCTCTGGCATCCCGCCAATAACAGGGTGAGCGTAAACATAATCAAAAATAAACGTTTCATGGTACACCACTTTCTCGTTTTTCTAAGTTGTTCCAAAGGCTAATTTCTAAAAAATCTAAACACCGAAGATTATCATTTCTGGTTAAAACCTATTTTCGAACCTCTTATAATCAAAACCTCCTATTAATTCCCTAATGTCTTTTGCTAGTCTATGGTCATATAGACTTATTGTCAAGATATGTAATGGTATATTATGACTATATACAATAGAGTAAGAATCCTGTATAAGAGCTAGTTAAATTGATTTTTACGAGAGAGTGAGATTCGTCGATACTTCTGGTACAAGCATGATAAAACGAAAAATGGAGTGGATTGGATGACGCCAGAACAGATTGTTAGAACTTTTTTTGAAGAAGTGCGCTCGGGTCGTAATCTTGATTATGCCAATACACTGATGGCCGAGCAGGTACTGGCTCACCAGGTGATCTCGGAAGAGGAAGTGACAGTCAGAAGAACTCCTTCCGTCTATGCGGATCATGTGAGGGAAATGATTGAGGCGTACGGAGATTTTTCACTCCAGATTCAGGAGCTGCTGGCACAGGGAGATAAGGTATATGTACGCTGGAAACAAGTGGGTACTCATGTCGGAGAAGTGGATGGATATGCGCCGACCCACCTGCCAGTGATTGAAATTGCGAGTGCGGTATACCGGGTGGAGAATGAGCGAATTGCAGAATACTGGATTCAGATCGACAGGCTGGGGATCGAAAAACAATTGGAACGTAATCAGAGCTGAGAACCAGCTCTTTTTTTGTTTAAATTGTTCGAAGCTAAAAATCTGATCTAGATCAGACTTGGGTTTCCTTGACCCTATACCAGTAGGTATAGATCTCCGAGAATCCAAGCTTGGCATACAGTTTTAATGCGGGTGCGTTATTAGCAACTACTTGCAGGTAACTGGACGTAGCGCCATTCTCTTTTCCCCAATGCAACAGATGAAGGATCATCTGCTCGGCCAATCCCCGATTCCGAAAGTTAGCGTCTGTAATGATGTCATACAATGCAATATAGCCTCGTTCCACCACACCGAATCCACAAGCAACGACTTGTCCGTCGAGGAACAGCGAGATGAAACCTGTGCGCGTACGGATGTTGGTCAACATTTGTTCCATCGTTCCCCGATGCAGATCATTCACTTGATTCAATCTGCAAAAGTGATCCAACCACTCTCCGGTTAATTGTTCGTTTATTTTTACTTCTGAGTACTCAGGCTCCTTAATGGTTTCCAGACTCCGAGTCTGGACCTGGCTCAGATCCACAACATCATACCCCTTTTCATGCAAAAGCTGGTCGAGACGATCCGGCTGGATAAACGGTGTAATCTTAAATATGGTACTTAACTGATTGGAAGCGTAGATTCGCTCGCATTGCTCGATCTTTTCATGCACATCCTGGATCGAGTAGTGAAGAGGTTGAATGGAGTTGGCACGCTTCGTATATCCCTGTGCAAAACGCAGTAACCATCCGTCAAAAAGCAAGGTGGATAAGGGCTGCCAATGGTTGAGCGATAGTTCCTCAATGGTTTTATAATCCGGATTCGATGTAGGGGTCATATCTATCCTCCTATCTTATAATTTTATAATAATACATATTTATGAATAAAAATTCAATTAAAACATTATAATTCGCTGAACATTATGCATGGAGTTACTGAATAGGTTACAATCTGAAGAATAAATCAGAATTTTGACATTGAAATATCGGAAGAAGTGGAGCACGTTATGCTAACTATTGAAATAAACAATCATCCTATTACCTGTCATATTGAATATGGAAAACGCAAGAAAGTCTCCATCACTATGGATTTACCTTATATGGTCACAATCAAGGCTCCCAATGGCACCAGCGAAGAAATGATTCAACAACTTGTGGAGCAGCATGGGGAAGTGATTTTGACGAAATCAGCCTTGATGCAGCAGGCGCTGGATGGTCCTCAAGCCAAGGAATACGAAGAGGAAGGCAAGGGAAAGTTCCTGCTTTTTGGCCAAGAACATGCGCTGCATGAGTTAATTGACGTAGAGGGTTATTCGGAAGAAGATTTGCGTGCGAATCTGAAGAAGTTTTATTTTGCCGAGTGTAAAAGAATGATCGGTGAGCGCATCGGCCGTTACCAGCAGGAGTTGAAGGTGAAGCCGAAGTCTGTGGATATCGTGGAATCGGCGACCAAGTGGGGAAGCTGCAGCTGGGACAAAAAACTTACGTTTAACTACCGCTTGGCGATGGCACCGCTGGAAGTGATTGATTACGTGATCATTCATGAATTGTGTCATATTCACCACATGAATCATGATCGTTCGTTTTGGCGTCGTGTTGGCAGTATTATGCCAGACTACAAAGCCAAGGAAGATTATCTGATGCGAAATGGCCGAGCCATGACGTTGTGAAAAATGCCATACCACGAATGGACGTGCGGAAGGAGTTCAAGATGTCAGAGAGTACCACTTCTGATGTGCTGGTAGATGAATATATCTCTCAATTTCCTTCGGATGTACAGGATAAATTACAGGCATTAAGACAGATTATTCGCGCTTCCGCTCCCAATGCGGTGGAGAAGATCAGTTACAAGATGCCCACATATGCAGAGCACGGAAACTTGGTTCATTTTGCCGCTTACGCCAAGCATATCGGATTTTACCCGAGTGCCAGTGGGATCGAAGCATTTAAGGAAGAACTCTCACGGTATAAAGGAGCCAAAGGATCGGTGCAATTTCCCATAGATCAGCCATTGCCAGAAGAATTGATCCGCAGAATTGTGGAATTTCGGGTACAGGAAAATGCGAAGAAGGCTTTGGAAAAGAAACGAAAGAAGTAGTGGAAGTGGGAAAACGTCTATCGATCAACTAAAGCAAGGGGAAAGCATATGAACAAAGCTCTGATTGTATTGGATGTGCAATACGGGATTACGTCATTGAGGGATTTCACAGTACAGGTAGGGAACATTGAAGCAGTTATCGCTGATTTTGAACAGCGGAATGAACCGGTCATTTACTTGAAACATGTAGACTATGACCACGAGGGATCTTCACTATTTTACAAGAATGCTGCGGGTCTGGAGATTGTAGTCGACACTGGGCGGCATACGATTCTGGAAAAAAGTAAACCTAACGCCTTTAGCAACCCGGAGTTGAAGAAATGGCTCGATGAACATCAGGTGGAACATGTGTTTATTGTGGGATTTAATACAGAATATTGTTGCCTGTTTACGACAATTGCGGCCGAGCATGAAGGGTTCAAAGTCACTCTGATTGAGGATGCAACGGGTTCGGTAAATACAGAAGGTACTTATGAAATGCCAGGATTGGACATTCAGGACTTTGTCGGTTCGGTTCTGAACTGGTCCAATTGTATTGAGGTTTTATATTTGCACGAGTATAAGGAATTGTATGAGGATTAACACGGTTTATATATGACTTCAAAGATTTGAGTATGGTATAATTAGAGCAGATTAGACGTAAAATGCAAAGAGGGCCGTGCTGGTAACACGACTCTCTGAGCAATAGCCGCTTTTAAGGGCGGTGGGCTTCAGTAACATAAGGGCACGATGAAATAGACCGCATTCCTTTGCTATGGGGGCGGTCTATTTGCGTTTATCGGACAGAATGGCAACGATGAGCGTACCAAAGGTAAGCATCAACATGATTGCTTCAAACACTGTCACAGGGCATCCCTCCCTTCATGGCGAGGTAGCCGACCGACCCTTTAAGCCTATTCTATTGCTTTGTTGATTATAGCATATTTTGTAAGAAGCTATGGCGTCAGAATCTGTGTATATGTAACTCGCTCATTAGTTGCAGGGCATCCCGAAACCCTTGTAAATAAATCTCTCTTTCCAGAAGTGTTTGAATAGAAAGTTGAGTATCTTCATATAAAAAAATGGTCTGATTCAGATATTCAGGTAAAGCTTGGCGAATGGTATGAAAATAATGATCAGATTCTTCAGATAGTTGGGTATAATCAGGCTGCGTGTGAGACAAATTGTTGTATAATAACTCTAAGCGCGTTCGGATTAACGGTTCTGCCAAAGATTCCAGAGATTCTATCATTTTTGCACACCTCTTTTAGGAAATGTATAGATATTGAGCTTATATATGAACACTACAGTGTACATTATATTCATTCAAATATACACTTTGTGGTGTGCTTTGTCAACACTACAGTATGCATTATAGTTTGGAGGAGAACATGTATGATTAAGATTCATTTATCTCGAATTATGGGAGAGAAAAGAATTAACATTGCCGATTTATCCCGACTAACCGGACTACATAGAAATGGGATTGCCAAATTATATAATGAGGAAACAGATGGCGTGAAGTTCGATACGCTGAATCGAATATGCGAGGCTTTGGATTGTGAGATCCAGGATATTATTGAGTTTATTAAGGACGAAAAGTGATCTTCAACGATTAGCCTTAAAGCCCATATACTCTTTTATAAAAATAGACATACGGACCGTTCCCTTAACCAAGGGACGGTCTTTTTTGTGCTGTAAATCATCTCCCAATGAGTATTCATTCGCACGAATCTGAATTCAGCCTTTTTTCAGGTAGAGGCATTATACTATTCCCGAATCCTGTACTGGAAAAGGAGTTTTGGCATGTCTAAGGTGATCCATAAGTCGCTTTATCTCATTCTGCTTATTTTTGTCGGTGTGTTTATCGTTTCGTCCCTGTTTGTCCGGGCGCAGTACAATTACACCTTGTACGGGGATAATCCGATTCTGGGCGCACAGCAGTGGAGTATTTTTATCCCGGTGATTGCGTTGCTTCTTGTATCCGGTACCCTGCTATACCGCCTTTGCCTGAAGCTGAACAAAGCCAGCCCAAAGGTTGTTATTCCGGTGGTGCTGCTATGTTCTCTAGCTATTCAAATCATAATTATCTTCGTATTTCCAAGAGTGCCTACCGATGATTCACAGACGGTGCTTTCACTCGCCATGAACATGCTCTACGATCAGGACTATTCCTCGTTCGAAACGGGCGGATATTTGCATATGTTCCCGTTCAACTTTTCTACCGTCTTGTATTTAAAAACATTGCTGTACCTGTTCCCGGATAATTATCTGGTAATCAAGCTGTTCAATATTTTGTTTTCAACCGTAACGACATTAATGATTTATCTCATTTATAAACAGTTAAATAACAAGTCCACGGAGCGTGATTACGGGGTTCTGATCTTCGCGGCGACGTATCTGCCGTCTCTGTTTCTGAATAACCTGATCTATAACGATGTGATTGCCACGGCATTTCTCACGTCTTGTCTGTATTTTTTGATTCGGTTCATACGTGAAAAGTCCTGGAAAACAATCCTTATCGCTGCCATTCTGCTCGCGGTTGGAAACTACTTCCGAAGCGTCGGCGTGATTGTGCTGATTGCCGCCATGTTAACCATTCTGCTGAATATGCGAAGTATTGGAATCAAGAAAGGAATTGCCTCCATTTTTGTGCTGGCTATGTTGTATAGCGTCCCAGGTTGGACTCAGAATGCGGTCTTGAATTCTTCTGGTGCTGTAAGTGAACCTGTTGGGAAAACTCGGCTCCGGTCTATATGTGGCTGAACATGGGTATTAATCTCGAAAGATTCGGCTTCTGGGATAATATGGAGAGCTACCAGATCTATCAGAGAGATGCTAATTATAATAAAGCTGAAAGTACAGAGCTGTACAAGCAGGAGATTGAACGGAAACTGTCAGAAGCCAGCTTAAGTGATTTGGCCCAGATGTATTACAAAAAGATCATTTGGACCTGGACCGAAGGAACCTACCAAATGGATCGATATGGCATCGGTAATGAAAGCTCCTCGGGGATGGGGAAGGAAGAGGTGGTGGAATTGCCGGCTCCTATAGTTATACCAATGCGGTAACGGACTTGTTTCAGGGAGATTCCGTCTACCGGACGGGAGTGCTCTGGGTCGTTTATGTGATGAATTTCTTGATGTACTGCTTTATTGTCATTCGCTTAATCGGTAGTATTCGTGGAAAAAGGTATGATGAGGTCTCTTTAATTCTGATTATTCTCGGATTTATCGGATTCTATATTCTGTGGGAGATTAAATCGAGATATATCTACCCCGTATATCCGTTGCTGGTTGTGTTGTCGTACATGGGATTCAAAGATGCATATAATTTCATATTTTATAGAAAACTTGGCTGGGAACGCTCTTCCCTGAGAAAGAGGTGATCCGTATGCGAAAAAAAGGTTATCTCACATCGGCTATGCTCCTGTTGTTTACCTGCACAGTTTTTCTATCCGCCTGCGACGCCATCACTGCCCAGAACATTACGAATACCGGTTCCGCCCAAGGCATGAATGGTGGCGGAATGATGAATGGCGGTGGCCCTGGCATGAACGGAGGAACGCAGAGAGGCGGGGGCCAAGGAATGAATGGCAGAACAGGTAGCACGGACGAGATGAGGGGAATGATGAATGCCGACCTTACGGGCAGAGTTATTTCCGTTGAAGGAAGCACAGTCACGATCGCATTACTTGAGGTGCAGGACAACTCAACCACAGGCTCCACGAATGGAAATGGAAGACAACCAGGCGTCTCCAGAGGCGGGAGTACAGACATGAAGGATACTGGCATCGAAATGAAATTGAACATTGGTGATGATGTGAACATCTCACAAGGAATGGGCATGGGGGCACCTGGTAACAACCAAAGCGCCGATTCTTCCATTCAGGTATCTGATCTGAAAGAGGGAGATGTCGTTATGGTGTGGTACAAAGAGAACACGGAGACTGTAGAACGCATGGTTGTTACACAATCCTGATAACCTTTGCCTGTAATCAATTATTGGAGTATTATGGAAATAACTTGTTTTTCGGAAGGAGTGATCGTCATGAAACGACGGGCTAAGATGATGCAAAGCGTGGCTACAACAATTAAGGTGAATATGAACTGAATAGATCCGGCAGAGCAATGGAAGCATGACGAAGCATTTGTATTTTTGCTTATGTGACGAAATCCAAAGTCTGCCGACATATAGGATATAACTGCTCCTTTTTCCTGGTATTCACGAGGTTTATTTGCTTATGAAAGTATACCTCGTGCACCCGGAATTTTTTGAAGCCGCAGGCATAGCCTGCGGCTTTTTGCGCGCAAAAATAGGAATCGGAACCCTAAAAGCGTTCTATTTAAACGACCCATAAGGAGATACGCCCATGTTAAAACTTAAATATTTATTCCATAATAACGATCTCGCCGAGATGATTTTGAAAAACTGGAGTTATGATTCCGAGTCACTGGACATGTTTCAGTATTATCGTATATCCTCCAATGCCGTGTATCCGTTCAGAGATCAGGGAGAGGTTCGGTTGCTTCGTTTTGCCCCGGTAGAGGAGAAAAATCAAACCAATCTTGCAGCGGAACTGGAGTTCCTGTCCTATCTTAAACTAAATCAATATGGCGTCATGGAAGCTGTTGCCTCCCATACCGGAAAAGAGCTGGTAGAGGCCCATACGCCTTGGGGAATGTATTATGCCTCCGTTTTCAAACGAGTGCCGGGTAACCAGATGGGTAGTATTGATTTGAATGACCAGATCGTGTGTAGCTTGGGTGAGGCATTGGGGAGGCTGCATCGTTTATCTTGCGAATACACACCTAAACAGGCGAAACGCTGGACGTATACGGATGTACTGGATTGGATGAAGGACGTGCTGGGGGAGTTCCCTGGCGAGACTGCGGCGCTCAATGAGGTAGAAGTTCTCCGGAGTTGTTTTGCACATTGGCCCGTTACACAGCAGACCTTCGGGTTAATTCATTATGACTTTGAACTGGATAATGTCTTCTATGACGAGGAGAGTCAGTCCTGTTACGCCATTGACTTCGATGATGCGATGTACCACTGGTATGCAATGGATGTGGAGCAGAGCCTCGATAGTTTACAGGAGGAAATCCAGCCGGAACAATGGGAGCAGAAGAAGCAAACGTTTATGCAAGGGTATTGGGCAGAAGCTGGAGACACCTATGATATGGAGTCGATGTTCCCTGCATGCCGTCGCTTTGCCAATCTGTACGGTTACGTACGTGTGCTTCGGTCTGGAGCAGAACATTGGGCGCATGAGCCGGAATGGATGAGTGGATTAAGAGTAAGGTTGAATAAAGCGATGGCAGCAAAAGCAAAGCTATTCGGTAAGCAGCAGAACCTCCAACTACCGTCCAATTGATCCTGATTATTTTTTCGGTCGAGATGATTAAGCTTAAATCAGGTATCCGCACGAGCTCGACGAAAAAATGATTGATTTTTTATTCGTCTCCATTGTAACATTGGATTAAGCGCTATACCTTATTTTGGAACATCATTGTATATGGTCAAACGGAAACCGGCAAGTCGTTACACCAATTGAATGAAGAGGACGGTCATAACGGACATGGACGACAAAAAGCTAATTATCTTTTTTGACAGCGGCGATACCATCGTTGATGAATCTACCGAGATTCGGGACGAAGAAGGAATTGTTCTGACTGCGGATCTGATTCCGGGTGCGGATATCACGATTCAAAAGCTTCATGAACAAGGATACACACTGGCCTTGGTTGCTGACGGCGATGCACAATCCTTCAAGAACGTATTTAAGCAGCATGGACTTCATGATTATTTTAGCACAATGATTATTTCGGAGAATATTAAAGCCAGCAAGCCAAGCCCGCGGATGTTCAAGGCAGCAATTGGTGCCCTTGATTTGTCTGAAGGGGATTTTTCCAGGACGGTGATGATTGGTAATAACCTGAGTCGTGATATGAAGGGAGCTAACGCACTGGGCATCACCAGCATCTTTCAGAGCTGGACGCCTCGTTATCCCCATGAGCCGATGGATGAGACAGAACGTCCAACTCATACAGTTGGTGAACCGCTGGAGTTGCTTGAACTTATTGAACGGCTGAATGCCGAGGTCAAATAAATAATCAATTTCGGCCAGCCCTTGAGCAGAAGGAAAGAATCTCATTCAACCTTCTGCTCAAGGGCTATTTTTACTTTTCCACATGAGAAAATGATAGAATGATCGCGAAATCAGGAACGGGGGTAGGTGATTCACATGGAAGAACCACATCGGAAGGGGTACTCACCAAGGATTTATTCAAGTAGCAAAGAGTGCATCGTTACCTATCCTTCTCAGAACACTAATTTATAAATTACATAGCCTACTATGAATAATATAATGAGGATTCCGGTGCCTTTCCATCCCAAACTGCCAACTAAATCGGATAAGCTTCCCAATTGAGCACGATTGATACCATCACCAAACGTACCCATGGAGTTTCCCTTTAATTCTTCTTGTCTCAAACGTTCTCTTTTGGCTTCGGGCGTTTCTTCTCGAAAATCATTTAATCACCCCTGAGATTTCATTTTTTCGGTAAGCAGAACCTATATTAAACAAGAGCACAGGTGATCCGGAGTAAGCCAGGAACGCCTTGTGCTCTCTGCTGTATTTAAATGATGTGGAATTTAGGCTTCAATGCTTAGATCAAAATCAGGTTCACACATATAGTCGATCGGGTAGAGATCATCTCTTGCCGAGATTAATGCACGGAGATGAAGGTACACATTGTTGGGCTGCACCACAACACCACCGACAGAATAGGGAACAAGTTCTGCTACGACAAAAACATCCTCTGCATGGTTACATTTGAAGATTACATTATCCGGGTTGCACACTTCCTCCATATAACAGTAAGTCATGACATGGAAGGAACGTCCCTTCCAATTCGTCTTAATCACTTTATAGGACTGCGTCCGCACAAGATCAAGATAACGCTCCAGTGCAAAGGTATGCTCAAACTGGGTGATGTACCCCTTTTTATCCACATCAATCGTAAATTCCACATCATAGCTCTCTTGAAACTCTTCTTGGAACGTTCCCTTCATCATCTTCATCGCATCAAAGGTTGTTCCGAATTCAGGATTTTCCACATAGGGAATGGCTATGAGGTCTGGATCAACATGGTGAGTAATCTCACTTTTATGGGAAACGCCCGTATTAAACTTGGTAGGCTGAAGATCAATTGAACCAATCATACTTCCGGGGAAACCAGGACTGCAACTTATTCGCATAGTCATCTCCTTCGTTGTTAATCAATTATTAGACGAAAGAATGAGGGGGAAGTTGCGCCAGAATAAGGAAATTGAGACTGGTTGCGGAGTGTTCTGCTTATCGTGGGCTTTTGGATGGGTAAATAGAAATGTCTCCATTTCCATTCGTCTTGTTCTTTTGATACAGTATTTATATGTTTCATGAATGGGTGATGGGCAACCACACTCGATATCGTTCTGCAATTAAGTTGTCTAACGGGATAACAGGTTAGGTTATAAAGTTAAAAGCTATCTTACAGCCAGAGGGCTTATACTCATCATGTTTGATTCATTAGGAGGCTTAATATGTTATCCAATAAAGTGATTGATTATTGTCAGAATCAGGGCTGGTGGCATGAAGATGTACCAGCAGAGTATGAAGAAGCTTTACGTCAACTGGGTATAGATCTTGAATCTGATTTTGCACATTTTTATTTGCATGCGGATGATGGTCCGACCTTTTACAGCAGACATCAGGAGATCTATCAGATCTGCTGGGTTATGGAAAACACCGTATACTTGGAGGACATGACAGTGGCTCAACTTACGCTTGGATTGCCAGAAGCCTACATACCGCTGGACAGCTTTGAGGGCGAGGGTGGATTCTTTTATAACCGCCAAACGGGAGATGTGGCTCTGGTGGAGCTGGGTGAATCGATCGAACGTTTTCTGAGCGGTGAAAGCACACCGCAGTGGGCGAGTTTCAATAACTTTCTGGAATGGTATTTCGAACTGGAGGAGGAGGTTGCGGAGTGAAGGATCTGACACCGGAGCATCCCGAACTGGAGAGACAAATTATTGAAACGGTAGAAGCAGGCAATGTTCTGGATGAAACGCAGCAGCATGAGCAAGCCCTGATCTATTATGATCAGGCTTGGGGATGCTGCCCGAACCGAAGACGGACTGGGAGATTGCGAGCTGGATTGCTTCCTGTCACGTGAATGCACATATGGACCTGGAGCAGTTCACACTGGCGAAACCTTGGGCTGAAATAGCCCTGCAAACGCGAGGTTCGGATATTAATACGGGTCCTATAATTGATCTTGGTATCGTCTGCATGCGACTTGAGCAGCATGATGAAGCTTTTGCTTATTTGGAGCAGGCGTATGTATATGGCAAGGAAAGAGCGTTTCAAGGCAGCCCGCGTGACGTTTTACAATATTATAAGGAACAAAAGGCGAAGCGTGAACGAAACTGATCTATTGGAATACAAAAAGAAAGGGTACCCTGTCTGCCAGATTATTGGCTGTGGGGTACCCTTTCTTATGTTTGACTACAAGATCATACCTGAACGGAGGAGGCAGAAAGAATCTGGAGAAGCGAAGCGTTCACCTTTATCACCGGATTTCTCCCTAATAAAAAGGGATAAAAGAAATCTGGGGATAACAGTGATCGGAAGATTGTTCTGCCACTGTAGTGGTAAAGTATGATCCTTCACCGAGTTAATCTTTCGATCCGTAAGGGAAAAACTCATCTACGAGATCCTGCGGTGATATCGACACAAAGACGTGATCCAGGTCGGTTTTGCTGGCGAAATCCATGATGTCTCCCGTATAATACCGTGGATCAATCAGGTAAATCTCAGACACGACGGTGGACAAGAAGGAGATCATCGGCACTGCGAGAGAGTCCTTGATGAACATGACTTTGAGTCCGTTCGATTTGTCTTTGTTCACCACATGAACGATTCCCTGATTCCCGTACAGGTACGTAAAGTACTTGTCAGCAGTTAGATCATAGGTAGCTCCTTGCACATTCAGTGGATAGGTCGTGAGCAGCGCATCCTCGAAGCGGCCATTCAGTGTGGCTTCCGTCTCACCGGTCTTAAAGTAGAAGGAATAGTCCGTTTTGAACTTCGGATAGATCAGGTCAAAGTCATCGTCACCAGCAAAATATTTCCCGGCTTTTCGCCCCTGTGATCCAATAAAAATATCCTGATACGGAACTACATTGTAGTTATTTAAGTCCGTGAAATAATGATCCGGGTCCAGCGGTTTGTCGTACATGCCGTCCAGATGATTCACGAGCTGACCGAAGGCCCAGAACGCGGTCTTGATTTTCCAGTGATGATCCGTGGTAAAGAGAGATCATTTGCCGGAATACCGCTTTCCAACAAACCTTTACGCAGATCAACTGTATCGATGCCATCCTGCTTGAGATTGGCCAAAAAGCCATCGGCTGTTTCGTTGTTATAATTGTACGGAATTCCCTCTGGAAACTGCGTATAGCCTCGCACGTATTTGTCTGGTGTCATCACATAGGTCAGCTTCGTTTTGGGGTCCAAATGTGCTCCCAGCGCAGCCACCCGATCCGACAGATCTTTCGTATCCGTCGGCCCAGTAGCGAAGTAGGTATAGTGCAGCTTGCCCTCCATGTCTTTCACAACCTCGAAGTTGTTCTCCTCGTTCTTCCACATGAGTGACTGCATATATCCGTACGCTTCCACGAAGCCGAATTTCTCGAAGACATGCTCATTAATGTCGTCATCCAGTTCGTGGATCAGTTCTTTGGCTTCAGAATAATGGTAGTCCGCTGAGGCCAGCGTCTTTTGGATCGGCCCGAAGGACTGAATGATATTCAGGACAGAGAACGTCACGAGCACGAGAATGAAGAGGAAAGCCGTGATTCTCTTTTTGGCAAAAAAGTTGTGCATGCTTGTGCCTTCTCTCAGAATTAGAAATTGAAATAAATAAATGGATTGTATGTACCTTTGACCAGATACGATACACAGATCAGGAATAGAACGATGATCGTAAGCGGATAAGCCAGTACCAATGGTTTGCTGAAACGTGCGCCGTCGACCATCAGTTTGTTCATTCGCGTGGCAATCGGCATGCAGAACAGAATACCGAGGATGAAGAAGAGTGCGTACTCTTTCAGGAACATCCAGGTCGTATCACTCCAGAATCCATTGCCGTACAGTCCAAACATGTTGCCCAGATAGTTGCCAGCTTGCAGCAGATCCGGTGAACGGAAGATCACCCACCCGATGACCACAATAAACATAGCATAGAGATGCCGCAGCGGGTTGAAGCGAGTTCCTTTATCGAAGTTGGATATTTTCTCCAGAGCAATGAATGCGAAGTTAATTAATCCCCAGACTACAAATGTCCACTCCGCACCATGCCATACCCCAGTAAGTCCCCAGACGATGAGCAGATTGCGAATCATTTTATCCTTGTTGGTGACACGTGATCCTCCGAGTGGGAAATAGACATATTCCTTGAACCAGGTGCCCAGCGAGATATGCCAGCGGCGCCAGAATTCGGTGATGGAACGGGAGATATATGGATATCTGAAGTTCTCTTCGAATTTGAAACCGAACATGAGGGCGAGACCAATTGCCATATCGGAGTACCCCGAGAAATCAAAATAAATCTGCAATGTATAGGCGATGGCTCCAAGCCATGCCAGACTTGCCGGAATATTCGAGGTGCCACCCATGCTGAAGATGTGATCTGCAACAATCGCCATGCTGTTGGATAACAGCACTTTTTTACCCAGACCGACAATGAAGCGGCAGCAGCCCAGTGCGAACTTGTCCCAGCTTTCCTTACGGTTGACCATCTGATCTGCAATTGTGTTATAGCGCAGGATTGGTCCGGCAATGAGCTGAGGGAAGAAGGAGATATACAGCGCGACATAAAAGAGATTTTTCTGCACAGCGCCATGTCCGCGATACACATCGATCACGTAGGAGATTCCGTGGAAGGTAAAGAAGGAGATACCTAAAGGTAACGCGATATTCGGGATACTTAGGCCAATGTCGGTATTCTCGTTCACTATCCGCAGCGCGAAGGCCATATATTTAAAAACAAACAGCATACCCAGATTGACAATAAGCATCAACGTAATGATGGTGTAGGCGGCATTCCGTCGTTCCCTGAATTTGTCCACGAGCAGGGCAAAGATATAGTTGAAACAGATGGAAGCCAGCATGATGAGGACAAACCACGGTTCACCCCATGCATAGAAGAACAGACTGGCAACAAGCAGCAGCATGTTTTTGGCCGTAACCGAGAATTTCAGTATGTAATACAGCCCCAGCACAAGCGGCAGGAAATAAAATAGAAAGATTACACTGGAAAAGAGCACTGCCTTTCCTCCTTGAGGATCATATAGGGGGCATGTTGTAGCTATTGATACAACATGCCCAAGTAAAACAGACACCCGGATCTCAGATTCGGGTGATCTGCCAAAGTCATTTTACATGCGAAAAGGACGCCTTGCTTGTCGATCTTCCCGGGAACGCCGCTTTAGAGAGCCAGAGTTTTTCCGTTGTCTTCTCCACAGCCAGTAGAGAATGAGTCCATGGATTCCGGCAGCTGTTAACAAGAGTCGAATAAACCATCCCACCGATGTTTTCATGAGTGGGTCCGCAGGGCTGAGCACCTTGGTAACTTCAGATGGGTCAGGAATAGAGCGCGGGGTCCCGTCTTTCTCCTGAACATTCATGGCTGAGGAGCGATCCAGCATGACGATGGTTGTCAAATTCCATTTGCCATTCACTAGTGCACGTATGGTCGCTCGCTCAGCATCGACATCGGTATGGAGCGTCAGTAGTCCATCCGGTGTGATAGATACTCCCTGCACAGGGCTGTCGAGCTGGAATTTTACATCGGGCATTTCTTTAGAGGTTGATTGAACACCGTATTGGACAATAGATTCCCCGGCTACGGGCTTCACCACACGCTCGTCACCAGTCAATTGCAAGGTGGTCAGATCGTTCTCCACCACCGCTTGCTTCCTGGATATAGGTTTGATATTGCCGATGCGGAAGTTCAGCTTGGCGTTTTCCGGAGTTGTAGTTGTAATGCCCCAGCCAATGACTTTGCCCAGGTTCGCCTGACCTGCCGTGCTGGCTTTGTTCTGGACCATAAGGCTGGAAAAGGGAATACGGATCTGTCCGACAAATCCCGGTTCCAACTCAATCAGACCTGATACCGGGTGAACCAGCTCAGCCTGCCCGGTTGATTTCTCAACAACGATGACGTTTCGATCATCAGATACAGTTAGGGAGAGTTTATCCGATCGAGTCAGTACGATATTAAGAGGCAGCCTTCGGTCCGATTCATTGCGGATGGAGAAGGTCAAGGCCCCATAGCCTGACCAGTCTCGATTCTGCAGCTCATAGACGTAGGCCGAATAGTATCCTTTTTTGAGTCCCAGCGTGGAGCTCTTAATCTGAATACTGCCTTTGTTATCAACGCTTGCCTCTACCTTGGCTCCATTGTTCCATTCATGGAGTGTAGTCCCGCTCACCTTGAGCTGCTCAGCCTGAACAGCCTGAATCGGATACACGCTCCATAACACAGTTAAACTGGCAACAAGCGTCAGTTGTTTCCACTTTTTGATCATGCTTCACTTGCCTCCGCTCTATAAATAAGCCATCTCGTTCAATTCGTCTGGTGAGAAATTGTTTTTGCCTTGAGATGTAGGGCCTTTTTTGCCCTGCTGCATATGTTCCTTATTCCACTGTTTCAGCAGTGCTTCCAATGTCGGCATCTGATGGTTGCGAGCAATGTCACGAATATTGGTCACACGGTAAAGGTCCCCTCGTTTGTCACGCAGGGATTGTACCCACACGCATTCGAGTGAGATATCTTCGCCAAGCGGAAGTTGGATTTCATTGACCAAATCATGATTTTCCATCTCCACCAGAACGAATTCATAGTTGAAATCCAGCAATGTCATGTTTCCATGATCCGGTGTTTGCAATTCGCGATTCAGCGCAATTCGTGCCAGCTTCCGGTTGGACATGAATTCACTCTGACCCCGACGCACAAAATTCAGGCGAATGTCTTCAAATGTACTGATATCCTTGTCCAGCTTCTGCGGCAGCGTAGGTTCGCGATCATAGATAATATGCAGCAGCTGGCGCTGCTCTTGTTCCGTGATCTCCTTGACGGTAAAAGCATATTTCCAACGGTTCCCGATCGAAGCGACATGCGCCACCTTGCCTGTAAACTCGCTTGAATATCGATCATTCACCAGTTTAATGCCAATCTCGATATCACTTGGAATGTACTTCGGTGTATCTAGTATAACGGAAATTCCGCCTTCCGAGAGATCGTGAGTGATGCAGGAGATGGTCTCCCCCTCCGTAGTGAGCGTGCAATCCACGGCAGCCATTGAGCGCTCGTGGTTTCGGAATACTTTGCGTCCAGCCAGGAAGAAGATCGACATCATGATGTTATAGAAATTAATCAATAACCAGTACAGCACAACGAGGAAACCAATCGTGCCCTGACTGAATGTCCAATGAATGCAATTCACGATTCCGATTATGGACAGCACCGCCAGAATCAGATGAGGAATCATCTGTTTAATTTGATAGTTCCGATCATTATTTTGCGCTCCGTCTTTGCGGGTAACGACGAATTTGTTCATCGTGATGCCAAGGGTCTCCAGAATGACGGCCGGCAGAAGGGATGGGAACAAAATGGTCTCATATACATTGGTCCATTTGGTGGTCCGAATATTGCCGGATAGCATTCGCAGACAGGTGTTGGTCAATAGATACATCGGCAACCAGAACACAAGGATCTCCAGAATGGTACATTTCACAACCAGAATGCCAAACACGGCAAACAATATGGGTGACATGATGTACAGCAACCGTTTTAACCCGGAGTACCAGTAGGTAATGGAAGAGATATAGTTCAGCTTTTGGGCAAAGCTAAGTCCTTTCTTGAAAAGAAGGTTCATCTTTTTGCCTGTTTGGATACAACCGCGCGCCCAGCGCTGGCGCTGTTTGATCAGGCTTTTCAGATCACCGGGAGCAAGCCCGGAGGCTAATACTTTGTTGGTGGCGAAGCAGCGATACCCTTTGCTCTGCATCTCAATACCGGTAGCAAAATCCTCTGTAATGGAGCCAGTGTAGAAACCGCCCACGTCTTCCAGCGCCTGTCTGGAGAGTACAGTATTTGTTCCCCCATAGATGACGGAGTTGGATTTGTTGCGTCCTACTTGTACGTCCCGATAGAAATAATCCTGTTCATTCGGTATCCGGTTCTCAGAGTACAGATTGTACTGGAATTGATCGGGATTATAGAAGCTCTGTGGTGTCTGCACAAAACCGATTTTTTCTCCGGTCAGAAAGTAGGGAACGCACGACGTCAGAAAATCATGCTTCGGAATCATGTCGGCATCAAAAGTGACGATTAGCGGGGAGGACGTATGCTTCATCGCATTGTTCAGGTTACCCGCCTTGGCGTGCACATGCTCCGTTCGCGTAAGGTAGTTAATGCCCAGGTGCGCCGCCAGTTCCCGCATCTCGGGACGGTTAGAGTCATCACACAGATGGATATGTACTTTGGAGTGATCAGGATAATCCATGTTCAGACAGCCGTTAATCGTTTTGAACAGTAGCGAAGTGGGTTCATTATAAGTCGCGATAAATACATCCACATCCGGATATAAGGCTTCGTCAACAATAGGAAGTGTAGGATATTCGAGCCGGGTCATATTGTAAAAATGGACCGCCAGTTCGAACATACCTATAAGTTCGACAATGAGGAGGGCAAGACCTGCGGTCACGGCGAGAGGGCCATGTCCGAAAGGAATAGTGAAGAATGTACGCCAAATGACGTAAATACAAGACATAATCACAGTAGCCGTGACAAGTACCTTGTTGCGTGTACTTAAGTAGTTCAAGTGAATACCTCTTCCTGATTTTTCTGAGTAGTGCCGCCTATCGAAATAAAAAGAATGTGATCATTGTACTAAACGATTCTGAACAAATTCTGAAAAAAAAGATAGGACCTCAGTAAATATAGAGCCATCGATTCAATTTTCGATGGGTAATTTTGTCGTATCATAATAATTATTGTAGTTATTTGTCGAATTTTACGCAATATGTTTATTCGTTTTTTTCGCAAAGATGAAATTAGGTCCTAAACGGATTTAAAAACACAAAAATGACGAGCCCAAGGATCAACGTCATTAAGTTAAGTTACACTTAATGTCATTGCCCCCAAGGACTCGTCATTTCTGTTTCAGTCTTTTGCCAATCTGATCTGCAAAAGGCATATATTCAATTCAAACTTAGTCAGAGATGTTACGCGTATAATACTCAATAATATCCTTGCGACGGATAATACCGAGGAAGACACGGTCCACATCCACCACAGGCACAAAGTTTTGATCTGCTGCCAGCGTCAGCATATCCTCCATTTCGGCCTTAATAAAGACACATTCATTATATACACGGTTGTCGATCTCGTGCACCTGAACCTGATCCATCGTTTCAAATGTCAGTCCGGGGGTGCTCCGCATTTTCCATAACAAATCGCCTTCGGACAGGGTGGCAACATATTTTCCATCCTGGTCAATCACGGGAATGGCGGTATAATGTTGCAATTCAAGCTGCTCGATCGCATCTTTCATGGAAGCTGAAGACTTGATATAGGCCACTTCGGCTTTGGGGAGTAAAAAATAGCTGATTTCCATCATCGGGCTCCTTTACTGTAATCTCACTATCCTTATTTAAACATATTATGTGAGCTTTCGGCTATTTTTAATGATAAATTCGTCAGATTTGTTCCATTGTTTAATTGAGGCTGGAAATCTATAGTGTATATTAGAGGTGATATGATCATGAAATCGAAACGTAAAATTATTTATGGACTGCTTCCCATCTTATTTGCTGGTGGAATCGGAATGTACTTATACATGCAGAATAGCAAAACAGAGGAAGTGAAACCCCAGGCAACCGTTGATCAATACATAACGCATTTGCAAAAGAAAGAATTCGATCAACTGTATCCCTTGATGACGCCTGCTTCATTGAATGAGTCTGGCATGAACCGTGAGCAATTTGTGGAAAAATACAACGCGATTTATTCGGGTATGGAGGTTTCTGCGGTAAAGGCAGCATTGATACCGAAAGTAACCGAAGAGACAACGGACAGCAACTCACAGCAAGGCAAGGATAACGGTGATAAAGAGAACAAGAATGGGACGAATAGTGGAAATAAAAATCAAAACCCGGATGTCTATGAGGTGGACTACAGCCTGCAGCTAACGACCTTCCTGGGGGAAGTGAATGAGACGCATACATTGAAACTGGTACGTGAAGAGCTTGAGGACGGAGCGAAAGTCTGGCGGATCAACTGGAAGCCATCCATGATTCTGACCGACATGGTCAAGGGGAGCAAAGTTCGGGTCAGAACACTTTTCCCGGAACGTGGAGACATTGTTGATCGTGAAGGGCTGCCCCTAGCAACAAAGGGAAATATATATGAATGGGGCATCATTCCTGAGAAGCTGGGAGAAAATCCGGAGACGATGATCGCCCGAATTGCGGAGCATTACAAAGTAACAGCAGATATCATTAACACTGCACTTGCACAGAAATGGGTGAAGCCGGAATATTTTGTTCCCATTGCTTCAACAGAGGACTCCAGGGTGCCTGCAGCACTGGCTGGTGTGCAAGTTCAATCCAAGGAAATACGGTATTATCCGCTTGGAGAGTCTGCGGCTCATCTGATCGGCTATGTTCGCAAGGCCACCAAGGAGGATCTGGAGAAAGATAAGGAAGGTTATTATCGTGCGGAAGATTGGATTGGCAAAGCCGGACTGGAGCAATCACTGGAGAAACAGCTTCGCGGCGAACGAGGTGGCCTGATCGAGATCACCGATGATTCTGGAAACACTCGCTTAGAGCTTATCCGCAAGGATGCAGTGGATGGACAGAATATTCAACTGACGATCAGCTCCGAGCAACAGAGTAAGTTGTATAAAACACTATCCAGTGGTGGTGAAGCCGGAGCGATGGTGATGATGAATCCAACGGACGGTAATCTGCTGGCACTGGTCAGTGCGCCTTCCTATAATCCAAACAAGATGGTTACGGGACTGACACAGGCAGAGTGGGATGCATATTCAGCAGATGAGAAGCTTCCTTTTATCAATAGGTTTACGAATCGCTATGCACCTGGCTCAACCTTCAAAGCCATTACGGCAGCTGCCGGGCTGATGGAGAAGGTTACCACAGCGGACAAATCGCATGATATCTCTGGTTTGCAATGGCGCAAGGATGAGAGCTGGGGCGGTTACTATGTGAAGCGTGTGAAAAGTGTAACCCCGGTGAACATGGTTGATGCGCTGGTCTACTCGGACAATATTTATTTTGCGAAGGAAGCTGTTGAGATGGGCAGCGCCAAGTTTATAGAGGGTATCCAGAAGTTCGGTTTTGGAGATAACTTTGGACTGGATGAACTGTATTTGAAACCAAGCCAGTATGCGAACGAGGCTCATCTGGATCTGTCATCCGAGGTGTTGCTCGCTGACACATCCTATGGACAGGGAGAAATGTTGATGTCGCCGATTCATCTGGCGTCGTCCTTCACCCCTTTTATTAATGAAGGGAAAATGGTGAAGCCTGTACTGATCGAGGAAAAGGAAACCGCCAAACCGGAAGTTGTAATTACGCCTGAAGTCGCAAATACGGTGAAGGATGCCTTGGGCCAAGTCGTAACCCGATCGGGAGGAACGGCCCATTCCTTGGACTCACTTCCTGAAGGGTTGGCCGCGAAGACAGGGACTGCCGAGTTGAAGGCCAAAAAGGGAGAGAAAGGCCAGGAGAACGGTTTTGTCGTGGTGTTTGATACGGATTCACCTTCCTTCCTTATAGCCGCGGTTATTGAACAAGTGAACGGACGAGGTGGCAGTCATCATGTGTTGGATAAATTAAAGCCGTTCCTGGAGAAAAAGGGAGTAACGCAGTAATTTGGTACTATATACGATGATCTAAAATAGTATTTGAAAAGCCCATCCACCATTCATGTTACCAAAATGGTGGATGGGCTCTATTTTTGCCTTTATGTTATAGATTTATTTCTGGGCAGTCAGCATAAAACGTGCCGAGTTCGTTCGAATCCCTTTATCGCAGCGATTTTGCTCGACGAACTGTTGGAAACACTCCAAATCGGATTCCCTCTCACCAAAACCGGGAATGATCGGTGCATGGGTCAGAAGGAATAGCAGATCATCAGATGTGGCGTAATACTCTGTTGCATTATATTCCCGAACTTGAATATGTTGAAAACCTGCTTCGCCAAGTTCATGTTTGTATCGTTCCATCAATGTGTCTGGCTGAACGCCCAGTGACTGTCCACGGCCAAAGACCTCTGAGATGTTACATTTATCGTTTTCACTGACTTGCTGAGTAAGGAATATACCCCCATCTCCCAATACTCTGTATACTTCTGTAGCGCAGAAGTCGCAGTGTCTGGAGGATACCACATTAAAGAATTGATCTGGAAATGTCAGTTGCTCTGCATTCATATGAATAAAACGGACATTCGAGAAGCCGGAACCAGATGCCTTGAGATTACGCTGTGCAGTTTCAATCATGCCATGGGAAAGGTCGATTCCAACCAATAACAGTGCGGCATGCGCGATGGAAAGAACAGCTTCTCCTCCACCTGTGCCAATATCAAGCAATAGATCGGATGAACGAGTGCGGCGAACAGCTTCCTCATAGAAGTCCCATCCAATGCCCTCTGAAGTCACGTTCAAAGAGTTAAAATCCCAGCCATTCATTCGGCCTATGCGTTCGTAAAAAGAAGTATAATCCATTTTTTTCTTCATTATAGGTTTCCTCCAATGTGAGTTCTTCATTCTAGGCAGATGTTGTGCGAAATCGCTACGATTAGATGTCGAACAGGCTCAAAAGGGCAGACGTATCCCCTGATAGCTGGTACGCGTTTTGACCCAGCCCGACGACTAATTACTTCGAACGATACGACATAACATCCGTTTCACCTCACAGTTGGAATACTTCCATTATACACCACAAATATATGGTGCAATTTACCTTTTTGCTATATGATAAGTGTCGATTCATGTAATAAAAGCATAGTATACATACGTTCTTTTTGATGGAGGGATCAGGGTGTATTGTCACGTATGTGGGACCAAAAGCAGTCCAGGGGACAGCACATGTAGAAAGTGTAGAACGAAATTAAAAGACTCAGGCTCTACAGAAGAACAGATTTGGGCAGAAACAGCGGTCGGTTTGGAGAGTGGAGCGGGAAAAGCAGTCAATCAATTATCCAGGCAGCATCAGTCTGCACCGAAGCAGAGCAACCAAGGTCGCGCATTTAGCTGGATTATTCCACTGCTTCTGGCAGCGGTGATGGGGGCTTTGCTGACGTACTATTACAAGCAGGAGACAGGTATTAATTCAGAGGTGAAATCGCTGCATCAACAGGCGGAACAAGCAGCCCTGGAAGGTAAGTACAAAGAAGCACTTCAGTTGCTGGACACCGCTTTAGCGAAACGGCCGAACTATAATGCACTTGTACAGGATCGCCAAATTACGGCGAAGGCGTTCAATCTGATGAATCAGTTAAATGAGGCGGCCACAAGTTTGAAGACAGGGAAACTCTCCGCAGGAGACAAGACCATACAGGCTGTAACCAAAGTGCTGAACGAGCGGGAAGAACCAGTATTTTCCAAAGTACGTGCGACATTAAACAATAGAAAGGTCACACTGGCCGTACTGAAGGTGAAGAAGGAAATCGATAGTTTGACGACGGTAGAGGCACTTGCCGAGAAGCTGGATACCGTATCGAATTTGAAGGGCAAAGAAGCTGAGGCGGTTCAGAAACAAATTATCGACAAGATGGCTGGCCTTAGCTATAAGCAAGCTGAACAACAAGTGAAGAAAAAGGATTTCACAGCAGCTTTACAAACTGTGGATCAAGGGTTGTCCTATGCGCCGGAAAATGAAAAACTCACTGCGTATCGTGAGAGGGTGCTCAGTGAAAAAAAGGCGTTTGAAAAAGCGGAAGCGGAACGGATCCAACTGGCGGAGCAGCAGGCTGCGGAAGAAGATCTGAAGAATCGAACAGCAGCAGTAAGCTTAGTGAGCGTTGACGCAGCGCTCGATATGTACGGTGACCTTTATATCAGCGGTTCAATGGTAAACAATGCGACCCGGCCGATCTCCTCCGTCACTATCATGGTCGACATTTATGGTACAGACGGTAGCTTTCTGGGCCAGACTTATGTGGATGTGTATCCAAGCTGGTTGGATGTGGGGAAGAAGGGTTCTTTGAAACCTATTATTATGGTGTGTATCAGGAAGCGGAAGTCTCTGTTGTGAATGCAACGTGGTATCTGGAATAGGAGGACAAGTTGGAATGACCAAACGAACATGGAGTACGATCATATCCTGTGCCATGATAATTGGTGCTGGAGCAGGAGGCGTGTTCTGGATACATCAGCATTCAACGGATCAGTTGCAGGATGGGCCCAGATTGGCAGTTGTCGCAGCGAAGGAAACGGAAAACGCGGCAGCGACAACTGCTTCCAAGCAACCTGTGAAGAAGACGCGCAAACAGATTATTGAAGAGAGCCAGAAGAAAGTGGTTACGATCGAGAGCAGCAGTGGATTGGGCTCTGGCTTTCTTTACAATGATCAGGGGGATATCGTAACCAATGCACATGTGGTGGAAGGCTCAAAAGAAGTGACCGTCCGTACCCTCAATCATGAGGAATTTAAGGGAACGGTCATTGGCATAGGGGAAGAGACAGACGTGGCAGTTGTCAGGGTGCCGGATCTGAAAAAGGTCAAACCACTATCCATTGCCAAATCCAAAGCCGAGACTGGAGATGAGATCCTGGCGCTGGGCAGTCCGCTCGGGCTAGAGAACACCGTAACTACAGGGATTATTAGTGGTGTAGGCCGTAGCTTTGAAATAGCACCTTATATTTATAGCAATCTTTATCAGATATCAGCTCCTATAACCCATGGTAACAGTGGTGGACCACTGATTAGTGCGGAGACTGGCGAAGTACTTGGGATCAATTCAGCTGTGGTGGAGCAGGAGGGTGGAATTGGATTCAGCATCCCTATGACCAGTGTGCTCAAGCAGGTGCAGAACTGGTCCAAAAATCCTTCTGGAACAGCAGCAGTTAAGACGGCAGGGGATACGCATTCGGGATCAACCTCAGCAGCATTGGAAGCAGAGGCACTGGTGACGGACTTTTATACGAGCCTGAATCTGAGCGATTATGTCACCGCCTATGCATTGCTCGGCAGCGAATGGCAGAGCGGGACAACGTATGCGAAGTTTCGCGAAGGGTATATCAATACGAGCTATGTAACTATCGGTGATATTTCCTCTACAACCAACGGAAATAAAGAGATGGAAGTGACGGCGGTCATTACAGCAGATGAGCGTAGAGATGGCGAGTATGTAACAACGAAATACAAAGTTACGTATCAGGTCGGATATGAGAATGGCCAGCTGAAAATATTGCATGGTCAGGGCAAAAAGATGAAATAAAGTGTAGGAAGGGAGTTGGCCAATTGGCCGGCTCTCCTTTTTGATTGCTTATGTTCGATTCATCTGTTAAAATACAGAACGAACGTTCAGTATGCAAGAGGTGGAGTGAAATGTATGAGTATGAATAAAAAGCAACTACAAACCGAGCAGACCAAGAAGAAACTTGCGGATGCCTCAAGAGCCCTTTTTGTGCAAAAAGGCTATAAAGCAACGTCCATTGAAGATATTGTGGCTGCGACGGGCAGCAGTAAAGGCAATATATATTACCACTTTAAAAGTAAGGAAGGTCTGTTTCTCTACCTGATTGATGAATGGGATCGGGAGTGGGAGGAGAATTGGGCAGCCAAGGAACATCTGTATCATACTTCTACGGAGAAGATTTACGGCTTGGCAGAACAATTAATCCTTGATGACATGAATCACCCACTGACGAAGGCGGCAGATGAATTTTTTACCGGTGAGAAGAAAGAAAATGATATTGAAGAACGAATAGCTTTAATGTTTGAGCGGCATATTCAATTTAACAAACAATTGGTGGAACAGGGAATTGAGAGCGGGGAATTTAAAGCAGACAACGTAGACCATCTAGCGCTCATTCTTGAAAGCACCATTATTGGTCTCAGTCAGCTGTCGCGCGGCATGGAGCCAGAACAGGCTCTTGCCTTATACCGCCAGGCGGCTAGCGTATACTTGTATGGAATTGCAAAAGATAAAGATTAAGGTAACATTTTGACAACTACGGAGGATGGAATCATGGCATTACTTACACGGAACAGGGGCGCATTGCTGCTGTTAATGTTTAATATTTTTCTCGTTTTTACAGGTATAGGTCTTGTTGTGCCTATTATGCCTGCGTACATGGATCTACTGCATATCACCGGGTTCACGGTTGGTTTGCTGGTAGCGGCATTCTCCTTTACCCAGTTTCTGTTTTCTCCCATTGCGGGCCGTTGGTCAGACATCTTGGGACGTAAAAAAATTATCGTTGGCGGCATGTTAATCTTTGCTGTATCCGAGTTTATGTTTGGTGCTGTGAATGCACCGTCGCTGCTCTTCGCGGCACGGATGCTTGGCGGGATCGGCGCAGCGATGATCTTCCCGGCGGTTATGGCGTACACTGCAGATATTACAACAGAGGAAGAACGCGGTAGAGGTATGGGATTAATAAATGCCGCAATTACTACAGGATTTATCATCGGTCCGGGGATCGGCGGATATATCGCGGACTTTGGTATTCGGATTCCTTTCTATGCTGCAGGTATTGCGGGTTTGCTGGCATCCATCATTACGCTGATTATTTTGCCGGAATCAACCAGAATTACTGGAGAACAGACCAAACCTGTCGCGGGTGCAGCGAAGGTCAAAGGTCCGGGCATGGTTTCCCAGCTGTTTCGTTCGTACCGTGAGCCCTACTTTTTCAGTTTGGTCATCGTATTTGTTATGGCGTTTGGCTTGGCTAACTATGAGACGGTCTTTTCTCTGTTTGTGGATCACAAATTTGGTTTCACGACCAAGGATATTGCCTTCATTATAACGTTTGGTTCCATTGCGGGAGCCGTGGTACAGGTCTCATTGATTGGCTGGTTGTTAAACCGATTTGGTGAGAAAAAAGTAATCTCGGTCTGCTTGCTCTTTGTAGCGGTATTTGTATTGTTAACCCTGTTTGTAAACACATACTGGATGATTCTGGTCGTTACATTCATCGTCTTCCTGGGCATGGATATTTTGCGTCCGGCAATCAGCACGCAGATGTCCAAACTGGCGGAAGAACAGCAGGGCTTTGTAGCTGGATTGAACTCAGCCTATACAAGTTTGGGCAATATCGCAGGTCCAATTGTAGCGGGAGCATTATTTGATGTGAATATTAACTACCCTTATGTTTCGGCAGCTGCCGTTCTGGCGATCTGTTTCCTGTTATCTCTGCGGGTATTAAGAGGAGGGGAAACTGATAGTAAGGTCAATGTGATGAGATAAGTACCTTCTTGGCATGATCCCCCATAACGTGTTATGGAGTTCTCTCGGAACCTAATTTATTTTACAAAGGCGATGAGCTATACTGATGGCGTGGGGGGATTACCTCCATTTTTGCCTGATAGGGTTGTTAATTAACGCGAAGGAGAGAATCTCACTTGCAAGAGAAAGCCAGTTATAAATCAATAGCGCTTGATATTGCTCAGCGAATTGTTAGTGGGGAATTTCCCAAACAAAGCAAACTTTCCGGACGTTCACTGCTAGCCGGCCAGTATCATGTGTCGCCAGAGACGATCCGCAAAGCCATAGGGTTATTGAAAGATGAGAATATTGTCTCTGTATCCCAGGGCAAAGAGATCATCGTACTCTCGGATCAGAACGCGCTTGAGTATATTACACGTAATAATTATTTGAAATCCACATATTCCCTGAAGCATGATTTGCAACAATTGTTATTGGAGAGAAAAGAGTCAGATCGCAAATTTGAAACATTACTTACTCAAATTATTGAAGCGTCTGATCGTCTTAAAAATCTAAAGCCATATCATCCAGTCGAAATCACAATTGGTGAACAATCACACGTCATTGGCAGATCTATAGGGAACTTGCAGTTTTGGCAGCATACGGGTGCAACCATTATTGCATTGCGGAGAGGGACTGAGGTTACCATATCTCCTGGCCCCCATGTTATTTTGCGTGAAGGGGATATCGTGATCGCTGTTGGGAACGAAGGGATGTATACTAGAACGGAGCAGTTTATTAATCAGATAGAAGACCAGATTCCACTGGACTCTGAAAAGCTATAACTTTTCCGCTCGATAAAACAAGGCATGTGTTGATCATTAATAGAATAAGCAATTATCGGCTCCGTGCAGGTAATTACAGTCGAAAAGCAGGTGGAATCTATAGAGATTCCACCTGCTTTTTGGTGTGCGTCCAGCTTAGACGATGACTTGACGATAGATGCCCTGAATGAAGCAGTTGCATATGAAGCGGATTACAAGGGAAATTGAAGACAGAGCAAAGTCGAGTAGAGTGCCCAGTATTCATTTATTAAAGGATCAACTTACAACTCTATTTTGTGATATGGGTTGTCAGTTTAAATGTGGTCTGTTATAGTTTTTAGATACACAGAAAAAATACGGGGGTTATTTATGCTAAAATTTGAACATGTTTCTAAAAAATACAGTAACGGATATCATGCGGTGAAAGATATTGATTTTGAGGTAGATGCTGGCGAAATTCTTGTATTAATTGGACCTAGTGGATGTGGCAAAACAACAACCATGAAAATGATTAATCGTCTGATTCCCAATACTTCAGGGAAAATCTACATCCACGGTAAAGATATATCGCAGGAAAACCCCGATACACTTCGTAAAAACATCGGTTATGTCATCCAGCAAGTAGGATTATTTCCTCACTATACGATTGAAGATAACGTTGGACTTATTCCGCAACTCAAAGGTTGGGAAGCAGGGAAAAAGAAAGAAAGAGTGCTGGAGATGCTCCGCTTGGTAGGATTGGATCCCACTGTTTTTGCCAAAAGATACCCCAAACAGTTATCCGGTGGACAGCAGCAGCGTGTTGGGGTAGCCCGGGCATTGGCGGGAGATCCGGAAATTGTACTGATGGATGAGCCCTTTGGTGCACTGGACCCGATAACACGCGAACAGTTGCAAGATGAGCTACTGAGGCTTCAAAAGAAGTGAAAAAAACGATTGTTTTTGTCACACATGACATGGAAGAGGCGCTCAAATTAGGTGATAAAATCGCGATTTTGAAAGACGGCGAATTAGTGCAATTGGATTCACCTGAACAGATACTAAGTCAGCCAGCCAATGAATTCGTTGAAGGGTTTATCGGCAAAAATCGAATTTATCAGAATCCCGAATACATTTCAATTACGGATGTTATGCGCGATAATCCCACTACCTCTTATCCTGATCGTACACCAGGAAAAGCACTTGCATTCATGAGACAACGAAAGACCGACACTCTACTTGTTAGCAATGAATCTGACAAACTGCTTGGGATTGTATCTGCCTATGACCTCGCCGCCAAGATGGAGGGCATCCGTACGATTGAAGAAATTATGACTTGGCCTCCTGTAGTACTAGAAGATACTGCGACTGCGAGAGATGCACTGGCGTTAATTACGCAAACAGCGCATGGTGTTATCCCTGTAACGACAGTGGAAGGTAAAATCGTCGGCATTGTCACCCGTAGCAGCCTGTTAACTGCCTTTGCCGCAAAATGGGTGGGAGATGAGGAGGAAACATCATGAGAGATCGTTCATTGTGGGAACAAATGAAGCAGCAGTTTAACAGTCGTGGAGAAGAACTTTTACAATCGCTGGGTGTCCATATCCAGTTAGTCTTCATTTCAATGTTATTGGCTATTATCGTCGGTATTGCCTTGGGGATCTTGATATCTCGTATTCAAGGACTGAAAGGAATCACACTGGGAACGGCTGGCATTTTGCAGACGATTCCAAGTCTTGCGATGCTCGGTTTTATGATTCCTCTGTTTGGGATAGGCATCAAAACAGCGGTAGCTGCTCTGTTCTTATATTCACTATTACCAATCATCCGTAATACGTATGCAGGCATCGCTGATGTAGATAAATCGGTTGTTGAAGCGGCAAGAGGAATGGGCATGAAGGGTGGACAGATTCTGTTCAAGGTTCAATTGCCACTAGCGATGAGTGTCATTATGGCGGGTATTCGAACAGCAGCCGTTATTAATGTAGGAACTGCCACTCTTGCAGCATTTATCGGTGCAGGCGGGCTTGGCGAGTTTATTTTCCTCGGCATTCAACGTAATATTGATGCTCTGATTCTAATGGGGGCCATTCCGGCTGCGATTTTGGCTTTGGTTATTGATTATTTACTCGGACTGTTGGAAAAGGTGACGACACCTAAAGGGCTGAAAGTTTGAGCTTGGAATCTCCGTTACAGCTTTGCGAATTCCGGCTATAGTTAGTCACGTATATCAAGATTCGAATAATCTGGAGGTATTTATAAATAATATGAAAAAAACTGGACTTATTTTCGCGTTACTTGCTTCTGTTGGTATTATTCTTGCTGCATGCGGTGGGGGTAAGAGTGGGGAAAGTGGAGCAGCGAGCGATAAACAGATTACTGTAAGCTCGAAAAATTTCACGGAAAATGTAATTATTGCGCATATGATGGCAGATCTAATTGAAGCGAAAACAGATATTAAAGTGAAACGGACGGTAAATCTGGGCGGATCAAATGTTGTATGGAATGCATTGAAAAATGATGAAGTTCAACTGTATCCTGACTACACCGGGACTATTGTAGCCAACTATTATCAGGAGGAAACGGGAACATCGGAGGAGTCTTTAGCCAGAGCGAGAGAGCTTATCAAGCCGGAAGGTCTTGCTTTTTTGGAACCATTTGGTATAAATAATACGTATACACTTGCGGTAACCAAGGAAACGGCGGATAAGTATAAACTTAAAACGCTGAGCGATCTGGCTAAAGTATCGGATGATATGGTGCTTGGTGTAGAATTCGAATTCCTCGATCGGGAGGACGGATATCCTGGAATTCAGAAGCTTTATGGTATGAATTTCAAAGAGTCTAAAGGAATGGATCACGGTATCATGTATCGGGCGATTGAAAAGGGAGAAACGGATGTAACCAATGCTTATGCTACGGATGCACAGATTAAAGTACATGATCTTGTTATCCTTGAGGATGATAAGGAGTTTTCCCTCCATATGACGGTGGACCAGTCATTCGGCAGGACACATTGGATCAATATCCCGAGTTGGAAGAGGTACTGAATTTGCTCAAGGGCCAGATTACGGAGACTGAAATGCAGGAGTTAAATGCACAAGTTGACGTAGAAGGACTAAAAGAAGATGATGTCGCTCATGATTTTCTGGTTAAAAAAGGTCTGATCGAATAGAATAAAGAGACCTGACTGATTATTGGGGTGATAACATGAGTAAAGTAAAAGGTAAAGGCGGCACAGGCCGTGGTACTGGAAAAAAAGGCTGGAATCGCTGGCAGGCCGCAGCCAATCGGGCAAAAAGTGCCCCGAAGCCTTATAAAAGTAAAGGCACGAAGAAGAAGGACGACACCGAAACTTCAAATGACAAGTCCGAGTAAGTGGCACTTGGAGAAGCCAAAGGCGTTCATGGCAAAGAGATCTGACCTACAAAAGGACAGATCTCTTTTATGTGCGCCCATCATAAGTGCTATCTTTAGGGTTGAATTCCAGAATTGAAGGCAGTAGTAGCCATTAGCTGAAGGGAAGTGTTTCCACCGTGAGGTGGAATCTGAAGGAAGCTGGCGCTGTATGAGGTTACATAACAAACCAAAGTCCATACTGTCAAAGGAATACGAGAGTAATTGAAGCAGATAGATGGAGAGGAAGATAGCGTTCCTAACGGGGGAGATCTGTGTTGTTGATCTGTGTAGTAGGCGAAGTCCTTCACGAATTGCTTTTTTAAATATAGAAAAGCCAAACTCAAACGGCAGTTCCAACATTTAATTGGCGCACTGGTTGAATTTGGCTTGAATCCGTAGGGGTGATGACTAATAAAAATTGATTCAGTTTGCTTTTACTTTGAAGAATGAGATCAGTTCCTGTAATTGGCCCGATACAGCGGAGAGTTCATCCGAGGCCGAGACAATGGAAGCCATGGATGCTTCCTGTTCCGCAATAGATTGCTCAATCTGTTTGCTGCTATGTGCTGCTTTGCTTACACTGGCAGACAATTCATCCGCAGTTGCGGACATTTCCTGTGTGCTGGCAGATATTTCTTCGGTAGAGCTGGAGATATCCTGAATTTGGTTGGCGACTTTGTTCGTAGCTGTCAGAATATCCTCAAAGAATTGGCCCGTCTCCAGGGTGACATGAGACCCCTTCTCTACTTCTTGGGAGCCAAGCTCCATAGCTTCGGCGGATTGGAGGATATCGCGCTGAATTTCGTCAATCAAGGTACGGATCTGTTTGGCTGAGTCCTGGGACTGTTCAGCGAGCTTGCGTACTTCCCCTGCGACAACCGCGAAACCTTTTCCTTCCTCACCAACACGAGCTGCCTCAATGGAAGCATTCAGGGCGAGCAAATTAGTCTGTTCCGCAATCTGTGTAATCATATTTACGATGCTGCTAATTTCGTTGGAGCGGCTTTCCAAAGATTGTATAGATTCCGACGTATGTTTCACCGCACCGGAGATCAGTCTCATCTGCTCAATAACTTGTTGCATAATCTCATGGCCTGAATTAGAACGTTGTTCCATGCTTAATGCCTCATCCGCTACATCTGCAGAACTGCTGGCAATCGTCTGCACAACGGTAGACATCTCTGTCATCGCTCGGGCACTTTCCACGCTGGCTTGATCCTGAGAACGAAGGCCCAGTGAGATATCCCGGATATTACTGCTGATCATCTGGATGTTATCATTATTTTTTTCGGAAATGTCTAATAATTTCTTGGATGAATCAGAAAGGTGATAGGATGTCGTTTGCACTTTGAACATCGTGTCATTGAATCGCTGAATCATCGTATTGAATTTTTGATTAATAACTCCTAGATCATCTCGTCCGGTTTGGATGGTTACATCCAGATTACCAGAGCTCGCAGCCTCAATACCCTCCATGAGGTCACGGATTGGCTTGAGTGTTTTCTTTAACAGAATATATTGTAGTACCATAAACAGAATCAGGAAGGCTACCAGGAATATGCTGCTATATGTAATCAGTTTATGAAGTCCTTTTGGAACTGCGCTTGCATCAACATCAAAATAAATTGCGGCATAGATCGTACCTTCAGCATTCTTGATGGGATACATGATGGTTGTCCAGGTACCGTAATCATCGGTATAAAAACTACTAAATCCGGGTTGGCTGTCTACTTTCATATCCTCAAGAGCTGCAACAATTTGAGAGGATAAGGGATACATTGTACCTGCTGTCATATTGCCTTCTTCGAAGGAATCTACCAGGCTGGTTGGAATCGCGATAATGGAGGTCTCATTTCCCTTTTCCAGTTCCGTCCCGAAAATGTAAGCCTGGGCAATGTTGGGATAGAGCTCGTGGATTGAATCCAGATAGTCTCGAAGTACCTTTTGGGCAGGTCCGGAATAATTTTTCTCATTTACTGCTTCAAGAACCTTGATTGAATCCAGATCAGTGGACCATTTCTGCGTTGTTACCGCAGCCTGATCATATAACTGTTGAATCAAAATGCTTTTTTGAAACTGATATCCGGCTGTGATTAAAATAACGCCGATTAGCGTTATGCTACCGAATGAAATAACGAGATTTTTAACAAAGAAAGGAAGGGTACTCCACCGTATCTTATCTAACAATATCTTTCACTCCTTTTTCTAATTGAGACCATTCTGGATGCGTATTCGCTTTGCGTATGGTGCTTTGTATCCATGTGATATATCGTAATAGATTTAGTTTAATGTTAGCGTTTGGAATGAAAATGATGCTTTAGAACCAAGGTTTTTCAGAATGTTTCTCGTTTATTTCACTATTGTGTTCATAAATGAAAAATGCGCAAGTTCTTTACGGCCATTTCCTTAAAGATTGAGAAAATGGATTGCAAGAAGTATTAAGGCGAGTTCGTTTTGATGAGTGAATTGTTGCCTAACATATATATACATAGAGGTAAGAGGGATTTATATTGAAATAAAGATATGCGCATATATGAAATACATTATTACGCAAAAATGACTCGAGGCGAGATTTTGGTGAATCAGCAAAATCACTGAACATTATTCTGTTGCTATAATGAAAGACAGCAGTATATAGATGAAGCTAACTTAATAAGTAGTTACATTAATGAAGGAAAGTATTTACGCTCCTCTGAGTTAAACTATCCTTTAAACCTTAGGCGTTGGGATTACATTCACTATAGGTTGTTTCTTAGAAGCCAGTAGTCATAGTGAGTATCCAAAAATTCCGTTAGCGGATTAATCACTGGAATACATTTAATCAAGAGTCATTGTAGTGATATAAAATAATTTATAAAATAGGTTGTAATTAATAATAGAACATGATATATTATTAATCCGGCCAAGAAAACACAAGAAACACGGTGCGGCAAGCGAATGAAAAATAAGTTTCGAAAGAAACTTAAAAAAAGATGCTTGCAAAGTTGGTTCGGACGTGATAATATATAAGAGTTGCTGAAGAGAACAACGACAGCGACGGAAACAAGTTTGATCTTTGAAAACTGAACAACGAGTGAGTAACGATCTTGCTTGCAAGATCGACGCTGAGAAATCGGTACACGTCTTCGGACTGTATGATTTTGAAGCAAAATAAATGAGATTTTTAATCTCGTCAGTTTCAAAATGAGCTTATCGCTCTTTTCAATACTTTATTGGAGAGTTTGATCCTGGCTCAGGACGAACGCTGGCGGCATGCCTAATACATGCAAGTCGAGCGGACTTGAAGAGAAGCTTGCTTCTCTGATGGTTAGCGGCGGACGGGTGAGTAACACGTAGGCAACCTGCCCTCAAGCTTGGGACAACTACCGGAAACGGTAGCTAATACCGAATAGTTGTTTTCTTCTCCTGAAGGAAACTGGAAAGACGGAGCAATCTGTCACTTGGGGATGGGCCTGCGGCGCATTAGCTAGTTGGTGGGGTAACGGCTCACCAAGGCGACGATGCGTAGCCGACCTGAGAGGGTGATCGGCCACACTGGGACTGAGACACGGCCCAGACTCCTACGGGAGGCAGCAGTAGGGAATCTTCCGCAATGGGCGAAAGCCTGACGGAGCAATGCCGCGTGAGTGATGAAGGTTTTCGGATCGTAAAGCTCTGTTGCCAGGGAAGAACGCTTGGGAGAGTAACTGCTCTCAAGGTGACGGTACCTGAGAAGAAAGCCCCGGCTAACTACGTGCCAGCAGCCGCGGTAATACGTAGGGGCAAGCGTTGTCCGGAATTATTGGGCGTAAAGCGCGCGCAGGCGGTCATTTAAGTCTGGTGTTTAATCCCGGGGCTCAACCCCGGATCGCACTGGAAACTGGGTGACTTGAGTGCAGAAGAGGAGAGTGGAATTCCACGTGTAGCGGTGAAATGCGTAGATATGTGGAGGAACACCAGTGGCGAAGGCGACTCTCTGGGCTGTAACTGACGCTGAGGCGCGAAAGCGTGGGGAGCAAACAGGATTAGATACCCTGGTAGTCCACGCCGTAAACGATGAGTGCTAGGTGTTAGGGGTTTCGATACCCTTGGTGCCGAAGTTAACACATTAAGCACTCCGCCTGGGGAGTACGGTCGCAAGACTGAAACTCAAAGGAATTGACGGGGACCCGCACAAGCAGTGGAGTATGTGGTTTAATTCGAAGCAACGCGAAGAACCTTACCAGGTCTTGACATCCCTCTGACCGGTACAGAGATGTACCTTTCCTTCGGGACAGAGGAGACAGGTGGTGCATGGTTGTCGTCAGCTCGTGTCGTGAGATGTTGGGTTAAGTCCCGCAACGAGCGCAACCCTTGATCTTAGTTGCCAGCACTTCGGGTGGGCACTCTAAGGTGACTGCCGGTGACAAACCGGAGGAAGGTGGGGATGACGTCAAATCATCATGCCCCTTATGACCTGGGCTACACACGTACTACAATGGCCGGTACAACGGGCAGTGAAACCGCGAGGTGGAACGAATCCTAAAAAGCCGGTCTCAGTTCGGATTGCAGGCTGCAACTCGCCTGCATGAAGTCGGAATTGCTAGTAATCGCGGATCAGCATGCCGCGGTGAATACGTTCCCGGGTCTTGTACACACCGCCCGTCACACCACGAGAGTTTATAACACCCGAAGTCGGTGGGGTAACCGCAAGGAGCCAGCCGCCGAAGGTGGGATAGATGATTGGGGTGAAGTCGTAACAAGGTAGCCGTATCGGAAGGTGCGGCTGGATCACCTCCTTTCTATGGAGAATCGTTTCCCGCGTGGAAACATTCAAATACGCAGCTTAGCTGCAAAACTTACTCACTCGTTGCTCAGTTTTGAGAGCTCAAACTCTCAAACAGCTTGCTTTTGCATGGAGCTTGTTCTTTGAAAACTAGATATCGAAACGAAATTTTGCGATTTAGAACATTCCTTTTTAAGCTGAACTTGTGTTAAAACAAGTTTCAATAAATAGTGAAAACTGCATGAGCGAGTGATCGAAATGGAGCGACTTTTGGCTTTGGACGCAGTCCAAAACAAGCGGAGCGACAGCTCGAACACGAGCGAGTTGGTTAAGCTACTAAGAGCACACGGAGGATGCCTAGGCGCTAGGAGCCGATGAAGGACGTGGCGAACAACGAAACTGCCTCGGGGAGCTGTAAGCAAGCTTTGATCCGGGGGTGTCCGAATGGGGAAACCCAGCTGGGGTAATTTCCAGTTACTCACAACTGAATACATAGGTTGTGTAGAGGCATACCAAGGGAACTGAAACATCTAAGTACCTTGAGGAAGAGAAAACAATAGTGATTCCGTCAGTAGCGGCGAGCGAACGCGGAGAAGCCCAAACCAGAGAGCTTGCTCTCTGGGGTTGTGGGACGTCTCACATGGAGTTACAAAGGAACCGGTTAAGTGAAGAGGTCTGGAAAGGCCCGCCAAAGAAGGTAAAAGCCCTGTAGTTGAAAGTTGGTTCCCTCCGAGACGGATCCCGAGTAGTGCGGGGCACGTGAAACCCCGTATGAATCCGGCAGGACCATCTGCCAAGGCTAAATACTTCCTAGCGACCGATAGTGAAGCAGTACCGTGAGGGAAAGGTGAAAAGCACCCCGGAAGGGGAGTGAAATAGAACCTGAAACCGTGTGCTTACAAAAAGTCAGAGCCCGTTTTAGGGGTGATGGCGTGCCTTTTGTAGAATGAACCGGCGAGTTACGTTCCCGTGCAAGGTTAAGGTGAAGAGCCGGAGCCGCAGCGAAAGCGAGTCTGAATAGGGCGATGTAGTACGTGGACGTAGACCCGAAACCGGGTGATCTACCCCTGTCCAGGGTGAAGGTGCGGTAACACGCACTGGAGGCCCGAACCCACGCATGTTGAAAAATGCGGGGATGAGGTGGGGGTAGCGGAGAAATTCCAATCGAACTCGGAGATAGCTGGTTCTCCCCGAAATAGCTTTAGGGCTAGCCTCGGAAAACAGAGTCGTGGAGGTAGAGCACTGATTGGGTGCGGGGCCGCAAGGGTTACCAAGCTCAGTCAAACTCCGAATGCCATAGACTTACTTCCGGGAGTCAGACAGTGAGTGCTAAGATCCATTGTCAAAAGGGAAACAGCCCAGACCATCAGCTAAGGTCCCCAAGTGTGTGTTAAGTGGGAAAGGATGTGGAGTTGCACAGACAACCAGGATGTTGGCTTAGAAGCAGCCACCATTGAAAGAGTGCGTAATAGCTCACTGGTCGAGTGACTCTGCGCCGAAAATGTAACGGGGCTAAACACACCACCGAAGCTATGGCTTGATGCTTTGCATCAGGGGTAGGGGAGCGTTGTATAAGGGTTGAAGGTGTACCGTAAGGAGCGCTGGACATTATACAAGTGAGAATGCCGGTATGAGTAACGAAAAGATCAGTGAGAATCTGATCCGCCGAAAGCCTAAGGGTTCCTGAGGAAGGCTCGTCCGCTCAGGGTAAGTCGGGACCTAAGGCGAGGCCGAAAGGCGTAGTCGAAGGACAACAGGTCGAAATTCCTGTACCACCGTAAGCCGTTATGAGCAATGGGGGGACGCAGCAGGGTAGTGACGCGGACTGATGGATGTCCGTCTAAGCAGTGAGGCTGATGTGTAGGCAAATCCGCACATCGTAAGGCTGGACTGTGATGGGGAGCGAAAATTAGAGTAGCGAAGGTCATGATCTCACACTGCCAAGAAAAGCCTCTAGCCAGGTGATGGTGCCCGTACCGCAAACCGACACAGGTAGGCGAGAAGAGAATTCTAAGGCGCGCGGAAGAACTCTCGTTAAGGAACTCGGCAAAATGACCCCGTAACTTCGGGAGAAGGGGTGCCCCGGTAGTGTGAATAGCACGAGGGGGCCGCAGTGAAAAGGCCCAAGCGACTGTTTAGCAAAAACACAGGTCTGTGCGAAGCCGTAAGGCGAAGTATACGGGCTGACGCCTGCCCGGTGCTGGAAGGTTAAGGGGAGCGGTTAGGAGCAATCCGAAGCTGCGAACCGAAGCCCCAGTAAACGGCGGCCGTAACTATAACGGTCCTAAGGTAGCGAAATTCCTTGTCAGGTAAATTCTGACCCGCACGAATGGCGTAACGACTTGGGCGCTGTCTCAACGAGAGATCCGGTGAAATTTTAATACCTGTGAAGATGCAGGTTACCCGCGACAAGACGGAAAGACCCCATGGAGCTTTACTGCAGCTTGATATTGAATTTGGGTACGATCTGTACAGGATAGGTGGGAGCCTTTGAAACGTGAGCGCCAGCTTGCGTGGAGGCACCGTTGGGATACCACCCTGATCGTATCTAGGTTCTAACCTGGTACCGTAATCCGGTGCGGGGACAGTGTCAGGTGGGCAGTTTGACTGGGGCGGTCGCCTCCTAAAGAGTAACGGAGGCGCCCAAAGGTTCCCTCAGAATGGTTGGAAATCATTCGAAGAGTGCAAAGGCATAAGGGAGCTTGACTGCGAGACCTACAAGTCGAGCAGGGACGAAAGTCGGGCTTAGTGATCCGGTGGTACCGCATGGAAGGGCCATCGCTCAACGGATAAAAGCTACCCTGGGGATAACAGGCTTATCTCCCCCAAGAGTCCACATCGACGGGGAGGTTTGGCACCTCGATGTCGGCTCATCGCATCCTGGGGCTGAAGTAGGTCCCAAGGGTTGGGCTGTTCGCCCATTAAAGCGGTACGCGAGCTGGGTTCAGAACGTCGTGAGACAGTTCGGTCCCTATCTGTCGTGGGCGTAGGAAATTTGAGAGGAGCTGTCCTTAGTACGAGAGGACCGGGATGGACGTACCGCTGGTGTACCAGTTGTTCCGCCAGGAGCACCGCTGGGTAGCTATGTACGGAAGGGATAAGCGCTGAAAGCATCTAAGCGTGAAGCCCCCCTCAAGATGAGATTTCCCAGTATGTAAGACCCCTTGAAGACGACGAGGTAGATAGGCTGGGGGTGGAAGTGCAGTAATGCATGGAGCTGACCAGTACTAATCGGTCGAGGGCTTATCCAAGATATGCAGGTGATACATCGCAATTTTCGTTTCGGATCTAGTTTTCAGAGAATAAACTCTGAAATATAAGGCTAAGCTATGCGTTTGGTGGCGATGGCGGAGGGGTTCCACACGTACCCATCCCGAACACGACCGTTAAGCCCTCTAGCGCCGATGGTACTTGGACCGCAGGGTCCTGGGAGAGTCAGGACGCCGCCAAGCAATCGAAAGACACGATCGTATATAAGCGATCGTGTCTTTTTCTTTTATTATGAATTTTAGGGATTATTATAATGTCTTATTTATCTTAGTCCGTAGAGATAAAACTCATTTTATACATAAAATACTGGCCTTCCCATCATCGAAGCTGTGATACAATAGGTGAGGTCTATAAAGAAACGGAAACACGCATGAGTACGAGGAGGAACTGGAACACGATGAAATCCGCACCGTTTATTGCAGTGGAAGGTCCCATTGGAGCCGGGAAAACAACGTTGGCAACAATGCTTTCCCAGGAATTGAATCTTCCGCTGGTCAAAGAAATTGTAGAAGAGAATCCCTTTCTGGCTTCCTTCTATCAGGATATAGATGAGTGGAGCTTCCAGCTTGAAATGTTTTTTCTGTGCAACCGATTCAAGCAACTGGAAGACACGGGCGCTCACTATATTAAACAGAACACTCCCGTTATTTCGGACTACCATATCTATAAAAATATGATTTTTGCCGATCGTACCCTAAAAGGAACAAAACGGGACAAATACCGTCAAATTTATCATCTCTTAACGGATGATCTGCCGAAACCCAATCTGGTGCTATATATTGAAGCTGAACTCGATACATTGATGCAACGCATCAACAAACGTGGACGGTCTTTTGAGCAGGATATGGACCCGGCGTATATGGAACAGTTGATCGCAGATTACAAAACAGGTATGGCCTACCTGGCTAACAGCCCGAATCCGCCGATTATCATTAAGGTGAATGCGGAACAGCTCGATTTTGTAGAACATCCCGAACATTTCAAACAGATTGTTAATCAGGTAAAGGAGTATATCACATGAACAACTATGGCATTCCCACGAATGCATTAATCACGGTAGCAGGTACTGTAGGGGTGGGCAAATCCACACTAACTGCAGCTCTGGCAGAGCGTTTAAATTTCAAGACATCTCTTGAGCAAGTCGACCACAATCCATATCTGGAGAAGTTCTATCATGACTTTGAACGTTGGAGCTTCCATTTGCAGATTTACTTCCTGGCAGAGCGTTTCAAGGAACAGAAGAAAATCTTTGAACTGGGCGGCGGATTTGTACAGGATCGTTCCATTTATGAGGATACCGGCATCTTTGCGCAAATGCATGCGGATCAGGGTACAATGTCGGCTACGGATTTCGAGACATACAGTAGTTTGTTTGAAGCGATGGTGATGACACCATATTTCCCTCATCCGGATGTACTGATCTACCTGGAGGGTAGTCTGCCATCCATCCTGAATCGAATTACGGAACGTGGACGAGAAATGGAGATCCAGACGGATCGTTCCTACTGGGAGCATATGCATGAGCGCTATTCGGTATGGATTAATCAATTTACGGCTTGTCCGGTATTGCGTTTGAACATCGATGAGTATGACGTGAATGACCCAGCATCGGTGGATGCCATTTTGGCACAGATTGCTGCTGTCATTATGCCGTCTAAAAAAATCTAAATAAGAAATCATTATAAAAACACATCCCCTCCCATGCCAATAGGAGGGGATGTGTTTTTATTTTACAGTAGAGCTTGGTTTATGCTTTGTCAGATAGTACAGGAACCATACGGCATGCCTTTGCTCGTCTGTGGCAGCCCGTCTAAATGTTTCTTTAATATGCGGGTCAGTGGCCTGATCTGCAGCATCAGAATAAAATTCGACGGTCTGTTGCTCATCTTTGAAGGCATAGTGAATTCCCGCGATGTATTCGGATGGACAATCCTGGGAGATTTGGACAGTGGGCTGAACTCCCGTCAAGGATACATAAATACTAATAAAATATTGAAGATGCTTCATTTCATCCTGGCGTATCTCCAGAATACGCATTTTTTCTTCTGTAGTTGGTGCCAATTCGGCAAGTTTAGTATAACAGGCAATAGCTGAGGATTCTCCGTTTATGGCTTTCGTAACCTGAGCTATGATCATGCTGTCATTCCGATAATAAGGATAACTGTACAAGGGAGTTGCTCCTTCCATACCTCTTTTTACAGCATATTATGTGAATCATAGGCAAATGTGCCTGTTCTAAAAATCAATAATCTGCTTACCTAAGCATAGAAATTTGTTGAATAAAAGCAGGTTTTGTGGTTTCATAGGAAAGGTGAATTCTGGAAAATAAGCATAAGCATGACTCAGGAGGGAAAGTCAACGTGGAAGAGAAACAAGGGATCAAGATCGGCATGCCAATCGTTGGTGGTTTATTGGCAGCAGTTGTAGGGGGTATTGTCTGGGCAGTGATCGCTGCTATGACAGAAAGAGAGCTTGGGCTCATTGCTATTGTCATTGGGGCGCTAACAGGCTATGCGGTTGTATTATTCTCAAACAAACGGATCGCGACGGTACATAAAGTCATCGCAGTTATATTTGCACTTATCGGTATTTTGCTTGGGAAATATCTGACGGTGGTGTATTTTACATCCGAGTTGTTCAGCGATGCGAGCGTGATGGATCTGGTGTTCGATGGTGAGATGGTAAGTGCATTTGTGGAAACCTTTACGGATTATTTCAGCGAGCCGGTTGATCTGTTATTCATCGTACTGGCGATCGTATCGGCATGGCAGATTCCAGGACGGATGGTAAAGACCAGTCTGGCATCGGATGCATCGTCATCTGATCACGCTCCAAGAGCTTAACTGATTCGACTGGAAGACGCAGAAATTCTGTGGAATACAGTTATTGTTGCAAGAAAAAAAGTACTCAGAGTGAATGGTTTTAAAGCCCGTTCACATTGCGGCTGAGATACGAAAAAGGGGACGTAGGCCAATGGCGTACGTCCCTTTTTGAATGAACTCAGCAAGAGGTAGATCCAAGTGATCTTCTAACGTTCTAATCGTCCAAGTAAGGACATGAATACCTAATTGTGGTGGACATCGGATGAGGCAAAATGGAACTACAGCTTATTGCCTGATTAGCTGTTTCGATCAGCAAAGGCATTCATGGCATCCCGCATAAATACAGCCAAGCCTTCGCCGAATTGATCAATATTGCGTGTAAAGCGTTCGTCTTCCACGTACATCTGCCCTAGCCCTTTGAAAGCTTCAGGTGAATAATTACCCATGTTGTTCAGATAGGTGTACCATTCCGAGATACCGGCTTGAGCTTCGGCAGATGTGGGGTCAATGTGACGAATTGCTGCCAGTCGGGTGTAGATTGAGTTCATTTGATCGGATAGGGCTTTTTGCTTCTCAGGAGGCTGGTTCTGTAATTTTTGATTAGCCTGATCTACGGCTTGGTCTCCCCAACGTTCCCGCGCTTCCTGCTCATACGGATTATGACTGAAATTAAACCCTTCGAATTGTTCCTTGGCTGTCATTTTAATTTCTCCTCTCACGTGTTGAACTGATTTATCAATGGTGGCAATCATTTGGTCCAACCGCTGGCGCTTCTCCAGTAGAATACGGCGATGCATATTTAGGGCTTCCTCCTGATCGAAAGAGGGATTGTTTATAATTTTCTTGATATCTTTCAGGGAGAAATCGAGTTCTTTGAAAAATAAAATCTGCTGCAGCATTTCCAGATTGGCATCTGAGTACAGTCGATACCCGGCAGAAGTCACTTCGTCCGGTATTAACAGTCCGATCTCATCATAATGATGCAGTGTGCGCACACTGATCCCGACAAGTTCGGCTACTTCTTTTACTTTCATGGCCATGATTAAAACCTCCTTACACCACCGATTGTACAGCGTCACGTTACGTGAGAGTCAACAGGGAAAATGAAAAACAAGATGCGAGCATGGAAACCGCATCTTAAGAATGGATTGGGTGACTGAACAGTGGAGTAAATGTGTAATGAGTAAATCATTGAAAGCTTGGATAATTTCAATAATCCGTTGCTTACAGGAGTATTGCTTGTCCATGTTATAGACTGTTGCGCTGTATGGGTAGTGAGACTGCCTCCTCTATTATGGAGAGGAGGCAAAGTGTGTTAGGCTGCACCATGCACTTGGTGCAGCACAAGGGCTGGCGGTGCAGGGAGCACATGGCTACGCCTGCATCCCGCGCACCGCCGCAGCGAACTGCGCAGCCGCTGCGCGCACATCGGCCGCGCCCGCGATGGCGGAGATGACGGCTACGCCGTCGGCTCCTGCCGCCATCACGGCGGCCGTGGTATCGGCGTAATGCCGCCGATACCTACCACCGGAACTGCGATGCCTGCTGCGCGCAGTTCGGCCACCCCGGCGGGGCCCAGCACAGCGTGGGCATTCGCTTTGGACCGCGTCGGGTACATGGGCCCGACGCCAAGATAGTCGGCGCCCGCCTGCACGGCACGGCGGGCTTCCAGCGCGGAGTGGGCGGATACGCCAAGCATCCGCCCTTCTCCGATGCGGGCGCGTACCAGCGCCGCGTCCGCATCGTCCTGGCCGACATGCATGCCGTCGGCCTCCACCGCTACAGCCAGCTCTACATCATCGTTCACGATGAACGGTATGCCGTGCTGGCTGCACACCTCGCGAAGCCGCATCGCAAGCGTGATGCGTGCTTCGCCAACCAGAGCGCCAGTTCCTTTTTCCCGGAACTGGAACATCGTAATGCCGCCAGCGATGGCCTGGCGAAGCACCTCCACCGGGTCACGCGTCGTATTCATGCTGCCCATCACCAAATACACCTGCATCACACGGCGTATCGCATCTGCATCTAGACCGCGCATCACTGCTCACCCCGCTGTCTGCGCTGATACGCAAAATGATTCGTCGGCCCATGCCCGGCCCCAATCCCTAGCTCATCTTCGATAGCCGCCTGAATGAATGCTCGCGCCGTCGTGACGGCAGCAAGCACAGAGGAACCCTTCGCCAATTCGGCAGTAATGGCTGCAGAATACGTACATCCCGTTCCATGGGTATGTCGTGTCACCACCCGAACATTCTCCAGGTAATGAAATGACTGCCCATCATAGAGCACATCGACAATCATGCCACTTCCCTCATCATGACCACCCTTCACCAAAGCATACGTCGAGCCCATCTGCACGATCCGCTTGGCAGCTTCTTCACGCTGACCCAAATTCATAATGGACATCCCGGTGAGCAGCTCGGCTTCCGGAATATTCGGTGTCGTGATCAGTGCATGAGGCATTAACTCTGTAATTAGCGCCTGAACGGCTTCCTGTTGTAACAGGGGGGCGCCGCCTTTGGCAACCATAACCGGATCAATGACCAGATTGGACCAGGCATATTGCTGCCATTTCTCCGCGACCAGCCGAATGATCTCGGCACTGTAGAGCATGCCTGTCTTTACCGCTGAGGGCTGAAAATCATCACCGGTTGAATCTAACTGTTGAGCGATACCTTCATATGAGATAGGGAAGACGCCCTGCACACCTGTTGTATTTTGGGCAGCAATGGCTGTAATTACAGTCATGCCGTATACGCGGAGCTCCTGAAAGGTCTTCAGATCGGCCTGAATTCCAGCGCCGCCGCCATTATCCGAACCTGCGATCGTCAAAGCCTGCGCAATACTCATTGCGCACCTCCATCGATCTGGCGAACCTGTACCCGTTTTGCGATAATGTCAGGTGTCACTAGGGCCAGTTGATTCAGCAATTCGATTTGGAAGCTGCCCGGTCCCTGGTCAGCGGTACGTTCCGCCGCAATTTCTGCTGCAATGCCATAAAAAGCGAGTGCTTCCACAACGCTGTTCAGCAAATCGTCACCTGATTTCGCTATGGCTGCAAAAGCACCAATCACTGAACTGAGCAAGCAGCCAGCACCGGTCACTTGGGTAAGCAAGGCATGTCCATTACTCGTCAGGAACGTCGTTTGTCCATCCGTAATAACATCCTCTCGTCCGGTAATGACAACCACACAGCCGAGTTTTTGTGCCGCCCGTTCGGCTATTCCGACGCGATCTCCCTCGCCTTGACCTGCATCCACGCCTTTGATACTCCAGCTCTCACCGATGACATTGGCGACTTCCGCCACATTGCCACGCAATACCGTAAGGCGAAGCTCACGAAGGAGCATCTGGACCGTTTCCGTACGATAGGGGGTTGCCCCAGCTCCGACCGGATCAAGCACAACAGGCACGTTATTTGCATTCGCCGATTGACCAGCCAGGCGGATCGCTTCAACTACCCTTTCGTCCAGAGTGCCAATGTTCAATACAACCGCTCCTGAAATTTTGGCGACATCTGCCACTTCTTCATGCGCATAGGCCATAAAGGGAGATGCACCGAGTGCAAGTAAACCGTTGGCGGTAAAGGGAGCAACGACAATATTAGTAATGTTATGAACAAGTGGATTTTGCGTACGAACACGTTCCAGATAAGACATATGAGATCCTCCTTATAAATAAGCAACTTGATCAAAAATCGCAGGCAGGGATGGTTGCCTTTATATCAGTTGTTAATTCTGCAACATTTGTTGAATTATGTGGGTTCCAATAAATGATGGGAGTTAAAAACTATTCACGGATAGCTGTAAAGTCCATTTGTAAAGCTTAATTCAAGATCCAAATCCTCGATAAGAATTCTATTCGTCCAGGAACTGAATCCCGAATCTACTCAGGTAGTTCCGACATGGATAATGAATGACAACTTTCGAATTTTGCTTGATCTCATTCAGCAAGCGATTTCCTTACTCGCCCTGCAAGTTAATAAAAGCATCCTCAGCCTTCACGGAATCTGGAATCAATTCACTTTGGAGCAGCCATGCACGAACGTTTTCCCAAGACGAGGCGTCCTGTCCACCAAACGGCTGACCTTCTTCATTCATCAGGGGCAGTAAAATATTCAAGCTTTTGGTTTCGATCTCCGGGTCAAGCGGAGAGGTTTCGTTCTCATGTGCGAGCAGAATGTTCAACGCGTCCTCGGGGTGTTCCGTTACGTATTTCTGTCCTTCCTGTATGGCTTTGATAAAGCGTGTAAGCTGATCCTTTTTCGTTTCAATGCCCACCTCACTTGCAGTGAGGACCAGTTCATAATAATCAGGTACGCCGTAATCGACGGGATTGAATGAATTTATCGCATGGCCTTCTTTTTCCAAAATCAATAGCTCATGGTTAATAAAACCACCCATAATGGCATCCGCCTGTCCGGAAGCGAGGGAAGGAATCAGGTCGAATCCCACATCCACAAGATCCATCTTGTCAGGATTACCTCCATCCTGGATGATCATCGTACGCACCATCGCTTCGTACAGGGGAATTGAGGAATAGCCGACAGTGAGCCCTTCAAGATCTTTTGGCGACTTTACTTTACCATCTGCTTCAGTCAACAGATGCACAAGCGGATGCCTAACGATGGCTGCAATGGAACGTACAGGAATGTTCTCCCCACGCGCGAGCAAAATTTGCGGCTGGTAGCTTAGTGCCAGATCGATTTTCCCCGCAGCAACAAGCTTGAGTGAGTCATTCGTATCGGCGGGCATCTGGACATCGACATCCAGACCTTGGTCCGTGAAGTAACCTTTCTCCTGTGCAACATAGATGAAGGAATGTACTGCATTCGGGTACCAATCGAGCATGATGGACAGCTTATCTTTGGAATCTGATGACGTTTTGGTCGCAGATGATTCTGTATCTTTTACATCGGGAGCTGAATCAATAGCAGGTGTGTTGGTACCCGTATTTCCGCACCCGCTAACGATCAGCATCAGGGTTATAAGAAGGAGGGGGAGCAGGGAATAGATATGCTTTGTATTCATAATTTAAAGTTCCTCGTTTCCTTTTTCTGTTTTAAAATCTACCTGCATGACGTTTTGTAGCGAATCTTCTCTCCAGCCATGCAATAAGTACAAACAGGGCAATACCAAGCAGGGATAACAGCACAATAGCGGCGAACATGGCATCCGTGTTCATATTGCTCGACATTCTGCGGCTGAAATAGCCAAGGCCCTTACTTCCGCCGAGCCATTCTCCAATCGTTGCACCAACTACGCAGTACACCACAGACATCTTCAGTCCTGAAAAGAAGGAGGGAAGGGCAAGTGGAATCTGGAGTTTACGAAAAATATCCCACTTGTTGGCCCCCATCGTCAGCAGCAGTTCACGCTGTTCCGGATCACCTTGGCGCAGGCCATCATAGGTGCTCACGACAATCGGGAAGAACGCGATCAGGAATACCACCGCGACTTTGCTCCACAGCGTGTAGCCAAACCACAGGATAAAGACGGGGACAAAGCGATTAGTGGAATCGTCTGACTAATTACGATGAAGGGATATAACGCCTTTTCAATGGATCGGTTCATATGCATGCCTGTCGCAAGTGCAATTCCGGCACCAATGGACAAGCCAAAACCAACGACAACCTCCATCAAGGTAGCAGGTAAATGTGTAGCCAACAGGAGTCGGCGATGCTCATATAGCGAACTGGCAATTGCCGTAGGGGCTGGAATGATGAAGGAGGGCACCCATCCCATATTCACAATCCACTCCCAGATGACGAGCAGTAACAGCATGAGCAAGAGAAACAGACCATAACGGGCAAGCCAACGCTTTACACTATCCTTCATGCTGCATCTCCAGTTACCGTTTCGCATGCAATTGTTCCTCCAGTAGTCGTCTCATCTGAACGAGAGCCGGTTCATAGATCATGTCTGAATGTCTTGGACGCGGCAAAGGTACCGTTATATCCTGCAGCTGTTGGCTTTGTCCCCCTGGAGTTAACAGGATAATTCGATCACTGAGCAGCAAGGCTTCTTCAATATCATGCGTGATGAACAACACGGTTTTGCCCAAACTTCCCCAGAGTTCTAGCAGCCAGCGATGCATCTCCCGTTTGGTCAGGGCATCGAGTGCACCGAATGGTTCATCCAGCAGCATCAGCTGGCCGCCTGTAAGCAGGGTGCGCAGCATTGCGACTCGCTGCCGCATGCCGCCGGACAGTTCGTACGGATACGCATGCGCGTAGCCGGATAAGCCAAATCTGTCGAGGCCAGCCAGGATGTCCGCCTGCGTCTTTGCCTTGTCCTGCCGCCCTGAAGCAAGTTCGGAGGGGAGCATGCAATTCTCCATGACGGTTCGCCAAGATAACAGGAGGTCCTTTTGCGGCATGTAGGCCACGCGTCCAAGCCGCTCTCCTTCGCGAACCCACGGAATTTCGATGGTTCCGTGGGTTGGCTCAAGCAAGCCTGCCAGCAGCTTGAAGAGAGTGCTTTTACCGGAGCCGCTGGAACCGATGAGGGAGACGAATTCGCCTTCCGCTACACGCATCGACACATTGGAGAGCACGGGGAATCCCTTTTTTTCGGGAAAGCAAAGCTCATGTTGTGAATGGTTATGTCGTTATCCATCTCGTCCCGTTCCCCCTTCTGATTCAAACTTCAAACTGCGGGATCTTTAATTACACCTTCTGATCTGCCGCAGAACGCGAAAAGACCCACCCATTTCCAGAGAAATGAGTGGGTCTATACGTTCAATTCATATTAAATTTCATCATTAACATGAAAAAATCCGCTTACGGATAGGCCGCTCCACTTCCCTCCGCTGGTATAATCCAGATCAGGTTCAAAGGGTCCGAATCGTTCGATTCGTCTCAGCCGCAAGGCTCCCCTAGTGCAATGTTCAAGATATGCAGTTGTGTGTTCAGCATATATCACATGCAAGTGGAATGTAAAGAGGGCGTCCTAAAAGAAGTGCGAGGAATGTGAGTTAGGAAAGTAACCCAAGATTCTAACCGTTTGAATGAACAGCGAATTAAGCTCTTCGATCAGAAGGGCAACTGCTCAGATGTACAAGTAAGAAGACGCCCGGGAAGGGAGGAAAAGAAAATTAACATGCGGGTCGATTTACCTTGGCTCTCTAACCCGATATAATAGTGGTGGCACATATGGGCCGGATCATAAATGAGGGTGGGACTGTTCTCCCTCCTGAGCAGAATGGGGACCCCGAGTTGAAAACGTTCAAGAAAGTATATATTGAGATCACAAGTATATGTAATCTGGCATGCAGCTTCTGCCCGCAGACCAAACGTGCCAAAAATTTCATTGACCCTGAAGTCTTCAACAATATATTGGATCAGATCAAACCCCATACCAAGCATATTTATTTACATGTCAAAGGTGAGCCGCTGCTTCATCCCAAAATTGATTTGTTACTCGATTCCGCGCATGAGAAGGGGTTCAAGGTTAACATTACGACGAATGGTACACTGCTGCCCAAGACCCAACACAAGTTGCTCGGCAAACCGGCGCTGCGTCAGATGAACTTTTCTTTGCACAGCTTTGATGGACACGAAGGTTCGACAGATCGTGAGGGCTATCTGGGCAATGTGTTGTCTTTTGTCCGGGAAGCAGTGAAGCACAATGTTATTATTTCTTTCCGTCTCTGGAATCTGACACAGGATAACTTCACAAATGCCCAGATGAACCGTAACCGGGAGACGCTGGAGGTTCTTGAACGGGAGTTTAATCTGGATTTCCGCATTGAGGAAAAGGTGGTGCCAGGCAGCGGTGTGAAAATTGCGCATAATGTGTACCTCAATCAGGATCACGAATTCCAATGGCCGAGTCTGGATGCACCGGAAGATGACGGTAAAGGCTTCTGTCATGCGCTTCGCAGTCAAGCAGCTGTGCTTGTCGATGGAACTGTGGTTCCATGCTGCCTCGACGGTGAGGGTGTAATTAACTTGGGCAACGTTCACGAAAAGTCGTTCTCGGAGATAGTAGATGGTGAACGAGCAAACAATCTGTTCTATGGTTTCTCCAAACGGGAAGCGGTGGAGGAATTATGTCGGAAGTGCGGATATCGTCAACGGTTTGGAGCCTAAAGTGTAATTTTTAAATAAAATCAGAGATCAAAATAATAGAGACCACATTGTCTGGAAACAGATGAAGTGGTCTTTCATTTTTTCTCAGAACGATAAAGGAGCATCTAACCATAGATTACGAGTTGTAAATGAAGCATACCCGAAGTTGAGATCGGCACATCCGATGTTGAAGTGCGCTGCAAAAAATGCCGAGATCACAGGCATGATGCTGTCGTTTCTATATCTAAGCTAATGATTATTATCGTAACATCCCTTTTTTGGTAGGATTAGGGTAGGTTCCGAACCAGAGGTGCACCTCTGAAGGGGTTCCGTAAGGACAAGCTCTTGCTTGTACGCCAAATATCAGAATAAGGGAGGATTTAAGTTATGAAAAAAATGTTGACGTTGTTGCTGTCCGCCGGTCTGGTCGCTTCATTATTTGGTGCAATCCCCGCTTTAGCTGCACCTACCGTTGTAAACTCAACAATTATTGTAGCCAAGGGTGAAACGTTTGACGGCAAAGGCCAAACCTATGTAGCTAACCCCTCCACACTGGGAGATGGATCTCAAGCAGAAGATCAGAAGCCGGTATTTCGCTTGGAGGCAGGCGCTACGCTCAAAAATGTGATTATCGGTTCGCCTGCAGCTGATGGTGTTCATTGTTACGGTAACTGTACGATATCAAATGTGGTTTGGGAGGATGTAGGCGAGGATGCTCTGACTCTGAAGTCAGCCGGCACGGTCAACATTACGGGCGGGGCAGCTTACAAAGCCTATGATAAAGTGTTTCAAATCAATGCAGCGGGGACGATTAACATTAAAAATTTCCGTGCAGACGATATTGGCAAGCTGGTGCGTCAAAATGGTGGAACAACCTTCGCCGTGAACATGACGCTCGACAACTCGGACATTTCCAATGTCAAAGATTCTATTATGCGTACGGACAGCAGTACATCGCAAGGGAAAATTACAAATACACGTTACTCCAAAGTACCGACCTTGTTCAAAGGCTTTGCATCAGGCAAAACAAGTCAATCCGGGAATACACAATATTAAATACGGGGCGTGGCGGTTCGTAATCATTTTCCTATAAACGAGTTGAAGCATGCCAATTAAAAGGGGCTGTCCCATAAGTCATGACAATGACGGGGACAACCCTTGTTGGCGTTATTTTTGGTCTAAATGAACCTGACACACGTCATTCGCTCCCGTTTGCACCGTTGTGAGATGTCAGAAGCATATTTCCGCAAGAAGAATCATATATTTAATCACTCTTTCCCCTAGGTTAAACTAGATTTTCTCTTATCGGGATTGTCACAAATACCCATGTGTTGTACAGTAGAAGCAATGAAATAAGTGAACCGGGAGCTCAATGAAGTTGGGCTGAGAGAGTGGCCTTGTGCCGCTGACCGTTTATCTGATCTGGGTAATGCCAGCGTAGAGAACATGAATTTGCGATGTGCAATGGTAAGGATTAAGGATAAGGAATAGATGATAGATGTCAGCGTTTCTTGGGTGCAATGGGATTTTTTCTGATGTGACGGGGATGGTGTCGTTTGTTTCTTCTTCTCCATATTTGCCTAATCCGTAGCATCGTGAGAATTGTAAACTGTGCGTATGGCCTGCCTGGTAACCGGGGAGGCTTTTTTGTTTTTTTTATAATCCAAGGGAAACAGAGGAAGGAAGTAGAGAACATGTCGACAGAAGTACGCAGTAACAAATTGAAATTAACCGATATCCTGGTAACGATCGTGATTGCGGTTGTGTTTGGAGTAATCTACAAAATATGGGGGCCTACGTATGATCTGATGAAGCCGTTCGGCGTTCATGCAGAGCAGATGATCTATGGCATGTGGTTTATGGCGGGCACGTTTGCTTTTGTCATTATCCGTAAGCCGGGCGTGGCTATTCTCGCTGAAGTTGCGGCATCAACAGTGAGTGCTTTTCTAGGAAGTGAATGGGGGATGTCCACACTGGTGTATGGCTTGTTTCAAGGACTGGGGCAGAGATATTCTTTGCTGCAATGCTGTATCGAAAAACGAACCTGTTTGTCACCTGCCTCGCAGCGATTGGAGCAGCAGCTGCATCGCTATTGCTGGATTATCAGTACGGGTACATCGATTCACTCTCGGCGTGGAATTATACGCTGTTTATCGGCTTCCGCTTCATAGGTAGTATTCTGATTGCGGGTGTATTCGCCTATTATCTGGCCAAAGCGCTGGAGCTGACAGGGGTTACGCGCTCACTCAGACCAGTTTCAAAGCAGGATTATGAGGCATTGGACTAGATGATCACGAAGGGGAATGCGCAGGCGGCAGGTGTTACGAATCTAAGATGCAAGTTCCCGGGAGAGAAGGCCTTGGTGTTTCAAGGCCTGTCTCTCTGTGCGTCAAGGGGAGAAAGTGTTGTTACTTGGACCCAGTGGCTCGGGCAAATCGACCTTGTTGCAAATTCTGAGCGGTCTGATTCCGCGATCTGTGGAGATTCCGATGAAGTGTGACGATATACAGGTGCCTGAACAGCCCGGCATTGTTTTTCAAGACCCGGACACCCAGTTCTGTATGTCATATACGGATGAAGAGATTGCTTTTGTCCTTGAAAACCGGAATATTCCACGCGAGCAGATGCCAGTTCTTATCCATCAATACTTGGAACAAGTAGGATTACACTTTGAACATAATCGAACACTGATACAATCCATGTCTCAGGGCATGAAGCAGCGTCTTGCGATGGCTTCGATTCTTGCGATGGAGCCGTACGTACTCTTTTTGGATGAACCAACGGCGCTGCTGGATGATGAGGGAACCTCACAGGTGTGGGATACGGTGAAACAGATTGCACAGGACAAAACACTCATTATCGTTGAACATAAAATTAATGAAATTGTCGATTGGGTAGATCGAATCATCGTATTGTCGCCTGAAGGTAAGATTGTAGCGGATGGCCCTGCGAATCAGGTGTTTACGGATGGACGGAATATGCTGAGAGAATACGGAATCTGGTATCCAGGGGTTTGGGAAGAGCGGGGCCAGACGAGGTCACAGGTGTTGGTCAACCAAGAGCCTATTATTCTTTATGCGACCGCAGAAACTGAAAGTATGGGTAACAAAGAAGAGCGAGCTTCTGCTCAGCTCCGGCCAGCCCTGGAAATGCAGAAATTCACCGGATGGCGCGGAAAAACGCCATTCATTCAGGTGGAACAGGCCAAGGTATGTTACGGAGATTGGGTGGGGATTGTCGGAGCTAACGGGGCAGGTAAAAGTTCATTATTGCTGTCCATGATGAATATCCTAAAAACGACAGGTCATTATGTTGTGGAAGGACAATCGGCCGGAAAAACGGAACAGCTTGCAGATCACATTGCCTTTGTATTCCAGAATCCTGAATTTCAATTCGTGACAAATACGGTCAGGGATGAAGTGGGATTTTCCTTGCTGGGCGGCAAACTAACTGCCAAAGAAAGAAATGTTCGGACTGATCATATGCTGGAGCAATTCGGACTGACAGAGCTATCCGAGCGGCATCCCTACCAACTGTCGATGGGACAGAAACGCCGATTGAGTGTAGCGTCTGCTCTGGTGCGAGAACAGCGTATTTTGTTACTGGATGAGCCTACATTTGGACAGGATGCGCGCAATACCTTTGCCATGTTATCACAGCTGGAACGGCTGCGGCGTGAAGGGACAGCTATTGTGATGGTTACGCATGACCGGGAAATTGTGAAGCGTTATTGCAACCGGGTCTGGACGGTGGATGAGGGGAGGTTAACGGATGCAGCTCTCGTTTCCTCATCGTGAGACCTGGCTTCACGCGGTGAATCCGGGATTGAAAATGATTTTCCTGACATTGCTGTTTGTCTTCGTCATTCTTGTTCACAACCTGAATGTAATGGCTAATGTGGCAGTTGTCATGCTGTTATTGTTGGTCTGGACAGGTCACCCATGGCCCAGGTTATTGCTGTACGCGTCTCCGTTCGTTCTGGTATTTATCTCCACCTCTACAGGAATGATCATGTTTGGTAAGGGCGAGACCACCTGGTTTCAGTGGGGATTGATTCATATTACCGAAGAGAGCTTCTATCGCGGGTTGCACCTAGGATTTCGTTCGCTGAGTATGGCGGCTGCCGGATTATTGTTCGGCCTGACGACCAAGCCTGTTCGACTTTTTTATTCCCTTATGCAGCAGTGGAAGCTTCCACCCAAGTATGCTTATAGTTTTCTGGCGGCCATGCGCATGATTCCGATTTTACTGGATGAATTCCAGACGCTGCGTTATGCCATCCGCATTCGGGAAACGAGGCAGCGCGGCTCCCGCTGGAATGTATATGGCATCCTGAAACGATATGCTATTCCACTACTTGCACAGAGTATCCGCCGTGCGCAGCGTATGGCGGTGGCGATGGAAGCGAAGGGATTCAAGGAAGGCGGGAGCCGGACGTTTTATGTTCAGATTGGGTACTCCCAAGCGGATGTATGTTTTGTGGGGTATTTTATCATTATGTTAACGGCTGCTTATATATTGGGAATGACATTCCCTTATAATTCAATGCTTGTGGATGTAAGGTGAGACCTGTAATTATTTCACGCTTGGTAAATATACTTGGGAGTAACAGTAACTTTTCCTTGTTCAAAACGTCTTTATTGGAAATAACTTCAAATAGATGAGGTGAACGAGCGTGAAGAGAGGGTCGATGTGGCAAAAGACGGGGTACCTATGGATCACTGTAGCTGGAATATCGGCCGTACTGGTTACGGCGTTCATGCTGGTGGAAATGGATACGGAACCACGGGCAGGACAGGGCTCCGGTTCGACAACTCAAGCCTTGTCTGCACAAGCGAAAACGACTTATAAAAAGGGAGATACCTTGAATTTGGAGGCAGGTATGCCCCTGTACACCCAAGTTATAGATAACAAAGTGCCCGTTGATCTGATGGGAATACAATACTACACCTCCAGCAATGCAAAAATTAAAATACAAGCCGTTCGCGGCGAATGGATCAAATTCGAGGATTACAGCAGAGGGGAATTCTGGATTCCCGGCTGGTACGCATCCAAGGAAAGTCGAAGTTTGAAGACTATAACTCCCCAAACGTTCAGTCTTCGTCCCGGAAGTAAGCTGTATCTGGCTCCGGGAAGCTCGACAAGCTGGGCTCCAAGTCCATCCCTTACAGACCAGGCGGTGATTGTTGCAGCGATGAAGGATTGGTATGGCGTTTCCATCGCTCCACGAAGCTGGAACAAGGAATCATTCACTTATCGACCTGCACTGCTCTGGATCAAGGCACAGAGTATAGAGCAGCAAGCCATTGTAGCGGATGGTTGGTTTCAACAGGATGCATCGCAGTCCGCGTTGGCTGTACGCCATTTGACGGATATCATGTTGAACAAAGAAACAACCTCCAAACAAGTCAAACAATGGCTTGGTGAACCGGACTGGAAAGAGAATTCGGCCAATTTGAATGACACGGGTTATGCAATGAGTATTGGACAGACCTGGCGATATGAGCGAACAGATGCCCAATTTCTGGTGACATTCAATAAGAACGGCAGGCTTGCCAGAACACGCTGGAACATACCGCAAGATGATCCAAACAAGGTGGAGTCCGATTGGAGCTTCGGTCGTTCGGATGAATACGAATTCACCACCAAAATCACAGGCAAATCATTGCCGATAACAATACCTTGGAAACCCATATGGACGAATCAAGGGGATATCAACTATACCTTTTTGCAAGCAGCGACGAATGATGTGCTCCTGATGAAAGGGGATGACGGTGGATTTAGTGGGGGTTACTACGAAGGTTCCATATACGCCCTTAATCGTCATTCAGGCCAGAAACTATGGCAGATCAATTCAGGGTATGGTGCGCTGCAAGCATATATAGATACCGACCGTGAAGCTGTGACGATATATACAAGTTACGACCCAGATAAGAAAGAATACATGGATCGTATACGCCATCTCCGGTTGAAGGATGGAGAGGTCACTTGGGAGTACACCCCACAGAAACAAATCAGATTGAAAGGCATTACTGCCGCAAAGAATGTAGTCGTTGTTGATAGTCCGGTTGTTGAAGGCTCAAGCAATAGCTGGTTAACCGTGTTGGACAGCAAGAACGGAAAAACATTATGGAAGCGTAAACTAACTGCCGGCTATGAATTATTAAACAAGAGCGCAGAAGATCCTTATGTCATGTATTGGGAAAAGGATAAATTGATTGCAGCCGATCCGCGATCTGGCCGTACGGTGTGGAGCATTGCTGTGGCAAAATCGACGATAGAGCCTCTGGATCGGAATCCTTATTTTGATGGAATCATCCGCCTTGATCCGTTTGCAGCTGCACAGCCAGAACGCTGGATGCTGCTGGATGACCTGTGGGTGCTGGTCGATCTGAGCACAGGTAAGAAGCATGCACAGTTTCCAGCCCGGATGGGACAGCAAATCGAAGTGCTGAATGACAGCATGATACTCATCCGTGAGCACAAAAACGGGGAAATGTATGGTGATTATGCAGATTTCACAACCACCTTGTATGATGCCAAGAGTAGTAAAAAACGATGGACGCTGAACGACAAAATTGAACGGGTCCTCGTGGAGGACGATCAATTATATGTAATCCAAAACGGTTATCCAGCAGCCCTTGCATATGATACAGGAGAAACACGTTGGAATGCACAAAACACGATTTCGTCACTTCGATATCCTACCAATCAGGGGAGTTACCTAGTGATTGATGATCAGCTTTTGCTGCCGATGGGTGAGGATCTTCTGATCATGGATAAACATGATGGTACCTTGATTGGCCGTGTACATGACGTTGTAATGGGAAGCCCGGAGCATCGTGATCGGGATGCGAAGAATGGAACCATGAATCGGCTCGGAAATGAAATCTATATCGGGTCGTCCAACGGACGGTTCAGTATGTATGAAGCAAGTGACTTGAACATAGATATCTCACGTTAAAGCTTGTTTCATGTCGAATGATGATTTATTATAGATAAACAGGATTGCTCGCGCTCCGGTTATCGGCTGTGCGGGCTTTCTTCATGTGTTCTTAAAGGACCATGTACGATCAATCGCAGGAGGAATCTCCCATGATTTCATTATACGGGGTAAGCAAGCGTTATAACGAGCGTGGGTCCCGTGAGGATCAGGGATTCGAGGCGCTAAGCTCGGTTTCCCTGGAAGTAGGCCAGGGAGAGATCCACGGCATTATCGGCTCCAGTGGTGCAGGAAAATCCACGCTTCTGCGCATGCTCAATGGATTGGAGAAGCCGGATGACGGCGAAGTCATTGTAAATGGGCAGCATCTGACCCGGATGAGTGAGCGGAGTCTGCGTCAGGCCCGAAGGTCCATTGGCATGATTTTTCAGCACTTCAATCTGGTTAGCAATCGGACAGTGATTGGCAATGTCTGCATGCCTCTGGAACTTGCTGGCGTTTCCCGTTCCGAGCGGCTTGCGCGGGGACAGGAAGTATTGAGATTTGTCGGACTTGAGGATAAGGCCAATCAATATCCTGCACAGTTAAGCGGAGGGCAAAAGCAACGCGTTGCCATCGCAAGAGCACTTTCCAGCCGTCCGGATGTGCTGCTCTGTGATGAACCAACATCATCGCTTGATCCGCAGACAACGAGTGGAATTCTGGATGTGCTGCGTCATGTCCATGAAACGCTGGGTGTGACGATTGTACTCGTTACGCATGAGATGGAGGTTGCCCGAAAGCTTTGCGACCGGATATCGGTGATGAAAGAGGGACGGATTGTCAAAACGCTGTCGAAAGCGGAAGTACGCAGTATACCGGTACCGCGGCCTGATTTGCTGACATCCTTACTGATGGGTGAAGATATATCCATTATCGGACGAAATGCCTCTCTTCATGGCGGTCAGGAGGATCATAACGATGATACCTGAATCCGTTGTGAAGTATCAGCATGAAATATGGCAAGCCATCGGGGAAACCTTTGTTATGGTGGGGATCTCCATCACGGCGGCAGTGTTAATCGGGTTGCCACTGGGTACACTGTTGTATCTGTTCAGAAAAGGGCAACGTTATCAGAATCGACCTCTGTTCACGATTCTGGGAAGTCTTGTTAACATCATTCGTTCCTTCCCGTTTCTGTTGCTGGTCGTATTTATGATTCCGTTCACCCGCCTGATCGTTGGAACATCCATCGGGACGCTCGCGGCAACCGTTCCGCTCTCGATCATCGCAATTGCTTATTATGCCAGACTGGTAGAACAAGCATTGCTTGATGTACCGAAAGGTGTGGTTGAAGCAGCTTCTTCCATGGGCGCATCGACTATGCAACTTGTGGTAAAGTTCCTGTATGTGGAGGCCCGTTCAGGACTCGTCCTCGGTTTAACAACTGCCACCATCAGTTTCATCTCATACTCTACGGTGATGGGGATCGTCGGTGGTGGTGGGGTTGGTGATTTTGCCATTCGTTATGGCTATCAGCGATTTGAGACGGAAATCATGGTATTTACCATTATCATTATGATTATCCTGGTACAGATGATCCAATTCACAGGCAGCAGATTATCCCGCTGGCTTGATCGCAGATCCTGATTAGGGACAGGCCAGCAAAGAAAAAATGCAATACAGCATGACCAATACCGATTACATGATGAAGGGGTAAATATACAGATGAAAGCAAAACTAATGCTCATGCTGCTGGCAGTGACGCTGGTAGCAGCCGGATGCGGCAAAAAGAAGAAACACCTGCGGCGGAAGGAACCAAGGAAGGTAGCCAAGCCGGACAAGAAGTGACGCTCAAAGTAGCTACTTTGATTCCGCCAATGACGGATGTGTTGGATATTGTGAAGCCATTGCTGAAAGAAGATGGCGTTAATCTGGAAGTAGTTGTACTTTCGGATAACGTTCAACCGAATACTGCATTGGCGAACAAAGAAGTAGACGCAAACTTCTTCCAGCACGTACCTTACATGAATCAGTACAATGAAGCAAATAACGCTAATCTGGTAGCTGTGCAACCGATCTACAATGCGATCTACGGAGCATATTCCAAGAAGTATAAATCCATGGAAGAATTGCCTGAAGGTGCAACGGTAGCGATTGCCAACGATCCGTCGAACATTGGACGCTCGCTGGTGATGATGGAACAGAACGGCCTAATCAAGCTGAAAGAAGGCGTCGGTTTCAATGCAACGCAAGCAGACATCACGGAGAATACGAAAAACTTCAAGTTCAAAGAAGTGGATCTGTTGATGTTGGCCCGCATGCTGGATGATGCCGATCTGGTTGCCATGACTCCGGCCTATGCGAGTCCACTTGGACTTACACCGAAGAAGGATGCGCTGTTTACGGAGAAGGATGATTCCCATTTTGCCATTACGTTGGTTGCCCGGGAAGATAACAAGGATTCGGAAGCCATTCAGAAACTGGCGAAGCGTATGGCGGGTCCAGAAGTGAAGGCCTTCTTTGAAGAGAAGTATGCGGATATTGCGATCCCGGCTTTTAAATAAGATCTCAGTTCATCTGCAACTGAAATGATTTTAAACCTATGATCCAAGACAAATACGAAGACCCAGGCCTCATCGCCTGGGTCTTTTTTGTTAACCTGCATTACGGAGTAAATGAGAAAGAGCAGCATCAGCTTTCATCAGGATCACCTTCTGCCTTCGGCTCCATGAGGCGGATCAATTTCCGCTCGGTAGCGGTGTCTGTTGCAGGTGTGTAGATGCTGCACCGTAAATCAGCATTTCCCTGAACCTGTAACGAGGTAAGATCAAAAAGCATTTTGCCAGCTCTGGAATGTCTAAATTCAATCAACACGTCCGGGGCGCTGCTAACACTGCTTTGTTTCCAGAGGGTATGAAAATCAGGATATCTTTCCATCATGTCACCCAAAAACAGGTTATACCATTCATCATCCACATATTGACCGTAATAAGCACGGAAAATAGCCAGGAATCCACTAACAAAATCCTCCCAATTGACCGCAAGTCTCCGGAATTCCTTTCGTTCAAACAATAAGCTGATCATGTTCCGCTGTTCAGCAGGAATCTGTTCAAAGTCCATAAAAACATGCCGGGCCGCGTCGTTCCAGCCAACAATATGGCAGCGTCGGTCCGAGATGATTGTGGGACAATTGCGAAGTTCCTGCAATATTTTCTGCAAGGAAGGATGAATTTGGAGCGGCTTCTCATCCAGGATATAAAGTTCCGAATGATACTCCAGAGCAAGGGAAAATAAATATTTCCGTTCATCCGCAGTCAGCTTGAGAGCTGAAGCGATGTTATCCAGCACGGAATGAGATACCTGAATATCCCGGCCCTGTTCAAGCCAGGTGTACCACGTTGTGCTTACACCAGCCAATTGGGATACTTCTTCTCTTCTTAATCCTGGCGTTCTTCGGCGGGTGCCTGCGGGTAATCCGACGGATTCCGGAGAGATTTTGGAGCGCTGGTTTTTCAGAAAAGCGGATAGTGCCTGTAGCCTGACATCATGGTTCATGCCATCACCTTCAATCCTGAGTTTATCATGGTAGTCATTATACTATTATAATTGACAACTTGTAATAGGATAATACGAATGGCAATATAAGTGCATAACTGAACGAAACAAGTATGGAAAGAGCACTGAAGGAGGATGCATTATGGAACGTGTAGTTATTACTGGAATGGGGATTATCTCTCCTTTGGGGAATGATGTGCATACATTTTGGAATGGATTGGTGGAAGGCAAATCAGGAGTTTCGCCTATTGAGGCGTTCGACACAACGTCCTACAAAACGAAGATAGCAGGAGTGGTCCGTGATTTTGACGGAGAGGAACGGTTTGGACGAAAGGAAGCACGGCGTATGGATCGGTTCGTGCAATTTGCTGTTGCGGCAGCAGATCAGGCTCTGACTGACTCCGGTCTCGTGATGGATCATGTGGACAGGGAGCGAGTTGGCGTATATATCGGTTCCGGCATCGGCGGAATACAGACCCTGATGGAACAAGGCAAACTCCTGTCTGAACGTGGGCCTGCACGAGTCAGTCCAACACTGGTGCCCATGATGATATCTAATATGGCTGCGGCCATGGTGAGCATGAGGTTTGGCTGTTGGGGACCCACGCTCTCGCCAGTGACAGCCTGTTCGATCGGTAATACCGCGATAGGTGAGGCTTTCCGGCTGATTCGTCATGGTGGGGCAGATGTGATATTTGCTGGCGGGACGGAGGCTGCTGTCACCGAAGTATCGCTGGCAAGCTTCGGTAATGCAACGGCACTATCTACAAGAAACGAAGCGTATGAAGGAGCGAGCCGACCATTTGATGCAGGCAGAGACGGTTTTGTCATGGCTGAGGGCGCCGGGGTCCTGGTTGTGGAGTCCTTGTCCCATGCCCTTGCTAGAGGCGCAAACATCCTTGCGGAGATTGTTGGGTATGGTGCCAGTTCAGATGCGTATCATATGGTAGCCACCCATCCGGAAGGGCGCGGAGCTTACTTGGCCATGAAAGCCGCTCTGGCAGATGCGCAGCTTCAACCGCATGAGATTGATGTCATTAATGCTCATGCTACCAGTACAGAGGCGGGGATCTTTCTGAGACCCGAGCAATTAAGCAGCTGTTCGGTGCAGAAGCTTATGATATTCCGGTAACGGCAAACAAATCGATGACCGGGCATATGCTGGGTGCGGCTGGTGGGGCTGAAGCCATATCGCTCATTCAAAGCTTGCGAAGCGGCATCATTCCACCGACGATCAATCAAGAGCAGGGCGACCCGGAGTGTGATCTCGATTATGTACCCAACGTTGCACGAGAAGCTGACATGCAGATAGGCATGTCCAACTCCTTTGGCTTTGGTGGTCATAATGCGGTTATTATTTTGAAGAAATATTCATCTTAACAATACAGAGAGCAGTGACTGTCCGAGGGCGCACTGTTCTCTTTTTATTTGCTGTGGGGGACCGATCCGACTGTCAAAATGCTATATAGGTCATTAGTTCGCTAGTTGCATGTAAATATGAGGATTGGCCCATGAATATGGTCGGAATATTCGTTAGAATGTTCAATAGGGGCACATATGTACGCATATTTAAATGAATAACGAAATAGGAAGAAGCTTAAGTTTGGTCCATTTTCCATGATGATATAGATATAAGGCGGATAGAGGCTTCTTCTAACATAAAGTTATACATAGGAGGTAACCAGTGAACGTATGGATTACGGTGAAAAGTCTGGGGAAACGCAAGCCGGCACTTGCCAAACAAGCTGCCGAACTTCCGGAAACAACCGATACGCCGAGACAGCTTATTAAGAACATGGTGGCTCAGCAGCTCAAGGCTCTTCAGGACAAGAAAAATGAAGCGGAATGGCTTGCCTACCTGATGCCTGAGGACATTCAGGAGCAGGGGGAAGCAGGCAAAGTCGGCTTTGGCGCGATTTACAACGAAGGGGTCCCTGATATAGAAGGCGCCATGGATACAGCTATAACCGCATATGAAGATGGGTTATTCAAAGTGTTTCTCAATGATGAAGAGTTGCAGGGACTGGATGAGCCGTTGATTATACAGGAAGACGATAACGTGGTATTTATCCGTTTTACCATGCTTGCCGGGCGTCTGTGGTAGAGAGTGACGAGGAGGAGAATGGAATGAATCAGGAAGATAAAGTTCAACAGTATCAACAAGCGTTGCAGGAAAAAGTGAAATCGCTGAATGGTATGGAGCAGGAACTCGCCGGCTATGTTGCAGAGATGGCTGGATTCACCTATTTGCGCGAAGACGAAAAGGCCTATTTGAATGCAGATATACTATTGAAACGTATGGCCGCTGAGATGCAAGCTCCATTGTTCCGTCCATTGCTGGATGTGCTGGAACATCTGGTCAGCGAACCATTTCTGGCGAGGTTCCGCTACATTGCCGAACGTGCCGCGAATTTTCCTTATAGCAAAAATTATGAGCGCAGACCTTTTCGTACGATCGATCCCGAGCAGCATATTGGACAGGTTTTTCGTAAAATGATCGCCTTGTTTCGCATGGAGATGCATGGCTTCTCTCTGAACGAGTATGTATCCATGCGGGAGTACAAATTTGATTATCTTCATGAGATTAGAGCCGTTGTACCGGATTGTATTGCCTATGAACTGGATCATGAAACCGGCGATATGAAGCAGGGACTGCATGATATTATCTATGGCGACAATCAGAATGCATTGCTGACCACTGAGATGATTAAGGGTATCTTTATGAGCGATCAGGTGGATGCTTACCAGATGGTTGGGGAATTGCTGATTGCAGCAAGGCTGCAGGAGGGTTTGCGCCAGAGCATTGTGGAACGGATGGATGAAGGAACACTTGAGGCGTATATATACATATTAAAAATAATTATCGACAACAACCTGATTCGGTTCAGTTCGGTGGTGAGAGCGCTCGCCGTATGGACAGGGATCGGAATTGAAGCGGCAAATCAGCGTGTTGCTGCTCAGCTCATCACCCAAGCGCATCAAGCATTGACTGATCCTGCGGTTCGAGAGGAATGGCAGCAAAGTGCCGATGCAAACCAATTGTTTATTAGTCTTTGGGCAACGGCTGTCATCGAAGAGAAGGAGCTGGAACGAAAAGTCATCCAGATCATGGATCACGGACAAGTATATCAGCAAATTGTTGCACAATACGTGCTCGCAAACAGTCAGAACAGAGGGCTGCGGTTACATATCGCACGTCAGTATCTTGAAGTACAGGATCTGGAATTACTACATTGGGTGATTGAGAATTATGATGCCATGTACATGTTTAACTGGAGCTTTGAAAATGGAGAGAATCAACGGAGTGTTCACGTCTGGCCACTGCCTGTTTTTGAAGATAAAGCCGTGCGTCGGCGTGACTTCGATCTGTTCAAACAAATGCTGACCCACATTCCGCAGGGAGGGGATGGTGGACCATCCGGTGTGCTTGAATTTGTTCACTATCGGATCGATCCAGATGATGTAGTGAAAAAAATGCTGTACCTTGCTGCGTATGACATGGACCCGGAATGGATTGGCGAGGTTATTGCACTCAAGGACAAGCTAAGCCCGGATTTGCGAGGGGAATTGTTGTCCCAGTTTGTCCATCACCCCGAGAATGAAGTACAAAGACAGTTTATTTTTGACAGCCTGTCGGATAAAAGCATGAACAACCGTGAGAATGCTCTGATCAAAGCGAAGCTGTTGACGCTGACGGTTGAAGAGCTGCTGCAAATGGAGGCGTTGCTGAAGCTGAAAACGGGAACACTGCGTCAGAAGATCATTCAGGTAATGCTGCTTCAGCCAGCAGATCAGCTGATGGTATCACTGAAACGACTCCTGCAATCCAAAAGCGAACTGCAGCGATTGGGCGCACTGGAACTGTTGACAGAGGTCTCCGCAGATCCACAGCGCTCGGACCAGCAGGAGCAGATGCAACCATTAATAGAGCTCATCAAGAAACCAACGGCCAAGGAGCAAAAGCTGCTGGATAAGCTTACAGAGCAGAGCAGCAGATATACGGCGGCTAATGGATTCGGCTTGTATGATCCTTCATGGGAAAATCCACTGCTTCATGAAGAACGTGATCTCGGTGGCTTCAAGCCCAAGGATGTGTTTACCCTTTCTCTAGAAAAAGCGAAGCAGTTTCTTGAAGGTTTGGATGCGTTGGTGCATGAGCACAGAGACCATGAATATGAGGCTGAATATTATGCGGGCTACAAAGAAACCTTGCTTGTAGGTGCGACTTTGCGTGCGATGGTCTACACCCCTTACGATCAGCGGCAGGATGTAGTGTTATTGGAGCAATTCCCTCTCCATAATATATGGGGGGATATGTGCAGAAGAGTGGTCTGGATAGTAAGGAACTGCTGCAAATGTTGTTCGCGATTCGTTTGGAGGATCTGAACAAAAAGCTGGATGATTATTACCGATACTATTCCACCGTGTACGAATATGGTGAATTGGAGAAACACTGGCTGCTGGAGGGCTGGCGTAAGGAATTTGCTGAAGAGGTCTATCCGGTTCAGCATATCCAGGACATGAAAAAGATGGTCAGTGAGCTTCGTTACGCAGATCAGGTGAAAACGCTGATTGAGGCTGTTTATGAGGACAGCAATAGGTCAGATACATTTGAAATTGCTGAGCGGACACTGTATGCGGTGATGAAAATGATGCCTGAGGAACAAATGGAAAAGGAATCGGGCATGCTTGATCTCTTGTCTGGCCCATGGTTCTATATTGTACGGGATCGCGTACATGACGATCACAGTTTCAAACGGTATTTTCAGACGTTAAGCCAATTCGACAGATTAAACAAGAGCAGTTACCGAGGCTCCTTCCTTACGCTGAATGATTACCTGCGTGCCTATGAACTGGGCTTCATTGATGCACAGGAAGTCTACAAGCAGCTGCTTGTTGGAGAGTCCCGTGCACTGTTTATTCGGGAATTGACATCCAGCCGAAATGACTGGATTGCGGAGAAACCGATGTTGGCAGAACTCCGAAGAACGGTTGTTGAGCGAATTTTGGAGATTGAGCTGACCAGAGGAGAGCTCTCTACAGAAGTAAGTACCCTGGCGATGAAGCTTGAGCGCATTGATGGGTTGGAGCATTGGGTGCATCTCGTTGCTGCCATGGATCAGGATACCTTTGTCCGTGGATATATCTACAGCTATGGTGACAATACGACACGTAAAGAAACGTTCAGCCACCTGATCCAGGTATGCCATCCGCGTGATGGAGAGGACGAAGTGCTGTTGGGACAATTGCTGGCGAAGCATCCCATTCAGGAGAAGAAGCTCCTGGAAGCCGCGATGTACGCGCCGCAATGGATGGAGATTGTTGCGAAGCATCTTGGATGGGAAGGTCTTCGCAGTGCAGCCTGGTACTTCCATGCCCATATCAATGAACGATTCACTGCTGAAAAAGAAACGATCGTGGCGCATTATTCTCCCATCACACCACAGGACTTCAATGAAGGCGCATTTGATATTGCCTGGTTCGAGGAGGCATATAAGGCCGTCGGCGAGGAGCGGTTCAGTCTGTTGTACGATTGTGCCAAATATATATCCGGGGAGCCAATCACCGTAGATCACAATTGTTCGCAGATGCGGCACTAGGCAAGCTGAAATTAGAGGACATGCGTGAGTCTGTGGAAGAGAAGCGCAATAAAGATCATTTGTTGACCTACAGCCTGATTCCGTTTGCAGCAGAAAAGGAACAGGATCTGCGCGAGCGATACGACTTCATACAGAAGTTCCTGATGCAGAGCAAGCAGTTTGGCGCACAGCGCCGGGCCAGTGAAGGTCTGGTATCCCAGATTGCGCTGGGCAACCTTGCCCGTAATGCAGGATATGCCGATGTTACCCGGCTGATGTGGGATATGGAAGCTCGCAAGCTGGATGAAATGAAGTCCTATTTTGAGCCCCATGAACTGGATGAGGCGACCACAGCTCAATTGGTCATTGATGAAGAAGGTCAGCCGGAACTGCTCATCGTAAGCAAAGGGAAAACACTCAAATCTGTACCTGCCCGGTTCAAGAAAGATGGATACATCGCCGAATTGAAGGAATTAAAGACGGATCTGGTTGAGCAGTATCGCCGGGCAAGACAGGAATTGGAGCGTTCCATGACCGCAGGAACTTCCTTTACGCGTCAGGAAGTTTCAAGTCTGTTGCAGAATCCGGTTCTTCGTCCACTGGTTCGCACTCTTGTGTTCCAAGCAGATGACAAGCTTGGACGATTCGATGTAACGTCTGGTGGGCTGGTAGCTCCAGCTTCGGCAGGTATGGAAGGCTTGATTCAAACCTTGGCGGAACAAGATCGTCTACTGATTGCACATCCATTGCATCTCTTCCAGAGTGGAAGCTGGAGCGAATTCCAACGGGATCTGTTCAACCGTCAGGAACGGCAGCCATTCAAGCAGGTGTTCCGTGAACTCTATCTTCCGAATGAGGATGAGCTGGCTAATGGAACGGTATCCCGTCGGTATGCAGGTTATCAGATTCAGCCGAAAAAAGCAGTTGCCCTGCTCAAAGGACGCCAATGGACCGTCAGCTATGAGGAAGGGCTGCAAAAGGTAAGCTATGAGCATAATCTGATTGCCAATCTCTATGCCATGGCAGACTGGTTCTCACCGGCAGATACTGAAGCACCTACCCTGGAGACGGTACAGTTCTATAATCGGAAGACGTATAAACCTGTTGCGTTGAAGGATGTTCCACCTGTCTTCTTCTCTGAGGTCATGCGTGACATCGATTTGGTCGTTAGCGTTGCGCATGTTGGTGGAGTAGATCCGGAAGCCAGCTTGACCACGATGGAGATGCGTCATGTGATCGTGAATGAGTCGCTGCGTCTGTTGAAGATCAATAACGTGCGTCTCAATGGAAATTATGCTCGAATAGATGGTGAACTGGGCGAGTATGCCGTTCATCTTGGTAGTGGTAATGTGTTCAAGCAGGCGACTGGTGCGCTTCACATTGTACCTGTACACAGTCAGCACCGAGGCAGAATCTTCCTTCCATTCCTGGATGAAGATCCGAGAACAGCTGAAATTCTATCCAAAGTGATGTTATTGGCTGAAGACAAGAAGATCAAGGACCCGCAAATCCTTGCACAATTGCAGCAATGATTAGAAATGTTGAGATGATGCTGTAGCAAAGTGGTACTCGGTTGGTAGAAACGAGGGCTGGCATATAGCGGCCTGCCCATGAATAAACGCCCTGCAACCTTCATCACAGGATGGAAAGGTTGCGGGGCGTTTATGATTTAGCTTACCGCCAGCCACGGTCAGGTGACCGGGCCAGTAAGGAGGTTTTTTTTGCCCAAAGATATTAGTGTGTCTCTTCGTCCAGAAACGGTTTGTTCACCGCATAATACATAAAGCCCATCAGCAGCACGCCGCCTACCAGATTGCCCAGTGTCACCGGAACCAAGTTGTGGATTACCCCGCCGAACGAGATGGTCCCCGAATGGTTCAGTACCAACGCAATCGCAAACGTACACATATTGGCGACGCTGTGCTCATACCCCGAGATGAAGAAGCAAAAGACAAAGAGCATCATAGCGAACATTTTCGCACCATTCTCCTTCATGAACATAGGCACAAAGAATGCCAGACAAACGAGCCAGTTACATAGAATCCCCCGGAAAAAGAGCTGCATAGCTGGAGCTTCCATCTTGTGCTCTACGACACTCAGCAGAAAACCATTAACCTGAGACGAATCGAACAGTCCTGTCAGATAGATCAACAGAGCAAAGACCGCCGCACCCATCAGATTCCCGCTGTAACTTGCGATCCACAGCTTCACGACTTCGAACCATTTCAGTTTCTTGCGCAAGGCAGCATAGGTGTAGTAGAACGTATTACCGGTGAACAGGTCACCGCCGCCATAGGCGATCAGAATAATTGCCGCGCCGAACGTGAGGGCAGCCATGGAGTATGTAAAAGGGGAATTCTCCATATAAAAGAAGTTACCCGTCTTGAACGCCACGATGACGCCAAACCCGATAAACATGCTGGCGAGCATGGAGCGCGCAAGGTATCTGATTAAGCTTTGTTTGTAAATCTTATGTTTCTTCAGAGCAAGCAGTTCTACGTTCCGTAAACCTTCCGTTTCCATAATTCGCCTCCTGTTTCCTGATGTCTTGTTTACATTATAACGAAAATATGGAAGTTGGGGAGAGGTGGTCTGGATTTAAAGGGATTATTTAATAGGATAAGGGCTAAGGGCTGGGCGGAAGAATGATCGGACGAGCAGCCAGCGCCTCTTCCACAATCTGTTCGGGTGTCAGGTCTCGATCATCCCAGAAAATCAGATTACTGATCTCTGCATGAGGCAATTGCTGCCGTAGCTCGGTTAGTATCTCATCTAGTTCATCTTCGGTTCCTTCGGCATTCATCAGCTTGCGAACCAAATCGATTAAATGCAAATGGTTGGACATATGATACCTCCTAAATGATTCATAGAGTGAACAGACTAGTCTGTCATGGGCTGATCCAGTGGGTCATACGTAACGATTACCGGGAAAAATTTGGGCTCAAGCATCAGGCTAATGACCATTTCGTCTTGGTCAGTATATGTAATGAAATAGTTTCCAAAGTGTGATTCATAGATGAAATTCCTGTATTGAAAGGAGTGTTCAGGGTACTTTATGTTCACATATAACGTAGTTACCCCTCGGGCAAAGGTTTCTTTCAACATAGGAATTTGGGCCAGCAGCATAATAGCGACAAGAACAATGACTGTACGTTTAGCGAGACGGGTCAGATGGCTTCACCCCATTATCGTAAAATTATTTTACCAAGTAATGAAAGTCCATCTAAAATCTGATGTCACTCCACGAGTATAGCAAGATTGCCAAACTGCTCTCCCTTTTCCATACGTTCGAATGCTTTCGCTGTGTCCTGCAGCGAATATATGCCATCGATTACAGGATGTATATCATGTTGCTCCACCCATTGCAGCATCTGGACAAACTCTTCGCGGCTGCCCATGGAGGTGCCAATCAGGCTAACTTGCGGGAAAAAGATCGAGCGGATCGGAATATTCAGATCATCTCCCGAGCTTGCACCATACATCACGATACGGCCACCTGGTCTGATTATATCAAAATATTTCGGGAACATGGCTTGTCCGATGCTATCCAAGATCATGTCAACAGGTTCCAGATCGTTATGCGAACTCCAATCGGCATGGCTATCCAATGCACGGGTTGCGCCAAGACGCAGAGCCTCATGTTTCTTGGCTTCACTTCTGGACGTAACGGTCACTTTCGCACCAGCGGCTACGGCCATGAGCAGGGCATATGTCGCTACACCGCCCCCGATGCCGGGAATGAGGATATGTTCATCCTGTTTAAGTCCGCCACGAGTGAATAAGGCGCGGTATGCTGTCAGAGCCGAAAGGGACAACACCCCTGCTTCCGCCCATGATAGATGAGAAGGTTTGGACAAGGCATTTCTGGCAGGCAGCGTAATATATTGTGCGAGAGTTCCATCCGTAGGGCCACCAACAATATCGGGCACGAGAGGTACGTCAGCTGCATGCTCCCAACCGAGAGTAGGGTGGATAATGACCTCATCCCCAACCGATAAGCCTTCTACAGCTTCTCCAATCGCTATGATTACCCCTGCTCCATCGGAACCAAGAATGAGCGGTGTGTCCTGGAATGTACGTCCTGCCATGATGAACAGATCACGATGATTAATTCCAGCGGTTTTTAGTTGGATCTGAACTTCCCCGGCTTGCGGTGCACGAGATGTTGAATCTGTATATTGAAGACCTTCAAGGCCGCTTTGGCCGGCATGTATAATCGCTTTCATTTTCAAAATTCCTCCCTGACTATATAAAAAGTTTACTACTGAGCCTCATTGTACAGATGGGTCAGATTCACGTAAAATGAACAAAAATGAATGTCACTATCAATTCAGATTATAGATAACAAGCAGGTGATCAGGGCATGGATGCCGGAGATTTGAAAATATTTCAGGCGGTTGCCCGCGAAGGCAGTATCAGCAAAGCCGCATTAGCGCTGAATTATGTGCAATCCAATGTAACAACACGAATCAAACAGCTGGAAGATCAGCTGCAAGTGCCACTGTTCCATCGTTCCAACCGGGGCATGTCGCTCACACCAGCGGGTGAGAATTTACTGGGATATGCGGATAAAATATTACATTTGTTATATGAAGCGGAGCAGGCAACGCAGAAGGGGAGTCCACCCGCAGGGATGCTTCGTCTTGGTGCAATTGAGACCGCAGCCTCTAATTTTCTGACGCCGATGCTCGCTGAATACCGTTTATGTTACCCCGAGGTCCAGCATTCGCTAATTACAGGGGGTACACACGAACTGAATCAGCAGGTCATTCAACATGAGCTGCATGGCGCTTTAATATATGGCCCGGTCGACCACCCTGAGCTGAGTTATATGAAAGTGTACGACGATGAATTGGTATTGATTGCCGAACCCGGAAACCACGAATTGCATGATTTATTGCGCAAACCGATGTTGTTTTTTGAAGTAGGCTGTACCCATCGCGATCAGGCAGAAGCCTTTTTGAAGGATCAAGGCGTTCACACCCTCAATGTCACGGAATACGGAACACTGCACACCATTATGAATGGCGTATCTGCCGGGTTAGGGGTGTCATTACTCCCACGCTCCTCGGTTACCAAAGCAGAACATAGAGGCGAGGTTACAGTGTTATCTTTGCCTGATCCGTATCGCAGGTTGGAAGTAGGATTTGTCTACTCACGGAGTGAGTATCTATCCGGAGCACTGGGTGCATTGGTACAGATGATGATGAAAAAAGAATCAGAACAACAATAAAGGAGTGAATAACCTTGAAGGATACAGAGTTAACGTTAGCGGAAGCATTTGGGCAGGCGGAGTTTATTATAGGCGGCCATGGCAGCCGTAAAGTCAAAGTGCTTCAGGAAGTGCTGGCGCATGTGGATGGGGAGCAATATAGTGATCATTATGGCAACGGCGAAATCATTGATCAATTCCAGCAGCAGATGGCTGATGTTCTGGGCAAGGAAGCGGCTGTGTTTTTCCCCAGTGGTACGATGGCGCAGCAAATCGCGCTGCGTATCTGGTGTGACCGCAAAGGCATCAAGCGGGTAGCCTATCACCCTTTATCTCATCTGGAAATCCATGAGGAAGACGGACTGAAGGAGCTGCACCAGATTGAATCCATTTTGCTGGCGGACGAGGACCGATTGATTCGATTGGAAGATGTAGAGGGGATCGATGAGGGGATTTCCTGTCTGCTGCTAGAACTGCCTCAACGCGAGATTGGAGGACAATTACCTGCGTATGAAGAGTTGGAGGCAATCTCATCCTATTGTCGTGAACGTGGAATCAAGCTTCATCTGGACGGGGCACGCCTGTTCGAAATCACGCCTTATTATCAGAAGACAGCAGCCGAAATTTGCAGTCTGTTTGATAGTGTCTATGTGTCGTTTTACAAAGGCATTGGAGGCATCGCTGGGGCCATATTGGCAGGGGATTCGGATGTTATGCAAGAATCAAAAATATGGAAACGGCGTCACGGCGGCGATCTGATCGGCCTTTATCCATATATTCTGAGTTCTCAATACTATTTTAATGAACGGATTGGCAAAATGGGGCTTTATTATGAGCAGGCCAAGGAACTGGCCTCCTTGTTGAATGCGTGCCATGGTATACGTACATTGCCAGAAGTGCCCGTCTCCAATATGTTTCACGTACATATTCCATTGGCCCAAGCCGAGGTGGAGCGTATTCTGGTATCCATGGCTCAGCAATTCGGCATAGGGATCACTTCATATTTGCAGCAGTCCAGTGCTCATAGCTGTGCCTTTGAACTCTCAACAGGGGATCGGTATCAGAATGTGCCCAAGGACAAGCTGCATTTAGCACTGGATTGGTTGGATGAAGAGCTGCGTAAACAGGTGAACTAATAATGTTATACTCATATTGCCTTATCCACTTCTGGATAGGGCATTTTTTTTGCAGGGATAGTAGGAAAGGCGACGAAAGGTACTTTAATGAATGAATGAATGAATGACCGTGCTGGCTGAACAGCCGTCTGGTTTCAGGAATCAAATGAAGTAATAGGCTAGTATAGTTGGGAGGCCCGTACAACAGACGTATGGATATTCGAAAATTACGATACTTTATCACCGTGGCGGAAGAGCTTCATTTCCACCGTGCGGCAGAGAAATTATATATGACGCAGCCACCTCTGAGCCAACAGATTCAGAATCTGGAAGAAGAGCTTGGTGTGAAACTTTCTGGGTAACTTTTCCTGGTTAACAAAAGCTTATGGCTATACTCGCTCATTGGTCCTGCATGTATTTGCGATAGAGGGCAGGCGTAATCTCCTCGAATTTTTTGAATATTTTGATAAAATAACCCGATTCATTGAACCCCAGTTCATCACTGATCTGCGACACGGGCATGTCCGTTACTTCAAGCAGCTGCTTCGCCCATTTGATTTTGAGCCGTGCAATATAGGTTGTGAAGTTCTCACCGGTCTCCTTGGCAAACAGCCTGCTAAAATAACTTGGACTCAGGTGGCATAGATCGGCCATTTGTTTAAGCGAGACTTGCTCACTCTTGTGACTGTGAATGTATTCAAAAGCAGGTTGGAGCACCAGGTTGGAGCTTTCCGTTTCGTTAGGACTGTTTTTGAGATAGGCATCCGCAATCGCATTGGTCATTTCTTTTTTGATAGACTCAATATTTCGGATGGAGTACCCGGGCAGAATGGTGGACAGGTTCAGAGATTCCTGATTCCCCGAAGCTTTCTCGAACATCTCCAACAGCAAATTTTTGTTGAGCGCTTCCTCCACAATGTAGTTACAGAGTAAAGAAAGCATGTTGGAAATTTTCACAACCTCTTCATAGGTCATGACAGGCAGTTGGTCATAATCGTCCTGTAATTCCTCCAGCTTCGCAGCATGCATAGGCACGTTCTTGGACGTGACGATCTGTTCCAGATCCGTCCCTTTCTTCGGGTCAGCGAGCTTCACTTGTCCTGCCATTACGGCGCCGATATATTTGCCATCGATCGTGATCGGAATGGCGATGTCCACGATATTGAAATGGCACAAGTAGACATAAGGCTCATTCAAGCGAACGGCTTCCAGTCCCCTCGAGAATCACATTTCTGGCAGTAGGGGAGCAGTTCGGGATCTTTGCGTACATTTTGGCAAAACGTCTGGCAGCTGCTATGGCTCGTTACGGGAATGCCTTTATAATCGACGGTTAGAATAGCCAGCTTGGTCACGGTGGCAAGAGAATCCTGTAGACGCTTCCATTTATTCAGGTCGAGAATTTTATTAATATGCAGATATTCTTTAATCATAGGTGAAACCTCCATAGCTAACCTGATGAATGATTACGCTCGTTAAAAGTTAGCAAGTTGTACATATTAAGATGAGTCCATGACGGGTAATGTATAAATGATGTCAAAATTCACCCATCTCATGACAATAAGATACCATGATTCCGTTGAAAAGCAAAAAATTACGATTGCAAATTATAATAATTTGTTATCAAAGTCCACTGTAACCCGAACATGCATGAGTTATATTTAGATTAATTGAGTGTATTTAAAATTTAATGTATAAGTTCATCCAAGAATTACATCAGGTAGCCTTGTTGAAGGCATGTCGGTAATTGATACCGTTAACGAACTTATATCATCCATAGGAGGCATATCATTATGAGAAAAGCATTTATTAGCCCAACGAAGTACGTACAAGGTGAAGATGAGTTGTTGAACCTAGGTTACTTTGTGAAATCTTTTGGTGAATCTGCATTACTGATCGCGCATCCCGATGATGTAAATCGTGTAAAAGCGAAGCTCGATGCAACGGCACAGAAATTTAATATTACGTTTGTTGAAAGCGGTTTTAGAGGAGAATGTTCGCGCGAGGAAGTCGCTCGTCTCCAGGAAATTGCGAAGGAAAAAGGATGCACATGTACCATCGGTCTCGGCGGCGGTAAAGCGATTGATGCAGCCAAATGTGTAGCAGAAGGCGAGGCGTTGATTATCTGCCCAACGATCGCAGCAACAGATGCACCAACGAGTCACTCTGCCGTGTTGTATACGCCGGAAGGTGCTTTTGATGACTACGCTTATTTCAAACAAAGCCCAAGTGTGGTTCTTGTGGATACAACGGTTATCGCAAACGCACCAACACGTTTCCTCGTATCGGGTATGGGTGACGCATTGTCTACGTACTTCGAGGCAAGAGCTACAGCAAAATCATACTCTCGTGTGAATGCAAGTTTGCCAATGGGTTCCCGTGAAGGATACACACCATCCGCAGTAGGAACGAATGCTGCACTTGCGCTGGCCAAATTGTGCTACGAAATGCTGCTCAGCGACGGTGTAAAAGCGAAAGTGGCAAGTGATAGCAACATGGTCACCCAAGCGCTGGAAAACATCGTTGAGACAAACATTTTGTTGTCTGGTCTTGGATTTGAGAGTGGCGGTCTGGCCGCAGCACATGCGATCCACAACGGATTCACTATTCTGGAAGGCACACATCACTTCTTCCACGGGGAAAAAGTAGCCTTCGGTACAATTGCACAGCTTGTTCTTGAAAATGCGCCGACAGAAGAGCTGCACCAGGTGCTCGACTTCTGTCTTGAAGTTGGTCTGCCGGTATGTCTCGCAGACATCGGTGTAGATACCATTAGCCAGGAAGAGCTGCTGAAAGTGGCTGAGATTGCTTGTATTCCGGAAGAATCGATTCACGCGATGCCGTTCCCTATCACCGTGACTGAAGTAGCTGGTGCGATTGCTACCGCTGACCGGATCGGTGCTGAATACAAAGCTCGGCGGGAGGCGAAATCATGAAGAAAATCATCAATCAGGCTGAAAATGTAGTCATGGAAATGTGCAACGGGATTGCGCTAGCGCACCCGGAGCTTGAATTTTTAAAGAAATATAAAGTGATTAAACGCAGAGAGATTAATGCCGATAAAGTCAGCCTCGTCAGTGGCGGCGGCAGCGGCCATGAACCTGCTCATGCAGGTTATGTTGGCAAAGGCATGCTGGATGCTGCGGTCTGTGGAGATGTATTCGCATCTCCTTCCCAGATTCAGGTGTATCAGGCGATCAAGGCCACAGCCAGCAAGAAGGGCACCCTGTTAATCATCAAAAACTACAGCGGCGACATGATGAACTTCAAAAACGCGGCGTATCTTGCGGAGGAAGATGGCATTGATGTGCAATATGTACGGGTTGAGGATGACATCGCTGTTCAAGACAGTCTGTATACGGTAGGACGTCGCGGCGTGGCCGGAACTGTATTGGTGCACAAAATCGCTGGAGCCGCAGCCGAAGAGGGCCGCAGTCTGGCAGAGGTGAAAACTGTTGCCGAGAAAGCAGCGCAGAACGTACGCAGCATTGGATTTGGATTTACCTCCTGTACTGTACCTGCCAAAGGTACACCGACATTTGAAATCGCTGAAGATGAGATGGAATTCGGGGTAGGAATTCATGGTGAGCCAGGCATTCGCCGCGAGAAATTGGTATCTGCAGATGAGCTTGCAGGACGCATGATTGAAGCGCTGCTTGCAGACATGAAGCTGGACAACGGTGCATCCGCGGAGATTGCTGTGCTTGTCAATGGGTTCGGGGCTACACCTTTACAGGAGCTTTATCTGCTCAACAACTCGGTTCAGCGTGAGCTGGCACAGCGTTCAGGTCTGCATGTAGCTACTACATTTGTTGGCAATTACATGACGAGCATCGATATGGCAGGTGCATCGGTAACCATCCTGAAACTGGACGATGAACTGAAGACGTTGTTGTTCAAGGAAAGTGACACCCCAGCGTTCAAAGTGTCTGGTCCTCCGACAGCGCAAGTAGCTTATTCCGAAGCGTTGGAAGCCGTCGTGACTGAAGATGCGCCTGTATCCTATGAAGTAGAGACACCTGCATCATCTGCGGTAATCAACAACAATCAATTCTCCCTGGATAATATCGTCTATCTGATCGATAAGATGAGTGAGATCATCATCAAGAACGAAGTGCCGTTCTGTGAACTGGATTCCCATGCGGGTGACGGTGACTTTGGTATGAGCGTAGCGAAAGGGTTCAGACAACTCAAGCGCGAATGGAACCATATCGTCAACGAAGAGAAAAAGGATATCGGTTCATTCCTGGATGCCTGCTCTCTTGTCATTATGGAATACTGCGGCGGTGCATCCGGCCCGATCTGGGGATCGGCATTCCGGGCGGCAGGCAAAGCCGTAGGTGACAAGCAGCAATTGAACGTTGCAGATTTCGCTGACATGATGCAGGCTGCAGCACAAGGAATTCAATCTACAGGCGAACGTTCCTTTGGACGTGGTGCTGTTGTAGGTGACAAAACATTAATTGACGCACTTGTTCCTTGTGCAGACTCATGGACGCAAAGTGCGAAGTCTGGAGATGACTTCAAGACAGCGTTTGCCAAAGGTGCTGAAGCGGCAGTAGAAGGCGCGAAGAAAACAGAAGACATCGTGGCACGTATGGGCCGCGCGGGTGCTGTTGGTGATCGCAGTCTCGGATACCCGGATGCTGGCGCATATGCGCTGGGGGTTATTTTCACAGAGCTGTCGGATTCAATGAAATAAAAATGTGTGCAGTCGTTAACTTAAAAAAATCGACAATAAAACGAGCCTCTAGAATCGCTTCTAAGGCTCGTTTCGCATTTCAGGAATTTATATTTAACCGATAGTTTTCAGTGGCCACCATTTAAATTGGTTTTTTTGGTGTTGATCGCTTGCAGAATACTTACCACCAGCCGCGTACACAGCTTTTCGGACCTTTTTCAATTTTCCTCACTATACGGCGCTATCCCTTTTGTATATAAGTTATCCACTAAATTGAAAAACTCTTCTGGGGATAAATCCTTTTGTCGCTGGAGCCAAAGACGAAACAAAGAAAGTGATGTTGAGATGTGAAACTCAATTAAGTATGGCGTTATGGCACTGTCTGGAGGTAGGTTTAATTCCAATCTGCCAAGGGTGATTTCTCTTTTCAAGCGTTCTAAAAAACGAATACTGCCATAATCGCCCAAAAAGGCATTGAGAACCGAGAGATATTCCTTGTTTTCCAAACAATGAAACGCATCTTGAACAGGATGTGAAGATAGTTCTTTTTTCACCAATTCTTCTTTTATGTAGTTCACTAAGTCATTTTCAACAAAGTCTAACAGTTCGTAAATATCAGTAAAGTATTGATAAAATGTGCTGCGGTTATATCCCGCTTTATTTGTAATCTCTTGAACCGAGATTTTTTCAATCGGCTTTTGACTATATAACTCACAAAAAACATTGATAAACGTTTGTCTTGTTTTTTCCGTGATTTGGGGCTGCTTTTTCATTTTTTTCTCCTATCGGTAACAAGAGTATCATCCGACAAATATTTAAAAACTGATGTTTGATCAAGGGCATAATAACGATTTATGATTAAATCATACAACACGTTGTTGTATAGTCAAGAGAGATTATTCAAAAAAAAGGGAGGATTGTTATGTCCGTTAAACAAAATAGAATTTTAATTTATGGTGCAGGTGTTATAGGGAGCATATACGCAATGAGATTCATTGAAGCAGGGCTTGACGTTACTATGTTTGCACGTTCTAATCGATTTAAAACATTGAAAGAAAAGGGTCTGCAATATAATGAAAAAGGTACTGTTAAATCGATAAAAGTCAATGTCATTGATACGCTTGAAAATGATGATATATATGATTTTATTTTCGTTACCGTTCGTTATGATCGATCAGAATCAGCGTTGTTAGCGCTCAAAGACAATCAAAGCAAAAATATTGTTACAATGACTAATAATTCAATTGGATTTTCTTCGTGGCTAGATATGGTTGGAGATAGACTTTTACCCGCTTTTCCCGGTGTTGGCGGACAGATTAAAGAAGGAATATTGTTTGCCCGATTTCCACCAAAGATTCTAGTGACTACTGTGTTCGGAGAAATTAGTGGTTTAGTGACAGAACGTGTAGAGAACCTGGCAAAAATATTTAAAACAGCAAAACTTCCCTGGGCAATGAATAAGGATATGAGATCATATTTAATAACACATTCAGTATCAGACATTGCAATGCTTAGCTTTTTGAAAATTGATAATAAGATCATTGACCCCAATACAGCTAACAACAGAAAAACGGCACATCAAATAACATACACTTTAAAAACATATCTGAGAGCCATACAAAAAGCGGGCGTTGCTATTAATCCATCTGCATTTAAAATGGTGCTTACATGTCCAGATTTGATTTTGGATTTGTTCTTTATGCTATGGTTACGGACTAAAATGGTGAAGGATATGATGTTGCCGGACTATGCGAGTAGTGCAAACAACGAAGTTGTGCAGCTGAATAACGATTTATTGAAGTTTTTAAGTCAAAATGATATCACACCCTAAGAACGGAAACAGAGATTTTGGGTCAGTAAGTTGTATCGTTATGCTACTGAGATTCACATGACCGTCCTGTAGCTTGACTTGCAGAGCGGTTTTTTGATATGAAAAAGGGATGCATGCAGGCTGAAACTTGGCTTGTTTATGCCAGATAGTGTAATCTGGAGATCAGGTACATAAGGATTTTGCATAGATCAGAAAGTGACGATGCATTCGTAAAAATGCTAAAGCAACACTCTACTTTAAACGAGAAGGGATCGGGATGATTCGATGACGAAAAAAATCTATTATGACTCTGCATACACACGGGAGTGGCATACACAAATTACAGGCAGAGTGGACAAAGAAGACGGTGTATATGTCACGCTGGCGGAGACGGCTTTTTACCCCCATGGAGGTGGACAGCCTTGTGATCTGGGACAGATCGGTGGCATTACCGTGCTGGATGTGATTAGTGAAGACGGTGAGGTACTACATAAGCTGGAGCGTGCGCTGGAACAGAATGACGTGGATTGCCAAATTGATTGGCAGCGCAGATTCGATCATATGCAGCAGCATAGCGGGCAGCATTTGCTGTCGGCTATTACGCTGAAGCTGGCAGATGCGATGACGCTCAGTTTTCATCTGGGGACAGATTATATCTCGATTGATGTGGCTGCAGCCGAACTGGGAGCGAACCAACTGGCTGCAATTGAATTGGAGGTCAACCAGCAGATTTACCGGAATGCCAAAATCAGCAGTTCCTGGGTCACTGCGGAAGAAGCAGCACGACTGCCACTGGTGAAACTGCCTTCCGTAACCGAAGATATTCGCATCGTAGAGATCGAGGGTGTGGAATATAACGCTTGCGGAGGAACACATGTGTCAGCCACAGGTGAGATCGGGATCATTAAACTGCTGAAAACCGAGAAAATGAAGGGCAGCACCCGGATTTATTTTAAATGCGGATACCGGGCACTGAACGAGTTCAACGCCGCGCAAAGCGTGCTAACCGGAATTTCGGCCAAATTGAAGACCAGTAGGGACGAGCTGGCGGATCGAATCGATAAAATGGAAGCAGAACAAAAGCAGCTGCAAGCCGAGCTGAACACTGTGAAAGCCTCCAATGACGCTTATTATGCGCAAGAGCTTTTATCTGCACGGGAAGGACTTGTCATTGCTCAAATCTTTGAGGACAAATCGCTCAAGGATATGCAGAGTCTGGCGACCAAGCTGACATCGGAACATGAGGGACTTGTACTCTTTGCGAGCATCTCGGAGGCCAAAGTTGTTCTGGCACAGAACGGACAGCCACCGGAGTGGGCTTGTGGACCTTTCTTCAAAGGCAATCTCGGAGCCTACCAGGGCAAAGGCGGCGGTAGCGACAAAATGGCTCAGGCGGGCTTTGCCAGCAGCGAAGATGCAATCGCATTTTATGAATTTACGAAGGACCAACTGGGACATCACTAATCTGCGACTTTTCTTCGCTAATCCATATGGATCGGGCTAAGTGGATCGTAAGGTGGAATCAAAAGTAGAGGAGGTGCCCACAGATGACAGAACGGATTCCGTGCATACGTAAGGGGTGCCCAAATACGATTTTGCCAGCAACGGCTGCCAGAACAGGTGGGTATTGCATGCCTTGCAAGCAGGAGATGGAGCGCGAGGCACATCAAAGATACATTGAATCCAATCGGCGTGACGTAAACTTGTATGAGGGAATGACAGACCCTGTGGAGATTCTAAAAATCATGCATACCCGCCAGGTTCATGATCCACTAATCCGTTATGTGGCATATGAGCAATCCAAAGAACAGGTGTATCTGTCCTTGTCTGCGGAGCAGCAAGCTCTCATGATCGACTATGCGATGCAGGTCATTCGTGCAGGGGATGATGATACAGGTAAAGATATTCTGGTATATCTGGTTTGTTACCATGATATTTCGTTGTCTGCACAGATTCCGGAGCTGCTGGAGCGCGAAATCTACTACCCTGTCATTTTGTATAAGAGTGCCTCTGCCGAAGTACGTGACCAACTCTTGCAGCAGGTGAATACTGATGATGAGAATCGGAACAATCTATTGCTCATGCTCGCCTATATTGGAGATGAAATTGTCGTACGTCAGTTCCAGCAATGGAGGCAGTCTCCGCCTCGCTGGGCAGATCAGCTGCATGTTGCACCAGAGCGCTATACAACCGAAGCCGGTTGGGAGTTGACGAATGAAGGTCAGCGCAGGGATTTATTCATCACCCCAAGTTATTCACTCTATAAAGTAAAAGAGAATGAAAGGGCTGACGACACATCAGATGGCGCTCCGATCTCGGTGCTGTTGACCCGTGCCAATAACTGTGAGTGGTGTGGCAGTCCGTTAACGATCTTAATTGATCTGGATGTACGGCATCCAGCACTGAAGGACGTTGCTTGGAACAGTGAGCGGCTTCAAGTGCAGACTTGCGTGATATGCAGCTGTTATGGCGTCGTTTATATGGAGATGGATTCAGCAGGTGAACCGTGCTGGAGTACGCATAATGTGATGCCCGTGGGAGCGGATGATCTCGACCCGAATGACTATGCTCAGCTTGCACCGGATGCAGGGCGGCAGTTTCGGATTGCGACTGCACCACGTCAGGCGTTCCATGCCAGTGAGTGGGCGATGGAGCCTTCTTTATCCCAGATTGGGGGCCATCCCGGATGGGTTCAGGACGCGGAGTATCCGAATTGTCCATGCTGTTCTTCGAGCATGAGGGCCGTTGGTCAACTCGACTGGAGCGAGGTTGAGGAGTATGGGGATGGCATGTATTACATGTTCATTTGCGAGCCGTGTCAGATGACGGCGGTATCTTATCAACAGTCCTGATGAAGGAAGCAATAATCTTTTTAATTCATAGAAGCGATTTAGGTGTAATGACAGCAGCATACCCAAAAGGGGCTATCCGATATGTCTTCGACATTACGGGAGGCCCCTTTGTTTGACTAGAGGCAGTCCCATAAGTCATGAGGATTACAAGGATTACACTGGACGCCCCTTATTCACGTTACTTTGGTCTAACGAACCTAAGACGCGTTATTTGCTCCCATTTGTACCGTTATGAGATGTAACGAATTACATGGACCTCTGTCAAGAAAGTAGACACTTACGCTACGGAATTTCCGGTGAATTGCTGTGCAAAACGGGCAGGGAAAGGTACCCAGTGCGCCATGCATTCGTTTGCGGTTGTAGTAAAACTCAATGTATTGGTAGATAGCCATGTAGGCCTCTTCCGGTGTTTTAAAGCGCGGATTACAGTAAATGAGTTCCTTCTTCAAAATACTGTGCCAAGACTCGATACAGGCGTTATCGTAACAGTTTCCCCGGCGGCTCATGCTGGATTCCATACCGTAGGCACTTAATTGCTCGACGTACTCTTTGGAGGTGTATTGGGAGCCGCGATCCGAGTGATGGAGCAAACCCTTACCAGGTCGTTTGGCAGTGTAAGCAGCCTTCAAAGCATCCAGCACCAAGCTAGTTTCCATATGGTTCGACAAACGCCAACCAACAATTTCACGCGTGCACAAATCCAGGACACTGGCGAGATACAAGCGTCCTCCTCGGCACGGGATGTATGTGATGTCTGTAACCCAGACGGTGTTCGGTTTGAGCGTTTTAAACTGTTGATTCAGCGTGTTGGGTGCGACCGGATGGTTATGCTTGGAGTCCGTGGTCTGGACACGATATATGCGGCTAACGACGGAACGGAGCTTCATTTGGCGCATGTACACACTCACTGTACGTTCGGTGATCTTAAACCCCTCCAGATGAAGTAACCGTGTAATTTTGGGGCTACCATATCGCTTGTTGTGGTCGGAAAAATGGTACTGAATTCGCTTCATGATCTGGGATTTCCGAAGCTCCTGCATGCTTGTTTCGTTCTTCCGCCATTTGTAGTACCCGCTCCGTGAGACCTGCAGGGTTTCGCACATCTTCTCCAAGTGGAACTCGGAGCGATGATTCTCCACGAACTGGAATCTCAGTTCTTTGGTTTGCTGAAGATGTGCACCGCTTTTTTTACAATAGCTAGTTCCTCTTCCGTATCGGCAAGTCGATGTTCTTTCTCTTGGAGCATGCGACGCATCTCTTTCAGCTCTGCTTCGAGTTCCTTAACTCGGTCCATACTGGCAGCCGGTTCGTTTTTGAGCTCACGATATTGGCTCATCCATTGATGTAACGTACTTTTCGGGATGTTAAGCTCTTCTGCCAGATCACTGAGTGTCTTCGTCTGTTCTTGAATAAACTTGACCGTTTGTTTTTTGAATTCTTCATTGTATCGTTGCCGTTGTTCTCCCATGTGGACACACCTCCGTTAGTCTTATTATCCTTCTGTCCGTTAATGGGTGTCCACTTTTTATTCTAGCTCCAACAGAGATGTTATTTCATAAATAGGGTCGATTTTAAGGCTCTGACGGCGTTGTTACACTCAAATAAGGTCACTGAGATTCGTTAAAATTTGTATGCCTTGAAAATCGACCATTTAGGGTGTAACAGTTTCGTTAGCGTCTAGGCCAAATGGAGACCCGCAGTTTACTTGCAACCTGGGCTTGCCAGGGAACCGGGATCTGTTCGATAAATTCAGTGACCTCTGCATTCATATTCATGCTTGTCCACCCTCCACATTGATCTGATTGTGTGCTTCCCATTCCGGTCTTAGAATTCCCATCAATAAGCGATCATAGCGCTTGCCGTCACGATACACAGCTGATCTGGCGCGACCTTCCAGCTGAAAGCCGACCTTCTCATAGGCACGGATGCCTTTTGCATTATAGGCGATGACATCCAGACCTACCCGGTCCAGATTCAATTCATGGAAGGCATATCGCAAAATGAGATTCAATGCTTCCGTTCCATACCCCTTGTTGCGATGCTCCGCGAGTCCGATGCCAATGGCAAGCTGTCCGCAGCGGTTGTTCCATTCAATGCTGTGAATGACAACGAATCCGATCAATTGTTCATCCTCAAGCGTTCGAAGCCGGAAGTAAACTTCCTTGTCCTTTGTCTCACCTTCATCTTCAAGCTGCTTTTCCGAAAAAGGGATGGCAATGTCCGTATCCACATTTCGCAAATATTCGGGATCTTCATTCCATTGCAGCATGGTTTGTACATCTTCTGTACGGGGTGGAGTCATTTTCAACCGTTTGCTATAAAACAGATTTTCAGTTGTTAGTGTCATGATGGTCTCCTTTGAATAAATTAAGTTCGCTTCACCTCAAAACGACGATTAACTATATGGATACTCCGCAATATTCTTCGCTCCTTTTGATCTCAGATAGCCTCACTATAATGGAAATTTAAGGGTATCACAATAGACAGTTTATTCGTGTTTTTGAACCTGTTGTCAGAAAACCTGTCATGGTAGTACTATATAAATAATAGACATGTATTCAGTGATACACACACAACAAAATTGTCGGCAGGAGTGGTAGATATGGAGATTAAAGTAGACGATTTGAGCGGTCATCAAGTCATTGGATTAATTGCAGAACATTTGCAGGGCATGGCAGCAGATTCGCCGCCGGAAAGTATTCACGCCCTGGATCTGGATGGATTGAAGAAACCGGAGATTACATTCTGGTGCGCATGGGAAACGGAGGAGCTGCTGGGCTGCGGTGCCATGAAAGAATTGAACTCGGAGCATGCAGAATTGAAATCGATGCGCACAGCATCGGCTCATGTGAGAAAAGGCGTGGCGAGACAAATTCTTGCCCATATAATCGAGGTTGCCAAGAATCGGGGCTATAAACGAATCAGTCTGGAGACAGGTTCGATGGATTCTTTTATCCCGGCGCGGAAGCTGTATGAGGACTTTGGATTTGTTTACTGTGAGCCATTTGCAGATTATAGTTTGGACCCGAACAGTGCTTTTATGACGAAGGAATTATAAATCGAATGATAGATATATAGGCATAACGGCATAACGGGAATACCAGATAACCAGCATTCTGTTGTATACAGACCGCTGGTTTTTTTTGCGTGTAACGATTGTTTTACGAAGTGGTGGACTGCAACAAATCATACATATTAGAGAGCGCAAGGAGAGTAGAATGTATTTAAATGAATGAGTTGGAAGCATACCGATTGGCTCGTATCATTGTGGGGTATAGAACATAAGTCATGTGAGCATAGGCATGGGATGAATTGGCCGTACGGAACTGCTGGGCTGAGGCATGCACAATAGGGTATACTGGACATTATGTTTATGTAAACATGAAATAGGAAATGAAGACGTTTTTTACATCAGGAGGATTGGAATTGGCTCAGACAGAAGGAACATTGCAGAAGAAACTTAAACCAAGACATATTAGCTTTATGGCTATGGGTGGTGTCATTGGAACCGGAATTTTCAAAGGAAGCGCCGAAACAATTGGACTCGCAGGTCCGGGAGTCATTGTAACGTACATCTTTGCAGGATTATTGCTGCTGGTAGTCATGGCTGCGATGGCAGAGATGGCTACAGTATACAAGAACAAGAACATGAAAGATTTTGTGCAGGAAGCATTTGGTAGCAGAGTATCCTTTATTATGGGATGGATGTACTGTTTCCTCTGGTTATCGGTATGTGTGATTGAGGTGATTGCCGCAGGAAGCTTTTTGCAGTACTGGTTCACGGAAGTGCCGCTGTGGATGCTTAGTCTGGCGTGTGCGGTGTTTATAATATTGATTAATCTGTTAAGTGTAGGCGTATTTGGAGAATTTGAATTTTGGTTGGCAGGCATTAAAATCGCCATGATTATTATTTTTATTTTCCTCGGTGCTGGTCTGATCTTCGGGATCATTCCAAGTGACAACACGCCTTATCTGCAAAATTACACGCAAGCAGGCGGTTTCTTCCCTAATGGATGGTCATCGATCTTCTCGGCATTATTGGTCGTCATGTTCTCGTATGGAGGATCTGAGCTTATTGGCCTGACCTTAACGGAGACGGAAAATGCGGACAAGGTGATGCCTAAAATTGTGGGGAACTTCATGCTGAGAATTATGTTGTTCTTCACGCTGCCGATTCTCATCATCTGTGGGCTCATTCCATGGAATGAGCTGGGGCCAGAAAGCAGTCCCTTCGTGCAGGTGTTGGCTTCCACGGGGCTGCCTGGTGCAGCACATATTATGAACTTTATTTTGGTAACCGCTGTTCTGTCTGCTGCGAATTCAGGCATTTACGGCGCGTCCCGTATGATGCACTCCATGGCGGTAGGTGGTGAAGCTCCCAAGGCATTATCTCAAACGAATCGCAACGGCAGTCCGGTAAATACACTTCTGGTATGTGCTGTGATTCTGCTTGGTGGCTCCATGCTGGGCCTATTCGCACAAGATCAGCTCTTTAGCGTGTTACTGGCGGTCCCGGGGTTTGTCGTGATGCTCGTGTGGATCTGTATTGCCACCTCACAGCTGAAGCTGCGCAAGAGATATCCGGTACAACCTACATTTAAGGTCTGGGGATTTCCTTATATCACTGGGGCTGCTGTGCTGTGTCTCGGCGTCATTGCCATCATGTTCGTATTTGATGAAGGCAACCGTTTCAGCATCAGCATCTGTCTCACCGTACTTGCTGTGCTGATTATTTGGTCCCTGATCCGATTCAGGAAAACGAATGGACGGGCATAAAATGAAGTATAATAAAATGAATTCAATTAAAAAATAAAAGGCCGCTCTTGTTGAGCGGCCTTTTTGCGTAAATAACACCATACCGTTATTTACCTGTTATCTTTCTTTCCTGCGATCCACGCTCAATACTGTTTGCTAGAGTTACGAATCATACCGGTAACAGATCGCTTTGCCTCCACTACTCTCGGAACTGAATTCCGGGTCTTCTACAAAACCGAAACGTTCGTATAATCGGATCGCGTTGACCATTTGACCGCCCGTATATAAATACACCGTATTTTTACCCATGTCTTTGGCCGATTCAACACATTGTTGAAGCAGCTTTCTGGCGATGCCATGACCTCTCCACTTGGGATCAACGCCCAACAGCCGAATAAACGGATAATCAATAGGCAGCTCGAAGGTCGGATAGGCCTTGTGCGCGGTCTCGAACAATTGGACTGTTCCAACAATCTGATTATCTATTTTGGCAATCCATAATTGCTTGATGTAAGGATTAGTCGGTGATTCCCGAATATCTTTCAAATAATGTTCCCACTGTTCCTGGGGTTGGAACGTGTCCCGGTACTCGGAGTAACTTCCAATAAGAATATTTACAATTTCTTCATGGTCTGCTTCTGTAGCGGGATGAATCGTTACTGCCGTTGTCATCTCAAGTTCTCCTTCTGATCTTGGTTTAATAAGAGATATAGTTGACTTGAATTGTATCACACCTGAGGGTACTTGATTAATTCAAATGTTCTATATATGACTCATGAAATTCTATGAGTTGGTCTATCCGAACAAGCACATTCAAGGTTCGCACGGTTAAGGTTCATTATAGGCGATTGAGCTGTGTGGAATACAAATTATTGCGATATTCGGTTGGTGTATTGCCTTCGTATTGCTTGAACATGCGCAGAAATAGTTTGTAATCGGAAAAACCGCATTGTCCGGCAATTTCTTTTACACTGGCATTGGTATTGAGCAGCATCTGCTTGGCCCGGCGAATCCGTTCCGTGAGGATATAGGTTTTGAGGCCAAAGCCTTTCTCGCGTTTTACCATTTTGGAGATATAGTCCTTGTTAAAATTAAAGGTCTCGGCAATCTTACCAACCGTAATGTCGGTATGGAGATGAATATCCACCCATTTGCAAATGTGATCTACGATTGCATTGTGCGGTCGATAACCCGCCTGTGTGTTGCGTTCCAGTTCTTTGAGCAGCAGCAGCAATGCCGCATCCGCTTCTTCTGGAGAGAACGATGAACTATGGAGCAGCTGCTTGAACAGCTGATTAGCCATGGACGGAACCTGAATGGTTGCATGGGTGGGATACTGGTCGAACTCTTTCTCATTCGAATCATAATGAACCCAGTAAAAGCTGACGGGAGCATCGCTGATCTGATAACCATAATGGGTGCGGCCAGCCCTCAGAAATAGCAGATCATTTGCACGAACTACGTACTGCTCGTCCTCCTCCGCAATGTACATCTCACCTTCCAGCATCAAAATGACCTCGTGAACAGGCATGCTGCGCCTCATGTGGCTCCAATTGCCTTCGGATATGAACTTGCCGCACAGGTAATGCTCCAATGGCTTGTGCATAGGACGGATTTCTCCACCTTTTCTTGGATTATGAGTCTGATGTAGTTGTATTTTATTTGATAATATGAGGATATTCAAGGCCTATATCAAGAAAGAACGAAGGGGAGAAATGAACATAAACACGGATTTTACCCTTTGTATATCCATATAAGTACTTCTAAATTCCATTACATACCGAGGAGGAGAGAGCAGAATGATTGAAACCAAAAAAGGATTTCTGGGACCTGAGCATGTCAATCTGTTAAATGGCGTTTTTCAAACGTCACAGGAAGTTGGAGAAAAGTATTTGTTATCCCTGGACATTGACCGTTTTCTGGCACCATGTTTTGAGGCCCACGGGTTACCTGCCAAAAAGGAACGGTACGCGGGTTGGGAGGCACGCTCGATCAGTGGGCATTCTCTTGGACACTATCTGTCTGCCCTGGCTGTGACCTATCAGGCGACAGGCAATGAAACGCTAAAGCAAACACTGGATTATGCCGTCAGCGAGCTTGCATCCATTCAGCTGACGACGGGCAGTGGGTATATCGGCGGATTGTCCGAAGAAGCTTTCCGAATTGCATTTCGGGCAGAGCATATTGGCGGTTTCAACATCGGGGAATACTGGGTGCCTTGGTACAGCGTGCACAAAATCTATCGAGGGTTAATTGACGCCTACAAACTAACGGGTAATGGGCAGGCCCTTGAGGTGGTAATACGATTTGCTGATTGGGCGGTAGACGGTCTGAGCCCGATGACCGAAGAACAAATGCAGATCATGCTTCAATGTGAGCACGGTGGCATGAACGAAGTTTTTGCACATTTGTATGGAATCACAGGGAAGCCTGTATATCTTGAGATGGCCAACAAATTCACACATCAAATTATCCTCGAACCGTTGGAACACAAGCAGGACGATCTTCAGGGCAAACATGCCAATACGCAAATTCCGAAAATCATCGGTGCTGCCGAAATCTACAATCAGGACCATACTCACGAGAGTTACCGGACAGCGGCGGAGTTTTTCTGGGACACCACGATTCATCACCGTTCTTACGTATTTGGCGCAACGAGCATTTCGGAGCATTATGAAGCAAAAGGCATGGAGAGTCTGGGCATCAAAACCGGGAAAGCTGCTGTACCCACAACATGATGCATCTGACGAAGCAGCTCTACACCTGGAACCCCGACAGTGCCTATATGGACTATTATGAAAATGCGATCTACAACCACATCCTGGGCACACAGGACCCGAATACAGGGAACAAAACGTATTTTGCATCCACACTGCAAGGCCACTACAAAATTTACGGTACGCATGATACCGCCTGGTGGTGCTGTACAGGATCTGGCATGGAGAACCCGGCAAATACGCCGAGGCGATCTATTTCGAGGATGAACAGGATCTGTACGTCAATCTGTATATCGCTTCCCAATTGGACTGGAGATCCCAAGGTATATCGTTGAAGCTCGAAACCAACTTTCCATATTCGGAAAAGGTAACCCTTACGATCACCGAAGGCAGCGCCTCGGCCAATCTTAGATTACGTGTGCCTTCATGGCTGCAGGAGCCAATGACGGCAGCAGTGAACGGGGATACGGCCCATCCACATACTCGGATGGAACCCGGATACCTCGATATCGAGCGCACATGGACCGCTGGCGATGTCATCACCATCACGCTGCCGATGTCGCTTTACCAATACACGTCCCGTGATGATGCGCATAAGGTAGCATTCCTGTATGGCCCGATCGTACTGGCAGGCGCTTTGGGAAACGAAGGGCTGCCCGAGGATACCATCGTGGACGAAACGGCTCTGAATCCCAAAACAGCCCCTGTACCTGTGATCTGGACGGAACAGGAGGATGTGCGCGAATGGATCAAGGTCGTGGATGCAAGTACGCTGACGTTTGAGATCAGCAAGGAGGTCACCTCGGACGGCAACCCGGTGAAGCTGATCCCGTTCTATGATGTGCATCATGAGTTCTATACGGTCTATTGGCCGTTTAACGATGAAGGGGATGCGCTGGAGAAGGAATTGAACGATATCACCATCGACAGAGTACAGCCTGATGGTCAGCAGGATGAGATTGGACATCATCTGGACAGTAATTGCCGTGCCGAACATCATAACGGTTCGTATACAGACAGCCGTAACAAGCTGCATATGTGGCGGGAAGCTTTTGGTGTCAGCGGGTCTTACTTCAGCTACCAGCTGGCGGTGGATGGTTCCGCACCGAATTATCTATGCGTTGCATACTGGGGAGGAGATCATTCTCCTTTTGAACGGGAAGGTACACTGTATGAGAGAGTATTTAGTATCGCCGTCGATGGAAATGTGGTCGGAGAACAGCGGATTCATATGAACAAGATCGACGAAGTGTTCTATGTTACCTATGATATCCCTGTGACGGTTACGTCAGGCAAAGACGGTGTTCGGGTTGCATTTAAGGCATTGGACGACAACGGCTGTGCCGGGAAAGTCGTGGAGGTACGTACAACGCGCAGCAAACCGGAGTTCATCTTTTCGTAAATGAGGTATGGTATGAAAATGGGCAAACACAATGGTATAATAAAAGCAAAATGCTGATTAGGTAACAGAGGAGGTTGGGAGTGTGGCAAAACCGGATAATAAAGGCATCTATAGTTTTCAGGATTGGTTAACTTGGGAGGGTGCATGGGAGTTAATTAACGGCAAAGCATTTAATATGTCTCCAGCACCCACCTCATTACACCAGTTTATTGTGGGTGAGCTGCACTTCTCCTTACGTACTTTTTTTCAGAATCGGAAATGTTTCGTATTTGTGGCCCCTTTTGATGTGTATTTCAGTGAAAATGAACAGTATGACGTAGCTGACCATGTTGTACAACCGGATCTGTCGGTGGTTTGCTCTAAAGACCAAATATCCAAAAACGGCTGTCACGGTGCGCCGTCTCTAATCATAGAAGTGCTGTCTCCTTCAACTGCGCTGAAGGATTTTAACGAGAAGTTTAATCTGTATCAGAAATATGGTGTGAATGAATACTGGATTGTTGACCCTGGCAATCAGACCGTCCATGTGTATACATTGGAAGAAGGCAGTTACCAGACCCGTCATCTGTACACGGAGCAAGAAACGATTCAATCGGTGTTATATCCGGAACTGGAGATTCCGCTTCGGAATTTATTCAAACTGAATTAGATTATAATAGATTTGCTCTAAGCAGTTTAACGAAGAACTAAATCCATCATCACTCCGGCGCTGGCGTCGGGGTGTTTTGTTTTTTATCGAATAAGCCCTATATAAAAAATGACACGCACTGCAAATTTCCACGTATTACCTGATAACATTTCTTTTTCCGCCACCGATTGTTCAAGGGCACCAGGCTCGTTTTCCAGAGGTTACAAAATCTTATCCACGTTGTCCCTCTAAAGATGAAATGGGATAAGCCCATGCCACGTATATTATGAATATCCATATTAATCCACCCGAATGCGGCAACATCATGTACAATGATAGAAATATGCAATTGGAAATATTTAACCTGTAGATCCGACATATAGCGCGAAAGGAGGTCTGATGATTTACATGATGAAGTACATAAAACTGCTGGGGCTGATCTTCGGCATTGTCGTCATGAACGTTCTATTATTCTCGCCAGGATTCATCGGGCTGAATTTTGATGGGGGTGCTTTTACGACAGCACTCTCGGTCACGTTCTTGTTCGGAAGTGCACTTGCTCTCTTTTATGGAAGTTATACCTTGTTGTTCAGACAGCCTGTAGTCCTGCCCGTGAAGAATATCGAAACCCATGAAGATTATGTGGAAGCGTTATCCTTTTATCGACGCATTAAAGTGCTTGAGGAAGATATCACACTGGGATTATCCCAACTGAGCCGCATGAAGAAAAAGAAAGAAACCCTCCTGAACGTGTTGAATCAGCGATTTGATCCGGGGGAACTGAGCTACAAGAAATTTGCTTCGGTCACCCTCGAAGTGGAGAAGCTGTTATACCTCAACATCCGAAGTGTACTGAACCGACTCAATGTGTTCGATGAAGCGGAGTACGCCAGCCTGATGAAGTCCAAATCCGCAACACTTCCCCAGAAGCTTTTTCAGGAAAAGACCAAAGTATATAACGACTATCTCAGCTACGTGAAAAATTCGCTTCATAGCAATGAGGAAATTCTTTTGAAGCTTGACCAGCTAATGCTGGAAATCTCCCGCCTGGACAGCTTTGAAGCTGGAGATATCGAACAGATGCCTTGTATGCAGGAAATTGACCAATTAATCAAGCACACCAAATTATACAGACAGTGAGGGGTTGCCTTATGGCGAAGAAGGGAAAGTTTTTTTTCATATCGATCTTGATGCTGGTGCTCGTGTTCGGCCTGGTATATGCAGGTATTACACTGACGTCGAACGTTGGTAAATCCAGTACACAGGTGACGACAGAGAATGCAGGCAAAGAATTAGGCAAGCTGTATGCGGACATTGCTCCTGCAACAGCTGAACCGGTCAAAGGACAGATTGATCTCGATCCGGTCGATGTGGCAGAGTCTCTGCCGGACATCTCCAAATTCCCGATCACGGTTGAGAATACAACGAATGATTATGTAGAGATATTCTCTTCCATCGAAAAGGCGGGGACCGGAGCGGATGGCTGGTTAACCGAAGTAACCGAAGAGTTCAACAAGGCTAACATAACCGTTGGCGGCAAACAGGTTTCGGTGAAATTACGCAATATCGCATCAGGTACGGCGACCGATTATATCAAGTCTGGTAAATATGTGCCTGATGCGTTTACCCCTTCGAATGAGTTATGGGGCGAGATGGTAGCCGCAAGTGGTGTAAAGACAGACCTGGTATCCAAAAGACTGGTAGGGAACGTTCCCGGTATCGTTATCTCCAAAGCCAAATATGATGCGCTGGTCGACACATACGGCTCGGTGAATGTAAAAACCGTGACCGAAGCGATTGCGAACAATGAGCTCGCGATGGGGTACACTGATCCGTTTGCCAGCTCCACGGGGCTGAACTTTCTCGTGACTGCACTCAACACATATGATAGCTCCAATCCGCTCGGTGAGAAAGCCATTGAGGGTTTTGAGAAGTTCCAGGCGAACGTACCGTTTACGGCTTCTACAACCATTCAGATGCGTGAAGCAGCCAAGTCAGGGCGTCTGGACGCATTTGTACTGGAATATCAGACTTACGTAAACACCGCAGATCTGAAAAGCGGATACGTCTTTACACCTTTTGGCGTAAGACATGACAGCCCGCTGTATGCACTGGGGCAATTGCCGCAGAACAAGCAGGAGATCATTAAGAAGTATGCGGAATTCGTAACTCAAGCGAAATACCAGCAATCGGCTGAGGAATTCGGCTTCAACGGCTTGCAGGATTACAAATCCGAATTGAATACAGTGGATGGCGGTACCCTGTTATCCGCTCAGAAAGTATGGAAAGAGAAAAAGAATGGCAGCAAACCCATCGCAGCCGTATTCGTCACCGACGTATCCGGAAGCATGGACGGAGAACCGCTAAACCGACTCAAGGAATCCTTGCGCAAAGGCCAGAAGTTCTTGGGCACAGACAATAGTATTGGCCTCGTCTCCTACTCTAGTGGCGTAACCGTGAACCTGCCGATTGCCAAGTATGATACGAATCAGCAGTCCATGTTTGTCGGTACGGTGGATAGCTTGCAAGCAGGTGGCGGTACGGCAACCTTCGATGGCATCGTTGTGGCGATGAAGATGCTGGAAGATTACATGGCTACCAATCCAAATGTGAAACCGCTGATCTTTGTCCTCAGTGATGGCGAGACCAACGAAGGTCATACCCTAAAGGATATTCGTGATCTGGTCGAGACGTACAAAGTGCCGATCTACACGATTGGTTACAACGCGGACATCAAGGCTTTGGAGAGCATCTCCAGCATTAACGAAGCGGCGAGCATTAACGCGGATACCGACGATGTGGTGTACAAAATCGGTAACCTGTTCAACGTGCAGATGTAACATGGGTACTGCACTCAAAGTGACCTAGTGTAAGTTCATTATTTTAATTATATAGCACGTAATTTGAGGGGGAACTTGGATGTCGTTTTCGATGGAGATACCTAGCCAGAAGGAAATTCAGAAGGTGATTGAGGAAGAAATAAAGCCTGTACCTGCCGAGGTGGCAGAGCTGCAGCAAGTGGCGGATGCCAACGTAGAGATGATCATGACACTGGATCTCGAATCGCTGGAGAAACGCAAAGAGATCTTGCAATCTATTGACGGCTTTGGCATGAACACCATGAGGTCCTCTTCTGAGAAAAACGCGTTGCTTCAAGTCTCCGTTGGACATCTGTCCAAGACGGGAGACGAGGGCGGTCAGGTCGCCAAAGGCTTGACTGAGCTGCATATGCAACTGAAGGATCTCGACCCAAGCGTGGTCGATTTTGCCAAAACCGGATTGCTCGGTAAATTGTTCAATCCGCTGCGGGCCTATTTCCTCAAATACCAGAAGGCTGACGCGGTCATCGCCGACATCGTGACGTCGCTGGACAAAGGCAGAGCAACCTTGAGAAATGACAACACCACACTGGAGATTGAACAGCAAAATTTACGGGAACTCACCAAACGACTGCAAAAGGAAATTCAGCTGGGTGTGCTAATGGATGAGTCGATTGATGCACAGATCGAAGCCGCCAAAGTCCGCAACGAGGACCCGGAGAAAGTTCGTTTTATCACGGAAGAAGTGCTGTTCCCGCTCCGTCAGCGGGTCATGGATTTGCAGCAAATGCTTGTGGTGAACCAGCAGGGCATCATGGCAATTGAAGTCGTCATCCGCAACAACAAGGAACTGATCCGCGGTGTGGATCGGGCCAAAAATGTAACGATCTCGGCATTGAAAATTGCCGTCACCGTCGCAAGTGCACTTTACAACCAGAAGATTGTGTTGCAGAAAATCGAACTGCTCAACCGGACGACCAATGATCTGATCGCAGGTACGTCCAAAATGCTGAAAGATCAGGGCATTGCCATCCAGAAGCAAGCTTACGATGCCAGCATTTCGGTGGATACAATGAAGCAGGCGTTCACAGATGTACTTTCTGCGCTCGACTCGATCAGCGTTTATAAGCAGGAGGCGCTGCCGCGGATGCGGGAGACCATTAACCAGTTCCGTGAACTGGCGGATACCGGGGAGCAACAGATTCAGCGGTTGGAGAAAGGGCAGAAGCTGGGGTTATAATTTTAACTTTCATAAACCAATATAGCGACCGTTCCTTGTTAAGCACTTGGGAATGGTCGCTTTTGATATTCTTTAAGAATAGCTTTGTTCTTGAAATTCCCTTCAATGAACTCATTTTAGGTTAGACTGGACAACCATATTGCCCGGTTTGAAATTAATGATTTTAAATAACTCATCTGCCATATACGCGGGACTATGCTTGAATTCTTGCCTAATCCATTCAATAATCATGCCAAAGATCGCATGGGACTGGTAACTTGCCAGTAGCTCACGGTTAATGTGGGACGGGAATATTTCGTTCAGATCCTGAAGGGCAAGGTCACGCAGAACATCGCAGATCATCTGTTGGAAATTGGAGGAGGCCTCCGACTTCACAACCAGAGTGTAGAATTGTGCATGCTGATGCACATGTTCAAATATTTTGATTGCAGAAGAGGGCATATGACTTACTTCAAATATTTCTTTATCCAGATAAGGTTCGCGATAGGAGAAGACCAGATCCTTGATCACGTCATCAATCATTTCATTGAAGAGGTCTTCCTTGTATTGATAATGTCTGTAAAAGGTACCTCGATTCAGATCGGCCAGTTGTACGATATCGGTAATGGATATTTCCTTAAACGACTGTTTTTGCATTAATTGGATGAGAGCATCCTTCAGCGCCGCTTTGGATTTTTTGATTCTTCGATCCATGGAATTTGGAAGTTCGGTCATATACAGTACTCCTCGTAAATGGATATTTTAAGATAAAGTACATTCTGAATGGGAAGTGTTGATTAACGTACAATTGGGCAAGCTTTTACTGATTGAACAAGATTGCTATGACTTATTATACTAAGGATAAGAGTTAATGAACATTTGTTTGTTAACTTATTGTAAACGAATACATGGAGGATGATACAATATGAGACTTCAAGATAAAGTAGCAGTAGTCACAGGTGCAGGTTCCGGCATGGGCAAAGCAATTGCAACACTGTATGCACAAGAAGGTGCAAAGGTGGTTGTATCGGATATCAATGAAGCTTCAGCGCAGGCGGTTGCAGAGGATATCAAGGCAAAAGGTGGAGAAGCGACGTTTGTGGTTGCGAATGTGGCGAAGGAAGAGGATATTCAGAATCTGATCGATACGACGGTTAACACTTATGGAACAGTGGACATCCTGGTCAATAATGCAGGCATTATGGACAGTATGGAACCAGCTGGCGACATTGTGGATGACAAGTGGGAACGGATCTTTGCAATCAACACCACAAGTGTAATGCGTGCAACCCGCAAAGTGCTGCCAATCTTCTTGGAAAAACAAAAAGGCGTTATCGTTAACATCGCTTCAGCAGGCGGATTGCATGGTGCACGTGCAGGCGCGGCGTACACAGCTTCCAAACATGCAGTCGTGGGATTCACGAAGAATACAGGCTTCATGTATGCTCAGCAAGGTATTCGCTGTAACGCGATTGCTCCGGGCGGGGTTGAAACCAATATCGCTTCCACAATGACAAACATTAATCACTTCGGTGCGAGCAGACAACAGCTGGGAATGGCGATTAATCCGCGTTCAGGTAAAAGTGAAGAGATTGCACAGGTAGCCCTGTTCCTCGGTTCGGATGAATCCAGCTTTGTGAACGGAACAGTCGTAACAGCAGATGCAGGATGGAGCTCCTACTAATCTATCGTTCATAACTGAAATATGCAAAGAAGCTCATACCCGTGTATGGGCTTCTTTTGCATGTTCACAACCGTGAGAACGTGGGATGTGAGGAAGTAGGACAAACGTTTGCACAGGCATGTCTACGCATTCCCAGATAACGTAAAGAGGGACGAATCCCGAACAATTAAGCGGTGCGGGATAATAACCGGATTCTGAGGCAGATGTTCACCATGCAAAATTTTCAACAATACCTGAACCGCAGTATAACCTAGCTGATAAGTTCCGATATCAATGGAACTGAGCGGCGGGGAAGCAAGCTCTGATAAGGCAATATTATTAAAACTCACAACACTTATATCTTCAGGAACGTTATATCCCAGTTCGGCCAGAGCACGAAGCACTCCGAAGGCAACATTGTCGTCGATGACAACGAGGGCGGTTGGTCTGTCTGGCAGCGACATGAACAGGGACATCGCCCGGAAGCCGCTTTCCTGCAGGAATTCTCCTTCCACGATCCAGTCATTGTTAGCATCAAGACCCGCTTCTTTAAGTGCATTATTGTATCCCCGCAAGCGATCATGAGACAACGTCAAATCCGGTGGTCCGCTAACAAATCCGATTCGTTTATGTCCTTGGGCAATCAGATGTGTAGTTGCATCGAATGCCGTTTGTATGTTGTTATTGTCCACCATCGGTGCATCGGGATGCGTTTCGCTGCGACCAATCAGTACAAAGGGGAACTTTTCCGCCTCCAAAAACGATATGATCGGATCTTCGCGTTTGGAGCCTAGCAGCAAAATACCATCCACGCGTCGCCCATGTACCAGGCGGGATATGGCATTCAATTCATCACTGGAAGACGTTTCGGTGGAGAGAAGAAGTTCATAATTCATGCGGGTGGCATGCGTAATGATTCCCGAAGTAATTCTCCGAAAAAGTAGTTCTGAAACAGCTCTTCAGCAGGTCGGGGCAGCATGATACCCAGGGTATGAGTCGTTTTGGAAACAAGGCTTTTGGCCATCATATTTGGATGATAATTTAGTTCTTTCATGATTTGCTTCACTTTGAGTGACGTTTCCGAACTGATTCTGGGATGGTTGGAAATAACCCGTGAGACCGTAGAAGGGGATACACCCGCCAATTTGGCAATATCTTTGATTGTAATCATGTGAAAAATCCCTTCTGTACAAGCATTTCAACATGTCTCCTATGTTAATTCAAAGACTTTGATAAATCAATTGCTAACTGCATCATGGTAAAGAAGAGGTAGCGAAATAAAGGAAGACGGCGGGAGATCAAGGAAATCGGAAATTACAGGGACATATGCCGCCAAAATGAAGGAAAATGAGCAAAAATGACTTGTGCAAACGTTTGTGCAAATAAAGTTAGCTATTGTATGATGTGATTGTTATTATAGCGCTTACATGACTTGAATCAACATACATCTAAGAAAATTCATCCCGATTACATAAGGATTGGACCAGTCTGAGGTTAATATGAGCAAACGTTTGTATTACGTTCGAACGGATAGATGCCGAACTTCAGAATACAGGAACAGTACACAGAAAAACGGGTGAAAAGCGCAAGTACAGCATCGATCATGACTACGAAAAGGGGGAATTTCAATGAGAAAATGGCAGCAAGCAGCACTTGCAGGATTCATGGCACTCACACTTACCGCATGTTCAAGCGGAGGTGGAGGCGCTGCGCCAACCACAACAGACAGCGGTGAGACTGGTGAAACAACAGTGACCGCGGAAAATATTCAGCCAGAAGAGGGCGCAAGCCTTGTCATATGGGAGGATAAAAATCAGCGGAGCTTTATCGAGGAGCGAGCGAAGAAATTTGAAGAGGAGTACGGCGTTTCTGTAAAGATCGAGGAATTACCGCCGACCGATCAGGTGACCAAGCTGACAACGGACGGACCCGCGGGATTGGCTGCGGATGTGGTGGTTTTCCCGCATGACAAGATTGGCAGCGCTTCAGAAGCCGGACTGATCTTGCCGAACGATATTTTTGAGCAACAGACCACACAATCATCCAGTGACAATGCGGTTAAAGCCGTAACCTTCAAAGACATCTTATACGGCTATCCCTACAGCGTAGAAACCTATGCGCTGTTCTATAACAAAAAGCTTTATCCCGAAGCACCGAAATCATTTGATGACATTATTAGCTTTGCCAAAACCTTTAATGACACCAAAAACAACAAGTACACTCTGATGTGGGAGCTCCAGCAGTTCTATTACAACTTTGCTTACCTGGCTTCCCAAGGTGGATATATCTTTGGCGATGAAGGCATGAACAGCGAGGATATTGGCCTCAACAATGAAGGAGCCATCAAGGGCGGCCAATTCTTGCAAACGCTGAAATCGGAAGTACTGCCTGTGAAAATGGGCGATGTGAACTATGACATCAAGAAAGGTCTCTTTTCAAGCGGAAAACTGGCTATGGATATTAACGGACCTTGGTCCATCGCCGATTATCGCAATGCCGGCATTGACTTCGGTGTTGCTCCACTTCCGGCGATTGAGGGCAAACCGATGACCTCCTTCTCTGGAGTCAAGGCATATTACGTCAATGCATTCACAACCTATCCGAATGCTGCCAAGCTGTTTGCGGCATATCTCTCCAGTGCCGAATCTCAGATGGTCAACTTTGAGATGAACGGAACTCTCCCGGCCAATAAAGACGTTGCGGCAGATCCGAAGATTCAGGGAGATGAAATTACAAAGGCATTCCTTGAGCAATTCAACAACTCCACTCCAATGCCTTCGCTTCCTGCCATGGACAGCGTTTGGGGTCCCATCAGCGCGGCAATTACCGACATATGGGATGGAGGCAAGGATGTAAAAACCTCTCTGGATAACGCAGTCAACCAAGTCAAGGAGAGCCTTGCAACTGTCCAATAAATAAAAAAGAGCAGGTGCAGAGGAAGTCAACATGTCCTCTGCACTCTGCTATAACTGATCGGTAACTTCGCTTGCCGGGAAGGAGTAGGAATGAATGAAACAGCAGCATGTTCCAGTCACTGTCAAGCCGAATAGAGAAAGACAGCATCGCATGACAGCGGCTGTGTTGTCCGTGGTCCTGCAAGGACTTGGACAGTTGTATAACCGTCAATGGATCAAGGGAATCTGTTTTCTGATCCTGGAGGGAATTGGACTCGCATATCTGATTCCTCGTTTGAATCAAGCCGTATGGGGAGTATGGACGCTGGGCGAGCAGACGCAGCGTTTTGTCAAAGTGAATGGATCAACGGTGCTGCAGCAGGGCGACCACTCCATCTTTTTGCTGCTCAATGGAATTATTGTACTTTTAGTGTTTTTCGTTTTTCTTCTGCTGTATATCTTCAATATCCGGGACGCGTACCTCACGGGAAAATTAAGAGAGGAAGGAAAGCAGGCTACCAGAGCTTCTGCTTCCCTGAGATATCTGCTCGATAAACAATTCCCGTATCTTTTCTTGTCGATTCCAGCCCTCGGTATCCTGTTTTTCACGATTATGCCGATTTTGTTTACGATTACGCTGGCCTTCACCAACTACTCGGCACCGGATCATATTCCACCCGCCAAGCTGGTGGACTGGGTGGGCTTTAAGACGTTTACGGACCTGGTTCAGCTTAAATCGTGGAGCCATACCTTCTTTGGGGTATTAACGTGGACGGTCATTTGGGCCATTCTGGCAACGATCACTACCTATTTTGGGGGCGTGTTGGTTGCGCTTCTCATCGAACAGAAGGGCATTCGTTTCAAAAAGCTGTGGCGGACGATATTCATTCTTCCTTATGCCATTCCGCAGATTATCTCTCTGCTTCTGATGCGTAACTTGTTCAACGGACAGTTTGGCCCCATTAATACGTATATGAAGGCTTTTGGTCTTGAGGGGCTGCCTTGGTTAACCGATCCGTTCTGGGCAAAAGTTACCGTCGTCATTGTCAACATGTGGATCGGAATCCCGGTCAGCATGGTGCTCATCCTGGGCGTGTTGACGGCGATTCCACGGGATTTGTATGAAGCGGCTGAGGTAGACGGGGCGTCCGGCTTTCAGAAGTTCCGCATCATTACACTTCCCTTTATCATGTTCGCCACAACACCGGTGCTCATTATGCAGTTTGCCGGGAATTTCAACAACTTCAATGTCATCTTCCTGCTGACGAATGGTAATCCGCTGCGTGGCGATTATCAATATGCGGGATCAACCGACCTTCTCGTGACCTGGTTGTATAAACTGACGTTGGATAACAACAAGTTCAATATGGCTTCGGCGGTCGGCATTATTATCTTCCTGATTATTGCGTCGTTCTCCATCTGGAATTTCCGTCGTTCCAAATCGTTCAAGGAGGAGGACATGATTCAATGAAAAAGCGCAACAATCCCATGCGTCTGACGATCAGTTATGTACTGCTGGTCATCATTGCCATCGTATCGGTGTATCCCGTCTTGTGGATATTTCTATCGTCACTGCGTCCAGGTGCGGCCCTGTTCAGTGAACGTCTGTGGCCTGAAGCGTTCACGCTGGCACATTATGGGGAGCTGTTTAACAACCCGTCGTTCATGTATGGAACGTGGTATCTGAACACGTTGAAGATCGCCTTTTTCACCATGATTTTCTCAACGCTTATGGTTACGTTGGGCATGTATGCCTTATCCCGTTTCCGGTTTCGCGGTCGGAAGACCATTCTATCCACCATGCTGATCCTGGGGATGTTCCCCAGCTTCATGAGTATGATCGCCATTTATATTATTTTGCTTCAGATCAAATTGCTGGACACCCATGCCGCGTTGATTCTGGTCTATTCGTCCGGGGCCGTGCTGGGTGGATTTATTGTCAAAGGGTTCTTTGATACCATCCCGCGCAGTCTGGATGAAGCCGCACGAATTGACGGCGCCAGTCATCTGCGCGTGTTCACCAGTATCATTTTGCCGTTGTCCCGGCCGATGCTGACCTATGTAGCTTTAACCAGCTTTACGGGTGCGTGGATGGACTTTATCTTTGCCCGGCTGGTACTCCGGACGAAAGAGAACTGGACCCTTGCAGTCGGCATGTGGGATCTGGTTAGCCGCTATCAGGACAGTAACTTTACGATGTTTGCTGCCGGGGCCGTACTGATCGCCATTCCGATTACGTTGTTGTTTGTATTCCTGCAGCGTTTCCTTGTGCAGGGGCTGACCTCTGGCGCCTCCAAAGGATAAAATGATAAAGGATATAAACAGTTAACCGCATAGACAGCCTGTAGAACATACCCAGGCCACCACCAATCAGGCGCTTCTGAGAGGTTCCATTCATCGCTGGAACTGCTTCGGAAGCGCCTGTCTGCTGTTTGAGACCGAATGATAAAAGGAGGAAAGATCGATGGGAACGCTACAGTCCCCAGAACCCGAATTGGGGCCAAACGGGGCTCGCACTGCTGCGGAGAGTCAGAAAATGGCCAACAGGGCGCTTTGGCGCAATGTTGCTTATCGCAGAATTTTATGCGGCTACGGCATCTCTGTATTCGGTGATTGCTTAAACGGCATTGCCATCAGTCTGTGGGTGTTGCAGACCACGGGAAGTGCCAAGAGCATGGCAGCTGTGCAGGTATGTAATATGGTCGTCAGTTTTCTGTTTGGATCATTCGCGGGTACGTTTGCCGACAGGCTGGATCGCAGAAAACTGATGCTGTCGTCGGACTTGTTCCGTGGAGCCATGGCGTTTATCATCGCAGTGAGTCTGTTTGTACTGCACGCTCCTTTTCCATTCGTGCTGCTCTTACTTTCCCTTTCGATGTTCTCCAGCTTGTTTCAGGCGCCTGCATTTCATGCTTCGGTAACCAGTCTGGTGGGGAGGGAGCATCTGCAGCAAGCTACAGGAACCATTCATCTGGTCGATAATATTGCCCGTATCAGCGGACTGGCCGCAGCGGGGATTGCAGTTTCTGCATTTGGAGGGTTTACGGCCATCATGATTACGGGTGTGACCTTTTTATTGTCTGCGATATGTGTGATGTTGGCCGGACGTTTTCCTGATGTACAACGTTCTTCCATGCATAGAGGATCGTTCGTCAAGGAGTGGGGTAGCTCGTTCTCCTACATCTTTGCACATCCCCTGATTCGCTCCATCGTCATTCTTAATCCGCTGCTGATTCTCTTCTTCATGTCAGCCATCATGCTTGTTCAGGTCATGGCGGTCAACGTATGGCAGGCGAATCCTGTCCAGTTCGGACTGATCGAGACGTGTATTCCTTTGGGGTATATGCTGGGTTCCGGGATTCTGATTGCCTCCGGCAACCGGTTGAAACGAAGAGGACGATGGGTGTTTATCGGTTTACTGGTCCTTGGTCCACTGTATATGCTGTTATCCAAGGTATCCTCTCCATTGCTGGCCTTGCCGCTGATTATTGCCGGGGGAGCCATGTTTGCGTGCTGTACGATGTTAACCCAGATCATGATGCGTGCCGAGGTTCCTGATGAGCTGCAGGGAAGAATCTACGGTGTGCTCGGTACCATAACAAGTACAGCCCCGATCCTGGGATTAACGGTGGTTTCGGTTCTGGCCGATCAATGGGGTGCCCAAACCGTGTTGGAAAGCCTTGGGGCGTTGCTTTTGGTGGTAGGGGTGGTCGCAGCAGCAGGATTGAAATCCATTCGGACCTATCGATAGCCAAGCATGCCATGTCAAAGGTAAAACAAGCTCAATCAAAGAACCCGGAGCAGGCGCTTATCGCGTCTGACTCCGGGTTGAATGATAGGAAGATGAAGGAATGACTATTGCCAGTCCACTGTAACGGTTGCCGTTCCGCTGGTTGGTGTGGTGAAGGTATGGTTATTACCATTTTCCCACGTGATGGTAGAGCCGTTCTTTTTGAAAAACTTGAATTCCAGTTTCGTTCCAGCAGGTACGCTGACGTCGTAGTACCAGGTTGGATAGGAGTAGATCACCTGATTAAACGCTGGACCTATGGCGAGAGGACCTGTGGACCAGTTGCCCAGCTCCGCGACATTACCTGACAGATAGAGATTCTGACCAAGCGTGGTGGATGCATTGTTGATCACAAAACGAACGGAAACCTGATTGCCACTAAGAATCGTGAAATTGTTATAGGTGTTACTGTTGACTCCGCTGGCTGCGACTTTAACTGCATAGTTGCCGGCAGCAACAGCAGGGATGGTCACTTTGATCTGAGTATCTTCCCATGATGTAATGGCTGAACCGGTCACAGCTGTTGTACCGAAATAGACCGTGCCTTTGGTAGTACCGAATCCGCGACCATCAATAGTAACGGTGTTGCCCGCTTTACCCATGGTAGGACCTACATGCCCGATGGTTGGCGTTGTGGTATTGGCTGTATACTGCCAAACTGCTGTGGCTCCTGCGGCCAAAGTGAAGGTAGAGACGTTACCTCCTGTGGAGGTAATGTTATTACCGTTTAGCGCACCTGCAAGTACATCGTTGTATGTTCCAGAAGGGAGCGATGTAGTAAGGCCGCTGATGGAAGTGGAATTCGAGAGATTGCGGTTAACCGCTACGACAGCCACGTTGTTGCCGAATTTACGTTCATACACATACACATCATTGTTAATCCAGCGCTGCTGGGTAGTTCCGTAAGCGATAGCTGGATTGGTTTTGCGTAATGGTGCCAGTTTGCTGATGACGTTAAAAGCGGTTGTTGTTTTGGAGAATGAAGGCATTTTTGCCCGGTTGTTAGGGTCTCCGTTACCCGTCAAATATTGTTCCGTACCGTAATAGATAGCTGGCACGCCGCGCGAAGTAAGTGTAAATGCAAGAGCTTGTTCCAGGCGACGGTTGTTAACGGCACTTGTTTTGAATCTGTCCATGTCGTGGTTATCAATGAAGGTAACCTGATCATTCACCTGGGCATAATCAGCCGCAGTACTGGTGATCATGGCATCCAGGGCAACCATCGAGGACGTATTATCCCGGAACACGTTACGTACTTCATTGTTGAAACGGAAGTCGAGCAGACTCATGCCGGATTGGTTGGCGAAGTTGGTGTTGTCGGCGTCTGAAGCCGAGGAACCCAAGAACCATTCACCAAACGTAAACACCGGTTTGTAGCCGTAGATGGAGGACATCCAGTTCTTTTGCCATCCCATCGGCATATGCTTGACCGCATCCACCCGGATTCCGTCAATGCCCATATCCAGCCAGAGCTTGATCGCATCTTTGAAATAGGTGTCAATCGTGCTGTTGTTGTGATTCAGGTCAGCGAGATCATAGAGGTTTTTGTAGATACCGTTCTCCAGTGTGGAGAAGTCAGAGCCGCCATTGTGGTGGAAGTATTTGTTCGTATCATTGGTGTAGCCACCAAGCAGTGTGCCGTTATTGTACAACTTTCCATTCTCTGCGAATGAGGTATCGGTTTCCATGGCAGGAGAGGTATGGTTGGGAGCAAAATCAATGATCACTTTAATGCCCTTGGCATGTGCCGTATTGATCAGGTTCTGGAAATCGGTCATCGTACCGAAAGCAGGATTGGTCTTCTTGAAGTCACGTGCCCAATAGCCGTGATAAGCCGTATTGTTGACACCGGAATAGTTAATCAGCGAGTAAATGTTCTCCACAGGCTGGGAAATCCAGAGTGCCGTAATGCCGAGATCGGTAAAATAATTGTCGTTGATCTTGTTAATTAGTCCTTGCCAGTCGCCCCCGCAATAGAGCTTCAGGTTGGAACAGGAGGCGTCATAGGCCCCTCCGGTAGGGTTGTTGGAGGGATTGCCGTCCAGAAAGCGATCGGTAAATACTTGATAAATAACATCGGTGCTGAAGTTCTGCTTGTTGGTTACAGCCGTATCCGCATCTGCGAATACGGAGGCCGCCGGGAATATTGGCAGTGCACTTCCGGCCAGCAAGCTGAAGCTCAGCGTGGTACTGAGGATGATTCGCTTGGTCCATTTGAACATGGTAATCCACCCTTCGTTTATTTAGATGTGTGTTCTCTTCCTTGGTTAGAAAAGCGCTTTCAATTTAGCCATTGGCAGGTTATTCTTAACGATATCCCCTCCTTGTGAATGCCAACAACCCCGGCACCTCCTGATGGAGTTACCGGGGTTGTCCTAAACCGATTGGGTTTAAAAGCATGGCCCTCTTGTTATAATCACAACGTTATGATAATTAAATAATGGTTTGCTTGTCAATAACTTTTTCCTGAGCATTTATTTTCTATTTCTATATTTACAATCAGGCTTAACAGATTTAAACTATTCGCAGACCCACCAATATAAGGGCTATGCATTTTAGAACATTTCGGTGTTTAAAACAACCCCGTCTCTTCAGAGACGGGGTTGTTTGTCGATGTAGCCGAAGGAAGAACAAAGCAGGCATAACCGGAAAAAACCAGTGTGTACAAGGGGAATCTATAGGAGAGGCGGTTGATGGCTCAGTGAACACTCATTCTGTCATCGAATGTGTGGAAGGTTTCAAGGCATCCAGGCTGGACAACACGAGAAAGATTTTTGTCTATTTGCCACCAGGCTATAAGGAGCATGTGGATCATCGTTATCCGGTGTTATACATGCATGCGGGTCAGAGAGCCTTCGGCTCTTCGACTGCGGGAAATGAAACGTGGCACGTAGATCAGGCAGCAGACCAACTGATCGCTCAAGGCTTGATGGATGGGCTGATCATTGTCGGAATTGCCCATGTTCGTCCAGTTACACACAATGAATTCTATCATTTCATTGCGCCTGCAAGAGAAGCGGTGAGTGTGGGCTGCTCCGGCCTGGATTATGAACACTTTATCATTCATGAATTGAAACCGTTCATTGACGAGCATTACCGCACACTTCCGGACAAGTACAATACGGGACTGCTTGGTTCTTCCGCAGCGGCACTCAGCACCTTTCATATGGGAACACGTCATCCCGAAATTTTTGGCAAATTAATCATGCTCTCTCCCTTCTTCGTGGACGTACAGCTGGACGAAGCGTCGGACAGCAGGCTTCTGGAAGAGGACATGTATCTCATGCCTGAGAGCAGTGCTCCGATTCAAATGTGGATGGATATTGGGGACGCCGAAGGACTGTTTCTCCCTTCCCAGGTAAGGAAAATAGCCCATCAGATGCTTGAACTGGGGTATAAATCTGGCAGGGACATCGCATTTCTGGAACAGCCGGATGCAGGTCATCAGGAAGCGGATTGGGGAGAGCGGGTTCAGTTTCCGCTGATGTACATGTTTGGCCGAATCGGTAATCCGGTCTCTCTTGAGCTTAAAGGAAGGGACGTTATTGGTTTGAAGGGCGGAATGACCAGTCACATCAATGCGCTGCTTCATCATGATAGTGGGTTCACCATGAGTGTGCTTGAAGGGGAATATAGGTCCAGTCAACCCGATGTTCTTGAGGTACGACCCAATGGGGAACTGGTTCCTGTCAAGACGGGTAATGCAGTGGTTACCCTGACGGTGGGAGCGTTGTCGGCATCACGCATGTATATGGTTGTGGAGGAATTATCGGGTCACGTGACAGTCTGCATGAGTGCGGAGGTACCGTATCAGGACATGTATGATGACTCGATCTACGGAGGCATGGGCATGAAGCTTCTGCACACAGGCGGCGGCCGTTATGAGGGATGCTTCGAGGTTCCGCGTGACAGCGGATTTCGGTTCAGGTTCACGCGAGGCTTCCGGCAGTTTGAGACCGATGCAGATGGCAAGGCACTGCCCAATCGGGTGTTTCGTGCGCGTGATAACCTGTCTCTTCATTACAAAATCCAGTCTTGGGGCAGCACAGCTGCCAAGGCCGGGAACAGGAGGTAGCCATGATTAGTCAACCATTTCAACCAACGATGGATATTCCGTATTATTATCCCTGCAATTTTCCTTTGATTCATGAAATCCTTCAGCGTCAGGGCTCATTAAGCAGTCTCGGATTGCTGGCTTCCAGCCGCTTGTATAGTCTGCCTTCCTGTTCGGATCGTGGCCTGATCAAGCCTTATTTTCATAAGCTGGATTATGGGGAGACGATGTGGGAAGTGTTTGGAGAACGGGAATTTGACAGCTTCGAACAAGGTAAGGCATATATGCGGGAGCGCCTTGAACATGAGGACCTTTTGATCGTCACAGGCACAAGTTATTGCTTGCCCTACGGGGAGGATTATCGAAATCCGGAATATATTCACAAGCTCGTTAAACAAGGCTCGCGCCTGCATCTGGTCGATCATTGGCTGGCTGTGTACGGGATGGATGAGGAGCAGTTCTATATCTATGATCCTGTTCCCTCCAAATACATGGGAGCTGTATCTGCTGCTGATTTCCAGGAGTTCTGGAAAGGAAACAAAAATATCTCTGAGCTGGAAATAGCCCGGCGAAAAGAAACATTACGGACCTATGGCACGATGGAGATCCGTGCGGTGGAAACACTCGATTCCGAAGGTTACCGGAACATGATGCGTTCTGCGCTGGCGACCCAAGCCCATGAATTCATCACGGGCAGAACGGTCTGGCAGGGCGATCGAAGCTATTATTTTGGAAAGGCTGTATCTTCACAATTGTTACAAAGATTGCACCCGGATGCCGAGGTGGATCGTGAAAAGAGAAAGCCATCTCCGCGTTCCTGTTTGACATGCGCTGGAGCCGCTACTTTTTCCGCGATTTGCTGGAAGAGGCCGCCAAATGGCTTGATTCTCCCCATGATCAATATGCTGCGGAATTCGGTGCATTGATAGCTCGCTGGGAACAGGCTCACAAGCTGCTGCAGATCGCCAGAATGAAACGAAGCCCTGAATGGCGGGAGCAGTTAACGGATATTATCGAACAATTGGCGGCGGACGAATTGCGCTGGTACGAAGCGCTGATGACGACACATCAGCATGCTGACCGATTCAGACAGACCTCATCGACTGCAGAGAACCCCGCGCCTTCACAACGGGAAGTTATTGAGCGGATTGTGTTGGATAGCTGCGATGAGATTAATCGGTACCATAACGCGTCCATTCCTCTGGAGCGTGGTTTGCAGGCGCCCCTATATGGAAGTCGGGGGAGACTGGACTCTCTTGAACTTGTCACTTTACTTGCGGTTGTAGAGCAAGGGGTTGAAGATACGTTTGGTGTAGGGATAACTCTTGCGGAAATAGCCGCTGCTTCCATGCCCGAAAGTCCATACCGAACGGTGGAATCGCTGGTTGAATATTTGGAGGCACAATTGAAACATGGCCCGAAGGATGATGAGGGATGAATATCACTTTCCTTCTGGAACGGTTCGCTGTGTATGGCAGCCGCCCTGCGTTGATATGGAAGGACGAGCAATATAGTTATAGCTGGTTATTGGATCAGGTGAAGACCCTTAGTCAGTGGATTTCCAGAGAAGGGCTTGAAGGGGCAATCGTTGTGCTTGAAGAGGATTATTCTCCTTATGCCGCAGCGGCATTAATCGCTCTTCTGGAACGGAATTGTATTGTGGTTCCGCTGGATCGACACTTGGTTGAGGCTAAACGGAATGAATATACAGCGCTCGCTCAGGCAGAATGGTGCATGAGTGTTGCAGAAGGGGAAGCTATAGCCAGACGCTGCTCCGTGCAAGTTAGTCGATCTCCGATATTGGCAAGGCTCGGTCAGGAAAAGAAAGCAGGTCTGGTGATCTTCTCCTCCGGATCGACAGGACGAAGCAAAGCTGCTGTTCACAGCGCGGATCGTCTGCTGAACGGGTTCAGGCGGCAAGTCCGGCCACTTTGTACCATTCCTTTCATGATGTTTGACCATATTGGCGGCTTAAACACGATGCTGCAATCTCTGTCCAGCGGCGGCTGTTTATGTATCATATCGGATCGCTCACCCGTCGAAGTATGCAGAACCATTGAAAAGTATCGCGTTCAGGCGCTGCCGGTCTCACCAACGTTCATGAATCTAATGCTCCTTAGTGAAATCTATCGGGAATTCGACCTATCCAGTCTCGGAGTGGTCTCCTATGGGTCAGAGGTTATGCCAGAGGCGCTGCTTGCAGCATGGAATCGACAGTTCCCGCATGTACGCACGGTGCAGGCTTATGGCATGTCTGAGCTTGGCATTTTGCCGACACGTTCCAAAGACTCGGGTTCATTGCTATTTACGGTGCGTGACGAAGAAGTCCGTTATCGGATTGTAGACGGGCTGCTTGAGATCCAGAGTGAGACGGCCATGATCGGGTATCTGAACGCTCCATCTCCGTTCACGGAAGATGGTTGGCTTCAGACCGGGGATGAAGCGGAGATGGAGGATGGTTACATTCGCATTTTGGGTCGCCGCTCGGAGATCATTAATGTAGGCGGACGTAAGGTTTATCCTGCGGAAGTGGAGAACGTTCTGGAGCAAATGGATTCCATTGAAACGGCTGTCGTCAGCGGGGAGCCGAGTGGAATTACGGGGCAGATGGTTAAGGCCACGGTCAGACTTACAGGTGAACAGTCTCTTACTGAACTGCGCAGACAAATCTGGGACTTTTGCCAAGACAAGCTGCCACCATACAAAATCCCGCAAAAGATCGTCGTTACTTATGAAACCTTAACAAGCCCAAGAATGAAGAAAATAAGAAATCCCGGTCCAAACTTCTCCGTTCGGGATGAGGTTGCGGCAAGCATGGAGGACGATTCGGAAGGGACGTAAGAATGAATGAACGTATAAATGAAGTGACTCATGAATGCCAATGCAGGATGGGAAATAGTGAGTCGTAATTGGAGAGGGGAACCGATGATGCTTTACGCATCTACGGTTCCCCTTTTGTTGAACAGATTCGAAGTGATTCGTACGAGAGATAAGCCTTTACACAATTTAATGTGAGATATCTTTATACGACGTACCCAGAGTCGCATCGGAGGAAGGATTTAGAATGAAGCAAGATGTTATGCTTTCACGTGTGATTTCACATCCAGCTGCAGCAGGGAGAAACCGTACGCTTCCAAGTCCAGCTTCAGCTTGTTCTGCTGAGTTTCCCGAGCTGTGGCTGAGAATACATTACGCCAAGTCCCCTGGTGTAGTGGTAACTCTATACTGCGGGGTTCTTCGCTTGCATTCAGGACGAGCACGAATTGTTCCCCGGTCTCCTGATCCTTGCGTCCAATAGCAATGCATGGATCTCCGGCTTCAGCGTAAATCATCGTGATGTCCGCACCGCGCAATGCAGCGTGTTGTTTACGCAGGGCAATGGCTTGGGTGAAGAAGTCGAGCAGATCCTTGTTCTGCTTCTGTTCGTCCCACTCCATACATTTGCGGCAACCTGGATCATAACCTCCGTCGAGTCCCACCTCGTCACCATAGTAAATACAAGGAGCACCTGGGTACGTCAGCAGCAGCATGACAGCCAGCTTCATTTTGCGTACATCCCCTTCACATAGGGTGAGGAGTCGCGGCGTGTCATGACTGCCGAGCAGGTTGAAAGCTGCCTCGGTTACAGGCTGGGAATAAGCAGCAAGCAGTTTGCCAATCTCGTTGGCGAACCCGAGACCGTCGAGCTTGCCGAGCACGGCATAGTCCATGACGGAATTGGTGAATGGGTAGTTCATAACCGCATCAAACTGGTCTCCTTGCAACCACATGATGGAATCATGCCAGATTTCGCCGAGCAGATAGGCATCCGGATTAAGGGTTTTGACCGTTTGCCGGAATTCACGCCAGAATTGATGGTCTACCTCATTGGCAACATCCAGCCGCCAGCCGTCGATACCCATATCCTGAATCCAGTAGCGGGCCACCTCCAGCAAATATTCTTTGACCTCGGGATGCTCCGTGTTCAGTTTGGGCATAAGGGGTTCGAAGGCAAAGGTTTCGTATGTGGGAATGCCATCCTCAATACGCGCCGGCCACTCTCTGACATGGAACCAGTCCGCATAACGGGAAGCGGCCCCTTTCTCAAGCACATCCACGAATGGAAGAAACTCTCTCCCGGAGTGATTAAACACCGCATCCAGAACAACCCGTATGCCACGTTCATGGCATGCATCCATCAGTTCCTTCAATTTCTCATTGGTGCCAAAGTGGGGATCGACCCTCATATAGTCTGAGGTATTGTATTTATGGTTGGTTGTAGCCTGGAACACCGGGCAGAAATAAATGGCGTTAATGCCAAGCGTACTCAGATGGTCGAGATGGTCCAGAACGCCTTGCAGGTCACCCCCGAAAAAATTGAAAGGCGTCGGTTCACCGCCCCAGGGCTCTGCGTTCTTCGGACTGATCGAAGGATCACCATTGGCAAAACGTTCAGGGAAAATCTGATAGAACACAGCATCCTTAACCCAAGCTGGCGGTTGAAAGATATCTACCGGGTTCATAAATGGAAAATCAAAAAATTCCAGTGGATGATCGGGCAGGGCCTGCTCAAATCCCCGTTCGGTCATCCAGACGGATTCCTCTCCCTTGATGAGCTGGAAGCCGTAGCGCAATCTGCGGTAGGGTGGTTGCGCTTCCACTTCCCAATAATCGAACAGGGCATCACGGGCAAAGATCCGCATAGGAAGGTGGAGGATCGTACGATCCCAGGCATATTTATCCCCGACAATAGCGATAACGGCATCCAGATCGCCGCGTTTGGAACGGAGTCTCAGGTGCATGGTCGAACGGTCGTATACGTAGGACCAATTCATTTTGGGACGATGATAAATAGCTTCAAGTAACATGACATTCACTCCTTGGTTGGGATGGATCATACGGCTATAAACGCAAAAAAGGCACAACCCCAATGTTTACGAGGTTGTACCTTTCGGCAGCATAGCCTTTTGATTATAGTGCTATTATACGAACTAATTTGGAAAAAGAAAACACTTTTTTTTCCTGAAATCTCAATTTGTTTATTTGGGAACAAATGGTGTGTCCCACTACATGTGTGAGGGTAAAATGATTCAAAATCACCACACATTTTGGTGGTCTATTTACTAAAATTCATACCCAAGTTTATTGGCATAGGCAGACAGTTCTTTGTGATATTTCTCGATGCTTTTCTTGCCTGCATCAATTTTGGCGTTACCTTGTTTCAGGACTGCACTGTTTACCGTTGTTTTGGAGACAGCTTTTTTAGCGAGTTGGAATCCTTCCAATTGTGTATAGCTTCCTTTGATCAAAGTGGCATGGATTTTTTGCAGTTCCGCATTTTGCGGCTTGATCAGCTTCAGCTTGGATACATACTTGGTGTAGTTGGGAATGGCTGTATTGGTCAATTTCAGGAAAACGGACTTGCGATTGGAAGACGTAATATATGAGCTGCCAGCCATACCATCGAAGGCTTTCTCCTCATATACCGCTGCGCTATCCAGTTGATCCAGGTAGTTCAGGAAATCCTCTTCCTCGACTGTAAGTTCCGGCTCTTCTTCTGTTGTGTCAACTTCGGAGTAGGCGTCCTCCGAATATGTAGTGGTTGAGTCATCTGCAGCAGCGGCATACGACCCTGCAGTTGTGAATACCCCGCCGAGCAAAACAAAACTCATAATGATTGATAGTACCCATGATTTCTTCACGTTCTAATTTCCCCTATCTATATATGTGATATTATTCCAATGGATAATCTAACATAGCACGACAAGAAATTACAGGAATCGATTGACAGACATGGAATCTATAATTTGTTTTGAATTAACAAAAGGGAAGAATAGGAGTCCAGACAGCAGTGCCATATTTTTAATGAATGATTAATGTAGTTAGATGAATAAAAATAGAATTCGTAAGGTCCCGATTTGAATCAATCGAGAGCGGGATCTTTTTTTAATTAAATCTGCCCAAAATGGACGTACAGAGAGCGGTCAGATGATATAATCGAGTGAAGGTTATGGTCTCACCAGAATAGTTCCGAAAAGGTTTTCGGTGAGAAGTATATTTTTGTTTGTAACCGCAATCATAAAACACACAGAAAGTGAGAGCTGAGATGAATCAGAAAAGGCTTTTTACAGATGGATGGCAGTTTGCGAAAAGTAAGCTGGAGGTTACGGATCCTGCGGGGTTAACGTTTGAACCGGTGGAGCTTCCTCATGATTGGCTGATCTATAATACGCTTGAACTGTATGAGGACAGCATTGGTTGGTACCGCAAGACATTCCCATATACGAAGGAGGAGCAGCAGCTTCTGCTTTGTTTTGACGGGGTGTACATGGATTCTTCCGTATATGTGAACGGGCAGCTTGTGGGGAATGGAAGTATGGCTATTCGGCTTTTGAGCATGAGATCACGAGTGCATTGGTGGAGGGCGACAACGAAATTATAGTCAAAGTTGTGCATCAGAGCCCCAACAGCAGATGGTATTCCGGGGCCGGAATTTACCGCAATGTATGGCTCAAAACGAGAGATCGTAACCATATCATCACAGACGGTACCTATGTATCCATTCAGCAGCAGCTAGAAGGTTGGCAGGTTGAAGTGGATACGGAGCTGAATCTCGACCAGAACGCACAGCTTGTGCATACGATTTGGTATCAGGGTAAGCAGATCGTATCCAGCAAAGCGGACGTTACGACTACAGCGGGTAAAGACGCTGGACAAGGAGAGATACAATCCAACAGCCAACTGCTGAAAGTGGATCAACCGAACTTATGGAGTCCGGATGAACCGAATCTGTATGAGCTGGTAACGGAGCTGCAAGTGGCTACAGGTGAGCAGGGGTATGAGACGATCGAGTCCGTTAAACAGCGGATTGGCTTTAGGGATATCAAGCTGGATGCAAAAGAAGGCTTTCACCTGAATGGGGTCAAGATGAAGCTGAACGGCGTGTGTGAACACCATGATCTTGGGGCGCTTGGGGCTGCTTTTAACCTGACGGCGCTGCGCAGAAGATTTGGGTTGTTGAAGGAAATGGGCGTCAATGCCATCCGGACCGCTCATAACATGCCTGCCAAAGAGTTCATGGAGCTTGCGGATGAAATGGGCATGCTGATTGTTTCGGAAGCGTTCGACATGTGGAGAGAGCCAAAACTCCTTACGACTATGCGAGATTTTTCCCGGAATGGGCACATACCGATGTGAAGAGCTGGGTGAAGCGGGATCGTAATCATGCATGTCTGATCATGTGGAGTATCGGGAACGAAATCTATGATACCCATGCGGATGAGCGGGGCAGGAAGTGACTCGCATGCTGATGGAGTATGTACTGGAATTTGACCCAAAAGGGAATGCAGGCGTGACGATTGGTTCGAACTACATGCCATGGGAAAACGCGCAAAAATGCGCTGATATCGTGAAGCTCGCAGGCTATAACTACGCGGAAAAGTACTACGACAAGCATCACGAGGAACATCCGGACTGGATTATCTATGGTAGTGAAACGTCGTCTGTAGTGCAGAGCCGTGGGATCTATCACTTCCCGTTTGAGCAATCCATTCTGGCGGATGATGACGAGCAGTGCTCGGCTTTGGGTAACAGCACGACAAGCTGGGGCGCGAAGTCGGCAGAATATTGCATTTTGGCAGAACGGGATACTCCGTATTCATTGGGGCAGTTCTTGTGGACCGGATTCGATTATATCGGAGAGCCGACACCATATCATACGAAGAATTCATATTTTGGACAGCTGGATACAGCAACGTTCCCGAAAGATTCCTACTATATCTACCAAGCAGCCTGGACGGATTACAAGAAAAATCCGATGGTTCACCTGTTCCCATACTGGGATTTCAGCCCTGGTCAGCTGATCGATGTACGCGTGTGCAGTAATGCGCCGAAGATTGAATTGCAGCTGAATGGCAAGACGATCGGCACGTATGATATCGACCATGCAAAGGGAACTCAGCTGGCAGGCTGGTGGAAAGTGCCGTATGAAGAGGGTGAGTTGAAAGCCATCGCTTATGATGAAAACGGCAACGTTATTGCAACGGATGTGCAAAGATCCTTTACAGATGCGAAGAAGGTTCGCCTGCAAGCCGATCGGGAGCAGTTGCAAGCGGATGGCACAGATCTGATTTTCGTGGAAATTCAAGTGGAAGATGAAGCAGGCAATCCTGTGCAAAATGCAAACAACCGTGTGCAGGTCCAAGTAACAGGTGCAGGCCGTCTGCTTGGTCTGGATAATGGCGATAGCACGGACTATGATCCATACAAAGGACTGAGCAGAAGATTGTTCAGCGGTAAGCTGATGGCAATCATCGGGGCAACGAACGAATCGGGAACGGTGAAGATTGAGGTGACTTCGGAAGGATTGGAAAGTGCAGCTGCCGAGTTCGAATCGAGAGCTGTTGAAGGCGCAGGAGTTCTTACCTTCGGTGATTCCGGGGCTACTGCAGGTCAGGAACAAACTGTACTCATGAGTAATACGGAACGTCCGGTGTTGACGGGACGCGCGCAGGAGATTCCTTTACGGAAAATCGAGATCATCAGCGAAGATGGGCAGCTATTCGATCCATCGAAACAGCAGATGACGGTGAGCGCCAAGTTGTATCCGGAGAACACATCCTACCGGGATATCGAGTGGGCGGTGGTGAACGATGCAGGTATTGAATCCAACATTGCCAAGGTCGAAGTGATTCATGCGGAAGCGGACGTGGATGGAGAGAGTCAACATGCAGTGAAGGTCATGGCGCTGGGGATGGTGAATTCCGACTTCGTGCGACGAGCAGTAACGGTACCGATAAAACGAAACTGATTTCCCAACTGGAGTTCAAAGCAACGGGTCTGGGCACGGCTTACAAAGATCCATACGGCTTCATTACTGGCGGACTCTACGATTACACCAAAGGGGATGTCGGCAACGGCAATGAACGCGGGGTAGCGACAAGCCGGGATGGGGAGACACATGTGGGCTTCCGCAATATCGACTTCGGGCCGTACGGCTCTGACACCATTACGATTCCAATCTTTGCGCTGTCCAGTGAGGAGTACTTCATTCAGATCTGGGAAGGCATGCCGGATGAAGAGGGAAGCACACTGCTGGCAGATGTGGTGTACGACAAAGAATCCAGATGGAATGTGTATCAGGAAGAGACGTATCAGCTGTCCAAGCGGCTAAGCGGGATTACGTCGATCTGTTTTGTACTGAAGCAGAAGATTCATATCAAAGGCTTCACGTTTGAGCGCCAAAGCCGCGCATTCGAGCAGAATACGGCGGCATCATGCGATCATCTCTATGGAGATACATTCAAGATCGAGGGCGATCATGTTGAGGGGATCGGGAACAATGTGTCGCTGGAGTTTGAAAACATGGACTTCACCGCAGAAGGCACATCGAAGCTCGTGATCTATGGCCGTTCGCCGATTGATAAAAACACGATTCATATCCGTTTTGCAGGTGAGGACGGACAGAGCAATCAACTGGTCGAGTTCACACAGTCCGAAGGATATGAGGAGCGGGTGTTTGAGCTTGAGCAGGTTAAAGGTATGCAGAAGGTAACCTTTATTTTCTTGCCGGGTAGTCAGTTTGACTTTGGCTGGTTCCGGTTCGAGAAGTAGGAGTCCGGATATAGTAGTTCAGGGATAGAGATGATTTATATCCATCCTCTTCAAGTAAACGGTGTTCATCAAGAACAAGACGTTTACTTGAAGGGGATTTTTTTGTATGTTAAGCGGCTTGTTTAGCTCCCTGAATCTTTCTTATCAGCATCGTCGATGGTCAGCATAGCTTTCTCTGAATCCCAGGACACGTTCAATCCCAAACCACGCAATACCTCAAAAGGCACTGTGGTTGCTCCCGAGTAATTATTTATGGGTTCAGGTAGCTGCATGACTTGCTCCCCAGACGCATCTGCGGAAGTTAAAACATACTTTGTTTCGTTAGGGCGGATTGTGATTGTCCGATTGTCATATATCAACGTATAGTGGTCCAGACTACCTTTCAACTGATGAACCTCAAATTCTGCTCCGAGTGCTGCGGCGATGGCTTTGATTGGCAGTTGCACGGTCTTAGGCGTTTCGACAGCCGCATACATGGACTGGAACAGCTCACCGTTCAGAAATACATCTGTACCCATCTTGGCTTGAACGGGTTTGTAGACCATGCCTCCTGATGATGTTGCAGGTGCCCCCGCTTCCTCGTACTTATCACTTCCCCAGCCCCAGACGGTTCCATCCGAGGATAAGGCAAGACTGTGGTAATATCCTGCTGAAATATCAGTAATGCCGGATAGATGGTTTACTTTTCCTTCTTTGCCAGCAACGGTCCTTCCGTAGCTGTACACCTCACCAGATGTCGTGAGTAATAACCTATATTGTGAATTTCCATCCATCTTCTTCACCTTGAAGTCGTAATCAAAAGCGATCGCTTTCCCTGTATCGTCCAAACCCCAAACTTTCCCTTTCTTATCCAGTGCAAGCAGGGATGTATCTGAACTTGTGATCGAAGATATGTTGGTCAGGCCTTTTATTTTGGTAGGTTTGGACAGGACTTTACCGGGTTCGTCGGGCTCATTCCACGTCCATACGGACCCATCTTTCTTCAGAGCATATCCATGCAGACCTGCGGATCCAACCTGGATGACATCTTTCAGTCCGCTAATCGCATGCGGTTTACGTAAGTGATCAGAATCGCTTCCTTGAGCCGCTGGGTGCTGCCATGACCAGACTGTCCCGTTCTGGAGAAGGGCGACGTTGAAAGTACCAGTCACCACATCCTTCGCAGAGTGGATGCTTTCGACTTTGCTGGGTAGTTTACCAGCACCCCACTCCCAGACGGTTCCATCCGCCTGAACGGCTGCGTTGATCCCACCGCCAGCGGCTGAAATTGCTATTACATGGGATAGTTCCGGTATTCGGATTGGACTAGACGTATGACGATATCGGACCTTTTCGCTTATACCCAGTTCTCCGAACAGATTACGGCCCCAGGTCCATACCGAACCATCACTTCTCAAGGCGACTGTGTAATAATAAGCTCCCTCTACAGCGGTATAATGTAGCTTCTTCTCTGTGTTTGCTGCATTCGATTGAACAGAAGTGTTACTGGCGGAATGCTGTAGGTTAGTAGTTGCATGAGTAGTTGGCACAGCTGTCAGCTCAATCAGCAGGCTTGATGCAACTAATGCGGCAGCCATTGCAATGGCGAATCGTCGTGCTGATTTACTTTTACCCGTGGGTCTATGATTCAAGCGTGAAGTGGAGTGTCGTTTTTCTTTTGCTGTATCATCAAATGGGTTAACCGAACGCATGGTATCGCCTCTTTTTCGGATGAGATGGATGTGAATAATGCATTGCTATATAAACACTTTATGGAGAGTTGAAGTTACATACAAATGATAAAATTTCCTTTATATTGAAGATCCGTACTGAGTGTGTTTAAGTTATTACTAACAGCACATAGGTAACATGTAGGGACCCGTTAGCGTCGTAAACATGAGGTGATTGGATGAAAAGAGTACTGCTCACGTTTTCATTAGCGTTAATGATGTTAACTGCCTGTGAGGCAAATGATCAGACAGTGGATTCTCCAGTGATCTTGAATTCATTTCCGGAAATTACTGAGCCACATAACCCTGAGCAAGCGGAGCAAAGCGGGGATGTCGTTGTGCTTCTCCAAGGCATGCGGAACAAGGATAAGTGGAAAACATTTGTGAAGAATGTGAAGAACAAGCAGCAGGATCAGGTTCGTGTGACGACGTATACCATTGAAGGTGGGGCCATTATCCATGAATTGATTTACGATGGCTCAGCGATTCAAGCGACTTATGATAACTCTAGGGATGCCTATGGCTCCAAACAGGGGATTACGACCAACACCTGCAAAGGGATCGGTACAATGAAGAGTGAGCAAGGACGTGTTTTTTACGTGTTAACTGAGTGCGAGAAGGAAGGGAGTATCTTTTCTATTCCCAAGTTGTAAATAAACGATCAGGACATGTGATGCATCGAATCATGGTCGTAAATAATAGAAAATCCTGCGAAGCTGAAGAGGCTTTGCAGGAATATTTTGCTTCCTTATGAGAGGTATAGCCAAACGTCGGAGTCCCGCACCATGTATCACGTTACTGTTGGTCTGACGCAGCCCAAAAGGAAGAAGGACTGACCGCAGAGGTGTCGGTGTCCATCCATTCGAGGGGCTGCGTTCCGTATTGCTTCTGAAGTCGTCTGACTTCATCGAGCAGCTTGCTTCCAATGGAGGTTTTGTACTGATCATACAAAGGCTCCCAAGCGGTTCGCCATTCCTGCAGCGTGGAGTCATCCAGCTGGATAATCTGCATGGCAGAGGACGTTTGGATACGGCTCCACTGCTTCCGATTCAGTTCGACGGCATTGCGATTGGCCCATTCGGTCGTTTCCTGCATAGCACTTTCAATCTGTTGCTGAAGCGGGTCAGGAAGCCCTTCCCAGAAATCCCGGTTCATCAATACGCCGTAACCCAGATAGCTGTGGTTCGTAATCGTCAGATGATGCTGTACCTCATAGAGGCGCTTGGAGTAGATATTCGAGATTGAATTTTCCTCGCTATCTACGGTCCCTTTCTCCAGATTTTTATAGATCTGATTGAAGGGGAAGGTGTACGTTGCAGCTCCGAGCATGCGATACTGTTCCTCAATGACACGACTGGGCTGAATGCGCATCTTGAGATTGCGCACGTCTGCCGGATGCACGATGGCCGAATTACTGGAGGTGAACTGGCGAAATCCGTTTCCCCAGAAGGCCATAGCGATCATGCCGTTATCCCCGGCTGATTTCCGAAGCTCTTCTCCAATCTTCCCCTGGAAGGCAGCCATGACGGCCTGTTCGTTTGGAAAAGCAAAGGGCAGGTCCATCACCATCCATTGCGGAATAATCTCGGAGATATTGGAGAAGCTTGGGCAATCATCTGCACGTTGCCGTCCTGCAGCGCCTCCATCTCGTTGCTTTCGTTATATAACATGCCGTTGGGAAAAAGCTCCACGTGAACGCGTTTGCCTGTTTTTTGCTCAACCAGTTGCTTGAATTTCTCCGCAGCCTGTCCCTTGGGTGTATTTTCCGCTACCACATAACTGAATTTAATGACAATATCCTCATGCAACCCCGTTTGTTCATAGTCGTAGACGACGGGCTCGGCGGTTAAGTGGGAATAGAAGCCGATCACCGTCGCTGTAAGCAGCCCGAACATGACAAACAGGCCGATCCCCCAAAATGATTTCATAGTATGCATCCCTCCGGTTGCTCAGCAGGCTGTTTATAGTTTATCATACGCTAAAGGATTTGTTGCAAGCGGTATCAATTCTTATTCTGTTAATCAGGTACTGGAGGTACATCGTGCGCAAAGGACTCCGGATTAAAGGAAAGATTACGATTCTGTCGTTTGGCATTGTGCTGTTTGCCCTCTGCATCGGAGGCATTATTTTGACCGGACATATTGCTGCGTTAAAGGAGGATGAGCTGGGACAGCGTTTGCTGATTACGGCTCGCACCGTTGCGGAGCTTCCAGCTGTGGCGGAAGGTCTGGAAAAGACGGACAAGCGCCCGACGCTTCAGGATCTGGCTGAACGTATTCGAATTGTGAATCATATGGACTACATCGTCATTATGGATATGAATGGAACTCGCTGGACACATCCGGCAGACCGGATGATCGGAACCTCTTCTGGCGGAATGGATGAAAGGGCCGCCTTTGCCGAGCATACGTACCTGTCGAAGGCTCAGGGGGAGGAAGGTATTGCCTTGCGGGCATTTGCGCCAGTCATGAACGCAGAGCGAGAGCAGGTGGGTGTTGTGCTTGCCGGCAATCTGTTGCCGACACTGAGTGCCGTTATTCACGGAATGCGGAGTGAAATTTATGTCATTTCGCTTCTTACACTGCTGTTCGGTATTTGGGGCTCCTGGCTGCTTGCAATCCATATCAAACGGCGAATGTTCGAACTGGAGCCCGAGGAGATTGCGAGGCTGCTTGTTGAACGGACGGCCACCTTTCAGGCGATGCATGAGGGTATTGTGGCGATTGACAGCCAGGAAAAGATTACGATTTTTAACGACAAGGCCAAGGAAATGCTGCGTGTTGCCGGAGATGTCATCGGGCGTCCCGTTCAGGAGGTGCTGCCGGATTCAAGACTGCCAGCCACACTTCGGAGCAACCGTCCGCTTTATAACCATACGGATTTTGTCGGCCCTGCCCATATTGTAAGCACGCGGGTTCCGATCACGGTGAAGGGAAAAGTGGTGGGTGCGGTCTCGATCTTTCAGGACCGGACGGAGGTCACACGCATGGCCGAGGAGCTGACCGGGGTAAAAGAATTTGTGGAGGCGCTGAGGGTGCAGAGCCATGAATATATGAACAAGCTGCACACGGTTGGCGGACTGCTTCAGCTGGGGGATGAGCAGCGAGCTCTAGCTTATCTGTATGAGGTGGTCGAGCAGCAGGAGGGCTTGCTGCGTCTGGTGAATCAGCGCATCCGGGTGGACAGTATCGCTGGCTTGCTGCTCGGCAAGATCAGCCGTGGAAGGGAGCTGGGCATCGAGGTCCGTTTGGACAACCATAGCTGGCTGGAAGAATTGCCGTCTGCGTTGGATCATCATGACATGGTGGTCGTTCTGGGTAATCTGCTGGAAAACGCATTTGATGCGCTGCAATCTAATACAGATGGACATAGAGAAGTTTTTATTAGTATTGAACAAAATGAAGATGTTTGCTCCGTGCTGATTGAGGATAACGGCCTTGGCATGAGCAAGGAGACCCTGACGCACTTGTTCGAGCTGGGCTATACGACAAAGCAGGGCAATCATCGGGGCATCGGCATGCATCTGGTGCACAGTATTGTGGATGAGGCTGGCGGCAAGGTTGATATTGACTCCGCAGAAGGCGAAGGCACGAGTATTATGATTACGTTGCCCATGTGGCGAGATTGGGAGAAGGGGTATGATGAAGAAAAACAATCCAACAACCGTCGTGCTGATTGAAGACGATTCGATGGTGCTTGAAATTCATAGGCAATTTGTGGAGCGGGCAGGGCCATTTCAGGTCATCGGAACAGCCTCCAACGGACGGGAAGGCATGGAATTGATGCGCAGGCTGAAGCCAGACTTAGCGATTCTCGATATGTACATGCCTGTGCAGGACGGCTTGACCACGCTTAGTCAGCTGCGCAGCGAGGAACTGAATATCGACGTGATTGCGATTACGGCCGCTAATGATCTGGAGACGATTCGCAGGGTGCTGCAATTGGGGGCTGTGGATTATATTATGAAGCCTTTTCAATTTGAGCGAGTCAAGCAGGCATTGGAGCAATATGCGGCCAAGAGGGGCAGTCTCACAGGCGAGATCTCCCTATCACAGACCGAGCTGGACCGTTTGCTGTATGGACAGGAGGCAGTGGAATCCGTAGTGAAGTCGGAGGAGCAGGATCTGCCTAAAGGTCTTCAGGCCATGACGCTGCGTCAGATTGTTCTATATATGGAGGAGCAGACGGGTTCCCGCTCGGCGGAGGAGGTTGCAGAAGGCACAGGTCTTGCCAGAGTAACGGCACGCCGATATTTGGAGTATCTTCAGAAGCAAGGCCTGCTCTTGCTGGATGTGCAGTATGGCGGTGTAGGCAGGCCAATCAATCGTTATCAGTTCAAGGGCAATCCCCGGTAGGTGGGAAAGGCAACGCTCAACGAAGCATGAGGAAGGGGAAAGGTTAGGAGCAACAAGACACACAATATAATATATAGCGGAAATTACCTTCTCGGATATCAAGAATCGCCATGTGTGGCGGTTCTTTTTTTTGTGATGCGAGCGAGACCAAAATAAACAAAAAGAACAAAAAGGTCAAATTATTCCCAACTCTTTATGTAAGCGATATCATTTTGTCAATGATATAGATCACAAAAGGAGATGGGCATGAGATGAGTATTCCGGCAGGTACCAACACAAGCATTATTCTACGCCTGGAGCTGGATCGGGGTATGGCCTCCTTCGGGGGAATTGCTACCGCAATCAGCGAAGCAGGCGGAGATATTATAGCTATTGATGTCGTTCGGAACGACAAGCTGACCACAACGCGTGATCTGACGGTAAATGTGACGGATAGCAAGCATAGAGAGCTGATCGTGGAATTGCTCGGCAAGCAGGAGGGGGTCAGGGTCGTTCATGTCTCGGATCAGACGATGCTGATGCATCTAGGCGGCAAAATTGAGATGAATCCGAAATATCCGATCAAAAACCGGAACGATCTGTCCCGTGTCTATACGCCTGGCGTTGCCCAGGTATGTACGGCGATTGCAGAGAAACCATCGCTGGCTCACCAGCTTACCATTAAGCGCAATACTGTAGCTGTTGTATCTGACGGTTCAGCTGTGCTGGGGCTAGGCAATATTGGGCCTGAGGCAGCTATGCCCGTGATGGAAGGCAAAGCGATGCTGTTCAAACAAATGGCGAATGTGGACGCGTTCCCGATCTGCCTGGATACGCAGGATACCGAGGATATTATCAAAATTGTCAAAGCGCTCGCCCCAACGTTCGGCGGGATTAATCTGGAGGATATTTCGGCTCCTCGCTGCTTCGAGATTGAAGAGCGGCTGATCGAGGAGCTTGATATTCCTGTCTTTCATGACGATCAGCATGGAACCGCGGTCGTACTGCTGGCGGGCCTTCTGAACGCATTGAAGCTGACGGGCAAGCAACTGGAAGCCTGCAAAATTGTTGTCTGTGGTCTGGGCGCTGCCGGAACCGCCTGCGCCAAAATGCTCGCCGCAGCCGGGGCCACGAACATCATTGGTGTCGACCGCGAGGGCGCGATCCAGCGCGGGGCACGTTATGAGAATCGGGGCTGGCAATGGTTTGCCGAGCACACCAATCCGTTCGGAGAAGCTGGAAGGCTGGCTGACGTAATTGTCGGGGCAGATGTATTCATCGGTGTCTCCGGGCCGGGCGTACTAAAGGTGAATGACCTGAAACGCATGGCCCCGGACCCGATTGTGTTTGCCATGGCGAACCCCACACCGGAGATTTCACCTGAGGAAGCCGAGCCTTATGTGCGGGTTATGGCAACGGGTCGATCGGATTATCCGAACCAGATTAATAACGTACTGTGCTTTCCAGGCATGTTCCGGGGATTGCTCGATTGCCGGGCTGCCCGTGTTACCGATGAGATGAAAGTAGCGGCAGCCAAAGCGATTGCTTCGGTTGTGAAGGACGAAGAGCTGAACGAAACCTATATTATCCCGAGTGTGTTCAATCAGGCGGTTGCTGAGCGGGTGAGCGAAGCAGTCATTGCCGCGGCACATGAATCGGGCGTAGCTCGCAGAAAGCATGACAAGGCCGTACCTGTGCTGAACTGACAGCGTGAACAAGGAGGTTGTAACGATGAAAAAGAAGAAGCTGTGGAAAAATCTGTCCATTCAGGTGCTGACGGCGATTGTGCTGGGGATTATATTCGGCATCGTGCTCCCGCAATATGCCAGCCAGATGAAGATCATCAGTGATATTTTTATCAAAATGATCAAAATGGTCATTGCTCCAATCGTATTCATGACCATTGTTATTGGCTTTGCCAATATGGGCGATATGAAAAAAATCGGGCGGATTGGCGGCAAAGCGCTGCTGTATTTTGAAATTGTCACCACACTGGCCATGGCCATCGGTGTCACGGTTATGTATTTGGTTCGTCCCGGCGAGGGCATGAGCACACAGGGAGTGAAGTCGGATGCAGTGGCCAAGTTTCAGGAGCAGGCCGCGGAATCCAGTCACGGCTTCCTCGATTTCCTCGTCGGCATCGTGCCGGACAATGCCATTGGTGCTTTTACCGGGGGGATATGCTGCCTGTCCTGTTCTTCTCCGTACTGTTCGGTCTTGCTATGGCGGGAATCGGAGAGAAAGCGAAGCCGGTGACCCATTTTCTTGAAAGCGCTAACGAAATCTTCTTCCGCATTGTTGCGATGATTATGAAGGTGTCTCCGTTCGCTGCGTTTGGGGCGATGGCTTACACGATTGGCAATTTCGGTGTAGGCTCCCTGTTCTCCATCGGTAAAATGATGGGCTCGGTCTACTTGACCATGTTCCTGTTCATCGTTATTGTTCTTGGCCTCATTGCGCGAATGAGCGGATTCAGCCTGTTCAAGCTGCTGCGCTTTATCCGGGAAGAACTGCTGCTCGTGCTGGGGACTTCATCTTCCGAGTCGGCCTTGCCGCGTGTTATGAACAAACTGGAGAAGTTCGGGTGCTCCAAGCCGGTCGTCGGTCTGGTCGTACCCACCGGGTATTCCTTCAACCTCGATGGCACATCGATCTACTTGTCCATGGCGGCTATGTTCATTGCCCAGGCGTATGGGGTTGAGCTGACGATCACTCAGGTGCTGGTGCTGCTCGGTGTGCTGATGCTGACCTCCAAAGGCGCTGCAGGTGTTACCGGTTCCGGGTTCGTCACGCTGGCTGCAACGCTCGCGGCCATTCCGAACAACGTCATTCCGGTTGAAGGCATGGCTCTGCTGCTCGGCGTAGACCGCTTTATGTCCGAGGCCCGCGCCATTACCAATATCGTCGGCAACAGCGTAGCTACAGTCGTCATCGCGAAAAGCGAGAATGAATTCACCTCGCTGGAGGAGCAGGAACTGAAGCCGCGATCAGTGCCCTCGCTTAAAGGGGAAAGTAATACGGATGCGGCAATCTGATGAAGAAGTAGAGTTTACAATTAGGTATAGCAATGACAAAGCAGGACGTCGTATTTATTACGAGGTCCTGTTTTTTGGGGTTAGATGAGGTTGAGACGGTCGGAAGTAATGGAAAAAAATGATTTTTGCTATATTTGTTTTTTATGCTATTTACATAGAATTAAATAGTAGGTGGTGTGTGAAGCTGAGAAATGAAATGATTAAAGGTTACATTGATGGCATTGTACTGTCTGTTCTTAGCAAGCAGGACGCATACGGCTATGAAATTTCCAAAACGGTGCATGACGAGACCAGCGGACAGTTTGATTTGAAAGAGGGCAAGTTATGCCCTTTTTTATCGTGACACTTGTGGGTGACTAATAGCGAATCAATACGGCGTACATAACCGATATATCGAGCTTATGCTTATTGTTTTAATTACCGTGAGTGCATTTAAGCGCCTGTATTGTGTTTACACGCAAACATGTGGATCGCCTCTGCTTGTTATTTGTGCCGCTGTTATTCACTTTAGGATATCTGCAAGCTTACTTTCATGTGATGTATCATTATTGGGGTGAGGATTTACGTTCACTCTGTTTGAGAAGTTATTTTTTAGTGGCGTGCATCATTCGTCTGACGGGGTTGAGTTCACGTTATTCAGCGCTTTGTTCATGGTTGCGCAGGCGCTCGTCATTTTCGTTATAAGTAAAAATCGTTATATCTCCCTACTTCCGTTTGTCTTTTCCGCTTTGTATGCATTGGTTCATATGCCGATGTTCAGTCTTTATTATGCATTTTTTACGTCTGACCGGTTCAGTTCCTCGGTAACTCAGGGATACGGTGTATTCATGGAAGGCAATGTGCAGCGTTTGATGGAGATAGGGATGATTTGCTTATAGGTGCATTAATGTATGTGTTATTCAAGGTGTGGGGGAAGTTGATGGCAAAAAGGAAGTTAATTTCCACTTCATAGACGAGTATGCGGGGAATTGAACATGCACTGATGCACAAATCAGGTATCTAAAAGGATGTTGCACATCTATCAGATTACCTATGATCAAATGAATCCTCCGGTTGATTCCAATCACTCTGCTAACTTATTTCAACATAGGGATATATCCTCCGTTCAGGTTGATGGTAAAGATGGGATGCAGCGAATTGAGGTATGGACTATGGCAGAGGCTCTTGCCTCATTTTTATTGGGCTTCCATCATAGTCATTAGCACACTCTCCGAATGTGCTAATGACATATATATAGGGCATACACACTGTGTGCATCGGCCTAAGGGAGTGACTATTTTGAAGTATCTGAAAAGAGGATAGCTACGCCTAAACGATTAAGATCCAGACGTTCAATATCGAAATGCAGAAACAAGTCCCCGGAAAACGCAGGAAGTGCCATATTATCCGTAAACCCTGTCGGAGAAAGCGTCGCTCCCTCCGACCGAAGCGTCCAATTAGACAACTGAAAGTAGTCTGTGGCAAAAAAATCATTGCTTTGCCGAGGGGGATTGGCGTCAACCCGGTATTTCCGGAGCCTGGGTCCCGGCTCGCTCCGATGAGACAACATGAACCGGAGACGGTCGGACCGCCCGGAATGCAAGGTCTAGTGGGGGAGCAAGGTGCCCAAGGCCTCGTCGGTCCGCGCGGCGAACCAGGCCAGCCCGGTCTACCTGGAGCGCAAGGCCCCGCTGGCTCTCACGGCGAGCAAGGCGGACCCGGTGTGTCCGGAGCGCAGGGCCCCATCGGCCCTCAGGGAGAGCGAGGCGACCCGGGCGTGCCCGGAGCGCAAGGTCCTGCTGGCCCTCAGGGCGAGCAAGGTGAACCGGGTGTGCCCGGAGCGCAAGGCCCCGCTGGTCCTCAGGGCGAGCAAGGTCCGCCGGGCAGCATACCCGGAATTGAGATCATTCCTACGGTAAACCGTTACTTCTATTTTCCAGACACCGATCTTAATTTATCGGACTCGGTTACGATCCCCGTGGGGAATTCGTGAATGACGATGGTCGGAGTGTATCCGAATTTGCAGGAATAGGACTTACCAGTATTTACAATCTTTATATCAACGGGATCGTACAGCCAGGTAACTCATATGACGTAAGTAAGGTTATGCTGTTTTTCCCTTCACAAGGTGGTGTGCTCTTTGCAGAAACGCCGATCATTCTGGAGATCATTCAACTAACGGCGCATGTAATAAATGGTTAAAATTGGTCAAACCTCCTCATGACTATGCCTTCACTACTTATGAATCTACCACATATACTATGTCAGGTAGGAGGTGAGAAACATGCCACTTGTGACACCATTTCAGAACAGTTTAAGATTTGCTGCAACCATTGGCGATGGAACGGGTACTGGAGCAACGTTTGCGATTGCTGCGACTGCTTTTACAAGCGACGCGGGTACAGCTGCAACGGCATTTCCAGGCACGTTCAATTATTACAATCTTTATATTAACGGCATTATGCAGACAGCAGATACTTCCACCGTTACAACCACTACAATTACGATTCCCGGTGGAGACGCACTGAATGCTGGAATTCCAGTTGTCGTACAATTCGTCGTGTCTTAATGCTTGCCTGAATCATGCTGCATCATTACCTTGTTCGACTTCTATCGCAGATAGAAGTCGTTCTTTTTTGTACAAGGCAAAAGTCGACTCTAAGGGAAGTATGCACTAATGCGCAAAATAGCTGCCTAAGGGATGTTGCCTAATTACCGGATAACCTTTGAGAAAATGAATCCTCTGTTTGATTCCAATCCCCGTTCTGACTTGTTAAAATTTAGGTACATATACTACGGTCAGGTTGGCGGTGAAGACGGAATGCAGCGAATCGAGGTACATCCCGATGTATTAGAGGAAAAAGCTCGGTTGGTTCAGCAAAAGAAGCTGGAACTGGAGCGAATGGTCCGAGAGCTTGAAAAAGCAATCTACCTGTTGCAATCGGAGTGGTCTGGTGTGACAGGGGAACGTTTCTTTTGGGATTTTATGCAGGTAAAAGAAGTCTTCCCTGCTACACTGGGTCTATTAGATAAAATCCAGAATGAGTTTACCTTTATTGCAAGAAATTTCAGGACAGCGGATGGTTCGGGTGAGGTTGCTATATATATACCTGAAGAATTGAAACGAAATTTCGGTGTTGGACTGCTCGACAAGTCGGTTGGAGAGACCGTAACTGGAATTGGACAGACAGCAGAGGCGCTCTTCTATGATCCATTCGGCACGGTCGCCAGTGTGGCCTATGCTATGACCTTGGGCAGAGTGGTCGATGTTGGGCGAGGTATTAAGTTTGCTTGGGATGCAGCCTGGGGAAACGGAACAGCCAGGTCTGATGTAGGTCAATTTGTGGATGAGCAGAAGAAACAGGTGGATGAGAGTGGGGCCGGGTACTATAGTGGTTCTGTAATGGGGCAGGTATTGGCCTATGCCTTTGTTGGCAAGGCGCTTCGTTCGGTGGAGAATAAACATAGCGATCTGGGAGGATCGGGTAGAGGCAAGTCGAAGTCAGGTGGGATTTTTAAGTATAACGAAAATTTAAAACTTACTGAGATCCAACAAAAAAGATATCTGAGTACATTGGAGTGAATTCCGATGAGCTTATAAGTTCAGGACTTGCCAGTGAGGACACATTAAAAAAGATTCTGAAAAATTTAAAAGAAGGATCAAAATCCGGTAGGGAAGGTTTTAGACTGGAAGCAAATACTGCTAAGTTATTACTTGATAATAAAATAAAAATAACAGAGGCTGGTACAACTTATAATGCTAAGGAATTAGGTGGTAGGATAGGGGAAATTGATCTGGGACATCGAATTATATTATTGAATGTTTCAATGCTACTGGGGGTAAATCAAAATCAATAAGTGATTTTTATAAATACTTTGAAGGCGATGTTAAGCAGCCACATATAAATCCTGAACATAAAGGAGTTATTCTATATGCCCCAAATGGTATTGATACTGTGAAAGCAAAAAATATAAGTTCAATTGGTGTTCAAATTGTAACATCTCCAGAGGAATTAATTAATACCCTAAAAGGAGACAAAAGATAATGTCACAATCCAATATAGTAATGTACATGGAAGAAGAACTTAGTATTGAGAAATTAAACAGTGTGCTGTCTGAGTTTGGTGCCAAAGATCAAATATCCTCTTGGGGAATAGAAAGATCCAACAGTTGGATATGGGTTAACTATTATATTCTTAAAGATAATGATGAGATAAGGAATATGTGGTTTGATATTTCTAAGGATAAGGTTAAAAATACTAATCTGAAAACTGCATTATTTATTCAACCTAGCAAGGATCGGAATGCTGCCTTTTTAGCGTTATCTTTTTGTAAAGAGATTTACTCAATCCTTGATAAAAGCAAAGATGTGTTTATATATCATGGTGATAGTGGATTATTTGTTAATGATGAGATAGAGAATCTGAAATTTAAAAACACTCAACAATTTTATGACTCTAGACTAATTAATGATGAAATAATCGAAGGTATTATCCAATGTTTAAACGAAGAGTTTGTCGGTGGAATAGAGTGTATTGAAGAAGACGGTGGATGGGATGGAGAGGAGTTGCAATACTTAGATTTATTTAGGAACCTTTTTGAGATGAGAGACGATCTAAAAGTTCAATCTTTAAATAAGTCTCTTAAAGAAAAGATAAATCATGTAGATGAGTTGATTTTGAGATTATTGGTTATAGATGATGAAAAATTATTGATAACTGCTGGGGATGAGAATAGAGATTTACCTATTAACAGTTGGTGGTGGCATCTTGATAAAGTGGATTCAAGAATACTCAAAGTACATATAAAGGAGGGATTTGTTAGTTACCAAGGCCAAAATAATGATAATGATCGATAAGTATGTTCTAAAATCATTTAAATAGAAAAAAATGAAATACTTGAACCACAAAATGATTTTGAAAAGAGTTTTTTTGTTCCAGTTGCAACAGAATCTTTTTTTAAGGATTGCTGGAAACCCGCTGTTGAAGTATTAAATTTAAAATGGATAGATCCCTTTTCAACTGGTGTTTATGTAGAAGAGGAAGATGTTTGTTTATATAGGTTAGAGGATCTATATTTTATGAGTGTAGTGACTAAATAAACTAAGAAAATATATTTCAGGTATTTCATTAAATATCTAATCAAGAAGAATTGCAAGAGGGCTGTTTGAGATGAGTTCTGTCATTTTCCTAAAAAAGTTAGAAAAGTATTCACCTGAAAAAGCCATTGAGGATTTTAAGAAAGCAGCGCAAAAAGCGAATATGTTTTGCATCTTGATAAAAGATAAATACCGTGATGATCTCTTTATATCTGTTGAAGGGACTCTATCAGAAGTTGATGGATCTACTTTTAAAAGCATAGATAATAAAGACAACTTAAAGTATTTCACATTTAATGTTAATCAAGTAGAAGAAGACTCAATTGATAGTTTCACTTGGCTTACTCAAGACGAAAATTACTTCTGGGCTTTAGATATTGAAAATATAAATCATGAGTACAAGTTTATCTTTAGATTCGTTGTAGAGTATTTTAAAGATAACGGCGAGGATTATTTATGGTTTGATGATGCCGAATGGTACTACACGGCTGAGGATATTCTAAAATTAAGTCAGATGCCGTATGACTCTAAGTGGTGCAGTGAAAAGATTGTCTAGTTTTATACATTTAAAAACAACGGGGTATTAATAGGGATTAAACATCGGCAAGGAGTATTAAAATAGTGGGAACTTCCGCGTTTATATTAATGGATCGAAAAAAATATACAACTGAAAAGTTATTGTCAGATTCTATAGTTGCAGCTTTTAATGCAGATGCTATGCTCAACTTTCACAATAGTAAAAATTATTCAACAGATGGTCATTTTCTCTCAACTACCATGAACATAAGCCATAAATTAGTGAAAGAAAATAACTATTCGTTTATCTTCTACGTGGATGCAACCGATAATCCGGGATTGGAATTTTACTATAATGACGACGTTGGACTAGAAGCAGACAGAGATCTTTTTCAGGTGGGTTGCATAGAAGAAATATATGGTGTTCAGGAACTTGTTTTTGAGTTTATATACCACTACCTTAAGTTAAATCCTGATGATTATTTTTGGGTAGCAGACTATGACTGGGTTTACAGTTGGGAGGATATGAAAAAATTAAAGGTTCTACCGTACGACCCGGATTGGTGTTATAAGAATCCGCCATCTTAAAGAATATTAACAGGTAACACGTAGAGAAATATTAAACAGCCTATTCCAACTTAGTTACTAAGTTGGAACGGGCTTATTTACATAGTCTGATTCAAGGTTAGTTGCGTTTAATATGATTCCCTTGGTGATGGCGTTTACTCATAACCATCCAACTAACGGGCCTTTCAGTCTTGAAGATATAGCCACTGCAGTAGATTTTAATATGGCTGAAATAAGAGCTGTTTCACCGAATGGTACTAATTTGAGTATGAGGCGAGGGGCAGAATGATGGAAAGAAAATGCTGATGACATAGGGAATATATTCGCTAATGTTCAAAAAGAGTTAAGAAGTGATCCAAGAGCACAAGAATATTTCAAAACCGGTAATAAAGACGCAGTGTGGGATATGCTATTTAACAGAGTTGCCGAAAAAATAGGTGGGGAATACACAAAACATTAAAAGGTAGGTTAAAAAATGAATAAGGATTTTCTTTACACTAAGCCATATGTTCCAGGAATGATAGACGACACACCAGTGGACCTGGAATCGTGGTTTATAGATGATTCAAGAGAGAGGATGGAAGAGAGATTAAGAAGCATATCTCTGAATGATCTAATCATTGAGTTAATTAATATATTTAAAGATGGCGAGCCGAATTATCAAGTTCTCTTAGGTTTATTAGGTGAAAAAGTTGTTAAGGAAACTCGAGGAGAAAGTACAGTCTATTGCCTAGGTGATATTTTGCGTTCTAAGGACGATATAAAGAGAATTGAGATTGAAATTAGTGATGAGGGTCTGAATATAAAGAAAATGAATATGTTTGTTAATCCAGCCGTGCTTTTGATACTTCAAAAGGAGATAACTAACCTGCGTGTTGATATTCACACTCAAAAAACAAGCGATTACTTATCAATTTCTATTAAAGATAAGATGATCACCTTATTTTCGATTTAAGACAGAAGACCTTCATACTACCGTATAACCCTAAATGGTGCAGTGAAAAGATGGTATGAGTTGTACACATCTATGCATGATTTAAAGTCACATCATTGAGCACTTCTACAAGAACTATAAGTGGAAGTGTTTTTTCTGTGGACGGGAACATAACACATGTGTTTGGGGAGGAGAAATAAATGGACTACGAATTGTTTTTACAATCTAATTTGGATAAAAAATCAGTAGGAGAAATGCTAGAAAGATTTACTACTGATATCAATAGCAAATCCAACGTATGCGAACGATTTTTTTGTTATAGTTGGAAGGGAAAAGCTCTACTCGTCCAGTATTAAATAAGATATAGGCTAAGATGTTGAAAAGAGTTAACTCATGACAATCATGAATTAACTCTTTTTAGTTACCAGTTCAAATGAATCGAAATAGTTTGGAATGCTTTATAAATAACAAAAGGCGCTTCTTACTATTAACAAAACTAGGAGGAATGTATAACCATGAGACTAAAAAACGATTTATAATCGTTGGATGCTTAGCTTTTGCAGTTTTACTAGTTCTAACCTATAGCTTTTATAAAGAAAAAAGAATGTATGAAGAGTATTTAACGATGAATGTACGACAAGATATGGTTGATATGAAGAGTGCGATTTTAAACAATGAATCCTATTTTAAACGCATACTGGAGAAAGAGAAAATAACGAACGAGATGATAGAAGATGGAGAACAAGCGAGGCAGCTAACTTATAACTTGATGAATATGATGCAGAGTATTAATAAGAATAATTTGATGAATCAAAGCTTTAGTGAAGAGATGACTATGCTAACCAGACCTGCCAAATCATTAACAGGCGAAATAGATCGAAGTGACACGTTACCCCTAACGCTTCAACGTATGCTAATGACTTTCGACCGTTTGGATGCCACAAGTTACCCTTTAACACCGGAACTTAAAGCACGAATTGTGGAGTATCGACAGTTAAACAATCGATGGTTGAAAGTAGTTGGGGAACCTGAATCAACGGAGATTAATGAAAAAGATTGGCCACAATTTATGAGTGATCTTGAGAAGGAGAATAGAGTTTATTTTCAAGAACAAAGTGTGAATCACGTTGATGATATATGGAGAGACTCACTAAATCCGAGATATGAATGGTAATTAAGAATGAAACTTGAAACTAGATATCAGATGCAGATTCAAAGTGGAATACTCCTGCCGTTCAGAGGCAATAGGAAGAACTCCACTTTTTTAATATCAAATCAACTAATGAAATTTCTCCCATACTGGACGATAATATAGTAGAAGTAGTACTTACCTATACCGATTATATAGCTCACCATATACATAGAGAACTATCCACAACCATCCTACACCCACACGAGGTACATTCATGAAACAAGGCATATATGAACAGCTTATCAACACCATCACCAGGCAGGAGATTTCTGCGCTGGACCCGGATGTGTATAACATTGGGACTGAGAAGCTGGATGCAGAGGAAGCACGCAAGCTGCTGTCCACGTATTTGGCGGCGGTAACGCTGCGAGCGCTTAAGATTGTACGGGAAAAGACGGAAGATAAGACGGTAGTGTTGGCGCAGATCCGAACGTGTAATGAGATTATTGCTACCCTGAAAGGCACGCTGGGGAAGAAGAGTACAACGAATTGCAATTGGATGAGCAGGGGAAGTGTTGACCCATGTGTATTCCAAGCTGAACAGCATTCGTGCGGTCCGGGATACCAAGATCGTTCGTCCAGATACGCCCATCTCCCAAAGCTCTTTATTCACAGGTGCAAAGTCCGAGCCGAGTATGTTATTGGAGCTGCAAAAGGAGATCGTGACCGCCGACCGGATCGATTGGCTGGTGTCATTTATCAAATTCAGCGGGCTTCGCCTGCTTCTGGAACAGCTTCAACAATTTACCGCGGGCGGTGGGAAGCTGCGGATCATCACAACTACATACATGGAAGCAACTGACCTTAAGGCCATTACTGAACTTAGCAAACTACCTAACACCGAAATCCAGATTTCCTATGATACCAAAGTGACTCGGCTGCACGCCAAAACGTACATTTTTCACCGTGATACTGGATTCACTACAGCCTATGTCGGCTCTTCCAACTTGTCCAACCCGGCGCTGACCAGTGGGATGGAGTGGAACCTCAAGGTGACGGAGAAGGATTCACTCGACGTGCTGCGCAAGATTGAAGCGACCTTCGAGAGTTATTGGAATGACCGCGAATTTACGCGGTATGTAGCTGAAGATGAGGGACATGAGGCACAGTTGAAGGCGGCTCTGAATCGTAAAAAGATCAGTCCAACCACTTTCACCTCGACATCCAGCCTTACGATTATCAAAAAGAAGTGCTGGAACAGCTGCACGCCGAGCGTACACTGTATGGACGAACCCGCAACCTCATCGTCGCCGCCACTGGCGTTGGTAAAACGGTCATCTCAGCCTTCGATTACAAGCGGTTCCGCGCAAGCCATGCGGGAGCCAAGCTGCTTTTTGTTGCCCATCGGGAAGAAATCTTGAAGCAAAGCCGGGACACATTCCGGTATATTCTGAAGGATATGAACTTTGGCGAGCTGCATGTCGGGAATCACCGAGCGGAGGCGCTGGATCACTTGTTTGTTAGTATTCAGAGTCTTAACTCCATGAAGCTGACGGAGATCACCAGCCAAGACTATTACGATTACATCATTGTGGATGAATTCCACCATGCCGCAGCGCCTTCTTACCAGAAGCTGTTGTCTCACTATGAACCTAAGATTTTGCTAGGACTCACTGCCACGCCTGAACGGATGGATGGCAAAGACATTACCGCTTACTTCGATCATACGATTGCCGCCGAGATCCGTCTAACCGATGCCATTGACCGCAAGCTACTGAGTCCTTTTCAATATTTTGGCGTCACCGATACTGTCGATCTATCTCAGGTAAAGTGGTCGCGTAAAGGCTACGATATGAACGAATTGGAGAAGCTCTATACCCATAACAAAATCCGTGCCAACCAAATCATCCAAAGTCTGAACAAATACGTAACCGATCTGGACGATGTGAAGGGGCTTGGTTTCTGCGTAGGGGTGGATCATGCAATGTATATGGCAAAAATATTTAACGAAGCCGGCATTCCATCCATGGCCCTGCATGGTGGGTCGAGCGAACAGGAACGTCATGCTGCAAAAGGACAGCTGGTTAACGGGGAACTGCGCATGATCTTTGTCGTGGATCTGTACAATGAGGGCGTGGATATCCCTGAGGTCAACACCATTTTGTTCCTGCGTCCTACCGAGAGTTTGACCGTATTCCTGCAACAGTTGGGACGTGGACTACGGATGGCGGATGGCAAAGAGTGCCTGACCGTGCTCGACTTCATTGGGCAAGCGCATCAGGAGTACAGGTTCCAAGATAAATTCAACGCCCTGATCGGCGCCACCAAACATTCCATCTCGTACTACGTCGAGAATGGATTTTCGAACCTACCACGCGGCACGTTCATTCAATTGGAAAAACAAGCGAAGGAATACATCATGCGCAACCTCAAGCAAATGAGTCGTAATCGCAGAGCGTTGATCCAGAAGCTGCAAACGTTCCAACAAGACACCGGACTGCCGCTGACCTTGGCTCATTTTGTAGAGCATCACGGGATGACACTCTATGAATTGTATGGTGGACGTACAGGGAAAAGATATTTCCGGGGCATGTTGGCCGAAGCCGGACTGACAGAGCCAATCGAGATTGAGCAGGAGGAGTATATCCGCAGACTGCCGTCTGTACTGACGATCAACTCTCGAAGCTGGCTGACGTTCCTAATTGACTTTATTGAAAAAGGCAAAGAATTTATTACAGCCGATGAACAGCGCATGCTCACCATGTTCTATTACACCTTCCATCGGGCTGCGCCCGAGAAGCTAGGACTGTGTAGCATCGAAGAGGGTGTGCGACGTGTGCTGTCTTGTGAGTCATTCCGAGCAGAGCTTGTGGATATTTTTAAATATAATTTGGCTCATCTGCGATTTGTGGATAAAAGTAATTCGTTCCAGTACACTTGTCCACTGGATATCCACTGTATGTACTCCATCGACCAAGTGCTCGCCGCCTTCGGCTACTGGAACGGTCAGCAATCACCCGCCTTCCGTGAAGGCGTGAAGTATTTTGCAGACGAACAGACCGATATCTTCTTCATTACACTGAACAAATCGGACAAAGATTTCTCTCCATCTACGCTGTATGAGGATTATGCGATCAACGAGCGTTTATTCCACTGGCAGACACAGAGCCGGGTGTCGGAGCATACAGCTACCGCGCAGCGATATATTAACCACCGCGAGACGGGCAACCGAATAGCCCTGTTCGTGCGGGAGTATAAGGAGGAGCATGGCTATACGTCTCCATTTGTCTTCTTGGGCGAAGCGGATTATGTGAGTCATGAGGGGAATAAACCGATGAGCTTTGTATGGCGGTTAAGGGAAGAGATGCCTTCGAAGATGGTGGCGGTGGCGAATAAGTGTATTGTTTGAGTGTGAAATGAATGGACCTGCTATATAAAACAGTTTTTTGATTGATATTTATAAGGGAGTTGAGTCCATCAAGTGGACCATATTGAGTATTTAATTTGATCTATAAAACAGACCTAAAGTCATAAATTTAGACTTTAGGTCTGTTGCGATAGGTGGTATTTATTTACGTTCCTTTTTAGTTTGTTCATCTCTTCGAAGTGCTTCTTCAACGTAGTTTCGTGGTGGAAGTTTTTCATAGATGACAAATAAAAAGATAATAATTACGATTAGAAGAACAATAATAATGATCTGCAATTAAATCTCACCTCATTAATATTTAAATGAAACGCCTGTTTGAATCGCAGCATCTTGTTTAACCGTTGGAGTTATTGAAAATGAGCCAGTACCTTTAGCATCAACACCTAAGGAACCAGAGATTCCAGACTCTGTATGAATATAGTGTCCTGAAAGATCGCCATGAGTAAATGAACTATTGTTTCTTATGGCACGATAGAGGACAGTCCCTCTGTGATTTTCATATTTATATTGTTTACCATTAGTCAGACTAGCAGAATCGTTTCGTAAAGGAAATTCAAATCCAATACCACCAGTCTTATCATTAGCCGAACCATAATTAATGTTTTTAATTCCTTCAGAAGTCCAAGGTCCAGCTCCAATAATAATATTCTTAGAATAATACGAGTCCATTGAATAGGTCAAGTATTCGCTATTTTGAATTGGTGTTAGACTAGTATGATGAGCTACACCGACTGCATCCTTATATTTGTAGAAGGGTTTTTTTAACCATTTAAAATCATGTTTAATTAAGTATTCTTGAGGACTGGTATTATTGATTTTTGAAATAGTTGTCGTTAACTGCATCCAATTGCTTGTAATTTCAGTATCAGGACAACCTGATGGAGAAATAGTACATATGCTATTGGCTGAAAAATAGCTCTCTACCTCTTGTTGTAAATTAATTTCGGCTTCATGTTGCTCATATTCTTGCTCTGTGATTTCTGAAACATCTCCACTAGGTTTAAATTCCATATACTTTCGATCTGCCCCAATTAGTTCTCCTTCTATATTATGCAGATAAGCGACCGTTTCGTTTGTGAGATCATTTACTTCTTCTGAAGAGTATCCTAACTGAGCATACTTTAAGGTATCAGAAGTACTTCGAATTGATAGACCTTCGTTTGAATACCCAATTATTCTCAGTAGTTCTTCATTTGAGTTCGTTTCTACTTCTTCTCCATAAACTTTTGTAATTGATACAGACGACAGGCAGAGTAAAAAAGTTAAAATAATTATCGAAGCTTTTTTCATTGTAAAATCCTCCTTTTATTGTTTGTACACTACTAAAACAACCTTAAAATGGGGTTGGTTGGACCGATTATGCAGGTAAATGTTACGGATTTGTGAATTTATTACAATTAAGGATTCCGAATTGTATCATCAAGAGTCAATTTCTAGTACATTTTAGGTAACTTGATTGGGATAACGAAACATTCTATCTCGCATTATGTCGAGAACGGCTTCTCGAACCTGCCTCGTGGCACGTTCATTCAGTTGGAGAAACAGGCGAAGGACTACATTATGCGCAACCTGAAGCAGATGAGTCGCAATCGAAGAGCGTTGATCCAGAAGCTGCAAACGTTCCAGCAAGACACCGGACTGCCGCTGACCTTGGCTCATTTTGTAGAGCATCACGGGATGACACTAGTTGAATTGTATGGTGGACGCACGGGGAAAAGGTATTTCCGCGGCATGTTGGCCGAAGCCGGATTAACAGCACCCATCCAGGATGAACACGAGGAGTACATCCGCAGACTACCGTCTGTGCTGACGATTAATTCTCGAAGCTGGCTGACGTTCCTGATCGATCATATTGAAAAAGGCCAAGAACCGACTACCGCCGATGAACAGCGTATGCTGATTATGTTCTATTACACCTTCCATCGGGCCGCGCCTGAGAAACTAGGACTGAGCAGCATTGAAGAGGGTGTGCAGCGTGTGCTGTCTTGTGGGGTATTCCGAGCAGAGCTTGTGGATATTTTTAAATATAATCTGGCTCATCTGCGATTTGTGGATAAAAGTAATTCGTTCCCGTACACTTGTCCACTGGATATCCACTGTATGTACTCGATCGACCAAGTGCTTGCCGCCTTCGGTTACTGGAATGCCCAGCAATCACCCGCCTACCGTGAAGGAGTGAAGTATTTTGCCGATGAGCAGACGGATATTTTCTTCATTACATTGAACAAATCGGATAAAGATTTCTCACCCTCCACACTGTACGAGGACTATGCGATTAACGAGCGCTTATTCCACTGGCAGACTCAGAGCCGGGTGTCAGAGCATACGGCTACCGCGCAGCGGTATATTCATCATCGAGAGACGGGCAACCGGATCGCGCTGTTCGTGCGGGAGTATAAGGAGGAGCATGGCAATACATCTCCATTTGTCTTCTTAGGCGAAGCTGATTATGTGAGTCATGAGGGGAACAAACCGATGAGCTTTGTATGGCGGTTACGGGAAGAGATGCCTGCGAAGATGGTGGCAGTGGCGAATAAGTGTATTGTTTAACGGATATTAGATTCGAAGTTAAATGTTAGAATGGAGTTGTTAGAAAGTGTGGAGTCAAATCGCTGAATGGTCTTTACTTTCAAGGTTAAGTGGTCTAAGTAGTATAATTATTTTTATCGGTGCTTTATATACATTTTTACGAAAAAATCAATTCATAACGACACTAACATCTACCAAGATAGAACAGTTATTTTTTTCGAAAGAAAAGAAAATGATTCTCAAGACTATATACTTTTTGTCCCAGTTAATCCTAGGCTTTGTTTTCAGTGTAATCTTAACAACTGTATATTATTTTATTGAAGTAGGTGAATATTTCATCCAATATGTTTCTATTATAGGTGCTTTCTCTTATCTACTAATCTTGTATATCTCTCTTAGGAAAAACAGCTATTTCGATAAAAATCTTTCTAGAGTACAGAATATTATATTGTGGAAATTCATGTTGTTAGTTCAAACTCTATGTATGTTTTCACTATTTCCAATTTCAGTTGCTCAATCAATATTATCAGGAAAGGTAAGCTTTTCACCTACTCCAAGCGATCAATTCATATTAACGATAGTTGCTGCTACCATAGTTTTAGGTCTATCTACTTTAGTATTTATGATTATTATAAAATTCAGTAACAAGAAAATTAATGAAAAATTTAGTGAATATGATTATGACTGTTTTTATATCACAGATAAGCATGATACAAGCTTAAAGTGGTTTGTTTATCACCTTATTGATAAAGAAAACTTTCTGTTAGGTAATTCAAAGATTAAAGAAGAAGCAGCTATTTATAGAGTTGAAGAGCGAAAAAATGTTTTAACAGAGAAAATTCATATATTGAGATTAAAGAAAAATTCTAATGAATAACGTATAGGCGGTGCATCATGATTATCTACAGCAGTAACGCATTAGCTTTCCGGGAATCTGTTGATAACAATCAAATTACAGTTCAGATTGAAGAAGCATTTATTAAAGGGATGGGGAAGAGACCTAATCAAGGGGAAGTGCGAGCCTGGAACAACTCTATGCAATTTATGGAGAAAATTATTCGTAATTCGAAGGTAGCAGATGACTGCGGCATATTAATTGAGTACAACATTCCTTCTACAAGTAAACGAATAGATTTTATCATTGCAGGTCAGGATGAACAGAGGAATGATAACTTTGTGATCGTTGAGTTAAAACAATGGGATTCAGTAGAAGCTATGGATCGCGAGGATGTTGTAAGGGCCTTTATTGGAGGTAGAACAAGAGAGACACCGCATCCTTCATATCAAGCATGGTCATACAAACAGTATTTGAGTGATATGAATGAGGCCGTATATTCCAAAGATATTAACGGATACTCATGTGCATATCTACATAACTACAGGACAGTACACCCGGACCCCCTTCAATATAATCAATATCAGGATATCATCCGTGAAGCTCCTTTGTTTCTAGCCGATGATGCTTCTAAACTTCAAAATTTTCTAAAAAGGCATGTAGGTGAAGGGAATGGAGTTAATTTACTTTATTTAATTGAGAATGGTAAGATTCGTCCTTCTAAGAAACTAATTGATCATATTGATGGATTATTTCAAGGGAACTCTGATTTTGTTTTACTTGATGAGCAGAAGGTCGCGTATGAGGCCATTATGAGCCTTGCCAAACAAACAGATGTAAAACGAACCATCATTGTGCAAGGTGGGCCTGGAACTGGTAAATCAGTGATATCTATGAATGCACTTGGTGGGTTACTTAAAAACAAGTTAAATGTTAAATTCATTGCCCCGAATGCTTCATTTCGGACGGTTATGGTAGAGACCTTGACTCAGCGACAAGCTAGAAACAAGACTAGGACAAAGATGTTATTTACGGGATCAAGTCAGTTTTACAAAGAGCCAGCTGATATGTATGACGTACTAGTTGTGGATGAGGCGCATCGATTAAAAGGCAAAGGAGCATATCAATATCTTGGAGAGAATCAGATCGAAGATATCATAAAGGCATCTAAAGTGAATGTGTTTTTCATAGATGATTTTCAACGTATTCGTCCTGAAGATATAGGTTCTATTGACGAGATTAGACGTTTAGCTGCCCTGTATGATTCGGAAGTGCATGAATACTCACTAGCAGCACAGTTCCGTTGTTCTGGAGCAGAAGGATTTTTGAATTGGGTTGATGATGCTTTACAGATTCGTCCCACCGCTAATTTCGATGGTTGGGATCAAGATTCTTTTGAATTTAAATTAGTAGACACGCCTAACGAAGTATACGATCTAATCAAAAGTAAAAACGATCAGGGGTATAAGGCGAGGATGTTGGCAGGTTTTGCTTGGAATTGGACAGCTGATAAAGAAGGTAATCGCAATGGGGAAATTCCGGATGTAACTATTGAAGAACATCGTTTTGCTATGCCTTGGAATGCTCGTTCAATATCAAGTACTTGGGCTATCCATGAGAGTGGTATAGACCAGATTGGATGTGTTCATACATCTCAAGGTCTTGAGTTTGATTATGTAGGCGTAATTATAGGGAATGATCTAAAATATGATTCGGATAAAATGGAACTTTATTCGGATTATGATGAGTACAAAGATAGAATGGGAAAACGAGGGCTTAAATTTAAGAATGAGGAACTAACAAAACTTATCAAAAATATTTATAAAATCTTGATGTCTCGGGGATGAAAGGTTGTTATGTTTACTGTCGAGATCAAGATTTGATGAATTATTTATGTAGCAGAGCAAATTCAAAATAATGAGCTGTGCTATGCAAAGTATAGAGAAACCCTATCAATCCATAAATGGACGGATAGGGTTTGCTGTTTCACATCAATATCCCTTTAATAACATTTTTGGATACACGAATATTATCAGGAGAAGCATCTCTTAGCAGTTGTACAATTTCTTTGATTTGTTTCTCATCTTCAGTTACCTCAAACTCTTCTTCTATATAAGCAAATAATTGAACCAAATTAACATCCAGTGACTCAGCGATCTTTGCCAAGTTCACCAAAGAAACATTCTTTTCTCCACGTTCAATCTGTCCTATGTATGAAAAATGAAATCCACCTTTTTCTCCGAGGGACTCCTGTGAATACCCTCTTTCTTTGCGTAGTGCGCGAATTCTGGCTCCGACCAGCTTCAAAACTTCTCTGTCCTCGTTCATGGTATTCACCTCTCTATGTTCAAAAGTGTAGACAAGTTTCCTCAAGGTAAACACCAAACGAAGAATACAAATAATTTAATTGATTACTATAGGTATCATTTTGTTGTATAATACTGGTATTAACTCTTTGGAGGGATGGCAATGGCAAGAAATTGGTCCATAACCGAAGCACATTGTAATCACCAAGTAGATTTTACCCCACGTTCGCAAGACCATGATATCTCCATACAACCTAGGTTCAAACATGCTCCTGCCTACCACATGCTACATACGACAATAATGGACTATCACCAACATGCTCAATATCACATCAAACTTGCAGCCATCATGTGTAATCACAATCAGTTCAAAGCCTGCCTGATTCTCTGCGATTGGGCTCTATCCTCTATGATTAAGGCGCTTTATATCCATAAGTATCATTTAGTTAATCCACCCAAGGAGCTCACCATGAATGAAATCTTACCTTTAGTGCATACGGACATTGAACCCGGATTGGATATCGCTTTGTTCATCGGCACGATACAACATATGTCTTCCCTAGCAGATTACCCGTATGACCAACCCATACAACTAAACAACGTCGAAAAGCTTCTTCAACGAACAGAAGAGATATTGGACGAGTTAACCACTCGATTGAAGGATGATTCATCAGGGTAAGATGTTTTTTTAATTGATCATTTGGGTTAAATGTTTGATTTATCTGTGTTACGCTTACAAGATGACATCATCCAAATAAAGGATATATGATGCAGAGACTACAAAGGATTTTCTTTGCTTTGCATCTGGAAAGTAGGTGTACATTTTGAAAAGAGTAATTGCTATCGCGTTTTTCATATTATCTATAATGGAATTGGTTACATTAATCCTAATCGGTAAAAGCATGATGAATGGGTATATGGAACCGAGTACATTTAGCGGGATAATTTCATTCCCACTATGCGCTACGTATCTTTCGATATGGATGTTCTTTTCACGGCAAGAGTTTACCGGAGGACGAGTCACGGCACAGATCAGTTTTACAGCGACATTGTTGACGGCGTGCCCGTTGGTGTGTTTGTTAATTATTTTCTATTAAATCAAGAGATTAAGAAGATTTCCTTTAAATTAGGACCTATGAAGTACGTTGTTGGAAATATTATTATGGTGAGAAAGGAAAAATCAGGATGTTAGAAGGATGTATATACATCAAACTTCTGCTAACATGGTAAAATCCTAATTCTAACGGCGGAGAATGATATGAGTACAATTAAAGTAACACCGGAGGAGCTGCTGCATGTATCTAAACAGATCGAGCAGGGCAGGCAGCAGTTGGAAGGTATACGTAATGACCTGACCGCACGGATTGGATTTATCCAGTCTCAGTGGGCGGAGCAACGCAGGAACGATTTTTCTACGATTTTCAGCAATCACGTCCTGTACTGGATCGAGCACTGGAAAGTATGGTGAAGTCATCCCAAGATCTGTCCGCGATTGCCGAGAGATTCGAACAAGCAGATCAGGAACAGGTGAGCCTGGGAGCCATTGCTGGACAAGTTGCTGCCCATGCAATGATGAACCATAATACAGGTAACACAGAAGACCAAAGACGAATGGTATATAATCCTTTGTTTGGAGTTGACATGCCTGCCAGTGAAGCGGAGGATGGGATGCCAGGGCAAAAAGAGTTTGTTCAGTATTGGGAAAATGGTGGCTCCTATGAAGAAATGAGAGCTGGACCGAAGCAACCGGAGTCTAGTGGCGGGGATATATATGATGAACAGATCAGCGCATTTAAGGAAGGTCTTCATCCCGTAACTGGAGAATCCATACCTGCATGGCAAGCAGCAGTTACTATAGGAGGTTTACAGACTGCTAAGCTCGTATTGGCTTTTACTGGAACGTATAATAAGGGTTATAAGGTTCCGAAAGAAGGATTAGGATTCCCAAAAGGTATGATTGGTGGAAGAATTACAGTAAGTAATGAAAGAATTCACCATGCTTCCCTTGGAGATTTTAATTCTAAAAATAGATTGATCAATGGTGGTCACGGTCAAGATAATATTAATTACTTACTTAAAAATAAGATCGCCTTTAACATTACTAAAGAATATCAAAACGGTGTACGGGTTGGTAATATACCTAATCACAAAAATAAAGCAAAGCGAAGTGGAGAGGGCCAAGCATGGTTCCCTAAGGAGTGGACATCGGAAGATATAAAAAAGTCCGGTGAGCATGTAGCAAATCTGCCTGAGAATAGAGTTAAGGGTGACGGTGAATGGATGTTTGGAAATTATAATAACGTTAGAGTAGGCGTAATCAAGAACGATGGACAGATCGGAACGATTACTCCAGATAACTCAAGACAACCGTGAGGAGAGTAAAACTTGGTAGACTACAGTGAAAAAGTTATCTCATTAGTAAAGAAGAGAAAAGATTTACACCCCGACGATCCAGCTATTCAAACGATATGGAATGAGATGGTAGATATTCTAAAAAAGAATGAGCAGAGTGCCATATCATTTCTAAATCAATGCGGAGAAGAAGATTTATATTGGCTCAGTGAGATATTTGAAGATTTATCTTCTGAATTCCAAAGTCGAGCATTTATAGATTGTCTTCTTCAATTGCAAACGAAGTATCCTGATCTGGATATGGAGCAAGACATAGAATATGCGATCCAATCAATGGAGGATTAATAATAAGATCATTGAAAGTAATCAGGAAAACATAGTTTTCAACAAATGAATAAACGGATTCTAAAGTGGGTGGCATGGTGTCAAAAAGTATTTATATGAAGAAAAAGAAGAGGTGCTTGCACCGGAACTTATGGCGTATACCTTGGCCAAATTAGGTTCGTATAAATGGAATAGAACAGAGATGTATAATCCGAATCGGATATATGAGAAACCTGCGGGTTTTTGTTTTAGATTCCATAACGCTGATCAGCTTTACGAGGAATTAAAGCATTGTATTCAGCACTTTAAGGGTAACCTTGAGTGGACGATCTATGTAAGTCCTTTAACCAAAAATAAAAATTATGTCATTGAGCCTGCTGATGTATACCATGCGAAACAAACTGAGGCATATCAGGTGAATTTGGAACTTGAAGAAGTGCTTCAAGATTCATATAAAGAAATCTGTGAGCAAGCGCTTCAAGACATCCCATTGTTATGTAACCATATTGAGCAATGGTTTGAGTTGGAACATAAGCAACTACATCCGCCTACAATACCGAATTGAAAACATTGGGAAAATGAAAGAATTATATGATGTAAGAAGGTTTGGATATGGAAAGTTTAGAAATTATTTTGATTGATTTTAACAAAAATAATCTAGATCGATTCATTAAGAATGATTTGAACATTCAGTTGGATCATATCAAAAGTTCTCACTTTTATGATAACCGTAGTGAAAACGATATTGAATTTCAGCAAATAGAGAGCCTTGAAGAGATTCTTTCTCCTAAGGGAACGGGGAAATATTATTGTCTCAGCTTAACCTGGGTCATACCTTTAACGACGTGATGATTGTATTTTCATTCGATGAGGAATCTGGAGATATCGTTATGAATTTTCCTGAAGAGGAGTTGTTCAGCGGAGAAATTCAGAGACAACGTTAAATGCTCAGAAGTTAATAGAGTATATTCTTGATATTATGAAGAAGTATGCAATTGAAAAAGTTAGAATCGGTTATGAACCAGCTATGGATGATGACACTTGTTTGGTCGAGATTGATAAAGAAACAACGAATATGAATGCTATTGTCTCAAAACTGTTGGCTTAGAATCCTTCTGAACCAGAGTTTGATGCAAAATAATTAGACATTAATAATGGCAGAAAGCCCATTTCAACTCGAATACGAGTAGTCATGGGTTATTTTTATTTCCTCATTCCATCCCAACCACTTTACAAAATCAACCCATCCCTCCCCATAGCAAATGGTATAATGGCAAAAAGGGAGATTCTGGCGCGAGGCTTGAAGGCTCTCATAGCAGAAAGGATGTTATACCACATGCCTACATACAACAAATTGGTGCGGGACAAGATTCCGCATATTATCACATCCAGCGGTAAGGAATGCCGTACACGCATTCTGGACCTGGAGGAGTATAAGCAAGAACTAAGAACGAAGCTGCAAGAAGAATCGGATGAGTACGTAAATGCAGCGAGTGATCAGGAAGCCCTAGAAGAACTGGCTGACATGCTGGAGGTGATCCGGGCGCTGGCGGAGGTGCATGGAGCGAATGCAGCACAGTTGGATAAGCTGCGGGCGGACAAGGCCGAGGAGCGCGGTGGATTCCAGGAACGGGTGTATCTGATCGATGTCGACGAAGCTTAACGTTAAACTCATTACAGATAACTTGGCAGACGAACTCATTTCCCGGATGCAGCATGCGTCCGGGATTTATATTATGACTTCCTTTATTATGCAGTCCGGGGTGAGACTGCTGGCCCCGCACTTAAAACGGGCGGCAGAACGTGGGGCAGAAGTACGGATGCTCGCAGGAGATTATCTGTATATCACACAGCCGGAAGGTTTGCGTGCGCTCTGTGAGGTTGATCCACGAATTGAGACACGTTTGTGGCGAAGTATGGGCACTTCTTTTCACCCGAAAGCGTATCTGTTCGATCATGACAATGGGGAAGGGCTGCTGATCGTTGGCTCGTCCAACTTTTCGTTCACGGCCCTGAAGACAGGGTATGAATGGAATCTGGCGATGAATGCGGAGGCGGAGCCGTATACGTTCCAGTCAGCTTTGGACAAGTTCATGCAGAGCTTCTACCACGAGACAACCTTGCCGGTGAACCTGGATTCGATTGCGCTGTATGAGGAAGAGTACCTCAAATATCACCAGAAGAACCCGGAGATGATCCAGCGGATCATGGAGATGGAAGAAGCGGAGTTCGGTACGGGGCTACCGGAGGAAAATGATGAAGAAACCTCCGCCGAGCTCTCGCTTGCGCCGATCCAGCCGCGTTTGGCTCAGTTGGATGCCCTCGAAGCACTCCATGGCACGATGGAGGAGCAGTACGACAAAGCGATGGTCGTCATGGCGACCGGGCTTGGCAAAACGTATCTGGCGGGTTTCTTCGCCCAACGGTTCCAGCGGGTGTTGTTTGTGGCGCATCGGGAAGAGATTCTGTTCCAGGCGAAGAAGTCTTTTCAACGGATTATGCCAGAGCGCAGTCATGGGATATATAACGGACAGTATAAGGATGGGGCGGCAGATTGTGTGTATGCTTCGATCTTTACGCTGAGTATGCAGAAGCACCGGGATGGATTTGCGGTGGATGCCTTTGATCTGATCGTGGTGGATGAGTTCCATCATGCGGCAGCGAAGACGTATATGTCGGTGATTGAGCATTTCCAGCCTAAGTTCCTTCTGGGCATCACGGCTACCCCGGATCGGCTGGATGGCAAGGATGTGTATGCGCTCTGTGATGGGAATGTGGCTTACCAGATGCATTTTATTGAAGCGATCCGGCGAGGTTGGCTGGCGCCATTTCAATATTACGGAGTATTCGACGATACGGACTATTCGCAGATCCGCTGGATCGGTACGAAGTATGATGAAGAACAGCTCATGGCTGTTCAGTTGCAAGAGGAGCATGTGGAGACCATTTATGAAGCTTGGCGGCGGCACAAGCAGACGAGAACGATTGGCTTTTGCTCGTCGATCCGGCAGGCGGACTATTTGGCTGCGTATTTTCGCAGTCAGGGCGTGAAGGTGCTCAGTCTGCATTCGCGCACATCGGAGATGTCGCGGGAGGAAGCCATTCGCCAGCTTGATGCGGGTGAGCTGGAGGTTGTGTTGACGGTGGATCTATTCAATGAAGGAACGGATATACCGCGTGTGGACACGCTTCTCTTTGTGCGTCCAACGGAGTCACTCACCGTGTTTACCCAGCAGGTAGGGCGCGGTCTGCGGCTGGCAGAGGGGAAATCGCATTGTGTGATCATCGATCTGATCGGGAATTACCGCAATGCGGATGTGAAGCTGAGTTTGCTGGATGTGCGCTGGGAGCTGGGGAAACCGGGAAAGACCGAGATTCGGTTGTGCCGGAAGTTCCGGCTAACTGTGGGATTCATCTGGAGACCCGAGTGGTGAATCTGCTTCAGGAGCTAAGCCGCAAACGGCTGCCGCGCCGTGAGAAGCTGCATCAGGATTTTCTGAATGTGAAGCGAGAGCTGGGCGTATTCCGACGTATCTGGAGCTGCATTTGATGGGACGTTCGAAGAGTATCGGGTACCGGAACGAATTTGGCTCCTATGTTGGATTTCTCTATTGGGCGGAGCTGCTGTCCCCGACTGAGGGAGAGGTGTACGTCCGGCATGAGGCGTGGCTGCGTGATGTGGAGAAGACACTCATGAACAAAAGCTACAAGATGATCGTGCTGCTGTACATGCTGGAGCGAGGCGAAGTGCACTGGATGGACCCAGTGACACCGGGGGAGATGGCGAAAATTTTCCATACGTATCTGACAGAGAAGGAATACCGGAAACGGAAGGACTTTTCAGACAAGGACAAGCTTGCGCTCTGGGAGTGGAATGAGAGGACAGCATCTGAAATAGAGAAGCTGATTGTTGATATGCCGATGTCCAAGTGGAGCGGGGCGAAGGGCAGTATGACTCGTTTCGAGGCTGGGGTGTTTTCGCTGGATGTGCAGGTGAAAGATTCGGAGGAACAGGCGCTGCTATATCGCTGGACGAAGGAGATTTGTCTGTATCGGTTGCATGCGTATTTTGAGCGGGGTAATCACTTACTATAAAGAATAGGATATGTTTTTAAATATAAGGTGCACCGAAGCTGATAAGACTCTGCTTTGTTGCACCTTTAACTGTTTTTGATCGATTCATAACGATTCATTTGCTTATCAATCTAGTTTTTAAATTCATAAATAGCCAGAATTATAATGGCAATAAGAGCTATGAGGAAAAAAATGGCCAGTGCAATTAAAAGACCGTAACCTAGTACAGAGGCTAACTTAGTGATTAATTTTTTCATAAATAGACAACCTTTCTGGCTCTCGGTAAAGTAATTGTTAGTTGGGTAGCTGAAAAAGTAAGCAGAAGTTGGAATTGGTACTTATTAGTATATAACAACTGGAAATGAGTTTAGTTTCCCATATTTAACAAAAGAGTGGCTCTGAACTTCGGAGTCTCTCTTTTTGCTTTAGCGCCAGATAGATTCGTTTGCACCGAATACTGTTTCGAGAAAAGATCCATATATAAAATCATTGTGGAAAATTGTGGTTTTTTAGTGGATAATGTCTATAGAGTAATTATAGATATAACTAGAACTAGGAGCGGTTTGTATGGCAAATACAGTACCAGAAGTTATTCCAAAGAAAGCGACTGCAGGAGAAAGATTATTGTTTGAGACTTTAAAGAAACATCTCCCTGAAGACTACATCGTGTACTATGAACCTGATATTCGCGGAAGGCGACCGGATTTCGTTATTATCGGGCCAGATCTGGGCTTGCTTGTCCTTGAAGTGAAGGATTATACCAAAGGAACATTGCATCAGGTGAACCGGGATGAATGGATTTTACACAGTACGACAGGTGAGACGATTACTGAACCGAGTCCACTGAAGCAAGCAAGAGGTTATGCATTCCTCATAGCGGATCAATTGAAGAAGGATAAGAATCTGATCAAAGAGGGAACGCCAGGATATTTAAAATTCAATTATGGGTATGGTGTTGTTTTTGCCCGGTTGAAGCAAAAGGACTTTCTACATATGGATTTATACAGTGTTATTGATCCGGTGTTTGTGCTGACCAGAGAAGAGGTCAATCCGGAGGATGAAGATTTCTCGGAAGAAATCCTGATTGAGAAGCTTCTGCACATGTTTACGGTGCCTACCCGGAACCGATATAGCTTGACCCATGACGATATACAAGCAATTCGTTACCATCTGTTCCCCGAAGTGCGGATTAGTGCGGAGCGCAAAGAAATCGTACCTCATCAGGACCAGTTACTGTTATCCTTGCACAATATCAAGACGATGGATCTGCATCAGGAAAAGATGGCGAAGCAGGTTGGAGACAAGCACCGCTTAATCCGCGGCGTTGCGGGGAGTGGTAAAACGCTGGTGCTTGTCAGTCGGGCGCGGATGCTGGCGAAGGCCAATCCAGACTGGAACATTCTTGTACTATGCTATGGCTCAACTTTGTCCCAATATTTGAGGCAGGCCATTGTGCAGAAGATGGAAGAGCCTGAGGATTTACTTGATATTGTAGATAATGATGGGGTTTCTACGCTTGGATCCAATATTCAGGTGAGTACGTTCCATTCGTGGCTCGGAAAGCAGTTTCGGATTATGGACAAGAAGTTGCCAGCCTTGCTGGAGAAGATGGAGCAGGGCATACAAGAGTTACCGAAATATGATGCAATATTGATTGACGAGGGTCAGGATTTCGAACCGGATTGGTTGAAGTTGGTGAGTGCTTGTCTCAATGAGGAGACGCAGTCCCTCTTGCTTGTGGAGGATCGGGCGCAAACGATTTTCAAACGAAAAAAAAGTTTGGCCCAAGATACGGGACTGGACTTCCGTGGCCGCTCCAAAATTCTGACGATCAATTATAGGAACACGGCACAGATCGTGCAATTTGCGTGGGATTTTTACAAGGAACACTCCAGGTTACAGCACAAAGTCATTAGCACTGCGGCAGACGGAATCGAGATTATACCGCCTCAGTTCACAAAACGCAAAGGACCAGAGCCTCTTATCTATCGAAGCCAAAGCACGCAGGAGGAGATGGCGTTTGTAGCCAAGTCGATTGACTATCTGCGCCGGGAAAAATCGTTTGCCCTGAAAGATATTGCAATCTTGTATAGGGTACAGGAACATCAAGGAATTAACATTATTGGTGAGATTCAGCAAGCTCTAAACGATAACAGTCTTCCGTATAATTGGGTGACCAAAGATGAACAGAGCAAGAAGAGTTTTGATCGCGAAGAGGAAAGCATTCAAATGTTAACCATCGATAGCGCTAAAGGGCTTGATTTCAGGGCTGTGTTTATCATTGCCATTGAAACGATGCCACGTAAGGTGGGAAAAACAGATGGAATGGATGAACGGGAGGTGTCCCGTTTCTACATCGGTATGACACGAGCCTTGGAATGGCTGTTCCTGAGCTACTCTGGTGAATCCCGATTCACGCAATATCTGGATGAGGTTCAGCAGCAACGAATGGTGAAACAGAAGGATAAGGTTATAAGGTAATTTTAAATGCTCGTAAGTTAAAAAGAAGAAATAATTAATTAATTCATTCAGGTGAACGTGTGAACAACCGAAAAAGCGTACCTACACCACATAACGTTGGGTGATGGAGGTACGTTTTTTTGTTTTGTGTTCTTTGCGTAATTTCCCACCCACACAACGCTAGTTCTATACTTCCTCACTCTCCACAAAAACCACAATCGCCCGATACAAAAATTCCAAGAATTCCGCATCGCCAAACTGATCGAAATAACCAGCATAGCGACGATCCGTCGTATAGGCTTCCGCGATACATCTCAAAATCTCAGCATCACAGACCATGAACTGTTCCAGACAACTCATCCATTCACGCACTAACGATTGCACCTCACCAGAAGCAGGGGACAGATCCTGATGCTTCGCCAGCTCACGAAATACCTGCTCCATGTTGACCGAGAACTGCTGGTAGGCTTGTTGTTGTTCTTCCGCGAGTTGGTTCACATTGGCTTCAAATTCATGATATTTCTCGGTATCTCCGTAGATGAACTTCGCCTCGGATTCATATTGCTCTTGAATGGACGGAATGGGAGAATCGCCAAACAGATTAAGATGAGAGATATCAGTTCCATCTACATACTCGTCCAACTGATCGATGATGGTTTCGAGCTTTTGTTTTTGTTGAACGAGTGTGCTGCGGTGCTCTCTTAGGATATCTTTTTGTTCATTTTTGGAGATTTGCATCATGGCTGCAATGTCTTTCAATGAGAAATTCATTTCTTTGAACAAGAGAATCACTTGCAGATTCCTCAGTGCCTCTTGATTGTAATACCGATAGCCATTGTCCTCGACTTTGCTCGGTTTCAATAGATCCGTTTTATCGTAATAATGTAATGCGCGTTTGGTTACGCCAGTAATCTGCATGATATCTTTAACGGTGAAATAGGGTGTCTTCATTCCAAAAGTCCTTTGTTTCAGCAAGGATGATACTTGCCGGAGTGATGGTTGCTTCGGTAATCGGTGTACCTGTTTTGTTCAGATAATATTGGATTAAATGATAACCGCAGGCATAGCCAGCCGCGTAGGGCATACCTACGGGAGTGAAACTTTGCATTCTCGCAAGTTCATCGCCGTATAAATACGGATTAATCTGGTCAAAACCTGTGACATGCAGCTGGTCTTTCATCTTCGGTTTGATTAGGGTATTCAATGTTTCCATATCCGTTTTAGCTACCCAAGGGCCTAGCAAATCTTCTCCATATAGGGACGTCGCAAAGCTCTCGGCCAACCCCTCGCCTATAATCATTTCTCCAAGCGTAACATGTGGATCCCACTGAATATGCTGGTACCTTACATTATGATTGCATTCATGAGCTAACACGGATTGGATACGAGGTAGAGTATACCTATTGGGGATCAGGTTAGCAATAATATAACCGGGAATACCGCCATCTCCACATATGCCTTCATTCATCTGTAACGTCGGGCTGTTCTTATCCCCTAACAAAATGGTGTACAGATATTCGGAAACGGATATTCAATCCCATCCTCCGTAAAGGTGGATAGACTCGTACGAACAGCTTCATGACACTGTTGCCAAAATGCTTCAGACGAAATCGCTGCTAACGATTCGTTAATCTCAGGTGTGATATCTGCTGGAGCGATATTCATAAAGTTATTCATCATGATCACGTCGAAGCCGTGAGGCTCATAAGATCGAAACGGAATCTGTTGAATGTTCCATTTGTTCATGAATGGACTCATCATGTACTTGCGGTATAACTCCAATTTTTCATCAGGTGCAGCCTGAATGATCTCTTCATAAATTTTATCTGAGCGTAACGCGGTAATCTTCACCATTAATCTCTCCTTCAGGTAAGCTTGAGTTTATTATCAAGTATGACCTGACGTAACAGTCAAGGAGGAATTTGCGATACGTTTAAGTGTGCATTAATCGATCCGATTCTAAGATAAGATGTAAAAAAACTTTGGCTGCACTCCAGATATCTATGGAGAAAACAACCAAAGTTTTTGAGCGTTTATAATCGCCTCACACACATTATCCAAGTTTTCTTAATCCCCAAACCACATATATGAACAACGCAGCCAATAGAAAAGCGGGTACGATGATTGGTTGCACCAGGTTGCCAACGGACATTGACGTCATTTGTGAACCAACCAAACTGAACGCCCCTACCCCAACAAACAAAGCGACATTCCATAAGGCAAAAGGGATCAATTTTCTTACATTTCTTCTATACCGCGTAATCATGATGATCATTACCAGTACGAACAGAACGAGAAACAGTGATTCAGTGATTGACGTCCATCTTCCCATTTGACTCAATACCTTGTTCGCTTATGAAACCACCAGAAGTCCACTGCTGTGATTGAACTATTCGATCCGATTCCAAGGAAATATAAATGCCATAAAATAAAATCATTAGTATGAGATACATAAGCATGGCTACGTTCATACGACGTTTATCTGGTTCTTTGTTTAGAATAACGTTCATAGATTCACCTCTTAACCTCAAAAATGGGTTTTCACATGAAACAACATTGAAACCGCTCCGACACCAAAAATGGATATCTTTGTAGTATAATCCATTTGATTCTGGATCGAAACCATGCGCGAAAGAGGAGTGCTATGAAAAAGAAAAGGTTCTTTTTGCTACTGTTTGTAATACTCGTTACTTCAGCGGTAATTACAATATGGTTTGATAGGTTAGAATCTTCCGCATATCAGACGAAAATGGGAAACGACGTCAACTCCCCAGGCTTGCCTAACCAAGCTTCATCATTACCCAATATCATTGATATCATGAATGAAGAAGCAACCCTACAATTATCTCTTAACGACGTCCCAGAGTATAAGCGCTACCTTATGAACGAACGGGACTTCCAAACTGAAATAGATCGTACACATGTGGAGGTATTGAAGGTGCCTTCTTCGGAAACATATTCGATGCTAAAGTATGGCTGTGGAACCAAAGCATGCTCTACCCTTTTGGTGAAAATTGATGCTAGAGGGACACATAGCTTGCCGATGCCTGAGGGCATTTTACAAGATTATAAACTTTCTTCTGATTATCAGCAGGTATTGATTCGGTATGCTTATGATGAAGGTGGTCTGGTCAAGAGACATATCCTTGTTTCCGTGGATCTCAAAAAATTAGAAATCATCCCATATGCATCAACTGATTTTGAAGAAACATTCATGTTGAAACCGACCTGGCCTATCATCTCTTATGATTGGATAGACAATATCCATTTCACGATTGAAATAGCAGCATTAGAAACAAGCGAATATAACGTACTTAAAGACTGGTTTGATGCCAATGATCGAGAAACGAGGAAGGTAACAATTCAGTTGAATTCATTGGATTAATTTTAGCTAATTAGATGAAAGGGGGACATGAATTTGATAAAAGAAATAGCTTCATTTATGTTGTTAAGTGCAGTTCTTCTTGCAGGATGCCAAACTGAATCGTTAGGTACTGTCCATCAGGAACGGGCGAGTCTCCGACTAAACAGGTATCAACGAAGCCAGAACAAGAGACAAACTCAAAATTGAAATTAATCGGATCTTCTGAGGATGAACAAGTAAAACTTTATGCAGTTAAGGAAACGCAAGATGCAATTGAAAGAGTAACTCTAGATATAAATGGGCGCGCAAAAGATTTTGATTGGAGCATTTCTCATCATTCGGGAACGGAGCCGCAGTTATTTTATACCGATCTTACCGGTGATGGTAAGGAAGAGGCTATAATAATCATTCAGGTTGGACGAGGGACAGGCTTGGATATCTATGAAATTCATGTCGTTAACTCCGATAGCTTATCGGAAATTAAAGTACAGCGTTATGAGGATATTGTTGCTGAGCATATTGAATCGCGTGTTTCTAAAAATGATGATGGTACACTAGCGATTACAGTGAATTCACAAGGGCAAGTAGATAACTTCAATTATGATTTTGATCCAGCACCAGACTACCATCAAGATGAGCTTGTTTTCGGCGGTGTTGTTATTTATACATTGGAGAATCACAAAATAAAATTAAGTCTTCCCGGCTCTATTGGTATATCTCCTACATATGTGTGTGACTTCAATATCACGTATACCTTTGATAAAGCCGACAATGAATTTATTGTTGATCAGATTGAAGTTAAACCTGTTGAATAAAAAAATAAGAATGTCTTCAAAAAACGCTTACAAACTTTCAATTCTGCCCTACCTTTTCCGAAACGAAGCTGAGATAATGGGAGATAAACGGGCATGAACCGTTCCCCGAGTCGATCATCATACACAATAGAAAAATAAATGCTTTATTTCCATAGGAGGATTATTAATGACTACACAACCACTGGAACTGATTCAATCCACTCCAGGCCAAACGTTGCTTGTACAAATGTATGGTCAGCAGCAACTGGAAGAGCACACGGCACGTTACACGAAGCTCAATGAATCATTCGAACAGTATTTTGGCGTACAAGAGGGCAGCAAGTTATTCAGTGCGGCTGGACGCAGCGAAATTGGGGGCAACCACACAGACCATAACCATGGCAAGGTGTTGGCGGGCAGTATTACACTGGATACGATTGCAGTGGCTGCGCCAACGACGGATTCGGTAATTACCTTTTATTCAGAAGGCTATGACCAGAAATATTTAATCGATCTCACAGATCTGGCACCGAAGACAGAAGACGATGGCACAACGGCGCTGATTCGTGGTATGGCTGCTGGATTTGGAGAGTTTGGATACAAAGTAGGCGGATTCCAGGCGTACATCTCCAGTAACGTGTTCTCGGCGTCCGGGCTGAGCTCGTCGGCATCGTTCGAGATGCTGATCTGTACGATTCTGAATCATTTCTACAATGAGGGCAGATTAGATGTGGTGGTCATGTCCAAGATTGGTCAGTATGCGGAAAACAACTATTGGAATAAACCGTCCGGTCTGCTGGATCAGATGGCTTGTGCCTATGGTGGGCTGATTGCGATTGATTTTGAAAATCCAGCGGAGCCTGTCATCGAACCTGTACAATGGGATTTCCAACAAAACGGGTACTCACTGGTTATTGTAAACACAGGTGGGAACCATGCGGATCTGACAGAAGACTACGCTGCTGTTCCTTATGAGATGAGAGCGGTTGCTAAAGCGCTGGGCAGCGAATATGTCCGGGAAATTACAGCCGAGGCGATTTACGCTAATCTCAAGCAGGTTCGTGAATCGGCTGGGGATCGCGCCGTGCTGCGTGCATTGCATTTCCTGGAGGAAAACAATCGGGTGGATGGTCAGGTGCAGGCGCTGCGCGAGGGGCGTTTTGCTGATTTCCTGAAACTGATTACGGCGTCGGGCAACTCTTCCTGGAAGTGGCTCCAGAATGTATATCAGAACGGTTCGGTGAAGGAACAGGAGATTGGCATCGCGCTGGCATTAACTGAAAATTATCTGCAAAAGCTGGGTGATGGCGCTTGTCGTATACACGGCGGTGGATTCGCAGGCGTCATTCTGACGATTCTTCCCAACGACAAGGTTGAGGAGTATATGTCCTGGATGCACGGCATGCTGGATACGCCAATTATTGTGGTTAACGTGCGTGCACAGGGTGCGGTGTGCTTGAATGCGTTGATCGAAAACATGGGCTAATGTAGTCGTTGTAACACAATGCGATGTTTAATTCGTCCGAAAAGGATCAAACGGTACATTATAGCGGTTCTCCGACCTGACGCTGGTCATGCAAGAGGACCGCTTTTTGTTATCCTCTTGTGGCTTGATCCGGACTTCGGAGGGGAGCCCCGTTCTCAGAAATAACTTTAGATCAGGGATTGGCGAAGATGATTGTGGAACGTGAGTAGTCTTATGTTCATTTCCCTATAAAATTTCAAACTCTGGAGTCGTTACCGTGTTAATTAAGTAAGGGAGGGAATGCAAAATGACGACAAGCACAGTGGCCGAGCAGGAAGAGGCCCGTTTGTATGACGAGTTGCGACGTGCGCTGGAAGAAGTGGAGGAAGGAAAGCAGCGTCATAAAATGTTAAAACATATGATTAGGCAACTCAAGTTTGCCAAATGGCGGAAAGAACGATTTCACTGGTTTGATCAATACTTCCAGAATGTAAAGCCAGCAACACTTTGGATCATGTTAGCCACTGGGGCACTTATGCCAGTTGTGTTATTCAGCATATTTATATGGGTCTCCTTGTGGGTGGAATGAACGATGGAAGATGAGGGGAAATACCCTTGGAGGATTAGCATTTAAAAGCGAGGTCAGCGGGTGGGAATAATCATATACACGCAAAAGTGTGAGGTTATTTCTGGTAACAACTGCCTAGGTACTTGAATGAGTCTCGCTTCCACTGCCTATGGGGGATAAAGACTTTTTGCTCATTTTTCAGTTGTTATATACAAGTTACACCGAAGATACACTATAATGATTCTACTTCTTTTGGAATAAGTTCACATATCTAGGGGGTGAAGAAGATTTATAAAAGGCTTAAATGTATGTCTATGATATCTATACTTCTATTACTTATCCTTGGAGGATGCAATTCTATGCCCAATCAAGACAAAATCATCGAACAGGCCACAGAAATTGGTCAACAGTATTTTATAGATCAATACAATACGGAAGTGGAGTTTACAGATCATAAATTCATGCCAAAAGACCTTAGTCACAATGTTAGTCTAAGCGGGCATGTCCAAGACGACAAAGACACGGAAATCTCTATTCTTATTGATTATGATACGTTTGAAGTCCAAACAGCAATTGTCCCCAAAGCACTGCTTAAACAAAAGAAAAATTAAGTTCCAAACGGACACTATATACTGGTTTTAACTCAACTCTTTAGAACAGTAAAACAAAGGAGAGCTATGGACACTTATATCACTGATAAAACGTATAAAGATATTTCGGAACTGGCTTATCTTGATTTAAAGGAAGGTGACTATCCCGATACACTGGATTCAGCAAAATGGCAAGTCATTGAGCCTGAAGGTGCCGAATTACATAGAAGGTCCGGTTTCGATGCTGTTGTATTAAAGAATGATTTAACGGATCAGATTGTCATTGGTTATCGCGGAACCGAACCACAGGGTAACTTTTTGGATAAACTTGCGGATTGGGAGACAGATGCCTTCGATGTGGTAGGTGGCAGAACCAGAAGGCTTGAGGATGCAATCACGGATCCAGAACGCCATAATATATTTAAAAATAGTCCCTTCAAGCTGATGAAGGATAATATGGATTGGGAAAATAATCAGTTTCACCAAGCTGAGGAATTGTATGAAGCAGTGAAGGTGGCGTATCCTGATTCAGACATTTCATTGACGGGTCATTCCCTGGGTGGCGGTTTGGCTCAATATGTAGCTGCTCGTCAGGATGTGTCTGGCATGACATATAGTGCTCCAAGCGTAACGAATCTTCTGGATGATGTAAGCTTAGCCAAAGTGAATGAGGGTCATTTTGATAACAAAATGGTTAACGTGGTTCATCCGAATGATTCTGTAGGGGCTGGCGGAATAAGTGAATATGACAGGCACGTAGGAAGTACCGTGTATAAAGGTCAGGACTTTGACACCGCTAATGCGATGTATCAGAATTGGAAATTTCAGTTTCAGTTAAAGGTTCCTTTTCAACCCCTGGGCGTAGGCTCACCCATGTTAGTTCATGATGTAAGAATAGGTGTGGATCTGGACAAGCTTCATGTAGGTGATATTATGAGATTTTTTGATTCATTCTCGAAGGACGAAGGCAAGGGATATCATTCCATGGATCAATATGAGTTTGATGAGAATGGAAATCTGAAAGGCCCGCTAATTGACCGGAGCACAGGGGAAACCATTGATATTTCTCCAAGATGGACGGCCCATCAGGAAGCATTAGCCACGTTCTCCAATTTGATGTCAGGCATTGTTCCTCCGTTGATCGCAGCGGCTACAGGAAATGTCAGTGGAATGGGCGGCAAGATTCAATTAACACCGGAAGAGTTAGCACAGGCTGCTCGGGAGATGAGGTTAAGTTTAAGTGGCTTCTCCAGTGATGCTCAGGCTTCAATTCAGATGTTTCAGACACATATATCCACGAGCGAAAGTCAGTCTTTTACGCCCATTGCGTACAACGCAACAGCAACACTGCAAGCAATTAATCGTTGGTATCAGGAATCCATCAGCGAAATTGCGGAGTATATCGAACGTAAAAGAGAGGATTTTGTACTCGCGGACCAACATTAATTCAACTTTACATAGAAGGAATAACAGGAGGAAATGGACAATGGGCAGAATATCCGTATCCTTGTCGGATTTAAGAAGGGCTGTTCAGCAATGTGAGCAGTTGCAGCAACGGCTTATGCAGCAGGAAAAGAAAATGCGCTCCATTCATGACCGTTTGCAGCAAGACTGGATTGGTACATCCGCAACAGAACTGACACATAAGATGCAGTCTTTTATGGAGGGGGCTTCTGCTAAGATGACAGAACTTGAAGCTCATAAAGAAGAACTGAAGCAATATATTCGTAAAATGGAGGAAGCCGACAGAGAAGATCGCCTGGATCGCAGCCGGATACAATAATACCTCTTCACAAGAAAATAGTTAGATAGGAATTAAACTTTCCCATCTAACTATGGTTGTTTTGTTTAGGCATTGGTATGAGCAACGTCAGATTAATGTGTGGCTGACTTCGCTTTGTTCAAAGTCTGGATTTTCTCTTGCATGTACTGGTGGTAATCGCGAAAACTGGCGATGTGGTGTAAGGAATCAGAGTTTTCGGATTGGATCTTAATTTTACCGTCCTGAGGCAGTTTTTTCATCTCAGCAACCACTTGTTTCGAGTTTTGGATATCTCCTGCCATCTCCTGAATCCGCTGTAGTAGCGTTGGATGCCCTTCGTGTTGAAGCATTTCAGCGAGCGGTCTCATTTCCTCCAGCTTTTGGGTCGACCGTTCCAGTGTGGTCATGACTTTATCTCCATCCAAGCTCGCATTCATTGAAACCATGCGGTGGATGTGATCCTTTTCCATCCGTTCCAGTGCCTCTAGGTGGGAAGCCTCCAGTCGTTTGGGATCCCTCCAGCTTTCGGATTGTACAGTATCCTGCTGCTCGGAAGCATGGTTCATATTGGCATTGCCACAGCCCCACAACAGTGTGGAGCAAGTTAACACCGTTCCAAAGGCAATAATGCTTTTTAATCTCATGTTGTCACTCCTTCAATCATTTCCTTACGGTAGTATGAGCCGTAAATTGGTAATTATGCATGCAAACCGAGTGATTGGAAGATCCAACATTTTAGTCGGGGTGTCGTTTATGTAGTAAAAGGGACGCTTGATACAAAGGGGAAGCTTATGAAACTGTACACCAGCAACATCTGGCGATGGAGTACGACACTGTTGTATCCTCTGCTTATATTTTTAGATAGGAGCTGGACGGGCCAGCCCCATTCGTGGTTCATTTTAACCATTGTCATTATGTTCTGCTTTCTGTGGAGCGGGGTGAAGGAGTTGTTCATCTCTACCGGACTGACCTGGCTGGTTGCCATTCCGTGCTGGTGGTACTTCATTGAGCTTCCCAAACCATCGTTTGGCGCAGAAAATTTTGCCGCTCACCTGGTGCTGATCGTGCCACTTTTTATATTTGTAGTGCTGCTGCCACAGACCCTGATTCTGACCACACGCATGCGAGTAATGGAGTATTATAGGCAGAATGCTTCGAAATAGGAAAACCCTTCTCACCCCCTAAGCAAAATAATCGCATCATCAACCAAACAATCCCCTTGTCCGTTCAATACGGCAGGGGATTTGTTTTGTTGCGAGGGTTACACCTTCCTACGGAATTTACCCGTATATGGAATCGTAATATGAATGTTCAGCTTCTGAATGGAATCTTCCGTAAGGATCATCTTGGAGCCATCATGGGATAACTTACGCCACAGGCTCGGATTTTTGCGATAAAGCTTCTCCTGAAGTCCATAGATATCGACCCCTTTTTGCAGACCTGCGCGATATGTTTGCAAGATTTGATCCCGTAACGTTTTCTCGCTAATTTGAACCATATCATCATAGGAAATAGGGGTGAGATATTCATACAGGGCGGTCAGGTACTTGGCATCGATGTTGAAGCGAACCTCATTTCCACGAATGACAGGAACAATCTTGATGTTGGGCAAGCCGACACTGAGCACACCGTAAATGGTTCCTTCATTTTCAATAATCAATGGCGCACGCCGCATATCTTTAAGCAGCCAGTGGTAACCAGAGAGCTTGTTTTGGGGCAAATATTCAAAGTCATCCCCGGTTTTCTCAAAAAAAGCGCCGTCAATGATAAACAGTTCATGATTTTTTTTGTTCTGCGACCAATGCTCCTTGTTCATGGCGATGCAAGGCAGATAGGTTGTCGTGGATGCATCGTTATGTGTAGCAATGAGTTTGAAACTGAGCACCGGAGGAAACAGAGATTCTTCCAGAAATGAGGGAAGAGGGTTATGCAGAATGCTGTCCAGCGGCGACATATTGAAGATCGACGTGGCACTCAGAATATCCTCCAACGGATCGCGAGTGCCGTACACCCAGGTTGTGTAACGTGATTCCGGAAAACGTCCAAGCATGTCGAACACTTCCTTGATATGCTTGCTTGTCAGGATACTTTCGGCCATAACAATGGCGGTCACATGCCCCCAAGCAATATGAAGCTGGGAACTTCGGAACAGCTCGTTGACAGCCAGATTCAATGTTTTTCCCGATGCATGTCCAACCCATACCGGCGGGGATTCCGCCGTTTTGGCTGAACTTTCGCTTTTGGCTACACTGGCAAAGTCCATGCTCTGAACATACATATGGTACATTCCGTCCTTATAATCGATCCCAATCGCTTTGGCATAGTCCACCTGTTGAATCTCGTATGCACTCCAACATCCGCTGGTCACGAAACAAAGAGAGAAACTTAGCAGCCCTAGCAACCATCGTTGTATAGGCCGCTTCATTGATCATTCCCTTCTTTGCGCGGATTCTGCGTTTCCAGGTAGACAGGTCTGCGTTTCAGCCATCCCTTCGGCAGCTTGAATAAGGAGGCCACAGCCTGTTTGAAATGAAGCGGACTTAGCGGCGTCAGATAAGGAATGCCGAACGATTTCAGATCGGTCAGGTAGATCAGGAACAGGATGATGGACAGAATGAACCCGTATATGCCGAGGGATGCCCCCAGTACAAAACAGAAAAAGCGCAGAATCAGAACAGAACTGGTCAAGACCTGATTCACAATAGTAGCCCCGGCCACCACGGTTACGGCAATGACGACAATCATGAGCGGGGAAACCATCCCTGCACGGATGGCTGAATCCCCGATAATCAATCCGCCAACAACGGTCAGCGTTTGACCGATGGCGCTCGGTAGCCTTACCCCTGCTTCCCGGAACAGCTCCATGAGAAGCATAATGAGAAACATCTCAACCCCGGACTCCATGGGCAGCCCCATTCGTCCAACCGAGATCGTGGCCACCAACGGAAAAGGCAGCTGATCCATATGAAATGAAGTCAGCGCAATATAGAAGCCGGGCAGGAATATGGTCACCAATAGCCCGATAAAGCGCAGCATGCGGCCCACATTCACCGGAAGGAACGGAAAACTGGCATCCTCAGGGGATTTGAGAAGGAGAAACAGATTCACCGGGCCGATGATGGCGCTGGGATTGCCATCCACGATGAGGATGAAGCGGCCGTTCAGAAGACATTCCGCTGCAAAATCGGGTCTGCCTGTGTAATGGGTGACCGGAAACAACGTGATTTTGGAAGGAGACAATAATTCCTCCAGTTCATTCGCGGTCATGACTCGTTCCGTGTCGATTTTGCGCAGCCGATCCTTGACATCATCGATCAGCTCGGGATTGGCAATATTTTTGATATACATCAGGGCTACCTTGGTCACGGAACGCGAACCCATCAATTCGATGTTACAGGCCAGTTCGGCTGTGCGCAGCCGTGTACGAATTAAAGCGATATTAACGGACAGGCGTTCGATAAAGCCATCCCGGGCTCCGCGGATGGATACCTCCGTAGTCGATTCATCCGGCGAACGGGTAGGAATGTTGGATATATCCATGCTCCACATCGATTGAAGCGAAGGGATGCAAATGAGCAGATGACCTTCAAATACCCGCAGGGACATGAGGTCCGTTCCCAATGCGGGGTCCTGTAAATCCATCCGGGACCATTGAAGGGAGATGGACTTCTCGATATCCGATGTACGAACGAACTGAGTAATCTCGTAGGTACGGGCCAATTCGGGAAGAATAATATCGTAGATGGATTTGCTGTCCACCATACCACTGCAATACACAATGATAATCTGTGTGGGAGACTCCCCCATCATGTGCCTGCTAATAATGACGTCATCCGATCCGGCAAAAAAGGTCGTTAGATTATGCTGATTGATCCGGAATGGTTCAGTCCGATGAGGGCTCTTTGGTGTGGTTGTGAGCGGCATGAGCAGGAGCCTCCTTGTCTTTTTTGTGAATAAGTGCGGCCAGGGTCAACAGGATGGTGACGACAGATACATAAGCCAGCATGACGGGAAATTGGATATGGTTTACATAATAGTCGACGTAATCAATTCTCCACCACTGGACCGCTATGGAGCACATGATGAAAGTGACGATGAGAACAGCAATGTATCGTTTCTTCGGTCTGCGAAAATTGAGCAGATCCACAATAAGATAAATAGAGATGGCCACTCTGGCAAAAGAACCGCTCAGCCATTGGTATATGGATAGGAAATCCACGTGCTGAAGCAATTTCCCGATATTCACCAGCTTCCATTGCTCATAAGGGGTATTTCGTTGTTTCGCGGCTTCCTCCGGACCAAACTCAACGATGGCTCCCAACGTTGGGCCAATGGCCATAGTGAGCATGAATAGCCCGAGCAGCAGAAGATGCCACCAGCGAATTTTGCTTTTGATATCATGTTGAAACAGCATCAAAATCCAGATTTCCATCAGTCCGGCAAGCGAATAGACCATGCCTCTCAGGACAGGACCGGTACCATATTCCATAATCGGGAACAGCTGTCCATAGTCTTTATATTTCATGTTGGCTGACATCACGAAGTATCCAAGCAGGATCACGAAGGGAAGCAGAAGGCTGGAGGTCATGGCAATGGAACGTATGCCTTTGGCAGCCGCCCAAGCAGCAACCAGTGCACCGCCGCCTGCGAGCACGTAAGGTGGGGTGAATTGCAGGTAGGTGGATACCGTCCAGTTCGTTGTTTCATATAGGGTATGTGAGCCAAGTGAAAGCAGCAAAATTGAAGCAGTAATGCGGAAAATCCATGAAGGAATTGCACCAAATTCCCGCGTAATCCAGTCCGTCAAACGCTGTCCGCGTACCCGTCGGATGATCACAAACATCATACATAGAAACAACATGAAGAAAGGGGCAGCAGCCACGACCGATAGCCATCCATCTCTGCCTGCATAATCCAGAATCGCCGGAATGGATAGAACATGGCATACAAGTCCTGCACTTAACAAAATAATGGAAAAGGACAGCCATATCGTGATTTCTCCCTTTTCACGGCTCATGGGAATCCTCCTTTCCGTTCAAGGAAGTTTCCGTTAGGTTGTACAACATATGGGATTTCGATTCCTGTTTCATTGTTTTTGGACAGAAATGCGGAAACAGATAGACGGCCGCGCGCGAAAGCATTAACATACAGATATAGCAAGTTTAGAAGACAAGTTCCAACTGGAGCAGAGAGAAATAAGGAGGAGACCTACGATGACCAATACGACAAAGGCACCTGCAGAGACGAAAGTTGGCTTTATCGGTACAGGCGTGATGGGCAAAAGCATGGCAGGTCACATCCAGCAGGCAGGTTACCCGCTTCATGTCTATACGCGCACAGCAGCCAAAGCGGAAGCGCTCGTGAAGGAAGGTGCTGTATGGCATGACACCCAGGCAAACTCGCAGCAGAGTGTGATGTCATCATCACAATGGTGGGGTATCCGAAGGATGTCGAGGAGATTTATCTCGGTGAGAATGGTCTCGTGGCGAACGCCAAACCAGGCTCGTACCTGATTGATATGACTACATCCAGTCCGCTGCTGGCTGCACGGATCTATGAAGCCGCTGAAGCCAAAGGACTGCATGCATTGGATGCACCAGTTTCCGGTGGAGATATTGGAGCACGGGATGGCAAGCTGTCCATCATGGTGGGTGGTAGTTCGGAGGCTTTCGAAGCAGTTCGTCCGTTGTTCGAGCAGATGGGGACCAATATTGTGCTGCAAGGCAAGGCGGGAGCGGGGCAGCATACCAAAATGTGCAACCAGATCGCCATTGCTTCAGGCATGATGGGTGTATGCGAGGCGCTTGCCTATGCCAAGACATCAGGTCTGGACGCGGAGAGTGTGCTGAAGAGCATCGCTACCGGTGCAGCCGGAAGCTGGTCGCTTAGCAATCTCGGTCCGCGCATGATCGCAGGCGATTATGAGCCTGGATTCTATGTGAAACATTTTATCAAAGATATGGGTATCGCTCTTGAATCCGCCAAAGCGATGGGCATGAAGACGCCAGGACTGGCACTGGCCGAATCTTTGTATCAGGAAATCTCAAGGAACGGTCTAGATGAGAAGGGTACACAGGTGCTTTACACATACTATTTACAGGCTTAATCGCCACAACCAGAACACAGCGCGTTCTTTTTCTTCCATAGAAAGGAATGCGCTGTTTTTTTAAAATCTCCCCTTCTATGCGTCTAAAGTCACAGGATTGGTTAATAAACTGTATATACTTTAGGTTAAGCCGTGTATTTTTGGTCCTCTTCCCTTTATTTTTGCCCCTCTTTATCCGACATAAGTAATAGAAGTATACATAATGGATGTGCGAAACCCACACTACATAGAACGGAGCTTGCCCATGTTCAAAAAAATCCTGTCTCTGTTCAAGTCACAGCCAGAGCTCGCGAACCAGATCACAGCTTCCGCTTCATCTTTGCCCTCAACGGCGCCTATTCCTACACGTATGGTCCGCAGTCGACGCAAAGCAAAATCCGATGGGGATTGGACCCGTCAGCCAGAGGAACCTACCACTGCCCAGCAGCTGCATGGACTTCCGGGTGAATACAAAGTTCTCAATGACTTGCTCGTTGCCAATACCAAGTCCCGATCGGGTTATTCATCCATTGATCATGTCGTCATTGGTCCCCGGGGATCTTTGTAATTGAGACACGAAACCTGACAACGGGTGAGATCCGCGGCGGCCGAAGAGAGGCCAACTGGACCGTCAGCAGCAGCCGAATCAAGATGTATAACCCACTGATGCAGCACCGTGGGCATGTAGAGGCCATTCAGGCACACCTCGGTGATTATAAACGAGTTCGTCTCGTCTCGATGGTGACTTTCACCAATCGCTGTCGGATCAGCGTTGATCCTGCAGTGCGTTATGTCAATTCGGATGAACTGATTATCTATGATCATGAACTGGTGGAGACGATTCTGCGTAAAACGGAAAGGCTTGAGACAGAGGTCCCCGAAACGTTATATAAAGAGCAGGATATTCAGGCGATCTACAACTTGTTGTCCGCAGTTAATTCCACGGATCCCCAGATCCGGGCTGATCATATGGAGAAGGCCAAAGGTATCAAATAAGAGGTACCTGAACCTGCTGCATCAATCAAGCGCGACAAAATGGGAATGCATGGGTTTTGGTTTGTACTCTTCGTTTCGGTCCATCACTTGATATAAAGGGTGGATGTAATGAAGTACACAGGATACACATAAACACGGTTGTCCTTTCAGGGGTGACCGTTTTTTTTTGTGATTTGTCTGTGAAATTAGGAAATAGGTGAGGTTACATAAGGATGCAGGCATATTGTCGTATACACCCAGTATTTAACTTATGATAAAATAAAGACCAGATTATATGCTGAATAATCCATGTTATCGGAAAGGGTCTTTATGAACCAGGTTGTTCATGCAGTAAAGTAGAGGTTAACGTAGTCGGATACATACATAAGACAAGGGGAAGATTACATGATGAGATGGAACCATAGAATCAAGATGTTTACAGCCATTTTCAGCTTGGCAGCTGTTCTGACCGCCTGTGGTGGTGGGGCGAAGGAAGCAGCAACGAAGGATTCTGCCCAGGATGCTGGTGCCTTAGCCACAGCGAACCATAGCACCGACACTTCAACGACTGAAACGTCGTCAGCAGATACGAATGAAGCTGACGATGCGGACACATCCTCGAATTCGGCTGCAACAGGGTCTTCATCGGATGAAGGCAAGATTGGCTTGGACTCGACACTCCAAGAGTTACAGCAGAAGTACGCCGACAAGCTTGGCTATATTCGGATTCCGATTAAGGATCATCCGGTGCGCCGGGTCAGTGAGGAAGGCTCCAAAAATATTAATATTGCCAACTACAGTGATGCAGTAGTGAACATGAACACAGGTATTCCGATCCATTCCGATTCACAACGTCTGATCGATGATGCCTTTCCTTTTTTCACAACCGTTCAGGCACCAGAAGTGTCCTATGTATCATGGGAAGAAGCAACCAACCTGGAGCGTGCCATGGTCAAGACGTTGTTTATCTCCCGTCAGGCGCTGCTGCTCACGGAGGACGCCATGAAGAACAAGGATTACACAAGTCAGACTTTTACGGACTCAATGGATTTTTTCAAGACGGCCGCGGAGTTCGACTCGATGGCACCTGTCGCGCAGCATACGTATGACATTACCTTAACGAAACTCTACGATAAAGCCCGCGACGTGTGGGCAAGCTGGCTGCCATCGATCCGGTCCAGGACGAGGCGGCATTTGCCGAGATGTATAAGTCAGCCAGAACGGAAGCGAATAACACGATGGGGCTGCTGAACATTTTGCTGTCCACCAATGAAGAAGAACGACTGGAACAGACCTACGGCAAATAAATGTGATGCTGATGCTATCGTATGAAAAATCAACAAGCCTGAGCAATCTGTTCAGGTTTTTTTGTACCCGATGATTGTTCCCTCACCGTCCATTTCAGGTTAATAAAGAAAAGGAATGAAGATATTAGCGATTTGAAGGTTCAAAATGCGATATAATAAGCGTATTGGATACGTGAAATTTTACATAGAGTTATTGAAAGAAGAGACTAACGGAGCTGGCTGCGTGAACATACCCAATCGTCACGAACATATAGCGCTCCGGCCGGAGGAATGATTATGATCAAGCTGTTGTACTACTTGAAGAAGTACCGAGTCGCCGCCATCGCAGCACTGGTCATGATGCTGATTGAATTGACGGTCGAATTGGCACAACCCTATTTGATCTCGAAAATCATTGATAACGGTATCCAGCAGGGCGACCTGTCAGTGGTTTGGCTATGGGGCGGGGTGCTTGTGGGCAGTGCCGTTGTGGCGTTTGCCGCGGGTATTGCGAGTTCGTTTTTTGCGTCACATGCGAGTCTCGGCTTCGGTTACGATCTGCGGGAGAAGTTGTATGATAAAGTGCAAGCGTTCTCTTATGCGGTGTTTAACCGTTTTACAACATCATCCCTTATTACCCGATTGACCGGGGACGTCACACAGGTGCAGGACACGGTGTTTATGAGCCTGCGTTTCATGACGCGTGTGCCGCTGGTCGTGATTGGCAGCATGATCATGGCGGTGGTGGTGAATCCGAAGCTGGGTCTGCTGCTCGTTGTCATGGTGCCTGTGCTGCTCGTGTTTGTGATCTGGATGATCAAAAAGGCAGCGCTGCTGTTCCGCAATGTGCAGCGCAGACTGGATGCCGTCAACGGAGTCATCCAGGAAAATCTGACAGGCATTCGGCTGATCCGTGTCTTCGTCCGGATGGGCCACGAGATTGAACGCTTTGCCGGATATAGCGGCAAGCTGATGAAAGGCACGATCTCCGCGCTGCGCCTGACGGAGACAACAATGCCATTCATGCTGCTCATGATGAATGGCTGTATCATCGCCGTTCTGTGGTTCGGACGGCGTGATATCGTCACCGGAAGTGCAACCGTGGGTGAAGTGGTCGCTGTCATTAACTATTTGCTTCGCACCATCGGTGCCATGTCTGCGCTGTCCTGGATTCTGGTGACCTTCTCCAGAGCAAGCGCTTCGGCGCAGCGGCTTAATGAAGTTTTTGATACAGAGGATGTATCAGAATCAGCACATGATCAAGGATCAAGAAAAGCTGAACAAGTAGGACCGCAATCAGGACAACCAGAACAACCAGGACAATCAGGGAAATCCTTGAGTGCAGGTCATTTGGCGCAAGCTGGAAAAGGGAGTCCTGTTATCCAGGGTGCAGTTGATTTTCAAGGTGTAGGGTTCAGCTATCCGGGCAGTGAAATTACCGTGCTGGAGGATATTACGTTCTCAGCCAAACGAGGCGAGCGTATTGCCATCATGGGGGCTACAGGTTCAGGTAAATCCTCCCTGGTACAGCTCATTCCAAGGCTCTATACCGAAGATCAAGGCGAAGTGCGTATCGATGGCAATGATGCAGAACGGTTGGATATTTCCACATTGCGCGGAGCTATCGGTTATGTGCCACAGGAGGTCGTTCTTTTACCGGATCGGTAAGGGATAACATTGCTTGGGGCCGGGAGGACGCCACGCTGGAAGAGATTAAGGAAGCAGCAAGGCGTGCCCAGATTCACGAGACTATTGAGAAATTACCGAATGGCTACGATACACAGCTGGGTCAGCGGGGAGTCAATCTGTCGGGTGGGCAGAAACAACGGCTTTCGATTGCCCGTGCATTGATTCGTCGTCCAAGCATTTTGATTCTGGATGATAGTACAAGTGCTCTCGATGTAGCTACAGAAGCAAGGCTGCTGGATGCACTGGAAGAGCTGTCATGTACAACGTTTATTATTACGCAGAAGATTAGTTCAACCACCTCTGCTGATTTGATTCTGCTGCTGGACGATGGGCATCTGATTGGACAGGGGAAACACGAGGATCTGATGGATTCTTCCCAACTGTATCGCCGAATTTATGAATCACAATACGGGGAGGGTACACCACATGTTCAAAGCATTCATTGAACCTTTCCGTCAGCCTCCACCGCCGTTAGATCCCGAGACGCTGAAGGCAGGTGGAGGTCGCAAGCCGAAGGCACGGGCGAAGAACTGGTCCGGTACGTTAGGTCGGATCTGGACGTATCTGGCTCGCCGCAAGGTCAAGCTGACGATGGTGCTGCTGATGGTATTTTCCAGTTCCGCACTTGCTTTGCTGGGGCCTTATATGGTCGGTGTAGCGGTGGATAAATTCATCGATGGGGAAGCGACGAGTTCCAGCTGGACGACATTTTTATTCGGTCTGGTGGCAGTCTATATTTTCTTTTCCCTGACATCATGGCTGCAAAATATATGGATGATTGAAATTGCCCAGGAGACGGTATTCCGTATGCGGTATGATCTGTTCTCCCATCTGCACAAGCTGCCAATTCCTTTCTTCGGCAAGCGACAACAGGGTGAGATTATGAGCCGGGTTACCAACGACATCGAGAATGTCAGCGGTACATTGAACAGCTCGGCCATCCAGATATTCTCCAGTGTGTTAACACTGATCGGAACGTTTGGCGTGATGCTCTGGTTAAGTCCGCTGCTGACCTTGCTTACATTTATCGTTGTACCGCTGATGGCGATTGGCATGCGTTGGATTACACGCAGAACCGGGCCGTTGTTCAAGCAACGTCAGCGTAATCTCGGCGAACTCAATGGGTACATTGAGGAGACGTTGTCCGGACAGAAGATTATCAAGGCTTTCTCCAGGAGGAGCGGGTCATTCGCGGGTTTGAGGAACGAAATACGAAAATCCGGTTGTCCGGTTTCTGGGCGCAGACGATCTCTGGTTTTATTCCCAAGCTGATGAATGGTCTAAATAACCTTAGTTTTGCAATTGTTGCAGGCATCGGCGGGATCCTGGCGATTCAAGGTTCCATTACAGTCGGGGTAATTATCATCTTCGTGGAATATGCCCGTCAGTTTACCCGTCCACTTAATGATCTTGCGAACCAGTGGAATACGTTGCTGTCTGCAATTGCGGGGGCAGAGCGAGTGTTCGAAGTGCTGGATGAGGATGAGGAAGCGAAGGATGAAGGCGCAGCAGTATCTCTCGAAAAGGTGGAGGGAGCCGTTCGCTTCGACAAGGTATCCTTTGGATACGATGAAGGACGCAATATTTTGCATGAGATTAACTTTGAAGCGAAGCCGGGTGAGATGATCGCTTTGGTAGGGCCGACGGGGGCCGGGAAAACAACGCTGATTCAGCTGTTATCCCGCTTCTACGATCCTACAGCCGGTACGCTGACAGTGGATGGACGTGACATTACGACTATTCGGCGTGAGAATTTGCGCTCACATATGGCATTTGTACTCCAGGATTCATTCCTGTTCCAGGGCACGATTCGGGAAAATATTCGTTTCGGGCGTCTGGATGCGACCGATGAAGAGGTGGAGGCTGCTTCAAGGCTGGCGAATGCACACTCCTTTATCATGCGGATGAAGGACGGGTACGACAAAGTGCTTCAGGCCGACGGAAGCGGCATCAGCCAAGGGCAGAAGCAGCTGCTTGCCATTGCCCGGGCAATTCTGGCCGACCCGTCCATTCTTGTACTGGACGAGGCGACGAGCAGTATTGATACCGTCACGGAGATCAAAATCCAGGAAGGGCTGCAGCGCCTGATGCAAGGCCGCACCAGCTTTGTCATCGCCCACAGGCTGAACACGATCCGCCAAGCCGATCGCATTCTTGTACTGAAGGATGGTCAGCTGCTGGAGCAAGGCTCGCATGACGCATTGCTCGAACAGGGCGGCTTCTACAGCGAGCTGTATTACAGTCAGCTGCGAAACAAGGCGCAATAGTATAAAAAAGAGCAAGTAACGGAACCTTGAAAGTGTTCAGTACTTGCTCTTTTTGCTGCTGCAAGTGGGACATCCCAGTTTCTTGAGCAACAATAGAGAGGTAGATTATCTATTAATAACATCCCTCTGAATAACTATTTTGCCTCTCTTATTCCGTGTGTCGTAATATTTATGAGCTTCGGCTACACCTTGGCGGGTAAAGGGGAATACGTTGTCTACATGTATATCGAGCTTATTCGTCTGAATCCATTGGATAAACGCTTCCCAATCGTTAGCATTGGGGCTGATCAAGGCAAACTGGGCATCAATTCCACGGATGAGAGGTCGCGTCGCAATCACCGGATTTACAAGGGAAATGAACGTCCCATTATTCTTTAATATGCTGTAATTTTTCAGTTCTGTTGCTCCGATTCCCGTGACTTTATCGACAACCGGGTCACGAACCATATCCAGCACGACATCAACAGGACTCAAAGTCTCAGCAAAATCGGTTGTTGTATAATCAATCACTTCGTCGGCACCGAGCTGAAGAACAAATGAATGATTATGGGCTCGAGCCGTGGTGATCACATAAGCGCCGTGTTGTTTGGCTAATTGTATGGCGATGTGTCCTACGCCACCTGCACCGGCGTGGATCAGAATACGCTGTCCCGCCTGCAGTTTCCCATAGTGAAATAAGGCTTGCCAGGCCGTCACGCCGGACGCAGAGACCGAAGCAGCTTCTGCATCGGAAAGGGACTGTGTTATCACAGCAAGATCGCATTCTTCCACAGCGACATGTTCGGCGTAACCACCGCCTGTACGAGACACCGCAATAACGCGATCCCCGATTTGTGCACGCGTAACCTTACTCCCTGTGGCCACGACGATTCCGGTTATATCGACTCCAAGAACATGAGGGAATTGCACGGGCATGAAATGCCGGAATGCTCCGGTTCTGATCAGTTGATCCGCTGAGGATACGGTGGTTGCCCTCATCTCCACGAGCACCTGTGTATCACTAATATGTGGTATATCGCGCTCCTGCTCCGCAAAAACTTCTGAGCCTCCATAATTCTCTATCACTACTGTTTTCATCATAGGCCTCCATTCGGTATTGCTGGCTGTCAGTTGATTTGTTCCCAGCCGTTCAATATAATGATCGTACTTATAATGGGATTGGACGACAATTGTTAAAACAGTGGAATGTGTATAATAATGAACACAATTCACTGTTTTGTTTAGCTCAGATCCGATAATAAAAGGAGTAGGTATGGACAGAAGAATACAAAAATCACGTGAATCGATTATAGAGGCTTTTATTCAACTGCTGTCCGAAAGAAAATTCGAGCAAATCACGATTAATCAAATTGCAGAGCGAGCCAATGTAAGTCGCGGAACGGTTTATTTGCATTTCATGGACAAGTTTGATTTGTTGGATCAGTGTATAAAATCCCATTTGGTGGAAATGATCGAGAGCAGTCTCTTCTGCGGAGTCACTGGCATATTTCCTTCCAAAGAAGCTCTGCTGCACAGTTTTCGGTATCTGAAGGAACATGCTCTATTCTATGGTGCAGTGCTGGATGATCAAAGTGTCCCGGAATTTCGAACTCGCTTGCAGGCTGCTCTGTTGAGAGGACTGGATAAACAAATCGACATGACTGGCATCAATCAGGGAAGGAACAAGGAGATTATGCTTCAATTCCTTGCTTCCGCGCTGGCTGGCATGATTGAATGGTGGATTACCTCAGCCGAACCGTACTCCGCAGAAGAATTGGTTGATGAATTATGGATTCTGATGGAACGCAATCAAATGACACCTGTGCCTCACGTATAGGGGAGAGTTGCTGGGGCTTACTGATTGTTGTGTTCGGTTGATAGATAGTTATTATCCAAAAAGAAAGAGCAGGAACGAAGGGCGCTGTGGCCCTTATTCCTGCTCTTTTCATGTCATGCCGTTTACTTCGTTACACTGCTCAGCTTGAACGAACCGTCGGTGAGCTTGTTCGTATTGGCAAAGTCCACGCCAGGTTTATTCGTTTCCGGATCAATGATCGCAATCGCAATATCATAGGTTCCGGCAGCAAGACCAGAGACCGGAATGGAGTCGGTCAGGGTGTAGGTACCCGTTTTCCACGTGGTCAGATTAACGGTTGTTGTTTTCTTGGCGACCACGGTATTGCCGCTGCGCAGTTGAATTTCAACCGGCCAGGCAAATGGGAAGTGCTGTACACCTTTGTTTTCTACTTTGATCGTCGTCGTAAACGTGCTTCCGCTAATGGTGGACGGATGCGAGATTTCCTTCACGACAAAGTGGTAACCCATTCTTTTCTTGAGTGCATCGATGTTGGCCTGCAACGCATGATTCAGAGGAAGCGAGGCAGGGGAATTCGGTCCCAGCCAGCTTGGTTTGCTTAGCTCCGTTTGACGCAACGTTTCCGTAAATCCGCTACCCGTGGTTAATGCCGCAAGCATGCCGGAAGCGCCCCCGTAAAATTCGCCGCCGGAGATGCGTGTCTCCCAGAAGTTCGCATGTGCTGGCTGCTGCTGGCCGATATCATCCCAATAGCCATTCTGGGTGCCTGTGTACCAGCCCCAATCGGCATCGAAGCTGTCTTTATGTCCAAACACATCGTTGAACATGCCCATGACCATGCCTTTGTTATTGGTTTTGGCAAGGGCAATACTGCGCCGGATCAGAACCTGCATTTTGTCCTCTTTGCCGGCAAAGGCATCGATATAATGCTGAACAAACTTGTTCGAAATATCATTGGTAGGGAAAGCACCTGTGTAATTGGTCTCGCCATTCGGTCCGACATACGGCCAAGTGTGGAACTCGCCCCAGTGTCCGAGAGAACCGATCTGGATAAAAGCAACGGGGCGATCATTCGTGTTGTACCTTGTCGCAATGGCCTCGATGGCTAATTTGTGCCGATCTTGCAGATAGGTGGAATTGTAGTTGGGAGAGAAGCCCATGTTGTTGCCTGTACCCATGCCTCCGGTTGTATCGTTATAAGCTGTTCCGGGTGATTCTCCGCGGGCAATCATGTCATTGTAGAGCCAGTCTGGAATATCCCGATGAGCCTGTCCTGTTGGGCTGTCCAGAATGAAGCGAAACACCACTTTGACGCCTTTACTTTTCCAGTAGGCGAGATTGTTGGCAGCTTCAATCGCGCTAAAATCATACGACCCTTTGGTAGACTCAAGTTCCTTCCAAGTTACTCCGGCATACACGAGCCTGTGCGGTTGTGCATATGTCGTGCTCTTGGCCGAAGGCGCCCAGCCTTTGAACGGATTGTTAAGTGGGCTGTCAAGCTCAACGGGATTCACGACGGTGTTCCCTGTCCCGCCGCCCGATCCAGCCGAAGTCAGAAGGTAAGCAGGCAGCGTTTGTCCCGCCGCAGGCAGTCTCGACGTATCCGAGCTATTGTCGATATACCCGACCCGTACCGTGCTGCCTGCACTGATTTGCAATGTAGCGAGAGGAATTGCCACCTCAATGACGGAAGCGCTGCGATAGAATTGGGAAGTAGTCAATGTGCTGTTAGAACTCCAGCTCCAGTCTGTACCGCTGCCACCATAGCGATATAATCCTGTATTTTCAAGCAGCCATTCCACACCTGTAGTTCCCCAGCCCGCTGCCTGGTAGCCGGTTGACGTATTGTTATCGGTATTGATCCAGAAGTTGCCCATCGTCGTACTCAGACCTGAACCTTGAACGAGCAGGTAGAGATTGGTTCCATCATTGGTCACTTTGAGCGTCTGGGCAGTGCCACTATTGGTCGTGAGAGCACTAACCCCGCTCCAGTCGCTGACATTGCCATCAATGGTGATGGTGGCAGCTGAGGCTTTTGGTAAGGCTCCCGCAGGCAATAGCAGGGTAATCGTAAGGACAAAAGCCATAAACAGTCCAAGGGTCAGCTTGCTTCGATCGAATAATCTTGTCACGGTATACCTCCTGAATAATGAAATTTTGGATGTTGACTTCATCTGCTCCTCCTCATGTGTCTTCATGAGAGGAGATAGGGAACCTCAGCTCCTTTCCAATCCACATTATCGCAGATCTATGACGTTTTATGTAAGAGTCATGGGAGTAAGTGAGAAATAAACAACTTAAAGGTTCATATTTTGGTTTGCGGCAAATATAAAAGTTGTTTTTATATTTGGAATCCCGCGTCTAAATTGCATTATAGGTGATGAATAAAGGAGATTCAACAGGTTTTTTCTCCAGGATTTATTGACTTTTTGATTGAAAATAAGAGTGTTTCATTAGATTTTGAACATGAATAATTTTAATTTCGTCATTATATTTGCCGCAAATAAAAATGAATACAAACTAAAGTATATGATAATAGAACAAAATTGTAAACGCTTAATTTATGATAAATAAAGAGTTATACTGTTTAGTAGTATGTAAAATAAATCACGAATATGTTGCCGCAAAATAATTTAAAATTTAGCCAAAATCAATTGACAAGCAACTAAAACTATTTTACTATCGTTACATAGTCACTATCCTGTTAGATTACTTAACATCGAATTGGCTTCATGGCATTTGCCGCAAATTTACGAGCAACGGAGAGTGTAAGCATGGGGAAGATAAAAATGGCTTTTATCGGTGTAGGAGACATGGGGTCACATCATTGCATTGGTTTTGATTTGCTCGAAGATAGTGAAGTTCGTTACATCTGTGATATGAATGAGGCGAATGTGGCACGTACGGTGGCTGAACTCAAGAACAGTAACCCCACCATCGTAAGCGATTATCGTGAACTGCTCACCAAGGAAGACTTGGATGCGGTGGTCATCAGTGTACCGAACTATTTGCACCGTGAAGTGGCGGTAGCTTTTCTGGAAGCTGGCAAGCATGTATTTCTGGAGAAGCCGGTTGCCCATACCATTGAGGATTGCGATGCCATTATAGAAGCTGCTGAAGCGTCGGGGCGAATATTGCAGATTGGGCTGGTCTATCGGTATTCGAATTTGTATCGCCGGATGGAGAAGGAATTGGAGAACGGACGTCTCGGCGATGTGAAATTAATGTGGTGCAAGGAATTCCGTGACCCGTTCCCACCTGCGGATTGGTTCTATGACAAGACCAAGTCTGGGGGAGCGATTGTAGAAAAGGATTGTCATCACTTCGATATTTTCAACTGGATGATTCAGGCGAAGCCAGTCCGTGTGTTTGCCTCTGGAGGGCAGCATGTCATGAAGCAAGGGGAGCCTAATCAGATTCAAAATTCATACAGTCACTATCCGACGAAAGAAATTTCGGACACCTCCATCGTCGATCACGCCTTTATCACCATTGATTATGATAACGGCAGCAAAGCCAATCTGGGTCTGTGCATGTATTTGAAGCCGCGCAATCTGATGGGAGAAGGGCTTGAGATCGGCCTGATCGGAGAGAATGGCGGTCAGATGGTGGCGCGGAATGACAAGACGATTGATATCGTTGGCGGGCAGGACTGGACGAAGGACCACCTGGAAATTGATGTGTCGTCGGATTCCATCATGGGTGGACATACCGGAGGACAGACCCAGCGCATTGATTTTCTAAAATGTGTACAGGAAGGCAGACAGCCTTTTGCGAGTGCACAGGTTGGTCGTAATGCGCTGCTTATTGCCCTGGCGGCAGAGAAATCCATTTTGGAAGAACGGTACGTTTATTTAGAAGAAATTTCAGGCTGAGGGGTGTCATCATGAACAGGTTGAGAAAATATGACACACTGCTGTTTTTTCTCTTCATTTTGCCTTGGATCATCGGATTTATTACCTTTTTCCTGTTTCCTTTCGGAACCTCGGTTTTCTACGCCTTTACCGATGCAAGGCTTCCGGGAGCAACCAATTTCAACTTTGTCGGCGTTGATAATTTTACACACATGATGGACGATCCTATCTTTTTGAAAAGCTTGATGAACACGATGTTTTTCGTTGTATTCGGTGTTCCGATCGTTACGGCGGGTATGCTCGGTCTGGCGATGCTGCTTAATTTTAATGTCAAAGGTATTGCCTTATTCCGCACCTTCTTCTATTTACCGACCCTGGTGCCCATCGTGGCAACGGTTATTATCTGGCGGCTGGTATTCAATTCCGAATTTGGCATCCTGAATGCCGGACTTGGTGCGCTCGGTATAGGCAAAGTGGACTGGATTGGCGGCGAACATACGATCAAGCCGGTCATCATCATGCTTCAGGTCTGGATCTCCGGCAGTGGGGTACTCATCTTCCTGGCTGCACTGAAAAATGTACCCAGACATTTGTACGAAGCTGCTGCAATTGACGGGGCAAGCGGGATTCGCCGATTTTTCCAAATTACGCTGCCGATGATCAGTCCTTCTATCCTGTTTGTCATCATTATTCAGACGATGTATAACTTTCAGATGTTTACGGAAGCACTGCTGCTATCCAAGGGTGGTCCGAACTACTCCGCCTATACGTTTGTCTACAACATTTATAAATCGGCCTTTACCGATCTGAAATTCAGCATGGCGATGACGCAATCGATTTTCTTGTTCGCTGTGATCTCGCTAGTCACCCTGATCCTGATGAAAGTATCGAACCGCTTAGTGTATTACGAGGGAGAACGATAGGAGGAGAGTTACATGAACAGCCGAAAAATAGCGGTAAAAGCGTCCCAATATACCATGCTGATCGCAGCATTAATGCTGTTCGCAGGGCCTCTGGTATGGATGCTCTCGACCATGCTGAAAACCAAAGCGGAAACCTACAAGGTCCCTCCAACCATTTTGCCGGATACATTCAGTCTGGAAGCCTTTGAACGGTTATTTGCTGTACAGCCGATGATGTGGCAGTGGATTCAGAACTCATTTATCATTTCCTTTTTTGTGGCGGCAGGCGCGGTAGTTTCGAGCTCACTTGTCGCTTACGGTTTTTCCCGCTTTGCAACCAAGTATCGGAATATTCTGTTCCCAGTGGTGCTGGTTACTTTGATGATTCCTCCATCCATTATGATGATTCCCTCATATGTCCTTTTTTCCAAGCTGAACTGGATCGACACCTGGTTGCCGCTCATTGTGCCAGCCTGGCTCGGAGGCGCCTATTATATCTTCCTGTTCCGTCAGTTTTTCATGACCATTCCCCAGGAGCTGGACGAGGCTACCTATCTCGACGGCGGCAATCGCTGGACGGTATATGCACGCGTCATTATGCCGCTGTCCAAACCGATTATTATGACGACTATTATTTTTGCCTTTGTGAATTCCTGGCTCGATTTTCTGGGGCCGTTCCTGTATATCAAAAACCCAGAGATGTTCACGCTGAGTGTGGGCTTGCAGCTGCTGATTGGTCAGACGAGTCAGGATCTGCCGGCACTTGCTGCCGGGGCATTCATCAGTATTGTGCCTATTGGTCTGCTGTATCTGTTTGCACAACGTTATATCGTCGAGGGGGTGGTGCTTACGGGCACCAAAGGGTAAAATGGCTGCCTGCTTTCCGGTTTTCAGGTGAACAGGACTTATTGATATGACTTAAAGGGGAGCTGTGTATATGAGAGCGAAGAGTAAACGGCTATTCAATGTATGGGCACTTGTGCTTGCAACGATGGTGGTGATCAGTGGATGTGGAAACGGGGGATCTTCCGAAAACGCCGACTCCACGGATTCTGGCAGCAGCCAGAACGAGCCTGTAACGATTACGTACTCCCAATGGGGAACTGCTGAAGAGCTTCATCGTACACAGGAACTGCTGGATCAGTTCATGAAGGCGAATACCGATATTAAGGTCAAGTTAGAAGGCAAGGATTGGGGCAGTTACTGGGATGGACTGACAGCCAATGCAGCTGGGGGCACTCTTCCGGACGTTTTCAAAACGAGTTATGCATACGTAGAGAAATACGCCGAGCTAGGCATTTTTAAGGAATTGGACGGCTTACTGGCGGAAAATCAGTTTGATCTGAACAATGTGGACAAAAGTCTGCTGGGACTTCACCAATATCAGGGCAAACAAGTATCCTTGCCGATCGATGCCAACGTTATCGTATGGTATTACAACAAAGCGATCTTTGAGAACGAAGCAACCAATCCTCATAAGGCCCCGGTTCCATCGCTTGAACCAACATGGGATGAAATTACCGATATTGCAACCAAGCTGACGCTGGATAAGAACGGGAAAAGCGCAGACGAAGCGGGTTTTGATGCCGGTAACATTGTGCAGTGGGGCTTGTCCATTTCACCAGGATCAACGATGGATTGGTTCCTGGAGCCAGAGCTGTGGTCCAACGGAGCGAAGCTGGTGAATGACGATGGTTCCCTTGCGCTTGAGACACCTGATGCGATGGAAGTGCTGAACTATTTTATCGATATGACCAAAAACAAAAAGATTAACACCACACCTGCACAGATTGAAGGTTTAGGTGGACAGGTGAATCTTGCGATCACTACATCCAAAGTAGCGATGAATCCGGGTGGCAGCTGGAATACAACCAACTACCAAGAGGCTGGCGTGGATTACGGTATCTCCTATCTGCCAAAATTCAAAACCAACCAGACCGTTGTTCAGCCAGCAGGTCTTGCAATCAGCTCTAACACCAAGCATGAAGAGGCGGCCTACAAGCTGCTCGCTTGGCTTGCGGGTCCGGAAGGACAGACTGAACTGGCGAAGCAGGGATACTCCATTCCGGCTAACAAGGCCGCAGCGGATGCCTATATTGCTACTGTAGGCGAAGATAATAAAATCTTCCTGGATGCACAGCAGTATGGTATTGTATCTCCCTTTACAACCAAGAAAACCGATCTGGTCTGGACGTATGGTGAGCAATCACTCAAACTTCCACTTGCCGGGGATGGTGACCTGAACGCAGCGCTGAAGGATTTGGCCTCCAAGATGCAATAAGCAGATAAAGAGGCGGAAGAGTTCCATACGTTCATGCGTTTTCTTAAAAGGATTAGAATTGCGGCAGTTATGGGGGATAGTAAGCTCCCTGACTGTCGCTTATTTTTATAAAAGGCTGCGTCTGTGCACCATTTCATTGACTTCTGCCCAGTAGAAATATAGAATTATATTTGCCGCAAATTTGTGTTAGCTGAGATAAAATTGCCCCAATATGAATGGGGTTAAAATACATAGGTAAAGGAAAGGTGGGGACTTCACATGGCAAAATTGAAGGATATTGCAGACCGCGTTGGTGTATCGATCTCTACCGTTTCACGTGTGATGAAGAACGATGTCAATCGATCGGTCAGCGATGAAACCCGCAAAAAGATCTGGGATACGGCCGAGGAGTTGGGTTATCGCTCACAGCGTCCCGCCAAGAAAAAGAAGATTGAACCTAAAACGGCTTATGCCATTGGTTGTGTGGTCGCCATTCCGCAGAACAAATACAACAGTCCTTATTTTTCAGTCATTATGGAAGGCATTGAGAAGCAGCTTGCCGAAGCGGGCATGCGGCTGGAATTTGTATATAGCATTGAGAATGACGGGGATATCGTGCAGCTGCAGTCTCTGGTGAAGGAACACCGGATTGACGGTATGATTGTCGTAGAACGAATTGATCCGGAAGCTTATCGCTGGCTCAAGGCCAATGTGCGGACTGTTGTGGGTGTAGATATCACGGACCCGAACATTCCGGTTGTCGGTTATGATCGGGAAGAGGCGGCCAGAGAGGCGACGAATCATCTGATTGCCCAAGGCCATCGGATCATTGCCTATATTGGCGGGGCAGAATTCAAGAATGATTTTTTGGAGGAAAAACGTTTTCTTGGTTATCGGCGTGCAATGACTGACGCAGGGTTGACTATTGATAATGACTGGGTAATTGATGTGAAATGGGATGTTTCGCTAAGCTACGAATTCACCAAGCAGGCATTTACCAACAATGCGAACAGACCTACAGCCATATTTGCAGCCAGTGACATGATGGCGATTGCGGCCATGCGGGCTGCAACCGAACAGGGACTCCGCATCCCGGAGGACATCGCCTTTTTTGGTGTGGATAACATTGAAATATCCGAATTCACCTCTCCGCCGTTATCCACAATCCATGTGCCTAAGCTGGAGATGGGCATGTTCGCGGTTAAACTGCTGCTCGATTATTTGGATCATCCATATGAAGTGGCTGTCAAAATGATCGTTCCGTACCGCTGCATATTCCGCCAGTCTTCCAATGGCAAAATAGAATAGAATAGCTTTTGGCAATTCGATTGATGCTGAAATCAGTAGAATTTTTTATGTTGCATTTGCTAGGTTTAAGTATAAATCAATTCGTGCAATAAAATCCCCTCTGCTGTTTGTTCAGCGGAAGGGGCTGTGTACTAAGTTATTGTGCTACTGCCTTGCTCACAGGCACTTGGAATTCATAAATATCATCGATCCCTGCCAGTTTAACCTGGAGAGTTAATTCAAATTGATCCGGGAGCGGCAGCGCGTCGTTATCGGTTGATAGTTCCAGCAACGCTGCATTCTTTTGTACAGTATGATCGGATTTGATCAATGGCATTATGCTACTTGGTAGGACTTGTTCGCCGTTAACCAGGACAATAAGCTCTTCTGTCACGAGCAGGCCTTTTTCCCTATTTTCCGAGGGGCCAATTAACCGATCCTCTGTCGTGGTTACTCCTTCGCGTTCAAGGGCAATCGACAGGCTGCTTCCATCGTGGTAAACCTCTGAAACTCTCAACGTTACGCCTTCATGGACGTCGCTTATGTCAAGCTTGGTAATAAGGCCATTCTCTGCAGCAGACTTCAGTCCGTTATCCACGTTATTATGGAATAGACTACCGATCATAGGGATTTGGCCCAGCGCATCTGCCATTACCGGTGAGATAAAGCCAGTACTGATGATCCCTAGTCCAAGTGCTGCTGCAGTAGTGCCGGCGATCAATGTTTTCTTAAGCATATTTCCTCGTTTGGTAGTCTTATTCATGGAATTCTCTCCTATTCGATTCATAATTTGTGTACTAAGACTAAACTGTGGCGTCTCGGTTTCTCGGATTATGCCTTCAATATGCTCCATTTGCTTGTCATTCGTTTGATTGCGCAAATAATCCACCTACCCTTCGTTGTTTGGTGGCTTGTTCCATGAGCTTCTGGCGCAAGCGTTGATATTTTTTTCGCACGGTTGCTGGTTTACCGTCCATGATTTGGGCAATCTCTTCAAAATTGTATTGCTCCACTGCTTTCAGCAGAAGAATGTGTCTTTCCTCCGGAGTGAGATAGGTCAGCAGCTCAGTTATAGCCGATTTCTGCTCTGGAATGTGCTCCTGGGTTTCCTCCTGTTGCTTGAAGTGTGCCATAATTCTTAACCTTCGATGCTGTTTCTTTAGTAGGTTGAGGCTGTGATGATAGGCAAGCTTGTACAACCATGCTGAGAAGGAAACAGTAGGCTGGTACCGGTGAATATCCTGATAAGCCTTGATAAAAATCTCTTGAACGGCATCTTGAGCTTCTTCCCTATTTTTGAGCAAATGATAGCAATAGATGTACATGGGCTTTTCAAATCTGTGAATGATAGAGGTATAAGCTTCATGATTTCCTGCCTTCACCAATGCAACAGCAATCTCTATTTCCTCTGTAGCTGCGGTACTAGGTCTCGCTTCTTCCAAGCGATCACCTCCTTTGCTTTTCGTCTATATAACAATCTCAAGTAGTCGTTTTGTGACATTTTTTTTGGTGTAGTCCAAAACCCATATAGTCTTGAGTTCATTCGGCTCCCTCTCGGTAGAGAGGTCGATAGTGATTCATTGTTTAACCTCGTCAAGCAGTAGTTCTGGTATGATTGCCAGCAATAGTGCAAGCCCATTAAACACATGGGAATTACGCTAATGATTGCTTACGAGGACTGGATATGGTTTTTGATTATTGCATCATTTAACTAATGGGAAACATTAGTTCAAAAAGCATGAGCAGCCTGCCGGTTGGCAGGCTGCTCTTTTTATAGCATTCTGGACAATTTCCGGTATTCCCGTGGTGAAATGCCCTCATATTTGCGGAACATGCGGCTGAAATAGTGAATGTCCGGGTAACCGCTTTGTACACCCACAGCCTCAATGGAATGATCCGTTTCCCGCAATAGTTTGCGTGCCTCGCTCAGGCGGATGGATTGAATATATTCGTTGGGCGGTATGCCCGCCATCTGTTTGAACAATTTGGCCATGTGATCCACACTCAGATTTAATTGTTTGGCGATGCTCGAATTGGTCCACGGGTCGGATGGGGCGCCCTCTATGCGTTTCATGAGTTCCAGAAGCTTATCTCCGTGCACCGAATCATGGCGTGGCGAACTTCGCCAGGATGAACGTAGCAGGTGGGTCAATAGTTGTAGCATCAAGGCTTTACATACCAGTTCATATCCCGGTTGGCGCATCGTAAATTCATGAACCAATTGCTCCATAAGCTGTACGGCAGCTGGAGAAGGGGTATACACCGGGTTGTTAGATAGCGGCGTCATGCCTTCTGCGCAAGCTTCCACTCCGAATTTATGATGCTGAACCGTCTCCTCGTTCACAACCATGTCTGCCTCGGTCTGAATGGTCAATTCGTTGAAAAAATCAAAATGAATGCCAATAAAACGTGCTTCCGGGCTGGAGACCACTTCATTCTGGTGATAGACCCGGCAGGTAGCATGATGAGCTGACCTGCCTTCAAAATATGATGTTTATCGTTCATATAAGTTGCGGCTTCACCTTGAGAGACGTACAGAAGTTCAAAATCATATAGACGCCGCTTGGCCAGCTTGCCGGGAGGAAGGCTCTGAAACTGAGCGTAATGCACGTTGGGAGACCATTCCTTGTAATGGGCGGTTCGTTGCAGAGGATATATCACTTGTTGGAGAGACATGAAATCCCATCCCTTTCTCTATGAGATTGGACAAAAATATATCTAGTTAAAACTGAACGGAATTGTGCAAATAATCTCTTTATCTCCTAAATAAATGATCACGTAAGTTATTTATAATATGTGTATTATCACATGTTCTTACGAGAGAGACAACATCACGGATTAAGCTAAAAAGGAGAGGATAACGATGCGCTCTCTCCCTATGGAACGGAGCACGAGTTATTGCTGCGAACCACTCAGGTACGTTGCACAGAGTGGATTCCCCTCGGCTGAGGATTGGGAGCGATGTGTTCCATTGAAACTGGTCGACACCGTAACAGGCAGACCACCGCATCAATCCACGGAAGTCCGTTTTGGATGGAGCCCGGAATATTTGCATATTCGCTTTGTATGCCAGGATGATCACGTCGTATCTGATTTCACGGAAAGGGATCAGCCGCTGTACGAACAGGATGTAGTTGAACTGTTCATTGATGAACAAGGGGATGGCAGGAACTATATCGAACTGGAGGTCAGTCCGCACAACGTGGTGTTTGATGCACTCATCCACAATAACGGCGCCGGTTCCGAATTGAAAGCCGATGTAACCTGGCAGCTGGAAGGTTTGCAAACGGCTGTAGAAGTGGACCGCCAGGGCAATCGGGTGTATTTGATTCATATTCCCGCCAGTAACTTCAAGTCCCCCCTAACCAAAGGGGTATGCTGGAGGGTCAACGTTTACCGAATTGACGAGAATGTGCAAGGAGAACGGGAGTATCAGGCATGGCAGCCTACGGGCGCTGTAAACTTTCATTTACCTGCCCGATTTGGATATTTTCGATTGGGATAGTTATGCATTGCTGAAGAACAGGTTTTTAAATTTTGAAGGAGGGTATTCGGATGAAAAAAGGGATTAATATATGGTCGTTTCCAGGAGATGCCTCTATTGCGGATTGTATTCAGACGGCGAAGCAAGCTGGCTTTGAGGGAATTGAACTTTCGCTTAATGGAGAAGGAGAGTTGAGTCTGTCTGCCACGGATCAGGAGGTTCGTGATATTCAGGGGCGCCTCGAAGAAGCCGGACTTGAGATTGCGGGACTTGCAACCGGATTGTACTGGGATTACCCGATGACGAGTGCCCGTCCGGAGATTCGCACGAAAGCATTGGATGTATGTAAAAAACAGCTGGAGCTTGCCTCCGCCTTTGGTGTGGATACCATTCTGGTCATTCCGGGTGCTGTAGGTGTGGATTTTATTCCAGACAGCGAAGTAACAGATTATGAAGTAGCCTACGAACGGGCCCAAGAAGCTATAGCGCATTTGCTGCCATATGCGGAACGTGCCGGCGTATCGATTGGCATTGAGAACGTATGGAACAAATTTCTGGTGTCGCCGTTAGAGCTGCGTACCTTTATTGATTCTTTTAACTCCAATTATATAGGTTCGTATTTTGATGTGGGCAATGTGGTACAGAACGGTTACCCGGAGCAGTGGGTTCGCATTCTCGGTCATCGGATCAAGAAGGTGCACTTCAAGGATTATCGTCGTCAAGCGGGTGGACTTCACGGATTTGTGGACCTGCTGGCTGGAGATGTGAATTATCCGGCGGTGATGGAGGCATTGCAGGCTATTGGTTACGACAACTATGTGACGGCCGAGATGATTCCGCCATACACTCATCATTCGAAGCAGATCATATTCAACACATCCAAAGCAATGGATGCCATTCTTGGACGTTCTCAGGAATAGAAGATACAGCTAACACTGTTTATGCAAATACAACTTTTATTTGGGAGGTAGAAACATGTTAAAAGTGGGATTGATCGGTTTTGGATTTATGGGACGTATGCATTTTGATAACTATGTGCGCCTTGCTTCCGAAGGGGAGCCCGTGGAATTGGTAGCCATCTGTGATCTGAGAATTGAGGAACTGAAGAACGGTAAAGCAGCCGGCAATATGGCGACAGAGCAAGAGGTATATGATCTCACACCTTATCGTTTGTACGACAACATCGACGCAATGCTGGAGCAAGAGGAGCTGGATATCATTGATATTACACTGCCTACGCCATTACATGCTGAACTAACGTGTTCCTTGTTGGAGAAAGGCATGCATGTCCTGTGCGAGAAGCCGGTTGCACGTCATTCGGCGGAAGGCTGGAAGATGGCAGAGACCGCTAAAGCGACCGGAAAAACACTGATGATTGGTCAATGTTTACGCTTCTGGCCAGCCTATAGCTACCTGAAATCTGTTGTAGAAGATGGTCGTTACGGATCGGTAAACGCAGGTTATTTCTTCCGGGGTTCAGGTTTGCCTCAGGAGTGGTTCCTGGATGGGGAGAAAAGCGGTGGCTGCATATTAGATATGCACATCCATGATGCGGATATTATTCACTGGCTGTTTGGTAAACCGGATCACGTATCTACGCTGGCTCGCAACGTCATTCCGGGAAGTGGTTATGATACGGTGTCCACCAACTATGTATACCCTGACGGAAAAGTGCTGAATGCCCAAGCCGACTGGACACTGGGGGAGACTATGGCTTCTCGATGACGTATCGCGTTAATTTGGAGCAGGGGAATCTGGTCTTTGAGAATGGTGAACTGAAAGTAAATCCGAATAATGCTCCCGGCTTCGTTGCCGAGCTGTCACCCGACTCGGGATACTATCACCAGCTCAAATATTTTATCCAGTCTGTTCAAGCAGGTGCACCTGTATCTGTATGTACACCGGAGAGCGCAACGGGCACGCTTGAGTTAATTGAAGCTGAGATGCGTTCGGCGGATGAGCGCGGGGCATTGGTTTCATTGTAGTAGAAAGAGCAGAACCTGTGATACGGGTTCTGCTCTTTTCATTTCTATAGATTAACTATAATCATACATAATTTAGGAGGGGAATGATGAAGAAAATTAATTTTACTATTCTAAGGAAATCATATTTACCCTTTTCAATGAGAGAAATTACTAAGCACTATTCAACAACCCGCCAGTTATTCGCCTGCTCCACGGTCAGTGGTTGATGCCTGCGAATATAATCCTCCACCAGTGCCGCCATATCCGTGGCGCCTTCGTGAAGTACCTTTTTGCCAGGATACATTGCATAATCACCGCCACCTGCTGCGCGATAACTGTTCATCACTACAGAATACGTCGCGTCCATTGCTACAGGTATGCCCTCACGTTCCAGCTTCACCACACGACTTCCCGCAGGTTTGGAGATATCCAGCTCATATTCAATGCCTGCCCACATGTCGTAATTATAATGCTGTGGTTTCGGCTGCATGTAAGCGGGATTGACGATAACTTCGCCCGAAGCCTCCACTTCAAAGTAACGCGCCGTTTGCTCCAACGCATCCCGAATGTCCTGACCACGAAGCTCCAGCACCGTCAGTGTGTTGGGATAGATAAAATTGGACAACACATCCCGAACGGTAATGAGGGAGCCGAAACCACGGGCTTCTTCGCTGAGTAATGCGGTATTGGAGATTTGAGCCCCCGTCGCTTCCATCTGCACCTGATGTACAAAAGCAATGAAGGGATGTGCCGCGAGCCGCAGTGCGGCAGGATCTGCGATGGACAAGTCTCCCGCTACCTCGCCAATCGGCTGGTCCAGCCATGCCTGTGCTTTTGCTTCAAGCTCGTCTGTCAGTTTCATAACAGCCGCATCAGGCTGAACGTCACTATTTTCATCCAAAAGCAACAAGCGAGCCTGTTTGCCTGCAATCCACCACTTACCATTCGCTAATTGCTCCAACTGGACGGATACATGACCCACACCGTTCCCACTAAATCCAGGCTGGATTACAGTCACTCCATGAATGTCTGCGGTAAGCTGACGGTGTTGATGCCCGGTGAGCAGAACGTCAATTCCATCAATATCACGGCAGATGGCGTACGCTTGATTTTCCCCGGTTAACCGCTCGGCAGGTTCGCCTGTCTCCAGATCACTCTCAAAACCACCATGATAACTGACAACAAGCACATCCGGTTGTTCATGTTCACGAATATAGCCAACCCATGCGCGAATGGTCTCCAAAGCGTCAAGGAAATGTAATCCTTCTATATTCTTCGGATGCTCCCAGTTCGGGATATAGTGGGTCGTTGCACCCAGCAAAGCGATTTTGACGCCTGAAGCCAAGGTTTTGATCAGATAAGGAGGACCGAAGGCGGGTATGCCTGTACCTGAGGGTGAAACGGGCCGTATTTCTTCGTCATGCTTCCCTTCATTTAAATGGTTCATGATGGTGTCGTCCTGATGTTCCACTACAATATTGGCGGACAGCCAAGAGAAGTGGGAGTCTTCAACTGCTTTACGCAGCAAATGCTGACCGTAATTGAATTCATGGTTGCCCATCACGGCAGCATCATAGCCCAGTTCATTCAGAACATTAATGAAGGGATGCACTTCATGATCTGAAATGAAGGACGCAGCATAGGAGGCCAAAGGAGAACCCTGCAACAGATCGCCGTTATCCACGAGCAGCAGTTCGGGTGAACGCTCCCGTTCACGCCGGATCAGCGAAGCGAGCAAAGCAAGTCCGGCTGGACGATAGGCATTGGTATTGTAATGTATGGGTCGAATGGCCCCATGCAGGTCACTTGTTACCATGATGTCGAAGCTTGACGTAGTTGTTATGGATGTCATTTTACAATCTCCTCTAAATATATAAGTTTAAACATATCAAATCACAGCCGGAGTACAAAGGAATTCACTGATTCTACTAGTATCATCAACTGTAATGAGGCTATTCTAACAGATCAAAGCCGCTCTGACAGCCTGACAGGAAACTTTACAAAACTCCAAATTTCGTTTCACATCGCGCAAATATTCGAAGACTATAGTAGACAAGTAATGAAAAATAGAAATCCTTTGGAGGGTGTTCGCTTGAAGAAGTCTGCTTTATTTTTACCATTGTTGATTTTGGTTCTGTTTCTAAGTGCATGTGGGTCTAACAGTAGTACAACAGGTTCGGCTAACGGGGCTGATACGAGCTCTAGTTCATCCAGTACCGACACGGCAGAGACAGATAAAGCCGCTGAAGGTTACGTGCCGACTGAGCTGACTGTACAATTCGTTCCATCACAAAATGCAGATACACTCGAAGCCAAAGCAAAACCGCTCGAGAAACTGCTGGGTGACAAATTGGGTATCCCGGTGAAGGTCAGCGTATCCACAGACTACAACACAATTATTGAAGCAATGGCTTCCAATAAAGTGGACGTAGGTTTCCTGCCTCCGACGGCTTATGTACTTGCCAAAGAAAAAGGCGCAGCTGAAGTTATCCTTCAGGCACAACGTTTTGGTGTAAATGATGAGACTGGCGCTCCTACTGAGCAACTGGCAGATTCGTATAAATCCATGATTATTGTGAAGAAAGATTCACCGATCCAATCCGTTGAAGACCTGAAAGGCAAAAAAATCGCCTACCAAAACGTAACTTCTTCCGCTGGTTATGTATGGCCGGCAGCATTGTTGCTCGACAGAGGTCTTGATCCTTTGAAAGATGTACAGCCAATCACGGTTAAAGGTCATGACCAAGGCGTATTGGCAGTACTGAACGGTGACGTTGATGCCGCAGCGATTTTCCAAGATGCTCGTAACACTGTAGCAAAAGACTACCCGACTGTATTTGAAGATACTCGTGTACTCGCGTTCACTGAACCGATTCCTAACGATACAATCGCAGTACGTACAGACATGAATGCAGATTGGACAGCAAAAATTAAACAAGCATTTATCGACATCGGTAAAGATCCACAAGGTCACGAAATCATCAAAGAAATCTACACACACGAAGGTTATGTAGAATCAGATGACAGCAAGTTTGATATCGTTCGTCAATACAACGAGAAAGTAAAAACCGAGTAGTTTTCTGTTAAAAGAAAGATAGTTAATGATTGCATTGCTTATCTTTTCATTGGATAACTTCATCGTATTAGCGGACAGGCCAGTTCAGCGTGACATACGCTGCGCTGGCTTGTCCCATTACAGCGTGAACCTGCGAAATACCATATTAATGAAAGAAGGACTACTGCCATGATTGAGCTTCACAATGTAACGAAAACATACGCTAACGGCACTAAGGGCCTGAATAATATTAACCTGAAATTTAAACAGGGAGAGTTTATTGCCGTAGTAGGTTTGTCTGGTGCGGGGAAATCGACGCTTCTGCGTTCCATTAACCGACTTCATGATATCAGTGAAGGGGAGATATTGATTAATGGCAAGTCGATCACGAAAGCCCATGGCAAGTCACTTCGCATGATTCGCCGGGATATCGGCATGATCTTCCAGAGCTTCAATCTCGTGAAGCGTTCCAGTGTGCTTCGCAACGTGCTTGCTGGACGTGTGGGATATCATTCCACCATGCGTACTATTTTGGGCCGTTTTCCAAAAGAGGATACGGAACTTGCATTTGGAGCACTGGAGCGGGTGAACATTGCCGAGAAAGCCTATTCCCGCGCGGATCAATTGTCCGGTGGTCAACAGCAACGGGTAGCGATAGCTCGCGTACTTGCACAGGAAGCAAAAATCATTCTGGCAGACGAACCTGTCGCTTCACTCGATCCGCTGACAACGAAACAGGTTATGGATGATCTGAAACGCATCAACCAGGATCTTGGCATTACAACCATCGTTAACCTTCACTTTATTGATCTGGCCAGAGAGTATGCTACCCGTATTGTGGGATTGCGTGCAGGCGAAGTGGTGTTTGATGGTCCGGTATCCGAGGCAACGGATGAGCGTTTTGCCGAAATTTATGGCAGACCTATTCTGGCAGATGAGCTGCTGGATAAACAGGCTGTACAGCAACAGCGGGAGAAGTTCTGGTATGAAGCAACCCGTAAACGTATCGATAGATGGATCATTACAGAACGAATCAGGGAAGGGCAAGCGTCCTGGCACAGGCTCAGGTTCGACTATCCACCGTCCCAAACCACCAGGGCGCACCAAACATTTGCTCACCTTGGTCATCATCTTGTTGTTGCTGTGGGCAAGTGCCAAACAGACCGATGCCAGCTTCAGCGAACTGATTGAAGGTTTCCCGAACATGCTGGACCTGCTGAAGGAGATGTTTCCTCCGCGGTGGACATACTTTGATAATATCGTTCAGGGCATGCTGGAGACCATTCGAATGGCACTGATCGGAACAACGATCGGTGCGATCATCGCGATTCCGGTATCCATCATCTGTGCAGGTAATTTGATGCCCAGCCGCTGGATCTACTATCCGGCCCGCTTTGTACTGAACTTGATTCGTACTGTGCCTGACCTGTTGCTGGCGGCGCTGTTCGTTGCTGTATTTGGACTGGGACCGATTCCTGGTATCTTGGCACTTGCTGTCTTCTCGGTGGGACTGATTGCCAAGCTGACTTACGAAACGCTGGAAACGATTGATCAGGGACCGCTTGAAGCGATGACCGCTGTGGGCATGAACCGGATTCAACTGATTATTTATGGTGTAGTGCCACAACTGGCTGCCCAGTTTACTTCTTATGTGCTGTATGCCTTTGAGATTAATGTGCGCGCTGCTGCGATTCTTGGATTGGTCGGTGCAGGGGGTATCGGACTGTACTATGAAGCAACCCTTGGATTCCTGGAATATGACAAAACGAGTGTAATCATTCTGTTTACCCTTGTTATTGTTCTGATCATTGATTATGTAAGTACTAAGCTGCGGGAGAAATTGTTATGATGAAAAATGAAACGAGCGTAATCCGGCGCAAACCACGGAAGAACCCGCTTCGCTGGGTCATTGTAATCTTACTTATACTTGTGTACGCTTGGGCACTTGCTGGTATACCGTTTACCGGTTTCAAGGAAACAGCAGGTCAGATCATGAAGGCGATTGTCGCCGGGATTTTCTCCCCGGATTGGGACTTTGTCTATCTGCCTGAGGGAGAGGATTTACTGCGAGGATTGCTGGATACGCTGGCGATCTCGGTGCTGGGTACCGTCATTTCCGCTGTACTGTGTATTCCTTTTGCTTTCTGGTCTGCCCGGAATATGAGCAGTTACCGTCCTGTATCGGGTACGGGCAAAATGGTGCTCAGCTTTATCCGTACGTTCCCGGAGATCATCATGGCTTTGCTGTTCATCAAAGCGGTAGGACCAGGTTCTTTTGCGGGTGTACTTGCACTTGGACTGCATTCCATCGGGATGCTTGGTAAGCTATTCGCTGACGAAGTGGAAAATATTGATTATGGTCCTTCTGAAGCGTTACTCGCTTCCGGTGCGAATCGTATGCAGCAGCTGTGGTTTGCTGTACTGCCACAGGTTTTGCCTGGATTCCTTAACTACACATTGTATCGGTTCGAGATTAATGTACGCTCTGCAACCATTCTGGGGGTAATTGGGGCAGGGGGATCGGTACACCACTGATCTTCGCACTCAGCACACGGAACTGGCCGCGAGTAGGGATTATCCTGCTGGGTATTATCGTGATGATTACGATCATTGATCTGATCTCGGGATATATTCGCAAGAAGCTGGTATAAAGAAGAAAAGAGTAAAGTTTGCTTGCTAATAAAAACGAATATTATAAAAGACTTGATGGAAAAGTTTCAATCCATTGTTGATCTATCGGAAGAGCAGCCCATGCAATAGCAGGTGCTGCTTTTTGTATTTATTTCATAATCTTATATGTAAATATATGATCGTAAATGAAATTACTGTTTAGAAGTAGGTTCATATTATGATACTGTATAGTTATAAATGTAGTAATGGAGGGAGATTATGAGAAAAAATAATAATGTGTTATGGGTGTCGATACTTATTTTAATAGTCTTTTTTACCATATCCCTTACTGGTTGTTCAAAATTGCAGACAAGAATTAATCTCATGGGAGAGAGTGAAAATTGGAGTGCCGAATTAGATACTACAGTAACAAATGAAAGAGCAGAAAATGGAGCATATACTGTATTTTATAAAAAAGATAATTTAGAAGATATTAAAGGATATAAAATCAATATAAATGAAGGAAGCATAATTAGACAGGATAGTGATTTAACTTCGAAATCTATAAGTTTTCCTATAATGCGAACACAAGGTTCAAGTGTTAGTAGAAATGAAGAGCAAGCAGTTGTCATTGAGTGGACAGATATTAACGGTAACAACTTTGAAGAGAAACTGATCTTAAGAGAAAAGTAACAGAAAAAAACCGAAGCAAGCTTGCCTGGAATCCGGCGATCTCGCTTCGGTTTTTTCTATGCTTGGTTAAACGTTAGGCATTCCTTACTAAGACTTAGCTTGCTGCTGGAAGAGATACCGATTTGGTAACCTTAACCGTAATGGTTTCAGTGCTTGTCACACCTGCTGCATTGATCAGCTCGGCGCGATACGTGTACGTTCCATTCGCGTGACCGGATACATCTGTCACGGCGCTTTGTGCATTAGGTGTTACTGCGTTCAGCGCTTTGGTATCAATCAGTTGATCATTCTCATAGAGACGGTATTCTGTTGCATTCGTTCCCCACCACAGATTCATCGTCACTTTGTAGTTACCGTCCCCATCCCAGTTGTCTTGGGAGAGAACAGCTTTGCCAGGGGCAGCATTTGCAATTTTTACTGTGAGTACTTCACTGCTAGTTGTACCCTTGGAGTTCGTCAGCTCGGCTACATAGGTATAGGTACCATTAGCTTTGCCAGAAATCGTTGTTTTGGCTGATTGTGCCATCGGGGAAGCATCTGTCAGTTTTTGTGTGTCAATCAGCACGCCATTTTCATACAGCTTATAGCTTGTGCCATTGTTACCCCACCAGAGATTCATGCTGATAGTATACGATCCTTCAGACAGACCGTTGCTATAACCATTGTTGGAGGTAAGCGCAGGTTTACCCGGTGCGCCAACAGCTGGCGTAGATGGTTCTTCTCCGCCGCCTTCCTCAACTTTTACAAAATCGTTCAAGCTTCTAGGTTTTAGTTGGAATACGTCTTTGAAAATAGCGGCAACACCGGTCACGCTGATTTTATCGCCTGCCGCATAAGGGAAGGACGTTTGCGTTACACCTGTGCGTGTATCCACACGGACATGCGTGCTAGTTCCGTCCGCTGCAACCGCGTCAAATTCAAAGGAACCTACAGGTGTTGCACTAATGATATTTTGAACAGTTACTTCTTTCAATTGAACGAGTTGACCCTGGTTTGCAGCCGTTACTGCTGGAACCTCAACGGCAGCAGGGATGGATGCTGTACCTGTTTTCTCAATTGCTACGATATCTGTAAGCTCGAATTCACTGTTGTACAGCGCCGTTGCTGCGGTTACTTTAACCACATCTCCGGCATGGAAGCCGCCAGTACTTTGGAAAACATAAAGGCCGCCAGTTGTGTCTTGAAGATAGAAGGATTGTCCACCAAATGCACCGGGCTCTGTTGTAACTACACCCTCAACCGTAACGGTTGAACCAGCTGCTTTGGTACGTGCATCAGCGATGCTGATCGTTGCCGGGATTGGACCTTCCTCTTCCGGAAGCTGCTCAGCCGGAACATTGCCGACTGTAACTGCATTGGTAATCAGGTTGCTGCCGTTCAGACGCAGACGCAGGCTGGCAGCGCCCGTAGTACCTGATTTAATGCGGACATTCAGGTCCTTGGTGGCGCGACCTTTGCTGTCGGAAGTAACGCTAAAGTTGGAGCTATAGCCGTACGAAGTCGGCCATGTGCCACTTTCGTTCTGAATCATGGCTACTTGTGTTCCGCCTGTCAGATAGATCCCTGCACTGTAACCGGAAACCGTTGTGTTGGCAGGCATGTTCTCTACAACTACGCGGATTTGGAAATCCTCCGCATTAGGCAGGGTTTCTTGCTTCACGAAGCTGTAGGAAGCGTTCGCGCTTGAAGCTGGTCCACCATAAGAACCTGCTTTGAACGTGGAACGATCATACCATTTGTAGCCTGCAGCTGGTGCAGCCCAAGGTTCAGCCTGTGGTTCTGTAGTAGCAGCAGGTTGTTCAATTGGAAGCAATGCTGTTGCATTATCCAGTTGAAGTCCGTTCACTTGGGTCAGGCTAGTGTAACTTTCCTGATTAGCAAGCCAGTTGACTGTATTCACCAGCAATTTGCCGTCATCAACTTCTTTGAAGCCGTCATACGTTGTTTTGCGAGCGCCAGTCTCTTCGCGCAAATACTTCGGTGAAGCATCTTCAACAGGAGAGGAGTCCCCGATAAATGCTGCTTTACCAGCACCGAGCTTGGATACGGCTACGTAAGGACCTTCCTCAACGCCGCCACCGTTGTACACGCCTTGGTCAACTGCATTGGGCCAAGCCGCATTTGTTTTCGGCAGGTATACAATACCTTTAGCCTTTGTTGGATCAGTGATCGCAAGTGTGGACCCTGCATGCATCGCTACAGCAGATACACCTTCCGTGATGCCAAATGCTTGTCCAGCAGGCACAATGTTAGTGGCGTTAATATCGCCTAATGCGTTGTACCGGAAGCGTACACCGAAATTATCGGACAACCAGTCTGTGCTGCTTACATTTTGCATAGCCTCAGAGTTACGCTCCTCTGTGCTCATGCCTTTGGCTGGATCTTCGAATGCGCCACGACGATAGCCGTTAAACGCTTCGGAACCGTCCCAGCGGTTTTTGTTACGGTCAGCATTGTAGTGATCTCCAATGAAGAAGATGCTGCCGCCTTTTTCTACATACTCTTTCATGGCTGCCTGTTCTGTCGTTTTGAAGGGAACATTGGGTTCAGCGATGACAAACACGTTATATTCTTTCAGATCGTCATAGGTAAATGGAGTCGTCTTGCGCAGTTCCTTAACATAATATCCATCATTCGCGAGTGCATTACCGAAGTCAGAGAAACCTCCGTCAATGACCCAGTCAGCCGCTCCGGCTGTCTGTGCATGAGTATTGTCGAACAGTACTTTCTTGCCTGCATTTCCGTTAACAACCTTCGCCTGTATGAACGGCGCAGGGTCGGTTGCCCATTCTGCCTGAACCGATGCATCTCCGTTCCATAATCCGATCTGAAGCGGCAATGCCATGGACAATGCCAGGAGTGATTTTACCCATACTCCTCGCATACGTGTCAATTTACCCAACCAAATCCCTCCCAAATAATAGTTACTACATGAGTTCGTCCATATCTTATCACACCAAAATCTCACCTAGTCATAACAATTTGTAAAAACGAACTCGACTTTTGTAAAAATGAGTCCTTTGTCATGCTCGATACAAGAAATTTTGATACTTTCTAACATCATATGTTGATTTTATGGCCCTTCTGCTGATGAAAAAAGCCATCTCTTAGGAGATGACTTTGGCCCGAATGCGATTAACAGCATGGAATACCGAGGATTTGATCATGCCTTCACTGCGGTTGACGAGCTGTGCGGTTTCCTTGATGCTGTAACCGTGAATCACGCGTAATTCAAGAATTTTGCGATGCTCTGTATTGTTGATGATCGACACAAGGTCGTTAACACCTTCGGAGATTTCCAACTCGGATGCATCACAGTGATAGGTTTGCATCTCCAACTTACTGTCTCGCTTCAGTGTACGGGTTCGCTTTCGGAATGTATCCATAGCGAGGTTGCGGGCAATTCTTTTGAGATAATAGAGAAGGCGTTCTTCCGGAATGTCTGCCGTTACATTCATCATTCGAATGAAGCACTCCTGCGTGAGATCCTCTGCATCCTGTTGATTTTTGACGATCTGAGATAGATACCGTGTCACTTCTGATTTATAGTTTACATAGGCATTATGAATGGCTGTTTTGTTCACGTGATGTTTTCCCCTTTGGATACCGATCTGGCCTTTTCCGGTCTGGTTTGTTCTCAATGATCCAAGTATATCGGGATGATGTTTCCAAAGACGCCAGACTTGTATCCGAGTTGTAACATTTCCCGTGAACCTCTGTTCAATCCTGGAGCAGAGATACAAAATATAAGGCAGATGAAATTCATAGAGCAGGGAGATTAAGATTCATCATGAGACCGAAACAGATTTTGATTATTGAGGACGAAGAGTCCATTCGCGACATCCTATCCTATTCTTTGCGCAAGGAAGGATTTGAGATGACAGAAGCGGCAACAGGCAGAGAGGGACTGGATTTGCTCAGGGAGTCCAGACCAGATTTGATCCTGCTCGACCTGATGCTGCCGGACATGAGCGGGTTCGATGTATGCAGACAACTTTCCGTGAATTCAAAGATTCCCGTGATTATGATTACGGCGAAGTCCGATATGCTGGACAAGGTGCTGGGCATGGAGCTGGGGGCGGACGATTATATTACCAAGCCATTCGACATTCGTGAGGTCGTTGTACGCATTCGGGCCATTTTCCGCCGGATTGATCTGATCAGCGAGACGCTGGAGAACCAGTCCTATGAAGTGGTACGGCTTGGCAGACACATTGAAATTCGCAAGGATGAGCGTGAAGTCTGGAAGGATGGGGAACGCGCCGGACTGACCAATAAGGAATATGATTTATTGCTGTATCTGGTCAACCATCACCGGAAGGTACATACGAGGTCTGAATTGTTGGATAAAGTGTGGGGATTTGATTTTCCCGGAGATACCCGGACGGTAGACATTCATATTCAGCGCATCCGCAAGAAGCTGGATAGCGGGAGCAGGGGATTTCACTTATTGAGACGGTCTTCGGCGTGGGGTACAAACTGAATATTCAGGTGCATACATGAAGTGGACGATTCAGTTCAAAATGGTCGTTCTTTTCTCGGTCATCGTATTTATCGGTTTTTCGGCCTTGCTCATTATTTCGAATAAAGTGGGTGAGGAGAACATGTACAGGGAAGTACAGGAGGACATGGTACAATCCAAAAAAAATCTGGATATCGCGCTCAATCAATACTTCCTGATTCATAACAAACGGATTAGTGAGGACTCCCTGGGAACAGGGAATCGAGATCTCGCAGAACAGATCGGTTCCGCTGTAGGTGGCAAGGTCATAGTCTATCGATCTGATGCTACACCGTTTAGTACCGTGGGTGCGGAGGCGAAGCCGGGTGCTGCCAAAACCTCTGACCTACAGGCTGCCATGAAGTCAAAGATTGCTTATACAACAGTGGTGGATCAGGGCAGAGTAACAGGGAATCTGTCTTTCCCTGTGCTGTCGGAGGGGAGCATTCTTGGCATTATCCAGCTGGAAAGGGATTATACGGACCTGTTCAAACGGCATCTGCGTTTTCAGAACACTATCAAGGGCTTTGCAGCCGTCATTTTTGTGTTTGTTTTCATTGGCTCTGTCTTTATATCACGCCAGATTACGAAGCCCATTCGTGTTCTGACGAAACGTTCAGCCGAAGTTGCACAAGGCAGCCTGAATGCAGACATCCACATCTCAACGAAGGATGAGATTGGAGAGCTGGCTTCCAGCTTTACGGTCATGATCGATCGGGTAAGGGAGCAGATTGATGTGATTGAGAGAGAACGGGATGAGGTCAAGCATTTGCAGGCACGCAACAAGGTTTTTTTTGACAATGTGACCCATGAATTAAAGACACCGCTGACTACGATACTCGGGTATGCCCAGATTTTGCGGGATAATGGCTTTACGGATCAGGCATTCTTCGAGAAAGGGTTAAAATATATTATCAATGAGAGCCAGCGCCTCAACGTCATGGTTGCCGATATCCTGGAAGTGACCGTATCGTCCACACCGATTCAGACCTATCGCTTTGAGCGGGTGAATGTATCGAATATTATTCGGGAAGCTTGCGAAGATATGTCCATTAAGGCGGGTAAGTACAATATCGGTATTCGTTATGAGCTGGAAGAAACGCTGTATGTTCAGGGGGATTGGAACAAGCTCAAAGAAGTCTTCCTGAATGTACTGGATAACTCCGTCAAATACGGAAATGTGAATTCCATCATTCAAGTCCAATCGTTTCGACTGGGGGATTCGGTAGCCATACTGATTCGCGATGAAGGAGAAGGCATCCCGGAGGAAGCTTTGAAGCATGTATTTGAACCCTTTTACCGGGATAACGGGATGAACAGGACAGAGAAGGGAAGCGCAGGACTGGGCTTGTCCATTGTGAAAAACACGGTAGAGCAGCATGGGGGAACAGTTGAAATGAAGAGTATATTGAACAAGGGAACACAGGTGAATATCAGTCTGCCTGGGGAATGGAACGTATGAAGAAACGAGGATTTTGGAGCAGACATCGCGATATGCTCATGTTATCCGGTTTGCTAATTGTATTTGTCGGAGGCATCTTTGGAATTGGCAGTCTCTTCAGCATTGGACATGCGAAGCCCAGAACCGTCATTCTGCCGGATAAACAGTTCAACAGTCGCTTGACCCCACCGCCGAGCAGCACGATTCAGATTGAGTCGGCTACCAAGCTGCCCAATGACTTTGCCATCTATGATTTTGAGGTAGCTGATCCCAACACGGTGATATTGAATCGGCCGGATCGTTCCTATACCGGGATTAAGCTGTCACAGCTGCATATGGATGATAATCGGTTGAAAGACATCGCTACGAATACAGAGTATGGCATTACTCTGAGTCCGGATCAGAACAAGCTGATCTATTCCCAGTATCGATCGACTCAGGCGCAGAAGACAACCTATAAATATGATTTGAAAACTGGAGAACATCACAAGTTGAAGAATGACAACTCCTATTCACGCATCTTTGTAGGCGATGAATCCTACATCGGATATGATGACCTGGTATTCAACATGGTGGATCTGAATACAGGAAAGAAACGCGAATTGTACAGTTATGATGAGTTAGTTGCCATGGTTGCACAGAAAAGCAACATTTCAAGTCAGGATGATACCCTAATCATGCTGGATTCGTATGAGATCAGTCGGGATCTGACCAAGGTGTATGTGCTGGTCAAACTGAAAGAAAATTACGCAGTGTATAGCTTCTCTCTTAACGACAAAAATGATATTACCGCATACCCCCCTGCCCAGGATATACAGCAGTTCAAAGTATTGAAGAATGGGGATATGCTGATTCAAGGTATGATGAACAACGAACAGGGATTGTACAGGTACCGAGCGGATACCAAGAAGTTTGAACTACTGGTCAAAGGGCCCATCTGGAGCTTCGATCTGGATGAAGAGGAGTCCCGCATTGCTTATTTTCTGACACTTGAAGGACAGAAGAATGAGGTGCACATTGCCTATCTGAATGATAGCAAGCTGGGGTCCGATACGGTTATCTACCGGAATATCGATTACTTTATCAAGTTGAAATGGAATGACAGCAATCTCTTTGTTGTTGGGAGCTCCATGGAAAAAAGCGAGTTATACCGATTTAGCTTCCGGGCGTGGTAAAGATGTGAATATGGAACGCTCAGACATGAGGGTCTTATGGAATGAAGTCGCTGCGCAAGGACTCAACCCATAGGGCCTTTTTGTGATTCGAGTATTTTGCATAAATCCAAAGAGGGCATTTCAATCGCATCTCGATCCAATGATGTAAAAAGGATGATTTTACAAATTGGATACAAGTCCAGATTGGACCGATACATCTGATGGCTATAATTACCTCTATTACATCGATGAGAGGAAGCCGGATTCATGCTGCGAGTAGAACAGGTGTCACACACGTTCCGCAATGCACAAGGGATCGTTCCCGTATTGCAGGACATTAACATATCCGTGGGCAAGGGCGAGATGGTTGCACTGCTGGGAAGCTCCGGTTCAGGCAAATCGACGTTACTGCACTTAATGGCAGGTCTGATGAAGCCGGACACCGGCAAGATCCTCATTGCGGATCAGGATATTGTGCGTATGAGTGAGAACCGGTTGGCTGAATTCCGCCGGACACATATTGGCTTTATTTTTCAGGCGTATGAGCTGCTGGCGAACCTGACGATTCGGGAAAATGTGGAGCTGCCGCTCGTATTTCAGGGCATTCGCCCATCACGGCGTAAGCAAAAGGCGATGCACCTACTGGAACAGGTAGGCCTTGTCGGCAAGTCCGAGTTATTCCCTTCCCAGCTATCGGGAGGACAGCAGCAGCGCGTCAGCATTGCACGTTCACTTATTACGGAGCCGTCTGTCATATTTGCAGACGAGCCTACCGGGAATTTGGATACGCGCACGGAGGAAGAGATCATTTCCATTTTGCAACAGCTGAATCGGGAGATGGATACGACATTTGTCATTGTTACGCATGAGGCGGAAGTGGCGGAGCAAATGCAGGTTGTCATTACATTGCAGGACGGATGCTTGGTGAAGGGTGGCCAGTCCAAGGCAGTAGAGCAAGGAGAGCGGTTGTGAGAATTCTGGATGTGTTGCGAATGTCATGGGGACAGATTGTACGCTGGAAGGTGGTTACCTTACTGTGCATGATTGGTCTGTCCATCGGATGTGCCGCCATGATTATTGCATTAAGCGTGGGGCAGTCGGTACAGGTCTATGGTGAGAAAACGTTAAACGAGAATTACAAAATGGATGAGATTACAGTATCTCCGAATGAAGGCATCAACTCGGGGGAGCGGGAGCAGTGGGCAAACGTCTACCTTTGAACGCGGAGCGCTAACGGCTCGGAAAATCGATATTATTGCCAGCCTTCCGCATGTCGTCGCCGTTGCTCCGATGCTGAAGCTGGATATGTTGGAGATGGCAACGCTGGATGGCAAGAGCTCCAATGTGGAAGTCATTGGTACAGAGCTTGGGTCATTAAGCCGTTTTGGCTACCGTTTTGACAAAGGGGGTGCATCGGGAATTAGCGGAGCCGCTATTGCAAATTACGGTGCAACCTTCGGACTTGTGGACGCCGAGGTCATACGTGAACTGAATGCCAAGCTCATGGAGGATTCGTTTAATGACGAGTTTCTACAGCAATACATGGCGTTGATGTCTACTCAAACGGAGCTGTTTCAGGCACAGTTTAATCTTAAATATCAGGACATGAATGATGCGTCCAAAGTCAAAACAAGCTCACCTTTGCGAGTGACAGGGGTGCTGAAAGTTCCTGGCGGCATGAGTGAGAATAATGCCATGTATGACAAAAAGGTCTATGTTTCCCTCGAAACCGCCCGGATGCTCGCCGAACAGTTCCAGAGCAGTCAGGCACAGGCCGCGGCGGCAGGACGACTGAACTCGGCGCTCGTAAAGGTGGAGGACAAGAAATATGTAGCACAGGTGCAGGAGCAGATTCAGAAGCTGACGCTGATGACAGACAGTAATCTGTATCAGGAGCAGGCAATGAAGGGACAGCTCGGTATGTACCAGAAGGCCGCTATGGGCATTGGAATATTCGTCATGCTGCTGGCTTCGCTGTCCATTATTGTTGCGATGATCATGTCCACGCATCAACGACGCAAACAGATCGGTGTCATGAAGGTGCTGGGAGCCAATCTGTGGCAGATCCGGCAGATGTTCATTACAGAGGCCGCTGTACTTGGCGTATTGGGCGGAATTGTCGGTGTCTTCATCGCTTATGGAGCCATCCAGGGGGTAAACGGACTGCTCCAAGGGCAAGTCTCGATGGAGGCAAGCACACCTCTCCAAGTGGTCATTCAGACGTCAGCTCTGCCTGCTGGAATAGCGTTTGCGGTATTAACCGGAGTGCTCTCGGGAATCTATCCGGCGATTAGTGCCTCGCGTACGAATGCGTTACAGGTGATTAAATCGGCATAAATGAAGCAGAGAGATACAGAGAATGCAAAGTTTAAAGATTGAACAGACAGATTCAACGAGGGGACATACGGCAATGAAGAATTCGGCAATAAGCAAATGGATAAAGAGAATCATCATGATCGGACTGCTCGCGGGTGTTGGATATTTCCTATACCAACAATATAAACCGGTACCCGAAGCGCCCATTGAGGCACCGCAGCCCATCACATTTGAAGTCACTCAGGAGACGGTCACGCAGGAAATTCAGGTCAAAGGCAAATCGGTTTATGCCAAGCAGACAGATGTTTATGCTCCTTTTGCCTCGAAAATAAAGCAGTGGAATGTGGAGAATGGGGAGCCCATTCGTAAGGGAGCCGTTATGTTCTCGCTTGATTCGAAAGCATTACAGACAGAAGTGCAGCAGTTGGAGACCGATATTGAGAAATCGAGGCTGGAAGCTCAATTGAATGAGATTGGTCTTAATCAGGGAAACGGTTCCGAGCCATTAGGGGTCACCGAAGAAGAGCGGAAGAAAGCCTTCGCCGAGCGGGAGACCAAACGACTGACCAACGAAATGAACAAGGAATCCATCGCTGTGAAGGAGCAGGAGGTTCAGGCAAAGAAGGCGGTTATCGGTTTATCCACCGTGTATGCGCCGGTATCCGGCGTGTTTCTGATGAATGATACGGAGACCAAGACACGTATGATGAGCGAAGGTCAGTATGTGGGTACTATTGTAGATACGGGCAAATTGCAATTTGTGGCGACCATTAGTGAGCAGGACATTTTCAAAATTCAAACTGGTATGCCTGTAAGCGTACATATGACGGGCAATAAGGAGGTTGCGTTAACCGGAAAGGTCAGCAAAATCTCCAAGTTTGCCAAAAAGGGAACGGAAACAGATCTCAAGCAGCCTTCCCAATTCGATATTGTCATTGATCTGAAGCCAAACGCCAAGTTGATCGGTGGATTAAGTCTGGAGGGCAAGATTGAAACGCTGCGCAAGGAGAAAGCGACGGTGGTTCCCACGCTGGCGGTCATGCGTGATCAGGATATGGCATATGTAATGCTGGATCAAGGCAACGGGCAATATGCTCAGCAGACGATTCAAACAGGAATCGAGACAGATGACAAGACGGAAGTACTGAACGGTTTGAAACCGGGGATATTGTAGTGCTTCCATAGAAAGAGAGCATGAAAATATACGATGTGAATTAGCTCATTACGGGGGATAAGTCCGTGATGAGCCTTTCTTATGGCTTGGGCAGGCACATCTCAAAATCCCTGCCTGATTTATGGAATTAATTATAATATAATTTAATAAATTCAATTTACAGTAATATTTACATAGAGTATAATCAGATTCATAAGGAGGTGGACACGCGATGTGAGGTTTGTATCGAGGGTAGCCTTTTTTTAAAACCTCTAAAAGTAAGCGCTTACTAAATTGAAGTCTGAGTAAAGCTTTGAAAGCCGTTCACCGAAGATCACCCGCACACACCTACAGATGTTATCCCCCTTGATTTGTCACTTAACCTCAGTGTAAGACACAATCTCTGTTTCTTGTTACAGTTCAGGCTCTATTGTTGTTGACCTACGCTTGTCCCAATTTGACTGCATTCATGGAGGTGAAGTTCCAACAGCTCATCATTATGTTCTCTACCGTGCATAGCATCTTGCCGACACAGAGGATCAGACATGAGTATATACCCAATCCAACCACAGGAAAGGTGGAACCCTAATGACAAAATCGAAAACCTTATCGAGAGGCGGAAAAGTCCTTCGCAGAAGTGTGAAACAAATGCTGGCAGCAACGCTGCTCGTAGCGGGCATTTTCCCGGGCATGGCTCCAGGAGTGAGTCAGGCGGCTGAAGCACATGTGGATAATCCGTTTGTCGGAGCTACGGCGTATTTAAACCAGGATTATTCCGCTCTCGTGGATACGTCCATTGCTCTCACCAGTGATGCGTCGTTAAAAGCCAAGATGGAAACGGTCAAATCCTATCCAACGGCAGTCTGGATCGACCGTATTGCCGCCATTCATGGTGGAACAGACAATGCTGGACGCAAAAGTGTGGAGCAGCATCTGGATGCCGCTTTGGCACAAAAGAAAGCAGGCACTCCGATTACCGCTTCATTCGTTATCTACAACTTGCCTGGGCGGGATTGCCATGCGCTTGCGTCCAATGGTGAACTTCCACTAACACAGGCGGCGCTGCAGACGTATAAAAATGATTATATCAATGTAATCGCCGATATTTTTGCAGAACCTAAGTATCAGGACATTCGCATCATCGCCATCATTGAGCCGGACAGTCTGCCCAATCTGGTAACCAACCTCAGTACACCAGCCTGTGCCCAGGCGAGTTCAACAGGCATCTACGAAGCTGGCGTGAAATATGCCTTGGAAAAGCTGCATGCCGTTCCGAATGTGTACAACTACCTGGATATTGGTCACTCCGGCTGGCTTGGTTGGGATAACAACCGTACAGGTGCAATTTCGCTCTATACTAACGTTGTCGAAGGAACAACGGCAGGTCTGAGCAGCGCAGACGGATTCATCACGAACACAGCGAATAGCACACCGCTGAGCGAACCGAATTTGACCAACCCGGATCTGAACATCGGCGGACAACCGATCAAGTCCTCCAAGTTTTATGAGTGGAATCCGTACTTTGACGAAACCGATTTCACTGCGGCACTGTATAGCGGATTTGTACAAGCAGGTTGGCCGGCCAGCACGGGCTTCCTTATTGATACCAGCCGCAATGGATGGGGCGGGGTTAACCGTCCAACGTCTGCCACAGGCAGTGATATTAACACGTACGTGAACTCCGGGCGTGTGGATAAGCGGGATCACCGGGGGAACTGGTGTAACAACAGCGGAGCAGGCATAGGTGAAGCGCCAAAAGCAGCACCAGGACCAGCCCATCTGGATGCCTATGTATGGGTCAAACCTCCAGGGGAATCTGATGGATCCAGCTCGGAAATTCCGAATAACGAAGGAAAAGGCTTCGACCGGATGTGTGATCCAACATTCACGACTCGTGATGGTGTATTGACCGGTGCACTGCCTAACGCACCGGTGTCGGGTCACTGGTTCCATGATCAATTCGTCATGCTGGTGCAAAACTCATTCCCTGTTCTTCCTGCCAGCAATGGTGGAGGGGGTGCAACGACAGCTCCAGCAGCTCCGGCAACACTGTCTGCGACAGCGGGCAACGCACAGGTTTCCCTGAGCTGGACCGCCTCCACAGGTGCGACCAGTTATAACGTGAAGCGGGCGTTGAGTGCATCGGGTCCATTCACGACGGTTGCTGCGGGCGTGACCGGAACATCGTATGCCAACACAGGTCTGATCAATGGTACAACCTACTATTATGTGGTTAGTGCCGTAAATGCTGCAGGTGAGAGTGCCAATTCGGCTGTAAAAAGTGCTGTACCCATTGCAGGTGTGAATGCTCCTGCTGCACCAACAGCACTGACAGCTACGGCTGGCAATGCGCAAATTAGCTTGTCCTGGGCGGCTTCTGCAGGTGCGACAAGTTATAACGTGAAGCGGGCGTTGAGTGCATCGGGCCCATTCACGACGGTTGCTGCCAACGTGAGCGGCACCTTCTACACGAATACGGGTCTAACCAATGGAACGACCTATCATTATGTGGTTAGTGCCGTGAACGCTGCCGGGGAAAGTGCCAATTCTGCCGCAGCTTCCGCAACACCACAAAGTGTGGTTGTCCCGACCAGTGATCTGGTTCTGCAATATCGTGCGGGAGACACGAACGCAGCAGATAATCAGATCAAGCCGTTCTTTAACATCAAAAACGTAGGCAACACAGCTGTAAACCTGAGTGATCTGAAAATCCGTTATTACTTCTCCAAAGAAGGCACCGCAGCAATGGACTCTGCGATCGACTGGGCACAGGTGGGCGGTGCTAACATCCAGCGCACGTTCACCGATTCCTATGTGGAGCTCAGCTTCACTGCTGGAGCAGGTTCGATTCAGGCAGGTGCACAATCCGGGGATATCCAGCTTCGTATGTACAAAACGGACTGGAGCAATTTTGATGAATCCAATGATTACTCCTACGATCCAACCAAAACATCCTATCAGGACTGGAACAAGGTAACTCTCTATAAAGGCGGCACTCTGGTCTGGGGCATTGAGCCTTAATAGGAATGTTATGCAGTTGGTTCGGTTGTGAAAAATGAAGTTCGCTGATGGAAGCATGTAAGAGCCGCTTGAAGATCCGAAATTAGGGATGTGTAAGCGGACGAATGAAGCAGGGCTGTCCTCTGATCATGGAAATGATCTGGCGACAGCCTTCTTTCTTTTCTAACGAACAGAGTAGACGCTATATAGGTGATTTGGTGTAGTTGGAAATTCTAACGAATCCTAGACACGCTAATCAGTAAATTGGGGTGGATTTAGCCCCGCTTAGACCCGTTTTGGTCCGAATAAGGTTACTGAGGTTCGTTAGGATTCGTTGTTTGAGTTTTACGCCCTAATAGGGTGTGTGAGATTCGTTAGATAAGAATTGGCGGTAAGCCTGAGTCTTCCTTCGGACAGATTCGTTCGTCGGTTTGATTCCCTAAATGTCTTCTGAACAACACTGAATATTGATCGTTTTGGACGGATATTTGCCTTTGTCGCGGCAGGTAGGATGTCTATAATAATACCCGATGGGCAGGGCGGAGCTGCTCTGATGGAGAGGCAATGGAAGGGGGACGGAATCGAAGAAGTCTGAGAAGTCTGTTCAAGCAGATTATTCTCTCTTATTTTTGTAAGCGCATTCAGTTAAATTTGAAGGATATGAATGTCTGTAGGATTGAAGGATGCCGCAACGATCCAAACACAACCACAAGCATCACCCATTCTATCTCAAGGAGAGTGAAGGTCGATGAAATCCAAAACAACAGCGCCGATACATAAAGGATCGGTTTCAGGTATGCACTCCAATCGTAAAAAGGTACGTTTGCCACTTGCAGCCAAAATGCTGTCTTCGGCACTAAGCGTTGCTTTGCTGGTTGCGGGAACAGCGGGTGCGAGCGGAGCAGCAGCTTCCAATGAGAACAGAGCGGCTGAAGCCAGCCTGCAGTCACATAAGGGAGGTGGTTCTTTGAAAGACATTCAGCTTGAATATTTGGATCGCGGTCTGGTCGCGGCGTCTTCTTCGGAGGGTGTTTTTCTCAGTTGGAGATTGCTTGGTGATGAGGCCACAGGGTATAGCGATAAAGGTCTGACAGGTACAGACTTTAACGTATATCGTGATGGCAAAAAGATTGCTACGGTAACCGACAGCACCAACTATGTTGATGCCGCAGGCAAATCGTCGTCCCGTTATGAAGTGGCAGCAGTAAGCCAGAAGGGCAAGGAGAGCAAACGCAGTGCATCCGTCAAACCTTGGGCGAACGGCTACGTCGATATTCCTTTGCAAAAACCGGCCGATGGTGTGACGCCAGTGGGAGAAGCTTACTCGTATTCTGCGAATGACATGAGTGTGGGCGATGTGGACGGGGACGGACAGTATGAGTTTTTTGTAAAATGGGACCCTTCTAACGCCAAGGATGTCTCGCAAAAAGGCTACACCGGTAAAACGTACGTGGATTGTTACACGCTGGACGGACAATTGTTGTACCGAATCGATCTCGGGGTCAACATCCGTTCGGGTGCTCATTATACACAGATGCTCGTTTATGATTTTGACGGGGATGGCAAGGCTGAGATGATGTTCAAGACCGCTCCGGGCACCAAGATAATCCAATATAACAAAAAAGGAAAAGTGACGTCCGAGAAATACATCACCCTTCCGAAGCAGGATCGCAAGGCTGGTTACTCTAATGAAGATGATTTCCGTTTAAGTGCAGATGGCTACTATGATCATGTCGTGGATATGTTCAAGAATTGGCATAAGCATGAAGAGGTCGTGAAGGGCAACTGGCCTGCTACGCTGGAGGAAGCTTTTGGGATGGAGAAAAAGTATAGTTATCCTTTGTCTCAGAAGGATGCTGAGAGCTTGGCCGATTACTTCATCGATGTGTATGCACCAAGCCGCAGTGCCAAGAATGAGCTGCGCAAGTTCGAAGGCTTCATCGTAGATGGGCCTGAGTATGTAACGGTGTTCGAAGGAGGGTCAGGCAAAGAGCTGGAGACCATTCCTTATGAGCCGGGACGACAGGATGATGGATTGATGCGGGGCGATTACGCGATGGCGCGTATTGAACCGGCGAACCGGGTAGATCGTTTTCTGGCAGGCGTGGCATATTTGGATGGGAAGAAACCATCAGCAATCTTTGCACGCGGGTACTACACACGTTCCACACTGGTCGCCTACAACTGGGATGGCAAAAAGCTCAAACGTGAATGGAAGGTAGACAGTGGTTGGACACCGATGAAGAACCCGTTCAATGACGGTCCGCATGGGGTGGACGGTACAGATCCGGTGTATGGCTCAATTACAACGCAAGGCGCGCACTATTTCAGTGTGGCTGATGTGGATGGAGACGGCAAACAGGAGATTGTGTACGGCTCGGCCACGATTGATCATGATGGCAGTGTGCTGTACAGCTCCAAGGACCTGATGCCTGCGGAGAGCGCCGCTCCGGGAACGATTGCGCGTCTGGGCCACGGGGATGCGCTTCATGTAGCGGATATTGATCCGGATCGTCCGGGACTTGAGATCTTTATGGTGCATGAGGGTGGTCCTTGGGCGCCATACGGATATTCCCTGCGGGATGCGAAGACTGGGGAAGTGATTTATGGTGGATACACGGCAAAGATACCGGACGCGGTATGATTGGTGATGTGGATCCGACCCGCCGTGGGCTGGAGACTTGGGCCGTGGGATTATGGACAGCCAGCGGTGAGAAAATAAGTGATAAAGCCCCTGGCACCAATATGAACATTCGCTGGGCAGGAGATATGACAACTCAGATCGTGGACGGTGCCATCGATGTCACACCTACGATCAAGGATTGGAATCGGGGCACGCTGCTGACCGCAACCGGAACATTGACCAACAATTATACCAAGGGTACGCCATCTCTCGTAGCGGATATCTTTGGGGATTGGCGGGAAGAGATGCTGGTCAGAACCGAAGACAGCTCGGCGATCCGCATCTATCTGAGCACCGAGAAGACAGATCGCAAACTGTACACGCTGATGCATGACGCGATGTATCGTGTCGGCATTGCCGGACAGAACAGTGGGTACAATCAACCGTCTTACCCATCCTTCTACATGGCATCGGATATCGACTGGTCTAAGGTTACACTGCCCAAGTTCCACACGCCCAAGTCGGGTAAGGGTGGAAAGTGAGAAGTAAGAGATGATAGATGATAGATGATAGATGATAAGTGATAAGTGATAAGTGATAAGTGATAAGTGGCCCAAAACGTAGATGATATGATCCTCTGAAGGTTGGGCTTGAAGAACGCAATACCTGTATGGTGATATAGCGGAACTCTGGAGTAACCTCGGTGCGTTTAGGCGTACGGGAGGTTACCCGGAGTTTTTTTGAAATGGCTAAACCGACGCGACTGACGGCATCATCATTCCAAATGTTTTACGGATGCAAAATCTTGAATGGTGTATTTCCCGTTCTCATGGATCAATGTGGTGATGGAGCATTCGGGAATCAGTTGACTTTGCATGGCTATAAAGTCAGGATGCCAGACATTAAGTTCCTGCTCTGAAAATGTGTTTACGAGAAAATCCGTAATTAACCCGCCGTGAGTAACGATAACGATATAGCTTTCTGGTGAATCTACATTCACCAATTCCGTTAGGGAAGAGGCCAAACGTTCGCCTGCCTGCTTAGATGAGTCGCCTACGGGTGGCAGGAAGTCTGGATCGGATGTGCATCTGTCCCACATCGCAATGAATTCTTCGAAGGTTTGTTCAGGCAGGTCACCCCAGTTGGCGCGTTCCCGCAGACGCTGGTCCTCAGTCACTGTCACGTTTGTTTGGAGAGCAATATGCGCCGCTGTGTCGATTGCTCTTCGAAGTGGGCTTGCGATGATCTTGGTGACAGGTACATTAGACAAATAAAGTGCTGTTGACTTAGCTTGTACTACTCCTTCGGATGTGAGGGGTACATCTCCAATTTGCTTTTCTTTGACCCCATGTCTCACCAGAAAAAATGTAGTTTTCATCCCTCAAGACCTCCTGCTTATAGATTGGATAAAAAAATGATTAGATTTATAGCTAATTATATAATTATCTAATTTATAATCGCAATGTTTTTCATTTACATGATGCTATACATCGCCAGGACTTGCTACAATGGAGAAAAGTGAGGATCGTTGAAGCAACGGAGGTGCAAGGCATTGGAAGCAAAACAGTGGACAGGCAGTCTGTTTCAGGAGAAACTGCGCATGGAGGACTATGGACCGCGTTTCTATGCGTACTATTACAAGCAATGGGACAACTACCAGATGTCCTATCACGATCATGATTCCACGGAGATCATGTACATCATTTCGGGAATGTGCCGGGTCGATGTACAGATGCCGAATGGGAGTTCGGAACAGGCTGTATTGAAAAAAGGGCAATTCATTCTGCTGGACGCGGGGGTTCCGCACCGTCTGCTGGTGAAAGATGGCGTCCCGTGCCGCATGCTGAATGTGGAATTTGGAGTTGCCAGATCGGAGCCAGGACAGCCTTCCATTCGCCAGATCGCGCTGGAAGAGGATGAAGTCCATGCTTTTCTAACACAAGACTCGCCTTATCTGGTCCTGCCTGACCCGGAAGAGGTGTATCACATTATGAAAAGCCTGGTGCTGGAGCTGGATCAGCGCGGTCTGATGGAGCAGGGACGACCTTCTGCACCCATGCGGATTATTCCGCCGGAGGAACGCTCACATCATCGCGAAGCCCGGGATCTGAAATCCCCTGAGCAGGGGACGCTGGTACGTACACTTTTTATCCAACTGCTGGTTAGGGTCGCACGACTTCGAGGGGAGATCAATCGAAGTGCGCTGGATCAGACGGAGCTGTACGTGAAACGTACGATTGAATTCATGCATCACAATATGGATCGCAATATTCAAATGAAGGATATCGCGGCAGCGGTGAATCTGCATCCGGGGTATTTGCATCGTATTTTTCGCCAGCACACGAAGCGCACACCTACGGATTATCTCACAATGCTTCGAATGGAAAAGGCGAAGATGCTGCTGCAACAGACAGATATTCCAATCTCCGAAATTTCCGATTACGTGGGGGTGGGGAGCAGACAATATTTTCATATGTTATTCAAGAAATATACGGGCCGAACTCCGGTTGAATTCCGTTCCTTGATGGAGCGACATGTCAGTCATTATCCCGCTGAAGAATAAATCGTGCAGTTTATCTGGATAGTAAGGCGCGGCGGATACAAAAGTGAGGATTTTTGACAACCTCGTGGTGAAGAGGTCATGATTTTGATAACGCTTCCTTATAGCCCGTTGCTACAATGATTTCATGAAGTGAGATCATTAACCGGAACGAATATACTCGGATTACGGGAGGAATTGTGCATGTCGTTTAAAGTGGCATTTATCGGGGCAGGCAGTATCGGCTTTACACGGGGGTTGCTGCGGGATTTACTAGCGGTACCGGAGTTTAACAATATTGAGGTTGCTTTCTGCGATATCAATCAGCACAATCTGGACATGGTTACCGAGCTGTGTCAGCGCGATATCCGCGAGAATGGACTGAATATTCAGATTCAGCCAACAACGGACCGGAGAGAAGCGCTCAAGGACGCGAAGTATGTACTGTGTACAATCCGTGTGGGTGGGTTGGAGGCTTTTGCAACCGATGTGGATATTCCGCTCAAATATGGGGTGGATCAATGTGTAGGGGATACATTGTGTGCAGGTGGAATTATGTATGGACAGCGCGGAATTGCCGAAATGCTCGACATCTGCAAAGATATTCGCAAGCAAAGCGCACCGGATGTGCTGCTCCTCAATTATTCCAATCCGATGGCCATGCTGACATGGGCCTGCAACAAGTACGGCGGTGTGCGTACGATCGGACTATGTCACGGCGTACAGCATGGGCATCACCAGATTGCGGATGCGTTTGGACTCAAAATGAATGAAGTGGATATTGTGTGTGCCGGAATTAATCATCAGACCTGGTACATCAAGGCGTCCCATGAAGGCAAAGACCTTACAGGCGATTTGCTTGAAGCCTTCGAGAAACATCCAGAGTACAGCCGCACCGAGAAAGTGCGGATCGATATGCTGCGCCGATTTGGTTATTACAGTACGGAATCGAATGGTCATCTTAGTGAATATGTGCCTTGGTACCGCAAACGTCCGGAAGAGATCATGGACTGGATCGACCTGGGCAACTGGATTAATGGCGAGACAGGCGGGTATTTACGCGTATGTACAGAGGGCAGAAATTGGTTTGAGACCGACTTCCCGAACTGGATGAAGGATGAGCCGATGCAATTTGTTGCAGAAAAACGCGGCGGAGAACATGGTTCCTACATTATAGAAGGGTTGGAGACGGGGCGCGTATACCGCGGACATTTCAATACCGTTAATAATGGTGTGATTTCCAACCTGCCGGATGATGCCATCATCGAAGCACCGGGGTATGTGGACCGCAACGGCATTTCGATGCCACATGTAGGTGATCTGCCGCTCGGTCCGGCTGCCGTGTGTAACGTAAGCATTTCCGTACAACGGCTTGCGGTTGAGGCTGCTGTACATGGTGACGACAAACTATTGCGTCAGGCGTTCATGATGGACCCACTCGTGGGTGCAGTATGTAATCCAAAAGAAATCTGGCAAATGGTCGACGAAATGCTGGTCGCTCAAGCCGAGTGGTTACCGCAATATGGTGATGCCATTGCCGCGGCAGAAGCAAGACTCGCTGCGGGCAACCTGATTCCAACGAAGGAATATGAAGGTGCTGCACGTCTCAAAGTGAAAACCGTTGAAGAAATGCAGCAGGATCGCGATGCTGCTAACAAAAATGCGGGTGAATCAGATAAAGGGAAAGATCGCGAGAAAGTGCAGCAATAGATAAAGGCAGGATGTACAACAACGGAATATAAATGGGAATATGATCGAAAGAAATAATAAATAAGAAATAACGAATCAGAAATATAAACAGTAAACAGGGCCCTCTCCGGTAGTGGAGGGGCCCTGTTTGGTTTTATTTTTTCTCCACAACACGAACTACAAACGCAAAAGAAGTATCTCCCAGGCTGATCTGCGAATCTTGAGGGGAAGACCAGCGGACAAATGCTCCGTAATAATATGTCCCTGGTTCCTTGGGAAGTTGGAAGGTCCCACCCGTTGAAGTAATGGGTTGGCTGCGGTTGTCCACATATTCAGAAATACTTATCTCATCCGGGGGATATCTATGCCCATATCTATGGATACTTCCTCACCGGCAAGAACTGAGATCGGACTTTTGTCTTCAAAATTTAGGCTAGCGTAATCAACGCACGTTCCACTCCAACAATAACTGCCCTGTACAGAAGGAATGGAGATGCCGCTTTTGCTCTTAATAATTGGCGTAGGCAGTTTCTGAGGTAAGTTGGGCTCCGGTTCCTGAACCTGTTTTGATCCTATCTTGCCTTCCTTTGGATTAGTTGTTGGGGGCGAGGCAGTTCCGTTTGTACCGTTAATTGAAGTAGGATTACAGCCAGATAATATCAGCAAAATTGTAAGGAACAACAGTGAGAACAACGTTCCCATAGTATTGAAGATTTTTATTGTATCCACCTCCCTAATATCTTCCAGACGAGAAGTAAGAGAAAAATGTTGCTTATATAAATGAGTATTTACTACACGATACATATTACATTTACAGACATAGTAATATGTATTATAGTATACCCAGGATTGAAGAAAGTCGGTGAATCTGGCAGATGGATGAGCAAGCTATTAACAGTGATCTAATTCGAGGCAACATTGACCCCATTATTCTGAGTGTACTTATACTGAAGGATAACTACGGCTATAGCATTATTAAGGAAATTTATCGCAAGAGTGGAGAACGGTTTGAATTAAAGGAACCGACGCTATATTCCAGTCTGAAAAGGCTGGAGAAGAGTGGATATGTGGAATCCTACTGGGGGAAGAGACCCAGGGAGGACGACGCAAATATTACCGGATTACAACGCAGGGCCAGGAAGCTTATACACAGCAAGTTCAAGCTTGGCACGCAGCCAAAACATTGATTGACTGCATGATTATTTCCGGGGAAAAGGGAGATGAAGGGATATGACATTAGAAGCTCGCATTACCCGCCATGTGAATCGTCTTTTCGATCGCGCGCAGGATACGTTAGCCAATCGGGAGTTAAAAGAAGAGATTCACAGCAATCTTGCTGCACGAATCGAAGATTATTTGGAGCAGGGAATGGACGAAGAGCAGGCTTTTCAGACCGCTATTCTGCATGCAGCTGGTATAGATCAGATCATGAGTGACCATCGCAGGGTACAGCGTGTTCCTTATTGGACTGCGGTGTTGCAGTCTGCCTTGATCTATTGTCTTATCGCCTGGATCATTACGATTCCAATGAGAGTCATGATCCAAGGTGCAACCATTAACAACTTGCTCATGCTTATGAGTGTGATTGTGGGTGGAATGTATGTATTTTATATGTTGAAAAATAAAAATACATCGGCTGATCCAGAGGACATCACCGTAATTCGAACACCTGTGTTATGGCAATGGACGCGCAGAGTGTGGTGGTTATGGGCAGGGCTCATCGTTGTGCTGTGGGGAACACAGGCTGCGCTGCGATTTGGAAGCAACATCTGGTATAGTCGTCCGATTCAGATAGAAGGACCCTATCAATTTACGGTAATCGCGATTGCTTTTGCCATACCTTTGCTAAGTATTATTATTCCTTTAATCGTGCAGAGGGCGTATCGGATTGTGGGCAAGTATGAGGTCGGTGATGTCATATGAGTGGAAAGAACAAATGGATTATTGCACTGGTCATTCTCGGTATTTGTGGTGTAATTGTAGTTGAGGGTGTCGTTAATCCGAGAATAGAGGCCAAGCAGACACAGTATGAGGCGGAGCAGCAAGATCCGTTAACCCATGATTTTGCGGCATTAGCGAAATATCGCAGTGCTTATATGGGAGACTTCTCCAATCTCAGCCATTTAAATCAGGCCTTGCCTCTAAGCGACCAGTTGAATGGGTATCAGTTGTATCCAGAGACATTTACGGCTCAGATTAAATACAGGATGAACGCCAGTGATATGAAGCCCGAAGAGTTGGAACAAATCCTTGTATATAATGCTGCTGCCAATTTTGTATGGATTGATAATTTGGAGCATGTGCTTTATTCATTTGAGGATGTTCAATATACTTTGAGCCGTGAAGCCGCCCGGCAATGGGCTGGAACGGAACTGAAGACTCTCCAGGAACCGGATAAGTGGGATGCATCGGTGCGTAAGAAGCTGGTGGAACCGGCGCAAGTGAAAGAAGCTTTTTCACAAATTGTTGACAATTGACCGGAATAGATATGAATGAACTTGGCAACATGCTCGACTCTTCTCCCATGCTATGTTATTATAAGACTCTGATAACGTGGTAACGAACTAAAGCGTTTGGGGTTTGGTTATAGACATGGAGGGGTTAGAGAGATGAGAAAACAAGCGATATTTCTATTATTGATCAGCATATGCATGATTGTTGTGGCGGGCTGTTCCAGCTCGGGAAGCAAGGATGATAATGCCATTATCGTGGGGATAGATGATAAATTTGCTCCAATGGGCTTCCGGGATGACAAGAATGAAATTGTAGGTTTCGATATTGATTACGCAAGAGCAGCAGCAGAGAAAATGGGGAAAGAAATTACGTTCCAGCCGATTGACTGGTCTTCCAAAGAATCGGAGCTGAACAGCGGCCGCATCGACCTGATCTGGAACGGGTACACGATTACGGATGAGCGGAAAGATAAAGTGCTGTTCACGAAGCCGTATCTGGAGAACAGTCAGGTTGCAGTTACACTGGCGGACTCACCGATTACGAAGCTGGATGAACTGGATGGCAAAAATGTAGGATTGCAGGCGCTGTCCTCGGCGGCAGATGCACTGGCGGCAAGTCCGCTGAAGGATAAAGTGAATGCGTCCGAGTTCCCGGACAATGTACTTGCGCTGACCGATCTCAAAACCAAACGTCTGGATGCAGTCATCATTGACGAAGTGGTCGCGAGATATTACATGTCCAAGGAAGAGGGCACATTCAAACTGTTAGATGAATCCCTTGCTCCGGAACAATACGGCATTGGTGTGAAAAAAGGCAATGAAGAACTGCTGAACCAGCTGCAAAAGGCATTGGATGAGCTGAATGCCGATGGAACAGCAGCCGAGATTTCCACCAAATGGTTTGGTGAAGATGAAGTTTTGAAATAGGATCAGGCCATTTGCCTGACATATGTAGTAAACAACATGACCCCGGATTCCAAAAAGGAGCAAGTCTCCTGCGGAATTCGGGGTTAACAGATTAGAGGAGCCGATTGCGATGAGCTGGGAGTATTTACTGGGCGTTATGAAGCCCATGCTTGAAGGGGCACAGACCACAATCTTTTTATTTTTGCTGGCAATTATAGTGTCTGTACCACTTGGATTTGGAGTAACCTTATTGATGAAAAGCCGGTTCAAGCCACTGGCGTGGATCGCTCATACGTACGTCTATGTGATGCGGGGAACGCCGCTGATGCTTCAGCTGTTGTTCTTCTGCTTCGGTCTGCCGCTGCTTCCAGGCGTAGGGGAGTATCTTGTATTTGACCGCTTCACGGCGGCAGCACTGGCCTTTATTTTGAATTATGGTGCGTACTTTGCCGAGATTTTCAGAGGTGGATTGCTTTCCATTGATAAAGGACAACATGAAGCTGCACAGGTACTGGGCTTAAGCAAATGGCAGACGATGACGAAAGTCATCATCCCACAGATGATCCGGGTTGTGCTACCTGCGACGGCGAATGAATCGATTACGTTAATCAAAGATACGGCGTTGCTGTATGCTGTGGCTGTACCTGAGCTGCTGCATTACGCACAGGCCGCGGTAAACCGTGATTTCCGTCTGACACCGTTCCTGATTGCCGGTATTATTTATTTGTTGCTGACCATGGTACTCACTTTGTTCTTCAAGGCACTGGAGAAACGTTATACATTTGAGTAAACGCGCACGGAACAGAAGTTTACGAAGTTATCTAATCTCATCAATTAAAGGACTGTCTGCATATGACACATATTATAGAAGTGAATCAATTAAGAAAATCATTCGGTACACTTGATGTGCTGAAGCAGGTATCATTCAACGTGGAGCCGGGTGAAGTGATCGCCGTGATCGGACCTTCGGGTTCGGGTAAAAGTACGATGCTACGCAGCCTGATTCATCTCGAGGATATTTCGGGTGGCACCATTCGCATTCAAGGCCAGACGCTGGCTGAGAACGGAACATATGCGGGCGGCGCGGATATACGGAAGATTACGGATCGCATGGGCATGGTCTTTCAGCATTTCAACCTGTTTCCACATCTGACGGTACAGGCGAATTTGGAACTGGCACCGAAGACGTTGAAAAAAGAAAGCTCGGCAATCATCCGGCAGCGCAGTCTGGAATTGCTCGGTAAAGTAGGGCTGTCCGACAAGGCGGATGCCTATCCTGCCAACCTGTCCGGCGGACAGAAACAGCGCGTAGCCATTGCTCGCGCACTGATGATGCAGCCGGATATTCTGCTGTTCGACGAGCCGACATCTGCACTTGATCCCGAACTGACGGGGGAAGTGCTGCGTGTCATCAAGCAGCTGGCGCAGGAGAATATGACGATGATGATCGTCACCCATGAGATGAGCTTCGCCCGCGATGTCGCGGATCGCGTCTTCTTCATGGATAACGGCGAAATTGCCGAGGCGGGACCTCCGGAGCAGATCTTTGGCAATGCCAAGCTGGAACGTACTCGCACGTTTTTGCAGCGGGTGGAAGTGGAAGGGTAGAGGATTGAACAGGAGTATGGGCAGGTGCGAATGCCAAGCTCCCATGAAACCCCCGGGAGATTCGCACCTCGGAATTTGTCGGAAATGTCATTTTGTGACCTTTTGGCAACAGATTACTTGAATATAATGGGTTTCGTATATTAAACTAAATATAGTAAATGACAATATGACCGAAAACACGTAATTAGTATATATACATATGCTGTTGTTACGTGTTTTTTTCGCTGTCGCACTCCGTATGGAATGCGTGGATTGAAATTACTTCAGAGCAGTAGTCGATGATATTTCTGAAGATACAAGCAGACGTTGCATGTCCCCTCTGTCTACACAAATATGCCCGTTCAGGTCTTTGTTATTATAAACACAATAATAAATATATAAAATTTATTACATATGGATATATTTGACATTATTTATAAGTATGTGTATGATTATTTCATACCAAATAAAGGAGTTGTTTGAATTATGAGGATGTTGAAAAACAAATTTTCTATCATTATGTTGGTGTCAGCAATGTTTTTTAGTTTAGTTGGTAGTACCTACGCTCAAGCTCAAAACTCTGTAGATGCGAATGGTATGACAAAAGAAGAAGTATTAGTTGCTAATCTGCTTATTGAGCATTTAAAAGTCGATGAAAAAACAGGGTTATTTTATTTCGTTGATGAAGCTCAGTTAAAGGAAACTATACTCAATCAAGCGCCTAATACCAGTTATGAACAGATAAGAAAAGATATTGACCAGGTTAACGGCCTCATTGAAGAAAACCAAAAAGACGGTCCAATTATTCAACCCTATGGCGCCTGTTCAACTGCATTGAGTCTAATCGGATTATTTCACGGCGTTCAAATGAATGCAGCAATGCTGATTTTGGGTGTTGCAACCACGCCAGCACTGTTCGCAATTACGGCGATAACAGGGGCTATATGGGTTGGAGGCTCCTTATTATGCCCATAGGGGGATAATTGATGAAAACATTCTTGGATCGTTATATAATTTCAACTAATTTCTTGTTATTACTAATAATACTTTCGCTGGCATACACACAATTTTACAGTAGTAATGTTTTACTGTATTTTTTCCTTGCAACTGTAACCAGTGCATCTACTTTTTTTGTTGAATTTCTATTTAACAAAGCAAATTATGAAAGAAAAATAAAAGCCAAAAGAATGGCCGTTTACATCATGCCCTTTAATATTATTATTTTTGCTGTAGCAACTTATTTTTTACAAGTTTGAAATCAGAGTTCGCTCGTTTCAATAACACTGCACTCCTTTATAAGAAATAGCTATACTTTTATGGCTTCAGGTTGTGGAGAAACCCCCTGTTTTTTTGAGGGGGTTTAAAATTTCCTTTTATTTCCTGAAAATAGGTAGATCGTTTAAAAACGTTGATTTGGTTCAAGATCATCTAGGTGCAGGAGACGAAGACAGCGATATTGATTTCTATTATTGGAGAGTTTAATGAAGGCCGAGTCAGTGAATTTATGAAAACTACAGCTATGGCTATCTCAAGATCAATTAAGAGACGTATCCGTCAAACAGCCAAACGCCTTCGGGCGAACGGACGAAAGAGAACTCATATGCGATATTTCCTTCCGAACCTTTTGTCGTGATGTATTTGGCTATGAACAGCATGAAGTGGTCCGAATCCTTCAGCTTAAACGTCATGTTTAGAGTTTCTCTTAAATTGTTTCTGAGCTCCTCGCTATGTACGTTCTCTTGAATTTGAGCGATCTGTTCCTGAAGGCGAGCGTTATCTTCACGTAATTCCTTGATGGTATGCATATTTTCCTGATTAAGTTCCATCGACTTCAAAGCTTCGACAGACTTATCCGATCCACTGCAGCCTGTCATCAAAAAAGTAACCGACAATAGTAAAGGTGCAAACTTATACATAATAAACCTCCTTATCCTTAAATTAGAATATCATAATTTTTGTGTTCATAGGTGCTCCGTGTTTCCGGTCAAATAAGTAAATATATTTAATAAAACCGGAATATTTACAAATAATGGCGCATATTTTCCCAGCTAATCAAGTATAATGAGACTACTTAATAAACAGGGAGGATTTACCTTTGGACCAACGTCAGCATGATGCAGATCGTTATTATAGCGATCCGCTTCCGCCACCACCTTATGTAGTACCCAAAACCAATGGCAAGTCTATCGCAGCGCTTGTCATGGGAATTTTGTCAATCATGATTCCATACTTGGGGTTTCTGATTGGAATTGTTGCTATCATATTTGCATCTATTTCTCTTAAAGAAATCAAGCTTCGCATGGAACAAGGAAGAGGACTCGCCATTGCCGGTCTTGTCTGTGGCATCATTGGCACGGCGATTTATGCAATTATCATTTTGCTCCTACTGGTTGCATTTGTCGCATTTTCTAGTGGCGAGATTTCTTCTACATATTAGGATCGAGGAATGAGGAAGGGCGATCTACATTTTTGTCTCTTCATAAAAAAGCAAGGCCGTGTATAAGCAAACACCCGCTGTTATTGAGGCGAGGGCGTTGCTTACAACAGGCCTTGCTTTTTATGTTTCCATCCTACACGTGAAGCACTGCTTCACTATTTAATTCCTCGCCTTCATTCGTACGATGCACCATGAAATACGTAAAGGTAGCCGCCAGACCAATCACGGCAAAGAGGCACAAAATTCCGATCTGATCCCAAGCCACACCGAACTGTCCACTCGAAATAACAGCTTTATACCCGGTTACCGAATAGGTCATCGGCAGCCATGGGTTGAAACCTTTCAGCCAGTTCGGAATGAGCTCCAACGGGAACGTACCTGCACTGGTGGTCAGTTGGAAGATTAACATGAGGATTGCCAGGAAGCGGCCGGGATTCTCCAACCAAGTAACCAGAGCCTGAATGATGTACATGAAGGTGAGGCTTGTAACGAAGCTGAATAAAAGGAACAAAGGCACGCTTTGAACTTCAAGGCCCAAGCCGGACAATACAAGCCAGGAGGCGAGCAGGGACTGCACGGCACTCATGATCGTGAACGTGAGTGTTCTGCTCACAAAACGATTCCAGCCAGTCGCATCGGTAACCGAGCTGCCGCGTGTGGGCACAACTAACGTTGCAATCAATGCCCCGACAAACAGCCCTAATGACAGGAAGTATGGCGAGAACCCTGTTCCATAGTTGGGCACTTCGTTATGTTTATGTTCATCCACCTGAACGGGCTCTGCGTACATCGTTACCAGTTCATCCGTCTTTTTCACACTGCCTGTTTGATCGGCGGCATCATTCAGTTTGGTGGCAAGCTCACCAGAGCCGTCGGTCAACTTGGCGATACCTTCTTTTAAATCTCCTGCGCCATTATCCAGCTTGCGGGAACCATCGGCAATGGTGGTGATTCCAGCTGAAAGTTGGTTCAACCCGTCAACCAGTTTCCCTGCACCTACGTTTAATTGACGGGAACCCTCTGAAAGTTTGGCTCCGCCAGCGGCAGCCTCAGACAATTTGGCGTTGAACTGCTGGAGGCCAGTCGCAAGCTGACCCTGTCCAGCGGACAACTGCGTTGCTCCTTCTAAAAGCTGCTGCTCACCCTGCACTAACTGGCTGCTGCCTTGATGCAGCTGCTGTTGTGCTGCTTGCAGGCTTTGGCTGCCTTCGAGCAATTGCTGTCCGCCTTGATATACTTGTTCGCTACCAGCGGCAACGGCCTTGCTTGCTGCCAGCAACTGCTGTACAGCCGGGTTAGCAGCTAACTCTGGACTGGCTTCAGCTAATTGGGCAAGACCTTGCGCAACGGCCTTGGCACCTTCACTTACTTTTCCACTGCCTCCGACTGTATTCTGCAATCCAACGGTCAGCTTGGCACTGCCTTCCTCGGCTGCTGCCAGTCCAGCGTCCAATTTTGCGGCTCCTTCCTGAGCGGATTGAATCCCAGCCTGCAATTGTTTGCCGCCAGCTTCAGCCTGTGCTGCTCCGTCACCGAGCTTCGTACCGGCTGCCGCCAATTGGGACAAACCATTGGAAAGGGAGCTGGCTCCCGTATGAAGCTCATCAATTCCCTGAGCCAAGGTGCTAGTGCCTTCTTTTAACGGGGCAATGCCTGTTTCGAGTTTGTCGGTTCCATCGGCCAGTTTGAATAGGTTCTCTTTCAACTTGGAGGCACCTTCATCCAGCTTGACCGCACCCTCGTTGATCTGACCTGCGCCATCTCCGGCATCTGCCAGACCGCTAGAGATTTTCTCCACCTGATCCAGCAACGTTTCGGTATAGGATTCCGTCACTTTGGCAGAGACTTTGGATTTGATCTGTTTGACCGCCGTCCCGCCAATCTGACCCGCGAGAAAGTTGTATCCTTCATTGGGTTCATAGATCAGCTCTGCCGGTTGGGGATGGTCATCCATTAGCGTGGTTGCTTTTGCAGAAAAGTCCTCTGGAATAACAATCGTCATATAATACGTGTTGTCTTCCATGCCTTGTTCGGCTTCTTCACGGGTCACAAATTGCCAGTTGAAGTCGTCACTTTTTTTCAATTCATCGACCAGATTCTGTCCGACTTCCAGCGATTTGTCATTGTAGGTTGCCCCCTGATCCGTGTTGACTACGGCGACAGGCAGTTCATTCATTTTGCCGTAAGGGTCCCAGAATGCATTGAGGAACAGGCCGCTATATAGCACCGGAATGAACAGCACCACGAGAATCGGAATAAATACTTTTGGTTTCTTGAAGGCGGACTTTAAGTCCTGCCCAAATACAGTAAATGATTTCATTATGTTCTCTCCCCATCATTACGCTACTATGTTGCTATATCTATCTCTTTCTCTAATTTATAAAAGGATTCAGCCTCACATCTTTCTTTATGTAGGGGATAATCCACTTTTGAGAAAGAGGCCCACGAAATCCTTGATCTGATCCTTGTGCAGTGAATGATGCGCTTTGTTCCAATCGGATGTTAAGGTGACATACAGCTTCAGCAGGACAAAAGACACCAGTCTGGGGTCGTCCTCGCGAATCTGCTGTAGTTCCATGGCACGTCTTACTTGGCGCTCTAAATATTCAAGAATTGCAGTCTCTACTTTTTGCAGGCCTTCTTTCGCCTGTGGCGTGCCGAACTCGTTCACCTCCTGAAACAGCTTGATCAATAGCTCATGTTCCTCCCTATACTCCAGCAAAGAGTCCATGCTTAGGTGCACGTTTTCCAGAAATGGTTTGTCGTCTTGAACAGTTTGTTCCGTAATCCGCTTCATATCAGCAATGATGGAGTGGAGGATCTCTCCGAACAGTTCTTCTTTGTTCTCGAAAAAGTATAGATCGTACCTTTACCTACATTTGCAAGTCTGGCAACCTGCTCCATGGTCGTAGCCTTGTAACCAAATAACGCGAACGATTTCTCTGCTGAGTCCATCACCTGTTGCCTTCGATCGATTGTTTTCATAGCATATCCACCTCCTAGTCGTATGGAAAGATAAAAGATAACTGAGAATTGACTAAATTACTTATTTGGTCAATTGGTCGTTTATAACTGTAGCACTCGAACAGGCAGAGTGGATGTGATCTTTGTCATAATGTACATGGGGAGAGTGAGAAGGTTATTCAGGGGTAGCTGAATTAGCTCTTGCATTAAGTTGTAATTAAAGATATATTATTAATTAACTGATCAGTTAATTAACTAAATTTAAAGAGAGGGGAATTACATTTGGCAAGACCCATCAATGAAGAAAAAAGGCTGGAGCGTCGTAAAGAGATTCTAAAAGAAGCGGTTGTCCTGTTCGCAGAAAGTGGATATTCCAATACCACAACGGCTATCATTGCGAAAAGTGCGGGAGTGACTTCTGGAACCATTTTTCAATATTTCCCTAGCAAAGAAGCTTTATTCTATGCCGCTGTTCTTGAGCCGCTTGCTGATATTCAGAGGAAATCAATTGCTTGTCTACAACAAGAGGGAACGCCGGGCGCATTGATAAAGAACATGGTGAAAGAACAATTCAACCATATCTACTTCTATACCAATGAATTGCGGCTTGCCCAATCTGTCTTAGGACAACGAGAAAGATTCCCTGAACTTACACAGGAGGTCCTTGAGAGTATTAAGGTAATGACAGATGAAATCGAAGGTGTCTATGCCAAGGGACAATTAATGGGAGAGTTCAACAAAAGCTTTTCTCCAGCAATGATTTCTCGTGCCTATATCTCTTTCTTAAATGGAGTTGCCTTAACTCTTGGAGAAAGTATTGTTCATCATCCCGAGTGGGAAAATCTGAAGGCGCATGCCTTTTATTTGTTCGGACCCATATCACCTATAGAAAAACTGGAGGAGTCTGAATGAGTCAAACATCATTAGAGCCCAATCAGAACGTTCGTGTGAAAAAACGGAACAAAATTTTATGGAGCCTGGGAATCGTGTTTTTGCTTGTGGTGGCTCTTGTGTTTTTTATATCGTTTAAAGTAGTAGACACCTTGTTGCACCATCCTAGAGACACGAATGTTAGCTACGAACTGAATATCGATAAAACTCCCTACGAAGAGGTCGAGTTCAAGAGTTTAAAAAATGATAATACGATTAGAGGTACCTTCTTTCCTGCACATACTGGTGTTAAATCAAGCGATAAGACGATTATTATCGTCCATGGATATACGAGCAATCGTTTAGTCAAAGGACGGACACCGAAGTTAGTAGAGCATTTTGTTCCAAAAGGCTACAATATATTAGCATTTGATCTCAGCTCGCAAGGTAAATCCGATGGTGATTTGATTACACTGGGCCTCAATGAAAAATACGATTTGCTGGGAGCCGTAGACTATTTAAAATCCAAGGATCATGCGGGTGATAACATTGGAGTGATCGGCTTTTCAATGGGCGCTGCTACTTCATTGCTGGCCGCGAGTGAAAGTGATGACATCCAAGCTGTAATCGCGGATAGTCCGTTTCGCAATGCCGGTCTATTTCTGAGAGAGGGTCTGCCTTTCTTTTCAGGTTTACCTGCGTTCCCATTCAGTTATACATCGACCTGGATGGCCAATTGGGTCTATAAGGTTGATCTTGATTCCGTATCTCCTATGGATGCGGTAAAAAAGATGCAAGACAAGCCAGTTATGCTCATCCATGGTACTGGAGATCAGCAAATTAGTTATAAAAATACAGAAGTGATTTATGAGTCCTTAAAAGATAATCCAAGCGCAGAAGTATGGTATCCGGAAAATACGGAGCACATCGATGCGATCAACCACTACCCCACTGAATATTTCCAAAGAGTAGATCGTTTTTTGGATGAGTATGTAGGAAAATAAATATAGTCCTAGAGAGCTGACTAGTAGAAGGGCTCTCTAACGAGGTGAAAAAACCATAATCTCAAGCATGTTCAGCCTATAGTGGGAAAAACCGCTATAGGCTGAATTTACATAAACTACATTTTTTTAGCCCGGAAGCGTTGAACACCAGGGCTGCTCTCACCTAAAGAAAACACAAGTGAACGAAAAGACAGTCCATTGTTGCTCTCTCACAGGAACGCTAAGATGAAGTTGTTAAAGCGTTTACATTACGTGGTGAAAGGGAGCTGAACTCGGATGCCAGAAATTTCAATCAGGCTGTATGAAGGCAGGACGGATGAGCAAAAGCAGGAGATCGTGGAGGTGTTCACTCGTGAGCTTTCACGTATTATCGATCGTGAGCCGGAGTACATTTCCGTTGAATTCAATGAAATCCCATGGGACGAGAATGTTCCTGATAATTTGAGAAGCATGCAATCACAGAAGCAGGGAGGGAGAAAACGTGAAGCCGGCGGATATCGCGCCGCCAAGCCGGGGAACAGCCAGACTTAATTCGTCTGGTATGGGCACTCGGCTCGGAGATGCGGGACGTTATCTGTGGCGATACCGGATACTATATCTGCTCTCGGTACCGGGCATCCTGTATTTTTTCCTCTTCAAATATGTACCTCTGTTCGGCTCGGTCATTGCTTTTCAGAACTACAACATTTTCAAAGGCATCACCGGAAGTGATTGGGTAGGTCTGGAGCATTTTCAGAAGATGTTCAGCCATTATGACTTTTTGCGGATTCTCAATAACACACTTCTGCTCGGACTATATGATCTGGTGATTGCATTCCCGGTTCCGATCTTACTGGCCATTCTGCTAAATGAAGTACGGATGATTGTGTTTAAGCGTTTGCTGCAAACGATTGTATACATGCCTCACTTTCTGTCCTGGGTCGTCATAAGTGGTATTTTCATGGGGATTTTCTCGATGGATGCCGGGGTGGTGAACAAGGCACTTGGATTTCTGGGGATGCAGCCAATCTACTTTCTTGGGGAAGACTCATACATTCGTTCCATTCTAATCGGTTCCGGAATCTGGCGCGACTCCGGGTACGGCACCATTATTTTCCTGGCTGCCATTGCGGGCATCAATCCCGATCTGTATGAGGCGGCAGAGGTGGATGGAGCCGGACGTTTGAAGCAAATATGGTCGATTACCCTGCCATCCTTGCTACCGACGATTATGATTCTGCTGCTGCTGCACATCGGGAAGTTCCTCGATCTGGGCTTTGAGCGGGTGTTCGTATTCCTGAATCCGCTCAATCTGGAATCCGGTGAAATTCTCGATACGTACATCTACAAAGCCGGGCTTCTCTCACAGCAATACAGCTATACAACGGCCATCGGGTTGTTCAAGTCCGTTGTTGGCCTGATGCTTATTCTACTGGGTAATTTTTTCAGCAAAAAAACAACCGGCGAAAGCCTGTATTAGGAGGCGAGATAGATGCGTACCCCCAGTGTCCGTTACCGTATATTCCGCATTGGAAATCTCGTTTTCTTACGCTGCTCTCGTTGACGATGATTCTGCCTTTCATTAATGTGCTGGCCCAATCACTCAGCAGCTCGGAAGCGATCATGGGCGGAAAGGTCAGCTTCTGGCCTGTTGCTTTTACCTGGATCAATTATGAATATGTATTCGGCGATGCTTCGTTCTGGCGGGCATTTGCGGTATCGGTTGGGGTGACACTGTTCGGGACGCTGATCAATCTCGCCGCAACGGCATCGCTGGCCTATCCCGTTTCCCGTCCAGAGTACAAAGGGCGCTCGCTGGTTGTCATGTTTGTTCTAGTGACCGTTGTATTCTCGGCGCCGCTCATTCCGAACTTTATCCTGATGAAGGAACTGCATCTGGTCAACAATCCGCTGGTACTGATTGTGCCAGGAGCGATTAATGCCTTTAACTTTTTCGTCATGCGCTCGTTCTTCGCACAGCTGCCGGGTGAACTGATCGACGCTGCCCGCATCGATGGCTGTGGGGAATTCGGTATCATCTGGCGTATCGTCATTCCATTGTCCAAACCGGCCATGGCATCACTCGGCATCTTCTATGCGGTTGGCCACTGGAATGCCTACTCCACCGCGCTATATTATCTGAATGATCCGGCCTGGTGGCCGATCCAGGTAACACTTAAGAAACTGTTTGAAAGTGACGATATTTCCGTCGATCCGGGCTCTGCCGTCTATAGCACTCTTGCACATACATCGCCGGAAGGCATCAAAATGGCAACGATCATCATCGCCACCTTACCGATTATTATCATTTACCCTTTTCTGCAAAAGCATTTTGTAAAAGGAATCATGGTCGGCTCCGTCAAATCTTAAGTACAAGAAGCATACAGATCTGACGGAAACGGGGGAATGGCGATGTTCAGAATCTTGATTACGGACGATGAGCCGATGATTCGGATGGGTCTGGCGAAGATGATCAAGCAAGCGGGGCTGTTCGACTGTGAGATTCGGCAGGCAGCACATGGGGAAGAGGCACTGCAGGTGGTTGAAGCCTTTCGGCCACACATCCTGTTTACGGATATCCGCATGCCAACGATGGATGGTATCGAGCTGTGTCGACGTTTATCCGAGCAAGGAAGTACGATACGCATTATTGTGGTCTCCGGTTATTCGGACTTTGAATATGCAAGAGCCTGTATGGATTATGGGGTAAAGCGATATCTGCTGAAGCCTGTGGGACGACAGGAGCTTCATGAGCTGTTACTCAAATTGCTTGCGTCTGAAGAGGATAAACCTACAGTTTCCCTTGTACCCGTGAGGGAGCTGAATGATTGGGCGATGCGCCTGGAAGAGGCCATATGGGAGTTACGGCAGTCCGATGTGACAGAGCTGCTCGCAGCATGGTCTGGTCGTTATCCGGCATATTCCTTGATGCCTGAACAGACAGCGGAGCTTTTTCAGGAATTGCTCGAATTGATTGTGGCCCGAATGAATGCACGTGGCAACGGAACGATGAGTACGTCCTGCGAGATAAATGTAAGCGCTTCCTCTAAAGAATGCTTTGAGACTCTGGGCAACGAGATTCACAGATTAATGAAGACGATCAAGGAAAAGCGTAGCGGCAAGCGCAAGCATCCGGTAGAAGAAGCAAAAGCCTATCTGGAGAAGCATTTGCGCCGTGAAGTATCGCTGGATGAGATTGCAGCCAAGCTGGGGCTTAACCCATCCTACTTCAGCCAGCTGTTCAAACAGACGACAGGTCAGACCTTTATCCAATACCGGATACGCAGCAAAATGGAACTGGCCAAGCGCATGCTGGAACAGCCGGGTAACCGGATTACGGATATTTCCTACGAAGTGGGGTATGCGGATCATCCCCATTTTACGAAGACGTTCAAGAAGATTACCGGACTGACACCGTCCGAGTATCGCAGCAAGTTGGGCATTGAGTGATGAAGCGCAGCCTGTCGATCCGCCTGTTCTTTCATTTTGCGATCGTGATTACACTTTCTCTGTCCGCCATCGGCTTGTTTACCTATACCTATGCCTCAACCGAAATGAACGACCAGCTTGCGGACAACATCGCCCAGACGATGCGCAATACGGCGTACCAGACCGACCTGTATTTGCAAAATTATGATCGGGCCACGTACTCCATTCTGGCGAGTGGAAGTGTTAAGCAATTTCTGGACATGAATCCGGAGGATAGTTATGCCTATTACGAATACAGCCGTCAGATCAAAACGAACGTGTTCCCGCCTGTTTTTATGTTATATCCGCAGATCAAGTTTCTGTATGTTATCGGGGAAAACGGGCGTGTTGTCATTGATGACAACCAGAATTCAGCCGGTATACCGGATATGGACGCGGCTCTTCAATATAAGGAGCTACTGGCCGCAACGCCTGCAAACGGCGAATCTACATTGCTTACACGCAGTATTCGCAGCGAGCAGAGTGCCAATGTCATTACGATTGCGCGGCGGATCAGAGGAGTGTCCTCCTATACCCCAAACGGTGTACTGGCGATGGAAGTGAATGTGCTGGAGCTTGACAAAATATGGGGAGAACTCGATCTCGGCCAGGGCGGATATCAGTATGTGATAGATCAGAACGGAACGGTTATCTATACTCCCGGTGAGGCAGAGGCGCAGACAGCGATGCCATCCAGCAGCGTAAACAGACTTATGCAAATGGAGGCGGGCTCGCTTGAACTGAACACGGATGGCACCAAACGGCTGTCCATTTCGGAGCTTTCCAATTATTCTGGCTGGCGTTTTGTTGCTTCCGTGCCTCTGGAGGAGCTTCAACGACCGATTGCAACGATTCGCTCGACCACATTGTGGGTTGGTGCAGGAACCCTGCTGGCTGCACTGGTCGTGGCCTATCGAATCGGCGCTTCTCAGGTGGAACCGATTCGTGTGCTGATGAACGGAATGAGACAGACCGAGAAGGGAATCTGGAACAAGGTGGAGATGAAGGAAAGGCGCGATGAAATCGGCGTGTTGATTCGAAGTTATAATCTGATGGTCAGCCGCTTGTCGGACATGATTGAGCGTGTGTATGAATCGGAACTGCGCCGTCAGAAATCGGAGATCGAGCTTCAGCAGGAGGCGCTGGAACGGCACCGTGCGGAATTTCAGGCACTTCAGTTGCAGATCAATCCGCATTTCCTCTACAACACCCTGGAGACGATCAAATGTTATGCCGTTGTACAGGATTCAGAAGAAATTACGCAAATGGTGGAATCAATGGCCCATATGCTCCGTTATTCCATTCAGACGAACTTGGAGGAAATCACGGTTGCGAATGAACTGAAACATGTGCTGGCCTACCTTTCCATCATGAAGCATCGCATGGATCGGGAACTCGAAGTGGAGGTCATCATTAGACCGGATCTGTTGTTGGAGAAAATGGTTCGACTCACCCTCCAGCCACTGGTGGAAAATGTGTTACAACACGCTTTTCCGCGAGGCATGGAGCCCGGTCACTTTATCCGAATCGACGCTCGGCGTCTTGAAGATCGCTTTCTTGTCATCGTTCAGGATAACGGCATGGGCATGAGTGAGGAACGCTTGGAGAAGCTGCGTCGACGTCTGGAATTGAACCGCCTGGCAGGCGAAGATTCCGATGATGTGTACCATCGCGGGGGCATCGGGCTCATGAATGTCCATCGCCGAATTCAGCTGGTATTTGGAGAAACGTATGGCTTGATGATTGAGAGTGAGCAAGGATTGGGAACGACCATTACGATGGCGCTTCCGGCGGATCAGCATAGTAAGCGGATTTAATTGAACCTATAACAGGGAGGACGATAGAAAATGAATATTAACTTGCAGAACAAAATTGCGCTGGTCACAGGCTCTAGCGGAGGGATTGGGGCTGCCATTGCTGGGGCATTGGCTCGTTGCGGGGCAAAGGTGGCTGTGAATGGCCTGCATAATATGGATCGGGCTGAGGAGGTTGTGGCTGCAATTCGGGATGCTGGCGGTGAAGCAGCAGCATTTCAGGCAGATGTGACGAATACGGATGCGATTGAATCGATGGTTGGGGATATTACGCTCCGCTTTGGTGGTCCGATTGACCTGTTGATCAATAATGCGGGACATCTGGTGGAGCGGAGCCCCATTGAAACGATGAGCGAGGAGCTTTACAGCCGAATTATGGATGTGAATCTGAAAAGTGCCGTATTTGTCTCCAAAGCGGTCATTCCAGGCATGAAGGCAGCTGGAGGTGGTCGAATAATCAATTTGACTTCGGTAGCGGCTCATAATGGTGGCGGTCCGGGTGCAGCTATTTACGCAGCCTCCAAGGCAGCAGTCATCGCGTTAACTAAAGGGCTTGCCAAGGAGCTGGCTCCTGGCGGGATTACGGTTAATGCCCTCTCACCGGGCTTCATCGGGCAAACGGCGTTCCATGCAACGTTCACCTCGGAGGAAGGCCGATCTTCTGCGGTAAGCAGCATTCCCCTTGGACGGGAAGGCAGTCCCGAGGATGTTGCAGGTGCGGCGCTGTACCTGTGTTCGGAGTTGGGTTCTTTTATAACGGGAGAAACGCTTGAAATCAATGGCGGAATGTATATGCGTTGATGCTACACCATTGCGATAAGGAGGGGACGATACGATGGAAGTGAAGCGGAAACTTGCAGAAAGACCGTTATACCAACCAATCAGCGGGCCGTTCCATGTGGACTATGAGCCTGATGAACATACCGTTCTGGCAGAGAATCCACCGAGGTTTACCTGGATGGCGGCACAGCAGGAGGATGAGAATGCCTATATTCTACAGGTGTCAGTGGGGCCATCTTTTCAGGAAAAAGAGACGAGGACCTTTGCACCGCTTCCATATAATTTTTTTACGCCGGACCGGGTGTTTGAACCGGGGAATTATTATTGGCGATATGCGCTGCTTGTAGATCATCAAGTTCAGCAAGGAAGCGAAGCCGAAGTGGACGCCGTTCTGGGGAAGCAGCAGGAAATGTCGGCATGGAGTGAGGTGCGGCGGTTTACGGTACCAGCGGGATTACCCGAGACACCGATACCTTCTCGGGCACAGCGGTATGTTTCCACGGACACGGCTCATCCCCGGTTATGGCTCGGAGTAAGTGGGCTGCAGGCACTTGCAGATGACATTGCGTCCGATCCCTCATATTGCGGCTGGGATGTATTTATGGCAAATTCCGTTGAGCCGTGGGCAAACCGCGAGCCGATTAGTGAACCGCTGCCTTACCCGGATAACAAACGCGTCGCTCCGTTATGGCGTCAAATGTATATTGACTGTCAGGAAGTGTTATATGCCATTCGTCATCTGAGCATCGCTGGCCGGGTGCTTCGTGACGAACGGTTGCTTGAAGCGGCGAAAACATGGCTGCTGCATGTGGCAGCCTGGGATACGGAGGGAACGACATCCCGCGATTATAATGACGAGGCAGCCTTTCGGGTTGCCGCCGCGCTGGCTTGGGGTTATGACTGGCTGCATGATGAGCTGAACAGCGAAGAGCAAGATGTGGTAAGGCGCAGTTTGCTGCGGCGGACAGAGCAGGTGGCCCAGCATGTGATGGTTCGCTCGAAGATCCATCATGTGCCTTACGACAGCCATGCGGTGCGTTCATTGTCCTCCGTGCTTGTACCTTGCTGTATGGCCTTGCTGCATGAGGAACCAAAGGCCGCAGCGTGGCTGGATTATGCGATCGATTATTATGCCTGTCTGTACTCCCCTTGGGGAGGAAGTGATGGAGGTTGGGCCGAGGGTCCGATGTACTGGACAACAGGCATGGCCTATGTGACCGAAGCAATGAATTTGTTGCGAAACTACGCGGGCATCGACTTCTTCCGTCGGCCGTTCTTCCAGCGTACCGGGGATTTTCCACTCTACGTATACCCTCCTGATGCTCGGCGCGCCAGCTTCGGAGATCAGTCTACGCTGGGTGACCCGGTAAACTTGAAAACAGGCTATCTTGTCCGCCAACTGGCGGGTGTTACAGGCAATCGTTGGTATCAGTGGTACTTTGAACGTGTACGCCAATCCGATCCGGGGACAGAGGGAGCTTTTTATAATTACGGTTGGTGGGACTTTAACTTTGACGACTTGGTATACCGCCACGATTACTCCCAGGTGGAGGAAGAGTCTCCTGTAGACATCGAACCGCTCAAGTGGTTCCGGGATGTGGGGTGGGTAGCCATGCATCACCGGATGGATAATCCGGATGAGCATATGATGCTGCTGCTCAAGTCGAGCCGGTATGGCTCCATCAGCCACAGTCATGCGGACCAGAACAGCTTCACTCTGCATGCATTCGGTGAGCCGCTCGCCGCGGATACTGGCTACTATATCGCGCACGGCAGCTCCTTTCACCGGGAATGGCGCAGGCAGACGCGCTCCAAAAACAACCTGCTGATTGGTGGAGCAGGACAGTACGCCGAGAACAACAAGGTGCTGAATATGGCCGCAACGGGACAGATTGAAGAAGCCTATTGGCGAGACGGTGATGGTTATGTACGCGCGGTAGCGACCGATGCCTACGCCAGCACCGTACCACATGTGAAGCGTGTTGTACGTGAAATCCATTTTCTGCAATCATCCTACTTCGTTATTGTGGACCACATTGATCTGGAGAAGCCGGACAGCGTTCAATGGCTGTTCCATGCACTGCACCCGCTACAGCTGAAAGGGCAGAGCTTCCGTCTAAACGGAAATAAGGCAGGGTTAGAAGGGACTTTTGTCTATGCTTCCTCCGGTGAGCTGGCGCTCAGCCAGACGGATCAATTCGCAGAGGTGGACCCGGCAGAGTACGAAGGGCTGGAAAAGCATTATCATCTAAGCGCGGAAACGCGGCCTGCCTCAAGCCATAGAATTGTAACACTGCTTGTACCGTATAAGGTCGAGGAGCCGAAGTATGTCCCCTATTTCATCGATGACCAGGATCACGGCATCCATCTCTACTTCACCGACAACGGTGTAACGAAGAAGATTGAGGTATCCAAGACGTACTAGAGGTGCTGACCTAAAGAAAACGCAATCTCATCTAAAACATCCCCATTGTTGCAGCGGTGGGGATGTTTTAACATCTAATTTGAAAGCGCTTCACCAAAGAGTGGTACCTAAATCTAAATCAGGATGAAAAGAGGGGTAGCATGAAAAAGTGGATGGTCTCAGGCATGGCGCTATTGCTGGTGGCAGCTGTCATGACAGGGTGCAACAAGGGGAGCGGCGCGGCATCCGGTGAGAGCGGGGGACGGCAAAACGAAGTTCTCCATGTCGTTGCGTACGTTGGCGTATACGTATGTGGAGAAGTCACCGGACATTAACAAGGATAAATGGGTCAAGAAGCTGGAGGATCTGACCCATACCGATCTGAAAATCGTCCTGGTGCCTCATAAGGAATATGAGCAGAAAATGGTCCAGATGTTTGCCACCAACGATATTCCTGATGTGGTGCAGGGTGACGGCGGGGTCAACGGTAAAGAGATGGCCGGATCGGTCGAGGCCGGGGTATTTCAGCCGCTGGATGAACTGCTGCAGCAGTACGGGCAAGATTTGCTCAAAGCCGTGCCGAAAGAAGCCTGGGACCAGGTAACCCATGACGGCCATATTTACGCCATCCCCGAATATTTATCCAATCCATCTCGTCGGGCAACCTGGATTCGCAAGGATTTGCTGGATCAAACGGGGCTACCGGTGCCCACTACGGTCGAGGAGACTATGGACGTTTTACGTGCCTTTAAGAAGCTTGGTGTGGAGAATCCATATATGGGGCGTGAAGATTTCAAGTATGCAGATACCTTTTTCGGTGCCTATGACGTACAGCAATTCCTGTCCATGATGGAGCAGCAGGGCGACCAGGTTGTACCGAAGTTTATGGATAATGAGAATATGCAGCAAGCCCTTACCGTCTACAAGACCATGTACGAGGAAGGGCTCATTAACAAAGAGTTCGCGACCATTAATTCAACGGTTTTCAAAAATACGATTCTCTCTGGCAAAGCGGGCATGTGGTCCATGAACGCCAACGAACTGATCCAGTGGGAGAAGCAGATTAAAGCGTCAGTTCCCGATGCCAAAATCGAGATTATCCCTTCACCTGTCGGCCCGGACGGAAAAGGTGGTTATTATTTGTACGGTCCGGTGACACGGGCTTACTTTATTAACAAAGATGCGGCTGATCCGGCGTCCATTATCCGTTTCTTTAACTGGATGGTGTCAGATGAAGCGGAGAAATTTTTCACGTACGGCACGGAAGGAGAGACCTACACAGAGGATAATGGCGTGATTTCATATACAGCTCCGACAGACTCTGCTGGCGTGGATGAGGAGCGTTACCGTCAGTCGTTCTTATGGTTCGTACAGGATACGACGTACAACAAAGGCTCGTTATCGCTGACAGAAGAAGGCAGAAAGCTGATGAATATTTACGATACTGTTTTAGCAAAAGAAGGCCGGGATGGCATCAACTTTGATCCGCGGTTGGAAGCCTTTGTACAGATCCCGATATTGCTCCCAATTCGGATACACCTCCTCAAGTATTGCTCACACACATGATCAAGATGGTATACGGGAAGGAGCCGATCTCCGATTGGCCGAAAGTGGTTGAGGAATGGAAATCTAAAGGCGGGGATCGTGCGATTGAGGAAGCCACGCAGAAATTCAAGGACGGTGAAGGCGTATCTTTGCCGCGTCGCTAGAATTGGGCGGGATAAGCAACGACTTCAATTAGCAATAGGATGTCCTGCTCACCGTGCAGATGAAACATGTCAACGAGAAGCAGCAGCTCCGGAGAACGGGCAGATCGCAAGGGCATAATGTCAGGAGATTTGACTACCGTGCGGAGGGGATACAAGTGAATGACTTGTTCAAAACGTGGAAAAAGCGCGTTGTACTTGTTGCCATGTCTGTGATTCTCATTAGCGGCACCATCGTTCCAGTACACGAAGTCCGGGCAATGGATGACGCTGCTCCTCATTCTATTTTAAATGCGAAGCAGGAGGAGAATATCCCAGATCCGGAGGGCCCGGAGCTGGAAATTTACGCGGAAAATTTTGATGACCCCGACAATTTTGGCTCTACGGGTGGAATTGCACTGAGAGCTCCCTGGTTGCAGGAAGGTGCAGGCGGAAGCAAGGCCAAAACGTCATCTTCCACAACCGCACCGTCGCTGCCCAACATGATCAAGATGGACGGAACCGATGCTCTCGCACTGCCGCTAAATCTGACCGGATACGGAAACATCCGGTTCAGCTACTACACGCGTGCTTCTTCCTATATAAGTGGGAGCGTCATTATCGAATGGTCCAAGGACGGTGGAACATCCTGGACGACGCTGGAGACGTTCGAACTTCCACCGGGCACCCCGGACCTGAAGAACAAGGAAGGCAATACACTTAAAAGCTGGTCGCTGGGTGCGGAAGCGAACAATAACAGCACGGTGAAAATTCGTTTTCGGACAGGAGATGCCATGCAGGCCAACATGTATATCGATAATGTTGCCATTTACGGTCAGGCCATTCCTGGTATAACACCTGCTCCTTCTCCAGTGCCGCCTGGAGAAGAGGATACTGAATTCACACCACCACAAGGAGTGACTTTATACGAGGATGTGGAGATTGGCACAGCTGGCGGGCGAGCAATCTATTCATCCATTGCTGTTCCCGAGACAGCGACAGCTGAACCGATGCCGGTCATGGTCTATATCCATGGAGGTGGATGGAACCATGGGGATAGAAAGCAAGCACTCGGATCTATATGTAATTATGTACTTAAACGCGGTTACATTGGTGTATCTCTGGACTACCGGCTGACACCTGAGGCACCTTTCCCAGCACAGATTCAGGATGTGAAGCTTGCTATTCGATATTTGCGGGCCCATGCAGCTCAGTACAATCTGGACCCGAGTCGTATTGGTGTCTGGGGATCATCTGCGGGCGGCCATCTGGCAGCATTGCTCGGCACAACAGGGGATATGGTCGCTGGTGACACCGTAGTGCTCGATACAGGAGTGACGGTAGATGTACCGGATCTGGAAGGTTCCGGCGGATGGCCTGAGTATTCCGACAAAGTGCAGGCGGTCGCCGACTGGTATGGACCCGCTGATTTTACGACGACATTTGCCAATAATTATAGCTCGGTCACGGCTCTGCTTGGCGGGCATCGTGCATTCGATGTACCGGAACAGGCCAGACTTGCCATGCCGGGCACATATGCTTCATCGGATGACCCACCGTTTTGGATTCGGCACGGCGATGCTGACGCCACCATTCCCTATACCGACAGCGTTACTTTTGCCGGACAGCTTCAATCCGCGGGTGTCCCAATTGTGGATCTGAAGGTCGTACCCGGCCAGGGCCATGGGTTTACGGGAACGGCATCCGAGACTGCCAATGCAGAGGCGTGGGCCTTCCTGGATGAACATGTGAAGAACCGGGTAGTTACGGAGCCAATAATTTTCAAAAGCAATCCTGAAGACACTTCGCCTGGAGGTGAAGAAGTGGATGAAGAAAAACCGTTGATAGAGAAGGTCATCGCCAGCAAGCTGCCAAGCGACGATGCGGCGATTGACAGCGGCAAGCCTGACCTGAATTTTAATCAGGCTACGGGTTCCAGCACCGGATTGCTCAGCATTTCCTCGACTTCGTCCACCAAGAAATATGTGTATTTCAAGTTTAATTTGACCGGAAATGAGCCCGAGGGAGATCGGTATCGATTGCGGATTGCCGCAAAGAAAGGCACGTCGAATACGGATACGGAATTATCTGTGTACGGTTTGGATGCAACAGACTGGAGCGAATCATCGTTAACTTGGTCGAATGCGCCAGTCAAAAGTCTCAGCGAAAGTTCGCTACTTGGTACATTCCAGGTCACGGCAGATCGTAATGGAAGCCCGGCAGTTTACGAAGTCGATGTAACCGATTATGTGAAGAGTATTTCAGAGGCGGGACAGGTGGCATTTCTGCTGGGGGACGCCGGGTCAACAGGCTTTTCCGTGAACGTGTATACCAAGGAAGCCAACGGAACGAGCAATCCACGTCCGCAGTTATCCGTCATCGCTTTAATTGAAGATGGAACTGACACACAACCCCCGGAGTGGGAGCCGAACGCCTCCCTGGTAGTTCGCAACTGGGGAACGGAGTTTGCCGAACTGAGATGGCCCGCTGCCAACGATGATATAGCTGTATCTGCCTACCGGATTTATCGGGATGGAGGTTTGTTGGCTGAACAAGGTAAGCAGTCATTTCGTGACAGTGGACTTGCAGCCGGAACATCATACACATTTCAAGTGAGGGCCATTGACGAGGTGGGCAACGTCAGCAGTGCTTTGTCAACCAATATGACCACCCTTGCGGTTCCCGTATCGACCCTGCCGGTTGCTTCCGTCTCGGCAAGCGGAAGCGACGGCAACCTGGCGACCAATACCATCGACAATAACAGCTATACACGCTGGTCTGTTGCCGGAGAGGGGCAGTGGATCACGTATGATCTGGGTCAGGCGCAGCAAGTTGGCTATGTTGGTGTTGGTTTTTACAAAGGGGATGTAAGGAAGACCTTTTTTGAAATCGAAACGTCTGTTGACGGTGAACTGTGGACGCAGGTGTTCAGCGGAGAAAGCAGCGGGGATACGACAGAGATGCAAGCATTTGTTATCCCGGACACTTCTGCACGTTATGTACGGATTACCGGGCTTGGGAATTCAGATTCAAGTATTTATACGAGCCTGACCGATGTGCATCTGTATGCCCCTTTTGCTGGGGGAGGGACGCCTGTTGCACTGATTCCATACCTTGAGCCACAACCTCCTGAGGGGACGGTGCCCTTTATCGCTCCAGGTCTGACGGAGACAGATGGAACACCACATGCTGTCCATTCTCCACATGTCGTAACCGGACGAACGATTGATGTAAGGGATTACGGTGCAGATCTGGCTGACAATACAAGCGATGACCGACTTGCTATACAGGCTGCTATTGATGAGGCGAACGTTGGCGATGAAGTGTTTTTACCTAATGGAGTGTACAATTTGTTATCCGGACCAGATGGGACCACTAATCTGATGCTCAAATCCGGGGTGAACCTGAGAGGAGAGAGCAGTGAAGGAACCGTGCTCAAGACATCGCTGGATCAGGTGACGGGCAGCGCCGTCCTGAAAGCATCGGCTCAGCATAGCATTCTCATATCCAATATGACCCTAACTTCTTCCTGGTCCGGTAGCTACACGACCGACCACAAATCCAATAATCCCTCCGCAGGGGGGCCAGATAGCATGATTCACATCGCCAACTATGGCGAGGCTCCGTCGTATAACATTACGATCGATGGCGTGATTGTGGAGAAATTCAAACGAATGGCTATCCGCATCGAGCACAGCCGCGATGTTGTTGTGAAGCATGCAATATTCCGCAATGCAACAGATTTGGGCCCAGGAGGTTCAGGCTATGGAATTTCCATTCAGGGGACGGCCAAGACCGATCGGCTCGGCTTTGCCAATGATACGTTATGGAATGTGGTAGAGGATAGCACGTTTGAAGGTCCTTATCTCAGGCATGGAGCACTGATTCAGTTTGTGGCCCACAACAACGTGCTGCGGGGCAATACGTTTAACGGAACAAAGCTGGATGCCATCGATCTTCACGGCGAACTGGAGTATTTCAATGAAATCTCAGGTAACATTATTACAGATGTTCTTACTGGTGCAGGTATCGGACTCGGCAATACAGGGGGTTCAGCACCCAGCAACCACAGTAAGTCAGGCAAAGGAAACTACATTCATGACAACACGATCACGAACAGCCAAATCGGCATTTCGGTAACCATGGGCACACCCGATACATTAATCGAGGATAATCTCATCGAGAATACAACCACGATTGCAGATGCGGCAGGAATCAAAGTGTTGAACGGACCGGGTACGGTGATTCGAGGCAATGTAATCCGTAACAATACCGCCAGTGGATACTGGGGTGTGCGGCTTGAGCGTGACAAAGGAGATGCTGGAGCGGGCAACATCGGCGAAGGGAACCCCGAGAATGTGTTGATTGAAAATAACCGAATTGAAGGTAACACGAACGGAATCGGACTTTTTGCCGGAGTCGGCATTCTGCTGAAGGTCAACATTCTAAACAATGTAAATGAGAACTACTACAAAGCAGCAGGTGTGACAGTTACCGAGCTATAAATGATCAGAACAAGTAGCCTGGCAGGCGTCTATATAAGTTGAAGCTCAATGTTACACCTAAACGGAGAGTGCAGAACCAATTTGAAGAAGCGAAGCGTTCGCCTTTATCACCGGATTTTTTCCCTTGGACAAAGGGAATGATGAAAATCTGGGGATAAGAGCGATCGGAAAATGGTACTGCAATCGGAGTGATAAGGTGTAACATTAATAGTTCAACTTATGTAGCCTGATGGGCTACTTTTGTTGTGAATCATTGATTTAAGATTCATTAAAGGTTTGTCCCCTACCATGGTTTCATAAGCCTCAGTTGCTTAACAGAAACCAAGAAGGAGGATTCAATCATTGAATAGTTTACTACGTAAAGTTGCAGTAACGGCCTTGTCCGTGACGATGGTAACATCATCTTTTGCCGTGGTAGGAAGCCCGAACGCTGCATTTGCCGCAGAAGATACGAGCACCAGCACAGGTGTCACGCAAGCCTATGAATCGTTGTTCCAGACGGACAACGTTATTGATGTGAATGTTACGATTGATGATGCAGACTGGAAGAGCATGCTCGAAAGCCCGCTGGATAAGGAATATAAGAAGGTCAGTGTGGAAGTGGACGGCAACAAGCTGGATAACGTTGGTTTCTCCACCAAGGGCAATCTGACTTTGAAAGCCGTAGCTTCAATGGAAGATTCGGACCGCTACAGCTTTAGACTGAAATTCGATAAATACGACAAAACACAAACCCTGCTCGGTCTGGACAAAATGGTCCTGAACAACAACTACGCCGATCCATCGTACATGCGTGAAGTTCTTCATTATGAAGCTCTACGCAGCATTGGTATGGATATACCGATGACGAACTACGTTAACTTGTATGTAAACGGCGAACTGGTTGGTTTCTATACCGGGGTTGAAGCGGTAGATGACAGCTATCTGGAACGCAACTACGGTGAAGATTATGAGGACGGAGTCCTCTACGATACAGATGAGAAGAGTTACCTGCAATATTCAGAAGGCAGCGACTACAGCACCATCACGGAAGATTTGGGTACAGACGAGAACAAAACCAAGCTCAAAAACTTTATCAAAACGCTGAATGACATGCCTGAAGGTGAAAAAGGCAATATTGAGAGCGTATTGGATGTCGATTCGGCGCTGAAATATATCGCGGGCAACATGGTTTTTGGCAACTATGACAGCTATAACGGTGACAAAGGCCACAACTACATGCTATATGGAGATGCGGATGGCAAATTTACCGTTGTGCCTTGGGACTTTAACATGTCCTTTAATGGATACTCCGGTGGAGGCGGACGTGGAACAACAGGATCATCCACGACCAACACCAATGCAACGAACGTATCTGTGGACGAGCCAGTGCTTGGCATTAGCATGGAAAACGTACCGATGATCAACAACTTGCTTGAAGTGCCAGAGTATAAGGAAAAATACTTGAGCTACGTCAACGAATTGACGGATTATCTGGAAGGCATCCAGGACCGCATCACAGATCTGGCTGACATCATTCGTCCTTATGTAGAAGCAGATCCTACGAAGTTCTACACAACAGAACAGTTTGAATCGAACATTGCATACTCTGCCAACGCTGATGCAACGGGCGGCACGGGCGGTATGGGTGGTACACCACCAGAAGGATTTGAAGGTATGACACCGCCAGAGGGCATGGAAGGCATGACGCCTCCGGAAGGGTTTGAAGGTATGACACGACCGGATGGAACAACACCACCAACACAGCCAGATGGTACGGCGGGAACAGGGACAACAGACAACGCAGGCAATACCCAGACACGTCCTGGCGGCAACTTTGGCGGAGGTGGGGGTATGGGCTCCATGGCAGCAGGATCGCTGACCACGTTTGCCCTGAACCGACTTGCCAACCTGCAAGAGCAGCTTGGACGTGAAGTAACGCCTTTGCCTGAGACTTCGGAAGATACAGGTACGGATAACGGAACAGGAACAACAGACAAAGCGATCACTGTAACCCTGGATGGCAAATCAGTTACGTTCCCTGATCAAGACCCATTGCAACAAAGCGGACGAGTGACGGTTCCTGTGAACGCTATTCTTGAAGCTTTTGGGTGCAGAAGTAACGTGGGACAAAACAGCGAAAACCGTAACCGCCGTTCTGAATGACCAGACGCTTGTGCTCCAGATCGGAAGCAGCACGGCAACGGTGAATGGTGAAACGCTCGAAATTGATGCACCAGCCATAATCAAAAACAGTCGTACGCTGGTGCCGGTACGCTTCATCTCTGAAGGACTGGGACTGACTGTGGATTGGGATCAAACGGCAGCACAAGTCACACTTACATCCAAATATGAAATCTCTCCGGTAGAGTAATGTTGTTCTACGGAGAACGAGGAAAGGGATTCGATGCTCAGATCGAATCCATTTTTGCTCTGCTTTTTCTACAGAAGGAATAATAAATTTTACATGTTGTACTTACTTTGCCGAGAAAAGCTTACGTAGGATAACAGAATAGATAATACTAAGACAGCAATTAAAATACTAAAAGAGGTCATTTCAGAAACAGGGGTTGGTTTGAATAATTGGAATCTCCCTTTAAATTCGAAAATATCGTGAGCTACTACAGAAATAATGTTGCGTATATCATATTTTCCAAGCACGGGAACTATAAAATCGTATACAAAAAATATAATGACAGGTAAAAGTGCTGATTTAAATAAAATCCCCAGTAGAAAACCGATTGATGCAAAGACAAGACTTATCATTAAACTGAATAAAAGTTGAACAATTAGGTTGTTATGATCCAGGCTAGTATTAAATCTTGCTGAAATGTCATTTGGAATTCCATTGATGATTTGTTGGTGAAACAAATATCCTGTTATGAATGAAACAAGTATTGTCGTAATAAAAATAATTAAAACTCCTAAATATAAGGAGAGAAATTTTGATGTGATTAATTGCGATGAAGCCATTTGAGTTGCTTTTATTCTAATAGTTTTATATTTATAGTCATAAGAGGCTAGATATATAGAATAGATTACAAAAATAATTGGAAAAAAAACAAATGTCATCCATTCCAATGTATTTGTGATAATTGACCTATTATTGAGTAATCCTATAGCATCACCTGCTTCAGCTAAACGAAAACGTACAGGATTATCCACAATTTGTTCGGAACCAGTTCCTGTGATATTTATTGGCATGTCCAGCATTTTATCAACATCCATACCTTCTTCTTTATACAAATTATAAGTTTTAACATATAGGTCATAGGAACTCGTAGCCTTTGATTTTAAGCCATATATGTTGAGGAAAGAAATGAAGACAGAAATAATTACAGTGATCCATATTATGTGAGAATACCACTGATATTTCAGTTCTTTTTTTGTACTATTTAATGTAACGTTCGTAGATTTCATTCAATCCTTCCCCCTCATGAAGTTTGAAATCTTTGATTTGGATCGCAGATTGATCATGGATTAAAATTAGATCATCAATGATGGATGTGTAATATTCAAAATGATGCCCTATTGCTACAATCGTGGTATCCATTGACAACTTTTCTAATATAATTTTGAGATCCATCAGAGTATCGTGATCTAATCCATTGGAAGCTTCATCAAGAAATAAGTATTTGGGCTTAGTTACCAAAGCTATCATAAGGCTTAATTTTTTTCTTTGTCCCAAAGAATAAGATTTAACTTTATTTTTGAGAATTTCTGGTTTAAGAAAATGTGGCATTAATATATTATGATTTTTTTCATTTAAACTAGATGTTTGATTAGATAACAACTCTAAATTTTGAAGTCCCGTTAAATTGTGATAAAGGGGACTGTTATCATAAACAACCAATACCTTTTCTCTAACTTCTTCTAAAGGTTGATCATTATATTTGATTTCCCCATGGTAATTTTCGAGATTTAAAAGACATTTTAGTAAAGTGCTTTTTCCAGAACCATTTGGCCCCGAAATAAATGTAATTTTATTTTCAGGAATTTGTAATTCGATATTATTGAAAATAACTTGTTTTTTATATTCTTTTGATAGTTTTGATATAGTTATCATAGTTGTCACCTCTCATAACTGAAAACAACGACCATTGTAAATGGTCGTTGTTTTCAGTTGTTATAAGTATTTTAGTAGTTAGTAGCTGTCCCATCTTTGAAAACTTTAATGTAATCGGAAAAGTCAGACTCGTAGACGTTTACATCTCCCCAAGGAGTGACTACTCCGGCTCCGATGGTAGTTTTAGAAAGATAGATATGGTAAGAAGCAGCAGAAGAACTTTGCTTAGTGATACCACCTTTTCTCACAGTATTCGGAAATACAAATCCTGAATCTTGGCTACCACTACTCGTTGTGATTTGAGTTGCATTTGCAGTCCAATCTACTACCGCATCGGACCAAGCTAGAAAACTGCCTCTTGATAATTTTACTGAATAAGAGGAAGTAGCTGCCGCTAATGAGCTTACATTGTCTTCACTAATATTCTCCTTGTTCACCTGACTAAGTGTAGCATTGTTTGCTGCTTTAATTACTTCAAGTTGATCAGGAGTGAGGTCCTGAACACCCGAAGCGAAAATTGGAGAAACAGAGAATAGTAAACTTAAAGCTAAAGCACCTGACGCAACTTTCGGTAAAATACGCGATAATTTCATTCGAAAACCTCCCATATAATTAGAATACTTTTAAATATTACCAAAAAAAATTACAAAAGTATACATTTATTTGTAAAAAATATATTTGTTTTTACATATTTTGTTTTTTTGTTGTGGTGTCTTACCTATTATATAGGGAGATAATATTTAAATGTCTTTGCTAGCTCATATACAAGGTTATATTTCTGATACAATGAGGGAAAAGGAGGGAACACATATGGCTCCCGATAAAACAAAACTTTTTCCTAATGATAATATTCGTACCGTTTGTTACATTCAAAATTTGCCGCCGCGCTCTAATGTGCTGATCGGTGATTATACGTATTATAGTGACAATAGTCGTCCACCCGAGCAATTTTATGACCGCATTCAGCATCATTATGATTTCCTGGGTGATCGTCTGGTGATCGGCAAATTTTGTGCAATTGCCGAAGGCGTGACATTCATTATGAATGGTGCCAATCATCGAATGGAGGGCATGACGACTTATCCCTTCAATATTTTCGGTGCTGGTTGGGAGAGAGTAACCCCTACGCTGGATCAGCTTCCTTTTAAGGGAGACACTGTATTGGGAAACGACGTCTGGATTGGGCAAAATGTAACCATTATGCCGGGTGTCACTATTGGAGACGGTGCCATCGTCGCTTCCAATGCTACGGTCACCAAAGACATCGAGCCTTACACCATTGTGGGTGGAAATCCTTCCAAGCCAATTAAAAAGCGCTTCGACGATGAAATCATTGCTTTACTGATGGAGCTGAAATGGTGGGATCAGGATGAGGCGTGGTTGGACACACATTTGGATCGACTGGTCTCTACATATGATTCGCATGATTCGCAGACTTTGCGTGAGCTTTTGAAGAGCAAGTAGGTTATGTGCGTGAATTCATTTGCAAAAATGCGAGGCTATCGCTGGTTCCTTATGGAGCCGGCTTTTTTTATTTCGGCCTCCAAATGCTCCATTATCATCGCACTTCATGCAACCTTGCATATCCACATTAAGCCCCTGGATGGAAGCGCCTAAGAGAGCCAATCCATCTATAGGTGGACTTAACTGCCGCGGAATTCGGCTACACTGAATGTAGATCGAAGAACATGTGGAGAAGGTGAGGAAAGAAACATGATGAATATTGTGATTGTAGCCGTCATTGTTCTATTGTTATCTTTAAGGGAGAAAGAAGTGAAGACCTCACGTTTATGGTTGTTACCAGCTATTCTTGCGTTTTGGGTGCTTTCGAGCATAGCACAGACGCCACTAACGGTGGGCAACATCCTGTTATATATTGTTTTTCTCATTATAGGTTGCGGGCTTGGCGCGTGGCGTGTACATCTGGAACAGCTTCGAATCCATCCGACCACAGGCAAAATGATGTCCAAGGGATCTCTGGCCAGCAGCTTGCTCCTGATCGTAGTTATGATGCTGAGACAGCTCGCCAGCCAATGGGATGTGCATCATGCTTTGGTCTCCCTGAGCAGTGCTCTGTTGTTTCTGCCTTTGGGAAGCATCGCTGCCCGACGTTATTTTCTGTATGCCAAAGTCCAGCGTTTTCAAGGCAGAGGTGTATAATCGTTTCACATTTTAGGATTGGAAAGGATAGCTATGCAGAACGATTCGAAATGGATGCAGATTCGAACGGTGGTACTGGATCATACAGCAGATATTATTTTAACGTTGTTACTGCTCTACAGTCTGATTGAGCCCCTCAAAGAATTGTCGTGGGTCGAGTTGGGTGCAGGACTGATCGTTAGGCTGCCGTACCTGATGTTGGTTTGGGTTCCACAGTCACTTCGAAATGAGCGAATACGGACGTTAGCGGTATTGGTGATTTGGGTCGTGACGCTGCTCTATGCCCAATTCTTCCAAGCCGAGAGTCGCATATTTGAATTAACCTTTTATCTCATCGGATATACTGCGCTGAAGCTGCCCATCCATCGTTCTTCGTTGCTTGGTATCATTATTCTCATCGGGAATGCGGCGCTACTTTATGTGGATGAATACGAAGGTGATCAGATTCTGGTGTATTCGATGGCTCACGCTGTAACCTATATTCTGTGCTGGGCTGCAAGAATTAGACGGGAAAGCAGACAGGACAGCAAACGCCATTATGAGGAATTGCAGAATGTACATGCTGAACTGACACATGCCCATCAGGAGCTTCAGGATACACATCAGGAGCTGGAGCAGGCTACCGTGCGATTGATGCAGTATGCCGTGCTTGAAGAGCGAAGCCGGATCTCTATGGATTTGCATGACAGTGTTGGCAACCGATTGACCTCCATTATTGTTCAGCTTCAGGCATTACCTTATATGATGAAGATGGACGCAGCGGAAGCGGACAAAGCGATGGGAACAGTACTTGAAGTGGTCAGACAATGTCTCCAGGAGGTTCGGACCGTTGCTCATCAGATGGGCAGCAATGAAGCAGGCCTCGGGCTGGTCGCCTTGACGAGTCTGGTGAATGAGATACGAGAGATGGCAGGCTTCACGATCAAACTCACTCCCCAGGAGCAGACGAGTCATTGGACGCCAGAAACGTCCGAGCTACTGTACCGTGTACTTCAGGAAGCGTTAACGAATATCATTCGTCATGCCCAGGCTTCCCAAGTGAAGGTGGACATATTGGAGAAGGAGAATCAGCTTTATATGATTGTGGAGGATAACGGAATGTATCGAAAAGAAAATCCGATCTCCCCCGGTTTTGGACTGTCGAGTATGAGAGCAAGGTGTGAAAGGGCAGGCGGCTCCTTGTCCATTGATGCGGTCGACCCACATGGAATGAGGCTAACCCTTACGATTCCTCAAGATGCGAAGGAGATGATGGGAGGTGATGAACAATAATGGAGCAGAACATACATGTACTACTCGTGGACGACCAGCATCTGGTCCGGCATGGGCTCCGTTTTATTATTAGTGCACAGCAGGATATGGAAGTGGTAGGCGAAGCGGGCGGGGGACATGAAGCAGTCCGGCTGGCAGCTGAGGTTCGTCCACATGTGGTGTTAATGGATGTGCAGATGGAAGCAGGAGACGGACTGGAAGCGACAGCGGAGTTGCTGAAGGTGCTGCCTGACTGCAAAGTAGTCATCCTGACCACCTTCGATCATGAGGATTATGTGTACAAAGGAATACGTGCTGGAGCCGTCGGATATTTGCTCAAGGATGCGGCACCGGATGAACTTGTAGATGCGGTACGAGCTGCGTACCGGGGGAGGCTATTTATCGCACTGCGGTGGCATCGAAGGTGATCGGCCTCGCCATTCGTTCAACCCCGAGTCATCCGGATTCGGTGAAGGAAACGGTAGCAAACGAACAACTGCCAGAACCCTTTACCGGACGGGAATTGGAGGTTTTGCAACAGATGGCATACGGATTACGGAATGAGGAGATTGCCCGTAAGCTTTTTATTGGAGAGAGCACAGTCAAGACTCATGTACATCGTATTCTGCAAAAGATTCAGGTGGAAGACCGCACACAGGCGGTCGTCTTTGCGATTCGTAATGGATTCGTCAAGTAAACGGTGCTTCATCCTTAGTGGAGTAATAATACAAATCAATAAATAACCAGCTGCCCCATGCGGAGCTGGTTATTTCGTGTGACCGCAAAACAATGTCTCAACATTGAGAAAAGAGATGGAATGTTTGGTGTGAGATAAGTCATAGAATAACTTTAAGTAAGCGCTTCCAATAATGTCAAAATGAATTCACGGAGGGGTTCAGGATGCGATTCAAGAGTGCTGCAAAACCGCTCGTTGCTCTGTTCATGTCTGTCACGCTGTTAGCCGCATGCCAAAGTGTTCAGCCGCCATCAGTAAGTGAACCACAAGGGACGGTGGATACACCGACCACGACAACCCAGAACGAACCTGCACCACAAACCAACAAGGAAACCCCGCGTAACGAGACCTTGTATATCAACGGGCTGCAATGGGGGCCACCTACCAACTTTAATCTGCTGAGCGGAAATCCCGCATTTCCTGTGAATTACGGCAACTCCAGGGAACTGGTGTACGAGACGCTGTTCATGGTGAATCAGCTGGACGGTGGGCTTGAACCTCTCCTGGGCAAGTCGTATGAATGGACGGATGAAACCACACTGCGTATTGAATTGAATGCGGATGCGAAGTGGAGCGACGGGACGGATTTTACGGCAGATGATGTTGTATATACCTATGAGCTGGGCAAAAAATACGATATCAACTGGAGCAGCTTCTGGACTTACATCAGTGAGGTGACAGCAGATGGAGCACAGGCCGTGGAAATCAAGCTGAACCCCGATAACCCGAACAAACTGACCGTACTAGACAGCATTGAACTGATTCCGATGCTGCCGAAGCACATCTGGGCAGAGATCGAGAAGAAGAACAATAATGATCTGACCGCGATTCGCAAAGAGATCAATGACAATCCGGTGGGAACCGGAGCATATAAGCTTCATTTTTATAACGACCAGAAAATTACGATTGTCCGTGACGACAACTACTGGGGCCAGAAATTGTTTGGCAAGCTGCCTGCACCGAAGTACATCACCCATGTGATCTACAAGGACAATGCCGCAGGAGATCTGGCGTTCAAGAGTGGGCAAGTGGACGTCTCGCAGCAGTTTATCCCTCAGGTGTGGAAGATGTGGGAAGGCGGGGCTGCCGTCAAAACATATCTGAAGGATGCGCCGTATTATCTGCCCGGTTCCATGCCAAGCATTTTCTTCAATCTGTCCAAAGCTGGACTCGATAATGCTGACGTTCGCCGCGCGATAGCCATGAGCATCAACTATGACAAAATCTCGGAGCTCGCCATGAGCGGATATTCTGCACCGATGCAGCCTTCCCTGACCTTGAACTCGGACGCCGAGTCCAAATACATTGACCAGGATGCCATCAAATCGTTGCAATGGACGATGGATATTGAAGGTGCCAATGCCCTGCTCGACAAGATTGGAGCGAAGAAAGGCAAGGATGGCATCCGCGTCCTTAACGGCACACGCCTTGGACCTTTCGAAGTTGAATGCCCATACGGTTGGTCTGACTGGAATGCTGCCCTGGAGATCGTAGCACAGAGCGCCAAGGCTATCGGTATCGAGATTCGCACCAAATTCCCAGAATCCCCGGTGTGGACGAATGATCTGCAAACCGGCAAATTCGATATCATCATGAACACACCGGCGGGCGGGGTCAGCCCAAGCCAGCCTTGGAACCGTGCGATGACGATCATGTACTCCAAAGGGGTTGCCCCAATGGGCGAGATGGCGTTCTGGAACTGGGGACGTTACCAGAATGACCGCGCAGACGCCATTATTGAAGAGATTCCATCCGTGTCTGACGAGGCGAAGCTGAAGTCATTGTACACCGAACTGAATACGATCTGGCTGAAAGACATTCCTTCCATTCCGTTGATGTACAGACCATGGGTGTTCGACACCGTGAATGAATCGGTCTGGAAAGGTTTCCCGACCGAAGGAGACGGCACCAACATTCCACCGCAAATCTCGATGGATGGAGCCGGCATCAAGGCGTTATATCAGATTCACAATTAAGGAACTCATATTGAATCAGGACACGATGAAGTAACACGTCACTTCAGACATAAGGCCCTTATCCGCTAAACTCGGGGGTGCTAAATTCTATGAATGCCTATTCCAGATATGTCGCCAAAAAAGTATTCTGGTACGGCCTGACCCTGGTCATTGCCATCGGACTGAATTTTATTTTGCCAAGACTGATTGAGGGCAATCCGGTGAGCATGATCGCTTCCAAAATGACGTCAGGGATGACCGACTCGGATTCCATCAAGCGGGTGTATGAGACGTTTACGGTTGAATTCGGCATTGATCAGCCGCTATGGACACAATTCGGCATCTATTTGAAAAATCTGTTTACAGGCAACCTCGGTACGTCCTTTGGACTGTATCCGAAGCCTGTGACGGACATTCTGGCCTCCGCCGTCCCTTGGACGGTGGGGCTTCAGCTTCCGGCCATTCTGGTCGGCTGGCTGATTGGCAATTTGCTCGGGGCTATTGCGGCGTACCGGAAGGGTGTTTTTGATAAAGTGCTGTTTCCGGTAGCGTTGTTTATCAACTCCATTCCCTTTTTTACTCTGGCTATTATTATGCTGTATGTCTTTGCGTTATCACTGAAATGGTTCCCGCTGTCGGGGGATATGACTTCCAGATGGTACCACAGCTGAGCTTCGACTTCATCATGTCCGTGGTTCGACACCATACCTTGCCGTTTCTCTCCATTGTTCTCGTGACCATTGGTGGTCAGGCTATTGGCATGCGAGAGATGTCCATCTATGAGCTGAATTCCGACTATGTGCTGTACAGTAAATTGCTGGGCATACGCGACGGCCGAATTGCGCGTTATGTATTCCGCAACGCCATGCTGCCGCAAATTACGGGACTTGCGCTCTCCATCGGCACGATGGTTGGCGGATCACTCATCTGTGAGATTGTATTCAGTTATCCGGGCATCGGCACATGGCTGTTCACGGCCATAAGGCAGCTGGATTACCCACTAATCTCGGGGTGCACGCTGCTGATTGCCATTGCTGTATTGCTTGCGAATTTTACCATTGATGTCATCTACGGCTTCATTGACCCGCGCATCAAGGCCGCTCAAATGGAGGAACAGTGATATGAAGCATTCGATCTCGATTTTGCTGAAGTCACCCAAATTCATGATCGGTGCGGTGACTTTTGTCGGCATGCTGCTCTTGGTTACGATCTATCCGCTCATCAATCGCAGTGATCCCCTGGAGATGATTGCGATGGCGTTCCAGCCGCCGGGTGATGGCCTGCTGCTTGGCTCGGACAATTTTGGACGGGATATTTTCCTTGAATTGATGTATGGCATCCAGACGTCTATACGCGTGGGACTGATTGCAGGTATTTTTGCGACCGTTATCGGTCTGGTCATGGGCCTGGTGTCGGGATATATCGGAGGAATGCTGGATAACTTTCTGACGGCAATTACCAACATATTCATCGTTATACCTTCGTTCATCATCCTGATCTTGATCTCGGTCAGTATTGATTCACGCAGTTCTCTAGTGACGGCCATTATTATCGGGATAACCAGCTGGCCCTGGACAGCCCGGGCTGTGCGAGCCCAGACGACATCTCTTCGCAGCCGGGATCATGTGCATATTGCGAAAATTTCGGGACACAGTACGCCACGGATCATTATTCATGAGATTTTGCCGTATATCGCGTCTTATGTAGTGATGGCTTTTGTACTCCAGACGGCCTCGGGCATCCTGTCCGAAGCTTCCATCTCCATGCTGGGGCTGGGACCGTATAATACGATCTCACTCGGCATTTTGATGAACTGGGCATTGGTGTTCGAAGCACCAGTAGCAGGGGCATGGTGGGCATTCATTCCTGCGGCGCTGGCGATTGCCGTCATTACCTTCTCGCTTTATCTGATGAATACGGGCATGGACGAAATTTTCAATCCGAAAATAAGGAGCTAAGACCATGAACCAACCTATACTTCAGGTCAGCGGTCTCAAAACCTACTACCGTACCCGGCTCAAGGAAAATGTCTTTGCCGTTGACGGGGTGGAATTTGGACTGGAAGAGGGGCAGACTCTTGGTATTGCAGGTGAATCGGGCTGTGGCAAATCAACGCTGGCACTTAGCCTGATGGGCTTTTATTTCCCGCCCCTGCATTATGGCAGTGGTTCGATCCGGATCAATGGTACCGATATTATGCAGTTGAACAAAGAGCAGCTTCGTGCTCGTATTCTGGGCAAGGAAATTGCCTATATTCCCCAGGCTGCCATGAATGCACTGAATCCAACGCTGCGGATTATCAGGTTTATTGAAGACATCATGAAGGAACATCGTCCGGAGATGAAACGTCCGGATGTGCGGAAGATGGCTACGGAGCGCTTCCAATCATTGAATCTGTCGCCGGATGTGCTGGATATGTATCCAAATGAATTGTCCGGCGGTATGAAGCAGCGTACGGTCATCGCGATCTCCACGATTCTGAATCCGAATGTGCTGATTGCGGATGAACCTACTTCGGCACTGGACGTCACTTCTCAGAAGGCGGTCATCCGTTTGTTGAAGGATTTGCTGAACCGCAAGGTCATCAAGTCACTGGTATTCATCACACATGAGTTGCCATTGCTGTACCATGTGACGGATGAAATTATGGTGATGTATGCCGGGGAGATCGTGGAGCGAGGAACGGCAGAGCAAATGATTTTCAATCCACTGCATCCTTATACCCGCAAGCTGATGGGCTCCATCATTGTTCCGGAAGAGGGCATGAAGGAGCATAAGCTGGCTGCCATTCCCGGTGCACCACCGAATCTGAAAAATGTGCCGGAAGGCTGTCGCTTCGCAGAGCGCTGTACACTGGTGACCGACGAGTGCCGCCAAGGGAAAATTGAGAACATTCATGTTGATGGGCGCTTATATCGCTGTCTCCTGACACCGGAGATGCTGGAGCAGATCAGGGTGAAGGAGCAGGAAGGGCACTTCGAGCAGGAGCGGAATGATGAGTTCCAGGAGCGGGAACAGAACCAAGAGGAGAACGCTTCTAACGGAGAAGAAGTCGAGGATGTTCAAGTTGACACAGACGATAGTGCAGACCAATGAAATGATTCCTTCTGGGCGTAATCGGCTCGGATCAAGGCTCCCTGAAAGGAGTGAGGTAGTATGACGATGGGCAAGGTGCTGATCAGCGGCCGCCATCTGTCCAAGGTGTACGGTACAGGCAATCGCAAAAAGGCAGCGGTGGACGATGTGAGCTTTGATTTTCATGAAGGGGAGATTATCTCCATTGTGGGAGAGAGCGGCAGTGGTAAGACCACGCTTGCGAAAATGATTATGGGATTGCTCAAGGAATCGGATGGAGCGATCGAATACGATGGCAAGCCAAGACAGCTGAAGCGGTACCGTGAGCGTAAAGCCTATTGGAAGGATATTCAGGCCATTTTCCAGGACCCGTTCTCCTCGTTCAACGTATTTCACCGGGTGGAAAAGCTGCTGGTGGACTGTATCAAACTTCAGGGACTGAAACTGAACAAGGACGAGGAATATGCCAAAATGAAGGAAGCCTGTTCCTTCGTTAACCTGAAGTTCGAGGAATTATACAACAAATATCCGTTTGAACTGTCCGGTGGACAGATGCAACGGCTTATGATTGCCCGCATTTTCATGCTGCATCCCAAGGTGCTGATTGCGGATGAACCGACTTCCATGGTGGATGCCTGCTCGCGTTCAACCATTCTGGATATGCTGCTCAAGCTGCGTGACGAGAACCGCATGACTATTGTATTTATTACGCACGACGTGGGGCTGGCTTATTATGTGAGCGACACGATCTGCATTATGGAGCAAGGACGAATGGTGGAGGCAGGGAGAGCAGAGGAGGTCATTCACCATGCAGAGCATCCCTATACCAAGCAATTAATCAATGACGTACCCAAAATTCATTCTCCCTGGGTGCTCGATTGACACAAATCAAGCCCTGGACCGTGTTGAGCGGAACAGGGCTTCTTATTGTCCAAGATGAAAGGTTCGTTTTAGCGAGTGGGTGGTTGTGGCGTCTGTGCAGACTCTTCTAATGGGGGTGTTGAATGGGTGTGATCTTCCGCGTTATTCTGGTCTGTCTGCTTGCCGGAATAAAAGTTAATGATATCATCAACCGTAGAAAACACGACATTTACATCAAAATGTTCATTGTGTGTTTGAATAAAAACCTCTTTTCCAATCCTGTTGTTGCTGTTTAGTTTAAAGCTTCTTTCATCGTTAATCCGGCTGTAAATACAGGAACCTTACCTGCTGGAAGTTGAATTTCCTTGCCTGTTCTGCGGCTCTTGCCCGTACGTGCTTCACGATTACGTACTTCGAATTTGCCGAATCCAACCAGTTGAACCTCTTTGCCTTCTTTCAATGCTTCCAAAATCGAATCCAGTACAACCGTTACGGCCTTTTCAGCGTTCTTTTTGGAGAATCCGCCGTTCTTGGCTACTTCTGTGATCAATTGTTCTTTGTCCATTTGTCATACCTCACTTTTCGTATTTGGTTGAAATAAAACAAAAAGCTGCCTTGTACAGGCAGCCTTAATATAATTAAACTTTAGTAACGTTCTCAGCTTGTGGTCCACGGTTACCTTGAGTTACTTCAAATTGGACGCGTTGTCCTTCATCCAAAGATTTGTAGCCGTCGCCTTGAATTGCACTGAAATGAACGAATACGTCTGTTCCTTCTTCAGTTTCGATAAAGCCAAATCCTTTATCCGCGTTAAACCATTTCACTGTACCTGTTTGCATGTGATTCCTCCAAAAAAATAAGTTTTTAAACGACCATTTTGAAAAGGCTAATTTAGAAAATCAACGCTAATCAGGTATATTCAAACCCACAGACTTGATGTCCGCTAATGTATCGATTAATATGATAATACCATGTCCGCTAATATAAGTCAAGATTTGGAGGTTTTTTCTATTGGATAAGGGATCTGGTACTTCGGTACAAGGAGAAATGGTTGTTCAGGAATTCATACATATACTTACGATTAAGGGAGAATTGACTCCCAAAACCTTGAAGGAATATGCGAGTGATTTGAAGCATTTTACCGAATGGTATAAAGGAAATAATTCTCGGGGGAAGGGATCTCATTCCAAATCGAGGACGTGCAGACATCGACTTTAGTCCGTTACCGGGAAGATTCACAAAAGGTAATGCAATTGAAACCATCTACCATTAATCGCAGATTGATTACATTGAAGCGTTTTTTCAAGTGGGCCGCCTCGGAATCCAGGATCATCAGTGATCCTGCCAAACCACTGAAATTCATTCCGGAAGACAAGGTTAGCCCGCGCCGAATGACTACCGAGGAAGAACAATCGTTCATATCTGCGGTTGAGAACGGCAACTCGCTTCGGGATCAGACCATCCTTACTCTCATGTTTCATACGGGTTTGCGAACGATGGAGGTATGTAATCTTGCTCCCATAGATATTGAATTGGGAAAACGAAGCGGGCAACTCACCGTGAGGGCCGATAAACGAAACGGTCAACGGAAAATTCCGCTGAACATGACGTGTATTGCGATGTTGAAGGCGTATATGGCTGGACTTGATCTGGATAGTCCTTACCTGTTTCCTTCCGAGAAAACCAGTGATCGCTTAACGGAGAGGGCGCTGCGCCATTTGATCAAAAAGGTGATGACCACAGCCGGACTGGAAGGGCTAAGTTCCCATGATCTTCGTCATCGGTTCGGATACGCTATGGCCGAGCATACACCACTGCATCGCTTGGCCGAAATGATGGGGCATACCAATCCCGATACCACCATGATTTACGTGAAGGGGTTAAATGCCAATCTATCTTCGTCAGTAGAAGAGGATGGAGAAACGGAATCGTATTAAAGCACATGCAGCAATTGAGCATGAGTGTACACAGCAGTGGATAGAACTGGACCTGAGCAGTTCCCTCTTGAAGAAGATTAACGCCCTAGCCCGCTGAAGTGGGTTAGGGCTTATTTATTTCCTGCGAACGACTTACATACCACTCGTCTTTGCCATTTTCATTGATTCGGGTATCCATCATTATCATGGCATAGGTTCCATTATGCTTTTCCCAAAACTGTATCGCCTTTGTATGATCTGGATGTAAAAGCAAGGCTGGCATGATGTCCCCTTTTCCAACATAGTTCTTCGTTCGTTACTATAATAGGCAGCGATGAAGGAAGATTGTTCTTTATGGGGAAGTGTGTTTAACGAATCCTCCAAGCTGTTGAACAGTTTCCATTCGGTGATATTCTCTTTCTCATCATGTTCATCCAGCGTGTCACGAATCGCTTCTTATCACCTTAAAAGTAAGCGGTTACACAATCGAATTTATATTGTATATTATGATGGCAACCTTGGATCATATCGACATATACGTTATTGCTTGGGCTTAAGGCCCCTTAAATAAAGGAGGAATCCGAACGTGTACCGGGTATTGCTGGTGGATGATGAAGAGGATGTACGCGAAGGGTTGGTCGTAGAGGTAGATTGGGAAGCGCTCGATTTGCGAATTGTTGGTCTGGCGGAGAATGGCCGGGAAGCCCTGGAGATGGCAGAGCGGGTGGACCCGGATATTGTGGTCACAGACATCAGCATGCCTTTTATGGATGGACTTGAACTTGCCAAAAGATTACGGGAGCGTAATCCGCTTGTGAAAGTGGTGATTTTGACCGGATATGATGAATTTGACTACGCCCGGCAAGCGGTCTCGCTGAGTGTGGATGAATATTTACTGAAGCCTTTCTCGGCGGGACATCTGACAGAACTGCTTACCAGATTGCGTGCGCAGATGGAGTCAGAAGTGGCTGAACGGGAAAATGTACAACAGCTGCGCGATCACTATTATACAAGCTTACCCTTGCTGCAGGCCGATCTGATGGCAACTTTGCTGCATCGGCAGAAATCGCCGGAATATATTCATGACAAAGCGAAGCAATGCGGACTGGATCTGCGCGGTGAACGGTATGGTGTCTCTGTATTGACCCTCCATATGGATGGAGAAGGGAAGAAAACGCCGCGGCGTGGGCAAGCGGAAACTTCACAGGCACGGAATGCTGAGATAGTGCAGCAAGGAGTGGATCGCGAGCCGTCTGATGCTGAACGTCAGAATACAATTGAACATAGACAAGGTACAGGACAGTCCTTGCTTCAATCGGAGGATGCGGAGTTGAAGCAATTCGCTGCGCTGAACATTGCAGCAGAAGTGTGGATGGAACACGAAGCCGGACATGCTTTTATGCATCAGGAGACGATTGTACTGCTTTACGTGGATCGCTGGGGTAGAGCAGAGGGGGAGAAACGCCAGCAGCAGGCACTCGAAAATGTCATGCGCAGCATTAACCACTATTTACGTATTCCCGCTACCGTAGGATCAGGACAGATTGTCAATACACTGGCGGGTGTAAAGCATGCTTATGAGGATGCACTGTTGGCGCTGGATTACCGACTTGTGCCGGGGACCGATCCGCTTATCTATATTGCCGATGTCGAGCGGCAGACGGCGGGCAAGCTTCGTTTTGACGAGCTGAAGCAGCAGGCGCTGACACGCTGTCTGAAGGCGGGAACGCAGACGGAACTGGAAGAAGCGCTGGAGATCATTTTCCGGGAAATTACGGTAGAGCATGGGCGAAGTGACATTCAGCTCTATTTAATTGAAGTTCTAACGACCGTCTGGAAGGCAGCTCAGGCATCAGGTGAGGCGATGGAGGACATCTTTGGGGCGGGGTTCCAGTTGTACGCCGATTTGTTCCGTTTACCAGGGTTGTCCGAGGCACAGAACAAAGTGCGGGAGGTTTGTCTGCTTGTACAACATCGCATCGCCAGCGGACGGCAGCATGTATACAAGGATATTGTGGAGCAGGCGTTATCATTTACCAAAGAACACTATGCCGATCCGGATCTGTCCATTCAGAAAGTATGCGGACATCTGCATATTAGCTCGGGTTATTTTTGTGGCATTTTCAAAAAAGAAGTGCAGCTCACCTTTCTGCAATATCTGATGCAGATCCGTATGGAAGCGGCCAAGGAACTGCTTCGCTCCACGGAGCTGAAGTCGTTTGAGATTGCAGGTCAGGTAGGCTTCGCCGAACCGAATTATTTCAGTTTTTGTTTTAAAAAGCATATCGGCATCTCGCCTAAAGAATATCGCAAGCAGGCAGCACTAACAGCTAATGAAGGCTCAATCCGATGAGTCCGTTTGCCGGATGGATGAGATCCCTTTGGCTTAGGCTGCGGTCCAGGTTGAGGTCATCGAGAGTCAGCAGTATCCGCTTTATTATTACGTGGTCCTTCTCCGTCTTCATCGTATTGGTGCTCACCATCATGGCGCTGCTGCTGCATGACAAATTCACACAGGCTGCGGAGCGAAGTGCGGAGCTGACGACGAGACAGATCGTGGACCAGGTCAGTTACAATCTGGAGGATTATGTTCGTAGCATGTCGCATCTGTATCGAGCTATCGAAGAGCATATGCTGCGGGATGGAACGTGGGAAGGGGATCAGGTAGACAAACAGCTCGACACGCTGCTTAGCAGCCGCGAAGATATCATCTCCATTACTTTGCTGGATTCGACAGGGCATTTGCTCAAGAACAGACCTTCAGCCGAATTAAAACCGAGTGCCCATGTGACACAGCAAGGGTGGTTTCAATCTGCGCTTAGAGTGCCGGATCACCTTAGTTTCTCGCTGCCTCATATCCAGAACATGTACACAGGCCCATACAAATGGGTCGTTTCCATGAGCAAAGGTATTACGATACGGCAAAATGGTCAGGATCAGCAGGTCATTTTGCTGGTGGATATCAACTTCAAACAGATGGATGAACTGAGCCGCCGGGTCAGTCTGGGGCAACGGGGATACGTCTATATCATCGACGAGAGTGCAGGTAATATCGTATACCACCCACAGCAGCAATTGATGTACATGGGGCTCAAAAGTGAAAATATTGAACAGGCTTTGGTTGCAACAGGTAGTTATGAAGATGAGGCGGACGGGCAGAAAAGGTTGAATTCCGTCAAGTCTGTCGCCAATATTGGGTGGAAGATCGTTGGTGTGGCCTATCTGGATGAGATCATGACGACCCGCCAGGAGGTTAATGGATATCTGATTTGGGTGCTGCTCGTTGTGTTGGTCTTGGTCATCCTGGTTTCGCTGTTCCTCTCTTCCAGTCTGACACGTCCAATTCGGCGCATGGAACGAAAGATGAAGGCTGTGGAACGGGGGGATTTCAACGTGGAGCTACCTATTGAAGGGCCGCTGGAAGTGGAACGTTTATCCCGTCGCTTTAACTTGATGGTTAATAAAATCCGTACCTTGATGAGTGAAATTATCCATGAACAGGAACAGAAACGGCGTCTTGAACTGGAAGCTTTACAGGCTCAGATTAATCCGCATTTCCTGTACAACACGTTGAATTCGGTCGTGCGTATGGTGGGCATGAGCCGGAATGAGGAAGTTATTACGATGATCACTTCGTTGTCCCGATTGTTTCGCATCAGTCTCAGTCAAGGCAAAACGATTATTACGGTCAGGGAAGAACTGGAGCATGCCCATCATTACCTGACGATTCAGCAAATGCGATTCAAGCGCAAATTCAATTTCAGCATGGATGCGGATGAGGACACACTGGACTGCCTGACACTTAAGCTGGTGCTTCAACCACTCATTGAAAATGCGATCGTGCATGGCATTGAATATCATATGGACGAGGGATGCATTGAGATTCGTGTATACCGGGAAGGAGACAAGCTGGTGTTCCGCATTACGGATAATGGGGTTGGCATGACGGAAGAACAGATGTCAAAACTCCTGGTAGGCAGTCCTATCGTGAAAAGTGGTGCAGGATCAGGTGTAGCTGTACGCAATGTACATGATCGAATTCAGCTCTATTATGGCGAGGCTTATGGTCTTGAATTCGATAGTGAGCTGGAAGAAGGTACAACGGTCTGGATTCGGATTCCGCTCCAATGGGAACGGGAGGAGGACGATGCTCATGATGAACAATAAAGGGAACAGCACGTGTGCCAAGCGAACCAACAAGGCGAATAAGATCAATAGAACGGACTGGATCGGGCATTTAGTTATGAAAATGAAACTCTGCGTCCGCGTGGAAATTATTCGCGTGAGAGTCCCTATACTTCGTTATATGTCCATTGCAGCAGCTATCTGCTGCCTGTTGTTATGTATGGCGTGTGGGTTGTCGAACGCTGATCCGACGGGGTCGCCGCCGCGTATTGCACTAATTACGCCAGCGGGAACAGGGGAACTTGCAGAAGCGATTCGTCTTGGGGCTGAAGCGGCTGCCAAAGAAGCGGGGGCGGAGCTGATTACGGTGGAGGCTTTTCCCTCAGAGGGGTTAACTTACGCGCCCTCTAACCCTGACTTCGCAGCAGGACAGGGAAAGGTCAAGCAAGAGCATTTGCAAAATGGAACTTATCCACTGAGCGAGCGTGAACAAGCTCAGGTCGATGCAGTCATGCTGGCACTGGAACAGGGAGCATCCGCCCTGTTGATCGATCCCTTGAGTGAGAAGGCACTAAGCGGCATCATCCAGAAGGCACAGACAAAGGATGTCAACGGAGTGGCCCTCCCCGTAATTTTGCTGAATGACGAGTTTCCTGTAAAAGGCATAACAAGTGTCATCTCGATGGATAACGTTGAGGCTGGACGGCAGGCGGGCGAGGCGATGGCTGTACTGCTGGGAGGACGAGGGCGCGTTGCCTTGCTCGGTCCTGATCCTGTAAATCCGGGTCTGATTAACCGAGAGCAAGGGGTAGAGGAATCACTAGCCCGGTATCCGGACATTCATGTGGAGACACAATCCGTGTGCAGCACCCGGGATGGTTGCTGGCAGGCGACGAAGCAACTGCTTGATCAGCGGCAGGTGGACGGAATAATTGCCCTTCAGGAACCTGCTTCTCTGGGTGCAGCGGATGAATTGAACCGGCGAATTTCCGAGAAAAATGGGAACAAGGTGAAGATTGTGGGATTTGGCAGTGAACAGCAGCAGTTAGAACAGTTACAGGAAGGCAGAATTCAACACTTGATTGTACAAAATGGATTCAGTGCAGGATATCTTGGCGTGAATCAGGCCGTTGCACGGCTGAACAATCAACAAGTACAAGCCAGAGTAACGCTGGAAACGAAGCTGGTCAGTACGGACAATATGTTCTGGATGGATAACCAGAAGCTGCTGTTTCCTTTTGTACAATGAAGACAGGAAGATAATTGAGGAAGATTTCGATAAAACAGAGGAAGATATTGTATTCGAATTTATTGTAAACCCTTTCATAATAAAGACATCGGTAAAGCCGAATGAACTTGGGGGAGGTCATTAGGATATGAAGAAAACGTGGATGACATTGTTGCTTACAGCATGTATGGTTGCGGCGGCGGGGTGCAGCAGTGGTGGAGACAGCGCAGGCGGAAGTACGGGAACAGACGCAGGAGGTCAGGCAGCAGGAGGAACAGAAACGCCGAAGATCGGTGTGGCGATCTATAAGTTCGATGATACGTTCATGACGGGGGTAAGGAATGCGATGACCGCAGCAGCGGAAGGCAAAGCCACACTCGATATCGTGGATAGCCAGAACGCACAGCCAACCCAGAATGAAAAAGTCGATCTGTTTGTATCCAAGAAGTACAATGCAATGGCCGTGAATCCGGTGGACCGGACCGCAGCAGGAGTCATTATTGACAAAGCCAAAGCGGCAAGCATTCCGGTGGTCTTCCTGAACCGTGAGCCGGTTGCCGAAGACATGAACAAGTGGGATAAAGTGTATTACGTTGGAGCCAAGGCGGAAGAGTCCGGCACGATCTCGGGTCAGCTCATTGTGGATTACTGGAAGGCTCACCCTGAGGCAGATAAAAACGGGGACGGCAAGCTGCAATACGTCATGCTGAAAGGCGAACCGGGCCACCAGGATGCTGAGCTGCGGACCAAATATTCCGTTCAGGCCATTCAGGATGCAGGTATCGAGGTAGAGGCGCTGGCGGAAGATACGGCGATGTGGGATCGGGTCAAAGGCCAGGAAAAAATGCAGGCGTTCCTCGCCTCCCATGGAGACAAGATCGAAGCGGTACTGGCTAACAACGATGACATGGCACTTGGCGCCATTGAGGCGTTGAAAGCAGCCGGATACTTCAAGGACGGCAAAACGATGCCGGTTGTCGGTGTAGATGCCACCGCTCCAGCCATTCAGGCTCTTCAGGACGGAACGATGCTGGGTACGGTGTTGAATGATGCCAAGAACCAGGGCGCAGCAACGGTTGCACTCGCTTCCGTACTCGCGAAGGGTGAGACGCCAACGAAGGAAAATACGGGTTATGACATTACGGATGGCAAATACGTCTGGATTGCATACAAAAAAATTACGAAAGACAACATTGCCGACGCCCAATAACAGCAGCAAACAGGGACGTCCGTCATGAGATGGCGTCCTTTTTTGCCGGGTTTACGGAAGGAGAGGATGAAAGATGGAATCACCTTACCTGCTGGAGATGGACGGAATATCCAAAGCATTTCCGGGTGTGCAGGCACTGAGTCAGGTCACATTGAAGGTAAAGCCGGGCACGGTACATGCGCTGATGGGAGAGAACGGAGCGGGCAAATCCACGCTAATGAAATGTCTGTTCGGTATGTATCGCCCGGATGAAGGAACGATTCGGATGGACGGCAATGAGGTGGAGATTCCGAGTTCGAAAGCGGCGCTTCAGCATGGCATATCGATGATTCATCAGGAGCTGAATCCGGTACCTCATCGACCGGTAATGGAGAACATTTGGCTCGGACGGTTTCCCAAGTGGGGACTGCTGGTGGATGAGAAACAAATGTATGCTGATACATTGGCCCTGTTCCAGGATCTCAATCTGGACATTGATCCCAAGGCTCTGGCCGGAACTCTATCCGTTTCCAAAATACAATCGATGGAAATCGCCAAAGCGGTCTCTTTTCAATCCAAAGTCATTGTGATGGATGAGCCAACGTCCTCGCTCACGGGCAAGGAAGTGGACCAGCTCTTCGCCATTATTAATCAGCTGCGCAGTCGCGGCGTGTCCATTATCTACATTTCGCACAAGATGGAGGAAATTCTGACGATCTCGGATGAGGTCACGATTATGCGGGATGGCTTTGTGGTGGGTACTTGGGATGCTGTCGATTTAACGACCGATCTGATCATTACGCGCATGGTTGGACGTGATCTGGATGAACGGTTCCCGGAACGGACGAATGTACCTGGAGAAGTGATTTTGAAGGCAGAAGGCTTAACCTCCAGTCAGCCGAATTCATTCCGGGACGTGACGTTTGAACTGAGGAAAGGCGAAGTGCTTGGAATCGGCGGCCTTGTTGGCGCACAGCGAACGGAATTGATTGAGTCGCTGTTTGGCTTACGCGGACTTGCTTCAGGTACGATATCAATTCATGGACGCAAGGTGAAGATCAAGTCGCCCGCCGCAGCGAAGCGCCATAACATAGCGCTGCTGACCGAGGAGCGAAGAGTCACGGGGATTTTTCCAGTGTTGTCTGTATATGAAAATACCATTATTGCGAGTCTCGGACGTTACCGGAATCGGATTGGTCTGTTAGATGAGAAGAAAGGCCGAGATGAGGCACATGAGCAGACTCAGAAGTTCAGAACCAAAACGCCTTCGGTTAACACGCTAATTCGCAACCTTTCTGGCGGTAATCAGCAGAAGGTGCTTCTGGCTAGATGGTTGTTGACTGACCCGGAAATTCTACTGCTCGATGAACCGACACGCGGGATTGATGTGGGCGCGAAATTTGAAATCTACACCATTATTACGGAACTGGCCCGCCAGGGCAAAAGCATTGTTATGATCAGTTCGGAGATGCCCGAACTGCTAGGCATGTCCGATCGAATTATGGTCATGAGCGAAGGACGGCTCACCGGAATCGTGGATGGAGCCGAGGCAACAGAGCAGGATATCATGAGGCTGGCCGCACAGCAGCGGATGGCTTAGTCAGGAGGGAATATATGAACACACAGGTTATCAATCAGGTGAAGCAGTATGTGGCGCAGCGCGCAATTTTTATTGTGCTGATCTTACTCGTCATTGGTATTGCCATTGCCGATCCACACTTTCTCGCTTTCTCTACACTTCGGGATATATTACAACAGTCCTCCACACGGGCCATCATTGCGCTGGGTGCTGCGTTTATCCTGGTAACAGGTGGGGTTGATTTGTCGGCAGGACGCGTCGTAGGTCTAACCGCTGTTGTATCGGCATCCATGCTGCAAATCGACGAATATGCCAATCGGTTCTTTCCCGATCTGCCACACTTATGGGTGGGATTTCCGATCATCATCGGGATCATCGCTGGTCTGGCGGTCGGACTCGTTAACGGCATCATTGTAGCCAAACTACATGTTCCACCTTTTATTGCCACACTGGGGACGATGGTTGCGGTCTATGGTCTGAACTCGATTTATTTTGATACGGAGCCCAACCAGTCACAACCAATTGGTGGACTGAGACCTGATTTTACCGTTATCGGATCTGGTTACATTGATCTTGGTGGTGGTTATTCCATTCCGTATATCGTATTGATTGCCATAGCAGTTGCGCTGATCTGCTGGGTGGTCTTCAACAAGACTCGCCTCGGGAAGAACATGTATGCCATTGGTGGCAACATTCAGGCTGCACATGTATCCGGCATTCATGTGGCACGCAACCTGATTGCGTTGTATGCCATTGCAGGTGCATTGTATGGACTGGGCGGTGTGCTGGAAGCCGCGCGTACGGGCGGGGCAACGAACAATTACGGTAATATGTATGAGCTGGATGCCATTGCCGCTTGCGTTGTGGGGGGCGTCTCCACTGCAGGTGGTATTGGAACGGTGCCTGGTGTTATGGCAGGGGTGCTGATCTTTGGGGTTATCAACTATGGTCTGACCTTTATTGGCGTAAGTCCTTACTGGCAGCTCATTATTAAAGGGTTGATTATTGTGGCCGCGGTGGCATTTGATATCCGTAAGTATATGGCAAAAAAATAGAAGTGTAGTAATAAAGCATAAGGCCAGCTTCCTGGAATGACAGGGGCTGGCTTTATGCTTATTTTTCTCTTTTAATGAAATACAGCCCATATTATTCCGTAAAGTGGAAAGATCATGACGCTAAAGATCAGCATGAAACCACCGACCTTGTAGGCCAACTTTGTACCATAGTGAGAATGATATTTGCGTGCGATCAAAACGGAAGATAACCAAAAGATTATAGCTACTATAAATGGAATGTGAAATCCTTGATGACCATTACTATAGATAGGCAAGTTCAATAGATTAAATAAATAGTGGCTGAGCTGTAGCTTTTCTGTGCCCCAGGGAAAATTAAAGGCCACCCCCATTGCGAGCACAAGCAAAGAAAGTGTCCCGATGCCTATCGGTTTTCTTTGTTGTATCATTCAATCCCTCCATATCTGGTGTGATATCCTAAATAAACCCATTAATGTATTGTAACATAGTGTTGGGCAATGTGATGTAAAATAGTTTCGCATTCTCCGTTTTCCTATAAACCGTTTGTCCTAATTTAATTATAAATTTATACATTCATGTGAATTTGACGAGCCTCCAAATATCGACAACATCAGCTAATCATAATCGATATAATACATGTAAATAGAATCCGGATGCGAGAATTATGTCAAAGGGGGCGTGGCTGTTTGCTGAGTTACACGATGAAAATGGTTATTTTCCCGCTAGGATGTCTGCTTGTAATGCTGTCCTCTTATTTTCTAGGGCTTACTTCCCATCTCGCGTTAATGATATGTGCTGGTGTGTTATTTGTAGCAAGTATATATGGGGAGAAACGTTATCCTGCACTGCGTAACGTCCACTGGGTCTTTCTTGGGATATTCCACTATTTCAGTGCATTGAACTGGTGCAATATGCTGTACTATCTGCTGATCATGTCGATGATTCAGGATAAACAACGCGTTGCCCAGACTTTGCCCATTTCGATGCTGCTTGTGCTCGAATATACAGTGATTCGGCTCACCTATGTACCGATAGATACATATAATTTGCTGGTATCCCTGTTTGACATGTTAACTGCGATAGTCATTATATTTTTGTATCATACCTTAATTAACAGCGAGGCAGAGAAGCGCAGACTTCGAGAGAAAAATGATTTTCTTACCCTCCATGACCCACTCACCGGGCTGCTGAATTACGAAGGATACATGGATGCCCTTAATAAAACGGTGGAGGAGCACCGCTCCTTTTTGCTGATAATTCTGAATATTCAGAATCTCAATGGGTTTGACAAAGAGGTCGAAGACAACTGGTGCAGCGTTATCAGAAATACGGGCGAGAGCATTACAAAACAATTTTCGGATTCGTACGGTATATCCCGTTATGCAGGAGATCGCTATGCAGTCATTTTGCCTGAGACACAGGACATTGAAGAACGCGTGACGTCACTCCTGTCAGGGGATTTGCGGGGGCTGCAGGTAAACTACAGTATTTCCCTCTATCCGGGAATGTCCGAGACGCTGCAGCACTTTATTACGGTGGCGGAGGACAGTTTATTCCAGCATCAGCGCAATAAATGGTTGAAAAACGAAGAGGAGGTCTTCCGTTCCGAAAGACTCCGGGCTGTTGGTGAACTGGCCGCTGGCATGGCTCACGAAATTCGCAACCCGCTGACGGCCATTCGCGGATTCCTGCAGCTGTCACGGGGCAGGCCTTCAATATCGCTCCTTGGTATGAAGTCATTATGGGGGAGATCACACGGGTTACGGAACTGACGGCTGAGTTTTTGCAGTTTTCCAAACCACATACCAATCACATGAAACCTGAACGAGTGGGGCATTGTCTCGAACGAGTCATGTCGTTAACTGAGTCGGATGCAGCATCACGGGGCCATCGAATCACACTTGAAATGACCGGTGAGCCAGTCGTGGTCAACATGGATCGGGACAAGATCGTACAGGTCCTGATCAACCTGATCCGTAATGCTTTTGAAGCGATGACAGACCCGGGTGAGGTGCATATTGATCTGCTGCATGATGGAGATAAGGCGCTTATCTCGATTAGCGATACGGGCAGCGGCATTCCGGAGAACTCTCTGGCCACGATCTTTAATCCATTCTATACAACCAAGGAAGAAGGTACAGGACTTGGACTGGCACTCTGTCAGAAAATCGCTCTGGACCATCATGGCAAAATCACCGTTCATAGTGAAATGGGGATTGGCTCTACATTCACCCTTCATTTACCTATTGGGGCATAATTCCAACTGAACTGCTCCCCGTCAAGTAGACAGTTAAAAAACAAAAAATGGTTCGTTTAGAAACCTTAGCTCAATGACGTGCTAAGGTTTCTTGTTATGCTGCTCTTCGCTCTTCTGAATTCGTTCGGAGACAGACCGCCGGTTATCCAAACTGCGACTTACACAAGATATGCTCTTTGTAAATCCGTACTTCAACTGGAGTCCTTTATACTCCATAAACGGTTTGTCCTACTTTTATTATAAAATTTTACATTCATGTGAATTTGAAGATCCTCCAAATATCGACAACATCAGCTAATCTTAATCGATATAATACATGTAAATAGGATCCGATGTGAGAATTATGTCAAAGGGGGAAGGCTGTTTAATGAGTTACACGATAAACTGGGTGGGCTGTTGCAATAGTTCAGTAGAATAATATTCAATTAAAACGGAGGGGATGCTATGTACCAAAAAACGATTCGTAGTAGCTTTACATTGGACGGCATTGCTATACATAGTGGGAATTTGTCAAAGATAACTCTGCATTCTGCACAACCAAACACAGGTATTGTTTTTAGAAGAGTTGATGTAGATCCATATGAAATTATTCAAGCTAAAATCGATAATGTATCCAATACGGAACGTTGCACACAGCTTAAAAACATGCATGGATACACTGTATCTATGGTTGAACATACACTGTCTGCTGTTCGAGGGATGGGCATCGATAACGTGATTATTGATGTTAATGGTGAAGAATTACCCATTTTTGATGGCAGCTCTACCGAGATTGCAACCAAGATTTCAGAAGTTGGCCATCTGCAGCAAGAAGTCAAAAAAAACTACCTTCATTTACAACAAAAAGTTAGAGTTGAGCACGGTAATTCTTTTCTTGAAGCTCATCCCTCCTCTATGGTCTCCTATTGCGTGTGTTTTAAAAATGAACATGAAATTGCCTACCTCTCGGATCAGACATCCAATTTTAATTTTATAGAAAACGATTACTTAACTGATATTGCGCCAGCTAGGACATTTTGTTTTGAAGAAGAAGTAATGTACTTAAGAAGCAAAGGTTTAATTCAAGGAGCTTCTTTAGAGCATGGAATAGTTATTGGTAAAAAGGAAATTTATCCCAACTTACGTTTTCATGATGAATTGTCTCGTCACAAGTTGCTGGATCTTATTGGCGATTTAGCTTTGAATCCTTCTTTTCATGCAAAAATCATAGGCTCGGGAACCTCTCATTTTTTGAACACTCTTTTTGCTCGAGAATTATTAAATAATCTAATCTAAATACAAAAGGAGACTATATCATGCCATGTAATTTATATGAAATTTCTGAACAGTTAAATGGGATTCTAATAGGTAATGGCAATGTCATTATAACGGGCGTAGGTTCAATTAATGCTGCTAGAGAGGGAGAAATTACTTTTGTTACGGATAAAAATCTAAATAAATTAGATAAATGTAATGCTTCAGCTTTCATTGTGCCAGAAACAACAATAATAAAATTTAAAGTACCTGTTATTAAGGTGAAAAACCCCAGACTCGATTTTATTCGCTTAATTGAAATGTTTAGTGAAAAAAACAAAAGTAGTGGTGTAGTATCATCAGAAACAATTGAGCCTTCGGTAACGTTAGGCTACAATGTGCAGATCGACGATTTCGCGGTAATTAAAGAAGATGTTTCTATTGGAGATCATACTATCATTTCCGCGCATTCATTTATTGGTAAAAATGTGACCATTGGAACGAATTGCTTGATACACCCTAATGTCACTGTGTTACATGATACTTTCATTGGAGATAACGTCATCATTCACTCAGGTGCAGTGATTGGTGCTGACGGATTTGGTTTTGAATGGGATGGGCAAAAACAAGTGAAAATCCCCCATATTGGAAATGTCATTATTTTTGATGATGTTGAAATTGGTGCAAACACGACTATTGATCGTGGAACGATTGATTCAACAACCATTGGTAAAGGGACCAAAATGGACAACCTTATTCAAATTGGCCATAATGTTCAAATTGGTGAGCACTGTATTATCGCAGGTACAAGTGCAATTGGGGGCTCATCGAAGATTGGTAATCGCGTCATATTGGCTGGTGGAAGTGCAGTTATTAATAATATTACCATTGGAGACTGCTGCGTGGTTTTAGCTAAAACCATGGTTACTAAAAACATGCCCGAGAACTCAACGGTGTCGGGATATACAGCTCGTTCACATAAGAGACAACTAAGAGAATCCGCTGCACTTTCCAGACTACCGAAAATGATAAAAAAACTAAATGAGAAGCTTGATGAACTTTCCAAAACAAAGGAAGGTGCTAAATGATACATCACTCAGCCATTATTCATCCTACGGCAGTAATTGGGGACAATGTCGAAGTCGGACCTTTCAGTATCATTGAAGAAAATTCGAAAATAGGTAGCGGGTGTAGGATTGGAAGTCACGTAATCATAGGGGTTAACACGATATTGGGGAGAATAACTATATTTCACATGGTGCAATTATCGGTTCAGACCCACAAGATAAAAGTTACCAAGGCGAAGAATCATATCTCATTATTGGAGATAATAATACCGTGAGAGAGTATGTCACCATATGTAAAGGCACACATAAAGGAGATTGTTTCACGAGAGTAGGAAGTAACAACTTTATTATGAATTATGCTCATATCGCACATGATGTAGTGATGGGAGATCACAACGTCATCGTCAATAATGTGCAAATTGGCGGACATGTTAATATTGAAGACTATATCACTTTTGGTTGTGGTTCTGGTGTACACCAATCATGTAACATCGGAAGGTTTGCAATGATTGGAGCCGGAAGTAAAGTTTCACAAGATATTATTCCATATTCTTTAGCAGATGGTACGCGTTCGTACATACATGGCATTAATATCGTTGGTCTAAGAAGAAATGGATTTTCAAATGAAGAAATAAGCACGATAAAAAAGATTAATACCATTTTATTTCGCCAAAAGCTAACTCTTGATCAATCTATTGAAGCAATAAACAACTTAACTCCTTCTGAATTTAAGGAACACACATTGAATTTTTTAAATAAATCTACACGCGGAATTGTACGAATGAAGCGATAAAATGGAAACGCCGCAAAGGTCCGGAATAAAACGGAACCTAATGCGGCGTTTTCGTCTTGTCTTCAAGGGTAAAATTGGTTAATTTTGCTGACCCTGATGCAACTGATAATAAAAACCTTGCTGCTGCATCAACTCATCATGGTTGCCTCGTTCGGCAATTTTGCCGTCATCGATGACGAGAATCTGATCGGCTTCACGGATCGTGCTTAGCCTGTGGGCGATGACGAAGCTGGTGCGATCCTTCATCAAGGTTCGCATCGCTTCCTGAATCTGCATTTCGGTGCGCGTATCGATGCTGCTGGTCGCTTCATCCAGAATAAGAATGGCAGGATCAGCGAGAATGGCACGAGCGATGGTTAACAATTGTCGCTGTCCCTGACTCAGATTGCTGCCACCGGAGATGATCGGGGTGTCGTAACCCTGCGATAATTTGCGGATGAAGGAGTGGGCATTGGCCAGCTTCGCCGCTTGCTGAATCTGTTCGTCCGTTGCATCCGGTTTGCCGTAGGCAATATTGTCACGAATGGTTCCGGAGAATAGATAAGCATCCTGTAACACAATGCCAAGTTCGCGCCGAAGCTGATCTTTCTCAAGTTCCGAGATGTCGCAGCCGTCAATGGTAATTCGTCCGCCCGTAATCTCATAGAAACGGGGCAGCAGGTTGATAATGGTCGTTTTACCCGCACCAGTCGGTCCAACAAGTGCAATCATCTCGCCTGGCTTCGCGGTAAAGCTGACCTTTTTGAGAATTTCTCTCTCAGGGCTATACCCAAAGGATACCTCCTCAAATACCACTTTACCTTGAATCTGTTCCAGCTGTATCTTCTGTTCTTCCACGTATTCACTTGGTGTATCAATAATGTGGAATACACGTTCAGCACCTGCAATGGCTGCCTGAATCAGATTATACTGGTTCGCCAGATCATTGATGGGCCGCTCAATCTGGCGGGAGTAGGCAAGAAAACTTACAATTAGCCCGATGGACGTCAGATCATGATAAGCCATCCAGCCACCTACCGCTGCCAGTATGGCAAAACCGATATTGTTCATGACATTCATCGTTGGGCCTACCAGACCGGATACGCTCTGAGCCTGGGTACTGGAAGTGCGAAGCTTCTCGTTCAGGTTCTGAAAATGTTTATGCGCCTGCTCCTGACGATTATAAGCTGCGACCACCTTTTGTCCGGCAATGGTCTCCTGAGCGTAGCCATTAAGCTCACCAAGCAGCTTCTGTTGTGCAGTAAAATGTTTGCGTGTTCTTGAAGCGATCAGCCGAGTGGCGATCGTAATCAGGGGAACCGTCACCAGACTGAGCAGAGTCAGTCGGACATCCAGGGCAAACATAATCGACAGGGAGCCAACCAGCAAGATGGCGCTGGACATCAGCTGGGTTACACTTTGATTCAGCGTCGTGGACACGTTATCGATATCATTGGTAGCCCGGCTCATCAGATCACCGCTCTGATTTTTGTCGAAAAAGTGGATCGGCAGCTGCTGCAGCCTAGAAAACAGAGCATGGCGCAGATCCTTCACGGTCAGTTGGGATACGCCGATCATGACATAGGATTGAGCCCACATCATGAGCGAGCCGAGCACGTATACGGTCAGCAATAGCATGCAGTCTTTCAGCAGGCCATCCGTCATTTTGGGGACGATATGTTCATTGACCGCACGGCCGAGCAGATAAGGTCCTGCCAGATTAAGCAACGTTCCAAGAGCTGTCAGTACAAGAGCCGAGATAACCCCTTTGCGATGACGTCCCATGTATGACCATACTCGAATGATGGCGTGCCGGGCGTTCTTGGCTCTTACTTTGGGAACCGGACCTCGGCCGGGTGGCCCAGGTCTTCCGATCGGCGGAACAACGGTTTGATGGATGGAGGAGGAAGCATTTTTAGCCAAATTGAACATCCTCCTTCCGTTGCTGTGAATAATAAATGGATTGGTAGTGTGACGAATGGGCCATGAGATACTCATGTGTACCACTTGCCACGATTTCTCCTTCATCAAGCACGTAAATGCAGTCTGCATCCTTTACGGAAGATATCCGTTGTGCAATCAGGAAGGTGGTGCTGTTTTTCATTAGGGAATGCAGTGCCTTCTGAATGCTCGCTTCCGTACGCAGATCGACGGCACTGGTACTATCGTCCAGAATCAGAACTTCCGGTTGCATGAGCAGGGCGCGGGCAATAGAAATCCGCTGCTTCTGCCCACCCGAGAGATTGACACCGCGCTGGCCCAGTTCCGTGTCGTATCCATCTTTCAGGTTCATGATAAAATCATCAGCCGCCGCTGCTTGGGCTGCGGCACGCAGTTCAGCTTCCGTTGCGTCAGGTCGGCCGAAGCAGATGTTATCCCGGATACTGCCACTGAACAGAATGGATTCTTGTAAAACGATGGACACTCGGCTGCGAAGATCCTGGAGATCCCAGTTACGCACGTTCGCTCCGTTCACAAGCACTTCACCCTGCGAAGCATCATACAAGCGGGGGATCAGCTGTACAAGTGAAGTTTTGCCCGAGCCTGTTGAGCCGAGTAAGGCCACTTTTTCTCCCGGTTTAGCCGTCAGTGTAATTCCAGATAGGGTATGCTCTCCATCATAGCGGAAATAGACGTCTCTGAATTCCACTTGACCTGCTCCTTTACGAGACACATCATGACCGGATTGGATATCAGGCTGGGTATGAAGCACCTCATTGATTCGTGCAGCAGACACCTTGGCGCGGGAGAAGCTCATCAACATCATGCTAATTGAAGTGAGGGATGAGAGTACAACCGTTACGTAGTTGATAAAAGCAATCAAATCCCCGGCGGCAATATCGCCTCCTACCACCTGGAAGCCTCCAAACCACAGCACCGCTACAATGGTCGCATTCAGCATCAGGCTTAATACCGGTGCATTCAGCGACACGATGCGCCAAGCTTTCACTGCTGTATGGGTATAATCTTCATTGGCTTGCTGGAAACGTTTCTTCTCCTGACGTGCGCGTGCAAAAGCTTTGACGACACGAATGCCGGCAAGATTCTCCTGAAGAACGGCGTTCACCTTGTCGAGCTTGTTCTGAACACTGGCGAAGAGTGGATAAGAAGCGGAAATCAGGATATATAAGATGATGAACAGAATCGGCACGGACAAAATGAGAATCAACGCCAGTTTGACACTGATCGTAAACGCCATAATAATACTGCCGATAATCAGCATCGGCGAACGGATAAACATGCGCAGAAGCATCTGTACAAAGGTCTGCATCTGGGTGATATCACTCGTCAGGCGGGTGATCAGCGAGCCCTCCTGGAAGGTATCCAGATTACGGAACGAGAACTTCTGGATATGATCAAACAATTCCTGGCGCAGATCGGTGCCGTATCCAACGGCAGCTTTACTTGAAAACAGCGTACATCCTGCACCGCCAACCCATCCGATTAACGCAAAAAGAAGCATAAACAAACCTGTAGTCACGATGTGGGACAGGTTCCCTGCAAGCACACCATCATCCACAATGCTGGACATCAGCTTGGGTTGAAGCAGGTCCATGGCAACCTCAAGGACCATGAGCAGCGGAGCAAGAATGGCCGCTGACTTATACGGGGTAAGGAATCGTTTTAACGTCCACAATGGGAAAAATCACCTCATTCGTTGTGAAATAATCATGTTGCAACTATTCATGAGACAGAAGTACCTCATTTAATATTCTTGCAGATTCTGAACCATGCGCTGGGCGAGCGCCGACATGAGTTGCGATTCTTCAGGTGTAAAATCTTTTTGAGCTTGGTATTCAAGCTCCTGGAATACTTCTCTCAGTTCCTTAAGCGCATCACGGCCCTGATCGGTCAGATAGACACGCAGACTGCGCAGATCCTTAGGGTCGGCTTCACGCCGTACAAACCCCGAGCTTTCCATGCGTTTCAGCATAACTGTTACCGTTGCAGGGGCGCGGCGCAGCTGTTCGGCCAACTGTTTCTGGGTCTGACCATCTTCCCGTTCAAGCTGGAATAACAGCGGCGGTTGTCCAGGATATAACTCAGGGTGGTTGACAAGCTTCTCATGAACCTTGTATCGCTGTAGCTTGACGAGTTCCGATAACTCGCCCATTAAACGTTCATTCCGAGCTGATTTCATAACTGCTTCCATCCTTTTAATTAGTCGACTAACTAAATGATAAGTTTCCTTTGACATATCGTCAAGTGCTTTTTGATATTCCGAAGAAGCTTGTTAGAGCGAGACATAATGTGGGTTTGTGAAGGTATGGGAAATATTGACGTGGATCAGAAGTATATGTTAGATTGTTATTATCTAATTGTTAATAACAAAATGTTAATAACAGAATGGGGTCTTTCGAAATGACACATGCGGGTAATTCGGATCAATATTCATCAGATCATCAGAATCACGTGAACATAAGCGAACAACAGTTTCTTGAAACCTATGACGCAGGCGATTACGAACGTCCTTCCGTTACCGTGGACATGTTGGTATTTACAATACGAAGTGAAACGCAGGAGAATTATCGCAAACTCGCGGAGCCAGAGCTCCAGCTGCTGCTGATTCGTCGGGGAGGTCATCCCTATATGGGGCAGTGGGCGCTTCCGGGTGGATTTGTCTCTATGCAGGAATCGCTGGAAGATGCCGCCAGACGGGAACTTTTTACCGAAACCGGACTGGATGATATTTATCTGGAGCAGCTCTACACCTGGGGATGTGCAGCGTGATCCGCGTACGCGTGTAATCAGCTGTTCTTACATGGCGCTGGTCGACAGCAGCGAGCTGCAGCTTCAGGCTGGCGACGATGCCAGCGAAGCGGACTGGTTTCGGATGGAGCAGCGGCTGCTGGAGGAGAAACGTCATATCCATGAGCGTGGACGCGTGACGGAGCGCAGGGTGCAGTTGATTTTGACCAATGGAACAGAGGAATTGTCGGCTGTCATTGAGACGAAGGAAACAGTGGAAGGTAGAGTGCGCCACAGCAATATTTCGGTGAATGAGGTTCAAGGTATTGCCTTTGATCATGCGAAGATCATACATTACGCGCTGGAACGTCTGCGGGCCAAGGTGGAATATACGGATATTGCTTTTAATCTGATGCCGGAGACATTCACATTAACTGCTCTCCAGAAAGTATATGAAATCATCAGTGGCAAAAAACTGCTGGCTGCCGCTTTCCGGCGCAAAATCGCCGATTGGGTTATCGAAACGGGTGAGTATACGGGGAATGCAGGACATCGTCCATCCCGTTTGTACAGACTGAATCCGGAAAGATTAACACCATAAAGTTAGGAGGGAATTTCGATGGAGAAGTTTACATTTTTCTGGCGTACAGCGTCTCCGTTCTCACAGTGGCACCCGGTGGATTTTACCGTCAATGGCGTTCACTACACCAGTGCAGAACAATATATGATGCACCAAAAAGCGCTGCTTTTCGGCGATCAGATTATTGCAGATAAGATCCTGAAAGCAAGCTCCGCATCTGTACAAAAAAGCTGGGCAGGCAGGTCGCAGGATTCGACCAGACTGTATGGGAAGAGGAGTGCAAACGTATTGTCTATGAGGGCAACGAAGCCAAATTCACCCAAAACAAACAGCTGCTGACCACGCTGCTCGCCACCCGAGGAACGACTCTTGTAGAGGCAAGCCCGGATGACCGCATCTGGGGCGTTGGGCTGGCGGAGGAAGACCCGCGCATTCGCCATAGAAGAACGTGGCGGGGACCAACTGGCTGGGTGAGATCCTCACCCGTCTAAGAGAAAATATAGGAAGTGATGAAGATGAACGACCAACAACATAAGAACGATATTCAGAACAACAACCGCAATATAACAACAGGCGTCAACAGCACGAATGCACGCTCCAAACGTTCCCGTATTGCTCATCAGACGCTGGCTATTTTGGAAGCAGGAGAATATGTGAACGGATATGATCGCCGGGTTCAGATCGGTGCGGACTTACAGCGAGCGATCCGGGATTCGGTATTGTACCGTCCTACGGAGCTTATCGCTCTTCGAGAAAAGCGCAGTAAAGAAATGATTCGAATGCAACCTTCCGTCGAAGCTTCAGCCGTTCGCATCGAGGTTACGGGCGAGACCACACTCGCGGCCGCTTCACGCCTTTCTGTGGATGAAGGAAGGGAAGATGTCGTTTGCCTCAACTTTGCCTCAGCGAAAAACCCCGGTGGCGGCTTCCTGGGAGGCAGTCAGGCACAGGAGGAAAGTTTGGCACGGGCTACGGGACTGTACCCATGTATCGTCCAAATGAGCGAAATGTATGATTACAATCGCAAGCAGCCGTCTTGTTTGTACTCCGATTACATGATCTATTCGCCTCAAGTTCCGGTGATCCGTGATGACGAGGATCGGCTGCTCGACAAATATAATCTGACGGCATTCATCACAGCGCCTGCTGTAAATGCAGGAGTGGTGAGAGACCGGGGAGATGCTGATGATCAGCAAATTGAGTCCGTCATGAAAGGGCGTATTCGCTATATTCTGGACGTGGCCGCGCTGCATGGGCATCAAACTATTGTATTAGGCGCATATGGCTGCGGTGTATTCAGGAATGATCCGGCGAAGGTAGCGGAATATTTCCATGATGTATTGGTAAGAGAGAGCTTCAAGCATTCCTTTGAGCGCATCGTATTTGCCGTATTGGACCGGACAGCCGGACAGAAAACGTTCAAAGCATTTGAGGATCGTTTGGCTGGAGAGTGATTTGGAGAAGTTTACAAAGTCAAAAGGTGGAAGGGAGAGGACAGGTATGAAGTTTCGCGAGATACAGCAGGATTTGTTTGCCATGGATGATCATTACACGCTTGCACACTGCATTTCCGCGGATGCCCGCATGGGGCAGGAATTGCTGTGCAGTTCCGGCAGCGATTTGGATTGGAGGTTCTTCAGGAGCAGGCGCAGCAGGAGCCACTAGAGATTGGACAGTGCTATCCGGTAGGGCGGACCCTGAATTTGGTCACCAAAGCCAAGTTCTCGAACAAACCAACCTATCCGTCCTTTACTCGTGCGGTGGAATCCATGCGTGACGTTTGTGCCAGAGAAGGGATCAACAAACTGGCGATGCCGCAAATTGGCTGCGGGCTGGACAGGTTGAAGTGGGATAAGGTGAGAGGCATTATTCAGGATGCTTTTGCCGAAACGGATGTTGAGATCGTCGTTTGTACCCTGTGATTAGACCATGCCGACGGACTTTTACCTTCAGAGATACAATTTTGAATACAAAAAACCTCTGCTTTGAGCGGATGGAGAGAGCATGTAGCTGACTCTATTCCGATCTGCAAAGAGAGGTTTTTTGATGTTTTATTATGCGTTGTGAGTAAGGATTATTTTATTTCTTGGAGAACATTTCTTTGGCTTCATCCATGGCCATTTTGTTGCCGATTGAAGAATAATCCAGCCAAGGCTGAGCACCGATCGGGTAGACATGGCCTGCTTTGACAGCCTTAAGCCCCTGCCAGATTGGATTGTTTTGCAGCTCTTTGAACATGTTCTGAGCTTCATCATCCGAGTTCACCACAACAAAGATCGCATCTGCATCAAAGTCGGGCAGCACTTCACGGGAAACGACTTGATATGGTTTGGACGAATCGAATTCCTCAATGCCTTTAGATGGGGTGAGACCCAGATCCTCATACAAAATCGGACCCATCGGACGGCGTGTACTAAACACACGTAATTCTTTGGCAGTAACACGGATAGCCATTACGGTGCCATCCCCAATGGTGTCATGGATCAGAGATTTCACTTCATCCGTTTCTGTCGCATAATCCTGAATGTATTGCTCGGCTTCCTTCTCGCGGTTCACGAGTTTGCCAATGTCTTTTAAGTGGTCGCGCCACGTGCCATCATCCAGATTGAAGACGTGTACAGGAGCAATTTTCTCAAATTTGGCGATATCATCACCGGAAAATTCTTCGTCCAGGTAGATGACATCCGGTTTCAGGGCAAGCAAAGCTTCCATATCCGGGTCCTTAACGGGACCGAGCGGTGTAGTATTTTGAAGACGGTCAGCAACGTGGGACAGGAAGGCTTTGGCTTCCCCGCCGATTACCGAACCAACCGGAGTAATCCCGAGAGACAGCAGGTCATTGGTCAGATGGATCGACATGGATGCGATGCGTTGGTCTCCGGAAGCGGAATTGGTGTCCTCCGAAGCAGAGGATGAATTATTGGCGTTCCCGCAGGCTGCGAGTACAAGCACCAGACAGATGCTCATGAAGAGCATAAGGTTTTTCTTTAACATGGGTAATCTCAATCTCCTTGAACATCTCATGGATGTCGTTTTTATGTTGGGTATAACGGTGGAATCATTGGATTGTTGCGGTAAAGCCATTACTTTGTTCGTACCAGCAGGTATAAAAAGTAAGGTGCGCCTATCGCCGCGACCACGACGCCTGCCGGAATGGAATTGGGCTGAAAGATCGTTCGCCCGACCGTATCGGCAGCGACCAGAATAACCATACCGATGAGTCCGGCGGCTGGGATCAGATGGCGATGCATCGGGCCAACCAGTCTGCGGGCCAGATGAGGCGCCGCCAGACCAATGAATCCAATCCCGCCAGCCATGGACACACTGACGGCAGACAATGCCACTGTGCACAATAGCAAAATAACACGTTGGGATCGGACGGGTGTACCAATACTGGTCGCGGCAGCATCTCCCAGATTAAAGGCATCCAGCGTTTTGGAACGACTCCATATGTACGAGATGCAGAGTACAATCCATGGAAGCAGAGCCTGGACATGAACCCAGTCTCTGCCCCAGACGCTGCCTGCCAGCCAGCGAGCGGCGAAGGAATAGGTATCTTCATCCAAACGGAGGGACAAATACAGCGTCAAGGCATGGAATCCGGCCGCTACGGCAATGCCCACCAGAATAAGCTTAATGGGGGATACTCCGTTATGGCGATCATAGGATAGCAGCATGATAATCAGCGCCGCGGCGACACTGCCTGCAAAAGCAAACAACGGAATCAGCAAGGCAACCGAGCCATTCATGGAATGGGAGAAGCTTACAAATACCATCAATCCAAAGGCCGCTCCTGCATGCAATCCGAGGATGCCTGGATCGGCCAGTGGATTGCGTGTAATACCTTGCAGCGCAGCACCAGCGACGCCGAGGCCTGCTCCAGCCAGTACAGTAACCAGAATGCGTGGCAGTCGATAGTCAAACAATACAATCTGATCATCCGGCGTACCATTGCCTAGCAGGGTGTGAAGCACGGCCATTGGTGACAAGCGAATTGTTCCCGTGTTGAGGCTGATCACGATGACGGCACAGGCTATGCAGAGCAGCGTAACACTGACCGCTATGGAACGTTTGCCTCGTGAGTGTGTATTGGAGTTCATCGCTACAAGGCCCTCCTTTCTTTTCGGGCCAGATAGAGGAAGAAGGGTACACCGACAAAGGCGACCATAATGCCTACTGCCAGTTCCTGAGGCGGATTCACAATGCGTGATCCCAAATCGGCGAGCACCAGCAAGACGGCTCCGAGCAGGGAGGACATCGGAATGATAAGTCGATAATCCACGCCAACCAATTTGCGAGAGATGTGTGGAATAACTAATCCAACGAAGCCGATCGAGCCTACAGCAGATACGGATACGCCAGCCAGCACTACTACCGCCGTCAGGGCAAACAGCCTGGTCCAGCGGAGGTTGATCCCGAGATTAATCGCAACTTCTTCTCCGAGCGACATAAGGGAGACACGACGGGCCATGGGCATGGTGAGCACGAGAGCAACCAGCAGCACAGGCAGAATCAGCTTCAGATGCCGCCATTCAATACCGCCGAAACCACCCGCATACCAGAAGGCCAAATCCTGACTCAGGTCAAAATATATCGCTACACCAGTGCTGAGCGAACTTAACATCGCTGCAATAACGGCACCCGCAACGGTAAGCCTTATCGACGTCAGTCCTCCGGGAGCTGCCATGCCCAATAGGAAAATGAGCAGAGTGCCCAGAACAGCCCCTGCAAATGACAGGAACATGATCCAGCCATAAGGTAATCCCGGCCAGAAAGCGAAACTGAGCGCCACGACAAAGGTAGCTCCTGCATTGATTCCCAATATGCCGGTGTCTGCCAGCGGATTGCGTGTAATCCCCTGCATGAGCGCTCCGGCCACAGCAAAGGCGGCGCCAATGACAGCAGCAGCAATAACACGGGGCAGCCGCAGCTCGTGAATAATCTGATGCGGTGTCAAAGCCGGGTTGTACTGAAATATGGCAGTCCATACGGTCTCCAGTGTTAACCCCTTGGCCCCCAGAGAAATGGCGACAAACATACTAAGCAGCAGCGCGGCAATAGCCGCCAAAAACATCAAGCCCACCGTCACTGCGGATTTTTGTGATTTGGACGGACGTTGTGACAGTCCCGGATGTTGAATGCGGGTCACTCCTTTGTTACCAACAACACCTTGCTGTTGTTATTGATTATCATTATCAATTAGTGAACATTATAAAATCTTAATTCAGGCCCGTACATGGCATAAATTAAGATTATAGAGATGGACATTTTTTAGATTACAGAAATGCGGCTTTGTTCGTCAACATGGAGAGCGCTTCATCGAGCTGGATGTTGATGGAATAGGGAGCGTATACCACCCATGAATTCCAGTCTATGACATGCACGTATCCGTTTTTTACTGCGGGATAGTTTTTCCACAACGGATCTGTAGTAATCTGCTGCAGCAGTGCGCTCCGTTCATGCATGGATGTAACCGCAATCAGGAGCACATCTGCTTCCAGTCCATCCCATTCCCCAGGCGTGAAGGACATCCAGTTGAAACCTACACCGACAGGTTTGCCTGCCAACTCTCTCTGAATCCGATCGGGAGCGGCCAGTTGCAGGCTGCGGTAAAATACATGGCCGAAGTTGCGATTGCTGTACATGCGTGGTCCTTTTACAGTTAAAGTACAGACAGCGACGGTGACCTGACCTGCCGTTTCCCTGATCTTTTTGCGAGCCCGCTCCGCCTTGCGGTCATGCCGTTCCAGCCACTCCTTCGCCGCTTGAGTACGATCCACGATAGAGGCGATTTTCTGCAAATGACCGAAGATGTCTGTCTGATTCCAAGGAATGGTGATGATTGGGGCAACATCTCCAATATGTTCCATTGCAATAGCTGCTGCGTTATCTTTGGTTAGAATCAAATCGGGATTCACATCAAGGAATGCCTGACGTCCCTGTTCCCAAGGTTCATAGGCATGGAACGGCAGCGTCAACGATTTGGGAACATGGGGCAGATGGCCCTGGATCTGAGCCGCACATGGTGTGATGCCAAGCGTCATCAGGTGATCGGTGTATGGATAGGAGAGCGAAACGATATTTCGATGTACCTGCTTGGCATAGGAAGTTGGCGCATAACCGGCCTGGTTCCTGAACCGTCGGCTGAAATAGAATTCGTCCCGATAGCCTACCTGGCGGGCCACATCACGAATACGCAGATCTGAAGTCATGAGCAGTTCCTTGGCCCTATTCATTCGTAAATGAGTGATATATTCGATTGGATTTTTCTGCATCCGGCTCTTGAACAGTTGTGAATAATACGACGGATGCATACCGGCCAATTCGGCCAGCTTCTCCAGCTTGATTTCGTTCATATAGTTTTCACGCATATACTGTAAGGTTGATCTGAGCCACTGTTCAGGCTCGTCCTGTCCTTCCGCATCCGACTGACCTTCCTGCGGCCAGAGCATATGAAGCAGATCGGTCAGGAGCAGCTGCACTTTCAAGCTGTTTTGTGAAGCTTCGGTTGTTAATTGTGCGGCAATTCGCTGTATCCCATAGTAAGGGCCTTGAATCCACCCTGTTACAGGTGAACCAAGCTCTCGCTCATATATTCGCCTTTCTTCCGTTTTCTCGGCAACCCGAAACAGATCGAAATGAATGATATACAGTTCAATCTCATGGTCAGCATCAGAGAAGAGCTCCAGAGAAGTTCCCGGAGTACACAGGAAGGCGGACTTGCGGGCAACAAGGGTTTCGATATCGTTCGCCACCAGTTTACCCGTGAATTTGTGCATGTAGACAAAGGTATGGTGAGGGAGCTCGATCTGACTCCATTGCCAATGCGTATTTATGGTGATCAACTCTGCCTGACGAAGTTCGAGCAACGTATCGTTCAGAAAAGTACTCATTTCCGTTCGTGAAATGGATTCATCAGCGCGTTTCGGCTGATCCGGTTGGGTCAACATGTGGGCGGTACTTGGGTTAGGGTTGTTGCTCGAATGAATTAACATGGTGAGACCTCCTTTCCTGACAGATTGGATGTATCATAGCGAGCGCAACCGCATATCCGATGTGAACCACTGTCGGTATGTCATCAGGCTGAGCAGGATGCTGGTAATAGCGGCTGAGCTGGTAAAAGCAAATACGATTAGAATCTGGTAACGAACGGCCTCAACCGGATCCGCACCCGCAATAATCATACCTGTCATCATGCCAGGAAGCTGTACGAGTCCTACCGTTTTCATCCCATCGATCGTGGGTATCATGCTGGATTTCACGGAACGTTTCAACACGTCCTGAAAAGCACGTCTTGGCGTTGCCCCCAATGCAAGCAGGGATTCAATCTCACCTTTGGAGGACTCAACCTCGCGTTTCATCTGGTTCAGAAACAGCCCGGACACCACCATGGCATTACCGATGGTCATGCCGCTCAATGGAATAATATATTGGGGAGTAGGCTCCACAATACCCAGACCTAACAATAACCCCATCATGAGCAGCTCCGTAACCGTAATTGCAGCCGCAATATATAAGGAAATCCAGCGAAGTCCTTTTCCGCGTTTGCCGGCATTAATGGAAGCTACTGTAATCATGAATCCGACAATGGCAATAATCAGAGCGGGGTGGTCCGAGTTAAAAATAAATTGAAGTACATAGCCGACGAGCAGCAGCTGTACAGCGGAACGAACAGTGCCTATGGCAATATCCTTCTCCAGATCAAGCTTCTGCCAGACCGAGATGAGCATGGTGAGCATTACAAATATAATGGTAAAACTAAGAGCGATGAGTGACATGAGTTCTCCTTATTCTGCCACAGGGGCAGGACGCATAATGAATTGTCTGGCCAGTTCGGTGGCCGGATTGTCAAAAAACGGGCTGTTGGCTGACGCTCCAGCAAGGTCTGGTTGCCCATGAACCAGGTGGTTGTACTGAACGATTGTGCCTGCTCCTGATCATGGGTAACCCAGACAAGAGAAGTGCCTTCCTGCTGGCTCCATCGGGTCAATTGTTCTTCCACGAGTCGAGCGTTAGTCCGGTCCAGGGAGGCAGTCACTTCGTCCAGCAGCAGCACCTCGGGCCGCAGCATCATGGAACGGATCAGGGCTATGCGCTGTTTCTCCCCACCGGAGAGGTCGCTGGCCCGCTTTTGAATATCAAGATCCTCCAATCCCATCCCTGCAAGCAGTCGTTGGGCCAAGTTCTGATCATAGGGCTGCCTGTGAAGCAGATGCACCGTTTTCAGGTTATCTTCCACACTTCCTGCCAGCATAACAGCCTGTTGTGCCACATAAGTCATGCGCATACGCCAGGTACGTGGGTCCGAATCCCGGTAAGAGATTCCTTTCCAGATCAGGTCTCCCTCATCAGGAATATCCAGCAGGGCGAGGATGCGAAGCAATGTGCTTTTCCCCTGGCCGGATGCACCGAGTATGGCAATACGCTCTCCCTGATCCACTGCTGCGTTCACTTGTTCGAATAAAATACGCTGTTCGGTTAAACCGAGACGTTTCACTAGCTTATTAATGGTTAAAAGTGTGGACAAAGTCGGGTCGTCCTTTCATCCGTGATCTGCAATTATCTTAACAAAAATACGGAATAATTGAAATGAGAGTGGATCTCAATTCGTTTGTTTGAATGTAGATCATGGAATGGGAGAGAGGAAACCGGTCTGACGCAAGCGGTTCTTTTTGGTAAAATAAAGAAGACACCGTGTTGGCCTAATCAAGATCGTGATCTTTTTACAATATTTGATATCAGGGGAGGCTTTACGATGACGAAAATTGTTGGACGGGACAAAGTAAATTGGGGCATTATGGGCACAGGATGGATTGCATCTCAGTTCGCGCGGGATTTGGAGCATGCCGGGAACGCCGTAAAAGCAGCGGTAGGTTCACGAACAGCCGAAAGCGCAGAGAAGTTTGCAGCTGAATATGGTTTTGCACGCGCTTACGGTTCATATGATGAAATGCTGCAGGACCCTGAAGTGGATATTATTTATGTGGCAACCCCCCATCCGTTACATAAGGAAAATGTGCTTGCCTGTCTGGAAGCGGGCAAAGCGGTACTCTGTGAGAAACCGTTTACAATGAATGCCCGTCAGCTGGAGCAATTGGTGGAGAAGGCGCGTGAGCGCAATCTTTTCCTCATGGAAGGCATGTGGACACGCTTTCTGCCTCCGATCACTCAGGCCAGAGCATGGATTGCGGAAGGTAGAATCGGCGAGGTACGTCTGGTCAAAGCAGACTTTGGTTTCCGTGTAGGCTGGGAACCGGAAGGCAGGTTGCTTAACCCGGATCTGGGTGGAGGTGCTTTGCTCGATGCAGGGGTATATCCGATCTCCTTTGCGTCCATGATTTTTGGCGAGCAGCCTCAGCATGTGTGGAGTACGGCGAACATTGGACAGACGGGTGTGGATGAACAATTCTCCGTATTGTTGTCTTATTCCGAAGGTCGTTCTGCATCGCTGAATGGGGCCATTCGGCTTAACCTGAGTAACGAAGCGGTCATATATGGCACAGAAGGATACATTCGTTTGCCACTCTTCCTGGCAGGCAAGGAAGCCTATCTGCACGTGAACGGTCAGGATGAACCGGAGAAATTTACCGATGACCGGACGTGTATCGGATATGCGTTTGAAGCGGAGGAAGCAGGGCGCTGCATCCTGGAAGGACGTACAGAGAGCAGAACGATCCAACTGGACGAATCCCTGGAAATTATGAAGCTGATGGACACGATTCGTGGTCAGTGGGGCCTGCGTTACAAATCCGAAATAAATAGATAGGGGTGGAGAAGCGATGGTGAAAATTCTGATCTCCGGATTTGAACCTTTTGGCGGGGATGCGGTGAATCCGACGGGAGAACTGATGGAAGCACTTGCGCATGAAGTGATCGAGGGAGCGGAGCTGAAAACAGTGCTGCTGCCTGTGCACTTCGATGAATGTGCGGATCTGCTAATCGCAGAGATGGAATCCTATCAACCGGATGCCGTCATCGCCTGTGGACTGGCCAAAGGCAGGACAGCCATTACACCTGAACGGATTGCTGTCAATGTCAAAGACGTTCCTCCTGGCTCCTTCGCGGACAACCAGGGCCAACATCCCGTGGACGAGCTCATAGTGGAAGGCAGCCCGGACGGCCTATTCTCCACGCTACCGATTCGTGCGATGGTGAATAACATGGGGACAGCAGGTATCCCAGCTGCGGTGTCCAATACCGCAGGCACGTATATTTGCAACAATACGATGTATCGGGTGCTGGATCATATCCGATTGAAACAGCTTCCGATTCGTGCTGGATTTGTACATTTTCCAGCTTCAACAGAGATGGCTGTGCTTCAGCCTTCGGTGCCGTCACTGCCCATCCCCATGATGCTGGATGCTCTGAGAGTTATGATTCGCACGGTAGTGGCGGAGTAATTAAGTTTGGATCGTTGTAAGACGAACGAATGAGATTACATGGAACAACTACATTAATACGGAAAAATGCAGATGGGTTATTGAACACAAAAATGCAGAGATGAAGAGGTTCCACTGTATGGCAACAACCAAGTACCTAGGACCATTTCGTATGCGAATACAGATACAGACGTATCTCACAGCATTTGTTATGAATGTGAATCGAATGGTAAAGCTAGTCGAGCAAAAGCAGTCCGCCCTCGTATGAGGAGCGAGCTGCTTTTTAGCATTCTTGATTACATTTCCAAATTGAATCTCTCTTTTGCTCAAAAGCATGGCTTTTGCAGGGCTCTCAGAGAGGGCACTTTTTTAAAAAGTGTCCATCTCTCGGTCATAGTTCAGTTTTCCGGCTACAGACTTTATTTGGTGTTTCGGCATATTTAAATAAATCAACAAAGCTTATGACTGAGACAAAATTCCTTTAACAAATAATGAGACACTGTGCTTGTAGAACTCTTCCTCGGTGACGAGTTGGGACTGATATTGCCGGTGAATCAGCTCGCTCATCTGAAATCCGTAGCACATCGAGAGAAAAGACATAGCGACAAGACGCTCATTCTGTCTGGCTATAACTTTTTTCTTCTGCAAGCGTTCAAAATATTCAACTAGCAAGGAGTGAAGCTTCGCCGGCGGATCGGCCAGCACTCTGTCTAATTCGGGAAGCATTCCTTTGTCGCGGATGCCAATTAAAATGATGTCCGCATTTTTATGGAAAAATAAACGGTACTGCTGACTTACATTCAGCAGATCGACTTCCGGGTTATCGGTCGCGTCCTCTTTTAACAGCTTCTCAAATTGCGGGATATCCGAATGTCTTTCAATGATGGCTTCCAATATGCCTTGCTTGCTTCCAAATTGCCGGAAAATCGTAGATTCATTGACTTTAGCTTCCGTTGCAATAGCTTTGGTGCTTACTCCCCGATAGCCATTCATTTTGATGAGACGTGTCGCGGCTTCAATGATTCTGTCTGAAGTTTGCATTGCATTTCTCCTTTTACATATGTTAAACCTATTCTACTACAAGATTTTGCATATGCAGCAGGGTCGGGGTTCATCATTTCATAAACGTTTATTTAAGGCAAATCGCTTCTTTTTTCCCAGCGGCTTGGTTCCGTAATCTTGACATGATCAGGCACCAATTGCGTGAGCGTGCCTAATTTATCAAATGTAATCTGGATTCGGTCAGAGGGCAACAGCCATTGTTCGGTCTCGATTGCACAGCAATCCGGTATCGTACCCATTCCTATAATCGTGCCCGGGAGCGGCGTGAAAACTTTGAGAATCTCCTCCATCACTTTTGCAGGGTGTACAGAATACTCGGATGTGCTTCCCTTCCAGTGCAGTCTCTCCCCGATCCGTACATCCACATCCAGTGCCAGCGGGTTGTCGATTTCATCCGGTGTAACTAGAAATGGTCCTATTCCTTTACTGCGATCAAAATCTTTGCAGCGCGTCGGTCCGGTCAGCGCCTGGAAATCCGGCCACTGCACATCGCGGAGAGTACTGTCGTTAAAAATAACATAACCTGCAATGCAGTTCCCCTTCCCTGTAACAAAGGCCAGTTCCGGCTCGATATCCAGGTAGGAAGAGTACGAAGGCCAATGAATCGTATCCCCATCGCCAATTAGTGCATTATGGTTACACTTGTAATAACTGAAAATTACTTTATTCGGATCTTGCTGGAATTTTTCGGCGGTTTTTCGTTTAAGCTCTTCTCTTTCCGGCCCTGTATATTCTCTTTGCAGCAGATTTACGCCAGCATTTCTTAGATGTCTTGGCGTCAGCCCGAAATCGATAAGCGCAGCCGGATTCGGAACCGGCGGCAGCAGTTTTACCGCTGCAATCGGGCAGATTTCATTTTCATTGAATTGATGCGACTGTTCGACAGCATATTGCATCAATTCCTTAGCGGCATCATAACTTGCCGGCAAATAATGAAGATAGCTGTCCATACTTTTAAGACTGTCAAAGAATGTTCCCTGCATTTTCATGATTGCAGCAAAAGACACGACAAATTTCTCGTTAATTACAAGCCCAAACAAAGGTTCCTGAGATGTCTTGGTTTGAAAGGTTACTAGCTTCATGTTGCAGCGCCTCCATCCATGTTGTTTGATGTTGTTCTGTTACTATCGTATAGCATAGAGTAAATGCATGCAAGTACTTGCTTTCATTTATGTTTTCCATTCTCTATACTAAAGACATAATCAGTGTGCTTTACCCCAAAAACATATACGCAAAGGAGAATTTTCATGAAGTATGGACGTATTATCCAAAAACCTCGGGTTAAATTTTTTGAAGTCGCAAATGGCGTCTTTGCCGGTATTTCGCCGTATCGCGGCATCAGTTGGGCCAATGCCGGGTTCATCAACAAGGGTGAAGGGCTGGTGTATGACACGTTCTTCGATTTGTTCCATGCGCGGGAAATGCGGGAGGCTTTTATGGAAGTAAGCAACGGCGGCTCTCCCGCATATGTGGTGAACTCGCACTATAACAGCGACCATGCCTGGGGAAACAAAGTGTTTGAAAATGCTTGCATTATTATGCACAAGGAAGCGTCCAGAGAGCGTCTCACCGAAAATATCGCCTGGATGGATAGCGTCATCAGAAGAGGAAAGAATTCTCCAGAATCGACTTCGGGCGAGCGGTTTTTTGCAGCGGAATTCGAAGGATTCGACCTGGAAGGCGTAGAATGGGTGCTCCCGAATATTGAGATAAAGGACGATATCAACATCCGTCTTGGCGATACGGAAGTTATGATTTACAACGTAGCTCCGGCCCACTCTGACAGTGACTTGCTGCTGTGGATGCCAAAAGAAAAAGTGCTGTTCGCCGGCGATGTCGTGTTTAACGGTTGTACGGCATACAGCGAAGAGGGAACCCTCAATTGGGTTAAAGTGCTTGATCGGATTATTGATGAAATTAAACCCGAAATCGTTGTTCCAGGACATGGTGCCATCTGCGGCCTGGACTTCGTGAAGGAGCAAAGGGACTACCTCCTGAACCTGATTAGCGAGTTTAACAAGCATTACAATGACGAAATTGATTCCTTGTCCCTGACCAAGCAAATTGATATTTCCCGCTTCCTTCATTGGATTCAGCCAGAACGGTTGTATGTTACAGTGGATATCCTATTGAAAAGCAAACGAGGGTTACCACCCCTTCCAATTTGGAACGAGGTGCCTGCTAAGCTGGAAGACATGAAAGCTTTTTTGGCCGGAAAATATGGCGATCAGATCAAGCCATGGGACCCTATGAGTGTTTGGCAAGAATAGCAAGTTGAAGCTAGCGTACGAAAAACAAAAAACGGCCTTGTCGCAAACGATGCGAACAGCGGCCGTTTTTTATTGTTCCACGGAATTATAATCGGCGCTTAGAACCGATTATGGAGAAAAATGGATATGGACTTATGACTTACTAGTAGAACACTTGCCAAACCAGCCTGCGGAAGAACGAAATAATCAACGAAGGAGTGAACTGAGATACAGGCGATCTAACGGATCGGCCAACCAATCAACGTACCTACGGACCAATCGTTCCACATACTAACAAGCGAAGCGGCGAATTAACGAAACTGCAGACGAGCGCTCCAGCCATCACATCTAACGAACTAGATGGACCTCTGTCAAGAAAGTAGACACTTACGCTACGGAATTTCCGGTGAATTGCTGTGCAAAACGGGCAGGGGAAAGGTACCCAGTGCGCCATGCATTCGTTTGCGGTTGTAGTAAAACTCAATGTATTGGTAGATAGCCATGTAGGCCTCTTCCGGTGTTTTAAAGCGCGGATTACAGTAAATGAGTTCCTTCTTCAAAATACTGTGCCAAGACTCGATACAGGCGTTATCGTAACAGTTTCCCCGGCGGCTCATGCTGGATTCCATACCGTAGGCACTTAATTGCTCGACGTACTCTTTGGAGGTGTATTGGGAGCCGCGATCCGAGTGATGGAGCAAACCCTTACCAGGTCGTTTGGCAGTGTAAGCAGCCTTCAAAGCATCCAGCACCAAGCTAGTTTCCATATGGTTCGACAAACGCCAACCAACAATTTCACGCGTGCACAAATCCAGGACACTGGCGAGATACAAGCGTCCTCCTCGGCACGGGATGTATGTGATGTCTGTAACCCAGACGGTGTTCGGTTTGAGCGTTTTAAACTGTTGATTCAGCGTGTTGGGTGCGACCGGATGGTTATGCTTGGAGTCCGTGGTCTGGACACGATATATGCGGCTAACGACGGAACGGAGCTTCATTTGGCGCATGTACACACTCACTGTACGTTCGGTGATCTTAAACCCCTCCAGATGAAGTAACCGTGTAATTTTGGGGCTACCATATCGCTTGTTGTGGTCGGAAAAATGGTACTGAATTCGCTTCATGATCTGGGATTTCCGAAGCTCCTGCATGCTTGTTTCGTTCTTCCGCCATTTGTAGTACCCGCTCCGTGAGACCTGCAGGGTTTCGCACATCTTCTCCAAGTGGAACTCGGAGCGATGATTCTCCACGAACTGGAATCTCAGTTCTTTGGTTTGCTGAAGATGTGCACCGCTTTTTTTACAATAGCTAGTTCCTCTTCCGTATCGGCAAGTCGATGTTCTTTCTCTTGGAGCATGCGACGCATCTCTTTCAGCTCTGCTTCGAGTTCCTTAACTCGGTCCATACTGGCAGCCGGTTCGTTTTTGAGCTCACGATATTGGCTCATCCATTGATGTAACGTACTTTTCGGGATGTTAAGCTCTTCTGCCAGATCACTGAGTGTCTTCGTCTGTTCTTGAATAAACTTGACCGTTTGTTTTTTGAATTCTTCATTGTATCGTTGCCGTTGTTCTCCCATGTGGACACACCTCCGTTAGTCTTATTATCCTTCTGTCCGTTAATGGGTGTCCACTTTTTATTCTAGCTCCAAGAGTCACGCTAATGAGCGGATTTCCACAGACACTGGAATCTAACGAATTTAAGGAGCGTTATTTCGCCGTTTCTTTTGTTTATTTTATGTTTTCGCAGAGGTTTACCGGAATAACGTTACTGAGGTTCGTTAGTATCGCCATTCCGCTCGATCCTGCTTAATAAGGTGTTACCGATTCGTTAGCGCATTAGTCACGAAGATTATCAGCACGGAGACGGTACCCAACAGAACTATAGGAACGAGATTTGGCACAGCCTCATTAATATTTTGCATTTCTGCCGGGTGAGCCAGAATTAGATCCGCAATAAATCGAGATCAAACTCGGGAACAAGTCCTTCTTTCATCGCTCGTCCAAGCAACGCTGTAATTGCGCCGTAACCGTCATCACCCAGGTTGGCACTGAACTCGTTAACATACAAGCCGATATGCTGCGCAGTTACATCAGGGTCCATCTCTTGTGCATGTTCCATGACGTATGTTTTGGACTCTTCCGGATGTGCCCAAGCGTATTCCACCGAGGCACGTGCCCAACCTGCAAGAGCGTGAGCATCCAGGTTGCGACGGGCAATGATTGCTCCAAGCGGAATGGGCAGGCCAGTGTCGCTTTCCCACCAGTTACCGAGGTCTGTCATAAGCTTGAGATCATAGTTCTGGTACGTGAAGCGTGCTTCATGGATAACCAATCCGGCATCAATCTTGCCGTCACGGACAGCAGGCATAATCTGGTCGAATGGCATAACGACAATCTCGCCTACACCGCCGGGAACATTTTGTGCTGCCCAGAGACGGAACAGCAGGTAGGCTGTTGATCGTTCGCTCGGTACGGCAACTCGGCGTCCCGAGAGATAGGCCGGATCGGTTGTGCCGTTAGCGGTCAGAACCAGTGGACCACATCCTCTGCCAAGTGCGCCGCCCGCAGGCAAGAGCGCATAATCATTCAGCACATAAGGCAGCGCTGCATAGGATATTTTCATGACTTCAGGTGTATCTGGTCCATCCGGATTAGCGGCAAGGCCGTTGGTAATATCGATGTCCGCGTAACGGACATCCAGCTCAGGTGCACCTGGAATCAGTCCATGCACCCAGGCGTGAAAGATAAATGTATCGTTGGGACAAGGGGAAAATGCAATTTTCATGATGTGAGTACCTCCCGTAAAATGGAACTTGCAGCCTGGAGCGCATCTAGGGCGTCCTTGATGCGCCAGGCGTCGCGGTCGCGTGGACCGACCGCGTTGGATATGGCCCGCAGTTCGAGTGCAGGCACGCCGAACTGCTGGGCTGCTGTTGCCACGCCGAAGCCTTCCATGCCTTCGGCGGCGGCATCCGGCACGCGGCGCAGCAGCTCCGCGGCCGTCTGGGCAGTTCCGGTCGCCGTGGATACGGTGACCGCCGTGCCTCCGCTGACAGCGAGCCCTGCCCGCTGCAGCTCGTGGCGCAGGCGTGCGGCAAGCGCCGCGTCCGCCGCCACTCGGGACGAGCCGAAGCCGAGCTCGTCCACGCTTAGGAAGCCGTCTGGCGTCTGCGAGCCCAGATCGGCGGCAACCATGGCGTCGGCTACCACGAGGGAGCCGACGTCCGCCCGGCCGGGGAACCCGCCGCCGATGCCGGCACTGACCACCAGCGTGTACGCTGGGGTCAGTCCGGTCCCGGCAAGGGGACCCGGCCTTGAGGATGCGGCAGATGCCTGTGCCGCATCGGTTTCGCTTTGCGCGGCGGAGCCTTGCGCCAGCGCCTTTGCGCCAGCCGCTGCTATGGCAAAGGCCAGCGCGGCAGCGGTTCCTGCTGCGGCAGAGGCAGGGCCTACGCCCGCAGCAATCACGTCAAAGTGCACAGCTTGGTCACCCAGGCCGCGCAGTACAGCCTCTTTTTCCGCATCAACGGCGGTTACGATTAATACACGCTTTATTTCAGCTGCTGACGCCGAGTATGTTTCTGGGCTGCTTGCCCTATTTGCAGTTTCTAGGTGATTAAATTCTATAGAATCATTCTGGTTCTGTTCATTCATCCCGGATTCTCCCTTATGAAGTGTTAGATTCAAAGCTCTAGTAGGCAATATGTACGCATATAGCGGACGCTGAGAGCACTGTACAGACAACAAGCGAAGCGAGCAATGAACAAGCACATATTTCTTTTCCATCATACCGGAAGGGCAAAGATCAGAACAAGTTTTGAACGTATTTAACCCGAAAAGCAGCTTGACTAACTGTAACAACATTCGGCATGACCACACCCATCACTCGAACTTATCTGACGCTTCACAATGGCCTGTCTTAATTGCAGAATGATTTATTTCCTTTAACCTCATATGTCATTTCAATCATATATAAACCTAACGCGAAAAATACGATAAGTCAAAGTAAATGGTTGACAATCTGTATCAACTGTATTAATAATGATAGTACAGTTAATACACCTTGGTGTTGGAACCAATATACTTCATATACAGTCATCGTTCTTCAATAGGGTATTACTACATTTTCAGAGAGGAGGTGCGGGATGTTCGAATTGGATGTACGCAGCCGTAAGGCGATCTATGAGCAGCTGGTGGACAAAATCAAAGAAATGATCGTGTACGGTGTTCTCCAACCCGATGAGCAGCTGCCTTCCGTTCGCACGCTGTCCGGGCAGCTTACTGTTAATCCGAATACGATTCAGAAAGCGTACCGGGAACTTGAACGTGAAGGCTATATTTATTCATTACAGGGAAAAGGGAGCTTCGTATCATCGTCCGTGGAACATCCGAATGCAGCCATGAGAGATGAAATCAGAGCGGCTCTGGTGAAGCTGATTGCGGAAGCATCGTATTCCGGTTTGACCAAAGCCGATATGACGCTTTTATTTGAGGAAGCGATGGCCCGTATAGAAAGGGGGAGCCGAATGATTGAGCTGAACCAGGTCATCAAAGCGTTTGAACAGGAAAAGGCAGTGGATGGTGTAACGTTGCAGGTACATAAGGGGTCCATCTATGGTTTGCTTGGTTCCAATGGGGCAGGCAAGACGTCTTTGCTCAAAATTATGGCAGGCATCTATCGACAGGACAGCGGCACGGTTCGCATGGATGGGCAAGAAATATATGAAAATATGGATCTCAAGGGCCGCACCATTTTTATGGCCGATTCCCCATACTTTTTCCCACAATCGTCCATCCATCAGATGGCGGCCTTCTATCGTACGGTATATCCGCGTTGGAATGAGGAGAGATTCGTACAGCTCAGCAGTGTATTTAAACTGGATGTCAAAAGAAAACTGCATCGCATGTCCAAAGGCATGCGTCGTCAGGCAGCCGTATGGCTTGGACTCAGCTGTATGCCTGAAGTGCTGCTCATGGATGAGCCGATCGATGGTCTTGATCCCGTCATGCGGCAGCAGATCAAGAATCTGCTGTTCCAGGAAGCAGCGGAGCGTCAAGTGACGATTCTGATCTCGTCCCACAATTTGCGTGAGATTGAAGACCTGTGCGACCATGTTGCCATCATGCATAAAGGCCGGATTATCGTAGAGAAAGATCTGGATGATCTGAAGGCGGACACGCATAAAATTCAAGTGGCTTTCCGTCATCCAGATCATGCCAAGGCAATGGATGAACAGGTGAATATTTTACATGAGGAGAAGCGGGGGAGTGTATCCCTGTTTATTGTGAAGGGCAATCGCGAGGCTGTGACGGAACGATTCCGTGCATTGGATCCGTATCTGCTGGATGTGCTGCCGCTGACGCTGGAAGAAATATTTATCTATGAAATGGAGGATGCAGGATATGATATTCAACCGATTGTTCTGTAACCGGGGCATCCTGTTCCAAAATTTCAGGCAGCATGGGTGGATCGGCATCTTGTACCTGATCACGTTGTTATTTTCACTACCGCTTTATATCGCGACGGTATATCGGGAAGTACCTCAACAGATAACGAGTTTGTTTCAGGCGAATGGAGAAGTACAAATCCTGTTTGCTATTACGTTTCCGGTAGCTGCGGGCATATTTTTATTCCGTTATATGCAGTCCGGTCCGTCTTCGGATCTATTCCACAGTTTGCCGCTGCAACGAAAGCATCTACTCACGGTGAATCTGTTGACTGGGTTCGTCATGGTTTTGGTTCCGGTCTGGATTACCACGGCAATAACGGGCTGGGTATGGGCAGTACTGGATCAACCAGCCTATATTTTCGGTGGCAGTGAAATCTGGATGTGGGGCCTCAGTATGAGCATTTACTCGCTGTTTATGTTCATGATGACCGTAGTGGTAGGCATGTGCATTGGCCAGTCCGTATTACAGGGGCTTACCGTGTATGGGATTTTATTAGTGCCCGTCATTGTCTGGTTCATTTTCTCGCTGCATCTGCAAAACCATCTTCTCGGATATGCTTATGACGACGTTCGCTTTAATGCAGAGAAACTTTCACTTGTCCTGCGTATGGGTTCCATCAGCACGGCTCCTGTAATTCGTGCGGAACTTATCATTTATTCGGTTTTAGCCATTTTGTTCATCCCGTTAGCTTATGTATTTTATGCTAGAAGACAAGTGGAATCTGCCACTCAGGCAATCACGTTCCCTATTGTAAAACCAATATTCCGTTTTGGATTTATGTTTACTCTTGTTCTAATCGGTGGGGCCTATTTCACTTCGATCGCGCCCAGGGCATCTGTTGGGTGGGACGTGTGTGGTTACATCCTTGGTGGAATTGTGGGCTATATTGGAGCCGAGATGATTATCCGCAAAACCTGGCTCATTTGGACCAGGAAGCTGGTCCCGAAATTGGTTCTATACGGCTTTGTGGCTGGTTTGCTATTATATGTACCTGTCGCTGATTGGAACGGATATGCCGCTCGTGTGCCTGATATAAGCAAGGTCAACAGTATTAAGCTTGGCGGAGATCGTTACATTTATAGCAATGGTATTAACCAGAAGGTGGATGATAGTTCATTCTATTCGAATGATCCGGAATATGTGGAAGCAATCATCAATCTTCATCAAAAAATTATTGATACCGATTTGCCTTTGAGAGATCCAGTTAATCCGGATGATGATTATGACGAGGTATTTATTAACTACAAATTGGAGAACGGCAGGGTGATGAAACGTAGATATAACATTCCCGAAACCGAATTCCACAAGGAATTGATGGCTGTAAAACAGACAGAGGACTACAAAAGGGTTGCCTACGATACGTTCAAATTGGATGAGGATGCGCTGAGTATTGGACTGCGCTCAAGTCTCAGTACATTTCGTAAGGTATACATTAGTAATCCCAAACAAGTCCGTGAGTTCAAGGAATTGTTGAAACAGGACATCTTGGATCAGACCTATGAAGAACAGAGCACTCCGTGGCAGCCAATTGTATACGCGGAAATGAATCAGAATTCAACATCTACCGATCCTTATCAATCGAAGGAGATGTGGAATTTTGACATTAAACCGAGTTATAAGCGAGTGCTGGCATGGTTGAAAGAGAACAACTTATACGACCAGCTTCAAGTTCCCGTAGACGAAATCGCTTCGGCGCAATTTGTGAAACAGGAGATTGATAGTCCGGGCAAGGCGAAGTGGGTTTACTCTGATTCGGATTATATCGAAGTGAATTCAAGCGGTAATAAACAGATCGCAACTAAAAACAAAAAAATAATAAGCGGTTTGCTTCAACGTCAACGATCCGGATATCGGACAGAGAAGGATACGGTCTATCATATCAAGCTTAATTTCATTCGTGGTGAAGATGTGTACATGATACTGAAAGAAGAAGACCTGACAGAAGAGATGAAAGCCATCCTGGTCGGACAGTAAGACAATCTTTAAGCGGGAAGGGTTCTCCCGATAAACATGTAGATTTCTCAATCTGACTTGACCAGATACACCGTATGGAATATATTAGAAAAAGGAACGATTCGATTCGAAATTGATGACTGTTTCAGCGAATCCCATATGGAACGGCTTATGAGGGAAGCACCCGTAAGAGCAGGCAATACGCCTGACTTGCGGGTGCTTTTTTTGTTTTTGCCGACCTTTACAGATTAAGGGGTTGTGATTGAATCATATCGAATCACCCTGCATAGAACATCCAGCAGGTTACTATCTATTCATATTGAAGGGAGCAGAAGAGAATGCAAAATGGAGTTTTGGAGGACAATGCAAGTCATCAGGCGGGTCTTTGTTCGTGTTTAACACAAATCAGGGAACAGGGCATAATTGAGGCGAATGAAGACAAGCAACAGATTATGAATCAATCCCGGATGAGGAGCTTGAGCAATCATAGTCTCATGAGCAACCGATACGGGGCACGCCCTAACCTTCTTGCTAACATATGGACCCGTATGAGCTTGGGACTCATAATCATGTTCAGTATGAGTGTAATTTATTATTCCTCCATAGCTGAAGCGGCGGCGGGTCCTGAGCTTGGTGTAACCGCACAGAAAGCATGGGAGACGATACTGAACAAGGCTGATTCACAGACCAAGTTGTCCCTGCAACGAGCGTACGAGAATGTAGGGAACTGGACGACGCAAGAGCAATCTTGGGAACAAAAGACAAAGACCATTCATGCCGCCAATACCAAGGAGCTGGAGCAATTACGTATAAATATAAGGCAAATCGATGATGTAAAGATCGCGGGTCTAGCCGAAAAGGTAAAACAAACCGAGGTCCGCTATGAACCCTTGTTTGCCTTGTACAGTTCAGTGAACAGGCAGCTCGACGCCGCCAAAGCGATCAAAAACAAGGAATGGAGTGCGGCTATTCGCACCCAAGCGGATACGTTGAAACCTGTTGTTCAGCTTGCCCGAGAAGACATTCGTTTCAAGAAAAAGGAGCTTGCCGAAGCCCGCAAACGGAAAAGTACAGAAGTGAAACGACTGCGCGCTTTACTGGCTGGAGCCGATCAGGTGAAGAAGCAGATTCAAACGGGCAAAAACAGGCGAGCCTGTCGAAAGAGCGATATTCAAACGCGTTGCAGCAGTTCAAACAGAGTACGAAGCAAGGCCAGTCCTCACGTGTATTAAGCTCGCTAAACTCCTTGGCTGCAGCGGCAGAGAAATGGGCAGGCTCCAAACAACATATTTATACACTGGAACAGAAGGTAAGTGCTACCTATGCGAAAGTCAGTCAGGAACTGACCAAGAGACCTAAATAAAAGTACACCATATCAAAGCGCCATAAAAAACATCATAACAAACATCATAACAAACATCATAACAAACATCATAACAAACAACCTATCTCACCGTACTGTACTATAGCATCCTTTCTGCCACTACCGAGAATTAACAGTATAGTCGATGAGAAGACGGGACTATGGTACACTCGAAGCAAACGAGGCGGCAGGAGGATATGATGGCGGACAAAGAAGATTTGACCCGGTTCGGTGTGGCATTTCCCACACCTCTGATTGAACAGTTTGACAGGTATATCGAAGAGCAGGGATACAAAAACCGTTCGGAAGCTTTCCGTGATTTGGTCCGCAAAACATTGCTGGAGCCTTCTGCATTGCATGCCGAGCAGGATGTAGCGGGAACTATTGTGATGGTGTATGACCACCATATCAGTGATCTCCCTATTCGGTTAATGGAGCTGCAGCATGAGGCGCACCATGACATCATCTCCAATATGCACGTACATCTGAACCATGATCAGTGTCTTGAGGTCATTGCAGTGCGGGGTAACTTAGGACGATTGCGTCATCTGCATCAGCAGATCCAGGTTCAAAAAGGAGTACTGTATGCAGAGCTGTCTGTAACGTATGTGGATGAGCTTAACAAAATGGCAAGCCATCAAAGTCACAATTATGATCATAGTCACAATCAACAAAGTCCTCATCATCATTCTGATTCTTCATCGGAGTAAATTTGAATTTTCAACAAGCTATTCATCGGCTTTAGCCGGCTTTTTCCCATAGCCCGCAGTTAGAACAACAGATTATTGGTCCAATACCGATAATCTGTTGTTTTTATTTTGTTATAATACCTCACTTCAAACGGTGAATCACCTTGCCTAAATCCCTATGCATCCCTATGAATCTCATTTTAATTCCCTGTAAATGAAAATAAATGGATTTTGAAGTCAAGTTTGTTGACACAATAAAACTGTTTTGTGCTACAATTTTCAAAAAAAGTAACACGGAATTGGATTGGATAGTGAAAAATAAAGGGGGAACAGCGTAGATGCGCGGATTTTCATGGGGAAACGATCGGTTAGAGCGGGATTAGGCATTTTACTTATATGTACCGTTGGGCTATCGGGATGTACACAGGGGACATCCTCAACAATAGAGAACGCCCAGCAGGAGGCTTCACTTCCCAAAGACGAATTGGTGCTGGCCGTTGGCACGGAACCGGAAGGTGGATTTGATCCAACTACGGGTTGGGGACAGTATGGTTCGCCGCTCTTCCAGAGTACCTTGCTGAAAAGGGATGCCAAGCTTCAACTGGTCAATGATTTGGCTACAGACCATTCCGTTAGTGAAGATGGGCTGACCTGGACCGTAACACTACGGGATGATGTAAAGTTCTCCGATGGCGAGCCACTGACGGCCAAAGATGTCAGGTTTACGTTTGAAACGGCTGCCAAAAGCGGATCGGTCATCGATTTGACCAATATGGCTAATGTGGAAGCCTCAGATGCGACAACGGTCGTCTTCACATTAAAGTCGCCTCAGTCCACATTTATCAGTCTTCTGACTACACTCGGTATTGTACCTGAGCACGCCTATGGTTCTGATTATGCCGAGCATCCGGTTGGGTCTGGTCCTTACAAGCTGGTTCAATGGGATAAGGGTCAGCAGGCGATCGTTGAGGCGAACGAGCAATACTACGGGAAAAAGTCTACATTCCACAAATTGACGTTTCTCTATCTTGAGGAGGATGCAGCCTTTGCGGCGGCGCAGGCCGGTACAGTTGATATCGCGGCTATCCCGGCTGCGTTCAGCAAGCAGCAGGTGAACGGAATGAAATTGGAATCGGTAAAAACAGTTGATAACCGGGGCATCATGTTCCCGATGCAACCCTCAGGCGCTAAGTCTGGTGACGGCCTGCCAGCAGGTAACGATGTTACGTCCGACATCTCCATTCGCAAGGCGGTGAATGTAGTAATTGACCGAACTGCTTTGGTAGAAGGAGTACTGGAGGGGCACGGTCGTCCGGCCTATTCGGTCAGTGATGATCTGCCTTGGGGTAATCCGGATTCTGTATTCGCAGATGCGGATGTGGCTGAAGCGAAGCAGATTCTGGCTGATGGCGGCTGGGTGGATACAGACGGTGATGGAATTGTGGAGAAGAACGGCACGAAGGCCGAGTTCAGTCTGCTTTATTTTGCAGGGGATTTAACGAGACAATCACTGGCTCTGGCTGCTGCGGATATGGTGGCTCAGGCTGGGATCAAGATCAATGTGGAGGGCAAGAGCCGGGAAGAGACAAAAAAGCTGGCCTACACCAATGCCGTATTATTTGGCTGGGGAAGTCATGATCCGCTGGAAACCTACAACCTCTACAGCAGTACCCATAAAGGCGAAGGGTATTACAACACTGGATTGTACAGTAATCCAACCGTGGACCACTGGATGCAGCAGGCCCTCCAAGCGACAACGGAAGAAGAGGCATTGCCCTTCTGGCAGAACGCGGAGTGGGATGGATCGACAGGATTCAGTTACCAGGGAGATGCGCCATGGGCATGGCTGGTGAACATTGATCATCTGTATCTGGTGAAGAATGGTCTGAATATCGGTGAACAGCAGATCCATCCACATGGTCACGGCTGGCCGGTGACATCCAACCTGGAAGAATGGTCCTGGGATGACGATTTGAAATAGAAACTCTGTGGTAGTTTTAGCTTGGATTGGGGAGAGATTAGATGGAGGACAGGATGGGGTGGGCCAGATTTGTCGGATTTAAAATGCTGCGGCTTGTATCTTTGCTGGCAGGAGTCAGCGTGGTGTCTTTTATATTGATGCAATTCTCTCCAGTGGACCCGGTGGAGGCCTATATTGGTGGAGACATGATTAGGGTGAGTGCAGAGCAGCGCAGTCTGATTGAAGAACGTTGGGGGCTCAATGACTCACCACTAGAACGGCTGTTTACTTGGGGAAAGGCGCTCCTTCAGGGGGATCTGGGAACATCGATGATCTATAGGCAGCCGGTTGCAGACATCATCCAGGAACGGTTCATGAATTCTGTCGCTCTTATGGCGGTAGCATGGATGTTATCTGGTCTGATTGGTTTCGGCCTGGGTGTCGTTGCTGCCATGAAACGGGATTCGCGGCTGGATCGTCTGATCTGTTGGTACTGTTACACACTGGCTTCCACACCGGTATTCTGGATTGCGCTGTTACTGCTCATGGTATTCGGTGTATGGCTTGGCTGGTTGCCAATTGGACTTGGTGTACCTGCGGGTATGGCAGCAGATCAAGTGACGTGGGGGATCGGGCCATACACATGATTCTGCCTGCGCTGACGTTGAGTCTGACGGGCGTCGCCGCCATTGCCTTGCATACCCGGCAGAAGCTGGTGGATGTGCTGGACTCGGATTATATTCTTTTTGCGAGGGCGCGAGGTGAGCGAGGTATGCAACTGTTTCGTCGTCATGGGTTCAGGCATGTCGTACTGCCAGCTCTGACGCTGCAATTGGCTTCATTTAGTGAATTGTTCGGTGGGGCTGTACTTGCGGAGCAGGTGTTTTCCTACCCGGCCTGGGGCAGGCCACGGTTCAGGCGGGATTGCGCGGCGATGTGCCGCTGCTGCTTGGACTTGTGTTGTGCAGTGCGATATTTGTGTTTACAGGCAATATGCTGGCTGATATTTTATACCGGTTCATTGATCCGCGCATGAAGGAGGAGACGATAGGATGAAGCAAACATTGGAACGTCCCTCCCGACCTGCGGCTCAGACTGCACAGCATCCGAAAGCTAACTCTGCCAAAAGTGAGGCGGGGAACAAGAGAAGTTGGAGGTCAGTACGTCCACGTACCCATGGTCGGAAAGGGTATCCCGATCCCGGCGTCAGCATTCCACGTTTCCGTAATCCGCGCAAATGGGCGCTCGTTTGGGGCAGCCTTGGCGTGATCTGGATTGCCATCGTGTGGCTGACAGGCAGACTGCTTCCCGCTGAATCGACGCTGACCTCCTTGATGGATCGGAATCTGGCCCCAACTTGGGCACATCCTTTTGGTACGGATTGGCTGGGACGTGATATGTTTATGCGCACCTTAAAAGGATTGGCAACGAGCATTCAGGTGGGATTGCTTGCGGCTTGCGGCGGCGGGTTTATCGCGCTGGTATTGGGTCTGGCTGCTGCTTTGGGAAAGACTGCTGATCGGGTCATCTCATGGATCATTGACCTCTTCCTGAGTGTTCCTCATCTAGTCTCGCTGGTCATGCTGGCCTTTGTATTCGGTGGAGGTTTGCCTGGGGTAGCGTTAGCAATTGCCCTGACTCATTGGCCGAATCTGGCCCGGATTGTCCGGGCAGAGATGATTCAGCTAAAATCAGCAGAGTATATTCACATTTCACGCAGGTTGGGTCATTCGCGAATACGTATTGCGGTGCAGCACATGCTGCCGCATCTGATTCCGCAGCTGTTCGTGGGTGTGCTGCTGATCTTCTCTCATGCCATTCTGCATGAGGCAGCGATTACGTTTCTGGGGCTGGGGCTGTCGCCGCAGCAGCCAGCGATCGGTATTATTTTGTCAGAGTCGATGAGATATTTGTCCGCAGGCATGTGGTGGCTGGCCTTTTCCCGGGACTCGCATTGTTGTTGGTTGTTCGTGCGTTTGATGTACTGGGCGGCAGTCTGAAGACATTAACGGGTACCGGCAGTTCAAGGGAGGTAGGATAACATGGCTCTTCTGGAAGTGCAGGGCGTATCGGTTTCATTCCGACGTGCGCGGGGATGGTTTGGGCACGAGGAGAACCTTGTAATTCAGGATCTGGATCTGTCTGTGAATGAAGGCGAGATTGTAGCGGTCGTAGGGGCAAGTGGATCTGGCAAAAGTGTGTTGGCGCAGGCGATCATGGGCATTCTTCCTGCCAATGCCAAGCTGGAGGGCCGGATAAGCTATGCGGGCGAACCCTTAACCCTGGAGCGACAGCTTCATCTGCGTGGAGATGAACTGGTGTACATTCCGCAATCAGTCAGTTATTTGGACCCGTTATTGAAGGTAGGCAGGCAGGTTCATCCGGTAAGCCAAAAGTCAGGACGAAAGCATCGATCGACATCCCGATCCGTAATGCAAAAAGCAGAGCAGGAACTGATGGGACACTATGGATTACCACAGGGCACCTCGGGCAAATATCCGTTTGAATTATCAGGCGGCATGGCTCGACGCGTGCTGATGGCAACAGCCACTTCGGGTGAGCCGAAATTGATTATTGCTGATGAGCCAACACCTGGCATACATCCCGAAGTGCTGGCTGAAACGATGAAGCATTTTCGTCAATTGGCCAATGAAGGTGTTGGCATCCTTTGGATTACCCATGATATTACGACTGCCCTGACGGCAGCTGATCGCATATCCGTATTTTACGCAGGCTCCAATGTAGAGACGGCGCAGGTTTGTGATTTTACAGGTAAGGGCGAACGGTTACGACATCCATACACGAAAGCGCTCTGGAGCGCTTTGCCGCAAAACGAATTTCAACCTCTGTCGGGTACCCAGCCTGTAGCAGGCCGGCAACGGTTAGAAGGATGCTCATTTGCACCACGCTGCATTGGAGCGACCACGGATTGCACGAACGAACGTCCTGAGCTGCGCAAGGTGCGCGGTGGGGAAGTGAGGTGCGTTCATGCCACTTGAGGCTCGAAAGACAAGTTATCGTTATAGTAAAGACGCTTGGGTATTTCAGAATATAAGTCTGGAAGTACAGCAGGGGGAAGCCGTTGGCTTGTGGGGGCCCAGTGGTTGTGGCAAAACAAGTCTGGGACGTATCCTTGCAGGTTATGTGGAACCGTTGGCAGGTCAAGTGCTGCTGGATGGGAAGCCGCTTCCCAAAACCGGCCCCTGTCCGGTGCAGCTTGTATTCCAGCATCCCGAGAAAGCGGTAAATCCTCGCTGGCGGATGCACCGTGTCTTGAAGGAAGCAGCGATTGAGGATGAGGGTCTGCTCAATGACTTGGGGATCCAAACGAATTGGCTGGAGCGGAGGCCCGGTGAATTGTCAGGCGGCGAATTGCAGCGCTTCTGTGTAGCGCGCGCACTCGGCTCAGCAACTCGATACGTGATTGCCGATGAGATGACCACGATGCTGGATGCGATCACCCAGGCACAGATCTGGCATAGCGTGATGAACATTGCGCGTCAGCGTAATCTGGGACTGCTGATTATCAGCCATGATAGAGAGTTACTGGACAGGTTATGTGATCGGATTATTCCAATGCCAACATCGTAGTATGCTGGATATCAGTATTTTGCATCATTCGATTTCTATCACTAATGGGTACAAATTATAAAAGGGGTGTCCGGGTAGTCCATCATGACATTAATCATGAAAATGACTACGGGACACCCTCTTTACAATTTTAACGAACTATACAGGCTCTATTAGCTGAAATTTTGAAAATATAGCTTTGCACCTGATTGAACTCATTCCGCCGACAGCCTACCCACCAGCACTGACAATCTGCGCATGGCTTCTTCTACTGTTGAACGTGGGCAGGCCACATTCATGCGCATGAATCCTGTACCTTCCACTCCGAAAATGCTCCCATCATTGAAAGCGAGTCCCGCTTCCTTGAGCAGCATCGTACACAGTTGCGCATGCGGGATATTCAGCTTCCGGAAATCCATCCACAGCAGGTAAGTTGCTTCTGGAAGCTGGATTCCGATTTGCGGCATATGCTCCGCGACGTATTCTTGCACGTATTCCATATTTCCACGGATATAGGCAAGACAGTCATCCAGCCATTCTTCAGCGCCATTGTAAGCCGCTTCGGCTGCCACTGCTCCCAGCGTGCTGATGTTGGCAAGCCCCATTGTTTTCACGCCCTGCATGAATGATTCCCGCAGCTTGGCATTTGGAATGATGATATTGGAGGTACAGAGGCCGGGAATGTTGAACGTTTTGCTTGGTGCTGTACAGATGATGCTGAGATCAGCGATAGCTTCGGAAATAAGAGCCAGTGGCGTATGTGCACCGTGTTGGTGGACGAGATCGGCATGAATCTCATCCGAAACGATGAGTATATCATATTGCACGCAGAGTGCAGCAAGGTTCTGAAGTTCTTCACGAGTCCATACCCGTCCGACCGGGTTGTGAGGACTGCACAGAATCAGCATTTTGACCCGACCCGTCTTCAGGCAGGATTCCAGATGCTCCAGATCCATAGCGTAATGTCCATCGTTCTCCACTAATGGATTGGTCATCAGCTCTCTGCCCTGACCGCGGACCACTTCATAGAAGGGGGCATATACCGGAGTCTGGATTACTACCGCATCTCCCGGGTCAGTGAAACGTTGTACAGCAATGCTGAGTGCAGGCACAATCCCCGGGTGAATACGATCCATTCATCGTTAATACTCCAGTTGTGACGCCGATCCATCCATCCCGATAGCGCTGCGTGATACGCATCTGTCCTCACCGTATAGCCAAAAATCCCATGCTCCATTCGAGTCTTCAGCGCCTGAATGACCGATGGTGGAGCGGCGAAATCCATATCGGCAACCCACATGGGGAGCGCATCTGCGACGCCAAAAATCTCTTCAAGCGCATCCCATTTCTCTGATCCTGTGGAGAGCCGACTAATCGGCTCGTCAAATGGTTGATTATTGTTCTTGCTCATGACTTGAATCCCCCCTTGATATCCGTTCCTTCGACTACAATCGACAGATTATTATCTAATAAATTGGTTGATTTCGCAACTTGCAACCAGCAGATAGATTCCATTTTGTAAGGGGCTATTTCCAGAACTTTTGTTCATGTGGAAATAATGATTTGAGCGTGCAAAGGGATGCCTCCACGGCAGTAACTATCCCAAACCCAAATGTGAACACAGTAAAAACCACCAGAAAAGGTCAAGATGATGACCCTTCTACTGATGGTTTTTGTTAATTCATTGTTCTTCTTTCCCAGGAAAAGATGAGGAGCAAGAAGAAGTTTAATTATTTATTTTATTTCATAGTTAAGCGATCTTATGATGGCATTACAGATGCTCATTGAACCATCCAGCAATATGCTCCAGTCGACGTACCCTTAAGTGTGGGTGACCTCCGCGGGACAACTCGTGATTGGCTCCCGGGAAACGAACGAACCGAGTGGTCTGTTTGCGTCGCTTTAAAGCAACATACAACTGTTCAGCCTGTTCAATCGGACAACGCAGATCCTGCTCACCATGCAAAATCAGCAATGGCGTGTTGACGTTGCCGACATAGGCAAGCGGGGAGTGTTTCCATAACTTCTCGGTGTCATCCCACGCATTACCGCCAATCTGGTCCTCCGTGAAAAAGAATCCAATATCACTGACCCCGTAGAACGAGAGCCAGTTCGAGATCGAACGCTGAGTGACGGCTGCCTTGAAACGGTCGGTATGTCCAACGATCCAGTTGGTCATGAAGCCGCCATAACTGCCGCCAGTGACTCCAAGACGAGACTCGTCGATAAACGGATACCGGGATAACGCATAATCCATGGCTTCCATCAGATCACGATAATCCCCACCGCCATAGTCACCACGGCAGGCATTCACGAATTGCTGTCCGTATCCAAGGCCACCCCGCGGATTGATGTATACAACAGCGTATCCCTGTGCTGCGAGGATCTGGAACTCATGCATAAACGTAAACCCATACATCATATGTGGACCGCCATGAATTTCAAGGATGGTTGGGACTTTGACACCTTCCACCATGCCAGCTGGTTTCAGCATCCAGCCCTGCAGTCGTAAGCCGTCAGTGGAATCGAACCAGAAGGTCTCTGGTGTGCTAAGCTGAATCTCTTCTTCCAGTTGGGGATTGCTATGGGTTAGTTGTATAGGTTGGGCCCGTGTATCTTCAGGCTGAGTATATAGAAAGAGATCGCCAGGACTTAATACGTCTGCTACGGCAGCCACTATCTGTCCATTTTCCAGTTCCGCAAACTGATAGAACTCTTTCTCGTCCGGCAAGATATATTCGGCATAACTGCCGTCCCTTGCAAACCGGGCAATTCGGACACTGCCTTCAACAGTAGCAAGACAGAGAATGGATGAACCATCACGACTGAACACCGGACCCGTATTGGTTAAGTGAGAGCGCATATCACCGACAAGGCTGTGATTCATCTGTACATCCCAATCCTTGCTCAGACATACGGGTTTGCCGCCTGAGATCGGAAGGGTGTAGAGCTTGACCAGCGTAGCATTTCCATAGGAGCGGTCACTGGCAAGCAGCGCAAGGGATTGTCCATCAGGTGCGTACGTCAGCCGCCCGAAAGAGTATCCTTCCGGGGTCAACTGCTGCATGTCAGATCCGTCAGCCTTGGCACGATACACATGGTTCGTCAGGGTGTAATCGTTATGCTGCTCGCCCTCTTCCGGCAACTGAGCGATCCAGGCAATGGACTCACCGTCCGGCGACCACGCATAGTCCCCAACGTCATAATGGCCTGTAGTTACAGGGACAGCCTCTCCGCCTTCGGCTGGAACACGGAAGAGATGGGTTCGTCTGCCATTCCACAGCCCGCCACTGTCGGACTTCATTCGAATACGATCCACAACAAGTTCTTGCAGCAGTTTTTTATCTGAATCTTCGGTTTCATCTTCGTTTTTCTCGCTCATGTCCACCGATGATTTAACCAGTAAAGTAAGTCCATCCGGCGACCAGAGCAGGGAACTGACTCCATGCTTCAAATGGCTGATTTGCTGTGCTTCTCCACCATCTGAGGCGATCAGCCATACTTGTGTTTTGCCTTCATGCTCTCGTAAAAAAGCAAGCTGTGAGCCATCCGGTGACCATGCAGGAGCATGATCTTTATCTCCAGATGTGAAAGGCCTGTCCTTCTGGTTCTCCAGATGGAGGAGTCTCAGGTGAGAAGAATAACCGTCCCATGCTTCATTTGTTTTTCGGCTTACATATACCAGTTGTCCACCCTGAGGAGACGGAGTTGGATCATTAACCCATGTAATCTGAAAAAGATCTTCCGATGTTATGCCGCGCAGACTGTTCATTGTTTGTCCTCCCACCACGAATCAGAATATGTTAATTTCCTAACCTTTCCATTTATATTAACGGAAAGCATGAGGCAGGACAATACGATTCTGAACGAACGTTTCTTAACAATATCACCTGCACCGAAAAGGAATTATTGGAAGCATGACGAATCCTAATGTTGAATAGTCATGAAATGGACGAAATGTGTCAGAAAATGTTTTTTTAATTTAATTTAATTCTATTTAATTCTATTTAATAAACAATGCCATTTGAGTATATTTGGTAATCAGCTCATTCAATGAGCTGAACCCTGTTTATATAGATCATTCTTGTCTCAGTCACCATGAAGGAGGAGCATCACATTGTCCACATCCTATGATCAACAGCACGTGGAATACCCGAGCCGGATACGCATGGCATGGCTAACAGTGGGGGCGGCAATTTTTGTAGCAGCCGGATTTTTTTTGATGTTTGATGATTCTTCAACTAAGGGATCCGCCATTTCTTCCGTTATAGGCTTGTTCTCCATTTTGTTTTTTGGGCTTTGTCTCTGCTATAGTTTGGTTAAGATGATTAAGAAGGAACCTTCCTTTGTTGTTGATGAGCATGGATTTGTGGATTCCTCTTCTTACACATCGGGAGGGCTAATTTCCTGGAAAGATGTTGAGAATATTTTTATGTATGAATTCATGGGTCAGAAGATGATTGGGGTTAAACTCTGGGACGAAACTGCCTTTCTGGATCGACAGAATGGGATGAAACGCAAATTAATGACGGTCAACAGCAGCATGGTCGATGCTACCGTAAGTATTGTCCAGAACAGCCTCACGTTACCGCTGGATCAGTTGTATACGATGATGGTGGAGCGTTGGAAGCGATCGAATGAAGGCAATAGCTTTGAACTGCTTGATAATGAATAGATAGGGTAGAAGAGCATTCTCAGATTGGAGGAGTATAGATGAAACGAGGAAATCAAGCTCAGGCGATCCAGCTATCCGATGGAACAACACTGCCTGCAATTGGACAGGGAACCTGGTACATGGGTGAGAAGCAATCCAGTCGGAGAGAAGAAGTTCAGGCACTGCGTTATGGGATTGAACGTGGTATGACCGTGATTGACACGGCCGAGATGTATGCGGAAGGCGGGGCAGAAGAGGTTACTGGTGAGGCGATAATGGACTGTCGGGATGATGTATTTCTGGTATCCAAGGTGTATCCTCATCATGCGGATCGGAAGCAAATGATCACCGCTTGTGAGCGCAGCCTCTCACGTCTGGGTACAGATCGCCTGGACTTGTACTTGCTGCACTGGCGTGGGGGTGTACCGTTGCAAGAGACGGTCGAAGCGATGGAACAGCTGAAACAATCGGGTAAAATTCTGCGCTGGGGTGTCTCCAATCTGGACAAAGAGGACATGCAGGAACTATGGAACATTCCAGAGGGTAAACACTGTGCAGTGAATCAGGTTCTGTATCATGCGGCTTCCAGGGGGATTGAATACGATCTCCTTCCCTGGCTACGGGAACGTCATGTTCCTGTGATGGCGTATTGCCCGCTGGCTCAGGGTGGCAGGCTCCGGAAAGAGTTGCTGGAGCATCCAATCATCCTTGATATTTCCCGTGATCGGGGAGTTAGTCCATCACAAATCGCGTTATCCTGGGTTATCAGGGATGGTGATGTACTAGCGATCCCGAAAGCTGTACAGTTGGATCATGTTGCAGAAAATGCGGCGGCGATGCATGTTACTTTGACTCAAGATGAAGTGGTTCGATTAAATGAGGCATTCCCTGCACCTAAGGGCAAAGTGCCTTTGGATATTGTTTAGATAACTTCTGATTAGGTTGGACACCTCATATCATGATCATAGTCAGAAGAATCAAGAGCAGATCTCAGGATCTGTTCTTTTTTGTGTGTAGAAGGCAATTTAAATAAATGGGCTTTACAACATCAAATCACTAGTGTACTATGTAACTAACACACAGATACAGAGAGGAGCGAGAATATTGTGAGCATCGAATTTGACAACAACTTGCCCATCTACCTGCAGATCATGCAGTACATCAAAAGACAGATCGTAACAGGCACACTTAAGGCAGGCGATAAAATTCCTTCGGTTCGTGAATTGGCGGCCGAATTACAGATCAATCCCAATACGGTACAACGGACATTCCAGGAATTGGAGCGTGAAGAAGTGGTCGAAACCAAACGGGGTCTGGGCCGATATGTGACAAGTGAGGAGTCGAAAATTATGACGATCAAAAAAGAGATGGCTGGCGAATTGCTGGAGCGTTTTCTAACAGGAATGCAGGAGCTGGGCATTGATGAACAGGACATCGTAACCATCGTGGCAGATGCTGTTGCAGACGGTAAGCAGTCACTGGGTCGCGATGGAAGAGGAGGAACATTGAATGAGTAATATTCTTGAGTTGAACAATATAAACAAAACGTATGGCAGCAAGAAGGCCCTTCATGACATCACATTGGATATCGCACCAGGCCGAATTGTAGGTTTGCTGGGCAGCAACGGAAGTGGCAAAAGTACCCTGATGAAGCTGGTTGCAGGTTTGCTGCACCCCAGCAGCGGAGACATTCGCGTAACCGGAAAATCGGTTGGATTGGAAACCAAGTCGCTGGTATCCTTTATGCCGGACCGGCCATTGACCGAGAATTGGATGAAGGTCCGGGATGCAATTGCGTACTACCGTGATTTCTATGCTGATTTTGATGAAGTTAAAGCCAGAGAGATGCTTGAATTTATGAAGCTTGAAGAGGGAGTGCGGGTACGGCATTTGTCGAAAGGCATGAATGAACGACTGCAACTAACACTGGCTCTTTCCCGTAAGGCTCGCCTCTATTTGCTGGATGAACCGATTGGCGGGGTAGACCCGGTTGCCCGGGCAAAATTCTGGACGCCATTGTGAAGTTCTACGATGAAGACAGCAGTCTGATCATTTCTACGCATCTTGTAACGGATATCGAACGAATTTTTGATGAAGTAATCTTCATTCGTGAAGGTGAAATGGTGATGCGGGAAGAGGTTGAGACCCTGCGTCTCAAGTACGGAAAAAGTGTGGATGAAATGTTCAAGGAGGTCTATGCAGAATGATGACGTTGCTGAAGTACGACTTTAGAAGGAATTGGAACACGCTGCTTGCCGGGCTGGCAGTATTGATTATCGTGCAAATTGGGCTGGCAATGTTCATGTCAGATATAACAGGTAGCGTTATAGGTGTTATGGCATATGTCGGTGTAGGCGTGTCTATTTATGTGAAGATGATTAAGACGTACTGGTCCAATATCCGTTCGTATAATCGCCGTCTCGTTCCCGTAACAGGACTGTCTCACGTTTTGTCTCCTTTAATATTCGGAACGCTTTGCGGGCTGGGAGTGATGGTTGTAGCTGTCATTCATTACTTCATCTTCAGTGCAACGCACACAGATATGAACTTGGCCAGTGCCATTAATATGTCGGGCATTCATGTTTCCGAGATCATTTCCTTGCTGCTGTTTGTCTGGTGGGTAGTATTGTTCATAACCGTCATCATCTTTCTCTCCATATCCATTGGTGGCAGCTTCCGCTTTAAAACAGGGCCCTGGATTAGTATCATTGCATTCTTCGTATTAACCAATCTCATTAGCTGGTTGGAGAATATTATCTTCTCAGGTCGTTTTAACCCGAATGAATTATTTCAGGTCACGGAAAAAAGTACAGGGATCTCTATTACGTCCAATCGGATCTTGTGGTCACAGGGAACATGGTGGAGTGTTATATTCGAAATCATCGTGGCTATGATTTTGGTTGCAGCTGCCGTATACCTGAATAATAAAAAAGTGGAAGTGTAAGTAAAAGTAAAAGTAAAAGTAAAAGTTCTGTCAGCTGCAGGTTGAGCTGACAGTTTTTTTATTTTGAAGCATTTCCCAGTTCTTATACGTAAATAGGGATATATGTCTTTAACAATAAGGGAGAAGGTTTATTTCCTGTAAGGAGGGCTTCCATGGAACTCTATTTCAGAGATAATTTCTTTAATGCAGGGTACACCGAGATTATGAACCATGAACAGGAACAGGAACAGGCGGGTCATCTCGATTTGAAAAGTGCCTTTGGCTCATCGCTTGATGTATTCGATAACTCGGGACTCATTTGCTGTGGTAATTCCGCATGTTAAGTAATCGTTGGGATGTGACCTCAGGCGATGGAAGGGAATGGGGTGTCTTACGGGCGAGGATTAGCTTCTTCAGTAAAAAGTATGAATACGATGCCGGACCGCGTGGTGTGTATGATGTCTCCGCTCCGGCGTTTTCACAGGAATATAATATTACCGGGATGGGCGGCAAAATTGTGGCAAGCTTCAGGCGTACAAATGGCTGGTTCGGTTCAGGTGGGTTTGTGTTAGACAACCAATCCGAACAACTGGATACGTATGAGTTGATTGCCGTTGTGATGGGCGTACATGCAATTAACAAAAGAAGGAATTCAGCTGCCAGTAGCAGTACGTAAGCGTATCATCAAAAGGGCTGCCCCGTCATCTTCATGACTATGGGGAGCCCCTTTGTATATTGTGGAAATTTATCAACAGCTTATCGGCCACTCAGTTGACGTGCACGTTAGGCAGAGTCACTTCCGTCTGCCTCGATGAAAGGCTCCTCCACATGCTGGCTCCGCACTCCTTCATAAGTTCGTTCAGGCTGTAATTCAGTCCCAAATTCCGCATAGCGTGCCAGCACTTTGGCGGCTGTCTCAGACATTCGCGCTCGAAGGGCAGCATTGTCTGCGATCCGTACCCGTTTGCCCAGAAAACGCATTTTGGACAGCACATAATCCATCTCATTCCGAGGAATTGTCAGCTCAATCCGATAGGTTTGTTGTTCTTCTTCATATTCAACCTGCTTCTCGAAGCAGGAGAAGGCGTACAGAATCCGCGACAACTCCTGGTTGAATTCAGGCAGTACTTCAATAGTCACGGTTGTCTTCCTATTCTCCGTCAAATTAGCGATTTTGGTAGCATATTGAGAGGCAATCTCCGATTCAACATTCTGAGCCTGCACCGCAATAATGCTGTGCAGCTTGGTTGACATCAGCTTGCCGAAGCGTGGAGCATACCAGAGCACGTACCATTCCTTTTTGACCATGGAATATTCGAGCTTGTAGGGAAAACCGAACTGATCCTGGCTGATGCGTCCATTGCGCACACGCCCTGTCAAACGAAACCCCTGATGATGCAGAATCAGCTGCCGTAACGGCTTGAGCAGCGGATGAAAAACGCTGTTTTCTTCACTTTTGGCCTTTTCGGTCAGATAATCCTGAAGGTCCAGATCCTGCTCCGCATCCAGCATGTCATGCATTTTGTGCAACGTGTCGGGGTTCAGCGCTTCTGGTGCGGCGGGGTGATTCAGCATCATGCGCAGCCAGGCTCGTTCCTGTGAGGTCCAGGTGAACAGTCCGGTTTCATTCAATCTCGTCATCATCTGATAGTTGAACATCTTCTCGAACAAATTCATAATATTGCGCAATCTCCTTCCATTCCTTAATCATCTCCTGACGCAGCCTCTGTGGAGCGATCACCTCGCAGCTTGAGCCAAAACTCCGAAGCCACGGCTTAATCTCGGTGGTACCGTTGACCTGAATTTCATAGAGAAAGGTATGTTCCGTTTCGGGCGTAATCGTTCCCCATTGACCTTGCAAACGTACCCGATCCAGAATGAAGTTACGCTGGCCATCCCGTGGATGGAAGAATCGGGCTTGAACCGTCACGGTGTTCCCCGTATCCACCAGCCAGCTGTAGCGGCTAATTTCGGCCCACTGCTGCTTCAATTCGAGCATATATTCTTCTTCAATTGCACCCTGTTCCTCCAGCTGCGTAATGCCTTCCATCCGAAATTTCACAAAGCCACGGCGCCCTTGATATCCAATGACATACCAGCGGCCATACTGATGATCATAGACCACTTCAAGCGGTACGATCCGGTTGGATCGTCCGCCTGCTTCCCGTTCAAAGCGTGGATTCGTATTCTGCGAGCTGTAGCTGGACGGTTTTTTGGGTGAATAATACAGGAACTGCACATGTTTTCGTTGTCGAATTGCACTAAGCAGGGTGTACAGATGCGCTTCGTCCAGAATGCGGGAATAATAGTGGTACTTGTATATAAATGGTTCGGTGGCTTCTTCCTGCGGATAGCTTGTTGCAATGGCTTTTTTGAGACTGTCGCGTAATAAATACCCCTGTACGGAAGGAACCTGGGTGTTCGCCATAATATCCACAAAATCATACAGCTCCAGCTGTTCTTCCACGGTTAACCCCGTAAGTACGTCCTGCTGCAAAAGGTAACGATAAGGTCTGCCGCCAGATTCCTTGCGGATGACCCGACTTCTTCCAGATACTTCAGATCTGAACGAATCGTCTTTTCGTCAGGCAAAGCCAGATCCTCCGGCAGATCAGCGCAGCAGGCATCCAGCAGTTCCATAGCGGTTAAAGCTTGATCCTGTAAGGTATGCAAAAGGACGGATAGACGCTGAACTTCAGTCTCTTTCATTGACTTGGCACGGAATAGGAAGAGCAGCATCGGTTCAGCGGATTCCCCATACTGGAAGCGTACGAGCTCTGCCATTTCTTTATTTTGTTCCGAACCGGTGCGTTGGTCGGCGACGGACTGCATGATTTCTTTTAACCTGCGTTGGGTTTTATCAAAAGTATGTACGGATATGCCGAGCCGCTCGGCGTATTGTTTACGGTTGTACGCGCCACTTGTCAGGGACAACATGCGCAGAAATTGAATTTCTTTGTCAAAGCTCTCTTTAGCCATGAGCATTCACTCCTTGTTATCCCTTCATTGTATCAGGATGAGTGGCCGGTTTCATTTTAAACTTATGGAGGTTGAATCAATTTCATCATACCTTTAGCTGCTTCAATCGTTACAAAACGATGATTTAATGAGTTGTGAAATGGATTCGTCGCCATACTTTTGCCATGTTCGCGTGCAAATGCATGAGGCATAATAAGGTTGTGAAGCGGGGGCAGCAACAAGCTCTGCGGATCAAGATTCCGAGGCGCCAAGGGAGGGTTACTTCGACTGTTAATCGACCAGGTCGTTGGTTCGAATCCAATCGCCTCAGATCATTATGATCACCGATGAACAGCAGAATGAAGGCAGTCCGTTTTATGCCGAGCTTGAACGTTATCGCCGGATGATGAATCCGGAGTTGAAGGCGTTTATCGTGGATATTGCACCTTATCAGCAGGCAATGGTACCACTACGGGATGGTAAAACCTTTTATATCTATGGCTGGAGTGAAACGGTATTGACGTATATTGCCGAGACTGTGGCGGGATATGATACACTCGCTAACCGGGTGCGGGCGATGGATATTTAAATTGGGAAGTGTGGAGGGCAATGAAGATGAATCATGTTCATGAAGAAATGAGAGATACGATTAGACAGCAGCTGAAGCAGATTGAACAGGAGGAGAACGTACGGATCATCTATGCCTGTGAATCGGGCAGCCGGGCGTGGGGTTTCCCTTCACAGGACAGCGATTACGATGTTCGTTTCCTATATGTGAGACCGCTGGAATGGTACTTGTCCATTGAGGATAAAAGGGATGTCATCGAACGCCCGATCAGTGATCAGCTCGATATCAATGGTTGGGATTTGCGCAAAGCCCTGAAGCTGTTTCGCAAGTCGAATCCACCGCTGCTGGAGTGGTTGCAATCCCCGATTCAGTATGACGAACCGTACAGCGTGGCAGAGCATATTCGTGCATTGTCGCCTCTGACCTTCTCACCAAAGTCCTGTATGTACCATTATCTGAATATGGCGAAGGGAAACTTCCGGGATTATTTGCAGGGTGAGCAGGTGAAGATCAAAAAATACTTCTATGTGATGCGCCCACTGCTCGCCTGTGGCTGGATCGAACGTTATGATTCGATGCCGCCGATGGCATTCGAAGAGCTGGTGCAAGAGCTTGTTCCTCAGAGCGGGCCGCTCTATACGGAAATCCATGAACTGCTACGCCGGAAAAAGGCAGGCGAGGAACTTGATCTGGAACCGCAGCTGCCGGCGATACAGGCTTTTTTGGCGGAGAAGATCGCGCATTTTGAACAAATGGCCACTCAGATGGAGAATGAGCAGGTTATTCAATATGAAGAATTGGACCGGATCTTCCGTTTTGCACTGCAAGAGGTGTGGGAGGGTATGTGACCTGCGATTAAGTACGAGGCCGTGCGTATTTACACATCATGAGTCTGAACCGGTGGACCCACGTTTGTAACAGAAATGGTGAAACATGAGACTTCCGATTCCTTTGGATGAAAGGTAATTGGGCAGGTTTGGTACATCCAAGCCTGTTTTTGTTTATTTTTCGTCAAAATATTTCAATTAAGATAATTAAAATAAGGAGTTTTAACGTCAATATAAATAACTAAAGCCCTATATCCTTCCATTCTATTCTGGGTAATAATTAATAGTAAGCAAGTGGTCATCATAATTTCTCACAACGTAACGATAGGGGGTAACCTGTATGGCGTCATATGTACTGCTGGTGAAGCAGATGGAGGACGATGAAAAGGTTATTTATCGATTCGGACCGAATGAGCGGAAGATGGGACTCATTGAAATGAATAAGGTCAAGGAAAGTGTGAAGGAACTGGAGCCTGTTCAGGTGGACGGGGTAAGTCCAAGTTTTTACTTCAATCGGGCCGCGCAGCGACTGGTGCGTTGTTTGTTCAGAGAAGGTGGCAAGTTCCCGGAACGGACGACGTTTGAATCTTAGTTCTCTTTAGACTGACAAGTCGTACAAAGGATTTGATCAGATGGAATATGCAGGTAACAAAAGAGGTTCAAGCGCACCCGGAGTATAGGGCGCGTTTGGACTTTTTTAAGTTGAGCTGTCATCAACCGCTTAACAAAAAAAAGTTCACAGCTCCTTGCGGGAGAGTGAACTAGTCATGTTATAAAAGTATAAGGTCAGAATGTCTTTGCAAAAGAAATAAGTGCGGTAATCGTAATGATGTTAAGCAGCGTCGAGATCAGAACTGTCTGGGCGGCAAAATCGGGCTCGTTATCATATTCCTCCGCCAGAATGGACGCATTGACTCCGGTAGGCATACCCGATGCAATAATGAGTGCCTGAGCGGCGATGCCTTGCAAACCGAGCAGCAGCACGATGGAAATCCCAATGGCTGGGCCAATCAGCAAACGCAAAAATGTGCTAATATACACATCAAGACGATACAGGCGGATCGGATATTTTACAATTTGCGCTCCGAGTGTTAATAGGGCTACAGCCACCATACTTTGCTGCGCATAGGTCAAAGGCATGGACAGGAAGGTTGGCAGTGGGATATTTCCCATATGAAACAAAATGCCGAGCAACAACGCATAAGGAACGGGCATTTTTAGAAATCCAATGATCACCGCACGGTAATTGCCTTTGAGCTTCGCACCCTGAATGGACAACACACCATAGGTAAAGGTCAGCAATGCCTGTAAAGACATGACCAATGCCTGGATGGAAGAGGCCAGTGGATCGCCACGGAATACCAGGGAGTTGATGGGCAGGCCATAATTGCCTGCGTTGTCCAGCATGATACTGTTGTTGAAGGCGGCCTTCATGCCTTTATTCATCCGAAGCGAACGTGCGAACACAGACCCCACAATATAGAGAATAACTACATATAAAGCGTAAAAAAGCGTAACGGTTCCGAGCAACTCGCCCGACATATCGGAGTGATACATGCTCATAAAGACGGCTGCGGGGGTAATACAATAGAAATTGATTTTGGCGAGGGTGTACAAGTCCAACTTGAACACCTTTTGCATCCAGGACCCGACGGCAATCAGGAGAAAGACGGGTAGGACGACTTCAAGCATGATGTCTGCAATCATCAGTTCAGCTTCCTTTTTCATGAAAATTTCAGTCCGATTCGAAAATACTTCAACCATTATATCATTTTATACACAGATGAAAGATGTAAATGACTAAAAAAGATAAGGGGGCTTTTCTTTATGATTCCAGATCATCTGGATTATGGTTTATCGATCTTATTTATCGGATTTAATCCCAGCATTACGTCTGGAGAGACAGGTCATCATTATGCCTACAAAGGAAATCGTTTCTGGCGCATTCTTGAACGCTCCGGATTGACCCCTCGTTTATATGATGCACAAGAAGATGGAGAGTTGCTGAAGCTGGGATATGGATTTACGAATATTGTGGCCCGGCCGACAAGAGGCATGGACGATATTACGAAGGAAGAATATGCAGAGGGACGGAAGATTTTACGGCAAAAGCTGGAGGAATACCGACCGGACATCGCCTGTTTCGTTGGAAAAGGAGTATACAATCAGTACAGCCAGCGTGCCAAAGCGGAATGGGGATTTCAGGACGACCCGATCGTCAAGGAAATTCATGAATTTGTTGCCCCATCATCCAGTGGATTAGTGCGCATGTCGATGGACGAAATTGTAGCGATCTATTCACAGCTTAGTGATTTTGTCTCAGAGAAAAGCAGGGACGACTGAAGAAAGAAGCAAGGAAAGAACTTTGAATTACAGTCAGTGCAGCGTCACAAAGAACCAAGAATGGTTGTAGAGTTCGCCCATCCGGTTTTCATCTGGTGGCGCGAATTCTTTTTTTTGGATAAAGTGAGAGGTTTCGGGAAGTGCTTCCGTCTATTATAGTACAGAACCATGCATGGAAGCTGTAGAGAAGGGGGATTACATGACTCAACAGATACCAGAGGAGGAGCTCATTCAGCGTATTATTGCGGGGACAAACAGCTGTTTGCTGTGCTCGTGGATCGATATAAAAATAAAGTATTCGGCATTTTGCGCGGAATGGGTGCGAGTCATCAGGATGCACAGGATCTCGCTCAGGATACGTTTCTGCGAATTTACCGTTATCTTCCGACACGAAGGGAAGGAAGCAGTTTCTCATCCTGGGTGTACACCATCGTTGTGAATCGGATGCGGGATTTTATGCGGCAACAGAAACCTGTGATGACCGCTGTTCATACGGGTTTGGAACAAACCCATGGTGAAACGCCAGAGAAACATGTACTGCATAAGGAGATGCAACGTGAAATCTATCGGCAGATGGAGCAACTGCCGGAATCGTATCGGCTTGTGCTGCTGCTTAAATATACGAATGAGTTGAGCTACGAAGAGATTGCAGATATTACGGAGATGAGTGCCGCACAAGTGCGTAATGCACTTTATCGAGGGAAGAAAACGTTGAAGAAACAAATGGAGCGCAAAGGAGGTTTATCAACGTATGAAGCCTATTCCAAATGATGAGGATCGATTGTGGGAACAGCATTTGTTCCGTGAGGAACCGGATGCGGACTTTACGCTTGAGGTGATGCGGAAGCTGGAAGGGGTGTCTATGGAGAGTGACAGAACAGTGGAACCATATACCAAAAAGGAGCCTAAAGTTAGACGGGTATATCGAACAGGAATTGCTGTTGCAATTGTGTGTCTGCTTACAGGAAGTGCATGGCTGGCCCGGGATTGGACAGGGGCAGAGGAACGCACTATTGTGAACGCCATAAATACTCCTACACTCCCAAATATTCCTGTGCCAGAGGCGCTGAGATATTCCAGTTTGGCGGAAGATTACAAACGTCTTAAACCTCTTGGACTTGTGGTTAATCCGAATATTCAGATTGATGATAAGGGCTACAAGCTCAAGATTGAAGATGTGCTTGTAGACCGTTCTCAGATTGTACTAAACATGCAGCAAACAGCACCTGATGGGACAGGAATATCCGTGTTATATCCTGAAATGGGAAGAATTCATGTTACTGATGAAAAGGGGAGAGAGGTTGCAACCATTGCGAGGGATACCAGAATAAGCAGTGGCTCTCTTAATAAATTTGTATTTCAGTTGCAGCAAGATGTCCCTGACAAGGTGATTGTGCATGGAGAATTGGAACATATAGGAGTAGGAGATTTCTATAATTTTGTGAAAGAGCCATATGAGGATAGTGATGTAACGGTGGATTGGAGTTTTCAGTTCAGCATCGATATGACCAAAGCCAAATCACTGGCTGTTGAGGCTCCTATGAACAATACCTACACCACTCCTGAGGGTTTGAAACTGGATATGACACAGCTCGTACGTACGCCAAACGGGACCCGCCTTGACATGAACATCAGTCTGGATGATGAGCTTCAAGCCAAAGCTGATGAGAACTGGGCGAACTATTTGAGCATCATTTACCATCTTGAGATCCCTGAAACCAATGAATATCGAATTTTCAATGGGTTTAGACCAAATGCCCGTGAAGCCAAGTTTCGGCTTCATGATCAGAGTGGCATGAGGGACGGAGGACCGCTGAAGTTATCGGAGACATGGGATCCTTCTTTTGTTACGGTTGATGCTAAGAACATTCGCTTTGTCCTGGATGGTTATACCCTCCTGGTGAAAGAAGAGAAATCAGTGGAAGTTGAATTGGATAAGAGGCGTACGGACATTGCATTTCATACCTTTGTAAAATTTGAGCAGCTTGGCGATAAGATCCTATTTGATGATTTTGATTATAAGCCTGTTCCGGAATCATCTAACTTTCAGAAGAGTAGTGTGAATAAAGGATATTCCCTTGTTCTTAATGGAACAGGGACGTTCCGAAATGCTTTCGTGGGTGATCGCTGGATAGCGGTAGATTCACAAGGGACGGAATATCCTGTTGAAGTGGTTGGTTATCCAGACCAGCCGAATAATAACGGTGAATACGTTGCCGATAAACTGAAATTGATCATCCGTGGTTTTTACAAAGAAAACGGTACGAAATTCACCCTAAAAAGAACCGTAGTTAACCGAGAATACCGTGATGTGAATTGGGCAGTGGATCTTCCGTCGTACACAAGCCTTCCTTGGCAAAAATAACAGTCAAGAAGATTATTCTCTGCCAAGAACGGAACGGAGCTTGGTATGAATAACAAGATAGAGATGAAAGGCCTCGCATAATAACATGCGGGGCCTTTTTGGTATTCAAAAAGTTAAGTTGCTCAGACACTAAGGAGGTTGCCCACATTAAATTACGCCGATTCCCTTGGAATAAGAGAAGTGGATAACATGACTGTTTCCTTTGGTGTACCAGGGCGTTCAATCCGACGCTGCAAAGCCTCGATCGCGCGCTGACCGAGTTCCTCTTTGCAGAGATTGACTGTGGTCAGGGGAGGGGACGATGTAGCGGCGGCATGCACATTGTCGATACCTATGACAAGGCAGTCCCCGGGCGTGGAGAAACCCATTTCCTGCAACTTATTCATCCACTGCAAGGCGATATCATCATTGACACCAATCCAGGCATCGGGTCGCTCGTCCTGCGGCATATTTTTGATGGTAGCAGCCAATTGGTCGATCCATTCGCCGTTCTCATAAGGAATATTCCATTCTCTGAAGGTAGTCATACGACTGCTGTCTGCGTGAAAATGGTTCAAGGCCAGTTCGATGCCGATCTTCCGCTGCGCAAAACTGGCAGCCCGGCCATCATCCGTAATCAGACCGATGCGGCGACACTGCATCGACATTAAATATCTCGCCACAGTAATACCTGCTTCCAGGTTATCATGGCTGATGGTATCACAGTTCAACAGAGGCTCCTGATGATCCACAAGCACAATAGGGCGACCTGTCTGAGCCAGTCGTTGCAGGACAGCATGGGGAAAGCACCCATGACGATGACCCCGGCACACCTTTCCCAGTCCAAGTGAGGAGCGATTGCCCGTTCTGGAGGCGTGTGTTCATCAGCGACTCCCAGAGAGGGAGATACAATGGCATGATGCCATCCTCTTTCATTACAGGCAGAGATCATGCCGGAGAGTACACGCTGCCAGTAGTGCGGTTCGCCACGGTTGAGCTGATTCATGCAGATGAGAGCAAACGGCGGCTCAGATTGATCTTCATTTCCCGTGGGCACAGCGCTACTGCCTGGGGTGCTCTGGCGATATCCCAATGCACGGGCTAATTCCAGCACACGGGCACGAGTCGCTTCACTTACGCCTGTTTTGCCGCTGAGCGCGCGGGAGACAGCATATTTGGATAATCCAAGCTGGTCAGCCAGCGACTGGATGGATACTTTACGTGACATTTCATTACTCCTTCATATGTAAATAATTTGCATAAATCTAACGTGTCATTTCAATCTATATAAATTGAACAAAACATTTACACGATAACGGAGAGGTCAGAAATAACCTGAAGAAGCGGAGCTAGAAGCTTTCTAAAAGAAAGCTGCATCGAAAGCATACGCTTCGCCTTTATCCCCGGATTTTTCCCTTTGAAAAAGGGAATTCAAAAAAATCTGGGGATAACAGCGATCGGAAGGTTGTTCTGTCATCGGAGTGGCAAGTAGTAAATATTCTTTTGTTCAATTTATATATACAAGATATGATCGAATTTTTTTTTCAATGAACCATCCGTTATGAATTGACGATCATGCTCCGGCACAGTACACTTACAAATAATAATGTTATTATAAATTATCATAACGAAAATAACAATAGATCACAAGCTTTGAATACATCCAATGAAACCATTTTTGGAAAACTTCATCTCAAAGGAGACGACATCCATGGAACAGTTCAGATTACCGAAAATCCCTATGCCGCATCTGGAATTGCCGCAAGCTGTGCAGAACATTCTCACCGAGGCCGAGGAACAGCTGCAACATAGACCCAAATTGTTGGCGCAGTTCCGTAACTGTTTTCCCAACACGTTGGAAACGACGACAAAGCTATTGGATGATGGGACAACCTTTGTAATTACAGGGGATATCCCGGCCATGTGGCTGCGTGATTCAGTGGAGCAGGTGATGCACTACGTACCGCTGGTAAAGGAAGACGAACAGCTGCAACGGATTATTGGGGGATGATCAAACGGCATACATTCTATGCGGACATCGATATTTATGCCAATGCGTTTAATGAAACGGCTAATGGATGGCATTGGGATGCGAATGATGAGACAGAGATGTCGCCTTGGGTGTGGGAACGCAAGTTTGAGTTGGATTCACTTTGTTTCTCTATGCGGCTCGCCTATGCGTATTGGCGTGAGACAGAATTGACGGATATATTTGACGAGCGTTTCAAGAGGGTGATGGAGAGCATAGTAAGTCTATGGAAAACAGAGCAGCGCCATGGTGAGCAGTCCCCATATCGATTCATGCGCCGGAATTGTCCAGCCCATGATACGCTCAACAACGAAGGATTAGGGATGCCTGTAAACTATACGGGGATGATCTGGTCCGGCTTCCGCCCAGCGATGATGCATGTGATTTTCATTATAATATTCCAGCGAATATGTTCGCAACGGTGACTCTGCGCCAAATGGGGGAGATTGCTAGGTGGGTATTTCGAGATGAGAAGCTGGTCAGCGAGATGGCGCATCTGGAAGAAGAAATACGTCACGGTATTTCCTTATACGGTACTTACCGTCACCCCGAGTATGGGCAGATTTATGCCTATGAGACAGATGGTTACGGCAACTTTTGCCTCATGGATGATGCAGGTACGCCGGGGCTTATGTCTATTCCGTATTTCGAGTATGCTTCCACCGAGGATAGCGTGTACCAGAATACACGCCGCTTTATTTTGAGCAAGGAAAATCCATTCTATTATGAAGGACAAGTCGCCAAAGGCATCGGCAGCCCCCATACACCGCCTGGATACATCTGGCACATGGCGCTGTCCATGCAGGGTCTCACCGCAGACAATGATAAGGAAATGCTGGAGATGATTGAGCTGCTGGAGAACACGGATGCAGGTACCGGGTACATGCATGAAGGCTTTCACTCGGATGATCCAAACACGTTCACAAGGCCATGGTTTGCTTGGTCGAACAGCCTGTTCTCGCAACTAGTGTACAAGGCAATGAAAAAAGGGATCCTATAAAATAATGTAAGTTCAAAAAAATAACTACCTGCAAAGCAACCGTTCCGGTTACGAATCGTTCTTTCGATCGCTGTTATCCCCGGATTTCCTGATCGCCTTTTGCAAAGTCGAAATCCGGTGATAAAGGCGAACACTTCGTTTCTCCAGAATCGATTTCGTCCCCTGCACTGCGTTTGCTATTTGGCATGACATTTTTTTGCCTACATCATTTCTAGAATAGAAGCGTAAGCAGACAAAAAGCCCAAACTGCAGAAGGTTCACAGTTTGGGCTTGATTTGTTATGAAATGAAGAACTCAACACTATACAGTCTTCATCAAATCGGCAATGAACACCTTTTGACCTGTGCGGGCACTTTCGAGGGACGCAAGGACCATGGCCATGCTGAACTGGTTGTCACTGCAATCGGTCTCAGGCCGTTGCCCGGACTCCAGCGCTGCGAACATGTCTTCGAGACACCCGTGATGTCCTGTTTTCTCCATGACAGGCTGCTCTCCTTCAATCCGCTCACACGGTTGGAAAAAGGATGGCTTGCCTTCTGCATCCAGATGCTGTGCAGAAACGACTTCAGCATAAATGTCATCATGTCCATCCCATATGGCGGTTCCTTTTTCTCCGGTTACGCGCCAGGATGCTTCCCATGAAGTAGGCACACCTTCTGCACACCAGGACCCACGATAGTTAAACACGGAGCCATCGGACATCTCAAAGATGCACAATGCCATCGCATTGCCCTTATACCACGACCCTGGAGGATTGAATTCGTGGCAGTAGACCGAGACCGGATTCGCACCGAGAATATATCGTGCCTGGTCGAAGGTGTGAATCGCCATATCCAGCAGCAGTGGACTATCCATTAGATCGCGAAAGCCTCCAAAATGCGGTCCAAGGAAGAAGTCTGCCCCTGCAAAACCGACCCGACCAATCGTTCCATCGGAAATCAACTGCCGGTAGGCGCGAATGCGCGGATCGAAACGGCGATTTTGCATCACTGCCTGAATTTTACCTGTACGGCGTGCAGTCTGAACAATATCTTCACAGTCAGAGAAGGATTCCGCCAGAGGTTTTTCGCCAAATACATGACATCCTTGTTGTAACGCCGTCATAGCAATATCGTGATGGCTCGCTGGAATGGTGACATCAAATACGATGTTGGCTTCTGTTGCGCGAATGGCCTCACTGATATCCGTAAACGTGGGACAGGAAAGGCCGTGTCGTGCAGCGAGTGCGACAGCAGTCTGTTCATACAGATCGACAAGCCCTACAATTTCCGTGTCTGGCCTTTGCATGGCGTAATCGACCCAGGTGTTAGACATGGCCCCACAGCCTGCCACAATCACCCGATAAGGATGACTCATCCTATCATCTCCTTATGCTTTTCATTTTCTATGTTCTTGCAATAGATATCATGTAACTCAATGTTAATCCCGTTTCTATACCGGATTGGGCACAAAATCCCCACCGCGACATTGTTTTAAATACCTTAGTGCGTGTACCTGTCCGGTCATTTCGAGTTCGTCTTTGTAGACAGGATCATGCCAGCCTTCAATATCGATTGTTCCTTGATACCCGTTTTGTCGCAGAATCGTAATGATGTCAGACCAGTTGGTATCGCCGAAGCCGGGCGTACGGTGCCAGACAAATTCACGTGGGCCGTGAACGCCATATTCTTTGACGATGTCCCAGGCGATGGTGGCATCTTTGCCATGCACATGGAACACTTTAGGCGCCCACTTGCGCAGCTGCGGAATAGGGTCGATCAGACTGGACATTTGATGGCATGGCTCCCATTCCAATCCGATGTTTTCAGCGGGTACCGCATCGAACATCATTTCCCAGGCGGTTGGATTATGTGCAATGTTCCAGTCGCCCGTCTGCCATGTACCACCCATATCACAGTTTTCAAAAGCAATGCGCACACCCCGGTCCGCTGCCCGGCGTGCCAGTTCTCCAAACACTTCCTTGAACCGTGGAATCGATTGGTCAATCGGCTGATCGGTGAGTCGTCCAGTGAACCCGGAGACGATGTCCGCTCCGAAGAGCTGGGCATGGTCAATAGCCCGTTCCCAGCTGGCCAGTGTGTCGGCGTTATCCCCGGTTCCAGTAAGCGGATTGCCAAATACACTTACTGCAGAGATGATAACTCCCTGTTCGTCGACGATTTCACGGACACGTTTCGCTGTTTCGGCGAGGTCCAGATCACCCGTCGTTTGCCAGAAGGTCAGATTGAAGGATTCGAAGCCGTGTTTCATGATCTGTGGAATGACGCGAACTGCGTCGTGGCCACCTACGAGGGTGCCTATTCGTAACGGATTATTCATGGTTGTATTTCACTCCAATATTGGCTTATAGTACTTCGTGACACACTCATTATAGCCGGGCGTCTGCCGGATGGCTCTATACAATCTTGTGCAATATTAGTCTGATCTTGTGGGGAAGGGGAAAATGTATGCTGGATCTGAAAGCGCTTCACGAAAATACCCGCATTGACCATAAATCTCATCCATTTCAGCTGTTCCAGAATCGTTGTCGGGGATGAGAACGGAAGAATGCATTCTGTACTTGCATTGGCATGAACACTTTGAGCTGATTTTTATGCGAAAGGGAAGTGCTTTGTTTCATATCGACAGCAGGCCCTATGTCGCTCAAGCAGGTGAGGTCATTATCATTCCTGGAGGGGCACTGCATGTCGGGTATGCTCTGGAGGAAGGGGATATCAACTATGATTCAGTCGTGCTCAACAGTGCATTATTTCATGATTTTACCCATGATCCCGTTCACTTGAAATATGTTGCGCCATATCTTGAAGGAAAGGTAAGGTTCCCGGTAAAACCAGCGGAGCATGACATAGCCTGTCAGGGCTATTATTCCCTGTTGGATGAAGCTATTGAGGAGATGGCCTCACAGCCGCCAGCTTACCAACTGGTTGTGAAGTCCAAGCTGCATGCCTTGTTCACCCTGCTTGCACGAACCTTTATGCCACATCAACTTTCTGATAAAACAGCCCAATCCTATTTTCCCAATCGAGAACGATTCAAACATTTGATTGAGCAGATTGAAGCGGAGCCGACAGGAAAAATGTCTGTTACCGAGGCAGCGGGCCAGGTGGGGCTGAACACGTATCATTTTTGCAAAATGTTTAAAAAACTGACCGGACGCACCTTCGTGGAATATGTGAACGGGTGTCGAATGACAAAAGCCGAACAGCTGCTGCAGGAGAGCAGTATGACCATTACCGAGATCGCTGCTCAGGTTGGTTGCGAGAACGCCAACTATTTTACAAAGCTGTATAAACAATATAAAGGGATGACACCCTCCCAAGGGCGGTTGAAATAAAGTCCTAGCATCAACATCGTCAACATCGAACATACAAAAATCCGGATACTCGCGCATTTCTGGCGGTAATCCGGATTTGTTTTATGAATATCAGAACTACACTTGATCTGTTTATGAAGATGCTTATTTCATGAATTTGGAGAATAGTCGGTTAGCCTTTTTGGAGAGGTCGTCCAGTTTGACGTTGGCCTGATCGAGTTGATTATATCCCCATTTGATCGTTTGCAGCATGCGTGGGGATATGGGCGTACCCTTGATCCGTGGATAAATGTTGTGATAGGCCCAGACGAGATGCTCCCAGCGATTATCATTGCCGTCCTGAATATACTCCGATACGTCGATGACTTTCCCGCGTCCATTCTGGAGAATTACATTTTTCAGGTGAATGTCCCTTGGGTTCAGGCCGCGGCTGCGCACGGCTTCACGCGCGTCGTCTACATCGAGCATGACCTGCTCGGGCACCGGGATTCCCTTTTCCAGACATTCAAGCAAGGTATCTCCCGCTTCAAAACTGATCACAAGAATATTCCGGCCGCTGCCGTAATAGGTAGGGAAATAAGGCAGGCCTTTGAGCTGTTCATAAACCTGTTTTTCATTTTCCAGTTTGTCCAGGGCATGATCTGAGTACATCTTGAAGGCATACTGCGGCAATCCGTCATACGTAAATACCGCCGCATCCGTTCCTGTGCCAATGCAATTCAATCCTTCTACATGGCCTATGATGTTCACGAGCTCATTCCGGTCGCTTCCGATGACTTGGATTTGTTGTAATGCTTCTTCCGCCTGGAACCAATCCGGTCGATTCATGGGTGGTGCCTCCTTTTAGGATATGCCTGTACCATATTTTTTCATATAAGATCAACTCATGAGTTTTACACTCGGCCGCTCCGCGTGCAGAATAATCCTTATATTTGAAGTTTTAACGAACCGAGTAAGTCTTATTACGTGGAAATCGCCAGATTTCAAAATTTAACGAATCGTAGGCGCTCTATTGCACCGCTTTGCCACGTTGTACAATTAGAATATAGTTAAATAGCGTGGCTGGAGTTCGTTAGATCTTACAACGTCCGCGTTATCAACATAATAAGGTGTACTGGATTCTTTAGCGCCGGGACCAGCTTCTGCTCTCGCGTTTTAGTGTAAGTCAAGGTTCATCTTATATCAGAGCAAAATCCTGTACTCTATTTAGTATAGTATGCGTTCTGCGCTGTCATTTCGTCTTTTGGTGATGTTACTATATAAACGTTACGCATTGAATCGGAAACGGTTGCGGTTAGAAGAAAATAACGGAAGGGTGCTTGCGGCGTTTTTGCCCTTTCCTATATACTGTGAGCATTAAGGGATGCTAGAAACATGCAGAAATCCGGCATACAGAAAGGCAGAATATCTTATGGCACAATACCCGCAGTGGTCTTATTCGCAGTCGCGGGCGAGTATGTTCGATGAGTGCCTGCGCAAATATTATTATCATTATTACGGAGCCCATAACGGCTGGAAGGCAGAGTCGGCGGATGAGATGCAGGTACGTCTGTATCGGTTGAAGCAGCTCAGTAATCTATACCTTGTATTCGGTGACCTCGCGCACCGGATGTGTGAATCGGCGGTACGCAGCAGGGAGGAAGGCAAAGACAAACCTCGTGAACACTTTTTGGAACAGACAATGCGCAAGCTGCTGAATCAGGCTTATGTGGAATCAATGGATCAGGATCAGTGGCGGCTGGACCCCAAGAACCGGGTGATGTTGTCCGAGATGTATTATGGAGACGACACGTTGAATGATCGAATTGCCACGATTAAAGAGCGAGCTTCGGCCTGTGTCAGCAATCTGTATCGGACGCTCACGTGGGAGGATCTGTCCCGTGCGAGTACGGATATTTTGGAGATTGAGAAATGGGATACCATGATGCTGCACGATACACGCGTGTATGTGAAAATGGACTTGTTATATCGTCGCAGCAACGGCAATATCGTCATTGTGGACTGGAAGACGGGCAAGGAGGATGACTTCTCAGATCAGTTGATGCTGTATGCATCCTATGTGAGGGAGCATTACCGGGTACCGCTGGAGCAGATTGAGCTGCGGGTGGAGTACCTGTTAACCGGGACACACAGAGAGTTTACGGCAACGGAAGAGGATATCCTGAAGGTGGAGGAGAACGTGGGGCGGTATATTGCGGAGATGCGCTCCTGTGTGGATGATGAATATTACAACCGTCCCAAAGACGTCTCCTATTTCACGCCGATGCCTTCGCGCCGCGCCTGTCGAGACTGTAACTTCCGCGAGGTGTGCAGTGAACGTGCAGTATAGCGAGCCACCCGAAGCCTACTCAGATCTCATCCTTTTTCGAAAAAAAACAAGAAGCGCCAGCCTGGACAGGATCTGCCCGACTGACGCTTCTGTTTCGTTCCACAGGCCGGGCAACAAGGCGCCGGGTGGAACGATCATTTCCAAATTACTGGACCGCGGCGGTATTCTCCAGCGCCTGTCCTGCGGGAACATAGGCATGCCCGAGATCCCGGGCAACCGCCTCATACGTGATATGTCCATTCAGCACGTTTACCGCGCTGCGAATGGACGAACTGCCGCGAATCGCGGCGGCTGCACCGTGGTTCGCCAGCTGCATCGCGTAAGGCATGGTGGCGTTGGTCAGCGCCACCGTAGACGTGCGCGGCACCGCGCCTGGCATGTTCGCTACCGCGTAATGAACAACACCATGCTTCACGTAGGTCGGTTCATCATGGGTCGTGATATGATCAATGGTCTCCACGATTCCGCCCTGATCAATGGCCACATCCACAATGACCGAACCGGGTGCCATGGTGGTAACCATCTGCTCGCTGACAAGGGTTGGCGCTTTGGCGCCCGGAATCAGCACCGCACAGATCAGCAGATCGGCAGCAGCTACAGCTGCCGCAATATTGGATGGACTCGATACCAGCGTATGAATCTGATTGCCAAAAATATCATCCAGCTGGCGCAGACGATTCAGATTCAAATCGAGGATGGTCACATCGGCACCCAGACCAATCGCAATTTTGGCGGCATTCGTACCCACCGTGCCCCCACCAATAACCACGACCTTGCCACGGCTAACGCCGGGTACACCGGATAACAGAATGCCTTTGCCGCCTTCCGTTTTCTCCAGCAGCTGCGCTCCAATTTGCGCCGACATACGTCCGGCAACTTCACTCATCGGGGTGAGCAGAGGCAGCGTACCATTGACCTCCAGCGTTTCATACGCAATAGCGGTTACCCGGCTTTCAATCAGTGCCTTCGCCAATGCAGGCTCCGCTGCGAGGTGCAGGTAAGTGAAGAGAATCAAGCCAGGACGAAAATAGGTGTATTCGCTGGCAAGGGGTTCTTTTACCTTGATGATCATATCTGCCTCTGACCATACGGATGCAGCTGTATCCCGAAGCTCCGCTCCGGCCGATTGATACTCGCTGTCCGTGAATCCGCTGCCGAGTCCCGCGCCTTGTTCAATCATGACCTGATGTCCGGCTCTGACAAAATCAGCAGCTCCAGCCGGGGTCAGTGCTATACGGTTTTCATTATTTTTAATTTCTTTCGGAATTCCGATTCTCATCGCCATGCACCTCGTCCATTTAATGGTTGTTAGCTTATACTACAAGTTTATGACCTGGATAACAGATTTGCACCTTACCTAATGTCTATGTTTTGAAGAATTGAATCAACATAATGTCGAGAAAAGACTGTTCAGGACATTTATCCATAGATTATAATGTAAGAAAAAATGACATTATGAGGGATCGATATTGAGAAATGACCGAGTGTTCACGATAAAGGATATTCTGGCTCGCCCCGTCTTTGCCAAAGCCCGGCTTGCAGCGGGGATAGAGGGAACATCCCGTCAGGTCGGATGGGTCCATGTGTTGGAGATCACGAATGTCTCTCCATTTGTAAGTCCTCATGATCTTATTTTATCCACAGGACTATGGCTTCAATCGGAAGAAGGGCGTGAAGAATATCTGCTCCAGTTAATTCGGAGCGAAGCGGCCGGGCTATGCGTGGAGTTTGGCACGAGCATTCATGGCATCCCCGAAGAATTGATTGAACTGGCTGACAGTCATCAATTTCCGCTTATCGTGTTTGAGCAACCGGTCCGGTTCGTTGAGATTACGCAAGATATTCATGCTTTGCTTATTAATCATCAACACCAGCTGCTGAAGAGCCTGGAAACCTATTCCCGTCAGCTTCAGCAGCGAACATTACAGAGTACAGACATGTCGGCTGTGCTTAACCTTCTGCATGAATACGCGGCCAAGCCGGTGGTGTATATCTCGTCCATGGAACCGGGCAGTTTTGTGCCGGAGCTGCCTTCGGAGTCGCAGCAAGCGATCTACACATGGTACGAGCAGGAGGTCGAGCATCTGGATCTTAATGATTCAGACACTGAGTTATGGTTCCATCTGGATGAGGAGCAGGTGTTACTGTGTCACCCGGTCGTATGTTTTGGTCAGGTTTTTTCGGCTGTCGGCATGGTTGTACATCCTTCAGCACCCGTCGAGTATCTCAAGCTATTGCTCGATTATACAGCGAAAGCAGCTGCGGCACTGACTTTACGCTCCCAGTTTCTGGAGGAGAAGATGGTGCGCAACCAGAATGAGCTGCTCCAGGATCTGATGAACGGTAACATTCTGCATGAGGAGCAGGCCCAGACCCGAATGGGACTCCGCCTGCTGGTGAAGGGACAGTATTGGTTTGCAGGCGGGGTTATTGAGATGGAGCACCGTCTGAAAGGGATCGGCCGTGAGCGTATGGAAACCAACCATCAGGATATTTTGGTGTTGCTGCGTTCCTTGCTCAAAAAGAACAATCTGTCCAGCCTCATCATGCTGAAAAATAATCAGGTATATGTATGCTGTGCCAAGGAGGAGAGCAAGACATCCACACGAAAACAACTGGTAAAATCGCTGGAAGGCATTGTTGGTGATGTGAAGCGATTTGCGAGTCGCAACCTGAAGCAGGTAGTGATTCATGCCGGATTTGGCAAGGTACGCAACCGTTTAACAGGCATGCCGGACAGTCTGCGGGAAGCATATCAGGTCATCGAGGTTTCGCGATCCATAGATCGGCTGGAACATATTCATTTTTACGAACACATGGGTATATATCAAATGTTAAAAGCATTACCTCAATCGTTCCTTCAGCCTTTTGTGAATGACCATCTGGGCGTTCTGATTGAATATGATCAGACACACCATCTAAGGTTGGTGGAGACATTGGATGCCTTTCTACAAAACTTCGGTTCCAAGCGGGATGCGGCTGCCCAATTGTTCATACATCGACAGACCTTGTACAATAGACTGGAGAAATTAGAAGAATTAATGGGACCTGACTTTATGGATCAGGAGAGAAGAATCTGCCTGGAGATGGCACTGCTTGCTCATGCTATGATCGAGGAGGAACAGGATTTTCCATCTTGATAGACCAGGCTGGAAGAAAGTCCAGACTGTGCATCATTGAAAGATGTGCACAGTCTAGCAATTTTTACTGATGCGACGAGAGAGTCGTGCTCTTGGTAATACGGGAGTGCCAGAATCAGGCCGGCGGCCGCGAAACAGTCTGGGATGGCCGGAGGAAGGTGCAAGGGATAACGAGGTAGGAGCGGCCAAGCGATATGGCGAGGAACTTCGCTCCGGAAGAGTTCCTGTATCCAGCTTTTTGAATGAAACACCGCTTTGACACAACCACTCATCAAGTTGTTCACGGGTGATTCCTAATTGTCCGCTCAAATTACAGATGTCGAGATTTTTCTCACACAAATCCGCCTTTCCTTAAATATCGGGCTGTATTAGTTATGAAAGGGAAGCATGGAGCATGAAGTTGGAAATGGATTGGTGCTCATGGACTTCAGCAATTTGCATCACGCAAAATGCCCAATGGATTGGTTTGCCCGATCGGCGGAATAATCGATTATGATGATCCAGCGGTGTGGGAATGGTATATGTAAACCAGTTAAATGTTTGTTACCGCTGTTTTGTGTGTTTTTTCTATAATTTGGCTTTTAACTAAATTTTATCACTTCAAATGTAACTGTGCGTCTCAATATAGTCTCAACTTTGTGAGAAAATCAAAGTTATGGAAAGTACGAGTATCTAGTACGGAGGACACAGATGGGAAACAGTAGTGAGGTTCAATACGACAGATATTATGGTCATGGAAAACGTTTCGTAGGTCGAGCTAAGGAACTGATGATGTTGGACCGATGGTTCAGCAATCCGGAAGCACCTTTAACCTTTTTTTCAGTTACGGGCATGGGGGGGATTGGTAAATCCTCTTTACTGTCCGAGATGTTATCCGTTGCTCGCAACCAGGGAGCGACCGCCATATGGATGGATGGCAGATCCTGTGGCTCGACACCGTCGGTCTTTTTGGAATATTTGTCCTCTACACTGGAGTTGGAGACCATGGGTAGTGACGGTAACCCTCGGCCATTAAGCCTTCTGAGTGAGACTTCAGTACAAAGGCGACTGGTCCTTGCTGTGGATAATTATGAAGAGCTGGCTTTACTGGAGAGTTGGTTTATGGAAGTTTTCGTATCCAAGCTCCCGTTATACGGTGTGCTCATCATTCTGGCCTCACGACCGGAGCCTGCTTCAGCGTGGCGGACTCATCCAAGGCTGCAGCAGCGCCTCGTGCAGATGCCTCTTAAGCATTTTACGTGTGAAGAAGTGTCTGAATATATTGCAGGGGCAGGGTCATTAAACAAGAGCATGGCTGGTACGATTGCACGTATGACGGATGGGCATCCGCTTGGATTGGCACTTGCCGTGGAGGCAGCAGATCAGCGCAGGAATTTCCCCCTTTCCGATTGGACTGAATTGTCACAAATGATTAGCGCCAGGCTGCTGCTTGAATTGACGCTTCCCCGCCTGCATCCGATGGTTGAGGTATTAACTCTGCTGGAAACAGCGAACCAGGAATTGCTGGCATCCGTGCTGCAAACAGAGGTAACGCTTGAAGAATACAACGTCCTGAGGCGTATGTCGTTCATTCGTTCCGGTCCTAATGGTCTGGGGCTGCATGATATGGCCAGAGTACATCTGCTTCGGGATTTTCGTCAACGTGAACCACAGCGTCTACAAGCCATGCGTGTACGAATTGCGGAGCTGCTCAAGCCGCTCCATGAACAGGCGGGTCCACATGAGAGACGCCAGATCACCCGAAAAATGCTCCTTTTGTGTCAGGAATCCATGCTCCAGCACCGAAAATACGCTGATGTCTCGGCTGATTCACTGTTCTCTCCAATGGAAGTGATGCGAGCGGAGGACTTGCCTGCGCTGCACAAATTGCTCCGACAGTGGTGTGAGTATAGTGTGGAGCCCTGGCAGGCGCCATCTTATCCAGCTTTTTTGGATGAGCTTGCACATCGTTATCCTGAGGGGATTGTATTGATGCGGGACCAGGTTGGCGAGCCAATCGCGATGTTCATTACGGTGCTCGTACACCGGGAGAGCAGCGGGATGCTGTCGAACTATTTTCCGGCCGAAATGCAGGAATGTTTCACACCAGAAGAGCTGGATTGCGATCCGAATCAGACGGATACTCACTTTGCGGTGCTCGCTGCGGCGAGGGACGATATACCGGGCTACAAACGTGAGGAACTTGTGGGTTATATGTCGCTGGATCGGTTGTCACTGCTCGGAGAAGGTGCCAGAGTCATACTGGTCGCGACTAATCCGCATCTGAAGCTGTTTTTGCAGAGCATTGGTTTTCGGAGTAGAAAAGCACGTACACGTTTATGTGACCTGTATGCAGATCAGGCAAGTGTGCTGGATCTGGATTTGCGCAGTGGACAATTTGGTGACTGGGTGATGTCCCTTCTGGGTTTGGATATGAATAGCGACCGGTTACAACAGAGGACATCTGGCGTGAGTCGGATACCCTGGTCCGAACAGGATGTGCGCAAAATGCTGACTCATCTGCATTCTCCCGGAGAATTGCATGAGTACGCAGCACGAGTGAAGGGTATGACGGATGGAATTCATCTACAGAAGCATATCCTGGATTTGCTGGAGGGCCGAATTCATGGGATCTCCCAGCAAGATCAGATGCTGTTATACGCGGCCTATTGGACACATGATGGCAATCCAACTGCCGCAGCAGAGGCATGCTCGATGAGTCGGGCCACATTCTATCGGCATCTGCGAGCCGCTTTGATCCGACTGGCGAGAGTGTTATAGGTAATAGAAAGAATCTTTCATCGAGGCTTAACAATACGTTGGATCATGCATTATAACGACAAGAAAAGAAAGAAGAGGCTGGTCATAGACCGAGCCTCTTCATGCGGTTATAGAGCGTGGCTCTGGAGATGCCAAGCTGCCGGGCAAGCGTTCTTTTGTTGCCTCCGGCGGCTTTCAGATAGTGCAGCAGGAGCTCTGACTCGTAGATGTCCAACCTCTGTTGATAGGATAGGTTGGAAGAAACCGTAGATTCGTCTATTTCGCTTTTATCGGATGCGGCAAATGTGTCCGTGCTCCTGGAGATAGGAGACAAGCTCGATTCCAGCTCAGGCTGTGAATGAAGCTGTACCGTCTCCTGCAATATGGATGGTTCCTGCTCCATGGATGAAATGAAGGTATCAGGGAGATATTCAGGCTTAACCTCGCCATCCGTGGTGAGAATGGTGATCCGCTCAATCACATTTCTTAATTCTCGTACGTTGCCTGGCCAGTCATAGTGAAATAGCAGCTTGAACACCTCGGGAGGAACGAGTTCAATATGACGGTTATAGAGCAAGGAGAACTCTTGCAGGAAGGTCTGTGTCAGCTCGTAAATGTCTTCCTTGCGCATACGCAGGGGAGGGATGACGAGATTAATGACATTCAATCGATAGTAGAGATCCTCCCGGAACTGATTGCGGGCAATCATGCCCAGCAGATTCTGATTGGTTGCGGCGATAATGCGGCAATTTGCCTGTTTCATGCGTGTTCCTCCAACAGGAAAGTAACTTTTCTCCTGCAATACACGCAGTAACTTCACTTGAAGTTCCAGCGGCATTTCGCCTATTTCATCCAAAAAGAGCGTGCCGCCTTCGGCGAGTTCGATTTTCCCCTTTTTCCCCTTTGGATCAGCCCCTGAAAATGCCCCCTTCTCGTAGCCGAATAACTCACTCTCAAATAATGAACCAGGAATAGCCCCGCAGTTAATGGCGATAAATGGCGCTGTCTGTGGTTCGCGCAGGTCATGGATGGCTTTGGCAAATAGTTCTTTCCCCGTTCCGCTCTCTCCGAGAATGAGCACGGTAGCTGAGGTGGTACTGATCTTGCGAATAGTTTCCAGACACTGGTTAATCACTGGGCTACTGCCTTTGATTCTGGCGAACGGATCAGAATCCGGGCGTAGACGGGCAACGGCTTTCTCCAGATGCTGAACTTTGGATGTCATATGTAATAACTCTTGATGAAGACGAATTTCGGTTGTTATATCCACTTCGGCGGCAACCGCACCTACAATGCGTCCATCGAGCTGCACCGGACGTGCATTAATCAGGGCGAACAGATCAGGTCTTGGCTGGTGCTGCTTTCGGTACACGGTTTCCCCTGTATATAACGTTTTGAGCGATTGGAGTCGATCAGGGGAAAGAAATCCGCTGCCGGTTTCCCGATGATATCTTTTTTGTTAATTGAAAAAACATGCTCCGCACCCGATGTCCAGTAGGTCACCTTTGCATCTTCATTAATCAATGTCAGAGCTGAGCCTGCCGTCTCCAGTGTTGTCTCGAAATAAGCTTCCATAAGTCGATGAGCATGCATCATTTCTTGCAGAACATCGGATACAGCGATATAGCCCAACGAGGGTCCATCATCCTGAATTAACAGATAAGGACTGGTATTAAATAGGGGGATGGCGTCTGCCAGCCCTGTTGTTGAAGGGATGACAGGCATGCACAGTCCCGAATCCAGGATACTCATATCTGTACGTAATAAGGACATCAAACTTGGAAGTAAATGTTTCATCGGAATCACCTCAGCTAGAGCATAACTTTCGGAAACCAAGTCAGTCACATGAGCCACATACAAGTGGTCTGCAAATGAAATGATTGGAATAATGATGGTTACCCATATTATAGCTTTCCAAATGAAGTGTGTATATATTTTTTGACATGAAGCATACATGTTATCGGGGTGGAAGAGAGGAGGATGGATTATTCAATTTTATTATGCGCTTTCATTTCTATAGTCTAGGAATAATTGTTAATTCGTATAGACGAATCAGGAATTTAGGTTAGATGCGAGTCATTAAAACTGACATTTATAATGAGATTGTACTCTTTTATCTCACTCCTCAATAGTGGGCAGAGCCAGAATGATCTATGTGGCAGTTCCGAGCAATTAGGTTCTGAATGAGTGAAGTTCACTTGTGAACAGCAAAAGGGGTGTCCAGAAAATTAGACAATTTAAATTGGGGATGCTCATTTTTTAGACATTAAGAGCTGAGTTGAGCCAAGCCAAGCCAAGCCAAGCCGAGGAGAAGAAAAAGTGGGATGCTCCGGGATGCTTTGCAAATATAAAAAACCATGTGCCCTCAAAGAAGGTGGCAGCATGGTTTTTGTTGTTATCGTTGTATTTTATATATGTTGACCCAGCTGGAGAATTATCTGAACATGTTTTTCAGCACCATCCAGAGATTTGCTGGTTTCTCGGCCAGACGACGGGTGTAGTATGGGTACCACATGGTACCGTAGGGAACATAACAACGAATACGATATCCTTCCCTCGCCAGGCGTTCCTGTTCGTTCATGCGCAAACCGTACAACATTTGAAACTCAAACGCATCCGGGGAAATTCCCCGATCCTTCGCGTATTGCTTGGTCCAGGAGATAATGTGGTCATCATGTGAAGCAACCGCAGTGTATACGCCTTGATCCAGATGATTACGAATCATCGTTTTGAATTGATCAATGACTTCGGAAGTGTTCTGATAAGCTACGGATGCAGGTTCCTTGTAAGCACCTTTGACCAGACGCAGCCGGATTCCTTCCCGAATCATATCACGTGTATCTTCTACGGTACGATGCAAGTAGGCTTGCAGCACAGTACCTGTATTATCCAGTCCTTCCGAATGTAAACGGCGCACAATATCCAAAGTCGCTTGGGTGAACGGGCTGTCCTCCATATCAATCCGCACAAACAGATTATTCAGTTTGGCTTGAGTGGCAACCGCACGTATATTTCGATATCCCTCTTCAGGGTCCAGCGCGAGTCCCATTTGAGTTGGTTTAAGGGAGACATTGGAGTCTGCACCCTGCCGGGCAATGCCTTCCACCAGACGTATATACTCATCCCGGTACAACGCGGCTTCTTTTAAATGAGTAATACCCTCACCCAGATGATCCAGTGTAGCCATAATGCCCTTGTTGTTGAGTACCCGAATCTCTTCGAGAGCCTCTTCCAGTGTATTGCCTGCGATAAACTTGCCAGCCAGCTTTTTGCCGTATTTGATGGAGAGATTCTCCACAGCTTTATTACCTGCGACGGTTAGCAGCGTTTTACGGTACATTTCCGTTCCGATACTCATCGGGGTTCCTCCTTATGGATCATGTTTCTTTATAACAAAGTTATCAAGCAATAATCATGCCAAGGTTGATCTGCGCAGAAAAAAACGGGCGGTGCTTTGAAAAAAAATATTTTTCGCAAAAAATATTCATTCTTCAACCGGAGTTGGCACGGATCTTGCTACATATATTGGGTGATGAGTAAAATGCATGGCACAACTTAGGCAAACAGCCAGCGAACCCCCACATCTGAAGGAGGAATCATTCATGAATATCCCTTTTGTTAACGAACCATTCACATCCTTTGCAGTCCCGGCCAACCGGGAAGCTTTCGAGAACGCGCTTCGCAAGGTGGAGGCTGAACTTGGCCAGGAATACGCTATTATTATCGGCGGACTAAAAATAACGAGCGCCCGCACGTTATCTTCAGTAAACCCTGCATCCAAAAATCAGGTCGTCGGAACGGTCTATCAGGCGGATCAGGAACTTGCCGAGCAGGCAATCCAGACCGCTGCGGAAACATTTCACACCTGGAAGCATACGGACCCGAATGAACGTGCCCGTTATTTGTACAAAGCGGCAGCGCTCATGCGGCGGCGCAAGCATGAATTTTCCGCCTGGATGGTATATGAAGCAGGCAAAACATGGCCGGAGGCGGATGCAGACACAGCCGAAGCGATTGATTTTATGGAGTTTTATGCCCGTGAGATGCAGCGTCTGAGTGAGCCGCAACCGCTCACACGAATTGCAGGCGAAGATAATGAATTGAGTTATATTCCGCTTGGTGTGGGGGTTGTCATTCCACCATGGAACTTCCCACTCGCGATTATGGCCGGCATGACCTCGGCAGCATTGGTATCGGGCAACACCGTTGTATTAAAACCAGCCAGCACAACAGCGGTGATTGCCGCCAAATTCATGGAGCTGCTTGCAGAAGTGGGTGTTCCGGATGGTGTAGTGAACTATTTGCCAGGACCAGGCAATGAGGTTGGCGATTATCTGGTGGACCATGCGCTCACGCGTTTTATTAGCTTCACCGGCTCCAGAGATGTTGGTCTGCGAATTAATGAACGTGCAGCACGCACCGCACCGGGCCAGAAATGGATTAAACGGGTTATTGCTGAAATGGGCGGCAAGGATTCGATCGTTGTGGATAGCGACAGTGATCTGGAACTGGCTGCGGAATCGATTACGGCTTCGGCGTTTGGTTTCTCCGGACAGAAGTGTTCCGCGTGTTCCCGTGCTATTATTCATAAAGATGTATATGACGAGGTATTGCAAAAAGTGATTGAACGAACCAAGCAGCTGAGCATGGGCAGTCCGCTTGAATTTGGAAGCCAGGTTGGTCCAGTTGTCGATGACAAGGCGTATGCCAAGATCACGGAATATATTGAAATCGGCAAGAGTGAGGGTCGCCTTGTACTCGGTGGGGGTACAGGGAACGAAGAAGGATACTTCATTGAACCGACGATTATTGCCGATGTGGATCCACAGGCACGGATTTCACAGGAAGAGATTTTTGGACCGGTACTGGCTTTTATCAAGGCAGAGTCCTTCGGGGATGCACTGGATATTGCCAATAATACCGATTATGGCCTGACGGGTGCGGTAATCTCGCGCAATCGAGAACATCTGGAACAAGCCAGACGGGAATTTTTTGCGGGTAACCTGTACTTTAACCGTAAATGCACAGGTGCACTGGTGGGTACACATCCATTTGGCGGATTTAACATGTCGGGGACCGATTCCAAGGCAGGTGGAAGAGACTACTTGCTGCTGTTCACCCAAGCGAAATTGGTATCGGAGAAATATTAAGTTGAAAAATGGGGTTGGGGCCCGCTAACAATCGCTTGGTTTTTATGCTATCATTTCCTGAAAATAGTCTTTGTTCTCAGTTTTACTGGAGTTGCTTGAGCATCGCTTAAGGGGGAGACGGATGTTAGGATTTCAGTTGGTGCAGGAGGCGCGTATTCGATTATCGATTACGCCGGAGATGAAGCAATCCATTCATCTGCTGACCTTGTCGGGTCAGGAATTGGCTCGTTATTTGCAGGAGGCAGCAGAAGAAAACCCGGTGCTTGAGCTAGAAGAGCCCTCTGCCCTGCGCACCCGTCTTTCCCGACGATTACATGTGGGGAGTTTCTCTTCTCATGATCCGCTGTTACAGGTAAAAGGGGCCGAACCTACCCTTGAACATCTGTTAATATCCCAGCTTCGGTTGCAGAGTCTCCCACCTTCTTTGGAGAAAACAGCTATATTTTTGGCTGGCTGTGTCAATGAGGATGGCTATCTGACGATGGATCTGACTGAGGTTATGTCGGCAAGGGAGGTACCCATGCCGGAGGCTGAAGCAGCTCTGGAGATCCTTCAGTCGTTAGACCCTGCAGGTGTAGGCGCACGCAATCTGCGTGAATGCTTGTTGCTTCAGATTAGGCGTGATCCATTGGATAACGAGCATGCGGAGCATATGGTGGAGGAAGGTTTGGAGGAACTGGTTCGTTTCCATCCGGGCAGGGCGGGAACAAGACTGGGGCTTACTTCACAGCAGGCTCAGGCAGCGTACGATTATATTTCCCGTTTGGACCCGAAACCGTGCCGATCCATGGGGTGTACGGAACGTCCACATTACATCGTACCCGATGCTGTTGTGCAAATAAGGAACAATGAAGTTTCACTACGGTTAAACTCGGCGGGTGTGCCGCGTGTATCCCTGAACGAAGCTTGTTGCCGCTGGATCAGGGAAATTGATGCTGACGAGGTCTGGTCAGGTCGGGCAGCTGAGGCAAGAGCGATTATTCGCAGCGTACGCATGCGTCGACGAACGTTGATGCGTGTCCTGGCTGCAACCATGACTGAACAGGAAGCTTTTCTACGTGAAGGACCTGCTGGTTTGAAGCCGCTCAATCTGGCGGTTATTGCCCAGGCCATCGGCATGCATGAGTCGACGGTGAGCCGTACGGTCACTGGCAAATATGTTCAGACACCGCATGGTGTATTTGAACTTAAGGCTTTTTTTGCCTCAGGTCTTGAAACAACGAACGGAGAGATGGCCTCGGCGCCGGCGGTGAAGCTCAGACTGAAAGAGCTGATTCGTTCTGAACGTGCGGAACGCCCTTATTCGGACAGTCAACTCACGGCATTACTGGCGAAGGAAGGTATCGTTATCTCCCGCAGAACCGTTGCGAAATACAGGGAAGAGCTTCAGATTTTGCCTTCACTTGAGCGTAAACGTTGGGGAAAATGACCCTGTGGTACTGTTAAACAACATAATGTATAAACGAGCAACCCCCGCAGACCATGAACTCGGTTTGCGGGGGTTGCTCGTTCTTATTTAACAGTGATCAGAAGGATATTCTGTCATCGGAGAGTCAATGTGCATATTCATTCGTTGAACTTAATCAACCTACAAGCGTTCCATATTACGCAGGAAGTGCTCGCCTGCAATCCCTGGAGTAGTCATCTGCTCCGGGTGCAAAATTTCTTCCAGTTCTTCCGGTGTCAGCAGACCCCGTTCCAGAATAATCTCCTGCAAGGTGTTCCCGGTTTTCAGTGCTTCCTTCACAATGGAAGCTGCCACATCATAGCCAAGATGCGGATTCAGCGCCGTAATTACACTGAAGCTCTGCTTCATGATTAACGCACAACGCTCACGGTTCGCTTCCATCTCTTCAACGGCATAACGAGTGAAGACGTCGATGCCATTGTTCATGATTTTAAGCGATTGCAGCAAATTGAACGCGATAACCGGACCCATGACGTTCAATTCGAATTGACCAGCTTCACAGGCCATGCAAATCGTATGGTCATTCCCCATAACCTGGAAGGATACCTGATTGATCACTTCAGCCATAACCGGGTTCACTTTGCCCGGCATAATGGACGAACCTGGCTGACGTGGAGGAAGCCGCAGCTCATTGAATCCTGCACGTGGACCGGAAGCCATCATCCGAATATCGTTACAAATTTTGGACAGACTGACAGCACATACTTTCAGAGCAGCCGACAATTCCAGATAGGCATCCGTATTTTGTGTGGCATCCACGAGGTCCTCAGCCGTTTGTAAATTCAATCCTGTCACATCAGACAGATGCTCCGTGACTTTGACAATGTATTCCGGTTTGGCGTTGAGACCTGTACCTACAGCCGTCGCTCCCAGGTTAATGGTGAGCAGGCGACGATTGGCGAACTCGAGACGTTCAATATCACGTCCAATAACGCGTGCATAGGCACCGAACTCTTGTCCAAGGCGAATAGGTACAGCATCCTGAAGGTGTGTCCGGCCTACTTTGACTACGTCGTTGAATTCCAGTTCTTTTTTGCGGAATGCATCCTGCAGACGTTTCATCGTATCCAGCAACGTTTCAGACAACCGATACGCAGCAATACGCAGTGCAGTTGGGATTACGTCATTGGTGGATTGGGACATGTTCACATGGTTATTCGGGTTACAGTGGAAATAGTCACCCTTGTTCTGCAATAACAGCTCCAGTCCACGATTGGCCAAAATTTCGTTCATATTCATATTCATGGAGGTGCCTGCACCGCCCTGAATGGAGTCAACAATAAAATGATCCAGATGATGGCCTTTCATCATTTCTTCCGCAGCCATGACGATGACATCGCCAATTTTGCGTGGCAGCATCTTCAGCTCCATATTCGTGATTGCCGCAGCCTTTTTCACCGCAGCCAGAGCTGTAACCAGCTCCCGGTGTACAGGAACGCCAGTGATCGGGAAGTTCTCTACAGCCCGAACCGTCTGTATTCCGTAATAAGCATAAGCAGGAATTTCTTTTTCTCCAATAAAATCTTTCTCCGTCCTTGTGGACATTGTAGACATTTCGTTCGCCTCCAGTGGCATCCAAAAATAGGTCAGCTCCGGCAATGCCGAAGCGCACTCAGTATATCATTTAAGCAAAATGGATGCCAAGCTAAATCATTTCACCCTTCTTACCGATAAATAATTTAAATTCAGGATATCACCTTGGCAAAACGATTCTCAACTCAACTCGGGCATTGTTCTCTTATCCATTATGCTCCACTGGAATGAAGTCATGCATGAACGTTTACACAATGATCAATTTGTCGTTTTCAGTGATCTAAATCACATGTAATTTGGTTATCTATTGGTAAAATAGGAAAAAAGGACTATGAGGTGTGAAAATGAAATGGACTTTAGGCGCAAAAACCGTCGCAGGTTTGGTACTGATTTCACTGATTACGTACGGAACTAGCGGCTTTTTTATATTTTTCCTCCAGGACTGGCTCTCGTTCTCTATGCCAAGCTGGCTGTACATCTCCATCGTACTTATCATGGGTGTGTGCTGGAACGCGATTCTGGGCTGGTTTGCCTCCCGTTGGTTGACTCGTCCAATTGTACATTTGTCCCGTGCGGCACAACAAATCTCATCGGGGGATTTGACGGCTGAAGTTCCAGAGCGGCGTACACAGGATGAAATTACTGTATTATATGATGCTTTTCGCGTAATGGTTTTTAATCTGAGAAGTATTGTAAACGATATTACAGATAGTACACGCACTACCTCGCAGAATGCCCAGTCACTCAGTGAAGCAATCGCCCAGGCAGCAGAGCAGATCGAGATGATGTCTGATGCGGTGGATCATATTGCGGTGGGTGTGGAAGAGCAGAAAACGACTTCACATCAGTCGCTCATTACAGCAGATGAAATGTTGAACGATTTTCAGCGTATGCACAGTCAGTCGATTGGTATGACAGAGATGTCCGGTCAGATGGAACGCTCGGTAGATCATACGAAGCAAACCTTCTCTTCTCTGATGAAAGGAATGGACGAGCTGACGGAATCCCACAATCGTTCCCGTGACATCATGGTGCTGCTCGAGAAGGAAGCCTCGGATATTGAAGCCATTACTCAATCCGTCAAAAACATTGCAGAGGAAACAGGGCTGCTTGCCTTGAATGCTTCCATTGAGGCTGCACGTGCGGGAGAAGAGGGATCCGGCTTTGCTGTGGTGGCACAGCAGATTCGTAAGCTGGCAGACGAGAGCAAACAATCGGTGCATCGGATTAATGAGCTGATCAGCCGCGTACAGCAGCGAATCAAGGATACAGCTCAACTGATTCATGAACAGCATGGTTTGGTTGTGAACGAATCCGAGCGCACGATCTCTGTTGATCAGACGTTACAGGAGCTTACAGGTACGGTGGAAGTGTTTATGAAGGGCGCTCATGAAATCGGATCCAAAATTGGGGAGCAGACCACCCGTGTAGAACAGACGCACGGTCATGTGAAGAAGATTCAGGGGAAAGCCGGATCGTTCTCGGATGAGGCGAGACGGATTATGGATGCGGCACATGAAGAGACGGCAATCATGCAGGAGATTTCATCCTCAGCGGAAGAGTTAAGACAGTTAACAGATCGATTAATGGACAAAACGAAAGCATTTCGGATGCAGCCTTGAGCTGTTTCCGGGGTGTTTTTTTGCTTATTATGGTTAAAGCCGAACATTCTTTCGTAAAAACTGAAATATGTAAAGATTTTTTTATGAAACATTAACAAATTCGCAACGCTTGGGCGATAAATGAAGATATAATGGTAGTATTCCACTACAGATTAAGGAGCCCAGCATATTGAAAACTTGGACAGGTATCCTGCTGATGATTATTTTGGCGGTAGCTACGATTAGTACAACGTCGTCTGCCAGAACCATGAATGAATCGCAAAAACAGCTTAACATAGATGATCAATCCAGCCAGACCTCAGCGGTCGCGGCCTCCAATATGGAAACAATGAATGAAGCAGCGTTTACAACGAAGGAATCGATCCCTGTTAAGGTAGAGTACGTTTCGGTTGCTCCGGAAAATGAGAACGTAAGACTGTATCCCATGAAAGTCGAAGGCTCAGGGTATATATATAACGGAATGGTGTTGGAAGTGAACGGCAAGAAACGAGAATTCAGTAAGTGGCAAGGAGAAGGTGGTTCTTACAAACCGGAAGTACACGAACTGGATCTGAATGGAGATGGCCAGAAGGAGATTGTTGTATTGTTTACAGCTGGTCATGGAACAGGGATCTATCTGGGCGAGGCTCATATTATCGATCCAAATACGTTGGAAGAGATGAAGATGCAATCATTGGATGAGATTGTGAAGCAGCATGTAAATTCGAAAGTCAGTGTTACACCAGGTCAGGTTACGATCAACGTTACCGTTGATGGTGTTCATGCTGAGCCTTCTCGGATGGAGGAAGACACAAGCGAGGGAGTGTATAACAAGGAGCTCAAGTTCGGCGGTGTTGTTTATTACAGTGTGGAGAATGGCAAGTTGGTGGTGTCAGCATCCGGTGCATACGGTATGGGTTTATATGACGGGGATCTGAACTTTACCTATGAACTTAAGGATGGTGAGTGGCAGGCTGTTGAATTGAAGTACAGCACGGAAGAGTATGAAGAGGAGTACTATGAATCTTTTGATTGATTTGATTAATTAGCGAAGAGCGGAATGACGGGTAGTTATGACAAAAAAATATACCCCCATTGTCTTAATGACACAGGGAACCGAGTGAGGCTGAAAAAATGATGAAACTTTAGCCTCATTTTGTGCTGTCCGAATACAGAAGGTATTCCAATAATTTACCAAGAAAGAATTGACATTAGCCCTTTAATGGTTTAATTGTATAAAGGGTAAAAGGAATCTTATTTCATACTTTCAGGAGGGATATTTAATGAAGAAAAAGGTGGTACTGGGTTTAATGGTGGGTACACTTACGCTCGGAATCGGTACTGGGGCACTGGCGGCAACCGGACTGGAGCCAATCAAAGCGTATCTGAACAGCAAGATATCTCTGAAAATGAATGGAGCAACGGTAACAGCCAAGGATGCAAATGGAAAGACCGTTTTGCCGATTACGTACAATGGAACAACTTATCTGCCTGTACGTGCAGTAGGTAATCTGTTGGGTGCTGAGATCAGTTATGACAGTGCCAGTTCCTCCGTTATTATTGGCGGCAGTAATGGATCGGCTCCAACGGAAACGAACAAACTGACATTGAGTTCGCTCGGAGAAACCGTGATGGGAACGTCTGATTGGCATACGAAAGACCCCGCCGATACTTCTTATAAGGGCAAGGATTACAAAGATGTTTATTTCCATAATGATTCGGTCAAGCTGGGAAACAGCTTCCAAATTATGACGAAGAAAAAATATTCCAAATTACATCTGGAGCTGGCAGCAGTAGGTGGTTCCCAGGAAATTAAAGTCATGGATGGCAATAATACAACTCTGAAATCTGTATCGCTTGCTGCGGAAGATGGTTTGATTGGTGTTGATGTGGATGTATCCAAAACGGATTTTGTGGTTGTAGAGATTGTGGAAGAGACGCCTGGTTCTTCCTTGTTTGTACCCCTGACTACATCTTATCTGACCAAATAAAATGACTTTATGGAACGTGAAAAACGATTATCGTCTGGAGCATCAGCCGGGTCTCTCGGGGTGACGCACAGCGATAATCGTTTATTTTTTTCTATGATTTCAGCGTTGCTTATCGAATCATGGTATCCAATGGTTTCAGTCTGGATTCAATCTCTGCCCGGCGACCTTCAAGGAATGGTGGCAGAGCCAGGGACTCGCCAAGATGAGCCAGTTCTTCATCCGTATCGAAGCCGGGACCGTCAGTTGCAAGCTCGAACAGAATACCATTAGGTTCACGGAAATACAGGGAGCGGAAGTAGAAACGGTCTACGAAACCAGAGTTCGGGAACTGGAAGTTATGCACACGTTCCACCCATTGCTTCAGTTCTTCCTCATTGTCCACGCGGAAGGCCACATGGTGCACGCTGCCACGTCCCGGGCGTTCCTGAGCAAGGTCATTCCGTTCTTCGACATGCACCTCGGAGCCGCTACCACCTTCACCGGATTCAAAGACGAGCACATCGGGTTGGCCAGCGACAAAAGCAGGATACGTTCCTCTTTGACGGAAGCCGAGCAATTCGGTAAGGACTGGTGTGGTGAGGGATGCATCTCTAACAGTAAGATGAATCGGACCTAATCCCACAATGCCATACTCGGCAGGCACAGGGCTTTGATCCCACGGTTTTCCGCCTGCAACACCTGAATTGTGTTCATCGGAGACGAGAATCAGACGTTGTCCTTCAAAGTCCGTAAAAGCGAGAGTAGCGCGTCCACCGCGTTCGGTGATTTCTCCATGAGGGACTTCAAATTCGTCAAACCGCTGTTGCCAGTACGTAAGGGCTGCATCGCTAGGCACACGAAGGGACGTTGCTGAGATGCTGTTCACGCCTTCGCGTGTTTGTCCCGCCATCGGAATTTCAAAGAAGGTAAGTTCAGTACCCGGATTCCCTTTTCATCTCCATAGAAGAGGTGATAGACCGAAACATCATCTTGGTTGACTGTTTTTTTGATCAGTCGGAGTCCCATAACATTGGTGTAGAACCGATAGTTCTCAGCGGCGTGTGCAGTGAGTGCAGATACATGGTGAAGTCCTTTGATTTGCATTATAAATACCTCCTGTTAGTTTAATTCTATTTTTATAACATTTTCGTTAAGAAAGTTACTAACTTTTAGTGTGTTTTGTTCTTGAATTTATCTTAACATAAAGATATTTAAAATACAATCCTAATTTAGAATTCCATCTGGACAGTCTACTCATTCAATGCCAAAATGAAAAAGTTAACATTATAGAGATATTTTGTGTTTGTGTAACGAGAAGGAGAGAAGAGGCGCAATGGCATATCCCCAGTGGCTAGACCCTTATGATGCTGAACCTTTTATACTATTTTCAACTTCACACCTGTGGGCGATCGGTCTGATTGCTGCACTGATTATATTGATGTTCCTGTTACGAAACTGGCTGCGCTCATCGTCATCCAACCTACGCCGAACCTTTCGCATTGCTCTGGCCTGTGTCATGTTCGGCTGCGAGATTGTGCTTCAACTATGGTACGTGTATGGAGGCGTGTGGAGCCTGCAGACTTCATTGCCGCTGGAGTTATGCAGTCTGTCACTATTATTATCGGCGCTGCTATTATTGACACGCAGTCGACTGCTGCATTCTGCATTGCTGTTCGCAGGAATAGCAGGAGCCTTGATGGCAATCGTAACGCCTAATCTTGGTTATGCTTATGGCCATTTTCGTTTCATTCAATTTTTTACGGCTCATGCTTGTATCATTCTTGCCTTGCTCTACATGACTTGGGTAGAACAGCTTCGTCCAAGCTGGAGAACTGTGTTGGGTTCAATGATATTTGTGAATATGACAGCGTTGGTCGTGTACGGTGTGGATGTTCTGCTTGACGCCAATTATATGTTCCTGAGACACAAACCGGATACCCCTTCAGTGCTCGACCTGTTGGGCCCTTATCCCTTGTACATTCTTGGGGAAGAGGTGTTGGCAGCAGTGATGTTTTCCCTGATGTACGTCCTGCTATTTGCCATTCCGGAGCGGCTGAATAACCGAGTGAAGAGAGGAAAGAGCTCAGCGCTCTAGTTAAAAGGGAATTCGAACCAATGGGAAAGCCAAACATCCCGCAGTAGTCTGGAAATCCAGTCCGTTTGCGGGATGTTTGGCTGTTGACTGCTCATTGAGCCTGATATAAGTATTATCCGCGGAGCAAAGATTCCGCACCGTCCACGTAGATCCGAGTCCCTGTCACATGGGAAGATTCGTCGGAAGCGAGGAAGAGCACCAGATTGGCGACCTGCTTCGGCGTTCCTGGTTCACCCTTGAGCGGGTGTTCATGCCCCTCCGGGAATTCAACCGGGATCTGTACTTCTTTTAGATCGTCCGAAGGATAGGTGTTGTCATCGATATTCGTATCAATGGCTCCCGGACAGACGGCGTTGACACGGATTTTGTAACGGGCCAGTTCCAATGCAGCCATCTTCGTAAAAGCCGTTTGACCCGCTTTGCTGGAAGCGTATGCAGAGAAGCCAATGCCAGAGAATACGCGATTACCGTTAATGGAGCTTGTAATAATAATGCTTCCTCCGCGATCTTTCAAATGGGGAATGGCGTACTTCACGGTTGCGAACGTGCCGCGCATATTAATTCCCATCGTCTGATCCCAGTCCTCAGGTTCCATCGTTTCAATTGGAGCCATCGTGCCGTTGATACCCGCATTGGCAAACACAATATCCAGCTGTCCAGCTTGCTCTGCTGCCTGATTGATGGCCCTTTGCACGTTGTCCGGTTTGGATACATCACATTCAATGACGTGTGCTTCTCCGCCTGCGTTCTCAATTGTCTTTTTGGTTTCCTCTGCATTCTCCGGGTCCGGTCCAGCAAGAACACTTTGGCCCCATGTTCAGCGAAACGAATGGCTGTTGCCTGACCAATTCCTGAGCCACCTCCGGTTACAATCGCGACTTTCCCTTGCAAACGTTGTTCAGTCATCCTGATCCCTCCGTATCGTATAGATTGTCAGTATACTCTCTATTTCTACATACCCGACTAAAGAGTGATGAATCATATGTACCATACAAAAAACAGGACCGTTGAACGGCCCTGTATCGGTAATGTAGATATCATGATAATCTGGATTGCTGCAAAGTTATTTATGTTTCTTCCAGTCCATTGAACTGTTATTCAACAGGTACTCAAAATCATTATCTTTCCGCTTCTGTTCCGCTTTACGAGCTTCTTCCGCCTGCAGGCGTTCCTGCTCTTTGCGGTCTGCCTCGGCCGCCTTGGCTTCATCAGCCTGTGCTTTCAGTTTCTCAAGCACGTCACTGCTCAGCAGATCCTTTAATGTGGTCGGTTTATCCTGTGCTGCTTTGGGAGCAGGGGTGTGTTTTTTGGATTTTGCCATGGAATAATCTCCTTTCAAAAACATAAATCAGCTTCCATTATCGTTCAGTATTCATATTATATCAGGTTCACCCAACCCATTCCATGAAACGGCGGAACAAAAGCAGGATATAGAGGGTTCCGTGACGAATGAAAACGGGTATAAATTCATATATTATTACCGATACTGCGACTATTCCCTGGAGAAAGGAGTCGTTGTTCGTGGAAGTAAACCGCAGTTTACTGAAAGGGCTTGCATGGGGTGTTGCTTTCAGCTGTCCGTTATGGATTGCGATCATCGGTTGGTTACGTTTGATGGGATGGATGTATTGAGAACAGCGGGTTGCAGAGCTGCTGCATATAGAATCGTGCCAGAAGAGGGCATTTTTTATAAAGTCATTTATGTAAACGCTAACATTAAATAAAGCTCTGTCTGGCGAGAATCGCACAGGACAGAGCTTTTGTTTGTCTTACATAGGATGAATCAGAACGACGACTCGTTCAGTTCCACAGGTTAAGGCATTTTTACCGGTTCTGGATACTCCAGACCATGAGTGTCGACAGTGACTTTTTTCATTACTTGATCGGTGACTGGTTTATCGTTTTCACCTATTTGTTGAGCCGCAATGCCGTCAACGACATCCATACCTTCTGTGACTTTGCCAAAGGTAGCATAAGCGTTATCCAGGTAATCAGCATCCGCTAACATGATGAAAAACTGGGAGCCTGCGGAGTCCAGATTATCAGATTTACGCGCCATGGAGATGACCCCACGGGTATGATTCAGATGATTTTTGTGCCCATTGGAAGTGAATTCACCCTTGATGGTATATCCTGGTCCACCCGAACCATCCCCGTTTGGATCACCACCCTGAATCATAAAGCCGGGAATGACGCGGTGAAAGATCAGACCGTCATAGAAACCCTTATTAGCGAGTGAGATAAAATTGTATACGGTATTGGGCGCGATTTCAGGATATAGCTCGATGACGATCTTCTGACCATCTGACATTTCAATGGTTGCCACTGGATTTTGGCCTTCAGGCGGAGTTGGTACTGTTTCCGTCGCGCCGCTTGTAGGGCGCCCACAACCACTAATGACGATAAGCAGCATCGCTAGAACCAGCGACACAGCTGTTGTTTTTTTCCACCGAAAAGACATGAGAACGTTCCCCTTGCATCTCTGCATAATATATTTAGTCAGAATTATTTTCGGATAATCCCTCAACTATCATACCGTTTTTGCGGACGAGATGGCAATGCAAGGCAGAATATTATGGGTAATAAGGGATGGTGTAAATGCTTACAGAGGTGTAAAATAAGGAAAATGCTTCCGCAGTCAGGGACGTACGGGTCTGTTCCGTCCGCTCCAATACACGGCAGTCCCGTCGTCAGTAACGGAAAGGGCGTGCGGGTATATGGACTTCTCGTGGAAGCGTAATCTGGTGATTTTGTGGATAGGTGTGTTTTTCTGCAGCACCGCATATTCAATCTCCATCCCATTTCTGCCTTTGTTTCTGAGTGGCGAATTGGGCGTTCGTAATCACCTGGAGTTCTGGTCAGGGCTTGCCTTTGGCATCACGTTTCTGGCAAGTGCGCTGGTGTCTCCCTTCTGGGGATCACTGGCTGACAAATACGGGCGCAAGCCAATGCTGATCCGGTCGGGATACAGCCTTGCGGTTTTGTATTTGATCAATTATTTCGTGCAGGACCCGTATTCACTAATTGTGGTTCGTTTGTTTCAGGGATTGCTCGCCGGGTTTGTACCGGCAGCGATTGCACTGGTCGGTACGAACACACCGGAAGAGAAGACGGGGTATGCGCTTGGCATCATGTCTACCGCCGGGGCAACAGGAGGTATAATCGGCCCATTAATTGGCGGTGTAGTAAGCCATTATTACGGCAACCGGAATGCGTTTTTATTTTCCAGTATCGTTGTATTGGTCTCTGCGTTGATTGCAACCTTCTGGGTAAAGAAGAGAACTTCAACCGGAACAAGGCTCGTTCTCATGTGATGGATGACATCCGTGAAGCCCGGGCCAATCGATTGTTTATTACGGTGCTTGGCATGATGGGTATATGTACCTTCTCCGTCATGATTCTGGAGCCATTATTGACCGTGTACGTGATGGAAATGGGCATTCAGCCTGATCGTGCTTCACTTAGCTCGGGAATTATTTTCTCAGCAGTTGGTGTAGCTACGGTCATTATGGCGCCGCGCTGGGGTATGATTGGTTCGCGAATCGGATATGGCAAAGTGCTGATTATTGGCCTTGTGGGTGGGGCAATTGGTAACCTTCTGCAGTTCTTCACTACTGGTTATATCGGATTCGGCATATTGCGATTTGTGTATGGATTGTTCTTCGCTGCGGTGTTCCCGGCGATCAATGCGATGATTGTACAAGTGACTGAACCTGGTTTCCGGGGAAGAGCATTCAGCCTGAATCAGTCGGCTTCCCAGATCGGTACGATGGCGGGACCAATTATCGGTGGTGTTCTGGGTGGCTGGTTACCGATTCGCTGGATTTTTATCATCAACGGATTTGCGCTGCTAATTACCGCCATTGTGGCGAAATGGTCCAGACTGGAACAGAGGTTGCCGGGATCGGGTAAACCTTTAGCGTAGTAGACGAAATGGTTAAATGACTAATCGGATAACAGAGAAATGGGATGGCACTGTAGAGATACGGTGACCATCTCTTTTCGGATGAACGCTTTATCATTGTGAAGAGCACAACAAAAAGAAACCTCTTGGGGAAGAGGTTTCTTTTACGCTCATTGAATGTGCGATACGATCCTATTGATCCTCAGATGTATGTGAATCTTTCCGGTTAACATTCTCCTTCGGAATGGCATGTTCAACAGCATCAAGCTGATCTTCATCCGCTAGAGCTTCTGGAAAGGAATCTTCTGTGAACAAACCAAAATTCGGATCAATATCTCTTTCGGTTACCAGATTTTCCGGCTCATGTGCGAGTCGTTTGTGATCATCCTTCATCATGTTTGCACCTCCTAATCAGGCTGTAGCATGAGGACTTAACGTCGTGGTGGAATATCGTTCTCCGGCTTGGCATCCGCTCCGGCGCCGTTCAGCAGGTCCGTCCCGTGAAGGGCATTGGGGTCGGGTGCGGCGGGATCCACTGGACTATTCGGTTGAATAAGATCAGCATCAGGTACGGATTCGAGTGAAGGCTCCGCTGTCCGTGATTCCAGTTGGGGTTCTTCTGCAGCCGTTAAAGCTACAATGGGTGGGCTAACTGTATCTTCGGTTTCGATACGTCTTCCGGTAACTTCATCAAAAGTGTCTATGTCACCTTCAGGGACTTCGGTTTCCAGTGGAATATCACGGGACCTCTGATAACGGTCGTAGTAACGTTCACTCTCTTCATTGCTGATCGGTCTGTCTGACATAAGTAACACTCCGTTTCAGTGAAATTATATTTGATGGTTATTTGTGAAGGATTCCCTTGTGTTCCCTAAATATGATTACAAATGAAAGTGAAAGATGTACAGATGATAAATCCAACTAATATGCTTTAAAATTTGGGGAATACATATTTGACCAGAAAGTACAGGAATCCAAAGAAAATAATGATATAAGCCGCATATTTGATAAACGTGGAAGCAACCTTACTTGAATCCGATTTATACTGGACATCCTTATGCTCTACCTCTACCGTTTTGTGTGGCTCATTCATTCCAATCATCTCCTTAAAGGTAATGTTTGCTTTGAGGAACCATTACACCCGGCAGGGACAATTGAATCGCACACACCAATTTTACAGCTTTTCATCTTTTGCGTATGTTATGATGAAACATGGATATATGAGGGAGGAATTCCAATTGGATTGGTTTACGTTGGGGAATATGATCACTCGAATCCGAATCGGGCAAAAAGCGTCTACGCCCGGGTTTTCACGTACGGTTATTCGCCGTCCGGACGGGCTGTTCTGGGTAGGTGGGATATGGTCAGGACAGATTGTCCAGTTGAGGGACTATCTTTTCTCAGATATATGGACCATATATGACGATGAGGAAACGGAGCAGTGGTTGGAGTATCGCACACAGATCGAACAGAAAGAGCGCGAAATGATTGTGAACCAGTTCGAAGATCTGCGGGAATAACCGACAAAACACTTCAGTTTCAACAATAAAATGGAAATAAAACTATAAATCTACTAAATTGTGAATTTTCGTTTTCTTCCAAGAAGGTGACACGTTAAACTGTGGCGAATGATAAATGAGAGAACTTGGGGATAGAGAAAATAAGAACTTTGAGGTGCTGTGAATGAAAAATGTGCCCAAAGCTATCATCATCTTATGGATAAGTATGTTGAATATTCTCTGCTTGCCGCATGACTTCGTTTCAGCGACTGCTGGAGAAGTTGACAGACCTGTATCCATAACGGGATGGGAAGTAAAATGGGGGAACGTGCACGATCAGGGATTCATCAGTGAGGTTCAAGGTTTCGGAGGAGATCTGGGAGAAGCAAGGTGCAGAAAAGCTGGAATACAGCAGTGTTGAAGCTCCTACAGGCTCCTTGTGGACTCGTGTGACCATTCCTACAATAAGCGAAGATAGCTCGGCAATCCGTTTTGAAAATATTAAAGGAAATCACATTGTAATCTATCTGGAAGATCGTAAGGTGTATGAGAATTATCATTACAATTATGATAATAACGCGGTGTTGTTACCTTTATCGAGTGAGAATTCAGGTGGTAAACTCTATATATGGTCCGAGAATGAGAAAGGCAGACTTGGCATCTACGGAATGGTTCAGGTTGGGTCTTATGCTACCTTACAGGAAAAGTACATTCACAATGGTCTGCTTGATGTGATACTGGGAGCGACCTTTGTATTCACGGCTCTAACGATGCTAAGCTGCACATTTTTCCTGGGCAAGTTCCATAAAGGGATGTGGATTTCGCTATGTATCGTGATGGGTTCTATCGGAACGATGATTATCACCTATTCGCAGTTTTTATATACGTTCTACCAGGTTTACGGTAATCTGTATTCCGTATTGTTTGATCTGGCGATGCTCATGGGCATGCCTGCACTCTGTTATTTTTTTGAACAAATTATCGGACCAGGTCGTTATGGCATCTTTACCAAACTAAGAAAATTTCAAGTCATCTATTCTGGAGTAGCTGTAGCTGCCCTGATGATCGATTTTATTTCAGGCGGTCAATGGGACATGCTCTACAGTTTGTTGTTTCAGAACGTGATTGGATTCATTCTCGTAATCCTGTTAAGCATCTTAATGATCGGTACCATCTCCAAAGCGCTTCAACGGAGCAGGGAAGCTCTATTGCTGGCTACAGGATTCGGCACATTTGCCTTAATCAGTGTTGCTGAACTACTGTGGTATTACCAGCGTAATGGAACATATCATCTGATATGGTGGAAATGGTCGATGGTTGCTTTTATTATCTCACTTATTGCCATACTGGGAAGCCGATTTGCTGAAAAACATACCAAAGTGCTTGAATATTCGAAAGAGTTGGAATTGTTCAATAATGAATTACAGCGATCCGAGAAAATGGAGATTATTAGCGAACTGGCAGCGTCGGTTGCTCATGAGGTTCGTAATCCGCTGCAGGTGACACGAGGATTCCTTCAGCTTATGACAGAGCAAGAGGATAACAAAAACAAGGGGTACGTGCGGATTGCTCTGGAGGAGCTTGATCGGGCTTCCGGCATTATTACCGACTTCCTGACGTTCGCCAAACCAGAGTTTGATCATATTATCTCCCTGAATATCGCAGATGAATTTAACCATATTGAAGGTATCCTTGTACCGATGGCTAATCTCGAAGGGGGTAAAATAACAACCGACATTCCGCCAGATCTATGGATTAGAGGGAACTCTTCCAAGTTCAAACAGGCCTTTATTAATATTATTAAGAACAGTATTGAAGCTCTGCAAGGACAGGGCCAGATTGATATTTGGGCTTATGCCCAGGATGGGGTCATTAAGGTACATGTTAGAGATAACGGCGAAGGCATGGATGAGGAAGCGTTGGTCCGCCTTGGTGAGCCTTATTTCTCGAACAAAATTAAGGGGACAGGCCTTGGCATGATGGTGACCTTCCGTATCGTTGAAGCCATGCATGGACAGATCAGCTTTACAAGCACAAAAGGGGTAGGAACAGAAGCTGTTGTATCTTTTGCCGCGTTCGTCGAATGACGAGCGGCAGAAGTACAATGGCTTTTTTGTTCGCTACCCCTTCTGATTCAATTCACATATTCAATCTAATTCGTTTAGCTTCTCCACGGTCCGCAATTCACATCATATTGTACTTTGGATGGATTGGGAGGAATTACGAGAACATAGTCGTTCTGTTGTTCTTCAACGGTACGGACTTGAACGTGCTCAGGAATATCAATGCCAAATGCTTCACGAAGCGCTTGCTTCGGGTTGGAGTACAGTTGTTGTCTGAAGTGCTCATCTGTCCAGGCCTTTTCAATAATATCCTCGTGCAACGTTTTCTCTGATACCATCATCGTCAACATTCCCTTCATATTTAAAATTCAACTGTACCAGCTCTTCAATTATGATTAGGACAAATGTTGTTTCTCGCTGATCCAGTAATGAAACCCGCCTTGAAGAAGCATTTTTTGTGCTGTTCAATGTCCTGAACAGCACGTCCCAGCATGTCGCATAAGTAGGAATTAAACGCTTCAAGATGCGGAATGCCCGAGTTAGAAGATGTTAATCTGAGGTTATATTGCTTAGCAATGTCTACATAGGAGTTCATGAATTGAGTATTGTATACATTGTCATGTACACGTTCGCTTAAAGGATGAACCGGATAGTTATGTTCCAGTGCTGCGGATATGTGGGAGAGAAAGCTGTTGTAATTTCCATGCACAGCATCTTGTTTCGTGTCTGTAAAGTCATCTGTCATCTGGAGAGTCATCAGTGCAATGTTGACGGCAGAACATACCGGAGTAATGCGATGCTTCTGTTCCAAAAGAAGCAGTGAGCCAGCAGCTCCAAGCTGAAGTGGGGCGGCTTTTGGGCAATTAAAAGCGGGCTTCTCTTGAAATAATCGATGGAGTTCTCACCGGTGACGCTCATGGCCCAATCCTCGACATACTGTCTGAAATACGTCCAGAACGGGGATGAAAGGCTGAATAGCTCTGAATAGGCACAGATGGCATCGACGTAATACAGATTACCCAGTGACAATTTCAGTGTCACATCTTCGGGACGTTCGTCCATAACTTCATCCTGATTCAAAAAATATAACATATGCATGAGGCAGGCAGTACTCAGTTTGTGTGCTTTCTCTGGAGGTAGTCCATCCGAGAGCTGCAACCACAACGGAATAATGTAGCCGATGTAGCTGTGACCCGAATCTCGTAACAAAGGATTGACCAAATGAATTTGTTCTAGTGCATGTTCTGACATTGGTTCAGGATATTTCTGTACCAGCTGCTCTGCCGCAGCGAACACCACCTCCACATCGGATCTAAACGGATCAAACCATTCTCTCCGCATCGTTTGGTTACGCCCTTCCCGTGATAAAGTGATTAAGGACTATTTGACTAGATCATGAAGTTACTTTCAGTATACCGGAAAAGAATAGAAAAAAATAGGAGGTTTTGTGATGAATTGTGAAAAAAACAATGACATTTTGTATTTTTATGGCATAAAAAAGCGGAAGTTAGGCTCAAACTAAGAAAGCACAGGATTTTGACATACGAAAGGAAGAAGAGAAATGAAATACAATTGGAAGAAATGGATGGCGGCCGGACTGGCAGCCGTATTTATAACAGCAGCAACCGGCTATACGGCATTCGCTGATCCAAATGGATCTGTTGAAGATCATGTGGCGACACCATCCTCCTCCACGAATCAGACCAAGCCATGTATGCAGGCAGGTCACGGCCTGTTTATGATTGGAGAAACCGCAGATCTGCTCGGCATTGGGCTCCGGGACTTAAAGGAACAGATGGAGCTTGGCAAAACGCTGACTCAGATTGCTAAGGAACGCAAGGGACTTAGTGAAGATCAATTGTTGGAGAAGCTGAAGCCTTCCCTCTCTCAGCGATTGGATAAAGCAGCCGAAGAAGGCTGTCTCACGAAGGAGCAGGCAGCAGCAGCCAAAGCGGGTATGGATACCAAGCTGAAAAAGGTAATCAATACACCACTGCGGGAATTAAGACGTGATTTTGCTCACCACGGTAATAGACGTCCGATGATGGACAAGGGCGCTATTGCCCGCTTTATCGGCATCACCCCGGAACAGCTCCATCAGCAGCTTCAGAGCGGGAAGTCCCTGGCTGAAATTGCTCAGGCAAAAGGTATTAGCGAAACGCAGCTGGTTGACAAGCTGAAGGAGCAATTGACAGGTGACCTGAAAAGATTCGTTAACCAGAAGGGCAATGCACACCAAGCCCCTGGTCCTCACGAACCTGTACCGGGAAAATCCGCTTCTACAGAAGTGAAGTAAAAAAGAGCGTCTTCCACAAGGGAGACGCTTTTTCTATACGACTAAGACTGGCTGGTTTCCGGACTGCGATTGGCGCTGGCTGACGGATTGCGCTCGGGTGAACTTGTTCTGCCCGTGCCCGGAATAACAGCATGATGCAAGCGACGGCCTGGGCGCTTCTTCCGTTGTAATCCTATGGTAAAGCGAGAACCCGGAAGTTTGGACAGTCCCCAGCTGATGGCAAGAGCCGTCGCCACGGTGACGAGAAACGACAACAATGTTACGGGCAGATGCCATTCCGTTAGCGTAAGTGGCCGGGTAATATACGCGATGCAGTAGAGAACCAGTGCATGAACAAGATAGCCGCCAAACGAATATCGGCCAATCCACGTCAGAAGACGCTGAAATGGGGTATCTTTGCCTCGCAGCAGTACCAGGAACCCATAAAACATAAACATCTGAGCCATGATGATAATAAATGTCGTCGGTTTCAGATAGGTTGAGATATTCAGGTTAACAACATCCCCGATCCCCGCAGTACATCGTATCCAAGCCAGATGTACATTCCGATAAACAGACAGACCATCCAGGGCAATGCCCTCGCAGTCCATCCCCTCCAGCTATCCACGGACCACGCACATACTGCACCTAGCAAAAAGTAGAACCAGTACATAATCCATGAATAGGAACGATACTGAAGCAGGCCTGCCCAGGGCTGTGGTAGAGATGCTGTCCATCCTGCCATATCGTAGTAGGACCATTTCATAAGCAATGTGTATAATGCCATTCCTATGAGAACCAAAGTAATAATCGATTGCATCGGGGTGAAACGAGTCACTTTTTCAATACGTCTTTGAATGAACTTGGCTCCCGCCAGAAACAGGGGGAACAAAATATAGAACTGAAATACCATAATCACAAACCACAGATGATATCCCGTCTGGGGGAGGAACAGTTCACGAACGAGACTACGGAAGTCCGGCATACCCGAAAGCCAGAACTCAGGGGTAAATACCCGGACAAACAACCAGTAGATGAACGTCCATACCACAAAGGGCACATAAATATCTCCAAACCGTTTGCGGATAAACCGGGGGTAATCCGGTTTGGTGTGACTGTGATGGTAGAAGAGCATTACACCGGACAGAAAGACGAATGTCGGGGTACCAAAACGAGTCAGATGATAAATCATGGTCAGCATGACGGAGTCAGGTTGTTCAATATCGGCGCGATATATATATTCAGCGATGTTATGCTGCATCACAATGGCGAGAAATGCAAGGCCGCGCAGTTGAGTCCATTCCACGATTCGCGGTTTATTCACTTGTAATCCTCCTTCTGTAACCGGAATTCATCATTTAAGGGTACATGCTAAACATTAAGGCTGCATTAAATGGGGGAAATAGGTACAAAAAAAGACGGCGTTCGCCGTCTTTTAATCAAATTAGCCGATGTTATCATTGCTTCATTTTCATTTAATTCAGTTCAAGTCCTGTACCTTCGTTGAATCATCCTCTGAAGATTTGGCATCTTCCTCAAACAGATTCTGAATGTATGCCTGGAGCTTCGGTTTATTCACACCGAGTACCTGAGCAGAACCTGCAAGCTCATTGGTTAGCAGCTTGTTAGGAGGAATCTGCTGTTTATCAATTTCATTCACATTAATATCAAATCCGAGCGAAGCCAGTTTTAACATTTGTGTTGGACTGAGGTCTGTCTCGATATATGGAGCGACAGCTTCCAATATATCAGGGATTTTGAAGAGCGAAGTGGTGCTTTGCATCTTCTTGGCCAGCTCAGTCATGAAAATCCGCTGCCGTTCGGTACGCGTAAAGTCCGAGGTGGCATCGTGCCGGAACCGGACATATTGCAGGGCAGTCTTGCCGTCCATATGCTGAAGTCCTTTTTTGAGGTCAATATCGTACATATGTTTATCTGCCTTGCTGGTATAATACATGTCTTTCTCCACATCAATGTCGATCCCGTCCACAGCATCAACCAGCGCCATGAATCCGATAAAATCGGTATACACGTAATGCTGAATAGGGATGCCAAGCAAGTCACCGACCGTTTGTTTGGTTAATTCCGCTCCACCGTAGGAGAAGGCTGCATTGAGTCTGCTCTTGCCATGTCCAGGAATCTCAACATATGTATCCCGCAGTATAGAGAAGAGATGGGCTTTCTTGGATACCGGATCAATGGACGCAACCATGACTGAGTCTGAACGGCCCGGATCATCTCCTCTGGTGTCACCTCCAAGCAGCAAAATGTTAACTCGTTCCTTCCCTTCCCATTTGGGAACAGGGGTAGTTGGGGTGTCTGTATTTTTGTTGTTGTCAGAAGAGGAGGTGTCCGAAGCGGTTGAGATGCTATTAGCAAAATGAACGATCGAGTATCCGTAATATACAATGACACCCGCTATGGCAAGTGCCAGGGTTAGGGAGGTCCCCCATAACCATTTCTTAAGCATAATCTTCACCTTTCTATGAATGAACTATTATGTAACCCAAACTAGTTTAACAAAAAGTAAGAGAATTGTCCTCTTTGATTTCGAAAGTTCGGCTACCAGGCGATATGTTTGACAAATAGTTAGTGTATATTTAATATGTAAAAAATAATCGTGTTTTGTGTAATGGAGGTATTAAACGACTGTTATGAATCAATCTGTATTTAATTGGATCAACCAGTTTGCAGACCGAATTCCGTTTCTGGACTGGTTTATGATTACATCGGCTGAATATGCGGTTTGGGTTATGATAGGACTGCTTGTGATTGTGTGGTTTCTTGGTAATCCGTCTAAGCAACGAATTGTGTTTTATGCGTGTGTAGCTTCAATAATAGCGCTGGGTCTGGCAAAATGGGGAATTTCACCTGCGGTTGGTCATCCAAGGCCGTTTGTAGAAGGCACCGTGAATCAACTGGTTCCGCATGTGCCAGATCCATCTTTTCCAAGTAAACATGCTTCCTTTGTATTCGCGCTCGCTGCAGCTTCGTTTTTTATCGGTCGACGATTCGGAGCATGGATGCTGCTGCTTGCTGTGTTGACAGGAGTCTCGCGTGTCTACGTAGGTGTACATTATCCTGGGGATATTCTGGGCGGATTCATTCTGGGTAGTCTGGTCAGTGTAATCCTGATTGCTACGCGTAATTATACCAAGTCGATTCCCGATTTCTTCATTAACATTCATCGGCGGATTTTTCGTTAGTTCTGGAACGTATACGTTTGAGATGAGAGGTACATTCGTATAGAGTCCCAAGTTCCTTGGCATAGCCAAAGAGTTGGGGCTTTTTTTGCGTTAATTTCGGAGTTACATGAAATTTCTGAAAATCGAAATCGGATATCTACAATTCATGACGATAGGTGTCGATATATTATATAGTTATGCGCTAAAGCTAAGGAGTGGGGAATATGAAAGGTTCGCGGGGAAACGTGATGGGGAAGCTTAGATTTACAATTCGGATGAAGTTACTGACTGGATTTTTAATGGTTGTGGCGTTGCTTGCTTTTGTCAGCATATATGCGCTCACCCAAATCCATGGTATGTCAAACAAAGCCGATGATGTGGACAAGACATGGATGCCCAGTGTATCTTTGTTGGGCCAGATGAATGGGGACATATCCGATGTGGAGCGGCTTGCTCTGGCCATCATTGTTGAACAGGATGAAAATGAAACTGCCAAGATGAATGAATCTCTGGAACAGCTCCTGGTCAAGATTGAGGATGAACGTAAACAGCTGCTAGTCTTCATTGAAGACAATGCAGAGGCAATGAAACTTTACAATGAGTTCAGTACGAACTACGAGAGCTATATCGCAAAAATGCCCGCATTCATTGAATTAGGCTTGAATAACAATTACAACGAAGCCAGCAAACTACACACTGCGGCATATTCATTATGGTATTCAGCCAACGATACCATTGCCCAATTGATTGTAATGGGGAATGAAGGATCAGATTCGGCTACGAATGCATCGGTTGATCTGGCCGAAAAAGCATTTAATATTATTTTGGGAGTAACCATTGTTGCTTTCCTGATGGCTATGTTTATTGCCTTCTTCATTGCAAGCATCATCTCACGTCCAATTCAGAAGATGAATGCAGCGGCGATGTTGATTGCAGGTGGGGATCTGACTAGTGAGAAGATCGTGCTCAAGAACAAGGATGAACTGGGAACGCTGGCTGATTCCTTCAATACGATGACAGGCAACCTGCGGGAGATGATTCAATCTGTATCGATGACATCCGAACAGGTAGCTGCTTCCTCGGAGGAACTTCTGGCAAGTGCAGAACAGAACACCAGAGCATCGGAACAGATCTCCGAAACGGTTGAAGAATTGGCCGTGGGTACATCCGATCAAGTAGATATGGTGAAGCGTTCTTCCCAGGCGATGAGTGAAATGGCTCTTGGTTCGGAACAAATTGCCGAGCTTGCTCAAAGTGTATCTGTATCTGCTGTTGATGCAGCGAATCAGTCTGCTGAAGGAAATATGATTATTCAGCAGGCTGTTGAACAGATGGGTTCTGTTCGTAATTCCATTGCGTCGTTGACAGAACTGGTTACAGGGCTGGGAGAACGTTCAGCAGAGATTGGTACCATTACCGAGGTTATCAACAATATTGCTCGTCAGACCAATCTTCTTGCATTGAATGCAGCGATTGAAGCGGCACGTGCAGGGGAGCACGGGCGTGGTTTTGCGGTCGTAGCTGGAGAAGTGCGGAAGCTGGCAGAGGAGTCTTCTACATCTGCACAACGGATTACGGATCTTGTGCAATTAATTCAGAAGGATACAGATCATGCCGTGCAGGCTGTGAAAGTAAACAGCAATGAAACAGAGGCCGGAATTGAGATTGTAACCGCGGCAGGACAAGCATTTGAGCAAATTTCAAACGTAGTGAACAAGGTTGCTGGTGAAATTCAGGAAGTATCCGCAGGTTCGGAGGAAATGTCAGCAAGTACGAATGAAGTTGTAGGGTACGTGGATCAGATCTCCAACATTGCTGGGGAAGCAGCAGGTGGCGTGCATAATGTATCTGCGGCAACCCAGCAGCAGCTGGCTTCGATGGAAGAGATTGCTTCATCCGCGGCTCTTTGTCCAAAATGGCAGAAGAGTTGCAGGAGCAAATCAACAAGTTTAGAGTGTAGACGATCCAAAAGACGGGTGTTCAGACTGAATAATGGAATTGATCATAATTCAGCCTGTACCAAGGGTGATACGAATTATCAGGACTGTTTCTCATATCGCGTTCATGCGATATGAGAAGCGGTCTTTTTTGTCATAACACTCCCCAAACATGTCACAACAATGTTATTTCAGAAGTCACCAGCGCTGATATTGCAACTGAAACAAAAGACTATAATGGTAATTAATGGTGGAATACACGGAGTCACACCATAGAAAGGAGCGGGTCATTACATCAGTGTAATTGGAAAATGCGAGATACCGATTGTAAAAGGAGATGAATGGTTGAAGATGAAGGGAAGCTGGTGGAGACGAGTCGCTATTCTCGCGTTATCGACAGGGCTACTGGCAGGAAGTACATCCATACAGGCATGGAATGGCAAGGCAGATGCGGCTGCCGGGAACCATAACTATGCGGAAGCATTGCAGAAGGCGGTTTATTTCTATGAAACCCAGCGTTCAGGGAAATTGCCGGAAGACAACCGGGTTGAATGGCGTGGTGATTCAGGATTAAATGACGGAGCGGATGTTGGGGTTGATTTGACCGGAGGATGGTACGATGCTGGAGATCATGTGAAATTCGGCCTGCCTATGGCCTATTCTGCTACGATGCTTGCCTGGTCTGTTGTGGAATACCGCGAAGGGTACGAACAGGCAGGACAATTGGAAGAGATTAAGGATAATTTGAAATGGGCGACGGATTATTTTGTGAAAGCGCACACGAAACCAAATGAATTATGGGGCAGGTCGGAGCGGGCAATACGGACCATGCTTGGTGGGGACCGGCTGAAGTGATGCAAATGAGTCGTCCTGCATTTAAGATTGATGCATCCTGTCCGGGAAGTGAGCTTGCGGGAGAAACCGCAGCGGCACTCGCTTCTTCATCTATTGTGTTCCGGGACAGTGACCCGGCTTATGCCAACAAGCTGCTCCAGCATGCCAAGGAGCTGTACAGCTTCGCTGATACGTATCGAGGCAAATATTCGGATTGCATTACAGATGCCCAATCGTTCTACAATTCATGGACAGGTTACTATGATGAACTCGCCTGGGCTGCAACATGGTTATATATGGCGACAAATGACAGCGCTTACTTGTCCAAGGCGATTGCTACGGCGAATCTGTGGCAGGCGGATGGACAGAACGGGAATTGGGCTTATACATGGACCCAAGGCTGGGATGACAAACATTACGGTGCCCAGATTCTATTGGCTCGTATTACGTCGAGTCTGAACATGCCAGAAGCGACACGGTTCATTCAATCAACAGAGCGCAATCTGGATTATTGGTCGGTAGGCACGAATGGACAACGAATCAAGTATACACCGGGCGGGCTTGCCTGGCTTGATACATGGGGATCGCTCCGTTATGCAGCGAATGCATCCTTTATTGCTTTTGTGTATTCCGACTGGGTCAGTGATCCGGTGAAGAAAGCAAGGTATCAGGACTTTGCCGTCTCTCAAATGAACTATATTCTGGGGGATAATCCTCGCCAGAGCAGCTATGTGGTCGGTTATGGACAGAATCCGCCTAAACACCCACATCACCGGACCTCCCACAGTTCATGGACGAACAATGAAAATGTACCTTCCGAGCATCGTCACACGTTGTACGGCGCGATGGTTGGTGGACCGGATGCCTCGGATGCCTATACCGATTCTATTGGTGACTATGTCAGCAATGAGGTGGCGACCGATTACAATGCAGGATTTACAGGCGCGTTAGCCAAGATGAATCTGCTGTTCGGCCAGAATGATCAGCCCATTGCGAATTTCCCGGCTCCCGAGGTGAAGACGGATGAGTTCTTTGTCGAAGCTGCCGTGAAAGCGTCCGGTTCCAATTACACGGAAATCAAGGCTCAACTGAACAACCGTTCGGGTTGGCCTGCGCGAATGGGGGATAAGTTATCTTTTCGCTATTTCGTGGATCTGAGTGAAGTTTACGCTGCAGGATATACCGTTTCCGATGTCCATGTTACAACCGCATATGCCGAGGGAGCGACTGTATCCCAACCGGTTGTGGTTGATGCAGGAAAACGAATTTATGCGGTTACTGCGGACTTTACTGGGACTAAGATCTATCCAGGCGGGGAAGGACATTATCGCAAAGAGGTTCAGTTCCGCATTACCGGCCCGCAGGGCGCATGGAATGCAAATAATGATCATTCATTCCAGGGTTTGGGCACAGGCAATGTGGCGAAGAGCACATATCTTCCGGTCTACGATGCCGGAATGCGGATATACGGCCAGGAGCCTAGTGTCACACCAGCTGTTACACCTATTGCACCTTCGGGGGTGCAGGCTGTATCAGGGAATGCTCAGGTCATCCTGAACTGGGTAGCATCGCCTGGGACAGAATCGTACACCGTAAAGCGTGCCGAGGTGAGTGGGGGTCCATATACTTCTGTCGCGACAGGTGTACATGGATTAACATACACGAACACGGGGCTCACGAACGGGAAGACCTATTTTTATGTGGTGACGGCTGTGAATTCAGCAGGGGAATCGCCCGGATCTGCACAAGTCTCTGCCACGCCGCAGGCTGGAACGTCTGTGCCGGGGATGCTGACATTAAGCGGTACGGCAGGTAATGCACAGTCGATTCTGACCTGGACGGCAGCAACGGGAGCTGAGACTTATAAGGTACAGCGCTCCGTTGTGGGCGGCGCATATGCCGATGTGGCAACTGGATTGGCAGTGCTGAATTACACCGATGCAACAGCAGTAAATGGCACGGCGTACAGTTATCGAATTGCCGCGGTGAATGCGAGCGGACAGACGTTGTCCAATATCGTGACGTTGACACCGAATGTGCCTCCGGCAACGACAGGCACGCTTGAGGTGCAGTATCGTAATGGAGGATCAGGTGCTTCCGGCAATGCGGTGACTCCGCAGTTTAATTTGAAAAACACAGGGACTCAGCCGATCGATTTGAGTACTGTGAAGCTGCGGTACTATTTTACGAAGGACGGCACTGGAGATCTGACCTTCTGGTGTGATTATGCCCAGATCGGCAGTGCCAATATTGAAGGCAAATTTGTCACGCTGACTCCGGCAAAGGGAACAGCCGATACGGTTTTGGAGATCAGCTTCAAATCCGGGGCTGGCAGCCTGGCTGCCGGAGCGGAGACGGGCGTAATCCAGGGGCGGTTTTCCAAGAACAATTGGAGTAATTTCGATCAGAGCAACGACTATTCCTATGATGCAACCAAGACGGTTTTTACCACCTGGAATCAGGTAACTGGGTATCAGGGAGGTACGAAGGTATGGGGCATCGAGCCGTAACTTTAAAGGTAGATCAATATAACAAATCAGATCAACAGCATGTGCAGACCCAGAGTAATTCAAATTGAATTCACCATTCCAGGGAGGTATATACATGTTGAAATCAGCTGCCAAAAAAAGTTTGTCTGCCATGCTTGCAGGGACCGTAATGCTGACCGGGTACACCGGTTTGTGGGCAGGTCCCCAGACGGCTTATGCCGAAGAGCAGACCGTTGATGCTCAGGCGGACGGAATCAATGAAGCGCGATTTTTGCAATTGTATGATCAGCTGAAAGATCCGGCAAACGGTTATTTTTCTCCAGAGGGCATTCCCTATCATTCCATTGAAACGCTGATGAGTGAGGCACCGGATTATGGGCACATGACGACATCCGAGGCGTACAGTTACTGGCTCTGGCTGGAAACGATGTACGGTCACTATACGGGCGATTGGTCCAAACTGGAAGCGGCCTGGGACAGCATGGAGAAATACATCATCCCTGTCAATGAAGGCGACGGCAAGGAAGAGCAGCCTACGATGAGTTATTACAATCCGAACAGCCCGGCTACTTATGCAGCGGAAAAACCTTTTCCGGATCAATATCCTTCAGCTATTAACGGGCAGTATGCAGCTGGGAAAGACCCACTGGATGCCGAGCTGAAAGCTTCCTATGGCAACAATCAGACGTACCTGATGCACTGGCTGCTGGATGTGGATAACTGGTATGGATATGGTAATCTGCTGAATCCGAATCATACAGCGGCTTACGTGAATACGTTCCAGCGTGGAGAGCAAGAGTCCGTATGGGAAGCCATTCCACACCCGTCTCAGGACAATAAAACGTTTGGCAAAACGGGCGAAGGTTTCATGAGCCTGTTCACCAAGGAGACCCAGGCACCGGCAGCCCAGTGGCGTTATACCAACGCAACGGATGCTGACGCACGTGCAGTGCAGGTACTGTATTGGGCGAAGGAGATGGGCTACACCAATACAGCGTATCTGGATAAAGCGAAGAAGATGGGTGACTATCTGCGCTATGGGATGCACGACAAGTACTTCCAGAAGATCGGAAGTGCCAAGAACGGCACACCGACGGCCGGTACGGGCAAAGACTCCAATATGTATCTCATGGCGTGGTATACCTCATGGGGCGGCGGACTTGGTGAGGGCGGCAACTGGGCTTGGCGGATTGGCGCCAGTCATACACATCAGGCATACCAGAATCCGGTGGCAGCTTATGCCTTGTCTGATTCGGCAGGTGGCCTGATTCCCAAATCGACAACAGCCAAGGCAGATTGGAATGCATCGCTGAAGCGCCAATTGGAATTCTACACCTGGTTACAGTCTCACGAAGGGGCGATTGGCGGCGGAGCGACGAACAGTTTTGATGGTTCCTACAAAGCGTATCCTGCCGGAACGAGTACGTTCTACGACATGGCTTATCAGGAAGCTCCGGTATATCGTGATCCCGACTCCAACACGTGGTTCGGATTCCAAGCCTGGTCGCTGGAACGTGTAGCGGAGATGTATTACATTCTTGCCGAGAGCGGAGACCTCAGCTCTGAGAACTTCCAGATGGCCAAAAAAGTCATCACCAAGTGGGTCGACTGGGCCAAGGATTATGTATTCGTTGATGAGCGTCCGGTGACGGATGCACAAGGATATTATTTGAATGCGGCGGGCCAACGGATTCTTGGCGGTACCAACGCACAGGTTGCCACTACACCTGCACCGGGCGAATTCTGGATTCCAGGCAGCCAGGAATGGCAGGGGCAGCCGGACAAGTGGAATGGGTTCAGTTCCTTTACGAACAATCCGAACTTTCATGTGGTAACCAAAGATCCTGCTCAGGATACAGGTGTGCTGGGGAGCTATATCAAAGCCTTGACGTTCTTTGCTGCGGGGACTCAAGCAGAAAGCGGCGTGTTCAGTAACAAAGGACAGGAAGCCAAAGATATGGCCGAGAAGCTGCTGAATACAGCATGGGATTACAATGATGGTGTAGGGATCGTGACCGAAGAAGTTCGTAAAGACTACTTCCGCTTCTTCGCCAAAGAGATTTACATTCCGGCAAACTGGACGGGAACCTTCGGTCAGGGCAATACCATTCCGGGTACGGCCGGCGTACCTTCTGATCCTGCCAAAGGGGGGAATGGCGTATATATTGGCTACGCTGACCTTCGTCCAGCCATCAAGCAAGATCCGGCATGGGCTTATCTGGATAATCTGTACAAAACGTCTTATAATCCAACAACGAAAAAATGGGAAAATGGCGCACCAACCTTTACGTATCACCGCTTCTGGTCACAGGTGGATATGGCTACGGCATATGGCGAATATGATCGTCTCCTCGGAGACGCAGGAGGCCCAGTGATCCAAGTGCCAGCAGCTCCGGCGGGGCTGACAGCGGCAGCAGGCAGTGAGCAGGCCGTTCTGAACTGGAATCCTGTATCGGGTGCCACTTCTTACACGGTAAAACGTGCAGAGGTGAACGGTGGCCCGTATACTTCCGTAGCAACGGGGGTAACCGGTTCGACCTTCACAAATACAGGACTGACCAATGGCAAAACGTACTATTATGTGGTGACCGCAGTGAATACGGCAGGTGAATCGGCACCGTCTGCTCAAGCATCCGCTACTCCGCAGGCGGGAACGTCCGTACCGGGAGTGTTAACCCTTACGGGAACCGCAGGCAATAATCAGGCTGCACTGACATGGACCGCTTCGACCGGAGCTGCAAGTTACAAGGTACAACGCTCGGTAGCAGGTGGAGCCTACGCCGATCTGGCTACAGGACTGACGGCACTAACGTACACCGATGCCACGGCAGTGAACGGTACCGCATACAATTACCGAGTGGTGGCCGTAAATGCAAGCGGGCAGACCTTGTCCAATGTCGTGACGGTGACCCCAACAGCGCCTCCTGTAACAACAGGTGCACTTGAGGTGCAATACCGCAATGGCGGTTCAGGGACGTCAGGGAATGCGGTGACCCCGCAGTTCAATATCAAGAACACAGGCACGACAGCCGTGGATCTGAGCCAGGTGAAGGTGCGGTATTATTTTACGAAGGATAGTGCATCCGATCTGAGTTTCTGGTGTGATTACGCTCAGATTGGCAGTGCCAACGTTGAATCTCATTTTGTGACGGTAGATCCGGCAAAAGGGACAGCGGATACGTATCTGGAGATTGGTTTCAAATCCGGGGCAGGCAGTCTGGCAGCGGGGGCGGAGACTGGAATTATCCAGGGGCGCTTCTCGAAGAACAACTGGACGAATTTTGATCAGACCAATGACTACTCTTTCGATGCTACCAAAACGGCCTTCACTGCCTGGAACAAGGTGACCGCTTATATTGGCGGAGTCAACGCATGGGGCATTGAGCCATAATCAACTCATATTGAAACAGAGTACAGCCGGGGAGAAATCTCCGGCTTTTTGCATGTTGGAGGCGTTTATGTTCTTCAGGTAAGCAGCTGGATCGGGAAATGAACCATAGTAATGTTTACCATTTATAGAGTTTAAATATTAAAATATAGGTCATATGATGCATGTCCTGAGTGAGGAGCGGCTTAAGCCACTTTTCTGCGTAAAACGAAGCACAGCAAATAGTTACAATAATTTAACCTTTGAAAATGAAGTGATTAACGGTAGTTTTAGCCAACTGGTGTGAGATGTTTCCCTGATTCTTAGTGCTCAAGCCTGCCAGATCGAATACAGGACTTTGGGCTGATGATCGTTATGGACAGCCCGTTTTACAATGGGGCAAGCCCGGCAAATGAGGCCAGGTTAAAATTCTGTAACATCAGGGGGAACACGACATCATGAACTGGAAAAGCAAGATCATTACTGCGAGTGTAACAGCAACGATGCTGATGGGAAGTCTGACAGCAGGAGTATTAACGACACCGGCATCGGCAGCCGCAGTTGCGAATTCAAAAGTTAAAGTCATCTGGGGAGTAAACTTGCGTACATCACCATCTTCTTCCGCAAGCATTGTTCGTTTTGGTGCCAAAAGGGGAAACGGTAACGGTAACTCAAAATTCCGGCTCAGGCTGGTATAAAGTAAAGGATTCCGGCAACCGGACAGGATACATATCTTCTTCTTCAAAATATACACAAGCCGTGAAAGGCAGCACGACCACAGGAAGTGGCAGCACAAGCGGGTCCGGATCAAGCGGTACGTCTGTTACAGGCAGTGCTTCTGTGGAGAAAGTGATTGCGGCAGGCATGAAATATTGGGGGACACCCTACGAGTTTGGAGCTAGTCGTACCAGTACAGCTACGTTCGACTGTTCAAGCTTTGTACGTCAGGCATTTATTGATGCACTTGGAATCAAGCTTCCGTCCGATTCACGTAAGCAAGGAGCATATGTGAAAGCTAATGGAACCGTTCAGACCAATTGGAAAAATCTGAAACGCGGTGATCTGATGTACTTTATGTCCTATAAAGGCACATCGGCATCATCGTACTCCAGTGTGAACAAATCCACTGCGACCATTACCCACACGGGAATTTATCTGGGTGACGGCAAAATCCTGCACACGTATTCCAACGCTGGCGGCGGCGTAACCATCAGCGATATCTCCGGCAAACACTGGGAGTACCGTTTCCTGTTTGGTGGAAGTGCGCTCTAAGTCGTGCGTATAATACAAGCCTGAAACACCTGAAAAACATATAAAGGAACCTTCCATCTCTGCCTGTGCGGCGGGATAGAAGGTTCTTTTTGTTGTTCATTCAGTCCTGGTAATAAAGCCGGAAAAGAATATCCTGATCATAGTTGCCGAATCCCTGACCATACAATGTTAACCCGCCAACATGCTGCGCATCTTCCTCCACCGAGAGACGTAATGTCCACTGGTTCCGTTCTACGGGAATATCCGCAAGCGTAACTTCGGACATGTGCTGTCCATCAATAAATGTGCCCTCATGTGTAATTCGCAGCACCTTGAGCATGCCATATTGATTAACACTGTCGCTCCACCATTCCGGGGTGAACATGCCGCGTCCATTTCCCGAATCTCCAGGACTTGTCCATTCACCGAGATGAATTCCATTGAGCATAAAGGTAATGTCCGAAGGCCAGTTCGGGTTGACTGAAGGTGCCTCTGAACCGATCTCAAGTGACAATTCAATGGCGCTGATCTGTTGGCCGGACAAGATATAGTTTGGAATTTTGTATTCCACGAATCCACGTCCAAACCAGAGAATATGGGCATGCATCCGCTCGGGATCCAGAAAATAGCGTGGGTCATCATACTGTCCAATGACCTGATTGGACGTAGCCAGGCCACAAGTTGGATACACATCAAAATGGGTGTAATGCCCGACAGGGATTGCCACTTCATGAAGCTTGCGTGAGGCTCCGGTTTCCTGTGGCATGGAGATGCCAATCCAGTCGACGGCCAGGCTGTTCATTTTGTGCGTGCCGCCGTCCTTGCGAATCATTTTGGATTGAATGATGCCCACATCCTGAAGCTTGCGAACATGCATGGTTACGATGGCACTGCTTAGGCCGAGTGAGGCGGCAATGTCCTTCACGTTCATTGGGGTCTCCGCAACAAGCCTGATAATCTGTAGACGGACCTCACTCGCGAGTGCCTCGTATAGGGGCAGCCATTCTGTATCGGTATTTGCTCTGATCACATCTGTTCCTCCATTTTTGCTTTATAGAATTAAGTTAAACATAAATCCAGCCAAAAGAATAACATTTTGCAAAATTCATGTTGAAATTGCTGCCATAATCGATTTTAATATAAATATGAACGTTGATCCATAGATTATCAATTAATTTTTATATTAATCTTAGGGAGCTGAACTTCACGATGGAAAAAGCAAAAATGACGGTAGACAAGGATTTCACAATTGGCGTAGTTGACAAACGTTTATACGGTTCATTTATTGAACATCTGGGACGTGCCGTATACGGTGGAATATATGAGCCGGGTCACCCTACAGCGAACGAAGCGGGATTCCGTGGAGATGTGTTGGAGATGGTGAAGGAGCTGCAGGTTCCGATTGTGCGCTATCCTGGCGGTAATTTTGTATCCGGTTACAATTGGGAGGATTCCGTTGGGCCTGTGTCTGAACGCAAACGCAGACTTGAATTGGCCTGGAGAACCATCGAGACCAATGAATTCGGGTTCAACGAATTTGTGGATTGGTCCAAACAGGCGAATTCAGAAGTGATGATGGCCGTCAATTTGGGAACACGGGGGGTAGACGCAGCCCGCAACATCGTGGAGTACAGCAACCATCCGGAAGGTTCCTATTATAGTGATTTGCGTATTAAACATGGATACAAAGAGCCTCATGCTATCAAAACCTGGTGTCTTGGCAACGAAATGGACGGTCCGTGGCAGATTGGTCACAAAACAGCAGAAGAGTATGGGCGGATTGCACTCGAAGCGGCAAAAGTGATGAAGTGGACTGATCCATCAATTGAACTCGTCGCTTGCGGAAGTTCATCTCTGGGCATGCCATCCTTCCCGGAATGGGAAGCGACGGTGCTGGATCACACGTATGATCATGTTGAATATCTATCTTTACATCAGTATTACGGCAATCAGGAGAATGACACACCAACCTTCCTTGCACGCTCATTGGAGATGGATCGTTTCATTGATACGGTGAAAGCGACTTGCGATTATATCAAAGCAAAGAAACGCAGCAAAAAAACGATGTATCTGTCCTTCGATGAGTGGAATGTATGGTATCACTCTCATGAGACTGACTCCAAAATGGACCCATGGCAGATCGCTCCGCCGCAGCTGGAGGACGTATACAACCATGAAGATGCACTGCTTGTGGGTTGTATGCTGATCAGCATGCTTAAACATGCGGACCGTGTCAAAATGGCGTGTTTGGCACAGCTCGTCAACGTTATCGCTCCAATCATGACGGATAATGGTGGTGCTGCATGGAGACAGACGATTTTCTATCCGTTCATGCATGCTTCCGTGTTTGGACGTGGAACAGCACTTGTGCCGTTGATCCAGTCACCGAAATATGACACCAAACAAATTACGGATGTTCCTTATCTGGAGGGCATTGCGGTGCATAACGAAGAGCAGGGTGAAGTGACTGTTTTCGCTGTAAACCGTCATCTGGAAGAATCACTTCCGCTTGAAGTGGATCTGCGCAGCTTCGGGAAGTGCCGCTTGATTGAGCATATTGTGCTGGAGAGTGATGATCTCAAAGCAGCCAATACTGCCGCACAGCCGAATCGTGTCGCTCCGCATAATCGTGGTGATGCAGAGGTATCAGATACATTGATCACGGCAAGCCTGGCCAAAGCATCGTGGAACGTGATCCGATTGAAAGTGCAGTAATAGATTAGGAAGTATCATACGCGTTGCAGCGTGGATAAAGGAGACATAGGAACACAGGATACTCCGATGGCAGAACAACGCCGTATGATGTGATCTCAATAAGAGAAAAGGGCTGGATGCGAGTTTATACGCATTCAGCCTTTTTCGTGGTATAAGTGTCAGCCTTTGTGTGGAGCAAAACGCACTCAAAACCCATTTTGAGTGCAACAAGAGAAGAGAACTTACTCTGGTGCTCCAGCCTCTAACGAATCGTGTGCGCCTTATTGTGCAGATTAGTGTGGTGGAGCAAATCTAACGAACTCAGGAATCGCTACTTCGATGAAAATCTGCGATTGCGCGTGCAAAGAGGGTGCAAAAGGGAAAATAAGACGTCTGCAATTCGTTAGAATGGCGAACTTGTGCTATTTCGCCAAATAGAGCGTCTCAGATCCGTTAGATGTTTGGACAAACAGTAAATGAATGTTACTTCAACCCTGTCCCCGGTCCAAACTCAAAGCTTTCTCCATCGCGTGGAATGAGTACTTGTCCGTCCAACTGCTCGGAGGTCAGGTAACTGGCGAGGTCCACGCGGGACATCATGCAATGGTTAATGGCATCCATGTGCACAGCGATCACATGTGCATCCGGTGCATGACGTTTCACGGCAGCTACGTCAGGTCCGTCCATCGTGATCGGATCTCCTTGCAAGAAGCGGGCACCGCCAGCATTTACCACAATCACCTCAGGCTGATATTGACGAATAGCTTCGGCTGGCTCTTCACACCAGATGGTATCACCAGCGATATACGAGACAGGTTCTCCGTCCGCTTCCAATACAAAACCAGATACCTTGCCCATACGCTCGCCGATTTCTCCGGTTCCGTGATGTCCCGAAGTACGGGCAAAACGTACGGAGTGATACTCATGTTTGTCATCCACGGCGGTAACGTTGGTAAATCCGGCTCCTGTGAACACCGCCTCATCTCCTGGCTGACACAGCAGAGGTACATCTTTGCGGAGCTGGTTCGCTGCTGCTTCATCCCAGTGATCGGGGTGGGTATGCGTAACGATCAGCAGATCGGGATTCATATAATCCGTTTCCGTCTCGGGTAATGAGACTCGTGGATTGCGTAATTCATTGGGCGTGTTCGGAAAAGCAGGCATCACTTCTTTATCCATCAACATGGGATCGACCAGTATATTCAGACCTCCATATTCCAACCATAATGTAGCATTACGAATCAATTGAATTTTCATTGAACCTGCACTCCTTCGGGAATTAATGTTATTATCCTATATGTTATACAACCCGTTTATCGGCGTAAATAACACACTGAAAGAAAACAGACCACTTTAATTTCATGTTGAAAGGATTGCAAAATAGATGAATGAAACGATTGATGATACAGATATACGTATACTGAAAAGCCTGATCCGGGACTCCAAACGCTCCCACAAAGAGATCGGGAAGAGGTGCATTTGACCGGACAGGCTGTAGGTGCGAGAGTACGCAAGCTGCATGATCTGGGTGTTATTGAAGGGTATACGGTAAAATGGAACCCGGAACGCCTCGGCTTGGGCCTGCAGGCATTTGTAACGATCTTTCTGAATTCCGGCGACAGGCATGCCGCCTTCCGTGAATTTATGGCTGCACGTGAAGACATCGTGGAGGTTCACCGTGTCAGCGGAGAGGGCTGCTACCTGATGCGTGTGCGCACGGGAACGATGGAGCAGCTTGGCAGCTTGCTGGAAGCCATTTTGCCGTATGGAAATTATAGAATGAACCTGTCTGTTGGTATCGAAAAGTCAGAGTGATGTGAGCTGGATTTCAGAGGTCCTGTTGCTGTTTCTCGCGCAGCGTCTCCTGCAAAAGGACAACTGCTCGGCTGAGCTCTTTTTGGTTAGCAAATGATCGGTCTGAATATGATGCCGGGTGCCGTCTTTTAGATACATGGCAATCATGGGCGATGAGGACAATATCCATTTGCTAAATGCGGGAGAGCCAAGCTCAATTTTACGAATTTCATCCCAGGGAATGGTCCGCTTTAGGGTATGAAGCCCTTCATCATTCCAGGATAATAACACGGTAGAACTCGCGATTGCCCGGGACAGAAACATAAAAAATAAAGGCCCGATAAACCACATGCCAAGAATGGCTGCGATGGAATAATACAAAGTCTCCAGTTGTCCAGCGCGCTCGTCATAAATAATCCATAACAGGGTCACGCATAACAGCAAGAACAGAAGACACAGTGCTCCTTTCCATATAGCCGTAAAACGGCGGTAGCCCATCTGCCGATGCTCAAGCTCCGCCTCCGATGATGTATGTAATTCAGGTTTCATAAGTACGCCTCCTTATCATTTCCCGGAAAATATACCAAACATGCCGCCTGCATCGCAGAGCGGCACATTCAACGTTTATTTTAACCCCGCGTGGTCCAGATTCAGATCCACTATCCAGAGATAGCTGAATCATTACCGGCTTCACGCGCATGGGTGTAGAGATCAGCATATACCCCTTGTGCATCAATCAGCTTCTGATGGGAGCCTTCCTCGACAATCTCACCGTTCTCCATAACGAGAATCCGATCTGCATGCATGACCGTAGATAGACGATGCGCAATGACGATCGTTGTTCTGCCCTGAGATACGGATTCCAGCGCCTGTTGAACCAATTGTTCGGTATGCGAATCCAGATTTGCGGTTGCTTCATCCAGAATAAGCACTCGGGGCTGAAAGACCACGATTCGGGCAAACGATATCAGTTGACGCTCGCCGGCGGACAAACCGCTTCCGCGTTCGGAAAGCCGTGTATCATAGCCTTGCGGCAAACGTGAAATCATCGCATGTGCTCCGACAAATCGGCAGGCCTGAATAGCCTGCTCCCTTGTAATATCTTCGCGAAACATTCGAACATTGTCAATGATGGAGCCCGAGAAGAGGAACGGTTCCTGCTGGATCAGACCAACAATCCGGTGAAGATTGGCCTGCGGGAAATGACGAATGTCTATTCCATCAATTTCAATGCTGCCCTGATTCACATCGTAGAAGCGATTGAGCAGGGAGATCAGTGTACTTTTGCCTGCCCCTGTAGTTCCTACAATGCCCACCATTTCTCCGGGATAGAGATGCAGATTCATATGCTGAATCAGAGGGCGGTCTGCGAGATAACCGAACGATACATCATTAAAATCAATCTGCCCCATCACATGCCGTGGTTCAAGTGTGGAGGCGGTCCCGGGTTTCGGGTCAGCGACTTCCGGACGGGTACTCAGAATGTTCCAGATCCGATCCATGGATACGGTAGTTGACTGAAACGTGTTCCACTGCATGGTGATCTGGTTGATCGGCTGGAAGAACTGACGGATGTAACTGATAAACGCATAGAGCACACCCACCTGCAATGATTCACCCAGCACGGCACGTCCCCCAAGCCAAACCATCATGACGAGCGCGGCATTACCTAGGATATCAAACGTTCGGTTGAAAATAACATTGGACCGGGCCTGCGCGATATTGGCCTTTAGGTGAAGCGTGTTCTGCTCCTTGAATCTTTTCTTCTGTTCTTCTTCCTGATGGAAAGCCTGGATCAGAAACATACCGGACAGGTTCTCTGCCGTGAACGCAATCAGACGGGAGAGGCGAGTGCGGGCATTCTGATAAGCTCTGCGCAGTCGACTTCGGAACAATACAGCCACAATGGCGATTACAGGCAATACGATAAGAGAATACCCTGCAAGTACCGGATCGAGCTGGAACATAAAGACGATAATAAGCACCAGCATCATGCCATCCCGGATAAGACTAAGCAGCACCTGGGTGAAGAAACTGCTGATTGTTTCCGTATCACTGGATACATTCGTAACCAGACTGCCAATATGGAAGCGATCGAAGAAAGACATCGACATTTTGGAGATATGCTTGAACAGGTCTTTCCGGATGCGAGAGACGATGTTCTGACCAACATGTTGCAGCAGATTGTTTTGTATATAGGTAAAAATAAAGCTGATTACAGCCAACCCCAGAAAGATGGCTGCCAGTTGGATAAGGAAACCTACACTGGTCTGACCGATTGCCAGATGATCATCGATTGCAATCTTCACCAGATAAGGCTGAAGCAGATCTGCGGAAATACCGAGCAGTGAGCAGAAAAAGATACCTGCAAAGGCCCATTTATGAGGCAGGGCGTAGGACATCATCGCTTTGAACGAGGTACGTTTACTCTGGTCTGCGCCTGCATCGGAACTGGACCCATGCCCTGACGGTGCTTGTGCTCCCGCATCTGAACGAACTTCTGCGTTACGGTCAGTCATGATGTAATCCCTCCTCCTGCAAACGATAGGTTGCAGCATATAACCCTTTTGCGGTCATCAGCTCTGCGTGCGTTCCCTGTTCAACGATTCGGCCTTCATCCAGAACGATAATTTCGTCGGCATGACGGACTGCGCTGATCCGGTGAGAGATGATCAGCGTTGTTTTACCTTTGCCAATCTCACGCAGGCTGCGCAGAATGCCACTTTCGGTGACGGCATCTACAGCACTCATGCTGTCATCCAGGATGAGCACCTGAGCTTTTTTGATCAACCCCCGTGCCAGACTGGTGCGCTGACGCTGACCGCCAGACAACGTGAGTCCGCGTTCACCCAGCAGGGTATCGAACTGATCGGGGAACCGAATAATGTTTTCGTAGATCACCGCTTGTCTTGCACTATGCTCTACGGTGTCCAACGGAACTTCCCGGTTGCTAAAAGCGATGTTGTCCCGAATGGTTGTACTGAACAGGAACCCATCCTGGGGAACATAGGCAATACGGGACCGCAGGCCCTCCAGCGACAGCTGCCGAATGTCGGTACCGTTAATGCGAATCGTGCCTTCAGGCGGCTCATATGTACGCAGCAATAGTTTGACAAAGGTGCTTTTACCCGAACCTGTTTTACCCACAATACCCACGGTTCGTCCTGCCTCGATGTTCAGACTGATGTTTTTGAGCGCAGGGGATGAACTGTTGGGATAGGAAAAGGACAGATTTTCAATTGTAATGTCATTCACCGTTTGAAGTCTTGTTGCGTTGGGAAGCTCGCGTACATCAGGCACTTCTGTCAGCAGATCATTTACCCGCTCCAATGACGCTCCAGAACGCTGCATGGTATTGATCACATTACCGATTTGTTGAAGCGGTCCCATGATGATCCGCAAATATAACGTCAATGCCACAAAACTTCCGAGTGTAATGGAATTTTGCATCGTCAAAATTCCGCCGACAAGCAGGGAGACAACCAGTGAAATGGCACCCAGCAGCGGTAGCAGGGCCTGAAATAGAGAGGACAGACGAACGAGTCGCAGCTGCTTGCTTTTGATCGCATCTACTGTGATCCCAAATCGCTCACGAGCACTGTCTTCAATGGCAAATGTTTTGGTTACACGAATGCCGCCCAGCTGCTCTTCTGCCGATTCCGTCATCGTTGCAAGAGCATCCTGTACATCACGAGAGCGCTTGCGAATTCGCGGACCGAAAAAAACGACCAGAAAGGGAATGGCCAGCAAAGGCACAATACTGATCAGAATGAGTCTCATCGGAATTCCACTGAGCAGCATCATCACGATGCAGGATAATAATAGAAATGTTGCATTGGTCATCATAGTGACGCCGTTGGAGATGGCTTCACGTACAGAGGTGACATCATTCATGACGTAACTGAGCAGTTTCCCATTTCCCTGTTTGGAGAAATAGTGCTCGCTCAGCTCGGAAAATTTACCGAAAATACGCTCACGTGTCATGAATTCGAAGCGGCGTCCAAGCTTCATGATCATGAATTGTCCGGTACCGAATAACAGGTTATAAGCGATGGCTATGGCTAATAGCGACAGGCTGTACCGGATGACTGTATTCATCTGAAGCGTGTTTTGCATGAGCTGATCCGTAAAGCTGCCCAGAATTCGGGGCAAGGACGCCTGACCCACATTGGAGGCAATAATCAGTAGTACAGCGAACAGATATACGGGCCAGTTGGCAATGACATAGCCTCGTAGTAATCCTTTCTTGGACATAGATTTGTTCTCCTTTGTTCGGGGTGGAATTTGGTCGCAAGCGGAGTCAAGAAAAGGGCCGACACCTGATAATAGCGCGTCGTGCCCTCTTACTTTATGCGATCCGGTTTGCTGTTTATCCGTCATTCGATAGAATTCTCTATTCTTATTTTTGCGCTTATCGATAAGGATGTCAACGAAGCAAGTAAGCATTCATGGAAGAAAGCAGATCAGCGCCCGCAGCGAAAGTGATATATGCGGCATATTCGTCATTTATTCACCAGATGTCGATTTTACTGAAACATTTCCAGAGGGTCTCCCGTCTGTAGGGTTGAAGAGGTCAAAAATTGGGTTTACTAACTATGGAGGTGCCACGAAATGAAACATAAAAAAGGATTGGCTGCAACGCTTGCGCTCTGCGTTTCTTTGACTGCAGGAGGTGCATCGGTACTTGCTTTTTCGGATGTAAAAGATGAAGGGCAAAAAACAATTGTAGACTCGTTGCATTCTAAGGGTATTGTTAATGGAGTAACGGCGGATCTGTTTCGTCCGGATGTCGCATTGTCCGAGCCACAGGGTGTTCAATTGATCGTGAACGCTTTTGGTCTGAAAAATGAATACGCTGCCGCTTCGGCACAACATAAAATTAGTCCAACGACCTGGTACGCCGATGCAGTTCAGGCTGCAACACAGAATGGCCTATCCATTCCGGTGGAATTGAATCCGCAGGGAAGATGACGCGTGAGCAGTTTGCTATTTTGCTCCTTGAAGGGATTAATACAACCGGGGAATATCCGGTAATCATGCTGTATAATGATATTAAGGACGAAAATAAAATCGGTAAGGACGCCAAATCTGCGGTCCAGAACCTGCTGAACATGGACATCATTGAACTGGATAAGGACGGAAACTTCCGTCCAGATCAGTCGCTTACCCGTATGGAGGCTGCAAGCATGATCTTCAATGCACTTGAATTTGTGGATAAGCACGGCAATGGCGGATCGACAGAACCGACTCCAACGACCCGGGCGAAGGCCAACAGGCGATTGTACCTACCGTGACTTCAACCAAGGTGGATGACAAGACGGTCAAAGTCAAACTGTCCGCGCAAATGCCTCATCCTGGCTATGGATTGAAGATTGAAGATGTGAAGCTGGAGAAGGATGGACGTGCCATCGTGTTGTATACCATTATCCAACCTGATCCGGACATGATGTATCCAATGGTCATCACCAATGTTACGGCCGAGACAGATATTCCAACAGGGTACACTGCGGAAGTGCAGCCTTCTGGAAAGTAAGCAAACCCTGCCAGCGTGCTTCGATCCCTATCGAAGCACGCTTTTTTTGAGTTTTTCTTGAGAGTGATGATCTTTATGAAGTGAGTTGGTTGTCAAGATTGTCTGCCTTCTAGTCCGAATCGCTCGTAGTAGGTCTGAGATTGTTTTTTTATACGGAAGTATATGTTACATTTTGGTATATTTTCAATGGGTTATTAAGTCAATTTAAGTGACACAAATATGTTATTTATTAGTTAGGGATCGATATCCACATAGGTAGAAGGGCTGCTCTGATTTAAATAGAGCGGCTTTTTTTCTGGAGTTATCCTGAAATTATCAATGATTCCAGACTTCCATGTCATGCACAAAATCAACATATATGACTTGATATTCCCAGTGTTTATCTGGGTTTGTGTGGCTTCTAATCCAGGATAAAAACGACATATTTACGAAGCCGGGAAGGAACTCATAGAATAAAGCCAAGCAATAAGGGAGCTTGAAGCGGGTGGTAAATATATGATAGATAATATTACATTAATGTGATTGAATTAAATCTATCCTGAAAAGAAAAATGCATGAGGAGGGGAGTGGAGCAGCAGTAACGAAGGGCACCTCTATCTCATTTTGGATTGAGATGCGTTGAACATGACAAGACCTTGCGACTTGACTTGGATCATGGAACTGCCCAGAATCCCCACGATGATGTCTGCAACCATGGATATCTTTTTCCAAAACATATGTGGGTTTTGACTTTAAGGTTTGTTTCTCAACTTTTGTTCAGATCTGGCATCTGTCGAGTTCATGCGAAGCTACCCCTTATGACAACTTCAGGACGAAAATAAGTCAAATTCCACATGTTTTACTTCTCCAAAATGACAATGACAAGCTGTAATCAAAAGTGTAAACCCCTGTTGTAGCAGCACTTTCCTGGTTTTTAGGAGGGAAGATCGAAATAGCATATTTACGAATTCAAAATTGATCCATAAACTCAGTATGTAAGCGTTACCAAATTGAGAGGGAGCAAAAGCTTCCCATGATCGAAATGTGGTCCGGGACTCATTCCTTACAATTGAACAGGAGTGTTTCGCTCTTCTTACAAAACGGACGGATTTTCATTTAGAAAAGGAGGAAACAAACTGATGCAGCCAGAAGGGAAGTCCGCCTTGTCGCAAAACCTATCGGTGCACACGATTCCGAACCGCAAGAAAAATAAATTAGGGAGAAGGATGATTCGAAACTGGGAATTGTATCTGTTTATCGCGCCAGCATTTCTATACTTTCTGATTTTCCATTACGGGCCGATGTACGGCATACAAATCGCATTCAAAAACTTTATCCCGACGCTTGGTGTCACGGGAAGCCCGTGGGTAGGGTTCGATCATTTCATCCGCTTCTTTAATTCGTATTATTTCTGGGATTTGTTATGGAATACCCTCAGCATCAGCTTGTATGAGCTGGCTATAGGTTTTCCGCTACCGATCATTCTGGCGTTAGCCTTCAATGAAGTAAAGGACTCCTTTTTCAAACGTACCGTACAGACGGTCACGTATGCACCACATTTTATTTCGGTCGTTGTAATGTCGGGTATGATCATCACCTTCTTGTCGCCTTCGTCAGGCATGATTGTCAATCTGGTGGAGGCTCTTGGATTCCAAGCTCCTCAATTCCTGACGGACCCTGCGTGGTTCAAGACGGTGTACGTGTTGTCGGGTGTCTGGCAGAGTGCAGGCTGGGTACCATTATATACCTTGCAGCACTATCGGGTGTGGACCCGCAACTGCATGAAGCTGCCGTGGTGGATGGTGCGAGCCGGTTTAAACGGATTTTGCATATTAACATTCCAGCGATCATCCCTACGATCACCATTCTGTTAATTCTGAATATGGGCAGTATTCTGGGCGTCGGATTTGAAAAAATCTTACTGCTGCAAAATCCGTTGAATATGGGTTCATCAGATGTCATCTCGACATTTGTCTATCGGTCGGGTCTGGTCGATGCGCAGTACAGTTTCTCAACAGCTGTAGGATTGTTCAACTCGGTAGTTAATGCGATTCTGCTGATTACAGTGAACCAAATTGCACGTCGCACCAGTGAAAACAGCTTGTGGTAAAAGGAGGGGAAAACACATGTCATCCGCGGTTAAGGAAAGCAGAAGCGACAAATTGTTCTTATGGTGCAACTACATCTATCTGACGATAGCGCTCGTCATTGTGCTTTACCCGCTGTTATACATCATTAGCGCCTCAATCAGTGATCCCAAATTTGTAAGCTCCGGTGAGATGTGGCTGCTGCCCAAAGGCATTACCTTTGAAGGTTATGCCCGCGTGTTTGAGAAAACCAACATCTGGATCGGGTACAAAAATACGATCATCTATACCGTCGTAGGTACACTCGTCAACCTGATGGTCACTCTTCCGGCTGCCTACGCACTTAGCCGTTCTGATTTTGTGGGACGCGGATTCTTCATGGCGATGTTTATGGTAACGATGTTTTTCAGCGGAGGGCTTGTCCCGAGCTACTTGCTGGTTAAGGATCTTGGTATGGTGAACAGCATGTGGGCGCTTATTCTGCCAGGAGCTGCATCCATCTGGAATATTATCGTATGCCGTACGTTCTTCCAATCGACCATTCCCAAGGAGCTGCAGGAAGCGGCGCATATCGACGGGTGTACCAACACCCGGTTGTTCATCCGCATTGTGCTTCCGCTCTCCATGCCGATCATTGCCGTGATGGCGCTCTTCTACGGCGTTGGACACTGGAACAGCTATTTCAGTGCGATGATCTATTTAAATGATTCCTCGAAGTATCCGCTGCAGCTCTTTCTGCGCCAAATCCTGGTACTTCAGGAGATGGCAGCACAGGGCGGGGAGCTATAGATACCTCTTCCGCAACGGCGATGAATTCCAAAGCGGAAATTGCTGCGCTGGTGAAATATGCCGTCATTATTGTTTCAACTTTACCTGTCATTGCCATTTATCCATTTCTTCAGCGTTACTTCGTGCAGGGTGTTATGATCGGTTCCGTCAAGGGATGATCTTAAACCATAATCCACACTAAAAAAGGGGAGTTGTCGTCATGAAAAAGCTTCGCAAGGCTTCATCCATTGTACTCTGCCTCACCCTATCAGCAGCATTGCTTGCAGCTTGTGGTTCCAATGAAGATGGAGGTTCTGCGACTTCAAATGTCGAAGGGGTCAAGAAAGAAGGATTCCCGATTGTGGACAAACCGCTTACGTTAAAGGTCATGTCCCAGGATGCGGGCGTAGCCGACTGGAATACGATGCCAGTCCTGCAAGAGATGGAGAAATTGTCAGGCATCAAGCTGGAGTACCAGCTTTCGCCGATCGACAGCTTTGAAACAAAGAAGAACCTGGTATTCGCCAGCGGCGATTTACCGGATATGTTCTATGCGGCGGATCTCAAGCCGGCTGAGCAGGTTACTTATGGGACTCAAGGCATTCTGATTCCACTGGAAAAATACATTGATGAGGGCTATGCCCCGAATATTAAGAAGATTCTCGACGAAAACCCGGATGTCCGCAAATCCTTTACAACACCTGACGGACATATGTATGCACTTCCATTTATCGATACGGCTGCCGTGTGGTACAGAGGCCCGATGTGGTATAACGGTGAATTCCTCAAAGCACTTAATGTAGAGGAGCCTAAGACGACAGAGGAATTATATACGTACCTGAAGCGTGTTAAGGAAGAAGATCCTAACGGCAATGGACAACAAGATGAAATTCCGCTAACTTCTGTAAAACTGGATGATCTTCGTATGTACTTCTTCGGCTTCTGGGGCATGTACAACGAAGGAATCTACGCGGATAAGGATGGAAAAGTCCACTACCCTTACCAAGAAGAAGGCTACAAAGGTTATCTGACGTTCATGAACCGTCTGTGGAAGGAAGATTTGCTTGATCATGAGACCTTCTCGCAAACCGGCGATCAGAAAAAAGCAAAAGGTGAGAGCAACAAGCTCGCGCTGTTCAATGACTACCATCCGTACTTCACGCTTGGCGGCGAGCCTAGCACGAAACATCCACTGATGACACCAGTGAAGAGTGAGATTGCAGACTCACCTGTATACGGTAAACACCCTGGTATATCGGCACGTGGTACCTTTGCGATTACTAGCAGCAATCCGTCCCCTGAGGCAACCATGCGCTGGATTGATTATTTGTACAGCTATGATGGGGCGACCCTGTTCAATCAAGGTCCTGAAGGCGTGCTGTGGAAATTCAAAGACAAGGAAAATCTCGTGAAAGAGTGGCTTCCTGTTCCTGGCGGCGGCGATCGTGAGGAATATCGCGGTAAAATCACACCGAACTACGGCATTTTGACACCAGGCATTAATGATCCGGACATTGCGAAAGGTCTTCGCACCGAATTTGATGAATGGATTGACCAGCAGAATCAAGAGAAGTTGGTGCCGATCGGCAAAGCACCATTCCCTAACGTTTATTTGACAAATGAAGAGCAAAGCGAAGCGACCGCTCTATTATCTGATCTGGATACGTACGTCAAGCAGATGGAAGCGAAGTTCGTAACTGGTCAGGAGCCGCTTGAGAACTGGGATAAGTATATTGCGCAAATCAAAAAAATGGGCAGTGACCGTATCGTTGAACTATATCAAGGAGCATACGACCGCTGGAACACAGGCCAATAAGAGTAATCACTCATATAGAAGGACTTCAGAAAGAGGTGTGAACAAGGATGCAGAAATGGTTTGAAGAGGCCAAGCTGGGAATATTCATCCACTATGGCATCTATGCTGTAGATGGGGTCTCGGAATCGTGGTCCTTCTATAATGGAAGAATTTCCTACGAAGAATATATGAAACAGCTGGACGGTTTTACGGCATCGAAGTTTAATGCGGAGAAGTGGGCGGATTTAATTGAGAAATCGGGAGCCCGATATGCCGTGCTGACAACGAAGCATCATGATGGCGTTGCTCTGTGGGATACGCAGTATAGTGACCTCAATGTCGTCAAGCAGACACCAGCGAATCGGGACCTCGTGAGGGAATATGCGGAAGCGATTCGGGAGAAGGGCATTCACCTGGGGATGTACTTCTCGCTGATTGATTGGTCGCACCCGGATTATCCTAGCGTGTATGAAGGTGGCAAGGTACCGGAGGATCTCAGCAGCGTCAACCGGCATTCAAGTCCTGTGGACGGTGTTCAGGATGAGGAGAAATGGCAGAAATTCCTTGACTTCAATAACCACCAGCTGCAGGAGATCTTGACGAATTACGGAAAGGTAGATCTGCTGTGGTTCGACGGGGACTGGGAACGGAGTGCCGAGCAGTGGAATCTCCCGGAGTTTAAGCATTACCTGCAATCCTTTAATCCGGATATCATCATCAACTCCCGCCTTCAAGGTTATGGGGACTATAAAACACCGGAGCAAGGTATTCCGATCACGAGACCGGAGGGACCATGGGAGTTCTGCACCACGATCAATACATCTTGGGGTTATGTACCAACAGACGATAAATACAAATCGTTAAATCAGATCATTCGGATGTTCTGTGACTGTATTTCGATGGGTGGCAACATGCTGCTGGATATTGGTCCGCGCGAGGATGGCACCATCGATAAGAGACAGGAGAATATTCTGCTTGGGCTGGGAGCGTGGATCCGAACGCATGAAGAGGCTGTATTCGGAACGGGTGAAGGCATTATGCCCCGCTATTATCTGGGGGGCAGCACCGTATCCGAGGACAGAAAGACATTGTACCTGTTTGTATATGACGAGCCAAAAGAAAATGTGTGCATTAAGGGACTGTGCAATAAGATCAGAAAGATTACCGTACTGCACTCGGGCAAAGAACTTGAGCATGAGATCCATGGGGGCGTGCCATGGTTCAATATCCCGGGCACAACATGGATCAAAATGACCCCGGAGGACACCCATGAGCAGGTGACGGTGCTTAAGCTCGAATTCGATGAGGAACTGGAGATGTACGGCGGCTCAGGAGCCGTTGTTACCCATAACTAACATTACGGGAGGGCATGCGCCGATAGATGCATGCCCTCTCTCATGAAGGGGAGAGAGCGATATGAACCAAAGTGGAGTGCCTGAGCCAAGGATTGAGTATGCTCCCAAACATTATATATGCAAGCGTTCGAAGGGACCGCTGGTGCTGGACGGCCGCGTCGATAAGGCATTCTGGGATGCGGCTGATTGGACGGATGATTTTGTTGATATCGAAGGGGACCTTCGTCCGAAGCCCGGGAAACAGACAAAGGTAAAAATGCTGTGGGATGATGACTATTTCTACTTCGCTGCTGAGCTGATGGAAGATCAGATATGGGCTACGTTGACTGAGCGCGATTCCGTTATTTTCTACGATAATGATTTTGAGATTTTTATCGATCCCGACGGAGATTCCCACCAATATTATGAGTTCGAGATCAATGCGCTAAATACGGTATGGGATCTGTTATTGGTGAAGCCTTATCGGGATGGTGGACCTCCGGTCAATGGTTGGGATATCAGCGGTCTCAAGACGGCCGTACATATCGATGGGGAGCTGAACACACCTGGTGCTGATAACCGGAAATGGAGTGTGGAGGTCGCGATTCCTTGGATCAGCCTAAAGGAATGTGCCGAAGGCAACCGTCCGCCTGCGCCGGGTGAGTTCTGGCGTGTCAACTTCTCGCGCGTGGAATGGCAGACCGAGGTGCAGGATGGTGAGTACCGCAAGGTGCTGAATCCGGAGACGGGCAAGCCGTTTCCGGAGGACAACTGGGTTTGGTCGCCCATGGGCATTATCAACATGCATTATCCGGAGCTATGGGGCTATGTCGTATTTTCGGATGATGGAACGGACTATTCCTTTGAGTTGCCGGAGGACGAACGAATCAAGTGGGAGCTTCGCAAGCTCTATTATCGTGAACGTAATTATTATGAAGCCCATGGTGAATTTACACAGGATGTGAAGCTACTAATGGGCGAGGAATCGTGGAGCTGTTCGCCTGTAATTGAAACGACTCGCAGCCTGTTCCAGATTACTGCGCCTTCCTCGGACGGCACGGCTGTAATCTGTATTCGGGAAGACGGAAAGCTGTGGAAGGAGTGAGCCAGCAATGACCAGCCAAACCTTGGTATTTTCCCTGGATGCACAGTCATTGGAGCGGATTGAGCAGAAGTTCCAGGAGAAGGTACATTTTGCAGAGGTCCGCAAAGATAAACTGTTTCATGTGTTTCAGCAGCCATTAACCGAAGAAGAGGCATGGGCTTTGAAATATGTGTATGCCTACATGCCGGTGAATGACATGGCTGATTATGATGGTGAACTGTTCCTCAGCCATGTGCGTCGGGCGCTGGACATTCGCAAACGTGTGCCTTGGGGCGAGCGTGTACCGGATCATCTGTTTCTGCATTTTGTGCTCCCCTATCGAATCAATACGGAGAATATTGAGGATTTTCGCGGCATTATATTTGATGAGTTGGCTGACCGGACGGCGAAGTTATCCATGGCGGATGCCATTCTGGAAACCAATTACTGGTGTCATGAGAAAGCGACTTATATTGGCAGCGATCTGCGAACGATATCGCCGCTGACGATGATTCGGAATGCTCGCGGCCGTTGTGGAGAAGAGTCCACGCTGGCGGTAGCCGCTCTTCGCAGTATCGGCATACCTGCCCGTCAGGTCTATACGCCGCGCTGGGCACACAGTGACAGCAATCATGCCTGGGTAGAAGCTTGGGCAGACGGCCAATGGTATTACATTGGGGCATGCGAGCCTGAAGCTGGATTGAATCAAGGGTGGTTCACTCCGCCAGCCCGCAGGGCCATGCTGATCAATACGAGGATTTTTGGCGATTATCCGGGACCAGAGGATATAACCCTTAACGAGAAGGGATTTACGGAGATTAATTTGCTTGAAAACTACGCACCGACGCGAACCATCTGCGTGAAGGTGAAAGATATGCAGGGAGAGCCTGTGCCTGGAGCGAGCCTCCGCTTCGAGCTGTATAACACGGCTGAATTTTATCCGATCGCCGAAATTAAGACCGATGTGCTAGGGGAGGCTGCCTTCAAGACAGGTTATGGCGATTTATTGATTCGTGCGGTTAGCGGAGGCCAATGGAGTGAAGTCCTATTCAAAGCTCAGGACAGCGATCAGGTTGAGCTAGTGTTGGACTCGTCAGAGCAGCCATCAGGCAGCGTGGATTTCGATATGGTTCCTCCTCCCGAAGGAGAGGCAGAAGCAGCAATTGCTTTACCGCAAGAGAAGATTCAGGAACATAGCCGCCGTCTGGAGGAAGGCACGAAGATTCGGAGTGGATATGAGGATACATTCCTGAGTGAGGAAGAGGCGTATGCATTGGCTCATTCGGCTGGACTTCCTCGGGAACGGGTATGGGATATTCTCCAGAAGGCACGGGGCAACAGTCGTGAAATCGCAGCTTTCCTGGAGGAACGTTCCGAGAAATACGGTGAGTGGCCGCTCCGGCTGCTGGAGTCGATGAATGAAAAAGATTTAATCGATACTTTTCGTCAGACGCTGGACGATCATCTTACAGGTGCGCTCTCGCAGCGAGGATCATGGGCAGAAGATACGTTCGTGGAGTACATCCTGTGCCCGCGGGTTTCCTATGAAATGGTGGTGCCTTATCGATCCGTGTTCCAGAATGCCTACTCGGAGGAAGAGGCAACGGCGTTCAGGAAGGAGCCTTCGGCGCTTGTCCGGCAGCTGGAAAAGAGTTATGCGTATAATGAGGACCTCCCTAACTTGAAAGGCAAGGGAAATCCGGTAGGCACTTTCAGCCTGATGAAGGGAGATCCGCAGTCGCTGGATATTCTGTTTGTCGCTGTGTGCCGCAGTTTGGGCATTCCGGCCCGATTGCATCCGAGCGAGCAGAAGCCTCAGTACTTAGGTGACAGAGGCTGGGAAAATGCGATGTTCAGTCTCAACGCTTCTCGTAATCAGGAGGACAGAAGCTGGGGAATGCTGCAACTCCTTAGGGATGAAGAGGGGCCGCAGGAAGCACCAACAGCATCCTATGGCGAGAACTTCTCGTTTGCCCGTCTGGAAGATGGCGTGTACAAAACGTTGATATATCCTCATGGCAGCACGGATGTCTATAGCCAGCCATATGAGGTTGAACCGGGAGCTTATCGCTTGACGACGGGTATCCGTTTGAAAGATGGAGCGGTCAGAGTGCGCTTCATTTACTTTACCGTGCGCGCCGGAGACACTACGGAGGTGGTATTAACTTATCGCGAGACGGTGGTAGACATTCCCGTGTTGGGCAAGCTGGCACCCGGAAGTGTACTGACCCGTCTAGATGGTTCAGAGGTGGTACTGGAGGCTCTTCTGGGATCAGAGGGTGCCATTGCTGCCTGGATTGAACCCGAGCGGGAACCAACCAAGCATCTGATTCGTGAGCTGGGCGAACTTGCTGAGCCGCTGGATAAGCTGGGTCTACCCATCGTGCTGCTGATCGGAGATACGGAATGGAACGCCTCCTTTGACACTGCTGCTTATCCGAAGCTGCCAGTACGTACGATTTTTGTAAGGGATTCAAGCTATGCGTCCTTATCCGGTTTCATTCCAAATCCTGCAGCTCACGAAGCTGGCTATCCACATCTGTTCGTGCTGGATAGCGAGGATCAAATCCGTTATTCGGCTTCCGGGTACAAGATTGGTACCGGGAAGGAAGCCTTGCAGATTGCTGCGGCGATATCTCAATCATTGAATGGATCGGAGTGAAGAGGGTGCCAAACTATATTGCTGCAGGATATGTCGTCGATTCAGTTCTTCCCGACATGAGGCATGAGGATCTGTTGAAGTTAACACATCTGAACGTAGCCTTCGGTCATGTCAAAAATGATGAAATTACTACCGAGCATTTGAAACACGGTGAGATTATCCGGAACATAAAGCGCGATCATCCGAATCTAACGGTGCTCTTGTCCGTCGGGGGTTGGAGCGCTGGCGGTTTCTCTGAAGCCGCATCAACCCAAGCCGGAAGGGACAGCATGGCCGCATCGGCGGTTAGGGTGCTGGAGGAATACCCTTTTGATGGAATCGATCTGGACTGGGAGTATCCTTGTTACGGTGAAGCCGGCATCGCCTCGAGTCCTGGTGATAAACGGAATTTCACCTTGCTTCTCAAGACGATCCGGGAGGCAATGGATGCCAAATGCTCCCGGGATGGCCGTCATTATCTACTCACGATTGCGGCAGGGGCTGACCAATACTACGTAGACGGTACAGAAATGGCTGAGGTGCAGAAGTATCTGGACTTTGTGCAGTTGATGACCTATGATATGCGCGGCGGTTTTCAGGTTCTGACCGGACATCATACGAATCTGTATACGCCAACCGGAGATCTGTTCCGAATGAGTACAGATGCTTCCGTGAACCTTTTCATTCGCGCCGGCGTTCCGAAAGAGAAGATCGTGATCGGTGCTGCGTTCTACTCCCGGATCTGGACTGAGGTTCCTGACCGGAACCGTGGCCTCCACCAAATGGCTGGCAGTACAGGCGGGTACGGTCCGGCTTTTGCCGAGCTGGATGCAAAGTACATCAACAAGAATGGTTACGTCCGTTATTGGGATGATGAAGCGTGTGCACCGTTTCTGTTTAACGGGTCCAGTCTAATATCTTATGATGATGAGGAATCCATTCAGTGCAAATGTGATTACGTGAAGGATCAAGGCCTGGCCGGAATCATGTTCTGGGAATATGGCTGTGATCCGACCCACCGTCTGCTGGGTGCAATGCATCAAGGGCTTCAAGGTATTTCGGCTGCAAAATAGAAGAAGCCTCGGCGTACGAGATCGTTCGGAACACTCGAAAAAGTAAACTTGAAAATACGTAAACCTCCCCTTCACCATACGATGAAGGGGAGGTTTCTATTTATTCGGTGAATCGGTTATCCGATGAACTCCTTATAAAGACGTCATTCGAAGCCTTTATCCAATACATTCCTCGTCGTCGTCATCCGGGAATCGGCGGAGCCGTTGGGGCGGTGCATTTTGCGGTACTGTCCGGGGGTGTAACCCGTCTCTTTCTTGAATTTGCGGATAAAGTTCGGTGTGTCCAGATAACCGACACGTGTGATGATATCTTTTAACGGATCAGTTGTATGCAGCAGCAGCCGGATGACCTCATCCATCCGCTTCTGCCAGATGTATTGGGTGAAGTTCATGCCGATCTTCTCTTTAAATGAACGGCTGAAATACGATGAAGAGATCGTGAATTTAGACGAGATCGTACCCAGGCTGAGATCATAATCCGAGTAATTGGCATCAATATAAGCAACGATTTCATCCATCAGCGAGCTTTCTTCCGTCTCGCTCTTCGCCTCGACATGGGCGCAGATTTCGGCGGCAAGGCCTGTCAGTTTTTTCTCCAAATCCTCCAGTGAGTCATAGGAAGTAATCCGTGGAAGTTGATTAACCACGTGATGAATGCCAAGCTCCGAGGCCGTTTTGAGCATCGTATTCAGAATGTCGAAGCAGATGCAGCGCAGCAGCGGTACAGATGGCATTTCAGATTTCAGGGTATTCAAAGCGGTGGATACCATCTGAACCGCCACATCGTAGCTGCCCTGTTTCAAGCTCTGAACCAGCTTCAGCAGTACATCCTTAGGTACCCAGAAGGACGAATCCTGTGCACCGGAACCGGAAAGGGCGTTGAAGAAGGTACTGCTGCCTTGTCCGTGCAGCATGGATGCTTCGAGTGCGGTCGATGCCTCGATGTAGGATTGGTTCAGCTGCAATGGAGAACTGTAGCTGTTGCCGATACCAATCGCCGGAGCGACTCCGACGTGCTCTGTCACCATCGATTGCAGTGATCCAACAATAGACTCCATACGATTACTCAAGCTGGCATGATGCCCGATTTCGGCATCAAAACCGACAATGAGGGCTAATTGGTCTGGCTGTGGAAGCTCCACGCCGTAAGCATAAGCAGACAACTCCGGCAGTTCTATATCGTTTATCAGCTGCATGACTGTACGTTGTTCGGGGTTATCACCGATGGGAAAAGCGTGCATTTCCCAGCCCAAGGTCATGACAAAATAATGGGACCGATTAAAACGGATGCCGAGATTGTCCGTAAACTCAGAAGGGATTTCTCCGGTATGACCATGCTTCAGTAACATGAGCAGTATATGATTACGAGCGTAGGGCTCCTGAAGATCTACGCGCTGGCTGTAATCATGCAGCGTTTTCTTGATCCATTCCAGCTCGTTGCTGGATGTGGAAGGTTCAGGATTATTTTTCAACCGAATGAACTCCATCAAGTCTGAAATGGGATGGTATTGTCTTCGTGCCAGCATGATGGCAAGGAAAGTGCCCATCACCACCACGAAGGAGAAAACCAGAACAATAAAGGTACGAATATGGACGATACGGCTAAAAAATTGATTGCTCGGCATAGCCGTTACATAAGTCCAGCCAGCATCTGATTTGACGGATACAACCGAATGCGGTTCCTGGTTTAAGGAGAGACTGTGCGTTCCCGGCTCAAGTGCAAACAGAGCTTTGACTTCCTGATCGGTAATGGTTTCCCCTTTATAGTTGGCTGCCAGTACCTGCCCGTAATTATCGAATATATAAGTCATCCCATGGTAGTCGCTGAGAATGGAATCAATCAATCCGGTCAGATTGGACTCATGAATCAGGTACATGACCGTTCCGTGGGCGGGCGTATTGTTAGGCGCAATCGGTACAAGGTAGGCCAGCATGGAATTGGGTATTTTGGTTCCTTGAACGACTTGCTCGGCTGGTCGTATCGTGGGAAACGGAACATGATTCAAATCCCGGATCATGTCCGTTTCGTTCCAGGTGTTAAATTTGTAGCGGCCAGTGAATACATCCAGGTTCTCAGAGCCCTGAGACGAGTAGATGTTATCATCTCCACGGAAGAACAGGAATAGCTCATCAATAATGGAACTGGTCGCTTTGTATTTGACCAAGGCACTAATGGATTCCCGGCTATAATAGGGATGGTGGGTCCAATATCGGGTTAGCTGCTCATCGTAGGCGATGCGAAATGCGATGTCCTGCAATTCCTTCATTCGGTCATCAATGACCGTTTTCGCTTGGGTCAGTTGATTGACATTGGTTTGTTCGATCTCTGAACGGAGCGTGTCCACAGCATTGTGATAAATAATAATAGTTAATATAACAAGAGGTATAAGGAAAATGGAGATATAGGATAGTGTGTACTTAAGCAGAAGCTTGGACTTGAAGTGATTCCATTTCATATCTGCAACCTCCCGTTTTTCTATAGTGCTGCAGCGATAGCGCTCTCATAAAAACAGTAAAGCTATTGCTATGATGTCGAGCTCTGGGTGTCCTACTAAAAATACTAGGAGAACTTCTCTAATAAATCAATGGACTTTTCTGAAATTTAAGAGGAGTTGTGCGGAAAGTTTCTTGGAAGAATCGATGTATATAACCATAGCAAAATCCCCTTCAAGTTAACTCTTTTCCTTATGTTACCACACAAGGCTTTTTAAAAGAGTATCGACTTGAAGGGGATAATTTTAATGGAGGATATTCAACGTTTTTACATTGAAATTCGAAGGTCGCACTATGATTTAATCCAACGGTTCATAATCAAACCAATCGAACTGGCTTGGCGCACCTTCTCCCGATGGACTATAGGCATACATGGCAAGGATGCCCCCAGTGAAGCCACCCGCCACTTCAGTAGAGAGCAGATGTGTATCGCCAGAGCCAAGTACAGTGCCAATTGTTGAACCTTGCTGTATGGAGAATGTAAAAAGATCACGTTGGGCCTGGATTTGTAATATGACAGGTCCGGCTTCACAATCCTGAATCTCCTCTGTTCTTAATGAAGCAATCGTTCGCCGAAATATGATTTTTTTCTGACCGTTAATTCGCTTTATGGCCAAATCATAGTGGTATCTCTCATTCATGAAGACAGTCAATCCCGATTCGTCACCATCATGTATTGGCTCAAAGTTTAATTTGGCAGCCACGTTGCATAAGAAATGGCTCAATCGACGACCTACAAAGGCGGGATTGCGACCATCATTGAGAGAGACCGGATTCCCTCTTAGAACAAGATGACCCGGGTGTTCTGTGAGTGACCAACTGCCAGGAGCTGGATTTCGCAGGAAGATCCAGTCTAGGCCCAGTGTGGATACATCGAAATCATCCCGGATTGCTTTGCGGGGCCAATGAACCTCAGGCAGCTGGGGCCCGGCCATGACGGGCTCAATATGTCCGTCATGACCGATTATTGGCCATCCGTCACTCGTCCAGGTCACTGGTGCGAGAAATGTCTCACGACCCAAATGATGACGCATGGGGTAGGCTGCAGGACGAATTCCCAGACATACCGCCCACCAGCTCCCATCCTGTGCTTGTACCAAATCCGCATGCCCAGTGGCGTGAATACTGCTTTTTATACTTCGATTGGACAGGATGGGATTATGAGGACAGGGATCGAATGGTCCGTATGGATTTGTGCTTCGCGCAATGGTTTCCATATGCCCGTATTCGGTTCCCCCTTCGGCAATCATGAGGTAATAGTAGCCATTTATTTTGTACAGGTGAGGGGCCTCAGGTGCAGCACCGCCGGTTCCACTCCAGATGAATTGGCTTTCTGTCAGCTTGTGACCAGTCGAGATGTCGATCTCACACTGATAGATCCCTTCGCCTTCATCACCATTACAAGCAGTTTGAAAGTATATACGACCATCCTCATCAAAGAGTAGGGAGGGATCTATACCGTCTTGAGCAACAAAATGGGATCGGACCATGGTCCTTCAGCCGCTCTGCTTCGTACATAGAAGTTACCTCCCCCGCTTACATTGGTCGTTGTCATATAAAACCAGCCAGCATGATGGCGGAGGGTCGGCGCATATATGCCGCCGGAGCTGCCCGCATTGGCGAGTGGGAGCTGCTCGGCAGACGTGAGAACATGGCCGATCTGGCCCCAATTCACGAGATCTTTGCTGTGAAAAATCGGCACCCCCGGGAAATATTCAAATGTGCTGGTTACGAGGTAATAATCGTCGTCTACCCGACAGATGCTGGGGTCAGGATAAAAGCCCGAAATCACGGGATTGGTGTAGTTCATCATGTTGTGCTCCTATTCATTCCAGAGTTTAACCCGATCCTGGACGTATTTGGTGAATCCCTGTTCCATTTTTTCGACACCTGCATCAATGAGCTTCTGCTGATAGTCATTCCAGATCGCATCGAATTCTTCCGGTTTGGCCATCACGGCCTGTGGAATCTGCTTCCATGTAATATCCTTCACCTTGTTGGCTATAATGTTGATTTCATCATCACTTGGTACGGAGATGTTCCATACCGCTCCCCACGGTTTTACCGGGAAATCCTTCTCATTCGGAAACAGATCCATCCAGGTCGCTGCATCATAAGCTTTGAGGGTCTCTTTCTCTACATCCGTGTAGTTCTCAATGATCTGTTCCGGGAAGTTTTTGGTATAATAATTGCCAGTGGAGTCTTTTACGCCATCCCCGTAATGCCCTCCGATATTGGTGTAGAGTCCTACACCGGATTCTCTGGTAAAAGCGATATTGTCATTGATAATACGCTGCTGCACATCCGCAGGCACAATACGTTTACCGTCCTCAACGGTATATTGCTTACCTTCCAGCCCCCAATAGTTGAGGACCTGACCTTCTTCAGAAGCGAGGAAATCCAGAAATTTAATGGCTCGGACCGGATCTTCTGCACTTTCCGTTATGCCTACTCCCCAGCCAGCCATGAAACCTGTGGACTGGTAGCGGTTATCCTTGTATTGGTCGGACAGCATGACAGAATAATGTCCATAAGTCTGATCATTTTTTCCTGAAGCCTTCAGTGCTTTCTCCCCATCGGAGTAGCCCCAGTCTGCATCGATCAGACCAATGACGCGACCAGAAGCGACTTTGGCCAGATATTGGTCGTTTTTCTGAACAAAAGATTCCTGATCAAGCAACCCGGTATTATACATATGGTTAAGCCACTGAAAATACTCTTTCTCACCTTCCGTGCGGAAATGATAAGTTGCTTCATTCGTATTGGGATCAATGTAGTATTCTCCATCGCCCGATTTGCCCGTGGTCTCAGCTGCGGGGTTCGTCACGGTAATTTGGATGTGCCAATCATCCGCGTTCAGTGTCATACCGATATTTTTGTTGCCATTCTCATCGGTAGGGTGCTTCTCCAGATAGGATCGAATGACATTTTCATAATCTTGGAGTGTATTGATCTGTGGATATCCGGCTTCCTTCACAGCACGATGCTGAAGCTCGAAACCTGCGCCTGCCACGAAGTTGACTCCGTCTATGGCGGAGTAGGTAGGGATGACATAGATGGACGGGTCATCGTTACTGTAGCGCAAGCGTTTGATTTGATCACCGAACAGCTTCTTGATGTTTGGGGCATGCTGATCAATCAGATCGGTAAGGTCCAGCATGGCACCTGCATCTACCAACTTGTCCAAATCCCCTTTGGGACTGATCAGATCCGGGTAATCTCCACTTGCCGCGATCAGTGCCAGTCTCTGTGCAGGGTCCGAGACTGCAAATTCCGCATCAAGTGTAATTCCTGTCTGTTTGGTTATCTCCTTACCCACATCATCCTGCATCTTATTCCAGTTTGCGTTGGAATCTGCTCCAAAGAAAGTCAACGTCATCGGTGAAGTATCACTGTCACTTCCTTCATTGCCCTCCAAACTGTCATTGCCACTACTGCATCCTGCCAGCAAGCTTAATGAGACTGTGAGGACCACAGAGTATTTTGCAATCTTTCTCATGGTATGAATCATATTAACCCCCTGTTGTTATTCATTATTTTCTTGAATGCGTTTACAATTAAAGATTTTAAAAAAGTCCCTGCATCCAACAGATCAATCATATAATCGTGTTTTCACGATCCATAACACCCCTCGTTTCTGTGCTGAATTTGCATGGCTACATGAGGAATTATAGAGATCTTATCATCGGCAAACCTTGATTTTTCGGTCCAGGAGTAGCATGATATAGACATTCATCCCAGCATGAACCATGGAGGGCGAACTGTTGAGCAACGCCTATTTGAATTGGTTTACAGCCGATCCGGAGTTCCCATTTTATATTCAATATGGAGGACATGACGAAGATACCGAACTTCACAGGCATGTGGATTTTTCGGAACTTGTCATTGTCCTGAATGGCAATGCGACACATGTTGTCAATACAGAGGCGTTTTTTGTTAAAAAGGGAAATGTATTTGTAATTAATGGTTCCACTCCGCATGCCTACAGAGATCCTCAGGATTTTCAGATATGCAATATTATGTTCAGACCTGAAATGCTCGCCTCAGCAGGACCGGATTTGAGAAAATCCAAAGGCTTTCAGGCTTTGTTTGTATTGGAGCCTTATTATCGCAGTATTCACTCTTATCCGAGTAAAATGGCCTTGCCTATTCCCAGTCTGGAGTACGTGGAGTCGCTGATTTCTGTCATGATTGAGGAATATAAAAGTAAGCAGCAAGGGTATCAGACCATGCTGATTTCTCGTTTTACGGAGATGGTTGTTTATTTGTCGAGGCATTATGATACACAGGAGAAGGGGATAGAGGGCAATAATCTGATGCATTTAGCTAATGCCATTTCCTATATTGAGGATCATTATCTGGAACCTCTGTCCCTGGAAGAGATTGCAGGAAAGTCGAATGTTTCTATAAGGCATCTGAATCGGATCTTTAGATCTTATTATCGGATGACGCCCATCTCCTATCTGCAGAAGTTGCGTCTGGAAAGGGCATGTTATCTGTTAAAACACGGGAACCTGTCCATTACGGAAATTTCGTATGAATGCGGGTTTAACGACAGCAATTATTTCACCCGACAGTTCAGAAAGGCATATGGCATGTCTCCCAAAACGTTCAGGCAGTCTCTATAACTTTCCACTATGGTACGATGAACAAAAGAAGGAGGGGGAACTTATGCGCGAAACCTGTGTTCCGACTGGCGTGGCATTAAAAGACACCGGCTTTGGATATACGTTGTCCCTGGTTAGTGGTAAATATAAAATGGTCATTTTGTATTGGTTGGCCGAAAACAAGGTAATGCGGCATAATGAGCTGAAGCGAAGTATCGGTACCATTTCTTTTAAGAGCCTGAGCGTTATGCTGAAAGAGATGGAGGAGGATGGTTTGGTGATACGTCAAGAATATCCCCAGATCCCGCCTAAAGTTGAATATTCATTATCTGAGCGGGGGCGTTCACTGATGCCGCTGCTCCATATGATGTGTGATTGGGGAGAAGCCAATATGGGATCTGACCGGAGTCTGTTCAACGCTAGTGCAGCCGTTTTATAATAACAAAAGGATCTCCCATACGTGCTATGGAAGATCCTTTTGTTATAATGATTGATTTACAAGATTTATAAGCAATTTATCTCCAGCGGTTTCAATGCCACTTTAATCATCCAGAAGACGTTCCTGGTCAAACCATTGACCATGCATTTTATTTTCTTTTGTGCCAACTTCTCTAGACGGAGAACAAGCATAGTGCTTCCTCAACGATCTGGTGATTAGGATTATAGATTGTCAATAAAATTCAAATAGCCTTGTACACTTTGTTCCAATTCACTTGACGCAGGCTCGTGTTCTGCCCCATAAAAGGCAAAGAATGATCGATAATCCGCATCGCAGTAAAGCATGGTTGTCTCAAAAGGAGATAACAGTTGTCCAAGGGTATAGCGATATTTGCTCTCTTCCGTGTAATCCACCTCTTTGATTCCGGCGGATACGGCCAAGGCAACTTTGCGTTGCTGTAGTTTGTCTCCCTTAGAGCCATAAGCCCAGCCATAAGTAAAAACTTCATCCAGCCATTGTTTAAGAAGAGGTGGGCTGCTAAACCAATAGAACGGAAATTGCAGGACAAGGCGATCATGCGATTCAATGAGCTGCTGTTCTTTCTCCACGTTTATGTTTCCATCTGGATAAACTTTATATAGTTCATGTACGGTGTACTTTTCCGGGTATTGTTGGAGTTCTTCTATCCACCGTTTGTTGATAACCGATGTTTCCATATTGGGATGTGCTACGATGACGAGTGTTTTCAAAATAATACTTCCTCCTTAAACTCTAATATTTCTTGAGTATAAGGGGAGTGCTACCAAGATGTAAGTATGCACTTTTAGTACAGGTACTTACCTCAAGGTAAGCACCTGCGGTCCTTCGGTATGTTCCAAAGAGTATTTAATGAAGAAGAGGGGACTGACTATCTAAATAATATTCCTTTACAGGAATATTCCTTGTAGAGTATACTTCAGATATCAGGAAGAAGAGCATTTTGGTGAAGGAGATGAGATTCTACCGATACACCATAACTTAATGAGGTGAAAGGCATGTCAGGACACAATCCGGGTATGGACATGGCCTTGTTGGGCGCTTTGGCTGAACCGAATCGTATGCATATCGTCGAACTATTGCGTGATGGTCCTCTGACTGTAGGGGAAATTGCTGAACGGCTGGGACTACGCCAGCCTCAAGCCTCGAAGCATTTGAAAGTGCTTAGTGATAATGGCGTTTTGGAGGTAAAGGCCGAAGCCAACCGCAGGATCTACAAGCTCCGTCCCGAACCTTTTCAAACATTGGATGAGTGGGTGAAGTCGTTTCAGAGCGTCATGGAAGATCGTTTTGACAACCTGGATCAATACTTGCGTGAACTGCAAAGTAAGAAAGACAAACCATAAGTATTCCCAATTCATAAGGAGGAATGACAATGTTAAACGATGGAATGGTGTCGAGCGTGGAGAATGAAAAGGTACTTGTACTTGAGCGTGTTTTTGACGCACCTCGTGAGCTTGTGTTCAGCATGTTCAAGGAATCGGAGCATCTTCGGCAATGGTGGGGACCGAGAGGATGGACGATTCCTGTCTGTAACGTCGATTTTCGCCCAGGCGGCGCTTGGCATTACTGCATGAAATGTGAGGATACAAACCAGGGTGATTTTTACGGTATGGAATCTTGGGGCAAAGCTGTATATAAGGAAATTGTTGAACCGGAACGGATTGTATATACCGATTTTTTCTCGGATGCCGAAGGGAACACAGATGAGAGCCTGCCGACAACTGAGGTGACTATGCAATTCATTGACCTTGGCGGCAAGACAAAGATCGTTAATCGTTCAGAATATGTATCCGCAGAAGCTCTCCAAACGGTCATGGATATGGGAATGTTGCAAGGGATTACGGAAACATGGGACCGTCTCGCAGAGCGTCTGGGCGAGGTTAAGTAATAGAGATGAATATGGCCGCCAAGCTTATTGCTTGGCGGCTGTTTGTTTTTAAGTTTTAACGCGGTGTGTTGTAATTGCGTAATTATTCCTCTTGCACGTTATAGAGCACACGGGCGAGCAGACCCTGTCCATAGTTGCCGAAATGCTTGCCGAAGATCGTCAATCCCCGTTTGTTCATTGGTCCGTCCGTTACAGCAATCCGAAAGTGGATATCGCTTTTGTAATCCAGGCCGATCTCGTTCAAGGTTACATCCGAGATACGGCAACCGTCGATATAGCTACCTTCCTGAGTAATACGAATCAGCTTCAGCATTCCGTATTGATTCAGATGCGGTGGCCACCAGTCTGGATTGAATGTACCGCGTGTATTGCCGAAATCCCCTGGACTTGTCCAGCACCCAATCTCAATTCCATTGACGTAAAAATAAATATCGGAAGGGTAGTTATCGCAATAACCCGGTGCTTCTGAGCCCAACTCCATGGATAGCTGGATCTCGCTAAACGATTGATTAGGCTTGAGATAGTTCGGAATCCGGTATTCCAGATAACCCTCAGCCAGCCAAATCATCTCCGCATCAATTCGCAACGGGTCCGCAAAATACCGCGGATCATCAAATTCCCCAACAATGCTGTCCCGGGTGGCGAGTCCACAAGTTGGAGCTGCCTGATAATCACTGTAGTGTCCCACCTGAATTTCAACTTCATAACGATTGCTGATCTCCTGAGAACGCAGATCAACCATCAATTTTTCCTCATTCAGGTAACAAATCTTCTGTATTCCGTGTTTGCCGACTGCGGTGTTAATTTCAATCAGGCCGCTTTCTTCCAATTTCTTAATATGCATTGTAATGGCGCCATTGCTGAGCCCCAGTTTGGTCGCGAGATCATTGAGGTTAAGACTCTGGTTCTTGGCAAGCAACTCAATGATCTGGATCCGAATTTCCGAACTGAGTGCCTTGAATATATTAACGCCAGACATCAGATCTTTAATATAAATCATAGGTGGGTTTCCTTTCCACGTTCTGAACGAAGCCCTTCTGATCCAGGCTTCTGCACATTTATATGGTTTGTTTTAGATAATTATAAATGATTCGTTGAAGGAAGGGAAGGGCAGAGAAAAGGATGCCAAATCCCCTGTTTATACTACAAAAATGTAAGTATAAATCACATATGGATGAATTGTTGATCTGAAAAATAGTGTGAATCAATTTATATATATTTGAAATATACCATTGAAATGTAATGTAACCGCTTTTATAATCCTAGTATACCTAAATTGATTTAATACTTCATGAACCAAATTAACGATTTGATCAGGAGAGGTGGAATTCAGTTTGGAAAAGTTCAAAGGATTGACAGGATTCAGGAAAAAACGTTGGGCGTTACCTGCACTGCTTGTACTTGTTCTGCTATTGGCGGGTCAGTCTCGGGCATTTGCAGCATTCTGGAATCTGACCGGAGATATTGCCGTCCACGATCCATCCATCATCAAAGAGGGAAGCTCATGGTATACCTTTTCAACGGGTGCGGGCATTCAGGTGCTGAAATCGGATAACGGGTCATCATGGTACCGCGTTCCGCAGATTTTTCTGAGCAAGCCCTCCTGGTGGGCCTCTGCTGTTCCGGGTCAGAGCGGCCTGGATGTATGGGCACCAGACGTTGAGCAGTACAACGGGAAAGTGTGGCTGTACTACTCCATCTCTACCTTTGGCTCCAACAGATCGGCGATCGGGCTTGCGTCTGCAACCAGCATTGGAGCAGGTTCGTGGAAGGATGAGGGTTAGTGCTTCAAACCACATCTGCTAACGATTATAACGCTATTGATCCGAATCTGGTCATCGATGCTTCTGGCAACCCATGGCTTGCTTTCGGTTCTTTCTGGAGCGGTCTGAAGATTGTGAAGCTTGATAAATCCACGATGAAACCTACCGGAAGCATATCCTCTATTGCGGCGCGTCCGAACAATGGTGGGGCCATTGAAGCACCGAGTATTGTGTACCGGAATGGTTATTATTACTTGTTTGCCTCCATTGATTCCTGCTGCCAGGGTGTGAACAGCACGTACAAAATGGTCTATGGTCGTTCAACGAGTATTACAGGTCCGTATGTGGACAAAAACGGTGTGAACATGTTGAATGGCGGCGGAACCCTGTTGGATTCAGGGAATGTCAAGTGGAAGGGACCGGGCGGCCAGGATGTGTATAACGGTAACGTCATTGCACGCCATGCCTATGATGCTGACGATAACGGCAATCCAAAATTGTTAATCAACGACTTGCTGTGGGATTCCAGCGGATGGCCAATGTACTAGTTTATTTTATATAAACATAAAATGTTTTAACAAAGTATTGACTAAAGTGATCTGGATTTGATAAATTTAACAACAGAAATCTTATTTCAGCTAATTGAATACGTTTACAAATCCAGATCAGGAGGGGTTCAGATGGTAAAGAAAAAGAGGTTGGTTACGATCATGCTTCTTATGCTTGTGAGCGCAATTGTGTTTGCAGGCTGTGGTGGCAGCAGTGGTTCAAGTGGGGACAAGGAACTGACGTTTATGTTCCGGGGTGGCACGGATGAACAGAAGGCTTATCAAGCCGTTGTTAAAAAATATGAAGAAGAGCATCCCGGTGTCAAAGTCAAAATTATCGTAACAGCTGCGGATCAATACGCGACAAAATTGAGAGCTGCCATCACAGGCAACAGCTTGCCAGACGTATTCTATATTAACCCTGGCGATGTGAAAGCCTACGTGAACAGCAAAGTGTTGATGAATCTGACACCTTACGTTGAAAACAATGCGGATGTGGATCTGGACAACATCTGGAAATATGGTGTCGACCTGTACCGCTATGATGGCAAAATGGCAGGTCAGGGTGATATCTACGGCATGCCGAAAGATTTGGGTCCGTTTGCACTCGGATATAACAAGACGTTATTTGAAAAAGAAGGCATTCCATTCCCTGATAAAGACAAACCTTATACCTGGGAAGAATTCATCAAGGTCAACCAGCAAGCGACCAAGGATACGAATGGCGACGGAAAACCGGACGTGTTCGGTACAGGTTTTAACGTACAGTGGGCCTTGCAATCCTTTGTATGGAGCAATGGTGCAGACTGGCTGGATGCAAGCAAAACAAAAGTGACGATTGATGATCCCAAGTTTGCTGAAGCGTTACAATTCTTTGCCGACATGCAAAACAAATATAAAATCACGCCTTCCATTGAGGAAGCGCAAACATTGGATACGTACCAACGCTGGATGAAAGGGGAAATGGCTTTCTTCCCTGTAGGCCCATGGGATATGAGTACCTTCGAGAAACTGCCTTTCGATTATGATTTGCTTCCTTTCCCAGCAGGCTCTACTGGAAAATCCGCAACGTGGATCGGCTCCCTCGGTATCGGGGTGTCTGCTAAAACGAAATACCCGGAAGAAGCCGCAGCATTGGTGAATTACCTCACGGCTTCCAAGGAAGGCATGCAGCAGTTGGTGGATGCCAAAGTACAAATTCCGAACCTGCTCGATATGGCTGACGAATGGGCCAAAGATACTTCGACGAAACCTGCTAACAAACAGGAATTCATTGATATCGTAAAAGATTACGGCCATGCTCTGCCAGGTAACTACACGTACAATGCGGAATGGTATGACCTGTTCTTCACCGACATTCAGCCGGTATTGGACGGCAAGATTACAGCCGCAGACTATGTAAAGCAGCAGCAGCCAAAAATGCAGAAGCTGTTGGACAAAGCAGTAGAGCAAGAGAAGAAATCACAGAAATAATAGATGAAAAGGCGATGCCAGCGGTCTGTGATCATGCTGCTGGCATCGTTATTATTGGATGATTCCATGCGGGTATGTGGCATCAATTGATCGGATCGTTTCAATCGAATGATGCCACATGCTGAACTGATACTAGAAACAGGGGTGACTGCCGTGGTTACAAAATCGAAATTGTATCGCAAAGAGATGCTGTACGGTTACTTGTTCATTTTGCCTCCGGTTCTTGGGCTGCTGATCTTTGTCATGTTCCCTTTTCTCTACTCCCTATATGGTTCGTTTACAGACTGGGATGGACTGGGACAGATGAATTTTATTGGTTTGGCCAACTTTAAGGACCTGCTGACCGATGACCTATTTTACAAAGCGATGTTTAATACATTCTATCTCATGCTTGGCATTCCGATCGGTCTCTTGCTGGCGCTGCTGCTGGCGATGGGGCTAAATCGTAAAATTCCGGGCACAACAACCTTCCGTGTAATCTACTATATTCCGGTTATTTCCTCCCTGGCTGCGGTTTCCATCATGTGGAACTGGGCGTACAACGGGGATTATGGTTTGGTGAACCAATTCCTTGATCTATTCGGGATCGAAGGGCCCAACTGGCTCGCCAATAAAGAAACGGTGAAACCTGCCCTGATTATTATGGCCGTATGGAAGGGGCTCGGTTACACGATGCTGCTCTATCTGGCCGCCTTGCAAAGCGTTTCGCGTACATATTATGAAGCGGCTGAGCTCGACGGAGCGAATGGGTTCCAGATTTTCCGCAAAATCACCTGGCCGATGGTGAAGCCTGTTACGTTTTTCCTCGTCGTCACAAACATTATTGGCGGTTCGCAGATTTTTACCGAGATGAACATTATGACGCCTACTGGCGGCCCTGAATACTCATCAGCCTCGATTGTCTTTTATATCTGGCAAAAGGCCTTTAGTAACCTGCAAATGGGTTATGCGTCAGCCATGGCAATGATTCTCGGCGTATTCATTTTTGTCATTACACTCGTGCAATTTAAAATGAATGAAAAATCAGCCTTTGATGGGGATTGAGGACAAGGAAAGGAGTGAACGGATATGTCTTATAGTCAAAAGAGAAAACTGACCAACTCGATCATCTTCATTGTTCTGGCGATTGGGGCCATTGCCATGATTGCACCGCTGATCTGGATGTTATCCACTTCGGTGAAGGAAAAGCAGGATGTATTTGCCCTGCCGCCCGTATGGATTCCGGAGATTATTCAGTTCGGCAAATATAAAGAAATCTGGGAAGCGGGTCCGCTGCTCAGCGGGATCAAAAACAGTTTGATCGTTGCACTGAGTGTGACGATTGTCGGGACGTTTACGTCCAGTATCGCCGCCTTTGCTTTTGCCAAATTGAGATTCCCGCATAAAAACAAACTGTTTCTTGCTCTGCTCGCATCAATGATGATTCCGTATCCAACGGTAATGATTCCCCAATTCATCATGTTCTCAAAGCTCGGCTGGGTGGATACGTTGTTACCGCTCATTGTTCCTGGATTGTTCGGCAACGTGGTCATGATCTTTTTCCTTCGTCAATATCTGCTCAGTGTGCCTGATGCGATTATTGAAGCGGCCAAAATTGATGGCAGTTCCTATTTCCGACTGTACTCCAGCATTACGTTCCCGCTCATTAAGCCTGCGATAGCTGCACAGTTGATTCTATGGTTTATGGGCATCTGGAACGATTATCTGGCACCGATTATTTATCTGAATTCACCGGAGAAGCAGACCTTGCAGCTCGTCATTGCGAACTTCAATGCCACGTATGCGATACAGACGGATTATCCGCTTATTATGGCAGCATCCATCGTTGCATTGCTGCCGGTGTTGATCATCTTCCTGATCTTCCAGAAACAGATTATTGAATCGGTAGCGATCTCTGGAGTGAAAGGATGAATCAGCGGAGAACATTCCGCGGGTGGACAAATTCAGGTAAAGGAGTGGTTTCTTCCATGCTGCTGCTGTTGTTGATTGGGGCTACAGGCTGTTCTGGAGATGGGGCAGGGCAAGTTGTGTCCCCGCCTGTCTTTCCTGAAGCTCCTCAAGATACTCAATTGTATGACACCTCCATTCTGGACGACGAATCCCGCTGGACGGTGAACAATGCTCATGATCCAGCCATTATCAAAACGGATCAGGGATATTACGTCTATTCGACCGACGTTCGGGTAGCGGGAGAAGCAAAACCCGGCGTGATGGTTCGCAAATCGGATGATCTAATCAACTGGACATGGGTAGGTCAAGCGTTACCAGGTATTCCGAAGGAAGCGCTCGATTGGACAGGGGCGGTAAATCTATGGGCACCGGATGTGATTCAGGTTGGTGATACCTACCGAATGTATTATTCGGCTTCGACCTTTGGCAGTACGCGTTCGGCCATCGGTTTGCAAACCTCTGCATCTCCGGAAGGACCTTGGACAGATGAAGGGCTGGTTGTTAAAACTTCCGAGAACGAAAAGGATAAGTTGAATGCCATTGATGCCAATCCGGTAGTGGATGCCGAAGGCAATTCATGGATGGTATACGGTTCTTTTTTTGACGGAATATACATTGCACCTCTCGATCCGCAAACCGGAAAGTTCAAGGAAGAGGGCTATGGAACCCGCATTGCCGCCCGTGATCGTGCTACGGAAGAAGGTGCAGTGGAGGGTCCATATATCGTGTATAACCCGAAGTTCAAAAAGTATTATCTATTCGTCTCCTATGATTCCTTATTCGAAGATTATAATGTGCGTGTAGCCCGTGCCGATTCCATAACAGGCCCCTACACGGATGTAAATGGCATGAACATGCTGGATACGGAGCACCTGCCTCAATATGAAGTCGGAACCAAAATTCTGGGTGGCTACCGCTTCACCGAAGGTGAGGGCTGGGTTGCACCTGGACATAACTCAGTCCTTAAGGATGGCGACGATTATTATATTGTGCATCATGCGAGAGGTGAGACGGATAAAAACTGGCCGTATCTGCATGTACGTAAAATGCTGTGGACCAAGGACGGCTGGCCTGTTGTGTCACCAGAACGTTATGCAGGTGAGTACGCACAGGACATTCTGAAGTCGATGATCGCCGGGGAATGGGAAGGCCTGGCTGTTGACCCGTCAGTGGACGGTCAGGTGCAGGCAGTGCCTTACACCCTACAAGCCAATGGCAAAGCGAAAAGCGAAAACGGTTCAGGCAAATGGACATTTGACGGCAAACAAACACTGACGCTGGAGTGGACAGAAAGCCCGTGGGGAGGAGCTTCTACTGAAGAGTTAAAGCTGCTCCCATCCTGGGACTGGGAGCGAAGCCAGCCAGCACTTGTGGTAACGGGCCTGAACGACCGTGGCATTGCTGTCTGGGGCAAGCAGATCAGCGCCGCGGAGAAGTAGAGAGCCATAAATATGGCTCGGAGTTGGGTTTGGTACAGCGAGCGTAGAAAGAGCGAAGCTGTCGCTTTGAAGGGTGCACAAGCAGCGAAGGGGGAGGAAGGAGCCGAAGGAGCGACTTTGGCATCCGATTTCAACCGCCAAGAGCGGTGGAAAGAAGAAATCGGAGGACAAGAGAGCGACAAGGCCCTACCACCCCCGAAGCGTCCCGCGGTGCACCAAGAGCTGGCCTAAAAAAGCGGCCAGCCATGCATTTAGTGTGGGAGAGTCGCCTGAGCGAAGCGGGCGACACCACATATACCGAGCCACAACAAATAGCTCGGAGTTAGATTTGTTTCAGCGGCGCGAGAAGGAGCGAAGCTGTCGCTTTGAAGGTGCACAAGCAGCGAAGGGGGAGGAAGGAGCCGAAGGAGCGACTTTGGCATCCGATTTCAACCGCCAAGAGCGGTAGAAAGAAGAAATCGGAGGACAAGAGAGCGACAAGGTCCTACCACCCCAGGAGCGACCGCGGTGCACCAAGAGCTGGCCTAAAAAAGCGGCCAGCCATGCATTTAGTGTGGGGAGAGTCGCCTGAGCGAAGCGGGCGACACCACATATACCGAGCCACAACAAATGGCTCGGAGTTAGATTTTGTTTCAGCGGCGCGAGAAAGAGCGAAGCTGTCGCTTTGAAGGTGCACAAGCAGCGAAGGGGGAGGAAGGAGCCGAAGGAGCGACTTTGGCATCCGATTTCAACCGCCAGGAGCGGTGGAAAGAAGAAATCGGAGGACAAGAGAGCAACAAGGCCCTACCACCCCCGGAGCGTCCGCGATGCACCATCAAAGGTTCTTTGCTCTTTTTCCATCAGCGTCTACAAATCTTCACTCCGAGCCATACACACACACATTTGAAAGGGGAGCATTCCCATGACTGATTCCATTACATTTACCAATCCCATACTGGAGCAGCGTGCTGATCCGTGGGTGTACCGTCACACAGATGGCTACTATTATTTCTCGGCTTCCGTTCCAGCCTTTGACCGGATTGAGATTCGGCGTGCATTAACCTTGGAAGAGTTGAGGAATGCCGAGCCGGTAACGGCATGGTACAAACATGATACAGGACCAATGAGTGCCAATATATGGGCACCTGAAATTCATTTTATCGATGGGAAATGGTACATATATTATGCAGCAGCCCATACGAGCGAGACGAATGAGGGTCTTTTCGACCACCGGATGTATGTATTGGAGAACGATTCTGCGAATCCACTGGAAGGTGAGTGGGTAGAGAAAGGACAGATTCGAACGCGCTGGGAGACGTTTGCATTGGATGCAACGACCTTTGAGCATAAAGGAATCCGCTATCTGGTCTGGGCGCAGAAAGATCCGGACATTGTCGGTAACTCCAACCTGTACATTTCCGAAATGGAAAATCCGTGGACGCTGCGTGGAGAACAGGTCATGATCGCTACACCGGAGTACGATTGGGAAATCATCGGCTTCAAGGTGAATGAAGGGGCAGCAGTACTGCACCGCAATGGGCGAATTTTCATTGGCTACTCGGCGAGTGCGACCGACTATAATTATTGTATGGGTTTGCTCACTGCGGATGAAGATGCCGACCTACTTGATCCAGCGAGTTGGGTAAAATCGCCTAAACCGGTATTCAAGACGTGTGAGGCAAACGGCCAGTATGGTCCGGGTCATAACAGCTTCACGGTATCACCGGATGGTAAAACGGATATTCTGATCTATCACGCACGAAACTACAAGGACATCGAGGGAGACCCTCTTTATGATCCAAACCGTCATGCCCGCGCGCAGGTGATTCAATGGAACGAGGATGGTACACCTGATTTTGGAGTCCCTGTTCCAGATGGGAAGGCTGCGGCTGAAGCAAAATAAGGAATGGAAGTTTTGGATAGGAAGAGCCCTTAGTTAGCGAATAACGCTGATTAAGGGCTCTTATTTATGCACACATTGTGTATGAAGCCATGAAGATGATTATCTTAGATTTACATCGAAGCAACCATCCCCCGAACTCTGCGTATGAGGAGTATACAATTCACTATACACATAACATTAGGAGGCCATATATGGATTCACGCGAGACATTGGACCGGGAGCTGGAACAGATTTTAAAATGGAAAAAGGGCAGAAGGACTTGTTTATTTGGGACAAAATTGGTCGTTTGCCATTTGCCCTGCTGGATAAAGTGATGCCTAAAGCGCTGAAACAGAAGATTGGAGACTCCCTGAACGAAGTTGGTCAGTATGTGCAGAATGGCGGGAGATTTCTCGTTCAGAAAAAGAAAGTGGCCAAGCTGCTTCAAGAGGAATCCGCCAGATCGGGTTATGCCATGAAGGACGAACATGATCACATGGAACAGGATGTAGAAGCAGCAAATACGGCGAAGATCCACAGCGTGGAAGGCTTGCCCCTTGAAGTGCTGGATCGCACTGCTGATCGCATTACGGACAGTCGAACCAAGTTTGCTGCCGCACAAGGCGCTGCAACAGGTATTGGCGGCATTGTAACGATTGCAGCAGATATACCGATCGTGATGGGACTCTCCCTAAAGGTGCTGCAGGAGATGGCGCTATGCTATGGATATGATCCCGACGAGCCTCAAGAGCGTATATTTATCGTCAAATGTCTGCAATTCTCCTCCGCTGATATTGTGGGCAAGAAAGCGATTATTGATGAACTTTCCGATTACGATAATCCGGACAAGCAGGTAGAGGTTATCTCCCAGATGCAGGGCTGGCGGGAGGTTTTTAATTCCTATAGCGAATCATTTGGTTGGAAAAAGCTGTTCCAGCTCATTCCGATTGCCGGCATGGTATTTGGTTCGGTGAGTAACAAAAATACGATTCGTGATGTTGCCGAAGCGGGGAAGATGTTATATAAAAAGCGGCTGATTCTTCAACGCCTTTCGCAATGATGTCCATGACGCTAACGCTGACAAAACAAAAACGGGATAAAGCCCCTAATGATACAAGGCTTTATCCCGTTTGCACAACTACACAACAGGTAACATTTCGAGGTTGGTTAACCACCTGACGTTACGCTTCACGCGGCTGGTTTAACAACTCTATTTCGCTTCATTGAGCATTGCAGCTTATTTTGTGGAACTTATCTTTTTAACGGTCTCACTAAATCTGATCCATTAAAAAAACAATTATTCTTCGCTACCGTTCTCTTCCGCCCAGCGGTTCAGCAGCTTATCCGATGGAAGCAGGAAGGTGAAGATACCGATCAGTGGCAGGAAGCTGCACATTTGCATGACTGGAGATACACCGAACACGTCGATCCAGTTCCCCAGCACGAGTGCACCCAGACCGCCCATACCAAATGCGAGGCCAGTAATCAGACCAGAGACGGTGCCGATTTTGCCTGGAATCAGCATTTGTGCATACACAACGGTCACTGAGAAGCTGGACAACATAATGAACCCAATAATGCTCAGCAATACGGCTGTCCAGAATAGATTGGCGTAAGGCAGCAGCAGGGCCAGTGGAGCGGCTCCGGCCATCGACAGGAAGATCATGTTGCGTTTGCCGAAGCGATCCGCCAGTGGACCACCAAAGAACGTACCCAGTGCCCCGGCAGCCAGGAACAGGAAGATATAGATCTGTGCGTCTTCTGTGGACAAGTTGAAGGTATCCTTCAGGTTAAACGCATAGAAGCTGCCGATCGAAGCGACATACCACGAACGGACAAAGACGAGCAGGATCAAAATGGTTATGGCAGCAGCAATCTTTTTACGCAATGCCGGATTGGGTGTACGACGGGCTGCCGCCTGTCTGCGCAAATACCCTCCCGATTGCAGCATGCGTCCATACCAGCGAGCGATATAGATTTGGACCGCGATCCCTGCAGCAGCAATCCCTGTGAATCCGATGGCACCGAACAACCCAAACGGGATGAAAATCCAGCGGGTGAGCAATGGAGCCAGAGACTGACCTGCGTTACCACCGACCTGGAAGATGGACTGCGCCAGACCTCGACGAGGCCCTGAGGCCATATGAGATACCCTTGAACCCTCCGGATGAAACGCCGCCGAGCCCAGACCAACAAAGATGACGGAGATCAGAACGGCCATATAACTATCGGCGAAGGCAAGCAGCAGCATGCCCGTAAAGGTAAAGCCCATGCCGATGGGCAGGATGGAAGGCGTCGGTTTTTTATCGGCAAACCAGCCTACAACCGGCTGCATGATGGACGCAGTAAAGTTAATAGCGAACGAAATCCATCCGATCTGCGTATATGTAAGATGCATGGAGTCTTTTAGAATTGGAAAAATAGCTGGAATGACTGACTGAATCGAGTCGTTGAACAAATGAACCAGGCTGATGGCAATTAAGATCCGATAAACGGTACCTTGAGCATCCAATCCGGGTGGAGCTTTCGAACGCGCAGCGGCGTCTTTGGGTAATGAATTTTGCATGGACATGTACAGTTCTCCTTTGGTCGCGGTCACGAGGGATCAGCGCCTGATGATGTGATGTGCCTAAGCATATTGTTACATAATAGGACAGATTTGCAGGGGCGACAAGGGGAACAGAAGAAATTAACGTACTCTATATAATGTAAAATCTTGATATACTCTACTGGTTCCACTATTAAAGTTCTACTAAATCAGAAATGATAAAGGACTGATTACTATGAAATCGCTATCACCATATGTTCTTGCCAAACGCAATTTGGCGATGACCATTCTATTTATGGCAGTCATGACTTTTCTGACTATATATGTTGCTTCGACGTCTCTATACTTTGCTATCGGATTTTTTGTGGTTGTTCAATCTATTGGTGCACTTATGATGAGACATTACATCAAAAAAGTCAAAGAACTGAGGCGAGATCATAAGCCTGAACGCGAGTTTAATTCATACGATTGATTGCAAACGCTCCGTTTCCATACTAAAATCAAAAGCCGAAATTCTTCAAATAGAAGAGTTCGGCTTTTGTGCGATCTATGAGTTTTTTTATTTTAAATCTACCCTAACTGATGTAACTGCCCATTTAACGATTATCAATCGTCTCCGGATACATATCATGATTCATCATGCGGTGCTCGGCCATCTGCTCGTACTTCGTCCCCGGCTTGCCGTAGTTCGTGTACGGGTCGATGGAGATACCGCCGCGCGGCGTAAATTTGCCCACACTTCAATGTAGCGCGGGTCCATCAGCTTAATCAAGTCGTTCATAATGATGTTCACACAATCCTCGTGGAAATCTCCATGGTTGCGGAAGCTGAACAGATACAGCTTAAGTGACTTGCTCTCTACCATTTTTACATCAGGGATGTAGCTGATATAAATGGTTGCAAAGTCCGGTTGCCCCGTAATCGGGCACAGGCTGGTGAACTCCGGGCAGTTGAATTTGACAAAATAATCGCGGTACGGGTGCTTGTTATCGAAATTTTCCAAAATGCCTGGATCATATTCAAACGTATATTTTACGCCCTGGTTGCCCAGCAGCGTCAAATCTTGCATTTCATCAGGTTGTCTCATCGGTTCGTAAACGCTCCTTATTTCCGGCGACGCACGAAGCTTACCGGTATATATGATAGGCCCTTCATAGCCTTTGTATGTTCTCAAAATTACATCATGCCGCCCATTCCACCCATAAAGTCCATCAGACGCCGCGTTTGTTGCCCCACACCAAAGTATGCAGCTGTGGCAGCACACGAACGTCGTTCAGATCATCCGATGCACTAACTTGATCAATCAGCCACTCGTAACGGGCAAGCAATGAAGACGCCAGATCAGGCGTATCGGCAGAAGTGACATCCGGGTTCCCGGTCTGCAAAAATAAAGCCGTGCCCGGATACCGTGCATGCACACGGCGGGCATAATCCAGGTCTGTCTCATCGAAAATCACGATCTTCAGACTATGGCTTCGTTCCACCGGGCCAGCAGCCAGTCGGTGGATCAGATCATCCAGCACAGCCCAGTCGGTGTTCATGCCTGAGCTGGGAGGCTTGGGCGAGACGGTGACTTCGTCAATGTCCGCCAGCCAAGGCTGCCACCGGGAGCCCTGTGTTTCTACCGCGGTGCGGATGCCGTTCTCCCGAAGCAGCTTAACCAATCCGCCCAGCGAAGCGAGCAGGGCAGGGTTGCCGCCGGAAATCGTCACATGGGAGAAGCGTGAGCCGCCAACGCGGCGCAGCTCGTTCCACACCTCCTCCGGTGTAATCATCCGGATCAGGTCCTTGCCGCTTCCGTCCCATGTGAAGGCAGAGTCGCACCAGGAGCAGCGATAATCACAGCCCGCGGTGCGGACGAACATCGTTTTCTGCCCAATGACCATGCCTTCACCTTGAACCGTCGGGCCAAAGATCTCCATTACAGGAATACGAGCCTCTTTGTTTCCGTCTTGTCCGTGAGGAAGCTTGTTATCAGCCAATTCCACCGCAGAAGCAGCATTGGTTCCATCGGTACGGGTCGACGTTGTGAGATTGCTTAGTTCTACACTACTCATCGATCATCCACTCCCGTCTTGCCTCGGCGTAGCTGGTTGGCGTCTCGTATAAGCGGACAAACTCCGTTCGACCACCCTCGGTCAGTGCAGCATACGGTTCGGTCTGCAAGGCATGTTCCATCTGTTCATACAACCAAACGACCATATTTTCAGCCGTTGTGTTCATGAGGGGAAGGGTTTCGTTCAAATACTGATGATCCAGATACCCTTCAATTTGTGTTTTCCATATCTCCTTGATATGTCCAAAATCAACCGTCAGCCCGGTCTCACCCGGATAACCGCTAATGCCAAAAACAACTTTATACGTATGACCGTGCAAATTCTTGCACTTGCCTTCATAACAATGCAGGTGATGAGCCGCGTCAAACGTAAACTCCTTGCTTACAAGCACACGTTTGCGATGATAGCGAAGCTGTGCAGGAAGAATATCTTCCCCGATCCGCTGCAACCGCTCCACAATACGAAATGTTCCCGGTTCTCTCATCGTATGTCCGCTCCCGCAGTTTCAACAGTAGCAGAATTAGTGCGTTGCTCCAGATAGCGATCCAGTCCGGCTTTGCGCAGTTTGCAGGCAGGACATTCACCACAGCCATCCCCGATAATCCCGTTATAACAGGTTAGTGTGCGTTCACGTACATAATCGAAGGCACCGAGATCATCCGCCATTTTCCACGTCTGGGCTTTGTCCAGCCACATCAGTGGGGTGTGAATGACAAATGGGTAGTCCATGGACAGGTTCAGCGTAACATTCATCGATTTCACAAATGAATCCCGACAATCCGGGTAACCGCTGAAATCCGTTTCGCATACACCGGTGACGAGGTGACGAGCCCCTTTTGCTTCGCCATAATGGCCGCAAAACTGAGGAACAGCAGATTCCGCCCATCGACAAACGTACTCGGCAGTTCGCCTTCTTCATGCGTAATCTCCACATCTGTACGGGTGAGTGCATTGGGAGCGAGTTGGTTTAACAAGCTCATGTCCAGAACCGTTTGCTGCACACCCAGATCGCGAGCGATCTCTGCAGCGCATTCAATCTCCAGCTTGTGGCGCTGTCCGTAATCGAAGGTAACCACCTCAACCTCGGCAAATTGCTGTTTGGCCCAGAACAAACAAGTTGTACTGTCCTGACCGCCGCTGAATACAACGACTGCTTTTTCTTCGTTCAACATAAAAAAACCTCTCCATCTTCTTAAGATCAATCCATGCGCATAGGCACAGAGTGTCGGAAGAACAGAGAAGTTCATGAACTGGCATCCATCAAAAAACACACCTTCTCGTAGACTGCTTCAAAAAAGCAGGCACGATCTAGTGTCCTTAGTTTTTTACGTACGTTGTTACCTAAAAAGTACGCAAGACCACATTAACCTTAATGAAGGTCGAGTCTTATAGAGGGAGTTCGCGAACCTCTCCCATGCCACAGGCATGGATTTTCTTCTTCAATTGTCCGGTACAGTATAACACAATTTTATTATGGTGAGCATATCTGCACTTATTTAATTAATACATTTCCAAAAGGAATGACTTCCTTCAATATTCGCTTAAATAAGCCTTCATCGTTCATATCCTGTTCCAGTCGATGATTTTCACGGCCAGCCTGAAAGAGTACCGAGCCATGGCCCGTCATCTTCCAATGATAATTCATATGCTGGCTGGCAAGGTGGTTCCCATACACGGTAAGTTCAAGCTGCGCGTTCTCGGGATAAGCGATAATACTGCCCGCATCCACGTAGAGTGGTGCAGTAGGGTGCAGTTCCTGCTGGCAGACCTGACCTTGTGTCAGCAATCCGATTTTGCCTTCGCCGGAAAATTTCATTTTGACTGCGTCCCGGGTGATCAGCATGTTTTTGATTTTCTGAATCTTGGTATGCATCGTTACGCCATCGGAATAGAAAAAAAGGTGGCGGAAGTCGTACAGCAGATCGCTATTCTCACTCAATTCAACTTCCTTCATGGTGAATCCGGGAGGCAGGGCGGCCACAAATTGACAAGGACCGGTAATTTCGGATTTGATCAGCTTTTTTTTGCGATATATCCCCGTAATATTCATGAATTTATCATTGCGACTGCTGCTTGGGCCGCGAAAAGCGACAATTTGCTGGGGGTGTAGAATATGCAGGCGGTCGTCCTGGATCAGTGAGAACGTAACTACTTGTCCGGCTCTGCCAGCTTCGGTATTGTTCAGGTGTATGTGCATGCGGTTGCTCCTGTCCTTTTATACTCGGCCTGAACGGCGACGCATTCCCCAGCGCATCACGCGAATCAGAATAAAGTATCCCAATATGAGAGAAACGGCTGTGATAATCATCGTCTGAATGCGTTTGGCAGTTGCTGTTTTGGCATCCTGATCATTTTGCAATTTGCTTACCATATCGGTCAGTTTCTCGTTTTGCGCCAGCAGCAACTCGTTCTGGGCCTTGAATGCTTCCACATTAGCCTGAGCTTGTCCCAATTGGGCAGAGGTCTGATTCAATTGCTCCAGCGTCTGTTTGTAGCTTTCCTGCAAAGCGTTTACTTCTCCAGGAAGCTCGGAGACCCGCTCCCATCCACTGTAGATATCGGAAAATATATTGGCATTCGCTGCACTGACTGTAGAAGTCAAAGAAACAGTAAACAATACACATGTGGTGAATAACACCCGAATGAAATAACCCTGAATGGGTTTTGGCATGTATGGCACCTTCTTTCGGTTACATAATCGTTTGCCGATTTCGTCGTCATTTGTTGAAATACGGCTCTTACATTATACGTCAAAACCGGGACAATGGGTTCAAGTGGATGTAGTTTTAATTACCCTGTATGAGAATAAATCAATACATGCGCATATTGTTTAATTTTAAGAGCGACAGGGTAATAGAAGGACAGGGCAGCACTCCGGACGGTCATGACATCATACCTTTACTTCAGTTCCGGGTGCATGCTATTCATATTAACGAAATTAGTAATTTAATGAGCGAAAACAATATATCCGATTTTTATAAAGATCGTGAATACGAAGGAGTAGAAATATATGTACACAACTGAACAAGCTGCAACGACCAAAACGATTATGATCACTGTAAATGGTGAGCCCATCGGGCGTGAATTGATTATCGATAGTATTACTTATGCTCCCATCACAGAACCTGAATCTGTACAAAAATTACACAAAATGGGAATTAATCCATCTGCGATTTAAGTTAGGACTTGTCATATAAAAGTGGTCTAAAAGCTTGGCATACTGCGAAGCTTTTTCGTCGTTTATTGTCGTAATTACACGGATTTAGGGAGGAAAAACTAATATTATGGAAAAATTTCCTGCGAACATATGTTCCGTGACAATATAGTGTCCATTTACCCTGATAAGTTAGAAGATAATACATATAAATCGGGGGAGAGACTACCAGTGAACTCAATCTTTGAAGTATCTTATTCGTGGAATAGAGAGGCCATACCGACAGGGGGAGCCGACCCCGTATATATGATGGTAGAGTGGCGTAACGGAGCCCCTGCCAAAAGACTCAGGAAAATAGCACCCAAAATTGTGTCGAGAGACTTGGAACTTTTGCTCAAACCGGAATTTGGAATTCAGCTCAAGGGTATCTATGGCTGTCGTTCCAAAGAAACGGATATCGGTTGGGTTCTAAGACTCGGAGATGTATACAAGGGCGAGAGTAAACAAATATTGCTCGAATTCGCCATGGGACCTCGTGTATCTGGGAAAAGTGCCGTTTGTTCAGCTTATTGGAGTACACGAAAGTTGAAACAAAGCCAAAGAGTGCTGCTGCGCAGAGAACAGTTGTATATTCAATACACAAGTCATCTGGGCATGCTGCGCCAGCCGGAAGATCCCAAGGTAGAGAAGACGATCAAATTGAACGAAACCGTTCCTCTGATTAAACAAGCTTTGCGCGCTTATGAAAGAGGTCGTACACAAGAGGGCAGTGATCTGCTGCGTCGTCACGCAGATGCTTTGTTAATTGAAGCAGCTCGCAAACAGGATCTGGATTATTATGCGGAAGCCGAAATTGTTGAAAAACTTCGGTACCACTACGGGATTACTTTTAATTCCATGGCTCATAATCGCGGAAAAACGATGTTAGGTGAATAGGGATAAAGAACTAGTGATGATGGTAGGGCCAGGAATGTTTCTACATAATTTTTTGAAGGTGAAGTCAAGGAATAAGTCGAATGTACTAAACAACATAATAATAAAAAATGGATGGAGTTGTATCGAATTTATTGAAACAACATCGTGGAGGGTCCGGCAAAATGACAGACCGACTGATCCGATTAATGCGCATTATAACTCTTGTGCAGGCCAAGCCGGGCATTCTGGCCCGTGAGCTTGCCGAGCGGTGCGAGACAACGGAAAGGACGATATACCGCGACATGGAGGCCCTCAGTGCAATGCATATCCCCATCGCCAATATGGGACACGGGAGAGGATACATGTTTATCAGCCACTTTGCCATGTATCCGCTGAATTGGTCTGATGATGAAGCTCAAGCCTTTATGCACCTGGCAGAAGTCATGGAGAATATTCGTCCGTTGCTGAAGCCTGCTTTTGAGAGCGCGTATGAGAAAGTGGTTGCTTCGAGTCAGAAAAACAAAACAGAGCGAGTGGAATGGTCTGAGCAAATTAGCGGGATGTTCAAAGTGGGTACTTCTGCATGGCAGAATGAAAGTACCGAACTTCTGAATCATTCACTGGTGATGTTGCTTCAGGCTGGAATTTCCCAGAACACTATTGAAGGAGAATATCTGTCTCAAGGTAAAAAGGGGATTGTGCGAATGGATCCCTACTGTCTTATTCCGCGTGAATACCGATTTGATCTGTTGGCGTATTGTCACCTGTCAGAGAAACTGACATTATTTCAAGTGAATCGTTTACACAGGGTTCGGATTTTGCCACGCACGTTCCGCAAAGATGATTACCTTTTACAATCTCACTTCCGTACGCCACGGGAACTTGGCAGCAGTACGGAGTGGACTGCATTCAAAATCAGATTTTCGCCGCACGCTGTAGAGCGTGTCATGCAGGAGCAGTTTTTTGCACGCCCCATCTTGACGATTGAACCGGAAGGCACATTGTTGTTTGAGGCCATATTGAGTGATGAGCAAGGGTTTCTAACCTGGCTGTCTCAATATGGACCCGATGCCGAAATTCTGGAACCTGAGAAATACCGCCTCATAATGAAAGAACGTCTGGAGCGCTGGAGGGAGATATACAACTGAACTTCTATGTAGCTCATGGCTGGTTCGTCTTAGTTCAAAATACGTTATATGCAGTTACTCTTTAGTCTTGAACAGGTGTGCCAGGTTACCAAAAGGGGAATCGTTGTCATCGTCTTCTGTACTGCTCGAATAGACCACTTTGGACGTGATGCCTTCATCATCTGCGGCGCAATTGGTTTCCAGGTTGAACTGGTCAAATTGATGCATGAATACTTTGGCTGTATTAATAGCATCATCCAAAGCGCGATGCTGGGTGCCATCGAATTCAATACCGCACAGCTCAAGAGCCTGAGCGAGTCCAAGCTGACGGAATTTCCCTTCTTTGCGCACTGTGCGCGACCATTGCTGCTGAAGATCATTGTGATTGGTGATCCAGGCGACATCAAGCTGATGCGTGCGACAATGAGAGATCAGTTTGGTGCGGTCATCCGGTCCCCAGGAGCACATGTAATAGGATTCACTTCCCATCCAGGCAATAAATTGATTCAGCGCTTCCGGAAAAAGGGGAGATGCGTCGATATCTTTCTGCGAAATACCCGTAAATTGAATTGTATCGGCGGACAGCACCGATTTATTGGATGGACGAACATACGTATGGAACGTGTCTGAAACGTACAGGCCGTTCTCACTTTCCGTTACTTTAACGGCACCGATATCTATAATTTCAGAAGAGTAACGTGTATTGCGGCTTACTGTGAATTCAAGATCGTAAATAATATATGGCATAGGACAAACTCCTTTATCAATTAATACATGGTTTCTATTTCTCTATATTACAGGTAACGCACGGCCATGTCAGCCATCGCTCAGGAATTCATTTTAACGTAAAGCTGGCAAGCGTATGGTTGACAATTTCTTGTAAATACACTATGGTGATCAAAATGATAACAGCGATCAACGAGGACATAATGACGTTAGCCAGCTTCGGCAGAGAGGAAACCGCTTAGTGCAAGGTTTCTGTTGCTGTTTCGTTATTCCTACCTCGCGAGCTGCGGAGGAGAATGTCCAATTGGGCTGTACCCTCCGCCGGATGGGCCCGTTATGCCCTGAAGGACTGTAAGTTCACGTTTGGCACAGGTTGCAAACGGGGAACCGGTTATGGCAAATGCTCTGTTGATTGAATGGCAGGTCAGCCGGCAAAATGCAGTTAAATAAGGGTGGTACCACGACACATTCGTCCCTTGACGGATGTGTCTTTTTGCTGTTTATAACCTGATTCACAATAACGAATAGAAGGTAAGGGGTGTGACAAGATGCGTCAAAGTGAAATGCTTGTTCCAACATTACGTGAAGCACCAGCAGAGGCAGATGCAGCAGGACATCGCTGGTTACTGCGCTCTGGCATGATTCGCCAACTCGCAGCAGGGATATACAGTTATCTGCCCTTGGGACGTCGTATCTTGCTGAATGTCGAGCGTATCGTTCGGGAAGAAATGGACCTTGCAGGATGTCAGGAAGTATTGCTGCCAATCATGCAGCCTGCTGAGCTATGGGAGGAATCCGGAAGATATACACAGTATGGTCCTGAGCTGATGCGTCTGAAGGATCGCCATGCACGGGAATTCGCCCTGGGTCCAACCCATGAAGAAGTCGTAACTGCACTGGCTCGTGACGAAGTTAATTCCTATCGGAAGCTGCCGTTTACACTTTATCAGATTGGAACCAAATTCAGAGATGAACGTCGTCCAAGATTTGGATTACTTCGGGGACGGGAGTTCATCATGAAGGATGCGTACTCTTTTGCATCAGATTGGGAAGAGCTGGATCGCACCTATCAGGCTATGAATACAGCATACTCGCGCATTTTGGAGCGTTGTGGACTGGAATATATTCGCGTGGAAGCCGATGCAGGCACCATTGGTGGTCAGGGGGAGACCCATGAGTTTATGGCACTTGCCGATGTGGGAGAAGATACGATCGTAACCTGCAAACATTGTGGATATGCCGCAAATCTGGAGAAGGCAGGATATCAGACTTCTGAATCTTCTGCTAATCATGCAGGACCAGCTGATACTTCTACTGACCCCAAAACAGTCGATAAAGCCGATGGGAATACTAAAGGGGACACACTGGTTCGTATCGAAACTCCAGGGGTACGTACGATCAATGAGCTAAGCGCCTTTGTGGGTGAGGACGCTCGGCATATGATCAAAACGCTTCTTTATCAAGCGGATGGTCAACTAATCGCTGCGCTTGTTCGTGGGGATCATGAAGTGAATGATATCGCTCTGAAGCAGGTACTAGGTGCAGAGGAGCTGATCTTGGCTGATGAAACTGCACTTGCAGTTCATCCGAAATTAACTGTAGGCTTCCTGGGTCCGATTGGACTGGATCTGCCGATTGTAGTGGATGCGGATGTCGCTGTTATGGAACATGCAATTACAGGAGCGAATGAAGTCGATATACACTATTCGAATGTACGTCCGGGTATAGATTTTACTTTGGACAAAGTAGATCGAATTCGTTTCGCTGCTGAAGGTGACGGCTGCCCAACCTGTGGAGAATCGCTTGTATTCACAAAAGGAATCGAAGTGGGGCATATCTTTAAACTGGGAACCAAGTACAGTGACGCCATGGGAGCATCCTTCCTGGATCGCAATGGACGGCAGTGCGCACCAGTAATGGGTTGTTACGGGATCGGTGTGTCTCGTCTGATGGCGGCTATTGCTGAACAATATGCCGGAGAAGATGGTATCCGTTGGCCAGCAGCTGTCGCACCTTATCATGTACATCTGATTCCAATGAGTTGGAAGGAAGAGCAGCAGCGCGAGCTTACGCTGCAGCTGGAACAACAACTTACAGATGCCGGATACAGTGTATTGGTCGATGATCGTGATGAACGTCCAGGAGTGAAGTTCAAGGATTCGGAATTGATCGGATTGCCTGTCCAAATTGTAATTGGTCGAGGTGCGGCAGAAGGACAAGTGGAATTTGGATCACATGTTCTTGCAGTCCAAGGTGAATCCAAACGAATCAGTATGACGGCACAAGAGGCTGTAAGTCAGGTGAAAGTTCAGCTTATAGTCCGGAATTAAAAAAAGCCATCCTTATGGCACTGTGCACGTGTCTCTATATAATAGAACGATCTATAATAGGTCCGGATATTATGCGATAAGAGCTGCTTGTGGTTATGTAACGGAGTAAAGCGCTAAAAAGAGGGCTATAGTCACATAAGGATGCAACAATATTTGCGTATTGTCATACCAAGTAACTAGAATTTGAAAAATTGTATTCTGTATACAGTAGGTTTGTTCAGAAGAGCTACAGATATGGTGTGTTAGCAAAGTATGCATGTGCAAATATGCAAATCATGGACGATAAATATGTCGATTCAAATGTGAAATATCCGCATGAGAGTGGCAATTATAGAGATTTCTTCTATAGTCCATGATTGGGGACAAGGGATGAAGTGATTTCTCAAAGTGAATCAAGAGATTTATTTTTGCAGCAAAGCTATATTCACGTAGACATGAATTGTACAACTCAGCAGATTAACCATGGGTGAAGTAATTTGTAAATTAGAAAAGGGTGTCCATCAGCCGGTTATGGCTTGAGGGACACCCTTTCTTTGGAATGGATTGATGGCTACAACTATTTCTGATTCTGTCGCATCCTGGAGATCATCGGTTCGAGCTGTTTTTCTCTGATAATCTTAAGAGGCTGCAGGCAGTTTCAATTGTTGACCTGGATAGATCCAGTGTGGATTTTTGATTTTATTCAGCTTTTGCAGAGCTTGCCAAGTTGTACCGTATTGTTTGGAGATGGAGTACAGGGAATCTCCGGATTTAACAACATGCACTTTGGCTGGAGCTGGTTTGCTTGGTGTCGGTTTCGACGGTGTTTCTGGTTTTGGTGTCTCTGGTTTCGGTGTAGTTGGTGCTGGTGTTTCGGTTACTGGAGCTTCCGGTTGAACCGCAGGAGCTTTTGCTTCCTTGATTCGGCCGTCTGTTTTGATATCAACAGCGCCCAGTTTTTGCATGTATCCGATCAATGCTTCATCCATAGCACCGTACATGCCTGACGTTGCGTATTTTGCGAACATGGTGTACTCGTCACCACCAACAGCAGTGAAATCATTTGTAGCCAGCGTATACGTTGCTTTCGGGTCAAGGGCTTTATCGCCGATCATGACGGAATGTACACGGCTGCCTTTTGCAGCGGAAGAATCAATGCTGAATGTCATGCCGGATACTTGCGGAATCCACCGCTTGGTTCCGGATAAGATCCTACACCGTTTTCAAGGGCTGCAAGTACATCAGAGCCTTTTACTTCAAGCGTTACAACCTGATTACCAAAAGGAAGTACTGTGATAACATCACCTTTGGTTACGATACCTTTTTCAATGGAAGAACGAATACCGCCACCGTTTGTGAGTGCGATATCAGCTTTGCTGACGTCACGGATGGCATCTGCCAGCAGGTCACCCAGGTTAGTTTCACCTGCACGTACTTGTTCACGTTTGCCGTCCAGCAGAATCGCTGTATTGGCTACTTCTTCTTTCAGAATAGGCTCTTGTTCTTTCTGAATGGAATTCACCAATGCGGCTACTTTCTCATTCGGTTTGATGTCTTTTGCTTCGGTTTCATCAATCAATGTTGCTTGTTTTTTGGTTACTTTACCGCCGTCAACCCACAGGTCGATAACACCTACAAAGTTAGTATACTCACCGGCGCTGGCGATCAGTGTTCCGTTATCGGATACAAGTCCATCCTGCAGAACCGTATGGCTATGACCATCGATGAATACATCAATGCCAGGCACTTCTTTCACAACTTTGAGGCTAGTATCGGTGCTGGACGCGTCTTGTCCAAGGTGTCCCAATACCACAACAACATCGACTTTGCTGCGAATTTCGTTTACGAGCACTTTAGCTTCCGCAGATGGGTCTGTAATGTCCAGACCTTCCATATTTTTCGGGTTCGTTTTGTACATCGTTTCCGGTGTGGAGAGGGCGATAATACCAATCTTCACGCCATCTACTTCTTTAATAAGATAAGGTTCAAACAGACGAGTACCGTCTTTTTTCTTCACATTGGCACTGATCATTGGAAAATTCATCATATCCGCCAGTTCAAGCAAACGCTTGGAACCGTAGTTGAATTCATGGTTGCCCGGAACGATGGCCTGATAGCCCATTTCGTTCATGACTTTGACAATGCTCTCACCGTTAACGAGCGTAGCAAAGGTTGTACCATGCACTGCATCTCCGGCATCCAGCAGAAGGGTGTTTGGGTTTTCGCTACGGTATTTGTCCGCAATTCCAGCAACCTTGGCGAAACCCATCGCAGGTGAGGACTCAACTGCGCGTGCGTGCATGTCATTCGTATGTAGAATAGTAATGTGCTTACCTGTGCCCGAAGTTGTATCTGTTGCAGCAGAGGCGAAGCCTACACTGCCAAATAACAGACAGAGCGTTAGCACAAGTGAAACGTAAGTCTTCCAGATTTTCATATGAATCAGTAACCCCCCAAAAAATAATAATCTCGTGAGCGTTTGCACAACTCATGTTGTATTTTACCAGACTATTATTAGGAAATCTCGAGATTTGTGTAAAAATAGGTAACCTGAAAGTGACATCTGATTTTAATAGTGGAAGATTAAGAGATGAATTGACTTATAAGGAACGTATGTTCTTAGGAAGACTAAAAAAAATGCTGCACTTCACGTGGCAGTCCTGTACGTAAACAAAATTTCTCCAGTGATTCATCCGGCTCAGGCCTTAATCCGGAAGTGAGAAGCTGTATGGCAAAACGATTGGCCTGTCTTTCCAGCTTGCCTGGTGCAAAATAGGAGTGTTCCTCCAGAAAGAACCGGTTTATGCCTTTGTGTAATCGGTCATGTCCAAGCTCATGGGCACACACGAAACGCTGCCATTCCGGCGGTAAATCATTGTGAATGACGATAAATCTGCGACGGAGCTTTCGGAAATACAGTCCTTTGGTAGACTTGCCCAGATTGGTGAACCGGATCTGTATTCCAATGGCTCTGGCAATGCTGAAAGGGCAGTTGGTCCGGTGTTTTCGAATCAGCTTTGTTACAATGTCATCCATATCATCTCACCTGCTGCTTTAGTTTATTCAGCTTGAAATGCTTCATGGGCGCTCGTCCGGATCATTCGTTTTTTTGCGTTTGTTCATCTGCTTGGCTTCCCAGAACAGACCTGTCAGGACATCCTTGATTCGTTTCTTGTCCTCATCATCCAGCGGGATGCCGTCAAACATCAGATCATCCTCGTCCTCCAGCATCCTTTTGAAGTCCCGACGGTCCTTGTACGTTGCCCATTCCGGAGCCTGCAACTCGATTGCTGTATTTGAGACTTCCAGATACCCGGCCTGCTTCATCATATCTGCGTAAGGAACCGAAAGCGCGTCAGAGATTTTGCGGATGGTGGCGGGCTTGGGAACACCGCGAACCCCATTCTCAATGCGTGAAATTTGCGAGTTGCTGATTCCTGCTGCTTCGGCGAGTTGATTGATGCTGTATCCCTGTTGCTCGCGCAGTTGTTTCAGATAAGGACCAAAAGCGTGCTCCACCATTCATGCCACTCCTTTGATTCGTACAAGTATGTTAACAATTATTAAGAAGACAGTTGGACGGGGGAGGTAGATGCGCACTCTAAGCCCGTTCCGGATTCGGATCGTTCTTTCGATCGCTGTTATCCCCAGATTTCTTTGTTTCCCTTTCCTAAAAGGGAGAAATCCGGTGATAAAGGCGAACGCTTCGCTTCTTCAGAATCGATTCCGTCTCCTTCACTACGTTTGCTCGTGATACGTACCTAAACACGACGCAGGACAATTCTCGGTAGCTTCTTAATAAAAATCAAATGACTTATACGAGGATCTTTAATTATCTGTACTATATCGTATATATACCATTAGGTAAAGGGATATGAAACAATTATGCCAAAAGGTAAAGGAAATGAGAGCGCGGCTTTTATTTTATAGTTAAAACGACCCAAAATGAAGGTTTACGCCGATCCCCAGAAAGTGGTATCCTCAAATAGAAATACGAACAAAATACGAACAAAATGTAAATTGGAGACAAGTTGAGTGATCGGGAAAATGAATTATTCCTGCTTCATAGCTGGCTTAAATTGATTCCAAAAGGCAACAGGAAAAATTGAAAAATGCCGTTACTATTTCAGAGAACTGGATAACCCTAATAAAGATGAGATGAATGCGAGTTTAATTTTTATAGAATGAACTTTAAGTTACGCAAAACGAAGAGGACAGAAAAAAGCTGGAGAAGCGAAGCGTTCGCATTTATCACTGGATTTTTACATTAGAAAATATAATCAAAAAAATCTGGGGATAACAGCGATCGTAAGATTTTTCTGTCATCGGAGTCGAACATGCGAGGCTACTAGACTTTCATTCTATAACGAATGTTAAAGGAGGAGAATGAATATGGAACTGATGCTGCCCGAATTGGACCGACGCAAAACACAGACTGCCGTAGAAGCCGCGCTGGAAAAATACCGGATTTATAAAACGATTGCTTTTGAAGAACGAGAGGTGATGGTGACGGCGAGTTACGCTGAGCGTTTCCATGGTGCAACGAATGTGACCGGGGATTCCACCGCCAGAACGGCAATCTATAATGTGGATGTGCAGCGCGCACGTCAGGCTTACTGCGATACGATTGATTTTGTTGTCTCTCGACTGAGCGAGAAGGAACGTGTACTTGTCAGCGAACGTTATCTGAAGGATGACGATGTATTTGACTATAAAGTGTATAACCATGTGTTTGATCCGCCTGTCAGCAAGGATACGTATACGAAGATTCGGACACGTGCTTTCTATAAAATGGCGCTGGCTCTGTCGGACCGCGGTCTGATCAATATGGAGCCTTTATCTGCATCTCGTAAAGAACGACAGAAGCTGGGTTAGATGTTAAGCCAGAAGTTCATCCTTTTATATCCTTCGCTGATTGTATACAATAATTGAAAAACAACACTAAGGATCAGTCAAAGGAGAGGAATCCGCATGACGGAACAAGCCGGAATGCAGGAGATGTACACACTGAAGACGATCGCGGAAACGCTCAACACTTCTAACGACCTGAATTTGATGCTGGATACGGTGCTCGGCAAACTGTTGGAACTGACAGGATTGACTGCGGGCTGGGTGTTCCTGATTGATACTCAGGGAGAATACGTCTGTATTGCTGATCACCGTCTTCCTCCTGCACTGATGCATCATGACAAGGAACCGATGCGCTGCGGGTCTTGCTGGTGCGTGAATCGCTTCCGTGACGGGAGATTGGATAATGCTGTAAATATTATTAATTGCAAACGTCTGGAGGATGCGGTTGAACATCAATGGGGAGATACCCATGACATCACCCATCATGCGACGGTCCCGCTCCGCTCAGGGGAGAAGATGCTGGGATTGCTGAATGTGGCTGCTCCGGGCAAAGAGCATTTTAGTGATAGTGAGCTGGCACTTTTGCAGGCTGTAGCTTATCAGATCGGCAGTGCGATGGAGCGGATGCGATTATACAGCGCGGAGCAAAGGCGGGCGGATCTGTATGCCAGGCTGGGAGAGTACAGCAGATCGCTGGGCCTGGCAGTGAACGAGTGCAGCAATTCAGACGACATGGCGAAGAAGGTTGTACAGCTGCTCGGGCAGCATTATGACTGGCCTTTTGTTGCACTGTTATCGCAGAAGAACGGAAGTTTTATGGTACAAGCTGCCCATATTCTTGGCAAGTTCGAGATGCTGACACGTTCTCAACTTTCTCTACAGGGGGAGAGTCGCATGCATCGAGTGATTGATTCTCATCGTGCGACGGTATTGGCGGCAATGGAGATTCAAGAAGTTTCAGCACTTTGCAATACTCTGCTCCCTATGTCCGTTTTGGCCTCGGGCCTGGCTGCTCCTATCCCGTTAAGCTCTCCTGGCGAAACGGCAATACTGGTGGTTGGCTTGGGTTCTTCCAATGGTTTCCTTCAGGCAGATCGTGAGGTTCTCGATGCACTCGCTGAACATATAACAGCCTCGTGGGAAAGTCTGAGACTGGTTTACAAACGCCGGGAATTAACCCGACTGGAGGAACGAAATCGGCTGGCAAGGGATTTGCATGATTCGGTGAATCAAATTTTGTTCTCCCTGTCCCTGACAGCTAAAGGTGCAGAGAGCATGTTATCCGGATCACTACAGCTGCATCCGGCCGCGGAAGCAATGAAGGATATACGTACCTTGTCACAGGAAGCCTTGAAGGAGATGCGTGCCTTGATTATGCAGCTTCGCCCGGCAGGTTTGGAGTCTGGTCTGCTCAGTGCTTTGCAGGAGTATGGTACAGGACAGGGGTTGCAAGTCGTTGTACACCGGACGGGTATGCGGTCCTTGCCTCAAAGTATTGAGGAAGGACTATGGCGTATTGGACAGGAAGCGCTCAATAATGTACGTAAACATGCGGGAGTTACTTCCGCTGAGATATCCCTCCAGCTAAGCGATCAGGAAGCGATATTCATCGTTACAGATCGGGGCAAAGGTGGAGCCAAAAGGCGTGAGGCCTTGCCTGCCAGTTCACTTGGTCTGTCCATCATGAGGGAACGGGCGCAATCGCTGGGTGGCAGACTAGAACTTGTAAGTTCATCCCGTAAGGGAACATCGGTAACGGTAGTCATTCCACTCCCGTCCGAATCTGTATAAAGTCAGGGGGATGAAGAGATGCCGATTACGATTTTACTCGCTGACGATCATGCAATGGTAAGACGCGGGTTGCACGTATTTTTGTCCACACAGCCAGATATGGAAGTCGTCGGAGAAGCCTCGAACGGACAGGAAGCACTGGAACAGGCAGAACAGCTGCATCCGGATGTGGTGTTAATGGATCTGCATATGCCAGTGCTTGACGGGATCGAGACGGCGAGAAGGCTTCGTGCGCTTTTACCTGGAATCCGTATCATCGTACTTACCTCTTTCTCGGATCAGGACCATGTGGTACCAGCCGTACGCGCAGGAGTGAAGGGCTATCTGCTCAAAGACATTGAGCCAGAGGATCTTGCCGTTGCCATCCGCAATGTGCACGCAGGTCAGGTAGAATTGCATCCTGCGGCAGCGGGTCAATTAATGCATGTGATGGCTTCGTCTGAGCTTCCGATGAATGAAGCACATGGACGTGCCAATCCCCTTACGTCCACTCGGCCTCCAGAACAAGAGCGGGATGGGGTAGGGATAGAAACTTCTGATGGACCGGACATGCTCACCCGGCGGGAACGAGAGGTGCTGGGACTGATCGCACAAGGATTGAGTAATAAAGAGATTGCCATAAAGCTGATCATAACCGAGAAAACGGTGAAAACCCATGTCAGTCATCTTTTGGACAAATTAGGACTGGCAGACCGGACCCAAGCTGCGCTTCATGCTGTAAGAAATGGCTGGGTTGTCTGATCCATCTTCCAATATTCTCAGACTAAAGTCGTAGAAACTCAACCCAAAGGTTGAGTTTTTTTGTGCTGGAAGTTAAGTCTATCTGCTGACGATTCGGAGACAGAAGCACGGTAAGATGAGAGTAACGAAATTTATAACGCAGCGTAGGGACGACTATTAAAACGTAGGAGAGTGACATAGATGAATATCTTGATTTTGGCAGGCAGTAATCGGAAAAATGCAACCAGCACACGTTTAGGGGAATATGCCGTGGAGGTAATCAGTGGTCAGGGACATGAAGCCAGCCTGTTTGATTTGTATCAAAGACCGCTTCCATTCTATGCACCGGATGAGAAACAGAACGATGATCAGAACCTCGCCGACCTGAACACACGTATGCTCGCGGCAGATGCCATTATTCTGTCTACACCAGAGTATCACGGCAGCATAAGCGGTGTGCTCAAGAATGCATTGGATCACCTGAGCCAGGCTCATTTCAGTGGTAAACCAGTATTGTCCATCAGCTCAGCAGGAGGAGCTGTTGGGGTAAGTTCGCTTTTGCAGCTGCAGGCGATCATTCGCAATTTGCACGGGATTAACGCACAGGAGTGGATTTCCATTGGTGGTGCGCAGCGGAGACGGTTTGAGGCAACGTTTGACGGATACGAAGAGTTTGAAGGCAGTCAGGACATTGAAGACCGGATCAAACGCGTGCTTGGTTCATTTTTGCACCTTGCCGAGACGTTAACTTCAGTACGGAAATCCTCCGGGAGTTAAGAGAGGGAAGTAGAGTAGCGGGATGCTAACCACAGATAAAGAGAGAAAAGAGGTTTTCATCATGATTAAAGGCATATTTGAGACGCATCTGAACGTAACGGATTTGGAGAGATCGCATCATTTTTATGAACAAATGGTTGGATTACGGTATGCCTATGGGCAGAAGGAACGTGGCAACTCCTTTTACTGGATTGGTGGTGAAGGCAACGCGATGCTCGGACTGTGGCAAAAGGACCCCTCCGAGGTGCAGCGGCAGCATTTTGCTTTTCAGGTATCGTTGGAGGACATGAAACAAGCTGTCACTTACCTGGAGGATAAAGGGATCAAGACGCGTAACTTTCTGGACGATGATATTGGCGAGTTGTATGTATTTGGGTGGATGCCTGCGGTGTCCGTGTATTTTACCGATCCGGATGGTCATTCTCTGGAATTCATATCGATGCTCCCGGATGAAGCGCAGCCTGAACTCGGCATGGTGCCATGGAGTGAGTGGGAGAAGATGCACGGTCGGGTGAAGGAGGACACGGCATGATTTTTGAAGAAGTCAAATTATATACAGCACGACTGGAAGACATTCAACCATTTTATGTGGATACTCTGGGATTGGAGTTGCTGGAGGAGTCCGAGCATTCATTTACGATTCGAGTCGGTTTGACGAAGATGATATTCGCTGAGAATGGAACGGAACAGGAACCCTTTTATCACGTTGCCTGGATGATTCCGAAGAATCGTTTTGAAGAGGCCAAAGCGTGGGCAGCGGCACGTGTCCATCTAAGTAGGTATGAAGGTAAGGATGAGACCTATTCAACCAATTGGAACTCGAATTCGCTCTATTTCGAAGATCCTGCCGGTAACATTCTGGAGCTGATTGCTCATCATACCGTTCATAACGAGAGTGACCATCCCTTTTCGAAGCAGGATCTGCTGCAGGTGTGTGAGGTGGGGTTAGTTACGGAAGATGTGCTTTCCACGGTGGATGAACTTGAGCAGATGGGGGTGAAGCGATGGGGTGAAGCTAGTGATACCTTTGCCCCTGTAGGGGATGTGAACGGACTGTTTATTGTGGTGAAGAAGGAACGTGTCTGGTTCTTTTCGGAGCAACAAGCACAGATGTATCCATTTGAAGTGGCCATCCGTGAAGTGGGAAAGCTTCGGATTGGTTAATATGGGAAGCAGCGGGCAAAACGGTCATATGTGCACCCTTTGAATCATCTTATAGAAGTAAACGCTTTAAAAGGAGTGTTTTGCTAAAAAAACGGTCTATGGTCGTTTGTGTTTCAGAATTGGCATCGATAGAAGGGTGGTGGCATGTTGGATCGACGTTTGTTGGAGGAAGGGCTGGATATTATGGTGTCCAGTCGGGAGCGTACAGGAGATTTGTGGCACGCCCATTATGGGGCGGGAGCTATTGCGGCTTATTTTTGGGTGCGGGAAAATCGTCTCACTGCCCTTGCAGCGGGCAGTGTTACGGCTGAAGCGAAAGCGATGCTTCGCCAGCATGGATTGAACGATGGTTTGACCTCCCAGAGGGGAGATGTTTTGCCAAGGGAAGAGGCCGAAGCGCGTATTACGGCAGCGCTGGATCGAACGATCGGAGAGCTGCATTGGGTTGGCCATCAGGTCATCTACGGTGCCCTTAGCCTGAAAGCCATTCGGGAACTGGATGGTTGGGGCTCGGACCACGACTTGAATCAGCTGGTTGCACTTATTGATTCTTTTGAACGAACCATTCCAGGCAGATCATGGATGAACACGACTGTGAAAGAAATTCGCGGCTTAAAAGTAGATGATGCAGACGGATTTCCTGAAGTTGAAAGCCCTGAACAATTGTCCCGTCTAATTCTGGATGAGCTTGGAGCGTTCCGCACGATCTATCACGCGGAAGCGCATCATGATCTGATCGGCCATATGCTGACCTATGGGCATGCGCTTAACATATTATATGAACTGGATTATCCGACCTTGTTCCACAAGGGCATTCCACCATTCCTGAAGATGGTCAAGGCTTTGCGACTGAGCCGGGATGTGGACGTTGAGCAGGAGATGCCAACGCTGCAATGTCCAGTCGATCGACTGCCATTGATCCGTGCAGAACGTTCTGTTGCACTGCCCCATGAACTGGAATACTGGCTGACCGACAGACGTTCCCACGATTGGCATGGAGGTCATCTGTTCAAATTTCCATTCAGCTTCTACCATCATGCCAGAAACGGAAATTCAGTTCCGGAAAGCTGGGAAAACTTCCGCTATATTATTGCGTGAGAAAAACATACATTTAAGAGAGCATTGCCTGAGATGGCTGTGCTCCTTTTATCTTTTTAAAGGAGCCAAATTTCAAGAATAAACAGGATCAGAATGACTCTGGATACCAGCATGTATGGTGATTTTCGGACGGGCTGACGCGCTGTCCATATTCCCCAGGAACTCATAAGTGCAATACTGCCCCAGAACATCCACAAGGGAATGCCTTCGGGCGTAAATGGAAAGGACAGCGAGGGCAGACCTGTGTTACCAGCTCCAAGAAGAACAGTGGTCATATAGACGAGCACAAGGAAAAGTAACTCAAATAGCAGGGTTTGCAGCCAGAAATAATAGATGTGGAGCACTCGGAGCAGAATGACTGTGACCAGGATAAACAGGATACCAACGGATGAGAATGTGGCAGCGGTCCATCCAATGAGTGATGAAGTTACAACAGCTGTTTCTTGATAAAAGGTGTACATTGTCAAAGCATACATAACGGGGCCAGCCATATAACTGGTGACAGCGATACACAGATAGAACCAGAGCTTTTTTTTCATGATCGTATCCATCCTTTACTGTAAATAAAGTTTAAAAGGCAACTTTTATCATATAAACAGCATCAGGAATGAATTTGTTGGGTTATCCGACAGAAGCCTCTGCAAGAAACCGACGTTTAACCGCCATGATGGCTACAACAAATAGACGTAATCCATACGGATAACCGTCAGCGCGACCAATGTAAACATGTAAGATTGTATTATCGGATCAATAGCAAGTGACACATCCCGATAAGCACATACGCTAATGTACAGACCGGCCTGGGGGCCGTTTTTTTATGCGGTGAGTGCACACTTGCTCTGATCGGGTACTAAATAAAGATTGAATATATCTAACAGGAGGTTTTAGGATATGAAAACAGTATTGTATGTTCCACTGGATGATCGTCCAGCGAATCTGGATGACGTCGTTGTACAAGGAAAAGCAGCCGGTATCCATATCATTACACCGCACCTGGGTGACATTCAAAATCGTCTGGATTCCAAGAAAACGGTCGAAGGCACAACCTTACTTGGAACGTCTACGCCTACGTATGGTAAACCGTCCAACATTCATGATTTTATTCTGAAGCATGCTGCCAAAGTCGATGGATTCATTATCTCGTCGGATATGCTGGCATATGGTGGTCTGATTGGCAGTCGTCAGCTTCGTGAGGATGGAGGAGGCACAAATCCTGATTACGATCAGAACACAACCCGTTTGCTCGATGTGATTAAAGCCATTAAAAAGAAATATCCGCGCAAACCGGTGTATGTGATGGATACCATTATGCGACTCGCTACCACTTCATTTGCAGATGGTCTCGCATTGGATGCTTACAACGAATCTCGTGCATTGATGCAGCAGCCACGGCAGTCCTTTACGGCATTCGAGGATATTGTGAATGGGTATAACCTTTCTCCAGAGTCTACGGAATATGGGGAAACGACGTATTTTAATAAAGAACAGTACTACAACACCAGACAACATAAATTCAAAACAAATCTATACATTCTGGATCAGCTTGCTCGCAAAGGATATATTGATTTCCTCGCCGTAGGAGTCGACGATGCGAATACGCAAGGCGTTCAGATTAATGAGATCAATTATGTGGAAGCTCGGATAAATGAATGGCTTGGTGGGACGGATGGACAAAATCCGGATCGGGCGATTATTCTTCCGGATGCTGACGGCCTGGGTCACGCTCTGGTGGCACGCATGGCGAATCAATTGCTTCGCGGTGGGGCGAAGACACGTTATGCGGTAAAATATTTCGGCCCTCATGGTTCAACGATTATCAATGCCTACGAATATATGGATCTGCACAAAAATGTGGTGCGCCATGTAGATATTGTAGGTGGTGTGGTTGTAGCGGATTCCGCTTATCCAGAGCCTGATGTGGCAACGGATACAACTTCCGATGTGGAAAATGGAAATGAATTGACGAATGCTACATCTGCCGATGAAGCGGCTTCGTTTGACATGGCGTCTGAGCTGGATCGCATGACGAACTGTCATCCAGGAACACCGGGTAAAAGGCCTGTGGACATTGAGATTATTGCCATTACGGCGCTGGATCAGGTGCATTCGGCTGTGGCTCAATTGACGAGTAATAGTGAGAAGGGTCTTCCTTCGGTGTTGATTGATTTTGTAGGTAAAGGTCCAGCCAACGTCGATGTAGCCGAAGCACTCCTAAGCAGTCCGTATACGGGTCGGGTTCTGGGTTACAGTGCATGGAATACACCGGGAACAAAATCGGTATGGCTGTGGGTATGGGACAATCGCGCTTTGCTTTGATTACAACTGAAACACATGCCCACACGTTGCGAGATGCCATGAATGCACAGGGGTCATTGTTGTTCAAACGCTTCCTGAAAGATTACTATTATAAAGCTGTAGCGATTGCAGATATTCGGACGTATTCGAGAGCGCATGCGCTGTATACCAATGTGGCAACCCTTGCAGATCAGAACATGTCACTCTTCAACTCCGAGGAGGATTACGCTCATCTGCAGACGCTGCTGCGGGATCTGATGCAGACCCATACAGCGACACTAGCGGGAAAACCGGCTTTTGCCCAAGGGAATGTGGCGATCAAACAAATCTGTAATGGCGAACCAGTCTATGCGGAGTACTGCAGCGCACTGCTGGAATATGCGAACCCCGATTTCATCTGGGGACGTGCGTTTGAGATTACGTTGAATCCCAAGGTTTCGCTGAAATAAGCTATATTTTTTAATTTGTGTTTTAGGAAGTGGAATGTGGCGAGCATCCATAAAGAAAGATTAGGATGCTATCTTTTGTATGAAAATGATCAGTATATTCAGGAATTAATTCAATTTATTTTTGTTCAATTCAATAATTGATTAAAGATTAGCACTTTTCTACTAAACTTCCACCAGGGAAAAATTAGTATAAAAGTGCTATTTTGTCTGTATTCTGTTGACCCTTTTGTATATTCAAGGTTATAGTTTTTTGTGGAAAAAAAATCCAATAACAGAAGAGTGGTTCTATGAAACATATTAAGAAAGCGTTATTATGAGGCTTAGGAGGATTATTGTTTAGTAACATACAAGCTTATGCGACTCCAGTAACTGGTTACTCTTGGGGAAGCAGAAATATAACTTATCAAAACAATGGTTTTAATAATTTCTACATAAACATATGGACAAATGCTAGAGATGAACGGAACTTATCTACTGATGTCTTTCTAAAAGCTGGTACGAATTCTAAATTTACTGCGGGCAATAAATCTGACAGTGGCGTTACTTGGGATGGACGTGCGGAATGGACATTTAGTATTATAACTGGAAACTATTCCACTATGAAAACATGGGTTAATACATACTACACAACGCAAAGTCATTACAATACAGACAATGTAGAGGGTATCGCAACTCATGAATTTGGTCATGCTCTTGGGTTGGATCATGCTCCATTTGGTAATCCTACAGTTATGACTCCAAATACATTTGAACGTAATTCTTCTGGAGCTTTAGTAGACGGGCGTCCAAACAAGTCACCAACTTCATGGGACATAAATACCATTAATGTTCTTTATGATAATAACTTTGCTAAAGCTCAGAGTGATGAACCTGTGCTAGATGTTCCCGAAAATGTTCTTCAAAAGGCTCAAATCACACAAAAAGATTTGAAAATAAATCATTATTCCTGGGCTATTGGCTATAGCACACTCGAAGCTCGTGCATATGATGCAGATCTTATTGTGAGTGGGATTGTTAAAAACAAACTTAGTCCTCTCATTAAAAATGATGGTGAAAACGAAGAAGCATTTCACCAATCGGAGGTAGCTATAGAAAATGTCATCAAAGGAGAAGGTTCAAAAGGAGATTTAATTAATCTACGACAAATTGGCGGAGAAACAGATACGTCTATTATTTACCATGAGAATTCTACCGAACTCCAAGAAGGTACAGAAGTATTGTTGTATCTAAAAAAGATCGATGATAATGTATACATTCCTATTAATGAGGATGAAAGTATCTTTATTAAACAGGGTGTACAATCATTTAAAACGGGTGACAATTCGTTTAAAAACCTATACGATAATCGTTTAGTTACTTTTGATGAAGTTTCAACTTCCACTTCCACTAATTAAAAGAAAAAGTCAAAGCCATCTAATAGGGGATCTAGTCTATACATGGAGGTAATATGAAAAGAAAATTACTACTCATACTGATCGTTTCATTGATTTTACTTTTGATTGGGTGCTCTTCATCCAGAGAAAGTTTCCCTTCAGATAAAATGATAAACCTAAAGGAAGAAGTCTATTTTACAAGCAATGACATCATCTCAGAGGAGGAACTAGCTGAACAAATAGGTGAAATAGAGGTATCCTCGACCAATGAGAGAGATCACGGTGATGGGAACGTTATAAGTTCCAACACCTACAAAGTAGGTACAAAACTATTTAAAATCAAAAACGAAAACAGTACAGATATGATTGCAGTAGAGGACTCTACAGAAGAATACCTCATTGCCTATAATACCAAATACAAAGAAATAAACTAATGTTAATAAGACATCTTATGCTTCAGCTAAATTTTCGTCTTTTTTCCACCCCAGTTACAACCTTAATCGCACCGAAGTCGTACGAATCACCATCGGCGCTAGGGATGAAAGGGTGTAAGATTGTATTATCGGATCAATAGCAAAGGACACACACCGAAAGCACATACGCTAATGTACAGACCGGCCACAAGGGGCCGGTCTTTTTGATGCGGTGAATGGTGTCCAGCTTCCGATTCGATGGAGAAACGCAAGTACAGAGACGTACTGGCGATGAGTCCCTTTTCCTATAACAGATCGGTTAAAGGGGGAGTTCATCACTGCTACATGGTCGCTGCACTGTGTGGAGCAGAACGCAAACTTGCAGCTGAAGGGGGCGAAATGAATGTGTCTATAAGTAGTGGGCTGAACAACACAGCCAATACAGGGCAACTGAGTAACGTCATCAGGCGAACGTTGAAGCAGAAGCTGGCGGCTCTTGTTCCGGCATGGAATGGCAGAGTACTGGATGTACCTGCGCCGGGAGAAGTGTTGACTGGACCCTGTGCCGTAATTGCTTTTGCCGAAGAAGTACCGAAGTCTGCTTGGGCGGGGTATAGGAGGATCATCAAAATCTCTCCATATGCACGCTCCGAAGATGGAGGCGCAGAACAAGTGGAGGCATGGTCCTCATTGCTGATGGAAGGACTGCACCAGGTCAGGCTGGAGGATGAAGAAGGCGGGGCATTTACCTGTATCTACCTGGGTTCTTCGGATTGTGATCGTGTGGACGCCAGTTCTGGACTGGTTACGCGCAGCCTGCGATTTGGGGTGTATGCTCCGGAAACAGTGGAACACGCTCAGAGTGAAATAGCAGATTCGTGGATGGCTGCACTTCAAGGTTGGACACGAACTCAGCTCGGACAGGAATGGTCCATATATGGGGATGTTTGGCCTGGAGATTATGCGACCAAGTCCATACTGTGGCGATTGACGGGATGCAGTACAACAGCGGCGGGGACTTCGGCGTTGGAGATTCGGAAGCAATGGATTGGGCATGTGTTGGCTGCGAATGTAGGAGATGTCCGTCAAACGGTCACACATCTGGTTGAACAACTGGCTGTGCAGACCCGGATTGCTTTGACGGATACAGGCGATACGCGATATGTGACGGTGGATGAAGTTTCTGCCGACTTGCAGGCAGACGCCTACTTGAACGGGCAGATTCGTCTGACGCTGCAGCAGCGTATTCGCCGTCCAGGAACGGATGCACCATTGATCCGCGAGATTCACCATAGCAAGGGGATACAGTAAACGTTAGTCGAGAGGAACTGTAGATGGGTTCCAGATGAGAGAGATAATATCATAGCTTTAGCTTCAAATTCATAGGTTCATAGGGACAAAAATTCATAGGTCAAAATGATAGTGCAAGATCAGGTTCCACGAATTCAGTAGTCAAACAATGAGGTGAGATGGCCATGGCAAGCTCCGTGAAAAAAAGCAAACAGGCTGTCCCGCAATATACGCGGGCCGAGCTGATGAATCATGCTGAAGCCCTCTTTGCCATTAAGGCAGAGGTGCTGTACGGTGCGCTGTACGAAGCAGCGCAAGAGACGTTTTCCATTGAAGAAGCACAGGAACGTATCAACCAATTTATGAAAGCGAAGGTGAAGGAATAATGGCAGGCGGAACTTGGGAGCAAATGAATCGTCCGGTACTTCCGGGCTTATATATGAATTTTCAGGCGGCGGCATCTTCCGCCATTCAAGCTGGTAATCGCGGAACAGTTGTTGTGCCGATTAAGGCAAACTGGGGTCCGGTAGGCACTTTTGTAGAAGTCGGCAGTGAAGCTGCGATTGAACGTATTTTCTCGGCACATGCCCTGGATAACGGGACAGCTTATACTTCCTTGAAGCTCGCCCTGCTGGGTGGACCGAAAAATCTGCTCGCTTATCGGGTGGCCGGAGCAACAGCAAAAGCAGCCGCGCTTACGCTGAAAGACAGCAGTGATGCAGCCGTTCTGCAACTGGACGCGAAGTATCCGGGTGACCGGGGTAACGGATTCTACGTCACGATTCAGCCGGGTGTAATTGATAATACGAAGCATGAGGTTCGTCTGTTTGAAGGCAACCGGATGCTGTATGCACTGCTGACTGCGGATATTTCGGCAGCGTCGCTGGCGAAAGAGATCAATGCGGATGAAAGCAACATTTGGATTAACGCTCAGGCGATTGGTGAGGGTGCAGGTGTCGTGGCAACCGTTGCTGGAGCTGCGTTCAAAGGTGGCGCAAGTGGCAACGATGGTCTGACCAATGCAGAGTATATTGCTGTACAGGGCGCGCTGGAAGGTGAGCAATTTGACGTGTTGGCACTGGATCATGCGGCGGATGCACCTTTGCTGGCGAGCTTTGCGGCTTGGGTCAAACGTGTACGCAGTGAGGGTAAACCTGTGATGGCTGTATTCGGCGGCACCACGGCGGACGATACTTCCGCAACAGCTGCACAGAAGGCTTCTGCACGTTCACTTACGTTGAATCACGAAGGCGTAATCAATGTTGGTACGGGTGTGCGATTGGGAGATGCGTTCTACAGTTCGGCGGAAACGTCTGCTTATGTCGCGGGTCTGATTGCCGGACAACGTCTGAATGAATCCACAACATACGCACCTTCTCCGTTCGATGACGTAACACGCCGCTGGACGCGTGCAGAGCAGGAGCAGGCGGTACAGAACGGCGTATTTATTTTCTTCCATGATGGACGCCAGGTGAAGGCGCTTCGTGGAGTGAATACACTTGTAACCCCTGCTGCAGGACAGAATAATGCCTGGAAAAAAATTCGTTCCATTCGTGTTATGGATGCGATTAATACGGACTTGCAGCGTTCTGCTGAAGATACGTATATCGGCAAAGTGAACAATACGGAAGAAGGACGTCAGGCACTAATTGGAGCGATGAAAGCCTATCTGGCCCTGCTCGCACAGAGCAATGTCATTGAAGCTGAGGGATACGATGTCGTTCTCGATCCGGCGTATTATGGTGCTGCACCGATTCTCAAGCCGGAGGCAGATCAGGTATTCCTGCAATGGAATGTGAAACTGACGGATGTGATGGAGCAGTTGTTTGGTACGTTTTACGTGCAATAAGGTTTGTGTAGAAGGATAGGGTGTTTTAAACGAAACGCTGATTCGTTGGATAGATGTTATATACGATATTTTCTAATTTCAAGGAGGAATTGTCATGTTGGATGCGTCAAGAGTAATTCTCGGTACCCATGGTCAGCTGCATATCGATGGTGTGTGGCAGACGAATATTAATAAGCTGGAGGCCAGCGTTGAAATTGAGAAGCGTGAGCTGAATCTAGTTGGCAACGACTGGAAAGTACACAAGAATGGTGCGAAAAAAGGAACAGGTACGATGACGGGTTACAAAGTCACTTCGGATATGATCCAGCGCGGCTTCACCAAGTTCCAGATTATCTCCAAGCTGAACGATCCCGAGTCTTACGGACATGAGAGTGTCCTGCTGAAAGGTTGCATGGTGGACAAAATCCAGCTCGCTAACTGGACAGCTGGTGAGGAAGTTCCGGAGGAAACAGGATTTACGTTTGAAGGGTTTGAACTGCTGAATCCGATTGTGGCGAACTAAGGATTGGAATGACTTCGAACTTCGGAAAGACCTCGTAACGAAGCTTGTCTGATCAAGCATATTAGCTACGAAACTTAACAGAAGTGGGATAACATATGCAGGCCGAGAAATTCTCGGTCTCTTTGTTGTCCCTGTATGGAGATGTAATAACCCAATTGTGAAATGAGAAGGAGATCGCACCCCATGAGTATGAATGAGAATATGTCTGAAGAACAAATTTTGGATCAGTTGTTTGAAGCGGCGGAACGTTTGCCGGAAGAGAATGTACGCATTCAACGTCTGGACCTGCTGCTGACCCTGCGTGGATTAACGTCCTCCAAAGTGGATCAGATCCGTGAGCGCTGTACGATTCGGAAAACGGTCAAAGGCCGCACCGAGGAAAAGGTGGATACTGAAACGTTTAATGCGCTGCTGATCTCCGAAGCCACAGTGAAAATGAATGTGCGCGGACTCGAATTGTCCGGTTGGGGAGACAACCGTATTACCGGACGCATGAAGCTGTCCGGTGGGGAACAAGCGGTTCGTCGCATGCTGCTCGCGGGTGAACTAGATGCCGTTGGCGACAAGGTGCTGGAGCTGTCTGGCTTCGGTGTGGAGATTGAAGACCTAAAAAACTGATTCACTCCGGCGGGATGACCACGTTCTTGTATCACATGTGGGTCCGTCATCATCTACGGCCCGGAGAATTCTGGTCTTTGCCACGCGGGGAACGTTCGCTGTTGATTGCTTTCTCGGAAGAGGAAATGGCAGCGATCACCTCGCAAATGAATCGATAATTAGAAAGGGCAGGAGGTGAAAGAAATGGCAGAAATGATTGTAGGTTTGTCCAAATCCAATGCGGAAATGCGGACGACCATCCGCTATCTGGATCAGATTCAGCGTTCTACGGAACGGCTGGGCAGAGTTCGCTATCAGAGTCTGATTAAAGTGAACAATGAGCTGAGAACAACCGGGCGCAGGTTGGAAAGCATTTATAGCACGGCTGTGCGATTAAGTAGGTTGCGGATCACGCCGAAGATTGGATTGGATGACCAACTTAGTCCGGCACTTGATCGCGCGCTAGTGAAACTGAACAGCTTCAGGGACCAGGTGGTAAAGGCTTCTGGGACTGTGTCAGTGGAGGTTCGGCAGAAGGTTGAAGTGGCGATGGGAAAAATGAATCCGGCGAGTGGACCTTCGTTGGCATTGAATATTGGGAGTAACAATAATACGGTCAACAACACTGCGAAAGAAGAAGAGATTAGTTGGATTCGCGAAATGGCGCAGAAAACTAATGATTTTCTTGATCCGCTAAATAATGCGACAGACTTGATTGGCAAATTAAAAAATTTATTTGGAAAGTCCAAGGGGAGTTCCGGCTCTGTCTCCCAATGCTGCTGCTGTTCTGGTGGCAGTTTGGTGGGAAGACTCTCAAGGGGGAGCGAAAGGCGGCAAAGCTAAAAGTACAGGAAGCATCACTAAGGCTAAGAGTATTGCGAATTCTGAAAGTGGGAAAAAAGGTCCTTACAAGAGCGGTTCCAGGTCCTACCAAGAACGTTCGACTGGAACTGTAAAAACGCCTGTTTCCGATCCTGCGAAAAAGATTATAACCAACATCTCTTCAGCAGAAGAGAAAAAGCTGAAAATGGATTTTGATCAAAAAATGAATCCGAATCGACTTGGCATTAGCGCAAATGTACCCTCAGGTTCACCAATATCTAAGCTCTTCTCAGGCAATGGGATGTTCGGCAAACTGAGTGGAGGGCTTGCTAAGGGAGCCGGGAAATTGCTTGGACCAATCAGCATGCTCGCTGATGTAGCGAATGTTGCAACTGCACCTCCTGAGGAGCGTGGTCGAGCTGTGGGTTCCATGATTGGCGGCACAGCAGGTACGGCGATTGGCAGCGCCATCGGCAGTGTTCTTTTGCCTGGCATAGGAACTTGGGTTGGTGGTGCAGTAGGCGGTTGGGCTGGCAGTGCAGCAGGCGGCTGGATCGGGACAAATCCAAGGATATTGGAAAATTTATGTCCAACGCTACCGAGGGTGTGGGTAATGCATTGTCGGGTGCAGCGGATTATGTCTCTGAGAAAACGAAAAACATAACCGATGGCATATCCAGTTTCTTCGGTTTTGGCTCGAAGAAGGAGGACAAGACCGTATCGGCAACAACGGTTGCTACCCCAACTCAAGTAGCTACGGTTCCCATGATGCCGCCTCCATATGTGCCACCTGCGCTAACAACAACGGGGCCAGTTGCGTACTTGAACAGCAAGGGAGGCCAACCTACGTCTGCTGCATTCATGGGAACAAGCGTGATGCAGACACAAGCCATGGGTCTAGGTAATGTAGCTCAGACGAATGCCAATGGGAAATCGTCCACGATGACGGTACAAATATCAGAAGACCAGATGAGTAGTCTGTCCGGTTACTTGAAGGATTTTAGAACCGAGACGACCAACCAGATCTCCGTAAACGTACCACAAGGTGCTGTGCAGGTGACTGTCCGGGAGAACGCCATCGACTACGATGCGATCTCACATCAGGTTGGCATGAGATTTGCAGGGGAAGTGCGCCGTGCGATGGAAAATCGAAAAACGATTATGGCCTAAGCAGAAAGGAGGCCTGTCATGACTGTATTTAAAGATAATGTGGAAGGTATCAAAATGGAATTTACCCTGATCGATGGGAAAACGAAGTTTCAATTTCCGGTGAAACCGGAGGAACTGACGATTTCCCGATCCAAAGGGTACGAAACGATTAATATGCTGGAGTATGGCGAGTTTGATTTTGCGCAGGGGGAGAAGGTGAAGGAGATCACCTTCTCTTCTTTTTCCCAAAGACTACGATGCGTCCTATTGCATGTACGAGCCTTTGCCTGATCCGCGGGTAGCGATGAATATGCTGAATACGTTTCTGGTATCGAAAAAGCCGCTGCGCTTCATCATTACCAACACGGGGGTGAACGTGCCCGTGTATCTGATCTCTCACAATACGAACTTTCGGGGTGGTGAGAGTGGGGATATTTACTTTGATATTACGATGCGCACCTGGCGGGATTCCAAAGTGGAGAAGGTTGGCGGTGCAACATCTGCGAGCAAGTCGGGTTCTCGTACTGATCTGAAAACGAGCAGCAAGACCTACACCGTGAAATCCGGCGATTCCCTGTCCAAAATAGCAAAGCTTGAGCTGGGCAGCAGTTCCAAATGGAACGAGATCTACAAGCTCAATGTGAAGACCATCGGCAGTGATCCAAACAGGATCAAGCCAGGACAAAAGCTGGTGATGCCATGACCTACAAAGTCATTGTCGACGACAAATATGACATCACCAAGCTGGTGGAGACGATTACGCTGAAGGACTCGCTCGACCAGATTGCTTATCAGGCCAACATCCGGCTGGCGGTGTCTGCGTCTTCGGGTCTGCCTGCGATATCACCGGGTCTGCCGGTGCGGATCAGCGGGATTCCTTTTGGCGAAAAATCAATGGTTCACTTGCTGCACCCTGCGGTCATCTGGGAAGTGGAAAGCTCGAACAGCGGCACCAAGCGACTGTCCCTGACCGTCTACGACCGGATGATTTATCTGGAAAAATCAGAGGACGAGTTCCTGCTGCCCAAAGACCAGACTGCCACACAACGTCTCAAAACGTACGCCAAGGAATGGAAAATTCCATACGCCGCGCTGCCGGATACCAAAACGAAGCTGAGCAAAGCGGTGTATCGGTCGCAGACAATTTTTTCGATGATGTTTGCCGATCTGAAGGAAACGGTGAAGTCTGGCGGGGATATGTATCATCCGCGGATGACGCCCGGCGGGTTGCAACTGTTCAAAGTGGGCAGCAATGCGAAAGTGCACGAGTTGGATCGACTGATTGATCTGACCCAGATGCGTACGCTCGAAGGCGCCGTTACGAAAGTTAAAGTGATGGCAGCCTCGGAGTCCAGTAGCGGCAAAGAGGTTCCTTCCAAAGTGCTCGCGATTGAGCAGGATGGTGTAGCCGAGTTGGGCACGCTGCAAAAGCTGATCGAGGACGATCAGGTCAAAACAGCGACGGCCGCCAAGAAGCTGGCGAAAAGCCGTCTGACGGGTATTCAGGAAACCTTTACGATATCTGCACCGGATGTGAATACGATTCGCGCCGGAGACGCGGTGTTAGTAAAAGGACTGAAGCTGATCGTCATGTCGGTTAGCCGCGATCTGTCTGCCGGGCCTGGAACGATGACGCTGGAGCTGGGGACGGCAGAGATGGTGAAAAGGAGGTATTACCTTGAATAAAGATGATCCGTACGGACATTTTGCCGAGGTCATGCGCGGTGCGATGAGTACGCATACCCGTCAAGCCGTGAGTGGCATGGGCGCGGTACTGGGTACGATGACTTCGTCCGGCGTGAAACTGGATGACTTCAAGCACGAAGTGCAGGACTATCTCGTGGCCGAGCTGCCGGGCACGCTTGGGTTACCGGAGCGCGAGGCTGCTGGCGCGATCTCCGGTATACCTGACGTGGCAAACGGCGGAACGACGGGCACGGGACGGTTTCTTTTGCAAAAAGGGGAAGTGGAAGAAGCGGTGTGGTCTCTCGGTAAAGGATTGAAGGCTGGAGACCGTGTGCTGGCGATGCGGGTGAATGGCGGTAACGACATTGTGGTGCTGTGTAAGGTGGTGAGTGCGAATGCCTAGTTTGTTCCCGGAAACGGGTGTGGTATGGGGAGATGAGGAAGATCTGTCGGGGCGGCTTCGGAAGCGGTACGATTTGGACGGAGCTGGCGATTCGATTACGATGCGGGGGATTTTGTGCTGACCCCAAGTGGCAAAGTCGCTGCGGCAGGTGCGCATGAAGCCTGGGTGCAATGGTGCATCAAGGCGGTGAAGACGCCGCGGTACAGGCATGTGATTTATTCCCGGAACTATGGATCGGAGCTGGATGAATTGGTTGGTCAGGGTGACAGCCGGGGGTTATGGAAAGTGAGATTACCCGGATGGTTACGGAGACGCTGCTGGCTGATCCACGCACAGATTCGGTAGACCAGTTCTCGTTCGATTGGAATCGGGAGCAATGCATGTTCTCGTGTCGGGTGGCGAGTGTGCAGGAAGAGATGTTTATTTTGGAAAGTGAGGTGATCTGACGGGATGGCTGAGATTCCGCGTTATTTGGAGGACCAGACGGAGGAACAGATTATGCAGCGTATGCTGGATCGTTTGCCCGCGGATCTGGACAAGTCGGAAGGTTCTTTTCTGTGGGATGCGGAGGCTCCGGTGGCGTTTATGCTGTCTGAGGCGGCTTTGTGGGCGCAGGAATTACTGCGACGCGGGTTTGCGAGTACTGCGGCGAGCAGTGATCCGAATTTTCGTTCGGAGGAGCTGGATCTGCGGGCGGAGAGCATGGCATTACCCGGCGGGCTGCGGTAGCGGCACAAGGTTCGGTTAAATTTGCTGGTGCGCCGGGGAAAGTGGTGCCTGCGGGCACGGTTGTGGCGACTTTGGCAGATGAAATCTCCGGTGAAGCTTCACTCGAATATGAAACCGTTGGTCGTGTGGAGTTGGGAGAAGATGGTCTGGGTAGTGTTGGCGTGCGGGCGCTTGTTGCCGGAAAAGAGAGCAATGTGCCTACGGGCACAGTAAATGTGCTGTCTACACCTGTAAGTGGCGTGACTTCTGTCACGAATGTTGAGGTGATTAAAGGCGGTGCAGATATTGAGGCAGATACGGCGTTGTTGGAACGCTTTTATGCCAAAGTCCGTAACCAAGGAACCAGCGGCAACAAATCGCAATATGTGCAATGGGCCAGTGAGGTACCAGGTGTTGGTGCAACGCGGGTTATTACGTTATGGCAAGGGCCGGGCACGGTGGGATTGTATTTGCTGGATACGGACAAACGTGCCGCGGGCAGCGATCTGGTGGCGGCTGTGCAGAAATACGTGGACCCAACGCAGGATGGACAGGGTGAAGGCGTTGCACCAGCTGGCCCGGTGGTGACCGTGATGCCCGCAGAGGAAGTCCCGATGAACATTCAGGTGAAGCTGACCCTGGCAAGCGATGCGACGCTGGCAGACGTGAGGGCATTGATTGAGGGTGGGGTGACCGCATATCTGAAACAGTTGGCTTTTGCCGATCCACTCGTTCGTTACACTCGTATTGCCGCGATCCTGCTTGATATTCCGCCGATTATCGATTATTCGGAGCTTACCGTGAACGGTGTGAGCGACCAGAATATCGAGATGACCGCGAGTCAGGTGGCCGTGCTGGGGACGGTGGATGTGCATGAGTAGAGGTGTAGTGGAGGATACGAAGTGCGGGTGTGGGTGCAGAGGCAGTGTGGGACAAGGGAGATGTTCCAGCTGTGCTATTCCCGACTCATGTGGAAGTGAAGAAAACTGCGGGCAAGAAGTGTGCTTGAGTCGTGCGGTACGCCGCTCGGGAACGCAGCATTTGAGCGAAACTGTTTACGTTGATGTGAAAGGAAAGGAGGATGCGGGTCATGAGTGCACCTTCTGCTGTACATGTTGGACTGACGAGTGAGAAAGGTCGGGAGCTGTTCTCGTATTTGCCGAGCTATTATGAGACTTCACGTGTGATGCAGGCTGATATGCAGTCCAAAGGAACCGAGATGGATCTCTTGTATCAGGCGCTGGATGAGACGTTGGATCAGTTTTTTGTCCGCACCGCGACGTGGGGCCTGGATTTTTGGGAACAGGAGCTTGGCATTGAGACGGATCGTCTCAAACCTGTGGAGCAGCGGCGTGCTGTGGTGGAATCGAAACTGCGCGGTGCCGGAAAGTTTTCGGGCAGACTGGTGGCGAATGTCGCTGAGGCGTATGCCGGAGGCAAGGTGGATGTCACGTTTCAGCCGGAAGCGTGGAGTTTTACGGTGAGCTTTGTGGACACGATGGGCATCCCGCCCAATATTGATGATCTCAAACGCGCGATTGATGAACTAAAACCGGCCCATATGGCCGTGGAATATGAGTATCGATATTTGGTGTGGGACGATCTGGACAACAAACAGATGACCTGGGATAAACTCGACGCCGCGTCCCTGACGTGGAATGAACTGGAGGTGTGGGCGTAATGCCAAAAGAAACGGATCGACTGAAATTACCTCTTCCCTTAGGGAACGAGAATGTGACCCGGGAGAGTATTAACAGGATTTTTGAAAAGATTGACGCAGGCGTTGCAACACGTGAATCCATACTTATACCTGCGGGATCTGATCTTAATAGCTATATTACAGAAGGGGAATATTATTGCCCAACGAATGTCACTGTAGAAACCTTGCTTAATTCCCCAACTGGAGATGCGTTTCACTTGACTGTAGAGCCTCATGCGGGAGTGTTGCAAACCCTGACCACCTTCCAGCCTGGCAACTTAGAGGTTTTTCAAAGAAACTACTATTTTGGTTGGGGTCCATGGAATAAAGTACCTACTAGAGACGAACTTGGAGTGATACTGCCCCAGGCTGACGAGAATGCTCAGGCGGCTGTTAACGTCGCTGTTAAACCTATAATTGAAAGTTATTCGCCCAACCTTGTGAAGAACTCTTCCGCTAATTTAGGGATGTCAAATTGGAATTACCCAGAAGGGCCTTCTCTTTGGGCGGTTACCACAAGCGTGGACAGCAGGGTATCAAAATACTTCGGCATGTCTTACCCGCTAACTAGTGGTTTATACTCTATGTTGGATTCTGATTCTATAATTGTAAGTCCAGGCGATTACATGTTACAGGCTGTATTCTATACATGGGGAATGAATGAGGGAAATCTATATATAGAAGTATTAAACTCCGCTTCTAATACGACTATAGCTTCATTGGTAGCAAACGGGAATACGGGTTGGCATCGAAAAAGGAAGGTTGTAACAATTCCAGCAGGTGTTTCCGGTATTAAGTTGCGTCTTGTTGTTTCCGGTCCTGTACCAACCACAACTAAAGCAATCAGTAGAATCAAGTTCTCGGGAGGTTTCGGCAGATGTGCCGTACAGCGCCGAGGGGGATGATTTGGCGATTTTCGAACAAGGGCAAATGTTCAAGTTAACACGCGATAACGGGCGATTGAAGTCAACTCTTTCTACGATTAACTTCAATGACTTGATTACCGCAGGGCAATATTTTGTTAATCCAAGCGTTCCGAATGCCCCAGTGGGCGGTGGTACTGGCGGGTTTTACGTTGAGGTCATTGTTGATTCTGACTTATATATTTTGCAAAGAGCTACCAAACAAAATTCCGTTCCAACTCTTTGGGTGAGGACTAAGCAGGGCGGAGTGTGGGGTGCTTGGGTGTTGCACACACAATCTAAAGTATGGGGGGCGCTATAGATGGCGGTAGTTAAAATATACGGGGATAGACTCCCCACAACAGCAAGCACAACCATGTACACAGGAAAAACGGATAAGACGTGTATTATAAAATCCATTATCCTATGCAATGTCAACTCGGTGGACACCACCGTTACCATGGCGCTTAACAGCTCGCCTATTAATTATTTAATTTACGCCAAGCCTATGAAAGCAAATCAAACATTGGTTATACCTATCTCTGATGTTGTTATCTCTCCAGGCGAAACCATTCGTATGTGGTGCTCAGCCCCCTATGTCAACGCTAGGGTAACGGCAGAAGAAAGGGATGGAGCACCACTTACATTGGGGCTTAACTCGTTCCGCATTAGTATGCCAGCAAGTTCAACACCAACAACGATGGTTCCAGCCCTCGGGAGTACAAATCGATTAGTGAAATCACTTGTACTTTGTAACGTAACAGGCACAGCACAAACAGTAACTATCCGTTTTGGATGGAGTGGCGACAATTGCAATTTGATTAACAAGTACACTATAGCGGCAAACGATACAATTTTGATCCCGTTTGCAGATATGATCATTTCGTCAAACGAATTTATCGAGGGTTGGTGTTCAGCTTCTGGCGCTGTTCATGCCCATATAGTCATGGAGGTGGTGACATAATGCCGACACTTGATTTTTTCTCATTGGATAACCAAGAGTTATCTGGGCCTCAAGTCGGCGGCAAGTATAGTTTGTTAAATCCCGGCCCAAATGCATCCACAGGCGTAACCTTAGCCGCAAACAACAGGAGCTACCTAGCCTACACATATGCAACGTTTGAGGCGGGTACGAAATTGATAACGGGAACGGCCAGAAATACAGGAACCGTGTCGTATATTTCTCTACCGACGACAACCGACAGCGTTTATGCTTTTTTCTCGCTATATGATGGGGTTAATTTTTGGCCCATTCATGCTTCCTCTGCTTCAGGTCAAGGGCTAAAAGTCATTAATATACTGTACTTTGTTATTGATTTGCAGTCGAAGGTTTCGACTTGTCAATACAGGACAAACAACTCATCTTTCACTTCAACAGATACTATAAATTGGTCTTTTGGTCAAAATCCCGCTCCAGTTAACTTTGATGTAACCGTACCTTTGAAACTCGTTTTTTGGGGCGATAACACCAGTGCTGGGCCTGTAAATGCTTCGCATTATTTCAATACAACACTTGTTTCGCTGTAAATTAAATAGATAGAGGGAATCAGGGGAAAGGGTGTGACGTTGTGAGCCGGGAAAGCTTATACTGTTGTCTGTTAAAACCCGAATAAAGGTATTCAGGAAAGGAAGTGAAAATACAAATGCAAACAGGAATGAGAATTATATATATGATCAATACGGTGAAATTGTAGCTTCAATTTGGCAAGGTGACGGCTCGACACGAAACGAGATTACGAAATTGGAACACATTGATCTTGAATATGATGAGACGCCTTAACATTTATCGAATTGTGAAAATTGATCCTTAAACAAAACTGCCAGTGCTGGAAAGGATTCTTACCGAACTGACAGTGGAAGAGAACATAAAAGAATTGGAAGACCAAATTTTGCTCATGGCTAATGAAAATACAGGAGCGATTTTGTAATGGTTAACCAAGTGGTTGTAAGGAATGCAACGGAAAAAATCTTGGACAAAGGACGTTATCCAAAAACGGGTCAGGTGTACTTGTTGGATGACATCACCAATGCTGATTATCGGGAAGCAGTCGAGGATTACATTTTAGAACAAACTGAAGGGATTTAAATAGCGTACCTAAGTGGTGCGCTATTTTTATGCTCTAGAGCCGTCAGGGGCTTTCATATTGAATTCAGGGGGAGTTGATTTAGAGACAAGTAGGTAAATGTATTTTGGCAGCAGGTAGCTCAGCGGCTTCATATATAGGACACGAAAAATCGGATGCCAGTCCGGTGTCATATAGAAACGATACCTTTTGTAAAAATATTCAACCCCAAAGGAGGTGAACCATGAGCATAAACCACTTAACCGACTCTATCTCTACAACACTAACTCAGCACTTCCCGAACATCCCGATCCTCCCCCCCCAAACGGGCACTGGTTCCACCCCGGGCATATCCTACCGCCTGCTTTCCGCTCAACTCACCCGCGAACGCAGCGATCGCTTTGTGCAATCTCACGTCTTTGAAATTCGCTGGCTAGAAGCAGACAATATCCCGGTGATTCTACCGGACCAGCTGTTTGAAGCATTGGAAACCATCGACATGGAGGGAACGCCCTGTCGCGCAACGGAATTGCGTTGGGAGACGGAGAACGATACTCTGCGATTGCTGGTGTACTATACCATGCGAACCACTAAAGTGTCGGAGTTCGCCCCTACCATGCAACAACTGGAGCAGTGACCCACCGCACTTAAAGCTACGAGAGAATAACTATATGAGTTCCACGTAACGGTGGATCGATAAGGGATAGGTTTTCTGATCTGCTAATCCGCTGTGGTACAGGACTCATGAGGGGTGGTGAAACGATGTTGGCTGTATATGTGATGTTGATTCGAAAGGGGATGATCTCCCTTGAGCAAGTACCATCAAAGAGCCGTGACAAAGTGGCTGAGGCACTTGGCGAAGGGGACAGTCAGTAGTAGGAACGCACGATAATGGAACGTTTTTTAATCCATTTGGAGAGGTATGGTTTTTTATTTTGAATATAAGGAGGTGAAACCATGGAACAGGAAACCCTATGGAAATGGCTCCTCGCCCTAATAACCAGCTCAGCAACCTACTTCTTCGGAGGTTGGTCAGGCGTGCTCGGCGTACTACTCGTATTCGTCATCCTCGATTACCTAACCGGCTTCGCTGCGGCGGGGATGACTGGCAAGCTGGAGAGCAATGTCGGGATGTTCGGCATCGCACGAAAAGTATTTATTTTTGCAATGGTATCGGTGGCTCATCTGGTGGACGGTGTTCTGGGAGACGGACATTTGTTCAGGGATGCGGTCGCCTTTTTTATATCGCGAATGAGTTATTGTCCATCATTGAAAATGGGGGCAAATTGGGCGCACCAATCCCGCCTGCAATTCGGCAGGCAATTGAAGTGCTTAAGGGTAAGGGTGGAGATGGGGGGATTCCCGACAACTATACTCCTGATTCCAGAGAATCTTTTGTACCGTCAGATGGTAAGGAAGTTGATCAACAGGCCAGAGATGAAACAAAGTAAGTGTTTATCATTCAAATTGCCTTATAGCAGGAGAAAGGGCAATATTCAAATCGAAGTTCGATCCGTAGCTACAAGTAGTGAAGGAGAATCGATTCTGAAGAAGCGGTAGCGGTCGCCTTTGTCTCCGAATTTCTAACCTTTAAGAAAATGAATCAAGAAAATTTGGAGACAACAGCGATCGGAAGAACGGTCCGTATCTGGAACGGTCACGTACCGACTCGGTATTTTTCCTTAGTGAGTTAATGGATATCTAGTAGTCTCCCGACAGACGACATAGAATACGAAGCAGACTGACCAAGTAGCACCTGATCTTACCCAAATAGCAAAACCGACATAACCCATAGCAATCCAAATTCAGCTTTTCCCAACATCAGGGACACGCACACAAGCAACCCCTGCCCCCCAAGCATTAACTATATACAAACGGCAATTTGCCGCATAAAGGGTGTGAGAAACATGCAAACCAGAAGCTCGGGCAATACGCAGGGCATTGACGTCTCCCGTTATCAGGGCACGATCGATTGGGCCAAAGTGAAGGCAAGCGGCATGACATTTGTGTTCATCAAGGCGACTGAAGGGCAGACGTACATCGACCCGAATTTCCAAAAAAACGTAACTGGAGCACTGGCGGCAGGCATGCTGGTCGGAACGTACCACTTCTTCCGTGCAACATCCACCGATGGTGCCAAGGCTGAAGCTGCGCATTACGCCAGTACACTTAACAAAGTAGGAGGCGCCAAGGCGCTGCAATTACCTCCTGTCATGGACTACGAGAATAATCCGGGTAACCTGAGCAAAGCTCAAATCAACACGGTTGCTAAGGCTTTTTTAACGGAATTGCAGCGTCTCACAGGTGTAAAACCGATCATATACACGGGCAATTCATTTGCCGGAAATTTTGATACATCACTCAGCTCATACGATCTGTGGATCGCACGTTACAGCAACACGCGTGTACCGGATGACCAGTCTGCCTGGAAACGTTGGATGTTCTGGCAGTATACGGACTCTGGCAATGTGAACGGAATCAGCGGCAACGTGGATATGAACGAGTTCCAAGGATCGGCAGCGGAATTGAGAGCGAGATATGCAACAGCAACACCAAAGCCGCCAGAGCCATCCGAACCGACCAATCCCACGAATCCAACCGAACCACCGAAAGGGGGCGAACCGATGACAGCCGAAGAGAAAGCAGCGTTTGATGCGCTCAAATCCCAGGTCGATAAACTGCAGGCGCGCCAGCAGATGGAAGTTCCAGTCTGGGCAAAAGCTGCGGTGGACGCAGCACTGGCATATGACACCAAAAATCCATTGTTTAGCATCGATAGTGGGGCGAGTTATGATTTTTACCGTTTTATCACGGTCATGTACCGCAGAGGTTTATTCAAAAAATAAGCTGACATAGCTTAAATATAAGTTGGACCCGGTTTGTAAAGAGGGAATACAGCAAGGAACACACGACGTTTTTTGTCGAAAGGTGTTCCTTTTTTGTGTTTTATGTAAATGATATTAACATATATAATAAAGTTGAAGACTTATGTCCGTAAATCTCTTGTCTAATTGATGAATGTGATGTAAAGTAAGTTACACGAAATCGATTTTCACCACTGTTTATTTACGCAATCCTCCTCATCATGACAAGACTTTAACATGAAAAGTTATTGTAATGTCTCCCTGTTGTAAAATCCAACATCTCTAGATTAATTTCACAACGTATTGAAACTATCCAATCCAACCTGTTTGAGAAACCACTAAAATGTCCTGTTTACCAACTTTCTGTTCCAGCTAATCGCTATCATTAGACTTTGCCAATGACACTTTAGCCATGACGAACTAACTCCAAGTTACATTCCAAGCCAAACTCCATACCAAACAACACTAGCGTTCTCTCAAAATCAGCCTTGTTAAGCCTCTACCAAGTCGGTACCATTCTACTGTTGCTTATTGACCTAAGTTCAATTATTACGCAACAACCACAGGTATTTAGAACTCGTCACATCATCCGAAAAATCTAACAAAATGTGTACGGTTACATCCCGTTTAACATTTCACATATGTGCCTCAGCTTATCCAGATTTACATCACAGGTATCACAGGCATTTAAAGCCTTTCATATGATACAAAGCACCAAACCGAACCATTGTAATCATTGGAGTTTTTTCACGCCAGTATCACACACATTATGAGACAGGGAAGGGTGTTGTACGTATGCAAATGAGAAAAAAGTGGTTATCCGGGGTCATGGCCATGGCCATGAGCACAGTGTTGATTCTATCGGGCTGCTCCAGCGCAAGTAACGAGGGTACGGGTAATTCCCCTGCTCCAGCGGAAGGTAGCGAGCCTCCGGCAGAAGTGGCAGCACAGGATACGATGATTATGGGACGCGGCGGAGATTCCGTGGCGCTGGATCCGGCAATCGTTACAGATGGGGAGTCGCTGAAGATTGGACATCAGGTATTCGACTCATTGCTGGACTACAAAGAAGGTGGAACCGAGGTTGTTCCTGGACTGGCTGAGAGCTGGGAGATTTCGGCGGATGGACTCAAGTATGACTTCAAGCTGAAGTCCGGCGTGAAATTCCACGATGGTACCGACTTCAACGCAGAGGCTGTGGTGTTCAACTTCAACCGATGGAGTGATCCGGCCAGTGAATATAAATTCGAGGGGGATTCCTTCGATTATTACGATTCCATGTTTGGTCCGGAAGACGGACGCGTGATCAAGGAAGTAAAAGCGATTGACGAGACAACAGTCGAGTTCACCCTGAACCAGCCACAAGCGCCTTTCCTGCAAAACATTGCGATGACGCCATTTGGCATTGCAAGCCCAACCGCGATTCAGGAGAAAAAGGAAAATTTCAAGAGCGAGCCGGTAGGCACAGGCCCGTTTGTATTCAAAGAGTGGAAGCGAAACGACTCCATCACTCTGGAGAAGAATCCGAATTATTGGAAAGAGGGACTGCCGAAGCTGAACAAGGTGATCGTACGTTCCATTCCGGATAACACGGCTCGCTTCAATGCGCTGCAAAACGGCGAGATTGATATCATGGAGGACCTGAACCCGGACGACCTGTCCATCCTTGAGGGGAATAGTGAGCTGCAAAAGATCGAACGTCCACCATTTAACGTGTCATACATTGGCTTCAACTTTAAGAAAAAACCGTTTGATAACGTGAAAGTAAGACAAGCCCTCAACCACGCGGTAAACAAACAGGGCATTATTGATGCCTTCTTTGCGGGACAAGCACAGCCAGCGGTGAACCCGATGCCGCCAACGCTGTGGGGATATAACGACAGTATCGAGGACTATGCTTACGATCTGGAAAAAGCAAAAGCTTTGCTTGCCGAAGCCGGCTACCCTGACGGATTGCCTGATCCGGTAACATTCTATGCCATGCCGGTATCCCGGCCATATATGCCTGACGGCAAGAAAGTTGCCGAAGCGATCCAGGCCGATTTTGAGAAAATCGGAGTGACCGTCAACATTGAATCACCAGAGTGGGCAACGTATCTGGATGATGCCAAAGCCGGGAGAAAGACGACATTTACATGCTCGGCTGGACCGGTGATAACGGGGACCCGGATAACTTCCTGTACACGCTGCTGGATAAGGATGCAATCCCTGGCAACAACCGCAGCTTCTACGTCAACGAAGAATTGCATACGCTGCTGACGAGTGCGCAGAAAGAAACGGATCAGGACAAGCGTGCGGATCTGTACAAGCAGGCGCAAGTGATTATTAAGGAAGATGCACCATGGATTCCACTTGTGCACACCACACCTATTTTGGCAGGTAAAGCGAACCTGAAAGATTTTGTACCGTCCCCATTGGGTACGGAATCCTATGCCAATGCCTACTTTGAATAACTTATATACGAGCCGCAATTAGTATTAAATAAGAACCATTAGTTCAAAAGCGCTGGCGAACATGCAATGCTTGGCAGAACCCACATCCGGATGTAACTATCTAAAGCATGCATGTCTGCCAGCGCTTTTTATACGTTAAAGGCAGGTGAATGAGGAGTGAACAGTTACATCGTCAAACGTGTACTCGTGTTACTGCCCGTGCTGCTGGGCATGACCCTGATCGTCTTTTCCATTATCCACGCTATTCCGGGTGATCCGGCAGAGACCATACTCGGGCAAAAGGCCACCGAACAATCCAAGCAAGCCCTGCGTGACCAGCTCGGACTGGACAAACCATGGTTTCAACAATATTTCGCTTATCTGGGCGATCTGTTTAAGGGAGATTTGGGCACATCCATCCGCACCAAGGTTCCCATTGCCCAGGAAATTGTGCCGTATTTGACAGCAACCCTCGAATTAACGATGGCAAGTATGCTGTTTGCGATTATTATTGGCGTGAATGCCGGGATTGTCAGTGCGTGGAAACATAACTCGTGGTTCGATTACTGCTGCATGGTCATTGCATTGGTTGGTGTATCGATGCCAATCTTCTGGCTTGGTTTGATGGAGCAGTGGCTGTTTGCAAACAAACTGCACTGGCTGCCGTCCATCGGCAGAATGAATGCACGTGATCCGATTGAAGCCATTACGGGCTTGTACGTGCTGGATACGATGATTGCCGGACGTTGGGATCAGCTGTGGACGGTAACGAAACATCTGCTGCTGCCAAGTATCGCTCTCGGCACCATTCCTATGGCTGTTATTGCCCGGATGACCCGTTCCAGCATGCTCGAAGTGATGAGTTCGGATTATATCCGTACCGCGAAGGCGAAGGGACTCGGTCCATTTTTTGTCGTATATGGACATGCGTTGAAAAATGCGTTTATTCCTGTACTCACCGTCATCGGCATACAGACCGGATCTTTGCTGGGTGGAGCGGTGCTGACGGAAACCATCTTTGCCTGGCCTGGTGTCGGTCGCTATATATATGAAGCAATTAGTTCGCGGGACTATCCGGTGATCCAGAGCGGTATTCTGATCGTGGCATTCTTCTTCGTGGTGATTAACCTGATTGTGGACTTGCTGTACGCCGTATTTGATCCTCGAATTAGTTATAAATAGGAATTCATCATTTGGGTTGATGAATGGAACTTCATATAAGTTAACTTTAAAAAATTAAACGACACAAAGAGTCAGAACCAATCTGTAGGAGTGAAGCTAAGAGTTTTCTGGAAGAAAGTTGCTTCGAAAGCATAAGCTTCGCATTTATCACCGGATTGTCACCTTTAAATAGGTGGATCAATAAAATCTGGGGTAATAGCGATCGAAAGATGGTACTGCAATCGTAATGCTTTAGTGTAATAGAACTCGTTGATCTTAAATTTCATTCATATCCTAGAAGGGAGACGCCGCATGGCCAAATTATCGACCAATACCGGAGAATCCGTTGGCGCCGCGTCGGCACCCGCATCTGGTCCATGGCGGGAAGCCTGGAGAACGTTTCGGAGAAATCGGCTTGCGCTGGCAGGCTTGATCATTATCGTTTTTTTCATCCTGTTGGCCTTTGTGGCCCCGTATATTGCCCCGTATGATTACAAAGAGCAGGTACTTACAGATCGTCTGCAAGCCCCTTCGGCAGAGCATTGGTTCGGTACCGATGATCTCGGGCGTGACGTATTTTCCAGAGTGCTGCACGGAGCGCGCATTTCATTGTGGGTCGGCTTCTTTTCGGTCATTGGCTCTATTATTGCGGGTGCATTGCTCGGCCTGATTGCCGGGTATTATGGGAAATGGGCGGACATGCTCATCTCACGTTTGTTCGATATCTTGCTCGCTTTTCCAGCTATTCTGCTGGCAATCGCCATTGTCGCGATTCTGGGTCCATCCTTGCAGAACGCACTGCTCGCGATAGCGATCGTGAACATCCCGACCTACGGACGACTGGTACGTTCAAGGGTACTTAGCTTGAGACAGGAGGAATTTATTACATCGGCACGTACGCTGGGGGCTGGCAATATGCGAATTCTGTTCCGGCACATTTTGCCCAATAGCCTCACCCCGCTCATCGTACAAGGCACACTGGGGATTGGAACAGCGATTATTGAAGCAGCTGCACTTGGATTCCTCGGCATGGGTGCGCAACCACCTGATCCGGAATGGGGCAAGATGCTGTCAGATTCCCGCCAGTTTCTGCAAAAAGCGCCGTGGACGCTTATTTTCCCTGGGCTTTCCATCATGTTCACCGTGCTCGGTTTCAACTTGCTGGGGGACGGTCTGCGCGATACCTTAGATCCAAAGATGGCCAAAAAGTAGCAGTTTGCATCTCTGGTTGCTTTTCTATATCAATTGAACTAAAGAATATGTACACTTGCCACTCCGATGACAGAACAACCTTCCGATCGCTGTAATCCCCAGATTTTTTTGAAACCCTTATATAAAGGGGGAATCCGGGGATAAAGGCGAGGTGTTTCCGATGCAGCTTTCTTTCAGAAAGCTTTTAGATCCGCTTCTTCAGGTTATTTCTGTACTCTTCGTTATCGTGTAAATGTTTAGTTCAATTTATATAGTTTCAACTCTAGTTGCATCTCTAATTAAGTCTCCGACTCTGTTCCATATCTAACGAATCTGGAAAGCCTTATTCTACGATTTACTGCCAATTCCCCAGTCTAACGAATTTCACACACCCTATTTTACGAAAAACCTGAGGAAAGTTTCGATAGATCCGCTAAAGGTGAGAAATAGCGTGTCGACGATTCTTTAGATTATGAAATTATCCTATAAAGGCCAATTAACGTCTGTCAGGTTCGTTAGCGTGTGGCTTGCCAATGCTGCACATACTCATTCCAATCTGTTCTCCAAGCCGGTTCGAACTTTGGTTCGAGGCGGCTTTTGTATTGCATGATGTATTGAGCTAAAATGGTTAGAGATGTGCAAAACTTGAAGTGTTATTCGATCATTTTGTTAAAATAACCGGCTTCGTATTGACACCCAATTTTCCCATATGTTATATAAAAGGAAGGGTTTAGCACTCTGACGAACGGAGTGCTAACAAATGATGTTTTACTACACGACTACATATGGAATGATTGTGTTTTTGAATATGGATAATGTTAAACCTGAATAGGACATGCATGAGCGTGGAGGGGCTAGGAAAGATTTTGGGAATCGTAGTTTGTCTCACCGGATTTTTTATATTTTTAAAGATGTCTTAGCATTATCAAGTATTTGGCGAAACAGCCTCACCAGTGGAGGGGACGGAATCGATTCTGGAGAAGCGAAGCGTTCGCCTTTGTCTCCGAATTTCTAACCATTTCAGAATAGTTCAAGAAAATTTGGAGACAACAGCGATCGAAAGAACGATCCGTAACCGGAACGGTCACCAGAAGAACATCAATTACTTGTATTAGTGTTGAGCCCTAAATATGAAATCAAAAAATCTGGGGATCAAAGCAATTGAAGGCTTTTCTAGCAATGTTACGTTCTGCATGGACAATTCAAGGGTTTGCTTTCTATATTCAATCTAATCATTCTATTCCAAATTTGAAAGGAGACACCCATTCATGGCTAAAAAGAATTCCAGGCTGAATCCAAACGCTTGTTGGATATGATGATCAACTCCATTTACACCCAAAGAGAAATCTTTTTGAGAGAACTGATCTCCAACTCCAGTGACGCCATTGACAAAATATATTACAAAGCACTGACGGACGACACACTCATCTTCAACAAAGAGGACTACTACATCAAGCTGACCATCGACAAAGAAAATCGCACGCTCACACTGACCGATACAGGAATCGGGATGACCCAGGAAGAGCTGGAAAACAATCTGGGGTTATCGCGAAGAGTGGCTCTCTGGCGTTCAAGAAAGAGAATGAAGCCAAAGACGGACACAACATCATCGGACAATTCGGGGTTGGTTTCTACTCCGCATTCATGGTAGCGGACAAGCTGACGGTAACGAGTAAAACGCTGGGCAGCGACGAAGCATGGAAATGGGAATCCGAAGGCGCGGATGGGTACACGATCTCTCCAGCCGAGAAAGATTCCGTGGGTACGGAAATCGTCCTAACGATCAAACAAAATACCGAAGAAGATTCGTATGACGAATTTTTGGAGGAGTACCGCCTGAGATCCATCATCAAGAAATACTCCGACTTCATTCGTTACCCGATCAAGATGGATGTGACAGGTCAGCGTCCGAAGGAAGGTACTGAGAACGAGTTCGAGGAGTACAAAGAAGAGCAAACCGTGAACAGTATGGTGCCGATTTGGCGTAAAAATAAAAGCGAATTGACTGAAGAAGATTACACCAACTTCTATATGGAAAAACGCTACGGTTTTGACAAACCGCTCAAACACCTGCACATCAGCGCAGATGGCGCAGTGGTATATAATGCGATCCTGTTTATCCCGGAGAACACTCCGTTTGATTATTATACAAAAGAGTATGAAAAAGGTCTTGAACTGTACTCTAACGGTGTATTGATCATGGACAAATGCGGTGATCTGCTGCCGGATTACTTCGGATTTGTCAAAGGTATGGTCGATTCGGAAGATCTGTCCCTGAACATTTCCCGTGAAATGCTGCAACACGACCGTCAGCTCAGCCTGATCGCGAAGAACATCAAGAACAAGATCAAGAGCCAACTGCAAAGCCTGCTTAAGGATGAGCGTGAGAATTACGAGAAGTTCTATCAAGCGTTTGGCCGTCAGCTGAAGTATGGCGTCTACAGTGACTATGGCGTGAACAAGGATACGTTGCAGGACCTGCTTTTGTTCTCTTCTTCCAAAGAGAAGAAACTGGTGAGCCTGGACGAGTATGTTTCCAGAATGCCGGAAGATCAGAAGTACATCTACTACGCATCTGGTGAATCCATTGAACGGATTGAGAAGCTGCCACAGATCGAGGGTGTGCTCGACAAAGGCTATGAAGTGCTGTACTTCACTGACGACATCGACGAATTTGCAATCAAGATGATCACGAACTACAAGGAGAAAGAATTCAAATCCATCTCCAGCGGTGACCTGGGCATCGAGGACAGTGCAGATAAAGAAGAAACAGACGCACAGGACAACGACAACAAAGAGTTGTTCGAAGCGATGCAAGCGCAGCTCGGCGGCAAAGTAAAAGCTGTTAAAGCTTCCAAACGCCTGAGAAGCCATCCGGTATGTTTGTCCACTGAAGGTGAGCTGACGATTGAAATGGAGAAAATCCTAAAGGCTATGCCGAACAGTGAAAATGTACAGGCAGATAAAGTGCTGGAGATCAACGTAAATCACGATGTCTTCAAATCCCTGAAAGACGCATTCGCACAGGATAAAGAAAAACTGAGCCTTTATACAAGCTTGCTGTATCATCAAGCATTGCTGATCGAAGGACTGCCAATTCAAGATCCGGTAGAGTTCACCAACGATATCTGCAAGGTTATGGTCTAACCAACCATCTTCTCCCCGACAGGGCACTTCCGCCCTGTCGGTTTTTTATTTTACCTACCCCATACCGGGGAGGGTAAGGGGAAGACAGACTATTAATGAAGTGATGAAATAAACAATTTAATGGTATTCTTTAGCCTCTTAAAGTCTTGATTGAAGTCCCCCTTTAAGGGGATGTAATGTCATTTTAGAGTGGGTGTGAATCAAACAGCGACAGTAGTGAAGGGGACGGAATCGATTCTGAAGAAGCGAAGCGTTCGCCTTTATTCCCGAATTTCACCCTTTCTAAAGGGAATCAAAGAAATTTGGGAATAACAGCGATCGAAAGAACGATCCGTAACCGGAACGGCCAAGCAAACTGTATAAGGCACTTTTTTCGTCATAAGTTACTTTCAATATTAATCATTACCATTTAGGTGCACGGATGATAGTCTGGCGGGGTATAATAAGAGAAGACGACTGTGCATCACAAGTTGATGTGAGAAGAGATGACAATCGCAGACAGGTTTTGCTTTTCGAAACTGCAGAATATGTGTATAATCACTCAAAATAGAGACAGTCGGCTAGGAGTGATCAACATGCAATGGAACGATCTGAGAGAACATAGACAATATCCTGAACTAACGAAACTGGATGGGGTTCGTGCAGCCTATGAGCGCGACTATTCCAGACTGATACATTCACCGACCTTCCGTCGGCTGCAGGGCAAGTCACAGGTGTTTGGTGCAGGAACGGGCGATTATTATCGCACACGATTGACCCACTCCCTTGAGGTGGCGCAGATTGCGCGAGAAGCGGCAAGAAGCTTGCTGCGACGCTACCCGGAGGTGGAGTTGAACCAGGCAGACAGCCCGGGACTGATTATTGATTCGGAAGTGGTGGAGTGTGCCGCGATTGCGCATGACTTCGGTCACCCGCCTTTTGGGCATAAAGGGGAAGAAGTGTTGGATGGCATCCTCGATGATCTCATTAACACTGAGATCAAGAAAATCATGAAGAAAAATCGTGGAGCAAAATCACCCAACCGGAACAGGAGATTCGTGCTGAGCTGAAGCGGAAATATGAGCATTTTGAAGGCAACGCACATAACTTCCGTCTCATTATGTACTTGGAGAAACGGGAGGATATCGATGGACTGAACCTGTCCGATGCAGTGCTGCTCGGCATCAACAAGTATCCGTATCCAGGTACGGAGAGCAAGAAGGGCATGTACCATCATGAATGGCAGTATATCCGCGAGATTCGCAATCGTTGGGATATTCCTGCTGGCAAAAAGACGCTGGAAGCACAGCTGATGGACCTCTGCGACGATATTGCGTATTCCGCACATGATCTGGAGGATGGCATCAAGGCAGGCAAAATCGAAGTACATGAGCATTTCCTGCAAGATCCGCATATCAATCGACTGATTGTGGATAAGATTACAACGCTGGAGGATCTGTTCTGGAACGGATGGACAAGGGAAGCGATTGGCAAAAAAGTCGAAGAAGTCCTTGCTTCGTTCCTGCGCATCTGGAATGAAAAGATGCCGTTTTGTGAGCATGACTACTCACGCACCCGCCGGGAGGTCAAAGCTTACTGGGTCAGTCTTTTTGTCGCAAGTCTGGGAGTTATTGATAACGGAGACTGGAAAAAGGTAACGTTTGTCCGTGAAGGTGCCGAGGATCTCGATATGCTGCGCACGGTGAGTGTGCTCAAGAGCTTTGCCTGGGTGACCATGATTCGTGACCTGCGTGTGCAGAGGTTGCAAAAGCGCAGTGAATGGATGATTAAGCGTCTGTGGGATGCTTTCCTTGACCCGGAAACGTCCAAATCCATAATTCCGTCCGATTGGCTGCAGCGCTATGAGAAGGATCAGGCGAAGGCGAATCCGATCTGGACCTGGGAGCATATGGTGATTGATTATATTGCCGGGATGACGGATGCATTTGCCGAGAAAATATACAATGAACTTTACGGTCTCAAGGTCGGCTCCATCTACGATTTGGACTAAGATAAGCGAGACGAAGGGAGATGAGACGCTTGGGTGCGACCATCAGTGGAAAATACAATCTGGGCGTACTTGACCTTGTTCCAAGGCTGAACGGCGCCACAGCAGAACAGGCGCTCCAACAATCCGTTAAACTTGCGCAGCGTGCTGAAGAGTGGGGCTATTCGAGATACTGGACGTCTGAACATCATGACATGGATGAACTCGCATCGGCATCGCCGGAAGTGCTGCTTGCCCATATTGGCGCACGAACGAACACGATTCAGCTTGGTTCCGGTGCTGTGCTGTTACCGCACTATAGCCCGCTCAAGGTAGCAGAATCGTTCCGACTGCTGGCGGCGCTCTATCCGGGGCGCATCGAATTAGGCTTGGGACGTGCTCCTGGGGGCGGCCCCATGCGACGATGGCCTTGAGTGGCAATTACTTGCAACATGTGTCCAAGCTGCCTGAATCGCTCGCGGCACTGACCGAACTACTGGAAGACCGTTACACCTATGAAGAACATCCGGTGACGGCCCGACCGATTCCGGAGCTTCCGTTATCCTTATGGATGCTGGGTACCAACGTAAAAAGTGCCGAGTTTGCCGCACGTTTTGGTATGGGGTATGTATTTGGACAATTTATGAGTGACGCGGATGGTACAGAGGCCGTGCGGCGTTATCGGGAGGGGTTTATCCCCAGCGCCAACAGGAAAGAACCGGAGGTTATGGCTGCAGTCAGTGTTCTGTGTGCGGAGACGCAGGAAGATGCGGTGTCCTGGAGCCACGAGATGGAGGAGAGACGCAGAGCCGGAGGGAAAGAGCATTCGACGCAGTCTGACATTGCCAGCACGAGTACCCGCTCCAACGACGACAGTGCCAATGTTGATGGAAAAGAAGTACAACGACATTACGCAGGCACACCTGCACAGGTTTGGAACCAATTGCAGCAGGTGTGCCACAGACTAGACACGGATCAGCTGCTTATAGTGACCACTGGACCAGATTACGAGCGAAGGTTGGCCTCTTACAAGTTACTGGCGAACGCATAAGGGTGGCTGGTTAGCTGTTATGATATAAAGAATGGCGGGTTCCATACCTGCCCCTCTGTTAGATTCAAATCTTATGAGCTGCAGATCGGATATTTGCCGTATGCTGCAGCTCTTTTTTGCTTCATTTTGCTCATAAATTTACATTATTCGATTCCGTTCAACAGGTAATGTGGAATAATCACAAGATTTTACAAAATAAAGCATGACTAAAACAAAAGAATGTTATAATACTTTACGTCCCTTTTCCTATGGATATAATATAGAAAAGAGTATTTTGCAAGATGCCAAAAGAAGGGGAAAACAACGACAAAAGCACCTAAAATACGGAAGTGGCCGAAGATGGGCACAAGGGGAAATCATATGTTTAGCAGATTCAAGATCAAGAGTATCGGTCTGCGTATCAGCATCGCGTTCTATCTATTAATCCTCTGTTTAATTCTTCTTAGTGTCACGATTGTTACACAAATGAACTCAATGGAAAAAAACACGAATAGGATCACCAATAACTGGATGCCTTCGATCCAGCAGATTAACCGTTTGAATTATACAACAGAACATATTTTGTCATTGAGCTATCGCCATTATGATGCACAGGCTGGGGCCAAAGCAGACCTCGCTGAAGAGCGCACCAAATACATTCGTGAAACAGCTCAGGCCATTAAAATATATGATCAGCAGGAAAAGGCAGCTGAAGAGAATGAACATTGGGAAGCTTTAAAGACAAAATGGGAAGCTTACCTCAAGATTAACACGCAATCCATCAAACTGAGTGACGAAGGTCAGGAACAACTGGCGAAGGAAGTCTCAGAAAAAGGGGCGGCTTCTTTCGATGCCATGCAAGTCCATATGGACTTTCTGGTGGGATACAATCAGGAGCAGTCTGACCTCTCGGCGGCTCAGACCATTAGATCCGTACAGGACGGACGAATAATTATTATTGTAGGTGTACTGGTGATGATTCTCATCACGGCAATCAGTATCCCGATCATCCGTTCACAAGTCGTGAAACCGCTGCTTCGAGTAATCAGTGCTGTGAAACTGATTGCGGAAGGTCAATTGAATGTTCAGGACATACATACCAAACATGAAGACGAGGTTGGTGTGCTTGCCAAAGCCGTGAACGACATGAAAGGTAATCTGACCTCCATGGTATTGAATGTCAGACGGATTGCTGAAGCCGTCAACCGCCAAAGCAGCGAATTGGCCATTTCTTCTGAAGAGGTTAAGATTGGCAGTCGCCAAATTGCCATAACGATGGAAGAGTCGGCAAAAGCAGCAGAGAGTCAAGCGGAAACGGCTGTTGAATCTGCTCGTACCGTCGAGGGACTGAACGAACATATTCAGCAACATTCGGAGCAGGGAAACCAGCTTCGCCTGATGTCAGACCTTATTCTGAAACAAGGACTGACCGGCCGCGAGTCCATGGAGCAATCCGTGAACCAGATGCAGCAGATTGCTGGGACAGTTTCGTCTTCCATGCACAAGATGGAACAGCTGGATCGCAAAAACGGAGACATATCGCAGTTGGTTCAAGTCATTCATGACATTGCGCGCCAAACCAACCTGCTCGCATTGAATGCTTCCATCGAAGCTGCCCGTGCAGGAGAGAGTGGACGCGGATTTGCAGTTGTTGCAGCAGAAGTGCGTAAATTGTCCGAAGCCGTTCGGACATCTGTAGAAGAGATTACCGTCATCACGGAAGATATTCAGAAGGATTCCCAGGGTGTGGTTGAGGAATTGCGAACAGGTGTACTGGAGACAGAGCGCGGGCAGCAGCAAGTACGTAATTCCGGCAATCTGTTCCGTACCATTAGTGAGTCGGTAGAGGGCATGGTTCAGGTCATTGGTACAATGACGGATGGTCTGGAGGGCATGCAGGAGGCGAGCGGACGCATGAATGATTTCAGTCAACAAATTTCGGCAGTATCGGAGGAATCCGCGGCCAGTGTAGAGGAAGTGTCAGCGTCGGCTGAGGAACAGGTGAGCTCCATGGAAACGATTAGCGGCAATATTCAAACCTTGAAAGAATTGTCCGAAGACCTTCTTGTTTCCATTGAAAAATTAAAAATATAACCTCTTCTTATAATAGAAGAGACATGAAGGACGGCTACCATGTTGAGCTCTACAAACAGCAAGGATTCAGTTGCTGGAAATTACGTATATACCTTTGCTTGCCATGAGAATGAACGTGCTTTATGTGAACTGGAGTTGGAAACGATGCTCGCTTCTGGCACAGATATTCATTCCGGCGATCATGCTTATGTTCGCTCCATTCTATGCATTCCACCAGGTAGAAGTCCATTTGTCCGAGGCAGACTGGATGTGATGGCTGAAGCAGATACGGTGGAGGATTTGAAGCCTGCGGCTTCACTGATCGATCTGTCTTCTGATGAAACGTTCAAGGTGGTCTGCCTGAAAGAGGGCGATGACATGCCGGATTATGCACATTCCCGTTTGCTGGAAAAGAGCTGGGCATGTGCATTAGAGGCAAGGCGATGATGAAACAACCTGATGTGACTTTCGGACTAATCCATGCGAATGGGAAATGGCTCCTTGGTCAATGGACAGAAGCTGATCGCTCGTGGCAAACCCATCATCAGAAGCCGCAAAATTATTCCACAGGTCTGGGTGTGACGTTAGCCAGAGCATTAGTCAATATTGCGATTCCGCATGTGCAGGGGCATCAGTTACTCGATCCGTGCTGCGGAATGGGAACGGTAGTTATTGAAGCATTGTCGATGGGGATTGAGGCGAAAGGGAATGATTTGAACCCTTTGGCGGTACAGGGTGCGCGCATTAATCTTCCTCATTATGGTTATGATCCAGCCAGAATTACCCTCGGAGATATGAATGATCTGGAAGGTTTCTACGATGCAGCCATCCTGGACATGCCATATAATCTCTGCTCTGTTCTTCCCGATGAGGAACAACTTGCCATGTTAACTAGTCTGCGTAAGCTGACAGGACGGGCAGTTATCGTTTCCACCGAATGGGTGGAGGGGCACATTCTGGATGCCGGGTGGAACATCGATCAGTATCGAACGGTGAGCAAAGGCACGTTTATACGTCACATTTGGCTATGTAATTAACACGATTGTACTGAAAATAACAGAAAAAACCTCCACACGGGAAAAGATTCATTTTCCGGTGTGGAGGTTTTTGATTTTCACAGGAAAAATACCTCACATGGATTTGTACAATTTCACATAGGAACATCAAGCGTTTTTAGTATTTATGACTATAATTTACCAGATTTACAGGAAGGGGTTTTCCGTCAATATACGCCTCCAGATTTTGCACAAAAATATCAAGAGCCCGTTCGGTGTACTGTTCTGTACTTCCGGCAATGTGTGGCGTAATGAGGACGTTTTCCTTGCTCCACAGGGGATGGTCGGAAGGCAGTGGTTCCTCCTCGAATACGTCAAGTGCAGCAAAGGCAACCTGTCCACTATCCAGTGCACCCAGCAGGGCTTCCGTATTCACGCTTGGACCACGTCCCACATTGACGAAGCAGGAACCGGATTTGAAATGTTCAAATGCAGCCTGATTATAAATATGATGGGTTTCATCCGTAAGTGGCAAAATATTAATGACGTAATCGCCTTGACTCAGTGCTTCATGCAGACCGGACATATTGTACATTTGGTCTACATTCGGAACGTCTTTGCCGGAGCGCCGAACCCCAATTACGTTCATGCCCAATGCTTTGAGAATACGCGCGGTTTCTGATCCGATCTCTCCGACACCGACGATAACGGCTGTTTTTCCATGCAATTCCGGAAGCGCTTTGCCTGGTGATTTCCACTCCGCCCGCTGCTGGTGCAGCATCGCTTGTCTGAGCCAGCGGCTGTGGGACAACATCATGCCCAGAATAATCTCGGTAATGGGAATGGCGTGTACGCCATTAGCACTGGTTAATGAAATTCCTTTTTGTTCCAGATCAGAGAATGGAAGGTTGTCTACACCTGCGGACCAGACTTGAACCCATTTGAGAGGGCTGTTTTCTTTGAGTGCATTCTCAGTTACCAGAGGAGACCAGCCTACGATAATTTCGGCTTCTTTTAACTCCGATGTATTAATCTCTTTGGCTTTGCCAACCGTAAGTGTATAACCTGGCGCTGCATCCAGAATCCGTTGCTGCTGTTTCGTGGTCAGGGATGGAAAACATACAATTTTACCCATAGTTAGTGGCCTCCTGAATTCAAATATGTTGTGATTTTAGTTTAGCAGAAAAGAAGGTGATGTGCGTAAAAGGCAGGAATACAGCCTCATGTGCAAATCCCATAAATTGTGTCACTCTATAATTAACCAACTTGGAACCATAGAGACGACTATGAAATAATAAAACGAACTTTAGAAGAGGTGTTTACCATGAGTAACTATTCATATACGGATCTTCCATCCCGACGGGAACGATTATTTACTGCACTTCAGGTGCCTGCACCCATTCAGAACTCACTTCGGATGACTGCCGAACAGGTGCAAGGAAAGCTTGATTTTCGCAAGTGGACCGATTATAGAGATTATCATATTACATTGCAATTTCTGGGAGATACCCTTGTTAGTGACATTGGACATCTTCGGAAAACGCTGCGCTCGGCGACGGACGGATTTCAGCCTTTTGAGCTGCAATTATCCGGATGGGGAACGTTTGGGTTAAAAGAGGCACCAAAGGTGTTGTGGAAAGGTGTTGAGGGAGATATGGATCAACTTCATCTTCTGCAAAAACGGATTGTGGACGCAACTTCCTCCCTCGGATTCGAGGTCGAATTAAGACCGTATTCTCCTCATATTACGATTGCGCGTAAATTTATGGGTAAGGACCCAGGAAATGAAGATAAAGGGATATTTGGAGTGCTTCCTGAAGACTTTTTGGGTGTTAATTCTTGGATGGTACAAGATTTTGTGCTTTATGTGACACAGCCAGGTCAGGCGCCGATGTATGAGGTCGTGGATACGTTTTCTTTTTCCTGAAACTCATGGATATGACATAAAATCACATTGACATTACGTTATTCCCTATGTAATATTAGCCAACGTTATTCAAATTCTTTTTTTGTGGTTACTTAGATTAGGGAATTGTTTCGACAGGAGGAATCTTCGAATGGATATTATAAGCAAGAATCGTTGGGTGGCACCGATGTTATCTGTGCTGCTTGTATGTATAGTGGGGGCTAATGTCGTTCAGGCGACTGGAAAGTGGAATGAGGCAAGTGATAGCAAACAGATGACTGAACTTGCGGGTTCGGCAGAAAATAGCGAAAATTCTTTTAGCGAAGACAGGCGAATGATGGCAGACGGGACAAGTCTGTCTGCTGATGCGTCTATTCAGGCCGATTACTGGACCCAATCGCTCCCAGCCAAAAACTGGCTGACGGCTGCTCAGGAAGAGCAGGAACAGAAAGAAGCCAAGGCTAAACATGCGGCCCGAGCGGCAGCTGCGGCCAAAGCGAAAAAGAGGCAGCTCTGAAATTGGCCAAAGTAGAGCGTGCCAAAGCTGTAGCTGCAATTACGACTCCCCCCAAAAACTTTACTTTACACGGACCAAACTTCTGAACCAGGAAGACTCGAAACTTGCAGCCTGGTCATACAGTGTGTCCGATAAAGAGCTGCTTCTGCTGCAAAAAATCGTCATGGCAGAGGCGGAAGGTGAACCGTACGAAGGCAAAGTGGCAGTTGCCAATGTTGTCTTAAACCGGCTGCGGTCAGCCAATTTTCCCGATACTATTTACAAAGTTATCTATCAAAAATCCCAATTCAGTCCTGTAGCGAACGGGCGTTTGAAACGTGTTACTCCCAATGAGGACAGTATCAAGGCTGTTAATGCAGCGTTGAATGGGAAAAAGGAAGTCGCCGATGATACGTATTATTTCTTGTCATTGACGCTTGCGGATGATCTGACAGTGGCTCGTTCTCAGAAAAAAGTAAAAACGATTGGGCATCATACTTTTTACAAGTAATTGACCTTTAAATTCTGCAAACAGGCAGGGTAGTTAACTATGTATTCACTACATAGACCTCGAAAAGCCCTGGAATACAGTTTTATTTCATCGTTTTTAATTGAATTGTTGATGAGGGCTTGTTATTTAAATTACCCTTTTTTCCAGCAAATCATACGGAGATATGAAGGAAATAAAAGAAGGTTCCCTTCCGGATCAATGGAGGGGAACCTTCTTTATGCATGTCCTCAAGAGATGAAACGTCCTCGTAGAACGATTAGAAGGGGTCATAGAGCTGCTAGAATGGGATTCGGGTACCTGACAGCGAAGTGGCCCCAATTCCGGCTGTGAAGCGCTCCTTGGGTGCGGATGTGACTTCCGCTGTAGCCGGGAACAATAAATCATGAACAGCCTGGGCACAACATGTTGGATCATAGGTGCTCCTGCTGTCTGGTTTGAGGGCTGATTTCAGCTGGCTTTCAGCTTGACGCGGTGCATAGACCTGCTCACTCAAGTATTTGAAGCGATTAGTAATAACGTCAGCAGAGTGAATGACCTGGCCGTATCCGGCTTGTACAAAATATTCACAGTTTTCTTCTTCCTGCCCCGGTAATGGAGGCACGAATAACATCGGCAAACCTTTAGCCAATGCTTCCGTACAAGTCATGCCGCCTGGCTTTGTAATGAGCACGTCGGATACGTCCATCAGTTTGCTGACCTCGCGGGTATAGCCTAGAATGCGTATATTCGGATGCTGGAAGCAGGGCATTTCCTTCAACTTGGCAATCATTTTCTCATTGCTTCCCAGACAGAACAGCAGCTGTACCCGATCCGCCCAGGAGGCGAGAGCCTTCATATGCTCTTCATCAAAGGAAAGTCCCCATCCGCCACCCATCAGCAGAGCAGTGGGCATGTTCTGAAGCCCCATTTCCTGTCGGAGGCTCACTTTGTCTCCTGCTTCCCAGAAATCAGGATGTACAGGAATGCCGGTGATTTGGATGCGAGAGGGCTCAACACCCCTGATTTCAAGCAAAGCCTTTACCTGCGGTGTGGATACCAGATATTTGTTGACCTCGGGATTAATCCACGTTGCATGTACGTCATAGTCTGTGACGAGCGTATACAATGGAATATCGAGTCCCTGACGTTTCAGCCGGGAGATGACCGCATTTGGAAAAGGATGGGTACAGATCACGGCATCGGGTTTTAATTGGGATACGACTTGGGCCGTCTGTGTATAGAAAATCCGGTGCAAGGCCAGTTTGGTAAATCCGTTTAGTGATTTGTTGTATTGCGTCCGATACAGCAGACTGACCAGCTTGGGCTGAACCGTTAGCGTCTTACGGTAAGCGGACAGAATAAGCGGAGCCATGGTTGGATTTAAAAATTTGCCAAGCTCAATGACCCGACTATGCACATGTGGACTGACTTTCTTAATGCCGCTTGCGAGCGCATGGGCGGCCTGGGTGTGACCGGTGCCGAAACCTTCGGATAACAAGAGCACTCTTGGTTTTCGCATGAGTTCACCTTTATTCATCAATTTAAATTTAACATCTCATAGTCATACCGCACGTTGCATTACTACATGAATATACAGCGAAGCGGAAAATCATGTTCATTCGTTACATATTTACACTATAGTTGATGTTCTGATACATCGAAACTTCGTCTTTATCCGTGTTATTGGAGTCATCTTACACTATAGACGACGACACGAGCAGTTTCCACTGCATTTCGGTTAAAAAAAATTAACACAAATTTTTAATGTTAGGGTTGCAATCTGATGATGAGAGTGGTAATCTATTTTTTGACCGAATGACCGAATTGTATTTTTGGTCATTTAAAGAGAACGATCAAGAAAATAAGGAGGGGATATGATGGCTCCGATTGACAGGAGACAGCAGGTCATTCATGCAGCCTCGCAGTCTTTTGCCATGTTTGGATACAAGGCAACCACGATGGATCAGGTAGCGAAGATTGCGAACGTTGGCAAGGGAACGATCTATACGTTCTTTACGAATAAGGAACAATTGTTTGATCAGATTTTGGTGGAAGTAATCCAGGAAATGAAAAACATTGCTCACCGTGAAGTTCATCAGGAAAGTGCTTTTTTTGATAATCTGTTTCGTGTGCTTGATTCACTGCTGGAGTTTCGCCGTGATCACGATTTGCTGGTTAAATTGTCCCAGGAGCTTAAGGATTTTGGAACTCTTCAGGCCAAGGAAGGTTTGGAGAAAGTGGAGAAAGTCATCTCTGATTTTCTGGCACAGGAGCTAGAGAAGGCAAGGAGCAACGGAGAGATTCGTGACTGTGATCCACAGGTAGTAGCCTTTATGATGATTCGTTTGTACATTGCCCTCACCTCAGATTGGAGCAAGCAGCACGAGCCGCTGAGCAAAGAGGAAATCAAGAATTACTTTCGCCTTTTCTTAATGGAAGGAATTGCTGCCGCAACGTAACCCGAATTTATTCTACTATAATATGGGTTAATTATAAGCATGCAGGCAGTGAGGCTTGTCGAGAGACAGGTTTGTTTTTTTGCTCTAAAGTGACCGTTTGAGGGAAGTAGTCACTTCGTGTTTCGGTAATTTTCCGTAACAGGTCAAATGAATTTCATATTTTGGTTATTCTGCTCATGGAGCAGAGAGAACAAGGGGAGAAAATAACATGAAATCTTTATCCGTGTTTTTCAAGGATGTGGGATCGGCCGTGAGAAACCCGAAGGTGTTGATCCCCGTCATTGCTATTTTGTTTATTCCAATTCTATATAGCGGTATTTACTTGGCTGCTTACTGGGACCCATATGGTCATGTCGATGAAATGCCGGTTGCAGTGGTCAACCTTGATAAAGGTGCAGAGCTGGAGGGCAAATCGCTGCATGTTGGTAGCGACCTCGTCGATGAATTGAAGAAAAATGCAGATTTTAAATGGGACTTTGTCAGTGCCAGCCAAGCCAAAGAAGGCATGGAAAACGACAAGTATTATATGCAAATTACGATCCCGGAAAACTTTTCATCCCAGGCAACCACGTTGCTTGACGACAAGCCCGAGCCGGCTGATCTGATCTACGAACCAAATGGCAATTACAGCTTCGTGGGTGCGCAGATTGGCAAGACGGCCATCAAGGATCTGAAAGCTAAGGTTTCGGCCAAAGTAACGGAATCCTATGCGGAGACACTGCTCGACAAGTTTTCCGAAGTATCGGACGGATTGGCTGAAGCGGGCGACGGTGCAGGAGATTTGAATACCGGCGCAGGCAAGCTCGATGATGGGGCCGTGAAGCTCAAGGATAATTTGGAAAAGCTGGCATCCGGAACATTGGAGCTTCAGGATGGCTTGTCTCCATTAAGTGATGGTGTCAGTGCACTGCACACGGGTGCGACCAAACTTGAAAGTGGAACATCAAATCTGGTATCCGGTTTGCAGCAGCTTCAAGCGGCGGCAACAAGCCAGCTTCAGAGCGGTGCAGACCAGTTGAAGGACGGCAGTGCCAAGCTGGAAACTGGACTGAAGTCTTCCGTGGACGGAGCAGGCAAGCTGCAAGCGGGTCTGCAATCGTCTGAGCAGGGCAGTGCGAAGCTGTCCGATGGTCTGCAAAGCGCAGTGCAAGGCAGCGGCACATTGGCAACTGGCCTGCAATCGGCAGTAGACGGCAGCAGCAAGGTTGCAGACGGTGCACAGAGCGTTGCAGACGGTTTGAAGCAGCTTGCTGCATCCAACCCTGAATTGGCAGCCAGTGAGGATGTACAGAAGCTGCTGGCGGCCAGTGCGGCAGTAGCCGAAGGCAGTAAGCAGCTGCATGAGAGCGAACAGAAGCTTGCGCAGGGTGCAGATCAACTGCATCAGGGCAATCAGCAACTGGCAGCAGGTGCAGCTGAGCTCCATGGAGGCCAAAAGCAGCTTCTTGCGGGCGCAAATCAGCTGGTGGATGGACAGCAGCAATTGCTGGCAGGCGCCGGTCAGCTTAGCCAAGGCGGAGCGAAGCTCTCCGATGGTCTGAAGCAGTTCAGCGGCAAGCTGGGCGAAGCTGCAAGTGGCGGTACGTTGCTGGCAGATGGAGCCAAGCAATTGGGCTCAGGTACAACTGCCCTGCAAACAGGTGTAGGTAAGCTGAGCGGTGGCGTGAGTTCACTCACGGACGGCTCTAAACAACTCGGTGACGGAGCAGGCAAGCTGGCGGACGGCCTAACAGAGCTGAAAGACGGCTCAAGCGAACTGGCTACCAAGCTGAATGATGCTGCTCAGAAAACGTCAGAAGTCAAAAAGACAGACGATGTGGTGAACATGTTCGCCGAACCTGTGAATACGTCCGAGAACACAACAGAGAACGTAAGTAATTACGGTACAGGCTTGACACCATTCTTCCTGTCCATCGGTTTGTTTGTGGGATCGTTGATTTCAACGATTGTTTTGAAAATGCGGGAAACTTCCGTACCGGGCGCAACGGGCTGGAACCGTTTCGTCAGCCGTACACTCGTATTCGGCTTTGTGAGCATCATCCAATCCGTGATCGTGGCAAGCTTCATGCTGTACGGTCTTGGATTGGAAACACACAGCGTACCACTGTTCTATCTGTTCACGATCTTTACGGGGCTGACCTTTATGTTTATTGTTCAGGCCCTCGTTACCTGGCTTGACCTGCCAGGACGTTATGTTGTCATTCTGTTGTTGGTCTTCCAACTTGCAGCAAGTGCGGGAACCTTCCCGGTAGAGCTGATTCCGTCGTGGCTTCAGGCATTTAGCCCTTGGTTGCCAATGACGCACAGCATCATGGGCTTCAAGGCAGTTGTATCCAGTGGCAACTTCGATGTGATGTGGCATCAGGTCGGCATTCTGGCAATCTATGCAGGCGTATCCGTGCTGCTGACCTTGGCTTTCTTCCTTTGGAGCGGCAGACGTCGCAAAAAAGAAGCCCAAGTGGCTGAATCCGGTCAAGTTGTGACGGCATAAGCGGAATTGGACCGGAACAGGACAAAATATTGAAAATAAACTTTGAACTCAAGTATCAAAATTATGCAATATAGTAGTCAAATAGTGCAAAGAGTCTGTGACCCGAAAATGGGTTGCAGACTCTTTTTTATACCAATGCATAGGGATGAAGATAATCGCTGGAGGATGGCATGAGATATTGGCCCAACTATAGATAAACACAGGCCACATATGGAATGATTTTCTTTTGTCAGTAATTAAAATCAGTTGTACTCTGACATAAAATGTGTATAATTATTCGAAAAAGAGATGAATTTTAGCATCAGTACACTAAAGCTGTACTGCAAAACATTTCTTATCAGAGGTATTAAAAAGTTTAAATTGCGCTGATGTTAGGTCGGTGTTAAAATAATAGAACTATATCAAAAAACGTCGCTCCATATCAGCGGCCGTGCCTGCGGTTGCGTGTTGTTATACCAAGCTGTTTGCCGGATAATCCGGATCAGCTCCTCTCATGGATGGCATGTCGCAATAGCAGCACTTATAAGATTGACAGCCATATTGCTGTCGCCCTCGTCCATTTAGCAGGCTTTTAATCAATGAATAAATGCCCGCTCCTCCCGATTTATTGTTGCTTGTTGCCTATGTTCTTGATCTTTCCGAAATACTTCATTATAGAAAGGTTGCGTTCCATGAGACACATCGGATTACCTCCTAAACAGGGTCTGTACGACCCACAGTTCGAAAAAGACGCATGCGGAATGGGTTTTGTTGCCAACATCAAAGGAGTACCTTCACACGACATCGTTAGTCAGGCACTGACCATGCTCAGTAACATGGAACACCGCGGAGGACAGGGCAGTGAGCCGAATTCCGGTGACGGAGCCGGTATCTTGATCCAGATTCCACATCGCTATTTTGCACAGGAAGCGGATCGTCTTGGTTTTGCTTTACCTGAACAGGGCTTCTACGGCGTAGGGATGTTGTTCCTTTCACAGGACCCGGTTATTCGCAGTGCACATGAAGAGAGTCTTAAGAAAATTATCGAAGAAGAAGGCCAGACATTCCTGGGTTTCCGGGATGTGCCTACGTTTGATGAGATGCTTGGGCGTTCTGCGCTTGCAGCAAAGCCATATGTACGTCAGGTGTTCATTGGAAGATCGGCAGAAGTTACGGATGAACTGGGATTTGAACGGAAGTTGTACGTCATTCGCAGACGTGCTGAGCTGGCTATTCGTTATTCAGCGGATGAAGCGGAAGGCGGTTCATTTTACCTGCCAAGCTTGTCCTGTCGTAAAATCGTTTATAAAGGCATGCTGACAACTGAACAGGTGGGACAATTCTATCTGGATCTGCAGGAAGATCTTGTGGAATCAGCGATTGCGCTGGTGCACTCCCGTTTCAGTACAAATACATTCCCAAGCTGGGAACGTGCTCACCCGTATCGCTTCATGATCCACAACGGTGAGATCAATACGATGCGTGGTAACGTGAACTGGATGCATGCCCGGCAGTCGCTGTTCGAAAGCGAATTGTTCGGTAACGACATCTCGAAAGTAAAACCGGTTATCAACCCGGATGGTTCGGATACAGCGATGTTTGATAACACGCTGGAGTTCCTGTACCTGAGTGGCCGTTCATTGCCACATGTGGCAATGATGATGGTTCCTGAGCCTTGGAGTACGGATGAGGGAATGGACCCTGCCAAAAAAGCATTCTATGAATACCACAGCACAATGATGGAGCCTTGGGATGGACCAGCAGCAATGGCCTTTACCGACGGCTTGCAGATTGGTGCAACACTTGACCGTAACGGTCTGCGTCCTGCACGTTACTATGTAACGAAAGACGACCGTATTATTTTGTCCTCCGAGGTTGGGGTACTTGATATCGCTCCTGAAGAAATTCTCTACAAAGACCGCCTGCGTCCAGGACGTATGCTGCTTGTCGATACACAACAAGGACGCATCATTGCAGATGAGGAAGTGAAAGCTCTCATTGCAGCCGAGAATCCGTATCAGGATTGGCTCGATGAGCATCTGATGGACCTGAATGAGCTGCCTGATGCACCGGAACTGCCTGATCCAAAACATGCTAACGTGACCCAGCTTCAGCTGGCCTATGGATATACATTTGAAGAATTACGCAAAGTGTTGGAGCCTATGGCTTCAACAGGTATGGAAGCCACAGGCTCTATGGGTTATGATGCACCGCTGGCGGTTCTGTCGGATCGTCCGCAGCGTCTGTATAACTATTTTAAGCAAATGTTTGCACAAGTTACCAATCCACCGATCGATGCGATCCGTGAAGAGATTGTAACGTCAACGGCAACAACGATCGGACCCGAGCGTAACCTGTTGAATCCTGAACCGGAGAGCTGTCGTCAGATTCGGTTGGATACACCCGTACTTTCCAATGAGGATTTTGCGAAGATTCGCCACGTTCGTCGTCCAGGCTTCCGCTCGATGACGATTCCGATCTTCTTTACAGTAAAAGAGGGCGCAGAAGGACTTCGCAAAGCGATGGAACTGCTCTTTGAAGCAGCGGACCGTGTCATTGACAAAGGCCATAACATTTTGATCCTGTCTGACCGTGGTGTGGACGCCGAGAATGCGGCTATTCCTGCATTGCTGGCTGTAGCAGGTTTGCATCACCATCTGATTCGTAAAGGAACCAGAACCAAAGTCAGCATTTTGCTGGAATCGGCAGAGCCGCGTGATATTCATCACTATGCCTTGTTGCTTGGTTACGGCGTGAGTGCCGTGAACCCGTATCTGGCCTTTGAAACGCTGGATGACATGATTCAGCAAGGACTGCTGCGTGGCATCTCACATGAGAAAGCCGTGAAGAATTATATTAAAGCCGCTACCAAGGGTGTTATTAAAATATTGTCCAAAATGGGAATCTCGACGATACAATCCTATCGCGGAGCTCAAATTTTTGAAGCAGTGGGTCTGAGATCGGACTTCGTTGACCGTTACTTTACCTGGACACCTTCCCGAATTGGCGGGATTGGTCTGGAAGAAGTAGCAGCTGAAGCACTGACCCATCACAACCGTGCCTTCACGGACAAAGATGGCAATGACAAAGTACTGGATTCCGGCGGGGAATACCAATGGCGTAATGACGGAGAAGAGCATCTGTTCAATCCGCAGACGATCCATACGCTGCAACATGCAGTACGGACCGGGGACTACAAGCTGTATAAAAAGTATTCCAAACTTGTGCAAGGTGAAAACGATCAGTTGCTGACGATTCGTTCCATGCTGAAACTGAAACCGGTCGGTCCTGCGATTCCTTTGGAAGAAGTGGAATCCGTGGAAGACATTATGCGCCGTTTCAAAACCGGAGCAATGTCCTTCGGCTCGATCAGTAAAGAGGCACATGAAGATCTTGCCATTGCGATGAACCGTGTTGGAGGTAAATCCAATACAGGTGAGGGCGGGGAAGATCCGGCTCGCTTCATTAAAGATAGCAACGGTGATTCTCGTCGCAGTGCGATCAAGCAGGTGGCATCCGGACGTTTTGGTGTAACATCCAACTATCTGGTCAATGCCGACGAGATTCAGATCAAGATGGCACAGGGAGCAAAACCGGGTGAAGGTGGACAGCTGCCTGGACGTAAGGTATATCCTTGGGTTGCTGAGGTTCGTGGATCAACACCGGGTGTGGGTCTGATTTCCCCGCCGCCACACCATGATATCTACTCGATTGAGGATCTGGCTGAGTTGATTTATGACTTAAAAAATGCGAATCCACGTGCAGAGATCAACGTTAAATTGGTATCCGAAGTCGGCGTTGGAACGATTGCCGCGGGTGTAGCCAAAGGTCGTGCCGATATCATTCTCGTCAGCGGTTATGACGGTGGTACAGGTGCATCCCCGCAAGGCTCCATTCGTCACGCGGGAATGCCTTGGGAGCTGGGTCTTGCAGAGACACATCAAACGTTGATGCTGAACAATCTGCGTGATCGTGTTGTTCTTGAAACAGACGGTAAAATGCTGAATGGTCGTGACTTGGCTATCGCTGCTTTGCTGGGAGCTGAGGAGTATGGATTCTCTACAGCACCACTCGTTGCACTCGGCTGTATTATGATGCGTGTCTGCCAGATGGATACATGTCCGGTAGGTGTAGCGACACAAAACCCTGAATTGCGTAAAAATTACACGGGAGATCCTGCACATGTCGTTAACTTCATGCGTTTTGTTGCTGAAGATGTTCGCGAAATCATGGCTGATCTTGGATTCCGTACCATTCAGGAAATGGTGGGCCGTACCGATTGCCTCGAAACGGTAGAGGCTGTAGACCATTGGAAGAAAAAGGTGTAGATCTGTCTGTATTGTTGCATGTGCCTGAAATGCCTGAAGGCTCTGCACGTTACCGTACACAGCATCAGAACCACCAATTGGAAGAGACGCTGGATATGCAGCAATTGCTGCCACTGGCACAACCTGCGATCGAATCCGGTCAACCGGTTGAAGCGGTGCTTCCGATTACCAACGTAAACCGTGCAGTGGGAACCATTTTGGGTAGCGAAATTACACGCAAATATGGAATTGCAGGATTGCCAGAAGATACGGTTCAATTCAAATTTGTCGGCTCTGCTGGTCAAAGCTTTGGGGCCTTTGTACCTAAAGGTATGACATTGACCGTTGAAGGGGATTCCAATGACTATGTAGGCAAAGGTTTGTCCGGAGGTAAGCTGATCGTCATGCCTTCACCAAAAGCCACATTTGATGCCGAGGATAACATCATTATTGGTAATACCGCTCTATACGGGGCAACCAGTGGTGAAGCCTATATTCGTGGTATCGCTGGGGAGCGGTTTGCTGTACGGAACTCGGGTGCCAAAGTCGTTGTTGAAGGTGTGGGTGACCATGGCTGTGAATACATGACAGGTGGGCGTGTTGTCGTTCTGGGTGATACAGGCCGTAACTTTGCAGCCGGGATGTCCGGAGGTATTGCTTATGTTTATGATCCAAAAGGCACATTCCTGCAACGTTGTAATCTGGAAATGGTACTTTTGGAGCGTATCGAAGATGTTTCTGAAAGTGCAGATCTGCGGGGCATGATTCAGCGCCATGTTGCGAACACAGGCAGTGTGGCTGGTCAGCGCATTCTGGATAACTGGCAGCAGTCCGTAGATCAATTTGTTCGGGTTATACCAAAGGACTTCAAACGAATGACAGAGCAAATCGAACGGATTCAGGCAACAGGTCTCACCGGGGAGGCTGCTTTGCTGGCAGCTTTTGAAGCCAACATGCGTGAGCTTGCACGTACAGGAGGTTAATTTGTTCCTTTTCGAGTGCATGAACTGGTTGTATTAAGAATAATAGGAGCTTTATGGCGGCCAATGCGGCGCCATAGGGCTCCTATTTGGTTTTCGACAAAATTAGAACCCGCACAAAAAACGCTATCGCCATGAGACGACAACATTGAGGAAGTTTCTCAAGTATAATAAGGCTAGTTTTGGAGTGCAGCGAAAGTATAAAGATAAGAGAGGTTAGCGGAATGAATATGAAGCATCCAAACAGGGGCGATCGTAAGCCGAAAGGTAAACCAGTCGAAGCAACCCAGATGGACATCATGAAAGTTTTACTGCAATGCGGAATCGACCCGGAGCGTTGGAACCATTTCGTATCCTCCGACAACAACAAGCGGGCTTGACAACACATCGACAAGCATAGAATAGATGGAGGGAACACAAGACTTAAAAAAGCCCAGAAACCGGAGAAGTGTATTTCTCGGTACTGGGTCTTCTTTGCGGATTAATCCATGCTGCGTTCCATGCGGACAAAAGCAATAAAACGACGTGCCTCTTCTTCTGTTAAGGGTTTACCATCAATCATCAGGCCGAAGCGTTCCAGCACTTCCTTATCCGATAATTCAAGGGCGTCGACAAATTCCCTTACGTCCTCATCCATCACGACATCACTTTGTTTCGTCCGTCCAATGAGATAATCAATGGATACGCCAAAGATGTCAGCAAGTCTCGTTAACACTTCGAAATCCGGTTTGCGTCGGTTCTTCTCGTAGTGGGAGAGAGCAGCTCTTGTAATATGAATGGAGCTCGCAAGTTCTTCTTGAGTAAGTCCCCGCTGTTCCCTTAATTCAGCAATGCGATTTCCGTAGCTCATATGCTATTTCCCCCTGAACGCCATCAAATATATATTGAAACAATCCTGAGCCAAGTGTTTGATCAGGGCAGCTTTCCTGCATAATCGTAATGCCTTATTAGTCCTAGTTGTATATAGGTCTGTCTAAGGACATCTCATATTGTCGTAAATCAAAAGAACCATGTCCAAATACTGCTTGACATGATACAAATTGTATCGTAAATTGGACGTATGGAGTTACAAAATGTATCATTTGGGATATTTTAAGTATGACCACGTTGCCTAGCCAATATACCTGTGAGAAGGAGTGTAGGCAACTCTTGCAAGCTAAACCATTCTAAAGGAATGAAGCCATGAATTCAATGATTCAGGAATGGGCGGATCTCAAATTAAATGTCCATATGTACATTCAGGAGTTCCATGGCAAATGGGTAGACCGCAAAAGACGCCCCGTTTTGTTGCTTGGTATGGACACACGAGCGATCACCTTCCTGAGCGACCTGGACTTGCCAATATCATCAGAGATGCTGATCGGTTTGGATGTAGAAGATAGCCATGTATGTGTACGACTCCACGCAAGGTTGCAATGGAAACAGCCCTTCGGTGAGCTCACATTGTATCATTCAATCTTGCATATTCAGCAAGAGCAGACACTATATATAACGGGACAGTTAAATACAATGATTCGAGAAGTACAGTTTCCGACCATTTCCCGGTTCCAGTATGAGAAGGCATCGGAACAACCTAACTTGCAGGAAACCTATCATTACATTGATTTTACCATATGAGTTGAACATTCTAAACATATTCTGAACAAGCATGTACTTAACGCCATTTTACTATATTTCATAGCGTTATGCATTAGTTCTTTAACACCAAAAGCATTTGCGCAATGAATAAAGGGGCGAGGGGGATCATACATTGAGGAAGTTTGGATATGGTTGAAATGCACTGCCACATTTTATCCGGTCTGGATGATGGTCCTGTTCATATGGAACAGTCCATTGCGATGGCTGAGAAAGCGGCAGCCTCAGGAATTACCTCGATCATTGCTACTCCGCATCACCTGAACGGGCAGTACAACAATAAACCCAACGTGGTCAATCAGGCAGTGGACCTGCTACATGCAGAACTTCGCAAACGCAACATTCGCTTGGAGATCCGTCCCGGACAGGAGATCAGGGTGCATGACAACCTGATTGCAGACTTATACGCAGGAACGTGCTGCACACTCGCCGGGAGCCGTTACATGTTGCTGGAATTGCCCTTTGGTCATATCCCCTCGCAGTTCCCCGGGATACTCCAAGAACTTAAGTTAGCGGGTATCATTCCTATTATTGCTCATCCCGAACGAAATCGTCCAATCCAGAACAATCCCGATTTATTGGTTGAATATCTTGGGCAAGGTGCTCTATGTCAAATCACGGCTCAATCGGTCATGGGACTTTTCGGGCGAAAAGTTCAGAAATGGTGTTTCCATTTTTGCAAAGAAAACGGATTTCATTTCATTTCATCGGACGCCCATAATATGGTAGAAAGAACATTCTTGATGAAAACCGCATATCACCTGCTTGAACGTCGTTTTGGGAAGCATCTGGTTCGAAGTTTGCAAAATAATGCACGAGCGGTATGGAACAATGAAATCGTAAAGCTTGAAGTGCCCACGATCAAGAAACGCAGGGTGTTGTTCTGGAGACCAGCTAAACATGTTTAAAAGAAATAAGTTCTTTATCTTCATCATAATTGCAGACTTGAATGGGAGGAATACAAGGTGGAACTGAAAGAGTATATGCAAATTTTACGTAAACGAATTTGGATCATCATAGCCTTTGTTGCAGTTGCTTGTATAGGGGCGGGTGTTAAAAATTATTTTTTGACTGTACCTTTATATGAGGCAAACGCCAAATTAATCGTGAACCAGGCATATAACGTTCAAGGTGTTCCAAGCCTTGATATTAGTTCAATTCAAACCAATATTAAAGTGATTAGTTCTTATATGGAAATCATTAAATCTTCGGCAATCCTCGATAAAGTAGCTGCTACATACCCCGATCTTGGCATGAACGGTAATGAGCTGGGACAGATCCTACGGGTATCCACGGCAAATGAATCCCAGGTTATGAATTTGACCGTCACCGGTTTATCTTCTGAGAAAGCGGCAAAAACCGTAAATGCCGTCGCCAAAGTGTTTAAATCCCAAATCCCCGAAATTATGAAAGTGGATAATGTAACCATTTTGAGTGAAGCCAAACCTACGGATTCCTCAGGACCCATCAATGTAAATCCCGTTATGAATATCCTCATCAGTTTCCTTGTTGGTCTCCTACTATCTATAGGATTTATATTCCTGTTGGAATATCTGGATGATACCTTGAAGACGGAGGATGAATTGGAAAAAGAACTGGGTATCCCCACACTTGCTGTTATCTCCAGAATCAGAAAAGAGGAAGCTCGTTTATCCAAGCAATCAACAACATCTCAAAAACAGGTAGGTGATGGCCAGTATGCCACGGTTAACCAATGAAAAAGGAACGCTTGTAACAATGGCTAATCCTAAGTCTACTTCATCTGAATCTTACCGAAAGTTAAGAACCAATATTCAATTTTCATCTATTGATAGTCAGATTCAAACGATCATGATTGCTTCGGCATTGTCCGGTGAAGGGAAAACGACAACAATCGGTAATCTGGCAGTTACCTACGCGCAGGAAGGGAAGAAGGTCCTGCTGATGGATACCGATTTACGCAAACCTGCGGTGCATCGCATGTTTAATGTTCCCAACCATGTGGGGTTGACCAGTGTGTTGTCCAGCCAGTATAAGGTTACAGAAGTACTTCGGGAAACCGGAGTGGAAGGACTACATGTCCTGTCCTCCGGTCCCATACCTCCCAACCCTTCAGAGATGATTGGTTCCCGTAGAATGACAGCTCTGCTTCAAGATTTGAAGGAAGAATATGATGTTATTTTGTTTGATACTCCACCTGTTCTTGCAGTTACGGATGCTTTAATTATTAGTTCATTGTGTGATGGCGTCATTCTTGTCGTGAGCGCGGGCAAGGTAAAGAAGGATTTGGTCAAAAAGGCAAAAGCTCACCTTGAACATGTGAATGCACGTATTCTAGGGGCCGTATTGAATAATGTACAACTGCCCAAAAGGCGGAATAATTATTATGGCGGAAAAGCATAACGAATGCGCATTTAATTAAAGAGAATATCGTCAAGGTCATGTCTACTATACCTTTATCAAGGTAGGCACTCGGTCACACTGTGGGTAGTGTACCTTAGACGTATATCGTCAAGGGTGTGATGTGAGGATGGGTTTAATGCCCTTTTGTGAAATTAAAAGTAAGAATTGCATCAATTTATTTCATGGTTTCATGGATTTAAATGATCCAACTCATGCTTTTAAACATACAAAATAATAATGGATAGGGTGGTATTTATGACTAGAGTGAGGAAAGCAATCATTCCCGCAGCCGGATTGGGAACCCGATTTTTACCCGCTACAAAGGCAATGCCTAAAGAGATGCTCCCTATTGTGGATAAACCGACCATTCAATACATCGTGGAAGAAGCTGTAGCTTCTGGAATAGAGGACATTATTATTGTAACGGGCAAGGGAAAACGTGCAATTGAAGATCATTTTGACAGCGCGTTTGAACTGGAGCAAAACCTTCTTGAAAAGGAAAGCTCAGCTTACTGGAAGAAGTCCGGAAGTCCTCCAACGTTGATATTCATTACATAAGACAGAAGGAAGCACTAGGACTCGGGCATGCGGTATGGTGTGCTCGAAACTTTATTGGTAATGAACCGTTTGCTGTATTACTTGGTGACGATATTGTGGTGTCTGATGTGCCATGCACGAAGCAGCTCATCCAACAATATGAGAAGGTCAACCAGTCTGTACTCGGTGTGAAAACGGTCAGTCCGAGTGAAACCTACCGCTACGGAATTATTGATCCCCTGCATACAGAGGGGCGCTTGTCCTCTGTAAACAGCATGATTGAGAAGCCGCCGTTGGGTACAGCGCCTTCTAACTTGGCTATTATGGGTCGTTATATTTTGACACCTAAGGTATTCGAATACCTGGAAGAACAAAATGTGGGTGCAGGCGGTGAGATCCAACTCACTGATGCGTTGCAAATGCTGAATCGGGATGAAGGTATTAGTGCTTATGATTTTGAAGGTTCACGGTTTGATGTGGGTGAGAAGCTGGGCTATATTTTGACTACACTTGACTTTGCTCTTAAAAATAAAGAATTGCGTGCACCTGTCCTCATGGCGATTGAAGAGATTTTGATGAAGGAACAATTGAATCAATTGCTTGTAGCTGGAGGGGATAGTCTGTGAAACTTTCAAGACCGGAATACTTTGGCAGTGGAGAAGCCCTGGCCAAGGATGGCACTTCGGCAGTATTGGAACAGCCTTACTCGCAGCGTGTTGGCGGATATGCTGACGTAATAAAACCGTTTATCGATTTTATTATTGCAGCGGTGCTGTTGCTGATTACATCACCGGTCATGCTTGTTGCAGCGATTATGATTAAGATTGACTCCAAAGGACCCGTGATATTCAGACAAGAACGTTATGGGAAAAACGGAGTTAAATTTAGTATCTATAAATTCAGAACCATGCGTACGGACGCTCCGAAGTACAGCGCCTCCCCCACAACAAGCGATGATCCGAGAATTACACGGCTGGGTAGATTACTTCGTAAAACTAGCCTGGATGAGCTGCCACAATTGCTTAATATTATCAAAGGTGATATGAGCTTCATAGGTCCCAGACCTGAAATGAAGCGAATCGTAGAAGAAAGCTACACAGATCTGGAGCGTAGACGTTTTCTGGTAAAACCAGGTATTACTGGGCTGTGGCAAGTAAGTGATGTTCGTAAGGAACCGATTCACCATAACCTGCAATATGATTTTCACTACATCTCTAACGTCTCTATGAAGATGGATATCATTATCATTTTTAAAACCGTTGGCGTTATGATTAAAAGTAATACATTTTAACCTACTCATTAGATAATATGGAGCGTGATCGTATTGAAGCATGTTGTAGTGACGGGCGCGGCCGGTTTCCTGGGCTCACATCTAGTCAAAACATTAATAGATCAAGGACATCAGGTTACCGGAATAGATAACCTTTCAACAGGCGTTTCTAAAAATCTGCAAGAGGTGGCTAACAACCCCCTCTTTTTTTTCGTGAAGCTGATGTTTCGCTGTCCGACTCACTGGATTTTCTAGTAGATCAGCCAGTGGATGAAGTCTATCATCTGGCTTCACCTGCTTCACCCAAATTCTATCAGGCAGATTCGATCGGTACGATCTGGGTGAACACTCGAGGAACCTATCATTTGCTCGAACTGGCCCGTGTTAAAGGAGCAAAGTTCCTGTATTCGAGTACGAGTGAAGCTTATGGAGATCCTGAGATCCATCCACAACCTGAGAGTTATCGGGGGAATGTGAACACCTGGGGGCCTAGAGCCTGTTACGATGAAGCTAAACGATTGGGTGAAGTTTTCTGCTATGAATACTACACGAAACACAGTGTTTCCGTGAAGGTGGCACGCATTTTTAATACGTACTCATCCGGACTTAGAAACGATGATGGTCGTGTTATTTCCAACTTTGTGACACAAGCACTCACGGGGCAGGACATAACCGTTTATGGGGATGGCTCGCAAACCCGTTCGTTCTGTTATGTGGATGACAATATTCGTGGCCTGCAAAAGCTGATGGAAGCGGAAGAGGCGAATGGAGAGATTATCAATATCGGCAACCCAACGGAGTACACTGTCCTTGAAGTGGCGTATTTGGTAAAAAAGTTGGCCCAATCTGACAGCAAGTTGGTATTCCTGCCTTTGCCTCAGGATGATCCCAAAGTCCGTCGTCCTGTAATTGAAAAGGCACAGAAATTGCTTGGCTGGGAGCCGGAAATTTCACTTGAAGAGGGGCTGGGACGCATGATTCAACAATACCGTTCCATGCTGCTGGGGACGACCTGATCTCATGGTCAAAATATTGATTGCTCACAGCCTGTATCCGCCGAACATCATTGGGGAGCAGAGGTATCCACCCAAATTTTAGCTCAGACATTGGGACGTCGATATGAAGTTCAAGTCATGACGGTTGGCCAACACAATGATAAGCGGATCCGATCAGATCGTGTCAATGGAATCGAAGTGTTCCGTTTGCCATACAACAATCAGTACTGGGTTGGTGATATCGGGAGACGTTTATCGGTGGCAAGTAAAATTATGTGGCGCGTTCAGGATATATTCAATGTGAAACAATATCGTCACATCAAAGAGCTTCTTGTCCGCGAAAGGCCTGATCTGGTTCATACGCAAAATTTACCGGGCATTAGCTTGGCCGTTTGGAGGGCTGCCCGTGAGCAGGGTATTCCGGTTGTGCATACACTTAGGGATTACTCTTTAATCGAACCGATTAATATATCGATGTATTCCAAAATCTACAGAGTCTTTTCACGAAAGTCTAGCCAGACTATATCGTCAGTCATAGGCATTTCCAGCCATATTCTTGACAGTCACACTGGAATTGGATTTTTCGAGGACTCCAGCAAACATATCATTCACAACATTGTAGAGATGGATGCAAGTTCGGTTAGGCTATATGAGCAGAAAAAAGTTAACGTTAACGCTCCGCTCCATATTGGGTATTTTGGCCAACTTACCGAAGTGAAGGGTGTTCAGTATCTGATTGAGGCGTTCAGAGGGCTGGGTCATGATATTGCAGACCGACTGCATATTTTTGGCGAAGGCCCCTCGCTTTATTCTCTGCAGCAATCCGCAGCGCCCGATAAGCGTATCGAATTCAAAGGTAAAATTGACAAATCGGAGATTGCCAGACAGATGGCCGCGATGGACCTTGTCATTGTTCCTTCAATTTGGGGGAGCCATTCGGAAGAGTGGTCATTGAATCCTATCAGGTAGGAACACCTGTGTATGCATCGCATGTTGGAGGAATGGTGGAGATCCTGTTGGATACAGACGAGTTTTCGTTCGAAAGTCAAAGCTCGGAAGCGATTAGGCATTCCATCTTACATTATTACCACATGAGTGCAGAAGAGAAGGAAAGGCTGAAACATCGCTGTTATTATCATAGCCAAACCTTTAATGAATCGTATCTCCTCCAGAATCATGCAGATATTTACGATAAGCTGATCAGACATGGGGGTTAAATTTACAAATGGTATCTATAGTGGCAGGAAAACCTGTATATATGGAAACGTTGGGTGAACCCAAGTACTCCCTATTGAAGCTTTCGATCCACGTTTTATTAGTATACTTGGCCTGTTATGGCCTGATTTCGATATACGTTGATAACATCATTATTCGTTCTTTGAAGGACGTGGGAATGTCCTTGGTAGCAATTATTGCTTTAAGCAAAGTTTATCAAGATCAAAAAAACTTTACCGTGCCCTTTTTATTTTTGCTTGGGTCTATTTTTTTCTTAGGTTCATTGAATTTGTTACTCGGAGGAAGTTCTGTTGCGCTGATTTATGGGCTTAAGATTACTTTTTTGCCGATGATGATGCTATTCATTGGCATGTTAATTGCTAAATCCAATGCTACAGAATTGTTCGCCAGAACGAATCTGTTTATCCTGATTCTTCTGATTGCAGGCTGGCTAATTCAATATTCACTTGGAATAGAAAAGTTGATTTCGCTTGGGTTCATATATGGTGTGAATATAAAAAATTATCTTGAGGGTGTACCGCGACTGTCCTCTATTACATATTCACCAGACGGATATGCTTATGCTCTGTTGATCTCAGGACTGATTGCTGAGAAGGCTCGTTTAACTAAAAACTATCGACTAGTTCGCCTGCTGATACAACTCCTTACGATTAGTTTTTTGCTCATGTCTACCATTCGGTCTGCGTTGATTATGTGGGGTGTTTACCAGATTGCAATGTTCTTTCTTCGTATGCGTCGATATAACAAACATAATATGTTGTTATTGTCTGGGGTGTTTATTCTGCTTCCAGCGACAACTGTGTTGGGGATACAAGTTTTGAATAATTACAACTTATTATCAATTACGTCTATGCTTGATCGTTTTCAGAGCTGGGGATCTGATCTAACCTCACCATTCATATTAGAGGGGATTATTGGTAATGGAATTGGTTCTGTAGGTGCAGCCAGTCGCCGGACAAATATCATTGGTCTACAATCCAGAGATTATGCTGTGGATAGCCAATATTTCTCCTTTTATGAACAACTAGGTGTTATTGGAATGATATACATTTCGATTTTGTTCCTGTGGGTTTTGCGTAGCCTTATCCAAAGAATGAAGCAGTTGCCAGAGTCAGATAGCATGAAATTGCCGCAAACAGCTATCGCGCTTGTTGTAGGTGTTGCAGCAGCGAGCCTTACGACCAATGTGCTTGAGATGTTTCCTTCGAATGTCTCTATTTGGTTACTTGTGGGAGCAGCCTTGTATCAGCATCGCGAAACGGCAGAAATACCTTAAAAAATGGGGGATTGTCTTTGAAGATTTTGCATATAGGAGAATACGTTGTTGGGGGAGTTGCGACTTATTTAAACGAGGTCGTTGCATATCAATCTCGTTTTTTTGACGTTTATCTGCTGATGAGTGACTATAATTCGGCTTCGGACTTTGATTTGGAGCCGGATCGGATTGTACGTTACCAATATAAGCGCCATCCCAAACACTTTTTCTCTGCGATGAGACAGATCAACCAAGCCATCAAACGAATTCAACCGGATATTATTCACGTACATAGCTCTTTTGCAGGCATGCTTGTAAGAGGCTTATTTTTTGTTTCCCGGCGCCAAGCCGGCGTGATTTACTGCTCGCACGGCTGGTCTTTTCTGATGGACACCAAACATTGGCTTAAAAAGGTTTATTTTATGATAGAGAAGATACTGGAGTTCAAGACCGACTGTATTATAAATATTTCAAAACGTGAACAGGAACAGTCCATTCGGTATGGAATGTCACCTTTCAAATCGAAATTAGTCTACAGCGGAATTAGTGAGAAGCAGAGTAGTGAGTCTACTCATTTTCAACGGCCAGAATATCAATCATTGGAGGAACCATCTAGTATCAAGCTTTTGTACGTAGGTCGTTACGATTGGGCCAAAGGATTAGACATCATCTTGGATGTATTTCAACGACATCAACACTTACAGAAGCGTATTACATTAAATGTAATAGGCGAGCCTGTGTTAGATGATATTAAATTGCATTTTTCAGATAATATTGTCCGAATAGGATGGGTTAATCACGAGGAAATCGATGAACACTATCAGAAATGTGATGCGGTTATTGTGCCTTCCAGATGGGAGGGATTCGGTCTGACCGCAGTGGAGGCGATGAAAAACAAGAAGCCCGTGATCGCCAGCAATCGTGGAGCGTTACCGGAATTGGTATCGCATGGGATAAATGGTTACGTATTCGATGTAGATCAAACTGACGAATTATCAGAATTATTGATGAGTTTGGACAAAGCCACTTTATCCGAAATGGGAATGAAAGGGTATGACATTTATAAAGAAAAATTTAGTTCTACAAGAATGAATGAAGAAATTGTAAATCTTTACTATGAAGTATCTAATCTACGGGGGGAATTCAGGTGCCTACAACGAAGCAACCGAAATTTTCGGAGAGAATGGGAGACGCACATGATTAAAATATATATCAATGCCCGGTTCTTGACCCAGACTGTTACAGGGGTACAAAGGTATGCAATAGAGTTGGTGAAAGAAATAGATAGACTGATTGAACAAGGTGTTATTAATTCAAATCAATATCAATTTTTCTTATTGTCACCTAACAATGTAATCACAAAACTTGAACTTAAACACATTTGTCATAGAGTTGTAGGCAAATTAAAAGGCCACCTGTGGGAACAGTTTGAACTTCCTTTATATTCAAGAGAGGGAATGCTGATAAACATGTGTAATACAGGGCCGGCTTTCAAAAAAAACCAAATCGTCACCATTCATGATGCAGCAGTATTTAGCTCCCGGAAGGGTTCTCGTTTGCTTTTCGTAATTGGTATAAATTTTTATTGGCGCGCTTAGGAAAATCATCGAAGAAAATAATTACGGTATCTCAATTTTCAAAAAAAGAATTGATTCATAATTGCAAAATAGAGGAAGAAAAGATTGAGGTGACTTATTTAGGTATTGATCACATTCATCGTATACAGGCTGCACAGGGAATCTTAGAGAAGTATCAATTACAGAGTCCATATATTTTGGCTGTGTGCGCGATGAATCCCAATAAAAATTTTAAAATGATCTTTGATGTGTTGCCTGAGCTTGAAGGGCATAACTTGAAAGTTGTTATCGTGGGATCTAAAAATAGCAGGGTGTTCGGAGAGCAAGATACGCCATACTCTGATGCTGTTCATTGGCTGGGATATGTATCTGATGAAGAACTACTGGCTCTATACGAACATGCAGCGGGTTTTATTTTCCCCTCGCTCTACGAAGGATTTGGCTTACCTCCTCTCGAAGCAATGGCGCTGGGATGTCCAGTCGTTGTATCTTCTCGAGCTTCGATTCCTGAGATATGCGGGGACGCTGGCCTATATTTTAATCCGCTTGTTCCTCAGGAAGCGGCCGCGCATTTGATCGAGATTGCAACAAATTCAGAACTAGGTGAAAAAATGTCCGTGAAAGGTAAGGAGCATTCGGCGTTCTTTACCTGGAATAAATGCGCCAAAGACACTGTCAACATTATCATGAATGTGGTTTAGGTAAAGAGGCTTAAGGGGAATTTCAAAAAATCACATGATTAAAGGGGAAGAATAGAAGCTAAGGGAGGTTTAAACATGAGAATTTGCATCGTTAATCATAAATTTGTCAAAGGAGAGGGGCAAGGGAGAGTAAATTATGAAGTTGCTTCTGAGGCATTAAAACAGGGACATAAAGTTATATGCATTGCCAGCGAAGTTGATCCTCATTTACTGGGTACCCCAAATATGACATGGATCAAAGTATGTCCTTCACCCAAATTGTATGTACTTCTACGTCACCAAATTTTTGCCTTTCAAAGTGCGGACCATATACGCAGATTAAGAAATTCCGGGCAGGTCGATGTAGTTATTGTTAATGGTTTCATTACTTGGGCAAAGGCAGACATCACTGCTGTACATTTTGTTCACAGCACATGGATTAAATCCCCAGTACATGGTTTTCGCACACATCCAACTTGGAGACGTTGGTATTTGGGGTTTTATTCGGTTGTTAATTCCTATCTTGAACGTCGTGCATTTCGCAAAAGCAAAAAGATTGTTGCTGTATCTGAGAAAGTTAAAAGTGAGCTTACTCAACTTGGAAATACTCCAGATAAGATAGATGTCATTAATAATGGAGTGGATATTTTCGAATTTTACCCAACAGAGCATAAAAGCAAACTGCAGTTAGATAAAAAAAAAGTCGTGGGATTGTTTGCAGGAGGTATAGCTGATCCTCGAAAAAATTTAGAAACTGTCCTGAGGGCGATGGAATCTGTGCAGGGATTTTCACTTGTTGTGGCAGGGTCTACATATAAAAGCATATACCCACAAATGGCTATAGACTTGAAGATTGAAGACAGGGTCCACTTTTTAGGGTACCGGAATGATATGGATCATATCATGCGCAATGTCGATCTATTTGTTTTTCCTTCTCGTTATGAAGCTTGCAGTTTAGTTGTTTTAGAGGCACTTGCTTCGGGAATCCCGGTAATTATAACCGAAGAATCAGGAGTAACCGAAATGATATCGGCCATTAATGAGGAACACCAACCTGGTTTCATTATGCAAAGTCCTGATGATGTAGAGGGACTGTCTAATATATTGACTAGACTTGTTCAAGCTCCGGATGAATTGAAAAGGATGGGTGAAATAGCACGAAAAGTAGCTTTAAATAATACTTGGACGAATATGTCTCAGAAGTATCTGCATTATTGTGAAGAGCTGATTAATGAAGACGGCCGATTAGGGAGAGAGCGAAATGTAGGCAGTAGTGTTGAAGTGTAGTAATGAGAGGCGGAGTATTGGATGAGCATTGCTATTACTAAAGTGCATAGGCCGCAAAGTATGATTAAAACCATCCTCATGACCAGCATCATCAATATTCTTATCATGGGCATTACCACCCTTACCTCTATCTTAACGGCCAGGGTATTTGGAGCAGAAGGCAAAGGAGAACTAGCTGCCATATTATTTTGGCCAGGGTTCCTTACCAATCTTGCAACATTGGGATTGCCGACGTCATTAATTTATCATATCAAAAAAAACAAAGATTTGACTCCGATGTATACCAGCATGAGTTTTATGGTTCAAATTCCGATTAGCATCATCATTGGTATTATAACCTGGTTCGGGATCTCATCGTGGTTATCGAATTTTTCAGCAGATGTTATTTACATTGCGAAGATGTACATTCTCTCTGACGCCTGTCTTTCTCATGGCTGGCGTTCTGGCGGCAACTGCACAAGGAACCGAAAAATTCCATATTTTTAATATGGCCAGGCTTTTTGCTTCTTTAATCAATTTATTGGGACTGCTTTTGTTGTGGATAAGCGGGATTCTCTCTTTGGAGCGCGCCATACTTGTTAGTTTTATGTCACACGCTATTGTTTTGCTATTTTATTTTTATATGTTAAGGATGCATATCTCTAAACAGGTTAAGGAAGTCATTCTTCAGATTAGATCAAAATTATACTTATTTTCTTTTGCTGGAAGAGTTAGCGGAGTTGAGTTGTTCAATACGTTATACAATCAATTTGATAAAATAATCATTTTGGCTTTGCTCACGCCGCGTGATTTTGGTTTGTATTCTGTTGTTTACGCACTTTCCCGCATGTTTAACGTTATTCAGACGGCCATCGCCAATGTTATTTTTCCAAAAGCCGCAGGCCTGGAGAAGGAAGAGGTCTTCAGTCTTGTCAGTAGATCATTTAGAAGTAGTATGGTTCTTATGATAATTATAATCATACCCAGCATGGTTATTGGCCGATTTTTAATGGGGCTTCTATATGGAGAAGAGTTTTTGGAAGCAAGTATCGTTTTTTATTTGCTTTCATTGGAGTGCGTTGTTGCTGGAGGTGCCGGTATCTTGGCTTCTTCATTTAATGCACTAGGTCGACCAGAAGTAATTCTTGTCGGGCAAATTTCTTCAGTGTCAGTTATGATTTGTTTGTTTTTTTACATTACTCCGACTTTAGGGTTGAATGGGGTAGGGATAACACTGCTTGTTGGCTCCATTATACGAGTTTTTGTTTCGATGTTAGCTTTAAAAATGATTTACAAAATTTCCTTTAAACGGATTGTTTATGACAAGGATGATTTCCATTTTTTACGCGAGCGTTTGTACGAAAAAAATATTTTGAAGAAAGACACAGATATTAAAAGTGCCATGAAATAGAGAAGGAGGGAGTGATAACCATGAGAATCGTACTTCTCTCTGGTGGATCAGGCAAGAGGTTATGGCCCTTATCCAACGATACGAGATCGAAACAGTTCCTGAAAGTACTGGAGGGCCCAGAAGGGCAAACTGAATCCATGGTTCAACGGGTATGGAGGCAACTGCAGCATACGGGACTAAGCGAACAGGCCACGATAGCAACGAGCAAGCCGCAGGTGGAGATTTTACGGAGTCAGCTGGGCGATGAGGTTGATCTTGTCGTTGAGCCGGAGCGCAGAGATACCTTTCCCGCGATTGCCTTGGCAGCTGTATATCTGTACTCCGTACAGGGTGTCAGTCTGAACGAAACGGTGGCTGTACTTCCTGTTGACCCATATGTGGAGGAATCCTTTTTCTATAAAGTAACGGAGCTTGAAGGAGTATTGGCTGAGTCTGGTGCGGAGCTCGCATTAATCGGGGTGAAACCCACTTATCCGTCAGAGAAATACGGTTATATTATTCCAGATCAAGATGAAGCTGAAAAACACAAGCATTACGCCAAAGTATCACGTTTTCAAGAGAAACCCTGTGAGACTGAAGCGGCAGAGATGATCGAGCAATCTGCCCTTTGGAATTGCGGGGTTTTTGCATTTCAATTGAATTATTTAATCAATCTTCTCATTTTGCTTGAACTGCCAATACAGTATGAAGAGATGCTGAAACAATACGGAAGATTGAAGAAAATCAGCTTTGATTACCAGGTGGTTGAGAAGGCTAAACATATTGTAGTAACACCGTATGATGGATACTGGAAAGATTTGGGTACATGGAACACATTAACAGATGAGATGAGTACCAACATCGTAGGCAAAGGTGTCATGACGAACAGCTCTGTAAATACCCATTTAATCAATGAATTGAATATCCCAGTTTGTGTGCTTGGCGTCTCCAATCTCATTGTTGCTACAAGTCCTGACGGTATTCTTGTGAGCGAAAAGGAAGCAAGTCCGCAGATTAAGGAAGTGCTCAAAGATAGCACTGAACGCCCTATGTATGAGGAGCGCCGCTGGGGCTGCTATAAGGTCCTGGACTACACACGCAATGATAAAGCGGAAGAGGTTTTAACCAAACGGATGATTATAGGAGCGGCGAAGAATCTTTCTTATCAATATCATCTCAAACGAAACGAAGTATGGACGGTCGTTTCAGGGCATGGCGAATTGATTCTCGATGGTGAACTGAGTCGGATTCATCAGGGAGATGTCCTTTCAATTCCGGCTGGCAGCAAACATAGCGTGAAGGCTGTAACCGAACTTGAGATCATTGAAGTGCAGATGGGCAGTGAACTGGTGGAAGAGGATATCGTGCGAGTAGAGATGGAATGGACAGATATTATCCAAAATTGCGTGAATTGGGGAAAACAAGATGAATATTGCAGTGATTGGAACAGGGTACGTAGGTCTGGTATCGGGAGTATGCTTTTCAGAAATCGGCAATCAGGTCATCTGCGTAGACAACAATGAGGCCAAAGTAGAGATGCTCAACGAGGGTAACGTTCCCATCTATGAACCTGGCCTCAAAGAGTTGATGGCTTCCAACATGCAAGCAGGTAATCTATCGTTCACCTCCAATATTGCTGATGCGATTAGCCAGTCGGATATTATCTTTATCGCTGTAGGCACTCCTTCTCTTCCGAGCGGCGAAGCCAACCTAAGCTATGTAGAGCAAGTAGCTATAGAGATTGGAAGCCATATTGAGAGCTACAAAATTATCGTGACCAAAAGCACTGTTCCTGTAGGCACCAATGATCGTGTTCGTGAGCTGATTAGCAGTATCTCATCTCAGCCTTTCGATGTGGCTTCTGTTCCCGAGTTCCTGCGCGAAGGATCAGCGGTCAAAGATACGTTGAATCCTGATCGCATTGTTATCGGAACAGACAGTGATCGGGCGATTAAAACGCTGAAGAAGCTTCACCGTCCATTAACAGAGAATCTTATAATTACAGACATTCGTTCAGCCGAAATGATTAAATACGCATCCAATGCGTTCCTGGCAACTAAAATATCATTCATCAATGAAATCTCGAATATATGTGAAAAAGTAGGAGCCGACGTTACTCGTGTAGCCGAAGGTATGGGGTATGATAAGCGTATCGGATCGGCTTTTTTGAGAGCCGGCATTGGATACGGTGGCTCATGTTTTCCGAAAGACACGCAGGCGTTAATTCAGATTGCGGGAATGGTGGACTATGATTTCAAAATATTGAAATCTGTGGTGAAAGTCAATCAGGAGCAGCGTTTTCATGTCATTCACAAATTGGAAGAAGCGTTAGGGTCATTGAAAGGAAAGACAATTGCAGTCTGGGGACTCGCTTTCAAGCCTGATACTGACGATGTAAGAGATGCTCCAGCTATTGACATTATCCAGCAGTTAAGCGAAGCCGGTGCAATGATTAAGGCTTATGACCCGATTGCAACAGACAATTTTTGCAAGGAAGTTAATGCCGTTTCCATTACGTGGGAAGAAAATCCACTTGAAGCCGCCAAAGGGGCTGACGCATTATGTGTTTTGACCGAATGGAAGGAATTCGTCCATATTGATTTAGCGGAACTTGCTGATCTGATGAATGATCCTGTCATGATTGATGGACGCAATCTGTACAGTCCCGAGCAGATTCGTGCATCCCGTCTTCAATATTATTCCGTAGGTCGTCCGGGGTTGACATCCGCGAAGGGGAAGACGGCCGCCATTATCTAATCAGCAGCTATTTAGGTCGAGCTCAAACATTTAGCTTTCATCTTGATTGTGAGTGAGGAAAAACGAATGAAAAAGTGGATGAAAATCTCGATTTGGATTGCTTCCTTTTTTGTAGTTGTTGTATTTGGTTATGCCATATATCTCTACCAATCCGTGAAAACAACTGCAGACCAAATTTATGAGCCTCGAAATCCTGTAAAGCCCGTCTCAGTCACAGATAGCAGGGGTGGGCTACCGGTGGATATTAACAGCAAAGAGCCTTTTAATGCGCTAATTCTGGGCGTGGATGAGCGTCCGAATGATCGAGGACGCTCGGATACGATTATCGTACTAAGTGTAAATCCGGGAAAAAAACAAGTACTCATGTTTAATATTCCAAGGGACACACGGACAGATATTGTGGGACACAATACGGTAGATAAGATCAATCATGCTTATGCCTTTGGGGGCGTGGACATGTCGGTAAATACCGTCGAGCAATTTCTGGGAGTCCCCATTCATTATTATATGAAAGTGGATATGGAGGGGTTTTCCAAAATTATTGACCTCGTCGGCGGTGTAGATGTAAATAATCCTTTTGCATTTGATTATGAGGGCCAGCGTTATGATCAAGGGAATATTCATCTGGATGGTGTTGCTGCGCTTGGTTTTTCAAGAATGCGTTATGATGACCCGAAAGGGGATTTGGGACGTAATGATCGACAGCGAGAGGTACTGAAGCAGATGCTTAAGAACACGATGCAATTCTCCAGTGTATTTAATATCCAAAATATGCTTGATGAACTAGGTAATCATGTCAGAACGGATGTAACTTTTGATGAGATGAAGGAACTCCTCCTCGATTATCGTAATGATTTGGAGAATGTAGATACGGTGGAGATCCAGGGCAAAGGTGAGAAAATCAATGGGATTTATTATTACATCGTGGACCAGCAGGAAAGAGATCGCATTCACGGAATAATTGAAGAACATTTGGAGAAATAAACAAAATCCATGAATGGCTTATGAAAGTGGTGAGAATCTTGCTTATGGAGGAGGAGTACGGGAAACGAAGGTATAAGCATAGACGTAAACAGCGACATTATGTTTATATCTTGTCTTTGCTGCTGATTGCGGCCTGGGTTCTGGTGATCTGGCACTTCTCGACACAATCGTATCAGCAGCAGACCATTCAGCCTTGGCTGCATAAGTGGTCTGAAAGAGTGAAGATCGGATTTGCATTACCCGATGTGCAGTTCACGTACGGTGAGCTTGATTATTCCTTAAGACAACGACCTTATGAATTTGTTGAGTTTATATTTCGGAAGAGTGCACATTTATTTGTATATGCTGTGTTGGCGATACTTATCTATGGTGGGCTGAGATACAGGAAAATGCGAATATTGGCTTGTTTCGCTGCTGCCCTGACCGTAGTAGCAATGATCGCCTCCGTTGATGAATATATTCAGCAGTTCAGCGCTAACCGGACGAGTTCGATCCGTGATGTTGGCGTGGATCTGCTTGGCGGATGTGGCGGAATTGCCATATATATGGGGGCTAATGCCGTTTTCAGAAGATTCAGGTCTCCAAGAGGATCTTCGATCAAAAGAAAGTGATTTCCCAGGAAATGCTGCTCGTTAGTTCCAGCTTCTACTTGCTTGCTATCCATCATAAGTATGGAAGTAGGACAAGGGGGACGGGGCATGCTGCGAAGAAGGAACCGGAATGCATTACTTAAAAAGATCGGATTCATAGCACTTGTATTGCTGCTGTTGTGGCTCATCGGCAGAACCATCCCATACCTGTTTCGTGCGGATGCACCAGACGAAGCTGCTGCTCTTGCCGAAGAGTTTTACAAATATGAGCAAACGGGTGATTTCGGCAGTTCATGGGAATTGTTTCATCCGCTGATGAAAGAGCGTTTTCCCAAAAGCGCTTATTTACAGTCCAGAGCGCATATTTTCATGCAGCATTTTGGGGTGGAAACCTTTGATTTGGAGATGGAGAAGCCGGAACGGGAGTTTGACGTTACGGTAATAGATGGCGTTAAGCCATTTGCAGAGGCGTATCGCATTGGGGTTACCCAGAAGTTTACGGGAACCTTTGGTCAATTTAAAATCGTGCAGAATTGTTATATCGTAAAGGATGGGGACGATTGGACGCTGCTTTGGTATTATCCGAAAAATGGGGACAACGAGACCGAGCATGACAAAACTGATTGATAGTATTAACCCATACTATGAACCGAATTGTATCATTTGAACTTAAAAAGGCTCTATGAATGCGAGACTTTAGTCGCATTTATAGAGCTTTTTTGCATTTCATTTCTTTTTAAACCTGCAAGGGGTTGACATTAGTCCCGGTGTCAAGTAAATTACGAGTTAGATACAAAATGTATCAAAATTCAGCGTCTAACGACAAATAACAGGGACTTCAATGCTCCTTGTGAGGGGAAGGAATATCATTGATCGAAATGGACCGCTTTTACTGTGTCAGTTGTGGGATGATTGTGTCGGTCGCTAGGGCTCTGTCGAACTAAAGGAAGAGGACTGTGGAGGCAATCACGTATTTCGCACCGGATTTTATCGGAGTGAAATGCCGCTTGGATGCTGTGAAGCGTGTGTAGTTCATACGAAACGTCAGGGGAAATCCCAGTTTGCGGGACAATATACTAAAGATTATGATACACTGTGTTCATATGAGAAACGGGCATGATGTGAATGTCCGTCGATGAAGGAGGGAATGGAATGCAGCAGGAGCCGGTCGTCCGTCTTCAGGGCGTCAGTAAAATCATCTCCTCCCGATCATTGGTCAGTGACCTGACTCTGGATATTTCTCCGGGGCAGGTTTTTGGTTTTTTAGGACCCAATGGGGCGGGGAAAACAACAACGATTCGAATGATGGTGGGACTGATGTCTATTAGTAAAGGAGATATCATCATCTCGGGACACAGTGTAAAGAATGAATTTGAGCAGGCCATAGCTCAGGTTGGGGCAATTGTTGAAAATCCTGAAATGTACAAGTTTCTGACTGGATACCAGAATCTCGTGCACTTTGCCAGAATGTCGCCTGGCATTACGAAAGAACGCATTGCCGAGACGATTGAACGTGTTGGGCTCACAGCCCGCATTCATGATAAGGTAAAGACCTATTCTCTGGGTATGCGACAGCGTCTGGGTGTTGCCCAAGCCATATTACATAAACCAAAGCTATTGGTATTGGATGAGCCTACCAATGGGCTTGATCCACAGGGAATACGGGAACTTAGGGATTATTTGCGTCAGCTTTGTCAGGAGGAAGGCATCACCGTCTTTGTATCCAGCCACTTGCTGTCGGAGATGGAATTGATGTGTGACACCGTTGCAATTATCCAGAACGGCAAGCTGATTGATGTGAGAAATCTCAGAGCTGAGGCGGGGGCAGATGCCCTTACTGAAGTTGCTTTTGAGGTGAATGATGCACCGCGTGCAGCTGAACTGATTAGTGAGGCTACAGTTCAGGGCAATGCTATTGTGATTCGGTTATCCCGTGAGCAGATTCCGGACTTGAATGCGAGGCTGGTCAGTGAAGGGTTCCAGGTATATGGTATCCGTAACGTTACCCATACGCTGGAAGATCAATTTTTGCAAGTGACTGGGGGCGGCAGCATTGGGTAATTTCGGCAATCTCATACTGAATGAAAATATGAAAATTTTCCGTCGTCCGCGTACCTGGATTATGTTATCCATTCTGGCATTAATCTCGCTGTTGATGCCGGTTCTGCTCAATGAAGGCATGGGGTCCAGTGAGGTTCCATACTGGCAAGCAGCTATTACAACCGTTCAGATCGTCTTTTTCCTGAATACTATCTTCTGTGTCGTCATTGCAGCTGAAGCGGTAGCTGGTGAGTTCACCTGGGGAACGATTAAACTACTGCTGATTCGTCCGTGGTCGCGCAGCAAAATACTGGCATCCAAATATTTGTCCGTGATTGGATTTAGTATTCTGAGTACGTTACTTGTTGTTATTCTGGCAACTGTAATGTCGTATATGTTATTCTCCCATTCTGCAGCTCAGGATGGAAGTGGTGCTTCTGCTTCGCACGCATTTGCACTATGGGGATATCTGTACGTGGACTTGTTTATTACACTCGCTATAGCCTTTATGGTCTCCTCCGTATTTCGTTCGGGAGCTCTGGCAATCGGGCTGTCTCTGTTTATCATGTTTACACAGAATTTGTTCTCACTAATTTTCAACCCCGAACGGTACGATTGGGCCAAGTATGTTCTGTTTAATAACATGGACCTCAGTCGATACATGGGTTCAGCAACAGACTTGGGACTAATGGGTGGAGGCAATGCAGGCATGACACTTGGTTTTTCTATTGCCGTACTGGCTGTATATTATGTGATTTTCATGGTGATCTCATGGGTTGTATTCAACAAAAGAGATGTGGCAGGCTAATCGCCTGCTTCTTTTTTTGCCCAATTTCTACTTCAGGGTGGAAAGAGAGTATATTCAGCATTCGCTGTGGCATGACTAGCATTTAAGGGTACATATAATCATACATGAGAATATGGCTTGGAGTGGAACACGCTGCCCAAGCTGTAGTAAGTTGCATTAATTACATACATATTATCGCCGCAGTCGTATTTGGCAAAGCAGCGTATGGAGGGATCACGTTTCTTGATAAACAACAAGTTTTACCGTATATGCACAGCGATTATTTTGCTGCTGCTCATCGTGTATTTGGGGGATAAAGTCAACTTTATCTTTACTCCCTTGACCTCGCTGATTCACATCATCATCATTCCGCTGCTAATTGCTGGTTTTTTCTATTATCTGCTGCGTCCGCTTGTCGACTATATGGAACGGCACAAAATGAAGCGTGCACTGTCAGTCCTTATCATTTACGTGGTGATTGCCTTAATTTTGGCAGGATTCAGTGTACTTGTATGGCCTTCACTGCGTGAGCAGCTGTTGAACTTTGTGGAGAATGCCCCGGTACTGGTTACTTCGCTCAGCGATCAATTGGCTGAATTCGAAAGGAGCGGTTTCCTTTCAAAATATTTACCTGAGGATTCCGATCTCTTCTCGCGCTTTTCTGATTTTCTGAGTCAAGGGATTGCTCAGGTAACGGATTATGTATCCGGGTTATTCTCGGTCGTATCCAATCTGGTTATCATTCTGGCGACGTTCCCGATCATGCTGTATTACATGCTTAAGGAAGGCAGCAAATTCGGAACCAATCTCACACTTCTGCTCCCGAGACGTTACCGTAAAGATGGAGAAGAGACGGTCCATGAAATCGATGAAGCTTTAAGCAGCTATATTGTAGGCCGTGTCATTGTCAATGTGGCCTTGGGAATTTTGATGTACATTGGTTTTCTATTTCTGGGGTTGCCGTATGCACTTCTTCTGACAGTTGTATCCATCATTTTGAACTTCATTCCTTATGTGGGGGCCTTGCTGGCAGCTATTCCTGTCGTCATTGTGGGGTTCATTGAATCACCTTCGATGGCGATCTGGTCGCTTGTCATTATTGTCATTGCCCAGCAAATCCAGGACAATCTGATCTCTCCATATGTCTATGGCAAACAGTTGGATATTCATCCGTTGACTACCGTCATCTTGCTGCTTGTAGGGGCGGACCTGGGGAACATTCTTGGGATGATTATCGTTATTCCGTTATATATGATCCTGAAAATTATAGTTCGCAAAATCCATTATCGGATTGTCGAAGATAAGACTGAACTTTGAATGAAATTTGAATACAACTCTGTCATGTGCCTCCACTAAGCTCTTGAATCACATAGATAAGCTCATCAGGATAAGCCGCATACCAATGGTGAAGGGTCAGGTAAGCTTGCCCTCGCGATTGATATGCGGCTTTATGCATAATAGGCTACTCAAAATATGGGTGAGCCAAAATAACTAATATACTCGTGATATAAACTCCCGCATCAATCCCCCTTGTACTCACACTTCATTATTTCATACGTATTGCTCACTCGTGTTATATCTGTTATACTTGATATATAACAGATAACAAAAGAAGGTGAACTCTTGATTATTCAACTTGATATGCAATCCGAACTTCCCATCTATTCACAACTTGTTTTTCAAATTATCGAAGGGATTGCTAGTGGTGAGTTACAGCTAGGTGAGGCGCTACCTTCGGTTCGGAATTTGGCAGCAGATATTGGAGTTAACCTTCATACGGTCAACAAGGCTTATACATTACTCAAGCAAGATGGATACATTCTAATTCATAGACAAAAGGGAGTCGTAGTAAACCCTGATGGAATGCCTGATTTAACGGATGATTTTTTGAAAAAGCAGCAAAGAGAAATAAGACCGATTATTGCCGAAGCGATATGTCGCGGAATGACCAAGGAGGAACTATCTGCGGTATTAGACCAAATTTATGATGATGTTAAGAGGGGTTACAACAAAGAATAAAAGAATCAAGGGAGTGTGTTATCTATGCAACTATTTAGTATATTACCTATCATTTTAATCTTTGCTCCATTAGCTTTATTTCTATCCTTTACACCATATGTGACAAGGGAAACAATTAGCTTTGGGGTTACGGTAAGTGAATATAATTACTACACACCAACCTTACGTAAGCTACGGAGTACGTTTGCTAAAATAAGTCTGATCGGGAACGGAATGGTTATACTTGTCTGTCTGTATTTACTCCGATCTGCTAATGAAGAGTCTAGCGCAATGATTACCGGTGTTTGCACAATTATGTTCATTGTGTATTGGGCAGCACTAAATATAGTATTTCATTTCAAAATGAAAAAGATAAACGGAACACATACAACTGTAGAAGCGCCTCAAAGGGTTAAAATTGATACCACCTTCCGCCAAAATAAGCTCACCTATTCCAACTATTGGTTTCTCATTCACATTACTATTATTGTAGCCATTGCGATCATTTCGATCCTGAATTATAAGGCTCTACCTAACGTCATTCCTATAAAATATGATCTTCAGGGCAATGTCACTTCCAGTGTGCCTAAAACCTACCTTTCCGTACTGGCTATTAATCTTGTACAGCTAGGAATAATTGCACTGATGATGTTGGTTAACTGGAGTATTAAAACAAGCAAACAACAGCTTACCACTTCTGATCCTTCCCAATTTGCTGCTAAAAATATTCAATTCCGCCGTAAATGGTCCCTATTTACGATAATAACAGGGTTGCTTCTTACCATTTTATTTGCCTTCATTCAGATAAATATGTTCGTCCCTAATCTGGTCTTGTTGACAGCTATTAGCTTCATCACCCCTGTGGTGATCGTGTTAGGTGCTGTATTACTGTCTCTAACAGGCAGACAAGGTGGTGGGAAGATTCGGAATCATCAAGAGGAACGCGAAAGATCCAAGGAGCAGCCTGTGAATGACGATGATTATTGGAAGCTTGGTTTTATTTACTTTAATGCCAATGATCCTTCCTTTACCGTAGAAAAACGTTATGGAATAGGCTGGACTATAAACTTCGCTCGTCCACTATCTTGGGTCCTGCTGTTATTCATCATTGCTATTGTTGTTATAAGTATAGTCCTGAGCCAATAAATGCTCATATATCTATGCATATAATAAATAAAATTATCAGGAGGAGTTATTACGATGAACAATTGGAAAAAGCTATTACTTTCTCTTACTTTCGTAGGTCTCATCCTGCCGGTGACATCCATCTCAGCAGCTGCTGAGAAACCCGCTGGTAGTGAAAATCTAGTTCCTATTCGTGAGATTGCAGAAAAGAATGGGGCAGAGGTATCCTGGCAACAAAAAACAGGACAAATCACAATAAGTAAAAATGAACTTACTATTGTAGTTAAGGTAGGAGAGAAACAGGCGATTGTGAATGGCCAAGTCATATCCTTAGACAATCCTATTCAGTTAACGAAAGGAGTTACCTTTATGGATGGGGGATTTCTTACCAAGACATTGAAGGCAGCGCCTGAGGATATATTCATTTCACTTATTAGTGAGGGCAATGGCAAGGAAGCTGCGAAGTATGTTCATACCTCTGTTAGCGGAGTGTTGTCACCCACGTTGTTGAGTCAGCTATGGGCAGCATTAGAAGGTCAAAATGGAAAAATTTCAAGTGAAGCCATAGCTAAACACGTAGAAAATAACACAGTGCATCGCAATGTTACCTATACTTTTAAGACAAAGCTGACTCCTTTAAATATTACGGTCAGAATGAATCATAACGGACTTGTGGATGACTTGTATATTGCCGCCGCTACTCCAGATGTATATCAAAAACCAAGCTACGACAACCCATCTGCCTATACAGAACAAGACATTACGGTCGGTCAAGGTGATTTAGCTTTACCAGGGACATTAACTTTGCCCAAGGGAGAGGGACCTTTCCCGGTTGTAATTCTGGTACACGGATCCGGGGCTAGCAATCAAGATGCTGCCATTGGTGGTGCAAAGCCGTTTCGCGATCTTGCGGTAGGCTTAGCTTCACAAGGAGTTGCTGTATTGAGATACGATAAGGTCACGTATGAGCATACCTATAAGGTGGCTTCACAGCCTAAATTCACATTAAAACAAGAGAGCGTGGATCAGGTAAACGATGCAGTGGAATTACTTAAAAAGAATACACATATTGATTCTACAGCAATTTTTGCTGCAGGACATAGTCAAGGCGGGTTTGCAATGCCGTTAATCATTGCTGAGGATAAACAACATGATATTGCAGGAAGTATTCTACTTGCTGCACCAAGCAGTAGCTTTGTGGATGTGCTTACCGAGCAGCAGGACGAATTAGTAGAGCGGATGAAGCAGCTCGGCTTAGACACGGAGATGATTAAAAGACAAGCTGATTTTTATAAAAATGTTGCTGCGATAGTTAAAGATCCTAAATATTCTGTAGATCATCTTCCTGAGGCGTTTCCACTTCAACCTGCTTATTGGTGGTTTGAGCAGAGAGATTACGTGCCTGCGGAACTGGCTAAAACACAAAATACCCCTATGCTTATTATACAAGGCGAAAATGACGTGCAAGTGTCTATGAACCAATTCCAAACCTGGAAATCGTCTCTTCAAGGTCATTCCAATGTAACGTACAATAGCTATCCAAAGGTAAATCATCTTTTATCCAGCTATGATGGACTTTCGATCGGTCAAGAGTACGCTGAGCCATCTAATGTCTCCAAAGCCATTATAGATGATATTGCGAAGTGGGTATTAAAATCAAACTAAAAAACGGAATGGTAAGATAGATTCTTGGTTAGTGATAACATGGGGAAGTGACACATTGAGCGGGAAATAATAAGAAGAGCACTTACCAAAGTAGGCAAGTGCTCTTCTTATTATTTATAAAGTTGCTTTATTTAGCCCAATTAGCCCTCTTCTCATCTTCATCCGTGTAGTCGGACATGGTCAGTGGTTCCTTGGGAACAACAGCGACTTTGTAGAAACGATTCTTGTCTTTTTCCAGCAAAACAAAAATCAGATTCTCGAACTCATATTCTTCCTGTTCATTCATCTCTGGACGATGGCTATAAAGCCATCCGCCAATGGTGTCCCATTCGTCAGCATCGAGGTTTGAGGTGAACATGTCGTTTACCTTGGACAAGGATACCTTGCCATCCATAATCACATAGTTCTCATTGATGACTTGAATATCTTCCACTTCATCTGCGTCGAACTCATCCCGGATTTCCCCGACGATCTGTTCAAGCACATCTTCAATCGTTACGATCCCGGATGTACCTCCATATTCATCGACTAGCACGGCAATATGCACGCCATCTTTCTGCATCTTTTTCAGCAGGTCCTTAACGGGAGTCGTTTCGTGAACAGCAGATACAGGCTGAATCAGGGAAGATAGATCGACGGGCTCTTCATTTCCATACAACTCCAGGAAAAATTGTTTGGTATTAATAATACCGATAATATCGTCTTTGCTCTCATTTACCACTGGAAAACGGGTGTATTGCTCTTGCCGGATAATATCCAGGTTTTCCTCGTTTGATCTATTGACATAAAGGCAGACCATATCAGTCCGGGGTACCATGATTTCTTTGGCAAGCATCTCATCAAAAGCAAAGATCCGGCTTACATATCCGAACTCAGCTTGATTGATTTTGCCGCTCTCAAAACTTTCATTGATGATAATCTGTAATTCTTCTTCTGAGTGCGCATCCTCATGCTCCGATGCGGGTTTGATTCCGAACAACTTGACCAGTTGATTCGCTGAGCTGTTTAACAGCCAGATAAAAGGATACATAATTCGGTTAAACCAGATGATAGGTGTAGACGTCCACAGTGCAACGGCTTCGGCTTTACGGATTGCAATCGTTTTAGGTGCAAGTTCACCAACAACCACATGCAAGTACGTGATGGCAACAAACGCAATAACAAACGATAAGAATGAAGAAACCGTCTCAGGCATGTGCATGCTTTCGAACACAGGGTGGAGAATTTTCTCAACCGTTGGTTCACCCAGCCAGCCCAGTCCCAGAGATGTAATCGTGATACCCAACTGACAGGCGGACAAATATCCGTCCAGGTTGGCAACGGCTTGTTTGACAGCCAAGGCACGCTTGTTTCCCTCTGCAATCATTTGGTCGATCCGGCTCGGACGAATCCTCACCAATGCGAATTCCACCGCAACAAAAAACGCCGAAAATCCTATCAAAATCGCAACCAATACTAAATTTAACGCATACCTCTCACTGTCCATTAACTAGTCTTCTCCTTTAAGTAATAAGTTTTTAACGAATATTATATCTAATTTTACGTAAGAAGACCACCTTCCGGTCAAGAAAAGAGGAAGAGTCTGGAAGGCAATGTGTGCGAAATGGCGATGGAGTACTGATCTGCTGACTGGGAAGAAGCATATGTAGAAGGGAACACAGTCAGAATTTACAACAGCGAAGCTTGGAATGAAATGGCTTAGTGCTTTTTGCAGATCAGCTTTGTATGTAAAATTTTATCTAAGCAAACGTTACGAACAGGGTATACATTGGGTATCTAATGATTAGCTAAAGGCTTTATCGTCAAAGCTTATACAGTGAGAGAGAACGGCAGGGTTACACCTTGCCATGAGGAGGAAGCCGAATGTTTTGGCTGGTCATTATTTTGCTCGTATTTACTTTTCAGGCAGCCACCATTCTGTTGCTGGAATTCCGCAATCCGGCGAAAGCTGTGGCATGGCTTTTTATTTTATTCTGTGTACCTTTGATCGGCTTTGTTGTGTATTATTTTGTGGCCCAAGACTACAACAAACGCAAGAAGGTGCGTAAAGGCGGTTCACGTATCTTTCGTGAAATACGGGAAACGATCTGGGAGCAGGCTCATATTATTGATCATGCCGATCAGATGTCTGGCAGCCGATACACCCATCAGCACCGTTTGTTTAACATGCTGTCACACCTGTCTGAGAGCCCGATTACAGGCTGCAATCGGAGTCAAGTACTTACGAATGGTGAAGAGACATTTGGAGCCATGTTGAGGGCAATGGAGCAGGCAGAGCACCATCTGCATGTTGAATTTTATATTTTTCGGGATGATGTCATCAGTACCAAGTTTCAGGACGTGATGATTCGCAAGGCGAAAGAAGGCGTCAAGGTGCGGTTGATCTGCGATGGACTCGGCAGTCACAAGATGAGCTGGAGCTTTATTCGCAAGTTTCAGGATGCAGGCGTGGAATTTCATTATTTTCTGCCGCCGCTCATTGCAACGATTGACCGAAGGGTAAACTACCGGAATCACCGTAAAATTGTGGTGGTGGATGGAAGGATTGGATTTGTGGGTGGAATTAACATAGGAGACGATTATCTCGGACAATATCCGGAGGTTGGATTCTGGCGTGATACCCATGTACAGATCGAGGGAGATGCCGTATATTTCCTGCAAAATACGTTCCTGAACGACTGGAAACTCGCTTCCGGCGAGCAGATTACAGAGCCTCAACTGACAGAACTGTTCCCACCACATATTTGCAGCGGAGAAGAGCGGATTCAGATTCTGTCCAGTGGACCGGATCAGGACTGGGATGCCATTCAGGAAATGTGCTTTGGTGCGATTTCCGTGGCTTGCGAGCGCATATACATCACAACACCCTATTTCATTCCCGATCCCGCATTGTATGAAGCAATCAAAACGGCCGCTGTCAGTGGCGTGGATGTGAAAATCATCATTCCGTATCAATCGGATTCCCGACTTGTGCATTGGGCCTCAATGTCCTATGTAGAAGAATTGTTGCGTGCCGGAGTGAAGTTCTATCAATATCGTAAAGGTTTTGTGCATGCCAAGGTCCTGATTGTGGATGAATTGCTTGCAACGGTAGGCACAGCCAATATGGATATGCGCAGCTTTTTCTGCAATTTCGAGTTGACCGCCGTGTTGTTTGATACTTCATCCATGGATCGGCTGACTGAGGACTTTGAACGTGATCTGGATCAATGCAGCCAGATTGAAGTGAAGGTGTTTCAGCGGCGTTCACGGTGGCAAAAGGGGCAGAAATCCTTTCTCGCATGCTTTCTCCGCTGCTTTAGCCGTTATAGGGCGAATTTCTCAAGATAAGTTCACTTTTTGTGAATTTATCTTCTTTTTGCTAACTATTTTGCTCAAATTTGATCTTTTATGATATAATGTTTATATAAATTATGTCTTGGCGAAGGAGGGGAGTCTGCGGGATAACAGGCTCCCTTTTGCTCTCTTTTGGAAGTGTTAACCAGAATTAAGACATACTTGAATACATTTCATATAGCCTTTAGGTGCTTTGATAACGGGGTGCATATCGCATTAGGACGGTGTTGTTCTTCTGTATGCAGGGTTCCTCTCGGGTACTTAAATGATTTATGAAATGGATTCACATATTGATCATAACGGGGGATACGATGTCCAATGTATCGGTTAAAGAACTAACATCCAAGCCGGACCGCAATGTTAAAAGCTCGGTGTTTTCACTGAAGCTTCTGCAGCGCATTGTGATGATTCTGGTCGGTGCTGCACTGATGGCTGTGTCACTCGAAGTATTTCTCGTGCCGAATGGCGTTATTGATGGCGGAATAACAGGGATCTCGATTATGGTGTCAGAGCTTACGAATCTGCCACTCGGAATGTTCCTAACCTTGCTTAACTTGCCTTTCCTTATTCTAGGGTATAAACAAATTGGTAAAACGTTTGCGTTATCTACATTGCTCGGGATCGTCGTGATGTCCATTGGAACGTCGTTGCTGCACCATGTTCCTGCACTTACGCCAGGTGAACCATTGCTTGGAGCTGTATTTGGCGGATTGATCTTGGGTGTCGGTGTTGGTCTCGTCATTCGTTCCGGCGGTTCACTGGATGGTACGGAGATTGTCGCCATTCTGCTGAGTGAGAAATCACCATTGTCTGTAGGTCAGATCGTACTGTTCATTAACGTATTTATTTTTGCTGGTGCAGGTTTTGTATTTGGCTGGCCAAACGCCCTGTATTCCATGATTGCCTATTATATTGCAATGAAGATGATTGATATTGTGAATGAAGGATTGGATCAATCCAAATCGGTATGGATTATTAGCGAGAAGTATCGTGATATTGGTTCAGCGTTGACCGATCGTTTGGGTCGTGGCGTCACTTATCTTGATGGAGAGGGCGGCTTCAGCGGAGACGAGAAGAAAATTATCTTTGTGGTTATTACCCGTTTGGAAGAAGCGAAGCTGAAATCCATTGTTGAGGATTGGGACCCGCATGCCTTTGTGGCGATTGGTAACATTCACGATGTGAAGGGCGGACGTTTCAAGAAAAAAGGTATACATTAGCGAATCTCATCGCACATAAACAGAAAGATAGCCGGTACCCTTGGTTTGAGGGTGTGACCGGCTATTTTTGTTTTAAATGCTGGATGATCAGTTCAACAGGCTGGGGCTCGAGAGCTGCGATCAGGTCCCCGGTCTGCGTCAGGCGTTCCACGATGTTCATTAAGTGGTAATCCTTGACCGAAACGTTGCTCCGAACCTCATCCCATGTGAGTGGAGTGGACACCGTACCGCCTGGTTTGGCGCGGGGAGTGTAGGGAGCTGCGAGCGTTTTGCCACCGTAATGCTGGAGGTAATCGAAATAAATGCGGTCCCCCGGTCTTTTTTAAGACGCTCCAGTGTAAATAGATCCGGATGTTTTTGAGTGACATATTTGCCTACAAAATAACCGATGTCCCTTAACTCATCGAAGGTTACACCTTGGTGAATCGGAACAATAATCTGTACACCTGTGGCCCCAGAGGTCTTTGGTACCGATCGTAAACCAAGCGAAGTCAGCGTTTCGCCCACAATTAGGGCAGCCTGCATGATGCGAGGTTCTTCTTCCTGGGAAGGATCGAGATCAATCATCCACTCACAAGGAAGATGGCTGCCTACGGCATGCAAGGAAGGGTGAAACTCCAGAGCAGCCAAATTCCCAAGCCATAGCAGGTCTGGAAGGTCGTTCATCACCACATATCGTATCCCCTCATGCACCTCGGTTCGTACAAACTCGGGAACGGGATCTGGAGCATTTTTCTGATAGAAAACTCACCGCCTGCACCATGGGGATAACGTATTGTAGTAAGCAACCGATTTCGCGTGTAAGTCAGCAGATAGGGAGCCAAAGCCGCCAACTTTTGCAAATAGATGGCCTTGGTTACACCTGCTTCGGGCCATAACAGCTTGTCTGGATTGGTCACTGTAAGTTCCATTCCATTAATGGTTATGGTGCCCTTGATCGAACGGGGCATGAAGAACACCTCCTGTAGTGAACAAGTATGATTTTAAAGGGGAAGAGAAAGCCCTCTTACTATCTCAAGCGGATGGAAAAATGGTTTATCGTTCAAGTAAAAGGTGACTGATCTGACTGGCCTGGCACTCCTCCCGGGTCACGGAAGCAAAAGCCTGGATACTGGGATGACGTAGTGTTCGATGATGGGTGAGTTCCATGAATTGCACTTTGACACCGATTTGTGGTTCGATCCATGTCGTCTCCGCGCTTCTCTCGGGTAGGTTGTGAAAGGGTCTATCCTTCCGAATAAGAGGTTGTACTTCTTCAGTTAGTTTACGCCAGGAGTCCGAGTTCAGTTTACCCGTGCCGACATGACCAATATAGACAAAGTTAGGCCCATCATATACACCGACGGCGATTGCATTGACGATACCACTGCGGTACGTGACCCCGCCAATCATCGCATATAGATCGTGGAAAATCTTGACCTTCTGCCAGCGTTGATCCTTGCCGTTGATTCCATAGGTGCTGGAAAGGTCTTTACATACAATTCCCTCCATCTGGTGCTGTCTCATAACCGCGAGCAGGGCGTCGGGATCTGACGTGTTGGTCACCTCCTGAACATGAGGAGCAGGATTCAGAACTTGATGCAGAAGACGTTGACGTTCTGAAAGAGGTTGATCTGTGACCCATACCCCATCGCAAAAAAGAATATCAAACACCATATAAGTGACCGGAATCTGGTGTATAGCTTGGGCAATGCCATCCGGTCTGCTCATGCGATCTCGCCGCAGCACGTGATAAAAGGACGGTTTTCCCGTATTCGGATCAAGCGCAATAATCTCTCCATCCAAAATATAAGAAGGGACGGAGCACAGATTGCGTGGCTGGACCAACTCAGGATATTGTGCAGTTCGGTTGTGCAATCTGCGATTAATCAACTGAATTCCCTGTCCGTCCTCGTAAGCAAGCATACGAACCCCATCCCATTTGATTTGGGCAATCCAGTTGGGCCCGGTAGGGATTACATCTCGAGATACAGGTTCAAAAGGAACCAGGGGCTTGAACATGTGCTTAAAACTCCTTTCCTCTTTCAAATCTGCCTGAGCTTGATCATCCAAGGTTTGATTGGCGCAAGTTTAACCCTTACGCAGCCGTGTCTTTAGTTTATGTACCATAATGAGCAGCAAAGGAATTCCGATGCCACAGGTCAAGTCCCAATCAATCCAATACGGAATGACAACCTTGAGATAGAAAATTTCGTTGGGAGCTAGAACAATAGATATGGCCAAAATCAACAGGGCACCCGGCAAAATGAGTGGACGATAGCTGGACAATTTGAAGAGGTGAGTGATTCCCAGTACAAAGCTATAGAAAAACAGAATGCTCTTGAAAAAGACAGCAATAATCCAGACGGAGGCCATAAAGGCCTCAATGCGCTGCAAAAAGTTGCCTATATTGATTTTCAGCGACAGATTAAATGCTGCAAACCAATGGTGCTGGGTCATAAAGGGCCCCATGACCAGCAGACAGATGGTTAACGTTAGGGTAAGCATTAATCCGCCTATCATGGCTGCCAAGAGGACATCCTTTTCCCAATGAGTTTCCTTTTTGGCATAAGGAAAGAGCATAAGAAAGATGCACAATTCACAGTAAGGATAGGTAAGCACAGCGACAAAGCCTTTAAAAGGATTCAGAAAGCCTTCCGCAAGAATAGGCTTGATGTTGTCCAGATGTGAATGTGGGAACAGACATACAGTCAGAATGAGCAGGAAAACCACGATCAGGGGAAGAAAAACTTCGGCACTCCTGCCTATGGGTTCCAGACCGGAAAAGAGTCCCCAGGCAAGAGTACAAACAAAGAGAAAATTAACAATAAAGAGTGGAGATTCAGGCAGGATCTGGGTCGTCATGAAATCCCCAATTTCTCTTATGAAAGTGGAGGTACACATCAGAAAGTAGAATAAATAAAAACAGCTGAATAAGGCCCCAATCCAGGGTCCCAGAGTATGTAGTACATGTTGAATCAAATTCATCTGAGGCTGCAGTTTGTATACAACGAGCATAATGGCCAATACTCCCATACCTCCAGCAACACCTACTAATGCGGATAACCATGCATCCTGATGCGCATATGAGGTGATCATAGAGGGGAAGACGATAATCTGTTCACCAATTGTGCACAAGAACATCAGGGAACCCAGTTGTCTTACGGTTATACGCCCCTTCTCAATCATGTGGGATCTCCTTCGCATGTCGATCTAGATATTTGGTTAGGATGCACCAATTACACCAATTTTATTAGGCAATGGATAAAGACATATCAATATAAAAAAGAAAGCAAAAAAAGCCCGGACAACTAATTTCCCCATATGGAGCGAGAAAATTTGTGTCCAGGCTAATCAGTATACTCAACTTACCGCATAACATTCTCGTCACGAATTTCCCGTGTTAGCTTGTTGTAGTCAAGCGAATGCGAATATTCTGTGGGTCTACAGTAAACCAGTCCGTTCCTTGCTGTTCAATAGACGCATTCGATTGACGCAGTTGTTCTACAGCTTGTTCCAATGGTTCTTTTCCGTCATAAATGATGGTGAAGTAGTCAATTCCCGTCGCATTGTCCGGATTCACTGGTGCACCTGCACCAGCCCAAATGTTCAGGCCGATGTGATGGTGATAACCACCTGCCGACACAAACAGGGCGGACATGTTGGCGAAATTGCCAACGACATCAAAACCAAGCACTCCCGTATAGAAACGACGTGACTCTTCCAGACTGCGTACATGGAAATGAACATGACCAATGACCGTTCCGACAGGCAGGCCTTGCCACGGCTCGTTTGCGGCCAGAGCGAACAGGCTGTCTACATCAACAGGATCACTTGACATAATGTAGTTATTATCTGCATCCCGTTTCCAGGTGTCGCGGGCACGGTCTGCATAGATTTCGATCCCGTTCTGATCCGGATCGGAAATATAGAATGCTTCACTGACCAGATGATCACCCTGACCAATTTCGATGCCGGATTCAGCCAGATTACGGAGGGCAAGGCCCAGCGATTTACGGTCAGGCAGCAGAATAGCGAAATGATACAGGCCTGAAGTGGAGCGAACAGGCATCGTCACTGCATCGGTTAACTGCTCAAGGCGTAGGAGGGACTGCTTTCCATCGGCTGTCAACGTAGCGACTTTTTCACTGCGTTCAAGCAGTTTAAGCCCGACCACCTCGGTGTAAAATTGAATGGATCGCTCCAAATTGCTGATTCGCAGACTTACTTCACCCAGATGGGTTGTAGCAGGAATCTGATAAGTAGTAGTCATAATGATTTCCTCCTGAAAACAAGTTTAGTTGGTTTGTTAAGGTGCTGTCCTCGGCAATGTATTCGGGCTATTGTAAGGTCTGGCTCATGTAGATATGAGGCTCATCTGTACATTTATAAATAAGTTACTTTTCATAAGTTAATATAAAATATAAACCAACTTTCGTCAATTGTATTTTCGGTTTATAAATATAAAACAAAAATCCGGCTTCAGGGCCGGATCTCCAATGTTGATGTTGAGGACAAATCAATCTATATGCTTCTTGCCGCTTACGCCTTGGGTTTGGGAGCAGCTTTTTTTCTTTTGGCAGGAGCAGGAGTGTCCGTTTCTCCTCCAGCCGTCGCTTGTGCCGAGGTTTTCTTGGGAGTACGTTTTTTGGGTTTGGCTGTGGTGGTTCCAGGGTCGGAAGGTATGGGCTTCACAGCTTCAATACTTGCTTGCAGCGCTGCCATCAAATCCATGACATTGGCTTCCGGTTTGGCAGGGGCGATCTTGATTTCTTCACCTGCCACTTTGTGATTGATCAGATCCAGAAGTTTGGCGCGGTAGTCGTCTGTATATTTACCCGGTTCAAAAGGAGTAGATAACTGATCAATCAGCAGTTTTGCCATGGTCAATTCCTTCTCATTAACGTTCAGAACCTCTGGGAGGTTTGGAACCTGAGAAACGGGACGAATCTCATCCGGATAGAAAATGGTTTCCATGGAGAGGCAATCTTCCAGCACACGAATCGCAGCCAAACTGCTTTTGGAACGAATGGATATTTTGGCGATGCCAATTTTGCCTGTATCGCGCATAGCAGTCATTAACAGCTGATACGCGTTTCCACCCGCCTGATCAGGGGAGAGGTAATACGTTTTTTGAAAATAAATCGGATCAATCTCCGTTAAATCCACGAAGTCCAGAATGGTAATGGTTTTACTGCTGGACTCATTTAACGCCTCAAGCTCGTCCTTCTCGAACAAGACGAATTTGCCTTTCTCATACTCATATCCTTTGGTGATTTCTTCCCATTGAACCTCAACGTCGCAGGAAGGACATTTGCGTACATATGCGAGTGGACTACCGCAGACTTTGTGAATATAACGCATGGAGATGTCTTTGTCTTCGGTAGCCGAAAACATTTTGACAGGAACATGAACCAGACCAAAGCTAATTGCACCTTTCCAGACCGTATGCATGAACGGCTCCTTTCCGAGAACATTTTATGATTAGTATGGGCATTTCACGGGCGGGATAACCGTATTTGCCCGGAACGGTATGCTTCAGAAAGAGTGGGGGATGATAACAGAAACATCCTTAAGATCTGCATATGTCAACGCTGGTTAGAAAGAGGATGATATTAGTTATCAACTATCACGTAAGGAGGTACCCCATGAAGAACAAACGAGACGAAGATGAAGCTCACGCCCATACGTTCTCTCCGTATCCTCCTGCTGAGTCGGAAGGATCTGAGGATTTTCATACGCCTGCAACAGCGGTTAACTGGGAGGCTGTCACTTCAGAAGAGCTGCCGCTGGACCGGGAGTCGTTCATGCTGGATATTGACCGGATGGTGAATGAGGGCCTGGGCGGGGACAAGTCACGGAAGATAACGGTTATATAGGTGATAGTACAACGGACAGTATGATTCGGGAATCACATGAAGATCCGGAAGGGGAGTATGAATAATCATGATGGATGTGCAACGCGCCAAAGCTATTTTTGAATCAAAGGATACGATTGCTGTTACGTTGGAGGGAGATCCGGTCTGGATCGAAAATGTAGATGAAGCCAACGGCATGGCAACGGTACAAGTAGGCAGCAGACCGGGAAATACCCAGACCGTTCGTGTAGATCGTTTGGAAGAATAGAAGCAAAAGGACGTGCTGCGGGATGTCCAAGAAAGGCCGGTGCCGTCAGGGACCGGTTTATTTGTCGTTCGTGTGAATGTTTGGCTTGGCTTCTATCCTGCTTCTGATCCTTCGATGTTGCGGGGAAGAATGGGACCGATATAATAAGGTTCAAAGTGAACTCAGGCGGCAGGACCGCCAAAGGTGGGGCGTATATTGAATCAGACGCACGAGCAGTGGGTGTATCACTCCCATGGCATTGCAGATACAGAAGTACTCGCGTCCGCACTCGCTGAACAGGCAACCGCCGGCATGGTGATTGCACTGGACGGTGATCTGGGCGCGGGCAAAACAGCATTTTCACAGAAGTTTGCCTGGCATTTGGGTGTACGTGATGTGGTCAACAGCCCCACGTTTACACTGATTAAGGAATATGAAGGGCGTCTGCCCTTGTATCACATGGATGTGTATCGCATATCACTGGAAGAAGCGGACGAGCTTGGACTGGATGAGTATTTCTATGGAGCCGGAGTCAGTCTGGTGGAATGGTCCAGCATTATTCCCGAATTGCTGCCGCAAGAACACTTGCATGTGCAGATCGAGACGACAGGTCCTGAGGATCGAACGATTACGCTGGATGGGTATGGTGAGACGTATGCTGCCATGTGCCAACAGTTCAGACAGAATGGAGTCAAATGATGATGGAAGATTTACAAAAAAAGCCGCGCCAGCGGTTTTTGGCGTTGGATACGTCGACTGCGGTGATGGCAGCCTCAGTTATGGAAGGTCACGCCCTTCTGGAAGAACGCAATGAACGGGCAGAACGCAACCATTCAGTGCACGTGGTGCCTGTGATGGAGCAGCTGCTGAAAGCCAGCGGCACGCAGCCGGGACAGCTGGACGGCATTGCCGTCGGCATTGGCCCAGGCTCGTACACGGGCATCCGCATTGCGGTGACCGCGGCGAAGACGCTGGCCTGGGCATGGGACATCCCCGTTGCCGGGGTGTCCAGCCTTCAGGCTCTGGCCTGGGGCGGCTGGCACAGCGGCCTCGCCGCCAAGGCCGAAGCTGCGGCAGAGGATGCCGCAGCAGGGGCTGGCGGAACGCCATCCGCGGACCAGGGCGGCACAGGTGCCGCCCCTGTCCACTGGATCGTTCCGCTCGTGGATGCACGGCGCGGTCAAGCCTATACCGCGCTGTTTGCCTCCGCCGGGAGCGCTGCGCCCCGGCGGCTCGCACCGGATGCCATCCGTCTGGTGGACGGATGGCTGGAAGCCCTCGCCGCCCGCATGGCGGAGGCGGCGCCGGAAGAGCGGCCCGCTGCCGTCTGGATTGTCGGCGAGACGGGCCCGCATGCGGCAGCAGCGGCTGAGCTTTGCTGCCCCGCAGGAACGGCGCTCCAGCTCGTGCCCTATGAGCTGGAAGGCCGCTGGGTTGGGCGCCTAGGCGCCGAAGCGCTGCTTGCAGGTCAGCGAGATGACGTGCATGCACTGGTACCCAACTATACCCAGCTGGCTGAAGCGGAAGCCAACCTGCTGCGCAAAGGCTAAAAGAGGTTGTTCAAAAAGTCCGCTTTTGATTACGAAGGATGCCTAGTGGCATCATCAGCATCGAATATGGAATTCAGCCGAAATAAGCGGATGCTTGCGAAGTATGTTTCCTTCGGAAACATTGTAGTTGCTCACGTAGTTTTCCCTACGCTCCGCTACTCCATTTCTAACTGCATCCCATCTTCTCGATACTGAAAACCGGTCTTTTTGAACACGCACTAAAGGGGGAGGGGAAGCAGATGGACAACGTGGAGAAAGAAGAGCAGGAAGCAGCGTTTCAGTTCAGGTTCATGACTCTGGATGATATTCCCGATGTAATGATTATTGAACATGAAGCCTTCACCCTGCCTTGGACGGAAGAAGCGTTTCAGAATGAATTGACACACAATCATTTTGCAAAATATATGGTCATGGAATTGGAAGGAACGGCGATCGGCTATGCCGGCATGTGGACGATCATGGATGAAGCCCACATTACCAATATTGCGGTCAGGGAAGCCTATCGTGGACGCAAGCTGGGCGAGAAGCTGCTGGACGAATTGATGAGAACAGCGGCTTATCTCGGGATGTTACGAATGACCCTGGAAGTCAGGGTTTCGAATCGGATTGCCCAGAGCTTGTATCAGAAAAAAGGGTTTGAATCGGCGGGTCTTCGCAAAGGCTATTACTCCGACAATGGGGAGGATGCGATGATTATGTGGGCGAATTTGCCGCCCGCAGACCGAAGCGGCGAAGAGGAAGGAAGCGTAACGGATTCATGAATGATTTCAAGGAAAAGCTAAGTTCGGAACCATCTTATATATTGGCTGTGGAGACAAGCTGTGATGAAACATCCGTTGCGGTAGTCAAGGATGGACGGGAAGTGCTGTCTAATCTGATCTCCAGTCAGATCGAGACACATAAGGCATTTGGCGGCGTTGTGCCTGAAGTGGCTTCGCGTAAACACGTTGAAGTCATTACATTGATGTTGAAGCAGGCTATTGAGCAATCGGGCATTCGTCCCCGTGATCTGAGCGCGATCGCCGTCACGCAAGGGCCTGGCCTGGTCGGTGCATTGCTGGTCGGTATCGTGGCAGCGAAAACGATGGCCATGGCGCTTGGCAAACCGCTTATAGGTACACATCATATTGCAGGACATATCTATGCCAACAGACTTACCCATGAGCTGCAATATCCAGCGATGGCACTGGTTGTTTCGGGTGGTCATACAGAGCTTGTGCATATGGAATCCGAAGGCAAGTTTAAACTGATCGGGCGTACGCGTGATGATGCAGTAGGCGAGGCTTATGACAAAGTGGCCCGTGCACTGGGTTGTCCCTACCCGGGAGGACCGCATGTGGACCGGATGGCTGCTGAAGCCGAGCAGGCGGTACCTTTGCCGCGCGTCTGGCTTGAAGCGGATTCGTATGATTTCAGTCTTAGCGGCTTGAAATCTGCTGTACTGAATGTGTTGAATCAAGCCAAAATGCGTGGAGAAACACTTGAACCATCTGCTGTGGCAAGGGGCTTTCAGGAAGCTGTTGTTGAAGTGCTGGTAGAGAAAGCGGTAAGGGCTGTCCGTGAGTATGGATCACGTCAATTGCTGTTATGCGGTGGCGTTGCGGCAAACCGGGGATTGCGTTTAGCTTTGCAGGAGCGTTGTGCGAAGGAAGGGCTCGAATTGCTGATCCCGCCGATGGAATATTGCACCGACAATGCAGCGATGATTGGAGCTGCGGCATATTTGAAATGGCAGCGGGGAGAAATCTCGGAATTCGATGCCAAAGCAGATCCTGGACTTTCACTTGAGGCATGGTCAGTTCAATCGCTATAGAATAATTCATGTATATCCATACTTGACAGCCTCATATGAAGACTGTATATTAATTACAAATTAAATCAGGAATTCGATATGTTCAACTAAACATTTACACGATAGCGGAGAGGACAGAAATAACCTGGAGAAGCGAAGCGTTCGCCTTTATCACCGGATTTTCCCTTTTAGAGAAGGGAATCAAAGAAATCTGGGGATAACAGCGATCGGAAGGTTGTTCAGTCATCGGAGCGCCAGTGTAAATACTCATTTGTTGACTTATATAGATTCCTGAACTGAAAACGCAATGAACAGGAACAGTAGGGTAATTCCCGGTCATAGAGAGCTGCGGGGTGGTGCAACGCAGTCGAAGGAAACCTGAAACTCACCTGGAAGCGGAACGATGGAACACGGTAACTCCCCGGGAGAAGCCGAAGGCCGATGATGGCCCAAAGTACATGGTTACGGGTTGCCTCCGTGAAAGGGCCGTTGTTGATGGAATACGGATGACATATCGGTAGAAAATCAACAATAACTGAGGGGGCTTTTGTCACTTTGGGCAATGATAACGGTATGGACGCATACAGGATCAGCTCGAAGAAAATGAAAGTCAACAAGAGTGGTACCGCGAAGGTGAACAGCCTGTCGTCTCTTGCAATATTGCAGGAGATGGCAGGCTTTTTTGATTCTCAAAATGGTGATGGGTCCATGATCACATATCATAAATGTAATGAACGGGAGCAGTAAAACGATAAAGCGCACAGAGAGCTGCGGGGTGGTGCGACGCAGCAGCTGAAATCGTTCGAATCTCGCCCGGGAACGGAGCTATGGAAGCATGGAGACCGATGTCTCATCCCATTGTCCTTGCGGACGAATGGGCATGTGGTACACAGCAACGGCTAACCCCCGTTACAGGGTGTTTCTCCGGCTGTCGGTTGTACGTGTTGCATGTACGCAGAGACAACTGATATGCCCGGAGACGACGAGGTGGATGGTGCCTGGCGCAAGCCTGGACCATCAAGCGAGAGTGGTACCGCGGAGGATAATAACCCGCCGTCTCTTAGATGAGATGGCGGGTTATTTGTGTTTGCTGCCGGCAGCAGGGTGGGCGATGGGAATCAATAATCACAGTTAAAAGAAAATACGCATGGTGTGCAAGTCGACGTGCACACTGGCATGGATTGCGAAATGAATAAACATAGAAAACGAGAATTGAACGCTTCGTTCTGATCCCCAGTAACGAATAATCATTCAAAATTGATGGAGGTTAATGGATATGACAACGAACAATAACAAACGCATGATAGAGATTTTTGATACAACACTGCGTGATGGAGAACAAGCACCGGGAGCGAGTCTGCAGCCTGAGCAAAAAATTGAACTGGCACATCAGTTGGCTTCTCTGGGCATTGACGTCATCGAGCCTGGATTCCCGATCTCAAGTCCAGGTGAGTTCGCGGCGGTTCAGGCGATATCCAGACAACTGCAAAATGTGGAGATTTGCGGATTTGCGCGTGCGGTCAAAGGGGATATAGATGCAGCCGTTCGAGCAACGGCTGACGCAGCACGCCGCCGAATTCACCTGTTTATCTCCTCTTCGGACATTCATATTGAGCATCAACTGCGCCGTCCGCGCAGTGAAGTGGTGGCTACCGCGCGGGAGATGGTCTCCTATGCACGTCAGTTCACGGATATTGTGGAATTCACCGCCATGGATGCGGCTCGTACGAAGATGGATGATCTGATCGAGATGGTTGAAGTGGCCATAGAAGCGGGAGCAAGTATTATCAACTTGCCAGATACAGTCGGGTACGCACTGCCGCATGAATATGGAGAGATGTTCCGTCAGGTACGTGAGGGTGCAAGGGGCGGAGACAAGGTTCGCTACAGCGCACACTGTCATAATGACTTGGGGCTTGCGGTTGCGAACAGTCTGGCTGCCATTGCCAACGGTGCTTCCCAGATTGAAGTAACCATTAACGGTGTGGGAGAACGGACGGGCAACTGTGCACTGGAGGAGCTGATTATGGCTCTGGAGACACGGGGAGACGTGATTGGCGCAACGACGAATATCAAACTGAACCAGATGTATGAGACATCCCGTCAGATTAGCCGTGCCATGCATTTCCCGATTGCCTACAACAAACCGGTGGTGGGACGCAATGCTTTCCAGCATGAGTCTGGTATTCATCAGGATGGTTTGCTCAAGAACCGGAGTACGTATGAGATTATGGACCGGAAGCGCTGGGGATTCCACGCAGCATGATTATTCTGGGCAAACACTCCGGTCGTCACGCTTTGAAAGATCGGGTCCGCAAATATGGTTTTGAACCGGATGAGCAGCAGATGGAACAACTGTATGAGGTATTTAAAGAAACTGCCGATCAACAAAAAGTGGTCAGTGATGATCAGTTATTGCAGATGGTTAGCCAAACTATGAATATCCCTGCACAGGATTATGAGCTGGTTGAGTTGCAGGTCACCGCAGGCAGCATGACCGATCGAATGGCAGCAGTTCGTATTCGTACGAGCGCAGGGGAGCATTCCTATTCTGCGGTTGGTGGTGGTCCGGTAGATGCAACCATTCGTGCGATTGGCCAAAGTATTTCGGACGATATTACGTTTGTCGACATGGAGATGCACGCGCTGAGCGGAGGAGAGGCAGCGAGTGCGGAAGCCGCGGTTACCGTGGAGCGTGCAGGACGTGAATTCAGAGGGACAGCCACTCACAATGATATTGTCATGGCTGCGGGTCTGGCGTATGTCGCAGCTTGTAATGCTGCCGGATTGAAGGCAGAGTCTTCCGAGAGTGATGAACCTATACACGCATAATAGTACTTCAGCAAATCACATAAATTTGTGATCACAAGCAGACCAATGGCAGGCCTTGAATACAGAGGTCTGCTTTTGTCCTTTTATAGGAGATAAAAAGAGAATGAATGATTACGTTTGTCAAGATGTGAGTATAATTATCCACATATCCAGTGCAAATTGTGGGTAACTGCACCAAAGTCAAACCAGTAATGTTTTCGAAAATAAAAAGCATTAGGGGATAGAATGTCTGCTATATATCCACAAAGTTGTGGATAATGTGTATAACTCGGTGGATAAATATGGTTTTTGTGCAAAATAAGCTATTCTACCGCCGTATAATTAAATAGATTCGATTGTTGGCTATCTTGCTTTTTTGTGGATAAATATGATGCTGCCGAGCGGAAAAAAATTTTTCGGATTTCGAGTGAATTTGACAAATATGAAAACACCCTTGTCAAATCTCTCCCATTATAATCAACAAAAAAGCTGACCCCATCTAGGAATCAGCTTTTACTGTAGTTGCTTGTTCGGTATAAGAGTGCAGTATGGATTAGATTGAAAAAGGTCATCTCCGCTGCTATTCCAGAGCTAATTCTTCCCACTCTTCGTAAGCCTTGGCAAGTTGAAGCTTGTGATCCTCCGCCGACTCTTGGAGTTCTTGCAGCTTCATATAATCCTGATATATTTCAGGCAGAGCCATCTGTGCCTCAAGCTCCGTAATCTCCGTTTCCAGCTTCGCAATCTGTTGTTCCAGAGCCTCCTGCTTGCGCTGGCGGTTACGTTCTTCCCGCTTGGCCTGTTTGTCGGCTTCGAATGAGGCGGCACCGGATTTCTCGGTTACGGATAGGCTCGGGTCAGACTTGGCCGAGTTCTTGGAAGAGGCAAGGCGTGCTTCAGCAGCTTCACGCGCGATGTCTTCAAGCTCCTGTTTCTTCTCCACATAATCATCATAGTTGCCGAGGTAATGCTCTGTCCCACCGGGGTGCAGTTCGACAATACGCTCAGCCATTTTATTGAGGAAATACCGGTCATGCGAGATGAACAATAATGTGCCCTCATAGTCCATCAGCGCCGCTTCAAGCACTTCTTTGGCGAAGAGATCGAGATGGTTCGTAGGCTCATCCAGAATGAGCATGTTGGCTTCCTTGAGCATGAGCTTGGAGAGAGAGACACGTGCCTTTTCTCCACCACTGAGGGATGAGATTTTTTTGAGCACATCATCTCCACTGAACAGGAAGTTGCCAAGCACCGTACGAATTCTCGCTTCCTCCATGCCGGGATAGGCACTCCACAGCTCTTCCAATACCGTATTGGAAGGGTTAAGTCCTGTCTGCTCCTGATCATAATAGCCAATCTGCACTTTGGTTCCCCATTGGATCTCACCGCTTACGGGGCGTAAACTTCCAGTGAGGCATTTCAGCATGGTGGATTTTCCGATTCCGTTCGGCCCTATCAATGCAACCGTCTCCCCGCGTCTTAGATCAAATGAGACATTGCGGAACAACGGAGAAGCCTCATCGTAGGCAACCGAAAGCTGATCCACACGGAGCACTTCCTTGCCGGACATAACAGCCGTTTCAAAAGAGAAGTGAGCTTTCTTCAGATCTCCCATTGGTTTGTCGAGCCGTTCCATCTTATCGAGTGCCTTGCGGCGGCTCTGCGCCCGTTTGGTCGTTGAAGCCCGCACGATATTCTTCTGAACAAACTCCTCCATCTTGGAGATTTCATCCTGCTGTTTCTCATATTGCTTCATCTGGCTTTCATATTCAGCAGCTTTAAGTTCCATATACCGACTGTAATTGCCTGTATATTTTTTGGAGCGGTGCCGCTCGATCTCCACGATGGTTGTGACAAGCCGATCAAGGAAATACCGGTCATGGGATACAACAAGCAGGGCACCTGAATAACCCCTCAGGTAATCTTCAAGCCACGTCAGAGTGGCGATGTCGAGATAGTTGGTAGGCTCGTCCAGCATGAGCAGGTCAGGGGCTTGAAGCAAAATTCGAGCAAGCGCAAGACGTGTCTTTTGCCCGCCGCTCAGCGTGGCAATCGGGGTGTTTGGCGAGAATTCACCGAATCCCATTCCGTGCAGAATACTGCGAATACGGGTTTCCATCTCATAACCGCCATGATCCTTGAACCAGTCAGAGCGTTTGGCATAACGCTCAAGCAGATCGGCATATTTCTTTTCATCTTCCATCTGAGCCGGGTCGGCAATATCCTGTTCCATTTGACGCAACTCCGCTTCTGCCTGGGTCAGATGGGCAAATACATTCATCATTTCTTCCCATATGGAGCGATCGGATTGCAGTCCACTGTTCTGCGCGAGATAACCAAGTGTCGTTTCCTTGGATTTGAATATTTGTCCGCCATCGTAAGACATTTCCCCAGCCACAATTTTAAGCAAAGTGGATTTCCCTGCGCCATTAACACCAACGAGGCCGATGCGCTCGCGTTCTAATATTTGTAAGTTCACGCCGTCCAGGATTGGATCGACACCAAAACGTTTGATAATTCCGGATACTTGCAGCAGCATAAAATTAAGTTCCTCCATGGTCCAGTTCTTGATTTGACAACTACATCCCAGTTTACATGAAATACAGAGCAAATGCACCGATTAGGAGTGCCTGGGGCGTGTAGTCTTTTTGGTCAATCAATGATAAACTGAAAGAAGGCATGTTAATACATGAGGATTTTGCAGAAAATGAATCATTTTAACGATTTCAACACGATGACAACTGTGCATAACATATAAATGGTTTTAATTGAGAGCTAGTTTACCTTCTCGATCAACAGGAGGTTATTCAAAGACATGCAGGATCATACGGAATTGAAAAGCCGCCTTCGTTCCAAACTGAGACAGAGCCGGGATCTGATGGATGAAACCATGCGTCAGCAGGTGATGAATGAGATTAATGTGGTGACGAAGCGGGAGCTGGAGCGTCTTAGACAGGACAAATGGAAGCTGGGGAGCAAGCCGCTTGTGATATTCAGCTATTTGTCTTATGGAGGCGAAGCATCCACAGCCTTTTTATTTGAAGAGGGCTGGAGGCATGGAGATGTGATGCTCGCACCAAAAGTGCAAGCGAATCCGGCTCGAATGGAATTGCGGCGTGTCGTGGGTGCACAGGATATTCAACCGGGAATATGGGGGATACCTGAACCCAGGGATTCCTGTGAAGTGATGCAACCTGATCGCTGGCCTGATATTGACCTTGTCATAGTACCAGGGCTGGGATATGACCTCCATGGAGGGCGCATTGGATACGGCGGCGGTTATTATGATCGTTTTGCCGAGACACTTGCAGCAAAGTGCACGATGACGGACAAAAGACCACGTATGGCTGCATTTGTATTGCCTGGCCAGCTGCAGAACGAAATTCCGATGGACCCGCTTGATCTGCGGCTTGATCTGTTGATAACAACCGAAGGTATATTACATATCGAATAAAGGGTTGTGATGTGATTGAATTCAGAAGCGAATAACGACCAGGCTTTCAGCAGTAAACTGACTCATTTTAATGAACAGGGACGAGCTCGAATGGTTGATATTTCGGGTAAGGAAAGTACCGTGCGTACAGCTGTGGCGGTATCCAAAGTGACGATGAATCCGGCTACGCTTGAAGCGATTCGGGAGGGCCGCATCGGCAAAGGTGACGTTCTGGCTGTGGCTCAGATTGCGGGTATCCAGGGCGCGAAGAAAACATCAGACTGGATTCCGATGTGCCATCCATTGGCATTGACGGGTGTGGATATCCGTTTTCATGACAACGGTGTCGATGAACTGCAGATTGAAGTTACGGTCAAAACCGAAGGGAAGACAGGTGTCGAGATGGAGGCGCTCACGGCGGCCTCGGCTGCGGCACTGACGATCTATGACATGTGTAAAGCCATGCAAAAAGATATGATGATTGGTCCAACCATGCTGAATTCCAAGAGTGGTGGCAAGAACGGCGATTTCAGCCGATAAAGGACATTTATTTTCATAAAGGAGAAGGGTGATCTTTATGGTGTGGAGAACAGCAATCCTGACAGCCAGCGACAAAGGGGCCCGCGGGGAACGTGAGGATACGAGTGCCCAAGTGATCCGGGAGCTTGTGGAAGAAGAACTGGGTGGGGAAATCGTGGAGTACCGCATCGTTCCGGATGAACCCGATGAGATTATTGCGGCTTTGATTGAGATGACAGATTATTTTCACGCTGATTTGGTATTGACCACAGGGGGTACGGAGCTTGCGATTCGTGATATTACTCCGGAAGCGACCCGGCGGGTTATCGAACGGGAAGTTCCAGGCATGGCTGAAGCCATGAGATACAGTGTCATGGGCAAGAATCGTTCTGCGATGCTGTTCCGTGGCGTATGCGGCATTCGCGGACGTACATTGATTGTCAACCTGCCAGGTACACCGAAGGGTGTGCATGAGCATTTGGCGGCCATTATGGACCAACTTCCGGAAGCTCTGTTAATGGTTACAGGTCAGTTCAAGCAATAAGTGAGAAATGGCCTTAGCAGCAGGTGTGAAATCAAGCAGGAAAAAAGATTGGGTATCGAGGTCTTTTTGTGAAAAATGTGGGTTATGTAAGTGGTTACATCTATGGTATGATTGACATAATTCTGATAGTAGACAAGACATCTTTTGAGAATGCATAAAGAGTGCGCGATCCAAAAGCTTGAAGCTAGGAGGGATAACAATGGGATTTGGGGGCATTGGAACCACAGGAGTCATTTTGCTGGTCATCGTTGCTTTGCTTTTGTTCGGTCCGAACAAGCTGCCGGAACTGGGACGCGCCGTTGGGCGTACTTTCCGTGAATTCAAGGAAGGGGCCCGCGACATCATCTCGGATGACAATTCATCCAAGCGCAAAGAGCAGGAAAAAGCGAACCCGGCAGTGTCAGAAGCTGTACAGGTAGACAAGCCGGAGGATAAACGCCTGCCGGAATAATTGTGACGGCAATGAATGAGAACTCCCTTCCCGCTGGAAGGGTTTTGTATTTTAAAGCTGACAACCATGGAGGGCAGGAATGACGCAGCAGAATGAAGAAATGACCCTTACGGAACATTTAAGTGAGCTGCGCAAGCGGCTAATCTATGTGTTAAGCCTTTTTGTGTTGGGTCTGGTAGCAGGATTTTTTGTAGCAGACCCGGTGTATCGCTACTTGACAAAGGCAGAGACGGCGCAAGGTTTTGTGCTCCATGCCTTCTCGTTCTGGGACGGGATCGGGATCTACATGAAGATTGCCGGTCTGTTCTCATTAATTATTACGCTGCCGTTTACCGTGTATCAGATTTGGAAGTTTGTTAGTCCAGGGCTGCGACCGATGGAGCGGAAAGCTACATTGCGTTATGTTCCTTATGTGCTTTTGTTGTTTCTGTTCGGTCTGGCGTTCTCCTATTATGTTGTGTTCCCGATGGCATTGGCCTTTACAACATCAATTACGGAGAAGATGGGGCTTGTGGAGACGTATGGAATGAAGCAGTACTTTAGCTTTTTGTTTGGCATTGTACTTCCGGTTTCCCTGTTGTTTGAGCTTCCATTAATCATTATGTTCCTGACAGGACTGCGAATATTGAATCCAATTCGACTTCGCAAAATGCGCAGGATGGCTTATTTTGTCCTGATCTTCATTGCGGTTGTGGTTACACCGCCTGACTTTATATCCGATTTTCTCGTGATGATTCCCTTGCTTCTGTTATATGAGATCAGTGTGTTTCTGTCTGGCTTTGTGTATCGCAAACAGCTTGCAGCTGATGCGGAGGCTGAATCCCGTTACATCCGTGCCGAGGATAAGCAGAGTGCAGTATAACAAGAGAGGAATTTCATCCGCTTGTTGAAACGGTAATGATCTTGTATGATGCCCGTCCTGGGATAAGCCGATCGTTTCTTACCCGGGATATGAAGGGCTGTAGAGCGATAGCTTTTACAGCTTTTAGTCAGACATACGGGACAAGTAGGCATATTATGTTCAACAATGGATACAATGGAAAAGGGCTGCCTGAAACGTTGCAGGAGGACCAATGGATTCTGTGGAATAAGTTATATGGTATTTATGACATTTGCTCAGGTAAATCGGGCGTTTTTTGGCTGGGGTGGTGTAAATACAACGTAAAATCTCGCAGGAATTCATGAAAAGGACTTGAAATCATGCTTCAAGTTGAAGTATCATAAAGTTGGTTGTTAGCACTGAACACTGTCGAGTGCTAATACATATGGCTACAACCTACAAAGCAACGTTATATAATTTCAAAAGGAGGCTATTTTTCATGATCAGACCTTTAGGTGAACGCGTATTGGTAGAACCACTGGAGCAAGAGCAAACTACTTCTTTCGGGATCGTACTGCCGGACTCCGCTAAAGAAAAACCGCAAGAGGGTAAAATTATTGCTGTTGGCGCCGGAGTATTGAAAGACGGAGTACGTGTAGCTCTGGAAGTGAAAGAAGGAGATCGCGTTATTTTCTCCAAATATGCCGGTACAGAAATCAAGTTCGAAGGTAAAGAATATTTGATTATGAAAGAAAGCGATATTCACGCGATTCTCGACTAATTCAAATTTAATCGGTTAACCGAACCATATAGCAACACCATTTTACACAATATTCTAGGGAGGTTTTCTTAACATGGCTAAAGACATTAAATTCAGTGAAGACGCTCGTCGTTCCATGCTTCGTGGTGTGGACGCATTGGCTAATGCAGTAAAAGTAACACTCGGTCCTAAAGGCCGTAACGTGGTTCTGGAGAAAAAATTCGGAAGCCCGCTGATCACGAATGACGGTGTAACGATTGCTAAAGAAATCGAACTGGAAGATGCATTCGAGAACATGGGTGCACAACTGGTTAAAGAAGTAGCAACCAAAACCAATGATGTTGCCGGTGACGGTACAACAACTGCAACTGTATTGGCTCAAGCGCTGATCACAGAAGGTTTGAAAAACGTAACTGCAGGCGCTAGCCCAATCGGTATCCGTAAAGGGATCGACAAAGCGGTTAAAGCGGCTGTAGCTGAACTGCAATCCATCTCCAAACCAATTGAAACCAAACAATCCATTGCACAAGTTGCAGCAATTTCTGCAGCTGATGATGAAGTAGGCGAACTGATCGCTGAAGCTATGGAAAAAGTGGGTAAAGACGGCGTTATCACGGTTGAAGAATCCAAAGGATTCGCTACAGAGTTGGAAGTGGTTGAAGGTATGCAATTCGACCGCGGTTACATCTCTCCATACATGATCACAGATACGGACAAAATGGAAGCCGTTTTGGACAACCCGTACATCCTGATCACAGACAAAAAAATCTCCAGCACTCAGGACATTCTGCCATTGCTTGAAAAAATCGTTCAACAAGGCAAACCGCTTGTATTGATCGCTGAAGATATCGAAGGCGAAGCACTGGCGATGCTGGTTGTGAACAAATTGCGTGGTACATTCAACGCTGTAGCTGTTAAAGCTCCTGGCTTTGGTGACCGTCGTAAAGCAATGCTGCAAGATATCGCTGCCCTCACTGGTGGCCAATTGATCACGGAAGAACTGGGTCTGGACCTGAAATCCGCTGTTGTGGAACAACTGGGTACAGCTCGCCAAATCCGTGTAACCAAAGAAAACACAATCATCGTTGACGGTGCTGGTAACAAATCCGATATCGATGCACGTGTAAGCCAAATCCGTACACAACTGGAAGAAACAACTTCCGAGTTCGACAAAGAGAAACTGCAAGAGCGTCTGGCTAAATTGTCCGGCGGCGTAGCAGTAATCAAAGTCGGTGCGGCTACTGAAACAGAATTGAAAGAACGCAAACTTCGCATCGAAGATGCCCTGAACGCAACTCGCGCTGCGGTTGAAGAAGGTATCGTATCCGGTGGTGGTACAGCGCTTATGAACGTATACAACGCGGTTGCAGGAGTAGCCCTGTCCGGTGACGAGCAAACAGGCGTAAACATCGTCCTGCGTGCTTTGGAAGCACCAATCCGTACAATCGCAGCTAACGCTGGCGAAGAAGGTTCCGTAATCGTGGAACGTCTGAAAAAAGAACAAACTGGCGTAGGCTTCAACGCTGCGACTGGCGAGTGGGTTAACATGATCGAAGCAGGTATCGTTGACCCTGCGAAAGTAACACGTTATGCATTGCAAAACGCTGCTTCCGTAGCAGCAATGTTCCTGACTACTGAAGCAGTTATCGCTGACAAACCAGAACCTGCAGGCGCTGCTGGCGTTCCTGACATGGGCGGTATGGGTGGAATGGGCGGCATGATGTAATAAAAGTCAAAAACCCCTGTTGCACCAGGGGTTTAGACACCAAAATTATTATCTTGTTAACGATTTGTTAACAATCATCCGTTTTTTAGAGGCCTTCATTAGTTCACTGAACTTTTGAGCGGCCTCTTTTCTTTTGGCTTAGTTATGTGAAGGTATATCCTTCTTGTTATTTCATCATTCGAATGCCCTAAACGTTGCATAATTTGTTCTAACGAAGCACCCGCTTCTGCCAAAAGAGAAACGTGTGTGTGACGAAGCGAGTGAGGAGATAAATCTGGATTGAGTTTAGCCAATTTTAAGAGTCTCTTCATTCTGTTGTTCACAATCTTTATCACCAAAGGGTATCCAGCGTATTCGCCGGTACGGGCAAAAACAAAACCTTCATCATGATATTTATTTTGCTTTCTCTTTTTTCGAATCCATGCTGTATCAGCAGGTCTTTTAAGTTAAGCATGACTTCGGGATCAACATCGATCTCCCGTATTGATGCTTTTGTTTTTGGTGTGTGTACTGAATACAGATTATATCTATTTGTTGGATTATAAACAGTTTTGGTTATTCTAATTTTATCCTCTTCAAAATTCAGATCATTCTCTTTTAGTGAGCATAATTCTCCGACTCTCAATCCTGTATATGCCAGAGTGTTGAATATCTCGTAATCAAATTCAAGTCCGTGATTCTTAGCTGTTTCAAGGAAACGTGAAAGTTCGTCTTTTTCTAAATATTTCGGCAACTCATTGTTTTCTTCCAGGTCTTTTACGGTCTTAGTTTCCTTGGGTATAAAAGCGCCTTTAGCTGGATTATTTTTAATAGCGCCTATTTTAACTCCATATTCAAATATCATTACTCCAGTTGCATGAGTTCCGGAAACTGAGTTATCGGCTAAACCTTTAATTATTGTTTTTCCATTATCATCCATTTGCCCTTTTTTTAGAGTGATCAACGCTTGTTGATATTGATCATGGCTTATTTCTGAAACTATTATTTTTTTAAAGAATTGTAAGAATCTTTTTCGCTCTGAATCCCTAATCCTAATAGTTCCTAATTTCTTTGGATTCCCTAGTTTTCCATATGATTCAAACCATAAGTCTGATAATTCTTCAAATGTCATCTTTTTTTCTTCTAAATACGTACCAGAGTTCATTTCAGATAGTATTGTTGCAGCAAATGCTTGTGCTTCTTTTTTTGTCTTAAATCCACCCTTACTCTTTTGTTTCCTTTTCCCAGTGATCGGATCGGTTCCGACATCCAGCATGTAACTCCATGTATTTCCTCTCTTATAAAAACTGCCTTTCAATTAGAACACTCCTTTAAATTTCCGGTTTATAGTGCCCAGCGTAAACTCCGCAAATTGTTACTTCATTTGGCATCACCTCCACAGACTGATAAGAGTTATTTTCTGGACTGAGAGTTATTTTTGGTGACCCTTCAGACCATTTTATTCGCTTGAGACTTCCTTCTTCTCCGTTAAAAAGAGCTGCCACGATCTGACCATTGAATTCAGCCCAACTTCCTTTTCGGAGGAAAACAATATCTCCGTCATCAATACCCGCGCCTATCATAGAATCACCTTTTACTCTAAGTGCGTAATCGGGTTGCTGAGACCTTACAAAAGGATAATTTATGTACTCCTCAATAGATTCGATTGGTAGCATTCCATTCCCCGCACATATCGTTCCCACAAGCGGGATAGGCTTCATGTTCTTAATCATAGAAAAGTAGTGGGCAAGTTTTGGAGAAAATTTATTAACTAAGACGTTTAACGTTTCAACTATTTCGCGTTTTTGATCAACATCAAAATCGTTTCGAAGAAAAGCAGATTTGATTTCATCTATGTCGGCGTTTTCATAGAGTTCAACTAATTCTTTACTAACAAATAATTCGACTATTTTATTTTGGATATTATTATCAACTTGTTTATATAGAAAAGCAGTATTGATTAAATCAAATATTTTGTTATCTAACTCTTCGTTTTCATTCATTAGATCTTTCATAAACATTTCATGTTCAGCACTAAGACCATCTAAGTAACCGGCCACTTTCATCAATTCACCATATGTAATGTTATTTAAGTGTTTAGATATTTTCATCAATGTTTCCGGAGATGGATCTTGAGTATTTTTTTCTATTCTGCTAAGTGTCGCAGGGGAGACACCGGACACAATAGATAAGTCTTTCATGGTTTTAAATCCGTTTTGAATACGTGCCTCTTTTATAAAATCACCTATTTTAATTTCGCTCATCGACTCTCAAAAATCTCCCTTCATCTAATGCTTGAATTCATGATATCACAATTATTGCGCGTACGCAATTAATTTATGAAATGTTATTGCGCGGTCGAAATTCATGTAATATAATCAAGTTGCGAGGACGAAATCGACATAAAACAACAATTGCGTATCCGCAACAAAGAGAGGGGGTGGGCAGATGAAAAAATTCGTTGTTCGCTTGAGAGTTAAGGAGTTGATGAAAGCTCAGATTGACAAGGATATCACTTCTGATCGTGAGCTGGCCGAACTTCTTAATGTTAATCCTACCCAAGTATGGCGCACGAAATTACCTGTCGATGATAAAAGGAACAATGCTCCTGGGAATCAATTTATCGCAGGAGTAATGGAAGTATTCGGAGGAAGGTTCGACGATTACTTTTACATCGAAGAAGTGGATGTTCCGAAGAAAAGCAAAGAAAAGGTTGTTGTATGAGGAGGTAGAGCATGACTGAGAAGAACATCTACAAGTGGGAAGACATGCCTGACGTTATGACTGCTCAGGACATCGCAAATGTATTGGGAATTTCACGAAAGACAGTATACGAGTTGTTCACACTCAAGACAGAGCATGGTGGTATCCCTAACTATCCCATCGGGGTCTCAAAACGGGCTGACAAAGTGGATGTGATCGCATGGAAAAACAAGTTAAAGGAGAGATCTACTTGAACAAAACACCAAGCCTGGCACCGCCAGAAGTAATGGATTTCTGCGCTAATCCGGAATGTGCATCTGAAATCGTAGATGGCCAGATCGCGGTACGACATGGCAAGGATCTGTATTGCAAGTTGAGTTGCATGGCCAAGTCCATCGGTGCTGTAACGATGACAGCTGGAGAGGAGGGTCGCATCGATGAAGATTCCCGAACACTTGAAAAGGGACAAGTATTGGCGAAGCCTGCTTTACTTGTTCGTAAATAACTACACTCTGCAGTTTTATCTGAACGAAAATTATTTCGATTTGGAAGGTGGAGTGATCAAGGTTACAGCCTTGAAGAAGGTATCCAAGCCCTGGAGTCAGTCAGAGAAGTTTATGCTTCACCTGGCATTACACCTGTTCAGTCAGAGCATGGCGAAAGTGAATCTGTCCGATATGGAGTACCTGGACAGCAAGAATAAAGCACTGGTCCATGAAGCCTTAAAAATACGGTTTGGTTGAGGAGGATCAGGATTTATGAGTCGGCCGAAGAGGAATGAATACGCGGTCTATAGAGGTGAAGAGTTGCTTGCTATGGGTAACGTTGATGAATGCTCTGAGACGTTAGGTGTTTCTACCAGTTACATTTACTGGTTGATTTCACCAACAGCGAAGAAACGGCTTGAGAAACGAAAAAATCTAGACCAGTGCATTGTTGGCGTAAGGCTAGATGACGAAGACGAATGAGAGGAGGTGAAAATCTTGCCCTTGATGACAGAACAGCATTACAAAGCAGCATGTGCATTTTACTTGGCTCTTGCAAGTCAGATGCGTCGCAGTGGCCATGTCAAAGTCGCTACTCATGCAGACAAGCAGTACCGCACGTATCGTAATCGTCTGCACGCAAAAATGCAGCTGGAAGGCTCCTACCCCTTGTCAGCTGCACTTAATTAAAACACTCTACCGTCAGTTTACCACTGACAGAAAGGATTATGCAATGTTAAAAGCCACTGGTATTGTCCGCCGCATCGATGACCTGGGCCGTGTCGTTATTCCGAAAGAGCTTCGCCGGGTTCACGGTATCGAGGAAGGAGATCCGCTGGAATTCTTCGTGGATGGTGACAAGATCATCCTTCGCAGGTATCAACCAGGCTGCTTCTTCTGCGGAAATGATGAAAGTCTGAACTTATTCCATGGTAAGCAGATCTGTACACCTTGCATTAAGCAGGCAGCTGAGAATGTTCACTGACCTCTATAAATCAGATATCCCTTGGGATATTGTCACAGACGATAGCGGTAAGGTGATCGGTGAGGTGTACAAGCCTTTGCCGGTTCCGCCGCCAAGGAGGCGACAAGCTAAATGGGAAAGCAAGAACCCGTCCCAACAGAAATAAATCCAATGCAAGAAATAACCCTGATTTCTCACCGGCTACCTACCATTGTTCTTAATGACATCAATCGACGTATCGGTGACTGGCTAGCTTCTGGTGGCAATGAAACGGACCCTTATATTGAACAACAACTGCGATTTGCACGCAGATTCTTATCTGAATAAAGAAAGGTGACCGCCATGATCAAAATTAATAAGCTCGAAATCGAAAATGTAAAGCGCGTCAAAGCAGTAAAAATGGAGCCATCCAGTGCAGGGCTTACGCTCGTCGGTGGTCGGAATAACCAGGGCAAGACAAGCGTTCTGGATGCCATTGCATGGGCTCTTGGTGGAAATAAATATCGTCCTTCCCAAGCTAACCGTGAGGGATCGATGGTGGCACCTTATCTTCAACTCACCTTATCCAACGGACTGGTAGTCGAGCGGAAGGGTAAGAACTCTGACCTGAAGGTAATCGATCCGGATGGACAGAAAGGCGGTCAGCAACTTCTGGATAGCTTTGTGGAAGAGTTGGCCATTGATCTTCCCAAGTTCATGAATGCTACGAGTAAGGAGAAAGCCAACATTCTACTCCGGATCATCGGTGTGGGTGAACAGCTTCAGGCTTTCGAGAAGCAGGAACAGGAGGTTTACAGTCGTCGCCATACCATTGGCCAGATTGCAGACCAGAAAGCCAAATTTGCCAAAGAGCAGCCTTACTTCACTGATGCACCGAAGGAACCTGTCTCTGCTTCAGAGCTAATTAGTCAGCAACAGGAGATCCTGGCACGCAATGGACAGAATCAACTCAAGCGACAACGTGTGACGCAGATCCAGGCGGAGTTTGAGCAGCAAGGCCGCGAAGTCGTTCGACTGACAGCAATCCTGAATGCTGCTCAGGAGAAGTACACACAGCTGCAGGCGGATCTGGGTATCGCTCAGAAAGACGCATTGGATCTGCATGACCAATCAACCACTGAGCTGGAACAGAATATCACTCAGATTGACGAGATTAACCGAAAAGTCCGAGCTAACCTCGACAAGGACAAGGCCGAGACAGACGCCAGCGATTACAGGGTTCAATATGAACAGTTGACCGCTCAGATCAACGAGATCCGAGATCAAAAGGCAGAACTGCTGAACAATGCGAATCTTCCGCTAGAAGGATTGTCAGTGGATGATGGTGAGCTGATCTACAACGGACAGCGCTGGGATAACATGAGTGGATCTGATCAGCTGAAGGTGTCCACGGCCATTGTTCGTAAGCTGAAACCAGACTGTGGTTTCATTCTCCTGGACAAGCTCGAGCAAATGGATCTGCAGACGCTGAATGAGTTTGGTGCTTGGCTTGAGCAAGAGGGCCTGCAGGCCATTGCAACTCGTGTCAGCACCGGGGACGAATGTAGCATTATTATCGAAGACGGCTATGTAGCTGGACAGGAGCAAGCGATCGCAACTGACGCCCCGCCTGCAGCTGAAACAAAAACTTGGAAAGCAGGTGAGTTCTGATGCAAGTCATCAGTGGAAAAGTGCAGAAAGCAAAGAAGGTCGTGATCTATGGCCCCGAGGGAATCGGTAAATCATCCCTTGCTGGACGATTCCCACGTCCCGTATTCATTGATACCGAAGGTTCCACCACAGAAATGGATGTCGATCGGGTACCAAAGCCGACGAGCTGGACGATGCTGAACGAGCAAGTGAGGTGGGTATGGCAACAGGGGAACCGCTTCGGTACTTTGGTCATTGATACAGTCGATTGGGCAGAGATGCTTGCTGTAAGCAGTGTATGCGCGATTCACAACAAAAGCGGTGTTGAGGACTTCGGTTATGGCAAAGGATATGTATTCGTTGCCGAAGAAATTGGACGTTTCCTGAATCTCCTTCAGGATGTAGTCGATTCCGGAATCCATGTGGTGCTAACCGCTCATGCTCAGATCATCAAGTTTGAACAGCCTGATGAAATGGGAGCCTATGACCGGTATCAGCTCAAACTGGGTGCCAAGACGGGAAGCCGTACAGCTCCGCTCGTCAAGGAATGGGCTGACATGGTTTTGTTCATCAACTACAAGACATTCAGCGTGGCTACCGATGAGAAAGGCAAGAAGCATAAGGCGCAAGGTGGTAGCCGAACCATGTACACAACTCACCATCCTGCATGGGATGCGAAGAACCGGCATGGACTCCCTGACGAGCTGCCGTTGGATTATAGCCATATTGCACACATCTTTGATGGCGTGGTACAACCTAGCACCTCTCAAGCGCCTGTCACTCCACCGCCAGTGAACACACCACCTGCAGCACCGCCGGCACAACCTGTTACACCGCCACCTTCATCTGTGCAGACGCCAGCACCATCTGCTCCCGCACAGGTTGCAGATACAAGTCAGGGACTGAATCCGAACATCCCTGCATCGCTCCGTGATCTGATGGTTCAGTACCAAGTGACCGAAAATGATATTCAGATTGTGGTGAGCAATAAGGGGTACTACCCAATTGATACACCAATTGCTAACTATGACCCTGGATTCGTGGATGGTGTCCTGGTCGGAGCTTGGCAACAAGTGTACGGCATGGTTCAAGATATGAACAAACAAATTCCGTTTTCATAAATTTTAATACACATTAGGAGGACTCATACATGACACAAATGGAAAGAGAATTTGGTTGGGATGACGAGATTGTCAATGAAGGAGGGACAGGCTTCACTATTCTCCCACCTGGAGACTACAACTTCACGGTAGCAAAATTTGAACGTGGACGTTTCGCCGGGAGTGAAAAAATGCCTGCTTGCAATCAGGCGAAAATGGAGATTATCGTTCATTCTCCAGAACACGGGGATGTGACTTTAAGCCACAACTTGTTGTTGCACAGTAAGACAGAGGGCTTCCTTTCCAACTTCTTCGCAGGGGTTGGATTAAAGAGAAAAGGTGAACCCCTGAAAATGAACTGGCCAGCTACGTTGGGACGTAAGGGTCGTCTGAAACTTGAGATCCGGAATTATACCTATAAAGGTGAACCGCGTTCGGCCAATGAGATTAAGACGTTCTATGCTCAAGATGAGATTCAGCAACCAGGCACTCAGCCAACGGGCCAACAGTCCTATCAACCTCAACCTCAACAACAACAGACGCAATATAATCAGCCACAGACACAGTACAATCCACCAGCTCAACAACAGAGCGCACCATTTCCTGGTCAACAACAAACAGGTAACTGGAATCCAGGTCAATTCTAGGAGGTAACCGATGGAACTCAGACCCTATCAGCAAGAAGCGCGTCAGTCCATCCAAGCTGAATGGAACAAAGGAGTCAAGCGTACGTTGCTTGTGCTCCCTACCGGATGCGGTAAGACGATTGTATTTTCTAAGGTAACAGAAGACCGGGTTAAGCTGGGTGAGCGTGTGCTCATCCTGGCTCACCGGGGTGAGCTGCTTGATCAAGCTTCTGATAAGTTGGAGAAATCTACTGGACTGAAAACAGCAACCGAGAAAGCAGATCAGACATCAATCGGCAGCTGGTACCGGGTTGTTGTGGGCAGTATCCAAACTCTCATGCGAGATAAACGACTGCAACAATTCGCGGCAAATCACTTTGACACAATTATTATCGATGAGGCACACCACTGTTTATCTGACAGTTATCAACGAGTGCTGCAATATTTTGAAACAGCCAACGTGCTTGGCGTTACGGCTACACCGGATCGTGGCGACATGCGAAACTTGGGCAGCTTCTTCGAAAGTTTAGCCTACGAGTACACTTTACCCAAAGCCATAAAGTCCGGGTTCCTTAGCCCGATCAAGGCCATGACCATTCCCCTGCAGATAAACTTGTCAGCGGTTGGCCAACAGGCAGGCGACTTCAAAACGCAGGACTTGGGTACCGCATTGGATCCGTACCTGGATTCCATTGCTGAGGAAATGCTTCGTGTAGCTAAAGACAGAAAGATTGTTGTATTCCTTCCTCTGGTGAAGACCAGTCAGAAATTTACCCAGATTCTGAACTCGATTGGGTTCCGAGCAGCTGAGGTAAATGGGGATTCTCAAGATCGATCACAGATATTAGAAGACTTTGATGGCGGCAAATATAACGTGCTTTGCAACTCCATGTTGCTCACCGAAGGATGGGATTGTCCGAGCGTCGATTGTGTCGTAGTGCTTCGGCCCACGAAGGTTCGCAGCTTGTACAGTCAGATGGTCGGGCGTGGTACCCGTCTATTCCCTGGCAAGACAGAACTTCTGCTGTTGGACTTCCTGTGGCATACCGAACGGCACGAGCTTTGCCATCCTGCACACCTCATTGCAGAAAATGAAGAGATTGCCCAGGCCATGACCAAGCAGATCGAGGAGGCGGGTATTGCACTGGATCTGGAAGACGTGGAAAAGCAGGCGGCCGAGGATGTCGTTGCTCAGCGCGAGGAAGCTTTGGCAAAGCAATTGGCAGAGATGAAGCGCCGTAAACGTGCATTGGTAGATCCGCTGCAGTTTGAAATGAGTATACAGGCTGAGGATTTATCCAGCTATGTCCCGTCCTTCGGTTGGGAACAGGCTCCACCTTCCGATGCTCAGGTAAAGACACTCGAAAAGTTGGGCATCATGCCAGAACAAATCGATAATGCCGGCAAGGCGACGAAGCTTCTGGAGCGTTTGGACAAGCGTCGTGAAGAAGGGCTGACTACGCCGAAGCAGATCCGCTTCCTGGAAGGCAGAGGTTTTGAACATGTGGGTACCTGGTCCTTTGACTCGGCCAAAAAGATGATTGATCGGATCGCCGGGAACGGGTGGAAAGTACCTGCAGGTGTTGAGCCGAAACAGTACCGGGGTGAGTAACGATGATCCAGGACTATAAAGGCATTCGTTTAGAACTGATTAATCGGAAATATGAGGGGCGTGCTGCTAAGCGTTTTACGCTGGGTGGCACGAACCAGAACGTTTGGATTCCCAATAAACACCTCGAAGCGGATGGGCAGATCAAGGAAGGCGAGAACATTGATTATGTTTTCCGCAAGGCACAGCGGCAGCTTGAACTAGCGGGTTACACAGGGCCGATTGTGGGCATCAAACGTCGTTCAAATAACCAATAAGGGAGCAATCATATATGAGTTGGGTACGCATGAACATTCAAAACGGGCAGGGCACTGGTGAACTGGAAATGGATCAGCTTGGAGCCGGCGAAACAAAGGCTGTTATTGATGGATTCTTTGGAGCATTTGGCCTGCAGGTGAAGGATAGCAAGCCTGAATTGGTTCATAAACCTAAACTTCCTGAAATCGTAGCTCCGTTAGCAAAGTTGCAGAAGGTAACTGAAAATGAGACTGTGATCCCGCTCAGCTCATTGATGGATAGCACGATTAATAGTAAGAAGGCTGTTCAGGAGATCGTGAAGGATGTTGTTAAGGAGAATGCAAAAAGGGTCACGAAGCCGGCCATGATTCATTCTGAACGTACTCTCTCAACTTCACTGGGTGAAAAGCTAGCCGAGGCTTACCAGAACATCGATTCAGAGTCTCTGAATGTGATCTCCAATTCTTCTGAGACAAACGAGCAGGTAGATGATTATAAAGTGACTGGCATTAAGTACAAGGATGGCATGGCCCACTACAAGTGCCGGTACTGGTGCAAGAATCCTAAATGCAGAGGTAAAGGCAATCATTATATTCTTCCGGAAGAGAAGACAGTAGAGTGCTACGATTGCGGATCGGTTCATGAGGTGCGTGAAGCTGTATTCGCTGATCCCCTGAAAAGGGACGATTGGGGCAACTTCTTCATTGCAGATCACTTGGCATAGAACATGGGGCTTCGGCCCCTTCAAAGGAGCGGATACATTTGAGTAAAGACAAAAGTGTACTTTTTGATGTTTCACCCACACACCTTAAAGAGTCAATGGAGGAAAACCCACGGGATGATCGGATGTATGTAGTTGCTCCATTCTCTGGTATGGCATCAGTTTATGGTCCATCAAAACGTGGCAAACACAAAGGATATCACCGTATTAAATGTGAGATATGGATTCCGGAGGATGCAATCAATGGCGAGGATGCATTGGGGGATTTCGGGGCTTTCGCAGTTATAAGTTTGCCTAGAGCTCGCGTTATGCCTCATATGGGTGGGGAAGGAGTGGACGAAGATTGAGTGAACGACGATACAAATTACTCAACGGATTCACCCTGATTGTAAGCGAGGAATGTCTCGGTGTTCAGCTTGACACAGGTATGACAATTACAACCGATGGTGATGAGATCATAGATGATGTACTTGCCTTACTTGATCACACGGTATCGGAAAAAGAAAAGTGGCGTAAAGAAGCTTTTCGGAAATACCCGACACCTGAAGCGTATGATGCAGCCTGTGCTGCTCTACACAAGCACAAGGAAGAAGCTGACCGTCTCGAATTGGAGCTTAAAAATGAAGCTGAGCGTTGTACCAGAGTCATGAGGTTACTTGTGCAAGTGACGGACATTTTGAGCATGGGCAGAACACCAGATAGAGCGGGGGCTGCTTTAAAAGTGATTTACCAGTGGTTACACGACAATAAGCCTGAGAGTCAAGAAGGAGGCGTTAAATAAATGCTTGCAATGAAATCAGTTAAGTTGATGCGGAAATACGCTGCGTGCGTTGATTGTGGTAATGAGCTGGTGGGAGACGGAGAAGGTGTCCTGCTGATTGAAGACGACATTTTCAAACGCAGTTGTAAGTGTGGGTGGAGCATCGAAGTGGACGAGGATGGCAAGCCTTTGCTCGATCTGAAGGTTGCTTGCTGGGCAACGATCGGACCGAAACGAGTCTATGAGATCCACGATAGACAGGGCAGATTCTATGGCTATGTCGATGTGAACAAGCTTCAGAAATTGGGTCATGTGAAGCGAATTAACCATACCGAGAAGACGAACGATTTTATTAATACGCCTGAAGGTAAATGTTGGGTAGATCAAAATCGATTTTTTAATATCTAAGTAAAGGTAGTGAAACGGATGGAGCACAAACTGGATCTTATGGCACTGTTGGACCACGTTGATCCTTCGTTCTTGGATTACCAGGAATGGGTCAATGTCGGCATGGCATTGAAATATGAAGGTTATACGGCCAGTGATTGGGATGATTGGAGCAAACGGGACAGCGGCCGGTACCGTCCCGGGGAGTGCTTCAGAAAGTGGACTTCCTTTGAAGGATCCGGCATCCCTGTTACTGGTGCAACGATTACACAGATGGCCAAGGATAACGGATGGGTACCACGTTCAGCTGGCCGAGAGGATCGGGAACTGGGTTGGGACGATGAAATTGCCGGCGGCGATTATGTCGTGGTCGATAAGAACTGGATTGAAGGTAAGGAAATCCACGAGCCAGCCGTATGGAATCCGATTCAGCAGCTCACCACATACCTGCAGACGCTGTTTGAAGCATCGGAGAACGTGGGCTATGTCGTGGACACCTGGCAGAACGATGAAGGCGAGTATCTACCCACCAAAGGGGCTTACGATCGGACCGCGGGAGAGCTGATTCAACTATTGAATCAATCCAAAGAGGGAGACATCGGATCGGTACTAGGTGATTACGATGTGGCTGCTGGCGCGTGGATCCGGTTCAACCCGCTGGATGGTAAAGGTGTTAAAAACGATAACGTGACCGAATTCCGGTACGCACTTGTTGAATCGGACACGATGGACATTGAAAAGCAGAACGCGATCATGCGGGAACTAGAGCTGCCTATCGCTGTGATGGTCTACAGTGGTGGGAAGAGTGTTCACGCTATCGTTAAAGTAGATGCAGCTGATTATGACGAGTACCGTAAGCGGGTCGATTACCTATATAACGTTTGTAAGAAAAACGGCCTGAATATCGATAAGCAGAATCGAAATCCCTCGAGGCTTTCACGGATGCCAGGCGTTGAACGTAACGGGAAAAAGCAGTTCATTGTGGATACCAATATTGGCCGTGCGAGTTGGGCAGAGTGGCATGAATGGATCGAGGGTGTGAATGATGATCTTCCGGATCCGGAGAGCCTGACTGATTATTGGGATAACATGCCGGTGCTGGCTCCACCTTTGATTCATGGGGTACTGCGGCAAGGTCACAAGATGCTGATGGCCGGACCATCGAAGGCTGGTAAGTCGTTCGCTTTGATCGAGCTAAGTATTGCCTTGGCTGAAGGAGATAAGTGGCTGGGCTGGCAGTGTACTAAGGGTAAAGTTTTGTACGTCAATCTGGAGTTGGACAGAGCCAGCGCCTTGCATCGTTTCAAGGATGTGTATCAGGCGCTTGGGCTACCGCCGAAGAACATCGGAAATATCGATATTTGGAACCTTCGTGGTAAGACGGTACCGATGGACAAGCTGGCTCCTAAATTGATTCGTCGTTCTGCGAAGAAAGATTATATTGCTGTCATTATCGATCCGATTTATAAGGTACTCACAGGTGACGAGAACAGCGCCGATCAGATGGCCCATTTCACCAATCAGTTTGACAAAGTGGCTACTGAGCTCGGCGCCAGCGTTATTTACTGTCATCATCACTCTAAGGGTTCTCAGGGAGGCAAGAAGTCCATGGACCGGGCAAGTGGTAGCGGCGTTTTCGCTCGGGATCCGGATGCACTGATTGACTTGGTGGAACTGGACATTCCGGAAGCCCTGCGGAATCAGGAAGAGAACAAGGCGATCTGCGCGATGTATCAGCGTCTCTTCGAACAGTACAACCCACCATACCTGCAGGAGCATATATCCCAGGATGATCAGCTCAGTGCAAAGGCTATGGAAGACCACGCTAAGCGTGCAATTCCAGGAGTTATGTCGAACATCAAAACAGAGATTGATCGAGTCATCAAGACTGTACGTGGGCATTCTGCATGGCGTGTGGAAGGTACGCTTCGGGAGTATGCCAAGTTCGAGCCGGTGAACATGTGGTTCCAATATCCGGTTCATCGCATCGATGACGTGGGCAGCCTGAAGGACATCGATACGGATAGTGAAGCTTCAACGCCGGCATGGCAAAAGGCTTCTGGCAAACGGAAGGATAAGGCTAAGCAGGAACGTCGAACCAAAGCTGAAGAGTTTGAGGATGTCGTGAACAATTGTAATTTCGGTGAACCTCCCACTTTGATGGATGTCATCGCCTGGTACGGATCTACTGGTAAGGAAGTTGCCGAACGTACTGTAAGAGATTGGATCAAGAAATATGGATATGAAATTGATCGTTCTAATGGCTTCCGCATCGTCAAAAAAGAAGAGGAAGCAGATTAATGAAGTTGCGGGGAGACCATAAATTTATGGTGGTTGCAATCCGCACAAAGTTGCGGCAATGATCATCATTTTATGGTCGCCGCAACTTGCGAAACATGGTTGCCGCAATTCCGCGAAAAGTTGCGGGGATTTAGGTACGTCCTGATTGCCGCAACATGCGGCGGCGACCTGTATATATAAATATATAAGGAATAAGGGAGGGGTCTAAAACTCCCCTCCCCTTCCCCTAAATTTATTTGAAAGTCACCCCCGCAAAACTAAAGTTAAAAAATGGAAGTGGTGAAATAGATGACAGAATTCTTTATGCCGATGAAACCACCGACAGCGACGCACCAGGAGAAGAAGGTAACGATTGTGAATGGCAAACCTGTCTTTTACGAACCAGATGATCTGAAGGCAGCTCGTGCGAAGTTAACAGCTCACTTGGGTCAGCATGTGCCTGAGAAAAAATATACGGGGGCGCTGCGTGTGATTGTAAAGTGGCTGTTCCCGATTACGAAGGGTAGCAAGCATTACGACGGAGAGTGGAAAAAGACAAAGCCAGATACACACAACCTGAACAAGTTGCCGTTTGATATTATGACTGATCTGGGATTCTGGACAGATGACGCCATTGTGGCCAGTGAGATCATCGAGAAGTTCTGGGCTGATCATCCAGGCATTTACGTCAAGATCGAGGAGCTGTAGGCCATGGACTACAAAGCATTCTTCTGGGACATGTTCCTGTGGACCCAGGGTGTGAACGATGCAGCGAGACAGTTCGGGATGCAGAGCCCTGACTTCTGGAAGTGGGTTTGCAGATTCTGCTGGTGCGATCTGCAGGAAGTACGAGGATAACCGACTGGCCGTAAAGCAAATGGTCATGATGATTGAATGGCTGGAGGAAGTATACGAGAAACAAAGGCAGGCAGGTTGATCTGTCCGGAGTGCTGCAGCGATATGCGCGAGATCCAGCCGGATCTGCATGTGTGCAAGAGCTGCGGCTTCACGGCAGAGCAGATTACGTTTGAGATGGATTGGGACGAAAGAGGGGAAGAGATGATTAATACCAAAGCAACGTGGATTGAGACGCTGATCAGTCAATATGCAACGGATTCCCGAGCCTTGGATAATTACCGGAAGAGTCTGGATCTGAATGATCTCCAGGAGGCGAAAGAGGCGGATACGGTCTCTGAAATGTTATCGGACATGAGATATGCCCTGACGTCGTTAAAACGCGGGAGACGGCCAGGCAGCCGCCGTGGAGCTGAGATTACCGACGTGTATCGGCAAAGGGAAATGTATATCAAGCTGTCCGGGCAGGAGATCACCGATGCTGAACGGCTGAAGCTGGTGGATGCACTGTTGGCCCTGAGTGATCGGGAGCGGACATGTTTCCTGCTTCATATGGCTCAGGGGTTGACGCTTCTGGAGATTTCGTCTAAACTAGGCCTAAGTAAGAGAACGGTTCAGGACTATGTGGACCGGGCTAAGACAAGATTTCAAAAGAATTTTTGTGATCTTGCCGTACGGACTGCCGTACATCGTGCCGTACAACATGTACACCATAAGTCTGTCTATAACAGGGCTCTCCATTGCGGAGGGCTCTTCTTTGCGTTTCACAAAATTATTCAGGAGGTCAATTTCATGAAGAATCCGCAGATTGAAAACAATTTCAGCTACCATTCCCCAAAAGAAGGTCAACCGGCGAAGTACGAGGCTATCCGGGCTAAGGGGAAGGAGTTGGCTGAATTGATTGACGAGCAGACGCCGAAGTCTCGTGAACAGTCGCTTGCGATGACGAACTTGGAGCAGGCTGTATTCTGGGCGAACGCGGCTATTGCACGGAATGAATAGCGATATGGATCGGATCAGATTACTTGCAGATTGGAATTTGATGACGGATCAGCAGAAGGTTGCTGTTCTCGATTTTATAAATCAACTAAGCAAACGGCTGCAGGATGCTGTCATTTCCGTAATGAATTCCTTTGCAGCAAACAATGAAGTCTTCGCTAAAAATGTGGGAACAGATTCAGGAGTTCAGGCAGACGGAAGAGCAGCCTGTGAAGAAGAAGCCGCTTCGTTTGCGGTATCTACCGAAGACATTACCGATGAGGCATCAGGTTCTGAACCGGAAGCCGGTTCTTTAGGTGGCACGGAGTCGTTGTTAAAAGAGGAAAAACATCCCTTTTTGTCGAATTTGTGTTTGACAGGAGGTGGATGATAGCATGAGCAGAGTAGAATCAACTTGTCCGAAATGTGGCGGACCATTTACGAAGATGAAAATGCGTTAACTGGATTTTGTGAGAAGTGTTCCAAAGAAGAAGAGTAAACCAAGCATCCTTCGGGGTGCTTTTTCTTTTACATACAAACACAATAGCGGAGGTGGTGAAGATGAATTGACGCCGAACTGGGAAGAGATTAGACGATTGTTTGAGACAAGCAATTTAACGCTGAAGGAGCTTGCTGAGCAATACGGCATCAAGGATTCAACGATCCGTAGCCGCAAGAACCGAGAGAACTGGCTACGAGGAGCCGCGACGCAACGCAACGTTGCAACGTTGCAACACGCAGCGCCGAAAGTCTCAGAGGACAGCCAGCTGACTGACAAGCAACGCATTTTCATTATGGAGTACCTGAGAGACTTCAACATCACACGCGCAGCCATGGCAGCGGGCTATAGCAAACGTTCAGCGCATGTGGTTCGGATGGGAGACGCTAAGAAATCCTAAAGTGCATGCGGAGATCCAGCGACATAAGGAAATGTATACCGAGGCGCTGGGCTTGGACATTCAACGGATCATTGCTGAGTACATGAAAATTGCCTTTGCGGATATCACGGATTTCGTGGACTTTGGTCGCAAGGAAATAACCGTTGGCCAGGATGGAGAGGGCCAGCCGATCACGCAGCAAATCAACTTCGTCGATTTCAAGAATGCAGACGAGGTGGATGGGGCGATTGTCAGTGAAATCAAGATAGGCAAGAGTGGGACCACCGTTAAGCTTGCTGACAAGATGGACGCCCTGAAGATGCTGGATCGGTATGCTGGGTACATGACCGAGGAGCAGAAAGCCCGTGTTGCTGTGCTGAAATCGAAGGTTCCGGACAAAGACGGCTTCAATCCAAGCGCTCAGATCGTGGCTTTGGCTGATATGATTAATAATCCGGTAGCTGAACGGGTGATGGACGATGACTGAGGCCGCTCTGATCCCGTATGCGCCGTTTAATCAAAAACAGGCCAGTTAGATCTGCCCGAAGTAAAGACGCCTGGCTGAACGTAGCTGAGGGCGGTAAGCGGGCAGGGAAAAACATTATCAACCTGATTGCTTATGCGATGTGCCTAGAGGTTCATCCGGACAAGCTGCATCTGGTTGCGGGTGTTTCTTTGGCTGCAGCGAAGATGAACGCCATAGACTCGAACGGCTTTGGGCTCCAGCACCTATTTGCAGGGCGTTGCCGTGAGGGAGAGTACAAGAACCGGGATGCACTGTATATTCAGACCAAGACCGGTGAGAAAGTGGTCATAATCGCAGGTGGTGGTAAAGCCAATGACGCTGCCCGGATCAAAGGTAATTCGTATGGTACGGTGTACATTACCGAGGTCAACGAGTGCCACCAGTCGTTCGTGCAAGAGGTCTTTGACCGGACACTGGCGAGTAGCTTCAGGCAACTGTTCTTCGATTTGAATCCTAAACCCCCTTCTCACTGGTTCTACCGTGACATTCTGGATTACCAGGACGAGCTGCTGAAGCTTGGAGAGAATACCGGATACAATTACGAACACTTTACCGTGTTTGATAACCTGTCTATCCCTAACGACCGTCTCAAGACCACGCTATCCACGTATGACAAAGGCAGCCTGTGGTATCAAGCTGATATCTTGGGTAAGCGAACAGCGGCCACAGGGCGGATCTACACGGGATACACTAAGCCGGGAGTTGTTGTTACTCGTAAGGATATTAAGGATTTCCGGTATATTGAGTTCTCCATAGGTATCGACATTGGGGGTACTGACGCCACGGTGGCAACGCTGACCGGATTCACGCCAAGGTATAAAGATGTCATCCTACTGGACGGCTATTACCATAAGCAGGGCAAGGAGTCTGGTTATACGCATGACCGGTACGCCAAGGAAGTCGTGAATAAGATCGTCGAATGGTCGGAAACCTATCCGGCCTTTTTGTCATGCGCTCATATTTTTGCTGAATCTGCTGACAAACTGTTCCGACAGGCGTTGGCAAATGAGCTAAGGCGACGGGGTATACACATTCCGGTTGTGCCTGCTTACAAGAAAGAGGGCATCGTGGACCGGATCCGGCTCACAACTATTCTCATCAACCAGGGCAGATATAAGGTGATGGCCCATCTAAAGCAGTGGCAGGAAGCCCTAAGAATGCGACATGGGATGAGAAGGAGCGCCAGAAAGGCGAATCGGGTCCGGACGGATGACGGCAGTTACCCGGTTGACTGCTTGGATAGTAGTGAATATGCCGTGCAGCCGTTCAAGCGCAGATTGGAGGTATGAGGATGTTCAAGGCAGACGGACAGTGTAAGGATTGCCTATTTTTGCGTCTTTGCAAGGCTGCTGAATTACCGCATTGCGATGGAGCATGTGCAGTAGATAGGAGTGGTGAGAGTGGGGTGGTTTCAGAATATGGTCATGAAGATATTGAGGATTCAACCAGCACCGGATAATAAGACGTTCACCATTCGGGAGCCATACGGATATCAGACCAATGTGTTGCGGAACCAGTTGTGGTACAGGGGAGATGCGTCCGAGCTGGATCAGTTCTACAAGCAGGCTGCATTCGACAGTGTGAGTAGAGCGCGATTCTGGGCAGCCGTGCCAAGCGAGGATATGTCGATTCGCAAGATCCATTCCGGATTACCGGCTATGATTGCGGATCGATTGGCGGATATCGTTGTTGCAGATTTGGATAGCATTCAGCTACAGAATGAACAGGCCACGAAGCAGTGGGAAGAGATTGCCAAAGATAACGACTTTGAGGAGCTGCTGCCAGAGTCGGTATCAGGTGCGCTGGTAACAGGTGACGGGGCGTTCAAGATTTCGATTGATCCGGATGTGAGCAAGTACCCGCTGATTGAGTTTTACAGCGGAGATCAGGTCGAGTACAGGCGGAAGCGTGGCAGGCTCCATGAGGTTGTTTTCTATACAGACTACCGGGTGAAGGAAAAGGACTACCGCCTGGAAGAGGTGTTTGGGCTTGGTTACGTTCACACCCGTCTGCTGGATGCCTATGGGAAAGAGGTTCCGCTGAACACGCTGCCGGATACGGCTGGCCTGATTCCGGAAATTACGTATGATGGGAAGTTCCTGATGGCCGTTCCGCTGATGGTGTTCAAATCGACGAAATGGCCGGGGCGCGGGAAATCGATTTTCGAAACAAAGGGGGACAACTTCGATGCATTGGACGAGGTAGTCAGCCAGTGGGTGGATGCAATCCGATCGGGGCGAGTGAAACAGTACATCCCAGAGGACATGATCCCGAGAGATTCGAATACGGGGGCACCATTACGGCCAAACCCGTTCGATAACCAGTTCATCAAGCTGTCTGTTCCTTTGGCTGAGGAAGCTAAAGGCCTGATTAACCTAGTGCAACCGCAGATCCTGTATGAGGCGTTTGTTGAGTCTTATGCAAGTGTCTTGGATATGTGTCTGCAGGGGGTTGTATCTCCAAGCACGCTGGGTATCGACTTGAAAAAGACAGACAACGCTGAAGCGCAGCGCGAGAAGGAAAAGGCAACGCTATACACACGCGGGAAGATTGTTGACCGGCTGAACGAGGTCATTCCTGAGCTGGTGGAAACGGTTCTGAAGGTCTATGACACGCTGCAGAAGAAACAGCCAGGCGAATATGAAGCATCCGTCAAGTTTGGTGAGTATGCTGCGCCAGACTTTGGCAGCGTGGTTGAGACAGTAGGCAAGGCCAGGACGTTTGGTGTGATGAGCATTGAGAGAGCCCTGGAAGAGATGTACGGCGACACCTGGACTGATGAGGAGAAGGCAGAAGAGGTTAAACGCCTGAAGGATGAGCAGAACATCACCTTTGATGAACCGTCTCTGAAACGGGATGACCCGCCGGATCCAGAAGACGATGAAGTTGATGAGACATGAAGAAGAAATATGACATTCGCCAGATATTCAGCGACATGGAAATGGATCTGATCAAGTCCATGCAGCGTAACCTTCAGCGTCACAAGGATGACGAGGAACGAGAGGGCAAGGAGTGGGAGCAATGGCAGAAACGCAAGCTGGAGGACATCCAGCGGTACCGTAAAGAGACGCGCCAGATATCTAAGAAGTATGAGCCTGAAGTGAAGAAGGCAGCCGAGGAAGAGGTTAAAGGCTCCTGGCGGCGTGGGGCTGATCGTGTTGTTAACACGGTCAAGGGCTTGTGGAACAAGATCACGGGCAAAAAGCCGGATGTTGAGCCTGAGGATGGTTCAGATCGTAGCTTCTTCAGGATCAATGAGAAGCGGGTTAATGCTCTCGCAGATGCAGCAGAGAACAATCTGCAATTAGCCCGTCATGCCATGCTGAGACAAGCGGATGATGTGTATAGACAGACCATCTACAAATCCCAGGTATACCTGAACAGTGGAGCTGCTTCGCTGAATCAGGCTATTGACCGCGCTACTAAGGATTTTCTTGAAAGGGCTTCGACTCCATCACCTATGCCAATGGTCGAAGGGTGAATGTGGCCAGTTATGCGGAAATGGCGTTGCGTACATCTTCCCAGCGAGCTGTGTTTGCTGGTGAAGGAGCCAAGCGGGATCAACGAGGTATACGAACCGTGGTGATATCGTCACACGCCAACTGTTCGAAGCTGTGCCTGCCTTATCAGGGCAAGGTGTTCATTGATGACGTTTATTCAGGCGGGACCGAAGCCGATGGCAAGTATCCACTTCTGAGTACCGCCATTGCTGCTGGTTTGTTCCATCCGAACTGTCGCCATAACATGACTACGTTCATTGTGGGGACCAGCTCACTGCCTAAGCCTGCTGATGATGAGAAAGCTTTGGCCAACTACCAGGCAGAAACAGAAACAGCGTTACATGGAACGCCAGATACGCAAGTACAAGCGCCTGGAAGCGGGCAGTGTGGATGAAGGAAACCAGGCGAATTACAAGGCCAAGGTTAGACAGTGGCAAGCCCAATTGCGGATTCACCTGAAGGAACATGATTACTTACGTAGAGATCCCAAACGGGAGAAGGTAAGAGTTTGAAGGCCCTAGTTGAGACTGCTGGGGCCTGTTAGCCGTTTCGGTACTGTCGGCGTAAAAGAACAGGACGTCACCGGACGCGACCGGGTAATAAGCGAAGACGAATAGGGAGGCAATTGATATGAACAAGGAACAGTTTATTGCATTGGGGTTCACGGAGGAGCAAGCGGAGAAAGCAGCTACTGCTTCTCAAGATGAGTTGAAAGGATTTATTCCTAAGACCCGATTTGATGAAGTAAACACAGCAAAGAGCAAAGCGGAGAAGGACGTTGCTGATCGTGATAAGCAAATCGCAGAGTTAGGCAAAACCGCAGGACTGTCTGAAGATCTGAAACAACAGATCGAGACGCTGAAAACCGAGAATCAGACAGCCAAGACACAATATGAATCCGATCTGCAGGAAGTCAAGATCAGCAATGCCATTGCGGCTGCATTGGCGGGTAAGGTTCATAACGAAAAAGTTGTAACAGGTCTGATCGATAAGACGAAGCTGGTCCTTGGAGACGATGGCAAGATTGTTGGTCTTGATGAGCAGTTAACAGGATTGAAGACATCTGATGCCTATCTGTTCAAGGAAGAGGAGAACAAAGAAGCAGGCGGCGGAGCTGGTGGTTTTAAGCTTGGCGGTGGTGGGAATCCGAATCCACCAGGAGCGGCTGTATCCTTAAAAGATGCGATTTCGTCCCATTTCCAAAATAAATAAGCAATTAAAACAAGGAGTGATTTTACATGGCAATTACATTGAGCGAAGCAAAGAAAAACGTACAAGACGCAATTACACTGGGCGTTATTGATGAATTTCGGAAAAACAACTATCTGTTGGACAATATGACCTTTGATGATGCGGTCTCCCCAACAGGCGGCGGTGCTACATTGACCTATGGCTATACACGAGCGATTACGCAGCCAACAGCTCAGTTTCGGGCAGTTAACAGCGAATACACTGCACAAGAGGTTAAGAAGCAACGTTACACGGTTGACCTGAAAGTATTCGGTGGAACGTTCGAGATCGACCGCGTTATTGCAGGCATGGGTGGCATCGTGAGTGAAACAGAATTCCAAATGCAGCAGAAGATCAAGGCTGCAAAGGCTCTGTTCAACGATACGGTAATCAATGGTGACAGCGCTGTGGATGATGAAGTGTTTGATGGATTGGACAAAGCCCTGACCGGTTCCAGCACGGAATACAACCCGACAGCGGCGATTGACCTTTCTTCTTCTACAGCTGTGGATTCTAACTATAAATCGTTCCTGGACCAACTGGACGAGTTCTTGATGGGATTGGATGGAACGCCGTCGGCTATCATGGGGAACCTGAAAATGATCGCACGGATCAGAGCCGTTGCTCGTCGCTCTGGCATGTACATGGCGAAACAGGACGAGTTCGGGAATCAGGTAGAGTTTTATGGCACAACCCCACTCGTGGATCTCGGAGCTAAATCCGGATCGAATGATCCTGTTGTTGGTACGAATGCATCCGGCGAAACTTCGCTGTACATTGTGCGCCTTGGCTTGGATGGATTCCACGGAGTATCGATGGCGGGTCAACCACCAGTACGTACCTGGTTGCCTGATTTCACAACTCCAGGTGCAGTGAAACAGGGCGAGGTCGAGATGGTTTCCGCTGTTGCGTTGAAAGCAACGAAAGCAGCCGGGGTTATGCGTAAGATCAAAGTTCAGTAAGGAGGGGCTAGGATGAAGTATAAAGACGATATCCCGAACGGGTATGTAAACGGGTACTACGTAGGCGTACGCCAGGGCAGTCCAACACCGGACGCCTTGGAACCTACAGCTGACGGTTACGAGGTTCCACGAGGCACTGAACGCATAGGTACAGTGACGCCGGATGCCTTGGAACCGAATTATCCGGAACCGGCAACGGATGATCCGGAAGAGGGAGGCGGCGCTTGATGACTAAGGTATTTGCACCAAACGAGCATTATACGGGACTTTCAGCCAGCATCATGTTTATTAATGGTGTTGGGGAAACGGACGACGAGCATTTGCTGCAGTGGTTTGAGGGGAAGGGCTACACGGTGGATCGGTCTGAATCGGATCCGCAGACAGACGAGGTTGCAAAGGCCGCTGAGCTTGAGAAGAAAGAGGCAGAGAAGCGACTGAAGGCTCTGCGTAAGAGAGCAACGGATCTTGGGATCGAGGGCGCAGCAGAGAAAGACGCTGAAACGCTTGAGGCTGAGATTGCTGAAACTGGGAAGTGATCCTATGGCTTATGCCACGGCTGATGAGTATGAACTGTATGGAATCGGTATGATTCCGGCTGAGGACTTGAACAAGGCTCTCAGTCGGGCATCCGACCAAATAGACAGCCTGACCTATAATCGCATCGTGCAACGTAACCTGGACAGCCTGACAGCCTTTCAGCGGGGGAATGTGGTCAAGGCAGTATGCCAACAAGCGGATTTCCAGTTCCAATATGGGGATTACTTGGACTTCCCGCTCTCTGGATACTCAGCAGGCAGCGTGAGCTTGTCATTTAAGGCCGTTGAAGGTGCTGGAGGGGTTAAGACTACCGAAGGTGTTACAAACCTGCTGAGAGCCACAGGGTTGATGAATAGGGGGCTATGTTGATGCGGGGTAAGTTTCCATTTCCACATTGGATATTGAAAACACCTGTTCAGGTGTTTCACACCAAACTGTCAGAAGACGGGGAGCCTGTCGAGGAATCTAATCTTTGACGGGCTTGCTTGCTATGACGAGAAGATGCGTCAGAAGCTGGATAAGGAGCGCCGATTGGTTACGCTGTCCGGCAAGGTGATTATCCGTGGTGATATATTGCCTGGAGAACTGATTGAGGGCTTTGTCCGGGTTGGCGGTACTGATCGGATCATATTCAGCGCATCACGGCCACAGCATCCAGACGGCAGCGTCTTTTCTACGGAATTGGAGCTGAGCTGATGGTGAAGGTTAAAGTGACCATGAATCCCAAGGCTATGCGGGAGCTAAGCCAGTGCTCCATCGAAGGCGCTGGAGCAAGTCGCCAACGGGAAAGCAGAAAGCATCCTGACCGAGATTGCCAACGCTCAGGTCGTGCCAAAGCAAACAGGTGAGCTGGAACGCAGTGCCTGGGTAGATACTACGGGGCTCAAAAAGGGCAAGGTCAAGATTGTGTATGACACGCCGTATGCGCGCCGTCTTTACTGGCATCCAGAATACAACTTCCGGCGGGATAAGAACGCCAACGCCCAAGGGCTATGGCTGGAAGCTTGGCAGAAGGAACAGAAAGGCTGGATTCGCAAAACGTTTGAAAAGCTGGTCAAGAAGTTTGGGGGTGGGTTCATCAAATGATGCTGTCCGAGATTCGGGATTGGCTGAAAACGCAGATCGATTCCCCATATTGGTACATTGGCAAGATCGACGGCAAGAAGGAACAGTCCATTGGTGTTTACAACCTGAACACCGGACAACCTTACATTGCCATCGGAGGGCTGGAGAACACCAGCTATGCCAGCAAGTCCATATCCATCCTGGTTCACTGGTCAAAGAATGCAGATACAGCGGAGCGTAAGGCCCATGAGGTCTATGCTGCGCTATTTGGTCGTTCTGATGGCGATATAGCAGGACACCGTGTTATTGCCTTTGAGATGCGGACGCCATGGCCTATTGATGTGGGTACTGACGATGCAGGCATATATGAATATGTGATTGAGACAACGATTTATTACGAGAGGTAGGGGAATTTAATGCCGACAACTGGCGTATTTCCGGTTCATAACAATATTTTCAAAGTGGGTATCAAAGGCCGGGCTTCCACAGATTCAGAGATGGTGATGATCAAGGATCTGGAGAACTTCGCTCCAGCTATTGACGGTAACACGGAAGAGTGGAGTTCGATGGATCAGGCGGGCTGGACAAGACGTGCTGTAACAGGTAAATCCTTGTCGTTCAGCTTTTCAGCGGCAAACGGAACTATGGCGATCCTAGGTAATGATTACGTTGCTGGTTTGATGCTGGGTACTGGGACAAGAGGTTGAAACGATCTTTCGAATGGACGATGCCATCCGGCGCGAAGCTGACCATGGATTGCGTGATCAACCTGACCACGCCAGCAGGCGGCGATTCGACCAACATTGACGGTCTGGAATTTGAGCTGCTGTCTGACGGTAAGCCGGAATTTGATAAAGCACCAACTACACCATAATTCATAAACCAAGGGGGATTTAAAGATGGCCAACATTATTAATCTTACAGATAAATTTGCAAAAGACGAGGTAGCTATCAATCCAGATTGGAAACAAAAAGTATCCAATTAACAATTCCGTTGAAGCTGTATTGGGCTTTGAAGAACTGGCAAATGACGCTTCTGTGAAAGGACTTCTGAACGCAATTCAAGGGTCTTTGGGTGAGAAAGCCGTAACTGAAATTGGTGTAAGGAAAATGAACGTTGAAAACTTGAAGGTGCTTATGTCCGGTCTGGTTGCAGCTATGCAGGGTTTATCCTATGAGGAAGCCGCTGCCCGATTTCGACAATAGCGCTGCGCCGGAAAACTGGTACGATTTGCGCGAGGACTGGTCTTTAATTGAAGCCAGCCTTGCCAAACAGTACGGCATCCGCATCAGGCAGCACGGGGATATGTCGTGGGAAGAGTTTTGTACATTGGTTGGTGGCCTAATGCCTGATACGCCGCTGGGCAGCATTGTGACGATCCGAGCGGAGAAGGACCCGAAGACAATTAAGGGATTCAATGCAGATCAGCGCCGCATTCACAGGGAATGGCGAACACGGCAAGCGGACAAGAAACTGGATGACCCAGTGAAGCTTGATCAGCAGATGAAGAATATGGAAGCGGCAATAGCCCGGATGTTTGGGGGTGGGTAGATGACTAGCGCAGGCCAGCGTAGATTTAGACCTAGGGCTCGAATTATGGGCTGTTTCGACAGTCAGCTTAACGGAATCGCTGGTACAGCTACCAACCTTGTTGGTGGAGCATTCACAGAAGCTGGGCGGGATTGTTGCTGGAGCGTTCGCAGTTCATAGCATAAAAGAGTTCGGGAAGGAAGCCATTAACCTGGCATCCGACTCTGGCAGAGGTCCAGAACGTGGTTAACGTCACGTTCGGATCAATGACCAACCAGATTAACAACTGGTCATCGAACCTGATCGAGTCGTTCGGTCTGTCCGAGTTGTCCGGTAAACGATATGCATCGACGATGGGTGCCATGCTCAAATCGTCAGGTATTACCGGTGAAGCCATGAAACAGATGTCCGTTAAATTGACGGAATTATCTGCTGACATGGCTTCTTTTTATAACCTGACGTAATGACGAAGCGTATTACAAAGTATTCTCGCGGTATGGTCGGTGAGACAGAACCACTCAAGCAATTGGGTGTGAACATGTCTGTGGTCAACATGGAAGCCTACGCGATGTCACAGGGCATCACCAAGTCCTGGTTAGCCATGACGCAATCTGAACAGGCCATGCTTCGGTATGGCTATTTGCTACAGGTTACGGCCGATGCTCAGGGCGACTTTGCCCGTAACGGTCAGAGCATGGGCGAACCAAGTCCGTATGATGTCGGAACAGTGGAACATCTTCAAGGGCACTATGGGTGCAGGATTCATTAACATCTTGACGCCGATCCTGAAAGGGCTCAACTGGATCATAGCCAAACTACAGGTTGCAGCAGCCTATTTCAAAGCATTCACGGAACTGGTCTTTGGTGACGCTGTGAACGCTGGCGGTGCCGGAATGACTGTGGCTACGGATGCGATGGGCGGCATGGGTGATGCAGCAGCGGCCGCAGCTCCTGCTGTAGAAGATACAGGGAAAGCGGCTGAGAAGGCAGGCAAGAAGGCGAAGAAGGCCGGAAAAGACATGAAGGGCAGTTTGGCCGGATTCGACCAGCTCAATACACTAGCCCAATCCGCGGCGTCCGCTCTGGATGATGCAGGGTCAAAAGCTAAGGGCGCAGGCGCTGGAATAGGCGGTCTGGGTGCGATGGCCGGATTTGGTGACCTGGACTTGGGCACACCTTCAATTGAGATCGATCCTATCAAGCAGCAAGTGGCTGCGTTCTTGGAAGACGTCAAATCCCGATTTTCAAAAGCCTGGGCGTATATCTCTTCGGGCTGGGGCGAAATGCGGCCGGCACTGCAACCGTTCATTGATATGATGGTTCCTATTCGTCAATCGGTATCCAACATGGGCAAGACGTTTTTGGACCTGAAAGACAAGGTACTTGTTCCGGTGGCGAAGTACATTTTGGGTGACTTCATTCCGGCCATCGTCACAGGCTTTGTTAAATCGTTTGCTCCTGTCATTGCGAAGCAGATCGTATGGACATTTGATTTCCTTGACCGGACATTCCGGAATTCTACGGATCAATCCATTAAGCTGTGGGAAAACGTCTGGTTGCCGAGTCTGGAGAAGGTGAAGAACGCCTTTGTCACCAACATGCCACTTATTGCAGCAGCCCTGCAAAGCCTGCTGGATGGGACGTTGAACCCGTTCACGGATTTCATGATGAATGACTTTGCTATCCCGGTATCTACGGTTCTTGCCGAAACGCTGGTACCTATCTTCACGGATACACTTGTCTGGGCAATTGATACGTTTACCAAGACGTTCACGAATGCAGTCAACCATATCAACGATCTATGGGACAGCACACTGAATCCGGCTCTCGAGCAGTTCAGGGATTTGTTCTTGGATATCATTCCGCAGATCGGGAAATCATTTTCTGACTTGCTGAATGGTACGTTAAAGCCGTTTGTGGATTATGCCTTGAATGACTTCATTATCCCAATTGCCGCGAAGGTTATCGATACGCTGGTACCTGTGTTCACCGATACATTAGTTTGGGCCTTTCAAGGAAGCAGCCAACACGTTTGAATGGGCCGTCAAGTTGATCAATGACATTTACAACACGGTGCTTGAAACCCGTCTTTGATCTGATTAAAAAAATTGTTCTTGGATACGCTGGAGACGATTAAAGGCTTTTGGAACAAATACGGGGCTGAATTGCTTGCGAAGCTGACGGAGTTTATGGAGAACACGCGCAAGCTGTTCCAGAAACTTTGGGACGACATCCTGAAACCGATTATTGAACCTTTCTTGAAAAAGCTGAATGAAATTTGGGATGGAACGCTCAAGGGGATCATCAAGCAAGTGGGCGAGGTGGTCATGAAACTGGTTAACGCTGCACTGGACATCTACAACAAGTTCATTGTTCCGTTGATCAGTTATGTCATAGACAAACTGGCTCCAGGCTTCACCAAGGGCTTTAACATCATACTGAACATCGTCACAACGGTCATCGAAAGCGTAGGCGGGATCATCAAAGGGCTGCTGAAAACACTTGGCGGCGTCATTGATTTTGTGGCAGGTGCCTTCACAGGTGACTGGAAGAAGGCATGGACCGGAGTTAAGGATATCTTTGGCGGCATATTTGATTCCTTATATAGTCTTGGTCAAAGCACCGCTGAACCTGATCATAGATGGCATTAACAAGGTCATCGAAGGATTCAACAGTTTGAGTGTAAGCATTCCTGAGTTTGAGGTCTTTGGTCAGAAGGTGGGCGGGGCTCACATCGGGGTACCGCAGATACCGAAGATTCCGAAGCTGGCAAAAGGCGGTTTGGCCTACGGGCCGACACTTGCCATGGTCGGGGATAACCGAGGAGCTTCCGTTGACCCGGAAGTTGTATCGCCGCTGTCCAAGCTTCAAGACATGATCGGCGGCAACAATCAGCCGATGGTGGAAATATTGCTCCTGATTCTGGATGCCATCAAGAACGGAGATAAACAGACCGTCATTCAGCTCAATGGTACCGAGCTGGGGCGTGCTACTGTGAGTGCAATAAACGACATTACAAGGCGTCAAGGCCGTTCACCATTAACGACATAGGAGGGATGTAGATTGGAAATCAAAATTAATGGTCAAGTGATTGCCGCTTATCCTTCATCGTACCAGGTGACGGTGCTTGACTTGGATGACGCAAATTCATCCGTGCGTACTGCAAACGGAACCTTGAACCGGGACCGGATAGCAGTCAAACGGCAGATAGACATGACTTGGGGGATGCTGACTTGGGCAGAGATGTCCTCCATTCTCCAATCCATGTCCAATGTGTTTTTTGATTGCACTTTTCCAGATCCGATGACAGGGAAGCACGAAACCAAACGGATGTATGTCGGCAACCGGCCTGCACCGTTTAGTGTGATGAGTGGCGGCGTAATGTACTGGTCTGGGCTCAAATTGACGCTGACAGAGAGGTGATCAGATGTATCCAATATCGCCGCTCTACACGGATTATTTAAGACGGCCAGACCGGGAGTTTATCGTCAAGGCTCTGGTGGGTAGCGAGGAATACGATAGCAGTAGAATTGTGGATTTCAGTATTGAGAACAGTTTGAGCTTGACAGAAGGGTTTCAGATCGGGACGGCCATCCCTTCTAAACTGACAATCAAACTTCGAACAAATGAGATCATCCCGGCGAATGCACGTATCGTGCCGTACCTCTCCCTGTCTCTGGCTGGCCTGACGTGGCTAGAAGCGCAGTACCCATGGCAAGACATGAACATTACTTGGACGGGCTCAGGGACGGACTGGTTGCCGCTGGGAGAGTTCTTTGTTGATGATCGGGAGAAGATCAATGATGTTTGGACGTACACCTGTTACGACAAGCTGGTTATGGCTGACGTGGCGTACATATCATCATTGACGTATCCGACTACTCAGAAAGCCGTTTTTGATGAGATTTGCAAACGGCTGGGCTGGACATATGACAGCAGCGTGGTGATTAATCCGGCCTATCAGGTGCAGGCAGGGCCAGCAGGTTACACCATGCGCCAAGTGCTTGCCTATATCGCTTCCGCGAATAGCGCGAGTATTTTTATAGATAAGGCTGGCACGTTGAAATTCAAGCGGTTTACGGCTGCTGAAGAACCTGTATTTGAAATGACGACAGCAGATTATGTGGTTGCCAAAATGACCAATCCCGTTAAGTCATATAGCCGTGTAGTGGTGACGTACAACACCGAAGATGAGTTGCAATATGAAGCGGGTACCGGGGATGAGAACCATACCCTCTACCTGGAAAACCCGTTCATGACCCAATCGCAAGTAAACAATCTTCACGCTGCACTGAATGGATTTGCTTATCTGCCTTTGACGATGGAAGCGCGGGGGTATCCTCAGTTGGAACAGGGGGATGTCATCGGGTTTGTGCAGCAGGAAGGCAGCACCTGGATTGATACCGTGTCAACATGGGAAGATACCCAGATCCCATGGAATGGGCTTGTAGAATACAAGTCAATCATCTTACACCAGGTGTTCAGCTTTGCGGGTGGATTGAAGATGAGCCTGGAAGCCACATCTGTTTCAGAGCAGCGCAGTGAGTTTGTTGTTGAAGGAATTTTGACGCAACAAGTGAACAAGCTGAATAAGGATGCGATTAAAGAAGGCAAGGCCTACTACGGGGCCACGATCACCCGTACCGAGGGATTAATCATTGAGCGGGAAGATCATAAGAGTAAAGTCATTCTGAACAGCGACAAGCTATCATTCCAGGCAGATGGTCAAGACAAATTGTACTTTGATCCGGTTGCAGGCAAATACAAATTCATAGGCACGCTGGAAGCTTCGGATGGTGTGTTCAGCGGGACGGTTTCCGGTGGACGCATTGTGGGTGGCAGTATCCAAATAGGCAATTCATTTTCTGTCAATGAGTCCGGCCATATGGTTGCGGTTGGCGGGGAGTTTAGCGGCACGATCACGGCAGCAGTCATCACAGGTGGCCAGATCAATGGCGGTACAATTAATGGTTCAACCATCATTGGTTCGGTCCTGAAAACAGCGAACAGTGGCAGGCGCATTGAGATTGATACGGCTGGGTTCAGGTCCTACGATTCAAGCGGACGCAACAGGATACAGATGGCGACCACAGAGGATTCATTGGCTGCTGCTATGATCTTTAGGGATGTAAACGGAACATCGGTGGGCGAGATCAATTCCTATTCAAACAGTGGCGTCCTGACCATGTATGGAAATAGCATCATAATTGGTTCGAACAATACGGGTAATCCAATTCGTTTTCAAGGTGCAGTCAATTTTGCGGGGGCGGTTAACGGCCTGGATATCTCAGACGTCAGCGGACTGCAAAGTCAATTGACGAATTTACAAACTCAGATTTCTAACTTGCTGTTAGCTTTCTATTCTCACTCACACTCTGTTACTTTGCCTACGCACAACCACGGGCTCTCTAATGCCGCAAATTGGGGCGGAACCTTCACAACTTCAAATCCGTAATGTATCATAATAGGAAAATAGCACCAATACGGAGGTAGAGTCATGAAGAAGTTTGCACATAAAGTTGCATATATTGCTGGTGGTATCATTATCGGCGTAGTGTTTTCGACATCAGCAGGAGCATTTGCCGATACTGTTAAGAGCATGGTTGGAAAGAAAGTGACTGGTGAATATACGATTGTTGTAGATGGAAAGAAATTGTCAGACAAAGGTGCAGTTATTGACTCTCGAGCAAATGTTCCAGCGCGTGCCTTGTCTGACGCTTTAGGGGCTGATGTTAAAGTGACTGGTAAAACAATCGTTATCACGTCTGATGCGAACGGGTCTTCTGGGATCAACTCTCCCGACTCTCCCATTCAGACTGCGAACAAGTATTCAGGTAAATCAAAAGCCGCTTTGGAAATATTGAAATCGGAATATAATAATAAAATCTTGCCACCAGTTGTTGAAGGGCTCAAAAAAGTAACTGATGAATACGAGGGTATTAAAGCAGCGGGGGACGCTGAAACTACTAGACTTGCAAAACAAAAGGTAGCTGAATATCAAAAGCTGGTAGATGATGCTCAAGCAGAACTGAAGCTGATTGATGAAGCGCTGGAGGTTGCTAAGTGAAAAAAGTCATCTCAGGAGTATTGGCAGTAACATTATTACTTGGTTCCACTACTGTAATGGCAGCTTCATCTGGCTTGCTCGGTCAGAAAGTACAAGGTCTGTTCTCAGTTGAACAGAATGGTTCTAAAATAGCAGATGCTGTAGTAATTAATGGTTCTACTTATGTACCTGTACGAGCGATTGCTGAAGCAACTGGAACATCCATAAAAGTTGAAGGTAAGAAAATTATTATTGGCGGGTCCTCTTCAACAGCACCAAGCAAAGATACAAATACTGGAAATAACAATACTAGCGGCAATAATTCATCCACTTCTAATAGTAGAGCTAATCCAGCGTCAATCGGTACGACACTTCCGTTTACTGTGAAGGATATTATGGATGATTATGGCGGTACGGTGAGTATCCAGCAGGTTATTCGAGGGGAGCAAGCTTGGCAGATGATTCATGAAGCCAATATGTTCAACGATGAACCCGCTGCCGGATATGAATATATACTTGCAAAAGCGAAAGTGAATATTACCAGAAATGCTAAATCGGATACTGCTGTTGACCTCTGGAACGGAGATTTCACGCTAGTCTCCACTTCTGGAACAGCTTATGATAATCAAACGGTAGTAACACCCGATCCGAAAATAAATTCAAGTATTTACGCGGGATCTTCAAACGAGGGCTGGGTAGTCTTCATGGTTAAGAAGAACGATGATTCACCCTTGATTGCGTTCGAACGTAAGTATGACGGATCTGGTGGGGTATGGTTCAAAACAAAATAAAATAACACATGAGAGAGTCCATATGCATGGGCTCTTTTTTGTTGCCCAGAAAGGTGTGAACAGCATGGAGGAACAGCGGTTACGCGAGATTATACGTGAGGAATTAATTGCCCATGATGAACGGACCAAAGCTGAGACGGTGACGATCCGCGTCAATGATCAGATGAAAGGCACTATGCTTGAAATCATGAAGAATATGAAGTGGGGTGCACCAAGTGAGAATTAAGAAAGTGCTTGAGCTGTCCGTAGACGTGACTGACATTTTCCGTGAGAGTCCTTTGGTGATCCGGGCCATGGTGGACACATTACCCACGCTGGATTCTCAGGTTGCGTTCCTTCGGGCTATTCACCAGGACGTTGAAACTTTATTGAAGGGAGTTGTTACGAATGGCGAACCGGTTCGCGAATCTGGAGGGCAGCAAAAAGATAAGTGAGGATTTCAATAACATTAACATCGGTTTTGATCGTGTTCAGGCCGAGATGGACACCAAAGGTACGCCAGCGGATGCCCAGGCCAAAGCCGATGCAGCTAAAGTGGCAGCCATTGCCGCGGCTGCTGCTGATCTGGCTGCACATAAGGCACGCGGGGCAGATGAGCATCCGACAGCAAAAGGGAATGCAGCGGGGTTCATGAGTGCGGCTGACAAGCTCTTAGTGGATGCCCGCACCAGCGCCGCAACCCCTGACACGCTCATGCAGCGTGACGCAGCGGGACGGGCCAAGGTAGCTGCTCCAATCGCAACGGATGACATTGCCCGCAAAGCTGAAACGGACACCGTACAAGCCAATCTGGACAGCCATGCAACGGATACGAATATCCATGTAACAGCAGCGGACCACACAAAGCTAAATGGGATTGCTGCAGGAGCTGAGGTCAACCAAAACGCCTTTGCAGTTATCAATGATGTGGAAGCTTCCGGTAAGTCTGATACAGTTATTTTTGTTGGTGGTACAGGGATTACAGTCACAACCGATCCCGAGGGCAAGCGGATTGTCCTGACGGCAACAGGGGAAGCAACGCCGGGCGCTCACGCATCATCTCATATCACTGGCGGGACGGACGTCATCCCTGATGCTGTAATTGGCGGCTCAAGCGGTCTGATGAGTGGAACGGATGCCAAGTTTGTACGGCAAGATGGGGAGAGCAAAACAGGGGCACAGGCCAAGGCAGACGCAGCCAAACAGGCAGCCAATGAATATACGGACGGTAAAGTTGCGGAAATCGTCATTGATGATGCGTCCTTGACTCAGAAAGGTATTGTGCAATTGTCTGATGCTACTGATGGTTCTCGGAGTGATGTTGCAGCAACGGAGAAAGCTGTTGGACTGGCTTTTCAAGCTGGAGTTGAGCGGAAAGCCGAAGTGGTTGCCGCGCTTAACTCCATAGGGGTATTGGCATCCACTTCAGAGACATGGGATCAGCTTATTTCTAAATTAGCGGCGGTTATTCGCGCTACAGGTTCGGCTACCCCGTCACAAGTCATGTCTGGAGCGACGTTCTCGAATGTAACAGGAAATAACCGTACTGGAGCCATGCTCGATAATGGTGCTGTTACACAAAATATCACAAATCAAAACGGCGTCTATGTTGTACCAGAAGGATATCATAATGGCTCTGGTGTGGTACAAGCTGTTATTACGAACTTAATTGCGGGAAATATCAGGACTGGTATAACAGTTGGTGGGGTGCCTGGTACGTTTACTGGTTCGATTTCTCCAGGAAGCGGCCCGATTTTCAGACGAACTAATTACGCGAGTAGCAATTCTAGCACACCGTACGAGGTGGTTGGCATTGTATTTAACCTGCCAGGGACAATACGTATCTCGTTTGACTTGTACACATCATCTACTAATGCTCGCGCCCAAATATATAAAAATGGGGTTGCTTTCGGCACACTCCGAAGCTCAAGCTCATCAACACCAACAACATATGTACAGGATATAACCTTTGTTGCTGGTGATAAAATTTCTGTTTATTTATGGGCAATTGGATCATCTGCGTCGATAGAAAAGATAATTTACGGTACTAATCTTTTGACAATAACGCAAGAGTAGGAGGTTGACGGATGAAAATGGTTTTGGAATATAAAACTCAAGCTGAACGCGAACGACTCATTGCCGAGAATGCACATAAATTTCTCGTGGAAGAACGTAATATCATTGATGGGAATTTTTTAGTTTTTGCAGATGAAGCTCCACCTGTTCCTGTAATTTATGTGACTGTACCGCAAGAGGAGTTTGAATCAATCAAGCAAGATAGCACACTCCTGAAAGCACAAAGCAAAGCATTGTCCGACCGTGCCGACTTCACTGACGATGTTATCGCTGAAATGGCGCAGGAGTTATACAAATGATCCGGCGCTTTTTATTTTGGCTTTTGATTCGTCTGGAAGGGGGTGAGACCATGGTTGCTATGTTCTTTGCACAACGTATCATTTTGGGGAAAACGGAGTATAAGGCTGTACCTGAATCTTTGCGTGGACAGGTAAATGAAATTTTGATTGAGAGTGGCGTTGAATTCATGATCGAACAGTAACAGGCGTTCCCAATATGGAACGCTATTTTTGTGCCCTCTGGAGTGGTCAGGGGCTTTTTCATATTAGATAGAGACGGGGGAGTGGCGTATGGAAGCCATACCAGGAGGTGTGAATGACATGCAGGTGCAGGATGTAAATACGATTGTGGATTTGAAGGTACAACTGGCCCGGATTGAAGAAGCCTTAAAACCTTTGGCGGCTTTGGCTCCAGGTGTAGCAGAGGTTAGAGAGATTTCCAAAGAAGCCTTGCAGACAGCACAGCAAACGGCTTTGAGACTCGTTGAACTTGAAGCAGAATTGAAGAAGACAACCGATGTAGCCCATGAAGCCAAGCGCAATGCGGCAGATGCGCTGACACGTTTAAATAAGCATGACGAGGATCAGAAGTGGCTAAAGCGTACCGTGTATGGTGCGGCATTAACTGGATTGACTGGACTTCTTATCGCGGCTGTATGGGCCGGAATTAAGTTAGGGGGAATGTAGTGTGGAGTGGGACATTATTCAAGGGTTGATTGATGCTAGGCTGCTAATCGTATTGGCAGCCTGCTGGGTGATTGGGTACGTTCTCAAGAAAACGCCAAAGGTACAGGATTGGACCATCGTTTATATCGTTTCCGGTGTAGCAATTGTATTTTCTATCCTGATGCTTGGCCTGAGTGTGGAGAGTGTGGTACAGGGCGTTCTAGTGGGCGCTGTGGCGGTTTACGGGAATCAGTTGGTAAAGCAGACGAAAAAGGGAGCTGGTACAGATGTTTAAAGTAGAGGTCGACGCGGGCCACGGAGGTAAGGACCCAGGCGGTTCGGGAAACGGTGTGTTGGAAAAGATATTGCTCTAAAGGTGTCACTCGGCATCAAGGAACGCCTGGAAGCTGATTACGAGAATGTACAGGTGCTGTTGACCAGATCCACGGACGTATTTTTGGAACTGAAGGAGCGGACAAGCAAAGCCAATGCTGCTGGTGCTGACATCCTGGTATCCATCCATTGCAACGCTGGTGGCGGCAAGGGCGGGTTTGAGTCCTTTCGGTATACTTCGGCATCTAAAGAGAGTATCAAACTTCAGGATGCATTACACAAGGCAATCATGGCTAAGTTGGGCGGAATCGATCGAGGACAGAAGGCACAGAACCTTCACATGGTCCGCGAATCCAAGATGCCTGCCGTATTGACGGAAAATCTGTTTGTTGATGTTGCGGCGGATGCGGATCGTCTCAAGCAGTCCAGTGTGATCAATGCAATTATTGATGGGCACGTTCAAGGAATTGCGAATTATCTGGGATTGAATAGAAAGACGAAGGAGGACAAGCCAGTGACACAAAATCGAGACATTAACGTTCCAAGCAAGTGGGCTGAGTCGGCATGGAATGATTTAACTTCCAAAGGATACTTCGATGGCAGCAGACCAGGAGCACCAATTACGCGCGAGGAAATGGCGATAGTCCTGAATCGTTTGCTTAACAACATTGCTCAGAAATAATCCCAATCGCTTGGAAATATCAAAGGCCCTACCAGTTAATCTGGCGGGGCCTTTTTTGCGTTTATCAAAACATAGACATGCAGGATAAACCTATTGACTATAGTAAATAGATATGGTATATTATTTATGGGAGGTGAGAACAAGGATGAAGAAAAAGGAGAAAGAAAAAGGAACTCCCGGTGGACAAGCTGGTTACGCTTCTCACGGCCATTGTCAGCTTGCTTACCGCAGTAGTCAACCTCATCATAGTCCTTCGCCGTTAGGCGGGACTTGAGGGTAGCACGGTCGGTTAATCCCAAAGGCCGACCGTGTGAGTTCCTTAATCCTTCTCTTCCCTTAGTATAGCATGACAAGAAGGGAGCATGTATAATCATGAGTATGTCAAAAATAACTAAAGTGACTTTGATCATTAGTTTGCTTTCGTTGGGTCTAAGTGTCGCTACAATGGTAATATTGATTACGAGGTGATTTGATGGAACGGGACGATCTGATCCGCATCATACAAGAGAACGTACTAACATCTGCTGAAACAGTGGAGCTGCTTGGCGTGTCCAAACAAAATCTACTGTCCTTAGTTCAGCGTGGTAAACTGCAGCCAGTCAAAGAGTCCGGGTCAGTTCGTCTCTTTCTCAAATCGGATGTTGAGGACCGTAAGCGAGAGGCGGAACAGTTGCGTGAGAAGTATAGACCATATGAATGAATATTTGAACCCACCAGCTCATTCCGGTGGGTTTTTCTCTTTAGGCTTACGTGCCGGCTTCTTCATCGTCCGATCGTATATGTAGGGCTTTCCGTGATACTCCCAGTTGTTCTTCTGCTTCTCTCTTTTGTGTATGGCCACTTTGATCTCCAGGTTAGCTACTTCTTTTTGAAACTTCGATGCGTACTTTTTACACCAAGCTAGCCCGCTCCCCTCGCTCGAACTGAAATGAGTCCTAAGCAAGAATCCGTTTACCGTAATCTCAAACTTATATAGGTTCATGGTGACTGTCCTTTCCTGTGTTTGGTTAATTTTATCATACAAGTTATTTTGCATCTTAACAAGAACGTGTGTTCTTTTTATGTGTTGATAAGGGAACGTGTGATCGCATATAATGATACCAATGTATCTGTTCCTGTTCAGCAGCTAAGGAGGTTCACAGACATGCAAAGATTAAGTCGCAGGGAAGAGGATGCGTTACAGGCAATCAAAGAATTTTTTCGGGATAACAAATATCCACCTACCACCAGGGAGCTTAGCGATATGCTGGGTTGGTCTTCTTCATCCACAGCCCACGGATATCTGGATCGCTTGGAGAAAAAGGGTTATATTAAACGGTCCGAGTCGATTCCACGAGGTATTAAAATTATGACGGAGGATGATATCTATGGCGAGTAAATTAAGTGAGAATGGGATTTATGAAGGATCGAGGCTGATCCTCCCGGAACATCGTGAAGCGTATTTGGCTCAGGAAGAGTTACAAAGGCGGCGTGGGAAGCCTGTATTGGACGAACAGGAGATGCAGCTCATCGAGGAAGCGATCCTGGAGTCATACCAGGAATGCCGATCTGTTACGTTGACCGTATTTAATCCATTTGATGATGAGGATATAAGGGGAGTCGTTGCGTCAATTGACAAGCCGAACAGGAGAATCAAGCTAGTAAGGGCAGAAGAGGATTACAGCTGGATTAAGATTGAAGAGATTACTGCAGCTTCAATATGAGATTAAGATCCGTCAGGGCAGCCTGGCGGATTTTTTCCTAAATCAGCCGAAAAACCACCCCTTATACTACCTCGCACCGTTGGAATTCATATTAAAATCAGATTGTATTCGACAATATATTATTCATTAACAAGAACGTGTGTTCCGTGTATAATGTGAAGTATATCTTTATTGTAAAGTAAATTCATCGTTTGCTGAAGCCAGCAGATGTAAAGTTTTACCTTCGGGACGTTCGACACAATGCGACACCGAATGTCATAGGAAGAAGGTATTATTTACATATATAAATCAATGAGAAGGAGGTTAGAAGCTATCGAGAAAAACTATGGCTTAACCATAGATTAACCCTAGGGAGAGCCGACCGGCTCACTCAAAAACTAGCTCGTATAATTCTTCCACATGACAGTCCAGAACATAGGCAATGTGGAACATCACGTCAGATGACATCTTATCGTGATTATTTGCCCAGTTAGATATAAGCTGTGGGCTATATCCTGTTCTTGTGGATAGGTCAATCTGTTTCATACGGCGTTCTTTGAGTAGTTGTTTAAGTCGGCATCTCCCTCGGGAGACTTTAGCCACAACAAATGCTCCTTAACTTGCATAGGGTATTTCGAGGGAAATTATAACACCAATATACTTACAGGTAAATGTTCTGTGAACTGAAAAACGTACATCTAAGAGGAGAAACTGCAATGACTAAAACAAAAAGCAGTGAGGATGAAAATAAGGAAAAAATAAAACAGGTACTATTACACTGCGAAAAGGCAGAAGACTCGTTGCACAAGAAGCTGGCGGGGATTATCAATGAACTATGGGATGTTCCAGGAGTGAGAAAAGAATTACTTTCAGAGATTGAGAGCCTTTATGTGGAAAAAGGGGAACTCTATTGTTTGGTGGCATATGCTGCAGGATATAGAAGCGGGAATGAAAGTCATGAAAACCGTTAACATGTAAACCGCTTGTTAACCAACTGGTGTTAACGCATATATTTTCTAGTTAAACATGTTACAGATAAACTATTGGTCACACCTACGGTACAGCCATTATATACCCTTAAGTTAAACATATTACAGACTATTATGGAATGGGCGGCATGATGTAATAAAGGTGTAAAAACCTTTGTAATGCCGATAGATGAAAGGCTCCCGAAAGGGAGCCTTTTATATATTTAGAGTAGGGTGCTTTGAATTATGTTTTAACACTGAATCGATATCTGTTAGCTTACTTCTTCGTATGTACAATGAAACATATATATGATTATATGGAATTTGATTGAGGAGGAAATGAATTGAGAAAGAGTACAAAGTGGACGTTGTGGATTCTTGGCTTGATGGTAGGTGCAATTTTCATCAATTTTTACATGAACCTATATAGTTTCGCTTATGCTTTGATTACTGTGCTTTTATTTGTATTCATGGGGTGGGGATTCTTGGCCAAGTTAAAGAACGACGTTCGTCAGCATGAAGATCACCATAGAAGAGAGCATCAATCTGCGATCGATGACATTGATCGATACACGAGGTAGTAATCAATGAGCATACCATACATAGCTGTGTTGTTAACAGGCAGACCACCATTTTTTATTAAGCAGTTTCATACCACACGTTAAGTCGTTCCTCAATGGAACGACTTGTTTGCACATTCGGAACTTATTTAACTGCTTTTATTCCAAAAGTAGAAATATCGTCTTGGATGCTGAAGCGATATTCAAATTCATTTCGAACAGTCGCTTCATCAAATTCACTCTGACTTACATCGCGATCTAATATGCCGATATCCTGAATCACGTCTTGCGCATCATTATATGTGTACTCGTTATTGGTTGTCAGAATAAGTGTAGCGATCGCAGTTAATAGGTTACCACCGGTTGGTTTACTGACATCACCAGACTCGTATAACATGACTTCCTGAACTTTTTGCTCTGAATTTAACACACCAACCATACGTAAATTGTCTTTGAAGATATACTCAAAGGTTTTTGTGCCATGTTCTGAGGCCTCTTTCACGTTCAAGACGGTTATACTCAGACCATTTAATCGGTATTTGCCTACGATTGAATTGAATTTGTTTTTGAACGCATCGGTAGTCATATTCAAAACAGAGAGAGCGGTCTGGTCTAGGTCATCATTGTTATTTTCAACTGTAGTATTCACTTTGTTCGTAGTCGAAGCCAACATACCATACATTCCTATAGAAGCAATTGCAAAACACATCGCTGTTAGCATAACGTGCTTTTTCGTTATCCGGTTATGCTTTCTTATGGATAAGATCATCAAAAGAAGAAAAACGAAGAAAACAATAAAGCCTAGTGTGAATAGTATTGTGAAAAACGCTTGCAACAAAATCTCACCTCGTAATACATCTTTATGTATTCTCATTATAATGTTGCTTTGGGAAACTTTAAACCTATACTCTTCATTTCAAAAAAAGCACTGCTGGCATACGGCCAGCTAATCAGGTACCCATACACCGGACACTTAGAAAAAGAAGTGTTTAGGGTATGGGTACCTTTGTAGTTGCCTTCTGTTCGTTATTACCTCAATCTCTGTTTAATCAGGCATGATCCAGACGATTTCGGCGATACGAACTAAGAATTTTTTGTGTCTTTCTTCCAGGACAACATGATCATGCTTAACAGCGACGACGCATCCATCAAGTCTGCCGCGAGTTGTTTCCAGGATAACCACTTTTCCCATCAGGGCCATCAGACTCTCGACTACGCAATGATCTACTGGGTGAACCACAATATTATGAGGCATGTGGTGCATTTGCTGCATATAAGGCGAGTTAGCCATATGATGCATCATTGGATAATTATTCAAAGTAAAACCTCCCAAATCATTTATAGGGCATTCTATGCGATGGCCTACCCAAATGACTGGGCGTTTGACCTGAAATCTGTTCATTTGGTAAATCTGAATGAGGCAGAACACATGTCAATAGGTCACCTTGTAAAATCATTTCTTCCATTTGTCTTACAAATGGTGTGATACGTTCTCACAATCAGTCTGCCGGAGCTGTTGAATTTTGATGTTCTTTTCATCTCCATTTCAGATTTCATTAAGGTAGCAGGGGTAAGATAAGTCTTGTAAACCCCTTCTCGTGTTAAATAGATGTGTGACTAGCCCCGTCGGATCCTCCGGCGGGGTACTTTTTTCTCAGTTTACCGGTTGATGGTATGATAGATGAATACATAATGCTAATAACGGAGGGATGGTTCGTGGACCTGAGTCTGCATCCGCTGTTCAGACCCATTCAGATGAATGGGACAGGTAGGCACACGTATTACATGGAGCAAATACCTTCTGCACCCCTGATGGCTCATATAGCTTGTTATTGGGAATCCGGTTTGATTCTACAGTCTTCTAAGAAACCTGATATCGATGGAGGTATAGTTCAGCCTGATATGTCTGTACCTGCCCGGGTATTGCCGGATGGCTGCACGGACATGCTGATTACATACGACTCGGTCAGTTTGTTGCATTCTTATGGTTACTGTGGCAACTATACGCATCCGTTTGCTGTACCAGGGCCGTCTGATGCGCCTGCTTCTGCCGATTACACATTTGGGGTGCGCTTTTTCCCAGGTGGAGCATATGTCTTTCACGGTTTGCCGTTGGAGGAATTTACAGATAGACGAATTCCGCTTCATGAATGTTGGCCAGTCGAGCTGAGTGAGCTTCAGGAGCGGATGGCTGGAACGAAAAGCTTTAATGAACGAGTACAGGTGATGAATACCTATCTGAGTCCGCTATCCTTGCAACCCAATACATATGAGCATGATTTGATGAAAAACGTGCTTCACCGCATTTTTAAGGATGGGGGCCGCATGAGCGTCAGTGAGTTGGCGATGCGAGAGGTTGTCAGTGAACGCCAGCTGCATCGGAAGTTTGCAGAATGGGTTGGAGTCAGTCCAAAGAGATTCAGCGAGGTTGTTCGTTTTCACCGTGTCCTGGAAAGTATTCATCAGGGGCACACGGCAGATGGGGTAGCGCTGGCCCTGAATCATGGTTTCTATGACCAAGCCCATTTGATTCGTCAATTTCGTAAGTTCTATGGAGAAACCCCGCTCACTGCTGCCAAAGAATATCAACAAATGTTGTCCGATTTGTACAATAACTCGGTTGTCCCTTCCGTTATACTGAATGGTGAGAATGAATAGTAAAGGAGATATCATATATGAATGGAACATTGCAAATCAGAGATCATCTGCTAAGTGAATTGGAGACGGGCGTGCGAACGGGGGCTAGCCTGATCCGCTTGATTCGTCCGGAGGACTGGGCTTACCGCCCGCAGGACAATATGCGTTCACTGGTGGAACTGGTCCATCATTTTATTCAGATTACGGCTTCGGACCTTGCGATTATGCAGGAGGAAGGCGAAGCAGAGGTAGGCGTGGTGGAGAATAGTCTGTCAGGGATCGAAGATATTGAAAAACTGGAGTCAACCCTCTGGGCCAATTTGGAGGCCTACAAAGCGTATATCCTTTCATTAAGCGAAGAAGATCTGCTGAACCGCTCAACTAAAGCATTCTATATGGAGCATGGTCATTTACAAGTCCAATGGCAGATTGAAACGCTAACGCATGTGTTCCATCACCGTTCACAGCTTTATAATTATCTCAAACAGCAGGGACATGAGTTGAACTTTTTCATGCTTTATGCGTAAGAATCTTAGAAAATGAGTTTGTGTGTCATTGGCTCCGCCGGATGATCTGGTGGGGCTTTTTGGTTTGTAAATCTAGCACCTCTATCAAAATGTACGTTATCACACGGTCACTTCACCGTTACATTCATAGATTTCATACATAGAATACGGTATCCAAGCCAAAAGGAGGTGATTTCCATGGCCATCCTTTTACCGCAACAATTTTATGCCTTAGGGGCTAGTGTGGGTAAATCGTATTATGAAAACCTTGCTGGAGGCACGAATGCCAGCATCACAGTGAACAATTTTGGTCCTTTTCCGGTAGACCTGGTTGTAACTCGTGTTAACGCTCCAGTGATTACGTATATGATCCCTACTGGCAACAGCCTTACGTTGTCTGTTGACTTGCTGCTCGTAGCTGCTCTGCTGACTACTCCCGCAGGTGCTTCAACAGGCACAATTCAAATCGCAACATCTGATTTCTAATGAAATCAGGGTGCTTTGAGAACCTCTGTCGGACATGTTGTCCGCAGAGGTTTTTTTCTTTTTTATGGCTGCATCTGGGGTGGTAGTGATATTATATTAGGGTCTTTATAAATTTAATTAGTTGTTATAGGAATGTTTGATATTCTTATTTCAAACGAAAGGGAGATTATAATTTTGAAAAAGATGTTGTTGTACGTTTTGGGGTTGACCTTGTGTTTATTGTTTTTCATGCCTTTACACACTTCAGATGCAGCCTCTTCAATGAGGACCTTGGAGTTTGGGAATGGAGTAACTTATTATGGTGAAACCAAGAATGGCAAGCCTCATGGCTATGGAACGATGACCTGGAGTAAGAGCAAAACTTATAAGGGAAATTGGGTATCAGGCGAACGTTCGGGGTATGGTATCTACAAAGCTGTGACGAGTGACGACGACCGTGTTACAGACCTCAAGTATGATGGCTTTTGGAAGAATGACAAAAGGGAGGGAAAAGGAGAATTGGAGATCAGAGAAATATCCTACGAAGCGGTTATGCTTGAAAATCGTATTCAGAAAGGGACATTTTCCAAGGATCAGTGGATTTCAGGATATGATGTTCGTCATGGAGAATATGACCCACCTTATTATTTTGCGTATAAGGATTCAAATATAAGTCTTAAAATACTGGGCGATGCCGGAAATATTTTAGACGGATTGAAGAGCGGTTATTTCTCCTCATTTACATACCAAAAAGGAAAAGTATATAGAAATGTTGGCGTTGGGGGTGAATTCAGCCAGAAGCAGTTTAATTCTTTTATCAAAAGTGTAGAAAAAGAAATTAAGCCTTATATCAATCAATTTGAGAAACTGGCACAGAAATTATAGCTATTAATCTTGAGTGATGTAACTTGTGCAATCATATTTTTGTTTACAAAGGCTGCAATTCGAGTAATTTATTGTAGAAGTAGTAGTATACTGATGTTGTGAAACAGGAGGTTATTGGATTATGGATAGAACAAATGAAACCGATAGAATGGAAAGAACAACGTTTCTTGAAACGGAGCGGCTTGTATTCTCGATTTGGAATGAAGAAGACCGTGCCCTGGCATTTGCTCTATGGGGAGATCATGAGGTAACGAAGTGGATCAGCAGCAAGGGATTTTTGAGTGAGGATGAAGTAGAAGCTCGGCTGACGCAAGAAATAAAAAGGCAGGAGGAAGTGGAGGTGCAATACTGGCCTTTCTTTGAAAAGGAATCGGGAGTGTTTGTCGGTTGCTGTGGCTTGCGCCGTATTCTCCGGAAGAAAACATATATGAACTGGGATTTCATCTTACCAGAGACTACTGGGGCAAGGGTTATGCGATGGAGGCTTCACGAGCGGTGATTGATTATGCATTCGAAGAATTGAAGGTTAAAGCGCTGTTTGCCGGGCATCATCCGGACAATGAGGCATCCCGTCACATGCTGTCCAAGCTGGGTTTCCAATATGTACGCGACGAGCGCTATGAACCGACAGGATTGATGCACCCGTCCTATTTGCTGAAAAGGGAGTAGAATCCTTTGCACATTCAGGCCAGCTCAAAGTCTTTAAATGTATAGCCTGAATGGATGGATAGAAGCGGTGACCGGAATTATTTGGTAAATGGGCTTTTCATCGTTTTTTTATTTCATTTTCAGCTTCTATTAAGGTAGCAGAGGTAAGATTATTCTTGTAAACCCCTTCTCGTGTTAGATAGATGTGTGACTGACCTCGCCGGACGCCGGTGAGGTATTTTTTTGTTTTATTTTATAAAAAATACATAAAACAAACACAAACAAAAATAAATGAGTTTATATATCTGTGTATCATTGACTTATAAAGATAAACAAAGGTATAATGAATGTGAAAAAAGGAACTTACTATGTACGTGACAGCCATTCTATTTTTAACCTAAGGAGAGAATGATGATGAACGTGACCCTTACCAAAGAAACTACGCAGGCTGCTGGATTCCATATCCCATTTGTCCGTGAGATGGCGGAGATTACTCAACATATGTGGAAAAATGGATGGGATGAACGCAATGGCGGCAATGTCAGCTATTTGCTGGAGGAAGAGGACGTTGCCCAATATATTGATATCAACCATGTGATCCGCAAGATCAAACCTGCCTTTTCGACGCAGGAGCTGGCAGGCAAGTATGTTATCGTGACCGCTTCGGGCAAATATTTCAAAAATGTGCTGGCTGATCCGGAGAGCAATCTGGGATTGCTGCGTGTCTCGAAGGATGGACAGGAGCTTGAGGTGCTGTGGGGTCTGAAGTCGGGAGCGAGCCCGACGAGTGAATTGCCTACGCATTTTATGAGTCATATCGAACGTTTGAAAGTGGACCCGAACCATCGGGTTGTCATGCATAACCATGCGACTCATGTGCTGGCAATGACCTTTATCCATGATCTGGATGAGATGAAGTTCACAAAGACGCTGTGGCAGATGTGTACGGAGTGTGTAGTCGTTTTCCCGGATGGCGTTGGCATTATTCCGTGGATGGTGCCTGGATCGAATGAAATCGGACGAAAAACGGCTGAAAAAATGAAGCAATATCACGCGGTCATTTGGCCGCAGCATGGGATATTTGGAACGGGCACAACGGTCGATGAAGCTTTTGGCCTGATTGAGACCATTGAGAAGGCAGCCCAGGTATATATGCTGGTTGCAGGTCATGAGATCAGACAGCGAATTACGGATCAGCAGCTAGCTACATTAGCTCAGGCTTTCGGTGTCACTCCACGTCCTGGTATATTGGGCACGGAGGTTTAACAAATCGAGATCGTATAAAAGAAAGAGTTCCAACACAGCCTAATATGAATGGTCTTTGGTTTATTAAACCGAAGGCCATTTCCTTTTTCGGCGAACAAACGCCGTTTTGGTTCAAAAAAGTTCAAAAATCTAATAAAGCGCGGCTTTGTTATCGATTATTGAATCGTAGAATGCATTATCACACGCTGGCGAAATTCAGGTGAAATGACTTATTGTCAATGCCTCAGCGATTTTGCATAATAACAATGCTTCACAGATGATTGATGGAAGGAAGTTATGATCATGCTTGGCAAAATGAAGAGAATCTTAATAGGCAAGCCTATGAAATCGGCTGAATTGGATGCAGAAAAATTGGGGAAATGGAAGGCACTCGCCATCCTGTCCTCCGATGCCCTATCGTCCGTTGCCTACGGTACGGAACAGATCTTACTGGTGCTCATTGCGGCCGGAGTCGCGGCCTTGTGGTACTCTGTTCCAATCTCCATCGCCGTGTTGGGATTACTCGTCATTTTAATTTTTTCCTACCGCCAGACGATTTTTGCTTATCCAACAGGAGGCGGCGCGTATATCGTTGCCAAGGATAATCTCGGTACGGCTCCGAGCCTGATTGCCGGAGGATCTTTGCTGGTCGATTATATTCTGACGGTTGCGGTAAGCTCGTCTGCAGGGACCGATGCGATTACATCTGCCTTTCCGATGCTTCATGATTACAGCATAATCATTGCATTGATTATGATTGTGTTTCTGACGATTATGAATTTGCGGGGAGTGACGGAATCTGCTTCCGTGCTGGCGATCCCTATATATCTGTTTATCTTTTCCATTGCGATTCTGATTATATCCGGGGGCATCAAATTTCTCGTTGGTGGCATGGAGGCTGCGGCCCCTGAATTCGGAACGACGATGTCTCATGTGAGTCTGTTTCTGTTGCTGAAGGCATTCAGCTCGGGATGTTCCGCTTTGACCGGGGTTGAGGCAGTGAGTAACGCGATTCCAAACTTTAAGCAGCCTGCCGAGAAAAATGCAGCAGGAACCTTGATGCTGATGGGATGTATACTGGGAGCCATGTTTATCGGTATCACGTTACTTGCTTATGGTTACGGGGTAAAGCCTGATCCCAAAGCCACAGTCATTTCCCAGATTGCCGAAGCTACGTTTGGCAGGGGTACAATGTATTTTATTATTCAGGGTGTAACGGCACTGATCCTGTTTCTGGCAGCCAATACGGCGTATTCCGCTTTTCCGCTGCTGTCCTTCATGATGGCAAAAGATAAATATATGCCGCATATGTTTATGGTTAGAGGAGACCGCCTCGGCTTCTCGAACGGTATTATTTTTCTCAGTGTAATGTCTGCCCTGCTGGTTGTCGGATTCAAAGGAAACACGGAAAGCCTGATACCGCTCTACGCAGTGGGTGTGTTCATTCCATTCACGCTGTCGCAGCTGGGCATGATGATTCGCTGGATCAAAGTCAAACCGTCCGGCTGGGGTGTGAAGCTGCTCGTCAATACAATTGGTATGCTGACCACTTTGTCGATTACATTGATTTTTATTTTCACCAAGTTCACGCAAACATGGGTTATCTTTATTTTCCTGCCGCTCGTCGTCTATGTATTCATGCGCATTCACCGTCATTATTGCAACATCGCAGATGAATTGCGGATTGATATCAAGCTGGAGAAACCGGTGAGAAAGGGCAATACCATCGTTATTCCGGTGGCTGGCATTACACGAGTCGTGATGAACACGATCAGTTACGCGCAGACGATGTCTGACCAGGTGGTTGCCTTGTATATCGGGTTTGATGATGAAGCGATTCGTAAAATGGAGCAGAAGTGGGAGGAGTGGAATCCTGGCGTTCGTCTGGTTGTGATTAAATCGAGATACCGCAGCATTATGGGGCCGCTCAAGAAATTCATTGATACCGTGGAATGGAAAACCGCCGAGACGGACCATATCACCATTCTGATTCCACAGTTCATCACCAAGCATTGGTGGCAAAATGTACTGCATAACCAGACCAGCTTCATGATTCGTGCCTATCTGATCAACTATAAAGATGTGATTGTGACGACTGTACCGTATCATCTCAATCGTTAAAAGGCTTCATCTACAATAGGCAATGGCATGAGAAAAGTATGTGATTTTCTTACTATTCATCCATTTTATTATAAAATTTAAACTGAACATTTTGCGTTTACATTAAATATCCAGTTTTATGTAAAATTTATTGAGTTTATATCAAATTTTTGTTCATCTTCTCTTTACAGACAAAACTGCAGGAACATTCCCGAACCAAGGGAGTTCTTGCGGTTTTTTGCTGTTCACTGACCCTGGTTTGAAGTCTATTTAAAGTCCTTTGTTTGGTAAAGCCACTTGTCCACGATTAACGCTGCGTTGATTCAGAACGGATGCTGCTGTGACAGTTGGCTTTTACACTAGATAACGTGGGTGATAAGTTCACACACCGAATGCGTAGATCAAGGGGAAGAAAATCCGATGAGTGAGCTTGACAACCGGATCGGCTTGCCTGCTGCCAGACGGCGCGTAACCAATACGAGTCAGCGCCGGACAGCTTCGCTGCGTGTGCAGCGGATACGGGAGAACATGCTGGCCTATGGTTTCCTGGCACCATCGCTGCTTTTATTCGCAGTGTTCCTGTTTTATCCGATGTTTAAATCGGTGTACCTAAGTATGCATTCCACGGACCCTACCGGACAGATTGCAGCTTATGTGGGGCTAGACAATTTTAAGGCGGTATTCCAGTCCGGATTGTTCCTGCAGGGGATGAAAGTAACGCTGTTGTTCGTTCTGTTTACCGTGCCAACGGGCATGCTCGCTGCTCTGATTCTGGCGGCACTGACCCACAACCGATTCAAGGGGATGCGCGTGTTTCAGTTTGTATTCTCTCTGCCTGTGGTGTTATCTGTTGGTTCTTCGGCGGTCATCTGGAAGTTTCTGTTCCATCCGACCTTGGGCATGCTGAATTATTTATTAGGAAAAGTAGGAATTGACCCGATTCCCTGGCTAACCAGCCCGGATTGGGCGTTAATATCGATTTCCATCATGACGATTTGGATGAATCTCGGATTCAATTATATTATTTTGTCCAGTGGATTACAGGGCATCCCGGAAGAAATTTATGAGAGCGCAAAGATTGATGGCGCAGGTCCTTTGCTTACTTTTCGCAAAATCTCGATGCCACTGCTGTCGCCAACCCTGTTTTTCGTGACCGTAGTATCGATCATTGGTGCGTTCCAATCATTTGGTCAGATCAACATTCTTACCCGGGGCGGCCCGATGGACAGTACCAATGTATTCGTCTATTCCATCTATCAGGAAGCATTCGTTAATTTCCGATTCGGGACGGGCAGTGCGCAGGCACTTATCCTGTTCGCGGTGATTATGCTGCTGACCCTGATTCAGTTCAAATGGGTGGAAAGGAAAGTGCATTACCAATGAGAACACCATGGACGAAAACATTGCTGTATGTGTTGCTTACAATTTGTGCGGCGCTTGTGCTGTATCCGGTGCTGTACACCTTTTTCATGGCCGTGATGACGCCGGAGGATGCCAGTGCGTATCCGCCGCACATCATACCGCGGTCCATAGACCTGTCCAATTTCGCTGAAGTATTCGATATCGTCCCGATTGGTTCATTTATCGGTAATACGTTCCTCGTTGCAGGACTGACGATGTTAGGTCAGCTTGTTACGGCGAGCATGGCGGCCTATGCATTCGCGAAAATGGAGTTTAAGGGCAAGAACATCATCTTCAGCATGTTTGTAGCCACGATGATGATTCCTTGGGAAGTCACCATGATCCCAAACTACTTGACGGTGCGCAGTTGGGGCTGGCTTGATACGTATCAAGGGCTGACCATACCGTTCCTGGCAACGGCGTTTGGTACATTCCTGCTGAGACAATTCTTCATGCAGCTTCCGAAAGAGTTGTTTGAAGCGGCGAAGATCGATGGCTGCGGACACATCCGCTACTTCGTATCCCATGTTCTGCCACTGTCCCGTCCGGCACTTGGAACACTGGCGATCTATTCATTCCTGAGTATGTACAACTCATATCTGTGGCCATTGCTCGTCACGAATACGCCGGAGATGAGGACGGTACAGATCGGGATCTCGATGCTGGAGTTCCAGGAATCCACCGCATGGAATCTGGTGTTTGCCGGTACGGCTATGGTGATTCTGCCATCGCTTCTGCTTCTGGTTTTCGGTTTGAAACAGCTTGTCCGCGGTATGGCAGCAGGCGCGCTGAAGGGATAGTAGGAGTAAGGTTTGTTTTAAGGATTTAAAAGGTTGGCGGTTTGGATACCAGGAGCGAATAAACAAGGCTCACTCTTGAAATAAGATGTTGAGAAGATATACCACGGTAGTAGTGGAGGGGACGAAATCGATTCTGAAGAAGCGAAGCGTTCGCCTTTATCTCCGGATTTTCCCCTTTGAAGGGGAATGAAAAAAATCCGGAGATAACAGCGATCGAAAGAACGATTCGTAACCGTAACGGCCACTCCGTGTCATCTCCAAGATTTTATTTTGAAGTGAGTCCCAAAAAGGAGAGCGATTATGATCGGGTTTCGTTTGAAAAAAGAGGTACATTTGCACTGATGCTGGCTGCACTGATGTTGGTACTGGCCGCTTGCGGCGGAAAACCGAAACGACAAGCACAACGAGCGGAGCGCAGGCGGATGCCGCAGCTGCTGAACCGGTACAACTGACATGGTGGCATTCGATGTCGGGCGCAGGGGAGAAAGCCATTAACCAACTCGCTTCCGATTTCAACGCAAGTCACCCGGACATTCAGGTAAAGCCGATCTATCAGGGGAAATACGATGAGAGCCTGAACAAACTCAAAGCTTCCATGGGCTCGGACAGCGGCCCGGACATTATCCAGGTATATGAGATTGGCAGCAAGTTCATGATCGACTCGGGCATGATTACGCCAGTACAGCAATTTATTGATAAAGACAAGTTTGACTTGTCCCAACTGGAACCAAACATCATCCGTTATTACACCATTGACGGCAAATTGAATGCAATGCCTTTTAACACATCGAACCCGATTTTGTACTATAACAAGGACATGTTCAAAGCAGCCGGTTTGGACCCGGAGAACCCGCCTAAGACATACGAGGAGTTTGAGCAAGCAGCCAAAGCACTGGCGAAAGACGGTAAACCCGGCGCATCCATGGCGATCTATGGCTGGTTTATGGAACAATTCTTCGCGAACCAGAATGCAGATTATGTAAACAATGGTAACGGTAGAACCGGCGCAGCGACTGAATCCTTGCTGAACTCCGAAGCTGGCGTGAAGACTTTGACATGGTGGAAAAAGATGATGGACGAGAAGACCGTCTCCAATCTGGGACGTAGCACAGACGATACGACCGCTGCATTTACTGCGCAACAAATCGGCATGACGCTGGATTCTACCGCTGGATTGCGCAAAATTGTAGAGGGTGCTGGTGGCAAGTTTGAGCTGGGAACAGGCTTCCTGCCTCGTCCTGCTGATGCCAAAGAAGGTGGCGTCGTGGTTGGTGGCGCAAGCTTGTATATCATGAACAACAAATCCGATGCTCAACAGCAAGCCGCTTGGGAATTCATCAAGTATCTGGCAACACCTGCGGTACAAGCCAACTGGAGCGTTGCGACAGGATACTTCCCTATTACGACAGCAGCCTACGATGAGCAAGTATTAAAGGATAATATGGCGAAGTACCCGCAATTCCAGACAGCAGTCGACCAATTGCACGCTTCCGCGGATTCGACAGCAACATCCGGGGCCGTTATGGGTGTATTCCCCGAAGCCCGTCAAATTGTCGAAGGAGCGATCGAGACGGTTCTGAATGGACAAGGAACTCCACAAGACGCATTGGATGCAGCAGCGAAGCAAATTACAGACAAGATTGCACAGTATAACAGCACGGTGAAGAAGTAACTTATTGCTTGAAAGAGGATAAACTTCAAGCTGGGTTTAGCAAAATTGAAATGTATAGCTTAACTTAGGGTGTTATAACGAAGTGAGATGTATGCGATGGTCAATCCTGACTGTCGCATCGTTTTGCTGTGAAAAGATCTAAGAGCAGAATCGCTTAAAGGCGAATTGTAGATAGGGATATCTATCTATAAATGTCGAATACAGAGATTTGAATCTTTTATATGTTAGTTAAAGTTACTCAATATAGGCTGTTATACACAGATTTTTGATGTAAAAGTGATGGAAGTGAAATTAGATAGTTGTTATGTACTACTTTTTTACGTTTTTTTATTTCTACTTATATTCTTTTGTGATGTATATGTTCTATTTTATATCATATGAAAAGAATATTGTTTACACGTAATAATACTTCAGTTATCTTATATTCGAACTAATGTCCAAGCTTAATGAACAAATGATTACGAATTTAAAACATGGAGGTAGGTAAAAGATGCATGTTCTGCAAATAAAGAGGTGGCTCAGGTTGTTTCTGGCTATGGTCCTGCTCATCACAGGTGCCATTCCGGCTGGATTGTTCAGCAGTAAGGCAGCCGCCGCGGATGAGCCGTTAACGGTTGCTCAGGCAATTGCTCGCAGCAATGATGGATTACCGGCGACGGTAGAAGGGTACGTGATCGGATATTTTAACAATAATTCCAAAAACCAACTTCAATCCTCACCCCCGTTCAGTGGAGGAAGTAACTTTGGATTGGCGGACAATCCAGGTGAAACAGACTTAAATAAGATCATGTCTGTTCAAATCCCTAGTGCTACTTCAATACGAAATACGTTTGGATTGGATAGTAACCCCGATCTTCTTGGCAAGAAAGTTAGGGTAACGAATGGAACACTAGCTTCCTATCTCGCTCTTCCTGGCCTCAAATATGACTCCACTTCAACAACCTTCCAACTAATCGATGAGACTCCTGTAACCAAAGTGGAAAATGTAACAGCCAATCCTACTTCAGGCGCAGTTCCAACAGGGACCAAGGTGGCCTTGGAAACATCTACTGTCGGTGCAACTGTATACTACAAGCAGAATACGGACGCTAATTATCTTCCCTACACCGTGCCCATCACGGTAAATGAGGCAACGCACATTGAAACCTACGCGGCTAAAGAGGGGATAGACAATAGTGATGTTACAAGTTTCGATTACACCCTCGTCGACACAACTCCTATTCCAATCTCTGAGGCAAGAAAAGCAACTGAAAACAGCACCGTTACCGTTCAAGGTATTGTAACCTATAGTGAATTATCTGGTGTATTCAATCTGTATATTCAGGATAACGATGCCGGGATCGTTGTGCGCGGCAATGCTTCTGGTGTGGAAGTTGGAGACCGGATAGAAGCCTACGGCCCAATTACGATCTACAACGGCCTAGTCCAAGTTGAAGCAAGCAAATCCGGATTTCAGGGTGGCTATATTCGGACTGTCGAAAAGTCACAGGATCTACCTTCACCTGTATCGCTCAACTCATCCCATTTTGCTCCGGGTGCGGGGGAGTAAGGGTTCTGGAGGGCAGTATGAAGGGATGCTTGTCGAAGTAAACAATATTCAAGTGACAAAAAGCAACACGCCCACTTACACGGCGACAGATGAACAAGGCGGGGAAATGCTGATTTATGCTAAAAACAGCCCGTCTGCTCTCTCCGTTGGCAAATCGTATCATAAAGTGACAGGAGTCTTGACTTACCATTCCACTTACGGTCTGGAGTTGATTCCTCGAACGGCGTCGGATATTCTGGAAGATCTGCTCTCCGTAACAGCGAGCACACCTTCCGGTGGCATTGTGAAAGGAACGGAAGTTACGTTGACTTCTCCATATGTTGGTGCCCAAATTTTCTATACACTGGACGGTTCCGAACCAACTGTGAATTCCATGAAATACACACAGCCTATTACGATTAATCAAGATCAAATCATTAAAGCTGTTGCCACTGCTGATAGCAGAGTAAGCACCATTTTTTCTTTTGAGTATACTGCGGTGGATCGGGTGGATGGTGTACGTATTCACGAAATTCAGGGGCAGGCCATTATTCCATCTATGATGGATTGAATGTACAGAATGTAGATGGGATTGTTACATCTCTAGTTAACGCAGATTCATTCTATATTCAATCCATTCCTGGTCAGGAAGATGGAGATCTTGCAACTTCTGAGGGGATTTTAATCTATAAGAAAGATCATGGAATGAAAGTCAAGGACCAGGTAAAGGTTGCCGGCAAGGTGAAAGAGTATGCAGCAAGCGCAACAGACCTGCCAACCACTGAAATTGTAGCTTCTGAGATCACGTTGGAACAACCAAATGTTGAATTGCCACAACCCGTAATCATTGGAAAAGGTGGCCGCGTAATACCGAATGTCATTGATTCGGATGGATTGAGCGAATTCAACCCGGACGTGGATGCCATTGATTTCTATGAAAGTCTGGAAGGCATGCGTATTCAGTTAGATAATGCTACTATTCTTGGACCTTACTCCTACAATCCTGGATTAGCAGTGACGGTAGACAACGAACCTAATAATCCATTGAAGACTCCGGCAGGAGGATTAATCTTACGTGGAGACGGAACAGGAGAGTTTGAAAGTTCACTTAATCCTCAACGCTTGTTCATTAATAAAAAACCTTCTCAAGCTGTGACCACGGGTGATAAATTTACAGGTCCGATTAATGGTGTGCTTTCTTATTCGAGTAGTAATTATAAGGTCACGTTGGAAGGCGACTTGCCTCCGATTACGTCCAGTGGTTTACAACAGGCAACAACCTCAATTGAACCGCAACAAGACAAGCTGACCATTGCGACGTTCAATGTAGAGAACTTCAGTAAAAAGGATGCAACACGTGGAAATAAAATCGGCAAGATTATCGTTAACAATCTAAAAAGCCCTGATATTATAGGGATCATGGAAGTTCAGGATAACGATGGCGATACAAATAGCGGAAACACAGATGCGAGTGAAAGCTTCAAAACGCTTCTGGATGCAATTAAAAGTAATAATGGACCAAGCTATCAGTATACCGATATTGCGCCGCTAAATAATATGGATGGTGGAGCAACCGGAGGCAATATTCGTGTAGGTTTCCTGTACAATCCTGAGCGGGTATCCTTAAAAGCAGGTACCAAAGGAGATGCAACAACAGCATTGGCCCTTGATGCAAGTGGAGATCTGTCTCTGAATCCAGGACGAATTAAACCGAATAATGCTGCATTTGAAACTTCAAGAAAACCGCTCGCGGCAGAGTTTGATTTTAATGGTGAACGTGTAGTTGTTATCGCTAACCATTTCAACTCCAAAGGTGGGGATTTAGCTCCAGTTGGTAATGTCCAGCCTGCAACCCGCAAAAGTGAAGTGCAACGTGCGCAGCAAGCGACAATCGTCAATGAATTTGTAACTGAATTAATCGAAAAAGACCCTGAGGTGAATGTCGCTGTGCTTGGAGACTTCAATGACTTCCAGTTCTCCAAAACATTGAACATTGTTGAAGGCAATGAGCTGGACAATCTGGTAAACAAACTGCCAGAGGACAAACGTTATTCTTACATCTATGACGGAAACTCTCAGACACTGGATCACATTCTGGTGAGTAAAAATTTGTCCCAAACTGCTGCTATCGAAGCTGTTCATGTAAATGCTGATTTCGAAGACTCGCATGGACGCGTCAGTGACCATGATCCGCTGCTCGCGCAGCTAAGTATTGGAAGCACGGCAGAAGAGGGCGACTTTAACCTGCGAGTATTGCACACCAATGATACCCATGCGCATTTGGATAACATTCCGCGCCGTGTAACAGCGATTAAAGAAACACGCAATGATAACACCCTGGTGCTGGATGCAGGGGACGTCTTCTCGGGTACATTGTATTTCAATCTCTTTAACGGTCTGGCGGATCTGGAGTTTATGAACATGATCGGATACGATGCCATGACCTTCGGAAATCATGAGTTTGATAAAGGTCCTAGTGTGCTCAAGGATTTCGTTGAACAAGCGAACTTCCCATTCGTGAGTGCTAATATTGACTATACGAAGGATGCGAATTTGGGTGGCCTGTACAACAGTAACATCGGAAATCCAGGCGAGAATTCCCAAATCTATCCGGCTATTATTACAGAAGTAAACGGCGAAAAGGTCGGAATCTTTGGTTTGACGACACCGGATACCGTATCCCTGTCATCGCCGGGAGATGATCTGACGTTTAAGGATTACAAGACAAGTGCTCAAGCGACAGTGAAGATGCTGCAAGATGAAGGTATCAATAAAATTATTGCGCTGACGCATCTGGGTTACTCGGAAGACCTGAAGCTGGCAGAAGCGGTGGAAGGCATCGACATCGTGGTCGGTGGTCATTCACACACCATTTTGAACAAACCGGTGGTTGTAGATACTCACACTGATCCGACGCTTGTGGTACAGACAGGTGAGTATGATGTTTCATTGGGTCAACTGGATGTCGCATTTGATGAAGCAGGCGTATTGAAAACATGGAACGGCAAGTTGCTGAACCTGGATGCGAAGGATGCCTCTGGTGCATACGTCTACGCCAATGATCCGGAAGCAGCGGAGAAACTGGCAAGCTATGCCGAACCTCTGGCCGAGTTCAAAAAGAAGTGATCGGTAAAACGAATGTACTTCTGGATGGAGAACGCGGCACTGTGCGCAAGCAGGAAACCAACCTCGGGAACCTGATGACAGACGGCATGTTGGAGAAAGTGAAATCCATCGTGAAAGAAAACGATGTTAAAGGATATGTTGCGATCCAAAACGGTGGAGGCATTCGAGCTTCATTCCAAGCAGGAGATATCACGTTGGGTGATCTGCTAACTGTAATGCCATTTGGCAACAACCTATCTGCGGTGAAAATGACAGGTAAGGAAATTACGGCTGCGCTAGAAAATGGCGTGAGTGGTGTGGAAACAGGAGAAGGACGCTTCCCGCAAGTTTCAGGTATGCGTTTCTACTACGATTCCACGAAGCCAGGCGAAAAAATTGATGCGACAACGAATACGGTGACCCAAGTAGGTCAACGCGTGGTCAAAGTACAGATTAAGAATGCGGACGGCACTTACACAGATATCGATCCAAACGGATACTACATCGTAGCGACGAACTCGTTTATGGCGAATGGCGGAGACTTCTACCGCGCCATGAGAGCGGCGAAGGATGACAACCGTTATTATGAGCTGAATCTGGTCGACTATGAAGTCTTCCATGAACATCTGGACCGTATAGGTACAGTAAATCAGACAACAGAAGGACGCATTACCGATCTGAAGGGTTCCCCTCTTCCGGGTAATGGAAATGGAAGTACCCCTGGTAACGGTGGTGGAAATAATGGAAGTAATCCGGGCAGTGGTAATAGTGGTGGAGGTACAACGACACCGACTACACCTGTAACACCAACGGATCCTACAACTCCGACCACTCCTACAACACCATCCGTTCCAGGTAATGGGAACGGTGGAGGTACTACACCAACGAATCCGGGTGTGATTTTGAAAGATATCGGCAACCACTGGGCGGCAGCTGCCATTGAGCAGGCCATTTCCCGGGGAATTGTGAATGGGTATCAGGACGGTAACTTCCGTCCGAATGCTCCGGCAACACGCGCCGAGTTCATTGTGATGCTGGCAAGAGCATTTGAACTTCCAGCCAGCACAAAGGCGTTGACGTTCAAGGATGCTTCCAAAATTCCGGCATGGGCACAGTCCTTTATTGCTCAGGCTGTGGACCAAGGAATCATCAGTGGATATACGGATGAGACGTTCCGTGCATCCGGCAAAGTATCGCGTGTGGAAATGACCGTTATGCTTGTAAGAGCATTGGGTCTTCCCGTTGATTCGAAATCCACATTAACCTTTGCAGATGCGAATAAAGTACCTGCATGGGCCGTACCTTACATCGCGGCTGCATATGATGCAGGACTGGTGAAGGGCACAGGCAAGAACTTGTTTAATCCGCTCGCTGAAGCAACTCGTGCTGAAGTTGTGACATTACTGATGTCAGCAAGTGAGCTACAGTCCAAGCAATAAGATCGAATCATGTGCCACCGGAGCAGAGCAAAAACGCAGTTTTATACTGCATGGCTAACTCCGATATTCAAACGAAAACGGCTTGCAGACTCTCATCTGCAAGCCGTTTTTTTACTAATTAATGACTGTTCATTTTCACTAGAGGAAGGTATAGTAGACAGGATTATAATGAAGGAGTGTTGACATGCAAGATCAACCGGTTTTAATCGCACTACTGGCTATCGCCGCAGGTATTTTCAGTTTGTTGGGTGGGATCAACAATTGGGATTGGTTTATGAGGAGTTTTCGAGCAGGTCTCTTTGTAAAAACGATTGGACGCCAGGGTGCAAGAGTGGTGTACGGTATTCTGGGAATTGTGCTGATAACCATTGGCGTATTATTGTTGCTGATTGGGTAAGCGTAGAAAAGAAAAGAATTTGCAAAGCCTGAGTACATAATTCAGTTTCACAGCATTTAAGATGATAGGTAAAAGAAACAAAAAAGTATGTTCAGCTTATCCTTGAGATTTTCGAAGTTAGTTAGGGTGTGTCCTCAAATTCATTTAGGTAAGCTATATGATGATCTAGGTTAGCGTTTTAAAAAGTCTTGAAGCCCAAGTCGACTTATCCTGGGTAATGGGTAGACGGTTTTCTAAGGAACTCAGGACGCGTTATTTTGCCTGAAGGTCCTCTCTTTATAAAGTAAGGAACATCAGACACGTTATTTGCTAAAATCCATGAGGAAAACACTGCAAACGACTATTTTATTCTGACATAACGTGTCTCAGATTCCTTAGATTTCTGCAATCACTTCAAATTCTCGAATAAGACGTCTCCGATTCGTTAGCGCTCGCACCATGCTCTGCTCCAACAGAGAGAGAAGCTGACCCCGAAATCCCATCTGGAGCGAAGCTTTTCATTTGGTTTCAGGTACACTTCGGCTTTTAGCATGTTTGAAGGCACGCCCTAGTAAAAGTTACACTAAAAAAAGCCCACCGAAAAAATTTCGGTGGGCTTTTTACCAAATTCAGGTTTATCCATCTCAATCTGGTTTAATTATCTTTTAAATCTTCTATGGAATTGATGTCCATATAGGTTGGTACAACCAGACCTGTTTTGGCACCGTCCATATTTGGACCGAGATCATCGATCTGATCCTTATACTTGTTGAAATAATCGGCAGAGGTGAGTGGCAACCATGCGGCTGGAGTTGCATCCACATCACCGTTGGCAATACCAGTCCACATTGGACCAATCTCTACCTGCAGGGAGGTTACTTTGTAACCCAGTTTTTCTTTCAGAATGTACTCCAGCAAGTTGGTACTTGCAATCTCGGAGTCCCAGGCTACGTAACTCAGTTTAATGGAATCTCCATTCACGGGGGTCAGCCCTTTGGTCCATTCAGCCACTTTGTCGCTATGTTTCTCGGCAAAAGCTGCTGCGGCTTTTTGGGGGTCTTCGCCATCCTGAATGGCAACCATGATTTCACCCATGTCCTCAGGTGTCCAAGAGAAGCGATCCAGGAATTCATATGCGACAGGTTTGTCTTCCTTTAACCCTTTGCGGGCAATGGTATGAATTTGTTCTGCTTCACCGTAGACACCTTCTGGATCGTCCAGATATTTCAGGTCATATGCGTTGAACATCCAATGCGGTGTCCAACCGGTAACAATAATCGGTTCTTTATTTTTAACGGCTTTATCCAGCGTAGCTGTCATTGCCGCTCCTGAACCTTCAACCAGCTTCCAGTCAGACAAACCGTATTTCTCAATAGCACTTGCAGTGGACTTCATAATTCCGGCACCTGGATCGATACCGATAATTTGGTGATCCACTTCATTACCCACATTGGCATTCGCTGATGGAGTAGAGGAAGCAGCTCCTGTTTCCAAGTCTGCAATCGAATTAACATCTGTCATGTACGCAGGAACAACGAGCCCTGTGCGTACACCGGTCATGTTGGCCCCCAGGTCATCCACCTGGTCTTTGTAACGTTCCCAGTAGTCAGCGTGAGTCAATGGCAGCCAGGCTGCTGGTGAGGCATCTACGTCGCCTGTGGCGACACCCGTCCACATTGGTCCAGCTTCAACTTGCAGGGCGTTAACTTTATAGCCAAGTTTGCTTTCCATGACATATTTCAACAGGTTGGTACTTGCGATCTCGGAATCCCAGGCTACATAGCCAAGTTTAAATGCATCACCGTTAACGGGTGTCAGACCTTTGGTCCATTCGTCAATCTGGTCTGCATGTTTCTCAGCGTAGTCTTTAGCAGCTTCTTCTGGTGATGTACCATTTTGGATGGCACTCATCATTTCGCCCATTTGATCTGATGTCCATTGGAATCGGGACAGGAATTCATAAGCAACCGGGTGATCCTCTTTCAAGCCTTTACGGGCAATGGTGTGAATTTCTTCTGCATCACCAAAAGATTTTTGCGGATCTTCCAGATATTTCAGATCATATTTGTTGAACATCCAGTGTGGAGTCCAGCCTGTAATAATGATCGGTTGTTCTGCTTTAATCGCTTTGTCCAGTGTGGCAGTCATCGCTGCACCAGATCCTTCAATCAGGGTCCAGTCTGTCAGATGATAATCTTCGATGGCTTTGGCAGTGGACTTCATAATGCCTGCACCCGGGTCAATACCAATGATCTGATAATTGACTTCTTCACCTACAGCACTAGCTGGTGTGTTGTTACCTCCGGCAGAAGAACTATTTCCACCAATGAAGTATTGTGAGAACCCTGCTACGAGTACAACCAATACTGCTGCGGCAGTAATCCAGGCTGTTTGCTTCGTTGAGAACCGGGAGCTCTTTTTGCGGCCTGGCATAAACAGATTTTGAGTGAAGCGGTCAAGCACGATTGCCAGTACCACGACAGCCAAACCTGCTTCAAAACCTTTACCAATCTGCAGCTGTGTTACAGCACGATAGACTTCCGCACCAATACCCTGTGCACCGATCATGGAAGCTATAACAACCATGGACAGCGACAGCATGATGGTTTGGTTAATCCCTGACATTACGGTAGGCAATGCAAGTGGAAGCTGTACTTTAAACAACTTTTGCATGGATGTGGAACCAAAAGCATCCGCTGCTTCAACCAGTTCGCCAGATACCTGCTTAATTCCGAGGTGAGTCAGACGAATTGTAGGCGGAATCGCGAATATAACGGATGCGATAACACCTGGAACCACACCAAGACTGAAGAAGGTTACCGCGGGCAGCAAGTAGACAAATGCAGGCATGGTCTGCATAAAGTCAAGCAATGGTGTGATAATCTGGGCTGCAGTTTTGCTGTATGCGAGCCAGATACCAACAGGCACACCGAGCAGGATGGATATCAATCCTGATGTAATAACGAGGCCAAGTGTGTCCATTGATTGGGACCAGTATCCGAGGTTATCTACGAGCAAGAAACCGATAACCGTAAACAGGGTCAGTGGTAATCGGCCAACAAGATATGCGAGTACACCGAGTATTACGATAAACAGGAGCGGATGGGGGAGCATGAACAGCCCGGAGAAAAATCCGACAACCTCCTGAATGACAACGGAAATGACTTTAAATAATCCGGAGAGCGAGGAGCTCATCCAGTCAACTATCGATTCAATCCACGATGCTAGTGGTATTTTGGGAATCATTCGCAAGTTCCTCCTTTACTGCAACTTCACCGCTTAGTGCGCCAAGCAGGGCACCGCGGACGATAACACCTTGCAGACGGCCAGTTTCGCCAACAACAGCGAGTGGCACATGGGCTGAACTTACAATTTCGAACAATTCATGAATCAGGGTATCCGGTGACACAGTTGGTCCATCCGTGATCAGAATGTCGTTCAACACTTTGTTTTCGCGCATCGCACGGGTTGCATCTTCAGCTGTAATGACACCAAGCAGTTTGATCGAACGGTCAATGACAAACAGGTTGGAAATACCACGTTCGCGCATTAATTCGAGGGCAACACGAGGACCACGGTCTAGCGTAATCGTTTCAGGACGTCTCATAACATGAGCTGCGGTAAGGACCTTGGACAAGTCCACGTCTTCGACGAAGCGGGCCACATATGAGTTGGCCGGTTGAATCATGATTTCTTCCGGAGTACCGATCTGCACGACTGCGCCGTCCTTCATGAGGGCAATACGATCGCCGATGCGCAGCGCTTCGTCCAAGTCATGGGTAATGAAAATAATGGTCTTTTTCATTTTATCCTGAAGCTCAATCAGTTCGTCCTGCATATCACGGCGAATCAGTGGATCTAGTGCACTGAATGCTTCGTCCATTAACAGGACTTCCGGGTCATTAGCCAGCGCACGGGCCAAACCTACACGCTGCTGCATACCGCCACTTAACTCATCCGGCATTTTATCTTCCCATCCCTTGAGGCCAACCAGTTCAAGCGACGTTTTTGCTTTTTCCCGACGTTCATTTTTATCTACCTTTTGAACTTCGAGTCCATACTCCACATTATCAAGAACGGTACGGTGCGGGAATAACGCAAACTTCTGGAATACCATGCTGATCGTTTTCCGACGCACTTCGCGCAATTGTTCTTTGTTCATTTTGCGTAAATCTTTACCATGGACAAGAATCTCTCCGGATGTCGGTTCAATCAGACGATTAAACATCCGAACAAGCGTCGACTTACCACTTCCGGACAGCCCCATGATGACGAAAATTTCACCTTCCTGAATCTCCATGTTGACCCGGTTGACACCAACCGTTATCTGTTTTTCTTTGGCCAACTTTTCTTTGCCCCAACCTTGCTCCAGTAATTGCAGACCTTGCTCGGTTTGGGGGCCAAACAGTTTACTTACATTCTTTACTTCAAGTATGGTCATGTTTTCACCCCTTCTGATGTGTTGTGCACTTCGAACGGCTTTCAGCATCCACAAGCCCATACACTTGTGCGCCCAGCCACGAAATCCGGTAATTGTTGCTTCGCTTCCCGTCTTTCTGGGTAACGTTTTGTATTCTAACAATACTTAACCTGTATAGCAACTGAATAAACAGTACATAATGTTCGTACAGTAAAAACTGTACAAAGTTTTCCGTCCATATGCTCTGTCATTCTCCTTATTCTGGCTAAGAAGACACCTTTACTTTTGATATCGCTTTTTCTACAATAGAAAATGTGCTGAATCTAAGCAGTTTTTTTTGGTTAAAAGATAGTCGTAGGCGTTTGCAACTTGGTAAAGCTCCCATGATATACATTGGGTAACCTAAAGCCTGTTGGCATATAGGATGTCCTGCCGGATACGTTCCCATGTAAGCAGGATCTTAAACAGTTGCAATTATTTTGCCGAGACTGGGAATGTTCAGAATGGAGGTTGCAAGCATGAGCTTGGACCATTTACAAGAGGAACAGCAGGCCACCGTTCTTAGAATCCGTAAACGCGTCATTGAAGCCATTGGGCGTAATATGGATCTCTACGGCGTTACGCTGTCCACGGGACACTTATATGGATTGCTTTTTTTTGCAGATAAACCTATGACCCTTGACGATATGGGCCGGGAAATGGAAATGAGCAAAACGAGCATGAGTACCGGCGTACGTACACTGCTGGATCTAAAAATGGTAAATAAAGTATGGAGCAAAGGCTCCCGGAAAGACCTATATGAAGTGGAGTATGACTGGCATCAGACGTTTACGGATTATTTTGTGATTAAATGGAGAAAAGCCGTGGAGAGTAACCTTCAGGTACTGCGCAAATCCATTGAAGAAATGAATCGTTTGATTTCTGATCTGGATGAACAAGCAGATGCTGAACTTCTTCATATCCTTAAGGAAGACAAGCATAAGGTGCTTCAAGCAGAGGCCTACTACAAATGGCTGGACCGCTTGATTGATACTATGGAAGATGAGGAAATATACAAATTGGTTCCAAAAGAAGAAATCAAGGAACATTAATAACAGCAAAGCAAAGGGCCCTTTCCAAATCGGAGAGGGCCTCTTTTGTCTTGGTTAGTTATGCACTTGTACATTTCTAATGAAGAAATACGCACGCATTAATCTTAGTTTATGCTTTGCAATTGTCCAATTAATCCCACATGGGATAAGGTCACAAGTTGCTGAACGATCTGTTCCAGTTCATCCATGATCTGATGACGTCCGATTGGAGTCCAGGATCGTGCGGACCAATCGGATATATCGTGCACGCTGCCTCTCAACACGGCCGGAGAGCGATTCCAGGCGGTAGTTTGTTTCATGCGCCGAAGCAGTTTCTCACTCACAGGAGAAGTGGAGACGCGATGTATGAACAGATGATCCGTGTCCAGCATGGGGATGCTCTCTGCCGCATACTCGTCTGACATTAAATCTGTTGATATGATCTGTGCAGGCTTTAGTCCCAGTTCACCGTAAACAAAGTGATGTAATGGATGCTCGGCATTTTCCTGGATCCGAATAGACTGATTCGTCACTTGCATAAGCATAATACGTTCTTGCCCGAAGTGGTGCTTCAAACGAAGTCCGATGTCCAAGCTGCGAAGCTCCAGCTGCTTGAAATTCTGCAAGGCCTGCTGCTCCCGTCCGACCAATTCAGCCAAGCGTAAGTGATTTTCTTTCCAGTCATGGGCCTGATCCAGGATGACAGTAGGTGCAATACTTTTGAGCTTATCGTAAAAGGGTTTATGATAGAAGTCACCGATAATCAGGTCCGGCTTGGCCTGACGTAATTTCTCCAATTGTGCGACTAGCCGCTGCTGCTGCTCGACTTCATCAAGCTCCCGATCAGGGAATCCATCCATTATTGCTACGGGTGCAATCCGAGTGAAGAAAGGTTCTCATGAAGTCCCATCAAGGAGGCCGTAGCGACGCGAATTTGGTCTTTTTTCATATATAGGCTGGGTGCGATCCCCAAGCTTTGTTTGAATTTGCGGCTAAAATAATATTCATTGCCATAGCCAACAGATACGGCGACGTCTTTAAGTACGCACGATTCCTGTTTGAGCTGTTTTTTGGCTTCGTCAATCCGTAAGCGATTTAGATAATCGGTAGGAGACATGCCTTTGGCTTTTTTGAAACTGCGAGAATATGAGCTTGGCGTCAATCCGGCAATTTTGGCTAGTTGATCCATGCTGATGCCTTCACTTATGCACCGTCGCATATACATAATACTGCGTTCAAGTGCTGGGTCGACCTTCTCATCATTTTCCTCAAGCCGATTCTCCGAGAGATACTGCAAAAGCTCGTGGAGCTGGCTATGTATACTGATAAAGTGATCGGGCTGAATGCCGCGATAGGCTTCAACCAATTGTTCAAATCGTGCTCTGGCTTGTTGGGCATGGCGAACCCTCAGTCTGCCTGTCTCCCAATCCAGCGGGAAACCAGAGGAGGAGGTCATTTTCCATTGGCCGCGCACTTGCTGCAAACAGACCGTATCCATACTAAGGAGTATGAACTCCGTAACAGCCGAGCGTGCAGCTGCCTCAATCGTTGTTCCTGGCTTCAGAACGTACAGTTGATTGGCTTCGGCGGTATAGACCGTATCGTTCAGGACCAGGACACCGTCTCCTTGTAAAATAAGACAGAGCATGGGCCGGGACACCGTCTTGCCTTGCACACGGAAATGCTCCCGCGCCGTAGACGGCACATGGAAGAGAGGAGCGGTAGAGATGAGGTTTCAGAAATGAAGGGAAGCTGTTCAGTCATACGGACCATCCTTTTGTCTTATTTTCTTAATGATAACAATTATCATTCTCATATGGAAGATGTTTTTGAAAAATAGTTTTGCACATGACAAAAGAGGATAACCAGAGCCGTGATGGCTTAGGGTTACCCTCTTTCTTTGTTTTGGACAAGAATATTGAGATGGCTATGAGCCATCATTAACATGCGTGGGTTAGTTTGGCACGACCAACAGGATATCATCCAGGAAAACGTCGCTTAACACCTTTTTGCCTGTGCCATTGGCCTGAACATGATATAGACGGTAGAGATCATTTGCGTTGATATAGAACATGCCCGGAACATCGTCATGAAGCTGGAACGTTGCCCATTCCTCTCCGGCAAGCTTGGTTACTTTGAGAGCTGTGCTCACGGAATAAAGACCGTTGGTACCGGATAGATATGCAAGCGTTGATGTTCCGTTGGTCAACTGTGTTGTTACGAAAGTGACGTTGTTCAAATTCAGATTGGCAGATTTGGATACCTTGTTTCCGGCGATGGTTTTGGCATACGCCTTTTTGTCTGCATCCACAACGACAACCTTATCCGTACCCAGTGAACCAACTTCCCGGATGCTCTTGCTATGAATCTGAAGTGTTTTGCCGGAAGTAGTTAATGCAAAGGCTTTACCTGTTGAATAATCATAATCCTTGTTGCTGTCCAGCTTGATGCCTTTGTTATACACATAAAGATTGTTGCCCCAGCCGCCGGCATAAACAGCGTTCACATCGAGCTTTGCTTTTGGATTAACGGCTGTACCCTTGCCTGTATTGTAGTTTACCTTGTACATGAGAATGGCGTTGGTAGAGTAAAACTGCTCGTACGGGTCAGTGTTCACCATAAGTTGCAGTTCGTTTTTGGCAATATTCATAAAATAACGACTTTCTACTGCACCAGCAGCAATCCGCTCTACGGCTCCGCTGCCGTTGGAAGCTTTGGATACAATCCAGGGCTTTCCATTAACAAGCCCGTTATAATATACACGGCCTTTCGTTACGGCGAGCAGGGGAAATCAGTATCCGCTTTGTCCGCAATTTTGGTGGCAGCCGAAGCTTCGCTATTGCCATTCCCACGATAGATTGCGCCTTTGGAATCCATATAATAAATGAACTCACTATCCGTAAAGTAGCTCAACACATCTGTCGCATACGTTTCAGCCGAATCGCTGGAACCGTCATTGGGAAAACGAAGCAGCGTTGTGGAGGAATCGGAACGGGTGTAATAGAGATAAGATCCCGCCGCAGCAAGGCCATCTCCTTCGAAATCAAGCAATACTTCCGTGGTTCCACTACCGTCACCAGATACTTTGTACAATACACCGTCGGAATCATAATATACCGTAGTTTGGCTGAGGGAAGCTGCATGAGCACCGGCTCCGCCTCCAAGCATTGCCGCAGCGACCAGTGTAGACAGCAGCAGGGTGCAAACCGTGCGTTGCATGCGTGTAAACCAATTGTTCATAAATCAATCGTCACCCTTCTTCTTTATGTATGTAATAAATACCTTAACACCTTAAGTTATATCGGTAAACTATGGAAAATATGTTATACATCTTAGCCTTCGTAATCAACGTTTAAGATGCGGCAAAAAATTAAAACACCGCGCGCAAGAAGATGCACACGGTGCGAAACTTAAATCTGACTTTCAGCGAGCTGCTGACGGCTGTTCCACAAGGTGACCAGACGAAGCAGAGCGAAACTGATGAGTAGAAGCACGGCTCCAACTAAAATCAACATGAGTGGACTGATAAGAAGCATGCCGCTCGCCTGTCCACCTATCAGGGCGAGCAATGGAATCACCACCAATCCTCCCAGTTGATAGGCCTCCTGAAATCCACGTACCTTCGCCGAGATCAGGACATTCAACAGAATGACCACAAGACTGCACGCTGGAACAACCCACAGAACCAGAATGATCCAGTTCAGATTGGGGAACATCCATGCTCCGAACATCGGGTACATCAGGATATTGGCAATGATTCCGTAGATGATGAATGTAGTCCAGGATAATATCAGAGAAGGAATAAGAGCTGCTAACACCTTGCCTTTAAACAAAGTATCCATACTCATCGGAGTGAAGAGAAGGCCTTCCAGTGTCTTGCGTTCCTTCTCGCCTGCAAAGCTGTTGGCCGTGAGAATGCTGGATGCCATCACCGGAATGATGAGAAACAGCGGTGCGAACATGTACAACGCCAGGTAATAGACAATACGATGATTATCCGTAGGCATCGAAGCAAGCTGTGGAATCCGCCCGGCATGGGTTAGGCTATCCAGCGTATCAAGCAGGAAGCTCATATTGCCGAGGGAAGCAAGCTCCATCCTTGAGGCTGCCCAAATGAGTATCCCAGGCATGATGATCCCGATAACCAGCGGAACGATCAACATGGGCAGCCAGAGCTGTACGCTGGCTGTAATGGCTCGAATATCTTTACGAACAAGTGCACGTATGGCTTGTCGGTTATTCATATTGGTGTGCCTCCCTAATGGCAAAATAAATGCTCTCCAGATCATTGCCCATAATTCGAGCCTGATAGACTTGTCCATGCTCGGTCAGTTGTCGAAGTAGCAATGGAATATCTTCACGGGCTTGAAGCTGGAATACCGCCTTGTTTGCGGAGATCATCTCCGGTGTATATTCAGTTACCGTTTGCCAGCCATTCGGCATGATCGCTTCAACTTCAAGCCGGGGTGAGGTTAGGTAACGGTTGATGATCTCCTGCTCCGTACCTTCCTCAACCTTGCGCCCCTTTTCCATAAAAATATACCGATCACACACGGCCGATAGCTGGGATAGGACATGAGACGAAACGAGAATCGTCATTTGTTCCTCTTGATTTAACCGGCGAATGATACGAAGTACCATCTGAATCCCGTCCGGATCAAGCCCATTGGTCGGCTCATCCAGAAAGAGAATGGAAGGGCGATGCAGCAGCACTCGTGCCAGACCTACGCGTTTCTTCATACCTGTGCTGTAGGTGCCCACTTTTCGATACTGATAATCCTGCATTTCGAACAGATCCACGAGCTCGTCTATCCGGGCTTTGGCATGTTGTACACCGAATGCTTCAGCGAAAAATATCAGGTTGTCCCGTCCGCTCATATTTTCATACAATCCGCTCTGCTCCGTTAATGTTCCGCATATAGCCAGTACGTTCTCCGTCTCACGAAAGGGGTCCAGGCCGTTAATGCTTACTTGCCCACCCGAAGCGCCGAGAACGCCATTCATAATGCGAATCAGGGTGGTTTTGCCTGAACCGTTAGGCCCAATTAACCCGGTAACGCTGCCTTGTTCAACCGTGAAGCTGACATCGTTCAGTGCCTGATGTACTTTAAATTGCTTGGAAATGTTACGAACTTCAATCATGTTCCTTCACCGTCCGATCTGAGTTTGGAGATTATACGTTCAGATGAGTCATATCGTTCAAATGATGGACCGAAAATTAAAATTTCTCCGTCTTTAGTCCCAAACACAGCAAGCAACTTTACCCTAAAGTCCGGCGAAATCGGGTCTCAGGTTTGTTTTCACCCTGGTCTTTACCATGTATTCTGATAAAAAGGGATGCACTATCCCGTTTCATTGCCATCCATAACGTGGTAATTAGATTTAAGGCCTCTTACATATTATGAACGCCTGAATATTCATCTAACGCCGGTCTTGGTTAGCCAAGGCCGGTTTGACGTCGTCACTTGGTGATTCCATTGATGGATCGCCGCATTTATTGCGATTACATAATTGATTTCGTCTAACACATCATATGCACACACATCTTTTGGAGCATGTGATGTGTTTGGACCCAGAGGAAGGTGAGCAAAATGACAGCATCCAATGAGTATCGCTTTCAGGTGAATCTGAGCGGCATGATTCAGATTTTATCAAACCATCTATACAGCAGCCCCAAAGTCTTTTTACGTGAACTAATGCAGAACGCGACTGATGCCATTACAGCTCGAACAGAGGCGGAACCAGGATATCAGGGTGAAGTACGTGTGGAACTGACCGGAACAGGTGATCAACGTACGATGATGGTGGAGGACAACGGTATTGGCTTGACGGAAGCGGATATCCATGAGTTTCTGGCGATGATTGGTCAATCTTCAAAGCGTGGTCAGCAGGCGTTGCTGGATGGAGAGACTTCGTTTATCGGACGATTCGGGATCGGATTATTGTCTTGTTTCATGGTAAGCCATGAAATCGTCATGCTCACACAATCCGCGAAGGGTGGACCTTCGATGGAGTGGCGGGGTAAGCCGGATGGTACCTATACGATTCGGCAATTGGAGACACAGCTGTCTCCGGGAACGAAAGTATATCTTCGCTGTACGCCGGATGCAGCCCATTATTTCGAAACGGAATATGTGAAGGAAGCCTTGTTCTTTTATGGAGCGCTACTGCCTTATCCAGTCATCCTGCATAGTGACGGTGTTCAACATATTGTAAATAGCGAGTCACCGATCTGGTTGATGGAGCCTGAGCTTGCACGTGGACGCAGAGCGGAAGTGTTGGCTTTTGGTGAACGATTACTTGGAGAGAAGTTTCAGGATTTTATTCCACTGACGACGGCTTCGGGGCGTACAGGGGGCATTGCTTTTGTTCTACCGCATGCTGTCAATCTGAATGCCAAGCGTTCCCATCGAGTGTATCTGAAGAGAATGCTGATATCGGAGAAGGCGGAAAATATATTGCCGGACTGGGCGTTCTTCGTGAAATGCCTGATCTGGACAGACGAGCTTCAACCAACGGCTTCGCGGGAACACTTTTATGAAAATGAAAAGCTGGAAGATGTACGCTTTGAACTCGGTGATGCCCTGCGTAAGGGATTGGCCGACATGGCTGAGAGCCAGACGGAACGGCTGCAGAAGCTGATTCGCCTGCATGCACTGTCGATGAAGGCACTGGCTGTGCAGGATCAGGAGTTCTATGCCATGATTCACCGCTGGCTGCCGTTTGAGAGCACCCGTGGTCATCGGGAACTGGGCGAGCTGATGAGTGAGGGAGAGACGTTGTACTTCACTACCACGGTGGATGAGTATCGTCAGATTCATCATGTCGCCTCAGCCCAATCCTTGCTGGTCATTAACGGAGGATACATCTACGACAGTGATTTGATGGCCATGCTGCCATTGGCGGTGCAGGATGCACAGACGGAACGATTACAGCCGGATGAAGTATCCATGAGTTTCACCGACGTGCCGCCGGCTGAACGGAATCAGTATTATGATGCCTTGCGCCTAGCTGATTCTGCTTTGCAACGTTTCCGCTGCCGTGCAGAGGTCAAGGGGTTCAAGCCGGCCGATTTGCCGGTGCTGTTCACGCTCTCGCAGGAATCTTCTACGCTGCGTGCATTGGAAAAAGCAAGTGAGGAGAGTACAGAGTTGTTCTCTTCTGTCCTTGGATCATTGTCATCCGGCATTAGTTCCGCAGGTTATTCGACCCTGTACCTAAACATCAGCAATCCAATTATTCAGCGGGTGCTGACTTCACCAGATGCCCAAATGACGCCAATTGCCATTGAAATGTTGTATGTCAACGCGTTGATGATGGGGCATTATGCCATGAATCGGCAGGAGCTCGAGGTGCTGAATCAGGGCATCGTTCGTTTTATTGATTGGGGTTTGCGTGCGAATACAGATCGTAAGGGGGATGCCTGATGCAGACCGAAATGGATTTTGAGGATTTGATGGATGAGGCCTATGGCCTGCCTAATGGAACAGCAAAGCTGGGCATGCTGGAGGAAGCGGCAAGAGTCGCCGATGTGAATGGCATGGAGGAAGAGGCGTACGAAGCACGTTCAGAGATCGTGGAGACAGCGACATTTTGCGGTTATCCGATGAAGGCACTGATTGCTTTTTCCTGGCAGCTGGGCAAGTTTGATCAACAGCCTGAACGCTATGACGAAGAAACGTTAATGTGGTCGTATAAATGGATTTTGGGCGAACTATCCAGCTTCCCGGAAGTGTCACGCGACAAAATGATGGAGCTGCTGGAGGACTTCGGACGTCGCTTTAAGTCATTTGGGTACAGCGAGCGTTCGTATTGGTATTATCGGTTCCGCATATCCATGGATCTTGGGGATCTGGAGGAGGCTGGAAACAGCTACACGAAGTTCAGAAGCTTGGATCGTGACTTTATGAGTGATTGCGAAGCCTGTGAGCAGGACGAGATTATGCGTTACTGGATACTTGTTGGAGATGATGAGAAGGTGCTGGAAGCGGCGAAGCCCATCTTGAAAGGGCGGATGAGCTGTGCCGAAATTCCGCACCTGACCTTATCGGAGATTTTGATGCCACTATACCGACTTGGGAAGACGGATGAAGCTGACAAATATCAGCCCAAAGGCTACCGCCTGATCAAAGGACATAATGACTTTGTGCAGAGCTTTGCCGAGCAGATGGATTACCTTGCACGTACCAACCCGGCCAAGGGTATTGATGTACTGGAAGAATGTCTGGTTCTCGCCATGGATCATGAAGATCCGTTTGCCAAAATGATGTTTTATGCCAGAGCTGCCCAGCTACTGCGCCGCTGGGCTGATGAGTCTCCAGAATACCGATTGCGGCTTCCTGCTTCATTCCCTTATGAAGGAGATCCGGGAGATTTGCATAAACTGGCCGATTATTTTGCGGCGTATGCCAAATCAGCCGCAGACAAGTATGACCAGCGGAATGGCAATCAACATGTTTCGTCGATGTTGGGCGAGGTATAGTTAGAATATTTCACTAAAGCAGTAACGAACTCATCCACCTTAATAGGCAGTATTATGTAATGGCCACCGCCCCGAACCAAAACAGGCTTGTTCAGAAGGAGGGTTTCCTCCTTCGAACAAGCCTGTTTATCTTTTTTTATAACGTGAATATGAGGTGGTTATTCAAGTTATTCAGGAGTCACGGTTGCAGGCGCCGGTGTATCTTCGGCCGGATCCTCATCTACGGAGGTTTCGGGCTTCGGCTGCTTTGCCAACAGGTCAGCTACAATCTTGTCGGTTGGCTGTGTAAACAATTGGTACATAATTGAGGCTTCTTCCTGACGGATCAGTGGTTTGCGAGAGAGGAAGTCAACCGATCCATCCTCCAGCACCTTCACTTCAGGACCGTGGATACCAAGCTTAACCATCATTTGAATTGCAGGCACAGCCCAGGCATCTGTCTGCCCAGCCAGCTTCACATCCTCGAACAGTTCATTTGGGTATTGAAGCTGGAGAGATCTCCAGATCATCACCATGGCTTCCTGACGGGTAATGACCTGATCCGGCTTGAACTGTTTCTCATCCGCACCCGTGATCATGCCAGATTCATAACCAAGCTGAATGTAACCCGCAGCAGGATGAGTAGCCCAGTCGGTATCCGCAGGTGGTGTCGTTTTGCTGGCTTTCAGTCCGCTCATTTTAAGGACGTCCTCAATGAATTCAGCCCGTGTAACGGCATTTTTGGGTTGAAAAGCTTCACTTGCATCATTGGTATAGTATCCAAGCGATTGTAATCCATAGATGGCTTCAGCATAAGGGCTGTTCTCACGAACATCCCGGAAACCTTGAGGCTTTTGCCCTTTTTTCTCATAGCCCATTGGGTTGAGATAAGGCTCTTTCATATAGATGGTTCCATCAGCATTTTCCTTGAAAGCCGTGAACTGACCTGTTAACTCATCCTTGAAGAGATTTTCTTCAACCTGAATCAGTGTACGTGGGCCGAGGAAGACGTCGGAAATGCTTAATTGTCCGGGTTCTGTGCCGCCATCTTTCAGGGAGCTGACAATGGTGCTCAGCCGCAGATCCGCGTAAAGCCCAGCGAAGCGTTGCAGCTCATCCGCAGATTGAAATGTATGTTCCTTGAACTTGACTGGTTCCGCATATTGCGGAAGAACGTCTGAATAAAGGCCGGATAGAACAGATTACGAAGTGCTCCTGTCTGGTTGTAGGTAAGGAAGACGCCCGTGTTTTGCTCAGGAATTAGGAACAGATAAGAGCTGAATCCGATCAGGTCGCCAGCTTTGGTCATAATTTTGGAACTGCTGCCTGCACCCGGAAGCTGAAAAGCAGCTTCGAATCCATAAGTCGTATCTGGTAGCAGCGGATGAATGGAAGAACGGTATTGTTCCATGCTTTTTACCGTAGATTCCTTCAAAATACGTTCGTTATCCTTCACACCATCATTTAGGAAAGCAATCATGAAATTCCCGATATCCTCTGCCGTTGAGAGCATGCCGCCTTGAGGCATAGGTGTTGGGGAAAGGGTATACAAGCCAAGTGGATTATGAGCCGCATCATAGGCTGTTGCGAGTTGGTTCTTGAACTTGCCGTTCAGCATAAAACTGCTGTTATCCATACCCAGAGGTTTAAAGATATGTTGCTGCATATACGTTTCGAACGGTTCGCCGCTGACATTCTCCACAATCATGCCAAGCAGCAGGAAGGAGAAGTTGTCGTACATGTAGGCGCTACCAGGTTCTCGAACGACAGGTGGCATATGTAACTTGGCATAATCCTCCATCGATACAATTTTGTCGAAGTCATTATGGATGTCTTCCTGCTGTGGGTCGCGAATCTCGAACCCGGTGGTGTGTGTGAGCAGATTCTCCACTGTTACAGGTTTGTCAAAAGGGTTATCGAATTCCAGTCCTTTTACATAGGTCTGAAAGTCGGCTTTTAAATCGACTTTGCCTTGCTCCACGAGCTGCATGACAGCGGCTGACGTAAATGTTTTGGAGACCGAGGCGATACGAAAGGTGGTACTTTTTGGATCAACCGGTGTTTTGCTCTCCAAATCGGAATATCCATAGCCTTTCTCTGCTACGACTTTTCCATCTTTGACAACGACTACGGAAGCGCCAACATATTGGGCCTTCGCTTCAGGGGAATCGAAAAATGTATCGAGAAAAGCTGCAGCGGAATCAGTAGTCAGCGCTGTTGCCTTCCCCTTTCATTGACCGCAGCGGGTGCGGTTTCCGCCTGAACGGCGGGTGCCCATAGACTGAGGGACAGGACAAACGCCATGAACGCCCCGGTTATGGAGGTGAGCCTGAAGCGGGTGCTTCGATTGGATAAATGCATGCAAACACTCCTTCTAAAGAAAATTTTGTAAAAAGAACTCTCCTGTTTATTACTGCTTACGGACACGATCGGTTTCAAGATCGTAGATTAAGATGTGTACATCACAATAGAATTGAGAAACAATGAGCCAAATACAGCCAGAAGAGGCGGGTATTCAGGATGCATCTGCACATAGTCGTGGTTCACCTTGACCCGCTGATGGAGGAGTACAGCGGACATAATAAGCAGCCAGGCCCAATTGCTAATTAGGGAAGAACATACACACCACGTTTCGCTTCAGGATTATCGTGTAGTTTCATTCGGCATGCCAGATCTGCGTCGACTATGGGTGAAGAGAAGTCCGAATACAGAAGAAGAGAATGCGAGTTATCCGGCATATATCCCATTGTGGTAAAGAGTGTAACTTCACAATGGGATAGGCCGGTAGGGGTGTTTTTAGACGGATGGTGTCTTTATAAATTCAATTGGATTCGTGCCCGGTTCAAGCAGCAGCGGAATGGATAGAGAGCTTACGCTATCGTGTTCATCCATCTTAAATGTAAATGTGACCTTCAGGCCAAACAGGGTAAGTTCTACGGAAAAAGTATCATTTCCTGTGTATTCCATAGGCATGTCAATGGCATTCAAGGTGGCTTGTAGCCCATCATTCGACTGTTGAATAACGATTTCGCCGTAACCCGGATGTGTATAGCTGCCCGCATAAGCATGGATAGGACGATCATGGGGGTGAACCTGGGTTTCGTCTGGTTTTTCCTCAACAGAGGTTTCTGAAGTAGTTGGTGTTTCTATGGTATCTGTGGCTGCTTCAGATTCATTCGATTCTCCAGCCACTAATTTGGCTAATCTCCCGCTCCAATCCACAGGTTCCACTTCAAGCAAACGATCAATAACGTTAAAAGAAATCGTGTAGGGAAGAATGCTCCCATTGGTATTGCAAAGGACCACAACACCGATCTGTTCCTCTGGTAAAAAGGCGACCTGTGAAGCGAATCCATCGATTGCTCCGCCGTGATGAATCATGGCGTGTCCGCGATAAGAATCAATCATCCAGCCCAGACCGTACGTGCTAACAGGCAGCTCTTTGCTGTGGAATGGTGAAGTACAAGCCATTTGCGGGCTGTGCATAACAGCCAACTGTTCTTTGGAGATCAGTTGAGCCCCATCCTGTTGCCCTTGATTCAATTGAAATTGCACCCAGGCGATCATATCGACCAGATTGCTGTTAATGGAGCCAGCGGGGCCTACGGCATCTATTTTTCGAAAAGGTATTCGTGTACTCTCTCCGTTTTGATCCATATAAGGGAAGGCGAAGTCAGGTTGATTCTGCATCTCATCGACAGAGAGGACACTTGAATTCATACCGAGCGGATTAAACAGAGACTCCTGAACAACATTCTCCCATGAAGTTCCTTTGAGTTGCCCCACCAGATAACCAGCCGCCATATACATCAGATTCTGGTATTGCCACTTGTTCCGAAAGTCTTCATTTGGCTCCAGATACTGAAGCGCGTTTACGAGTTCTTCTCTGCTCCGTGATGAGTTGTACCACATCATATCGTGCCTTGGAAGTCCGGAGCGATGACAGAGCATATCACGGATGGTCAGACGTTCTGTGGTTACGGGATCGAACATTTTGAAGTCTTTCAAATACGTTCGAACAGGCGTGTCCCACTTCAGAACGTCCTGATCGACGAGCAGGGCAGCTGTTGATGCTGTAAAGGCTTTGGTACTGGAACCGATCGCAAATAGTGTATTGGGCGTAACTTCGAGCTTGGACTCCAGGTCGCGATAACCGTATCCTTTTTGCAAAATAACTTCATCCTTATGGATGACCGCTACTGCCACACCTACGCCTTTCCAGCGTTGAAGCTGCTCTTCCACAAGATCATCCAATCCATTCAGCAATGAGTGATGATAGGTTGTATTCATTATTTTCCTCCAATTTGAAATAGAGTTGTACCTCAATTAAGCTACATCATAGCGGTATGTAATTGCATTGGTTGAGTTGTTATCTGTATTTACTATGAAGAATCTGGTTGAATTTAACATCCTACCCGAGACCGATTTTGTTACCAAATAGAGTATTGTGGCATTTGAAAAAAGGGAATGCTTGTCAAACTAGTCCGCATATATCGAACAAGTCCCTCATAACATGTACTAATCAAGTAGGGGTTCTGCTGTACGCACAATCCTGAAGTGAAAACATGTGCTAAAGGGGATGATGTCATGCGCCGAATATCATGGATGCTTGCCATGGTATTGGTCTTATCGACCTTACTTGCCGCCTGCGGGAAGAAGGATGCGGCAGCCGTGGTCAAAGATCTGAACGAAGTCGTAGGAGAAATGGAAAGTTATCAGGGGCAGGCGTCATGACGCTGCATACCGGAGATACGCCGCAGCAGTACAAGGTCGAGGTATGGCATCAAAAGCCTTCGTATTATCGTATCGCGTTAACGAATGCCAAAAAGGATGTAACGCAAATTGTACTGCGTAATGATGAAGGCGTATTTGTCCTGACGCCGAGCCAGAACAAAAGCTTCCGTTTCCAGAGTAACTGGCCGGATAATCAAGGCCAGGTTTACCTCTACGAGACGCTGATCCGCAGTATAACAGGTGATTCGACCCGCCAGTTTGCCGATGAGAAGGAAAGCTATGTATTCGATGTAGCTGCCAACTACAATACACATGCATTGGTCAGACAGAAAATATGGTTAAACAAAAGCGATTACGCACCGAAGCAGGTAGAAGTATCTGATTCGAATGCCAATGTGGTCGTGGATGTGAAGTTCGATAGCTTCAAATTTGGTACCGAATTTGAGAAAGACGCGTTTGACATGCAACGTAATATGACGGCTGCTTCAGAAAATGGTGGCAAGGCCGGTACGGACTCAGGCGCGGCTCCTGCTGGGGATGGCAAAGAGGCTACCAATCCTCAAGCTGCAACAGAGGAAGGTTCTGCATCGAATCCAAGCGGAACCGTTAGTGATGGACAGACCGGTGTGAGCGATAACGCCGAGCAGCAAGGTTCGGAAGATCCAGCCAGCGGGCAAGGCACGGAAGAACCGACATCGGCAGAGCCGGACGGCACAGGCAGCTTCGGGGTTATTCAGCCGACCTACGCCCCAGAAGGAGTCAAGCTGAAAGACGATCAGATCGTGGAAGGATCAGGAGACTATTCGGTTATGCTCCGCTATGAAGGAACGTATAATTACACGATCTTTGAGGCACGGCCGCAGGACAGAGCCGTATCGCTTGCCCCATCCCGTGTTCTGGATCTTGGATTCACCCTTGGAATGATAAGCGGAGATGCGTTGCAGACACTCACATGGATGTCAGATGGAGTGGAGTACAGGATTACAAGCGCAGATTTGCCAGATAACGAGATGATTCAGATTGCGACCTCCATGCAGGAAGAGTCAGGGAAATGATTTGGAAAGTATAGTCGTCCTAACATAAGGAATGCTAAGAAGCATTGGAGATGATTTCTCCGGTGCTTTGCTGCATACACAGGTCAATGTTCCTGTTTTATTTCCGTAATTTGCAGGATTTGATTTCGGTTGAAGTGATTAGTATCAACAGGCTATGATCCTGCGTAAGATAAGCAAGGAATAGGTCCGGTGCATTCAATAATGCAAAACACGCTTCTACGCGGGAGGAACCGGGTAAATAATACGATATAAGCAGATAAGTAAGTTATGGAGAGATGAATATCTCATTCATGGTCTCGCTTATAGGTCTTATTCTGCGTTTGCTCCCGACTCGAGGATAGTACTCCTGTATGTGTTTTGGTCTGCAGATCTTTCGTTCATTTGACAGTCACATGCTTGAGCATTACGATGGAGTCTGACGTGAGCCGGATTAAGATGATTAGAGAAGGTGACTTAGCGTGCAAGAACAATATCGGCCGACCCAAGCGGAAATCAATTTGGATCATTTGCGCAACAACGTAGAAGCTTTCCGTGAAGCATTGCCGCAAGGCAAGAAACTGCTCGCCTGTGTGAAGGCTAACGCCTATGGACATGGGGCAGTGGAGACGGCCAGGGAACTGGAACGAGTTGGTGTGGATTACTTAAGTGTAGCTTTTCTTGACGAAGCGCTTGAATTGCGACAACACGGAATTACCCTTCCGATTCTGGTATTGGGCTACACGCCGCCAGAAGGCATCGCTGAAGCATGGAAACATGATGTAACCATTACGCTGTTCAGTAAGGAAGTGCTCGACGCCATTCAACATTTGGAGACGGGAATTTCCTCTCGTAAGCTAAAGGTGCATATCAAAATTGACAGCGGCATGGGCAGGCTTGGCCTGCTGCCTGGCGACGAGGCACTTGCTTTCATTCAGGAAGCAGCCAAGCTGAAGCAGGTCATGCTGGAAGGTATGTTTACTCATTTTGCCAAGGCGGATGAAAAAGACAAGACCTATACACTGGAGCAGTATCGACGGTTCCAAGGCGTGGTTGATGCGTTGCGGGATCAGGGATGTGTCATCCCGATTATACATACGGCGAACAGCGCCGCTACCATTGATACACCGGAATTGTCGGATGATATGGTTCGTGTAGGAATCAGCCTGTACGGATTATACCCGTCGGCAGAGGTGAATCATCAGGTAGTGAAGCTTTCCCGGTATTGACACTGAAGACGAAGGCGGTTCTGGTCAAAACGCTGCCGCCCCACTGGGGTGTCAGCTACGGAACCCGTTATGTAACACAAGGGAACGAACGAATAGCGACCCTGCCTATCGGCTATGCAGACGGATTTTCAAGAATGCTGTCAGGTAAAGCACAAGTGCTTGTACGCGGCCGTCGTGTTCCCGTCGTCGGTACGATCTGCATGGATCAGTGTATGGTGTCGCTACAATCTTTTGCTGCAGAAGCAGAAGAAATTCAAGTCGGCGAAGAGGTTGTTCTCATCGGTCACCAATCAGGTGCAGTTATAACTGCAGAAGAGGTGGCATCTCAGCTCGGTACAATTTCCTACGAAGTGATCTGCATGATGGCGCATCGAATCCCTCGGGTCTATACCCGTAATGGAGCAGTAATCGCCAGAATCAACCCTCTTTTGACATCCTGACAGCTCGACTGGACGCTATTTCCAATAAACTTTTTTTCAGAACAGAAGGAAAACTGTCGGAGCATCTCGAATTATGAATGATGACTGGGATGAAAATCCTGAAAAGAGATGTTTGGTCTGTACGAATAATGTTCCCCGTGTTTATAATGGAGTACAGCATACTTGATATACTCGGGGCATATATATTCCTTTGTATAAAAGTTCTGGAAAAACGTAATACTGGTTCACAATGGCGAAAGGTTTGTGGGGGTGGAAGAAAGGTGGCCAACTTGCAGAACACCAAGCGGATCATGATCAGTTTGCCTGATTATCTTTTGCAGGAAGTGGATGGCATCGTAGCGCTGGAGAATTCCAACCGCAGCGAATTGATTAGGCAGGCCATGAAGCTGTATTTGACGGAGCGTAAGAAACGTTACATCCGTGAATCGATGCAGCGAGGGTACATGGAGATGGCGAAGATTAACCTCACCATGGCATCCGAGGCCTTTCACGCGGAGGAAGATGCGGACAGCACTCTGGACCGCTTAGTTAGCGGGGTGTAGACATTGATCGTAAAACGCGGTGACGTTTTTTTTGCGGATCTTTCTCCCGTTGTCGGTTCCGAGCAAGGTGGAGTCAGGCCGGTTCTGGTTATCCAGAATGACATCGGCAACCGGTTTAGTCCTACTTGTATTGTGGCGGCGATCACCGCCCAGATCCAAAAGGCAAAGCTGCCGACGCATGTGGAAATTGATGCGGCGGCACACGGCTTTGACCGGGACTCGGTTATTTTGCTCGAACAAATACGGACGATTGATAAGCAGAGGCTGACCGACAAGATTACCCATCTGGACGAGGAGACCATGAAACTGGTCAACGAAGCCTTACAGATCAGCCTGGGTTTAATCGATTTTTAAGGCATCAGGCAGTTGTTTCTTTGTTCTGCCGTGCCGCCCGTAGACAATGGATGTTCCTTGCAGGAACACACAATTTCAGACAGCAATCAAAAGAGCGTACAACAGCCTAACGGCTGGGGTACGCTTCTTTTGATTAAAGCTTCATGAAAGCGTAGAACATTTAGAGTCTTTTCGTTATAATGATACCTGAGAAACCGTTTACGTTAATTAACATATATAGAGGTGGAGGAGACATATGAGCATTTATATTGACCAGGAGAAACTTCAATTTCATCTACAGACTCAAAAGGCAAGCTACGTATTCCAGGTGCTGCCTTCGGGATATTTGGTACATTTGTATTATGGCAAAAGACTGCGTGATACCGATCTGAGCTGGCTTCATGTGCGTACGGAGCGGGCCTCATTCAGCCCGAATCCGGTACCGGATGATCGGACGATCTCCTTCGACACGTTGGCGCAAGAGTTGCCAGTATACGGTACGAGTGATTTCCGTAATCCGGCAATCCAATTGCAGCTTGAGAACGGTTCAACCGTTTCGGAATTTACGTATACAGGCCATCGACTGATCAAAGGAAAGGCAGCACTTACCGGGCTGCCGGCAACTTATGTTGAATCTGACGATGAAGCGGAGACACTCATCGTTGAACTGGAAGACCGTGTTGCAGGGATCAAGATTGAACTTAGCTACACGGCCTTTACGGCATTTAATGCGATTACGCGTTCCATGCGTATCGTTAATGAGAGCGCTGCCTCGGTGAATATTGCACGTGCGCACAGTTCTTCCGTTGATTTCCCGCATGCCGATTACGAATTACTGCAGCTGTCAGGAGCATGGACGCGTGAACGGGACATCGTTCGCAGACCGCTGGCTTCCGGCCTGCAAGGCATCGAGAGCCGTCGCGGCTCAAGCAGTCACCAGCAGAACCCGTTCATTGCTCTGATGACACCGGGTACAGACGAAGATCAGGGTGAAGTCTACGGGTTCAGCCTTGTATATAGCGGCAGCTTCACTGCACAGGCGGAAGTGGATCAGTTCCACACCACTCGTGTATCGCTGGGAATCAATCCGTTTGAGTTCGGCTGGAAGCTGGATTCGCAGGAGTCATTCCAGACGCCTGAGACGGTCATGGTTTATTCGGATGCAGGTCTGGATGGGATGTCTCAGTCGTATCATCAACTGTATCGCGAGCGCCTTGCACGTGGCAAGTTCCGTAATGCAGAGCGTCCGGTTCTGGTCAACAACTGGGAAGCGACCTATTTCGGCTTCAACGCTGATAAGATTGAGCAGATCGCACAGGCAGGGAAGAAGCTTGGTATTGAACTGTTCGTACTGGATGATGGATGGTTCGGACATCGGGACAGTGATAATTCCTCACTCGGTGACTGGATTGTGGACAAGAACAAACTGCCACAAGGCCTGGATGATTTGGCCAACCGGGTAACCAGTCTGGACATGCAGTTCGGACTATGGTTCGAGCCTGAGATGATTTCGCCGGACAGTGAATTGTACCGTGCTCATCCGGACTGGTGTCTGCATGTGCCGGATCGCCGCCGTACGGAAGGGCGCCAACAGTTGGTACTCGATTTCTCCCGTCAGGATGTGCGAGATGAGATTGTACGCATGCTAAGCGATGTGCTTGGATCTGCCCCGATCACTTATGTGAAATGGGACATGAACCGGAATATGACGGAGGTAGGTTCTGCATTGCTGCCAGCAGACAGACAGCGTGAGACTGCGCACCGGTATATGCTTGGATTGTATGAAGTCATGGAACGGATTACTTCAGCGTTTCCGGATATCCTGTTCGAGAGCTGTTCAGGTGGTGGCGGCCGTTTTGATCCAGGTATGCTGTATTACATGCCGCAAACGTGGACCAGCGATAATACGGACGCGATATCCCGTCTTCGTATTCAGTATGGTACAAGCCTGGTATATCCGGTAAGTTCAATGGGGTCACATATCTCAGCGGTTCCCAATCACCAGGTTAATCGAATTACTTCTCTAGAGATTCGTGGACATGTCGCCATGTCCGGTAACTTTGGATACGAATTGGATTTGACTCGATTCACAGAGGAAGAGAATGCCATTGTGAAGGCTCAGGTTGAGCTGTACAAGGAAATTCGGGGAACCATTCAATACGGAACGTTCCGGCGCTTGCTAAGTCCGTTTGAAGGAAATGAAACGGCATGGATGTTTATTTCACCAGATGGCAGTGAAGCCGTTGTATTCTACTTCCGTGTGCTGTCTGAACCCAATGCACCGCTCCAACGTCTGAAGTTGAAGGGCCTGGATCCTAACGCGGATTATCGCCTCAAAGGCGGCTCCGAGACGTTTACCGGGGATGCGCTGATGTATGGCGGGATCTCCGTAGGTCGTGCATCGGGAGACTATCTGAGTGAAATGTTCCGATTCGAACGGGTCTAAATAAGTTGAACTACAGATTATTTACACGGATACTACGATGACAGAACAACCTTCCAATCGCTGTTATCCCCAGATTTTTTTCGATTCCCTTTTCTTAAGGGAAAATCCGGGATAAAGGCGAACGCTTCGCCTTTTCAGGTTTTTTTCTGTCCTCTCCGTCATCGTGTAAATGAGTAGTTTCACTTATTTAGAGTTCAATTGCATATAAAGTCCTAATGAGGAAGACCGAACAGCGTCGCGTTGACGTTTTTCGGTCTTTTTTTGACGTAATGGGGAAGGCTGGAGGAAGACGTAATTCTGTCAGAACTTGTAACCTGGACGAATGCTGGAAATCTGAACGGGATTTTGTGATAATATAGGGGAGAGGAATCTGCATGAATGCAGGTTCGATACTGTGATTACAGCAGCAAAGCTGCCCTGAACAAGCTTCAACTGAACGATTCAGGAAGGAAAGAGGGATTTATTTGTCTGAACAGGAAACGGTTCTGGAACCCAATGAAGAAACAATAAAGGCAGAACGCCATGAACGAATCATCAAACAGGTAGCCAAGGAACTGTCACTGTCCTTGAAGCAGGTCCGCACAACGTCGGAGCTTCTGGACGAAGGCAATACGATTCCATTTATCGCCCGCTACCGTAAGGAAATGACTGGAGAGCTGGATGAGAACGAGCTGCGGCTCATTGAAGAACGCATCGTATACTTGCGTAATCTCGAAGACCGCAAAGTGGAAGTCATCCGTATTATAGAGGAACAAGGCAAGCTGACCGGAGAACTGAAACAGTCCATCACCCAGGCAGTTAAGCTACAGGAAGTGGAGGATTTGTACCGTCCGTTTCGTCAGAAGCGGAAAACCCGTGCCAGTGTAGCGAAGGAAAAAGGTCTCGAGCCACTCGCTGTATGGATCTGGGGTCAACCTAAGCAAGGGAATGTCCTGGAGGAAGCTGCGCGTTATATCAATGCTGAACTTGGGGTAGACGATGCAGAGGTCGCACTTCAAGGGGCCAAGGACATCTTGGCTGAAAATATCGCAGATGATGCTGCTATTCGTGCCTGGATTCGTCGATATACACTCGATCATGGCATGCTGACTTCGGAAGCGAAGGATGCGGAGCAGGAGTCTGTATATGAGAACTACTATGATTATCGTGAGTTAGCCAAAAAAATGCCTCCTCACCGCATTCTCGCCATTAACCGCGGTGAACGTGAGAACATTTTGAAAGTGGGTCTGGACGTACAGCCTGAACCGGCTCATCGTCATATGGAAGGGCAGATCATCAAGGGTGCATCTGCGGTTCAGGACATTTTGCGTGCTGTGATTGAAGATGCTTACAAACGATTGATTGCCCCTTCGATTGAGCGTGAGGTTCGGGCAGAACTGACGGAAAAAGGTGAAAACCAAGCGATATCCGTATTCTCGGCTAATCTTCGGAATTTGCTGCTTCAGCCACCAATTCATTGCAAACGTGTGCTTGGTGTCGATCCTGCCTATCGTACCGGCTGTAAGCTGGCCGTGGTTGACGATACGGGCAAGCTGCTTGAAGTGGCTGTTACGTACCCAACGCCACCACACAACAAGAAGCGTGAAGCTGCCGAGGTCTTCCATCGGATGATCAAGCAGTATGATATCGGATTGATTGTTATCGGTAATGGTACAGGGTCACGTGAGACGGAACAGTTTGTTGCCGAGATCATTCAGGAGAACGGGGACGAAAGTCTCGTGTATCTAATCGTCAATGAAGCTGGAGCGAGTGTGTATTCTGCATCCAAGCTGGCCCAGGAAGAATTTCCGGATCTTGACGTTGCTGAGCGTAGTGCTGCTTCGATTGCCCGTCGGGTGCAAGACCCACTGGCTGAGCTGGTCAAAATCGATCCAAAAGCCATTGGTGTAGGTCAATACCAACATGATGTATCCCAAAAAATATTGGAAGAAAGCTTGAAGGCTGTTGTGGAATCCGCAGTTAACCACGTAGGTGTGGATGTGAACACGGCTTCACCTTCACTGCTGTCATATGTGGCTGGTGTAAATGCCACTATTGCCAAAAATATCGTGAAATACCGCGAAGAGAACGGCCGATTCACGAATCGTCGCCAGCTGCAGAAGGTGCCGCGTCTGGGTGCCAAAACCTATGAGCAATGCGTAGGCTTTATGCGGATTGGCGAAGGGGAGAACCCGCTGGATCGTACACCGATTCACCCTGAATCGTATAAAGTGGTTGATCAGCTCTTTAAAGAGCTTCAGGTTGAGCTGGACAAGCTTGGTAGCAAGGAACTGTCTGTTCTTCTGTCTGAGCAACAACCGGAACAGCTGGCTGTGAAGCTGGATGTGGGTGTACCTACACTGCGTGACATTCTGGACAGCTTGCAGCGTCCGGGTCGTGACCCGCGTGAGGAAATGCCGCTACCGATCTTCCGCACCGATGTACTCAAAATTGAGGATTTGGTGGAAGGCATGGAGCTGCAAGGCACGGTTCGCAACGTAATTGATTTTGGTGCATTTGTCGACATCGGCATCAAGAGTGACGGGCTTGTCCATATCTCACAGCTGAGCAACGGTTACGTCAAACATCCGATGGATGTGGTATCTGTCGGGGATAATGTAACGGTTTGGGTGATGAATGTGGATACCAAAAAAGGCCGTGTCGGCCTCACGATGAAGAAGCCTGCTTCTTCTCAGCAGTCTTCCTAATCCAGCACAATGCTCGGAGAACAGCCTTCCCTGTAAGGGGAAGGCTGTTTGTTGTCAGCTATAATACTACTATTGCCCGTACTGTATTCTTCGAAGGGATTTTATGAAAGAAGTGAGAGCTTGAAGTGGACGAAAGAGAGTGGTGTCAGATGCTTAAAGTTCGCTGTCCGCGCTGCGCGGGGTGCCACTTGTCGGTTTGTTTCGGTAAAAGAACCAACATTCGTTCAGCAGCTTGATCTGTCTGCTGTCCTTTTTATGAAATGCACGCATCAGTTGATTGCAAAGCCATTGAGGCAAGGGTATCTCCTCCTCTTGCATAATTCATCTGTACGTTAGCATATGTGGCAATAGCCTGGACTGTGCGGATTAACCAGTGAGGAACACGGAAAATTCAATTTCTATACGGATATGGATTATAGGGCGAAAAAAAAGCACAACTCCCGCTTTTAGGAGATGCGCTTTTGGTTCCATCCTGCATGAAAAATAAGTCTATAAGTGGATTAGAGTGATTCCATCTCTTCTTCATACCATTGCTCTAATTGAGCCTGAAGCGCCCGGATTTCAGTGAGCAGGGAAATCAGAGGATATTCACTCTCTCTAAGTGTTGCGAAGCTTTGTTCAAGGGCATTGATATAATCAAGGCCTCCAATAATGGAGAGTTGCTCGTCCAGAAGGTCAAGATTGTCACATTCAGCGATTGCCCAAGGCAGAACAGGTACATCTGCTGCGGTAAGTTTGTCAATTTCTTTGTGCAGGCGCAGGTTGAGCGCACTGAGTTGGTAAGCGTAATCGGCGGGCATTTCCACAAACTGCAAGTGCTGTTCCTGCTGCAGGATGACGTAGCGCATTGTAGGCATAACGAGTAATAATCTCCCCTCATACATTCTACTTGACAGTGTAGCCTACGAAACGGTTAAAATTCAAGTATTATGGCGGAAAAACAAACGGCCCAAGGGGAATGAAAGGAGGGAAAACCGATGGAAAATGAGGAATTGCAGCAATGGATTGAGCAGGTGTCGCTGGATCATTTCGGGGTTCCGTTCACTCACGAGGCGCTGTTTAACCATCGTCTGACCACGACTGGTGGGCGTTATATGCTCAAAAGTCACCGAATAGAGATTAATCCTCATCAGCTCGAAGCCTATGGGCGGGAAGAGGTTGAGAAAATCATCAAGCATGAGCTGTGTCACTATCATCTGCACATCCGTGGACGCGGCTACCAACACCGGGACCCGGAATTCAAAGCCTTGTTGCAGAAGGTGGGCGGTTCGAGGTTCTGTCAGTCCCTTCCGGATGGAAAGGGCAGAAAGCCACTACCGTACCGTTACAAGCTGGTGTGCAAGAGCTGTGGCACGGAATATTTGCGTAAACGCAAAGTGGATCCGAAGAGGTATCGCTGTGGTCGATGTGCGGGCAAGTTAGGAATTCAGAGTATCTAAAGCTTATTAAGAAAGTCATCGGAGGCATGTTGACTTGGAATATTAATCATGATAAATTTAGGATATTCAAGATCAATATTCCCTGATAGCTCAGTTGGTAGAGCACTCGACTGTTAATCGAGTTGTCACAGGTTCGAGCCCTGTTCGGGAGCCATTCTTGGAGAGATACCCAAGTGGCTATAAGGGGACCCTCTGCTAAGGGGTTAGACTGCGTAAGCGGTGCGAGGGTTCGAATCCCTCTCTCCGTTCTGATTTACTTCTCTGTATAAGGGATGAGAACCCTAAAGGTTCGTCGAAGCATACGCTTCGTAAGGAATACATCGCAGTCTCGAATGAAGTGAGAGTATCCCTCTCTCTCCGTTCTGAACAAAACATAATCCCCCTTCTCAAGAACCATCAACGGTTTGTGAGAAGGGGATTTTTGATGTATCGTCATTTTACTAATGTACACGAATGCCTAATTGCCACCCTACAATGAAATGCCTAATACCTCGTACAAACCCTTCTTGCCGGCTTCCGTGACTTCAACCGAACGGCTGCCTGCCTTCTGACGGGTCCAATCCAGTTCAGACAAGCGGCGCCCGAGTTCGTCTCCCAATACACCGGAGATATGATGACGATGTTCACTCCAGTCCAGACATTTGCGAGCCATAGCGCGACGCGATCCGGCTTTAACTTCAAGTATGATGCCAAAAGAAGTGAACCATTGAATTCCTTTCTCTGTAATGTGGTAATCCTTGGCCTGCTCATCCTCAGGTTCTTCGAGATAACCATCCCGCAATAAAGCTTCGCACAACGATATCCCCAATTTTCCGGCCAGATGCCCATAACAGGTTCGAGCAAAGCTCAAATGTTGAAGCTGATCAGATTGTTTGAGGGACCTCACTTGAACTGGTGCAGCGATACTACCCATTGTCTCAATCAGAAAAGCAACCTCCTTGCCTGCAAGTCGATAGTATCGATGTCTTCCTTGCTGTTCAACGACGAGCAGCCCGCCTTCGACCAGCTTCGCGAGATGACTGCTTGCCGTTTGGGGGTAACACCCGCCATGTAAGCAAGTTCGCCTGCAGGAAGTGCACGACCATCCAACAAAGCTTCCAAAAAATTAGCACGACTGGGATCTGCAACTAACGACGCAACAGCGGATATATTCGGATATGCATTCATACTTCGATGATACCTGAACTATTGGTGTATTACAATTCAATGTGTATGAATGACGATCCACGACACCCATTGGATGGATTGAAGAATGGAGGAAGAAGCAATGTATACAAATGACATAACGAAAGAAGGTCCTGAACCAGAGAGTCACCGAGGCTCAAACCGAGAGTTGATGCAGCATGAGGTGATAACTCCAAGTATTTTGTACTATGGCACACCTGTATTGTTACTGAGCACGTTAAACGAAGAGGGGACAACAAATCTATCTCCACTTTCCTCATCCTGGGCACTCGGCGACTGCTTGGTACTTGGAATCGGTATTCAGGGCAAAGCCTTTGAGAACCTGAACCGACGCCCTGAATGTGTAATTAATTTGCCCGATGCATCCATCTGGGAGCAGGTTGAGATACTGGGACGTTATACGGGGAAATATCCCGTTCCTGAAGAGAAAAGAAGTATGGGGTTTGAATTTTGTGATGATAAATTTGCTGCTTCTGGACTGACACCTCAAAATTCAGTTCTGGTTGAGCCGAATAAAATAGCGGAGTGTCCACTCCAGATTGAAGCCGCGGTACAACACATACGTATTCCCGAACACACGCCATTCATGGCGATTGTGGAGGTAAAAGCGTTGAAGGTACATGCTCATCACCGCCTGCTATCAGATTTGAACAAGATTAACCCAGAGAAATGGAATCCTTTAATTTATAATTTCCGACATTATTATGGACTTGGAGAGCGGCATGGGGAGAGCTTTCGGGCAGAGAAGTGATGTATTAGGATACTAAATTAGCATACGCAATCCATAAGTGATACAAAATATACGAAGTGGGGCCAGTTGGGGCACCGCTTCTTTCGGCCTACATTGAGAATTATTTAGGAGTTCGTCCGGTGAATGTATAAGTGCGGCTATTTTATTAGTCAAGGATTGGGTAAATAGTAAAGAAAGATACATGTAAGCATATACATAAGAGAGGTGATGAGCATGGAAACGGAATACTTGATGCGTGTACTCATAGCTGGCATATGCGGCGTGTTGATCGGATATGAGCGCAAGAACCGAATGAAGGAAGCGGGAATACGTACTCACTTTGTTGTTGCTGTGGGTGCAGCATTAATGATGATTGTATCCAAGTATGGCTTTCAGGATCAGGCAGGCTGGGTGAATCTCTCGCTTGACCCATCCAGGATTGCAGCACAGGTGGTCAGTGGGGTCGGCTTCATTGGAGCCGGGATGATCTTCACACAGCGTCATACGGTCCGAGGATTGACGACAGCGGCGGGAATTTGGGCGACTGCAGGAATGGGACTGGCTGTTGGTTCGGGATTGTATTGGACAGGTGCGGGGGTAACGCTGCTTATTGTTCTGGCCCAGATGCTGCTGCATCGGCCGACACGCTGGTTGGTATCCGCGAGAACAGAGACGTTGACCATTCGACTGCTAAAGGAAGGGGACACCCTCAAAACCGTTTTGGCTTTGCTGGGACAGGAAAAAATCTCGGTAATCGGATTCAAAACAGAACAGCAAACAAGCACAGACTCCGGAGAGGAGACAGTGCTTGAATTCACTCTGCAACTGCCCGGTTCATATCGGGCCGAGCAATTGATTATTTTATTGCAGGATGTGCCTCACGTTCGATCCGTTGATATGAGGTGAGCCAGGCCATCGCTAGATCGCTAGCTCCTCGTACCGAACATGACGAAAAACGATTACTGACCGCCTTCAATGACGGACTCCGGCTGGGAAACAGGCGTGCCTTCAAGAACACAATGAATGGCATGTGCGACACCATGCTCTACATTAGTCAACGACACAGCTTTGGCAAGCGCCTTAATCTCCGGTTCAGCATTGCCCATGGCAATACCGAGTCCTGCCATTTTTAGCATGGATACATCGTTGAAATTATCACCAATGGCAGCTGTATCTTCCATGGAGATGTTCAAATGCGCAGCCAGTTTGGTTAAGGCATTACCTTTGGATACATCAGGATGCTGCATTTCGAAGTTGTGTTCAGAGGATACCACCATGGCTACATCGGAGCGAGAAGCAAAGTATTCGCGTCCCTGCTGCAATTGAGCGGGGTCCAATGAAAAGGCCATAATATTGTAAATAAAAGCTTCGGAAGGGATTTCTTGATGGGAATTAACGCGATGGTAATCTTTCTTGTCATAGTGCTTCTTAACAGCTCGAATGAGGCGTTCAATATCCTCCCTGGACTCGAACCCAGAATGCGATCCATTTCAGCGAGCATCGCCTCATGACTGCTTATAGGGGCGTAGATTCCCTGTTGTGTGGAGGCCTCGTAGTAGCAATGATGATCTTCCAGCCACTGCATGACGGATGCGGCCGTTTCACGCTCAAGTGGAAGATGGAACAGGCGCTTACCGTTGGCATCATGGATGGTAGCTCCGTTGGAGCCGATGACTGGTGTGTTAATTCCGCCTTCGCTGCTTATCATTAATACGTCGGAATAAACCCGTCCTGTAGCGATCGTAACCTTCAATCCTTCTTGTTGCGCCTTATGGATTGCAGCTGCGTTTTCCGGGCTGATCTGACTGTCTCTGTTCAATAGGGTTCCATCTAAATCGGTAGCAAATAATTTCATATGTTACAACTCCTTTTCAATTGTAGGTTCAGGGATGAGAATCTCCACTTGCTGTTCGGTCAAAAAGGTTCGCCAATCCTGGGAAGGCCATTGATCTGTAATTAACATATCAACGAGTGACCAGTCCGCAAAACGATAACCATAACGCTTATCAAACTTGGAATGGTCAGCGAGTACAATAACCTGTTTCGCAGCTTGCATCATTTTGTGCTTGATCTTTCCTTCTTCTTCGGAAGCGCTGAAGCCGTCCATCGTAATTCCGCCAATGCCGATAAATGCTTTGTCTACATAATAGTGGGAAAGAGTTTCGATTACGGAAGTGCCATAGACATAACGCTGCTCTTTATCGACTTTACCGCCAAGCAAACGTATCTCGACAGCCGTATGATTGGAGAGAAGTTCAGCTGAGTAAATGGAATTGGTAATGACGGTACAGGATTTGCCGTTCAGATTTTCGGCACAAGTCTGCACTGTAGTGGAAGAATCCAGAATAATGTGTTCGCCTTGGCGGACGATCGCAGCGGCTAGTTTGCCAATAGCTCTTTTTTCATCGGAAATGTGGAGCAGACGATCTTTATAAGATCGGTGCTCAACTGGTGGAACGGGGAGAATTGCACCGCCGCGTGTTCGGATGATGGCATCCTGTTCTTCGAGCTTGATCAGATCCCTTCGAGCCGTGTCCCGGGAAACGTCAAACAGGGATACAATATCCTCAGCTGAAATGCGATTGTGTTTACGTAAGTGCTCAATAATCAGCTGCATTCGTTCTTCCTGAAACAAACGTGCCGCCTCCTTATACGTAGCTGACCGTGTTTATAACTGATAGGTTAATTATAAGTACTAATAATGATATTTGCAATATTATAAGTGAATGTAAGTGTATTTAAGTTTTTTGATATTAATTTTACAAATTACGATGATTACGGTGATAAATATGTGAAAGAGATTTTGGAGTGAGTAGGCTCTTAAGCTCATGAAGAGGGGTAAAAAGGAGAGGATAAAAAAATCAAAAAAAAGTGTTGCACATTTTATTTAGCCTGTGATATACTCATTCTTGTCGCCAAGAAAGACAACTTGTTAATAAGGCCCGTTGGTCAAGGGGTTAAGACACCTCCCTTTCACGGAGGTAACAGGGGTTCGAATCCCTACGGGTCATTATCTTCACCACCTCAGGGATGTACAATCCTGATGAGGAATCCTCATAAAGTCATAGCTCCTGAACAAAAGAGTTACGCATGGCACATCCGGTGAAGTTACAGCAAGAGCCATTAGCTCAGTTGGTAGAGCACCTGACTTTTAATCAGGGTGTCGAAGGTTCGAGCCCTTCATGGCTCACCATTTTTACAATTAAATATGCGGTCGTGGTGGAATGGCAGACACGCTATCTTGAGGGGGTAGTGGGTGTATACCCGTGGAGGTTCGAGTCCTCTCGACCGCATCACAGCAACAGACGTTATAAGATAGACTCTCATGATTATTCATGGGAGTCTATCTTTGTGTTATGAGAAATACCAGAACGTATTCCTGGGATTAAAAGGCTGAGGATTCAGGAAGGTTGTGGTATAATTTAGGTACATGTATTGATTATTACGGTTGGAAGGCGGTTCTGTATGCAGTCGATCTATGAGCGAATTGAACACCTGATTGCCGAACGAGGAATGACCAAGAAGGCTTTCTGCCAACAGCTGAAGATCAGCACGGGCAATCTGGGTGACTGGAAACGCGGTAAATCTATTCCGAGTACGAATAAACTAATCGAGATTGCTTCGTTTTTTGATGTGAGCCTGGACTGGCTCATGATTGGCCGCTCCATCCAAGGAGGCGATGGTGCGGGAAAAACGGGAGGATTATTTTTTTGACGTGTTGCGGCAATTGAATTGCCAAGAAAGCGAATTATCGACTGTGGAACAGTCTTTTATCAGTGAATATATTGAGTTTACCCGTTATCGCAAATCCAAGGAAAGCAAAAATTCAGGCGACTTTCGTTACAATGGAGAAGATAAGCCGGTAGCGGATGAATCGGTGCACCGGAAAGATTAAGCACTTCTCTTCATTACAATTTTTATGTAATATAATGCCATAATTGGGTTTGATCATTTGTTCGGCAATGAATTGGAGAGACGTAAAATTTTTAAGTGATTCGGATAGGAGGAAGTTCTGTATGCAGTCGATCTATGAGCGAATTGAACATCTAATTGCCGAGCGAGGGATGACCAAGAAAGAGTTCTGTAAACAACTGAAGATTAGCACAGGTAATCTGGGTGACTGGAAACGAGGCAAATCTGTCCCGAGTACGAATAAACTCATTGAAATTGCTGCGTTTTTTAATGTGAGCCTGGACTGGCTCATGATTGGCCGTCCATCCAAGGAGGCGATGGTGCGGGAAAAACGGGAGGATTATTTTTTTGGCGTGTTACGGCAATTAGATTGCCAGGAAAGCGAATTATCGACTGTGGAACAGTCTTTTATCAGTGAATATATTGAATTTACCCGTTACCGCAAATCCAAGGAAGGCAAAGATTCAGATGACTTTCGCTACAAGAGAGTAGATACGCCCGAAGACGATGGCACGATATAGCTCCAATTGCGATGTGATCGGCTAGCTCGGATAAGCTTAAAACCTCTGAACAGATCCGAATCCATTCGGTAAGCTGTCCAGAGGTTTTTGGTTTTTTAGAACAGTGTCATTATGAGTTTTCGAATGGCTCATCGGACCGAATTAAAACCGTTATTTGCGGAAAGCCAGCATTTCTTTGCCCAAAAGATCGGGTCGAAGAGTGTTCCAAATCTGTAGGCACTGCTCCTGAAGTTCCCAGGCTGCCATTCCGAGCAAACGAACACCAATCCCGCCTGTAGCGAGCAAGCTGGCCCCGGCAAGCATGCGACCATCTGGGGAAGAATGGACCGTACGGACTCCAGCTGTGCTGCACCCAAACCAGGGGCAATCATCCATAAAGCCGCAGTGTGGGTGTAGTCTAACAACGCTGCGGATGATTTCGGATCATCGGATTCTGGTTCGAGCCCAAAGCGATCCCAGACGGCCAATTGCTTCCCTTGCCAAATTTCTGTCAGACTGCGATATCGCTTGAACTGAAAGGCTTCCCCTCGATGAATTCGCCCAGCGGACCAGATATCCGCATACGCAAGTACTGCTTGTTCACCCAGCTCGAAGGTCGTGGTGAGTGAGGATGAGCTGCCTTTAAACGGAATAACACATTCAGGAAAGTACTCCAGCACCGCTCCTTGTTCCAGTCGGAAGTGATGGTTCACAGATGACGGAACAGTAGGTGTGGGATGAAGCCTCGTGGCTGATGTGCTGCTTAGCATTACGTGAGTGTTCTGGCACAACTGCCACTCGGATCGATAATGATCACCGTTCAGCACGCCTGGAGAGACGTCTGAAGTGTATATACATAATTCATCTCCGCCACCCGGAGGTCGAAAGGATCGACTGAACCGGAGAGGGGCGCTATAATACCGATCAGTCATGACGGTGCGCCCGCCTTGAAGAACGAAAGTGGCCCGAAGCTCGCTGCGGCGTATCACGGCCTCTCCGGCACTGCAATTCAGTCCGTGTTCAACTCCATGTAGAGAGGAGGATGAATTAGTGGCTGTGTGTCGTACCGTGCTCATGGGTGTGCGTATGCAGATGCGCAGCGGAAGCATCGTCATCCATATATTGATGTTCAAGCCAATGGACAATTTCGGATACCCCTTCACCGCTCATCAGGTTTGACATCACATATGGCCTTCCTTCACGTACCCGTTCGGTATCATCCTTCATCACTTGCAGACTTGCGCCAACATAAGGAGCAAGGTCGGTCTTGTTAATCAGCAGCAGGTCTGAGCGTGTGATACCCGGACCGCCTTTGCGAGGCAGTTTTTCACCCTGAGCCACGTCAATAATATAAATGAATACGTCCGCCAGTTCCGGGCTAAATGCAGCAGAGAGGTTGTCGCCACCGCTTTCGATAAAGATCAGCTGCAGGTCAGGAAAGCGTTCAATCAATTCATCAACGGCTTCGAAATTCATTGAGGCATCCTCTCGAATAGCGGTATGCGGACAGCCCCCTGTTTCTACACCGATAATACGTTCCGGTGCGAGCGCGTTCTGACGCAGCAAAATCTCGGCATCCTCTTTCGTGTAAATATCATTGGTAATAACGGCCAGGCTGTAGCGTGTGCGCAATGCCTTGGACAGCTTCTCCACGAGGGCTGTTTTTCCTGAACCTACCGGTCCGCCGATTCCGATTCGCATCGGGCGACTCCGATCAAATACCTTACGTTCCCATCCTGCATGATGCGTATGATTAGCTCCTCCACACATAACAAATTCCTCCTTGGTTTTGAATTAAATATAGTCAGGACATGAATAGACGGGCTGGCAGACTCTCATGCCTCATGGCATAGATTTCCTGGGCAATACCGAAGCTGTGCATATCTTCCGGGTCGTTATCCCGGATTTGAGACCATTCTGAATCAATATCGTTCAAAAGTTTCTGAATAAGCATCTGTGCCTCGGTTTGCCCGATGGGTAGAAGGCGCAGAGCACTATTAACATAAGCGTTAACAGAGGTGTACAGATGTCCAGTGACGGCTTCGTCCAGTCCGATTTCCAGTTGATAATTGATGTAGCCGTGAATCGTTGTGATGCCGCAAAAGGCACCATGATCCTTTATGGCTTCATCAATTAGTGTGAAATCCATCCATGGGTAAAGTGACCTCGCGAGCTTGAGTAATCGCTTCCCCATCTTGTGTCCGCTTTCCCGCAGCTCCCTGGGGGTCCGCTGTGCGTGTACGCGTTTGTCATAAAGGGCCAGAAGGGCGGCGTCCTGTTGCTCGATGGCTTGGTAGACACCTTTAATGGCGAGACCATCGATCCGCACGAGGCTGGAATGAAGCTGGCCGCGAATGAATTGTTCAAGCTGGGCGGTGGTCCGTATCCTGCCATCATGAGTGTATGCCTCCAGACCGAACGAGTGGGAGAACCCGCCAATGGGCAGGGCTGAATCCAGCAGTTGAACATAACGGAGCAGTTTCGTGCCGCTGTGCATCATCATGCGTGTCCCCTTCTTATGTGTGTAAATTACAATCCAAATCTAATATAAATTTTTTAAAAATATAAGATGAACAAGCGGTTTACACGAGAACGTAGAGGGCAGAAAAAACCTGGAGAAGCGTAGCGCTCGCCTAAAAGATTTCTAAAAGAAAGCTACGTCGAAAGCATACGCTATCACAAGATTTCTCCCTTTCAAAAGGGATCAAAGAAATCTGGGGATAACAGCGATCGGAAGGTTGTTCTGCCAGCGGAGTGATCAAGTGTAAGCGGAACAGTTCTACTTATATTTTGCTTTTTTATATTAGATGTCAAAACATGAAATAGCGTTGAGCCATTGGCAATTCATCCGCAGGTTCACAGGTGAGGAGTTCACCATCGGCCCGAACCTCATAGGTTTCGGGATCGACTTCGATGACGGGTGTGACGTCGTTATGGATCATGTCCTTTTTGCTTACTGAGCGGCAGCCTTTGACAGGTTCTACGCGTTTGTTCAAGCCCAATGTCTCCTTGATTCCTGCATCTGCTGCGGCTTGGGAGACAAAAGTGATCGACCCTTTGGCAATTGCGCCGCCGTAGGCACCGAACATTGGTCTACCGAATACGGGCTGCGGCGTAGGGATCGAGGCGTTGGGGTCACCCATCTGGGCAAAGGTGATCATGCCGCCCTTGATGACCATCTCGGGCTTTACTCCGAAATAGGCCGGGTTCCAGACGATCAGGTCTGCGAGCTTGCCTACCTCTACGGAACCGACGAGATGGCCTATACCGTGAGCAATTGCCGGATTGATCGTATATTTGGCAACATACCTTTTGATCCGATCGTTATCGGAGGGGGAGCCTGAGGTCAGTTCAAGCTTGCCTCGCTGCTTTTTCATCTTGTCGGCGGTTTGCCAGGTACGAATAATCACTTCGCCAACCCGGCCCATCGCCTGCGAATCCGAACTGATGATGCTGAATACACCAAGATCATGCAAAATGTCTTCGGCCGCGATCGTTTCGGGACGAATCCGTGAATCAGCAAAGGCAACATCCTCAGGGATGGACGGGTCCAGATGGTGACAAACCATCAGCATATCGAGATGTTCTTCTACGGTATTGCGTGTGTAAGGACGTGTTGGATTGGTTGAAGAGGGGATGACGTATGACTCTCCGGCAGCGCGAATAATATCCGGCGCGTGTCCGCCGCCAGCACCTTCCGTATGGTAGGTATGGATCGTGCGTCCGTTAATGGCTGCCAGTGTATTTTCTAGAAATCCGGTCTCGTTCAGCGTATCGGTATGAATGGCTACTTGAACATCATGCTCTCCGGCTGCGGTCAGACAGGCATCAATAGCGCTTGGCGTTGTGCCCCAATCTTCATGCAGCTTCAGTCCAATGACACCGGCTTCAATCTGTTCAATTAATGGGGCGGTGCTGGAACTGTTGCCTTTGCCGAGATAACCGATATTCATGGGAAATGCCTCTGCGGACTCCAGCATGCGGTGGATATGCCACGCTCCGGGTGTACAAGTTGTGGCTTTAGTTCCGGTTGCAGGTCCTGTACCGCCGCCGATCATGGTTGTTACTCCTGAAGATAATGCCGTTTGAATCTGTTGTGGACAAATAAAATGAATATGGGTATCAATACCTCCCGCGGTCACAATCATGCCTTCTCCGGCAATGATTTCGGTCGATGCGCCAATAACCAGCGCGGGATCAACTCCGTCCATCGTATCGGGGTTACCGGATTTGCCGATTGCGCAGATGAGGCCATCGCGGATGCCGATGTCTGCTTTTACAATCCCCCAATGATCAATGATGACGGCGTTGGTGATGACTGTATCAGGCGTACCATCACTGCGAAGGGCAGATGTGGACTGACCCATTCCATCACGAATAACCTTGCCCCCGCCGAATTTGCTTTCATCCCCATAGACCGCATAATCATGCTCAATCTCCGCCCATAGTTCCGTATCTGCCAATCTGACGGCATCCCCGGTCGTCGGCCCGAACATGGACGCGTATTGTTCCCGGCTCATTCGTTTCATATAGGGTCCCCTCCGTTCTGCACAGGGGGTGCGAAGGCCTTCAGAAATGCTTCCAGTTTCTGTGGATCAGGTGGCTGATCTGCCGAACCCTCAGTTAATCCGTTAAATCCATAAATCTGACGTTTGCCGCCAAATGTGGTGAGTTCGACCGGTTTTTCTTCACCGGGTTCAAACCGGACAGCAGTGCCTGCCGGAATATGCAGGCGGTGGCCGAAAGAGGAAGGGCGATCGAAGTCCAACGCAGCATTGACTTCATAGAAGTGAACGTGAGAACCGACCTGAACGGGACGGTCGCCGCGGTTCAGTACAATCAGACGCACGGTTGAGCGATCGGGATGACAGACGATCTCATCATCCTGTTTTAAGCGATATTCACCAGGGATCATGGAGTTCTCCTGCCTTTCTCAGCGTATAGGTTCATGGACCGTGACCAGTTTTGTTCCGTCAGGAAAAGTGGCTTCCACCTGTACCTCAGGGATCATATCGGGCACACCATCCATGCAGTCTTCACGTGTCAGGATCGTGCCGCCGTATCTCATCAACTCTGCGACACTCATGCCATCGCGTGCGCGTTCCATAAGTTCGGAGGTCAATAATGCGATTGCTTCGGGAACATTCAGTTTAAGTCCGCGTCCTCTGCGTTCGCGGGCGAGGTTAGCGGCCACGGTAATCAGGAGTTTTTCTTTTCCTGTTCAGTCCAGTGCAAGGCAATCCGACCTTTCCCTTAGATAGTCTATATCGTCATGGATCATGTTATATGTTAAATATACTCACACAGGGTGGACCCTTTGTCAATATGGTTCTAATTATATTAGCAGTATGCATGAAACGAGTATGCAAGAAATAAAATTGTGTAAGCATTATTGACACGGTGAGTGTGACCCTCCATAATTTGGATCAACGAACATTTCGGACGTATATGACCTTAATGTTCGTCAATAGACTAAAAAAAGGGAGTGTAGGCTATTGAAGAAGAGGTCGATCAAGTTATGGAGTGTTTTGCTCGGTGCAGTCATTGCGTTGACAGGGTGTGTGGAAGGTGGCTCGCCGCCTGAGGCATCGGGTTCCAGTGGGACGGGAGAACCTGCTTCGTCCGGAGATACGATTAAAGTAGGTGTTCTTCACTCCCTGAGTGGAACGATGGCGATCAGTGAAGTGTCGGTTAAGGATGCGGAGATGCTTGCCATTGAAGAGATCAATGCAGCGGGCGGAGTTCTGGGTAAACAGATCGAGCCTGTGGTCGAGGACGGCGCTTCCGATTGGCCTACATTTGCGGAGAAAGCAGGGAAGCTGCTTCAGCAGGACAAAGTAGCCGCTGTATTTGGCGGATGGACCTCTGCGAGTAGGAAAGCGATGCTTCCGGTGTTTGAACAGAACAAGGGTCTGTTGTTTTATCCGGTGCAATATGAAGGATTGGAATCATCACCCAACATTTTTTATACAGGAGCCACAACGAATCAACAGATCGTACCGTCTGTAACCTGGTTGCTGGAGAACAGGGGCAAGAAGTTCTACCTGCTGGGTTCAGATTATGTGTTCCCGAAAACGGCCAATCAGGTCATTAAAGCCCAGCTGGCAGCTGAAGGTGGCGAAGTGGTAGGCGAAGAATATACACCGCTGGGGCATACGGATTACAGTACGATTATTAGCAAAATCAAGGCTGCCAAGCCGGATATTGTATACAACACGCTGAACGGGGACAGCAATGTCGCCTTTTTCAAACAATTGAAGGATGCCGGGATCTCTTCGGAGCAGTTGACCACTCTGTCAGTAAGTGTGGCGGAGGAAGAAATCCGAGGGATTGGTGCGGATGTGCTGAAAGGGCATCTGGCTTCGTGGAACTATTATCAGACAACAGATACTCCTGAAAATAAAACATTTGTAGAGAAATATAAAGAAAAATATGGAGCTGATCGGGTGACGGCCGATCCGATTGAAGCGGGATATGTGGCGGTTTATCTGTGGAAAGCAGCTGTGGAGAAAGCTGGATCAACTGATGTTGAAAAGGTGAAGGAGGCCGCCAAAGGTTTAGAATTCGATGCGCCGGAAGGAAAAGTGACGGTGGATGGAGAGAACCAGCATATCTACAAAACGGTGCGGATTGGCGAAGTGCAGGAAGATGGACAGTTCAAGGAGTTGTGGAACTCGGGCGCTCCAGTCAAACCTGATCCGTATCTGAAAACGTACGAATGGGGTGCTTCCCTTAGTAATAAATAGCAAAGGCATCTCACGTCAAAACTGCTAAAAAACCGACGAGGGTGAGACAACACACCCTCATACAACATTACGGTAAAGCGTTGATGTGGAATGGAAATGGTGTCTTGTACCCATTTTTAATTCAGATGTTCACAGCATGAGGAGGGAAAGGCGATGGATATGTTTGTCCTGCAACTGTTCAATGGGTTAAGCATCAGTTCCATCCTGCTGCTGATTGCTTTAGGCCTCGCAGTTACGTTTGGACTGATGAATGTCATTAACATGGCTCATGGTGAATTGATCATGATCGGCGCTTATGCTACGTATGTGACGCAGAACCTGTTCATTTCGTACGCTCCGCCAGCGTGGTTTGATGTCTACTTTATTGTAGCTTTGCCTATCGCCTTTGGTGTGGCGGCTCTTATAGGCTGGTTGCTGGAAGTGGTGCTGATCAGACATCTGTATGGGAGGCCGCTCGACAGTCTGCTTGCGACATGGGGCGTAGGTATGATGCTGCAACAATTGGCCCGAACGATATTTGGAGCACCAAATGTAGGAGTATCCAGTCCGGCTTGGCTTAATGGAGGTCTGACCATCGCGGACGGCATTGTGTTTCCGTACAAACGGATTTTCATTATTGTGCTGGTTGCGATTGTGTTGTTGTGTATGTACTTGTACATTTATCGGACTTCTTCCGGGAGACGGATGAGGGCGGTGATGCAGAATCGAAGTATGGCGGGCTGTCTTGGGATTTCCACCAGACGAGTGGATGGCATGACCTTTGCCATTGGTTTGGGCATTGCCGGGATCGCTGGATGTGCCTTGACGCTCATTGGCCCGATTGGCCCTTCACTGGGTACGTATTATATCGTGGATGCATTCATGGTGGTTGTGCTGGGCGGTGTCGGGAAACTGGTAGGGACCGTGTGTGGTGCCCTCGGGATTGGCATGTTCAATACGTTATTCGAAACGTATACCTCCGCCTCCATCGGTAAGGTGTTGGTATTTGTCTGTATTGTAGCTTTTCTCCAATGGAAGCCGCGCGGGCTCGTTGCCATACGGACCCGGAGTCTGGATTAATGCGAAAAAGGGGGTTATGTAATGTCTGCACTTCTCAAGACGGGTAGTCTGAAAATGAAGATCATCTGGGCCGTTGTCCTGATCATGATGTGTCTGGCTCCGCTTATTTCCACGGAATTCCGGCTTAGTTTGTTGGCGAAATTCCTGGCCCTGGCCATTCTGGCGATTGGTCTGGATCTAATCTGGGGATATGGAGGGGTGCTTAGTCTGGGGCATGGCGTATTCTTCGGACTTGGCGGGTACGCCATGGCAATGTATCTGAAGCTGCAGGCCAGTGGTACAACACTTCCGGACTTTATGGGATGGAGTGGTCTTAGTGGTCTGCCGTGGTTTTGGGAGCCATTTAGGTCATTTCCGGTGGCGCTATTGCTGGGCATTGCTCTTCCGGCATTACTGGCCTTTGCCTTGGGGTGGTTCACGTTCCGTAACCGGATCACCGGTGTGTATTTTACAATCCTGACCCAAGCTCTAGTCCTCATTACAGTGACGTTATTCGTTGGCAAACAGGAATGGACGGGAGGGACCAATGGTATAACGGGATATAACGCCATCTTTGGTTTTACCCTACATTCGGCAGGGACAACGATTGCTCTCTACTATATAACGCTTGTCGTACTGGTGCTCGCCTATCTGCTTTGTCGCCGGGTGGTGAACAGCAGGTTCGGTCAGGTGCTTGAAGCTGCGCGCGATGGGGAGAATCGGGTTCGCTTTCTTGGATATGACCCGGCAGGTTTCAAAACGCTGGTCTTTGCCCTTTCCGGAGCGCTGGCAGGAATTGCTGGTATGTTATTTGTGCTCCAGGTAGGGATCATCTCGCCTTCGATGATGGGAATCGTGCCTTCAATTGAGATGGTGTTATGGGTTGCATTGGGCGGTCGGGGACGCTGATTGGTGCGGTGATCGGAGCTGTGGTGCTGAACGCGGCCAAAACGGGTATCAGTGAAGCTTATCCGGAAGGTTGGTTGTTTGTCATTGGAGGGCTCTTTGTAACCGTGGTCTTGTTCATGCCGAATGGACTTGTTGGTGTGTACCGTCATGTCGTGCGCTTGCTGAAACGGAGAGGAGAGGTTGTGCATGTTCCAGTCAGTCAGGAGAAACCAAAAGTCTACTGAGGTTCCGGTAGTGCTGGTTGCTGAGGAAATTACGGTGGCATTTGGCGGTTTTGTTGCAGTCAAAGGCATGAATCTGAAGCTGTATGAACATGATCTGCATTTTCTGATCGGACCGAACGGTGCGGGAAAACGACAATGCTGGATGTCATTTGTGGCAAAACCAAGCCTGTGTCCGGTACGGTGAAGATGGCGGATGGTGCGGATCTGACACGCCTGAAGGAGCACCAGATTGTTCGGAAAGGGGTAGGGCGCAAGTTCCAGGCCCCATCGATCTTTGCTGGGCTGACCGTGCAGGAGAACCTGACGCTGGCTGCGGAAACTCGTCGTTCTCCTTTACAGGCGCTAGGCATTCAGCGGTATTCGAAAATAAGTCCTGCGATGGAGCGGATTACGCACCAAATTGGTTTGAAGGAACGTGTGGATGCACGTGCAGGGGCCTTATCCCATGGGGAGAAGCAGTGGCTCGAGATTGGCATGCTGCTGCTGCAGGAACCCCGTGTATTGCTGCTGGATGAGCCGGCAGCGGGAATGACGGATGAAGAGACACATAAAACAGGCCGCCTATTGCAGGAGATTGCACGAGAACGGTCTGTTGTGGTGGTGGAGCATGATATGGAGTTTGTGCGCGAGTTTGCAGCCAAAGTGACGGTGATGCATGAAGGCAAGCTGCTAAAGGAAGGTACGATGGCGGAAGTGCAGGAAGATCCGAGAGTGGCTGAAGTGTATCTGGGCAAAAGGAGGGATGAGCATGCTGTCGCTGCAACGAATTGAATCTGGTTATGGGGAAAGCAATGTGCTGCGCGGCGTAAATCTGGATGTCCGGCCGGGTCGGGTGGTATGCCTAATGGGGCGCAATGGTGTAGGGAAAACCACCTTGATGAAAACATTGATGGGTCTTCTTAAAACGCGGAAGGGAAGTGTTCAGTGGAAAGGTCAGGAACTATCCACCCACGACCCGGCCAGGCGGGCCAGGGCGGGAATTGGATATGTGCCACAGGGACGAGAAATCTTCCCGCAGCTTACGGTAAAAGAAAATCTGTTGCTGGGTCTGGAGACAAGCAGCTCAGGAGTGAAGACGTTCCCGGAGGATGTGCTGGCCATGTTTCCGGTGCTTGCCACAATGTATGGAAGGCAGGGTGGTGATCTGAGTGGCGGTCAGCAGCAGCAGTTGGCCTTTGCCCGCGCGCTGGCTTCAAGGCCTGGTCTGCTGCTTCTGGATGAGCCGACAGAAGGCATCCAGCCTTCCATCGTAGAGGATATCCGGCAGGTTATTTTGCAAATTAAAGCAAAAGGTGAGATCTCCATCTTGCTGGTAGAGCAGAGTATTGATTTTGTACGCGGTGCTGCAGATTATATCTATGTAATGGACAAAGGGGCAATTGCACTGCAAGGAACACCGCAGGAACTGGATATGTCGCAGTTTGAGCACCATCTGTCTGTGTAGCTAAGGTTCGTGGTGGTAGGGAGAGTTCAGGCGTGCTTGTCCAGAATGTTGGAGTACTTCGGATATAGTCTTCGGATGCAATCCGGGCAGATATCATGGGTGAATTCAGCATGAGTATGCTTCTCCAGATAACTCTCAACTGAATTCCAGCTGTCCTGTTCATCCTTAATCTGTTTGCAGACAGCACAAATGGGAAGCAGTCCGCGCAACGTGCGCACTTCGGACAGAGCTTTCTTCAATTGGCGTTCTGTCTGTTTCTGTTCGGTAACATCCGTGTGTGCAATCAGTGCGAGATCAGACAGCAGGGATGGGTCGGCCTGAATCAATGGGGTGAGTTCGAGACGGAACCACCGTTGTTCGTTGTGGGCCGTTTGAACGAAGATGTCATATGTATGACTGTCTTTAAAAGGTGCAGTGATACTTTTCAACTCCTGAACGATCTTCGCATTCTTTGCTTGTTCCTCGCGTAATGTCCACCCCTCTATTAAACGAAGGTAATAAGATGTTTCGGGTATGGTGCTGGAGTGGCTGGATACGCCCGGTTTGGGAAGCAGTTGCCCGAGTCCTTGTTGCCAAGCCGTATTGCAGCTGCGGATGATCCAGTTATGGTCTACGATGATGAGCTGGTGTTGCATGGACTGGAACGATAATCTCTCCAGATCGGATATTAAGTACCTCATGAAATGAGCTCCTCCTTGGCAGAAAACTTATCTTAAATCATCTGGAATTTCCAAAATATCGGCGACCTGGTTCCTGAACCGGGTTGCTTTGCGTGTACCGTGGATGAGATTGGACAGACGGTATGGCGGGATGTCGTACTGTTCACAAAATGTCTTTTGGTCGACCTGGAGCTCGGTTAGTCTTCGTTTGATGGCCCATCCGAAAGGAGTCACAGGTTTCTTTTTGTTCAAAAGGGTTCACCCCTCAGTGGAATATAGTATTCAGCCGGTTATTCTTGATGTAGAATATATAGATATGCGAGCTGTATAATTTATTATATACGTATTTGCGTCATCTAACAATTAAAAAAGACGGAAATAAGTGTATTTTATTATGTAAAATGGCGTAATTACGTTAAATAGACAAAATAAATGACATGAAAAACACGCCAGCGATGAGGTGCGGCGTGTTTTTCATGTTTTACTGTATGAGGAGGTGAGTTGTATGGGGGTGAAGGGGTAGAGATCAGGCCCTATAGGCGTGAAGTCCTGCTCCAAGCATATGGAAGCTGGGGAATAATGTTTTCATGGACATTGAGGCTGGTTGTACCAGTCCATCCGCAGCGGAGGCGCTGACGGTATGCCATTCATGCTCCAGGTCTGCGGCGAGGCGAACCAACAGGTTCTGGGTTGTATCGGGAGTGAGGGGAATCACCTTGGAGGCTTCGGTTATGCAGGCACTCATGGCTGAATACAGATAACCAAGGACTGCCTCCTCGACAGGGATTTCGAGGTGGTGGTTAATCCAGGCGTGAACAGTGGAAAGGCAGCCAACGGATTCATACTTAGCCAGAGTCTGTTCAAGCTCGCTAAAATCAATCCAGGGGTGGAGTGCACGAGCCAGCTTAATCAATCGTTTTCCCATTGTAGAGGCATGTTCTCTGAGGCTTGCTGGGGTGCGCTGGACATGAACGAGTTTGTCGATAAGGGCTGTACGCCACGCGTCATTATGATCTGTGGCGGTGTATATGCCTTTAATCGCCATACCTTCCAGACGCACGATACTGGGGTGCAATTGACAGCGCATGAATGATTCTAGATCTTCAGCACTGCGAATGGTTCCTTCAGTAATATGGGTATCCATACCAAAAGAATGGGTGAACCCTCCGACCTGGATAGAGGAATCAAGCAGTTTGACGTAATCGAGCAGCTTATTCCCACGGTTCACAATCTTTCGCCTCCTACGTTCGTTAAATGTAATGTAAAATAACATTTATACTCTGTTTTAGTTCGTTTTAAGTTCGTAAATCCGAATTATATGATATATATGTTCACATAAATATCCGCTTTTTGTCAATAGTTTCTGGGTTTTAAATTTAAAAATCTTTATTATGTTAATTTATATTACAATTTAAGTTATCTTGTTTAAGGTGAATGGAGTAATTGTTCCTTATAAAGGAAGTAGAGTGATCCGCCTGCTCGGATATAAAAACGGGATCAATTTTAATCATATGTGCTTTTTAGGAGAAAATGACGAGATTATACGATTTTTGGAAGGGAAAGCGCAGTTAAAATGATAATATTAAAAATGCTTTACATTTAAACTTGAAGCGGGTATAATCAATTCTGTTGCCGATTATTTACGACATGCGGTCGTGGTGGAATGGCAGACACGCTATCTTGAGGGGGTAGTGGGTGTATACCCGTGGAGGTTCGAGTCCTCTCGACCGCATCATAAGAACGATTAAGAAGAAGCTTCCCATACGGGGAGCTTCTTTTTATGTTTTTTTACAGTAAAGATGAGTCCAGACAAAAAAAGGTCACCCGTTTCCCTGAATGCATGCTCATTCTGTCTGCAGGGTTCGGATGGCCTTGAATTGTTATTTAAGCAATTCTTTGATGTCTGCTTCAATTTTATCAGGTGTTGTTTTGGGAGCATACCGTTTCAAAACACGTCCGTTCTGATCCACAAGGAATTTGGTGAAGTTCCATTTGATGGCTTTGGAGCCGAGTACGCCAGGTGCTTCTTTGGTTAGATGCTGGAATAGAGGATGAGCGCTTGAACCATTCACATCGATCTTCTCAAACATGGGGAAGCTGACACCATAGTTCATCTGGCAGAACTCGGCAATATCATCAGAAGAGCCTTTTTCCTGTGCAAACTGGTTGCTTGGAAAACCAAGAACTTCAAATGGGGAATCTTTGAACTTATCCTGGAGTTCTTGCAGACCTTTGAATTGAGGTGTAAGGCCGCATTGGCTTGCTGTATTCACGATAAGCAGTACTTTGTCACGATAGTTGGACATCTCAACTTCCTGACCGCGAAGGGTGTTTACTTTGTAGTCGTAGACTGACATGAAAATCGCCTCCATTTCATATTCTTCTATCATTTATTATATTGATTGCAATTAAATATTGCAAAATTAATATTGTTTTTTTAACGCTATTTGGACCTCTCGTGTATGAACTGTGAATGTTTTGCTACCTGAATTTCGCTAAAGAGAGAATTAGAGAGCTTTGAAGAGATGGGTGGAGAATGGATGTGTTGTAAGCGCTATTATTGATGTGAAATGGCAAAAATCCGTCGATTCGGTGATCTGCGCAGACTTTACACCGATATGGCACGGGTGTATGATTCATATCGTAATTCCAATTTCAATTAAATTTTACATGAAAAACGAAACAAACGATAATATCGCTCTGATTAAGGAACATAATGGAACGATGTTTTAATCGCTGAGTTTCCATTCATTCATGGGTGGGAAACGGGGAACCAACAGGATGAACTGTCCAGGACAGTAGGCATCCATGGGGTGAATTTTCCGGTGACAGCCGGAAATAGGGCGACTCTCGCGCCCGAATCCGTCAGCTAACCTCGTAAGCGTTAAAGGGAGAGGCAACAAGCCGTACGCTGGTTCATAGTGTCTTTTTGCTATGGATTATTGAAGAAGCGTCCGGGAGGCCTTGGTCCCCCACGCTTCTTTTTTGTTGTCTTTTCACGCCAAGGGAGGAACGAATGATGGATAAAGAGATGATCTTAGTGACTGCTCCAAATGAAGCAGGACGTAAATTTATCAAATTGCTGATGTACAAAAAAATGCCGTTTGCCGTTCTGACCAACAGTGCAGGGGAAGAGCGCAGGCTCCGGAGAATTGGTGTGGAGCATGTCATTCGCATGAACACGGCTGCAGCTCAGAAATGGTTTTTGCCGCAAGGCAGTGTAGGCAATGTTTTTATTTTTGAAAATAGCCTAAACCTGACCTGCCGATATTTGCAGATCTGCCGCTCCTGGACATCCAAGTCCCTGTGTGTCATTACAGAACAAAGCCACCCCAAAGGGATCTATCGGGGAATGGGAGCAGACCGTATCGTATATTCCTTGAATGGGGAAGTTGGGTTTCTGCTTAATGGTTAGTGGTACTATTCCTGTGATTGATCCAGTGTCAGCTGCCTGTTATAATTGAAATCATAAATATACGGAATATTGAGGAGACTCATGCATGATGGTGGGTCTTCTTTTTTATGGTTTGGGAAATGGGGAAATGAATTTCCTGTGGCTAACGAGGAGGAATAGGCGTGCCGGATGTACGTGGAATACAATGGTTGTTCTTTGATGTGGGGGATACGCTTGTGGACGAGTGGGAGCCGGTGGATGATATTATTGGTCAGTTCGTTCGAGAAGCTTGTGCGCTTGGTTATCAGGTGGAGATGCAGACAGTACGAGAACTATTTGCCGCCTCCTACCGAAATTACGAGCAATGGCCGATGAAACTGGCTATTCGTACCCTGATCAGCGATGAGCGGCACCGGGAACAGATACAGGAGAAGCTGAAGTTCCGCAAAGAGCTTGAACGCCCCTTCGCGTCAGCCGACGCTGTTCTCCAGACGTTGTCGCAACACTATAAGATTGGCATCATTGCCAATCAGAGCCCGGGGACGGAAAATCGGCTGGATAGCTATGGTTTGCGTAAGTACGTGGATGTGCTGGCCTGTTCCGCTGAAGAAGGAGTGTCCAAGCCTGATCCTGAATTGTATGCTGTAGCTCTGAAACAAGCGGGATGTAAACCGGAGGAAGCGGTCATGATCGGCGACCGGATTGATAATGATATTATTCCGGCTAAGAAGCTGGGTATGCACACGATCCGAATTTTGCAGGGGTATGGCAGGTTCCAGCCGGAGCTAGCAGATGCAGACCGTCCAGACTGGACGGTTGAATCACTGGATGAACTACTTCCCTTGTTGATGGTAACTCAAAATTGATAAATAAACTAAAAGCGGTATTTAGAGCTGATCTCTAATCGGTATGGATCAGGTTGGATTAGGCTGCTGCTAAAAAATATAAAAGGCTGATCATCTCAAGGGATACGTTACTTGAGTTGATCAGCCTTTTTGAGTTAGACAAAATACGGATTAGTTTTCTTTAACCTAGAACAACCGAATGGTCTGGATGATCAGATACACATTCAGGATAACGATAACTCCGGCAATGATCCAGGAGATGATTTTGAGCCACAGCTTGTTAGCAAAATCCCCCATGCTTTTTTTGTCACTCGTAAACATGATCAGTGGAATAACGGCAAAGGGGAGCTGCAGCGACAACAGAACCTGGCTCAGAATCAGCAGTTCTTCTGTTCCGTGCTCTCCGGCAATAGCTGTTACGATAACGGCCGGGATGATTGCAATCAGACGTGTTACCAGCCGACGAAGCCACGCCGGAATACGAATGTTCAGGAAGCCTTCCATTACAATCTGACCGGACAGTGTGCCGGTGAGTGTTGAGTTCTGGCCTGAAGCCAGCAGGGCTACACCGAACAGGATGCTGGCGATGGTGGTTCCCAGCAAAGGTGTCAGCAGATGGTAAGCATCCGTAATTTCCGCAACCTGGGTCATGCCTGCACTATGGAACACGGCAGCAGACACAATCAGGATGGCTGCATTGATGAACAGGGCCAGTGTTAAAGCGATTGTTGAATCCATGGTGGTATACAGAATCGCTTCTTTTTTACCCTTAGTTGTCTTTTCAATCTGACGGGTCTGTACGATAGAAGAATGCAGATACAGATTATGGGGCATCACGGTTGCGCCAATAATGCCGATGGCGATGTAGAGCATGGCTGGATTTTGCAAAATTTCGGCACTGGGTACAAAGCCGTGCATGACGCCGCCCATATCCGGTTTGGCGAGAAAAAGGTCAATCCCGAAGCAGAGGGCGATGGTAGCCATCAGCACAATAACGAGCGATTCCAATGCGCGGAAGCCTTTATTTTGCAGCAAAAGAATGACCAGTACATCGACAGCGGTAATAATGACGCCATATAACATGGGAATGTTGAACAACAGTTTGAGCGCGATGGCTGAACCAATAACCTCGGCAAGGTCGGTGGCTGCAATTGCAAGCTCACACAATATCCATAACACCATCACGACAGGCATGCTGAATCGTTCGCGGCAGGCTTGCGCCAAATCCCGTCCTGTGACAATCCCGAGCTTACCAGCGAGAGACTGTAACACAACAGCCATCAGGTTTGAAATCAGAATAACGGACAATAGGGTGTAGCCGAATTGTGAACCACCTGCAATATCAGTTGCCCAGTTCCCGGGATCCATATATCCAACGGCAACCAGGTAACCCGGTCCAACAAAAGCTAGGAACTTTTTCCACCAAGCAGCGTTCTGAGGCACCTTCATGGAGCTATGGGCTTCCCCGAGAGAGGGGGCCATACCCGCAGCCAATGGTTCATTGGAAGGAGCGTTGAACGGATTTTTTTTACTCATAATATAATCACCCGACTTTGAAGTATTGATATTCTATATGAAGAGGAACGATGTCATTCCTTTGATTAAATTTGAACATTGAAATCAAAATGAAATCAAAATCAAAAAACGTAATTAAACTACTTTCGATATGTCTAAACGTTTATGTTGATACTTACATTGTACTCCTTCAATTATTTTTGTCTAGTGCAACTTTTGTGTAGAAGGACAAGATTTACCGGAGAAGGAGTTGTGCCTTAGTATATTACCCAACCCTTAATAAATAACCAATGTGCATCTCACGTGCATGAAAATAATAAAGATGTAAAAGCTGAATAAGGAACAACATGCGTTTCAAAATAAGCCAGAAGTTTAAATTGAATAGTAGGCATTAAAAAATTTGAAGGTGAAGGAGAGATTTTTAATGGAAGCTTTATATACAGCAACAGCGACAGTTAAAGGTGGACGTACAGGTTCGGTGGCTTCTTCGGATGGTGTGCTCAAGCATGATCTGAAAATGCCAAAAGAGCTTGGAGGCCCTGGTGGTGAAGGTACCAACCCTGAACAGCTCTTTGCAGCTGGATACGGTGCATGTTATGAGAGTGCCCTCGCCAATGTGGCGCGCAAAGCAGGCGTGAAGTTGGAGAATGTGGTGGTAACCAGCAATGTATCCATTGGCAAAGACCCTGCGGATGACGGTTTCCAGCTGTCGGTACGTTTGGATGTGAGCATGCCTGGTGTGGATCACAGTCAAGCCGAAGATCTGGCGCGCAAGGCACATGATTTCTGTCCTTACTCCAAAGCAACACGCGGCAATATTGATGTGGTACTTAATGTAGTTTAAGACCTGACTCCTAGGAGTAGAGGGAACATATAGAGCAGGGTATCTTTGGATACCTGACGTTCGATTACAAGACCCTGCTGGCCATCGGCAGGGTTTTGTATTGTATAATCCCGTTGGAATGCAGGAGATTGCATGGTGGACAGCGTACTATTTTACATAATCTACTCTTGCTTGATGTCATACATTCGAATGAGGGGGAACAATATTGAGTATTGAAGAGATGATAGAACGACGATTTGTATGTACCAAATGCAGGGGACGGACTGCAATATTAAGGAAGTGTCCATGTCAGGAGCTGGACTTAGCAAAATGTTCGATATTCAGCACAATCATTATCTCTTCGTCGCCTGTTCTTCCTGTGGATATGTTGAAGTATTCGATCCGGATGTGTTGAAAGGGAAAAACAGGGTCAGGTGGGTACCATTCTTGATATTCTATTTGGCGGGTAAATGTGCGTGAGTTGACATCGAACTAAAATTTCTTTAATATGACTTAGTACTAAGAAGTGTCATTGCATGAACCAAATTTGAATTAACAGGTGATATCCATGTCTTATAGACCGCGTATTGCAAATTTAGAACTAGCTAGTGGCAACAAGGAAGACGGATTGTATGAATTTAAAATGAAATTGGTAGACGGTACACAATGCCGTGTATTCTATCTCCCATTCCCCGGAATGGAAGCTGACCAATATCAGCCGTCTACAGAAAACGCCTTGTCCGGTATGTCGCAAAGATTTCATTTGCAAATGCATGGACCAGTGGGCTGGTGACCTTCATCAACAGATGATCGACGACCAATGGATGGAAAAGGCAATTGCCGAGTAATTGCCAAAACAGATACGAGCGTGGGCACAGAGCCTGCGCTCTTTTTCTTTTTTCGTTACACCTAAATAAAATGTAAAAAAAGCGACCGAGATAACTCGAAAACGGGTAATTTACTCTAATAGCACAACTATGAGGAGGCCACGATTATGACTGCAAATCAAACGGATCAGCATCAGGGACACCCGATTGTGCTTGTGGACGGAGTGTGTCATTTTTGCCAAGGCTTAACGAAGTGGATTATCAAGCGTGACCCGGAGGGGAAATATCATTTTGCATCACTTCAATCGGATGTAGCGAAAACATTGCTGGAGAAGGGCAATCTGTCCACAGACAGCATGGATACGTTTGTACTCATTGAGGATGGGAAATATTATACGCGTTCCACCGCAGCGCTGCGGCTGGCCAAAGGATTGAAATTCCCTTATCCATTATTGTACGGGCTAATTATTATACCGAAATTTATTCGCAATGCAATATATAACACGGTAGCTCGCAACCGATATCGCTGGTTCGGTAAAGATGAAGCGTGCATGCTGCCTACACCTGAAATGAAGGAGCGTTTCCTTTGAATAACTGAAGTGTAACATATTGTATCAGGGCGATTGATTAATAACGGGAATAATTGGGTAATGAGTACGGATCAATTCTATTTTGGGAGGCAAATAACTTGAAGAAGTGGACTACATTAATTATTGGGGCATTATTGGCAGTAAGCATGACCGCTTGCGGAAGCGATGCAGATAACAGTACAGCAACGCCGCCAGCTGGCAACGAAACGTCTAACGAGGGCAATACAACTGCGGAGCAGGAGACGAAGATCCCAACATTGGACGAGTTAATTGAAAAAACGAATGCAGCGACAAAAGACATGAAAAGCTTCACTACCGAAGCCAATATTGATCAAAATTTGAAGCTGGTGTCTGGCGAACAGTCCCAGGATCAACAGGTGAAAACATCGCTGAAGATGGATATCATCAAGGACCCGATGATGATCTATCAGGAGATGAAGATGGAAATGTCCGGACAGGAAGCGCAGAATGTGAAGCAGTATATCACTTCGGATCATATTTATTCCCAGGTGGGAGAGCAATGGGTCAAAATTCCTGACGATCAAACGAAACCATTGATTGAGCAAATGCAGTCAAGCATGAATCCGGAAGGTGAGCTGGAGCAATTCAAAAAGATTGCAGAGGACACCAAGATTACGGAAGAAGGCGACAACTATGTCATTAACGCTGATGTATCCGGTGATAACGTGAAGGAGCTGGCCAAAGCGGTCATGGAGCAAAACGGATCGGACGCCCAGACTCAAGCCATGCTTGATCAAATGAATATTACCAGCATGAAAATGAAATATATGATTAACAAAGAAACCTACCTGCCTGCAAGTACGGATGTCGACATGGTGATGGAGATGGAGCAGGAAGGACAGAAAATTTCGATGGACATGAAAATGACCAGCACGTTCTCCAACCATAATGGCGTGGAAGAGATCAAAATCCCGCAAGAAGCCTTGGATAGCGCTAAATAAGAAGCGAGCCGTTTGAGTGGGGTTCATATTCTCTGATGAGAATATAGCCTAGTTAAAGCTAAGCTACGGTGAGGTGGATTTTCTGGAGAAAGCACTTCAGAATATGAATTTGTGTGAACCGATAGGTTCGATGCATTTCATTCAGGGGTGTTTTTCTTTTTTTTGTAGCATTCTGGTCAGCGTTTAAGGTGTTATAGTATAGTCAATGTAAGCGATTCGATTTAGAGTTGATGGAAGTTGAGGGAAGGCTATTTCAGGCAGGAGGTCAAAGAAATGATTGAATATGCACATATCCACCATGTGAGTCTGGCTGTACGTGATCTTGAGGTTGCGAAAAAATTCTATTCCGGTTTGCTCCACATGCAGGAGATTGAACGGCCGCCTTTTAACTCCACAGGCACATGGTATGCCATTGGTGATCAACAGCTTCATCTGTTACAGCATCCGCAGGGACATACGCTTCGCACGGCTGGTATCGATACAACGGATGGACACTTTGCGATCTGGGTGAAGAGTTACAAGGAGACTTTGGCCTGGCTGGAACAGCAGGGAATTGAGTATGAGGCTAGACCAGATAGTGTTGCCGGTTTTTCACAGATATTTGTGTTAGACCCTGATCGCAATATTGTAGAATTTGATGCACCTTATCATTCTTGATCGGATTATCGTTTGAATAAATCCCTTGCTCCTCCAGAAATTGTATGCTATATTATCCATACATTCATAGCACGTGACGGAAGCACCGTCCATATACTGCATAATTTTTGCGGTTATTGGACGGTGCTTTTTTGTGCTTTTTTTGCAGGGAGGGAAGAAGAATTGATTGTTCTAAAGGCAGTGCTGGCTTCCAAAGACAGAGAGTATATCAGCGCATGGCTTGATTTTGTACAAGGCAGTTCGTCTGGCTCCAGTATACGTTTCACCGCTTTTTCACAATGGGAACCATTCAAAGACCATATGGACGAACAGGAAGGACGGGAACTGCCAGATCTGGTTATTGCGGAACCTGATTTTCTGAACAACTGGCTGAGTAACGGTGGCGAAACCTCGGGTGTCCCATGGCTGATGCTGAGTGAAGGACTGGATGAGGTGGATGAGGATAAACGGCTGATGAAATATCAACCATTGCCTGCCCTAATGGACGCTGTTCTCCATGCTTGTCGGCAGCCACGTCGGAAGAAGACTCATCGTCCGGGACAGGGGGCGCTCTCTATTGGAGTTGTATCAGCTTCCGGCGGGAGTGGCAAGACTGCGGTGGCGATGCATATGGCAAAGCAACTGGGGGTTGCGGGATATGCTGTTCTGTATCTCAATCTGGAGACGCTGGATAGCTCAATGCCGTTTCTGGAGAAGGGTCTGTCCAGAAGTGCACAGCTTATACCTGATGCAGAAACGGGGCTGTCACGTCTGCTTTATGATTTGAAGGTGGGCAGGAAGGAATCAGGCAAACAGGGACAGGTGCAATCTTCCTCCAAAGGAGTCGACGGATACGTGCTTCGTCACGAAGCGCTGAAGTCGGATGTATTCTGGCCATTATCGAATCGGAAGGAACTGTTGCAAATGTCCCGTGAGGATACGAAGAGCCTGATCCGGTATTTGGCGGACTGTGGGCAATATGATGTGCTCATTCTGGATGGGGACTCAGGCTGGGACGGGCGCAGTGAGGGGATTTTCGATGCTGCCGATGCATTTGTGTGGCTGGTTGAGGATGACATCTCTTCTATGCACCGCTGGGGTCAATGGATGCAGCATATGAAACGCACCAAACCGGATCTGTATGAAAGTGTAATTGACCGTGCCCGGTTCATTGTCAACAAGTATCGGGACAGCGTCATCAATGCCCTGCCAGGGCCTGATCTGCATCTGGATGCTGTGCTGCCGTATATCCCTTCCTGGAAGCAGCTGAGTCAGGAGGAAGTAATGCTCAGCTCACCGATCTTTCAACGGGAAGTGAAGAGACTATGCGCCATGATCGTGCAGGATGGAGACGAAGAACTGAAGCAGACGGGACGGATACAGAAGGGTGATGGGTGGTCATTATGACGGATTCATCCAAGATGATACTGGACCGTGAAGAGCAGTTTCAAATCATGCGTCGTGAGGTCAGAGCAGGTCTGGATTTAACATCCTCTGCTGGAGATGATGAACTGTGGCAGGGGATTGAGCGTAAAGTGCTCTCTGACCCGAAGCTGGATGATCTGACCTCCGGGGAGCGTCATACGCTGGTGCAACGGTTATTTGATTCCTTTCGAGGGCTGGATATTCTGCAGCCATTAGTGGATCATCCCGAAATTACAGAGATTATGATCAACAGCCACAGGGAGATTTTCGTTGAGCAGGAAGGTGAAGTGAGACAGATCACGTTGGAGTTTGAGTCCAGGGAACGACTGGAAGACATTATTCAGATGATTGTATCCGGGGTGAACCGGATTGTGAATGAGTCTTCTCCAATTGTGGATGCACGGTTGAAAGACGGGTCGCGGGTCAATATCGTGCTGCCTCCGATTGCGTTGAAAGGTCCGACCATGACGATTCGGAAATTCCCGAGTGAACCAATGAAGATGTCCGATCTGATTGATAAAGGTGCCTTGCATGAGGAAGCGGCAGAATTGCTGCAGCAGTTAGTGCGCAGCAAATACAATATTTTTATCGGCGGTGGAACCGGATCTGGGAAAACCACTTTCCTAAATGCATTATCTCAATTTATCCCGGCGGATGAACGGATCATTACCATTGAGGATTCTGCTGAATTACAGATTATCACGGTACCCAATCTGGTATCGCTGGAGACGCGGAATGCCAATACCGAGGGCAAGGGGCAAATATCCATTCGGGACCTGATCAAGTCATCCTTGCGGATGCGCCCGAATCGAATTGTTATTGGTGAGGTGCGGGGAGCAGAAGCGCTGGATATGTTACAGGCCATGAACACTGGACATGATGGCTCGTTGTCCACGGGACACGCAAATACGATCTCGGATATGATCAGCAGATTGGAGACCATGGTGCTCAGTGGAGCGGATCTTCCCATTGCAGTTGTCCGGCAGCAGATCAGCTCGGCCATTGATATCTTTGTACATTTATCCCGCTTACGGGACCGTTCACGTCGGGTGACCGAGATTAGTGAAGTGATTGGCATGCAGGACGGAGAAGTACTGCTGAATCCACTGTTTCGTTTTCAGGAGATCGAAGAAAAAGAAGGCAAAATTATTGGGGACTTGTTCAAGTTGGGACGCTGAGACAAGTGGACAAAATTCAGATGGCAGGGCTGGGAGACTGGCTGAGCGAGTACATAGAATGCAATAATGATAAGTTAATCAAATCGGGTAACAACGTAAATTAGTTGATTTTATTGGAAGGTGATGAATTTGGGCGAGGCCAGACAGGCGTTAACGGACTACACCGTATATACGCTATCCCAGAGACAGCGGATGGTCTGCATGCTGATTAGTGGTTTGTTGTTCTTTGGCGTCGGTATCCTGTTCTATCATCATTGGTTGGCCGGACTGATATTGGCTGCGGGGTGTATATGGGTACCGAAACATTGGACCAAAGTGCTGCTGGAACGCAGAAGAATGACACTCAGTTTACATTTTAAGCAGGCATTATATGCGTTGTCCTCCGCGCTGGCTGCGGGAAAATCAGTAGAGAACGGTTTTAAGGAGTCAGTAGAGGATCTGCGCATGCTGAATCCTGAGGCGGATACAGATCTCATTCGTGAATTCACTATTCTAAGGACGCGGATGGAGTATGGTCAGCCCATTGAAGAGGCACTGCAAGATTTCTCGGATCGCGCCAAAATTGAGGATATCACAAACTTTGCCGATGTGTTCATCACTTGTAAGCGAACCGGTGGAGACCTGGTCGAAGTGGTGAGGCGAACCTCTGCGGTGATTGGTGAGAAGCTGGATATTCAGCAGGATATCATGGTAGCGGTGGCGCAGAAAAAGTTTGAATCTAAAGTGATGTTTGCCGCTCCGTTTATTTTTCTGATTTTTCTGAACTTTACGGCCAAGGATTTTATGGAGCCGTTATATAGCGGGATGGGATATATGATCTCCAGCGGGGCATTGGCGTTACTTGCCTGCTGTTATTTGTGGATTACACGCATTATGGATATCAAAGTATAAGGAGCTGACACGATGCTGCTTCCCGTTATTTTCGGAGGGGTGCTCGGAACAGGGTGGCTGGTGCTTGATCGAACGCGAGGGCAGACCTACCGACATCTGCGCAAACTGGATATGGAAGGATTACGTCTGAAGAAGCTGCATGGCCCCTTTTTGTTTTTACTGGACAAGTTCGAGGTGGGCCGCAGATTGCCTGTAATCATGTTCCGCATGCAGCACGCCATTCAGAAAATGTATGGCATACAGCATAGTGGCGAGAAAACAATGCTCTACTGTGCTGAAATGCTGACTTATTCGTGGCTGATGTTGCTCGTAAGCTGCCTTTTGTCGCTCGTTGGGGATATGGGGCTTGGCGGCATGGTAGGTGGACTGGCATTGGGTGTTGCACTGCCCTTTGCACTATATAAAGACCTTAACACCAAAGTGCAGCGAAGAGATCAGGACATACTCATGGAGCTGCCGGAGTTATTGAACCGAATTGTCTTACTGGTTGGAGCAGGGGAAACGGTACAGCGTGCCATTGTTCACTGTGTAGCCAGTCAGGGAGAACGGGATCATCCCCTCTACAACGAGCTACGAAAGACGGTTGGGGATTGGAATAATGGTTATTCGTTTCAACAATCGTTTGAACAGTTCAGTCGTCGCTGTGGTGTGCAGGAAGTGACGATATTTACAACAACCGTGCTGCTGAATTTCCGGCGAGGGGGAGGTGACTTTGTACTGGCGCTGCGGGATCTGTCCCATGTGTTATGGGAGAAACGCAAGGCCGTTAGTCGGGCTAAGGGAGAACAGGCTTCTTCCAAACTGGTGTTTCCGATGGTGCTGATCTTTTTTTCGATTGTGGTGATGATTGGAGCACCGGCTTTTATGATGATGAATATGTAGGAGGAATTGGGATGCTGGACTTAATGAAAAGCAAGGTAACTGGATTTTGGAAGGAAGAGGATGGGCTTGGCACACTGGAGCTAATTCTGATCATCGGCGTTATTATCATTATTGCATTGATATTCAAGAATCAAATTTCAGCATTAATTACGAGCCTGCTTAGTAAAGTGGACACGAAAAGTAATGAATTTTTCCCGAGTAAGTAGATTGAAAAAGGAAGAAGGGAGCTTCACCATTGAAGCCTCCCTGGTCTTCCCTATCGTGTTGTTTATTCTCGTGTTGCTTTTATTTTTCTCCATGTACATGTATCAGAAGACATTTCTGAACCAGCATGCGTATGCAGCTTCTGAACGTGCAGCCTACAGCTGGGACAACAGCCACAAGCAGGCGATGACGGGTGAAGTTGTGGCTGGGGAACATGACAACTTGTACTGGAGATTGACCGATGATCGATTGCTCGGAGCACTGTTTGGTTGGGCGGAGCGGACAATGAGGTTATTGTTGCTGTACCGGCGGGAGAAGGCGGAAGCCTTTCGGAAAAGAAACTGTCCCAAGCGGCACAAGGCATGCCTTCTGGGATGAATGGAACGATTGAATACCAGAACTCGCTGATCCAGCGAAAAGTAACGACCAAGCTGGAGCAGGTGATTTCCTTACCGCTGCCTTCTTTTTTATTTGATTCAGGTAACAGTGTATTAACACAGGGATCATCTGCGGTTGTAGAGCCGACGGAATTCATCCGAACGGTGGATCTGGTCCGTTATTATGCAGCCAAATTCAAAGGCAAGGGAGGAGCCACAGCCAGTACTGCCGCTGAAGCAGGACAGGTTGTGCAGCATTTTGGCAAAACCAAAAAATGAGGAAAGGAGGAGGAAACGCTGTTCAGAAAAAAAGACGGTGAATCAGGAGCTGTAACCGTGTTCTTGATCTTGATTTTGGCTGGAATTTTTATGTTTGTTTCCATTTTCATTGATTATGCACGTATTGCTGCTTTCAAAGTACAGGCAGAACGAATGACGCATGCGGCGATGAGATCCGTGATGTCAGCCTATGACACGTCCCTGCGGGAGTATGGTCTGTTTGGATACGGTGACAGCAGTGGTGAGGCCATTATGGCCAAGGTGCTGAATGATAGTGTGAAGCCCTCGGCTGTAAAAGATGGATTTCCTATTTTGGATATCCAATGGGATACGACTTCACTGAGCATGGAGCGTGAGTTGGGCAGGTACGATATTTTCAATCGCCAGATTCAGGAGGATATGAAATATCGAGCGCCAGTTGATTTTACCCTGGAAGTAGTCAATCGTTTTAAGCCAATGTCGGAAGAGATGAAAGAAGCTGCTCATACCGTGGATTTGCTCAAAAAATTGCAGAAACTGTATGACAAACGTGAGGAGTTGCTGGACGAAGCAATAGCCAATCAGACGGAGTCGGCTGAAAAGCTGAAGGCTCTTCCGGCTTTGATCATGAACCCGCCTTCCTCTGCGATATACGATGAGATGCTGAGAGACACACCAGAGACAGCCGCTGAGGTAGCAGCACGATATGCGGATTATCTGAACAAGAAACAAATGGATGAAGGACTGCCCTTCAACCAGCAATCGTATATGCTGGAGCTGGCTCGTTATCGTACAGGCGCAGGGAGTGTGACGACAGGCATAAGCATGATCATACAGCCAGCAATGCAGGTTCACCAGACGAAATTGGAGGAAGCACAAGTCAAGATTGAAGAAGCTCGCAAGATCAATGAGGAAATGAAGCGGGTAATCGCCGAAGGGGAGAACCGTTCACAGAATGCCAGTTACGAAAAAGTTGGCAACTCAACGCTGCCTGGGACGAGCCCTCCGTCTACCGGATCGGGTAGTGAAGCGAAAAGTACACGCTCCCTTGCCTCGGAACTTGTAAGAGCTGACACGCTGTTCGATCAGTTAAACGCACGTATACGCTCGCAAAATTCGGATTTTACCAATGTCAGAAATGACAGCATGGAGCTTAATACGCAGCTTCGCACTGTTACGGTGATGAGTGGTGTTTCCATTAAACCAGCGGTTAGGCAGGCTAGTCAGGTAACGGAACGATACATGGACACTTACGTGAGAAGTGGACCCTCCAATGTCATTCTTCAAAGTAAACAGCAGCTGGAGAGCGGTCGCGGATCTGATGCCCAGCGTAAAGCAAATGACAAGGAATCCAAAGGGAAGTTGAAGGATGTTAAACGGATTTTGTCGCAGATTGAAAAGGGGAACTCCGGATCAACGGAAGCTTTCAAACAGCTGGAAGAGTACTACAACGCCAACATCGCTTTTAACAAAGCGAGCCGGGAGGAAGCCAAAAAGGCAGAGATTGCTGGCGATCCGTATGAATCTGGTGGTAACGCCATGAACGGAATGGACAGTTTATTCAGCGGCATGTCCGGTCTGCTGGATAGCCTTGGCGATGAATTGTTCCAGAATGAGTATGCACTGGCGTATTTTAATTCAATGGATTTTGGACAACTGTTCAACTGGACTGAAGGTAGCGGAGATTCTGGTGAAGTATTCAAACTGGAGAATCAGGAACTGGAATACATCGTCTATGGTTTTCATAATCCTTCGGGCAACATTGCTGCTGCATATGCGGAGATCTTTGGTATGCGTCTTGCCATTCGAACAGCAGAAGGATTAATTGAGAACAGCAAGCTCGGGAATCCGCTTCTTGTACTATCTGCTGCCATTTTATATGGAATTACAAACGCTATAGCAGATATGGTGAAATTGGCTAAAGACGGTAGTGTGGAATTGTCTAAATATATCAAAGTCAAGCTTACCTACAGGGATCATCTCCGTTTGTTCCTTTTAATGCATAGCAACAATGAACGCAAAATGTCCAGAATGTTGGCTTTGATCAGGTTAAATACGGGCGTGAACCCGGACGAGAAGCAGACCTATGCCTCGGGAAACATGCGCAGCAGTATCAAGCTGTGGTTTTTGCCGGGAGTCACCAGAAGTATAGGTGCTGTCATGGGTAGTGCTGACCAGGTAGAAGATGGGCGATTTTTCATTGATCGGAAGGCCGATTATTCCTATTAAATAATCCGGGTCGTTTCGGTGGAGGGATTATGGATAAGCAGCATCAGCAGGAAAAAGTTTTGGCATCTTTGCACAAACGACTAACAAGAATAAACAGACTGGAAAGATTGAAATTCCTGAATAAGCAGACACGTTTTCTCCAAAAGTTGCGTTCTCCAAAAAGGGAACAAGGCAGCATTGTTTTGGAAGCCTCACTGGTTTTGCCTGTATTTCTGTTCTTTGTCATGTTCCTGATTTATATCGTACAGATGACTTTAGTATCGACAGCGTTGCAGAGCACGGCAGGAGAAGCGGTAAAGCAGTTATCCACTAAAATATATCCGGTCTCTCTTGTATTCACGCCCTCTGATTCCGCTGGTAGTGGAGGCTCGGAGGGTGGATGGAAAATACCTGAGCTGTCACTGACGGAATGGGCCGAAGAGTATGCCTCTTCACTACCAGAACCGCTAAGCGATTGGGTGCGTGCTGCAGCTGCCAGAGGTGAACAACCGTTACAGGAGATCAAGACATCCGTACTTGAGACCGTGCTTGATCCGACTGTTAAACCGCTACTTCAGCCATTTATTAATACTTCTGTGCTGGATATTGAACGTGTTCATGTTAACGGTATTTCCATACCTGATCTCAAAAATAAAACGAATCCGTACTTCCGGCTTGAACTGAGCTATGAATTGCCTGTTAAAGTCCCCTTCCTAGGAAAATCTTTACGCATTCAAGCGGCAGCAGCAGAACGGGTATGGATCGGAGATACCGGAGAAGGTTCCAGCAGCAGTGGAGGAGACGCGGATTCCGCAGGAGCTGCAACCATTTTATCCAAACCGGATCCGGCATACATAGGCAACAATGCGACGATTAAGGTTAAAGTGGAGCCCGGAGCTACAGCGAACTTGACGATATTTTACAAGTCCGGAGAAAGTTCGGCCAAGCATATTGGATGGGCGACTGCCGATGAAAATGGTGTGATCGAGTGGAATTGGTTTGTAGGAACACGTACAACGGAGGGCACATGGACGTTTGTTGTGGAGACAGCGGATGGTGCCAAGACGGTTACTGAGTTTAATGTAGCTTCCAGAAAATAATTAAAGGAGATGATGGAGGTGCAGTGGTTTTACCTGGCCTGTGGTCTTTATGTGATTGCAGCTTTTGTTACAGATGTTCGTTCGATGAAAATTCCAAATCGTTTAACTTTACCAGTGACTGTCATGGGAGTACTTGCCCATATTATCTGGGGAGGATGGGAGGGGGTTCTGTTCTCAGCAGCCGGGTTCGCGGTTGGGTTCGGTGTGCTGTTCCTAATGTATATGATCGGTGCAGTGGGTGCCGGAGATGTGAAATTGTTTGGAGGCATTGGCGCCTGGACTGGGCTGGCCTTCGGCGTTCACGTTATTATTTACTCCGTTTTGTACGCAGGGGCAATTGGATTAGTCATTCTCTTGTTCCGCAGGGATTCAGCGAAGCGGGTACGGGCCATGGCAGGAAATCTTGCTGGTTTCTTCATGCTCGGTTCGCTCAAGCTGGTCAATCAGGAAAAGACATTAAAGTTTCCTTTTATGCTGGCTGTATTGCCCGGATTCATTAGCGCCTATCTCTACATGTCTTAATAAGATGTAGGAATTGTGGATTATAGCTTGTTAACGGAAAGAGAGGATTGACATGTATGGATTAACGAGAGATTTCATTCGAAACGGCGGATCGTTTATGGTTTTGGAGAAAGCGGAAGGGCTGCGTATGGACGAACTGAGCCGTGTGCAGATGGGTATGCTGTCTTCCAATCAAATTCCAAGGCTTCTTCCCGTTCATATCCGCGAGGTGGATCGAAATGTAACGTTACAGTATGACATTTCAGGGTATAAGATGTTACCTCAGATGTTAAAGGCAGGAAAAATCAAATTGCGCGTATTATATGGTCTATTGTTTCAGTTGGCAGACACATTTACGGAATGTAGACAATATATGTTGGATTCACGTAAATTACAGATTCAGGAAGAGTACATATTTATTAATGGTTCACTGGAAATAGGAGAACTTGGATTGGTATACATCCCGATTGTCGATGCGGTTGAGGTTGATCCGACCCCTCAGCAATTCCGCGAACTGGTTATCCGGCTAATGGCCCATGTTCAGGAACTCCAAGGCGAAGGGATTCAGCGTGTCCTCCAGCTATGTGACAGTGAACAATGGGATATCAGACAGCTGCGTGAACTTTTGCTTGAATTATATGCAGATGAGCAGAGTGGTTCAGGCCAGGCATCGTTTATGTCTTCGCGTGGGTCATCCGGGTCAACTGACAGTGAGTTAGGAATGCCAATCTCTGCAATTCCAGAGCGGGGAAATGAGCCGTTTTCAAAGAGAAGTGGGCAAGATCATCAGTATCGTCAATCGGATGGAAATAGTGAAGCTGAGCAGCAATTGAAATCATTCCAGCAACCACGAGTAACTACTATAGAGGATGACAAACCGCCTAACAAACACTTTTCAGGATTTTCCGGCAGACGTTCACCGATAGAGTCTTCATTGCAATCAAAAGGTGTTACGAATCCGTCACAGCGCCAAACATTTGATTCATTACAGGACGATGACATGGAAAAGGACGAAAAGCAAGCATCCTCCAAAACGACTTATATCCTTCTGGGCTGTATGATTGCCATGGCGCTGGTATGGAGATTCATCTATATGGAACAACCGGGTCAGACACAAATGATTCTATCCGCAGCATTAAGTGCTGGGTTGCTTGGTATCGCGGGTTGGGCGTGGGTGACTAAAGGGGAATTCGAAAATTCGAAATCCAATCTGCTACGCAAAAAGATTCCGAATGAAGAATATGCAGATGGCGAATTGCAGGAGGGCTCATCGAATAGGCGATCTGCTTTATTCGGCTTGGGCAGAGGCAAAGATAAACAAAAGGAAAGCGAAGAAGAGATGTTTCAGGAGAGCTGGCGTTGGAACGCATCTGAAATGTCACCAGAAGGTAATGCATATGCACAAGGTTACACGAGTAAACAGAGGTCTGGTGATATGCAGAGTCAAAGTGCTCAATCAGAGCGGGGGCATTCTTTTGAATCCAGGTCACCTGTAGCAGGGAATTCTCGCTTTCAAAATCTGCATATACCATCCGAGGCTTCTGATGAACCTTTCGTTCAGCATGCTATCGAAGCCACTGCTGCAACATCGGAGCTCTTCCATCATCATGCGGCGGCTGATGCAACTGTAAACTTGCAAAGTGTTGCTGGCGGAAGCATTACAGGAGCAGGTCCAGTTGCACCTTCTTTTTATCTTGAACGCAGGTCAGCAACAGGGGACAAAAATGAACGGATGGATGTCTGTGGAGCATCGTTTGTTATTGGCCGATCGGCGGACATGGTCCAGTGGGTAGATTCAGCAACCGGTGTGTCCCGTGCTCATGTGGAATTGAGCCGGAACAAATCGGGCTATGTCATTAAGGATTTGGGTTCTGTGAATGGAACCATTCTCAAGGGCAATGTCCTTGCTCCGTACAAGGAATATCCACTGGAAGATGGAGATACCTTTACGTTGGCTGAGTCTGTTTACACGTATCGATCAGTCGGATAGACCCCGGTGTTTCAGATCTTCCAGTGCTTCGGTCAATGTAGGGAAGGTAAACTGGAATCCGTGATCCAACGCTTTTTGCGGGATAACCCGCTGTCCCTGAAGCAGCACGACAGAGAGTTCTCCAACCAGTGTTTTGATCAGAATTCCGGGTACGGGGAACCAGTGTGGACGATGATACACCTTACCTACCGTGCGTCCGAATTCATCGTTGGTTACCGGGTTGGGCGAAGAGGCGTTCACCGGACCGGAGATTTCTTTATTTTGGATTGTGAAATCAATCAAACGCACAATATCCATAATGTGAATCCAACTGGTCCACTGTTTGCCACTTCCCACCCTGCCCCCAACACCAAGCATATAAGGCAGTTTCATTAATGGAAAAGCCCCTTTTTTATGACCAAGTACGAGGCTAACGCGGATTTTTACAAGTCTCACATGTTTGATGGCATCAGCAGCAACTTCCCATTGTTCAGAGACACGGGATGGGAAATTCATCGATTTATGTGGGCTGTTCTCATCAAATGTTTCTGTGGGAGAGGTGCCATAGATTGCCATGGCAGATGCCTGTACGACCACCTCCGGTTTGTGCTCCAGTGAATCTACCAATTTGGCTACGCGAGCTACAGTAGTCACTCTGGATTCAACGATCTCCAGTTTCGCCTTGGTTGTCCAACGTTGATTCAACGTTTCCCCGGCAAGATTCACCAAGGCATCCATTCCTTCGAGCAAATGAGGCTGCTCCTCCACCTGTTCCCAAGAGATATAGGTAAGATTTTGGCTGGGATTATGTAAATTCGGCAGTTTGCGTGTAATAACTTTCACATGATGGCCTGCCTGAAGCCAGTAATCAACGAGCGCTCCTCCGACAAAACCGGTACCTCCACAAATCGCAATCTTCATCTTGGCGACCTCCTTGTTATTTTGACTGTACTGACATGTATTACTGGATCGACAAACAGCCCCGATGGTAAGCACTGCCTTGCTGAGGATGACTTACCTGACGGAGCATGTTTGCACATATGTAAGCGAAATACATGTTCGGCTGAATTCCATTTTCTATTTATTCATTAGATGTTTATAAGGCGAATAGTCAATGTGGTTTTTCTCCAGAAATTTCACCAGAAACTTATTATCCCGCTTCGGTGTGGCTATAATGTATCCTTTAATGCAATGATCTCTGGATACTTCAGGTGCATTATTTTCGTACGCAATTTTACCGATTTCTGCTGCGATGGAATGTTTGGCGATATCTCGAAATGGGCCGGGAACAGGCTCTACAAGCTGGTCGAGAAAAGCTTTTGCTTCATCTGTCCATAAATGACGGCTGGTTTCAACCCAGTGGTTCTGCCAATCGAGTTTGGACTTCCCGTCTGCCTTCGGAAGCACTTTCAAAAACTTGCGCATCATAAAAAATCCGCCAACACACATACTTCCAAGCAAAAGAACGGTCCAGAATGCGATTGTGTTCATAAACCAATTGCTGGGGAACTGCTGGTCAACGTCAAAGCGTAGGAGCCGAAAATCATTGCGGAGTCACCTCGGATTATTGATTTTCACGGAAAGACGGATTCCGCCCACCCATGTTCCAATTACAGCTGTAAAAAATAGCCTATATCCCGAATTATAGCGCATTTCTAGATTTATTTCGATAATCGCGTTAGAATAAGGGATAATTCAGAAAAAGGGGGATTAATGATGCTTAAAATCGGCTCCCATGTGTCCTTTTCGGACAAGGGATTATTGAGTGCAACGAAGGAAGCGTCCTCGTACGGTTCCAGTTCGTTTATGATATATACGGGTGCACCGCAAAATACCCGCCGGAAGCCTATTGAGTCCATGTTTATTGAGGAAGGCAAGCTTGCGATGCAAGAGGGCGGAATGGAAGATATCGTTGTCCATGCGCCATACATTATTAACCTAGGATCATACAAAGAAAACACGTATGAGCTGGCCGTAAGTTTCCTTCAGGAAGAGATCCGTCGTACACATGCGATTGGTGTCAAAAATATCGTGCTGCATCCTGGCGCATTTACGGACAAGGATGCACACTACGGCATCGGACGTATTGCTGAAGGCTTGAATGAAGTGCTGGACGGTGTAAAAGAGACGGATGTGAATATCGCTCTGGAAACAATGGCCGGCAAAGGAACTGAAATGGGCCGCAGCTTCGAAGAAATTGCTCAGATCATCGAGAAGGTTACACACAATGAACGCCTTACTGTATGTATGGATACATGTCACATTCACGATGCGGGTTATGATATCGTGAATGACCTGGACGGTGTTCTTGAACAATTTGATCGTACGGTAGGGCTTGACCGCATTGCCGTAATGCATATTAATGATAGTAAGAACCCTGTGGGTGCGCACAAGGACCGTCATACACCGATTGGCTCCGGCTGGATTGGTTTTGAGGCAATTAACCGCATCGTGCATCATGAAGCTCTGAAGGGCCGTCCGTTTATTTTGGAAACGCCTTGGATTGGTAAAGATGCCAAAACGCAGCGTCCAATGTATGAAGCGGAAATCGCGTTGCTTCGCGGGGATGTTGCTGGTCGATTTGGCCCCGAGTTCCTGACAGAAGTGGAACAACTGCATCATTTCTTCAAAGGAAAAGAGATTGAGTCCCGTTCGTACGTTCTGGATGTTTGGACGCTGCTCAAAAATGATGCCAAAGCCAAAAAATCCGACCCGCGTGAACCGTTGGAACGTCTGTATGACCTCGTGGCTGAAGCCGAATTGTTCCCGCATTTGAATGAAGAACAACTGAATCATCGCTTGATTGCCTGGCTTGCAGGAAAAGAACTGCTGGTCCTGGCATAGTTGAAGGAGGAAGAATAACCCGATGGAGATTCACGCTAAACAAGTACGTCCTGATGTTAAAAACCGCGCCGATCGGGCGCGGATGCTCATTTCCTGTCCGGATGGACCCGGAATTGTTGCTGCAGTTTCCCATTTCCTGCACCAGCATGGTGCAAACATTGTCCAGTCGGACCAGTACACCATGGACCCGGCTGGCGGCATGTTTTTTATGCGGATCGAGTTCGATCTTCCACAATTGTCGGCGAACCTGCCCAAGCTGCAAGCAGATTTTGAAGAAGTGGCAAGCCGTTTCAAAATGGATTGGAGTCTTTCCGCGGTTAGCCGCAAGAAGAAACTGGCCATTTTTGTATCCAAGGAGGATCACTGTCTGGTTGAGCTGTTGTGGCAATGGCAGGCTGGCGATCTGGATGCAGACATCGCACTCGTCGTGAGCAATCATCTGGATATGAAGGACTATGTAGAATCATTTGGCATTCCTTATCATCATATTCCGGTTACAGCGGATACGAAGAAGGAAGCGGAACAGCGCCAACTTGACGTCATTGGTAATGATATCGATGTAATCATTCTTGCGCGTTACATGCAGATCATTTCCCCAATGTTCATTGAGCATTACCGTAACCGCATCATTAATATTCATCACTCGTTTTTGCCTGCCTTTGTCGGCGGTAAACCGTATGCCCAAGCGTACAACCGCGGTGTCAAAATTATCGGTGCGACGGCTCACTATGTTACGGAAGAGCTGGATGGCGGACCGATTATTGAGCAGGACGTACAGCGTGTAAGCCACGGGGATGATGTAACCGAGTTGAAGCGCATTGGACGTACCATTGAGCGTGTTGTTCTTGCCCGTGCCGTCAAATGGCATGTTGAAGACCGTGTACTGGTTCATGAAAATAAAACCGTTGTATTTTAAGCTAATGCTTTAATACTGCGCAAGGTTGATTCGGAAAGATATATACTTCTATTCCTAAAAAAGAAAAGGCGATTCCCTATTCGTGTCTGAACGGGGGATTGCCTTTTTGGTTGTGTCGCCATATATAACCGCACAAACCAACGACCACACCAAATAACAGATGCCCTGCCAGCCAGTAAAGGATCGCTTTTACATCATACAGATCAGGCACACGACTCGACAGCTGGGAGAGCGGAATATACAGCAGGGAAGAGAGTGCGCCAATCAGGACGCCTTTGGATATTGGATGACCCGAACGCTGAATCCACCATATGTACAAGATGCCGAGGATTATGGAAACGATAATATGAAGCACAAATTCGATGTATTCAGGTAATGTTGGCGGGAGCCAGGGAACAAAATCGATGTTCAGCAGCAGGGTATAGACTTTTACACCGGTGTAAGTCTGCATGGCCTTTAAAAAGAATCCAAGTACAAAACCTGATGTAATCCCTGTTAAAACCCCGGCTTTCCAGGGTAATATGTGCTTTGACGACTTTGTTGACTTAGCAGAATGATTCAGCATAAGCGAATCCTCCTTTTGATATGAAGTATAGCCTGATGTGCACAAAGTCCGATTTTCCAATCATGATCAAGGATCATTATATGCAAAATCAACTTCAATATCTAAAAAGAGTATGGTTTTCCGCTTAAAGGTTATACTTCATCCGATGGATTTGCGATGCTGGCTGAGCTAGAAGATATACTGAAATGCTCAGTATGACACTCTTTTTGCGCAACTGGAAACAAATCCCTCGTCACAAACAACCGAATTTTCCCGATCTTCTAAAAGAAGGTTATGGAAAACATTCACGCCAAGTGATACAATACAAAAGTGAATAAGTCAAAATGAAACACTCAAGCGGATTCACTTATTGTGAAATTCGGTTTGCTTGTATGATGAGAGGGATTCGCTTGCGCAACCCGACTTATCTAAAGACATGAGGAGGACAAACCATGACTGACAAGAACGAAGCGATTCAAAAGGAAGAAAACAACACCATCGACAATCTGTCAATCACTACCGTACGTACACTGGCGATTGATGCAATCGAGAAGGCAAATTCCGGACACCCGGGAATGCCTATGGGCTCCGCTCCAATGGGGTACCAACTTTTTGCAAAAACGATGACACATAACCCGGACCACCCAACTTGGGTTAACCGGGACCGTTTTGTCCTGTCCGCAGGACATGGCTCCATGTTGCTGTACAGCTTGCTTCACCTGAGCGGGTATGACCTGCCTATGGATCAACTGAAACAGTTCCGTCAATGGGGAAGCAAAACGCCGGGTCACCCGGAATTCGGGCATACTGCAGGTGTTGATGCAACAACTGGACCACTGGGTCAAGGTATTGCAATGGCTGTAGGTATGGCTATGGCTGAAGCTCAACTGGGCGCAACATACAACAAAGACAAATTCAACGTAATCGACCACTACACGTATGCAATCTGTGGTGACGGTGACTTGATGGAAGGCGTATCCCATGAATCAGCTTCCCTGGCTGGACGTTTGCACCTGGGCAAATTGATCATGTTGTTCGACTCCAATGACATCACATTGGATGGTAAATTGAACCTGTCTTCTTCTGAAAGCATTGCGAAGCGTTTTGAAGCTTATGGCTGGCAAGTGCTGCGCGTTGAAGATGGTAACGATCTGCCTGCAATCGAAAAAGCGATCCAAGAAGGTCAAGCAGATACACTGCGTCCTACACTGATCGAAGTTAAAACTGTTATTGGTTATGGTAGCCCGAACAAACAAGGTAAAGGCGGCCACGGCGGTACTCACGGATCTCCACTGGGTTCAGACGAAGCCAAATTGACTAAAGAATTTTACAAATGGGTTTACGAGGAAGATTTCCACGTACCAACTGAAGTTCGCGAACACTTTGCACAAGTGAAAGATCGTGGTATCTCTGCAAACAAAGCATGGGACGAGAAATTGGCCGAGTACAAAAAAGCATTCCCTGAGCTGGCAGCTCAATTCGAAACAGCAATCAATGGCGACCTTCCAGAAGGTTGGGATCGCGATCTGCCTAAATATGCAGCAACAGACAAAGCGGTATCCACACGTGTAGCATCCGGTAATGCGCTGAACGGTTTGGCTCATAACGTGCCACAACTGACAGGCGGATCTGCTGACCTGGAAAGCTCCACAATGACTCACTTGAACAATCTGGAGAACTTCTCACCAGAAGATTATTCCGGTCGCAACATTTACTTCGGTATCCGTGAATTCGGTATGGCTGGAGCAATGAACGGTATGGCACTGCACAGTGGTGTGAAAGTATTCGGAGGTACATTCTTCGTATTTACAGACTATCTGCGTCCAGCTGTTCGTCTGGCTGCTCTGATGGGTCTGCCTGTGACGTATGTTCTGACTCACGACAGTATCGCTGTTGGTGAAGACGGTCCTACTCACGAACCAATCGAGCAATTGGCATCCCTGCGTATCATTCCTAACCTGACGGTTATTCGTCCGGCTGACGGTAATGAAACTTCTGCAGCATGGGCTTATGCGCTTGAGAACAAGAGCAATCCGGTTGCACTCGTACTCACTCGTCAAAACCTGCCGATTCTGGAAGGTACCGTTGAAGGTTCCCGTGAGAACGTGAAACGTGGTGCGTATGTTGTCTCTGATGCAAAAGAAGGCAAAGCTGTGGCCCAAATCATCGCAACAGGTTCCGAAGTGCAACTGGCTGTCAAAGCCCAAGCAGCACTTGCTGAACAAGGTATCCAAGTTCGCGTAATCAGCATGCCGAGCTGGGATCTGTTCGAGAAACAGGACAAAGCATACAAAGAATCCGTCCTGCTTCCGGATGTTAAAGCTCGTCTGGCGATTGAAATGGCTCATCCAATGGGCTGGGAAAAATATGTCGGCGACCAAGGCGACATTCTCGGAATCAGCACATTTGGTGCATCCGCGCCTGGCGACCGTGTTATCCAAGAGTATGGTTTCACTGTGGAGAACGTGGTTAGTCGCGTGAAAGCATTGCTGTAATAGCTTTGAAAAATGCTGCCAGGAGGGACAGTTTAATTTCTGTCCTGCCGAGTAGCAAGTGATTTCCGGCAGAGAATGGGCGGGTAACCGCCCTGATCTGTTTTGCCTTTTGTTTTCATTAACTTCAGGGGGAGCGGGTACGCATGTCACAGTTTGATCAAGTCAGTGTAGTCAAAGAGGCCAACATTTATTATGAAGGCCAGGTAACGAGCAGAACAGTTATTTTGGGGGATGGCAGCAAGGTGACTCTGGGCATTATGCTTCCAGGCAATTATGAGTTCGGCACAGATTCCCGTGAGATTATGGAGATTCTGTCCGGCGATCTGAGAGTATTGCTTCCCGGAGAAGCAGATTGGCAAGAGATTCAAGGTCAAGCTACGTTTCACGTGCCTGCCGAATCCAAATTTAAACTGGAGATACGCAGCGTTACCGACTACTGCTGCTCGTACCCGGCGGAATAATACAAGAAGGGTAACCAGAACCGCGACTCGCGGATTCGGTTAACCCTTTTTGCTTCTTAAACTCTTACGACAAAGTTCGGGCTGCAAGCTTGTCAGTCCTGTGGATTTGAAGTATCCTTAGGCTAAGTTGTTTCGAATGGAAAACGGAAAAAAATACGCTACCGATATCAGGAGGTTTTATAGATCATGGCAAAAAAAGTGAAGTTTGACTACAGCACAGCTCTGCAATTCGTCAATCAGCATGAAGTGGACTATTTCGCTGAACCGATTCGTTTGGCTCACGAGCAGCTCCACAACGGAACAGGTACAGGATCGGATTATCTGGGCTGGATCGACCTGCCTACCGCTTATGACAAAGAAGAGTTCTCCCGTATTCAAAAAGCGGCTGCCAAAATCCAAAGCGATTCCGAAGTACTGATTGTTATCGGTATTGGTGGATCATACCTGGGTGCTCGTGCAGCGATTGAAATGTTGACACACTCTTTCTACAACAACCTGCCTAAAGAAAAACGCAAAACGCCTGAAATCTATTTCGCAGGAAACAATATCAGCTCCACATATGTAACTCATTTGCTGGATCTGGTTGAAGGCAAAGATTTCTCCGTTAACGTCATCTCCAAATCCGGTACTACAACGGAGCCAGCAATCGCATTCCGTATTTTCCGTGCAGCATTGGAGAAAAAATACGGTAAAGAAGAAGCTCGCAAACGTATCTATGCAACAACAGATAAAGAGCGCGGCGCACTGAAAAAACTGGCGAATGAAGAAGGCTATGAATCCTTCATTATCCCGGATGATGTAGGTGGACGTTACTCCGTTCTGACGGCTGTAGGTTTGCTTCCAATCGCAGCAGCTGGCATTAGCATTGAGGAAATGATGCAGGGCGCGGCTGATGCTTCCAAAGAGTACAGCAACCCGAACGTAGCTGAGAACGAAGCATATCAATATGCAGCTGTTCGTAACGCGTTGTACCGCAAAGGTAAAGGAACAGAAATCCTCGTGAACTACGAGCCATCCCTGCACTTTGTATCCGAATGGTGGAAACAGCTGTTTGGAGAGAGTGAAGGTAAGGACTATAAAGGGATCTATCCTGCATCCGTTGATTTCTCGACTGACTTGCACTCCATGGGTCAATTCATTCAAGAGGGTAGCCGGAACATCTTCGAAACCGTCATTCAGGTTGCTGAAGTATCGGAGCATATCTCGATCGAAGCGGATCCGGATGATCTGGATGGTCTGAATTTCCTTGAAGGTAAAACGATGGACTTTGTTAACAAAAAAGCATTCCAAGGAACACTGCTTGCACACACCGATGGTCAAGTACCAAATCTGATTGTGAACATTCCAGATATGTCTCCATATTCTTTCGGATATCTGGTATACTTCTTTGAAAAAGCATGCGGCATTAGTGGTTACCTGCTCGGAGTCAATCCATTTGACCAACCAGGCGTGGAAGCTTACAAGAAAAATATGTTCGCTTTGCTGGGCAAACCAGGCTTTGAAGAAGAGAAAGCAGCGCTGGAAGCGAGACTTTCCGAATAATTCATCGGTCTGCTCATATAGCTAAATAAGGTAATGTAATTACATTCGGGGAGTCTTTGTCAAAGCAATGGTTCCCCGGATGTTAAACCAAGGCAGTTCGTCCGCGTCCGCGCGGGGAACTGCTTTCTTGTAAAATGGATCAAATTGGAAAGTTGGATAGGAATGATTGAACGTTATCGCACGGTTCGAGGACCGGGCAATCTGGAAATTGTAATCAAGAAGTCGCGATTTATCGGTCATATTATGCCGGTCACGACGGAAGAAGAAGCCAATGCGTTTATTGATGAAATCAAGAAAAAACATTGGAATGCCACTCATAACTGCTCGGCTTACATGATTGGTGAGCGGGATGAGATCCAGAAGCAATCCGATGATGGGGAACCAAGCGGAACCGCGGGGAAACCCATTCTTGAAGTGATCAAAAATCAGCAATTGAAAAATGTGGCTATCGTAGTTACACGTTACTTTGGGGAATCATGCTTGGAGCAGGTGGGCTAATTCGCGCTTATACGGATGGAGCAGTTGCAGCCATTGAAGCGGGGAAGCGGTTACCAAAGTGCTTCATCGTGAAGTTTTTGTTGAACTGGATTACACATGGCTGGGCAAAGTGGAAAATGAATTAAGGAGCCGGGAAGTCCGTACAGGTGAAACTGGATTCACCGATAAGGTTACGTTGACTTGTCTTCCGCCGGATAGTGAAGCCGAGGCATTTGTAGCCTGGATCACAGATTTGACGCAAGGGCAATCCCGGATCACGGAGGGACAGCGGCTTTATTTTATTGAAGGGGAATAAAATATATGGCTAGAAGAGCAGTCGAACAGGAGTTGTCGAGGGAGCGGATACTGGAGGCGGCGAGGCATCTTTTTATTACCAAAGGATACCGCGCCATTTCGATGCGAAGCATCGGCCAGCATCTGGGCTATAGTCATGGGTCGCTGTATTATCATTTTAAAGAAAAGGCGGAGCTGTTTTATGCCATTGTGGTTGAAGATTTCAATCATCTGGGGCATCTGCTGCTGCAAGCCATGGTCAGGCCAGTCGTGGTCGGCGTGAGCAAGGTGGAACATATTATGATGGAGTTTATTCGTTTTGGTTTGGAGAATCCGTATCAGTACGAGATCATGTTCATGATTCGGGATGAGGAATTGCTATCGTATTGTCGTACGGAGCAAGGAAGATGCTTCGAATTGTTTGCCTCTATTATTCGGCAATACATGAATGAAGAGGGTTGCACAGAAGAGGATATTCAATGTGTACCACGTACGCTGTTTTTGTCTATGCACGGATTCATATCATACTATATTCAGGATCGTTTGACCTTTTCAGAGATTGAATCGGCTGCGTTATCTCATGTCAAAGTACTCTGTCGAAATCTCCAACACCAGCCTGGCGTCCAATAAGGCGCTTTTGTCGCACTCCTATACTTCAGGGCGGTGAATTGTCATAACATTAATTCTTTATAACGTTGTCTCGCGAAAGTTTTTAAGCGAAGAAGACCAAGACAGGCGGATTACATCCCGGAAATAGGATGGACCGCCTGTTTGTTTTATTATTTTGATGAAGAATAGTTGGACATGGGTGTAAATGAACTATCCTTCCATGATTTTAAGGAAATATTTCCGTTGACGGGGACCGTCAAATTCGCAAAAATAGATGCCCTGCCATCTGCCGAGCACTAATCTGCCCTCATGTATGATCACCGTTTGTGATGGTCCGGTTGTGATCGATTTCAAGTGAGATGCCGTATTCCCCTCAGCATGGCGATATTCGGGATGCTCCCAAGGGTACACTTCGTTCAGACGAAGCAGTACGTCATGTTTGACATCCGGGTCAGCATTCTCGTTAATTGCAATGCCTGCTGTCGTATGTGGACAGTAAATCAATACCGTTCCATTTTGCACACCACTTTCACGGACAACCTGCTCCACTTCCCGCGTAATATCTTTCATCTCATCCCGTCTGGATGTCGATAAATTCTTCGTATATAACATATTGCTCCCACTCCTTTTGCTTCAAATTAGTCCTCTAGATTGTACCTTAACCATTACATAACAAACAAACCAGGAAGCTTGCGGATAACAGCGATTGGAAGGTTGTTCTGGCTGCGTAGCGGGCAGGAAATTTTTTATTAATTCCATCACATGGCTGCCCCAATTTTATTCCATAAAAGCATTGACGATTAGCACTGCAAACTGGTAAAGTATCAGATAAGCAAAAAAACCAAGTAGACTAATGGGAATAATGTTGAAGTAATAAAATCCAACTTAGGAAAAAGGTTGTATGGAAGCAGGAAGACTGCCGACCGGACATAGAACCGGAGGCTGGGAGGGAATGCAGCAATGAATACCGTTCTTCGTCATAAGGGATGGACTTGGGGATTCCGTAGTACCGTATTGTTATATTTTATCGTACTCATTGTACTTCCAATCATCGGTGTGTACGTCAATTCCTTCTCAGAAGGATGGAGCAACTTTATCCAAAGCATCATGGACCCTATTGCGTGGAAAGCCGTGCTCTTAACGATCCGGCTGGCCGTTATCGCAACGGTGATTAATGTTATTCTGGGAACCATGATAGCCTGGGTGCTAACACGTTATCGCTTTTTCGGGAGGTCATTCCTTAACAGTCTGGTAGATCTTCCTTTTGCATTGCCTACCGCCGTTGGTGGACTGATGATTATGCTGCTCCTAGGTCCGGTCAGTGCCATCGGAAAACTAGCGGAATCTATGGGGTTTGAAATTGTGTTTCACCAGCCTGCGATTGTGATCGCGATGACCTTTGTTACGTTTCCTTTTGTCATCCGTGCGGTGCAGCCTTTACTTGAAGAGATCGATCCTTCGGAGGAAGAGGCATCCTACACGATGGGAGCATCGAAGGCGCGCACGTTCAGGCAGGTCATTCTACCGTCCATGGCTCCGGGCATGATTAGTGGGGGATGCTTGCATTCTCCAGAGCACTGGCCGAATTTGGCGCTGTTGTGCTGGTGGCAGGCAATATCCCGGGAAGAACTTTGACGGCTTCCGTATTCATATATGGCGAGATCGAAAGTGACAATCCAACCGGTGCCGCTGCGGTATCCGTACTGCTCTTAACACTCTCTTTCCTGATCCTCTGGCTCATTAATCTGGTGCAGATGCGGGGAGAAGACGATGAGGCGACTATTAATCGGACTGACGTTTGCGGTGTTCATTGTACTGCTGATCATCCCGCTTGGACGAATTGTTATTGGTGCATTTGAAGACGGGGCAGGAGGTTTCCTGGAAGGGCTGTTGCGTCCTGAGGCGCTGCATGCCCTGATGATGACAGGACTTGTTGTACTTGTCGTCACGCTGTTAAATACATTGTTTGGCGTAATGATGGCTATCTATCTGGTCCGCGCCGGATGGCTGAGTGACCGGGTAAAAGGGCTGCTGAACAGCATCGTGGATCTGCCCTATGCCGTATCCCCAGTCATCGGCGGATTGATGATTGTATTGCTGCTGGGACCCAACAGCATTATGGGCGCTTTTTTTGAAGGGATAGGATTCAATGTGGTGTATGCCTTCCCGGGCATGGTCATAGCAACGTTGTTTGTCACTTTTCCACTGATGGTCCGAGAGGTGATGCCTGTTTTGCAGGAGCTGGGATCTCAGCAGGAAGAGGCTGCATCAACGCTTGGTGCATACGGCTGGAGAACGTTCTGGAGTGTTACCTGGCCTTCCATTCGTTGGGCGGTAGTATACGGTCTTGTGTTGACGGTTGCCCGCTCGCTTGGAGAATTCGGTGCGGTGCTGGTTGTATCGGGTAACATTATGAACAAAACACAAACGGCAACAACGCTGGTATATCAGGATGTTGAGAATTTTAACGTTGCTGCCGCAAATGGTGTGGCATTGGTACTGGTTACCTTTTCCGTCGGTCTCCTGCTTATGATGGAATGGGCCAAGAAGCGAAAGGAAGTGCATTGAGATGCATGTGGAAGTCCGTGATCTGAACAAACATTTCGGTGATTTTCATGCGGTAAAAGATGTCTCGTTCGATATTGCCAAAGGCCATCTAATCGGTTTGCTAGGCCCCAGCGGAGGTGGGAAAACGTCCATTCTGCGTATGCTTGCGGGGCTTGAGAACCCGGGTTCCGGGGAGATTCGTTTTCACGGAAAGGTCGTAAACCATCTGCCTCCGCAGGAGCGTGGGATCGGATTTGTATTTCAGAACTATGCCTTGTTCAAACATATGACAGTATTTGATAATATCGCCTTTGGACTCAAGGTCAAAAAGACTCCCAAAGCTCAGATCCGTGATCGGGTCATGGAGCTTGTGGAGTTGACGGGATTGAAAGGTTTCGAACAGCGTTATCCGCATCAGTTGTCTGGTGGACAGCGGCAGCGTGTTGCTTTTGCCAGAGCATTGGCCCCGGAGCCACAGCTACTATTGCTGGATGAACCTTTTGCCGCCATTGATGCCAAGATCCGTCAGGAACTTCGTTCATGGCTGAGAGAGCTGATTGAGCGGGTGGGCATCACTTCGATTTTTGTAACCCATGACCAGGATGAAGCGATTGAAGTTGCCGACGAAATTATGATTATCAGCCAAGGACGGTTAGAACAGAAGGGCACGCCATGGGATATTTACAAAAACCCGGAGACACCTTTCGTTGCTACATTTATCGGGGAATCTACCGTCGTGGAGGATGCTTCACAGCTCAAGGGCTTTGAACATGCGGTGGAAGGGGAACGCACACGTGCACTGATTCGGCCTGAGTATATCGAGATTGGTTTGAAAAACGAGTTTAGCATGCTGTCCGCTACTGAAAAGGGTACCGTCAAACACCTTCATTTCCGTGGAAGTGAATGGATGGTAGAAGTGGAAGTTGAGGGGCATAAACTCATTACGTATCGTTCTCTGGAGAAAACAACCTTGCAAGTCGGTCAACAGATTCGTGTGCTCGTGCATCGTGCTTATCTGTTCAATGATACCCATAGCTGGGTTGTTGAGAATCGGTTGAAAGAAGATCCAATGCCAGTCATTATCTAATCAGAAGATCATTTGATTCAGTAAAGTTTTAGAATTTTGGAGAGAGGTGCTGCCCATGCAGACGAGGAAGAAGAAAGCCATACCTATATATGTTGTCCTCATGCTTCTGCTCGTCTGCATGACCGTTGGATGTAGTAAGCAGGAGGAAGCGAGCGGACAGAACGGAACCTCGACAGGCGACCAATCTAACACATTGGTTATCGGTGCTTACAGTGTAGCCAAAGATGCCGTTGGAGAGTTGCTGCCCGAATTCCAAGCGGTATGGAAGGCGAAGACCGGACAGACTGTGCACTTCCAGGAATCCTATGAAGCCTCCGGCACACAAGCCAGAGCGATTGTGGGTGGATTCGAAGCTGATGTAGCGCTTTTGGCAATGGAAAGTGATATCGACAAGCTGGTCAAAGCCGATCTGGTCAGTTCCAATTGGAAACAGGCACCGAATGATGGCATGATCACCCGTTCGATCGTCGTTCTGGGTACAAGGGCAGGCAACCCGCTGGGGATTCGCGATTTTGAAGATTTGACCAAGCCGGGTGTTAAGGTGCTCTATCCGAATCCGAAGACGTCAGGCGGAGCCCAGTGGGATATTAATGCCATCTATGGTGCAGGATTGAAGCTGTCTGAGGAGCAAGGAAAGAAAGATCCTGCCGTGGCTAAAGCCTTTTTGGAAAAGGTGCATGAGAATGTCGAGTCATTGGATAAGAGCGGTCGTTCTTCAATGGCGGCATTTGAGTATGGCGTGGGGGATGTTATCGTCACGTATGAGAATGAATTGCTTGCCCGGATAGCGAAGGGTGTAAATTATGACATCGTGGTTCCCAAAAACACGATACTGATTGAAAATCCAGCGGTTGTCGTAGACAAATATGCGGATAAACATGGCAACCGTGAATTGGCTGAGGCCTTTATAGCGTATCTGCGTACGCCGGAAGCACAGCGCATTTTTGCCAAGCATGGTTTCCGTTCGGTAGACCCTGAAGTGTTTGCAGAAACGAAGTCCTCGTTCCCTACGCCTGAAGGTCTGTTCGATATAAACTACCTCGGCGGATGGGATAAGGTACGCAGCACACTGTATTCCAAACGAGGCGTATGGTACCAGGTGTTGGCAGGGTTATAGTGTTTGCGATCCCAACCTTCATTTCACTCTATCCAGTGAGGTGGAGGTTTTTATATTATCAGGGAGAACACCGACCCATCCGCTCGGGGACGGGATGAAGAACCGGAGTGGATGGAAGTTTCGCCAGGCCACTTTGTATCCGGCTATCGGGACAGGATATAATGAATTAGGAATATCCATGGAATAATGATATATAGTGACAGGAAGGTGTGAGTTGGATGAGTGCTGAGTTTAAGTTGTCCCAAAATACAGCCATTCGGCTGGAACAGGCTCGTGGCAAAGGCATGTCGGATGCAGCTTTACTGGAGGCGATACAGGCCAAAGATGTGGCTGCGTTCGATGCCGTGTCTGAGGAGCACTACAGATATGATGATTTTTTCTCCTATGCGGACGAGCATGGCGAGAATCTGGAAGGTGCGGTTAAAGACGGCTACCGGATTACCTTTAATACTCGTGGTGGTCTGGGGATCTACTTGCAAAAGTCTTTCGGATTACTGCCGGAGCAAGATTTCACTGTTGGTGAAGGCATCGTAACCGGGTTAAAATTAAAAACAGAACAGGCAGATGTACTGGCCAAACGCCTTGCATCGAATTGGGTTATTACTGAGTCAAAGGAAGTGCCTGAAGGTCAGGAATTGACGTTGAAGCTGAGGGCTTTGATTTAGCTGATAGTGAAACAAAGGATATGAAGTTGGACTGCTAAATGTCAGACAACAGAGACGGTCCCGTTTGCAGTGAATAACTGCGCGGGAGGGTCTTTTTTTTGCAAAAACAGAGGTGGGAGATTACAATTTACATATCATGAATCAGATGGAATATAAATTGGGATGCATTGCTTCCGGGATAGAGAGGGGACTTTCATAATGAATCAGCTAACATTTCTGGGAACCGGGGATGCGATGGGTGTTCCGCGGGTGTATTGTGATTGTGACGTCTGCACAGAAGCACGGCTTACGGGAATCAACCGCCGCAAACGCTCTTCTGTTTTGATCCATGGAGATGGCGAGCACGAACCTTTCATGATTGACTGCGGACCGGACTGGAGGTCGCAGATGGAAGACCTCGGGATGCGGATGGTGCAGACGCTGCTAATTACTCATGCGCATTTTGATCATATTGGAGGCTTACCGGAATGGGCCGATGCCTGTCGCTGGTTGGGTGTAAAAGGGCAGTTGTATGCACCACGGGAAGTAATTGCGACCATCCAAAGTCAGTTTCCATGGCTTGGTCGCCATATGGATTTTCTGGAAACGGATGATGATATCGAGCTTGGTGGATGGAAGGTGTACTCCTGGAAAGTTTGCCACGGTCATAATGGCTATTCGTATGCGTATCGACTGGAACGTGAAGGATACACCTGGGCGTATTGCTCGGATGCCATTGATTTGAAGGCTGCGGAGAAGCAGCCATTGTACGGATTGGATCTGCTGATCCTCGGAACGAGCTTTGTTCATGAGCTTGCGGAATTCTCCACACGTTCGGTGTATGACATGGTTGAGGCGCAGGAGCTTTTGCAGGAGTTGAAGCCGGGTCAGACTTATTTTACACATATGTCTCACGACGTGGATGTACGACAGAATTATAATCTGGATCAGGGAATTACGCTGGCACTTACCGGTCTGCAGGTGAAGCTGGGAGAATAGGATAACCATCCTAAAAATAAATTCAGAAGAGCGTATCCTTTGCCGGAGGTTCTTCGTTTACATAGTGTAAAGCAATTACAGCAAGGGAATTGAAGCAAGATCAATCAGGAACCAACAAAGGGGGGCCCCAAACATGGCCTTTGTGAAGTCCGTGGATTGCAGAATCAACAGACCACATGATGATAAACCGATTGAACCATATAGCCATTACAGTGTCCAAACCGGATATACGTTAGAGCAAACGATTGAAGCTGCGCTGCCGAACCTGCTGGGCTCATTGTACGCCTACTGCATGTCATTAACTGGTTCAGTCTGGGAGACGGAGGATCTGGTTCAGGATACCTGTGTTAAAGCACTATCCTCTTCAGCTACCCGAAGAACGGGAATGACAGAGGACATGAACTGGGAAGCCTATCTCATCCGTGTTGCACGCAACACCTGGATTGACGCCATACGGAAGCGTGAGAACTTGGCGAGCAAACTGGAAAGCATGAAGCCATTTATGCAAGAATTTGAGGAAGAAGAGCGATTCGAGGAAGTGGAGTCCGCTGTTCAGATCCTTGTGAATGAACTGCCACCGTGGCAGCGAGCGATATATATGTTACGTGATTTGATGGGATACACAACGGTAGAGACTGCTGAACTGTTGGACACGACGGAAGGAGCGGTCAAAGCCGCCTTGAATCGTGCCCGTTCTGCACTGGCTAAAGTGAGACACAGCCTGAACGAAGCGGATTCTGATCAGACAAATCAAGCGGATGAGAATCAACAAAATCGGGAGGAACTGCGCAGTTATTTACTGGCATTCCGCAGCGGTGATACAGCCCGTTTAATTGATCTATGCCTGAATCAGACCGATGATCCGATGGCTGTAGCGGGAACGATTTTGCAGCAGACTCTGCCGTCTCAATCGATGCAACCAGTGATGTACAGTTATTCAAGCTCCGGTACGAATTCCATGTCGTATGGGGGAGGATATACGGTCAGCATGGTTGCATAAACCGGGGAGGCAAAATGCATGAACGTGGTACCTTATGTTGTTGAACAGACAGCCCGCGGAGAGCGGAGCTATGATATTTATTCCCGTTTGCTGAAAGATCGAATCATTATGGTATCCGGGGAAATTGAGGATCAGATGGCCAATGCGATCGTGGCCCAATTATTGTTTCTGACCGCAGAGGACCCGGAGAAGGATATCCAGATGTATATCAACAGTCCAGGTGGTTCCGTGACCGCCGGTTTCTCCATCTATGACACGATGCAATTCGTGAAGCCTGACATTTCCACGATCTGCACAGGCATGGCGGCGAGCTTCGGTACGATTCTGCTGGTTGGTGGAACAAAAGGGAAACGACTGGCGCTGCCGAACAGTGAAATCATGATTCACCAGCCGCTTGGCGGTACGCGAGGGCAGGCATCGGATATGCTGATTCACGCGAACCGGATTATCCAGCACCGCCAGCGCCTCAACAAGCTGCTTGCCGATCATACGGGACAGCCAATGGAGCGGATTGAAAAGGATACTGACAGAGATTATTTTCTGACTGCGGCAGAAGCCGTGGAGTATGGACTGGTGGATAAGGTCATATCCAGTCCGTAGGCTGCTTGCAGATAACAGAAACGCTGATTAGTATAACATAATAGGACAGAGTAAACGCAACAGCCCGAAAGGTTATTTAGTGCCTTTCGGGTTTGTTATGTTTAGTTTTTTTACTGGTATAGCGAGTATATCTTTTAGCTTTTGGACGACAGGCTGGAGCTGACCTCAGCAACGTGCCATCAGGTATTTTCAGCCAGCGCAATAAGTCTGCTCATGCCCTCCCGGATCTGCTGCTCGTGAGCATAAGAGAAGGAGAGACGCAGTTTGCGACTGGCGTCCGCATCGGAAGGATCGAACACCGTTCCCGGCACAAAAGCAACGGAATGCTCCATGCATCGGTGAAGCAATCGCCCTGTATCAACGCCTTCCGGAAGCTCTGCCCAGATGTTAAGTCCACCTTCGGGGCGAGTCCAAGTCCAATTGGTTTGTTGAAGGCACTGTTCCATGACTTCCATCCGTAGCTGAATGGCGGTACGCAGCTTGGACAGGTGCTGGTGCATGCGTGGCGACTGGAAATAACGGAGGAACAGCTTCTGATTCAGCAGAGGTGATCCGTTATCCGTCAGTGCCTTTACAGCCTGTAATCCCGGCATGAACCGGGGACGGCACATAATGGCGGCAATCCGCAGACCCGGCACAACATATTTGCTATAGCTGCGAATATAGAGCGTATGCCCTGTTGTATCGTATGTGAAGATCGGCGCCGGAGGCTTTTCTTTGAAATAGATATCGTAAGTGCTGTCGTCTTCCACCAGGAAACATCCGTACTGTTCCGCCAGTTCAGGCAATTGTTTGCGTTGCTCGGTTGGAATATTGATGCCCGTAGGATTCTGGAAGGTCGGCGTCATATAAAATACTCTTGGTTTTTCTTGCTTCATAAGGCGTTCAATCTGTTCCAGATCGTAGCCGTCAGGATGAATATCGGTAAAAATCAACTTTGCACCCTGTTTGCGGAAAATCTCCATCGCAGGCCCATACGTAGGCCTCTCCATGAGTACACGGTCACCGGGTCTGACGAGACTTCGAGAGATGACATCAATGGCCTGCTGTGCACCGGAAGTAATCAGCACTTCATCGGCTGAGAGATAGAAACGCTCCCTCGTCGTCAGATGGCTTGCCAAGGCAATACGCAGCTCCAGATCTCCCTGAATTGTGGAGTATGTGCCAAGCAGACGGGGATATAGATCCAGCAAATCCCGCATCAGCTCGCCCCAATATCGGTTTGGCAGCAGGGCGGGATCAATCAATGATTTAGAAAATTGGAATTCCGCCTCAAGGGATTGTACGCGGGCAAGTGAATCCCAATGCAGCCAAGCGGATACTGCCGGGTCATCGGCCTGGTCTGTCACGGGAGAAGGGTCAACAGGACTAACATAATAACCGGACTTATCCTTGACGTATACATTCCCGCGATCTTTTAACTCCTGATAAGCCTTGAAAACAGTGAGGCGATGAACGCCGAGCAGCTCAGACAGGCTCCGCACGGACGGCAGCTTCTCATTTTCTTTCCACTCTCCCGCTTCGATCCGTACAACAAGATAATGTACCACTTGCTCATATAGTTTCAGGCTGTTATCTGTCATCAACATGGCTTTGCCCACCCCGCTCACACTCCTTTTGAACTCCATTGTAACAGCAAATGAGAGCTAACTGTTCTGTTTTATTCATTCTGTTCTGTAGACGGTGCTATATGATGGAGAACAGATGAAGGAGGGGCTAGCATGGTTGGATTAGCATTTACCGTAATGTGTCTTATTTTTGGAACAACGTTTCTGGCGATTAAAATTGGCGTGGAGGCAGGCATGCCGCCTTTTCTGTCGGCCGGACTACGCTTTATTATTGCAGGTGCTCTAATGTTTGCATGGATGTGGATGAAAGGGAAAGTGAACCTGTCATTACTTTGGCGGAAAGAGATGCTTCTGACAGGGGCCGGACTGACGTTCGGAACCTTTGCGACTTTATATTGGGCTGAACAATATGTGAGCTCTGGTGTTGGCGCGATTCTGTCAGCAACAGGTCCGCTGATGATTATGGTAATGCAGACAGCATTGTTGCGTCAAAAAACGTCCGCACGCATGATTGCGGGCTGTCTGATCGGTTTTGCCGGGGTTATTCTCGTTGTATTGCCGGGTGTATCCATCGGTGCAAATTCCCTGTGGTTATGGGGGTGTATTGCCGTATTGGTGGGTGAAGTCTGTTACTCGGCGGGTGCATTGTACTCCAAAAAGGTCATTAACCAGTTTAAGGAGGCCAGTCCTGTAGCGATTAATGCGGTGCAGATGATGTACGGAGGATTGCTTTTATCCGCGCTCTCAGCAGTGACGGAATCATGGAGCACAACGGGACTGGATTGGGTGCCAGCGGTATCATCTCTGATCTATCTGACGGTAGTCGGTTCGATGGTTGGTCACAGCTTGTTCTACTGGATCATGTCTCGTACCAACCCGCTGTTTCCAGCAACCTGGTTATACATCTCCCCTCCGATTGCGGTTGGTCTTGGGCGGTTCTCTACAATGAGCACGTAAGCTGGATTACGTGGATCGGTGTTGCGCTGATCGTTTCGGGTTTGCTGGCGATGAATGAGAAAGTGATGGGCTGGTTGCAGAAAGGAAAACGCAAAACTCTATTGGGTCAGACTTCCAATTCTATGGTAAAATAGGAAATATATATTTTTACGCAGGAATGAGGAGAGACATCACATTGAACAGACAGGGACTCGGTGTTGTGTTATTGTTTGCGGGAATTGTGCTCGTATCTTTGAACGACTGAATAGAAAAACAGCCCGGAATCCACAATCTACTGTGGTCTCCGGGCTGTTCTGTCTCTGAAGCATTTACTCTGCGTTCAGCACAAATTTCTCAATAACCTGCTTCACGCCGTCTTCGTTATTGCTCGCGGTGATGTAGTCTGCCAGCTCTTTCAGAGCAGGGATCGCATTGCCCATCGCTACACCCAGACCTGCAACTTCCAACATTTCATGGTCATTCCAGGAATCGCCGATGGCGATGCATTCGCTCAGTTCGCGGCCAAAGTGATCTGCCAGGAACGTAAGTGCATGGCCTTTGGTTCCCTCATGATGCATGATTTCAAGGAAGTATGGCTTGGATTTGGTGATGTGCACTTCAGGTCCGAGCAGTTTGCGCAAGTCAACTGCAACTTCGTCGAGGTAGTCCGGCTCATCAATGATGAGCAGTTTCGGTGTTTTTTGCTCGATCACTTTGATGAAATCCGGTTCGATATGGTACTGCGTACCGTTCAGCTTGGCGTAATCACGCAGCTTGTCGTTTTCTTCACGGGCATATAATTTATCGTCAATGTACGTTTGCAGGTGCAGATTATGCTCCAGGCAGTAGTCGTACAATTTGCGGGAAGCGTCCTGTGGAACGTAGCGCTCATAGAGTACTTTTTCATCCAGCAAGTTTTTCACCAAAGCGCCTTGATACGTAATGATTGGCACGTTCAGTCCTGTCTGACGAGCCAGTGCTTGTGCAGAAGCATAGGCACGTCCAGTAGCCAAAGTTACAACGACACCATGAGCAACCGCTTGTTCCAGGGCGGTCTGTGTTGCGGGCGTTACTTCCTTGTTGTCGTTGATCAGGGTATCATCAATGTCAATTGCGATTAATTTGTAGGTCATCTGTGTTTCTCTCCTTTTTATCTGTATCTATACCCGACTTAATCTATATCAGTTCAACAAAACTTTTTACACGAGAACGGAGAGGACAGAAAAAACCTGAAGAAGCGGAGCGTTCGCCTTTATCACCGGATTTTCCCTTTGAAGAAGGGAATCAAAAAAATCTGGGGATAACAGCGATCGGAAGGTTATTCTGTCATCGGAGTGGCAGGTGTAAACTTTCTTGGGTTGAACTTATATATCTACTCCTCCAGGAAAATAAGGCCAATAAAGTCCTCCAGCTCCAGGTTGCCGAAGTAATGTTTTACATCCAAACCCTCAAGTGCAGTACGTACCTCGGATTCCTCGTAACGCTTACCACGCAGCATATCTTCGATATCCGCTACATCGCCTACGCCGAAGAAGTCACCAAAGATTTTGACATCTTCAATGCGTCCATCTTTGATATTCATGCGCAGGTCAATGATGCCGACAGGGAATTTGCGTGTATGCTTCACATTACTCTCCGGTGACAAGCCGTAGTTCCAATCCCAGTTGCTATAACGCTCGGCGGAGATTTCCTTGATCTTGTCCCAATCTTTCTCCGTGAGTTCATATTGAGGGACGTCCTGTGGCTCCATGCGGAAAATGTGACGCAGCAGCTCGTCCCGGAATTGTTCAATGGTCAGATTGCTATCGATCAGATCACGAATGTTGGCAACCCGGCTGCGTACGGATTTGGTGCTCTTGGACTTGAACTTCTCGGGATTCACGTTGAGTGAAGCCTGGACGTGGTCGAGGTTCAGGTTAAACATCAATGTGCCGTGACTGAACATGCGACCGCGCGTGGAGAATTGGGCGTTGCCCGAAATTTTCTTTTCTCCGACTTGCAGATCGTTCCGTCCCGTCAGTTCGGCATTGACACCGAGTTCTTGCAGGGCTTCCACCACAGGCTGCGTGAATTTGCGGAAGTTGTGGAAGGATTGTCCGTCATCCTTGGTAATAAAGCTGAAATTGAGGTTGCCCAGATCGTGATAAACGGCTCCGCCTCCCGAAAGACGACGTACGACTTGAACACCGTTATCCTGAACATACTCAATGTTGATCTCTTCAATGGTATTCTGATGTTTTCCGATAATAATGGACGGGCGGTTGATGTAAAACAGCAAGTAGCTGTCATCCATCGGCAGATGCTTCAGGATGTATTCCTCAATGGCGAGGTTTACAGAAGGATCTGTAATGCCCTGGTTATCAACAAACAGCATGGTCATTCCTCCATTAATGTATGTGAGGGATAGAATATCCCTTATGTAGTGATGCTTTACGGAATCGAAATTCCTTCTCTATTGTAAACGAATTGTCGATAGGACACAAAGGAATTACAGCTCGAACGGGCTTGAACAGGCAAAACAGGATTGACCCCTGACTGTCACGACATCCATAATAAAAAGGACATGCAGAAAGGATGACGGATAGAATGACCGGTTTAATTGAAGTTTTCGGACATGGCGGTGATGTGGAGACAGCCGCTGCACGTTTTGGAGGGAATGCTGCGGATTTCCTTGATTATAGCGCGAACATTAATCCACTGGGTCCACCTAGGGAAGTGTTGGAGGCTCTGGAGCATGGATGGCAGACGGTACTTCGTTACCCCGATCCGGGTCATCGGGCGTTCAAATTGCTGCTCAGTGACCGACTGGGTTTAACCCCGGATCACATATCCGTGGGCAACGGGGCGGCGGAAAGCATGGCTCTAATCCTGCTTGGACTCGCGCCACGTAGAGTAGGCACGGTAGAGCCTGGTTTTTCGGAGTACAGTGCATTATCCAGACAATTTGGAGCAGAAGTCCATTATGTTCGAGGACGGGAAGAACTGGACTGGCGAGCAGAACCGGAGGATATCGAAAAGCTGATGGAACGGGTGGACTTGCTTTTCCTTGGACAGCCGAACAATCCCAATGGAGTGCAGTATCCGGTTGAGGTTCTACATCGGCTTGCGCGTAAAGCGGAGATCACAGGCAGCATATTGGTGGTAGATGAGGCGTTTATGGACTTTATTCCTGAGTCACAGCGGCAATCGCTTGCGCCCAGATTGAAAGAGTATCCCCAAGTGATCATCATTCGTTCGATGACCAAGTTTTACGCCATTCCAGGCTTACGATTGGGCTATGCGCTGGGTCATCCTGAGCTGATTCATGCCATGACTGAGAAGCAAGTGACCTGGAGTGTGAATGGGCTGGCGCTGATCGCAGGACAAGCCTGTCTGCGCAGTGGAGAGAATTTTGAACAGGAGACCATGGCACTGATGTCCTACGAGCGGGATAGATTAACGACAGGGCTGGAGACTTTGGGATGTAAGGTGACACGAGGGGAAGCGAACTTTATATTGGCAACTCTGCCAGAGCCGTGGACAGCGACATCCATGCAGGCTGCTCTCGGTGAACGCGGTATACTGATTCGGAGTTGTGCCATGTATCCGGGACTTGGGGAGCGCCATGTACGCTTTGCAGTCAAGGACGCGGAGGCTAACGGGCGTTTACTGGAGACAATGGAAAATGTAATGGAGCTTGACACGACAACCGGACTAGAGGCAGGGGGCAGAACGATGGCACTGCCATTCTATAACGCTTATAAGCAATGCATGGATGTACAAACAGACTATAACGAATATAGATCTTCTGTGTGGCCGGGACTAAACATCTCTGTACATGAACGACATATTAAAGCTTCAAGCCCCTCTGTTGTAAAAGCACTTTCCAGTGCCGTGTATGGGGGCGGTATGATTGAATTGGACCGTATATTCAACATCTATGTGGACAGACATTATCGGTGTGACGATCCACCGCGTGATATTGCCGATCTATTGAGTGAATGGCAGGAGCAGCAGGATCAATGCGCCGGACTTCTGACTGCAGTTCAATTAGAGCACACGGCTATCCAGGAATATGAAAGCGATGAGTTCGGATTACTCTGCTGTACGACAGCAGGGGTATCCAACGCTGCACGGGCAGGTTCTGCAAGAACTGTGTTTGATGCTGCGGGGAATGAGATGGGGCATGAGACCGTGCCTCAGAACCTTGGGAAAAGCTCAGTTTCAAGCTACAAACCCGGTACGATCAATATCATGTTGTGGATGAACGGGCGAATGACCGCCGGAGCGATGGTGAATGCCATTCAGACTGCGGTAGAAGCAAAGGCCGCTGCGTTAGCTGATTTCGGTGTGATGGATTCCGAAAATGGGCTGACCGCAACTGGAACAACAACGGATGCTATCGTGCTCGCGGTAAGTCAGACTGAAGAAAATAAACCGCTCATCAGTTACGCCGGAACGGCTACGGTCATGGGTGCTGCGATCGGCAGGCTGGTATATGACACGATAACGGAAAGTTTGCAAGCCGCGCAGGAGTGGAAAGAGAGGAATAACAAGCAATGATATCTCTGCTGCATCAATGGGCTTCCTGGCCGATCTGGACGGGAATGGCCGGAGCCTGGATTATTATAGGGGCATACATACTGGATCGCTGCATCGGAGATCCACGCTGGATTCCTCATCCGGTGATTGGCATGGGCAAGGCCATCTCTACACTGGAGCGGGCGATAAGGTCGCGTGTGGACTCAAACCGGGCCCTTAGAAGGGCAGGAATTTTATTTCCCATTTTGATTGCAGGGGGAGCTTTTGCAGTGACTTGGGGATTGGTATATGTACTGGGCCTCATTCATCCTGCCATTGCGGTTGTGGCTGAAGTGGTGTTGATCGCAACCACCATTGCTTCCAAAGGTTTGAAGGATGCAGGCATGGAAGTCTACCGCCATCTAAGTCAACAGGATTGGCCTGCGGCGAGACGTTCACTGGGCATGATTGTAGGGCGTGACACGGCTCATCTGGATGAACCGGAGGTTGTGCGGGGAACGGTAGAGACGGTTGCCGAGAATATCGTGGATGCCATCGTTTCTCCACTGTTTTACGCCCTGATTGGCGGTGCACCGCTTGCCATGGCTTATCGGGCCGTGAATACGCTGGATTCCATGGTAGGTTATAAAAATGAAGAATATCTTTATCTCGGCTGGGCATCTGCCCGTCTGGATGATTGGGCCAACTGGATTCCCGCACGGCTTACCGCCCTGCTTTTGATTATAGGAGCCTGGTTCATGAAACTGGATGCGAGAGGGGCAGCGAGCATGGTATCCCGGGATGCACGGCTGCACCCAAGCCCTAACAGCGGTTTTCCCGAGTCAGCAGTGGCCGGAGCGCTGGGCATAAGACTTGGCGGTCATAACGTGTACCACGGAGTGGCTTCATTTCGCGCTTATATGGGCGAGCCGTCACGTCGGATGGAAGCAGAAGATATTGTACGAACAACAAGACTTATGTTTTGGTCAGCAGGTTCTTTTGTTTTATTATGTTGGCTGTTCACCCTAGGGATATGGGCTGCTGGAGGTGCACTGCTATGGATATAGAAGCTGGACATAGTGGAATACAAAGCCGAGAGATTATGTTGATACGTCATGGTATAACAGCGTGGAATTTGGAAAAAGATATCTCGGGCATACCGACATCGGTCTGCTGCCAGAAGCAGAGCAGGAGCTGGCTCTGCTGCGCGAAGAGATCAGCCATGTCACATGGGACGCCCTCTATTGCAGTGATTTGTTGCGTTGTCAGCAGACACTCATACACATTGCACCGTCCCAAGTGGGACAGGCCAAGCTTGATGCCCGTCTAAGGGAGATTGACTTTGGTCAGTGGGAGGGATTGACCTATGACCAGCTCAAGGACAATCCACAGTACCGTGACTGGATCGATGCCCCACAAGAGGTGACGCCCCCGAAGGGCGAGCCATGGAAGGCATTTGCTGCGCGGATTGATTCATTTTTGGAAGAGAGTCTGTTGTCCTTTTCACCAATACTGCATTCTCGCAGCATGAATGTGCCAAAGGTAGCCGTGATTACGCATGGCGGTGTTATTCGTTATATGGTATCACGTCTCATTCCGCATCAAGGATTCTGGGATACGCAGGTGATACCAGGACAAGCGATAAAGATTCGGCTGGATGGCGATGGGGACAGCTGGGTTGGAACCAGATTGACTTTTCCATAAATCAGGTTGTAAGGATGTACAATATAACCTATAATCACAACAGAAGTGTGACTTAGCAAATGCATCATTAGAGAAGGGCCTTATGCCTTGCAATGGATGCAGGATGCTCACTTGAATGGTTAAACTATATTAGCGACCAAGGGTCCCGCGTGCATGCAGCAACGTTTCATGGTTTCTTATCAGACTATGAACAGCAAACGGGTGAAATAGGGAAGCCGGTGTAAATCCGGCACGGTCCCGCCACTGTAAATCAGGATGAATTCCTGTAAGTCAGGTTACCTGCCCTGGACGTACAAGCCGGTGTTCCTTCGAGGAAAGGACAGCGTTTCGGGCAGTTCTCTGTGCATGTACAGCGTTAAGCTGGCATGTGCTGATCGCCACATGCGAGACGTCATCCCTGATCCTGACCAAGGATTGGGGATTTTATTTTTTCGGAACACAAATTCAAGCGGAATTGGGACAGGAGCACTACTCACTAGAATGGATAGAGAAGGGGAGAATGAACACAATGAATTTCAAGACATGGAAAGGCATGGCGTCACTGCTGAGCGCAGCGATGCTGGCACTGGCTTTGGCCGGATGTGGAACAACAACAACGAATGAGGGTACAGGAACCTCGCAACCTGCACAGGAGCAATCCCAAGGACAGGCGCAGACAGATCTCAAAACACAATATCCACTCACGGTTACCGATGCTACGGGTGAATCGTTTACGTTTGACAAAGCACCAGCCAAAATCGTATCCGTATCTCCGGCTGAAACGGAATCCCTGTTCGCACTCGGATTGGACGAGCAGATCGTTGGAGTATCCGACTATGATGATTATCCGGAAGCAGCAACAGCAAAACCAAAAATGGGCGGTATATCAAAGCCTAACGAAGAGTCGATCATTGCAGCTGAAGCAGACATCGTATTTACAGGCATTTCCATGAGTGAAGACGCTGTGAAGAAACTGCGTGATCTGGGCATCACCATTTTCAAAACAAATCCCAAATCAGTGGATGATGTAATGACCAACATCGAAACATTTGGTAAAATCACGGATCATCAGGAAAAAGCACAGGAGATCATCACCCAGATGAAACAGGATGTGGCTGATGTAACTGAAGCTGTGAAGGCAGTTAAAACGGAAGAGAAGAAAAAAGTATACGTTGAATTCTCCCCGGGCTGGACTGTGGGTAAAGGTGAATTCATGGATGAATTGATCACACTGGCCGGAGGTACCAACATTGCTTCCGACAAGGATGGTTGGTATGAAATTAATGAAGAGAACGTTATTGCTTCCAATCCGGATGTGATTCTGTATGCGAATGACGTCATTGATGAAAATTCCAAAACATTGGATCAAATCATCAAAGCCCGCAGTGGCTGGGATCAAATCACGGCTGTGAAAAACGATGCAGTCATTGGCCTGGATGCGAACCTGCTGAGCCGTCCAGGACCACGGGTAACTCAAGGTCTGAAAGAAGTTGCCAAAGCGATCTACCCTGACCTGTTCAAATGAGTAAAAAGCTGGCAGTGTACGGAACGGCCGGAATTGTGCTGCTTGTGTTAACCGTGCTAATCTGCACGGGCATCGGTTCGGTTGCCCTGCCAGTCCGGGACATTGCGGGCATCTTGCTTCATCGCATTCCCTGGCTGGGCGACTGGATTGTTCCTGACTGGAATACAGCAGCAGAACAGATTATATGGAAGGTCAGATTTCCACGTGTACTGCTGGCCGTACTTGTAGGTGCATCACTGGCGATTGCCGGAACGGGATTCCAGGGGGTTCTTCGGAACCCTCTGGCTGATCCGTTTACGCTGGGCGTATCGTCCGGTGCATCGGTGGGTGCGGCTTTTCTGATTTTCTTCGGATTACAGTATGCACTGATTGGAATCTGGACCCTGCCACTGGTCGCATTTCTGACGGGAGTAATCACATTGTGGTTTGTGCTGGCCCTCGCTCGTGAGGGACCCAAAATACCAACACACAGCCTGATTCTGGCTGGGGTGGTCATGCAAAGTTTCCTGGGAGCAGTCGTCTCCTTCCTGTCGACGATGTCGAAACAGACCATCAATGAAATTATATACTGGACGATGGGGAGTTTGTCACTGCGTGGGTGGTCGTATACGGCCATCCTTTTCCCGTATTTTGTGCTGGGACTAATCTTCCTCTGGAGCCGTGCGCGTTCGTTGAATGTGCTTGCCCTGGGGGAACGTCAGGCCGCGCATATCGGGGTTTCGGGTTGACGGATTGAAGTTGTCGGTACTGGCTGTGGGTACGCTGCTTACGGCAGGCGCTGTCTCCGTATCGGGCGTAATTGGCTTCGTCGGACTGGTCATTCCGCATATTCTTCGGCTCATCGTGGGACCCGATTATCGATTGCTGGTGCCTTTGTCCGCGATTGGGGGAGCGATCTTTATGGTCTGGGCAGATACGATTGCACGCACATTGCTGGCGCCGACCGAAATTCCACTGGGGGTAGTGACGGCCTTTGTTGGAGCGCCCTTCTTCGCTTATTTGCTGCATCGGAACAAAAAGCTGCGGAAAGGGATGATGCCATGAGTATGTTCGTGAGAACAGACCTTACCGCGAACCGACAGATGATTAAGGTCACAGGAGCTGGTAAAATGTATGGTAACCATCAGGCTCTGCATGTGGTCGAATGGCAAGTCAAAGAGGGGGAGTGGTGGGGCGTTGTTGGCCCAAACGGCAGCGGCAAATCGACTCTCCTTCAGCTACTTGCCAGAACCGAACATCCGAGCGCAGGCAGCATACAGATTGATGGACGGGATATCTCCTCCTACACCCGTAAAGAATTGTCGCGCATGATTGCGGTCTTGCAGCAGGATGGCCTGCCTGCGATTTCCTATCCCGTAAGGGATGTTGTCGAGATGGGACGTTACCCTTACCAGAACTGGCTCGGAAAAGAAACGTCGGATGGAGCAGCAATAGTCGATCGGGTGCTGGAGGAATTGGGTTTAAGTGACATGGCCGAACGGTCTTTGGATGCGCTTAGTGGAGGACAGCGGCAGCGGGTTGCGCTTGCCAAAGTCATGGCTCAGGAACCACGGCTGTTGTTGCTGGATGAACCAACCACCTTTCTCGATATCAAATATCAATTGCAATTTATGGAGTTATTATCGGCATGGCGTCAAAAAAATCATATTACGATTGTGGCGGTGCTGCATGATCTGAACCTGGCCGCACAATTTTGCGACCACATTCTGGCACTGCGGGACGGAACATGCGTAGGGAATGGTACACCTCATTCGTTAATGACGGAAGAGAACATTCGGGAGATCTTCCGGGTGAGTCCGGCGATGGTGAGTCATCCCGACAATGGATTGCCACAGCTGTTGCTGAGGCGGGAGAAGAAGTGAACGAAGCGGGGGTGACCCCGTATTTTTAATAAAGGAAGTGCTGGCTGTATGAATAATGAACAGGTGTTGGAACAGTTACTAGGTCGGATCGTGGGTCCTAATGAAGAAGTGGCGGCGGAAGCCTCCGCACATGTGGATGCATTGACGAAACCACCCGGCAGTCTGGGCAAGCTGGAACAGCTGGTTATTCGTCTGGCGGGAATCACGGGCAAGGCTCGTCCTTGCTTTGATCGCAGAGCTGTTATCGTTATGGCTGCGGATCATGGGGTGGTTGAAGAAGGGATTAGTGCTTTTCCTGCTGAGGTGACTCCACAGATGGTCCTGAATTTCCTGGCGGGGGGAGCGGCTGTCAATGTCCTAGCTCGCCACGCTGGAGCTGATGTAATCTGTGTGGATATTGGGGTGAATGCCGATCTGGAACATCCGAACCTGATTTCCCGCAAGGTCCGCAAAGGCACAGCCAACATGGCAAAAGGTGCTGCAATGACCCGGGATGAAGCGATTCAGGCCATTCTTGCAGGGGCCGAAGTCGTCGCGAACGAGGTGGCTAAGGGGACGCAGTTGTTTGTCACCGGAGAGATGGGCATCGGCAATACAACCGCTAGTGCGGCAGTGATGTGTGCAATAACGGGACAGCTCCTGCTTCAGCAGTGGGTCGGGGAACAGGCGTGGATGATGCCGGTTTGCAGCGCAAAGCCGCAGTGGTCAGCCAGGCTCTTAGCGTGAATGCTCCGAATGCAGACGATGCACTCGATGTGCTGTGCAAAGTGGGCGGACTGGAGATTGCCGGACTGACAGGCGTGATTCTAGCTGCCGCTGCAAACGGATGCCCCGTTGTCGTAGATGGATTTATCTCCACCGCTGCGGCGTTGATTGCAAGGCAGCTTGCTCCGGTCAGTACAGAATACATGATTGCTTCCCACACATCGCATGAAAGTGGACATGCAGCATTATTGCGTGAGCTTGGCCTGAAACCGATGCTGGACCTGGACATGCGTCTGGGTGAAGGCACCGGAGGCGTGCTCAGTCTTCATCTGATTGATGCCTCATGCCGTATTCTCAGCGAGATGGCGACATTTGCGAGTGCTGGTGTGTCGGATGGCACGACGGAGACTCAACCTAATGACGCTTCATCCGCTTCTGCTGATTCATCCGTTCCAGGAGAGGAATCCCCATGAGTGTACTCGTGACGGGCGGGGCTCGGAGTGGCAAAAGCTCGTTTGCAGAGCGTCTCTGTATGCAGCGTTCCTCCGAGGCCTGGTATGTGGCTACGGCTCAGGCTTATGATGACGAAATGCGCGAGCGTATACGTCTGCATCAGAATCAGCGGGATGAAGCAGGATATCTGTGGCATACGGTGGAGGAACCGCTGGATTTGCCTGAATTAATTACACGAATGGGAGAGTTTCACACGGGAAACTCTGCACCGACCATTCTGGTGGATTGTCTGACACTTTGGTTGACCAATGTGCTGTTAGCGCATGAACATGAGCCTGTGCAGGTATTGTACGATCATATGGACGAGCTGGTAGCTGCCATTCAGTTGTATCCTGGTCTGCTCGTGCTTGTTACCAACGAAGTGGGCGATGGCATTGTACCAGAGTATGCGCTGGGCAGAAGATATCGGGATTTGGCGGGCATTCTCAATCAACGGATTGCCGCGATTTGCCGTGAAGTGTTTCTGGTGACTGTGGGCATTCCGATTGAGCTGAAAAGCAAGGAGTACCGTTTATGAGTAAAGGCGATTTGGAACAAAAACATGCGGCCGCGGCCGCTTTTCAATTTCTGTCCCGATTCCCGGTGAAATTGCAGATTGATTTCGTCCCGCCATTATTGCGGGAGAGTGTAGTGTATTACCCGCTGGTTGGCGCGGTCATTGGATTGTGCGTCTGGTTAGGCGGAGCCCTGACAGGTGCGCTGCTTCCATCTTTTCCGGCGGCGGTATTAACTTTGACGCTATGGGTATGGCTAACCGGAGGTCTTCATCTGGATGGGTGGATGGATACGGCAGATGGTCTGCTCAGTTATCGCACCCGTGAACGAATGCTGGAAATTATGAAAGACAGTCGTGTAGGGGCCATGGGCGTGATCGCCTGTGTGCTTCTGTTAATGATGAAAGTAGCTTTGATTGCTGATTTTATTGCGCGTGGGAATTGGGCCTATGGAGCTTTGCTCATCCTGCCGCTGATCTGGAGCCGCTGGTTCATGGTGTATGCCATGGCGGCCTGGCCGAATGCCCGGAAGGACGATGGGCTTGCTGTCCTGTTCAAGGGGCTGGGAGAGCGGAGGGAAGTCCAGCGTGCACGCAGCTCTGCGGTAGGACTTACCATTCTGGCAGGTGTGATCACGTTGGCAGCGGTATGGATCTTCCAGCCGGATACAGCCATGTTCCAGGTGCTTGGGACAGAGAATGGATTGGGGACATTACCATGGTGGCTATACCCCGTTGCAGCGATCATTGCGGTGCCACTGGCTGGCTATGTGATTGGCAAATTCGTTGCCGGACGTATCAGTGAACGGCTGGGCGGACTTACAGGGGACACGTATGGGGCTATGAATGAGTTGCTGGAAGCCGCACTGCTAACGGTACTTAGTCTGTTACAGGGATTCTTTTTGATATAACGCTGAGAGCTGAGGTGAGGGAACGTGGAAGATACGTCTGTACAAACGTCCGAACAAACGGCGGCAGTATTAATGCTGCAAGGGACGGCATCGGATGTGGGGAAAAGCGTAATTACGACGGCGCTATGCCGAATATTCAAGCAGGACGGATTCAGGCCAGCCCCGTTCAAATCACAGAACATGGCGCTGAATTCCTACGTCACGGAAGACGGCAAGGAAATCGGAAGAGCCCAGGGGGCGCAGGCTGAAGCGTGCGGGATTGAAGCGACGACAGACATGAATCCGATCCTGATCAAGCCGGTTCGGGATATGCATTCCCAGATTGTCGTACACGGTGTACCTCTTGCGCAGATGAGTGCTTGGGATTATCGGCAGCATTTTCTTCCTGAAGCCAAGGAGACGGTCATGGATGCGCTGAATCGGCTACGCGCGACGTACGATATCGTGCTGATGGAAGGCGCGGGCAGTCCTGCGGAGATTAATCTGAAGGATCGGGATATCGTTAACATGAATCTGGCGGGCTGGGCGGATGCTCCGGTCATTCTGATCTCGGATATTGATCGTGGCGGGGTCTTTGCTTCCATTGTAGGTACACTGGAGCTGCTTGAGCCGCATGAGGCTCAGCGTGTAAAAGGATTCATCATCAATAAGTTTCGCGGAGATCTGTCCTTGCTGCAGCCTGGATTGGACTGGCTTGAGGAACGGACAGGCATTCCCGTATTGGGCGTGTTGCCTTACATAAGTGATATTCAGATTGAAGCGGAAGATTCCGTGGTGCTTGACTCCATGCGACACGGCAATTCCGGTAAGCAGGAGCTGGACCTTGTGGTCATTCGTTATCCGCGTATTTCCAACTTTACAGACTTTGATGCCCTTTCCAGGGAACCGGATGTGAATGTGCGATACGTGACTTCTCCCGATGATTTGGGGCACCCCGATGCCATTCTGCTTCCGGGTACAAAGGATACGATTGGAGATCTGGCATTTCTGCGTGCGTCAGGACTGGAGCAAGCGATAGCCAGCCAGACGGAGCGTGAACATGTTCAGCTTATCGGGATATGTGGTGGATATCAAATGCTCGGTCAGCATCTCAAAGATCCGTTTGCTGTGGAAGCGAATCAGATTCAGGAAGCCAATGGTTTGGGATGGCTGCCCCTGACGACAAGATTTCTACAGAACAAACAAACGGTAAGAGCCTCGGGGCATGTACATGGTTTTCATCCAATTCGTTTGCCCAAGGAGAGCGAAGCAGCAAGCTCATTGCCCATCAATGGATACGAGATTCATATGGGCGTTACCGAGTGTCTTGAGCCTGAACGTGTAACGGCCTTGTTCGAAATCGCCCATTCAGGGGGCCAACCCTTCAATGAAGGCTGGGGTACTGTGGATGGTAAGGTGTGGGGAACGTACCTGCATGGTTTATTTGAAAGTGATCAATTCCGGCGTTCGTGGCTTAATGGTCTTCGCGAAGGCAAAGGACTTGCTCCGCTGCTGGAGACGTACAGCGCACGTGAACGCAAGGAAATGGAGTTTGACCGTGTTGCCGAGTCGTTACGGTCTTCACTGGATATGCAACGGGTGTACGAGATTATGGGTGTTCAGGCACCCGTGTAAGAGTCTTAACAAACGTAGCCCAAGTTTAATTACTTGGCGAAGAGTTACCCATTGTAGTTAAGCATCTGCATTGGAGCAACTATTATAGTCAAAAAAATACCCCCATGTGTGGCAATCGTTCTCTGAAACCTGAACGCTGCTGAGCATGGGGGTATTTGTATAGCCTGTAGTAAAGTGTGATTCGAATAGGGGAATAATGGGTTAAAGGTATTCCGGCTAGTTTATTTTGAAGTTTTTCATGGCGGACTGCAGTTCTACGGCTTGCTCATGCAAATGACGTACGGTGTTCGAATGGGAATCCATCTCATTCAGTTGGAGATCCGCTGTAGAAGCAATCTGCTGCATGCTTTGACGGGACTTGGACGTAATCTGAGCGGTTTCTTCCACGGAAGCACTGACTTCTTCAGCTCCAGCAGATACTTGCTGGGTAGAGGCCGATACCGTCTGAATCGTCAGATTGACGTTCTGAATTAATTCGTTTAGCTGCTGGAACGCGGAGCCTGCTTGTTGAACCACGTGAGTACCTGATCCAATCTCTTGGGTTACACGGTTCATGGCATCAACCGAACGTTCGGCGTCTTCACGGATGGTACCCAGGTAATCAGAAATTTCCTCTGTAGCTGTCTTGGATTGTTCCGCCAGCTTACGTACTTCTCCGGCAACGACGGCGAATCCGCGTCCATGCTCCCCTGCACGTGCTGCTTCAATGGAAGCGTTGAGGGACAGCATGTTAATCTGTCTGGTGATCTCAAAAATGGATTGAACAATGGTGCCTATGGCGATCGAGCGCTCGTTCATCGTTTCTACATAACGCAGTGATTCACTCGCGGTCTGGCCAACACGCTCCATTTGCTGAACGGCATCCTGTGCCAGTCGATTACCGTTAACAGCTTCATTTGCAGCATCTCCGATCTGCTCGGATACTTCGGCAGAGGAAGAGGCAATATGCATAATGCCTTGCGTGATTTCTTCCATGGCTCTTGCATTTTCGGCTGCGCTGGAAGCGATGCTTACGCTGCCTTTTTCGGCGCTTTCCGCAGAACGGCTGGAGTCTTTCACCATACCGGACATGGATTCTACCCGTTTGAGCAAATCATTGGAGCCTTCCACAACTTCATTGGAGGTCGTGAGTGCGCGGCTGATCATTTCTTTCAAATTATGGGTCATTGTCTGGAAGCTTAGAGCAAGCTGTGCAATTTCATCCTTGCCTTTAATCTGGAGTTCGGCAGTCAGATCACCTTCTGATATCTGCTTGCTATGCTGAACAAGTTGAATGATCGGTTTGGTTACTCGCTTGATCATGCTTGTGGAGATAAGCCAGCCAAGCAGGAAGACCAGGGCGGTAATTCCGAGGCATAACCAGAAGATCTGGGCAATTTTGTCCTGAATGAACTGGGCATCCATACTAACGCCCATGATCATGTTACTTCCTGCGATCGGAATAAAGGCCCCTTTATGTACACCGAAGGAATCGACATAAACGTTGCTGATTTCCATTTCTTTTTCTCAATGGCTGCATTCATTGCTGCTTCTGCTTTAATCTCATCTCCGGCTTTCATGCCTGAGGAGGTATTCGCGATCACAACGGTAGCTTTGCCATCCTGTATAGCCACGACGTAGGCCGCGTCCAGACTATGCTCTTTTGCTTTATCAGCCAAGTAGGATTCAACGGTCAGTGCTGCACCATCGGAACCTGCGCCGCCACTTTGAACCTGTAAAATTTTAGAAGCCGATGTGTTCTTGTATATATCCTGAATCGACGTGTTCAGGACCTTGTCGAACTGTGGAAGCACGTAGCTTTGCATAATATTCATAGAGACAGCATAGAAACTAATACTGAACAACAGGGAAGCAACCAGCAGTACGAGGAACAACGTGCCTCTGATTTTACCAGCAACGGTGCGATTTCGAAACATATAATCATCCTTTCACGTCATGTTCATTAACATTGTCGCTTTTCCGTTATCGTAAGACTAATTACCAACGAAAAAAGGCCTAATTTTCACGTTGAGAAAACTTGGGAATAAGCGGATATACCTATATTACAAAATTAACCTGAGGTTGAATACAACAATTTTCGCGATTTAGTGGTTTTTTTTCAGAAATAGATGAATTGATTACATACATATTACATAATATCAATTAATACCTACCAGAATAGTTTGTTATGTGATATATTGTTGAATATCGCTTTTGAGCGAGTAGAAAACCGGGAATCCGGTTACTCACACTGAGGAGGATTTATACAAATGAATACCTTTTTAATCATTTTGAACGTAGTGGTTATGCTCGCTCTTCTAGGTGTCCTGTTCTGGATGCAGAAGAAACATATTTCCTTTACGAAGCGTGTATTTGCGGGTCTGGGCATCGGGGTCGTCTACGGCGTCATTCTGCAACTGCTCTACACGTCTGATTCTGACATCATTACCAAGTCGGTCGATTGGTTTAATTTGGCCGGTTCAGGATATGTTCGTTTGTTACAAATGGTCGTGATTCCATTAATTATGGTTTCCATCATTTCGGCTATCATGAATCTGAAAGGCAAGCAGAATCTCGGTAAAATGAGCCTTTCGATTATCGCCATCCTGCTCATCACGACGGCGATTGCCGCAAGCGTGAGTATTGTGACGAGCTTGAGCTTCAACCTGAAGTCCATTGAGATTGAGGGTGGAGACAGAGAGCTGGCTCAGGGGCAGAAGATGGAGGAACGTCTCGTTGATGTGAAGGATCAGACGATTCCGCAGCAAGTACTGGAGTTCATTCCATCGAATCCGTTCGCGGATATGACTGGAGAACGTCGTACATCCACACTGGCTGTTGTTATTTTCTCAGCCTTTATCGGTGTGGCCGTACTCGGACTGGATCGCAAAAAACCAGAGCAGGCGGAAACGTTCCGCGGCATGGTCAATGCGGTATATGCGGTGGTTATGCGAATCGTAACGCTGGTGCTCAGGCTGACGCCGTACGGGATTCTGGCGCTGATTACGAAGGTAACCGCCACAACGAACCCGGATGAGATACTGAAGCTGATCAAATTCGTCATTGCTTCCTACGTGGCGTTGATCGTGATGTTCATCATCCACCTGATTATTATCTCACTGTTCGGCTTCAATCCAATTACGTATGTGAAAAAGGTTCTGCCAACGCTGATCTTTGCCTTCACATCCCGTTCAAGTGCGGCTGCGATTCCGCTTAACGTGGAGACACAAACGAAGAGACTGGGCGTATCGGACGGGATTGCGAACCTGTCGGCAAGCTTCGGGGCTACTATCGGTCAAAACGGCTGCGCCGGGATCTATCCGGCCATGCTGGCGGTCATGATTGCTCCTACGGTCGGGATCGACCCGATGAGCTGGGATTTCATCATTACGCTGATCCTGGTAGTCGTAATCAGTTCCTTCGGCGTAGCCGGTGTAGGCGGCGGGGCAACCTTCGCTTCCCTGATCGTGTTGTCCACGATGAACCTGCCGGTAGCTTTGGCAGGATTGCTGATCTCGGTTGAGCCGCTCATCGACATGGGTCGTACGGCGCTGAACGTGAATGATTCGATGACCGCAGGTCTCGTATCCAGCAAAATTTTGAAAGAAAACGATCAGGATACATTTAATGATCAAAGCCGTGATCTGGATTCCGCCGTTCAGGTGTAATTGATCCAGATTTACTTTTCACCTCTGGCAGGTGGATGTATAAGTACCCAAGTCTGATCAGCCGTCCTCCGGGTTAACCCGGAGGGCGGTTTTTTACATTCGAGAGTATGCTGGAGTTATTTAGTGCTGTTCAACTGTTGGGAAATGTGATAGAGTATTCATGTTTTGGCCCGGAGCCAAACCGCGGTTCGTAACCATCCCGCGTAATCAAAACTAGGAAGGCAGTGTATGTATTTATGTTTAACTTAGGGTGGGGAGCGGTATTCGTTCTCGTTACTTATGGATTTTTCCTGCTGTGTTACCGCTTGTTCGGTAAAAAGGGTCTTTATGCCTGGATCGGTGTGGCAACAGTCATTGCCAACATACAGGTGACCAAAACGATAGATATTATGGGTATCGTTCTAACGCTGGGCAATACGATGTATGTCAGTATGTATCTGACCAGTGATCTGCTCAATGAGAAGTATGGACCAGGTGAGGCGCGTAAAGCCGTATGGTTCGGGTTCTTCACATTGATCATGACGACAGTGCTGATGCAGATGGTATTGTTCTTTGAGCCGGCGTCTACGGACTTTGCACAGGAGTCGATGAAAACTCTGTTTGGTATGCTGCCACGTCTTGCACTCGGAAGTCTGTCAGCCTATTTCATCAGTCAGTTTCTGGATGTACGACTGTACACTTGGCTGCGTAAGGTGGCACCAGGGCGCAATCAGTTGTGGATACGCACCAACGGAAGCTCCATTATCAGTTCGTTTGTGGATACGCTGGTGTTCTGCACGATCGCTTTTGCATTCATCTATTCATGGGATGTCTGGCTTGAGATTTTCCTGACGACGTACGTGATCAAATTTGTATTGACCGCGGTAGGAACGCCGTTTCTATATGCTGCACGAAGCTTTAAATTCAAGGATGGAGCTTAGACTCGTCGTTAAGTTCGTCCGCAGAATGCTGAATCGAAACACAAAAGTCCCGCAAAGCCATGCATTCATGGTTTTGCGGGACTTTTGGTTACAGTACCTATTTTCTTTAAAATGAAAACGAAAGTGATATGATCCCGATAAGGATTAGTCCGTCAGAATTTGCAGCTCTTTTGGATAGGTTGTCAGCACTTCGACGCCATTTTCCGTCACCAGTACATCATCCTCAATACGCACACCGCCTGCTGTGGTATAAATGCCCGGTTCGATCGTAAATACCGTACCTTCCTCCAGAATGTCCATGTTCTGACCATGCAGCGAAGGATACTCATGCACGTCAATACCCATTCCATGTCCGACTCTGTGCAGGAAGCGCTCGCCATATCCGGCTTCTTCCGTAACCTGACGCGCCGCACGGTCAATATCCGCACAGGTGACGCCTGGCTTCACAGCACGAATGGCAGCTTCATTTGCTGCGAGCACGGTATTATAGATGGTTTGGAGTTCAGGTGAAATGTCACCAAAGGCAAATGTGCGCGTAATATCTGATGCATACCCGCCAGTGTAGACACCCATATCAAACATCAACAGATCCCCGTGTTGGAGCTTGCGATCCCCCGGTGTGCCGTGCGGCAGACCTGTTTTGGGTCCAGTAAGAACCATGGTATCAAAGGAAGGACCGTCTGCACCCAGCTTCTTCATCTGGTATTCCATTTCGGCAACCAGTTCAATTTCGGTTACGCCTGTACGAACGTGGACAGTCCCTGGCGAAGCGTCTCTTCGATCAGATGAATGGCGTGGCGAATACGTGCTACTTCATCCGGTGTTTTTTTCACACGCAAGGTGCGAAGCAGAGGGCCGACATCTTCAAAGCTGGCAGCACCCAGCGCGGCGGTTAACTGTTCGTAACGTGCGACCGTCACGTATTCTTTTTCGAGTCCCACGCGGCCCAGACGTCCCTGATAACGCTCAAACAAAGCGTAAGGATTGTCCGTGTCTGAATGCGTGGCAATGTTGGATACCGAAGAAGCGGCTGCTGCGGCCTCCTCGTCGAGTGCGGGCACGATCAACAGCGGATCTTCGCCGCGTGCGAGAACAAGCCCGAGGAAACGTTCATGCGGATTGCTCGCAAAACCGGTTAAATAGTAAATATGTTTTGGATCCGTGATCAGCATAGCGTCCAATCCTTGCGTAGACAAACCAGCTTCCAGCCGGGATAAAGGAGTTTGATTCATGAGTGTATACGTCCACCTTTCAGTTCGTTCTAAATGAACTAAAGAATATTTACACTTACCATTCCGATGACAGAACAACCTTCCGATCGCTGTTATCCCCAGATTTTTGGATTGTCTTTGTCAAAGGGTAAAATCCGGGGATAAAGGCGAAGCGTATGCTTCCGATGCAGCTTTCTTTCAGAAAGCTTTTAGCTGCGCTTCCTCAGGTTATTTCTGTCCTCTCCGTTCTCGTGTAAATGTTTAGTTCAATTTATATATCTTCTTTCTATTATAGAAGAATATCGAGGAAATCCAAATGGAGGCAGGAATGATGACCGAAAATTAGCTTTAACTACCCGTTTGAGGGGCAGGTGGGGAGGGTAATACAGGGCGAAACCGCGTAGATTTGCTAATTTGCTTACTTAGATTTATTTACTCGTTTACTTACGTTGGAAATGGACGGTCCTTGAAACTAGGATTACACGATATAACAACGATATTAGAAGGGAGTTGTAATCATGAATAATCGACTAAACGTTCCATTGTATGCTTCGTTACTCAGTATCGCCTTATTAACCGCCTGTGCTTCCGGTGACCCGACGACAGGATCACAGCAGACGTCTCAGGGTCAAGGTACAGGTCAGGAGCAGGCGACAGCGAGCGAAGGCAATGACGGTGCGAGTGGCGGTGAAGAAGAAACGGAGGAAAATGCCGTTATTCCTTACGAGGCTTCCGTGTTGGTCGACCGACTCAATGTACCCTGGGAGTTGGTAAGCGTGCCTGATGGACGGATGTTTGTAACGGAGCGACCGGGCACCGTTCGGGTCATCGAGAGCGGGGAGCTGGCTTCCGAACCCTTGATTGAATTTACGGCTCCATTTCATGAAGAGGGTGAAGGTGGGTTGCTGGGCCTTGCTGCTGATCCAGATTTTGATGATAATGGCTATCTGTATGCATATCATTCCTATCTTGAAGGCGATGACATTACAAATCGTGTATTGCGCTTGAAGGTAAGTGGCGGCAAAGCGACTATAGACAAGGAGTTGCTCGGTGACATTCCAGGCGGTATGAATCATAATGGGGGCCGGATCAAGATTGGCCCTGACCATCTGCTCTATATTACGACAGGTGAACGGTATGAACCGGAGCTGGCTCAGAACGAAGATAGCTTGGGTGGAAAAATATTGCGGATTGGTCTCGACGGATCGATCCCAGAAGATAACCCGTGGCCTAATTCGCCTGTATATAGCATGGGGCATCGGAATGCCCAGGGGCTGGCCTGGAACCCGAATAATGGCTATCTATACGCCACGGAGCATGGGCAGCGTAATTTTGATGAAATTAACCGCATTGAAGCCGGTGAGAATTATGGCTGGCCTGAAGTGGAAGGGGATGATGACAACAATGGTGCTTATCAGGCTCCGCTTGCACATAGTGGAGATGAGACGTGGGCTCCATCAGGTGTAGCGTATATAGAGGAAGGCCCGTGGGCTGGATCACTGCTTGCTGCCAATCTACGGGGGAACAGCTTCTCAAGATCACACTGTCAGAGGATGGCACAAAAGTAACACAGGTGGGACCGATTTTTGAAGGCAAGTGGGGACGTATTCGCAATGTAACTGCGGGGAAGACGGAAAGTTATATGTGCTGACGAACAACAGGGATGGCCGGGGTTCTCCACGTGATGGAGATGACCAATTGATCGTTATTACGCCAAACCTGTAACATGTAATGTACAATGAAAAGGGGCTGTCCCGCCATATTCATGACATATGGGACAGCCCCTTCGCTTCATTATTGACGTAAACATAGCCTTAGGTTGAAGGTTCCGATTAGTCCGCGCTTTCCGCAAGTTCAGCAATGCGCTGACTGGGTTCAGTGGTGTACTCTCCACCATGGTAACAAAGCACTTTCTCCAGCTTCAGGCCAAGCAGCCTTTTCAAACTGCGCAGTGCTTCAGGCATGTCCTGTGTTGCGGGTGGAGAAGGCCCCACCAATTCATCATCGATCACACGTAATTCATCGGCAGCGAGCAGGAATTGCTGCTCCCGGAAGTACAGGCAGATATGTCCTGGGGTGTGCCCCGGTGTATGAATGACCTGGATGCCCCCTGTAAAGATAGCATGTCACCGTCCTCAAGCACTTTGGATATTTTGAACTCAGTCCGTTGGGAGATCAATTGTTCTGCCAGCTCCGCTACAGGTTCAGGCAGCAACGCTTTGCGTTCCGGTGTAAACTTGATCATGGGCTCTTTGCCCGTGATATACGGAATTTCATCACTATGCGCCCAGATTTCCACTTCTGGAATAGCATTCACCAGGGCACCAAGATTACCAATGTGGTCTATATCGGAATGTGTTAAAATAATGCGCTTGATATCGGACAATTGAACGCCTTCATGTTCCAGTGCGGACTGAAGTTCATCGAATTGGCCAATCATGCCTGTATCCACAAGTGTAATACCATCTTCATCGCGCAGCATGACAGGGTAGATCGGGTTTTTACCCGCAGGTGTGACAATGTGAAGATGTAGAGTCGTTATATCCGTGGATGGATTTTTCATACTGGTTCCCGGATTGAATCCGGTCCACCTCCTTTATAGAGTAGGATCATTGTGTATTTATCATTTATCATGAACGGGTCAATTCTCTGGCTGATTATATTTCAAGTATTTTCTATATTGCTTCACCGTATCCAGGATGGATTCAAACTCTTGTTTCGCATCGTGATTCTCTCTGACGATGGAAGCATAAGAAAAGTTGGAGTGAATAAGTTTATTTCGGAGTTGAAACACGGTGGTGATTTCTTCTTCAATGTTCTCCATTCCCGATTTCAGGGAAATGTGTTGATTTTTCAATTCAGCCTGAAGGATCTCGATATTGGATAAAGAACGGTATGCGGGAGTTTTCATTAGCTGGATCGAATTAAATTTTTTTTGATGCGTTTGCTGGTATAGTTGATTCAGCAGGTTTTCAATAATCATGCATAATTCAATCGTCCATGAACTATATTTGCGCTCTTGCCGTTTTCGGATAAGCTCACCAATCTCTTCATCGTCCCACAGTTTATCCTTTTCATGCAGTGTTGAGTCTGGCTTTTGCTGGAGATGTTGGACCTCCTGTTCGATTAGTGCAATGTCATGTTTCGCTTCTTTTTTCAGTTTCTTGAAGTCTTCTTTGGTTAGCATGCGTATCCTCCCTATAAGACCAATATGTGATCTTTCGATTATCTCATATTGACGTCAGGAGTGCTTTAGAAACTAGAAGACAATGGTCCCAAAATACGAAGAACTTCGGTTCAGAAGGGAAATACCTGATGTCCACAAAGACAGCGATTGTAACGGGAGCTAATTCAGGCATGGGTTTGGCAACTACTATTGAACTTGCAAGGCAAGGGTATCACGTAATTATGGCTTGCCGCAGCGAGAAGCGCGGACAGCAGGCTCTGGAGGAGGCACTACGTCAGTCCGGCTCTACTGGGATTGAACTGATGCTGTGTGACCTGGGGTCACTGGAAAGCATCCGTCACTTTGTCCAATCATTTCGGGAGCGTTATGATACACTTGACGTTCTCGTTAATAATGCGGGTGTCGTCATGTTGAAGCGCCAGGAGACCTCGAACGGTTTTGAGCAAGGCATTGGCATTAACCATCTTGGACATTTTTTGCTTACCTTACTCCTGATTGAGCCGTTGAAGGCTGCGGAGCAGGGGCGGATTGTGAATGTTTCGTCTGGTGCGTACAAAGCTGGCAAAATTCATTTCGAAGATCCCCATCTGCATAAAGGCTATAATCCAATCAAAAGTTATGCGCAATCCAAGCTCGCTAACGTGTTATTCACCCGTGTTCTGGCCCGCAAATTGGCGGATACCCGCATCACGGTGAACTGTCTTCATCCCGGTGCGGTTGGTACAAGTATTGGTGTAGATCGTAATACCGGTTTTGGCACACGCATTATGGCTATCGTAGGCAAGTTACCGTTTTTCCTCTCTCCTGAAGAAGGGGCGCAGACGGCGATTTATCTTGCCACAAGTCCTGAAGTTGCCGGAATAACCGGACGTTATTTCTATCAACAAAAGGACCAGGAATTGAAAGCCCATGCTCTGGATGCCGCCGCAGCTGAGCGCTTCTGGACATGGAGCGAAGAGCAAGTCGGACTCAGACCTGAAGAAAAATTGTAAATGCTGATCATTCGAAGCAGAAGTGGCGACTTCCTTGTGGAGAGAGAATTAGAGGCAGCCGTTATCCATATTAACGGTCTGCCTCTAACGTTATGTTTCAGTCAATTCCTGTTTGAGCCGCTCAGGCTTTTGCCTTCACAGCCTGCTGAATCATCTCAATAAATGCTTCAATTTGCTGAATGCCTTGATCGCCTTGACCGTATGCACGAACAGAGGCGGATGAGGCATTTTTCTCATTTTCCCCGAGTACGAGAGAGTAAGGCACTTTTTCCATCTGAGCTTCACGGATTTTGTAGCCGAGTTTCTCACTGCGTAGATCTGTTTCTACCCGAATGCCGGCAGCCCGCAGCTGGCTCTGAACTTGAAGCGCGTAGTCGGCGTAATGATCCGACACAGGCAGCAGCTTCACTTGCACGGGCGCGAGCCAAAGTGGAAACGCACCGGCGTAATGTTCAGTCAGGATGCCGATGAAGCGATCGATGGAACCATAGATGGCACGGTGGATCACGACAGGACGGTGCTTCAGGCTATCCTCGCCAATATAAGTGAGATCGAACTTCTCGGGCATTTGAAAATCAAGCTGGATAGTTCCGCATTGCCAGCTGCGCTTCAGAGCATCGAGAATGTGGAAGTCAATTTTCGGACCGTAAAAGGCCCCGTCACCCTCGTTAATGCGGTATTTCACACCGCGCCGATCAAGTACATTTTGCAATGCTCTTTCTGCTTGATCCCACAGCTCCTCTGATCCCATGGAATCGTCCGGGCGAGTGGACAGTTCAATCTTGTACTCGAATCCAAAGATATCGTACATGCGTCCGATCAATGAAATCGCCTGGTTGATCTCATCTTCAATCTGCTCTGGCATTACATAGAGATGCGCATCATCCTGACAGAAAGTCCGAACACGCATCATGCCGTTCAGAGCGCCTGAGAATTCATGGCGATGAACCTGACCGAACTCCATCATGCGAATCGGCAGCTCACGATAGGAATGAAGTGTATTTTTGAAAATCAGCATATGTCCCGGACAGTTCATCGGTTTCAGTGCAAAAGTGTCATCATCCACCTCGGAGAAATACATGTTGTCCTTGTAATGCTCCCAGTGACCCGATTGCTCCCACAGACGATTGTTCATCATAAGTGGAGTACGCACTTCCTGATAACCTTCCTGTAGCTGCAACTCACGGGAGAATTGCTCCAGTTCTGTGCGGACAGTCATACCTTTGGGCAGATAGAAGGGCATGCCGGGTGCTTCTTCAGAGAACATGAATAGTCCAAGCTCTTTGCCCAGTTTGCGGTGATCCCGTTTCTTCGCTTCTTCCAGCATGTGCAGATGTTCATCCAATTGGGCTTTGCTCGGGAAAGCAGTGCCGTAGATGCGTTGCAGCATTTTATTATCCGAGTTGCCCCGCCAGTACGCACCAGCCACATTCAGCAGCTTGAATGCTTTGATTCGACCAGTGGACGGAAGATGAGGGCCGCGGCAGAGATCGAAAAACTCTCCTTGGTCATAAATCGAAAGCTCGGCGTCCTCTGGCAAATCCTGAATGAGTTCGAGCTTATACGGGTCCTGAATCTCTCCAAAGATGCGGAGCGCTTCCTCACGATTAACCACTCGGCGGCTGATCTTTTCGTTTTCCTGAATGATTTTGTTCATTTCCCGCTCGATGCCAGCCAGATCACTGATAGATAAAGCATGCTCCAGATCGACATCGTAATAAAATCCATCCTCAATGACAGGCCCGATGCCCAGCTTCACTTGTTCCGCACCGTAAATGCGTTTGAGAGCCTGTGCGAGTACATGAGCTGTGCTGTGTCGATAACGATACAGACCTTCCTCACTGTCCAGTGTAACGATGACGAGTTCGCAATCTTGCTCAAGCACCCAATCGAGATCGACATTCTTACCATCTACAATACCGCCGATGGCTTGTTTGCCCAGACTTGTGCTGATGGATGAGGCGACCTCTCCTACAGTGATACCGGCTTCGTAAGAACGTACAGCTCCGCCTTGCAGGCGAATTTCAATCGGATGTTGAGGTTGCTGTTGATCATTCGATGGATTGCTGGATTGGCTGTTTTTATTCGGATTACTCATGTGAACCACTCTCCAATATTCAAATTTGAAGCGCAAAAAACACCCGTCCCGGAAAAGGGACGAGTGCGCTCAGCTCGTGGTTCCACCCTAATTTGGTTATGAATGCTCCTGAACACGACCAGCCGCCGCAAGCAAGAACAACATAACCCTCATTGGAATCCGTTATCGGGGATCAGGCGGTGAACTCTACTGACAGCTTTGTCCGGAACTCATGAAAAAGTCCGCAAAACTGAGGTTCGAGGTCACGGCTGCAGAGGGGTAATTCCGGTCCGTTCGCTGAAGAAGGTTTCACCAATCCCTTCTCTCTCTGGGCAGCACGCAAACGGAATCTTGTCTCTGGTCATCGCCAAATATGCAGAATCGATATCGATTGAATTGATCTTAAAATCATTGAAGTCTATATCAATATATTGGAACAGGTGTTATTGAGTGTCGATTATATAGACTTGAAATGAAAAGGTCAAGCGGAATGTTTTTTACCCCTGTTCTGATTGTCCATCCCATATTAACCGAATGACAGTACCCACTCCAGAAGTTGATTGAACCTCGATACGGCCCTTCATCGCTTCGATTAACCCTTTCGTAACCGCCATACCAAGCCCTGATCCGACATCGGATGTGCCAGTATCAGTGCCGCGATAGTATCGTTCGAACAGCCTCCAGACCGTTTCCGAGTCCATTCCTTGCCCATCATCGGCAAAATGAACACTGAATTCGCCTGTCTGTTCACCCGGATGTACACTAACGGTCAGGGTGGACTCCGCTGGATTATGGAGAAGGGCGTTAGCGGTCAGATTATCCACAATGCGCTCAAAAGATGGAATATGCACATGGCCATAGACCGGAGCTTTGGCAGGCCGGAACAAAATTCTCCCTTTGCCATAGACCGGATTGCGTTCTGCACGCTGGACGAGATCATGCAGTAACGTATTCACGTCAGTTTCGTCCACAGGTGGCTGGTATCCACCGCTGCGCAATCGGTACGTCATGGCAAGGTCATTCACAAGTCGGTCCATATACATGGATTTGTCCAGCATAATACCCGCGAATTCTCGCACTTCTTCCGGGGACCAGCTGTACTTCTGTGCTTCAAGCATATGGGCGTATCCCTGGATGGAGGACAGAGGCGTCTTGAGGTCATGCGTTATTCCGGCGATCCATTCCTCACGCAGAGACTCGGTCTGTTTACGCAGCTCTTCATCTTGTTTCAGTGTGGTGGATAATGCCTGCATGGAGCGAAGCACTTCAGCATACACGTGGTATTTCCGTTTCCATTTGCCATTTCGTCGCTGGCTGCGAGGGGTGCCACCGATGCCTTTGGGTTCCTCATAATGTCCCTGCTCCAGCCGCTGGAGCCATTGGAGCATATGCAGCATGGGGGAACCGAAACGATTGGCGTACCAAAGGGCCAGGAGGATGAGCAAAATGACAACGGATAGGAGCAGCACGACGAGAGCTGGGGCCAAAATGAAGTTATAGGGATTTTCACCCCCTGAAGCAGTGGTATCGATCGGTATGTTGAGCATCCAGGTTGTGCCATTCTGTTCATCGTAAAAGGTTGCGGTCGACATGCCATATCGATTGGGATAACGAATACGCAGAACCAGTTCCTGAATGCTGTATTTACTGGGGACACCCATGGCTGGTTTGTTGTAAGAGACCAGCTCCTGTCCGTAGGCGTCCAAAATTTGCAGATAGGCACCTTTGGAACGAATGGCTTCCTCTTGTTTGGATTGAAGCACAAGCTCTCCATTGGCGTAATGACTATCCTCACGGGCTTGATCAAGCAAGGATTTGGACAGATTGCGTTCGCCATACAACAAGGTGAAATCCTCACCGTTTTTCTCCCGAATCAACATGGCGATCTGATAGGGGAACGCCTTTCGGCCCCCCAGTATGCGATCAACTCTCCGGGCTTATATTGCGTTGGAACGTCGCCCGGTGTATTGAAATCATCAATGACATGACCTTTCTCATCCAGAACCTGCAGCCACCCGTGATTTTTCTCGACCTGCTTCAGCAGCTTGGGATCATAGCGGACCGTCCCATCGGGCATGATCTCTGCGGTATTGATCAACTGGTCAAGACCGCTGGTAGCGAAGTCATCCACCAGGCTTACTTCATTCATCTTGTGAATGACCCAATGGGTGGCTGCGGAACCCAACAGGATGATAATAACGACTGCACCAGCAAGCATACCGATAAACCGCGTCATTAACCTGCGACGAATGCTCATGGGCGTGACACAGGGTTAGGCTGAATGAGTTTGTATCCCAGACCCCGGACATTGACGAGAAACGCAGGGTTAGAGGGATCGGCTTCAATCCGCTCACGGATCCGGTGAATATGAACCATAACGGTATTGTCGTCGCTGATGGCTTCCGAGCCCCAGACGCGCTCATACAATTCCGATTTGGTGAAAATACGATTGGGATGTTTGCAGAAAAAGAGCAGCAGCTGATAGACAAGTGCCGGACAAGTTACGGCCTGTCCTTCAACCTGAAGTTCACCGGCTTGTTCAAATACTTGAAAGCGACCAAAATCATATATCCCATCCTGTACGGCAGGAGATGATGTATTTACGTCAGAAGAGGGTGGAGCTGCAGTAGTAGAGGTCGCCAGTTTGGTAGGCAAATACCGTTTCAGCAGCGATTTGATCCGAGCTACAACTTCCAGTGGATTAAATGGTTTAACGACATAATCATCGCCGCCAACGGCGAATCCGGTTAACTTGTCATAATCCGTTGTTTTGGCAGTGAGAAAAAGAATCGGTGCATCGGTCACTTGCCGCAGAAATGGACAGATTTCGAGTCCGCTTTTGCCAGGCAGCATGATATCCAGCACGATGCAATGATAGGTTTTATTTTGGCAGGCGGTAATCGCTTCTTCGCCAGTCGCGACGGTATCAATGTCTACAAATCGCTCTTTAAGCAGAACGGTTTTGAGCATATGTAAAATGGTTTGTTCATCATCAACTAGCAGTATGGAGACGTGATCCATGATGTGAAATGACCTCCCAGGACTTCCTATTGTTTATTGCTAATCATACCATCCAGAAGGGCAATGTAGTGTGAGAGCTATCTTAACGGAATCTTAATTATGATGCCATAGAGGACGCCACAGTTTAGCTACATGTAAGGATGGGTTAGACGAAGGATAAGATTCATTCTGTACACTTAACTGGAAAGTATAACGATCACCAGAAGGGATGTTGAGAATGAGGTGGAGAATGAACAGGCTGCATGAGAGAACTAAGGTACAGGAGCAGCGCTCGAATTACGGAAGAAGTCAGCTGGAATCCACATATGCTGCACATGAGAAATTACAGAGCAAAAAGAGCTGGAGGCTGATTGCCATTACCCTTGGCGCCTTCGTGATGTTGTCTGCATGCGGTAACAGTAACTCGATTACATCCGAGCAGGCGGAGCAGCAGTCCAAGGAACAGACGACAAATACCAATGAAGCCAGTGAGACTACCGATCAGGAAGAGAATTCAGGTACAGAGGTGAGCGCAATCATTACACCCGACAATTTCATCGATACGTTAATGAATGGTTCCAAGGATGCCATTTACAGTCAGATGAGTCCGGAATTGAAGCAAGCGATAACCCTTGAACAATTCAAAACATCTGCTGATCAATTTCTGGAGGGGGTAACCTCACTGAATCAAGTGGTCCATCTCAAAATGAACAAGTTGACTGAGCTTTCCTGGAAGGATCAAACCGGAACAAAAGGGATTCAAGCCTATTTTAGCGAAGCCAATCAGATTGAGGGGCTGTTGATCCAGCCGCTGGTAACCCATAAGGACACGGATGGAAAGTTTACCAAAACCGAATTTCAGTTCCCTATGAAGGGGGAATGGTATGTCTTCTGGGGAGGCAATGATGTGATGTCTAACTATCATTATGAGCATGAAACACAGCGCTACGCGCTTGATATCGTGCGAACCAAAGAAGGTTTCAGCTATAACGGGGATGCGCAGGTGAATGCAAGTTATTACGCTTTTGGTGAACCGCTCTATGCGGCTGCGGACGGAACCGTAGTTGACATCAAGAACGATATTCCAGACAATACGCCAGGCGTTATGAACCCGGAAGAACCGGCAGGTAACAATGTGGTCATTGACCATGGAAATGGAGAATATAGCATCACCGGTCATATCAAGGAAGGCAGTGTAGCGGTCCAAAAAGGGGATAAAGTCAAGCAGGGAGACCTCATCGGAGAGCTGGGCAACTCGGGGAACTCCAGCGAAGCTCACCTGCACTTCCAGGTATCGGACGGACCGGATCTGTTTACTTCCCATTCCATTAACATTCGTTGGGCGGATCAGAGCCAGCAGTTAACCCGGGAAAGACCTTCCAGGGATTGTCTGAGTAATTGCGGGGCTGACCGGATGTTTTGGGGATGACGCCAGCTTCCTTCCTCCGTTATAATACCGTCATGAGATAGAATTGATCAGGATGATGGAGGAGTAGACATGGAACTGGATAGTGTGCAGATTGAGTATGCGCGTCGTGAGGACTTGCCAAGGATTGTGGAGATCTATAATTCCACGATTGAGAGCCGGATGGTGACGGCGGATTTGGAGCCAGTGACTGTAGAGCAGCGAGTTCCATGGTTTGAGGAGCATTCTTCGGATCATCGTCCACTCTGGGTGATGAGGCATAACGGACAGGTTGTGGCCTGGGCCAGCCTGAGTTCATTTTACGGACGCCCTGCTTACAATGGGACGGTGGAAGTCAGCGTATATGTAGATCAGCAGTGTCGGGGAATTGGGCAGGAGGACGCTTGCTGAACACGATTTTTGACGCTTGTCCTGCGCTTGGAATCAAGACGATTCTGGGCTTTGTCTTTGGACATAATGAACCGAGTCTGGGGTTATTGCGCAAGCATGGCTTTGAACAGTGGGGGTATTACCCCGAAGTGGCTGTGCTGGATGGCATCAACCGGGATTTGGCGATCTTGGGCAAAAAAATATAAGCCTATTTCAAAGTAAATGAAACCTCCAGATCCACAGCGCGTGGATTGGAGGTTATTTTTGCTTACATGGAATTTAGGTGTGGGACACGCCAAGCCTTTGCTTAATATCCTGAATCTGTGCCAGATGACGCTCTTCATGATAGCTTGCAAAATAGACCCATTGAGCCAGATCCATCTCACCGAAAACCGGGTGAGGAAAGGACTTGCTCCGCAGCAGTTCAGCCTCATGATCCTGTGCAACGTGCATCAGCGCCTGATGCGAGGCTTCCAGGTCGTGGCGAACATTCGCCAGAGCTTCCGGTTCCGCAGGAGGCTGGAGATGAGCCGGAGCGTTGACAGAGTGGCTGCGATCCAGTGTTAGCTCATATGGTTTTTTGTCCACAGAAACGGTCTGTTCCTTCTCTAGAGCCGCTCGAGCTTGCTTCACAATTATACTTTCCATCAGATTCAGGTGACGGAGCACTTGCATCATACTCCAGCGTTCAGGTGTGGGTCTAAGGTTCAATTGTTCTTCATTAAGCCCAGAGATCGCTTCCCAGATTTGGCTCCGAATGTCGTCATTACGAGTGAACATCGTGCAATCCTCTCCTTTATATGAGTTCTATGATGTCAGCTTGTATATGTGTAGGCCCAGCATGTGGGTGCTTGATATATATCATAGAGGATATGAAGGGTGAATGCGAAAGAGGATTGAATTAACCTTGTTAGTTGAAGTTGTAGGGGTAAGAAAAAAGCTATTTCTTATAAATGAGCTATTTCAAATCATACCATCGCCAAAAAAGGATTGACGCTAAGTGCTGCTGGACTCTATAATCGATAACAAGTAACTTTATATGTAAGGAGTCCTGACATGGTATGTTAGTAATTGACGAAGTGTATCAACATACAGCATTGCAAATATCATCGTCCGATTTATTGTACCTTATCCAACAGCTCAAGGTCAAAAAAGAAAATGAGATTGAAACGCTCAAACATAAAATTGAACAATTCGAGCAAAAAAAACGTGCGGAAGAAGTCGCTTATCAATCTTTGTCGCCAGTACGCAAATGGTTCGCAGGGCGACCCGCATCCCATCACCAGGCGGTGGAATATATGGTCCAGGTGAAGGAACGTTTTCGCAAAATGGAGCAGATTCGGCGGCGGATACGAGAACTGGACCGCATTGCCGAACGAATCAAGCATCCGGACAGCATTGAACGGGACGAAATCGAGCTTACGCCCGAAACGATCCGGGAGATTAGACAGCTTAGGGAAACGGAGGATGTATAAGCATGACTTTGGAGACGTTAAGCTCCGGGATTGATACGGTCTGGGTCGTACTGAGTGCAGCCATGATTTTGTTGATGGAGGGCGGGTTTGCCCTGCTGGAAGCTGGCTTTGTACGTTATAAAAATAGCGTGAATATTATTATGAAGGTTTTCGCCGACATTACGATTGGGACATTGCTTTTCTATGCGATCGGATTTGGCTTAATGTATGGTTCTGATGCTGGTGGTTTGGTAGGCATAACTGGATTTTTCCTCAATGGAGATTTGTCTCATCTGGACGTACCCGTATCACTGGAAACATTTTGGCTGTTCCAGGCCGCGTTTACTATTGCCGTCATTTCCATCGTATCGGGTGCTGTGGCTGAGCGGATTAACTTTCGAGCCTACCTGCTGTACATCATACTGATGACCGCAATTATTTATCCAATTGGTGGTCACTGGGCATGGGGCGGCGGTTGGCTCAGCAAGCTGGGGATGCAGGATTTTGCTGGTTCCGCGGTCATTCACGCGTTGGGCGGGTTCTCTGCACTGGCCGCAGCGATTATTATTGGGCCGCGTAAAGGAAAATACACGCCGCTTGGCGTGAGTGCCATTGCGCTTCCGAGCAATCTGCCGCTGGCATCTGTAGGCGCATTTCTGCTATGGTTCGGCTGGTTTGGCTTCAATGCAGGAAGTACGCTCAGCGCGACTGATGTAAGGATCGGTCACATTGCCATCGTTACGATGTTGTCTGCTGCTTCGGGCGGCGCAGTTACACTGCTCTACACCTTGTTCCGTTTCAATCGTTCGGATGCACCATCCGTCATTAATGGCTCGCTTGCCGGTTTGGTTGGTATTACGGCGGGTTGTGCCTTTGTCGGTGATGTGGCTGCGATATTCATTGGGGCGGTATCCGGATTGCTCATGATGGCTGCAACGAGTTGGCTGGACCGCAGGCAGATTGATGATCCGGTGGGGGCGTTCCCTGTTCATGCTGTATCCGGGATGTGGGGAACCATTGCCGTGGGTTTATTTGCAACGGATGGGGGCTTGTTCATGGGAGGCGGCTGGAGGCTGCTGGGTGTTCAGGCGCTCGGTCTCACGGCTCTGGTCGTCTGGGGATTTGTCATGACCTGGATCGGTCTGAAGCTGATTGGCAAGATGGTTCCTGTCCGTTCTACGGAAGAAGAGGAAGATCTGGGCCTGGATATTAGTTATCATGGTGTAATGGCTGCCCACCAGTCGCATGAATTTCTGGATAGCGAGGAGCATATTCGCGCATTCCAGGATGATCTACCGCATCGGAATCGTTAGGGATGATGGATCGTAAGGATAGAGGCTGACAGCGAATGTCAGTCTCTTTTTCGCTAGAAGCAGGGAAAGAAGAGGCAGCGGAAGAATATACAGGTGTGTACCTGAATATGTCTCACCATAGATGTATTGTCAGAAGGGGAGGATCTGTATGATTAAACCTGAACAATGTGAACGTCTGACCAGAAAAGCCCGGAAAACACTTGAGGAATATGGATTGGGTAATGCTGCCGATCTGCTGTTATCTTCAAGTCGTTGGGGAATTCGCCTTGATGTATCGACAGCGGATGAGTATCGCAGAACAGGAAATTCACGTGTAGGTGGAGATCCGGATCTGCCGGAGAACATGAAATGGCCTTTGACACAGGATGGAGTACCCATGACTTTCCTGGCCCAGTTGAACCTTGTGGACTTGACGCCATATATGCCAAATGATGGTCGCGGGAATTTGCCCGAACGGGGCATGTTATATTTTTTCATTGGAGTGGATGAGCCTGCTTATCATATTGAGCATCGTGTAATTTACGAGCCGGACGCTCATAACCTGACAAGGCGAGAGCCTGCGGGCGAAACTGCGCTGAAGCAGGAGGATTTTGTAGCGCACTCGGTAACGGTGCTGCCTAACCTTGAGTTTCCTACATATGCGTACATTGATTCTCTGGATCTGAATGCACTCGCTGCCCCGCTATCTGGTGGAAAAGTAGCCGTCGAAGGGGAGGAAGGTCTATATGACCGATACCTTGAATTCGAGTCCAGCTGGAATCATCCGAGTACACAGAACTGGGGTGGCATGTTTGGATATCCTGACGGTCAACATCCGGATGCAGAGCATCAGGCGCTGTTACAGATCGTACTTGGTGAAGAGTATGATTATGATGAACAGGCGTGTGAGAAGAAGCTGACTGCTCATTATGGTGGAGATGAGGAACGGACACAACAAGAGCTTTCGGATACATTGCTTCTATTGAAAATTGATACGCATGACGCTATCGGATTTCAATGGTGGGATTGTGGAGAGTTGCAATTTTTCATTCGCAAGGAGGACTTGCTTGCAGGACGATTCGATCAAACGTATTGTTCGTTATATTCAAGTTAAGTTCATGTTTGTTATCATAGAAGCAACAAAAAGTCCCAAATGCCGTCTATAAGAGTGAAGTGCACCCCTTAGAATAGACATTGGAAAAACCCCTGGGTTTAGCCGATGAAATTCTAGGGGGTGTATTTTTTATGGCGATTAAGGGACAAAAGTTTAAAACGTATTCGGAGAAGATAAAAAATGAGGCTATTCGTTTGCATACGGTTGAGGGGTGGACTTATCGAAAGATTAATGAACATCTGGGGATTCATGATCCAGGACGAATGAAGCGCTGGATGCGAAAATATCGGGAACAAGGTGAGTTTGGACTGATGGATCAGCGAGGTCGACGTAAAGAATACTTGGATCAAGACCGCTTTGTACAAAAACTGAAACGGGAGAATGAGTTGCTAAAAAAGTGCTTGGTCATCTGGAAGGAGGAAGCAAACAAGAAAGATTTCAGATCATAGAAAAAGTAGCGGCATACGGTGATATCCAGAAACTTTGTGATGTGTTTGGCGTGTCACGGAGTGGATTTTATGCCTATGTAAAACGTAAACGATTCGATCGCGACGCAAAGGCGAAGAAACAAGTGCTTCAAACGTATCAACGATATGAAGGCAAATATGGTTATCGGCAGCTCCAGTTGTTCCTTTGGCAAGATCAGGGGATTTGGATGAACCACAAAAAGGTGCTCCGCCTGATGCAAATGCTCGGTATTCAATCTCGAATCCGTCGTAAACGGCGCTCCAGCAGCTCGTATACACCTGCGCAGCGTGTAGCAGAGAACCTCTTGAAGCGAGATTTCAGTGCAGAAAAACCGAATCAGAAATGGGTAACGGACATTACCCAGTATCGTGTGGGAGAGCGCTGGATATATCTTTCAGCCATAAAGGATCTGTTTAATAACGAAATTGTGGCTTACGAAATAGGCGAACGCAACGACAATGAACTGGTGCTTCGCACATTCAGCAAGGCGTTTGCGAAGCAAAAAGACGTGACCGGACTGGTCGTTCATAGCGACCAAGGATTCCAGTACACGTCTCATGCTTACCACGACATGCTGCCAAAGGTTGGCGCCCGAATCAGCATGTCTCGCCGAGGAAATTGTTATGACAATGCCTCGATGGAGAGTTTCTTCTCGCATCTCAAAACGGAAGGACTCTATCCTTATCATATCCGAACGCTTAGCGAAGCACAAAGCAAAATCGAAAAATATATCCGTTTTTACAACCGAAAACGGCCACAACGGAAACTAAAAAAACTGACGCCGGTAGAGTACCGACGCCAGTTTGCAGCCTAGGGTCTTTTTATAATGTCTACTAAATGGGGTCTTGACCAGAGGGAGGAGGGGCTTTTTTGTTCGTCATTGTTAGTTTTCAAACATGGCTGGTTTATATATGAAGGGGGAATAAATGGGTTGATTAGCGATCATACGTTCTATATAATGGGATAAAAAGGGAGTGTTTCTGTTGATTCAATCCGCATTCAAACATATTGATGTGGCAGTCACATCATTAATCAATTTATGTGACCAACTATCCGAACAGGATTTGGCTTTGACTCCGATTGAAGGCAAGCGGCCGGTTGGAGAGTTACTTTCTCATCTATCCGTCATTTGTCGTGCAGATGTACATATTTCGGAGGGAGCCTCTGAAGAAGAAATGGCTTTGTTTTACGAGGAAAATCAGCCGAATACACTCAGTGAGATCAAGGAAGCGTTGATTGCCAATCAGATGTACCTTTACCATAGATACAGACAGTTTAACACGGAAGAATTATTACAGGTGACTGACTCCTATCGGGGCGCTTCGTACAGTCGTCTGGAGTGGTTGCTTGAGATTATGGGACATGTATACCACCACAGGGGCCAACTGCACACGATGCTAACTTTGACTGGTATGGAGCCCAAAGTGGCGTTGTTTGAATAGAAAAATTAGATACATCATACGAGTTTCTGTCTGAATAGAAACAAGATTAGATAGAATACATAGAGCATGTTATCCGAAACAAGCAACGGTTAAATCGGGATTAGATCGACGATACTATACTTTACTGATAGGGAGTACCAAATGGAAGGCAACAACACTACATAGGTTGAGAGAAATAGACTGAACATATTCAGAGATTGCATTGGTTTACGATAATTAACCCATTATGAAGGGGCATTCAGTACTGGGAATTTGAACGTGTTACCCCCTTTCTTGAGCGCGATGATTTTCGCAGATTCATATTCTAGTGGTATACTCTGATCAAAGCAATGATTCATGGAATGGAAAGGAATAATGCCGTGGCACAGCCAGCAACCATTCTGCTTGTGGATGATGAGCAGGATATTATTAAACTGATGGAGATTTATTTTGGCAATGAAGGATATCGGGTTCTGACAGCCAGTGATGGGATCGAGGCGCTTGAGCAATTGAAGAAAGAGCCAATTGATCTGATTATTCTGGATGTCATGATGCCAAATATGGACGGAATTGAAGCCTGTATGAAAATTCGGGAAGAGCAGAAAATGCCGATCATTATGCTGTCCGCCAAAAGCATGGATATGGATAAAATCACAGGGCTGAGCATCGGTGCTGATGATTATGTGACCAAGCCGTTTAACCCGCTTGAACTAGTGGCACGGGCAAAATCACAGCTTCGCAGGTACTATACCTTCAATGAAGGCCGGGAGAACAAGGAGCATGAATGGGTGATTGACGATCTGGTCATCAATACCGATACCCATGAGGTCTGGGTGGATGAGCAGCCTGTTCGTCTGACTCCCCGTGAATTTGCCGTTCTGGAGCTGCTGGCGCGCCATCAAGGCTCTGTGCTTAGTATGGAGCAGATCTACAGACAGGTCTGGAAAGAGGAATTCATGGAATCCAACAACACCGTCATGGTGCATATCCGCAAGATTTGGGAGAAAATTGAACTCGACAGCAAACATCCCAAGTTCATACAGACGGTATGGGGTGTTGGGTATAAGATGATCAAACCACAATAAGCACGTGCGTCTACAAGGTGAATTGGATACAGAGCGTGAGCAGGGAGTTCCGAGATGAATTCAAAAATAATTAACACAGTCCGCTGGAAATTTATTTATGCATTTTTGCTGAGTGGCATTTTAACGGCGGCTATTTTGTATGGGGCAGCAAAGTTGTACGATCCATTCTGGAAGCTCAGACCTATCCTGATTATTCGCTCCCTGCAAAGGGCATTAGGTGGCTGGTGAACAATATTGGGTCGGTGCCATTAATGATTATAATTGGCATACTTGGCTTTGTGCTGTTCTTTTTCCTGTTCACACGCAGGCTGATGCTCGTTTTGGATGAGATTACCGCGGGAATTCAGGAAGTAGCCAAAGGAGAACTGTCTCATCGGATCGAGGTAAAGACATCGGATGAATTTGGCGTTGTCGCTGCCAGTATTAATCAGATGGCTGAACAATTGCAGCTGTCATTGCAGGAGGAGCGTAGTGCGGTCGCTGCCAAAAATGATTTGATTACAGGCATTTCTCATGATTTGAGGACACCGCTTACCTCCATTCTCGGATTTTTGGAGTACATAGAGAAGGATCGGTATCAGGATGAAATTGAGATGCGCTATTACGTGAGCATTGCGTACGAGAAATCCTTAACATTAAGGAAACTGATCGACGATTTGTTCGAATATACCCGTGTCAGTGGTGGGAGCCTGCCCTTGTCCTTGACTTCTCTGAACCTGAACCCGTTTCTGATGCAGCTGGCGGAAGAGTTCGCTCCGATGCTGGAAGAGGCGGGCATGACATACAAGATCATCGGTGGACAGGAGCCTTTATGGATTCAGGCCGCTCCCGGGGAGCTTGTTCGTGCATATGAGAACCTGTTCAGTAACGCAATCCGTTACGGGGCACAGGGGAAAGTGATGGAGATCGCGTTGTCTCTTGAAGGTGATGAAGCCGTGGTGCGTATCAGCAATTACGGTGAACCGATTCCGGCCCAGGATTTGCCCCATTTATTCGATCGATTCTACCGGGTGGACAAGTCCCGCTCTCGTGATACGGGCGGCACCGGACTGGGGTTGGCTATTGCCAAGTCAATGATAGAACTGCATCAAGGAAGTATAGCTGCCTACAGTGAACAGGGCCGAACCGATTTTGTTACGCGTTTCCCTGTAACTGCTGCTCCGATGAACAGAGACCAAGCGGAACAGTAACTTGAAAGAATTCTCGTCCGATGTATTAGATCTTGCTTGATTCAACATCCTAATTGCTTAATTAAGAAAATGATAAGAAGTTACCCACTTCCTCATTAAGAAATATTCGGTATCCTTAACCTCAATCGTACACATGAGCTGCAAAATTGAGGAGGATGCCGAATATGAGATTATTATTACGTACAGTCAGACTTAGATACATATATATCTGTGGAGCAAGCGCGTTACTTAGCGCCGCGCTCCTATTTGTCGTTTATCACATGTTACGTTTTGCCCACCGTCATCTCCTCTCTGAGACAACAGGGATAACTCGCGTTATGCATTGGGTGATAAACCATATCGGAACAACACCGTTGGTTATATTCATCGGGGAGGTTTGTTTGCATTGTTTTTTTGGATTCGATCACAGAAGATTGCAGATGACCTCAAGGTGATTGCTCGTGGAGCTCATGAGCTGGCTAATGGCCAAATTTCAGCACCGATTGAAGTGTTGAATGGCGGGGAACTGCGGCAGATTGCTGCCGATCTGAATGACGTTGCCATACGTATACAAGCGGAGCACATAAATAGTTCAGATCATGAGTGGATAGATCGGGAGCCAAGAGGCGAAGATTGGTTCGGAAAGCAACATATTCAAGAAGATTTGGTTGGATCACAATCTGGTCGCATAAGTGCCGATCTGCCGATTAAACTGACGCTCTATGGTGTTCGTTCATCGCTTGATATGGTCATGGAAGGACGCTGCCGGGATGAAGCGGAGATTCAGCACTGGGTCAGGCTGGCGTATGAACAGACGTTAAGGCTGGAGCTTGCCCTGGATTCCATGGAAATGAAGCCACAAGAACATTCAGGTTCCATTCCTCATGTATTCAGGGAGCCTGAATGTTGAGATCCAGTATAAGGCGGGGAGTCTATCACATATTTGATGCCTCTGTAGTGATCGTTATTTTGCTTGTGATCGGCTATATCTATCTGGTTGCTTACGGCGAAGGTGTACTTCGCAATCATCCTGAGGCCATATCAACGGCCTCTTCTACCATCATTACGAATGCCAACGGAACAGAAATTTCGAGATTACAAGTGCAAACCAAGGGATATTCGGAATATGCCGAATTGAAGGACATGCCCGATCTGTTAAAGCAGGCGTTTCTGGCTACGGAAGATCGACGTTTTTATAATCATAACGGATTGGATTTTATTGGGATTGGCAGGGCGGTTGTGCAGGATGTTTTACATATGAATCTCAGTCAGGGGGCAGCTCCATTACACAGCAACTGGCCAGAAATCTGTACTTGAACGGAGACAAAACGCTGGTTCGCAAGGTGAATGAGATGTCGATTGCCATGGCGATGGAAAAGAAATTTAGCAAGGATGAGCTATTTGAGCTGTATCTGAATCATATTTATATGGGACGTCAGCAGTACGGGGTTAAAGCGGCGGCGTGGCGTTACTTCGGGATTAAGGATTTACATCAGCTGGAGATTTGGCAAATCGCTACGCTGGCTGGAATTCCCAAAGGACCTTCCATATACAATCCGGTAGATCGGGAAGACCTGTCCAAAGAGAGGCGTTCTGTGGTTCTTGGCCTCATGCATGAGCAAGGAATTATTACAAAGAGACAGATGGAGGAAGCGCGAAGTGTGGACTATACACCGCCAGATCCAACATCTGCATCGAGTCCAGGCTCGCCAGTGCCTGCTTACGTGTCTGCATTAGATGCGGTGATCGAGGAGGCTTCTCGCCTTACAGACAAAAGTATAGCAGAGATTCAATCCGCAGGCTGGACCATTCATACAGGATTGGATGATCAAGCGCAGCTAGCGATGGAGCAAGCGTTCAGCGAATCTTCCCGGTTCACCGATGATCGCAAGGATGAGCAAGTGCAGGCGAGCATGGTCATACTGGACCAGCATAACGGTGAAGTCAAAGCGATGATGGGCGGGCGTGACCCTGTAAAAGGAGGCATTAACCGGGCAACCGCGGATGCAAGGCAACCCGGTTCTGCATTCAAGCCCATCATTGCATACGGACCTGCATTGGAATCCGGCGGTTTAAGCCGGAGAGTATTCTGCCTGATCAACGCATGAAATATGGGAGTTATCAACCAAGCAATCTGGGTGGGCGTTACAGAGGTACAGTTACGATGTCACAAGCCATTGAACATTCCATCAATGCTCCAGCCGTATGGCTGCTGCATGAGACAGGGTTGGGACGCGCACATCAATTTGCAGATCGATTGGGCATTGAACTGGGTAAGGAGGATCTCAATCTGTCGATTGCCTTGGGTGGCTTGCATAAAGGGGTATCTCCACTGAAAATGGCTCAGGCCTATTCTGTCTTTGCTAATAACGGCAAGTTTAATACGTCACATCTGATTCGTGGAATTACGGATTCACGTGGCCGGGCGATTTATACTTTTAAGCCAGAGAACAAGCAGGTGATCTCCACCAACACGGCAACGGCTATGACCCGTATGCTCCAAGATGTGGTCAGTCAGGGAACAGGCAGTAGAGCACAGCTGAGTCGGCATAAAGTAGCGGGGAAGACAGGAACAACGCAGGCTGCATTACCTGATGTAAGCAAGGAAGCTAATCGGGATCTGTGGTTCGTGGGATATACCGGCAAGTGGACGGCTGCAGTCTGGATGGGATTTGATCGTACGGATGCAGAACATTATATGAGATCCGGAAGTGGTGTGGCGGCAGATTTATTTGCGTCTGTTATGAAGCGTGCTTTGCCATGAAAGAGATGGTTTACTGTATAACGATGGACAAGGATTTTCCAGCAGACATGGGGAGATTTCTGCCTTATGGATCGTACAGTTATCGAACAAATGGATGCAACGATGAGACCGCTGCAAGGGAGATAATCCCGGATCCAACATGGATTAAAAATATGGAAAACCCGTGAAGGACAGTTTACCCTGTCTCCCACGGGCCATTATCGTTTTAGTGATAGTATATTTATCTACTGCTAGGGTTTTGCTCGCAACGATTCAGGTAAACGACGAATCATTTGGTTCAACACTTCGGACAATACAAGTCCGATCGCGATGGCACCGGATAACATGAGTGCCTTGGCAGCCATCTCCATGGCAGCACCGTAGTCATTTTGCACAAAATTACGCATCGCATTATACGCCAGCCCACCGGGAACGAGCGGAATGATGCCAGCCACGCTAAAGATAATGACGGGTGCGCGAAACATACGGGAGAACAGCTGGCTGATGACACCTACCGCGATGGTCGCTGCCAGTGTAGCAGGAACAGCATCTGCTGCATATTCGAGCACAATGTAGATGATCCAGCCAATCATGCCGACAAATCCACCGTGAAGCAGCATGCGTCGTGGGGCGTTGAAGATGATGCCGAATGCAGCCGAGGCGACAAAGCTGGTCAGGGCTTGTTCAATAAAATGAAGCATAACCTGCAACTCCTCCGTCTTACGTAAAAAGTGAAAAAACAACAGCAATGCCGGTACCAATCGCAAAAGCCGTCAGAAACGCCTCGGCTCCCTTGGATAGCCCGGACACGAGATGCCCGGCCATCAGATCACGCACAGCATTGGTAATCAGCAGTCCCGGTACCAGCGGCATGACTGAGCCAATAATGATTTTGTCCCGTTCATGACCCGCACCCATATAGACAAGCAAAAAGGCGAGCAGGCCAATGACAAATGAAGCTGTCAGCTCGGCAAAAAACTTCACGAGTACCAGTCGATGGAAGGCAATGACCGCTGCATAGCCGATACCACCGCAGAGCACTGCAGGGAGAAAGTCGACCCAGCCTCCACCAAACATAATGGTAAAGCACCCACTGGATAACGCCGCCGCCGTAAGCCGCACAACCGCAGAATAGGAGGAGGGCTGTCCCTCAATTTGTTGTAACAACGCATACGCTTCTTCAACGGACAATTCACCTTGTCCAATACGCCGGGAAACGGCATTCACTTCAGATACCTTGTGCAAATCCGTGGTTCGTTCCGAGATTCGAATCAGCTTGGCAGGCTCGGTTGCATCAACCGAGAAGAAGATGCCTGTGGGCACAACGTAACTGTGCGAATGGGGAAGGCCCAGCGCGGCAGCCATGCGTTTCATCGTATCTTCCACACGGTAGGTTTCACCGCCGCTTTGCAGCATAATTTTGCCTGCCAATAGACAGATCGCGATCACTCTGGATTGTTCAGTATGATTTGTCCCAACCAGCTCCGTCTCAGACTGAGGCACGGGTGGAGGATCATGAGGGATATATTCCAACCGGATCAAGCTCCGTTCATATGAGATAAGGCTTGGTGCCGACACCATTGTATCATATTTCACACGTTAGCAAGGAAACATACCGCATGAACGACAGGAAGTCATCCAGATTGCAGAGATTGATGCATACATTCAAGCCAAAAGGACGACCCGAGCACCCCTAAACCAACCAAAAAAATCTTCGTTCCCGGACCCAAGGGCCTCCGGAGCAAAGATTTTTGGATTTGGCTCTATAGCGATAAAAAAACAATTACATCAACAGCGTAATGACTAACAGCTCATACAGTACGAGTGGCAGAATCGTCGGTCCAAACAAGGCACGTGGCTCAGGATATCCATGCATCGGCGTAACCTGGAGATATAGAATACCCCGATCTGCGCTGATAATGACACCTTCCCATACCTGACCATCGATATTCTGGACTTGCACCTTCTTGCCTACGTGCTGCCGGGCTGTATGATGAAGCATATTCCGCACACTATGCACGGATTGGAGCATCGGTTGATTGGCTTGGTATACGACAAATGCGGATGGTGTGGATGTGGATTCAGACATGAAGCACAACCCTTCCTCAAAATAAGTTCTTACTTCAAGGTATGCATCTGCCTACAAAAGGTGTTTACACAAATGCCATCTCAAGGCTTCCGCGCCCATTTTCATAAGCGACTTTGCCCAGTGCGCCATTCACAAAGGTTAACTGTGGCGGGATGTGGCCCAGATCCACATCATACAGTACGGGAACATCCATATTCCCCAGCGCTGAGGTTAGGGCATCGGTGAAATTGAAATCTCCGGTATCCGAATACCCGGCAGGTCGGCCGAACATGAAGCCTTTAACGCCAGCAAACCAGCCAGCCTGTCTCATCTGCCACAGATGACGGTAGATATCACCCGCATTCATTTCACAGCTTTCCAGATACCAGATGGTTCCTTCTTCTGCACAGTACTGATCGAGATACGCCTCAACTGGTGCGTAAGGTGTGCCGATCAGACAAGTGATGGTATCCATACAGCCGCCGATCAACCGACCTGAGAACGTAACCTGTGCGTCAGCTCCTTGGGGCTGCCCCAGCTGTTTCCAGTGTGATGGGGTATCCAGATTAAACCTGGATAACTCCGGTTTCCATTCCGATTGATAGTGGGTGGAGGAAAATTGAGTGATCTGCCCTCCGTGTCCAGTCTGCAATACATCAATCCAGCGGGCGGTCACCGGATCGAGTTCATTGGACCTAAGATCCACGTAGTTCGTACCATGTGCCGAAGCCGTTCCGGTGATCAGGGTGTATGCAAATAAAAAGGTGCTGATATCTGAATAGCCCATGACCCATTTGGGCGGCAATGTTTTCAAAGCATCCCAATCCAGCAGGGGCAGGATATCCATAAGAAACTCTCCACCCCACGGAGGGATAATTGCCTGAATCTCAGGGTTCCGGAAAAACGCATTGATCTCGGCTGCGCGATCTTCCTTGGATGAACTTACACATTTGGCGTTATGCCGTAGAAAGGGGCTCTCCTGAACACCAAAACCAAGGCGCTCCATGTTGTGCCTGCTCTCTTCAAGGTAATGATGCAAGGATTCACCCACACCGCTGGATGGCGCCGCCACCCCAATGGTATTTCCCGGTGCGAGTGGTTGTGGGTAACGGATGGAACGGTTATTCATTGTGGAAACATCCTTTCCTGTGACATATTGATTTAATGTAGATGTTTGGTGTTTCCATTATAAAGAGTAATTACGTTTATAACAGCATACTTCTGAAAATGATTAAGGATTCACCGGGATTTCCATTGAAAATGGTGATTTAAATTTCATTGGATAGGTGTAAATATGCATCTTTATTTCCCCTTTCATCTTGGCCCCATTTTGAATAGTAGAAGAGATAATCGTATGTCTGTCATCCGTTCCATCTCCACTGCTCCAATTGGAGCCTGGAATCTGATACGATTTACCTGCTTTGTCCATAACATCTCCGAAAGCTAGAATGAACTTGCCTTCCATACTACCGTCTACAGAGAAATGGATAACCAAATCTTTGCCAACGACCTTGCTTCCGAGCATCTTTAATCCAGATGGACCGCCTGTAATCTTGTGTGAATTCAGATCAACGACGATATCAAGTTCATTTTTATTCAGCCCCGAAAAGCCAGATCCTTGTAAAGTCAGCTTTTTCGGAATGGAGAAGTACATGCTTTCAAAGTAAATGGATCGTTCATCCTCACCTGTCGTGGTGTCTGTTCTCCATGCACGGCCTTGTTCATCGACTAATTGAAGATCATCCAGTCCAAAGATTTTTTTTGTGTTCTTTGGATCCAATTTCACATCAAGCACGAGACGGGTCGGATAAAGGGTGGCCTGCTTCACATCGATAAGTTGTCCATCGACGGTTAACGTCTGATTTATGGGAATGACTTTTTTCATGCCTTTGGTTAACGTTTTATCTACCGGGAACGTAACTTTCCACTCATGAGGATTAGCTCCCCTGGCCTTGATTACGACACTCAGCTCATCGGGGGGCGAGGCCTCATCGGTAAAGATAACATCAATCATATTTTCATACACATTCTCGTCTGAAGTAGGTTTAGGTGAAGAATAACTAAATCCAACAGGAAGATTCTTACCATGCTCATCAAGCAAATCGATGTCATACATCCCTTTCTCGGAATCTTTCATGCCTTTCAGTGTGTAAAAAATAACCATACGTGACTCGTCTGTAATAATGCCGTCCACGGTCATAGAAGCTCCATTATGCTCATCGGTCACACCGACCTTCTGCAAGAGGGACTGATCGATGGCCATCATTAATCCTTTATCCTGGCGAATCATGCTGACGATACCTTCCATGCCCGGTAGCTGCTCTACAAAGGACGCAAAAGCGGGAGAGACGCGGATACATCCCGTAAACACGAGGATAATTGCAGCTGCAGAGATGGAACTCATATACCAGCGCAACCTCGATCTGCGCTTGCGCGTGGCCTGACGGACTCCGGCCTGTACAGCCTGATTTGCTCCGGCGTCGGGTACAGGGATAGTGTCGTATTCCGTTTTGCGAGCATCCAGACGCTGTTCCAGAGCTTCAAATGATTTCATTTCATCGGTCATGATAATTTATCTCCTTTCGTTTCAAGTTGATTTCGAAGCTGTCCGAGTGCTCGATGCAGTCGGGATTTTACGGTCCCTGTAGGAATTTCCAGAATGTCAGCGACCTCTGTCAAGGAGAAACCTTCGAAATAACTCAGAATAATAATCTGCTTGCAATCCCGATCCAGCGCAGAGACGGCTGCGGCAAGATCGGGGTCTTCGGGTCGGTCCCAGCTGCTGGGTTCATGAATTTCGGTAACGTGGCTGAACCGGCTCTTGCGTTTGCGTTCGTCTGCACAGTAGTTCAGCAGAATGCGGATTAGCCAGGTGCCGAAATAGGAGGGTTCTTTTAGTTTCTTGAGCGTTCGATAAGCTCTATAGGTAGTCTCCTGTATCGCTTCCAGCGCATCGCCTTCGTTGTGCAGATAGGCATAAGCGATCCGATACAGTCGGCTCTGATGCATCTCCATTAAGGCTGCAAAAGCCTCGGCATCCCCTTTTTGTGCCACGATAGTCAGTTGAGCAGGGGTCACAATGGCTCCTCCTTTCATGGATGTTGTTGCGACTTGTTGCGTATTAGACCGTGGAAAGGGCCAAACGGTTCTTGGTTTTGGAAAATAAAGTTATGTATACATGTACTGAGACTACTATAAAAGAAGGAATTTGCGCAGAAAAGCGAAAATAACCGCCAAGCTCCCCTTTGACTCAGAAAAAGGAGTTCGGCGGTTGTTATGCATTTTATTGAAGTTTCGTCATCCTAAATTACGGTTCCCACATTCAATCTTGGGAATAGAGCTGCTTAACGGCTTGTAGTCCAGGCACGGTAAAACTCGCTAGCGGAGAGGGAAGATCGTTCAGTGGGAACCAGCCGATCTCGCCAATGGCACCGTCTTCCTCCAGATTGCGAGCAATACCGTGGATGACCCGAGTGAAATAGAGAACAGATATCCAATGTTCTTCCTGTTCCGGACGAATGGTTTCGGCCGTGCAGAGTAACCCCTCGATGGCAATATCCAGATCGACTTCTTCCTTAATTTCTCGAATGACCGCCGTTTCCAGCGACTCATAAGGATCGACTTTGCCTCCAGGGATACTCCAGGTGTATTGTTCAGGCTGACGATTCCGCCAAACCAAAAGAACTTCATTACGCTCGTTGAGGATAACCGCCCCAACACCGATGCGAGGTTGAACAGAAGCATCCGCCATGAGCTTGGCTTGTGAACCGGACAACGCAGATTCTTCAGCAGCTAGCAGTTGTGAGTCTGAGTGATCTTCCGTCTGTGCAGCTCCCCGGACTTGAGTGGACTGAAACGCCAACGGAAGCTTGGTCTGCGTTGACCATTCTTCCGCAAGGATACTCATGGAGATCAGATCATAATGCGTGCCATCCCGCAGAACGGCAGAGCGCTGACGACCTTCCTCCCGAAATCCGGCTTTGAGATATGCACGTCTCGCAGCTTCATTGTATTCAATGACTTCCAGCGAAATCCGGTTCAGATTCAATTCATGGAATCCATAACGAATAATCAGGGCAAGAGCATCACTGCCGTAGCCTTGACCACGATCTTTGTCATCACCAATACCAATGGCCAGTCGTGCAGAACGGTTATTCCACTCCATTCGGTAGAGCGCCGTAAATCCAATGAAACGATTGTCCTCCAGTGTACGCAGCGCAAATTCAAAGCCGTTGTCTCTCCGAACTGCGGATGACCCTGTCTCATCAGGCGTTAGTGGAACAGCAATATCGGTATCCAGATTACGCAAGTAATCATAACTGTCAGTGAAGCGGCTGAGCCGCATGCAGTCTTCCGGGCAAGGAGCGGCCAGTCGGACTTTGGAGCCTTGAAAAGCATTTAAATGACGTGGAGCCATGTTGCACCTCTTTTATTTGATATGAAATCAATCATTTTATCTCATTATACTACGAAAGGAAGAGGATACCGAAAAAGGACATAACTTAGGTGAGTGGATTCTCCTGATTAGGAAAATAAAAGCGATGCCAAATACGGTTAATATAGATCATCTGGATTTTTCCGAATATTAGACAAAACAAAAAGCAGCCAAAGGACTGCTCTACCATTCACATTCATTATTTCATATCCTGCAACAGATTTTTCATTTTCTTGTAATGCCCGCTTACCCGGTCAACCATGTAGTTATACATAAGCTGATTCTCCGAAAGATCCGCCATTTCCTTGTCAATGTCAACGTTATTGTTGTTATTATTCATGGATGTTTCGTTGTTCTCGACAATCTGGTAATTAACGATGGAAGCATTGGGATTACTAACCGGAAAGTGTTTTTCATGAGTCCGTTTCATATCGAGCTGATCTGTTTTGCCATTCTCGATGATACGTCTAAGCTCTTCCTCAAACTCCACCGATTTCTTTTTGTAATTGGGTGTGTCTGCATTGGCAATATTTTCAGTGGTAACTTGGTGCTGTACGTTCAGCGCTTGTAACAGAGATTCATTGCGTCTGGAAGTGTTCGTTTCAATCAACGGCTCAGTCTCCTTAATGGAAATGCAATTGCTTTCATCATAAAAAATTGCGCTACTGCCTGTCAAGTTAGGCAAAAGAAAAGGACAAGCGCACGCCGGAGGCTTCCGTTAAGAAATCCTTCCTTCATGACATCTTATCCTTGTTCAGTCCTTATGAATCAGTCTTTACGAATCAGGCATTAAGAAGGACGATTGATGTTTTTGCCATAATAAATCTCATCCATCTCCAGCTTCAGCCACTCCGTAATTTCCTGTTGCTCGGCTTTACTCAGTTTATCTTTGGTATAACCAAACAGATAGTTATCGAGGTCGAATTCCCTCAACTTGCACTTGGTGTGAAAAATGTTCTCCTGATACACGTTCACGTCAATCATGTCGAAGCTGCTCTTGATCTCATCCGGAATATAATTCTGAATCGAACCAATCTCGTGATCAATGAACAGCTTGCGTCCGCTCGTATCCCGTGTAAACCCCCGTACCCGGTAATCCATCGTCATAATATCCGTATCAAACGAGTGGATCAGATAGTTCAGCGCCTTTAGGGGCGAGATTTCACCGCAGGTAGAGACGTCAATGTCTGCCCGGAACGTACTGATGCCTTCACTCGGGTGGAATTCGGGATACGTATGAACGGTAATATGGCTTTTATCGAGCTGCATGACGACATTATCGGGCAGGGGACCGGGGGATTCATCGAAGGATTCTTCGGGAATCTCCACAATGGGGCCTTCCGAGACAAGCATTGTCACACTTGCACCCTGTGGAACATAGTCCTGTTGGGCGACATTCAGCACATGGGCACCGATAATGTCAGACACGTTGGTCAGTATTTTACTGAGCCGGGCCGCATTATATTGTTCATCAATATATTCAATGTAAGCTTCGCGTTCATCTTTGGTTTTCGTGTAACAGATATCGTACATATTGAAACTCAGCGACTTGGTCAGGTTGTTGAATCCATGCAGTTGAATGCGCTGTTCTGGCGTTAATGTCATGGTTGCAGTTCCCCTTTGTCCCATACGACATGGTAATCGCAGTTTTTACTACTACTTATACCCAACCTGCCGCCAAAAAAAACATATGTACGAATTCCTGAACAACTAAGCTGCTACATAAAAGTGCAATGATCACTAATTCATTCGTACCTTATCCGAGGTTGACTCATTTGATCACTTAGAATGAAGAATCCTCGTAATCCCCAACATCGTTCATCCGTTCATCTTCGGCGACCGATTGGATATCCTCTGATGTGATACTAATGATGGTGTAATCTTCATTCTGCTGCTTTTTGACCGCTTTTTCCTTGATAAAACGAGGACTGCCATCTCCGGCATCTTCGTCATAGACGAGCAGGAGACCGTCGCTTTTGCGCAGCAACAAGTCATCGCGTGCAGTGAACTGCCACGGGCCGATATACGGCTGACGACTAATCGCTCCGTAATAGTCTACACCTTGCAGGATGGAGCGATAATACTCCTGTTTGTCTTCCTTCCATTGTTCCTCTGGATTCTGAAAAGCAGTAATGATTGACAGCTTCAGATCCGGGAACGTCTTCTTCAGCTCAAGCACCACTTCGCAGGCCCATAAGTCCACGCCGTATTGTCCTGGCGTCAGTACCCATTCCAGCCCGTCTTCGACCAGAGGTGTAAGACGGGAAGAGATGGCCTTCTTGATGAAAGGAATTCCCTCATGCTTCTGTCCAAAAATCTGTAGTTCATGTGCACGATAACCGGTAATCAGCAAGTTGTTCAGCATCGGTTCCTCCCTTCAGACGTGGTTAGGCCATCGGCCAAATCTGGCACCGGGGCTTGTCTTGAATAGGCTGAGATCTGAGCCACCGATGCCTGTTCTCTGAATCATTCCGTTATTTCGCTGGTGGGGCGTCCGCACGGAATGGATACAGGAACTGCTTCGGAATATCGGTCTCAAATCGCATTAGCTCGCCTGTCGTTGGATGGATGAACGAGAGTACCCGTGCATGCAGTCCGAGGCGTCCAAGTGTTTTGGTTTGTGCACCGTATTTTTTGTCGCCTGCAATGGGATGTCCGAGATCTTCCATATGCACACGGATCTGGTTTTTGCGTCCCGTTTCCAGACGGACTTCCAACAGGGAGAACTCGCGGTTCGACTGCAGACGTTTGTAGTGTGTAATCGCATGCTGTCCATCATTCGGGCGAGGACTGGAATACATTTTGAGTGTCTTGGTTTCTTTCAGCCATGAGGAAATGGTTCCTTCTTCCTTCGCAACGGCACCTTCTACAAGGGCAACATACACACGTTCCTGTACGTTGTCTTTCCAGTTGTCCTGCAGTTTCTGCTGCACTTCTTCACTCTTGGCGAACATCATGACACCCGAAGTGTCGCGGTCCAGACGATGGACAATAAATATCCGGTTCAGCTCGTTGGTACGGCGAACATGCTCGGTCAGCTGGCGATAAGCAGTAAGATCATCACTTTTGTCAGCGGCAATGGATAGCAGCCCGGCTTCCTTGCGAATGACAATGATATCATCGTCTTCATGCAAAATGTTAATGCCTGTCAAGGAAGGAGCGGCAACAGCGCCTTCTCTGCTGATCGTTACGATCTGCCCTGGCGTCAGCTCCAGATTAAACTTGGTAACTACTTTCTGATCAACGGATACCTGTCCGCGACCCAGGATGGATTTGACCGCATTCCGGCCGGACTTCAAGTGTTTCAGCAAAAAGTTAAGCAGTTCATCCGGTTCAGTGACTTTGTACGGGCGTGGTGGTTCCTGCTTACGATAATAGGAATTGCCCGAGCGTTTAGCTGCTTTGGGTTTGGATGCTCCGGCTTTCTTAGGAGCTGCGGAGGACTTGGCAGCTACTGGCTTTTTCGCCGCTCCTGCATTGCGTGATGCGGATGGTCCTGATGATTTGGCGGAAGTAAAAGTGGACCGCCCGGACCGTGCTGTGGATGAACCTGTAGATGCTTTCCCCTTGGCCGATGTATTGCCTGTTGGGCGTTTGCGTTTATTCATAAATAGTAATCTCCTTCTGAACAGCCTGTACCGCTTGTGTGCATACGATCCGTTCATTTCGTTATGCAGTCCAATATACCACTAACCGGGGGCAAATAAAAATAGGTGGAGAGAATCTGTTACCCATCCAATCCAAAGAGAGTCGAGATTCATAGAATAACGTATCCCATAGCATTGGAGGTGTTACTCATGGGTGTGTTTCTTGATATGAGAAGTTCGATGAACTCGGGAACGGTTGGACAGCCCGGTTTGTCTCTGGGCCCATCACCAGAAGCGTTCGGCTCCATTGGTCTGCAGACCCTTGGTGTCCCAAACCCCATTATCACCTTGAATGGCACGGTTGGTGTTACCGGAGAAGAGGGGGATACGTTCGTTGTTGAGCTTGTACGGGGCAGTTTTTACGATCCGTTCTTTGTGATTTATCGTGCCGAAGGAACGGTAGGTCAGAGCGGTGGCGCTGAATTTCATTCGTTCACTGCACAGGATCTGTCCGCACCGCCTGCACTGGAAAGTGTATATACCTCGTTTATTTCCGGGGTGTCCACATCTGTACGGACTGGACCTGAGGTGTTCTATGGTATTGCAGCTACCAATTGGTTCCTATGAACAGAAGGTTCAACAGGAAGAGTGTTATCATAGGGCATCGTATGATGAACAGACTTGCTAACCACAGCAGATGAAGTCCTGAAAAGGATAGGGTATCCCTTACGTTTGGCGCTAATAAGACCCTCAAGTCTTACGGTGAAAAGAGAAAGAGAAAAAAACCAGAACAAAATCCCGACTCTGAGGAGTCCGGGATTTTTGTTGTAATATCCACTTTTACTAACTAGTTGGCACGGCCTTTCAAAATAATGTTGTTGGCTTTGCCGAAGTCAATGGCGACTTTGCCTGCAAGTACTGCTGTCCGCTCCGCAAGTACAACCGCGTTCACGCCACAGGAGAAGAGAGCTACATCGAAGGTATCCTGATTCGTTTGAACCCATTGCAGTGTTTCCTGCATCTGATTCCAGCTGTCGAAGGGCAGCGCAGCTGTAATATCCAGATGATATGGCTCCTGAACGAGCATCGCCCGCAGCTGCTCAATCTCCCGGGTAACGAGCAGTATACGCTTGCCAGCCAGCATATTCCAGAAGCGGGGCACCTGCGCGAGTTCCCGATTGACACAGGCATGGCAAGTGAGTGCCGGAGAGATGCCAAAATGCGCGAACACGATGTCGGTCAGCTGTCTTTTGAGATGCTCCGGGGCTTTGATGCTACTGTCCCCGTGTGGAAGAACGCCTACGATATCCGCGCGCTGCAAGGAAGCGGCAACCTCATCCCGGAGCTGCAGATTGGGTAGACGCAGTCCTTTTTGCCCAAATTAGCCTTGATGGCCCATCGCTCCTTCAGAACCTGTTCCGTGCTCCAGACCGTTTCCTGAGACATGACGATATTCTCCCCATCGCCTACACGAACAAGAGAGAAGGGACGCTTCTCCCTCACCGCGGCTTCAAGTTGGTCCAGCACACCACCCATTTCAAGATAGACTGCATTCATTTTGGTATAAGGCCCCCTTTGAAAATTCAATTGCTCTATTCTATGTTGCAGCTTCGACAACGTATTGTGCATTCGACCCGGTAGGGCACATCTTCGGGTGTATATCAATCTACTTCCGGGAGAGGTAAGCGCTGAAGGGCTTATGTAAAAGCTGATTTATGGAAGAACCTGTGCAAGTGTCCGGACCGATTCTATTATTTTTTCATACGTTATAGAGTCAGCTTGTTTGAATAGAGCTTCTGTATGGCATCTTCAGGCAGACAGAGGCCGTTTTTGGTGTGGAAAGGGCTGTAAAAGACTATGAAAATAGTCTGACTGAAGTGAAAGAAATAACAGAATGAATGAGGAGGAAGGGTATGTCCAGAAAAGTGGTTATTGAGATTAACTTCAACAATTACGGAATGGACCCGCAGCGATTAACGAGAGATTGGCTGGAGCGGCGAGTGGGCATTTTTCGTAGGTTCACCCTGCATTGCCTTAAGGCCCAGACGAATCAGGATTTCCTGGCCGTGTTGAAGCTGTCCAAGGAATCGGGGAACTGATGCAAGAGATTCTGGCGGAACAGGAGCCGCTGCCTTCCAATATACGTTTTGGAACAACAATCGAAAGTGTGCGTGCCATTCTGGCTTTTGCCGAGGGAGCAGAAGATATTTATATTGCCCGGCTGGATTCGGATGATCTGTATCACAAGACGTTTGTTCAGCAGCTCTATGATGTGCAGCCACAGCCTGGAACGATGGCACTCATTAACCAGAATGGATACCTGTGGGACAGCGTGAATCATGAGATGGCGCCAGCGTTTCATCGTTCCCCGCAATTCTATGTCTACCTATATAAAACGGCAGAGTACGCTGCAGGATACCGGGTGAAGCTGCCGGGCCGGGGAACACATGGCAATGTCATTGAGCTGCCGCATGAGCTGCTGGCTCCGCGTAATTACGTGAACATCGTGCATTCCAGCAATACTTCCATTAAAAAAGTACCGCCAAAAGATCGGTTAAACCGGGAAGAGATGGCTGCGGTATTACGCGAATTCATGATCTGAACAAGGAGGGATTCACCATGATTCAAGGACAAACGATTCTGATCACTGGAGGAACCGGCTCCTGGGGACAAAAGCTGACCGAGGTACTGCTGGAGCAGAATCCAGCTGAGATTCGGATTCTGTCGCGTAATGAATACGCCCAGGTTGCGATGCAGCGGGATTTTGGTCATGATCCGCGTTTGCGTTTTGTCATTGGAGACATTCGGGATGATCGGGCGGTGGAGGCGGCCTGTCGCGGAGTGAACGTTCTCTTCCATCTGGCTGCGCTGAAACACGTCCCGGTATGCGAGGACCAGCCGGATGAAGCGTTCAAGACCAACGTCATCGGTACGCAGAACATTATCCGCGCTGCGATTCGCATGCAGGTTGCCAAAGTCATTGACGTGTCCACCGACAAGGCGGTAGATCCGATTAACGTTTATGGCATGACCAAGGCCTTGGGTGAAAAAATGATGATTCGTGCCAATGGGCTGAGCGAGTCAACGCGTTTTGTGTGTATTCGCGGGGGCAATGTGCTTGGAACCAGCGGCAGTGTCGTTCCATTGTTCCGTCGTCAGATTGATGAAGGCAAGAGCCCGACCATTACGGACAAAGGCATGACCCGCTTTTTCCTGACACGGACGGAGGCCATTCATTTGTTGCTGAAGGCGGCTGAGGCAGCGGTGGGTGGTGAGACATTTGTAATGAAAATGAAAGCCTGCAAGATGACGGATATGGCTTCGGTCATGCTGGAACAGGCAGGTCGTCCGGCTCACGATTATAAACTAACCGGAATTCGTCCGGGCGAAAAATTGCATGAGGTACTCATTTCTCCATACGAGGCACCGCGTACCTACAAATATGATGAGCAATATTATGTGATTTTGCCACAGGAACCGGACAAGAGCCTGACAGATCCATACAGCAGTCTACCTCGTGTGACCTTTTCCGAGTATCGTTCAGACAGCGCGATGATGAATCGTTCCGCAATTGCCCAATTTTTGCGTGCAGGCGGCTTTATCGATTAATAGAAGGGAGGCGGACCGTTTGGAGGTGGAAGGAATGGAAGAGAGCAGCAAGTTGGATGGGAATAAGGAAACACAGGAACGTACCACGCTTCAAAACATAAACAACCGCTCCCTGAAAGCCGCCGTCATCGGTCTGGGATATGTCGGCTTACCCATGGCGGTCGAAATGGCGCAGGCGGGGTATCGGGTGCAGGGGATTGACATCGATGGAGCAAAGGTCGCTAAGCTGAATGCCGGAAATTCTTACATTATCGGCATTGAAGATAAGGCCGTACAATCCCTTGCTCAGGCTGGATTATTCATGGCGGGCATGGATTACGCCGCAGTAGCGCAGGCCGACATCATTGTTATCTGTGTGCCTACGCCTTTGACCGCGGATCACCAGCCGGACATTTCATTTATCGCTGCAGCCGTGGATGGGATAACGCCTTATCTTCAGGAAGGCTGCCTTGTCATATTGGAGAGTACCACGTATCCCGGCACCACCGAGGAGCGTGTAATTCAGCCAATTGAGGCCGCGAAAGGGTGGAAAGTAGGGCAGCAGTTCCATGTCTGTTATTCTCCAGAGCGGGTAGATCCGGGAAGTGTGCATTACGGCGTGAAAAATACACCGAAGATCATTGGCGGCTCCACGCCAGCGTGTCTGTCCTATGGAAAAGCATTCTACGGTTCGTTCCTGAACGAAATCGTTCCCGTTAGTTCAACGACAGTGGCGGAGACGGCCAAACTATTCGAAAATACATTTCGCAGCGTGAATATCGCGCTCGTGAACGAATTTACACCCGCCTGTGAGCAAATGGGCGTAAACATCTGGGAGGTGCTGGACGCAGCGGCGACCAAGCCTTTTGGCTATATGCCATTCTATCCCGGGCCGGGTATTGGTGGGCACTGCATTCCAATTGACCCGATCTATCTGTCCTGGGCCGCTGGCCGTCAGGGATCGGAGCTGCAATTCATTACGCTTGCGGATGCGACCAATCGGCAAATGCCGGAACGCGTTGTGAAGCGTGCTGCAGAGCTGCTCGAACAGAATGGCTCGTCGATGCAGGGAGCTCGCATTGTGCTGGCGGGTATGGCTTACAAAAAGATATCGACGACCTGCGTGAATCTCCAGCGCTGGATGTCTTCAGGCTGCTGGAAGCAGCGGGGGCAAATGTGGTCTTCACCGATCCGATGGTATCTGTCTTCCGCAAGGAGGATGGCACGACTGCTCATGCTCAACCAGCATCACCAGCATTGTGGGCGGGGCTGATCTGGTGATGATTACGACGGATCATACGGGCTTCAATTATCAGGAGATGGCGGACCACGCGAAGCTGGTCTTTGATACACGTAACGCAACCGCAGGCTGTGTGGGTGGAAACATTGTGGTGATCGGCCAGCCGATTCGGCCGGATGTGAATGTGGTGCAAGGCGTGAATGAAGTACATGACATGCAAGTTCATGAGAACATGCGAGTGGATCAGACAGTGGATGGGGATGAGCAGGGACTGACAGGCCAGATCGAGGCAGACCGTGCACCTCACCTGAAACACTCACACGAAAATTCTGGAGGCAGCCATGGCGAATCATGATCGAGTAAACGAGCGTTATTATGGCGAGATCAATTCAGAGGAATCACACGAAGCTACACGTACACGTGTTCACTGGATGTGCCGGGAAGCGACAGGCAAGCGCATACTGGATGTTGGGTGCAGCCAGGGAGTCACTTCCATTTTGCTGGCGCGGGAAGGTTTTCGGGTGACCGGAATTGATCTGGAAGAAGAGAGTATACAATACGCGCGAGCGGAACTGGAGAAGGAGTCCAGACCCGTGCGGAACAATGTGGATTTTCGCTTACTGGATATTACGCAATGGAAAGCCAGAACCACCTTTGATACGGTACTGCTCGGCGAGGTGCTGGAGCATTTTGCCCATCCGGAGACGTTATTGCTGCAAATTCACCGACTGCTGCACGAGGAGGGAACCCTGGTTGTGACAGTGCCGTATGGTTACCATCCCTTTTACGATCACAAGCAGACGTTCTATGCCGGGAATCTGGCGATGTGCCTGCTGCCGTATTTTGAAGTATTGAAGCTGGAAGTTCATCATAAATATCTATGTTGCGTGGCACGCAAGCGGCGGAAAACGCAGCTGTATATGTCACCAACCCTGAACCAACTGACGGAATGGATGGAGCTGGATCATGTACATTTTGCCGAGGTGGAGAAGAATCATCTTCGCCTTATGAATCAGCGCAAGAAAGCTCTGGACAATGCGGTGGAGCAGGTTAAACGTCTGCGTCGTCAGGAGACTGGGGAAGGGTAGTAGATGGTTGCTGGATGAAGTTGAAGCTTGAGGGTGAAGGGTCAGGGTAAGGCCAGAAGGCAGGCAGGAAGACAGGAAGGAAGCCAAGTAGGCAAGTGACAAGTACGTAGAAAAGAGTAAGGCAGTCACACAACTGTAGCAATACGCGCAAGACAGGAAGGGGCTTAAACCGTGATCACCATCAGTCTGTGTATGATTGTGAAGAACGAACAACGCACGCTTGCGCGCTGTCTCGACTCGGTCGCCGGAATCGCGGACGAAATTGTTATTGTAGATACCGGGTCATCCGACCGTACGATCGAGATCGCCGCGCAGTATACCGACCGTGTCTACACGTATGAGTGGAAGGACGATTTTGCCGCCGCGCGGAATTATTCATTCGACCAGGCTACGCAGGAGTATATCCTGTGGCTGGACGCGGATGATGTGCTGCTTCCAGCTGATCGGGCGAAGCTAGAGATGCTGAAGCAGCAGCTGCCGTCCGGCGGTGAGACGGCGGCTGTGATGTTGAGCTATACGCTGGCCGAGGGGCCGGAGGGAAGTCCGCTTGTGACGGACCGACGGTTGCGCCTCGTCAAGCGGGAGGCGGGGTGCCGCTGGCATGGCCGGCTGCACGAGCAGTTGCACTTCCCGCAGGGCGGGGTCATCACGGCAGACATTGCCGTCACGCACCGCCGCGAAGCGGGCCATCATTCGGCGCGAAACGTGCGCATTCTGCGCAAATGGATCGCCGAAGAGGGCGTAGCCCAGGGACGCCTGCTGTTCTATTATGCAGGCGAATGCTTCGACCGCCAGCGTTATGCGGCGGCGGTCCGGGCTTACGCGAAGCTGCTGCTGGAGCCGCGCGGTTATTTCGAGGATCGGCTCATTGCCTGCGCGCGGCTGGCGGAATGTTATGAGCGGCTTGGCGAGCCGGGGAGGAAGCTGGGCGCGCTGCTGCAATCCTTTCAATTCGATCTGCCGCATGCCGACTTCTGCTGTGCCATCGCTGCCTGTTTCCAGGAGCGGCAGGAGCTGGTCTCCGCCATCTACTGGTATATGCAAGCGCTGGATGTCAGCAGCCGTGATCCGGGTCTGCGTCCTGTGCCTGCCGCATGTCGCACCTGGCTGCCCCACGCCCGGCTCTCTCTTTGTTACGCTCACATGGGAAACTGGGAGCAGGCGCTCCTGCATAATGGCAAAGCTAGGGAATATCTGCCGAATGACCCCGGCCTGCTCGCCAATCTGCAGAAGATTGAAGCGGTGTTGAGTAAGGGGAACAGGGGCCTGGAAGAGCGCGGAGATGTGCCACCTCGCGAGTAGGAGGAGACAGTGGGAGAGAAGAGAGAGGAAAGAAATATAAATATAGATATAGATATAGATATAGAGATAATACTCGGAGTTTAAAAAGAGGCAGCTAGCATACCTTCAAACCTAGGTCTTAACGCTGGAGCGGACCTGACGTATCTGGAGCAGGTGAGTGAGCAGAAGATGGAGCGCTAACGAACATGAGACGTCTTATTCAGGGGGTTGAAGCACCTGCAGCAGGCTAAGGAACCTGACACACGTTATTTCGGAAATTTAGGCATATTTTTAGCTTTTTTAATGTGATTTTAGGAAATAACGTGTCTGGTGTTCCTTACAATTGAAAAGGACTGCTTCAGGTCCAAATAAGACGTCCTAGGTTCCTTAGAATAAGGGCATGCATGCTAACGCCTTTTGAACTCTCTTATCTCCTCCTGTGGTGGAGTACTATTTTTCATAAAATAAAAAGATCGTAGTTTGGCCAGTGAAAAGTGTTTACTACTTGGACATTGAGGTAAAGGAAGCAACATGAAGCCCTAAATCGCCAGTAGATGTGAAGTAATATAGGAAACAAGGGAATCCTGGCTTACCACGAGAGTTGGCAAGCCGGGATTCTTGTGGTGCTGTTCTACTTTTCGGGTGCCAGGCACCGCACGTACTGATCCTTCATGCGCAGGCTTCGGCATGCCCAGCCCCAGCTGTCATAGATTTCATCATCAATGTTCAGCGTAATGCTATCATCGCTGTACTCGTTCCGGTTTTCGATCCGGAGCGTATTTTCATTTTTCCATTCAAGGTGGTTGGCCCCGTGATATTTGGCACGGTATATGGTTTTTACTATGAACATGTCCGAGGCAACGATCTTCTTCACATCTACCCAGATTGTGACTCCACCAGCCGCACCACCGTAAGGCACACCGTACATCTCGGCGACATACTCTCCATTTGGCGATGGCATCGTGTAGGCGAGTTCCCCTTGTTCTGAGCGATCAAACGTGGAGTAGTAAGGGCGAAGCATGAAATACAGGAACACGGCGGCAACCATCGACAGAATCAAAAAGGAAAATGCAGTGAGTATCGGATGTCGACGTATCCAAGGCTTGCGTTTCGAAACGTTTGAAGAATCACTAGTAAGTGCATGTTGTTCCATACTAAAACGGGCCTCCTTTAAAGGCAGTGGGTTCGAACGAGATGTGGAAAATGGATATGTAGGTATGTAAATATCTTTTCTGTAAGTAATTCGTTAATCGATGGTAACACATTATGTGTATTAATTAATAACAAATAAGTTAAAATAACCCTTAATCAATAGAGGATAAAGTTAGAATGAGGACAAAGACTTTGTTAACAAACTCAGGTATTGAAGAAGCCGCATGATTGAGTAGTTTTACGTGGAATGTTTAACTTACATAAAGGTGGTTGATGCTGCAATTAAGCACACCAAGCATGGTATAATAGTAAGAAACGGAGTTGATGGTCAGATGTCTGATTTACTCGATCCTCGAAACGATTTTGTTTTCAAGCGTATTTTTGGCAGTGAAGAAAATAAAGATGTGCTGCTGGTCTTCTTGAACCGAACGTTTGCAGAATCGGGGAACAGCCGCTGACGGAGATTGTACTCCTTAATCCGTATACCGATAAAGATGCTCCGCTGGATAAACAGTCCATATTTGATATTTGGGCGAAAACAGCTGAAGGTAAATTGATCAACATTGAAATGCAGTTGTTTAATAAATACGATATTGAAAAACGGACCCTATACTATTGGAGCAAGCGTTATTCCAGTCAGTTGCAGGAAGGCCAAACGTACAAGGAACTGAAAAAGTGTGTGACGATTAATATTCTAAATTACTCATTTATCACAAATAAGCGCTATCATAATGTATTTCATCTGAGGGAAGACCATACTGGACTTGAATTGAGTGATGATCTCGAAGTTCATTTTATGGAGTTGTCTAAGCTGGATGATCAATCCGTTCCGATGGAAGGTGGTCTGATCAACTGGCTTTTGTTCCTGAAAGGTGCTGACAAATCCAATTGGGAGGTGCTGCAAATGAATGAACCTACATTGAAAAAAGCGATGGATACGCTGGAGTTTCTGAGTCAGGATCGTGAGGCGCGTCGCTTGTATGAAGAACGGCAGAAGTATTTGCACGATGAAGCCTCAATGATTGAGTGGGCTACGGAGAAGGGATTAGCGGAAGGTGAAAAAAGAAAAGCGATCGAAATAGCAAAAAATATGCTTTCATTTGGCATCGAAGTTTCAGTCATTGCTAAAACAAGTGGTCTAACAGAGTCTGAAGTTGAGGCGTTGAAAGACTAGCAAATGCACTCTAAATTCAAACAATCGTCTTGTCCCCAAAAGGGCAGGCGGTTGTTTTTTTATTTTACTAGAATGTTCGATCACACCTGATTCTTCTTGCAATCTTTCCGATAGAGAAGGTGATACCGCTGTTACACATCTGCCAAAGAGCATTTTACATTAAAACGCGGTTGCTCATTCGGGTCTGGGCCGTTAAACTAAAGGGAGCGGCGTTTGCTTGACGGACAAGTCATGAGAACGCCATTTTGTTGTCAAGGATGCGGTATAAGCCGCTTTCGGATGTCAGAATCGGATCGGACCAAGCTGGTGGAAGAACACCGGTGATAAGTAAGGAGTCTTTACATGAGTGTGCAAACACCTACATTAGAAGAAGCGCAGGGTCTCCTGCAAAAATATTATGGTTACCCCGACTTCCGTGAGGGACAAAAAAGATCGTAGCCAGCCTGCTCGAACGTGAAGATACACTGGGCATTATGCCAACCGGGGGCGGAAAATCGATCTGTTATCAGATCCCCGCTTTGTTATATTCGGGTCTGACTCTGGTCGTCTCTCCATTGATATCGCTTATGAAGGACCAGGTCGATGCGTTGACGACCGCTGGTATTGCAGCCACTTATATTAATAGTACGCTCAGCGGCAAAGAAGTGAATGATCGCATCCGCGCGGCGCAGCGCGGTGAGCTGAAGTTGCTCTATGTCGCGCCTGAGCGATTGGAGCTGGACTGGTTCCGCGAGGAGATGGGCTATCTGCCAATCTCATGCGTTGCTGTGGATGAGGCTCACTGTGTGTCACAGTGGGGACATGATTTTCGGACAAGCTACCTGGCGGTAGCACCGTTTGTGGACAGTTTGCCGGAGCGGCCAGTGGTTGCGGCCTTTACGGCAACGGCGACGCCCGAGGTCATGGGCGATATTCTGCGGCTGCTGCGTTTGCAGGACCCGCAGACGTATGTGACTGGACTTGGGCGGGATAATCTGGCGTTCAGCGTGCTGCGCGGCGAGAGCAAAAAGGACTTTGTCCTGAATTACGCGCGCGAGCATGCGAGTGAGCCGGGGATTGTATACGCCGCGACCCGTAAGGACGTGGACGATCTGCATCAGCGTTTGTTGCAGGCGGGATTGCCAGCAGGACGTTACCATGCCGGGATGACGGACGATGAACGGGCCCAGAGCCAGGAAGCTTTTTTGTACGATGATATCCGGGTAATGGTAGCTACGAATGCCTTCGGGATGGGGATTGATAAATCCAACGTACGTTATGTTATTCATAACAGCATGCCGAAGAACATGGAGGCATACGTTCAGGAAGCCGGGCGTGCGGGACGGGACGGAGAGCCGAGCCAGTGCATTTTGTTATTCGGAGCACAGGACATTATTACTCAGAAGTTTCTGATTGAGCAGAACCCGATGGAGGGCGACCGCAAGCAGAACGATTACAGGAAGCTGCAGCAGATGGTAGATTATTGTTACACGACGCGCTGCCTGCGTAGTGCGCAGCTGGATTATTTCGGTGAGGTGCATGAGGACAAGCCGTGCGGCATTTGCAGTTCATGTACGGACGACCGCGAGCTGGTGGATATGACGATTGATGCGCAGAAAATATTCAGCTGCATTCACCGCATGCGTGAACGGTATGGTGTATCGCTGGTCGCTTCGGTGCTCAAAGGCTCCCGTGCCAAAAAAGTGCTCGATTACGGCTTCAACTCCCTGCCAACCTATGGCGTAATGGGCAATCGTACGGAACGTGAGATCGCGGAGATCATCAACGTCATGGTATCGGAAGGCTATCTGATGCTGTCCGAGGGACAGTATCCGGTCGTTCGTTTGCAGCCACTGGCTGTGGAAGTGCTGAAAGGCCAACGTGAAGTGATGCAGCGTGTGGTACGCAAGACAGCGGCGACGGCTTTGGGTACAAACTATGGCGGACGTCGCGGACGCAATGCGATGCCATCTGCAGTTAACGAGACGGTCTTTGAGCAGCTGCGTCTGATCCGTCGTGATTTGGCGGCGAAAGAGCATGTGCCGTCGTACATTATTTTCAATGACGCGACCTTGCGCGAGATGAGTGTGGTATGTCCACAGACAGAACGTGACATGCTGGATATCAAAGGGGTCGGTGAGGTGAAGTACCGCAAGTACGGACTGCCGTTCCTGGAGTTTTCCAGAAGCAAACGGGCGAAGACGTGGATACGGATGACGATGCGTTTTACGAGTATGAGTGAGTTGATGGATGTATGCTTTCGTTTGTGTAAAGTTCAAGTTCAAGGGTTCAAATAGATGAGATATATGTATTTAGATTTAGGAATGGTTCGTCCATGAATATAGGGAATCGTTCGGTATCAGTGTTTTGTATATAGTGGATAGTGAATACAACGCGATTGAGACTTACCACAGATGGGAAACGAATGAGGCCTTTTACAAGGTACATTTGGATATATTGTCTCTGTAGGGTGGACAAAAGAAGGCGGATTGTCTTCCAAAGGGTGGACATTGGTATTAGATATGGCAAACAGTAGCGTATACAACATGTAGTTTGATTGTGCGAATCCGATACTGTATATTGTGTTTTGGGTTTGGCGGGATGTATATGTCTTTTTGAAAAGAGTGTCCACTCTTTGAAAGACAAAACCTTGATATGTCCATGAGAAGTGGAATGGCTATCATTAGAGAGGTTTGTATGAACAGCATCCGGGGAAGGATGGCTGTGCAGCTTTCCTTTTTACCAAAAAATATGGTCTGGAAGTCCAGGCAAAGGTTGTGAACCATGAAGGTTATTCTTTCTACATTAAATGCAAAGTATATCCATACCTCCTTGGCCTTGCGGTGTCTGAAGGCGTACAGTGAGAAGGATTTTGATATTGAGCTGGCCGAGTATACGATCAAGGACCCGGTCATGAATATTGTGTCTGATCTGTATCAGCGCGGCGCTGACATGATCGGGTTCTCGTGTTACATCTGGAACATTGAAGAGACGATCAAGGTCATTGATATTTTGAAAAAGGTTATGCCTGATGTCAAAATTCTGCTGGGTGGGCCGGAAGTGTCCTACGACACGGAGTATTGGATGAACCGAATTCCCAATGTCGATTTCATCGTAATGGGTGAAGGGGAAGAGACGCTGCATCAGCTTTTGACGGAGCTGGAGGGGGACAAGAAGTTTCATTTTGTGTATGGACTGGCGTATCGCAAAGGGGAAGAGGTCATTCTCATGCCAGGACGGCCGAAAGCAGATCTGAACGATTTGCCGTCTCCGCACCGTTTTGAAGAGGATATCCCGGATCTCGGGAAACGCGTTGTTTATTTTGAAACTAGCCGGGGCTGTCCGTTCAGTTGTCAGTTCTGTCTGTCCAGTATTGAGGTTGGCGTGCGGTATTACGATATTGAGCGGACGAAGTCGGACATACTGTACCTGATCGAGAAGGGTGCGAAGCTGATTAAGTTCGTGGACCGGACGTTCAACATCAAGCGGGACTATGCGCTCGAAATGTTCAAGTTCCTGATCGAGAATCATCAGGGAACGGTGTTCCAGTTTGAAATTACAGCGGACATCATGCGTCCCGAGGTACTGGACTATCTGGCAGAGAATGCGCCTCCGGGTACATTCCGGTTCGAGATTGGGGTGCAGTCTACGAATGATCCAACCAATGAACTGGTGAAACGCCGCCAGAACTTCTCGAAGCTGAGTCGTACCGTGAACAAAGTGAAAGCTAGTGGCAAAATCGACCAGCATCTGGATCTCATCGCCGGACTGCCGGAGGAAGATTACAACACGTTCCGCAAGACGTTTAACGATGTATTTGCCCTGGGGCCGGAAGAGCTTCAGCTCGGATTCCTCAAAATGCTGCGCGGTACGGGTCTGCGTCTGGATGCGGAGAAGTACAATTACACCTACATGGATCACGCGCCGTATGAGATTCTGGGCAGCGATGTGCTGCCGTTCAGCGACATCGTACGCTTGAAGCGGCTGGAGGATGTACTGGAGAAATACTGGAACGCACACCGGATGGATCATACGCTGAAGTATCTGATGGAGCAGGAATTTGACTCGCCGTTTGATTTCTTCCAGGCATTCGGGGATTACTGGGAGGGCCAGGGCTGGCAGAAGATCGGTCACCAGCTGGAGGATCTGTTCACTCGTCTGCATAGCTTCCTGGAGTCGCGCAACACGCCGCATATGGATATCGTGCTCGGCCTGATGAAGCTGGACTATTTCCTCGGACACAAATACAAACCGCGCAAAATCTGGTGGGAAGATCCGCTCCAGAAAGACCAGTGGGCAGGTTATATGAAAACGCTGGCTGAGCGTCCGGAAGACGTTCGCCTGCCGCGCATTGCCGGTGCCACAGGCACGGCATGGCTGGAAAGCATCGGCACAAGTGTGAGTGCCGCTGGGGCAAGTTCGGCTGCTGCCGGGGAAGACTCTGCCGCAGATGCGGCGGGTGTGATCGGCAGCGAATCTGGGGGTGCAGCGTCGCTCGCTGCGGGCGACGCTGTCGGGTCCGCCGTGGATGGAGCGGCGGACGGGGAAGGCGGCAACGCTTCGCGTGCGTTGCCGATGACCTCGGCCATGACCGCACAGACGGTCATGGGTGCCCGTGCTTTCGCCGACCTTGGACTCGGCGAAAAGGAACTGCAGAAGCACACCGTATTGGATGTGCTTCCGTTCCGGCTTGAGCGTGTGCTAGCTGGCGCCAGCCCGCTCGCCGCGAAAGGCCGGACGCTGCTGGTCGTTGTGTACCAGCAGCATGAAGGGCAGCAGGCGCAGTATTACACGCTGCCGCTGGGAGAAGAAGCCGCTGCCATGTAGATGCAGCGGCATTGGGGAGCTGCATGGCCGATGGCTGCATGCAGTGGGGGAAGCACCATGGCTTTGCCGTTCTGGTGCTACAACGTTGAGCACCGCGGTTATGGCCGCGGTGCAATCCCGTGAGGTGCTGCCCGATTGGGCGCAGCACCTCACCCTTACGCGGCTTGCCACTGCACAAGCCGCGCTCCGCTTCACCTTTTATCAAAACATATATGTTCCGAAAGCATCGGAAGGTCGTCTGATTCCCTAGTGGATGAAGAAGGGCCCTCCTTTTTGTTTTTCCGAATTTGGGTCAAAAACATAACCTATCCAAACGAAGGAGAGTTTCCTATGAATAAATATGCTACTTCATATCCCATATAACCCTGCATATATTGAGCGGATTCGTCGGATTAATGGCAGAACGTGGGAAGCCAAACAATAAGTGTGGATCATCCCATAAACCATAGCTGCTCTTCCGGAGTTCATGAATCAATTTGATCCTGATGTCGTTCTGATTACCCCAGAGTTGTGGGTTGAAAATGAGAATTTACAGCAATGGAAAGCTAGTAAGGCAAACCATCCATGGAGCAAAGAGCCGTTACAGAAGGCATTAAAGTTACGAGGATACAGCCGCAAAACGATTAAAGCATATTGTAATCAGGTCGAACGTTTTCTGAGTAGCTTTCCCTTAAAGATACCGATGTGACTACTTCCAAAATTCAGACGTATTGTTTAGGTTTATTTGAGCGAGGGATCTCCCAAACCCTAAACATAAGGCCATATTGTTTCTAACCTATTCTTCTGGACTTCGTGTAAGTGAAGTTGTGCGTTTGCGGTGCAGCGATCTTGATATTGAAAGACAAACACTCATCGTGAGACAGGGGAAGGGGCAAAAGGATCGGAGAACGATCCTATCGAGTCTAGCGTGGGATATGGTGCAGAAATACGTCACTGAATATAGACCAACTCGTTGGCTCTTTCCAGGGCATTCTTCTGATCGGCATCTTACGGAGCGGAGTGTGCAGAAGGTTTTTGAAGAAGCCAGACAACGTGCAGACATTGTGAAAAAGGTTAGTATTCATGTCTTGAGGCACTCTTTTGCTACTCATTTGTTGGAAAACTGAACAGACCTGCGCTATATCCAGGAGCTGCTTGGTCACACGAGTGGACGCACAACACAGCGATATACGCATGTTAGTACGAAAAATATTCAACGAATTCAGAGCCCGCTGGATCGTTTGGATCTGGGAGATTGAGTGTTGCTATAAATCTACCTTTTTCACCAAATTCTTCTTCGCAAATACTACACCATAGGTTATCATATACGTAGTTCACATATCATACAGGATGTGTGGTATTTACGAAGTACATAAATTAGATGTTAAGTGAAATAGTGAAGAGAGGGAAAGTACTTGATTTTAGATTATTTAAATAAATACGCCCAGAAGGCATATCGAGAGGTTACCTCAATAATAACTTCTCCAAATTTTTTGTTTTCTAATGACCCTACTTTAACCAGAAATGAAGCAAATTATAATTACTTGTACATCCATGGATTCAATAGACTTATAAAGAATAACAGAATATCATCAGATAAATTGATTGAAGTGTTTTCTTTTCTTGAGAAAGAAATAGAGGTATACCTTATGAAGCACTACACAGGTAAGAATTTTATATATTACTTGAATGCAGATGCTCTAGTGCCGGCATTTACAATAACAATTGTATCTCTTTATAAAGATAAGGAAGTGCAAGAAAGTGTATCTTTAGTTGAATTAATTGATTGGTACAAAGAAAATGCATGTTTTGATGGATTGGAAATAATTGCGAGACAGATAAAAGATGAAAGTAAAGAAGCAGAGTCTAAAGGAGCATTTTGGGATTCAGTAAAAACATATACAAAGACAATTAATACCTAGATAGCATTTCAAAGAGGTCCGTAACTCCACTTAACATAATATTCACACATGGGGCATACGCCCTCGGTCCGGCAGAGGGGTTTCAGGGAAGCAGAAGCAACCGGACACATCCGACTCCGTCGGACGTCGTGAATACGGGAATGTTATACGAAACACTTCGAAAGCAGGAAAAACATGAAAATAAATAAGGCGATGAGAAATTTATTGAATGAGCTTGCTAAATCAAAGGAATCGATCAGTTCGAATTTATTTAACCCTACTTTTCATGAATGGGACAATTGCATTTTAGTTGATGCTTCAAGTTTAAGAGAGACAGATTCTATTGAAGAAACCATTTATCAAGATCGAACAGATTTAGAAGCCTCAATTAATCATTACCATATAGAGGATTTAAGGACTGGAATAAAACTCATTTCGAATTGGAAAGAGAATATAAAGTTGAACTACCCTGAAAAAGACTTTATTTTAATTTTAAGTTCTACAATCGAAGGAGAAGATGTGGTAATTAGATTCTATCAATTTAGAGATCATGAACCTGAATGGATTAAACTAAACGATCTTGAAGGCTATAAAGAAGAAGCTATTTTAGTCATTGAGATTTTGAATGCAGTTCAATGAAGCGAAGTGCTTCGTATAACATAATATTCATTCTTTGGCTCCGATGGAGCCTTGGTCTGATAGATGGATTTCGAGGAGGCATTTCGGCTGACAACCCCTTTGGGGTTCATGAATACAGAAATGTTATAAGAAATTGGGGCAAAGGATATAAAAACAACTCAAAGGAGTAATGTACATGGCGAAGACCTCTTTGGAAATGGTGGAAGAATTCAAAACCTTTATTGATTTTGTACAAGAGTTAAAGACTATAGATGAGGAACATTGGAACAGTCCCATTTCAGAAGGGAAATGGTCATTGAAAGATGTTGTAAGTCATATCATGCTTTGGGACAAATATTTTTATGAGGAAGGCATAGAGAAGATTAAGCTTGGTCAATCCGTGACTGTAAGGCATTTGAACTTTGATGAATTCAACGCTAATGCAAGGGAATATGCAAAGACCCAAACAAGAGATTCTATCATTAACCAATTCATTGAACACAGAAACAAGATCATTGATGATATCACCGGATTACCAGAGGAAGATTATATAAAGGAATATAAAGACGGAGACAGAAAGAAGTTTTCGATTAGGGGATATTTAAGAGGATTTATTCCCCACGATAAACATCATAAAAAACAAATTGAAAAGTACGTAAAGTCAATACAGTAAAGTGTAAGCGAATTCAGGGATGGCCCCAACATCTTATAACACTGTGTTCCAGCTTCGCGTCTGTCGCCGCTCGGTCTGCCTGAAGGATATCAAGGAAGCGGATTCAGGCAGACACATCAATTCCCCTAAGATAAGAGCTATCTATGGGGAATTGATGTCAGGAACACAACAACGTTAACTGAAATCTCCGGAAAGAGTATTTTAAGATCGATAAGTACAATTTAAGTTTCAGTAAGTCAAATAGGAAAGAAATATAAAAGCATTACTTAAATTATCTTAGTTTGTTTAGATTTTGCGATGTCTAGATCCGAATTGAATGCATAGGGTTACCTAGAAAGTACGTGCGTTTAATAAGAGATGATATTGTGAAATGTCCTTGGTCGAAAGTGAATGACCAGGGGCATTTTTTATTTATAGGCTCTGTTATCCTTGATTGTTGATTTGCTACTAAAAGAAAAAACCGCCACATTAGACGGTTTATTCTGAACTTGTTTCCCGTTAGCGTATTGCAAATCAATGGCAGTGAAACGCAGTTTAGTGCTTCAAACCTTCCTACTGGTTTGTGATGATTGACCTCCTTACTCTTTTTTCTCTATTCTTGTGCCCAGTATAATGAAAGCGGCATAGATTAAGATGGCAATCGAATCGATTAACGTATTCGTAAGTGTCGAAACATCATAAAATGCGGTTACACCGAGAATGACCATCAGACGAATGAGCAGAAGTGACACGATCATCCACGCAGCAAACCGGATCTTAGATTTCTCGCTTTGAAATGACAGGATAATGAATACTATGCCGAAAACCAGATTCTCAGCGGTGATAATGTGCCAGACATACGTAAATGTTATCCGTGTATCCAAGGCTATATCATTCACTAAGAGTGTCGGCAGTACAGCGGATTGCCCGTTCCATGCGTGCGTAACAGCAAAAAGTATTGCAAGAACGCCGGCAATCAAACAATAATAATTCTTAATTTTGATGTCCATCACAATCCTCCTTAGTTATTTCAGGTTCCTTCTTGTGAAGATCCCGGTAAATCTCCCGAACGAATACTGCCAGCCGTTGGTCACTTTCATGATTAAAGTCCCTTAGCGTTTTAACTGCTACGTCGAGCAACTGACTGACCTTTTCAAGATGTGCGATTTTCTTGCGTGTTTCTGCTTTCTTGGCATCAAGGAATTCAGCGACCTCCTGGCAATAAGCAGGATCTACACTCTGCATTCTGTGGAACTGAAACTTCCCCTTGATTTCTTCTAGAGAAAGTCCGCATACTGCATGATTTGAATATTCATCAAATCAACGATGTCGTCCCTAGAATACCTGCGATAAGAATTGTGTCCCCGAGACGGCGATACGATTCCAATACGGTCATAATACCGCAGCGTATCCTTCGGGATACCAAGTATCCGTGAAACCTCTTTTATAGAATATTGTTTTTCCATACATTCAAAATAACATTGGAGTAGACTCCAATGTCAATCGTTTTTACTATCTTTTTGCACGCGGTATTCATGCAATCCATGCAACTATGCTGCCCGGTACTTCAATAAAAAAATTAACAATACAGTTTAACAAAGTCTATTTAAAAGAAGTAGTGAAATAAGAAAGGGAATGGGATACAATTCGAAATAAAGGTTTGAATAAGGTTTGAATAAGGGCTGAATAATAGCGTATTTTGAAAGCAGCTTAAGATGTCGGAGACATCAGTTAACATAGTATTCACGCGGCGAAGCCTGGCGGCTCCTTGGTTCGCCCGAAGGGATCGGCAGAGTAGTGGAATCAGGCGAACAACCCTGCGAACCTAACCGCAGTCGCGGCCGCCCCAGACGGGGCTTAAGGTTCTCGGGTTCGTGAATACAGGAACGTTATCGGAAATTCTCATAAAATATACTGAATAAAAAAACTGTACAGGAGGTGTAAAGAATGTTCAGCAACATGAGATGATTATAAGAGCAAACGATCAATTTGGATTAATCTTTGAAGTATGTTTAGAGGCAATAGAGTTTTCTTGGACATTTACTAAAAATTATCAGATCAGTGCCTGGATATTTGCTGGTTTTTTATCTCAAACCAATAATTCATTGTATTTAGCGATTTTATCATTAATTAGAAAGCATACTGTTCAAACAAGCTTTAATTTACGTTTATCAATTGAGTCTGCAGTATTGGCGTGTTATGCATTGTATAATCCTAAAATTGATAGTTTTGCTATCAAAAATGATCAAGGTTCAATGGTAGAGAAATCAGGAGTAAAATCAAAAGCAAATAAATGGATTGAAAATAATTATAAAGAAGACATGTCTGATACAATTCATGTGTATAAAAAGCAGATTAATAGTAAATTCGCGCATTCTAGTATCTTAAGTGCATTTGGAAATTTTGAATTGAGTGAAGAACACTATCAAGGAGTTTCTTGAATATTTGATAGAACTGAAGATAGAGATATTCATTTTCAACTACTAAGTTTGGTTAACCTTGTTCTTATACAGGTTGAAATGTTTTATAGAGTAATTAAAGATTATCCCATAGTTGGAATTGTTGATGACTTTACTTTCCGTTATGAAAAGATACATGGTACAGTGACTTTATTAAATGACTTTTATAAATTGATTGCTGAAGAACTTGCTAAAGGGGAAGTAGTTGAAATACCTATCTTACGTACATTGAATGAAGAAGAAACATGAGAACATCCGATAACATAATATTCAAGTAGCGGCTCCGTTGAAGCCTAAGTCTGCTGGAAGAATTTCGAGGAGGAATTTCAGCAGACACATCCGACTAAGTCGGACGTCATGAATACAGGAACGTTATCTGAAACCGATGATATCATTATTAAAACCTATTGGAAGTGGAGACATTGAATTATTCAGACCTGTCAAACTTTAAAGACATATATTTAGACCAGATTTATGAAACAAGAGATAATCATCTTAGATTAGTTCTAAGTAGAAGTAAGTCTAGCGAAGCAGCTGAAACAATTATTATAGGAAGTACGGAAATCAAAGATTCATATTCAATTGACATTGATGAATCATTGCCGTTTATACAATTGGATTTTGAATGGTACATCGGATATTCGGTAAGGAACGAAAGCTATACTGTTTGGGATGATTATGAAGAATTCAAAGGTAAGATATTTAGAATATACAGTAAGTCAAGATATCTTGATTTTATTAAATCAAGTACATTTGCAACTGAAGAATATCCCGGACCATATAAGCATTATGGAATATCTTGTTTGAACCATATCATTGATATTGTTTCAACAACAGAACCAATAATAAAAGAAATCCAAAGAGTTTAAATTTGAATGTATCTCAGGAAGTCATTGGCATCAGATAACATTATATTCACGCTTCGGATCCTGGAGGCTCCTCGGTCCGCCCAATGAGTTTGGCAGGGAAGCCAATTCAGCGGACACATCTGCACCGACTAACCACATCGCGGCCGGCTCCGGGCGGAGCCTTAAGTCGGTGAGACGTCGTGAATACTGGAACGTTAGACGAAATGACCAGAAGGGAGGAAATTCAAACTATGAATATGTTAATTTTATATCTGGGAAATAGTATATTAAATCCGCTGCAGCACTTAGTTTGAAAGAAAAAGGGGCGAAGAAACCTCATGACAAGTAGAATACTCATCATAGATGATGATATGGAATTGTGCTCATTAATAAAAAAATGCGTATCACAAGTAAACATAGAAACCGATATGGCATTTAACGGCCAAACGGGATTACTTCAAATCATGAATGAAAACGACTCGTATTCCCTAATTATTTTAGATGTAATGTTACCTAATATGGACGGCTTTCAAGTATTATCAGAAATAAGAAAATATAGTAATGTGCCCGTACTTATGCTGACGGCTAAAGCAAGTGAGCCGGATAAGGTAACAGGTCTTAGCCTTGGAGCAGATGACTATTTAACAAAACCATTCAGTATCAATGAACTTATTGCTAGAGTGCAATCTTTAATTAGAAGATATACTACTTTTAATTCTGGGGATTCCGTGAGCATGCTTATCTTTAAAGGAATTGTAATTGATAAAGAAATAAGAACTGTTCATGTTGAAGACAAGCTAGTTGATTTAACAGGCAAAGAATTTGATTTATTAGTATTTTTAGCTTCGAATAAAGGTCGTGTATTTACGAAGAAACAAATCTATACACAAGTTTGGAAAGATGATTATTCTTTTGATGACAATAATATTATGTCCTTTATAAGTAAATTGAGAAAAAAAATAGAACCCAATTCAGAACAGCCATTTTATATTTTAACGGTACACGGAGTAGGTTATCGTTTTAATAAGGAGGCTTAATTATGGAATGGATCTATATTCTACTTATGGCTCTAGCTTTTTGTATTATTGTTATCGTTTATTTGGTAACAAAACTGTATAAGGTTTCTGAACAACTTTCAATTATTGAAGATTCTTTAGTCGATATAAAAAAAGGAAATTGGAATCGTCGTATTTTGGTAAATGAAAATGATATCACCAAAACAATTTGTTATTTCATAAATGATATAGCAATGAATAGTCAAACTCAACTCGTACAGTTAAAGCAATCCGAACAGGCTTATAAGCGACTTATGACGAGTTTATCTCATGATGTAAGAACACCCTTAACTTCTTTAGTTGGCTATTTAGAAGCAATTCAAGAGAAGTTTGTTACAGGCAAAGAAAAAGAAGAATATCTTGAAATCGCTTTGAGTAAAGCACATCACTTGAAGGGTTTTGTTGAAGTTTTATTTGATTGGGTTAAACTTGACGCAAAAGAGCAAGTGTTTAAACTCGAAGAACATGATATAAACGAATTTACTCGTGATATATTGATAAATTGGATACCAACCTTTGAGGAAGAGCATTTTCAATACAATATTGATATTTCTGACAAAGAATGCTTCATCCGATTAGATCCAAATGCTTATATAAGAATTATTAATAATTTAATTCAAAATGCTATTGCACATAGTGAGGGAACTAAAATTGATCTAAAAATAAGCGGAAATGAACAAAACATTATCGTTCAGGTTAGTGATAATGGGAAAGGGATATCTACTCATGACCTGCCACATATATTTGATAGACTGTATCAAAGTGATGAATCACGTTCGACTAACGGAAATGGTTTAGGGCTTGCTATTGCTAGAGAACTTGTTTATCTGCATAAAGGAACAATCAATGCTCAAAATTTACTATCTGGTGGTACAACATTTATAGTCAAACTTCCAAGAGCTCTCTAATTTTTGAGGGCTTTTTTGTTAGCAAGAAACAAACAAGATTTCGGCAAGATTTTGGCAAGATATGTTTGATAAAATGTAAATAAAGGAGGTATTCATATGACAAACTATACCATAGAAACTAAACAACTTACTAAAATCTATAAGGATCAGAAAGCTGTAAATAATGTAAATATCCATGTGAAAAAAGGACGTATTTACGGTTTACTCGGTCGTAATGGCGCCGGTAAAACCACAATTATGAAAATGATCTTAGGGTTAACGTCTACCTCTTCCGGTGAGGTAGACGTATTTGGTAAGAACATTAAAGGTAGAGAAAAGCAGGTATATCCCAGAATTGGAGCGATTATTGAAACGCCTGGATTCTATCCAAACTTAACTGGAACAGAAAATTTGAACATTTTTGCAAAACTGCGTGGTACATCTGCTCCTAACGCTGTAAAGAACGCACTGGAAATTGTAGGATTACCGTATAAGGATAAGAAGTTGTTTGGTGAGTATTCTCTCGGTATGAAACAACGTCTGGGTATAGCTAATGCTATTTTGCATGACCCTGAACTATTAATTTTAGATGAACCTACAAACGGCCTGGACCCTATAGGTATAGCAGAAGTCAGGGATTTCATTAAGAATTTAAGCGTTGAACGTGGGAAAACAATTCTTATTTCCAGCCATATTCTTTCGGAAATCTCATTGCTTGCGGATGATATTGGAATTATCGACAATGGTGTTCTGTTAGAAGAAAATAGTATGGAGGAACTTAAACGAAAAAATGGTAAGTACATTCTACTTGAAGTTTCTGATGCTGCTAAAGCTAGCTTGATCTTGGAACGTCAATTCGATTTGAAAAGTTATTCTGTGAAAGACGATCATACCTTGCAAATCTATGATAATTCTCTGGATATGGCATCTGTTAATAAGGCACTAATATTGGGAGATGTGTCGGTTATTAGTTCTCAGCTTTGTAATGACACTTTAGAGGACTATTTTAGGAAAATTACGGGAGGAGATGGCATTGCTTAAACTTATTCAAATAGAATTTCTTAAGTTACGACGCAGAACATTTGTGTGGATTATGATGTTTTCAGCTCTCATCATGCCATTCCTAGCGTACCTATTATTCAAATATGCGTGGGATACAGGTGGTGACCCTGTACAGTTTTATAAATGGTCAGCGTTCGGACTTACACTTTTTATTATCTTACCTGTTGTTTTAGGAATATTAAGCACAATGCTAATGTACAATGAAAATCAATACGATATGCTTAAACAACTTTGGATTGTGCCTGTCAGCAAAATGAGATATTTTTTTAGCAAATTTTTTGTGGTTTTGATTTATTCTGTTTGCTTCATGTTAGTTACAGCTGTAGGTACCGTTATATTTAGCATACTTCTCGGAGATATCGCATTTGATTGGCAAAACGTTTTGTTCTTGATAAGGAAGTGTTTGGAGATTGGTGTTATTACAGCTTTTGCAATGCTGCCGATTTTGGCAATTGCTACAACGCAAAACGGATATATTCTTCCAGTTGCTATAACACTAGTTTATGCTTTTCTTGGTTCTATTATAGTTTCGATAAATATGTATATACATCCGTTATCCAGCATGGCAGTGATCGTTGCTCGAAACGGAGATATTCCAGGACTAAACTATACACAGGTAATTAGCATCCCTATGGCATTTCTTGGCATTTTTATCTGGGGATTGTATCCGTACTCCTTGCAAACGTTGCATTAGCAAGAAAGTGAGGTGTTAATAATGCGAGCATTACTTTGGGCGGAACATCAAAAGATTCGCCGGTTAAGTTTTGTTTGGATTGCAATTTTTGCGACGGTTATGGTAGCAGTTATTGTTTTTTTATCCGGCTTAACAGACAATGACGGTATTCGAGATATAGATACTACAGGTTGGTATATGGCTGTGGCTCAACCACTGGCAACATTTTTCGTTCTTCCAGCGGTAATTGCTCTTTTAGGTAGTTACATGATCTGCCGTGAAGAACAGGAGCATACAATTGATTCACTTCGACTTATCCCTGTGAATGAAGCAAAGTTGACAATTGCAAAAATGATTATAACCCTCGTATATAGTATCGTTTTTTACTTGTTACTCTTTTTTATAACATTTTTCACTGAAGCAGCTTTACATTTTTCTGATTTATCCTTAGGGTTAGTCATGAATTTTTTGAAAGCTTATTTATTGGATGGTATATGTATATTTCTTGCAATATCACCTATTATTGCTTTGGTGTCATACATGAAAAAAGGATACTGGATCGCGTTAGTTATCACTGAATTTTATTCTTTTATTGGATTATTTGCGAGTACGTCAAATACCCTAAAAGCTTTATATCCTATTACAGCTGTATTTACCATATCTGGCTACTATGAAGCATCGACAATTCAGGTCATGCTTAGTTGCATTAGTTTACTATTTTGCGTAGGACTTGCCGCAGTAACACTTGCAGGCATGAACAAATGCAAATGAAATAGGGCATCTATTTGCCAAACCTCCAAAAAATCCTTTCCGACAATATGAGAAGTGAAGGTTATAAGAATGCTTGTTTAAGAGCTAAAGAACATATTAAAGATAGATTTCTTTAAAGCCCCCTGATCCAATTGGACACTCGAAGCCACCTCAGATACACTAAATGAAATGAGTCTGCAAGATGGATTTCGAAGAGGCATTTATGCAGACAACTCTTTTGGGATTCGTAAATACAGGAACGAGAAGAAGTTCAGTGAGAATTTAATTAAAGAATCATGTACTAAATAAAGTGAAATGATGCCTTATGATTGCAGGATAGATGGTATTCTTTATATTTGGAGTACATGTGAAAGAACAGCCCAGACATTAAACTGTACCTACTTTGTTAGTGAAGTCTAACAAAAGGTCAATTCAGGGGCTGTTTTTTCTCTATTCCTGTCTTCGTTTTGAGGCACGTACTGTACTCAATAAAATTGATATTCCTGACAACATAAAAATCGTTTCGTATCCTGATCTAGAATTTTCAAAAAGCTACCCAACACTCGGACCTTATGGAATTATTTCAACCGATATTAATGGCTTAGCATGTAGCATCGAATTATATCTTAGAATTGATATATTAAAATATGGAAATGAAAACTTAATTCCAGTCCAATGGAAAGGATATAATCAGTTATTAAAAAAATATCAAGGAGAGATCTTGAATAAAGAACAAATACTACAAAGGATATTTCAAATTACTTGATAATTTTGAAAAGGGGAAAGCATTCCGCATGATTGGGGTGGTATAAATACTATCCTTAATATGATTTATAGGGCGTTTGATTGATGATTTTGATTGTAACTCAAAGTTCAATCGTATAACAAACGCATTCACGATTCGGGGCTTACGCCCCTTGGTCGTCCGATGTATAATCATTGAAGAAGCTCAGACGAAACACGAGCCGGCCTAAGATAGGAGCTATCTAAGTCCGGCTCGCGTCATTAATACAGTGAACGTTATACGACAGAATCGAAAATAATAGAAAAAGAGCGTCACATAACACTCTAAATGCTATAGTTTTGCAATTCACTAAAGAGTTGTAGAGCATCTTTGAAACCTTGTATGTAGATACTTCTTTCTAAGATGGATTGAAGAGAAATTTGAGCGTCTTCGTAAAGAAAGACCGTATGTTTAAGTTGATCGGGCAAAGCATCACGAAGTGTTTTAAAGTATTGATCTGTCTCCGCAGAAAGCTGATTGTATTCCGCATGACATCCCATAAGTTCAGTATAGAGTAATTCTAGACGTATTCTTATAAGCGGTTCTGTTAGCGATTCTAATGTATTAACCATATCTATTCCTTCTTTGATTAACTTTATAGAGTCATTATATAACCCTATAAAGTTAATTGCAAGGTGAGTATTTGACTTTATAGAGTTAAAACTTCACTTTTCGTTGATAATTACTAGTGTGGAAGATAAGATAGAGGTATGGAGGGGAAAAGATGAACGTAATCAAGTGTAATATACGAGAACTCATGGCAGAACATCGAATAGATGATATAACCGAATTGATGGTGAGATCAGGTCTAAGTCGTAACTCAATTAACAAGTTATACAGGGAGACGAATATAGAAACAACAAAATTAGAAACACTTTTCAAGTTGTGTGATACGTTTAATTGTAAGTTGTCTGATTTGATCGAATATGTACCAGAAGAAAACAAATAGTGAGATCCGTTTCGAGAAGAGATTCCGTCGTATAACATAATATTCAAGCAGCAGCTCCTTCGGAGCCTTGGTCTGAGAGGTGGATTTCGGAGAGGGATTTCAGCAGACAACCCCTTCGGGGTTCATGAATACAGGAACGTTATGGGAAATACCACTAAAGAAATTTTATAGAAAGGAACGAAATTATATGACAATAATTCAAGAAGCTAGTATACAATCAAAAGTGATTTTTTCAAAAGATAAAAGGCACAGATATTTGCTTGAGAGAGTTTGGAACAGTGAGAAGAAAAAGGCGACTGTGATTATGATTAATCCGAGCTTTGCAGATGAATTGAAAACGGATGTGAGTGTTTGTAAATTGATGAATTTCCTAATAGATAATGATTTTGGAGCACTTAGGATAGTAAACTTATATGCATTTATTTCAACAGACCCTTCTGCTTTATCAAATAATTCAGAGGCCGTAGGTGAGTTAAATGATCAATATATTGAATGTTCTATAGCAGATACTGACTTGATAATTATTGGATGGGGAATTGAAAAGTCAAAATACACCAAAAGAAAAGCATACATAAGAAACCTATTAAAGAAAACTAATGTAGAAATCAAAGGATTCATAGATAATGAAGGGCGTATAGGGAGACATCCAAGTAGGATAAACCAATTTATATTGAGTGATTGTTCCTTGGAGTAAGGTACTTCCCATAACATAATATTCAAGCTACTGCTCCTATGGAGCCTTGGTCTGCTGGGTGATCTCGAGAAGGGGTTTCAGCAAACAACACCTTTGGGGTTCATGAATACAGGAACGTTAGATGAAAGACATGCAATTAAAAAAACAAAAAAACATTCGAATAGAGTTGATTAAAAATGGAACTTAAATCATTTGAGAGAAACGATCTCCTGAGATGTACCAATACTTTCACTAATGTATTTAATCAAGAACCATGGAATGATGAATGGTCTACAGAAACTGCATTTCAATATTTACTTGATTACACCAACTCATCTGGATTTATTGGTATTATCGCTGAAGACAGAGAAGAGATAATTGGTTTTGTTTTTGGTGTCCGGAAGCGTTGGTGGAGTGGAGATGAGTTTTTTATTAATGAAATGTGTGTAAGTGTAGAGAAACAAAAAACAGGAGTAGGATCAAAGCTTATGAAATTCTTAGAGAAAAAACTTGAATTTGATGGGATTGAGAACATAACTTTATTAACCGATAGAGGTATTCCTGCAGAGATATTTTATAAGAAGAATGGATTTACTGAAGTAGACAGAGTAATGTTTTTAAATAAGAACATAACATGAGTTTTATTTTGAATGTGAATTCAAGAGGGCATTGCCCATCGTCTAACATAACATTTCTGCATCGTCGCGTTCGCTCCTCGGTCGCCAAGAGGGGATTCTGAGAAGTGATTCAGACGACACATCCAACTGGCTAAGTCTGGAGACCCAGTGCAATACGTACCTTAAGCCACTTGAACGTCAGAAATGCGCAAACGTTATAAGAAATCCCCACAAGAATAAAAAGGAGTGAATCATAATGACTTCAGTTCATGACAATGAAGTGATTTCTTATGAAGTCAATCTGAAGAATAAACACATCGTTATTAATACAGAGAATAGAGAAAAAACAGTGAATATAAAGTTCTTCAATGTAATGGCGCATCTATTTGAAGATCATTTATATGGAAGTATCCTATTAGATATTGAAAATTATGAAATTGATGAATTTATAAAGGGAAGTAAAGATTTATTTGAAAGACATAAACCGTATTGTTGGCCAGTGAATTATGAAAGCATAGATGAACTAAAAGAATTACTAATTAAAGAGCAATATAAATGCTATATAATTTCTTCTTCTTATGGATTTAATGGATGGGTACTAGCTAAAGAAATGAGTATAACTAAGGCATAAAGATTTAAAAAGTTGACCTTAGAAGATGGGGACATCTTATAACAAAGTATTCAAGCTTCGGGCTATCGCCTCTTGGTTGTCAGATGTATAATCATGGAAGAAGCGCAGACAACAAACGACCCAGCCTAGATAAGAGCTATCTAAGGCTGGGTCGTTTCGTGAACACCAAAACGTTAGATGAAATTACGAAGATAATTGTGGAGGTATAACATGAAGCAGAATCTTTATGACAACCCAGAGTTCTTTAAGATGTATAAGAAATTAAGAGAAACGAGAATCACATACAATGACTTTATTGAACAACCTGCAATAAGAAAATTATTACCAGTCCTTAAGGATTTACAAGTACTAGATTTGGGATGCGGCTTTGGTGAACAGGCAAATTATATTATCGATAACGGAGCAACTCATGTTACAGGTGTAGATATTTCAGAGAAGATGTTAGATATGGCAAGAAAACGATCTAAAATTCATTATCTCCATAGTTCCATGGAAGAAATTGATTTCAATAATAATGAATTTGATTTGGTAGTCAGTTCATTAGCCTTTCATTATATTGAAGATTATAATTTATTAATTAGTAGGATTGCAAAATGGATTAAACCAAATGGCTACTTGGTGTTTTCTACAGAGCATCCTATTGTATTGTCAAATAAGAGTAAAGAAGGATGGATTAAAGATTCCGATAACAATATACTTCATTGGCCTATTGATAATTATGGAGAAGAAGGACTCAGAACAGAGTTTTGGGGAATCGATGGAGTAATAAAATACCACAGAAAACTCTCAACTTTACTTAATGTATTGATACAAAATGGGCTAGTTGTTCAAGAAATTGTTGAACCTGAATCAATTCCAGAGGGTCTTGAGAAGATGCCCAAATTAATATATGAAAGAAAGAGACCATCTTTTATATTAATTAAGGCAAAAAGAATTGTGTAGGTAAATCAATGTAACATCATCTAACAAAATTTTCACGCTGCGGGCTAAAGCCCTTGGTCCGACCGAAGTTTTAAGGAGTGGATTCGTTAGAAGTATTTCAGTTGCATGGAAGATAATCAGTCGGACACATCCCTTACCCTAAGATAAGAGCTATCTAAGGGTAAGGGACGTCGTGAACACGGGAACGTTAGATGAAATTACCAGAGCAAAGTGATGTGAACCCATGAAAAGGATTCAAATACACAAATGGATAATTGAATATGATTTTAATAAAACCAAAGAATTCTATAAATCTTATCATTTAATTACTGAGGGTTGCGAATGTTTAAACTGTAAGAACTTTGTTGAGGCAACTCCATTCCTACCGAAGGATGTTGTAACCTTTTTTGATAGTTTAGGAATAGATCCAAGAAAAGAAGGAGAAGTATCCGAATACTGTGAGAATGAAGATGGAACCCATTTATATGGCGGGTTCTTTCATATAGTTGGTAGATTGATTAGTGGACCTGATGTATGGAACAAAAATGATGAATCAGGAACAGTGAATTCATTAGACAAAGATTTATATAAAATCGATAACTTCAGATTTGGATTTACGAATGAGAAAAATTTAGTGCGTGATGGATTTCCAGAGCCAATATTACAAATTGAATTTGAAGGGATCGTTCCGTGGGTAATTTCGGAGTAGTCTGGTAACTTCATCTAACATGATATCCACGCATCGGAACCTAGGGGCTCCTCGGTCCGCCCGAAGGATATAAGCAGAGGAGCTGAATCAGGCGGGCATATCCGCACCGACTAACCGCATCGCGGCCGCTCGCGTTGGTCACTAAGTCGGTGGGACGTCGTGAATACAGTGAACGTTATCGGAAATCAGCGCAAAGAATTAAATGGCTTTAAGAACTATGTTTCTCTAAGCCATAACGGCACAAAGTAGGTATTTATGGATGGTGTTTAATTATATAATAGTTTGGTTCATTATTATTTTTTTAAAAGACTTACAATAGGGAGAACCACAATGAAGAAAATACTAAGTAAAACAGGCACATCAACAGTATGTATCATCCTACTTATCACAATCATTACAACTATAGTGTGTTGGAATGAACTTGGGAGTTTGGTAAGGACAGGGAATTATGATAATACGGATAATATGGTGGAAACCATAATGGCCAAATCAGCGACTCCAGGGGTGGCTATGGTAGTATCAGAGCAGGGCAAGACAGAATATAGGAATTACGGATATGCAGATGTTAATAATAAGAAGAGGGTAACTGAAGAGTCATTATTTGAGTTGGGATCGACTACAAAGGCATTTTCGGCTTTGGCCGTTATTCTATTAGAAAATGAGGGCTACTTATCTCTTTCAGATTCTACTACAGATTATATTCCATCGTTTGAGCCAACTATTAAGGGTGAGAAAGTTAATATTACGATTCATCAATTGTTAGCTCATACAAGTGGAATTCCACCGTGGAGTATTCGGTTAATTCCTGAAGGTACCACGGAGGATATGCTTGAAAAAACGATACATAATGTGTCAGACATTGCATTAGATACGTATCCTGGGACAGCATATAATTATGCTACAGTTAATTATGATATTTTAGCGATGATTATTGAAAAAGTTACAGGCAAACGTTATCAGGATTACATGACTGAAAACATACTGGTTCCTTTAGGGATGACTGATAGTTATTTTTCAACAGGTCAGGAAAAGGAATCTGATAAACTTACTAAAGGATATCGTGTATTTTTTGGAAGAGGCTTAGAATATGATGCCCCTAGATATTATGGGAATATCGCTGCAGGATATTTGGTAACGAATTCAAAAGACTTAGAACGCTGGATTAATGCCCAAATGGGGATAGGCGATATGCCAGATAATTTATTAAAAGCGATACAACAATCTCATCAAGTCGACATCAAAACGGCGGGATACGAAGATGAAAATCAATACTATTCATTCGGATGGAGTATTGATACGAAAAATAGAGTTGTTAGTCATAATGGATCTAATCCTAATTACTCCTCACAGGTTCTTATTGATTTAGAAAAGCAGCAGGCCATATTTGTTCTGGCTAATTTGAATTCAACTGCACCATCGCTAATTGCTAATAACATTTATGAGAATATGAATGGAAATCATATGAATAAATTTAATTATGATGACGTGTATCTATTAATTGATTTGGTATTTTCATTCTTAGTAATAATAGCCGTCGTTATCTTATGTGTACAAGCAATTAAACTCGTTAGAGGAATAAAACTAAATATTAAAGTTGAAAAGACAAGGTTCAGAAAAATGACAGGAAGTAGTATCGAACTAATCTTAAGCATTATGCTTTTGGTATTGGTAATGATCTTGCCTTATCTATTAGACAATAATTATTTAATGATAAAGGTGTGGATGTCGTATTCAATGTTTATTTGGATGGGGCTTACTTCTATCAATTGTATTTTATCGATAATAATTAATATTAAAAAAATCGGAATTATTAGAAGCAGTTTATAAAAAAAATATGAGGTGAAATGTGAAAATCACATACGATTGTTTGTCTGATCTTGATTTCTCAAATCTTTAAAGAAGAATAGGTATATTTCGAAGAAGGCGCTGAAATCCGATAACAGAGCATTCCTACAGCGGGCATTCGCCCTTGATCGCTAAAAAGGATTTCCAAGGAGATTATTCAAGCGATACATTCAACCAGCTAAGTCTGACGACACGTTTCCTACGGTCACTTAAGCTGCTTGAACGTCAGGAATGCCAAACGTTAGACGAAATGACCAGAAGGGAGGAAATTCAAACTATGAATATGTTAATTTTATATCTGTAAAATAGTATGTTTAATCAGCTGCAGCACTTAGTTTGAAAGAAAAGGGGCGAAGAAACCTCATGACAAATAGAATACTCATCATAGATGATGATATGGAATTGTGCTCATTAATAAAAAAATGCGTATCACATGTAAACATAGAAACCGATATGGCATTTAACGGCCAAACGGGATTACTTCAAATCATGAATGAAAACGACTCGTATTCCCTAATTATTTTAGATGTGATGTTACCTAATATGGACGGCTTTCAAGTATTATCAGAAATAAGAAAATATAGTAATGTGCCCGTACTTATGCTGACGGCTAAAGCAAGTGAGCCGGATAAGGTAACAGGTCTTAGCCTTGGAGCAGATGACTATTTAACAAAACCATTCAGTATCAATGAACTTATTGCTAGAGTGCAATCTTTGATTAGAAGATATACTACTTTTAATTCTGGGGATTCCGTGAGCATCCTTACCTTTAAAGGAATTGTAATTGATAAAGAAATAAGAACTGTTCATGTTGAAGACAAGCTAATTGATTTAACAGGCAAAGAATTTGATTTATTAGTATTTTTAGCTTCGAATAAAGGTCGTGTATTTACGAAGAAACAAATCTATACACAAGTTTGGAAAGATGATTATTCTTTTGATGACAATAATATTATGTCCTTTATAAGTAAATTGAGAAAAAAAATAGAACCCAATTCAGAACAGCCATTTTATATTTTAACGGTACACGGAGTAGGTTATCGTTTTAATAAGGAGGCTTAATTATGGAATGGATCTATATTCTACTTATGGCTCTAGCTTTTTGTATTATTGTTATCGTTTATTTGGTAACAAAACTGTATAAGGTTTCTGAACAACTTTCAATTATTGAAGATTCTTTAGTCGATATAAAAAAAGGAAATTGGAATCGTCGTATTTTGGTAAATGAAAATGATATCACCAAAACAATTTGTTATTTCATAAATGATATAGCAATGAATAGTCAAACTCAACTCGTACAGTTAAAGCAATCCGAACAGGCTTATAAGCGACTTATGACGAGTTTATCTCATGATGTAAGAACACCCTTAACTTCTTTAGTTGGCTATTTAGAAGCAATTCAAGAGAAGTTTGTTACAGGCAAAGAAAAAGAAGAATATCTTGAAATCGCTTTGAGTAAAGCACATCACTTGAAGGGTTTTGTTGAAGTTTTATTTGATTGGGTTAAACTTGACGCAAAAGAGCAAGTGTTTAAACTCGAAGAACATGATATAAACGAATTTACTCGTGATATATTGATAAATTGGATACCAACCTTTGAGGAAGAGCATTTTCAATACAATATTGATATTTCTGACAAAGAATGCTTCATCCGATTAGATCCAAATGCTTATATAAGAATTATTAATAATTTAATTCAAAATGCTATTGCACATAGTGAGGGAACTAAAATTGATCTAAAAATAAGCGGAAATGAACAAAACATTATCGTTCAGGTTAGTGATAATGGGAAAGGGATATCTACTCATGACCTGCCACATATATTTGATAGATTGTATCAAAGTGATGAATCACGTTCGACTAACGGAAATGGTTTAGGGCTTGCTATTGCTAGAGAACTTGTTTATCTGCATAAAGGAACAATCAATGCTCAAAATTTACTATCTGGTGGTACAACATTTATAGTCAAACTTCCAAGAGCTCTCTAATTTTTGAGGGCTTTTTTGTTAGCAAGAAACAAACAAGATTTCGGCAAGATTTTGGCAAGATATGTTTGATAAAATGTAAATAAAGGAGGTATTCATATGACAAACTATACCATAGAAACTAAACAACTTACTAAAATCTATAAGGATCAGAAAGCTGTAAATAATGTAAATATCCATGTGAAAAAAGGACGTATTTACGGTTTACTCGGTCGTAATGGCGCCGGTAAAACCACAATTATGAAAATGATCTTAGGGTTAACGTCTACCTCTTCCGGTGAGGTAGACGTATTTGGTAAGAACATTAAAGGTAGAGAAAAGCAGGTATATCCCAGAATTGGAGCGATTATTGAAACGCCTGGATTCTATCCAAACTTAACTGGAACAGAAAATTTGAACATTTTTGCAAAACTGCGTGGTACATCTGCTCCTAACGCTGTAAAGAACGCACTGGAAATTGTAGGATTACCGTATAAGGATAAGAAGTTGTTTGGTGAGTATTCTCTCGGTATGAAACAACGTCTGGGTATAGCTAATGCTATTTTGCATGACCCTGAACTATTAATTTTAGATGAACCTACAAACGGCCTGGACCCTATAGGTATAGCAGAAGTCAGGGATTTCATTAAGAATTTAAGCGTTGAACGTGGGAAAACAATTCTTATTTCCAGCCATATTCTTTCGGAAATCTCATTGCTTGCGGATGATATTGGAATTATCGACAATGGTGTTCTGTTAGAAGAAAATAGTATGGAGGAACTTAAACGAAAAAATGGTAAGTACATTCTACTTGAAGTTTCTGATGCTGCTAAAGCTAGCTTGATCTTGGAACGTCAATTCGATTTGAAAAGTTATTCTGTGAAAGACGATCATACCTTGCAAATCTATGATAATTCTCTGGATATGGCATCTGTTAATAAGGCACTAATATTGGGAGATGTGTCGGTTATTAGTTCTCAGCTTTGTAATGACACTTTAGAGGACTATTTTAGGAAAATTACGGGAGGAGATGGCATTGCTTAAACTTATTCAAATAGAATTTCTTAAGTTACGACGTAGAACATTTGTGTGGATTATGATGTTTTCAGCTCTCATCATGCCATTCCTAGCGTACCTATTATTCAAATATGCGTGGGATACAGGTGGTGACCCTGTACAGTTTTATAAATGGTCAGCGTTCGGACTTACACTTTTTATTATCTTACCTGTTGTTTTAGGAATATTAAGCACAATGCTAATGTACAATGAAAATCAATACGATATGCTTAAACAACTTTGGATTGTGCCTGTCAGCAAAATGAGATATTTTTTTAGCAAATTTTTTGTGGTTTTGATTTATTCTGTTTGCTTCATGTTAGTTACAGCTGTAGGTACCGTTATATTTAGCATACTTCTCGGAGATATCGCATTTGATTGGCAAAACGTTTTGTTCTTGATAAGGAAGTGTTTGGAGATTGGTGTTATTACAGCTTTTGCAATGCTGCCGATTTTGGCAATTGCTACAACGCAAAACGGATATATTCTTCCAGTTGCTATAACACTAGTTTATGCTTTCCTTGGTTCTATTATAGTTTCGATAAATATGTATATACATCCGTTATCCAGCATGGCAGTGATCGTTGCTCGAAACGGAGATATTCCAGGACTAAACTATACACAGGTAATTAGCATCCCTATGGCATTTCTTAGCATTTTTATTTGGGGATTGTATCCGTACTCCTTGCAAACGTTGCATTAGCAAGAAAGTGAGGTGTTAATAATGCGAGCATTACTTTGGGCGGAACATCAAAAGATTCGCCGGTTAAGTTTTGTTTGGATTGCAATTTTTGCGACGGTTATGGTAGCAGTTATTGTTTTTTTATCCGGCTTAACAGACAATGACGGTATTCGAGATATAGATACTACAGGTTGGTATATGGCTGTGGCTCAACCACTGGCAACATTTTTCGTTCTTCCAGCGGTAATTGCTCTTTTAGGTAGTTACATGATCTGCCGTGAAGAACAGGAGCATACAATTGATTCACTTCGACTTATCCCTGTGAATGAAGCAAAGTTGACAATTGCAAAAATGATTATAACCCTCGTATATAGTATCGTTTTTTACTTGTTACTCTTTTTTATAACATTTTTCACTGAAGCAGCTTTACATTTTTCTGATTTATCCTTAGGGTTAGTCATGAATTTTTTGAAAGCTTATTTATTGGATGGTATATGTATATTTCTTGCAATATCACCTATTATTGCTTTGGTGTCATACATGAAAAAAGGATACTGGATCGCGTTAGTTATCACTGAATTTTATTCTTTTATTGGATTATTTGCGAGTACGTCAAATACCCTAAAAGCTTTATATCCTATTACAGCTGTATTTACCATATCTGGCTACTATGAAGCATCGACAATTCAGGTCATGCTTAGTTGCATTAGTTTACTATTTTGCGTAGGACTTGCCGCAGTAACACTTGCAGGCATGAACAAATGCAAATGAAATAGGGCATCTATTTGCCAAACCTCCAAAAAATTCTTTCCGACAATATGAGAAGTGAAGGTTATAAGAATGCTTGTTTAAGAGCTAAAGAACATATTAAAGATAGATTTCTTTAAAGCCCCCTGATCCAATTGGACACTCGAAGCCACCTCAGATACACAAAATGAAATGAGTCTGCAAGATGGATTTCGAAGAGGCATTTATGCAGACAACTCTTTTGGGATTCGTAAATACAGGAACGAGAAGAAGTTCAGTGAGAATTTAATTAAAGAATCATGTACTAAATAAATTAATAACACAAAGAAAAAAATGTATCAAAGCGTGAAATAAAAATGAAAGTGACAATAAGAAATGCAAGTAGTGTTAAGCAGAAAAGCAGACTCTCATTAAGCCTCTCGGGTTTATAAACATGACGGATTGTAATATGAAGTGCGACACCTACTGGAAATAAAAAAAATGGCCCATAGCCTGGATCTATGCAGGTCGTCTATTGAAAGGTGCTTTGCATGTACTCCGACACAAGGGTAAGCGTCAGAAACCTGCGGAAACACGCCGTAAGTTTGCGGTAGGCAGACCCATTTCACAGCGTCCGAAGGATCCTGCTGCAGCTTTTCAAACTGCTACAACAGACCGTGGCAAGGAATTTGCCTGCTACGCGAACTTGGAGGAAACGCACGACGTACATATCTATTTTGCAGACCCTTACTCTTCCTGGCAACGAGGTTCAAATGAGAATGCAAACGGCTTACTTTGTGAGTTTTTTTCCCAAGGGCACAGACTTTACTCAAATATTAGATGCAGCATTGGAGCGTTCGCTTCATTTAATCAACCATCGCCCTCGGAAATGTCTGGGCTGGAAAACCGCTCACGAATCTTTCACAGAGGAACTGTCGCACTTGGTTTGACAATCTATCACATAAAAACGGTAGGTGAAATTAATGCAAATAAGATGAAGATGGATAAGATTTACAATTTAATCCGGTTCGAGGAAACAAAACAACTGGTGGCGTATGCAGGATCTGTAAGTATCAAAAACCCGACATAAATTGCGGGTTTTTGATACTTTATTGTTGGGAGATGAAAGGCGCTACCCAGTAAATTCCTGGACCCATGTGTTGTTATAATAAGCAATACCGATATGAGTATAACTATTATTCAGTATATTTGCTTTGTGGCCAGGGCTATTCATCCACTCCTTCATAACCTGGGTAGGGGTGGTTTGCCCTTTTGCGATGTTTTCTCCAGCGGTATTATATGTGATCCCGTATTCCTTCATCATATCGAAGGGGGATCCATGTGTTGGCGAATTATGATCAAAGTAACTGTGGTTGTACATGTCCTGTGCCTTGACCATAGCCACATTTGACAATTCTTCATTCCTACTCAAGGAACTTAATCCTGTTTTGGCCCTTTCTTGATTGACTAGATCCAGAACCTGCTGCTCAAAATCGGTTTTATCCGTAGTATTTTTTTTACCTTCCTGTACTTGTCCTGTTGGCTCCTTTTTTTCAGGATTTCCTGAAGGTGCCTGGTTTACTGGATTTCCATCCGGTGTTCGAATCATATCCAACAAATCCAATGGAATTCCATTTTGGGCTTCTTTTGTTGTAATAGATCTCTCTTGCCAAGATGTAGCTGTTGATGATGCCTGTGTGAGGACAGAGTTTGGTGCAGTAGCATGATCATGAATTGAAATTTGTTTTTGCTCAGGAGTCACTTGTTTTTGCATCATATTGTTATGGGACGAACAGCCTGCCACCAATAATAATATTGTTAAAACGAAAAACTTTGCCATTTGCCAACCTCCTAGATCCGTTAGTTATTGAAGTTCCCGGATTTATGTTTTCCTGTATGCCATTTACTTATTCCTAATATTTTATCCAGTACTTTTTTATGATCGATACCATTTAGATAGCCTTGTCTTTTTTTGTGTCTCGAGGAAAGCAAAGCGTGTTGCGAATGGTTATGGATAAAGAAGGCCATATCGGGTCATAAATGCATCACGGGATGAATGTTATCTATTTCAATGGGATTCCTGATGATTGGAGTATTTCGATGGATAATTGGGAGAATCTATTCAAACTAATTTCACTCATTCATTATTGCCGCGAGATACAGTGTACTTTTCGAAGTCCTGCTTAACTAAACGCCCCCGTTGGCGGTATAGACAATTTTATAGAATATAAACCATATGCTGCATCATATAAAACAAGCTGAAAGCGAGTATTTGATAATTCCATGAAGTCAGAAACTGCGTTTAACAAAGTATTCAAGCTGCGGGGCTATCGCCCCTTGATTGACAGATGTATAATCATGGAAGAAATCTCAGTCAACAAACGCCCCAGCCTAAGATAAGAGCTATCTAAGGCCGAGCGTTTCGTGAATACAAGAAAATTATGAGAAATCATCGTAAATAAATTACAAGATAGGAACTGTATAATGCTACTCATTATATACAGTTATGGCTAAGTGCTTGAGATATTCGTTTTAACTAATCCTATGAGGTGGTTATATTATGCAAATAAGAAAAGCAACGATTAATGATGCAGAAGGCATTGCAAAAGTTCATGTGGATAGTTGGAGAACAACTTACAAAGGTATTATTCCAGATGAATTCTTATATAATCTTTCATATAAAAAAAGAACTGAATTATGGATCAAAAATATTGAAAGAGAAGATAATTTTGTAGTTATAGCAGAAAACCCAGAAGGAGAAATTATTGGATTTGCAGATTCTTGGAAGAGAGAAACAAATATAGTAGCCAATTCTAGTGATTTAACATCTATATACATACTTAAGGAATATCACGGAAGAGGTTTAGGGAAAGAATTACTTAAACAACTGTTTCTACAATTTAAATTTTTAGGCTATCAAAAGATATTTGTTGAAGTTCTAGAAGATAATAAGACACGATATTTCTATGAACATTATGGAGCTAAATTATGTAAATCAATTCAAATAATAATCGGGGAAAAGTTCTAAATGAATTAATTTATGAATGGGATAACATTGATGAGGTTTTAGCGAAATTATAAGTTTATTAAACTTTAATTGAAATAAAACCACATTTAATAATATTCTTGTATTTCATTGGAGTCGATGACATCTCATAACATTATATTCACGCATCGAGCATACGCCCTTGGTCCGGCAGAAGTATTTCAGGGAAGCAGAGGCTACCGGACACACACTTGGCATACGCCAAGCGTCGTGAATGCGGGAACGTTAGCCGAAAGAAGTTCTTAGTGTAGGAGGAGTCTATATGATATTAGAAAAAGTTATAAATAGAATTGTAATACAAAGTGAATATAAGGATTTTGTTGATAAGTATATAGATCATATACTTGCCGAATTTAAAGATAAGATTCATAGCATTTATATGTGTGGCTCGATTCCAAAAGGAACTGCTAAACCTTTTAAGTCAGATGCAGACTTTACTATTGTATGTGCAAATCCCAAAGATATTGATTACGAAAGATTGTCAAATATTAAAGACAGGCTTTTGGAAGAATATCCAGTAGTAACTAAGATTGATACGATAATTTGCTCGATTGACGATGTATTAAGTAAACCAAATGAGTGGGGTTTTTGGGTTAAGATCATTTGTGTTTGCCTATATGGTCATGACGTTGGTGAAAAAGTACCACCGATAATTATTTCTCCAGAGTTTATTTTAGACTTAAATACAGAGACCAAGGAGGAAGTAGATCGTATACATCGTTTACTTTCTAATGCTAGTGATCACACAATGAAAACTAGATATATTAAAGGTTACTCTAAGAGATTAATTCGTGCATTATACTCTTTGGTTTTAGAAGATACAGGGGTATGGCAAGATGACATTATTAAGATGAAGAATGCCATATTAAACTATTGTGAGATTGACTCCGCTTTAGTTGATTATCTGTATGCTTGTTACTTGGATAGTAATGTACTTGTTGAAGAGTTTCTGGGAATTGCAGATAAAGTATATAGCTATTTTGAGAACGCCTTAAATACAATGGCTGCCTCCAGAAATTCCCTCGGCTAACATCATATTGACGATCCGGGTCACTCTGAGAAGCGAGTGACCACATCCAGCCCCCTAAGCCCGTCGGGAAGTCACTGCATTAGGTGTTCGGCAAGCCTCACAACTATAAGCAGCGACTCTAAGGGGCCAGGACGTCGTCAATACAAAACGTTATCTGAGATAAACCTATTACATTTTAGGAGCAAATAATGAATATCACTTTCTCGAAATGGGTGCAATATTATCGAAGAAATAATCAAAACCTCAAATATATTCATTGGGATGACAACTATAAATTAACAACTAATGAAAGAGAAATAATCATTAAGTCAATTCAACAGTTTCAATTAGGAGAAAAATCTGAAGGTAAACATCTAATTAAACGTGCGCAAGAATATGTACATCAGACACAAGATCAGGATTACTATGAAGCACTTATAGAATTCATTAAAGAAGAACAAAGGCACGCTAGAGATCTAGGCAGATTTATGAAGGTACAAGGAATCCCACTCCTTCGTAGACATTGGGTGGACAATGTATTTAGAAGATTACGTCGATATGCGAGTCTAGAACAATCAGTCATTGTTCTATTAACTGCTGAGATCATTGCTAAGTTGTACTATAAAGCCTTGCAAAAATCTACAAAGTCAGAAGTATTAATAGATTTATGTAATCAGATTTTAAGTGATGAGGAGAAACATGTTCAGTTTCAATCCGAAACACTTCATAAATTTGCTCAAAATAGAAGCGTTCTCTTTAACAGAATAGTTTATATCCTTCGTAGAATCCTTTTTGAAGGAACGCTAATTATAGTGTGGTATCAACATAAGCCTGTATTTAAAGCTGGGGGATATAAACTCAAAAGTTATTACCATGAATGCCGTCATGAGTTTAACTTAACAAAGAAGATTATAGCTAATTCACAGTAGAGGTTTACGTCAGATAACATTATATCCAAGCTTCGGGTCCTGACGCTCCCTCGGTCAGCCCGAAGGGAATTGGCAGGGAAGTGGAATCAGGCGGACACATCCGCACCGACTAACCGCATCGCGGCCGCCTCTAACGTGGCTTAAGTCGGTGGGACATCGTGGATACAGTAACGTTATATGTAATAGCCGCAAAGAAATAATAAAAAAATTTAAATTACTTTGGAGGTAAGTGAGATGGAGAGCAAAAAAATTGATAGTAAAGAATTCCCGATATTGGAATTTGATGAATCGCGAGTTGCAATAATTGAGGCAACTAATTTTATCAATCCAAAAGAAGAATTTAAATACTGTGTCATAACATTTTTTAGAGATGTAATTGAAAAAATGAAAACGGAGGGAAAGTTGAAAGAAGTTGCAAGTCTACATTGCGAGACTGTAGATTTGCCAATATATGAAACATATTATCAAGGGAAAAAAGTACATATTACTTTGGGGTATTTAGGAGCTGCAGGTTCAGCAGGATTCTTAGAAGAACTGATAGCCTATGGTTTTCAGAAATTTATAGTTTGTGGTGGTGCAGGTGTATTAAAAAAAGACATTGCTGTTGGACATGTAATAGTACCCGTTTCTGCAGTGAGAGATGAAGGAGTATCATACCATTACATTAAGCCATCAAGAGAAATTGAATGTAATCTAGAGGTATTAAAAATTATTGAGGACGATTTTAATATACATAATATCAAGTATATAAAGGCCAAAACTTGGACGACAGATTCATTTTATAGAGAGACTAAAGAAAAGGTTGAGTTGCGGAAAGCAGAAGGGTGTGTAACTGTAGAAATGGAAGCAGCAGCATTTATGGCTGTTTCACAATTTAGAAATGTAAAATTAGGTATTATCTTGTATGGCGGTGATGATTTAAGTGGTGTCGAATGGGATAGTCGAAGTTGGAATAGCAGATCAGAAATAAGAATAAACCTTGTTCAAATATCAATGCGGATATGCAGTTCTTTTTAACTGGAATAGATTTAATCCATTTATTAATGCATTTATAAAAAGGGAAATACTAAATAGACAACCAAGAGTTAAATGTAAATATGACAACATAAATAAATTATGCGAAATCGAAGAAGGCGGCTACAACATATAACACTGTATTCGCGCTGTGGCCCCAAAAGGGGCCTTGGTTGCCAGAGGCATTTCGGGGAATTGGATTCAGGTAACACACCCGCACCACCTAAGCGCGGTCGCGCTCAGTCGGGAACCGGCTTCGCATATGGTTCCGAGCTCCTTTAAAGTGGTGGGGCGTCGGGAATACAACAACGTTATCAGAAATTACAATTATAAAAAATCGAGGTGTGAATTTGTGAAAGTAAAATTAATATTTGTGAGTACAGCAATGATATTTTTTCTATTATTAATAGGATGTTCTGAAAAACAAATTGCAATAGATCAAATAATTGGTGAATGGAAAGTAACAAGCGAACAGGTTAATCTAGAAAAATTCACTTCGACACATGGAATGATTAGAATATATGAAGGTTTAAGAATTGCAGAGCATTTTGAAGAGGATAACGTAATAACAATACTTGGAGACGGATCAATTGAATTTCCAACAATTACAGGTGGTTATGAGTTGGATTATCAAGATGGACACAATTATATATCAATAATTGGTGATAGTTCTGAATCGGTCCACCCAGTCTATGTTAATGATGATACCCTTCAAATTAATACATATATCTTAAAGAGAATTAAATAATTGAAGAAAATGAAAGTAATTCAAGGTAGTTTTCACTTCTGATAAACATAGTATTCACGCAGCGGCTACGCCTTGGTCACTGTAATGCTTTTGTCAGGGTAGTGAATTCATGTGACAACTTGCTGCGCAAGTTCATGAATACCTGAACGTTATCAGAAAGACTATGAAGGAGGAATAGAATGAAGCTTTTTCATGGAGAAGAAGCCTTAATTCAAGAAATTGATTTTTTACAACCTTCGATATCTACGCCCCTAGGGACCATTGAATTTTTACTTTCTGTCTCCAGCAAGTCTTATCTTTCAACGCAATGTTTTCGGCTTAAACATGGTGGATCATTATACCAATATGGCTACGATTTATTTGATTGCGAGTTAGTGATCTGCAAACCGAAGCTCGATCTTGCTTCACATCTGACAGCAGAGGAATGTTGGGGAGCCGTATTTAGAATCAAACCGAATAAAAATCACCAGATCGATACGTGTAGTTTTTCTGCTTATTGGCGGGAGGGATATAGCTGGAAAGATTACGGATCTAATACCGGGGAAGATCTTGAAGCTATTGAGTATGAGAACGAGAAATACCGATTACATTTAGGAACCCAGGACGGCCCCTTATTAATGGCAAGACGAAACCAAGGCGATAGGATTCCTAAATCTCTAGCTTTGAATTCTGATTTTGAGAAGTATGGTTTTATTATAAATTCGGATAAAGGTATTGAAGTTCCTATGACACGAATTCAATCTCATGAGACATGCCAAGTACATTTTTTAACAGCTTGGAATCGAAAGATAGAAGAAGATGTTTCTACATGGCTAGCGGTAGATCTGCCTTCGAAGCAAATATTAGAGGGAGAAGGACTTTTGTAAGTATTTTCGAAGAGGTCATAGTCCATCTGATAACATAATATTCACGATGCGGACATTCGTCCTGGATCCAGAATGCGCCGGACACTCAACATACGCTGAGTCGTGAATACAGGAACGTTATAGGAAATCAGCAACATATAAAGAGGATCAACTACACCTTACATACTTTCGACGGGAAGTGATTGAGTGAATAAAGATATTCTACTTGAATGGGATAGCAAGTATAATGCGGTGAAACGTACGAAAGAACATTATTGGAAGACATATAGGAAGTGGCGTGATGAAAATAAAGGTGACTATCACAATACTTTTATGGGCAAATTATATGATGAATTAATAACTCTTGAAGAGCGGGCCATATACCTAAAATATAGTTTTAACACAACAGAAGCTGTGGTATTTTGCTCGATTAATATATTCTACGTAGAAGACATATAGGAACCTATGATATAGAGTTCTTTTTGAACGGTGAGATCGCTGATGAGTATCTGGATTTTGGAGATGTGTTACTTAAAGATCGGATTACTAAAGTAAAGCATAGTTTGAAAATTGCAAGAAACGCTCTAAAACTAGGATTTGAAGCATCAGACATTTCGAAAATCACAGAAATCTCACTTGAACATATAGAAATATTAAAAAAGAAATATAGTTGACTTAAGGGAATGGTACAAGAATGATTTGTGTTTCAGAGAATCGGCTGACATCCTATAACATAATATGCACGCTGCGTACATTCGTCCTTGGTCCGGCATTCGCCGGACACCCAGCATACACTGGGTCGTGAATACAGGAAGGTTATAGGAAATCAGCGCAAGAAAACTCTTTTTTCAGGAGGAATCGTTCTAATGAATAGCATTTTTGAACAAAATCATACAAATGAAATTATTGTCCGTATCAAACAATTACGTCCAGATTCACAACCGAGTTGGGGAAAAATGAATGTCGCGCAAATGTTAGCTCATTGCTCATCTTTTCAGGAAATAGCGATGGGGAACTCTTCTTCATCAAGAAGCTGGCTTGGGTTAGTTATAGGAAAGTTTGTAAAACCCATGGTCTATAACGATAAGCCACTTCCAAAGAATATGTCCACAATTCCCAATATCATGATTGTAGATGAAAGATACTTTGATGTGGAAAAAGAAACATTAATACAAAATATAATTACGTTTCAAAATAATGGACCTGAGAAATGTACAACCCGACCACATCCTTTTTTTGGTAAACTTTCTCCTGAAGAATGGGGCAAGTGCATATATAAACATCTAGATCATCATTTAAAACAGTTTGGCGTATAGTTAATGAAATAAGCTATTCAGAGTAGGTGCTGACATCCTATAACAATATGTTCACTCTTTGTAGGGCGGGCCCCTCGCTCCCGGAAGAAAAGTCGAAGGTGTAATTACCGGGACACATCCGCACCAAAAAGAGATTAGTGAATTTGAAAAGTTTATTTGGATTGAAGATCCTGAAGGTCGACTGATCGAGCTTTTGGAAAAATAACGTGAGTTGTAATTTAGCTGTATTATCGACTAAATGCAAGGAAGTGAGTGAGAAGCTTGCACAGATCACAGGAGTGATCGTGCAGGCTTTTTTTATTTAAATGAGGGTCATCCACAAAAAAAAAAGTTGAAAGCGTTTTATAACTGTGATACTATTTTATCAAGATAATAATTTATTATTCGTACAATAAAAATACATTGTTGAAAGAAGAGAAAGGAGACCAAAGTGATGGAGATTGAGAATCGTCAGTATCTTGAGAGATTTTTTCCGATTGCTTCATTTATCGCGGCAATTATAGGACCTAAATGTGAAGTCGTCGTACATGATATCAGTGATCCGGAGCACTCTATTGTTTTTATTGAGAACGGATATATTAGTGGCCGTGAAGTAGGCGATGCATCCACTGACCTTGTCTTGAGAATCCTCAAATCAGAAGCTTATCATGAGGAACAGTATATAGCCAACTACAAAGCATCAGGCAAATTCGGTCAGAGTTTCCGATCGTCTACCTACTATATAAAGAATGATCAGAATAAGCTGGTTGGCCTGCTCTGCCTGAATATTGACGTATCTCATATGGAAGTAGCGGCTGAATGGGTTCAACATATTTTACAAGGAGGACCTAACCCGTATGTAATGCCTGCTGCTGCTGCTGAAAAGTCGAAAGAAGAAAAGCAAACAACGGAGTACCTGCAAGGAAATGCAGATGATCTGCTGCAACATATGATAACTTCTGTCATTGGCAAATTAAAAATTCCGCCGGAACGTTTGTCATCGCAGGAGAAGATTGAAGTTGTCCGCGAATTAAACGAGCTTGGAGTTTTCTTACTGAAAGGCGGCGTTTCACAGGTAGCAGCTTCTTTATCAATATCTGAACCTACGGTATATCGCTATTTACAAAAGCTGAAATAAACAGAAATCTAGATGGAAAACAAGAAGGTGAGATCATGAGCTATAACTTTGATCAAGTGATTAGCAGAATAGGCACCAATAGCGCGAAATGGGACGGGGTAGTGAACAGCTTGGGGGATGATATGATCGTTCTCTCTGTTGCGGATATGGATATACAAGCGCCTCCTCAAGTCGTGAATAAGGTGAGCGAGATGGCGCGGCACGGAATCTACGGATATACCGATGCGTTCCCTCCGTATTATAAGGTCGTACAACATTGGCTTGATAAAGCTTACAGATGGGATGTACCTCAAGAATGGATTGTGTTCTGCCCGCGGATTGTACAGGCCGTATCGATTATAATCGAGAGATTCACAGAACCTGGTGACCGAATTTTGATGCATACTCCGGCATATCAACCTATCGCTAATGCTGTTGAAATCAACGATAGAAAACTCGTAGAGAGTCGGCTGGTACTTAGTAATGGACGATATGAAATCGATTTTGATGAAATGGAACGCCAAATGAGTGCAGGGGTCAAGATTGTTCTGTTAATCTCTCCACATAATCCGACTGGGCGTGTATGGACAAAGGTGGAATTGGAACGTATAGCCGAGCTCTGCATTCGTTATGATGCATTGCTCGTATCGGATGACATTCATGCCGATTTTATTCACGAAGGACATGAGCATACGATTATCGCGAAATTATCAGAGCAGATTGCGGAGCGTTCCATTATTTGCACTTCGCCAGGTAAAACCTTTAACTTAGCAAGTCTTGAAATCGCTAACATTGTTATCCCAAACAAGCAGTTAAGAGATCAGTTTCAACATGGGTTACGCCAAGCTGGCATTCATAATCCTACTTTTTTTGCCATCCCTGCTTTGGATGTCGCATATACGGAGTGTGATGATTGGCTTAACGAGCTTCGATCTTATATTACGGATAATATTTCATTTACAGAAGATTTTTTTACTGAACATATGCCTGAACTAAAAATCGTGAGAGCGGAAGGAACCTACCTTCTGTGGGTAGATTGTACTGCCCTTAGCAGAAACGAAAGCGATTTAATTGAATGGATTCAAAATAAAAGCCGTGTTAGCGTAAGCTTTGGTTCATCCTTTGGCGTGGATGGTGAAGGTTTTATTCGCCTGAATCTTGGTGCTCCCAGGGCGCTATTGCAAGAGGCTTTTGAGCGAATGGCCAGCAATTACCCTTTAAGTAACAGATAACTTCTTACATCATCGATAGGGGGAACCTTACAATGGCTATGCCAAATAAGGAAAAGACGGTAAAGCAACCAACTCTGTTATTAGCTTTATTACCGATTGTTACTATGATTTTGCTGTTATGTTTAGGATATGTTTTATTCGAATTGCCGCCTGAGCCGTTAATCATTATATCCACAGTGGTTGCCGGAATCATCGCCATCAAGCTGGGTTACAACTATGATGACATTATGGGTTCCATCGCGCAAAAAATCGCAAAGACCATGCCGGCTATCTTGATACTGATTACTGTCGGATTTATGATTGGCGCCTGGATGATCGGCGGTACGATACCGATGATGATCTATTACGGACTTGATATTATTAATCCGCAATTTTTGCTGATTACGGCATTCATTGTCACTTCCATTGTCTCCTTATGTACAGGTACTTCTTGGGGATCGGCAGGTACAATCGGGATAGCATTTATGGGGGTAGGAGCTGGCCTTGATGCGAATCTAGCTGCTGTTGCAGGTGCAGTCGTAGCAGGGGCCTATTTTGGAGACAAGCTGTCCCCGTTATCAGATACAACAAATTTGGCAGCGCTGTCAACTGGCGTTAACCTGTATGAACATATTGGTCATGTGCTCTATACGACAGTACCATCCTTTATCGTAGCAGGAACGGTCTACTTGATCACTGGTTTTAATAGCGGTGGCTCGGATGTGGCAATTCCTGAGAAGGTTATTACGATTATGGATACTTTAAGTACAGTGTTCAACTGGAATTTACTATTACTGCTTCCGGTACTGATCGTATTGTACGGGTCGATTCGCAAAAAGCCTACCATACCGGTGATGCTGATTTCCTCTTTTGTAGCGTTGGCGAACGGTATGATCTTTCAAGGGTTTACACTGCATGATGTAATTACTTCCGTCATTAACGGCTTCGATGTAGCTATGGTTCACATTCAAGGCTTTGATGCAGCTGCTGTGATTCCGGATATTCCTCGCCTTTTGAATCGCGGTGGTATGAACTCTATGATGGGTACATTGTTGATTTGTTTCTGTGCCATTACATTTGCTGGTGTAATATCGCTTACGAAGTCTCTGGAATTGATTGTAGATAAGATCCTCAAGTATGTGCATTCGACGGGCTCGCTGATCCTGGCAACAATTGCCACTGGTTTGACAATGATCGGTGTAACAAGCAATGGTCAGGTATCGATCTTGATGCCTGGTGAAATGTTACGTGAGGCTTATATCCGCCGCGGTTTGCATCCGAAGAACCTGGGCCGGACAATTGAGGACTCTGCTTCCATTGTCGAACCAATCCTGCCATGGACTGCAGCAGGGGCTTATATGGCTGGTACGCTTGGCGTCGCAACCCTTTCATATTTGCCTTGGGCAATCTTATGTTGGACAGGTATTATCTTCGCGACGATCTGGGGCTTCACAGGCTTTGGAATCACCAAGCTGACTCCAGAGCAGCAGCAGGAAATGCTCAAGGAATATGATGATGCAAAAGCAGCTAAATCATTATAAGAGGGGGGATGACACCCCTCGCTTGTAAAAACAGAGAAAAACAAAGCGCATTAATGCGTGGATAAAGGGAGAGAATTTCTATGACAAAACAAGAGAGAAAAACAATCGCAACTTCAAACGCTCCAAGTGCTATCGGTCCTTACTCACAGGCTGTACAATTTGGGAATATGATTATTACTTCCGGGCAGCTTGGAATGAATGCTGCAGGAGAGTTTCCGGATTCTGTATCGGAGCAGACGAAGCAATCGCTAACTAATGTGAAGGCAATTTTGGAAGCGGCAGATTATGCCATGGAGCATGTAGTGAAAACGACGGTATTTCTAAAAGACATGAACGATTTCCAAACTGTTAATGAAGTCTATGCCACCTTCTTTGCGGAGCCTTATCCGGCACGTAGCGCCGTTGAGGTTGCGAAGCTGCCGAAGGGCGGACTTGTGGAGATTGAAGTTATCGCGGTAAAATAACTAGTATTCGATGAGCCTCCGGGAAACCGGGGGCTTTTTTATCGGACAGATTGTCAAACCAATTGCGACAATTTCTCTGAGCGATTCTCCAGCCCAAACATTTTCGTGGTCTATGATCAACTTGAGCAAGGTGGGTGCCTTTCGGGAAAAACTACTGCCTGATACCCTGCGCGAAGCGGCCCGCTTAGTCGGCGCTAGTGAGTTTCGCATATATTTACAGATCATGTTTCCACTAAAAGCTTGATCAGACTTTCACATTTCAAAATAGTAAAAGCTTATGAGAAGTGGAAAAAATCGCGTGTTGATATTATAACAGAACTCGTGTCGCGGCTTGTTTAATTGACGCCAAAATATTACAATATTATGATATGATCATTGCTAAACATAAATTTTGGCTCCAAATGAAGAGAGCAAGGGGAGGTGCTGTAATGCCAAAATTAAAAGATATCGCAGAACGTGTAGGCGTATCCATATCAACGGTTTCGCGCGCGATCAGCAATGATACCAATCGACCGGTCAATGAAGGGACAAAGCGGAAAATTAGGGAAGCTGCTCTTGAGTTGGGATACAATTTGGATGAATCCTCCAAATCCATTGGCAAAGAGATTACCTCAGCCAAACGGATAGCTTGTATCGTGCCACAGGTTTTGATGGACGATCATCCGTATTTTTCACAGGTACTGACAGGCTTTCACGTTAAAATGACGGAAATGGGGCTGCCTCCAGCAATTGTCCGCACTTGCGAAGAACTTAGTGACACCGAACGGATCAAGATGATGCTTCAGGAAACAGGTACTCAAGGTATAGTCGCAATTAGCTGGTACGATCAAAAATTGTTTGAGCTGCTTGAGAAAGAGAATATCACTGTACTGGGTGTGAGTCTCAATGACGAAAGGCTTACTGTACCGGTCGTTGACTGTGACCGAATATATTCTGCCCGCACAGCAGTCCGTCATTTGATCGAGCAAGGCCATACCCGTATTGGATTTATAGGAGGCCCCGCATATTCGGAACAAATAGAGAGCGAAGAAAGGTATGTCGGTTATAAATTTGCCATGCTGGAAGCAAACCTGAATCTGAATGAACATTGGATTATCAACACCAACTGGAATGTGAATCTCAGCTACAGCAGACTGACAGAGCTCCTGACCGAGACGCCCAAGTCTGATTGGCCGACGGCAATTTTTTGTGCAAGTGATATGCTCGCTATTCCTGCCATGCGGGCAGTGGTTGAACAAAATGGCCGTATTCCGCAAGACATAGCCTTCGTGGGCATGGATAATATTTCTATGGCGCAATATACGACACCACCTCTGACGTCCGTGCAAGTTCCAAAATATGAAATCGGCAAAGTGGCAGCACAATTAATTAACGATTATCTGGAAGGACGTTATTCATCTCTCCATAAAGTTTTGTTGCCCAGCACCCTTATTGTGAGGGAATCCTCTGTTTATGATCGTACAAATGACTAGTTAGTTGTGTGATATTATATTACATATGAATCTAGATAACTTTAATATAAAACCTACGAGGAATGCATCCGCGTGGGTTTTTCTTGTTTTTTAGCCAAAAAATGATCCAAATAAAGCCAAAAAAATGTTTGACAACTGTCGATGGGCTATATTATGATGTATGAAATTAAGCGTTTGGATTTATTTTCTATGTTTTTGGATTTAGCCAGCAGCTAAGATTATCGCATAAACTAAATTATTGATTACGCTTACATTCCCCTATAAATAAGTATTTATATAAAATATACAAGAATCCTCTAAAACTCATTAATCTATTATCCAAACTGATATCTACTAATTTACATAAAATAAACTCCAAAATATAACCAAGTGTATATCCAAATATATATCCAAATTGACATCCAAATTCAGATCCAATTTCACATCCCAAAAATCCCTTTGCATTAGATAATGAAGTCATCTCTTAACGCTATTCACTCACTTTGTGTAACAATTTCTAACATATAAGTACTTTAAATCAATCTTAGAAATCAAGGAAGAAAGGTGGGTACTGCTTCGAACAGCGTAAGGACGACGGTGGTTTAACACAAAGACATTTTACCAGGCAGGATTGTAGTGACAATTTCCAGGGGGATGTTCATGGCCAATACAACTGTACAACCTGCAATGAATGCAGTACATGAAAAGAAGAGAAGAAAACGTCAAAAGTGGAACCCCATTTTACGAAATTGGCAGCTCTATTTGTTAATTTCGCCAGTTGTCGCTTATTACATTGTCTTTCAGTACTTGCCGATGTATGGCATTCAAATCGCTTTTAAGGATTTCATTGCAACGAAGGGAATCTGGGGAAGCCCCTGGGTCGGGTTTGAACATTTTGAACGTTTTTTTCATAGTTATTTCTTCTGGAGATTAATTAGAAATACGCTTGGACTTGGGTTGTACAGCTTGGCGGTAGGTTTTCCAGTCCCTATCATTTTGGCGCTCCTGATGAATGAGGTAAGGGCGGAAAAATTCAAAAAGTTTGTTCAGACCATAACCTATGCGCCGCACTTTCTATCAACTGTCGTAGTCGTAGGCATGATGATGATGTTTTTATCGCCGCGATACGGAATCATTAATCATTTCATTGGTATGTTTGGCGGTACTCCCATTAATTTCTTGTCTGAGCCTTCTTGGTTCAAGACCTTGTTTGTGATGTCGGATGTATGGCAGACCATGGGCTGGAGCTCGATTATTTATTTGGCGGCATTAGCCGGCGTGGACTCTCAGCTTCATGAAGCAGCGCGTGTGGATGGGGCAACCCGGTTGCAGCGAATATGGCATATTAATATACCAAGTATTATGCCGACAATTATCATTTTGTTCATTTTAAATATCGGAAGCATCATGGGTATTGGTTTCGAGAAAGTCCTGCTGATGCAGAACACACTGAATTTAGAAACCTCGGACATTATCTCTACCTACGTCTACCGGAGCGGGATACAAGATGCTGAATACAGCTTCTCGGCGGCGATTGGTCTGTTTAACTCCATCATCAATTTCATCTTATTAGTCACTGTTAACCAGATCTCAAAACGTATGAGTGAAACGAGCCTATGGTAAGGGAGTTGCTGATGCATGCTTGTTGAATCTAGAGGAGATCGTATTTTTAATATAGTTAACCATTTTTTGTTAATTATAATTACGCTCATTGTTATCTACCCGCTTGTTTTTGTGTTAAGTGCTTCGTTCAGCGATCCGCAGGCCGTCCTGCGCGGGGAGATGTTCCTATGGCCCAAGGGGATCAATCTCCATTCTTATGAGAAGATTTTTCAGAACAAAGATATCCTCAGAGGTTATACCAATACACTGATCTATACGTCAGTGGGGACGCTGATTAATCTCGTCATGACGATTCTGGCGGCATATCCGCTATCTCGAAAGGATTTTATAGGCCGCAATGCCATCATGGCCCTGTTTGTTTTCACGATGTTCTTCAGTGGCGGATTAATTCCAACTTATATGCTAATCAAAAACCTTGGCATGTTAAACACATTGTGGGTCATGATCATTCCGAATGCCGTTTCGATCTGGAACATCATCATTATGCGGACATTCTTCCAGCAATCGATTCCACATGAGTTGCATGAGGCGGCGACAATTGATGGCTGCTCCAATATTCAAACGTTAACCCGGATTATACTGCCATTATCCATGCCCATTATAGCGGTGACGATTCTGTTCTATGCTGTTGGGCACTGGAACGCCTTCTTTAACGCAATGTTGTATCTGTCAGACAAGAACAAATTTCCACTTCAACTCATTTTGCGGGAGATTCTGATTCAAGGCCAGACGAACGATATGGTCAAAATGTCAACCGAGTCTGCGATTAAGCAGCAAAGGGAAGTGGAAGGCATCAAGTATGCTGTACTTGTCGTTGCCAACATACCGGTGCTTATGCTTTATCCTTTCCTGCAAAGATATTTTGTTAAAGGCGTAATGATTGGTGCCATTAAAGGATAATTCCTTGTATGGATATATCGATGGGACAAAGGGAGGAATAAGAATGACGCTCAAAAAGTGGGGGAGTATCGCTCTAGTTTGTATGATGTCCGTATCGATGCTGGCCGGGTGCAGTTCCAAGGATGCGGCTGATTCATCGGGAAGTACCAAGGATAAAGGAGCTACCAATGACAAAGTCAATGCGAGTGGATTTCCGATTGTAAATGACACCATTAAAGTGAGCGGATTTGCCGGAAAGTTTTTTGCCAATGCGGACTGGAACGATCTCAGACTCTGGAAAGAGTATGAGAAGATGTCAAATGTTCATATCCAGTGGGATACGGTGCAGAAGGATAATTTGAAGGAAAAACGCAATCTCCTGCTGGCAGGCGGCGCTTACCCCGAGCTGTTCTACGCCTCGGCGTTTTCCAGATCGGATCTGCTGAAATACGGCAAGCAGGGCGCATTCATTCCTCTAAATGATCTGATCGACCAATACGCGCCTAACTTTAAGGCTCTAATGGAGAAGTATCCGGTTATTGGCAAAGGGATTACGATGCCGGATGGTAACATATATGGGCTGCCAACCTTGTATGATCCGGAATTCAAGTCGGTTCTGTACGGAACACCTTGGGTGAAGCAAGAGTGGCTTGATAAATTAGGTTTGCAGGAACCGCAGACATTAGATGACTTCTATAATATGTTGAAAGCATTTAAAGAAAAGGACCCGAACGGCAACGGGCAGAAGGACGAGATTGCCTGGGGCGGTGTGGGAACGGCTGGTGTGGTGAACTACCTGAGAGGTTCATTTGGGGTGAATAATCATGGAACCTCCAACATTAACATTGATACAGATCCTCAGACGGATAAAGTACGCTTTATTCCAACCGATCCCCATTACAAGGAGCTGTTACAGTTCGTGAATAAGCTCTACAAGGACGGATTGCTTGAGCAGGACATTGTATCTGTTAAGAGTACCGAGGTGGATGCTAAAGGAATGGAAAGCCTGATCGGAGTCGTTGATAATGTCGATCCGGTTGCGATATACAATCAGCAAGGTTATGTTGGCATGCCAGTACTGAAGGGTCCTCATGGCGATCAGACCTACAACGCCTATGGTTCTCCACTCGGTAATATCGGGATGTTTGTACTGACAGATAAAGCCCAGAATCCAGAGGCCATGATCCGCTGGATGGATTATTTCTACAGCGATGAGGGCATCAAAACGTTCTTCATGGGCTGGAAAGATGAGACGTATAAAGAAGACGCAGACGGTAACGTAGACTATGTCGACAATATCAAAAACAACCCGGATGGCCTTAATCTGGACCAGGCGGTAGGTCAATACCTGATTTGGCCGGGTGGATACTACCCTGGGTTTGTGAAGCAGAAATACTTCAAGGGTGCTGAAGGTCTGCCAACTTCGATTGAAAATGCGAAAAAAGCAGAGTCTCACATCTTACCACAAGATCAAATTTGGCCTCCGTTTAATTTCACACAGGAAGAACAGCGGGATCTGACCACTTTCCAGACGGATATTGAAACGTATGTAGATGAAATGCGTGACAAATTCATTACTGGTAATGAATCCTTTGACAATTGGGATCAGTATGTGGCAGCTCTTCAAAAGATGGGCGTAGAACGATATGTAGCCATCTATCAATCAGCAGCAGACCGTTATACCCAAGCGGATTAGAAGGTCATCCGTAGATTTCAGATCATAAAGGAGCGAATAAATATGAGTCAACTGAAAGCAGTCCTGATTGGAGCAGGTGCGAGGGGAGCGGGTGGCTATGCACCCTATGCACTTGATTATCCGCACGAGCTTACCTTCATTGCAGTTGCCGAAGCCGATCCAGTGAGGAGAGCAAGATTTGCTGAGAAGTACGGGATTCCGCCGGAACATTGTTATGAGTCTTGGGAGCCCCTGTTGGCTGAACCTAAGCTGGCTGATATTGCGGTTATTTGTACACAGGACAGAATGCATTATGGCCCAACCATGCAGGCTTTAGATAAGAAGTATCATGTCATGCTGGAGAAGCCGATGTCACCTGATCCGAAGGAATGTCTTGAGATGGAACAAGCGGCGAGAGATAATGACCGGCTACTCACGATCTGCCATGTGCTGCGTTACACACCGTTCTGGAATACAATCAAGAAGGTGATACAAGAAGGACGTATCGGAGAAATTGTCTCCATTCAGTTGAATGAGAATGTGGGTTACTGGCATATTGCCCACAGCTTCGTGCGAGGAAATTGGAATAATTCCAACACATCCAGCCCGATGATCCTGTCCAAGTCATGCCATGATATGGACGTATTATCCTGGCTCGTGGATCAACCTTGCCTCAAGGTCAGTTCGTTCGGATCTCTTAAACATTTTCATGAAGGCAATGCACCCGAAGGTTCCACTGACCGATGCTTGGATTGTGCCATAGAACCAACCTGCGCGTATTCTGCACCAAGATTTTATTTGAGTGACCAGTTCAGGGGTTGGGCAGGGCATTTTACACAGGAGCTGACGAAACCGAATATCATACAGGGCTTGCGTGATACCGATTACGGCCGGTGTGTATACCGGAGTGACAATAATGTGGTAGATCATCAGGTCGTGAATATGGAATTTGAAGGTGGAGCTACGGCCATGTTCAGTATGTGCGGCTTTACATTTGAGCAGGAACGTAGAATCCAGATCATGGGGACTAAAGGAGAACTTCGTGGTGAGGAAGATCAAATCACCGTGTACGACTTTTTGACACATCAAAAAACAGAAATCACAATCCCTTCTCAAACCAGTGGCCATGGTGGGGGAGACAGCGGCATTGTGAGGAATTTTCTGGATGAGGTGCGTCACTATAACGGCCAGGAGAGCCTGACATCGGCTGCAGCTTCCGTCCGGAGCCATCTGATCGCATTCGCAGCTGAAAAGTCGCGGCTGAACGGGGGCGAGTCTATCGATCTGAATGAATATGCCCGTCAGCTTATGGTGAAGGAAGAGCTATCTAAATAATCAGCAGTGTATCGAAAAGCTGCCCCTCAAGGTATGAATATATTTTGAGGGATAGCTTTTTTGTTCGTTTGGGGGCGACTATCATGAGAAGGATACCGATCATGTTGTGTCGGCAGTCTTCTCGGCTAACGGGCAGGATAGCACAATAATTTCGCGAATATTCCACGTGTGGAGTGTTTATCGAAGTACGTGAATAAGAGTTATCGGAAACATCCGTAATGCGAGAAAACAAATCTAAATACCAATATCCTCTAGGAGGCAGAGTTATGTTTTATCGAAGAAAGTTTTATATCGTTAGTAATGACTTTGTAGAAATATTTAACAAGCACTTCAATGAAACCAACCTACCTAATCAGTTAAAGAATGGAGCACGACTTGTTGGTAGGTGGATGGCTAAACATTCAGAGAAAACAACTGAAATATTTGCTATCTGGGAATATGATAGCTATGAAAAATATGAAGAAATAGAACGAAATGTTAGAGGTGATAAAGAACACAATAAGAAGATAATTGATTGGTACGAACGATATGGCGGTAGAGATCATGTATACAAGGAATACCTTTTTGAAGTAAGAAACGAGGAGTTAATTACTACACTGTCTGAGGAGAACGGACATTTTAGGACAATAGTATAGAACAATTAAAAAATCAGAGATACAGTAAAGTGATAAACACTTGAGAGTTATTCGAGAAGTCGGATGCATCCGATAACAAAATGTTCACGCATCAGGGGACAAGCCCCTCGGTCTGGCCGAGGTATATCGGGGAAGCTGAGGCAGCCAGACACATCCGCACCGACTAAGTGCATCACGCCTAGTAGCTTCGCTGCCTTAAGTCGGTGGGACGTCGTGAACACAACAATGTTAGATGAAATCATTGCAGAGCGTAACCAACTTTAAGAACAAAGATAGGGGAGGGGTGCATGATGTCTATAACTATTCGAACTGAAAATATAAGTGATTATCTTCAAGTCCACAATGTCAATTTCATTGCTTTTGGAAATCGAGAAGATGAAGCAAGATTAGTTGAACGAATAAGAGCAACTCGTAATTTTGTTCCGCAACTTTCGATTGTTGCTGAAGAACATGGAAAAGTAGTAGGACATCTATTAATGAGCAAAGCCGAAATTATTGAAGGTGAGAAACGACATGAGGTAATTGTTTTAGCACCTATTGCCGTCAGACCTGATTATCAAAGACAAGGTATAGGTAAACAATTAATTCAAGAAGGAATAACGAGATGTAAAGAACTTGGTTATTACATTGTATTACTAATAGGACACCCATCATACTATCCCAAATTTGGATTCAAATCAGCTCGACAATATGGTTTGGAATTAAATCAGTTTGAAGTTTCAGATGAAGTATTCATGGTATGTGAATTGAAAGAAGATGAATTATTGAATATTAAAGGCGAATTGAAATATCCAAGTGTATTTTTTGAATAATTCAAGAGGGCATTAACACCATATTACTGCTGCGGGCCATTCAGCCCTGGGTCTGTCAGAAGCATTTTCAAAGAGGATTAAACAGGCAGACACATCGATCCCCCTAAGATAAGAGTTATCTAAGGGGGATCTACTTCGTGAATACAAGAACGTTATACGACAGATCGGCTCCAAAGACTTGTAAGTGATTTAACCGCAACGTCCTGTTGCTAGATGTTCCACATAATTCTGAAAGGGGATTCTAAAATGTATCTTTCTGAATTAGAAGTGGGTATTTTATCAAAAGACCAAATACATAAAATTTTGTTTGGAGATATTAGTAATGATGGAAAATGTTGAGATTGCGTGTTTGTTCCTTCAGGTAACACAAGTAATGAGATCCATTCCGCTAACATAGTAGACTTGGAAAACTCCATGCCACAGAAGTTCGTCGGTAATCTGAGTAACTTTGCGAATTACTTCTTGTGTAATATACTTAGTATACTAATATTATGATGTCAGGGTGGTTTTGTGGAATTGCATTTATACGAGCAGATATATATCTATATTGTACAAGAGATTAAAGAAGGTCGATTAAAAGAAGGAGACCGAGTCTCTTCTGAAAAAGAGTTGGCTGAAAAATTTGGCGTCAGTCGTATTACATCTAAAAAGGCTCTGGAGAAATTGGCAGATTCTGGGGTTATCAAACGAATGCAAGGAAAAGGTTCATTTGTGGCCGATGGTATAATTGGAGGACAAGAACCGAAGCAATATTCAGAGGTAAGAACGACCTTGGTTCCTGAGGATGACAAGCGGTTGATCGGGTTTATTATACCGAATTTTTCTGACGAGTTTGGCCTACAACTTCTTAGATCGATGGAAAAGCGGAGTGCTGAGCATAATTATCAACTCATTATCAAGCGAACTTGCGGGGATCGGGATGAGGAAAAACGCGCGATCGACTTATTTATTGGTTTAGGCATCAAAGGATTAATCGTGACCCCCATTCATGGTCAACACTATAATTCAGAGCTGCTTCGACTTGTATTAGATCGGTTTCCAATTGTTTTGGTCGATAGATATCTAAAAGGAATTCCGGTTTGTTCGGTATACACAGACAATAAGAAAGCAGCCATGGATCTTACGCGCCATCTGATTAGCAAAGGTCATAAAAAAATTGCCTTTTTATCTCCGCCGGAAGAGAACACTTCAACATTGGAGGAAAGGCTGCTCGGATATACGTTGGCCTTCACCCAAGAAGGAATGAATTTGAACAAAGATTATGTATTGACGAACTTGAAGGGCACCCTTCCCATGAACATAAACGGAACAGCGATTGAAAGTGATAAAGAAACAGTAAAGCATTTTTTGAAACAACACCCTGATGTAAAGGCGTTTGTCGCGTCGGAATTTCTAATAGCTACCATGCTGGCTCAGGTCATCCACTCGATGGGGAAATCTCTGGAGGAATTCGAGATTGTTTGTTTCGACTCCCTGAACGATCACCTGGGTCAACCCATCTTCACTCATATTAAGCAGGATGAGAAGCAGATGGGTGAATTGGCAGTGGATATGCTAATCTCTCAGTTGCATGGAACAGCAGTTCCCGAGCTGAACATTATTGAACATCGTATGGTCGTGAAAAATAACAGGTAGGGTTAGTACAAGTGCAGCTCAACAAAAGCAAGGATATTGTCAAAGTGTCGAGAAGTCCCCAGGGGCTTATCGGCACTTTTTTTGATATCAGAAATATAAACTTCGAAGCAAGGACCTTCCTGATATCGCAAGAAAAACTTCTTCTAGACGAGGTCTGTCTTCTGTGAAGTATGTCGCTAGACATTTTTCTTATGGTAAAGCTTGTTTTACATCGGGGAAGTGGTTGCGAGACCGGAGATTAACGAACCTCGAAGCGTCTATTTATATCTAATTATAGCCATACAGGCATGAACATTTATGTCGTAATATTGCAATTGACACTCTTCATGATGTCATATTAATATACTTAGTATAACTAGTGGGTTTCTATAACACATTCACTTCGTTCATGATTTTCTGTTTTTAATGATTCATATCATCAATCTTGTTAGCGCTTACATAAATTATGGATTTATCAGAAAATGAAGTGGATTTTATAGGAATTCAAGTTAAACTAATTCATTTAACTTAAGGGGGACTTTGAATGAGGAGATCCAAAAAATTCGCGTTTCCAATTCTTGCTTACTTTCTGGCTATGTTACTTCTTCTAACCGCTTGCTCAACGAAGGAAGGCTCAGGCGATCAGGCCGGAGAGGGGAAAACAACGGTTACGATGTGGCATGGTCTTACCTCAATTGATTTAGATAATTTGAATAAAGTTGTAAAGGCATTTGAGGAGAAAAACCCTACCATCAAAATGAAATTAGTTTATACAGAATCCAGCGAGGGATCCGATCAGAAGCTGCTGACTGCAGTCGCAGGCGGCAATCCTCCTGACGTTGCACTTTTCGACCGGTTTAAGGTCGGTACTTGGGCTGCGCAAGGTTCTCTAACTGACTTATCCTCGATGGCAGCAGAATCCGGAATTCGTAAGGAAATGTATTATCCATTTGCTTGGGAGGAGTCCAGTTATCAAGGAAAGCTTTATGCAATGCCGATGGATACGGACTCTCGCCTGCTATTTTACAATAAGGATCATTTCACAGAAGTAGGGCTGGATCCCAACAAACCACCACAAACGATCGCCGAGCTTGAAGCCGCCGCCGAGAAGTTAACCATCAAGGAAGGTAAACGTTTCAAACGGATCGGGTTCATTCCATGGTATTCGCAGGGCTGGCTGTATACTTGGGGATGGGCATTTGGAGGAGAATTCCAGGACGCTGCCACTGGCAAAATTACTGCAAATGATCCTAAAGTCGTTGAAGCGCTACAATGGATGACCGACTTCGGCAAAAAATACAATGTCGAGGATATTGCCGGATTCACAAGCGCAGCTGGCACGGAGGAAATGGATCCGTTCATTTCCGGTCAAGTCAGCATGAAGATAAGTGGAAACTTTACGGTGAAGGGTATCGAAAAATTTAAGCCAGATCTAAATTACGGCGTTGCACCGATACCGACTCCAACAGGAGCGGATTTTACGACATGGTCAGGCGGCGGCTCCGCTATTATTCCTAAAGGCGCCAAGAACGTCGCTGCTGCCTGGAAATTCCTCGAATTCTTAGGGGAAGAAGAAGGGCAAACGTTATTAAACGCTGACTCTCAAATTTCCGTTATCGATTCGGTTAACGACAAATATGGTTACAAGGACGATCCGATTATGAAAGAATTTATCAATATTTTACCCAATTCACATAACCGCCCGGTTATTCCTGAAGGACAACTGCTGTGGAATGAGTTAGCTTCCGCAACGGAAAAGGCTACCCGTGGTAACGGTACTCCGAAAGAGAACCTGGATAGAGTAACAGAGACTGTTAATAAGGCTTTAGAAAAATACGACAAATAGGGTGCTCGGTAGGCAGGGAGCGAACTCTCTCCTTGCCTACTAAAGAATGACAAATGGAAGGAGAATGCACATGGCGAAACTAGCCGATTCAGTTCAAGTAAACGCAATTCCATCGGCAAGGAAACGAGCACTCCACAGAACTAACGTGATTGGGTGGCTGTTTGCTTCACCTTGGGCTATAGGGCTGCTATGCTTTTATGCAATTCCGATGCTAATGTCCATCTACTTCAGCTTCACTACTTACAGCATTCTGCAGCCTGGTGAATTTGTCGGAATGAATAATTATAGAGAGCTTTTTCATGATCCTCTGTTTTGGAAATCCATATACAACACGATTTATTTTACCGTATTTTTTGTTCCCTTAAGTATATTTTTCGGTGTGGCACTCGCTATGATGTTGAATATGAAGGTCAAGGGGATGGCTATATTCAGAACGATCTTTTTCTTGCCTACACTTGTTCCACAAGTGGCTTTGGCTGTTCTGTGGATGTGGTTGTTACATCCAAACTTCGGATTGGTGAACGGGATGTTAGCGCATATCGGTATCGATGGGCCTTCTTGGCTTGGCGGTGAGTCGTGGTCCAAGCCCTCTCTCATTCTGATGTCGCTTTGGGGTATTGGGCAAGCTGTCGTTATCTACCTTGCTGGATTAGGAGACATCCCTGATGAGTACTATGAAGCGGCGCAAATCGATGGAGCTAACTGGTTTCAGAAGACGAGAAAGGTAACCCTGCCTTTGCTCACTCCCGTTATTTTCTACAACCTTGTCATGGGAATGATCGGTGCATTCCAACAGTTTACTCTTCCCTATACGTTGACCAAAGGGCAAGGAACTCCTGCAAATTCCATGACTTTTTACGTCATGTATTTATATGAGAACGGTTTCAGGTATTTCAAAATGGGTTATGCCTCCGCAATGGCTTGGATCTTATTTATTATCGTTATGGCATTAACCGGAATTATTTTTATTACGTCTAAACGCTGGGTTCATTATCAAGGGAAATAAGGAGGAGGAAGTAAGGGATGAATCCTATCGCTATCAAAAGAATCAATCGAGTGTTAGCCTATTTATGTCTAATTGTTGCTTCTGCATTTTTCTTGATTCCGTTCATTTGGCTGCTTTCGACTTCTCTTAAACCACTCACACAAATCTTTACATTCCCACCAGAGTGGATCCGCATCCCATTCTGTGGAGTAATTATTCCCGTGCCGTTGAGTATATCCCTTTCTGGACATATCTGAAAAACACGGCGATTATAACCATCGTTAGTACGCTGGGTGTGATCATATCCTGTCCCTTGGTTGCATATAGTTTTGCCAAGTTAGAGTACCGTGGGAGAGGTATACTTTTCTTTGTTACCCTCGCTGTGATGATGATTCCCGGACAGGTGACGATGATTCCTCTATTCCTGTTGTTTACTAAATTAGGTTGGGTAGGAACATCTCTTCCACTGATTGTACCCCAATTTTTTGGAGTGCCAATTTACATTTTTCTGTTGAGACAGTTTTTCATGGGACTGCCTGATGCCCTGCGCGAAGCGGCCCGCTTAGACGGCGCTAGTGAGTTCCGCATATATTTACAGATCATGTTTCCACTAGCCAAATCCGCCGTTTTAGCCGTGGCATTGTTTCAATTTATGGGGAGCTGGACTGATTTCATGGGCCCCTTGCTCTATTTAACCAATGAACCATCTTACACAGTTTCGCTAGGATTGCAGCAATTTCAGAGTCAAAAGGGATCCGAATGGGGTCTATTAATGGCCGTATCCACCTTGATGACATTACCTATTATTGTTTTGTTCTTTTTTCTTCAAAAGACGTTTATTAGCGGCATTACATTTAGCGGTATAAAAGGTTGAACATCATAACGATGGATAGGTCTGTTTGAAAAAAAAGTTAATAAGCAAATAGGCAGCGCTGTGTAAAGCAGAAGCTGCCTTTTTGCGTACCAATGCATTCTGCATAATAATGAGGCTCGCGGCAGATGGAACGTTAGTTTATCGCTCTCTGGACGACTCATAAGAAGCAACATGTAGGAGATGGAGGATTAACCCTCTCTTCGTCTAATAATATATATGGAAACATTAAGCGAATTCGTAGATTTGCTCCTACACAGGAAATGGGTGGATTCGTAGAAAAGGAGTCTCTTAAGTGATTAATATTCAAGATATTCTGCCTCATAGGTATCCATTTTTGTTAATTGATAAAGTACTGGAAGTCGAAAAAAACAAATGGGCTAAGGGATATAAAAATGTTTCAAATAATGAGTGGTATATGAATGAACGGAATGCTGTTATTCCTAGTACATTGATAATAGAGGCTTTGGCTCAGTTAGGTGCTTTTGCAGTCATTTCAGAAGAGAATGGTGTAGGATTTCTTTCTTCACTTAAAGGAATTGAAGTGATTGGGCAAGCATTTTCGGGAGATCGGATAGATTTATACTATGAGATCATTAAAAACAAGCGTGGATTTGTAGTGGGAAGAGGAGTAGCCTCGGTAGGAAATCAAGTAATTATAAATGCAGAAGAAATCATGATATATTTACAACCTACTATTAAGTAATCCGAAGAACACAACAACTTGTGATAACAGAGGATTCATGCTATGAGCTGACGCCCTTGGTACCGGCCAGAGGTAATTCAGGTAAGCAGAATCTGCCGGACACATCTGACTTTGTCGGATGTCATGAATACAAGAACCTTATAAGAAATCACTCTAAATAATATAAATGACTAATTGTATGTTGCAATTTGTTTCTATACTTTTATAAAAATTAGTTTTACTAAAAAAATTTAGGGGATGATTATGTTGCAGATCAGAGAAGCTACGATTAATGACGCTGAAAGAATTGCAAAAGTACATGTGGATAGTTGGAGAAGTACATACGAGGGTATTATTCCAGAGGAATTCTTAACCAATCTATCATATAAACAAAGAACTGAATTATGGATTAAAAATATCGGAAAAACAGACAATTTTGTGATATTAGCAGAGAACACAGAAGGGGAAATCATTGGATTTGCTGATTGTTGGAAGAGAGAGACAAATACGGTGCCCGACTCAGGTGATTTGACTTCAATTTACATACTTAAGGAATATCAAGGGACAGGATTAGGGAAGGAATTACTTAAAAGTATGTTTTTTCGATTCAATTCATTGGGTTATCAGAAGATATTTGTTAATGTTCTAGAGGATAACAAGGCACGCTATTTTTATGAGTATTATGGTGCTAACTTGTGTAAATCAGTTCAAATAAAAATTGGAGGAAAAGTCCTTAATGAATTAATTTATGAATGGAATAACATTGATGGAGTGTTAGCGAGGTTAACTAAAACTAATTGGTAATTTGGTTGAACAGAGAGAGGGAATGGTACAAATGGATCAGCAGGAGTATGGGCGCTATTTGTTAGCACTGAGCGGAGAAGAAATAGAACCAGATGATGATATGGAGGTCGAAGCAGATCATCTCTACGGCTTTTTTCAAGGGTTCATGCCATCTGGAACAGGAGTGGAACGTGTGTTTGAGCCCATTCCGGACGGCCAACGTTTTTTGGATAGAATACGTCCGATCTATGAGATGTTGAATCCTGAGGATTTCGCCGGCGAATATGTGCCAGGTTATTTCAACGGTGGAAATGAGGATGCTTCCGAAGGAACGTTGCGTGGTCTGGGGAGGAGCTGATTAAAAGATTGAAGAGCTTGTTCTCCATAGTGCCCGAGAAAGATGTAGAGGCGGACTCAGCGAAGGAAGCAATCCGGGCTTTGGCATGTGTAAAGGAGGTCGTCGTATTGCCGCCGGGTGAAATTGGCAAGTTACAGCAAAGACTGATTCAAGGCACGGATGAAGAAGATAGTGAAGTCGTTTACGAAGCACTCGGAGAGCTCATCCGTTCACGTAGCGATTACAGCGAAAATATCGAGCTATTGAGCGAAGCGTACTATTCCATCGCTTGCGATTATTGGGTAGCCTATTATTTACAATGGCCCCGCTATCAAGGTTTACAGGAAGCGGATGACTGCCTGTATCCTTACTTTGAGCTATACCGTTATGGCTATAATCTTCATTGGAGTCAAAATAAGCTATTTATCGGCAGACGTTAATACCACTACAATTGTTTTGACCGAACTTCTAAAAAGGATACGAAGCAATGGGGAGGATGTTCATTGTCAGTTAGAACACCAAGGTATTAGCACAATTCAGTGATTTACAGGCCAGCTTAGACTTAGCAAAAACAACAATGTGATCTGAAAGGTACTGCCAATTTTAATGATAAGGGTGATTAATGTGGAACGAGGACTCATTATATTTTTGAACGGAACGTCAAGCTCGGGGAAGACGAGCATCGCGGTGGAATTGAAAAATCAGGGAGAGATTCCATTTCACCATCTATCTGTAGATCAATTTTTCCAAAATTATGATCATTTCATCGATACTACATATCCAGATATGAAACCAACAAGAGAATTGGAAGCCAATGTGATGTCAGATATCCTTTTTGACCCAATTGGCTCATTGTACTATGCAACCATTAAACTGTTTTCGGAGTTGGGTTTGAATGTCATCGTGGATACCGTCATCAGTAATGACAAGTGGTTTAATGGTTTTTATGATTTGCTTTCGGATTATCCGATATTGTTTGTAGGCGTACACTGCTCAAAGGAAGAACTCACCAGAAGAGAGCAAAGCAGGGGAGATCGAGCGATTGGACTCGCCCATTCCCAGTTCGACTACATATACTCCTATGATGAATATGATCTGGAAGTGAACACGGAAGAGCTTAGCTCAGCTGCATGTGCGGAAAAGATATTAAGTTATATAAATTCCGAACAGGAATACTCGGCATTTAAGAAATTAAGTAGAAGAGAGATTAGTGTTTCATAGAACATGGATGCCTCAGATCACACCCTACGCATAGAGACTATTGCCTATTTGATCCTGAGCCAGGTTAGAAATGAACTCATAGATATGACTTCTGTTACGTGGAAGAATTCCCACCTCGTCCTGCCTGTTGTCGATTCGCTTTAAATATTAAATAATCCTGTACGAATATATATAAATTTACAATTCAAAAGGCTTAATGGCCGTGGTGTAGAAGCTGCTAAATGAATCGACTCACTCCTAGATACACTTAGTCCAATCTATTGTTCCAAATTTATATGGCAAGCTTTTTACTATGGAGAGGGTTTTGAGATTTCTGATAAAGGTAAAATCGGTGATACTAATTTTTTTGTAACTCCTCAGCGTTTACTAAGTCTAACCATTTTGTTTATACAACCTCTTTTAAAGCTGTACGCAAGTAATTATGAATAAAAGCTACACAGAAACTCTGACTTTTCAAAAGTTAAAGAGTTTCTTTTCTTTAGAGATTAAAGTTGGTTTGATAGAATTAATGCCAATATTACCGTTAGGAGGTTTATATGAAAAAAACGGGAAGCATAAAAATGATTCTGAGTGGTGCTATAATTCTAGTCTTATTATTAATAGTCGGTTTTTATGTATTCTTACAGTTCAAATACAATTCTCTTGAAGCAAGCCTAAAAGAACACCTTATAAATGTCGAGGGATATAAAGAAGAAGAAATTGTTAGTATAGAGGCTAAGTTAAGCTCTATGCCTAAATATCCTGTATACGTTGTATTTTCAGATGATCCAGAAACTAAATATATCTTTACGGATGGAGATGGTGAGGTTCCGAAGTGGCATCAATTAGATCCTAAAACTCCTCAACGTTTAAAAAAAAGCGAAGAATAATTATTCAGTTTGATAAAGCAACGGAAGGTTATCTGATTCCTTATGGAATGGAGAAGAACCTTCCTTTTTATTTGACAGATTGTCAAACCAAGTGCGACAGTTCCTCTGTGAAAGATTCGTGAGCGGTTCTCCAACCCAAGCATTTTCGTGGTCTGTGGTTTATTAGATCTAGTGAATTGGCAAGATCTTCATCCTCAACTTGAGCGAGATCGGTGCCTTTCGGGAAAAACTCTCGAAGCAATCCATTCGCATTCTCATTGGAACCGCGTTGCCAAGACGAATATGGATCAGCAAAATAAACGTGCAGGTCATGGCTTGTTTCCAGATTGGCATAGCATGCAAACTCCTTTCCCCGGTCAGCCGTGGCGGTGAGGAAAGTGCCTGTGGGATACTGTGAGATGGCTACACCAAGCGCAATTTCCATAGACAAAGCGGTGCGATCAGGCATGAGAATGGCGGTATATAGACGGGTTTTGCGTTCAATGAGCGTGGCTATGCATCCCTTACTTTTCCCACGACCTGATACGACGGTATCCAGTTCCCAGTGCCCAAACGTTTCACGAGAACGAACCTCTTGGGGACGATCCGAAATGGATCTGCCAATGGCAAATTTACCGCGATTTTCTGCGGGTTTCTGACGCTTTCCTTTGTGCCGGAGAGCCTGTAACGTGCCTTGAACCAGTCGACCTGCGTAGATCCAGCGATAGATCGTTTTGAAGGATACTGCTGGCAAGCCTTCGGTACGGAAGCGTTGATTGATCTGTTCCGGAGACCACGTTGCCTTCAGTTTTTCCTCCAGTGAAGCAGCTAAGGTGTCTGACCATTTACCTGAAGAGACAGAGGATTGACGACGCTTCTCATAAGCGTTCTGAGCGTGTTCTGCCTGATAGGGATACGATGAATTAGCACGATCTAGTTCACGGCAAATCGTGGACGAATGCCTCCCCAGTTCTTTTGCAATAGCTCTTGAGCTTTTGCCTTGTCTGTGGAGGATTTCTAGCTTGCTGCGTTCGATTATGCTAAGATGTGAATAACTCATGGACTGATTCTCCTTGTGTGAATGCTGGTGTGGTAACTTTCATTCTACACGAATCAGGCTATGAGCCATTTTTTTATTTCAGTAGGGTGTCGCACTTCATATTACAATCCGTCATTTCAAATTCTCGGTGAAACGATAACTAGTTGAAATAGAGGGTAGTTTCCCGAATGCATGAAAGTGCTATTCTCAAAGAAGACTCTGGTCAATTCAATTAAAATGTCTCCTGTCACTATCAGCATAATTATTTTTTGTTCGCTAATTTATTATTCAAAACGTATCCGTATGAACTATTATATTCGTAGTTTCAGATACATCTTGAAATGATGGTAAGGAGGGCAACTCTATGAATCCAGAAGATCATATCCAACACATGTTGCAGGCGATCATTGAACAAACACAAACCATCATAAACGACACTCATAAACAATCCTTCGGTTCTCTGGAATATTTCCTGGGACATATTTTAGAGTATCGCGATGAAAAGTATTACCTGACAGACGAGTGGCATATCCGTACACCGCGCTGGCTAGGGGAGTATGGAAATACGCCAGAGGAAGGAGAGTTTCTTTCAGACATTTACCGACTGCAAGCGTATATCGCTGAGAAATTAAAGGGCGGATAAGCGGCTGGTGATGTCGCATTAGTCCAGCTCAAATGTCGCAAAAGTACATGGTAACGCGATGAGGAGATCGTTTATACTCTCTTTATGTTTCGATAATGAAAATCATTATCATTAAATACATAAGGGGGGATTCATCATGAAACAAGGAATTGGCTTCTTCGTACGAGTCGGACCAAGGCCCGGTGATATGCCATATGCGAGGTGAACATCAAGTGACTGAATCACCACAGCGTATCGCCGTGCTGGATGTTCAATATGCCGATCATTTGCTCGCGCTTGGATTGTCTCCAGCAGGAAGTGTAGGATCGGGAGGTGCGGTGGTCAATTTCCCTCAATATATCAGAGCAGGACTTCAGGGTACCGAATTACTCGGGACGTATGAGTACCCTAATCTGCTTGTGGTGGAACAATTATTACCGGATCTGATTATCTGCACTGAGGTGCATGATCAGCATCATGAACGGTTAAGTCGAATCGCTCCAGTGATTATATTCAAGCGTAATGAGAGCTGGCAGACCATCCTGAGTCTGTTCGGTGAACTGACTGGCAAGCGGGCAGAGGCCAAGCGAATACTTGCGGATTATCATCGACGTACTGCTTTGCTGTCCGAAGAACTGGCTCCGGTACTGGCAGGTAAGAGTGTGGCACTGATCCGTCCGCTGGATTCTCTCGTTCGGGTTCACTCTGCTGCTCATCGTACAGGTGCTGTGCTGTACCGTGATCTGGGTCTGCCTGTTCCATTATTTGTGGCGGACACTTCCGACACGGCCTATCATATCTCGGTTGATAGACTACCGGCAGTACAGGCCAGTCACTATTTTTTGCTTAGTAACGAAATGATGCAGGAGGGCATATCCGCGACAGAACAACGTGTCTGGGGGATGTTAGATACAGATGAGCGACAGCAAATATACTCGGTAGATGCCGCGACATGGATCGGTTGTTATGGGCCAACAGGTATTAATGGGATTGTGGATCAGATCGAGCAGAAGTTGTTGGGATGAGGGGGAGTTCTGCTGTAACTCCCTCTATTTTTGTATATTCAGAATTCATCGAATTAGTGGATAACTTCTTTAAACAGAGGTTTATCATATCTTAAGAACACAATCATTCTATTATGTAGATCGCATTTGTTTCTTCATTTTATTGTTGCAAGGAACGTTGACAGAAGTAATTGACGAAAGATACAATCCATATATTCCCTATAGTTTCAAAAGCGTTTATATCGATTGATCGTTTTAAAAATATACTTCAACTCTCTATTTGGAATTTGGTTTCTTGGATATTCCTTCAGGGAGCGATAGTGTCTTAATACTTAGAGGATCGTATTGCACGAAAACAAATACCTTCTTTTTCTTATCGCCTTCAATGTAGCCGTGGAGGCCTAACGACTTGCTTAGATCGGGAGGAGAGAATCTATACTCCGTAAAACGAACGGTTTCACCGTACTTTTCGAGAATATAATTTGCAGCGAACTTCTCGGCGGAGGATACAATCATCTTTTCCTCTTCGGAGGCACATGCTCCAAGCAAGAGAGATGAGATAATTAAGATTACAAAAAGGAAGAAAGGTTTTCTCAAAAGGGACACCTCTACTTTCATAGACTGGTATTAATATACTATAAAGATTGAATTATCACTAGTTTACATAATCATATTGAAATGTTCAATTCAGGAGGTACTTATGCGGAACGATTACATTAGCGATGAGTTGTATAAGGAAATATCTGACTTAGCCTACCAGAAAAACGTTACTGCAGGAACATCACTTACGGAGGAGGGGGATTATGCACAATGGAAGGTCATTGAACCGGAAGGTGCCAAGCTCCACAATAAAGTGTCGGGTTTCGATTCCGTCATCCTCCACAACAATCAGACGAATCAGATTGTCATCGGTTACCGCGGAACGGAGCCAGATGGGAGCTGGCTTGGGAGAGCAGCCGATTACGAAACAGATGTGTTCGATGTTTTAGGTGGACGTACCAGAGAACTGGAGGATGCCGTAACTGACCCAAATCATCATAACATTTTCAAGAAAAGTTTTATTCAATCCATTAAGGACGATATCGATTGGGAGAACAACCAATTTCATCAGGCGGAAGTGCTTTATGAACAAGTCAAATCAAAATATCCTGACGCAAGTATCTCTCTACGGGACATTCGCTTGGAGGTGGTTTAGCGCAATATGTGGCAGCGCGACAGGATTTGTCGGCCATGACATACAGTGCTCCGAGTGTAACCAATCTGCTGGACGATGCAAGCTTGGCGAAAGTGAATGAGGGTTATTATGATAAAAAAGTGGTGAACATCGTTCAGCCAAACGATTCAGTAGGTGCAGGAGGACTTTTTGAATATGACAGACATGTTGGCAGCACGTACTACAAAGGCCAGGATTTTGACTCGGCCAATGCGATGTACCAAAACTGGAGGCTGCAATTCCAGCTCATGGTGCCGATTCGTCCGATGGGGCCCAGCGGCCCGTTAGTCACATACAATTTCCCAATTGATATCGATCTGGACAAGTTTCAGGTCGGTAATATTGTTCGATTGATGGACTCGTTTTCCAAAAAAGAAGGCAAGGGATATCACTCGATGAACCAGTATCAGTTTGATGAACAGGGTAACTTGGTCGGTCCACTTATCGATCGCGCAACAGGAAAACAAATTGACATCTCACCACGCTGGAATGCTTATCAGGAATCACGGATGGCTTTGTCAAACCTCGTTGGCGGGTTGGTGGCCCCCTTGATTGCGGCTGCATCCAATGGAAAGTCAGGTCAAGGTGGTGGCACAATCCGACTAACGCCGGAGGAATTGGCACAGGCAGCCAAGGAAATGCGCTTTAGTCTGAGCGGGTTTTCCAGTGATGCACAAGCTTCCATCCGAATGTTCGAGGCTTATACTTCCACAAGTGAAAGCCATTCCTTCACGTCAATCGCTTACGAAGCTACGGCGACACTGGAACGAATTAACCGTTGGTATCAGGAATCCATCAGCGAGATTGCCGAGTACATTGAACGCAAGCACGAAGATTTCATTCAGGCAGACCAGTTCATTAACGGGAGGAGGTAAGTGACATGGCGAGAATATCGGTATTTTTATCCGATCTGAGAAGAGCCGTTCATCAATGCGAGCAGTTGCAAGAGCGCTTAATGCAGCAGGAGCAGAAGATGCGTTCAATACATAGTAGACTGGAGCAAGATTGGGCAGGAAATGCTGCCACAACGCTAGGATTCAAGATGCAATCATTTCTAGAGGGGACATCCAGCCGAATGGATGAATTGGAGGCGCATAAAGAAGCATTGCGACGATACATCCACAGGATGGAGGAAGCTGACCGTGAGGACTTCAGAGACCGGAGGGAGCACAGCATGCTGAGCTGAGATATCCGAACAGTGGTATGCAGATTCTGCTGCAACAAAGATCGGCACAGGGTTGTAATGAAGAAAGCCTGAATGTCAATCCACGAATTTATGACACTCTCCACGAATTTATGACACTCAGATGATGTTGCGGATCGATCACAATGCTAGTGTGGGCGTTTGCTCCTTCGCATAGCGTCGGTACCTTGCCTTAGATATAGCGGTGGTAGTTGTTGAAGCTATTGATGTGTTAAGTCGTAATGAGAAGGAACAGATCCTTTCTTAAAATTAAAAAAACAAAAGAAACCGTTTCGTAGTAAATGGAAGTGAGAGCAACCATATACCAAAGGAGACGGTTTCTTTGTACATTTTACATACTCAAGTGAGGATACATTGGACTAGGTTGGGTGTTATGAATACAGGAATGATATATGAAGTAAAGGTATATGTTAAAATGATAGAAAGTTGAACAAATACGAATAACAGGAGGTATAACACATGAAATGGCAAGAGGTTAGAGAACTGTTCTCTGACCAATTTGTTCTGGTTTCTATCATTCATTATCATGAGGAAGATAACAAAAAAATTGTAGATGAAGTTGCACCAATTCGTACTGTATCAGAAAAAGATGCGAATAAAGAATTTTTTCGAGTAGAGCCTGGTAACTTTGTATATCATACTTCGAATCAAGACTTTGTGATTCATCTCCGTAAAGATCCATTAATGAGAGTGAGACGTAATACGAATGAAAATTAACTATGATGGACAAGGCTTCAATCATGTTGTTATAGGAAAACTGGAGATGGGTGGTAGACAGTCCTATGAACGAAAAAGCTAAAGGCAAATTAAAAAAGCAATTTCTATTCATCGTTCTATTTATTTTTATAATCGTAATTCAAGTAACTACCAATAACTTAGCATATCATCCTCCTGCATGGACAACTGCGTTATCAATTTTTTGCTTTATTGTATTTTGTATACTTGGCTGTGTAACATACCTTGATCTCAAGAAACAAGAGCAGTTCAACACAATTGGACAAATAGTTGATGTGAATAATAACATCGTAATAGTCAAAGGATTGGGAAGAGGTAATACCAAGATTAAAATAGAAATAACGAGATTAAAATATTCAAAAATGATAACGAAAATAGTATATAAAGAACAAGAGATAGATCCTTGATCAAGTCATTGAAGAGTGTGGTACTTATAAATAAAAATAGAGGATATATCTTGATGTCCGTCTGAGGTAGAGGGAAAGAAGGTAAATGAAAAACATAAATTCTCATAATTGCAACCTAAATATAAGGTATGATCTGCCTGATGAGGTATGGGATAAAGTTTCTAAAGTGTATGAGAGTATGCCAGGGTGGATCGGTTATAAAAGTGGAATTCCATATTGGTTTGGGTCTGAAGAGGATGATGTTTTTATTGAAGCATCCGTTGAGCCTAGTGGATTAGCATTTTATGCACAGATGAATAATGATGATTGGACTTCTTGGATAGAAACGTTCAAATTGGAAGCGTCAAAAATAGGTTTTGATGTTGGTGAACCTGAAGATGGATATATGTGATGAATGAAGGATATTTATAAGAAAGAATAATGTGAGTAAAGTCGTTCGTTCCAATGGATTATTTTATAGGTATGGTGATCCGGATGCTAACAACGCAGGAAAAATCACATTACATATCGTTTCTGAGGAGAAGAATTCGAAGGCTGGACAAAAGAATATATAAGATACAGAAGAGCAGCATTAACACCAAAATGGACCGATGAGATCATCACGCCCAAATTAATAGGAAAAATGCTCCGACCTCTCTCCTGAATGGAGTGTAATTGCATTTGAGAATAACCTTGATTCATGCGGACTCTTTTGAAAACGCATACGTGAGAACAAGAGTATGTAATTAACATTTAAAATAAAAGGAGAGAAGCTAATGCAGATGAATCGTGGATATCACACTGTAAACAAAGTAATCGCTTGTGTTTTGTCATTCATATTTATCATTATGGCAATAGCAGTACCTGCCCTCGCTGATGAGAAACAGGTTGAGACTACACCATCCAGGATTCCTATATCCAAGTTAGAGGAAACGATTGATACTTATGTTGCCTCGTATGAGAAGTATACCGCTGCCGTTTCGGTTGTGGCTATTAAAGATGGCGAAACCATTGTGAATAAGGCATATGGTTACGCAGATATTGAGAATCAGCGAAAGGCGGATACCTCTACGGTTTTTGAATGGGCTTCAATCTCGAAACTGTTGGTCTATACGAGTGTGATGCAGCTTGTCGAACAAGGAAAGCTTGATTTGGATACGGATATCCAAGAATATCTGCCAGAGGGATTTTTCAAAAAGCTGAAATACGATGATCCAATTACCCTATTGAACCTGATGCATCACAATGCGGGTTGGGAAGATCAAACAGCGTCCGAAGTGTATTATTACGACGAGATTGAAAATGTTGATTTAGGAGAAACGTTGCGTAAAAACGAGCCGAAACAGATATACAAACCGAATAGCGTCGTTGGTTATTCAAACTATAGCGTTGGATTAGCCGGTTACATCGTGGAATTGGTAAGTGGGCAACCTTATTATGAATATGTTAATCAACATATTTTTGAACCTCTTCATATGAACGACACTACGGTTCATCCAACGGGGCAAGATCGTCCGGACATCGTGCAAAGAAGGAATGAGATTGAGGGGTATACGAAAGATTTGAAACGGATCCCTGAGAACAGAGTATACGTAACGTTTTATCCTACAGGGGCAGCGATCGGGACAGCAGAAGATTTAGGGAAATTCCTTGCAGCGCTGATGCCTGTTGATGATAGCCATGTATTATTTGCGAAGAGGGATACGTTAGACGAAATGTTGTCAACAAGTCTATATTATGACGAGACTTCGATTCCTCGGTTTGCGCATGGATTCGTTGAGATGGAATACGGGGTATCTACGCTGTTGCATGAAGGGAATTTAAAAGGATTTTCAAGCAAAGTTGTCTTTGATCCAGTATCCAAATTTGGAATGGTGGTCATGACAAACATTGCGTTCGAGGAGATTTATTATTATGGACTTATTAGCAAAATCTTCGGTAATAGTACATATGTTAATTCAGTCACTTCTGAAGGAGGATATTTTCAATCCGCACGACGGCCAGCCGCTAGATTTACTGATTTATTCAGGCAGCTTGATATAACCAAATTTTCAAAAGCTGAGTTAAGTAGTCTTTATAATGTTGTCGAGCATAATGGCGTTGTTGAGAAAATTTCCTACACTCCTTACATGGATTACCTACCTGTATCGAATTTGAAGGTGAACTTGATTGTAATATCTTTTATTCCTGTTGCGCTAGCCATCGTTTTCAGTTTAAGTGTGTTGATCGGCTATTTAATCCGGATGCTTCTTTACAAACGAAATAAACGGGGAAATCCTCCAAACCATTTTGATAAATATTGTCTTGCCATTAATTTCGCAGGTGCGGTACTTCCTCTTAACCTTTTAATCATACACACGAGACTTCCAAGTTATCCCGCTTATTCTTCGCTACGGATCAATTTAATGTTTAATTTACTTTATGTGGTTCTAGCAGTGGCATATCTTGGCTTGCTTATTTACAGACTGCGGAAGAACAATTACAGCAAAAAACAAAAGATGATGTACATCATGTCTGGCATCTCGGCTTTCATCTTGGCTGCTTTTGTTTTGGGATGGCATTTGTATGTTTAGAACGGTAAACGAGAATATAGATGTTTCAAGTATTACAAAGGCTCGGAGGATTACCTAAATGAAGTGATATTAAGTAGGGCCAATTATAAAAAACGTAAAGACAGCAGTTCCTATGGGGGGCTGCTGTCTTGGTTTTAGTTCGCTCTTTGGCTAGTTTTTTCATGAACAATCTTCTGGTCGACATCTTACTGAGCGGAACGTGCAGGAGGTTTTTGAAGAAGTAAGACGACATGCAGGAATTGTAGAAAAGGTAATTATTCATGCTCTGAGACACTCCTTCGTCCTCATTTACTGGAAAACGGGACCAATCTACGATACTTTCAGGAGCTACTCGGTCATGCGAGTGCACTAACAACTCAGCGATATATGCATTGATAGTACGAAAAATATTAAGCGTATTAAAAGCCCACTGAATCGTATGGACATGGGGGATTGAGCATCCTAATAATTCTCCCTTTTTCACCAAATTTTTCTTCGCAAATATATCCGTATAGGTTATCATATACGTAGTTCAGATATCTGGCAGGATGTGTGGTATTTACGAAGTACATAGATTAGATGTTAGATGAAATTGCCGAAATGAAGGGATACTAATTCTATGGGAAACACAATAGTTTTGAAAAGAAATAGAGAAAATATTCAACCACTCTCAATGACTAATACTTTAACAGCAGTGTTCTTAGAAGTAATAGTGATAAGTGGTTCTATGACAGCAAAAACAAATCGTGAAAAAGAACTTATTATATGGTTGGCTCAGCGAGATCAGGAAGTTGTTGGAATAGGAACAGTAGGTTTTGATATCGATGAACTACCATGGGCAACGGAAAACTTTATAGAAGAGAAAGAGTTCCTAATAGAAGCATTAGATAATGCAATATGTGGGCAAGTTTGGAGCAAGTTGAGTTATGAGCCTAATAAAGAAATGGTCATTACGTGTTTAGAACATTTCAAAAAAATGATTATAGCATTTGAAGTAAATGATGTAGATGAGCAACAGTATTTAGAATGGATAGAAGACAATGATCAAGATGAGACACCAACAATACCAGTAGGTTATCCAAAATGCGACAAACATAATATTCTATTGTCATGTCACGGATGCTTGATATGTAATAATGAATATTGAGAATGGTATATCAAGAAGCCGGCAACATCATCTAACATCATATCCACGCTTCGGATCCTGACGGCTCCTCGGTCCGCCCGTAGGGGAATAGCAGGGAAGCAGAATCAGGCGGACACATCCGCACCGACTAACCGCATCGCGGCCGGCTCCTGACGGAGCCTTAAGTCGGTGGGACGTCGTGGATACAGTAACGTTATAAGAAATCCTCAAAGTATTTATAACAAGGGCTTAAAGGAGGTGGTAATCTTGTTATTACCGCACTATGGTATTGATCAAGAAGTGTTTGAAGTTCCGATAATGATTGAAAAAGCACTTAATCAATTAAGAAGTCGTGGCTATATTATTCACAATAACTGTCGATTTGAAGAATATAAAAAAAGAACTTTCAAGGATTATATTATTGCTATAACTTCTAAGGACTACAAAGCAATAAATGAAAACTATAAAAATTTATTAGAAGGCTATAAAGACTATTGGGAATTGATAACGATTGCAAACTCAAATAGTGTTTTATCATGTACAGATAATGCAGTTCGCGATGAAATTCAATTGATGTTTAAAGGGAGTATCATTGAAAATAATAAGAACACTGCACCATGGAATTACCAATTTCAATATTATCTAAGTTCAATATTCGAAAGATCCGGTCTGGAAGTCGAGCTTGAGGAACCAGATTTTACGTTTAATTTCAAGGGGAAGAAATATTCAGTAGCAGCTAAAAGATTAAATAGGCGAGGAAGCATTGAAAGCAATATTAAAGAAGCAGAAGCACAGATAAAAAAGACTGATCATTACGGATTTATTGCACTTTCACTTGATAAAATTTATAAAAATATGAATACAGTAGAAACGTTCAATCACGCAGATAAGTCAGTGAGAGCCGCCACTGAATTAATACGAGTAATTATCAAAGAGCAGTTAAATCAGAAATATTTTAGCGACCGATCTAGTCAAGTGCTTGGAATAATTGCACATATAGGATTTCCTTTTTTGCTGAAATCAGATAAACCCTTATTCGAATTAGGTTATGCAGCATACACTATGTTTTTACCAATGGGGAGCCGGATTCTTCAGAGTGGAATGAAGTCATTGAAATAAATAATGCTCTTCATAGATTTAATATAAGAACGATTTGATTGCTGAGCATGGGAGTGGAGGACATCTTATAACATAATATTCACGCTGCGGGCATATGCCCTTGGTCCGGCATTCGCCGGACACCCAACATGTGTCGGATCGTGAATACAACAACGTTATCAGAAATAAGTAAAAAATATAAAAAGGGGAAAATAACTTGACTCAGAGTAGAGAAGAGATATTAATGGTATTAGCCCAGAATTATTATGAATTCTTATGTTCTTTACCCTTCGAGAATAAATTATATATGATTGGTATAAATGAAGGGAAAAATAAATTTTTGACAATATTACATATCCACTTATTAAAAAAAAATATATCGATGAAGCCAGCAGATAAACACTTTACTACTGATTACATTTCATCATTAGCTTTAAAAGTTCTCAAATCTGGAAAAAGGTCAGGATTGCGCTATGAACACTTGGTTCCGAAACAAAAATATATTCAAAAACCATGTGAAGATCTAGCAAAGGAAAATAGATTAACAATTGAATTCATTTACGACCAGTTAGAGAAATACCTTTGGACAGCTACCATTACTGAACAAGAAGAGAAGTTACTGACAAGAACTAATATGCCAAAAGAATGGGATAATATTGATATAAAAGCGAGATATTATGCAGTAGGAATTGAATTAATAGAACATCAAAGAGATTTTCATTTGTAACTCAATGATGGAACTCACTTCTGATAACATAATATTCACGCTGCGGCCGTTCGGCCCTGGGTCTGCCATAGATAACTCGGGGAAGCGGATGCATGCAGACAACCCCTACGGGGTTCATGAATACAGGAAAGTTATCGGAAATTCTCGAAAAGACACAATAGTGGAGGTATATTACAAGATGTATTACATGCAAAGGAATGGAAAGATAAACCTTGAAAGTATTAAAATTAGCTTTAAAGATTTTCGTGTGTTTTTTGGTGAAGTTTATTTCTATTTTTATAATAAAGGATATTTTCAACTTGCTTTTGAGGGAGACAAACATAAGCCGTGTCTTATGGAACCCAGTCCGTCAGGATATTTTTTCTTACATACTGGAAACAACAAAGTTTATCCTATATATGAGTACTATCAAAGGTATGACCAAGAAACTTTATTTACTGTTATTGAGATATTACATAAGTATATTAGAATACGTGATGATTTTGAGGTTTATTGGAAAGAAGAGGCTCAAATAGAATTTAGAATACAAATAAATAAGTTTCTTCGGTTTTTGGATGATGGTTATGAATTGAATGATAAAGGATGGATTATTAATACCACAACAATGGCTTTAAATGATCTACTGAATAAGGATTTACCTATTGAAACAAGCGATGAAATAACCGAACAGATTGAAACGGCAATAAAAATGTTCTTTCATTACACAACAAATAACGAACAAAAGAAGAAGGCTATAAATATATTAGCAGATGTTTTAGAGCCAATAAGAGATCAGATGTTGACACTAACCTCTAAAGAACATGACAAAATGATATTTGGTATAGTGAATAACTATAAAATTAGGCACAATAATGATAAACAAATGGATGATTATGACAAAGATGTTTGGTATGAATGGATGTTTCATTATTATTTATCCACTATACATGCTGTATTAAAATTAACTAAATGAGGAAAGAAAATGTGAGAAAGTTCGAATATGTCGATAACATCCGATCACACCTTATCTACGCTGCGGAACTTTTGGCCCTTGGTTCGCAAGAAGTGTAAGCGGAGAAGTGGAGTCAGCTGACAACCTTGCGAGGCTAAGTCCGTCGGACCCGGTCGCTTTGCTCCCTTAAGCCTCTCGGGTTCGTAGATACAGGAACGTTATCTGAAATATCTGAAACAAGGAGGAAGATTATGAATCTTTTTTATTCAGAACTAGATAAAGAAAAATTGCACAAAAACTTTTTGGCTATCCGTGAAGATTCATATATTAAGAAAGTATTAAATGATTGGGCTCAAGGATTTGTAGACAGGGATAATAAATTTGTTACAGAATTTCAAACAACATTCAATTCAAGTTTTTGGGAATTGTATTTATTTGCTTGCTTTAAGGAATTAAAGTTAGATGTCGATTTTAGTAATCAATCCCCTGATTTTTTTGTTGAAGGAGAAAACAATAAAGAATTCTTAGTTGAGGCAGTGATTGCAAGTAATCCTAAGGACGGACTTCCCGAATGGGAAAGAGAAAATGTACTTCATGATATAGAATTGTTTGACAAGTACACAGAGTACAGTAATATCGTTGAGCTTGCAACTATCCGATTAATGCAGGCTTTGACATTTAAGTTTAATAAGTTTATTGATGACTACTCCCAAAAAGATTATTGTAAGAATAAACCTTTTGTTATTGCAGTAGCTCCTTTTGAGCAACCATTCTTTTTTACTCAGAATACCAATGCGATAAGAAGATTGCTCTATACATTCGATATACCTGATTACGAAGACATAGATGGAGAAAGATTTGTCTATGGTAATAAAAAAGTAAAAGCGGTTATCAAACCAAATGGAACAAAACTACCATTAGGACTGTTTTTGGATCCTAAATATGAAGGCATTAGTGCTGTTATGTTTAGTAATACTGCCACTTCCGGAAAGGCAAGAGTTCTAAGCGAAGATGACAGACTTATTTTGATTGCTTTTGAGAAGTATAACGATTATGGTCTTGATAAAATTAAAGGTGTCGAAGAGAAAAATATTTATAGAGAATCTTTAATAGAAGGAATTAATATATTTCATAATCCCTATGCAAAACATCCTCTAGAAATCGAGGAACTGCAGCATCCTGATATTGTGCATCATTATTACGATCCTGAAGAAGAGGAGTTCTATACAAAAATCAAACATGAAGCTTTGTTCCACAGATTAGTTTACACCGTTAGGAATAGCCATTTATTAACTAAGAGAGATAGGGAAAAATATAAAAAAGACATTATAAACAAGATTTTCAAAAATACTTCCGAGTAATTTCAAGAAGACAGATACATTCAGATAACAATATATTCACGCTTCGGGGCTTATGCCCCTTGGTCGTCCGATGTATAATCATGGAAGATAACTCGGACGACACACGAGCCGGCCTGAGATATGCTATCTAAGGTCGGCTCGCGTCGTGAATACAGGAACGTTATGTGCAATTACCGCAAAAGAAAAACTGAAAATAATGATTAATATTCAATTGGAGGATAGAAAATGAGAAAAATTGAAGAGAACTACACCCTACTCGTTAATAATATTAAGTATAAAGCGAATAATTTCGGTACTGAACTAGATTCTATTTTAGATGTTATACCCTATGAAGTTGAAATTGATTTTGAAAGCAGAACGGTATTAAATACTTATTTTAAAGCTGAAACTGAAGCGGAATTGAAAGAATTTGAAGGTTACTTTTTTTCATTTGTAGAGATGTTAAACAGATCCTTAATAGAAGAATATTCTAATGTATATTCATTTATTGAAACTAGTGCGAAGATTATTATTGATGAGATGAATAAAGAACAAGAATACAAAAGATATAAAAGAGACACCAGATTTGTGGGGAAGTCTGAACTTTTTAAGATGATTAGATTTATTGACGATAATATTTTCAAATTTAATACCTATGATTACATAACTATCGATTTTATTGATGACCATATAAGAAAATTTAGAAATAACGATCAACATAATCCGTACGAAAGTTTAGGAAACGTGATAACAAAAGCAATTTTAAAAGATAACAAAAATGTTGATAGTAAACTTAGAGCTGTCTTTTCCGGCTATGCAGAAAATATTAATTCTTTATATGAAGTAGCAGAAAATTACAAATCGATATTATTGAAAATACTTTCTGATAAAGTATAAAAATTTGAGAAGTAACTCACAGAAGGCGGTAACATCACATAACAACATGTTCCCACTGCGGGGCTTAAGTCGGTGAGGCGTCGGGAACACAACAACGTTAGTTGAAAGATAAGTGAAATTCATTCTTAAGAGAGAGGTTATTTACATGGGAGTGGCTTATACATTAAATTGCAAACAGTGCTCTTACAATCAAAATGTTTCTTTAGGAATTGGTTTTAACTACATAGATTTGAAAAATATTTTGGAATGGTATGAACAAGAAGAAGGGCGGCAACAAATCTTAAAATATATGAATGAAGAAGATACAAGTTTTGAATGTTATGACGGGCTTTATGTTTGTCAACAATGTGGATACTTATTAAATTGTACATTTCTGCATATAACATCAAAAGATTATTCTTATACAAATAACTTTGAGTGTCCATGTTGTCATATGCAAATGCCTAAAAAGCCTTTGCTAGATGAAATAGAAGAGAATTTTCTAAAGTGTCCTGACTGTAAGGACGAAGAATTAAAAATACAAGCATATTTGGACTGGGATTAAATACTTTTGTGTCAATCATAAAAGAGCCTATTGAACATTTGGAGAGCAACTCAACGAAGACTTATCCATCATCTAACATCATATTCACGCTGCGGGCATATGCCCTTGATCCGGCATTCGCCGGATACCCGACATACGTCGGGTCGTGAATACAGTGAATGTTATATGAAATAGCATTGAATTATATAATTTAGGAGAGTTGAAAAATGGAAGTAACAGGAACTGTTAAAACAAAAGCTATCTACTCTGATGCCAATAGAAACTACAGATATTATTTAGAAAAGAGTGCCGTAGAGAAAGCTAAACAAGGTGAGAAAATCGCAACAATTATTATGTTGAATCCTAGTTATGCCGATGAATACAAACTAGATTTATCTATAATGAAAGTATTTAATATGCTCCTTAAAGAAGGCTATACGACTTTAAAAGTGGTCAATTTATTCGCTTTTGTAGCTACTAAACATTCGGCTCTTGTTAGTACCGTAGCTAGTACTGGGGGGAGAATGATAAGTGGATTAAAAAGGCAATTACAAACATTGATTTATTAATAATTGCATGGGGATCTAATGAAGACCAATATAAAAGAAGAAAATATCAAGTAAATAAAATTATTAATAGTATGAATATAAAAGAAAAGCCAAAGCAAATAAAGTGCTTTATTGACAAACAAAAACGTAAAGGTAGACATCCAAGTAGATTAGGTGAATTGGAACTTATTAATTATCCATAGAAGCATGCTACCTCATATAACATAATATTTACGCTACGGACAAACGCCCTTGGTCCGGCATTCGCCGGACACTCGACATGCGTCGAGTCGCGAATACAGGAACGTTATAAGAAATAGCAGGAAGATAAAAGAAAAGGAAGGATAGAGCATGAAGAACATAAACATCTCTTATATTGCTTTAGTAGTTTCACTAGCCGGTCTGCTAGTTTCTTTTATTAATGTTAACAGACAGAAGAAAGCTGCATATAAGAATGAAACAGAAAAATTTAAAAGAGATTTAAGATTAAAAGCTAATGATGAATTTATCGAATTGCTTTTTCAATTTCTAGAGAATACAAAAGAAAATCGAACACTTAGTATTCCATTTGATGATAGATATCTAAATAGTGATATAAAAACAAGAATAAGTGAATTTGATGAGAGGTTTTGGAAGATCACAAAAACTTGGGTCGAGTGTCACAGTGCACTAGAGATTTTTTATTTAAAACGTATTGTTGTAATAAAACAGTATAGTGATATGTACACAAAAATTAGACAATCAGGAATTAAACTTGATCAGGCTTTATGGGAATTGAAAAGTGAATACATTGGAACAGAGGACATAATACTTATAAGAGATAAAATAAACACATACCAGTTAAGGGCTGAAGAATTTATAAGTCTTTTAGAGGAAAGTATACAAAAGTTGCAAAAGGATTTTTTAGGGCATTTATTTGAATAGGTTATATCGGAGAAAGCTGATTCATCTTATAAAAAAATTTCTGATTATTTTAAGCGTGTCTAATTGGATTAAACTCGTTCTTCATTCGCTTGGTTGGTTTCCCCAGACACCCAGTATATGCTGGGGCGCGATAACAGAGACGCTGGATGAGATTAGAATTCTAAGCTATGTTAAGAGGTGATAGTTTTGATAAATATAGAATTAGATTATTTTGCTATCAAATGTGCTAATGGGCACCTAAATGAATGTACAAATGATGTATGTAAGGAATGTAATATATCACTTGAGGATCAACGACAATCTGATGATCCGTATGTAGAATCTCGCAAATTGTTATTGGACAATGTAGTATCATACATTGAAAATAGCGAATTGGAATATAAAGATCTAAAAAAAGCTATTAGAAAGGGTATAAGAACTAAGAATTGCTATGAGAATGAAATGGAGAAAGTTTCGGAGTATATTAGTATATTAAGTAACGAATTAAGGTTTGACATTTTCTACTCAATAAATATGACACAGGAGGGTATTAAGTTAGTTGAAACTAATCAAATTATTAATGACATAAACACATTTTTGATTAAATTATATGTTCTATTAGGTGAGGTCACTTTATTTGAGCCTACTAAAGTTTTTAGAAATATTCACAAAAGGCTTCTTCTTACGGTTATTGCTTATAAGGAATCCGTCGTTGAACTAATCATGTCAACTATTGCATTGAACATTGAACATGCTATGAAATTGAAAGACATTTCACAAGTGAAGTTGGATAATTCAGCGCAAGAATTAAAAATACTTTCAAATATATTTGGTGCTCGCAATATCGAAAATGTAACTGATTTGTTTCAGAATGGTGAATTAAACCACTCTGCTATATTAGGAATGGTATGGCAAACCTCCAATGAAGGAACGATTGAAGAGAAAATTAGTGATGTGTGCGAGCAAACAAGTTACTATTTTCGATCAATTTTATCTAGAGATAAAGAACACTACTCAAATGATGATTTATTAAAACTATCTATCTACAAGTATGTTGGTACTATAGCCTTTGATGATGAAAGTTTCTTTAGGAAGGTAAGTATTGCATACAAAACCTATGAGAAAGCTTTTGAAAAGAATAATAGCTTAGTTTGTGAGTTTCTTAGCCGATACACTGCAAAATACAAGTATATGTTTAAAAAGTTAAGTGACCTTTCAATAGCAATTGGATTTGTTTTTGGTCATAATCCTTCTGGTGATGTTCTTATGACAAATGGACTGAAGTGGTATAAAGATCTATGCGAGGGGATATATCGTGATTCCATGATTTTTTTGTTATTAGCAAGTTGCGTAGATAGGGAAAAGAGTTTTGATATCGATGAATTAATTGAATGGACAGGATTTGGTGATATTTGTGGTCAGTTTGCATCACTAACAAATTATAAGCTTAATTACTTTGTTGAAGGTGTAGATAGTATCATACGTCATTCTGAAGCGCATGTAGATTATGATATAGATATAGACAATCAAAGGGTAATACTTAGGAATAGACAAAAGAAAACCAAAACTATCTCCACTAAAGAGTATAGTTTTGATAAATTCTTCGACCAAATCAATCTACTATCTGAGACAGTGTATTCTTCGATTGCAGCATTTACGGTTTTTCTAATTAACAATAAGTATCGAATTGATAATGTAGATTCCTATTTAGCAGAAGATGAAGTGACAAACAAATCACTTGGAGCATACGCTGTATTAGGCTTATTTGGTATCGTAATAGACCAAGAGAGTGAAAATGACAGCGTAATGGAATTATCTGGTGTGTATATTGGAGAAGTTGAACAGTTCTCGTTCGAGTCGATTCTAGCGGTTTTTGCGCCATTAGTTCAGGCAAAACCTCATTTAACCAATGTTAAACTTGAATTGAGAGATCAAGAAGATGAAAAATTTGGGCATATTAAAGTCAGAACGGACTATATTCTAAACTCAATGAATGAAAACGGAATCAAAAAAAATTGTTGGGTATTACTGTCTATGTACACTACTGAAATTCAAAGCAGATATGAGCCTTATCAAGTAGAGAAGAAGAACGATGATAAATTCTTATTCGGTATTTTTCAGTTCATATTTCCTATCTTGGAAGAAATTAATAGTGAGAAAAAAAGAATTATTCGAACTGGGAAAGTTTATACTGCTGGATTTGTAGAAGCAATTGATCAAATAAAATATGTTGAAATGATTACAGGTGAATACTTGGAGTATTCGAGTGAACCAAGGTTATTTCGTCATGTAATTCAAATTCTCAAAAATATTTATACCGCTATAAATATAATTATAGAGCACGATTCTAACCCCAGTATTAACTTAGATATAGAATTCAAGAAAATATCGAATGAAATGATGAATGTAGCACACACTACTGAATACTTATCAGGAAAAATAAGTGAAATGGAACTTTTTTTTAATTATTCAGAAGAAGGTAAGAAATTGTACAAGAACGTTACGCTTAATTCACCTTGCCCTTGTGGAAGCGGGAAAAAATACAAAAAGTGTTGTAAGAATCATAAACTAACGAGTCAGAACACCACATAACACGGCATTATCCGATGAAATAGTTTCTTGAGCAAGGACATGTTTCTCTTTTTTCGCTGAGGCTTTAAAAAGAAGTAACGCCATGATGGCCTCAGAGAAATGAAATTAGGTGATGGAAAAAAACATGATGTGTTGAAGGCTTATGCTGAGGCTGAAGATCTTAAGGATTACTTAATACTTCATAACCAAAAAGTTCAGACCAACAATGGAGAATATCAAATAGATATTATGGCTAAAGTCATGGCCTTATCTGTAAGTTTTAAAGCTATTATCGAATGCGAGCGTTATACAAGACCTGTAGAACGTGAAAAATCGTGGTTTTAGCGGATAAGGTACGAAGTTTTGACACCGAAGGTTTATATCGGTGTTTTTTCATTTTTAATTCGAATTCCGCATTATAGAAATCACAGTTTATCTTACAATTAGGATTAGACGAAAGTATTAGTATACAACATTGGGTATAGATAATCGCATTAAAAATGGCTGCTCACGTCTAGTCTTAACAAGACATGGCGTAGTTTAGACCCATCAGAGAGGTGGATGTATGAGCCGGTTGCTTGACTTATTGGAAGAGGAACGGCGCAAGCTTAATCAGCTTGGAGAGGCATCCTTGAAGCAAGCGATTCCGTTGTGGGACAATCCGGAGGTTCAGGAACAGAGCCGGAGGGTGGATGAACTGGTGGCACGAGTGAGTGAAATGAAGGCGAGACATAGCCGAGTTGTACGATGATGAGTGAGGTACATATTAATGCATAGGGGAGGAGAAGCAATGAATTTCCACCGTGGTTGGAACAAGCGATTCAGGCGAGGCTAGATGAAGTATCTGCCCGAATCGAGCATGACCCAGAATTGAGTCGTGTACGTGAGGAAAAGGACGAAGCGTTCGAAGGATTGTTTGCTGGCAAGGATATCGAGGAAACACCTGAATATGCTGAGTGGGAGAGCCGATACATTCTCAGTAAAGGAATAGAGAATGAGCGGTTGTATATGCAAGGGCTGAGGGATGGGGTTCAGCTCACAGTATCCTTACTGGACCAGTCGATGCTGGAGGAGAGCAATACAAAGGCTCATCAACCCTCTAACGCGAACCCGTAAGACAGGGGAGCGACCTCAATCTCTACCTAAAAAAACAGCCGAAGCGTGTAACTATCGCTTCGGCTGTTTTTATAATCTCTACTTTTCCAAAATCCAAATCTTACTTCGCACTTACCGATTTAAACCAGTCATTCACTTCTTGCGTGATCTGATCACCGCCATTGGATTTCCAGTTGGCGACAAATTGGTCAAAGGCATCAACCGGCAGTTGGCCGTAGATGATTTTGTTGAAGGTTTCCATCTCAGACTGGCGGAGCAGGTTCCATTTGGAGACCATGGTTGGCGTTGCAGCGCCAGTAAAGTAGTTTTGTTTACGGATGTCGATCTGAGACATAACGACTTTACCTGCATACCAGTTTTCCGGTTTACGGAATTCGGCCATTTGTTTCTCGTAAGGTGTTTCAGGCTTCTCGCCGTTGGCCAGCTTCACGAGTGTTTTCATGTACAGATCCGGGATACGTGCTGGACCGGTCAGGAACGGGAATTCGTTGGAGAAGTCTTTGATCTTCTCTTTGTCACTGGTCGGTTGTCCGTCAATGATATCCCAGTCGTAACCTTTGGCGAAGCCGTATTCATACTCACTGCCCGCAGCCGGGTTAGCCAGGTTATCGAGCAAGTAGTTGTAGTACAGGAAGATGGCTTCTGGATGCTTCGCATCCTTGTTGATCATGATACTTGCGTTGACACCAGAGTTCTGCCACTTCGTACCGATCTTGCCGTCTGGGCCAGCTGGAACAGGGTAAGCTTTATATTTTGAGCCAGGTACGTTCTTCAGCAGGTCAGGTGCAGGCCAGTCGGGTACCCAGTTTGCGCCAGGCAGAATGCCTGCTTGGCCCTTCGTCCAGCTTTCAGCAGATTTACCTTCGTCCCACAGGGCGGAGTCGGCGTGGATATAACCTTTGTTCATCCATTCAGCCAGCTTGGCAAGTGCTTGTTTCGCACCCGGGTTAACGGAGCCGTACTCCAGATTGCCGTTTGCGTCTTTGTTCCATTGCTCCTCGATTGTGCCGTATGCCCCGAACAACCAGTCGAGTTGGCCCATCCAGGTGTTGGTGTTATTTTTCAGCGAGATCGCCAGCGGGAATACTTTGTCTGGAGACAGACCGTCCGGGTTCTCGTTTTTGAATTTGTCCATGATGTTCTCAAGGTCTGCGATGGTTTTGGGAGCTTCCAGGTTCAGCTTCTCCATCCAATCCTCGCGGAGCCAGAGCAGCGTATCGTCGTTATCGGTGTACTCCATGATCGGCATGTTGTATTTCTTGCCGTCCTTGGTGAACGGATACCATAGCTCAGGATGTGCTGCTGCGTGATCTTTCAGGGTCTGGCTTGCGTACTTGTCGAACAACTCATCGATCGCGATGAATTGACCGGAGTCGATCAACTGATTGGTCAATACCGCATTGGTGGGTACGGTTACAAAATCAGGCAACTTCTCGCCAGAGGCGATAGCCAGTTGAAGCTTTTGTCTGTATTGATCGTCATTGGCCGGATACCAGGTATCTTTATGCTTCATACCCAGCGTTTCCAGCATCCAGCGATCGTGAACGTTATTTTCTTTGGTATCCCCTTGCACGTATTTCTTCGGCATCAATACCGAACTGAATTCGATGGGTGGGTCGTATTTTCCTTTAGCAAAAGCAGCTTCTGCTTCAGCTGAACCGACGGTCGCCGGTGTATCATCTTTGGTACCATTGTCACTGGCTGTATCGCCACTGCCGCACGCAGTGATCGTGATGAGCGCGATAACCATGAGCAGTGACCACCATGTTTTGAATTTGATCATTGTTCAATCCCCTACGATGTATGATCTTTACAAGTGTAACTGTACCAATTTGGACGGGAGGGCATCTATATGAGTTTGTTAGTTTCGATAGGACTCTATTATGTTATTTATGCTGGTCTCGGTACTCTTGCGGCGTGACGCCGAACTGGCGCTTGAACACTTTGATAAAGTAAGCCGGGTCCATATATCCAATCTCCATGCTGATTTCATATACTTTTTTGGTGGTCGTAACGAGCTTGTGACAGGCCCGATCCATGCGCAGGCGCGAGATATAATCACTGATGCCTTCGCCCGTTTCGATCTTATAAATCTTGGACAAATGAGTCGGATGCAGATTAACATGGTCGGCCAGTACACGCAAAGAAACATCCAGATGCAGGTTCTTATCCGTAAAATCCTGAATCTTCTTCACATATTCGGAACGGATGTCCTTGATCTCGTTGGACGTGCCTTCCTTGAGTTTGCCAAGCACACTGAGCGACCATTTGCGCAGTTTACTGATGGTGGTAAAAGCTTCTCCGCTCTGCAACCACTCGATATCGTCTCCCATTAAATTGGCCAAAGTCAGCCTGTTCCGGTGTGCGAGATTGGTGAACGAAGCCGTAATTAGAAAACCAGCCTCCATACAATGCTCCCACGATTCCGACCATTTCTCATCCAGCTCCGCACAGACGGCTAGTATTTTTTCTTCTGCCGTATCCCATTGACCACTCTCTAACAGATGAATGAAAGTGGGTGGGGTATACAGGACATCCAGCGGACCTTGTGCCGACGGAGTCTCCACGTCGCTGACCCGCATGACGAATTCACGCTCGTCGCCGACAATTTGCCGGAAATAAGCGGAGGCTTGCCGAAAACGATCATATAGCTGATCTGGAAACGCGAACCACTCGGTGATGACGATGGAGAGGGACCCCTTCAGGAACTGCTTAACTTTGGACTGAAGCTGTACGGAAAGCTTCTCCAGTATGGTTTCTTTGCCAATGTCCGTATCGTTCTCTTTCAGTTGAAGCAGAAATACCAGATATCCATGCTCCTCCTTCACGCCCCACACTTCCATAAACTCACCCATAATCTCTTCCGCCATATTGATGACCGCATATTCAAGCAAGGTTTGATCGTTGTTGTCATATTGTCCGAATTCTTCTTCCATACGTACAAGCATTAATGCACAATCCCCGGCGTAGAAGGGCAGATCGTAATTCGCAAGTTTACGTGCCCATTCGCTGGAGGCAATTCGATGTCCTTGCAAAGCTTCAAGGAGCAGTCGACCCCGCAAATGCGGCAGATTCTCCCGCAGGGTAAACTGGGTTCGTTTCAGTGAGCTTACGAGTTCCCATTCGGTGTTTAATTGATCGATGGCCTTCTGAACGGCACCCATCAATTCATCGTCTGTTGGCGGTTTCAGCAAGTAATCAACGGCCTCGAACTGGATGGCTTTTTTGGCGTAATCAAATTCGGAATGTCCGGATAAAAGAATGCATTTTATTTTTTTGTCACGGACTCTGATCCGTTCGATCAGTTCAATACCAGTCATTTCAGGCATTTGAATATCCGAGATCACAATATCTATAGGGTGGGTATCGATTAGTTGAAGTGCTTCGTGCGCCGAGTATGCTTTGTGCACCTGTTCGATCCCCAGCGTATGCCAGGGCTTGGTCATGGAAAGGTTATCTACCCAGTGTGCTTCATCGTCTACGATGATCATTTGCATGTTGTATTGTCTCCTTAGTGGTTGAACGCAGACATCTGTACACTTGCCACTTCGATGACAGAATAACCTTCCGATCGCTGTTACCCCCGGATTTATTGAATGAATTTTATAATGTGTAAATCTGGTGATAAAGGCGAGCACTCCGTTTCTTCAGGTTTTTTCTGTCCTCTGCGTTATCGTGTACGTGATCTTGTTCAAAATTAAATCGTCAATTTATTGTTTGTATTAACTTTAACTCTTAGAAACATCTTCTCGCTCGGTATCCTCTTTCGGTATCTCCCAGATCATTTCGGTTCGGAATCCGCCGAGAGGGGAGGGACCGAATAGAAGGTAGGATTGATTGCCGAACAGGTGCATGATTCGCTGATTCGTGTTCCAGAGGCCGCAGCCCATTTCCTCCTGCAGCGGCTGCTGCATTTTCAGATTCAACGCCTCCAACTGATCCGGGTTCAAGCCGGGTCCGTCGTCATCGATGTAAATTTTGCAGAACCCGTTCGAGCTCTCGCCAGTAATTCGAATTTCACCGGATGAATACGACTTCGCCACGCCATGAATGACCGAATTTTCCACAATCGGTTGCAGCATTAATCGTGGTACGGACTGGGCGAGCATATCCTCAGGGATGTCGATGTGATATTCGATTCGTCCATTACGCAGCTTCTGGATGTCCAAATAGTTGACGAGCAGATTGATTTCTTCTTTTAGAGAAGATGTCTCTCGCTCCACTCGTGTCGTATAACGATAGTAGGCACTTAGGTTATGGGCCATGGAAACAACGGCTTGCTCGTCTTTCATCTGGGCCATGTTGATGATATAGCCAAGACAGTTATATAGAAAATGCGGATTGATCTGCGCCTGAAGTTGCTTCAGCGTAGCTTCCTTGGCTCTGATTTTTTCCTGGAACACGTTCTCGATCAGGTCTTGAATCTGATGTGACATATCATTGAATCGATGGAACAAAAACGAGAACTCATTCTGGTTCTTGCTATGCAGACGTACGGAATAATCTCCGCGCTGTACGCGGCGTAAGCCCTGGATCAGCTTTTTGATCGGATATTGAATGTTTCTATATAACAGGATCGAAGCGGAAATGCCCACCACAAACAGCAGAATCATAAAGAGATAGAACAAGTTCCGACTGAGCGAGATCGGCTGTAGAATCTGATAGAGTGGAACCACATCGACCAAATGCCAATCCAGATAGGAGGATTTCACCGAGCTAACCAGATACTTTTTCCCGTTCAGCTTGACGACATCCTGTGTGGTGTCCTCGGACGAGTGTTCATCCAGATAACGAATGAGTTCCTCGGATAGTTGCTTGTCTGCACTGCGGTTCAGAATGGGTGAATTTCCTTTGTGATAAAAGAAGGGATCACCTTGCCCACCTTCCTTATACGAATCCAGCATGTTCTGAATGTTCTCATAACTGAAGCTGGCTTCAATCACCAGATTGCTTCCCGTCAACATGCCCGGCTGGGCCAAGGAATCCGTAAAGAACCAGTAAAAAGATTGCATATCCTCTTTGGACTCGGAACCATCACCATACGTCCATTGTCCGCTCATATTTCTTTTCAGGTAATTCTCATCATACCCTGTTGTTCTATTGTAGTTGGCAATCACATCTTGGTTCTGCTGTGAATGCACCGCATATCGGGTAGGCCATATATCGGTAACCCCGGATTGCAGCATCAGCTTTTCTTGAATGACATAACGGGTCTGCATCTTGTCATAACGATCATTCCAAATGTTCAAGCCATTGAATGCTCTGACATTGGGATCTCTGGAGAGAATAAGACTGAAATCCATCATCTGATTGATGCGGGAATCGATCTGACTGGATAAAAACGTGAGCTGCTTCGTATTGGAAACCTGTAGCTCTTTGCTTACAACATCATAAGTGACGTTGTTCGAGTAGGTATACATGATAATAATGGGGATGAACAGGACCACAATTAAACAGTTTATTTTGGCAAACAGACTAAACCGGGATCTGGATGTTCTTCCAAATGATATAAAGCGCTTCCATATATTCATAAAGTGTCTCCTTCAAATTCTTATGTTAACAACCTCTTCAGATGATATTCCTAACAAAACACTATCAAGCCTAACAATGTTATATAGTCAGACCTGAGAAATGCCTGATACTATTTATATCAGAGATCCCCATTACACACAAAAACTTTTTTTTGGGAACAGGAGCGCGCTATGGAGGCTAATATGGAAGCTAACCGGGTACCTCAAGCGGACATTGGGAGCAAGCCGAACAGAAAAACAAAAAAACGCTATAAACAACCATGGATTCTGCACTTGATGGTGTTGCCGGCGGCTATTATGGTCTTTATTTTTTCATACATTCCGATGTCCGGGATTTTGATGGCATTTCAAGATTATAAACCTGCACTTGGTTTTTTCGATTCCGAATGGGTCGGGCTGAAGCATTTCAGATACATGTGGGAAAATGATTACTTCCTGCAAATTACGTGGAATACGCTGTTTTTTGCCTGTTCCAAGATCGTCATGAACCTGATCATTCCGTTTATCTTCGCCTTATTACTCAATGAGGTACGGAAGATGGCGCTGAAAAGAACGATTCAAACGCTTGTGTATCTACCACACTTTCTGTCATGGGTAACGTTATCAGGCATTCTGATCGACATTCTGGCCCAGACAGGGATCGTCAATCAGTTCCTGGTCTCGGTATTCGGTATCAAGCCGATCTTCTTCCTGGGGGATGGCAGCTGGTTCCGATTCACGATTATTGCGAGTGATGTCTGGAAGGAGTTTGGATTCAACACGATCATCTTCCTCGCGGCACTGTCCGGCATTAACCCGTCACTGTATGAAGCGGCTGAAGTGGATGGGGCGGGACGCTGGAAGCAAACGATGTATATTACCATCCCGGCACTTATTCCGATTGGGATCGTCATTGCAACGCTGGCACTGGGTAATGTGCTCAACGCCAACTTTGACCAGATCTTTAACTTATACAGTCCATTGATTTACCAGCAAGGGGATATTATCGATACGTTTGTGTATAGAGAAGGTCTGCTAAGTGGACAGTTCAGTTTCGCTACCGCCGTGAATCTGTTCAAATCGGTCATTAGTTTGATCCTGATTGTGATCTCCTACCGACTGGCTTACCGATTCGCCGGATACCGAATTTTCTAGAAAGGATGACGAACTCATGTATCATAAAACGATGCCTTACCGCATATTCAGCATAATCAACAATGTGTTACTGACCATCCTTTCACTGCTCTGCTTGCTGCCATTGTATCACTTACTCATGGTATCGCTTAGCTCAACTGCACCTGCTAATGCTGGACTCGTTACGTTCTGGCCGATTGGTTTTACACTGGAGGCGTATGCGAAAACATTCGCTAACAGCAATTTCCTTTCCTCCCTGTGGGTGTCCGTAGAGCGGACGGTACTGGGAACAGGGCTTGCGTTAATCGTCAATACGATTGCAGCATACGCGCTCTCCAAGGAGACGCGGGTGTTCCGTGCACGCAACATCTATCTATGGTATTTTGTCATCACGATGCTGTTCAGCGGTGGCCTCATTCCGGGGTATATCCTGATTCTGAAGCTGGGACTGATGAATACTTTGTTAGCATTGATCCTGCCGGGTTTGGTTGCGGTGTTCAACATCATTCTGCTGCTGAATTTCTTCCGTACCGTTCCCAAGGATCTGGAGGAAGCTGCATTTATTGATGGGGCAGGGCACTTTCAGACGTTTATCAAAATCTATCTGCCCGTCTCCGTACCCGTCATTGCAACCGTTTCTCTCTTCATGATGGTTGGACATTGGAACTCGTACTTTGACGGGATCATCTACATTCGTGATGCAGAAAAGCTGCCACTGGCGACATTCATGCAGACGATCATCGTTCAGGCGGATATGTCGAAGCTTGATCCGGAAGCTGTTGCGAACCTGTCCCAACGGACCATTCGGGCTTCGCAGATATTTATCAGTGCACTGCCGATCCTGCTGGTGTACCCGTTCCTGCAACGGTACTTTGTAACCGGGATCGTGGTTGGGGCTGTGAAGGAGTAGTTGAATGTAGGGGTTAGAATAGGGTTGTGAAAAAGGAGTTGCTGAACTGGTGGAAGGCCAGGGAGGTGGCTTCTTTTTTGATGAAAAAATAACAATAAATGGGTGTCTTTACCCATCCCCTCAAAATGGTGGAATAAGAAACCTTCAAAACTCCATGCTCATATCCTACAATGCAAAACGAGCGCTTTTCTCTTATTCAAGAAAGGCGCTCGTTGATTGAAGACTTGATTTAAAGATAACTTTATTATATTAGAGGAATACGGCAATGAATATATTTTACGAATCGTTGCCACTCCCTGAATTGAGGCCTCACTCACTTTAAATGTCTGTCAACGCCTACCACTGAACCGTTTGATCGCTTCCTCGGTCACCGGCTCGAAGAGGTTAACGAGGTTGCCGTCGGGATCACGGAATAGCACAGAACGATTCCCCACGGCATCGTGGTTGGTTCCTGTACCCAATCAGCGACAAACGGCTTCAAGCGCGCGTATTCGGCTTCGACATCGTCGACGCGGAACTCGATGATGACAGTATGATTGTTGGCTGCCACTACGGAACCAGCGCCGAATAGTTGCGCTGTCTGAGAGTGGCCGATTGCCAGGGTGCATGATGGCACAACGAGTTCGGCAAAAACGGGTGCGGGGCGCTCAGCAGTAACACCCATGACTTTCTCATAGAACTCGACGAGACGATCCACGTCGTCGGTAATGATGCGTACAGAAGCGAAATTCACAAAATATCATCCTTCCTATAATAAATAATACAATACATCATTTTGGACCAGAACCAGTGAAGCTTCCGTAAGGGGCAAAGTAGCTGTAGCAAATAGCCAAGCATCAAACAGCCCATTAGAAGGCCTAATTTGCGGGTTGACCGATGTTCGCTAGTTGTTGGTCTAATGACCATCCTTCCACGCCTAGTTGCGGCTCAATTGATGCATAGAGTGTCCCCAGCCGATGCAATTCATACTTCGCATTTATCTCTCGCTCCTTTACGTTTACTTACTCCGATTATAAAAAACGCTACTGACAACGGTATGTCAGTAGCGTTTTAATATCTTTTTGGCTTCCTCACGAATCCAATTTCGGTACGGTCTGTGGCTACGAAGAAGAAAGGGTATAGCATGTTCTGTCATCGCCAGAGGTTAACGTGCTGGTAAACGTGATTTATTTTCGCAAAGAGGCATGAAGATATAGAATTTGAAACGGATCATCAGACTTTATATCAGGAATATCATTGAGCGCCATAATACCGTTATAATGTCGAAGTATCTTTGCCATAATTCAGTCCCAACTGATACGCCTGCTTCAACAATGTCTCGTAATGCTCAGGCTTCGCATCCAGCGTTTCATATAAAAATTCAACGCTCGACTGGGGCACGCCACAGTAATTGGCAATACCCACATTGAGCAAATTAGTGATCGACTCATCATAGTTGCGCTTTTGCATCTGTTCCTCCGTCACGCCCGCAAGAGCAATCCACAATATCTGCTGATGATGAAGTTTGTTCGAGCCGTAGGCAAACCCGTTGTTCAGGACACGATCCACATAGCCTTTCAGCATGGCTGGCAGATGCCACCACCAGAGAGGAAACACAAAAGCGACAGCATCGTGCTTCTTCAATCGCTCCATCTCCGTATCAATCTCAGGGGAGAACACCTGATGTTCTTCGGTAAAGTCAGGTTCATCCATGCCTCGGAGAATCGGGTCGAAGCCAATCTCATGCAAATCCAATATCTCATAACCGTGACCAGCCTCGGCCAGACCCTGCACGAAACGATCGGTAACCTGAAAGGTCAGGGAATCTTTTCTCGAATGCGACACAACGACTAATACGTTCATAATTGCATTTCACTACCTTTCTCAATAGCAGTCTTGTAGCCATGGCTTCATCGCTGATGCTATTATAAACAGGAATGAAAACATCTGGAAGTACGCACTTTGATGTTCTATAGGAAGAATGAAGTGCCATAGGAACATGAATGTACCCTGAATTGATCCACTGAAATAGGGTTTAAATAGTGGAACGAAAAGAAGCGGAGAAGGAGGGATGAATGTTGACGGAACATGGACAAACGGGCTCTCCCAAGAAATATAGAGTAGGCGTGGAGGTGGCTTTGGAAGTGATGGGTGGAAAGTGGAAGCCTTTGATTATTTATCATTTGATGACAGGGCGGAAACGTACTTCAGAATTGCGGCGGTTAATACCGGACATTACGCAGAAAATGCTGACAACACAGCTCAGAGGTCTGGAAAAAGATGAGATTGTACAGCGAAAGGTATATTCGGAGGTTCCCCCTAAAGTGGAATATGAGTTAACGACTTACGGCTGGGGGTTAAAACCTGCCCTGGACCATTTGTGTTATTGGGGAGAGGAACATCTTGAAAAGGTTCACGGGGATAAATCTAAAGTTTTGGAGGAATTTGACTCTCCAGAGCGTTGAAGAGAGGGGGGAAGATAGGGTATCTGGACGAGAGCTAGCCTGTCCAGTTAAATCATGAACATAGCGATTACCCATGGATGACGTTTGACGAAGCGAAATTGCCGGAAGCGATGATATTTTGCATTTTGTTGAAAAGCATTTTGCCAAGAAGACTCCTTCCAAATGGCTGCGGATTGAGGAAATTTGAATAGGAGGAATATCTTATCACATATTCGACGACTTACCCAAGAGCTGTACTGAATTTAATATGCATGCTAGCCATTGAAGTTATTTTTTTCAGAAATGTTATATTCGACGAAAATGGTATTCTGAAGTATTTCCTGATCGTTATATTGATCTTTATTCTAGGTAATATCATTTTTCTGATTCGGCGTTTGTTTTTTACCAAACCCAGCATTACGCTGGAAAGCGATCATGTAATTTCTACAAAACATCGGAAATATGATGCATCCCAGATTGAGTGTATTTATGTAAATTACAAACGGATAGGTTTTAAACTCTATGGAAAACGGTTAGTGCCGATGGATTTATGCTTTTATTTCCAAAGAAATCAGGAGACCGAAGGATTAGAGGAGTTACATGCATGGGCAGCACGGAATCATAAAGATATGAAACACAAGTTCTTTCAAACCTTAGCTTAGAATTGTACTTTTATTGCATTGAGACCATCTTGTCATGAGGGCATAATGCTGTTCACTTTTTCCAGTTCCCTTACATCAGTGAGCGGTGAATTTAAAGGTCTAATTCAGAATATCAACAGGAGAGATGCTCATGAAATATTTAACAAAAGAATGGTACGAAACGTGTCAGCAGATGGGTCTTCATTTTGGCTTAAGAGTACATAGCGGAGCTTGCAAATGGAACGAAGCTCTTTTCCAACGGCTGTATAAACGCAAGGAAAAAGAGCATGTAAAGCAGGAGCGCGGGATTTATGATCTGGACCCTCGTTTTATGCTGGAGCATGATGGTCAGGTCATGACTCGTGTAGAGAAAGCTTTTAGCGGGGAAGAGGTAACGGAAGAGGATCAGATGGTATACCACATGCCACCGGAAGAGAGAGCACATATTGAGAAGCTTATTGCGGAGTATGATGTCCGCCCACCTTTTGACGCGAAGAAATGCAAAGAAGAGTACAAAGAAGCGATGAAGTGGAATTTTGAGCATCAGACGGAGCGTTTGCCAAAGGAAATCCTGGAACAAATTGCAGATATCCGTGTGTTTACGCTGGGGTATTGCACAAGAGAAGTATTGAGACAATTAAAGAAAAAGAGCGCAGAAAATACGAAAGAGATGGAACGCGTATCGAAAGAATACAGGGAAGCTGTTGTGGCACAGGATATTCCAGGTGAAATACATAGCCGGGTTCAATTTCATGATTGTACAGTGACGGAACTGCTGACAGGAGAGGAATTTGTCATTCGTTTTGACACCCATGGAGGTTTCACCAATATAAATAAACTTACGCTCGTTAAACCCGAAATCATCAAGCAAGAGGGAGAGATTGTGGGCAGTTACTGGCTGTATCAAGAATTATATCGGATAGATCAGGGGTATGAGCTACACGTTCTTTTTGGAGGGGAACCTATGCCTGAACTGATTGTTCGCTGTGAAGATATTCTCGCTGATGAAGAGTGAGACAGAACCTAAGAGGCTGAGTATGGGGGAATGTAGTGAATATCAGTACCATAAAAATCAAATTAGCTTGAAGATACGATGAGTTCGATCGTGAACAAGACGGTAATAAAAACACGAAATTTGCTGACATCATTATTGATGGTAAATCGCTCTATCAAAGTTTGAAATAAGCCACATGAATCCATGTATTATAGATATCCGATTTTAGTTTGTCCTTGGTGTGGAGATGAAGAATGTGGATTTATCTCTGTGAAAATTGATAGAGAAGATGATGTTGTGATCTGGAGAGATTTTGTATTGAATGATAAAAAATTAGATGTAGGTCCGTTTTATTTTCATTGGGAACATTATAAATAAGCCATTGAAAACACTTTTGGTACGGCAGGGGTTCAGTAACTAAAAAAGGAGGTCCATTCTACATGGGTATGTCTAACTATTATAAAAATCTTAGGGATAAGATCGGTAACCAGCTTATTTTTATGCCGGGTGTGGCTGGGGTTATTCGAAATGAACAAGGAGAAATTTTGTTCGGCCGTAAACACAATGAAACCAACTGGGGCTTAATCGCTGGAGCAATCGAGCTTGGAGAAACACCTGCTCAAGCGATTGTAAGAGAGGTATTGGAAGAGACAGGACTTATCATAGAACCGGAGAAAGTAATAGGGATTTATGGCGGCGAGGAGCAACGGTTTACATATAGTAACGGTCACCAAGTCGAATATTTAACCATTGTATTTGAATGCAGCATCAAGTCTGGACAACTAACACCCGATAATGAAGAGATGAAGGATCTGCAATTTTTCCCCGAGCAGGGGCTTCCACCTATTTCAAACAAGTATCCAGATTATATTTTTAGTTCCAACCAAGAGGAAAGAGCGCATTTTATTAAATAATCAATGAATCTATATGGGAGGAAATCAGAAGGTATGGATATTGAATGGAATACCAGCACATTTGGTTATTTATCCATTCCGGTGTCTGTCGTGGGTATTGTGTTGTACTTCTTTCCCGATATTTTATATAAATGTTTTGTTCTGATGAGATATAGGGGAATAAAACCAAATGAGGGATTTGAGGATATCCTGCCAAACGGTCAGATCTCTAAGTCTATAGAAGTTATCTTAAAAGTACTAGGAAGCATCATGATGATATTAGGAATCATATGGTTTTGGTTAGAGTTTTATCGTTTTTGGTTTGTTTAGCAAGAGTACTTATCTTACAAGCAGGAGTGAAATGAATGAAAGCATGGTTGTTAGATTACTATCCACCGAATAATACGATTGAGTTTAGCGATTCGGTGAAATTGGATCAAGTATACGAGGCATTAGGCTGTAATAAGCCTATTATTCAGGAATGGTCTGCACCTAGCGTAGAGTTTAATGATGTGGGCAAGCCAGCCGATATTTTAAACAGATACACGGGAGCGCTTGTCATCAGTAGGAAAATGAAAGAACTATTGGAAATGAACCAGATCGAACATATCGAGTTTTTGCCACTCTCAACGGCTACTGAAGAGGAATATTATATTTTACACGTGCTGAGTGTTATCGATTGTATAGATCCGGAAAACTCGAAAGTAAGAACTTATTATGACGACATTCCTCAGTTTGATGAGTATTCACTCGTTTTAGATCAAAAAGCATTGCAAGGACAACACATATTCAGAATAAAGCTTCCAAGTGAGGACAGAGAGTTATCTTACATATACGTTTCAGATTTTTTGAGAGAAATATTAAGTCAATCCATCGTGGGTTATCAATTAGTTGAGATCTGGGATTCTGAATTTTCCTGGAAAGCCAAAGAAGAGAAGCATGAGCAGATGAGTCGAGAAATTGATCGCTCCCTGCTAGAAGTGTTTGATTTTGATAAAGCCAAGAAGTTCGCTCGCAAAAATAAAGGCCATATGGTGTACTCCGGTAAGTGGGCGATCAAGGCAGATAAGGAAAAGCGAATTTGGTTAGGGAACCTTCAATTGGATGGGAGCTACTCATGGATCAACCCCATCTATTATCCTCCCATTTTGTTGGAACTTCAGTGGGGAATTCCAGAAAGAAGTAAAACGATGTTTAGCCGTTTGAAAGAGAGTATAGGCTTTAAGTAACAAAATAATGGAGGCCCACCTAAGATAATAGTTATCGGGGAGGCCTCCATTATTAATTATATCTTCGTTAATTAAAGGATTTAAATAACCTTACTCATTCGTAATATTTATCGTTTCATCGGTTATGGTCTTACCGTCACTCCCCAATGCTTGAACATTCATGTGGTGATGCACAGACTTACCCGTAATATTCCACGTTATTTTCCAACCATCGTTCTCATTGGTATCGTATCCGATCAGTTCTCTTTCTCCCCAAGTATCTGTCCTGTTGGAACGCTCCAGAAAAGAAGGGTTTCCGCATTGGTCGCCTCTACTGTGACATTTAACTCTGTGCTATCTGTAGGAATTACAATCCAACCATCTTTTTTGGGAAAGTTAGTCTCAACATTCGTAATTATGGGCAGAGCTTCATTTCTTAGGACAACTTCAGTGTCGTGATTTTCAGCAGGAACTTCTGAAGCACAGGCTGTGAGAAGAAGGAAGAGCAGAAGAATCGGGAAAAATGCTCTATTTGTCATGATTATTACCTCTTTCTATATAGTGGTATTCACAAATCCTTCAGAGTAATTCCGTCGCACTTGGTTTGACAATACGTTTTATGCATGTAAACATAACAGTTAATCAATTACAGTTTAATTGTGGTTCTTATCTTTGCTGCAATAATACGTTATGCCATAGATTCATCTAAAACTTCGAAAAAGCTGGATATATTAATCAAAGAAGTACATTATCTGAAAACTGAAATTAAAACAGCAACACCATAAGCAGCAAGATGATAGCAAGCATATTATCGATGAGAAAGTATAGATGAACGACACGACTTGAAATTTTTCTAAGAAAGGAACAGACCATGATGAAACCACAGGGGAACGTACAAGCTGTTTTTATAGACAGAGATGGAACAATCGGTGGTACAGGTCATTTTATTCATCCGAGAGATTTCAGATTATACCCAAATGCTCAAGAAGCATTTATGCGTTTGAAACGAGAAGGAATTATGGTACTGGCTTTTACTAATCAATACCGAATCTCACGTGGAGAAGCAAGTGTTGAGGATTTTGAAGAGCAATTTCGCGAGTACGGATTCGATCACTCCTATATATGTCCGCATGAGCAAGAATGCAGCTGCAGAAAGCCTAAACCCGGAATGTTATTACAGGCCTCAGAGGAACACGGTCTGGATTTATCCAAATGCATAGTTATTGGAGATGTAGGAGATACAGACATGCTTGCTGCCCATGCCGTAGGTGCGACAAAGATCATGGTAAGAACAGGCTGGGGAGAATCTTCATTAACCAAATTCAGAGACAAATGGACGGAGACCGAACCTGATTATATCGCAGAAGATATTTGGAATGCAGTACAATGGATCATTCATGGAAGGGAACTATATGAGGAGAACCATATGCTAATCAATCCAACGATTAATGAGATCAATAACTTATTCAAGATGCATCATATTAACGAAGAAATAACTAAAATTAAAAGTTTGTCAGGTACCACAGCTGGACGTGTTTATCGGTTGAGTACCAATCTGAATAAGCATTATATTCTGAAATCAGATGAACCCGAACAGATTCACATCGCCCAGCAGTTTTTGGATACCTATAAGAATTCTTCGTTATTGCCTGAAGTTTTGTTGACTGATCGGGACAACACTTATCTAATTTACTCCTATATAGAAGGCACAACCCATTTCAATCGGGGACAGAAAGAGACTGGTTAACTCGTCTGGTGAAAGACCTGTTCAATACATATGTGCGTTCTTCAGAACCGAAATCATGGGGCAGAATAGAATTCCCACAGAAGACATGGAAAGAATTCAATCAGATTAGTATTCATGAAGCAAAGATGAATATCGGAAGTATTTTAACGACAGATGATTATAATCTGGTTCAGTCCAAAGTGGATCGTCTCTTTCATGAGCAAGAAGAGAAGTTTCTTTTGCATGGCGATACGGGGGTTCATAATTTTGTATATGCTCAAAATGAACTCATCGGCGTCATTGACCCATCTCCAATGGTTGGACCTATCCTCTATGATTTCTTGTATGCTTTTAGCTCCTCGCCGGATGATATCAATACCGAAACATTATTTGCTGCGTTCGAACTTCTGGAACAGGTGGAAATGGAAAAATCCAGATTGATAGAGGAAGCTCTGGTCCATCTATATTGCCGAATTGGGCTGAGTAACAAGCATCATCCTGATGATCTGCCTGAATACTTGAAGGCATGGCAGGAATGGAAGCGATTATGTCAGGAACTTTGAACTAGCAAACTTTTTACAGCTATCGCAAATGCCTTAGTTCAGACTATACAAGACAGGAGAGATATCACAAGTTGGATAACAAAAGTAGTTTGAATCGTCCGAATATTTGGACGACCCCAGATATATTTCATGGCGACTTACTTGCCAGTAAAGAACTCATCTATGACAGGTGTGGCTTTGTTTGCTCACAACCACATGAAGAAGCACAAAATGCTGAATACGGGGCGTATGTATTCACCTTAAATTCTCTCTCCATTCGATTTCGCGTCGCCAAAACCACACCAACCAAGATTGGACAATTTGTTACCCTGTGGCAGCGGAGTGAGGATAGATCGACACAGCCATATGATGTATCAGATCCAGCAGATATGTATGTCATTAGTACGCGCACAGGTAGCAACTTTGGTCAATTTGTATTTCCGAAGCATGTATTGTTACAGAGAGATATTGTATCGGATCAAGGCAAAGGTGGCAAGCGGGCTATACGTGTATATCCGCCTTGGGACAAGCCAACAAGTAAGCAGGCTCAAAAAACGCAACAGTGGCAACTGGAATACTTCATGGAAGTACCTTTTACCGAACCGTTGAACTGTGATCAGGCCCGGGTACTTTATGGCACCGAACAATTAAAGTAAGTGAAACAATTGCTCAGATTCTCCAAGTTCTTTTCCTCCGAATCCCAGCTTTTCACCGATCTTTTCAACATATCTCCTCTATTCGTTATTTCCCAGTACTGAAGCGTGTGTTATGTCCTCCATTTGTTAAAAATAGTGAACGTCAGTTCATTTAATTTTTTTTGAAATTTGTGCTTGCCTTAATGTGAACATTAAGCCTTAGGATGTAAAAGAACCGGCCAAATGCATCCAAAAATGAACATAAAGGAGGAGTCAGCATTATGGCTTTCTCGATAAAAGAAGCTTCGGAGCGGCTGGGTTGTCCTGCACATAAAATTCGTTACTACGAGAAGGAGGGACTGCTCCCTTACATTAGGCGGGATCAACATGGAAATCGGATGTTCGAGGAAGAACATTTGGATTGGATGAGACTAATGTCTTGTTTCCGGGCAACGGGTATGAAAGTATCTACACTGAAACATATGGTTAGTCTGGCACTGGACGGGGATTCAACCATTCCACAACGGAAAGCGATCCTTCACGAATATAAGGAAGAATTACATCGCCGCCAACTAGAAATTGCCGAAGCACTTGCAGCGGTAAATAACAAATTGACCATCTATGAAGACATAGAAACAGGAAAGCTTCCTTCAGAAAGCAAGCTGCTAGATCAAATGGAAAGCATCGGTAAGGACTAATATTAACGGATGGAGAGATGGAGAAATGAAACAAAGAGTGCTGGGAAATAGCGATATAGTCGTATCTTCGATTGGATTGGGAATTATGGGCATGTCTCCGGGGATGTACGGGGAAACCAATGATGAGGAGTCAATGAAAACCATCCATCACGCGCTGGAGATTGGCGTTACATTGCTAGATACAGCTGATGTGTATGGTAATGGTCATAATGAAGAACTACTGGGGAAAGCGCTGAAGGGACGTCGGGATCGGGCCATTATTGCTACCAAATTTGCGTATACCCCAAACTATGAGACGTTGAATGGTCATCCGGATTACGTGAAAAAGGCTGTAGAAGCAAGTCTTCGCAGGCTGGACACCGACTATATTGATCTGTACTACCAACACAGGGTAGATCCTCAGATTCCGATTGAAGAAACTGTTGGCGCAATGGCTGACTTGGTTAAGAGGGGAAAGTACGCTGCCTTGGCTTGTCGGAAGCATCGGCTTCCACTTTACGCCGTGCACACGCCGTTCATCCGATTTCTGCGTTGCAGAGCGAATATTCCCTGTGGAGCCGGGATATTGAGGACGAGATTCTACCGACTGCGAGAGAATTGAATATTACTCATATTGCATACAGTCCATTAAGTAGAGGGTTTATCTCAGGTGAGATACGTAAATTCGAAGATTTGGATGTTAATGATCTGCGCAGATATATGCCGAGGTTCCAAGGAGACAATTTCGCTAGAAATATAGAAGTTGTGGATAAAATCAAAGAGATCGCGATGGAGAAGAGTTGTACGCCTGCACAATTGGCTTTAGCTTGGACTATGGCTAATAACGCATTGCCGATTCCGGGAACGAAACGAATCAAATATTTGGAGGAAAACGCGAACGCTGCAACGATTGAACTGACACCTGATGACTTAGCTCGCATTGAAAAGGTAAGTCCCCAAAATGAGGTCCATGGAACACGATATATGAAAGAAATGATGACTCAGCTTAATGGGTAAAAATGTCCTTATAACTTATTATTAGTAGCGAAGTAGTTGCTCAGTAAAATACAAATATAGAATACAATAGAGACTCTCCTTTAGTGAAAGTCTCTATTTGTATTGATTCCCAATCGAGAGACACGATGTTGAAAGAGCGAGTGGATTCCATAGATCATATGAAGATGCTACGATGTTTGCGAGGGTGAGCTTCTATATTACAAACTTATTGAATGTTACTGTGGTTAACGGACAGGCAGGGGAGTCGAAAAGGCAAAAAAGGAAGTATGATTTAGTGTCATATCCTGTATAATTTAGAGAACAATCATGTTTGCATTTCTGTAGTGAATGAAGGATCTACGATTGGAAAATAAGGCATCCCTATTATGGGAGTGATTCTACTGCCACTTTGAATACTGGAGTGTGGTTATGATCGTATTAACGTCATCAATAGTATTTACCATCCTGATCCTAATCGTGATTCTCTTTCAAGTTGCTTTAGCGGTAGGTGTGCCGTGGGGCGAGTATGCCATGGGTGGGAAGTTTCCCGGGAAATACCCCCGATCCATGCGATTTGCCTGCTTGTTTCAGATCGCCATTCTAGCCTTTATCGCTCTAGTTGTCCTGAGTAAATCAGGTCTGATCTTGCCTGGATGGTCTACGTTTGCAGGTACGGCGATTTGGTTTATTGTTGCGTATTTGGTGCTAGGTACGATATTAAACCTCATTACAAGAAGCGTATGGGAACGAAGAATCTGGGCTCCCGTAACTTTGCTCCTACTTTTAACCAGTGTAATCATAGCCATCTCATAACAATGTGCCGAAATGAAATGCACGACCTTACAGCCCTGGCATTTATGCCAAAGGGCTCTTTAATAGTTGTGGGTCGTCATTTATACTAATGGGAGTTTAGCCCATACATAGAAAAGATCAACGGAGAGGAGAGGCCACGATGTCGCCTATCTACTACTACCTAGCAGCAGGTGTATTGGTTGTTGCAGCATATTTATTTTGGCGTAAACTCAGGATTTTTCGTCCAGCAGGAAGCCGCAAGAAGCACACGAAGATTACCTATAGACGAAAAAAAGTGCCTATGAATCTTGGACTTCGTGAAGAAGTCTCCTATGAGCAAACCGTTCAACAATTGGAAAAGAGCTTCAATAAGCATTTTGCCAATAAACTCAAGATCCGAATTCAACAGGAATATCCCCATATGAAAACGTTGGAGTATCGTTGGAAACTGCTGGAGCTGAAGCGGTACTTCATTATGGCTTCTTTGCTAAAGCAGGTGCCGATGTTCAGCGAAGAGGTAGACGAGCTATGGCATGAAATGTTGATGTTTACCAAGTCATATGCAGACTTTTGTGCGGAATTTATGGGTTCCACGGTACATCATGAGCCGACCGTTACCCGCCGCGAAACGCCAGGAGCAAGAGCCTGGTTTGACTGGGTGTATTGCCAATTATTTGAGTTCACTCCCTATAGCTCCGCGATCTGGGGTGATTTCTTCAGCTATCCGTTATCCAGTGATATGCAGAAGCTGATCGCGCATGGCAATCAATCTGAACTGGTGAACCAACTCTTTCATGCTAGACGCATGCAGGAGGATCCTGAAGCTGCGGGGGTTATTACCTACTTGATTGAACGACTACAAAGGTCAGCAAGCCTGAGCGAGGAAGAGCTATCTCTTGAAACTTCGGGTGGGAGCGATGTGGCTCTCATCATGGCTAGTGCCATGGTGTATCACTCTATGCATCACGAGCCGACATATGGAGTGCATATGGGGCGTCTGGAGCAGGAGATTCTTCCACAGGAAAAGGCCGCCTATGGTGCTTCGTCAAGCAGTGGTTGTACGAGCAGTTCCAGCTGTTATGCAGATCATTGTACTGACAGCAGTGGCTCCTCAGGAGATTCCGGATCATCCTCTGGGTCATCATCCGATTCTTCCTGCAGCTCATCCAGCTGCTCATCTTGTGGCGGTGGTGGAGATTAATGAAGGAGGGAAAGGCATGACCGAGAGATTTCATTTTAGATCAAGTAACCCAGGGGTATTACCTTTAAACAATCGGCGCCCACTTAATAAAAGATTGATTAGAGTGGGCGCCGATTATTAAATATGCTAACGTTAAATAACTCAAATTACTCGTTCGTAATATTTATCGTTTCGTCGGTGAGTGTCTTTCCATCACTCCCTAATGCTTGAACAACCAAGCGATGATGCAAAGACTTACCGGCAATATTCCACGTTACATTCCAACCATCTTTCGCGTTAATATCGTAACCAATCAGTTCTCGCTCTCCCCAAGTTTCCGTCCCCGTTGGAACAATCCAAAAAAGGAGTGTTTCTGCGTTGGTCGTCTCTACTGTGACATTTAATTCTGTACTTTTTGCAGGGACGACGACCCAACCTCCTTTCTCGGAAAAGTTAGTCTCAACACTCATGATTACAGGTGCAGTCTCATTTCTTGGGATAGTCTCCGTGTCCTGATTTTCAGCAGAATCTTCTGAAGCGCAGGCCGTGAGAAGAAGGAAGAAGAGAAGAAACGGATAGAATGCTTTTTTTGTCATGAACGTTACCTCATTCGATAAGTTTAATATAAGTAAGGAGTTGTTAACCTAAATGGATCTCTTTGGAGCTTTAATATTATTGTTTATATGTTTTTTTTGTATTTCTTATCATTGTAGTAGTTGTACGTTATGCCATAGATTCGTCAAAAACATCAATAAGACTTGAGTATCTGATCAAAGAAGTGCATGAGTTGAAAACTGAAATCAAAAAACAAAACAACAATAAACAAGATGAGAAAAAATTTATCATTGACGAGAGAATATAGATGTTAGTTATATATTCCTTTAATGATGATGACTTGTAGTCTATTGTTTTCCCTTAACTCCAGGTAGTTAAGAAGCAGAAGAAGCGTGATCAGGACAAGGATCACTGACAAAAACTTTTGGAATTTTCCCATGATCGATTTGACCTCCTCGTTATTATATTTGTCAGGTTAAGCGCAACAAAAAAAGCACTGTGCATTAACACGATGAATTCGAAAATGCCATCCTGTAATACATAACAACTGGAAGGAATTAAAGTTATAGACGAAATGAAAAAAAGGACTATTCCACTACCGGGAATCAGTCCTGTTTCAATTTACAGCCAACGGTCTCTAAATCTCAATGATGATGATGCGCATGAGCATCCGGTGTTTCACCTTTGACGGTGCATAATACCGAGGTGTCGTGCAGATGCTTTTCAGACTCTACCTGCAAGGTCACATGTTTGATTTCTTTATACTCCAGCAAATGCTCGATCTTCTGAACAAGCACCTCGGATGCATACACATCCATCGTTCCGTCCACCACAATATGTGCAGTCAGTGCATTCAGGTTGCTGGTGATGGACCAGACATGCACGTCGTGCACGCCTTTGACACCATCTACCTTCTGAATCGTTTGCACAAGGTCACTCACATCGACATTCGCGGGCGTTCCCTCCATCAAGATATGCAAGGATGATTTTGTGACGAAGAATCCACTGCGCAGGACCAGTACGGCAACAATGACACTCGCAAGTGGATCGGCCCATCCCCAACCGAAAAACATCATGAGCAAAGCCGCAGCAATGGCGCCAACCGATCCCAGCATATCGCTGATGACGTGGAGATAAGCTCCACGCATGTTCAGGTTTTTCTCGGTGTCACTACCGCGCATCATGATCCATGCCACCAGAATATTGATGAGCAAGCCAATGATGCTGATGATCAACATGCCGACCGTTGCGACTTCTGGCGGATGAATGAAGCGACCAATCGCTTCGTAAAAGATGTAGAGGGAGATAGCGATTAAGGTAACCCCATTTAACGTGGCTGCCAAAATCTCAAAGCGTCTGTACCCGTATGTTTTGCCTGTGTTCACCGCTTTTTCGCCAAAAGTGAACGCCAGCAAGGCAATCCCCAAAGCTATGGAATCAGACAACATATGACCTGCATCAGAGATGAGGGCCAAGCTGTTCGTCATGAATCCACCAACGGCTTCAACAATCATATAAACGGTAATAATAATGAAGGAAAACAATAGTACTTTCTTGTTATTGGTATGAGCATGATTGTGTCCATGGTCGTGATTGTGGTGATGTCCGGACATATGAAATCCTCTCCTTTGGAGCCGTGCTCCGGTATGTAATATAATTTCTTTTGTGACTAAAAGTGATCCTCGGCAATGATTAATCATTTATAAGTGAATATATGAGCAACCGTTCATATGTTATGTTTTTATTATAGGTGCGCTTAATAATAGTGTCAACCAGCTTTGAGAAAATATAAACATGACCGATGCACTCATTGCATGTTCGCTGGCGATTTACATTGCTTTTGTGCTACCATCTGTGCAGGATCAATATCGCGGTGGTTCCCACTACAAATTAGATGAATTTGAAACTAGAAGGGGCGGACAACGATATGAAGAATCTGCTTCTGGCGGACGATGATGCCAATATTAGAGCACTTCTCCGGCATGTTATGACCAAGGAAGGGTACCGGGTGCATGAAGCACAGGATGGAGTGGAAGCGGTCAAGGTGATGCAAGAAACGCCGATCGATCTGGCGATCCTGGATGTGATGATGCCAGGCATGGATGGACTGGAGTTATGTGATTTCATTCGCCAACATTATGACATTCCGATCATGCTGCTGACAGCACGGGATCAGCTATCCGACAAGCGGGATGGGTACTTAAGAGGTACGGATGAGTATGTGACAAAGCCGTTTGAACCCGAGGAACTGGTCTACCGGGTCAAAGCATTATTTCGCCGGTACCATCGCACGTCCAGTGACATCATTCGCATGAACCGCATCGTGATTGACCGGAACAATGTGGAGGTCTCCGATGGGCAATCGATTCTTTTTTGCCAATGAAGGAGTTCGAATTGCTCTCCCAGCTGGCTCAATTCCCAGGCCGTTTGTTCTCGCGTGATGAACTGATTCGGTTGGTCTGGGGAGCCGATTACGAAGGAGATGACCGTACCGTGGATGTGCATATCAAGCGGCTGCGTGACCGTTTTGCCGATTATGCGGATGATTTTGTCATTCAGACGGTACGGGGGATTGGTTATAAGATTGAGGTGAAAGCGCATTGAGATCACTGTACTTTCGGGTATTTCTGATTACGATCGCGGTGATTCTGGTCAGCGCCATGCTCGGTTTTCTTTTATCCAACATTTATTATCATGCGAAGCTGAAGTCTTTCAATGATGAGAAGCTGGTGAGCATCGCAATGCAAATGAAGCAGTTTGTGGAGCAAGAACCCGCTACGGTGGAGCATTATCTGAATAATGCCGCAGCGCTCGGTTACGAAATCTATGTGACGGATGGAAAAGGGAATGACCAATTCTATGGTCGTGAATTCCGCCAGAAGGATCTGGACAAGCAGGCTGTAGACCGGGTACTTGGTGGTGAGATTTACCACGGGGTTGCCGAGTTTCCTAGCAAACCGTTCATTACCGGGTTCTTTGATAATCAACTGAGCAATACCGTCGGTGTTCATCTGCAGATGGGCACTGCAAGTTATGCTCTGTTTATGCGTCCGGATGTCATTTTGCAATTCGGTGAACTGCGTATCTTTTTTGCGCTGATTGGCGCGTTTACGGTGGGCATTAGCATCCTGCTCTTTTTGATCAGTACCCGCTATCTCGTGAATCCGATTGAACGTCTGTCGGAGGCGACCAAGCGCATTGCCCAAGGAAACTATAATCTGAAATTACGTACCACGCGGCGCGACGAGATTGGACAGCTGGCCCAGCATTTCATGACCATGAGTCGTGAGTTGGAACGGGTAGATCAGGCACGTCAGCAGTTTGTATCCAATGTATCACATGAGATTCAGTCGCCTCTGACCTCCATTCAGGGATTTGCCCAATTGGTAGGGGATCGCGAACTGCCTGAACAAGAACGGGAGCACTATGCCTCCATTATTGAGGAAGAGAGTCGTCATCTGTCTTTGCTGAGTAAACAGTTGCTGCTGCTCTCCTCCCTTGAACAGGGCCATGAGGATTTGACGAAAGTGAAATTCTCTGCGGGATCAGTTCCGTCAAGCGGTTCAGGTGCTGCAATGGCAGCTGGAAGAAAAGGAGCTGCTGCTCCGAATTTCGGTACCCGAATCCATCCAGCTATATGGCAATGAAGTGCTGCTCATGCAGGTCTGGATGAATCTGTTGGGGAATGCCGTGAATCATCTTCCACAGGGGAGAAGCATCGAGATTCGTGCCGAGGAGATCAATGCCCAATGCATAATCCATATTCGGGATACAGGGGATGGGATTGCGGCGGAGCATTTGCCTTTCCTATTTGATCGTTTCTACCGGGTAGACCGTGCAAGAGAGCGTTCTTCCGGCCGAACCGGGCTTGGACTTGCCATTGTGCAGAAAATTATCCGCATCCATGACGGTACGATTGAGGTGTCCAGTTCAGCTGAAGGAACGGTCTTTACCGTGACGCTCCCGCAGATGTAATCTGTTATTCATTTGCCGTTCATTTTCGCCTCCTATACTTGGGTTATCAAGAGGAGGTCAGAGAATATGTACTTGGCTATTAGAGAGATGAGGTTTGCCAAAGGGCGGTATGCGTTAATTGCTACAATTATGGTGCTTGTTTCATTTCTGGTTTTATTTGTAACAGGTCTGGCACAGGGACTCGCGTATGACAACGCGGCTTCCATCAAAAATATGGCAGCAACCCATTTTGTTCTGGAGCAGGATTCGAATCATCGTTTTACCCGCTCCCAGGTCAATCAGGAACAACTGGAGCAGACACGCTCCGCTGTGGGGCAAGAGAATGCTGAGCCGCTGGGTGTGAAAATGACAACGGTCAGTCCAGCTGGTGAGACGAAGAAGATTGATGTAACGCTTTTCATGGTGAATCCTGAAGGCTGGCTCGCTCCAACCGTAACCGAAGGGTCTCCGATCACGGATCAGAAAGACGGGCAGGTTGTGGTGGATCAAAAGCTGTCTGAATCCGGCGTGACGATTGGAACGGTACTGGTTGACCAAGCCTCGGGAACGGAGTGGACCGTGGGTGGATTTGTTGAAAATGAGTCCTTTAGTCACTCACCGGTTGTGTTCCTGAACGAACAGGAATGGCTTGCTATTCAGGAAGGTTCCCGTACTTCGCAAGGAACAGCAGACTCCAATGCTCCTGTATACAATGCAATTGCCGTTAAGGATGCAGGTGAGAAGGTAGACAGCCTGAGTAGCGCTCTGCCGAATACGGAAGTAATTACGAAGTCTGACGCGGTATCGGCTATTCCTGGTTACAAAGAAGAGCAGGGATCACTGCTCATGATGATTGCCTTTTTATTTGTCATCTCGGCGTTTGTACTTGCGGTATTCTTCTACGTCATCACGATTCAGAAAACGAGTCAATTTGGCATTTTGAAAGCCATTGGGACGCGAAATTCGTATCTGGCTGGCAGTGTTTCATTGCAAGTATTGCTTCTGTCCGTCGGCAGTCTGGTGATCAGTGTTCTGCTGGTTCAGCTGTTTGAGTCCATCTTGCCAGCTTCAATGCCGTTTCAATTAAGCTTGTCCACACTGGCACTAACCTGCGTGTTATTCCTCATTATGTCTATGGCGGGTTCGTTATTCTCGGTGTGGAAGGTTACCAAAATTGATGCGCTTGATGCGATTGGGAGGACTGCAGCATGAAAAACCGACTGGTATTACAGGGAATTACACAGACCTTCGAAGATGGTGGGGTCAAACGGACGATATTGGATAAGCTGGATCTAGAGGTGGCCGAAGGAGAACTCGTCGCAGTGATGGGGCCTTCCGGCTCAGGCAAAAGTACATTTCTGTCCATCGCAGGGGCACTCCTTGAACCGACGGAAGGACAGGTTCTGCTGGATGGCGCATCGATTATGGGCAAAAACAAACAGGATATATCCGATGTGCGGCTTCAGCAGCTTGGATTTATTTTTCAAAGCGCCAACCTCATTCCATATCTGAAAGTGGAGGAACAACTGATGGTGGTTGCGAAGCTTGCCGGAACGGACAAAGCCAAAGCAGCGAAGCGAGTCGATGAGCTGCTGGATACGGTAGGTTTAACCCATCGGCGTAAGGCATATGTAGAGAAGCTGTCCGGCGGGGAACGCCAGCGGGTTGCCATTGCGAGAGCATTGATGAATGATCCAGCCGTATTGCTCGCGGATGAGCCGACAGCCAGCCTGGATGCGGAACGCGGCCTCGATATTGTTGGCATGATTGCACGGCTCGTGAAGGAGCAGGGCAAGTGTGCAGTTATGGTTACGCATGATGAGCGGATTTTGCCGCTATGTGATCGGGTTCTCTTTTTGGAAAATGGGAAACTGGTACACCATTAGCGCTCGGAGTGGCATGTGTAAACATGTTTTAGTTCAACTGATATAACATGAGAAGGTCATGGATTCCCGATGGGAAAGGTGGCCTTCTTTTTCTTTTTTGATCTATAATGAAAGATAGGATATAGATGGAAGATTTATTTTACATAGAAAGGATTGGATAGAAGATGAAGACTTTGGATCAGGAACAATTCCCGGCGCTCAGTACATCGATTCATTGGGGATTGTTGAAGCGGAGTTTAGGTTGAACGATATCGTGGATGAAACGCTGGTAAGCAATGTGAGTATCATCCCGTTTGTCGGGGAACAAGTGGTTATTTTTCAGATCGATAATGGGAAATGGGAGCTGCCCGGAGGTACGTTGGAGGCAGGAGAGAAGTATATGGGTGGACTGCAACGTGAAGTGATGGAGGAGCTCGGAGCCAAATTGATCACGTATCAGTTGTTTGGACATTTTCATTGCATGTCGAGTGCGCCTGATCCGTATAGACCGCATATTCCGCATCCTCATTTTGTGAGACTCATTGGCTATGGAGAGGTTGAACTTGTGGGCCAACCGCTGAATCCAGTGGATGGGGAGCAGGTGATTGCTGTAGAGGTTGTAGAGATTGGTGAAGCGATCAAGAGATTTGAAGAACAGAACAGATATGACATTGCGGAAATGTACCAATTGGCTTATGTGCTGCGAGAAGAAGGCAAACAGTGAGTGGCTAGAGACATGTTTCGGTTAGAAAAAGAATAATTAAGAGCCAGGCATTAGACAAAGTCTTAAACATATGATTAGGTAATATCTATTCAAATATGTTGGGAGGATATCCTAAAACTATGTTACCTATGGAGGAATATTTCGGAAAGTTAGAGCTCGTTTTTTCATTCTATGGGGCTATGCCTACAGGCGTTAGTGTATCAGAAACCGGGCGCATCTTCATTTGCTTTCCCAAATGGGGAGATGACGTTAGATTTACGGTAGCGGAAATTGTTGAGGGTCAGTTGCAGCCTTATCCAAATTTAGAAACGAATTTGATAAACCCTTTGAATATCAGTATGTCCTTCGTCAGTGTCCAAAGTGTAATTGCTGATGGAAGGGGAACTCTGTGGGTATTGGATACGGGTGCACCAAATTTTTCTGAGCCTGTTAAAGGAGGAGCCAAATTAGTCGCTGTAGATTTAAAAACAAATACAATAAGAAAAGTATATACGTTTGCAGAAGATGTAGTCTTGCCGACAACGTATCTGAATGACGTCCGATTTGATTTTCGTGTGGGTAAAGCAGGTTACGCCTATATAACGGATTCTTCTTCCAGAGGTCCAGGTGCTATTATCGTTGTTAATTTAGAAAACGGAAATGCGTATAGACGGTTAGATGGAGCAAGGTCAACCTCACCCGATCCGTATTTTGTGCCGAAAGTGGAAGGTAAAATTTTGATGAATCGAAACACGGATGGTTCGACATCTCCCTTTCAATTGGCCTCTGATGGTATAGCGATTTCCCCAGATGGAAAAATGTTATTTTACTGTCCACTATCCAGTCGTTACCTTTACTCGATCTCAACAGAAGCCCTAAGAGACAGAACGATACCGGATTTTAATTTAAGTTATCTTGTGCAGTATTGGGGAGAAAAGGGTGCATCTGATGGATTGATAACGGATGCAAAAGGAAACGTTTATGCTGGAGACTATGAAAACGATAGTATTCGAAAAATATTGCCAAATGGAATAATGGAAACCATTGCACATGATCCGAGAATTTTATGGCCGGATACGTTTTCTATTGGTCCGGATCAACACTTATATGTAATTGTGAACCAATTACATAGACAGGCAAGATTTCATTATGGAAAAGACATGCGACAAAAACCGTATAGTTTACTTCGTTTGAAAATTGATGAATTACCTGCTCCTACCTTTGGATAAATATATCCCACTTACAAAGCAGACTCTATTTGTGTAGAAAATGCATTTTATAATTATAAGGTTTTAAAGAATATGAGGGCTGTCTAGCGGCAGCCTGTTCAACTAACAGAGTATAGGTAAACAAGGAAATGTATGTGGAATTCTAGAATATTTAAATTCAGTTTATTATATCGTTTTTTAGGCCTGACCCAATTTGTTAGGAGTGATAACGAGTGCGTATCGAAAACGAGAAAATGTACCCTGAGTGTGAAATGATTAAGAGGACAGTAGAGGTTGGTGGACTTACGAAAACGCAGCTTTTTCAAAAATTGCAACAAAACTCTATCATGATGAATGAATTGGGAGAGAAGCTATTAACTGATGATCAATTTACAACTTCTGATACAAAGTACAGTCTGCAGACCGTTGAACTAACCGTTGGTGAACTTGGTTTTCCTGATGGAGCTACTACGGGTCAGATCTTTAAAAGAGCAAGCGAATTAGATTTGGAATTATGCCCGCTTGAGCTGGGGCCTCACCTAAGACTGGTGTATCTGGATCAGCCTGAAGGTTATTCGGGAAATCTTATACAACGACATCGAGCTCCAGTGGGCTCTATCACAATTGCATCAGAGATACTAACCGAAGACGAAGATTTTCCGAGTGGGTTTTATCTTAGACGAATTAACGGCGTGTTGTGGCTGCGTGGATACCGTGCTGATCATCTGCACGTTTGGAACCCTGATGATCATTTTATCTTTAGTCAAACTAATAAGACCTTGAAGGAAATTGAAAATGGTGCGTAAGAAGTCAATTAAAATATTCAGACGCGCCATAGTTAGTATCCTTTTAATCGTAATCCTCGCTCTGATCTTTCCCACATGGACCCCTGGGATCAAGGGAGAGAATAGTATCAGCACGTTAGGACAGGTTGAGATCAATGGTGCAGGTCATGAGGTTATGATTCGCGGGATGGACCGGAACAATCCGATTCTTATTTTCGTGCATGGTGGTCCTGGTTGCTCCGAGATTCCTTATGTAAGGAAGTATCAGCAGGAGCTTGAGCAACATTTCACCATTGTGCATTATGATCAGCGTGGAAGCGGAAAGTCATATCATTTGTTGGAGGATTATTCAGGTTTGACCTCGGATATGCTTGTCGATGATTTGCTCGCTTTAACGGATAATGTTACTAACGAGCTGGGACAAGAGAAGGTTGTGCTGGTCGGTCATTCATTTGGAACATACATAGGAACAAAAGCGGCAGCCAAAGCACCGGACAAATTCATGGTTTATATAGGCATTGGACAAATGGCGGATACTCCTCAGAGTGAGCTGGATAGTTTGGAATATACGATCACGCAAGCGAAACAAGCAGGCAATACAGAAGATGTGGAAAGTTTGGAGCTTCTTCGCCATTCAATCGAGCGAGGAGAAAAGTACACGCCAAGAGATCTGGTTCGCAAGTATGGCGGTGCAGCCAGGCTGATTGACGATAACAAGGATTATACGCTTGGCTTTCTACTGGGAACCGAATATAATGCGCTGGATGTGATTCGGTATTCCATGGGAGTACAGGCTACACAGGAAATTCTCATGAAGGAAGAATCTTCCAACCATTTGCCAGACATTGTAGATCAACTGGAGCTTCCGACTTATTTTGTTATGGGGAAATATGATTATATGACATCTGTGAAAGCGGCACGAGAGTATTTCACTAAGCTTCAAGCTCCCGAAAAAGATTTTGTTGTATTTGATGAGTCGGCCCATTACCCACAGTTCGAGGAGAAAGAACGATTTGCAGCGTGGTTGATCGGGATAGTAGACCGTTTGAAATAAAGTAATTCAGGGAAAAGATTTTGACTTTGAATAAGCGAGGGATCTTGATGGAGCAACTTAATACTAAACTCACAACTAGACTTGCATTACCGGAGGAAGCACCAACTGTGTTGAACCTATGGCAAGAGTCTGCCCGGTGGCTGAACTCCAAAGAGATATATCAATGGCGTCCCGAGTATTTCAATCTGGAAAAAGTCATTGAATTCATGAATGATGGATCAGAAGTATATCTTGCTGAAATGAATCATGAAGTCGTAGGCACGTACACCTTAACATGGTCAGATCCCTTGATTTGGAAAGAACTCGACAACCCGGATTCCGGATACATACACCGATTCGCAGTGAATAGAGATTTTAAAGGACAAAGTATAGGTCTACTTCTTCTAAAATCAGCAGAAGAGAATATTAGACATAAAGGCAAGACCTTGATCAGGCTGGATTGCATGGCCGATAATCTTAGACTTAATCAATATTATAAAGATTATGGATTCCAATATATCCGAAGAGTGGAACTGGGGAGCTGGAGTGCCAGTCTATATGAAAAACAATGATAGTGTCTCTATCGGAGTTCGTTAAGCCCGTACATGTATAAGAAGGAGGTCTATTTATGCTTTTATCCTATTATCCAATGAGATTAATTGATGCGGAAAGAATCGTTACCTGGAAGTATGATCATGAATACGAAATGTACAGTTTCTCTGATTCCGATGAAGATATTCATGAGTTGATGAATGGAGAGTACTTTTCAGTCCTGGATGAACGGGAGAGGTTAGTAGGATTTATTTGTTGCGGGGATCAGCTCGTGTGCCGGGAGGAACCGCAATCGGACTGTATCAAGAAGAAAGATATCTGGATATAGGCATCGGATTAGATCCAGATCTGACAGGGCAAAAGATAGGATCTGTATTCCTTAAACAAAGTTTAGTATTCTTGCAAAACCAATTTAAACGTTCTCAGTTTCGGCTGGTTGTCGCCTCATTCAATGAGCGAGCAATTAAAGTGTATGAGCGGACAGGCTTTAAAAAAGATAAGGAGTTTTATAGCAAAGTGAATGACGAGGACTTGTTATTTATCAGTATGAAAATGGAAATGCCCATCTACTCTTTTGAAGAAATAAAAGAACAGGATTTGAATGAAGTCAAGGAAATATATAATTACTATGTCTCCAACACGACCATCTCATTTCATACCGAAGAATTGACTCTGGAAGAAATCAAAGCATCTGTCATGAACCCAAATCCGCGGTTTAAATCGTTTGTTATTAAAGAAGAGAACGAAATTAGAGGCTACGTGCTAATTACCCAATATAAGAGCAAACAAGCCTATGATTTCTCGGCTGAAGTAACGATTTATTTGAAACCGGGCACCGTAGGGAAAGGTATTGGCGGAAAAGCGTTACGTTATATAGAGGGTGTTGCACGTGAGCAAGGATTCTACACGTTGATTGCTACCGTTTGTATGGAAAACACACGCAGTATATCCTTATTTGAAAAGCATGGATATGAGCAATGTGCGATGTTTAAAGGCGTGGGATATAAGTTTGAGCGAAGATTGGATATTGGTAGTTTTCAAAAGTTGTTATAGCCTATGAATAATATTCAATATAATCTAAAATTCGAAAAACTCATCACTGATTTAGAACTTGGTGAGTTGATCAGTAAGCCCAAGGCAATCTCGGGTGGGCTTTTACATCGCATGTATGCCATTGAAACCACACATGTCAAATATGCTGTGAAAGCACTGAATCCTCAAATTATGAGTAGACCTACAGCTATGCAGAATTATATTCAATCTGAAAAAATAGCAAGCTTGGCAGCAAGTTTTATCCATGCTCAACCTGCCAAAGTGATAAACGGTTCTTTAATGCAAATATTAGATAATCAATGCTATCTTATATTTGACTGGATTCATGGTAAAAGTTTGGAGCTTCATGAACTAACCGAAACTTATTGTGAACATATGGGCATGATTCTTGCGGATATTCATAAAACTGATTTTTCGCAACTTCAAATTCCTAATCTTCAGTTGGATCATTCGAAAGAAACAGATTGGACTTATTATCTAAACAAAGGGCAGAAAGAAGACTCTGATTGGACGCTTCTATTAGGTAATAACCTTCAAAAGCTATATGAGTGGAGTGCTCAGGCAAAAAAATCATCAGTCATGCTGGGATCAGATACAGTTATTAGTCATAGAGATCTTGAACCTAAGAACGTGATGTGGCAGCAGAACAATCCCATCATTATTGATTGGGAATCAGCGGGTTATATCAATCCGATGCATGACCTGGTGGAAACAGCTATGTATTGGTCTGTAGATCACACCGGAAACGTGTGCAAAGAAAGGTTCATAGCTTTTATAGAGGGATATCGGTCTCGAGTTGGGAATTTAAACGCCAATTGGAGAATGGTTCTCGAAAATGGTTTTGCCGGAAAGTTGGACTGGCTCGAATACAGTCTAAAACGCTCCTTGTGGATTGAATGTACTGACAATGAAGAACAACAAATGGGAACATCACAAGTTACATGGACTATAGAGGCTTTAAAACAATACGAGGATATGATCTCAGATGTTGAGAACTGGTTGAGTATCTAAATCCGAGATAACTGTTATCTGATAAAACGGAAAGGAGTGACTCACATGGCAAACACTAAAGGAACATTAAGAACATGCGAACAAGGGCATGCCTATTACAAAAGTAGCGATTGTCCAACCTGTCCTGTCTGTGAGAAGGAACGAAAACCGAAAGAGGGATTTCTTGCATTGCTGTCTGCACCCGCCAGACGAGCGCTGGAGAATCAGGGAATTATAACGTTGCAGTTACTCTCGCAATACACTGAAAAAGAGATTTTGAAGCTGCATGGAATTGGGCCTTCAGCGATGCCAAAACTTCGACAAGCGCTCGAAGAAGAGGGATTATCCTTTAATAAGTAACCCTCTTCTTTTTTTATTTCCACTAATCCAAACCGGAAACCATTTCCTCAACCGTTACCTGGTACAACAGATTCCTTTAATAGAGGAGTAAACGGATCTGCCTTGCTTGAACGTTATATGCAGATATGCCATCTCTGCACGAGTTAAGTACAGTATGGTGGAAGAATACGTTGCTGAACATGGCAGAAGTATAGCTAAGGTTTTCATTTTCCGAATCATGACCTGAATTGGTGAATTTTGTATCGTTTTACTCCTCTGTGATGTACAATAAGGAAGTTGTGACAAAACCCGATAACAATGAAAGGTAGCAGCAGGGAGCTATCAGGGAAGTACTAGACAGATACATACAGAGTATCAAAAGAGGTTGAAAGTAACACGTAGCATGTTGAGAACTACAGTAGAGTAATCATCTCAGAATGACAAAACAGAATAAGGAGTGTTATTAGTGGAACCACATGTAGAGGAGTCGAAGGTAGACTATCGACCATTAGGTGTATCGGGACTTGGGGGATGGTTGATCCTCATTCAAATCGGACTTTTTCTTACAATCATTTTGCTCGCAATACAACTATTTCAATATAGTTTGCCAGCAGTGACTACAGAGTCATGGGAGTTGTTAACTTCAGATCAATCGGACTATTATCACCCGTTATGGGGCCCGGTCATCATTTTTGAAACAGTATATAATGCGCTATTTTTAATGTTTAGCATATACACTGTCATTGCTTTTTATAGAAAAAAATCGATATTCCCTCGTCTTATGATTATGTTTTATAGTGTCAGTCTAGTTGTGGGTATTATTGACTATTTATTGCTGCTTCAGATTCCGATGGCCAGAGAGCTTGAAGATGGGAGTTCGGTAAGAGATATTGTAAAGTCGGTACTTACCTGTGCCATATGGATTCCTTACTTTATTAAATCAGAACGAGTTCATAATACGTTTGTCAGATAAAAACATAAGCCCCGACCTAAGATGGAAGATCTAGGGCCGGGGTTTGTTATAAGAAGAATTCGAATAGAGGAGGAGATAACTTGAAGATTTTCTTAGTGAGACACGGGATGGATGAGGAGGGATACAGAGGTGGCTGGAGTCAGAGAGGACTCATTGAGCAAGGTATTATTCAATCGGAGAGGCTCGGAGTTTATCTGTATCATCATTCAGAGCAATATAAGATCAATACGGTGATTAGCAGTGACCTCCCACGTGCAGTACAGACTACAAAAGAGCTTGAAAAAAGGCTGGATATAAAAGCGCATTACCTGAAGGACTGGAGAGAAATGAACAACGGAGATTTGGCTGGCATGCCAAACAAGGAAGCTGAAGTGAACTATGCAGGAGTTTATTTTAACAAGCTTGGAATGGATACCCCGTTTCCAGGAGGAGAAAGCCCTCGAAATTTTTATAACAGAATATGTACATCCTTTCGAAATTTATGCCAGAGTATAGAGGAGCACAAGGTCGAATCCAATGTTCTGTTGGTTACACACGGTGGAGTAATTAACATACTTTATTATCTCTTAGGACACCAAAATTGGACTAATACATCGGAGTTTCATTCTATAGGGAATACCAGTGTTCATACGGTTGAAAAAGGACTAAATGGTTGGGAGTTTAGCAGCATGAATATGATGAATCATCTAGGTTAGAAAAGGGAGTAAATACATGGAGATTTATTTTGAAGAAGATAACGAACTTTTTAGCTGGGAAGCGGAGAGTAAGGGATACAGATACGACATTTATGTAAAAATCGATAAAGAACTGTTTCGAGTTGCGGCATATGATCTTGCTAGAATTACACAGGACTTTAATGATGAGGTAAGCCATAATGGATCTTATAGAATTGATAACAATCTAATTCTATTAAAAGAAGTCACCAAAGACGAGATTATATCCACCATAACTAGACTATACCTGGAAGATTATTTTAGAGAATTGAAGCCGTTGGATGAAGGAAACGTAATGAGTTTAAATCTTATAAAAATAAATTAAGTTCAATTACGCTACAATGGAATTAAATGGAAGTCTAAGGAGGTAGTCGCTATGAGTGATAAACCGAGTAATTTGTTGCGCGGGTTGAAGTCCTTGTCTGGACCTTTTCCATCTTGGGATACCGAGCTGTTACCGGATCGACCTGGGGAGCTTTTTTTGGATTGGCTGAGACTGGCTATTGATTATGAGGTGAAAGAACCTCATGCGATGACGATCTCGACAGTGGACTCGAATGGTTTCCCAGATGCACGAGTATTAATCTTGAAAGACGTAGTTGACGAAGCTTTTTATTTTGCATCTGGATCGGAGAGTCGAAAAGGACAGCAGCTGGCGAACAATCCGCAGGTGGCACTGACCTTTTATTGGCCTGCGCTGGGCAGACAGATTCGAATAAGAGGGACCGCCGAGGATATGGGCGAGGAAGCGGGGGCGGCCGATTTTCGGAAAAGATCAGCAGGGGCACGCGCAGTTGCGATGACAGGAAGGCAGAGTCAGGAACTTGAGAGCGAGGAAGAATTGGAACGTGCCATTGCCGCTCAGAAGGAACGAATCAGCCAAGATCCTGATGTTATTACACCGAATTGGAGACTGTACGCCGTGAACGCACAGGAAGTTGAATTCTGGCAGGGAGACCCGGAGCGGAAGCATCTGCGAATCCAATATGTTCTGCATCAAGGGCAATGGAAGCACCAGAAGTTATGGCCGTGATTTTATAAAGGGGAATATGTGTGAGTCGTAGAACTACAGGGACACTTCTGCTGGTCATAGCGGCATTTCTGTACGGTGTTCGATATTTAACTGCTGCTATTTTTGGTTCTGGTGTAGCTTCATGGAGTTCGGACTTGTTCCAGGAGATGTTGAATTATGTTGGGACTGCTCCGAGAAATTGGAGTATAGTTGCTTTAATCCTGGGGGTGTTCTATTTAATATGGGCGGAATATGAAGCAACCAGCTCCAAAACCAAAGAAAGTCTCAAGCGATTTGTGAGTTATGGAATTGTAGATCAAGAAGCGGAAAGCCGGAACAAAACAGAATAACAGGACAAAGTGATTCCTTATAAGCAACGGTCGCAAAACTAACTTAAGGACCCGGGGAGGCATACAAATGAAGTCGATTGAAAGCTATTTCGACCCATTTCCAGTATTGGAAACAGAACGATTGCTCCTTAGGCCCATTACCTATGCTGATCTGGATGAGATGTACCGTTATTGCGCGGTTCCTGCTGTATCGGAGTACACAACCTGGGATGCACATCAGAGCAAGGAGGATACCAAAGTCTTTATTGATTTTATCATGAGCCAATATGAGGCGGATAAGCTGGGACCATGGGGGATCGAGGATAAACAAACGAAGAAGCTGATTGGCAGCTGCAATTATTTGGGGTGCGACAGCAACAGTATGAGGGTGGAATTGGGTTATGTGTTATCCAACGAGTACTGGGGTCGAGGAATCATGACGGAAGTGGTTAGCCGAATCATTCAATTTGGATTTGAAGACATCGGGTTGGAACGAATTCAGGCTAAATGTCTGGTCGGAAACATCGGTTCCGCAAAGGTCATGGAAAAGGCAGGCATGAAATTTGAAGGGGTTTTAAGGAAGTATATGAAAATTAAAAACGAAATGCAGGATTTGAAAATGTATGCGATCATACGATCCGATTATGATTCAGACACATATAATTAAAATAATATATTATAGTAGTTTCGTTTCATGATCTGCGATTGTTTAAATAGTCGATCTGTTATATCTATTATGTTGGTAATTCTCAAACTTTCCGAAAGGTAAGGTGTTAATATGGTTAAAGTTAGAAAGTATCCAGAACGTGTTACTGCTTCTATGTATAGAGTGTACCATGATAATGAGGCTTTACTATTAAGACATAATACATCTATTCATTTTGGAGAATCTACTAAGCAACTGGGCATGGTTATAATGACAAATCCGGGGAGTTTTGAATTAAAAAAAACACCAGAATGGAATTCTTATAAGAATGGTACAAGCGAGGGTGATACTTTTGAAGTTAATGATTACGCTGACTTGACTATGCGCAACATAATTAAGCTACTCAAATGTAGTTTTGAAGGACATTCTGAGCCAAGCGGTATTCTACGCATTTATAACCTTTCCAATGTACGCCAATCTGCTGGTCTGAAAGCAGAGGTCTACCATAATCGAGCAAAACAGGTTATTTCAAACCATGTACTCTCATTGCTTGAAGATCCTATAACTCATTCCCAAGATTCTTTTTTGGAAGAGTGCGAAAAATCACGTTTTGTAATAATGGGATTTGTGGATAAAGTGTTTGAAGAGAAGATGAGACGGGTTATTGATTGGTCTGAGCATGTTCGAGAGCGTCGTGTATGTGCTGTTGATAATAAGGGGCGTTTTTCACACCCACGAAGATGGATAACAGAACCTTTATTAATGGAAAAGGCGATTGAATCCTTGAAATCGGTTATACAAGTATAAGTTTCTGTTAAGTTTTTTGAATAATTGCAAAGACATCGTATTCTATACTTTTTGAAACGTACATAATGTCATATCGTGCATCGACCGAGATCCGCTATAATCTCCAAGTTGAAAAAACATGGATAAGGAATCGGGAGGTACATCAAATTGACAGCGAAAAACAGATATAAATCACTGGAACTTGAAACACCCGGCGTATATGAATTGGAAGGACTGGAGGTCGGTGTGACCTCCAATTGCAATTACAAATGCGACTATTGCTGCGCATACAATCGGGACGATGGGCAATGCATAAGCGGTCAGGAGGTTATCCGAATTATCCGTGAACTTCCGCGGCTCAAGCGGGTGCGTTTATCCGGGGGAGAGGTGACGCTGAAATATCAGGATTGCTTGGAGATTGTGAAATATTGTGGGCTACATGGCATCGACACGCAGTTAAATACCAATGCCATCCTGCTGACGGAAGAACGAATTCATGCCTTGCGTGATGCGGGCTTATCCAATATTCATATTTCGTTCAACTATACGGACCCAGATGCATATGCCGCCTATTATCGTGTACATCCCCGCATGTATGAGCGATTGGAGCACAACATCCGTCTTTGTACTGAGGCGGGGCTGGAGACCGTATTGGAGACGCTGCTATTTGAAGGTACCCAGGCCAACATGCAGGCCATTAGCGATAAAGTCTATGATTTGGGTGTACGCATCCATGAAATCCAGAACAGCATCGTGATGCCGCATAGCCAGTGGAGCCAGATTGTCACCAAGGAGTCACTCATCCACTCCGTAAACGAGCTAATCAAGCACAAGAAGCAAGATACGACGTTATATTTTACCTGCATGGATCGTTTTGCCGAAAAATTGGGTTTGTATGAACAGCCGGGTGTGTACTTCTCCAATTGTGTGGATGGAACCAAACAGCTTCATTTGCATGGGAATGGGGATATTCTTATCTGTGAGTTATGCCATCCAGTTGTCATTGGTAATATCTATCAGGGAACGTCCTTGAAGGATATCTATACCAAACGGCCGCAAGCGTTAACGGATTATCTGGAAAAGCAGCCCTGCCCTGCATACGATGCTCTTTTTGCAGGTGAACAACAACGTTTATAAAAGGCGGTTCAACTCTGAACTGTGCCTGTTGGGTTTATACATATGTAGGATAAAATCCATTCATCATCATTTAATCAGAAGGTTGCATGATCTCCTCGACGGAGACAGCGCGATCTTCTTTTTTTTGCGTTCCCATGTTTCAGATTCATTTAAGCTATCCGACCTATCATGAGCCTAAGAACTTTATTAAGAGGTGAATTTCACGTATGACGATGCACAGAGAACCCAACCAGCGGAACAATGAGAACAACAAACTTAACACGAAACCCAAGTCCAGACGGAAATGGATGATCCTTACGCTTGTCATCATACTGGGGCTAGGCACAGTGATATACAGTTTGGCGAACCGGTATTTGATTCGACATGTAGAAGTGGTCGTGGCAGACGATAACACAGCAGCGGTCAGCAGCGATTCAAACACGGCTGAGGTTAACGCAACCGAAGTGAATGCAACGTCAGATGACTGGAACTACTCCAGCGATGATATGCAGGTCAAGATCGACAAGATGCAGACGGGCTCCGGCTCGGACCAGATCACGTATTACGTCGCGGATGTACAGCTGACGGATGCGAGCAGCCTGCGCTCGGCTCTGGCAGATAACAGCTTTGGCACGAATATTACCGAAAACACTTCAGAAATTGCAGCGGCCAACAATGCGATCTTTGCAATCAATGGAGACTACTACGGTTTCCGCGACGATGGCGTGATTATCCGTAATGGTACGGTATATCGGGATGATCCGGTGCGTGATGCGATGGCGCTATTCAGTGACGGTACGATGAAGACGTACAACGAGACGGAAGTTTCCTCATCGGAACTGCTGGCGGAAGGCGCGACCAATACATTATCTTTTGGACCGATTCTGATTCAGGATGGTGAGATTGTCAGTGACTTCAGCAATGTGAAAATTGATAACAACTTTGGTAACCGATCGATCCAGGATGCGAACCCAAGAACCGCGATCGGTATGATTGCCCCCAATCATTATGTGTTCGTTGTGGTGGACGGACGGCAGGATGACAGCCGTGGCATGACTTTGGCAGAGCTTGCTGATGTTATGAAAGGTCTTGGAGCAACAGAAGCCTACAATCTGGACGGCGGCGGTTCATCCACCATGTACTTCATGGGTCGGGTTGTCAACAATCCACTGGGCAAAAATCAGGAACGTGGTGTAAGTGACATCCTTTATCTGAAGGAGGGGCAATAATCATGACGATATTAATTCCATCATACGAACCGGATGTGCGGTTATTAAATCTCGTTTTACAGTTGCAGACGTTTAAGTTAGGACCCATTGTTATTGTAGATGATGGCAGCGGCCCGGGTTACCGGGGGATTTTCGAGACGGCTGAAGCCTATGGGTGCACGGTCCTGACACATACGATTAATTTGGGCAAGGGACGTGCGCTCAAGACAGGCTTTCAACATATCAAGGAACATGGGCCACAGGGCAGAATTGTGTGTGCGGACAGTGACGGACAGCATCTCCCGCATGATATCAAACGTATATTTGATGTACTATTGGAGCAGACCACCCGGGCATGGTTCTGGGAAGCCGTCGTTTCAGTGGAACCATTCCAGCGCGCAGCCGTTTCGGCAACACGATCACACGAGGCGTCTTTTCTCTCACGACAGGTACGAAAGTATATGATACACAGACAGGCCTGCGTGGTTTTCCGTACTCGATGCTGGACTGGCTGTGCCAGATTCCGGGAGATCGATTTGAATACGAAATGAACATGCTGCTAACAGCACATAAAGAAGGGTATGAGATCACGGAGGAGTTTATTGATACGGTCTATCTGGATCACAACAAATCCTCACATTTCCGCCCGCTGGTAGATTCATTCCGCATTTATATGCCGATTCTGATGTTCAGTACGTCTTCGGTGCTGTCCGCTCTGATCGATTTAGGCTTATTGTTCGTCATTCAGTATTTCACGCATAATCTGTTCCTATCGGTCGTTGCAGCGAGACTATGCAGCTCAATCTTCAACTATACGATTAACCGGAAGTATGTATTTTCAGCCGTGAAAACGTCCAGGGTCCGCCAGTCATTACCGAAATACTTTTCACTGGTCATTCTGGTGCTGCTATTAAATTACGGACTGCTGTACTTTTATAACGAAAAACTGATTATCCCGCTGATCGCGGCCAAGCTGTTAACCGAGGTGTCGATCTTTGTGTTCAGCTATTGGGCGCAGCGTAAGTTTGTCTATTAATACAGAGAGAGTGAGCGTAAGCTTGCTCTCTTTTCATTCAAAACCGTTTCATGTTTACCGCGTTATGGGGTACGATGGAGGTAGTTGGGATTTTCCTCCAATCGCAGTTGCCCCCAAATTTCAAATGATGTTTTAGCCGAAGAAATTAGGGGACAAAGGCGAACGCTGACGCTTTTCCGGAATTGCTTCGTGCTCTCCGCTGCTTCGTGCTCACCCCTACCTCATAAACCAAAAGAAGACATGGCCACTCAAAAGAATATTCTGCGCTTCTTGGTTAACAAAAAAGGACGAGAACAGGGTAAGCCTACCCTTGTTCTCGTCCTTTTAAACTCAAAGGAGGACGAGCGTTACATCAGCTTCTTAATCTCATCCTTCAGGATTTCGGACTGGGTGCCGAAGATGACCTGCACTGCTCCGCCACCGAGCCTCATGACGCCGGAAGCACCAAGCTGTTTGAGCGCCTGGTCGTTGACGGCTTTGTCGTCCCTAACAACAAGTCGGAGGCGAGTGATGCAGGCGTCGATGCTCTCGATATTATCTGTTCCCCGATCCCGGCGAGCACTTTGCCAGCCTTGGTGTCGTCAGACGCCGCTGCCACGGCGGAAGCATCAGTGGGGACATCGGCATCATCAGCGTCATCCTCGCGCCCCGGCGTTTTCAGGTTGAACTTCACAATCATGAACCGGAACAGGAAATAATAGACCACCGCAAATGCGAGTCCGACCGGGATCATGAGCAGCGGATTGGTCGACAGCTTCATGTTCACGAGGTAATCGATCAGACCTGCCGAGAAGGCGAAGCCCAGCTTAACATTCAGCAGGTACATGATCAGGGCCGCTGCACCGGTAAGAATAGCGTGCACCACATACAGCAGAGGCGCCGCGAACATGAAGGAGAACTCGAGCGGCTCGGTAATACCCGTTAAGAACGAAGCCACCGCTGCGCCGATAAAGATCGAAGCGACCATTTTGCGCTTTTCTGGCCGGGCTGTATGAATCAAGGCAAGCGCCGCCGCCGGAAGAGCGAACATCATAATCGGGAAGAATCCAGACATGAACATGCCTGCCGTAGGGTCTCCGTTGAAGAAGCGGGTCAGGTCGCCGTGCACGACTTCCCCGGCTGCATTGGTATAATCTCCGATCTGGAACCAGGCGATGGAGTTGAGGACATGATGCAGACCGAGCGGGATGAGCAGGCGGTTGGCGATCATGAACACCATGGAGCCAACGCCGCCAAAGCCTACAATCCAGGCGCCGAAAGCGCCGATGGCATCCTGAATCGGGCTCCAGACCATGCCGAACAGGATGGCCAATACCAGCATGGAGCCGGCGGTGACCATCGGCACAAAGCGTTTGCCAGAGAAGAAGCCGAGCCAGTCAGGAAGCTTGATATTGTGGTATTTTTTATACATATAGGCTGCTAGCAGTCCGGCAAATATCCCGCCCAATACGCCCATATCCAGCTTGACATCGTCAGGAATATAGCCGAATACACCTGGAACGGCTCCCAGAATCCGCGTCAGCACCATATAAGCGATCAGGGCGGAAAGCGCGGCGACCGCATCCCCCGCCAGTCCGATTGCCACCCCGATGGCGAAGATGAGCGCAAGGTTGCCGAAGATCGCCCCCGCCCCCTCATTCAGGAATGGAACTACATACTGATTGAGAAATCCCCCGATCACGGGTCCGAGCGGAATGTCCTTTTCATAATTAAGAAGACCCAAGCCTTGAAGAATACCTGCCGCAGGCAGGGTTGCTACAGGAAGCATCAGGGATCTTCCCAGCTTTTGCAGTACTTTCAGCATATTGTTCTTCCTTTCTTTTTGTGATTTATGTTATTTGGGCAAGCTGACTTTCATGATAGTTCCCAAGCCTGCTTCTACATTGCCATACTCCGGGTGTGACTCCCACGGCTGTTCTGCCGCATTCGCAACGATGACAGGGGTGATGACCGGATAACCGGCCGAAGCGATCGCATTCAGGTCAAATTCAATCAGGGTCTGACCGACAGCGACCTGATCCCCGGTCTGCACTTGGGGTGTGAAGCCCTGTCCTTTCAGGCTGACAGTATTCATACCGATATGCAGCAGCAGCTGCAGCCCGGAAGCATGCTCAATCATTACGGCATGATGCGATTTGATCAGGTGCACCACAGTGCCGTCGATAGGGGCGACCAGCCTGCCCTCCTGGGGAATCACTGCAACTCCCGGTCCCATAAGTCCTTGCGCGAACGCTTCGTCAGGCACTTCTTCCAAACTGACGCAGGTTCCGGTGAGTGGGGAGGCGACGGATATCGTCTCAGATGTTTTGGCAGATTTGTTGTTTTTCCATTTCCAGATCATTGTGTGTTGTCCTTTCTGTTGTTGGTTTTGGCATGGGTTTGAAAAAGCCGGTATAAATGCATGGCGAGAAAAGCCGTTTCTTCCTCGGGTACCTCTGTACCTAAATCCTCGGCCATTACAGCGCTCAGCTTTCTGGCCAGCTGGTATTCGGACGGATACTCATTTTGCACATATGGTGCGAAAGTGGGGGCCGTCATCGGCTGCTGATACAGGCGTTCCATGGAGAAGCGCAGGTGTATCATGAGTCTTGCCTGGCTAAGGCTGCCCTGCTCAAAGCGAACGCCACCCTCCTCTTCAATAATGGATTGAAGCTTGCTGATCACATTTGATACCTTAACCAGCTGTCCGACAGGAACGTGGTTTACGGAGGAGTACACATGGTATGTCAGGAACCCGGCCTCATCCTCCGGGACCTCTACGCCAAAGGCCTCTCCGATCATGGCCGCCGCTTCCGAGGCGATTTCGAATTCCTTCGGAAAACTAAGCTTTGTCTCCATAAGGAAAGGATTCAGAATCTCCATCCCGTTGCGAAGCCGATATAAGGTGAACTGAATATGACTCGGAAGAGCAAGGTAGATCTTGTCATTCAGCTTGCCGGGAAACTGCTCAGCGATGAGACGGATAATCCGGTCAGAGATGTCGATGACACTGGGGTCCAAGTCCTTCATCAGCTCCTGCGCCTGCCCCACTCCTCCCGGTCCTCCAGTCGGAACCTTTTCTCAATCCGCGGATCATCGGCCTGCACGGTGCTTTCCCCCTTGAACGCAAATCCCAACCCTTTGCCGATCAGCACGTACTCCTTGGTATTCTGGTGCGACCGGGCCAGAACAATATTGCTGCCGACGACCCGCTCCACCTGCAGCATCATTCCTTTACTCACGGTTCACCGCCTCCTCGTTTCTAAAGTTAACGCTTTCATTCAGGAACGACAAAAAGAGCCAAGAAGCGAGTATGGTCTCGTCGCTTCTTGGCTCATGCCCTCTGGGGTGGTAACACGCCAATTCATTTTATGTTTTTATATAATACGTTCTTCCTACATCATATAGGAGCTGATATGACACCGTCAACCATAATTTTGTCATCCGTCTGTTCGTCGTTTAATATAGGGAATGTGTAAATGAAAAGGTACCTTCTAGGAGGCGGGACATGGCTTTTTACGGACAGCAGATTATACCGGCTGCCAAGAACATGAAGCAGTTTGAAGCGATATTGGATAGTGATTACAAGTTCGGAGTATTTCTGGATACGCATGTGGCGCAGCTCCGCAACCTGTATCAGATGGCCCGCGGCAGGGAGAAGAATATGCTTCTGCATGCCGATCTGGTGCAGGGTTTGAAGAACGACGAATATGCGGCACAGTATCTTTGCCAGGAGATTAAGCCGTTTGGCATCATTTCCACCCGCGCCGGCGTCATTACAACAGCCAAGAAGAAGGGGATTTTGGCCATTCAGCGCCTGTTCATGCTGGATACGATTGCGCTGGAGAAGAGCTACTCGCTGCTCAAGAAAACACAGCCGGATTTTATTGAGGTGTTACCCGGCGTCATGTCGCAAATGATTCCCGAGGTCAGTGAGCGGACAGGCATTCCCATTCTTGCCGGAGGGCTGATCCGCACTGTCGAGGAAGTGGAATTGGCGCTCGCTGCCGGGGCTACGGCGGTCACCACCTCGAATAAGAGTCTGTTCGATCAGTACAGTCTGTGAAAAAAATCATATTGACACCGCTTACATGTTACGATATGATCAACTCAAGTTAATACATCGTGACGGAGACGAGGAGAGCCACACAGACATCCCATGCTGCAGCATGGGGATGTTTTGTGACGGCTCTTCTCTTTTCGTGCGTTTGAAAGTGGTTACACGAAGTTTGCTAGGAAAATTAAGGGGGATAGGATGATGACACCATTTTTAGCCGAATTGGTAGGCACAATGATTCTGATTACACTGGGTGCAGGAGTTTGCGCCGGGGTGACGTTGAATAAATCACTCGTGAAGGGCTCAGGCTGGATCGTTATCAGCATGGGCTGGGGACTGGCGGTAGCGTTTGCGGTTTACGCGGTTGGCGGAATCAGCGGGGCGCATCTGAATCCGGCGGTGACGCTGGCGTTGGCATTCCAGGGATCGTTCCCATGGGCAGACGTACCTGCGTATATTATCGCTCAACTGATCGGGGCAATGGCCGGTGCAGCGATTGTCTATCTGCATTACCTGCCGCACTGGAAGGCCACCGAGGACCCGGGCGCGAAGCTGGGCGTATTTGCCACCGGGCCGGCGATTGATCATCCGTTTTCGAATGTGCTTAGCGAGATGATTGGGACGTTTATTTTTGTGCTCGCTCTCCAGGCTATGGGGGCTAACACTTTCACAGAAGGACTTAATCCACTGCTCGTCGGTTTCCTGGTCGTCAGCATCGGTTTGTCCCTGGGCGGTACGACAGGTTATGCGATCAACCCCGCAAGGGATTTGGGACCACGTCTTGCACACTTCCTGCTGCCGATCGCGGGCAAAGGAAGCTCCAATTGGAAATATGCGTGGATCCCGATTGTGGGTCCGCTGCTGGGCGGTTCGTTCGGAGGTCTTTTTTACAGTGCTGTATTTAAAGGAGCCTTGATTCCGGCGTTCTGGGTGGTGCTGGTTCTAATCGCTGTTGTGCTCGTTATTGCTCTGCAGGCCGGGCGCAAGAATGGAGCAAAAACCGCTGGCAAGCTGGTAGCTTGATGATTGTTCAATTAACTATATAGGAGGATGTAATTTATGGAAAAATATATTTTGTCACTGGATCAAGGAACGACCAGCTCCCGAGCTATTTTATTCAACCACAAGGGTGAAATCGTATATACGGCACAGCATGAATTCCCGCAATACTTCCCCATCCCGGCTGGGTGGAGCAGAACGCCAATGAAATCTGGAGCTCGATTCTCGCAGTCATCGCCTCCTGTTTGTCCGAGTCGGGCGTCAAAGCCGCGCAAATTGCCGGCATCGGTATTACCAACCAGCGCGAAACGGTCGTGGTATGGGATAAAACAACCGGCCTTCCTGTATACAACGTGATTGTATGGCAGTCCCGCCAGACCGCCGAAATTTGCGAAGAGCTGAAAGCACAGGGATTGAACGACGTATTCCGCCGCAAAACAGGGCTGTTGATCGATCCGTATTTCTCCGGCACCAAGGTGAAATGGATTCTGGATCATGTGGAAGGCGCGCGTGAGAAGGCTGAACGCGGCGAGCTGCTGTTCGGCACGATTGATACCTGGCTGATCTGGAAGCTTTCTGGCGGCAAGGCGCACGTAACGGATTATTCCAATGCGGCCAGAACGCTGATGTACAACATTCATGAATTGAAATGGGATGAAGAGCTACTGGAAATTCTGGGTGTGCCGCAAAGCATGCTGCCGCAGGCTCGCCCTTCTTCCGAGGTGTACGCTCATACCGTCGATTACCATTTCTTCGGCCAGAACGTGCCGATCGCCGGAGCAGCAGGCGACCAGCAGGCGGCTCTGTTCGGGCAGGCCTGTTATGACAAAGGCATGGCCAAGAACACTTATGGCACGGGCTGCTTCATGCTGATGAACACAGGGGATCAGCCGGTCGAATCCGAGCATGGGCTGATTACGACGATCGCTTGGGGATTGGAAGAGGGGAAGGTGCAGTATGCGCTGGAAGGCAGTATTTTTGTGGCAGGCTCGGCCATTCAGTGGCTGCGCGACGGACTGCGCATGTTCAAAGAGGCGAAGGATAGCGAAGCTTATGCTGCCCGTGTAGAGTCGACCGATGGGGTATATATGGTTCCAGCCTTCGTAGGGCTCGGAAGCCCGTATTGGGACAGTGATGTGCGCGGAGCTATGTTTGGACTGACACGCGGCACGACCAAGGAGCATTTCATCCGCGCCACGCTGGAGGCCCTGGCTTATCAGACCAGGGATGTGCTGACAGCCATGGAGAGCGACTCGGGTATCAAAATGAAGGCATTGAAGGTGGACGGCGGCGCGGTTCTGAACAACTTCCTGATGCAGTTCCAGAGCGATATTCTCAGTTCTACCGTGGAGCGTCCCGCAATTCACGAAACGACAGCTCTGGGTGCCGCTTTTCTGGCCGGTCTGGCTGTTGGCTTCTGGAAGGACCTTGATGAGCTGCGCGCGCACATGAAGGTGGAGCGCTCCTTTGAGCCGGCTATGGATGAGGATACCCGGGAGCGGCTTTATGAAGGTTGGAAAAAGGCGGTTCATGCCGCTATGGCCTTCAAATAATAACCAGCTGAAAAGCGGCGGATTTATACTTTATTTTTCCGTAGCAGTATGTTACGATGAATCCAAGTTAATATCCTTGTCAGGAGATTCGGAGAGACCACGATACACCCGGCACCGCCGTGGGTGCAGTTTCGTGGTCTCTTTTTTGTCGTGCTATAGGATTATTTTGGGATAGGTGTATTTAAATAGAAATTGGAGGAAAATATATGACAACAGTTCAATTTGCGGGAAAAGAACGGGCCAAGCTGCTGCGGCGGATGGCTGGAGAGCATTTCGATGTGCTGGTGATCGGCGGCGGCATTACAGGAGCAGGGATTGCACTCGACGCGGCTACACGCGGCATGAAGGTGGCGCTGGCGGAAATGCAGGATTTTGCGGCAGGAACCTCCAGCCGCTCCACGAAGCTTGTTCACGGTGGTCTGCGTTATCTGAAGCAGTTTGAAGTCGGGATGGTGGCCGAGGTTGGCAAGGAGCGGGCGATTGTATACGAGAACGGACCGCATGTTACGACGCCGGAACGTATGTTGCTGCCGATGCATAAAGGGGGAACGTTCGGTAAGTTCACGACCTCCATCGGGCTGCAGGTATACGACCGGCTGGCGGGTGTCAAGCACAGTGAGCGGCGACGGATGCATGATGCACAGGAGACGCTCGCCAAAGAGCCGCTGCTGAAGCGTGAAGGCTTGAAGGGCGGCGGCACCTACGTGGAATACCGAACAGATGATGCCCGGATGACGATCGAGGTCATGAAAAAGGCGGTCGCCTCCGGCGCTCTGGCAGCTAACTATGCCAGGGTCTCCAAGCTGCTCTACGAAAATGGTCGTGTGATCGGAGCCCATGTGAAGGATCGTGCATCGGGCGAGGGCTATGATGTGCGGGCTACGCTGGTTATTAATGCGGCGGGGCCGTGGGTCGACACGATGCGTGAAATGGACGGGTCCAAGAAAGGCAAGATGCTGCAGCTGACCAAAGGTGTGCATCTGGTCTTCGATCAGCAGCGTTTCCCGCTGCACCAGGCGATCTATTTCGATACGCCGGATGGGCGGATGGTGTTTGCGATCCCGCGGGATCGCAAAACCTACGTCGGAACGACGGATACGGTTTATAAGGCGGATACGGCCCATCCGCGAATGACTACGGCGGACCGCACCTATATTATCAATGCGATCAACTATATGTTCCCGGACGTGAAAATCACCGCTGAGGATGTGGAATCCAGTTGGGCGGGGTACGGCCACTGATTTATGAGGAAGGCAAGGATCCCTCGGAAATTTCGCGCAGAGATGAAATTTGGGAGTCGGCATCCGGGATGGTCACTATTGCGGGCGGCAAGCTGACAGGCTACCGTAAAATGGCGGAGATGGTCGTGGATCGGGCAGCAGAGCTGCTGAAGAACCGGGCAGGTGCCTCCTATGGCGGCGCAGTTACCAGAGACTTGACCATGTCCGGCGGCGATGTGGGCGGTTCCAAGGGTTTTGAGGGCTTCGTGCGATCAACTGCCGATAAGGGCGCTTCTCACGGAGTGCCACGCCAACTGGCGGAAGCCTGGGTCAAACGCTACGGCTCCAACGCTGAGCGGCTGTTCGCCATTGCCGCCCGGCCGAAGCAGGGCCAGGCCGAGGATGCGCTTCCGGATGAGGTGCGAGTACCGCTGCTGTACGCCATGGAGGAGGAGATGGCGGTCACGCCGGCTGATTTCTTCATCCGCCGCACCGGCGCTCTCTTCTTCAATATTGCCTGGGTGAAGCAGTGGAAAACACAGGTTATTGGGCTCATGGCCGAACGGGCAGGCTGGAGTGCAGAGCAGCAGGAGTGGTACACGGAGGAGCTGGAGACGGAACTGCATTATGCCGTGGTGCCTGAAGACGAGAAGAGTACTGTGTCGGTTGGATAGGCGGAGGAAGTCCCAGAAGCTCCATTGAACTGGGGCTTCTCTTTTTATGTGGTGAAACGCTCCGGGAACGAAGCATTCCTCCAATTGCTATTGATCCTCCGGGCCAAAGGCGAACGCTCCGCTTTTCCGGAATTGCTTCGTGCATATTCATAAATGAAGAAAATAGAAGGAATCGCTAATTAACAGGATCTTCTGTTATTCCGCTGAAAAAGGTCGAGAACAGGAGCAAACTTACCTCTGTTCTCGACCTTTTGTTCGTGAATAGTCCATTACGCTGTTAGTGCAGGAGCAGCAGTCCCACGAGGAACGACGCGATTGCCAGTGTGAACACTGCGGCCAGCACCATAGAGATGCTGGAGATCGTTCCGGTTAGCCGACTCAGTGATTTTTTTGCAAAAGAAACAGGACACCATGCACCTCTTGTCTAATGGTTAAAGTACCCACAATAACCTGAAGAGGGGGTGTCCTTAACAACAATTGACGTAAACATGACTTATTAACAGGTTGGAGTTATCCTATTCCAAATTCATGTTGAAAAGATATGGGAGGAGAAGAATATGGTTCCACAGCGAGTTAGTCTCGTAACTATTGGTGCAATGAATTTGCCCAAACTGCGTTCGTTCTATCAGAAGCTTGGCTGGAGTGAGACAGCAATCAGTTCAGATCAGTACAGTGTCTTTGAAACGACAGGTGTATTGTTATCGTTATATCCTATTCGGGAGCTTGAGAAAGATACGGGTATGACATTCAGTGCATCTGGTGGATTGAAGGGAACGTTACTGGCAATCAATGTGGATAAAGCGGAAGACGTGGATGATACCATTGGAAAAATTCGTGAAGCCGGAGGGAATGTAATCAGAGAACCATATGACGCTGCCTGGGCGGAAGAATTGCTTATTTTCTGGACCCGGAGAATAACTGCTGGGAAGTCACTTGGAATCCAACCGCCGTATTCGATGAAAAAGGAGCCATGATCACATTTTAAGGTGAAATGAGTGTGACCGCATGTTGAATCGTGTTCGCAAAGATTTGCGTTATTATCTTCAGGAACATCAGGATCGGAACAACCTCATCTTGCATTATTTCGCATTTTTATCGGCGTTTGTAGCCTGGATTTTTTTGTTCATTAATATCAAAATCATGCTGGTTCTGGCACTTCTTCATTACGCCCTGTCCTGGATTGGGCACTTCTATTACGAAGGCAACAAACCGGCGGCATTCCGGTATCCGCATATCGGTTTTTATGCCGGGTTCACCTGGTTTTTTATCAAGACCATTGAGATCATCACCCGCAAAGAGATTATCCATCCGTGGATCAATCAAGAGGACTGAAACCAGCAGGAGTCCAACGTTATAAGAATAGGAGTGTGTCTATGTACCTTCGAAGTGTGGAGTTACTGTCTGATAAAGTGGAAAATCCGGATTAATATCCGTTTCATATACCGTCCATACAGTCATTGGAGCGATTGGAATTCAATAATAACATTACTTTTTTTGTTGGTGAAAATGGATCGGGCAAGTCCACGCTCTTGGAAGGCATCGCTCATCAATGTGGATTTAATACAGCCGGGGGCGGGAGAAATAACTACTTTGAGATTGATGCTGCAGAATCGTCATTAGGGGATTATTTGCGTTTATCCTGGCTGCCCAAAATCTCAAAAGGCTTCTTCATGCGCTCGGAGTCTTTCTACCAATTTGCCTCCCATGTGGATGAGATGGGTACTCTTGAATACTATGGCGGGCGTTCGTTGCATGAACAATCCCATGGGGAGTCTTTTCTCAATCTGTTTGTGAACCGATTCAATTCCAAAGGCATCTATCTGCTCGATGAACCCGAAGCCGCCTTATCTCCAGCCCGTCAACTCTCCTTGTTGCGCATTCTTCACGATCTATCAGCTAATTCCCAATTTATTATCGCGACACATTCGCCAATTTTATTGGGTTATCCGGGGGCATGCATTCTGAGTTTTGACGGTGGTGGAATCCAGGAAGTGGAGTATGAGGATACAGAGCATTATCAGATCACCCGTAGTTTCCTGGAAAACCGCGACCGGATGCTGAACGAGTTGTTCAAGGACTAAAATGAAATAATGGAGCGATTAAGTCATAAAGGAGGCATTGATATCAAACATCGAATACATATCTTTGGAGCATCAGGCTCAGGAGCATCTACCCTTGGTCAGGTACTATTAACGAAGCTCCCTCATGTAAACTTGGATGGGGATGATTATTTTTGGATTGAGAAATTCACTACACCGCGAGAACCTCTGGACAGATTAAAGAGGCTTACGGAAGATCTCAATAAACACCAGCAGTGGATTCTCTCAGGAGCAGTTTGTGGTTGGGGCGATCGTTTGAAGCCGCTTTTTGATCTGGTCATTTTTCTGCATGTACCTAATGAGATCAGACTTGAGCGTCTGAGAACAAGAGAAGCCTTGAGGTATGGTGATGCGATTTTACCAGAGGTGGAAGCATGTATGAGGAATCCAAAGAATTTTTGGCGTGGGCCTCGCAATATGAAAACGGGGGTTTAGACATAAGAAGCAAAGCTCTGCATGAATACTGGATGAGCGATTTAACTTGCCCGATTTTGAAGATTGAGGGGCGTCATTCCGTCAAGGAAAGAGTGGACATCGTGATGCAATATTTGAATGAAAATGCAACTTCATCAGCAGAAAATTAAATTTAGAGGAGAGATTATATGAAAATAGGTTTTCTGATCGTGGATATGCAAGAGAGTATTGTAAGGGATAAGTTGGATCAAAAAGCAATAGACCGCGCTTGTGAATATATCAATCATGTCGCAGATGTTCTTCGTTCGAGCGGGCATGTGGTGGTTCATGTGCAGGACGTGGAGGGGATGGAGGATTCAGATTCAGAGGCGTATCGTATTATTTCCGAGGTTGATGTGAATGAGAAGGATCTAACGGTTACCAAGGAAAGTTCCAACGCATTCTGGCAGACAGACTTGGAGCAGATCTTGAAGAGTCACGGTGTTGAGCTGTTGATCATATCGGGATTTGCCGCCGAGGAATGTGTTCTGTTTACCTATAATGGCGCGATGGAGCGAGGATTTAGACCTGTCATGTTGCAAAATGGGATTCTCAGCACGCATCCCGAAGCGGTGATTTCAACCTATAGGGACCGGAATGTGATTTCCTATCCTGTAGTTAATTATTTAATCAAATAAGTGTCGGTCGGTTAATTATAGATATCGTTGGTTACTGTAAAAATGGAGGTGATGGCTCTAAATATGCTTAGCATCGTTTTAGTCATGTGGTTTGCAGTAGGGTTAGTACTTTTCGTTCAAGGGTTAAAGAAAGGATCTCCACTTATGTTATTTTTGGGTGTGATATCGATCCTGGCTTCCATACTTACGTTTATGGGGGGGATGGCTTTTTTACCTCTTGTTAGTCCCGTTGCACTTGCCATTGCATACCTTGCGAAGAAAAATAAAACGACAAAAATGCCTAAACGGACTCTGTAAAGGGTCTCTTTTTATACATAAGCATTTTCTCCAAGACAGGATACTTGATGGTTTAAATCAAACTTTGCCTATATCTGTTTTAGCTGAAACCGTATATTTAGAGCAGGGCACAGCAAGCGCTGTGTATTACGATAAGCTTTGAGCCTAAATCCATGATAAGGGAGATATGCAATGATGATGAATGTACAAATCACAAGTATTTTGGCAGAAAAGAAGGAATTATTTCTCAACCTGTACAACTTGTATTTATATGATCTTTCCGAGTTCTCGGGTGAAGATTTGCTAGAAGAGGGGAAGTACGATCCGACGAATACCTATCTCTATCTGGAACGATCGGAATTACATCCGTTTTTTATTCAATATGATGGAAAGGTAATCGGATTTGTGCTGGTTTGCTCTCCTCCATATGTAGCTGAGGGTGTTGACTATACGGTACAAGAGCTGTTTCTGGTCAAAAAGTATCGTGGGCAAGGATTGGCTGCTCAAGCGGTTGATCTGGTGTTTGCACAATTTCAGGGAAGATTCAAAGTGGAGCAACTGGCCAATAACCAATCAGCTGTTTCATTCTGGAAAAAATACTATGAACAACATCACATTGAGTATGTAGAGTCTGAGTATAGCATTGTAATTAAAAACATCGCTGGGAGCCACCGGATTCTGTCTCAAACTTTTGTACGTGCAAGAACGGACTAGTCACTATTTCAATCTAACTCATTCTATGTTCAAGAAGTTTCTGTCTCCTCCCTTATTTGGGAGTCTGACAGGATCTTTTTTGTGTTTTGTCTAGCCAAAAGGAATTGAAAGTAGATCATTCTGAGCTTATATAATAACTTCGCATTTACCAATACATGGGTTATGATGATTGAAAAGAGTTCACTGGTGGGAAAACATGCGTTATATCATAGGAAGGGGACGAAAATATGCCGATGCACCATTTTGTTATTGAAAATAAGTCGGAAATAAATGAATCTATCTACACCTCTTATTCATGGGATACTCATGGTGATATACATAAAAGTAGAATAATGGCAGATGAACATGCTTACTTGGAAGATGAGTTCATTTCATACATTCAGGATTCTCTTAACTGGTTGAATACGTGGAACCCATCTACCTGTAAAAAATGTAGTGGACTGAACAACTATGGAATAACGGTTATTGAAGAAACAGATACCTTGTTGAAGTTTCATCAACTAATTCGCGCATGGATTGATGTATTCAACCTTGCTCCTGATCAGATCAAGCTTACAGGGGATTATTGTTTGGATGGAAATGAACAGAGGGGCTATTATGAGAAACTCATGTATAACAGAGTTGAATTGATAAACGAATTAAATAAGCTTGCGAATATAGCAAAAGATGCTGAGGTGAATGGGAAGTGTATTGTGCATTTTGGCATTTGATCTTCTAAAGTGAAATTTCTTATGGAACATTGCTGCTGACTATAGGAGAAGCAGGCCATTTGAAAAGAGACGAGTAAAGAGGTGTAGAAATGGAACAGAACAAAATTTCAGCATACCAAACATTAATATACCAAGCGTTTTTAGATATACGTGTGATTGCATCCAAATTAGCAAATTCCTCAATTGAAGATGTCGAGGATACCAAAAGAAATAGTTTGCTCATATTTTATATGACAAACGCTTTTCACAATCTTGCATTATCAATTGCTGAGGGTACAAATTCAATTTATGAAGATGACTTCTGGAGTAGAATAAAGTTTATTAATGAGAAATTTCCTGATTCGACACAGTATAAAGACATATTTAATCAGTTGATTCAAAATTCAGATGGTTAAAAGATGAATCACTGAAGTACATTTAAGTTTGCAGTAGTAACCCATCATCCTTGGCATATGAAAAAGTAAAGGAGAGGCCTATGAACCAGTTTTCAGTGCCTGAGTCGATTGAAGATTCTGTAGAATCATTATTATCGAGCTTTTAGTTCTGGGTCGCAGACTGCAACAATTGATCGAGAAAAAGAATTTATCATTTGGCTTACGCAACACGACCAAAATTGTGTAGACCTTGGGAGCGTTGGGTTTGATATGGATGAAATGCCATGGACAGAAGAAGATTTTTATCCTATGAAACAATTCTTGTTAAAGACAATCGAAGGAACGATACATAAAACGGGATGGGCTTATGAGCCCAGTGTGCAATGGAGCAACATCACATTTCAACATTTCTATCATATGATTGAAAGTTTTGAGCAAAAACATGTAAATTCTCAAAATTACCTCGAATGGATAACACCTTATGAAGGTGACGAGGTGCCAACGATCCCAGAGGGCTATCCATTGTGTAATCAGCATTCGGTATATTTATCATGTTTTGGATGTATCATCTGCAATTCTTTATAATGGAAATCCCCCATTTTAATAGAGATAGGAGTATTACTATGCCTTGGCCCATGGTTCATTTTGCAATCGCATCTGAATTATTATCTGATCCAAGTCCTGAATTTATAGTGGGAAGTCTTGCACCTGACTCTATTCATGTGAGAACGAATGAAAGAGCTGAAAAGGCAAAAACGCATCTCATGCCAGAGACAGGACGGTTTGCAACAGATGAAGAGCTCAGGGCATTTTTCAATTCCAACAAGAAACGTGCGCAAGGTGATCCTAAGTTCGTGCAATATTTGTGCGGGTACATCTCCCATGTATATACGGATCGGGTATGGACTTTCGTGATTTATCCCGCATATGAGGAACATTCCAATGGAAGAAATATTTATACGGAGGATGTTACGAAGCTGGAATTTATGATTTTGAGAAAAAGGTCTGATGGCCATGATTTATTGGATAAGCTGGAAGCAGGTAAAGCTTTTGACTTAGGTGGATTGCCGGAGCAAGAGGTGTATCAGTATAGAAAAGAAAAAGTAGACTTTTTAAATAACCTTGAAAATGAGCCCTTAGGTGATTTGAGCATATTATCTATGGAAGCTATAGAAGAGTTTATTCATACGACAGCCCGGAGACTGAAACAATTGTTTACAAATTGGGAGGTGTTTTAACATTTAGGTGGCATTGCTTAAGTAAGGGAGTGATATTTTTGAAGGTATACAAGAAACAAGTTCGTAAAATAGCGATAAAGGACATTTTGTTCCTGTATGTTGTGGACGAGCAGGCACAAGATCTTATAATCCGTATATTTTCGAATACGTATAAATCTACATTTGTGGAGTTTGTTGTCCCTTGGGAAGATACGTGGGATATATTTGTCTATGAGCCCAAGCTGATTTCGAATCTCATTCAACACGCATTAAAACAAGGATGGGACTGCAACCAGAAAAATAATAGAATGAAATTCGATAACGCGACAAGTATCATAAGAGTATTAATGGCAGAGAAAGAAGCATGATGATGGCTTGGTTATACCATCCGATTTATTAGAAGGAGCTAACAAGGAAAGCAGAGGTGTTCAAAATGGAAAAACGGATTATCCTCGCCCCGTATCATGAGAAGTACGATCAAGACTTGGCTAATTTTTCACTGAGTGATGAACAGGTTCAATTTACTGCAATGCCTGCGCAAGTGATTGAGGAGGCATTCCAAAATCCGAACAAATATCCGGTAGTGATTTTGAATGATGAGACTCCAGTTGGTTTCTTCATATTACATAAGCATTCTGAATACGTAGAGGAAAGGGATTCTTCTCGAAAGATACTGGTACGAGCGCTATCCATTACGATGGAACATCAGGGGAACGGGTATGCATTGGCTGCTATGAGGGCTCTGCCAGATTTGGTTAAGCAGCTTGATCCGAAGGTCAATGAAATTATTTTAGCTGTGAATGAGGGGAATATTGTGGCACAAAAGCTGTATCTGAAAGTAGGTTTTCTGGATATGGGCGAGCGGAAAATGGGCATTCATGGTCTTCAATTGATTTTGCAATATAGAATGGAGTAGGGCCCGGGAATACGGTAATGCCAATATCGTCAAGCACAATACACTCCAAACGGGGGCTAAGTATATATTTGATAAAAAGGAGGAGTAATGTGGCGAACATACACAAGGGAAGATATTCAGCTGAGATTGAAGGCGAGTTTGTTGTTTTTATTATTGGTATGAGAATTAATCGTCTGTGGGCCATACACAAGTGGTTACCAGTGTTTAAATCCATGGGTCCGATGATTAAAGAACTGTACATGAACCCGGATACCGGGTTTCTGGGGACGGAATATTTTATGAGCTGGCGTGGAGTGACCCTGCTGCAATATTGGAGATCTTATGATGAGCTGGAGAAATACGCACGCGGTGGCCTGCACCTGGAGGCATGGAAACGATTTAACCAAACCGTTGGATCGGATGGAAGCGTAGGAATATATCATGAAACTTATAAATCTCAACCTGGTTCATATGAGACCATATATGCGAATATGCCCAAATTCGGATTAGCTAAAGTGTCTAATCATGTTTCAGCGACAGGCAGGAAGGAAACCTCCAGACGTAGAATAGGTGGAGAGAATGATCCCGCAGTACAATCACCGGAGAATCCTTAGCATATGACTCAAGTGAAGTTCGAATTTACAATCATCGCAAGTAGAGAGGAGCATGTTATTGAAAGTTAAAATCAAACTAGAAGATTTGGGTTCTGAGCAGCTTAGCTGGCTATGTGTCCAACCGATGTTGATCTCCGTTCGTGGTAAAGATGTTGCAGCAAAAGCAGAGGTATATCGGCAATTACATGAAGGACAACAAGCGATATTTCTATTCTATTCCTATCATAACCATACCAAGAGCTTGGCGGAGTTTTATTGGTTTTCGGCGTACAACATTATTGACATGAAGAGCTGGAATGGAATTAAGAACGGGATGCGCTATTTTAATCAAAATGAAATGGTAACTCTGCTGGACGACATCGAGCGTTTGATTACTGATAAAAATAAAGTTGGAGACACGTGGCGTGAGGTCCTGCCCACGGATTTGGAGAAAGACCCGATCCTGCTGCAAAGAACGGAAGAACTATACGCTAAATATCGAGCCACGGCTCAGGAAGCTATTTTACACATGAATGAAATCATTCGGCAAAATCAGGAGATGTATCTGGAGATTACGGAGATCCACACCTAAAGTAATCTCAAAATATAAGGAGTGATCTGTTCATGAAATCTCCAGGTGGATCCATTTTTCCTTATTATTATGAAGGTGGAGAAATCCATTGTCTAAAATATGGAAGCAAGCATAAAGACCAAGAAAAGCTTTTCGATGTGATGAGACAAGAAGAGGCTTTCATCTTAGGGATCAATAAAAAGCTCAAGGTTTGGGTGGATATGTATGAGACGAAGATTACCAAAGATGTTTTGGATCAGTTAATCTGCAATATGAATAATCTCAAAGATCATCTGGATAAGCTCTCATTTGTAGGATTATCATGGATGGATCGTTGGAAATTAAAAAGAAGATTGAAGAGCCTAGGGATGGGGCAATCTGTATCATTTTATGCTGATCCTGAAGAGGCAAAGACATGGCTGATAACGGATCGATGATTTGATCTTTAGCAGCAGGTGTGGGTAAAGGACATAGGAGAACTACTCTTCATGGGTAGTTCTTTTTCATGATTTTGAAGGCGAAACGATGCTGCTGTAATTCGAAATTAGTCTAACATAAAAGAATGAGTAGTCCTTTTTATCGTGTCTATACGCTGAAAAATCAGTACCGATGTAACAAACCTGCAATTTCATGCAACAAAACGCAATTCTGTGGGTTTGTTGTGGCTTTACTTGTAATATGAGTTGTGAGAGGAGGAACAGTAAATGAAAGTCATTTTTGAAGAGGAACTGTTAATGGAAAAAAGCATGGCCAAGGTCATAACCCATCCTGATGAGAAGTCCCATTGGGACAGTATCCAAGAAGCGATCTGCCAATCGGAAACAAAACTTGTTGTCATCAATGCTAAGAACAATCGCAATGTGCAGATCGAGTTGAGTTCGGTGGTTGCGATTGAATCAGAGGATCGATTGTGCTGTGTGCGTGTCATTACAGGGGAAAGGTATTTGCTCAACAAACGCCTGAAGTTTGTGGAAGAGGATCTGAGGTCATCCCAGTTGGTGAAAATCAATAATCAAACCATCATTAACACAAGGCATATAAGTGAATTCTCGTCAACAAACCATGCCAGGATCAAGGTTGATCTGAACGACGGCTCCAGTTACTTTGTCAGTCGATTTTACATTAAAAATTTTAGGGGGAAATTATCATGATTAGTCAGTTGAAGCAATCATTTTTTCAAGTGTTTACGGTAACTTCGTTGTGGGTGACCTTGTTACTCACACTATTCTCTAATGGTCAGTCCATTGAAATGGGTTACTTGTGGAATATTGCCGGGATTTCAGCTATTGCCGCTATACTGTTTGGCGTATTGTACAATGCACTGTGGAACTACTTTACGATGAAACCCCTGTGGAATATCATCATTTCTTCCACGTTTAATATTGTAGGAGGCATGGCGATCGTATGGTTGTTTTCTACAGACATGTTCCTATTAATTGCTCCCTGGTTCCCTGGAATGTGGGTCTTATCCATCGTACTGCACATTATTGGTTTTTATTTCTATGCTAAAATGGATAGCAGGAAAAAAGCGGAAGAATTAAACAATATTCTGAAGTAAGCAAGGGGAACGAAGATGGACGAAAAGAGATTTTGGAGTTGTACGGTTTAGATCCAGATACCAAACACAGGCAGCATATCAGGGAGTTGTTGCAGCAAGAGATCGAGAATCAAGAAGCAGTGGATCATGAATATCTCACAACCTTATGTATTATGTTATTCTGCATCGGAAATGTAGAGGACACTGGGCTGATCTGGCAGGCCAAACGCAAGAATCAGGATACGGGCAGTTATATTGATGTACAGCTTCTGTGTGGTGCCGGTTATGAGAAGACAGTGACTTATCTGGAACAGAAGGATGGGGATCAAGCGGTAGAACAGTTGAACTATCTTAGACAGTGTGAGCCATATGACTTTGTTGATTTTTCCAAAGAGGAATGGGTCTCTAACTATAAACAATATTATGAACTGCTTTAGTCATATCCAATACGCTAGAAATGAGATAATCAATGATGACAAATACGGCTTCCATTGAGGAACAGTTGCAGATGTGCCAGAAATATAATGCAAACTATGTGCCCAGCGAATTGCACCATAAGATTGGAATCGCCTGGAACGTCAAAGAGAAGTTGGAACCGATCCACGGAATGCGTATTCAGCCCGAGGGAGATACAACCGGATGGTATATTTGGGCAGAAAAATACTCGGATGCAGACGATTTTTTTGTACCTTTACATGTAACACACATCGATGACTGGGATCTGAAAATCAAGAAGTACCTCGGACTTGCGCCGGGATGGCGGTTTGTGATTGCAGAAGATTATGAGGATGTATGGTTTGACGAGCAGTTGCTTAACAGGTCATAGACAGAGCAGCCAACGAGTTTAAATGGAACTTTGAAAGGAGTCATAAAATGCCAAGTGTGCATGATAACATCATATTAAGTTACGAAGTCGATTTGGAGAACGAACGCATTAGGATGCGTACGCGTTCGTATCACTCTGATTTGTCTGAAGATACGGATATCCTTTTCTCGGATGTATTGGCACATTCGTTTGATACACCGATGCAAGGCAGCATTATCTTCGATATTAACGACGTTGGTTTAGATCATTTTATCAATTACAACCGCGATTTGTTGGAAAAGGAGAGAGGTCAGGGCTGGGCTATTTCGTATAAAACGGATGAAGAGCTGGAAAGCAAGTTGATTGAAGGGGAATATCTGTACCTGGTCATTACATCATCATATGGATTAAGTGGCTGGGTATTAGCTAAAAAGGTTGAATTGATAACAAAGCAGCGGAATGAAAAAGATGAAGAGTAGTTTCAGTTATGAACCCAACATGATCCGTAAATTACCAGTAGTTATGAGTCTTGTCACTTTAGTTGTCATTATGATTATTACCAATCCAACCAGAACCGATTTTTATACATGGCTGGAAAGCGAGTATGGTATACATGTCTCCTACGACATCAATGAAACGACGTATACACAGATCACGAACGGCCAGGAAAAAAGTCTTAATTTCAGAAGCGGACATATACAGCATGTGGGAATCTTTACTACGTATAATGAGATTTTTATGGATGCTGAGGGTAATGTGATCAACATTAAAGCCATTGGTGTAATGAACATGTTCTTTAAAAGATAGTTGGTTGCTGTTCAGATGTTGGAAGTTGGAAAGGATTTATCGACATACCACGCTTTTGTATGATGCGAACATGCAGAGCAGCGTGGTTTTTGTGTTGAGCAGAATCCGTAAGGAGGGAGGATTACGTTATTTGGTTCATTCGCAAATTCCACATTATGGGTTATGATGTACCTACAGAGAAAATTTAACATACATAGGAAGTTTTTCGGATTAGCGCATTCCAGTGGGAGGGATAGAATGAAAGCCATTTTCCTTGATTTCTACGGGACAGTTGTTCATGAAGATGATGACATTCTTCCCGTGATTTATCAACAAGTTCAGGCGACAGCGCAGGTTGAATGTACAACGGATGAGATCGGAGCATATTGGTGGAAGGCTTTTTCAACGTTGTTTTATGCAAGCCATGGCAGCCAGTTTACCACGCAAAGAATGCTGAATGTGCAATCTCTGGCAGAAACACTTCTCCATTTCAAATCGGATCTACAGGCTGAGTCGCTTAATCAGGAACAGTTAGCTCATTGGCGTAACCCGGGCATATTTGCTGATTCAATTCCCTTTCTTAATTCTCTTGAAATCCCTATATATCTTCTTTCCAATATCGATACGGATGACGTGAAAACCGCAATGAAGGCACATAACATTGAAGTGGCCGGAGTGATTACCAGCGAGGATGTTCGATCTTATAAGCCAAGGTCAGAGATGTTTGATGAAGCGATCAAGAGGTATGATTTGCAGCGAGATGAGGTGATCCATATAGGGGATTCTCTAGTGAGTGATGTACAAGGAGCGCAAAATGCGGGAATTAAGGCTATCTGGTTGAATCGAAAAGGAAAACCCAAACCGCAACAGATTACACCGGATTATGAGTGCAAAGATCTTGGCGAAGTTGTGCATATGTTGGAGGGTTGGGCATGAAAAAGTTAACCGTGTTGTCATTATTATTTCTGTTCTTAATCGCCTGTCAGGATAAAACAACCCATGAAGCTGTACCGAAACCAACGATTCCAGTGACGGAAAGCGTTACTGATGAAGCAATCGAGCAGAAGGACGATGAAGCAGAAGCACCCAAAGGCATTCCTCCTGTTTACCTTGATGAAACGAAGTATACAGGTGATGAACTGGAAATCGTCCAACTGATGAACGTTCGCATGCATTATATATGGGAAGAAGATGAGAAGGGCTATATGAGCCTTTTTGATCCACAATCGCCAGTCTCAGGCATGCCAGTTTCAAAAGTTCGCAAGGTGATCTCAATGAGCAAGATCAAGATTCGAGAGCAAAAGAAACTCTATGAGGCACTTGTGATGGTTACTGAATTAAGAGCGAACGGGGAAGAGTTCGGCCCTAGCATGGTGTTTTGGAAAAAGAAAGCGGATGGCGATGCTGCGAAATGGATTTTTGCAGACATCGATTAACAACAACTGAATGATATGAAGTTAAGGGTGATGAAATCATGACAAGACAATTGATACTTATTGAGGGATTACCGGGTTCAGGAAAGTCGACGATTGCCAAGATGGTATCCGAGATTCTGATTGAGCAAGGCAAAAAGGTGCAACTCATCCAGGAAGGGAATCTGGATCATCCTGCTGATTATGATGGTGTGGCCTTTTATTCTGCGGAAGAGTTCAGGTCTTTGGTCGATGCTCACGAAACATTTAAAGATATATTGGAGAGCAGAGCAAAAGCTTATCAGGAGGGGTTCCTGATTCCTTATCGCAAAATAAAAGAGGAATTTGGAGTGAATTTCCCTGACCATGTGGTGCAGGAGATATTCAGCAAAGATATTTATGAACTGCCTTTTGAACAAAATATGAAGCTGATCACCGAAAAATGGCGGGGTTTTACCGAAAGTATGATAAATGCGTCTGATGACTCCATCACTATATTCGAATGTTGTTTTATTCAAAATCCACTGACCATAGGTTTGGTAAAAACCAATCAATCCAAAGAAGAAAACGTGCAATATGTTTTGGAATTGGAGCGCATCGTTCAATCATTGAATCCGCTACTAATCTACATTCATCAGGAGGATCTTGCACATACCTTTGACAAGGCAATTCAGGAAAGACCCAAGGAATGGTCAGATGGATTCACACAATATTACACGAATCAAGGATTGGGACACGCGAAAGGATATAAAGGTGTTGATGGCACAGTAAAGGTTCTTCAGGCAAGAAAAGAGTTGGAAACCGAGATTTATCATTTGCTGAAGATGGACAAACACTGGCTGGATAATTTGAAATATAATCGCGCTGCTTGTCAGGAGGAGCTAGAGAAGATTTTGAAAGGTTCACTTTGAGATACTAAAGAACGGAGGAAACTAGAAACATGATTCAAATTCACTTAACCGAAGAAGATTATTGGCAAATGAACAAATTCGCGATGATTAAACTGTATGGGAAAGGTATGCTGATTGCTGTGTGTCTTCTGCCTGTAGCGATTGCAATTATTTTTAGACAGCTGGATTATTCATGGGTGCAAAGTATAATTATCGCTCTGATTAGTAGTGTGTTTGCTAATACAATGACTTACGTGCGAACCAAGCGGAAAATTAAGAAGTTGGCACGTGAGAGCAAAGGGATACTGGGTGACCAAAAGCTTGAAATTACGGAGCAGGAAATTCGCTGGAGTAATGATATGACTGCAGGTACCACACAGTGGAAAGGTCTGGAGAGTTTCAGTGAAACGAAGCAATATTTTTATATATTCATTAATAAGGCGAGTGCGCATGTCATTCCCAAAAGATCTTTTGAAACTGAAGATGAAGCTGCTCATTTTGCAAAACAGGTCAAAGCGTATATGAAAGTTGCCTAAAGTTAATCTTGAGCAGATTAAAGTAATAGTACGAGATTTCTTAGCACGGTAATACAATACATAACGGAGGTTTATTTTCATGTTATTTCTCGAGGCAACACTAATCGTCATTACCGCTATATTGTTCATCGTAGGTGTAAGGAGCAAACGTAAAACATTGGTCAGATGGGGTATAGGGAGTTTAACTTTGTTGATTGTACTTTTTATTCCATCGTTTGTTAACGGATTTGTGGAGGGGGTTTCCTCTGGTTGGTCGGCAAAGTAAATCTGGATGAACTCAAAAGGTATGGAGATTTATCCGGTGTTTTTGAAAAAGGATTTGTGCAATCTGTATGATATAGACGGTCTTAAGCATTACGTTCAAAATTAGGAGGAGCCTGTGGGAATCACATTTATTCGTCATGGTCACGCTGAACATTTGCTTAATTATCCTCATCAGCTAAATCACTTGCATCCGGGACTTACTGAACAAGGAAAGAGGCAAGCGACTGAGTTACGAAAGCAGATTAAAATCTTATCGGAAGACGTAGTTTTGGTGAGTCCTACGAAACGAACGATAGAAACGGCACTCCTCTTAACATCAGGCGATAAACTGACAGTCTGTCCACTCGTTGGCCCGAGAATGTTCCCTCAAAATCCGGAGTTTCCCGTTCTGCGCTGTGATCAAATCTATTCGAAAGACGAATTAAATGCTCAGTACACGGGGCTACGAATTCTTGATTATGAACTTGATTGCTGGGTGGATGGAATTAATCGGATGGAAGAACATCAATTTGCGGTTTATGCTGGACGGCTAGTTCAATGGTGTAGAGAGCACGGCGAGAGAACTTTTATCATTTCACATGATGGTACGATAACGAGTTACAGAGCTTTCCTTGGAGAGAAGGGGCTAACCCGAACTGACTTTCTCGGTGAAGCGGTTCATTACACGATTAGAGATCTGTAAGCAAAAAATAGAAGGTAGGGATTCCGTGAAATCTATTCCATTTTCGATCTTAATAGCCAGTGCAATCTTGGGCATATCGTTTATTGTTGGCTGCCTGTTGCTATCTAATCAGGGGAGCGCTAATGAATCGGCTCAGGCAGTGGAGCAGGAAGTGCCGAACAACAACAAACCATTAATGACGATCCAAGAAACGGCCGAGTATCTGAGTATAACTAAAGAACAGGTGATGGACATTATTAAGGCCGAACAAGGAAGTTTCTCGGCATCGGGTTTCTTTGAAGGAAAAATGTTTCCTTTCATCAAGGTTCAAGATCAATTTTTGGTTAGTAGAGTCGAGTTGGAATTGTGGGCTCAGGACGCATCTTCAAGTCATAGAAGATATATTAATGGGCAGATGCAATAAGGACTCTGGAAATTAAAAAGGGAGAAATTCAGATGACCAAGCTGGTTTTGTTAAGTGATTTATATTTCGAATCAAATCAAAAATTAAATCAGAGAATAATGAGCTTGTTCAACTCTGACCAGCCTTCCATCGGTTATGTACCTTCGTGTTCTGACCCGGATAGAAGATATTTCGAGCTTACGAGCGGTTTCTATAATCGACTGGGAATCGAAACGATTGATTATTATGATCTGGACCTGGAGTACGAGGAAAGCAGATTCAATACGATTTTTGAAAACGATGCGATTCATTTATCTGGAGGGAATACATTCTTTTTTCTAAGTTTACTACAGAAGAGAAATGCAATGGGATTGTTGCGTTCGTATGTGAATAAGGGCGGCATTCTGATTGGAGTTAGCGCAGGCAGTATTCTAACTACACCAACGATTGAAATGGCCGGATATGGTAAAGATGCAGACGAGAACCATGTTGGATTAATGGACAAGCAGGCTCTGGCGCTCGTTGATTTTGAATTTTCACCCCATTGGGATGGCTCTGACGAAACTCTGGATTCATTAAGAGATTACGCGCTTACCAACTCGACAACAATCTATGCTTGCAAAGATGGTGCTGGGATCGTTGTTGATGGTGAAGTAGTAGAGTTATATGGCGATGTACGTCTTATAAACTGAAAAATAAGGTGGGTCTACAATGAGTGAAATCACTGTATATCATTATGATGCTTTTTCAAAGATTCCTGGTAAAGGAAATCCGGCCGGAGTCGTTTTTCATGCCGATTCGCTCAGTGAGGAAACGATGCAGCAGATTGCGCTTAAGGTCGGCTTTAATGAAACGGTCTTCGTGATGAGTTCTGAAATTGCAGACGTTAGTTTACGATATTTCACACCGGGTCATGAGATTAATCTGTGTGGGCACGCCACAATGGCGTCCATGTATGGGTTAAAGACTAGAGGATTTCTGGGAGATAAACAGTCGATCACCATTGAGACTAATGTAGGCCTATTGCCGATTCATTTCCAGCAGGAAGGCGATACGATCAACATTGAGATGAAGCAGGATCAACCCCGTTTCCTGCCATTCCAAGGTGACATAGAGAAGCTGGCAAATTCCATAAATCTAACCATGGATGATCTTGATCTATCCACACCCATCGTCTATGGAAGTACAGGCACCTGGACTTTGTTGATACCGATTCGTAAACTGACTTCTTTCCAACAAATGAAACCGGACTCCTCCCTTTTTCCTGAGATATTAAATGAGAATCCAAAAGCTTCTTTGCACCCCTTTACTCTGGAAACCCGTGATTCAGATGCTCTAATGCATGCCAGACATTTTTCCTCGCCCTTTTCGGGTACTACGGAGGATTCGGTTACGGGAACAGCATCCGGTGTGATGGGTGCCTATTATTTGGAGTATATGAATTCTGAGATGCATCAAGCTCATTTTGTTGTGGAGCAAGGCCATGAGATTGATAGAGATGGAAAAATTCACGTTAGCGTGGTTAAGGATGGACAGGACATGGATGTCAGAATTAGTGGAACGGCTGTTTTTGTGAAGGAAATGAAAGTGGAATTGGATACTTAACAATGTAAATAAAGGAGTGGGTTTAAGTGGATGAACAGGCGGTACTACATACAGCTACTCATTTGTTAAAAGAAGAATGTGCGGATTCCCTGGTGGGAATTTATTTGCACGGGTCCATGGCTATGGGAGGATTCCATCCGAATCAAAGCGATATCGATATACTGGTGGTATGCCGGGACCAGCTGTCCGCTGATACCTATCGGAGTATTGCGAAACGATTGATGCACATCGAAGATGAAATGCATATCATCACAGGATTTGAACTTAGTATTGTCTTGGAGTCTACGGTTGCTAATCTGACGTTTCCAACTCCATTTGAATTTCATTACTCCGCGTATCACCGGGAAAAGTATAGAAATGATGATCAATATCTTTGTGGTGGATACGAAGATCCAGATCTGGTAGCACACCTGGCCGTTATTGTTGACCGTGGAGTAGTGCTTGCTGGCAAACCTGTTAAGGAGTTATTCCAGCCTGTAAAACGTGAATATATGCTGGCCTCTATTACATCTGACGTTGGTTCAGCTCTGGAAGAAATAACGGAAAATCCTGTCTACTATGTTCTGAACCTATCACGGGTTCTATTGTATGTTAAAGATTCGGTAATATACTCCAAGCGAGAAGCAGGCGAGTGGGCACTTATTCATATTTTACCGAAATACAATGAAGTCATTTCACAATGTCTCGCAAAATATAACGGAGAGCTGGAAAGCGTGAATTTAAGTGATGATTTGCTTCTTGATTATGCGAAGTACATGTTGAACGAAATTAAAGGCTTGGCGGAATCTGGTTTGGAGCATGGTGGAAAGCGATGAAGGACAAGGTTGAGCACCAGAGCAAAAGTTAAAGGGCCGGTACGACACAGTACAATACAGGATCTATCAGTAAAAGGAGACATCATGATGACCATAACGACAGAGGATTTGGAACTAATTGAAGCAGCAAAGAACGTAATTTCGCGTTTGTATCAGGAGGGCAAGCATCACATAGGGGCAGCAGTACGAACTCGATCAGGAAAAATATTTACAGCGGTACATCTAGAAGCCTACATCGGTCGTGTCTCGGTATGCGCGGAAGCGATTGCCATGGGTAAGGCCATTTCGGAAATCCCTTTGAAGGTATGAATTCAGAGCCATATCTGATTGCCTGCCATCCGGATCATCGTGAATATTTCCTGAGTGTCGTTCGGGAGGGAATGAACTGATGATTAGCGAGCTTAAGCAGCATGAATTCTATAAGGTGATGCACTTCACGGACTTTAACAGCAATATTGAGGTGAAGGCTGTGGCATCTGGGTTGAATCCTGGCCGGATCTACGTTGATGATGCAGCGAATATCACAGCAGCTTTAATTTGGGTGAAGGGACAAAACGGTTTTCAGTTGATCGGAAACGCCCAAAGTAAACCCTTTCTGAACGATTTGGAAGAGTTCATGAAAGAACATATAAAACCTGAATTATTAAGATTAAATATCCATACAGTCGAAGTAGGTGTGGTGGATAAAAGTTGGGAAGATGTGCTTCATCATATGGCCGCGAATAAAGAGGTCCATAGCAATATTCAGCATGTATTCACATTGGATTCAACCCAAGGAATGACTGAGTATCGAAGTCATCAAGCAATTTATGAAGGTTATCCTTCTCAGATTAGACGAGACATTACTGAAAGTTGGAAAGTTCAATAATCTATCTTTTCTGAAGGATAAAATCTCGAGATTTTGGGATAACATGGATGATTTCTTGGAACATGGCTTTGGATACACTGCAGTACACAACGAGGATATCGCGAGTGTTTGCTTTTCGGCGTTTATATCAGATCAGTGGCATGCAATTGATATTGAAACTATCGAAGCCTACAAGAAAAATAATTATGGCAAGTGGGTAGCGCGGGCTTTTGTAGAAGAATGCAGGAATAAAGGTATCCAGCCGTATTGGGACTGCTCCCCAGATAATGCAGGTTCAATCCGTTTGGCAGAGGGGGTGGGTATGTCACTGAACTTTGATTACAGAGTTTACTGGTATAATCTCTCTTGAAGGATTTGGAAAAAACACTGGGAGGAGAATGATCGTGAACGAATTGCAGGAACAGATCCAATTTCTTATTGAAATCGATAAACTGAAAACGATTGAACGAAAAACGAGAATTATCCATGGTGACAGACTGGAAAATGATGCGGAGCATTCCTGGCATCTGGCGATGATGGCCTTGATTTTGCAGAGCCATTCCAACATAGAAGTGGATATTCTCAAGGTTATTAAGATGCTTCTGGTTCATGACCTCGTTGAGATCGATGCCGGAGATACTTTTGCCTACGATATGGTAGGGCATACGGATAAATATGACCGCGAGATTAAGGCTGCCCATCGATTGTTCGGGATATTGCCTGAGGAGCAGGCTCAAGAATTGTTGAACCTGTGGCTGGAGTTCGAGGCAAAGGAGACCAATGAAGCGCAGTTTGCCTCGTCGATGGATCGGTTGCAGCCGTTGATCCACAATCATCAGAATGAGGGAGATACGTGGCAGAAATACAATATTACAAGTGAACAGGTGTTAAACAGAAATCGAGAGATTGTGAACGGTTCCGAAACATTGTGGACGTACGCACAGCAAATTATCCAAGATTCCGTAGACAAGGGAATCTTGACTAAATCCAAGTCTTAGAGACACGTTGTTGAACTTATCTGATTCAAGACGGGGAGAATCTTTATGGGATATATCATGGAGTTGAGAAAGCTGGTGGGTTCGCGCCCTCTAATCATGGCTGGTTCATGTGTGTTGGTCTTCAATGAGCAGAGCCATCTGCTATTGCAAAGACGTACAGATAGTCTGGATTGGGGAACCATTGGTGGATCATTGGAACCGGGAGAATCTTTGGAGGAAGCTGCTGCCCGTGAATTATATGAGGAAGCTGGATTGAGAGCGGGTGCGTATAAACTCATTACCGTTTTCTCAGGTCAGGACATGTATTACAAGTATCCGCATGGAGATGAGGTGTATAATGTCATGGCTGTCTATGAAGCTACTGAAATTCAGGGCGAACCAACCGTCATGGATGATGAAGGACTGGAACTGCGTTATTTTGATCTGAGTATGCCGATCCCTGAGATTAATCCATTCACGGAATATGTGCTGAAAAAAGCGGGATATATTAACTAAGAGTAGTGAAAGGGGATCGTATATGACACAGGATTTTTATTGTGATGAAGTGCTTAGTGGTAATACCAAAGTAAATATCGTCATGGAAACAGACAAGGTGCTGGCTTATCATCATACCCGACCATACTACAAACATCATATTGTTGTTATTCCGAAGATCCATATCCAATCGTTCATTTCACAGGAAGAAGCTAATAATGATGAACTATTACTGGAGATCATGCGCGTTATCAAAAAGGTTGCTGGGGACATGGTTGTTCAGACGGGTTTTTCCAAAATCGTAACGAATCTGGGTACTTACCAGGATTCGAAGCATCAACACTGGCATGTGGTAAGCGGTGAACGGATTTAATAGAATAAGTCTTCAGTAAAGTCTTCCAGCCGGATGCCCGGGGGAGATTTTTCATTTTTAATGATTAGCATTAAGCCTATCAAGTGAGGAACTTGATTGAAGAAAGTAAAGAGAGGTAAAATATGCTAAAATAGGCTGGTGAATTAATAAGTTGGTATATTTATAAATCATGATAATTATATGAATTTTGAATTCATTACGGTGATAAAAAGGAGGAAGTATGATGAGTTTTTCATTCATTTCGACATTTGCAGTTTTATTTAATTTGGTGTTATTCGGATTGGGCGTATATGCCCTTATTTTATTTATCAAACTTGCTAAACGTGGGATTCAGGCGCTGGACATTTATTTATATGAGAAACGAGGAGAACGGTTCTAACCTGTAGAAATATCACTCAACAATAGAATTATCATTTTTCTCTCAGTGTTTTATTGTTGCTCTATTGATATGATTAACTCATCATTCAACTAAAGAGAGGGTAATTGACATGGATACTTTTTTAGAGCAAATCAACGAGTTGCAAGAGCTTCAAAAGGATTTGGTCAGTATACATCCCTTATTCAGAGAGCATTATCCTGTGGTTGTGGCATATGAAACTTTGTTATATATCTATGATTATTCGTCCAAGACGAAGCAATATGAATGGGTGAAAACCGTTCCGGATGATCTGAATATTCCCGATGAATGCTTGGCGGCATTTCCGGTGCATCACATGGATGAACGAATATGCGCAGTGGTGACAGATGCAGCGTTCCAAAATTTTGAGCAGAAAGTCTTCCTCTTTCATGAGTTTGTCCATTGTTACGTATATGAACAGTATCGTGACATTGGTGACCGACTTGAGATTAAACGCAGGATGGAGCAAATCAAACGTGTAACGTGGGAACTGGATTATGAGTTTCCTTATGACAATGAGATAGTTACCGAGCGGATCAATTCGTTGCTATCAGCCCTGAAGAGTAAGGATCTCTTGCAAGTCAAAGCGGCAAGATTGGCTCTGTTTAACTCTTTGAGTGAAGAACAAGGGGAGTACTTCAACTGGCTGGAGTGGAACGAGGGGTACGCGCGATATATGGAGAATCGGATTCGGGAGAAATTAGGACTAGATATGAATCATCTTGGGGATTCAGCTCCGTTTAATCGTCTTGTTTTCTATGAATGCGGGTCGGAATACATAAACCTGCTCGTTAACGAACAGCCGGATCTTCATACGGATTTGGAGCAGCTATTTGAGACGATACAAGCAGAGCGAGTGCAGGCTTGAGCATAGAATAAATTGATTTTCTTTTGTATGTGTAGCAGATTTTGCGAAAAAGGAGAATATCTCTATGCCACTGCCAATGGTTCATTTAAATGTTGCTGTTCTTTTTGCTGAAACCTTGCATGGACATGTAGAACGAGGTCCGTTCTATCTGGGGAATGTCGCACCTGACTCTATTCATATGCGCGAGGGTTGGACAAGAGCGGATAAGGAAAACACTCATTTCAACCCTAAGGATAAGAATGAAGGACAGTACGTTGAGCAACTAAAAGAACGTTATTCAACCTACATTCAACAGCACGCAGATGAGGGATGGAAGTGGTTCGTGCGGGGCTATTTTATGCATGTCCTGACAGACTTTTACTGGTTCCGTAGTGTTCATCCGCAATTTGTGGAGCAGGTTACTCTTACGGATCAAAATTCGGGTATAACCCGAACCAAGGATGAACTTGGGCGTCTGTATTACCAGGAGACGGATCAGATTGATTTTAACCTTTATCAACAGGCAAGCTGGATTGAAGACGTTTGGCAAATGCTTGAGATTGCGCCTGGCTATGATGTTGTTGATCTGTTAACCGCAGATGAGATCTTGCGCTGGCGGGATCGTACGTTTTCCTTTTTTAATGAAAGCGCCAACGAACCCGGTATAGTTCCCAAATTCATTACGGATGTAAAGATACGTACTTTTGTGGCCGATACCGCCCAGCGTTTAAAAGAACTGCTCCAAGGATGGGACTCCGAGTTGCGGTGTACAACATAAGCATCTAGAGCTACATCTAGATAATTACGTAGAGAGTTTACGCTCATGTTCTGATTAAGAATCGGAGGTATATATGCTAATGAAAAAAGCAGGGATTCTCGTAGGTCTCTTCGCGATGCTCCTTGCAGCCTGTAACCATCCAAATGATTCGAATGCAGAGGAAGATGATCTTCCGCGACTTATTACACTTATCTGTAGTCCAGATTCTAGATTTGAACCATGTCAAGATTTGCAGTTAAATGATCCCGACGAGATTCGGGTGATCGTAAAGGCCATTAAACAGGCGGAGCCCCTACCTGGAATGCCCAATTATGTAGCTCAGTATAAGCTGAATATAACGAATAAGGATGATTCACTGACAACGTATGATTTCTCTATAGGGAGCGACCCAGATATGAATGCCCTTCTTGTAAGAAATGAGGATAATTCGACCGGATATATCATACCCATTGAGAATTCAAACCAGGTAAGGAAAGTGATCCAGAGTCATACGGACTAACATCTAAGCCTACTGATTACATCGATAAGTCAGTTTACTATATAGGTTTAACAAAATAATTTACACGATAACGGAGAGGACAGAAAAAACCTGAAGAAGCGGAGCTAAAAGCTTTCTGAAAGAAAGCTGCATCGGAAGCATACGCTTCGCCTTTATCCCCGGATTTTCCCCTTTGAAAATAGGAATCAAAAAAATCTGGGGATAACAGCGATCGGAAGGTTGTTCTGTCATCGCAGTGGCAAGTGTAAATAACCTTTAGTTTAATTTATATAGCTATCGAAACGGAGAGACGGTCATATGAGTCACCTGACTACCATTCAACCTTTAACATCATCGGATATGGAGAGTGCTTGCCAGGTATTCGAAATATCCATTACGAGTGCATTTATACAAGAGGGGCTGGGTGCCCTGCACGAAGACATTCGGGATGAAATAGAACACAAAAAAGCAATGCTTCACTGCGCTTTGCATCCTGACAACAATAAGGAATCGAGTGTCTTCTTTTTGGTCGCCAAAAGAGAAGACACCGTCGTTGGCACCATTTCCTATGGTCCTTGCGGCAAGGAGATTCAAGAATGCACAAACAACCAATTGAACCAAATAGGAGAACTGGGTAGTCTCTACGTTTTGCCAGAGGTACAAGGTCAGGGGATTGGCTCTGCTCTTATTCAGGCCCTGGCTACTGAACTTCAGCGGCGTAAGATTACGCAATTTTGTCTGGATAGCGGCTACCGGACAGCGCAGCAGAAATGGCAGTGTAAGTTTGGAGAACCCTATGCCGTGGCAAAGAACTATTGGGGTGAAGGTTCGGACCATATGGTGTGGTTATGTGAAGTGAAGGATTTTGCTGCAAAATAAAATGACCCAGAGATGACGACTGTGCTGAACAGGAGTCATCTCTTTTACTAATTGAATCTTTCTGCATCGATAGAGGACTATTCTTCGTACAGTAAGAAAAAGGAGTGAATATATGCAGTACATACAGTGGAATACACCCGAGCAACGTTTATCCCCGAACGCCATAACTATATGGAGAATCAGTGCAATCATATCTAATGGAATAGGTCTGATTGTGCTTGCAGCACTGTTGGTTCTGGATTCCATTTATGGATGGAAGTCGTGGATTGGTTGGTTACTGTGGGGAGTAACAGCTATTTCGGTGCTGTATGCCGTGTGGGGGATTTTTATTCGACCTTCATTGTTATACAAGCATTGGTACTACGATGCGAATGAGGAGTTCTTGCAATTGAAACACGGGGCTCTGAAGAAGGTGCATCAGATCATTCCTATGGCGAAAGTACAATCGGTTACAACGAACCAAGGTCCCCTTTTGAGAAAATATGGCCTATATTCCGTATCGGTCGGCACGATGGGGTCATCTCATAACATCCCGGCGTTGCCAGAGGAAGTGGCGCTTGAATTGCGCCATCAGATTGCATCCTATGCGAGGATTAACGAGGTGGATGAATGAACGAGACGAAAAGACAACACCCGTTAGCCATGCTCTGGAGTGTATGGAAACTGGTTAAAAATTCTTTTGCATTTATCGTTTTTTTATTTATTCTTCGTCATGGCTCGGCGTCCAAGTGGATTATGTATGGAAGAGTCGCCTTTTATGTGGCTATGACGTTTAGTGTAATAGCCATCATCTGGGGCTGGTTTACGTTACGTTATACCGCAGAGGATAAGGCTTTCCAGATCTACAGTGGAGTATTTAACCGCACAAGAAGAACGATACCCTTCACCAAAATTCAGAACGTGAACCGGCATACGTCGTTGTTTCATCGTTTGTTCAGAGTCACATCCATTCGTTTTGAGACGGGCATCAAGGGAGAAGATGCTACGTTTCAGCTGCAAGTCGTTTCACTCTCGGAATCAGATCGGCTTGAAAAGATTGTAGCAGGACATATGTCGGAAGCAGATGCGACCAGTGATGTTATGGAACAACTCGTAGACTCAGAGAATCTGCCCGAAAACGTAACAACGGAAGAAGATACTCCAGTGCCTGTTAAAGAGGAGCTTGAACGGACTATACATTACCAGTCCACCCGTAAAGATATATTCAAAGCATCGTTCACCTCACTCAGCTTTCTGGTACTTATTCCGATTCTGGGTTCTCTCTATTCGTCGATAAAAGATTTCTTTCCTGATGAAAAAGTGACGGAGAGCATCGTATTAACGTGGCTGGATACCTGGTGGATTACCACATTGATTATCACGGGACTTATCGCTGTTTCCATTACGCTTGGTATAATTAGAACTTTTGTGAAGTATGGTGATTTCCAAATATCCTCAGATCGCAAACGAATCTATATTACGAAGGGCATGTTGGAACAGACCGCATTTTCGATTCTGAAGGAACGAGTCCAGGCGGTGAAAATCACGCAGTCTCCGATGAAAAGGCTGTTAGGACTGGCAGAAGTGGAACTGACGACAGCAGGTGGTTTGGGAGAATCCGACCAGGAGGTTAACTCGCTCTATCCTTTTCTGCCTGTAAAGCAAGCTTACGATATGATCTCGGAGATTTTGCCATCCTATCAGGTTACAGAGGAGATGCAGAAGCTTCCGCGAAAATCCTTATGGCTGCGCATGCTGATACCAAGCTGGGTGTGGATCATTGCTACAGGTTTACTGTTTTATTTCAAACCGGTGATTCTGGGACAGCATCAGGCGTGGTGGATGATTTCCGCTATTCTGTTACTATGGGTTGTCATATGCAGATTAGCTGATTTTTTCCATACACGCTACGTCCTGAATCAGAACTTTATTCAGTTGCGAACCGGCGCATTAACGTCAACATTATACATCTCTAAGCGTGAAAAAGTCATCGAGGTACAAATCACCCGGAATGTGCTGCAACGCTGGTTTGGGGTCGCTTCGATTCAAACGGTAAACCGTGCCAAACCTGTTCTGCATCACAACGTAAACGATATTTCGCTCGAAGCCGTAGAGGCGTTTCAGTTGTGGTACATGGAGCGGAGTCAGAACGTCCAGACTCGATAATGTAAAGGCAAGTGCAGGAATACTATTAAGTTAACTGTGCACTTGCCTTTTTTATTGAAGATCAATGCTTAATTTCCATAAACTGAAATAAACATTTACACGATAACGGAGAGGTCAGAAATAACCTGAAGAAGTGGAGCTAAAAGCTTTCTGGAAGAAAGCTGCATCGAAAGCATACGCTTCGCCTTTATCCCCGGATTTTCCCCTTTGAAAATAGGAATCAAAAAAATCTGGGGATAACAGCGATCGGAAGGTTGTTCTGTCATCGGAGTGGCAAGTGTAAATATTCCGCAATTCAATTTATATAGCTTAGGAGATGTTCCATTGATTAAAATCGTATTTATGGACGTGGACGGTACGTTACTCAGTGAGAAGGATCGAAGTCTCTCGCCAAGTACAGAGGAATCGATTCGAAATTTGGTTCGTAGGGGTATACAGGTCGTTCTGGTCACCGGCAGACCCTATAATTTATGCGGAGAGTTCAGGAAACTCGGAATGGATACCATAATTTCGGCTAACGGGGCATTGATCAAGAGCGGTGAAGAAGTGATACATAAATCGGTGCTTTCTGCACGAATGGTTAGAGAATTCAGTGAATTTGCCGAGCTGCACGGAAGCAGTATTTCTTATTTTACAGAGTCATTCGTGATGAATGGATTATGCACAACGGATGTGCGTGTCATCGATGCATTGAGAGATACGCTTGGCCTGATAGAATATCCACTGACCATTAGTTCTTTGGAACAAGAAGTGTATTGTATTTGTTTATATGCCGATCAAGCCGAAGTGGAGAAATTCCATTACCAATTCCCTACATTAAGATTCGTGAGGTTCCATCCTTATGTGTCTAACGTCATGGAAGAGAACGAAGTATCCAAATCGATAGCGGCAGGGAAAGTGCTCGCCCATCTGAATATTTCGAGAGAGGAAGCGATGGCTTTTGGCGATGGTGAAAATGATATCAATCTGCTAGAGTACGTGGGTCTCGGCATTGCGATGGGGAATGGCGGAGAGCGTGTCAAACAAAGTGCGGACTATGTCACTCTGCGAGCAAGTGAGGATGGCATCACACACGCATTGAGGAAGTTTAAAATCATAGAATAAGCAAATTTTGGAGTGATAAGGATATCCTTATTATGGGTTTTCATGTAGAATGATGGAGGAAGAACTAAGCCCTAAAGCATAGGGTGTGATCGAAGGGTGACGTATGAAAAAGGTTGTTATAATAATTTTGTCTCTTGTCGTACTTATTGGTGTATCTTCTTCTGCTTATGCCCATCCAGGCAGATTGGACAAAAATGGTGGACATAATTGTTCCGCGAAATCCAAACAAAAGGGCCTATGTACAGGATACCATTATCACAAAAAGAAGAAATGAACATGAGTTCTACAAGGTAAACCCAGCCCTGGTCTATTCTATGGTTGGGTTTACATGTTTATAATTCATGGTAGTCGCAGCTAACAAAATAGAAGAAACATTACGTTAGAGGTGAGTAGTTATGGGGTTTATTGGGATCATTTGTGTAATTATTATGACGGTCACACTCATCAGCATAGAAAGTAAAACGAAACGATTAATTCAAGAGCAGGCCGAAACCAATCGGAAACTGGAGTTGCTGTTGAGTAAAGAACGTTTGACAGACTAGACAGGAGGAGCATGACGATGGATCATATTAAAGCGATTATTTTTGATCTGGACAATACGATTCTCAACAGAATAAGTACCTTTGAAGGCTTCAGCCAGAGTCTGATTAACACTTATTTTGCCCATCTTGAGACTACGGATGATATTCTTAGACGAATTATTGAGCTGGATGAGGACGGCTACAAGGACAAGGATGTCTTGTTCAACGAGCTGCTCCATGAATTACCTTGGGCTGAGAACCCGCCTCATGAGGAACTTATGGAGTTCTATGGCAGAGAGTATGTGAGAAGTGCTGTTCTGATGGAACAGGCGCGAGAAGTGGTTCAAACTCTAAGAGGAAAATATAAAACAGGTTTGATCACCAATGGTAAAACTGAGATTCAGTACGGTAAAATCGATCAGCTCGGCATCCGGGATGATTTTGATCATATTATCGTTTCGGAAGAGGCTGGGGTCAAAAAGCCCGACCCTCGTATTTTCAAATTGGCATTGGATCATTTCAACCTCTCTCCCGAGCAGTGTATCTACATTGGAGATCATCCGGTAAATGATGTTGAAGGCGCGGCAAAAGTAGGCATGAGCACGATTTGGATGAAGGTCAATCAGCCTTGGCAGGACAGTATTACAACTAAACCATTGCATATTATTGAGCATCTAGGTGAATTAAAGGGGCTACTCTAAGTGGAGACAGTCAGATTAGATTCAAAATTACACTACATAACAGTGTGGAAGGTGCGCATGGACATCAGACAAATGGCAACGGCTGTTATAAAGGCGAGGATGTTAGCCATCCCCGCTTTTTCTTAATAATGTTCAAGCTGTAATAATTCGATCTTTCGTGCGTCTTCTCCGATTCTCAATGGCTTCCTCATAATCCCCGATTAACCCGTCAAAAATGTGATCCCACGAACGCTGCTCAGCAAGTTTTCGTCCTTCAATGCCCATATGTCTTAGTTGATCCATATGATTACCCCAGAGGCATATCTCCCGAATCAATGCATCCGCTTGGCCTGGCTCGAACAGAACACCGCTTCGATGATGTGCGACCAAGTCTTTTACACCGCCACCATTCGCTGCGAGAACTGGCAATCCTGAAGCCATCGCTTCCAGCACCACATTGCCAAATGTTTCTGTTGAGGAAGGAAACACAAAGAGATCTGCCGAAGCATACATAACAGCAAGCTCCTCACCATGCAGGTACCCTGTAAAGGTGACATTGGTCGGGGATTGCATACGCATTTTGGGAAGCAATGGGCCATCACCAACAATGATCCAGTGTACACGGGATTGCATATGTTCAGGTAACTGCTGCATGGCAAGCGTGAGGGTAGCGATATCTTTTTCTGGGGCAATTCGTCCAACGTAGAGTAAAATTAGAGGAGCCGTTATATTGTAGCGAGAACGGATATCTGAGCTTCGTTTATCTGGTGAGTACAGGCTGCAATCGATCCCGCGGGACCAGAGTTTTAGACGCTGAATACCTTTCGACTGCAATGAGTTTAAGGTCTCCTGAGACGGTGCTAATGTGGAGTCACAGGCCCGGTGGAACCACTGAATGTACTTCCAGTAGAGAGGAATTATGCTGTTCAACCTGTAGTATTCGAGGTAACGATCAAAGTGGGTATGGTAGGAGATGACATGAGGAAGCTGATGCTTGAGCGCATATCTGAGACCGAGAAGGCCCATATTGAATGGAGTGGCGATATGCAGCAGATCTGGCTGAAAGGCTTTTAACTCTTGATGGATGGATCTCCGGTTAGGTAGGGCTATTCTACATTCCGGATAGAGGAAAAGGGGATGTTGGTAACCGAACGGGCCGGTGCGGCGTGATTGCCTTCAATAACGGACTGCGGCGTAAGTAGCAGATGCTCAATTCCTTTGCGGTTTAACTGGTTACTTAAGCGGTGCAGCGTGCCGGCAACACCATTGGTATCCGGAACATAGGTATCGGTGAACAAGGCCAGGCGCATCATTACCCCTCCCATGACTCTTGATGACACGATCATAACAGCGGATCATTTTCCAGAGGTCAAGTGAAGGTTAAGTTTATCTGTATTTCGTGTAAAGTGTGTGGGCAGCGCGATCTGGTGCAAACATACATAGGATAAACTTATATATTATATTCTGCTATGATATAAAGGCGTTTCTTTACACTAGTTATGACTATGTAGTAATCCAGTGTGAAATTATTCGTTCAGCATATATAGATATGTTCAACACAGCGGTCGGAAGGTTGTTCTGTCATCGGAGTGATAGTGTAAGTATTCATAAGTTAAACTTATATAAAGAGAGATACAGGAGGCAGAGAGATGTACAAATTACAGGAAGAATTGCAGCAATTATTACCCTTGGATCAGCTTGAAAGCATGTCGGGTGAAGAAGTGGTGGGGAGTGTTGCCATGGATCTTTATCGTGCTGAATTTGCGACCATTCGGGAATGCGGCCCGGAACTTCCACAGGTACTGCGAGATACTATCCTGATCGTAGATCTGGATACAGAGCTGTCCATGAGTGGCATTACCGGTTTTCTAGAAAATGCGAGCGGACAGTTTCTCGGTGAAACGACGGAAGCGATGCAGCGCATAGGCAATGATGCAGATGCAGAGATCCTGAAGAACATTCAGCATATGTTATCCGAAAATGGTGTGACGCCTGAGCAATTAAGAGAATGTGAATGCACTCTCTGAACAGGATGTAACGACGACCCTGAATACGCATGGTCAACAGATTCATGAGGTTTTGCAACGGGTGGAACTTGAAGCGGGTAATTTAAGCATGCAATCGGATAATGAAGAGGTATTTGAACTCCTTTATCAATATGTGGATACGAACAAAGATCGTCTGAAACAGGAGATGGAACACCTCTTGTCTAATTGAATCTGACACGCAGGAGAGTGTTACGATGATTGTGATGATTAATGGGGCATTTGGCTCGGGTAAAACCTCTGCTGCGACCAAGCTGCAGCCGCAAATTCCGAACAGCATGATCTACGATCCTGAAGAGATTGGTTACATGTTAAGAAATGTGATTGTGGATGATGTGAAAATGGAAGAGGAGAAAACGGACGATTTTCAGGATATGGAGCTGTGGAAAGTCCTTACCGTGAAAGTCGCCCGTGAAATCAGGCAGAAGTATAACAAACATCTGATTGTTCCGATGACCATCTACAAGTCAGAGCAGTTCAATTACATCCATCGGGGTCTGAAAGAGTTAGATGATGACCTTTTTCATTTCACTCTGATGACATCTATGGAAACATTACATGAGAGATTGTTGAAGCGCGGGGATGAGCCTGAGAGCTGGACTTATAAACAAGCGGCTAAGTGTGCCAAAGCATTCCACGGAGCACGTTTTGAAGAGTATATTCAAACGGACGACCGAACAACAGATGATGTGGTGGATTTTATAATTTCCAAAGTGTTATCAGACCGTAAATGAGGAGGCAAAAAGATGAGTATCAACAAACGATTAGGTGTGGAATCCCTGTTGGTAACTTTGCTGTTCACAATAGGTTTTATGGCTTGGAATGTCGTTCAAGGTATGCTAATCACGCTTAATCATGTACCTGAAATGAACAACGGTTCATCCGTCACGATGTTGCAGTCCGAGGTTGCTTTTGGCTTCATTGCCCGTTGGGATACCACTTCCATTCTGATTGCTGTTATCGGATTCCTCTTGCTTGCTGCTGCATACTATGGTCTTCGATCGGGGATGCAGCGCTGGACACAGCGTTCTTGAGTTTGGGCTTGTATATTAATAAAAGAAAACATAGACAAAAAACAGTTCTAGACCAATGAAAGTTGGTAGGAGAACTGTTTTTTTGTTTTTGGATCTATTTTTAATAGATTATAAATGCTTGGAAATGACCTCTTCCAGTCCTTGGGCGACCGAATGTGCACCACGTGCAAGATGTCTCTCATAGAGATGCAGACGAACAAAGCTCTCATCCGTACCCATCGCTTCGGAGAAAATGCCACCGAGCCCACGTGCGCGGCGGTCGATCTGAAGCAGCAGTTCCATTGAATCTCCCATCGGGTTGAACAGTACTTCGAGCTCATCCAGATAGCCGCGGAACTTGTTCGTTGGCACGAATTCAAATTCCTGTACAAAGGGAAGATTGCCACCAAGCTTTGGAGCATAGTCGTTGGTCACTTCACGTAACTTAAAACCAAGGAGATCAATTGCATCAAGGATGGTATTCATATCTTTGGTAGGAACTACGTGTAGTCTGTCCCGGTCTGAAGGGTCCATGGCACTTGAAATATCGAGACCGGTCTCGACCCATACCTCTGCACGGTGCAGTGTAATCGGAAGATTTTCAGGCAGATCAAATGAGAAGGATTTCTCCAGTTTGGCTCCAGGTTGTAATAGGAAACCTTCTGTGAGCAAATATTTGGCAACAACGGCTGTTTCATTAACTTTTCGATCATTGTGCTCCCGTATGTAATGGGTTTTGATCGTAAGATAGATTCGGTCTACATTCTGTTCCACTTCTCCGCCCTCGATGTAGACGATCCCCGAGATGATTCCTCCAGGCGTAACCTCAGGTGTATGTAATTCTGTATTTACTTTGGCTCCTCCAACACCTACACTGGCTAACATTTTCTTGAAAAAAGACATTCGTTCAACCTCCACATCCTATTGGTTTATCCAAGTAAAAAAATACGACTTCGAGCTTAATACGGCGCCTGTGAGAAAAGCGTTTCAAATTTTAACAAGTACAAGATGAGAATGGATAAAACTCTTTTTACGAGAAAAAAGATAATCTATCGAACAGGAAAATCGACTTGCCAGTGTCGAATGTTGTTTAATATGGGATTTTCTTCTGGAGGTGTATCTGTTGGGCATGGCATAAGGAAAATATGAATACCTACCTTCGTATTTCAGATCAGGGGGTGTAATGGTTTGGATAGAGAAACATTAGAACAAACTTTAGGGCCGGATAATGTGAATACCAGCTTCGAGCAGATGGCTAATGGGGAACGGAAATACAAGATGGTTTCAGAGGATGGCAGTTATTATTGTAGAACGATAGCTTCATCTCAGGGAGCATGGCAAAATAGCCATTTTCATAACCATATAACCGAGTTCTATGTTGTGCAGTCCGGGTGGATCGCTTATGCAAATTTTGCGCATGATCAGGCTCTTAAGATTAGAGTTATGGGCGAAGGAGAGCATATCATAGTACAGCCGGGAGTACACCATAATTTATACATGTCAGCCAATAGCGTTATCCATACGATTAAATATGGTTTGAATACACATAGTGATTGGTCTGCTTCTCCAGAATTGGACAGCGTTACACAGACACTAATGGAGAGCGAATTACTTCAGATTTACAGTTAAACTTGGGGGTTAAATACATGCGTAGGAGTACGATATTTTGGCTGACTGGCATTGCAATTATTATTGTAGCAGTGTTTCTTGTATATAATAATCTGGCTCCAAGCGTTACAGCGCAAGATGTTAACATGAAGGGCACGATTCGGCAGACAGCTACGGATGAATACGAGGTGCAATTAACCATTACTCGCACAAAAGAAGATAAGGGTCAGCACATCGTATATCCCTTTGTACCTGGCTGGGGTTCAATATCTTTTGTTGACAAACAGGATAGCCGATTTATTCAACCTACTTCCGTCGGCAGCACAGGTGCAATGGAAGAGATTCTTCGTCAAGCGTTACAGAGGCAGTCATCAACAGCGATTATTGAATTTGCAGGGTTCTCCGTACCTGATGCAGTGGGCACCTACAAGATGCGTTTTACCATTCATCCTTTGGGTGAGGAGGCAGAACTGATTCGGCAACCGATGATCTATTATGTTCATCAGGAAAAAGTATTGGGCAAGGATCTGAGCTGGGTCTCGGGAGAGCCTCTGGAAATCATTAAGGAGTATGCAGAGTGATGCTAATCTATGAATTGAATGAAATTACAGTGCGTTTATTGGATGAGCAAGATGAGCAGCACCTTGTTCGATGGTTGTCTGACCCAGCTGTGCTTCAATATTATGAAGGCCGTGATCAGCCGCATGATCTGAATTTGGTCAGAGAGCACTTTTATAGAGAAGACGATACTGCACATCGTTGTATGGTTGAATACGAAGGTAAACCTATTGGATATATCCAGTTCTATGAACTGGAGGAGGAAGAACGAAATGAGTATGGTTATGCAGATAGAGATGAAATCATCTATGGAACAGATCAATTTATTGGAGAGGCTGATTACTGGAATCGCGGTATTGGCACACAACTGGTACAATCCATGTTGGCCTATCTGGTCAACGAAAAGCAAGCCCGGAAAGTGGTTATGGACCCGCAATCGTGGAACGAACGAGCCATATCCTGTTACGAGAAGTGTGGTTTCAGGAAGGTCAGACTGTTACCAGAACACGAGCTGCATGAAGGGCAGATGAGAGACTGCTGGCTGATGGAGTATGCCCATAGGCAGTGTGATGTGTATATTTAAACTATTTAACCAAGGAGGAATGATCGATGGATTTGAGGTACCCGATTGGATCATTTGAACATACAGGCGAGGTTACATCAGAGCAGCGGAAGCAGTGGATTGAGGATATTGCCGAGTTGCCGGAGCGCGCCCGCGAAGCGGTCAAAGGACTGAGTGAAGATCAATTAAGGTTGCCCTACCGGGAAGGTGGCTGGATGCTCAAACAAGTCATACACCATATGGCAGATAGCCACATGAACAGCATGGTCCGTTTCAAACTGGCATTGACGGAGGATAATCCTACGATAAGACCATATTACGAAGAGCGGTGGGCTGAACTGAGTGATTCGCGGGAGCTGGACGTCGAGTTTTCACTGCAAATTCTGGATGCACTGCATCGTCGTTGGGTTGCGTTATTAAACACATTAACAGATGCAGACTATGCCAAAACCTTTTATCATCCCGCATCCAAAGAAACGACCAGACTGGATTATAATCTGGGCGTATATGCATGGCATGGAAGACACCATGTTGCCCATATAACCTCGCTTAGAAGCAGGTTGGGAATCTAGCATTGAGATAAATAACTTATTAAGGAGAATGCATCGATGAGTATACATATCCGACTTTTGAATGAGAGCGATCCGGTTGTAATTTCGCAAGCATTCCAGGAACAGGGCTGGGCCAAATCTGCAGAGCAGTACATTCAATATCTTGCAGAACAGCAGAATGGTGAACGGGTGACTCTGGTAGCGGAGCTTAATGGAGTTTTTGCCGGTTACGTGAATGTATTGTGGAATTCCTGTTATCCGTCGTTCAGGGAACAGGGCATTCCGGAAATTAATGATTTCAATGTGCTGATTAAATATCAGCGCCAGGGAATTGGATCACGTTTGATGGACCGGGCAGAGGAAGTGGTTCGGGAGAGAACGGATACTGCCGGGATTGGTGTCGGGTGTTCTCCGATTATGGCAAAGCTCAAATTCTATATGCCCGTCGTGGATATATCCCGGACGGTCAGGGCATTCACAAGCATGATCGTTATCTTAAGTGGGGCGATGAAACGATCATCGATGACGATGTGGTGTTGTATCTAACGAAGAAGTTAAGCTGATCGAATCATGAATAAAAATGACTAAAACGACGTCCGGGAGATAGAGGGTTTCTTTCTTCTGAATGTCGTTTTTTTAACATGTAAATAGAACATTTTCGGCTAGAAAAATAGAGTTATATTGGATGGAAATGTTATAATAGAGGGTAGTAGATTTAGCGCAAAAAACGTGATGAAGCGGGCGGTTTAAAGGGAAAGTGATCGATATATAAGAGGGAATATACAGGATACTTTGTATGAATTCGAGGGAGGAATGTGGTTATGGAGAAGACGATTAAAAATGTCCAGGATCTATATGACATTCTTGACGCCGAATTCAGATCAGCGAAGCAATTTTGGGAGCCGTTCTATGAAGATCGGAACCGGCCGATCCCCTTTTTTCCAAACAAACCGGATGAAAATCTGGTAGCGCATGTGAACTCAGGAATATTATCTGGGGGCAAAGCATTGGAGCTCGGTTGTGGCCCGGGAAGAAATGCAATATATCTAACACGTCAGGGTTATAAGGTTGATGCATATGATCTATCAGAGACAGCCATTGCGTGGGCCAAGGAAAGAGCAGTGGAAGAACAGCTTGACGTGAATTTTGAATGCAAATCGGTATTTGAACTTACACCACAAGAAGAATACGATCTCGTCTATGATTCGGGCTGTCTTCACCATCTGCTGCCACATCAGCGAATTCCCTACATACAGATGATTCACAACGGACTTAAACCTGGAGGATATTTTGGGATGACCTGCTTTGCTCCAGGGTTTGGCGGTCAAGGTGGACCGGAGAGTGTGATGGACGATTGGGAGGTATACCGTGAGAAGTCGATGAAAGGCGGTCTGGCTTTTACGGAGGACAAGCTTCGCTATTTGCTTGAAGATCCTTTTGAATGCGTGGAGTTACGCCCGATGAAGACGAAGGGACAGGATGATAAGTGTTTTGGTTTGCCAATTCTATGGGTGACGTTTTGGAGAAAACCCAAAGTGTAGTCTGAAGTCATGGGGATCATAAATTGATTATCCAACCAATCTTGCACAGAGCGAGAGAAAGGCGGGGAGAATATGGGACAAAGGTATTTTATTATTACAGGCACATCCAAGGGGATTGGCAAACAGCTCGCGGAATTGTTATTGGAAAAGGGAGATCACGTCTACGGTATTGCACGCGGAACGTCTGACTTGGAGGAAGCCTACGAGCGTTACCAGCATGTTCAGTTTGATCTGGCAGATATTCATAGCATCGACGATCTTGTCTCAGGCATATTGGAACAGATTCCACCGCAAGAAGTTGAATTCATTGGGCTCATTAACAATGCAGCCATGCTTGAGCCGTTGAAGCCAATCGATCAGTGCATCTCAGAGGAAATCAGCCAACAGCTGCATATCAGCTTGGCGGCACCCATGATCCTGACTTCCTCTTTTATACAGCAGACCAGTCACCTGAACGCACGGCGGAAAATTGTCAATGTATCGTCCGGGTCAGGAAGTTATCCGGCACCTTCGATGGCATCTTACTGTACCTCCAAAGCCGGGATGAACATGTTCACCCAATGTGTGGCGATGGAACAATCCGGGCAACCAAATCCCGTTGAAGTGATTGCATTCGATCCGGGGATGGTAGATACGGAGCTACAGGCTGTAGCAAGAGGCAAAAGTGTAAAGGAATTTGCGTTATCTGGGTTATTCAATGAGGTATATGAATCAGGTCAGCTTCAGTCTGCTAGTGTGGTTGCAGAACAATTAATGGAGCAGTTGGAACAATAGGATATCCTGTAAAGGCTCCATAATGACAAGTTATTTGCCAAGGCATTGCACTATATGTGATGCAAGTAAAGGATGAACTGTACGAATGCGTATAGTCGTCCTTTTTTTGTGGAGAAAAGGGCATATGTCGGGAAACTGTGAGTCCGAATTCAGTTTGTACGTCCATTTTTATTCTGCAGTCACGTTCGCACAAGAAACTATTATCTAGCTTTCATATACTAGGAATGTACTCCAAGATAGGAAAGGGGATGAAGCGAGTGGCTTTGACCATTTTGGATTATGCAGCGAGTGTCCCGGACAATTTCTCTGGAGGCGTGCCTCCAACAACAATTCCGCAGGTCCCTGTGCAGCTTCAAGTGGCAGATTTGGGGATATTTCTACCGCAGCTTACGACTTCTACTGCTGCCGGTAACGTCTTGTTATCCGCGGATGTAGGAGTCCAGAACGTTGGCCCGGAGTTTAATAATGCCCTTCAATTTCATATTTACAGAGATGGGCAGGAGATTTTTAATGGACAATTGGGCACACAGACGGTAGGTGCATTGAGCAATTATTTTTATAATATCAGCTTTAGTACAGTGGACGAAAATGTCCTTCCCGGTTTTCATGTTTACCAACTCAATGTTTCTTCGATTATAGGTGTTCCGGCATTATCTACCGTCCAGCTGTTTGGTCCAGTAACGTTTAGCGGGTTGGGATATACTACATCTTGAAGTTTGAAATTTGGGCTAAATTACCTGTAAAAGGAGGCTTTCAACACGGTGGTAAATCTACTGGCAGCTGCATCAAGTATACCTTCAAGAACGGCGGGAGGGATATTACCCATCTCGGTTCCCATTACGCCGCAAGTTGCTGTTTTGGCTTCCGCCAATCTGACACTCCCAAACGATAGTCCGTTAAATAATCGTATAGAACTGAATGCGACGATTGGCATTGCAGCCATACTCAACATTCCGCAGGTTATCTTTCGCTTGTACAGGGATGGGACACAAATCTTTGCTTCCCAGCAAGGCTTACAGAACGCAGCAGAGCAGTTTTATGTTATCCGGCTTATCACGGCTGACTTCAATGTTCCTCCGGGAACCCATATCTACTCGTTATCAGTAGAAGTGACCAGCCAGAACGAACCTGCTGCTGTAGCCGGTCCGATCACGTTGAGCGCGCTGGCTTTTGGTCCGGTACCCAATTAGAAAGGAGAGGTAAAGTTATGTCTTTGACTACACTGCTTGATTACAAAGCCAGTGTCCCCAGCAACCAAATTGGTGGCATTGCTGACATTCCTTTGACAGTGAGCCCTGGTGTTCAACTGGCTGACCTGGGTATCTTCATCACTCCTCCCATTCCCGCCGTAAATCGTGTGGAATTGAAAGGGACTCTCGGTTTGCAGGGAATCAGCGGCAATCCAATCGTGACCGTCACGATTACGCGTCTGCCAGACAATATTGGGCCCGGTTCTGTCATTTTCACTAAACAAATCAATATTGAAGCTCAGGCATTGACAGAAATTTTTTATACATCCTCTTTCAGTACAATTGATTTTAATGTTACATCTGCCACTGGTTTGATCGTGTACACCCTGACAGCTCAAATTGCAGCTGCTGGCAATGTGGCTAACGTGGTGGGTCCCATCACCTTTACAGGGATGGCTATTGGCAGCAGTACGTAATGTACAATGAAGTTGTCCCGGAACTGACAGTGAGTTTCCTGTTTTCTGGGGCAATTTTATTTTTTTTGATTTCGGGTGGGAGTGTATGTAAACTTGGCTTTAGAAGGGGAATGGGAGAGCGAGCGTGTACGCCTATAACTGTCAGCCCAAGAAGAACAGAAACGTGGTGAAAGTATATGTTTAAAATTATGCTCATTGAAGATGATGAATCATTATTCAGTGAAATCAAAGAACGGTTATCCCAGTGGTCATATGACGTGTATGGCGTACAGGATTTTGGCAAAGTGATGCAGGAATACAGTGTCATTCAGCCCCAGCTGGTGATTATTGATATCCAGCTCCCCCAGTATGACGGATTTCATTGGTGCCGTATGATACGTGCTCATTCCAATGTACCGATTATCTTTCTGTCCTCACGGGATCATCCTACGGATATGGTTATGTCAATGCACCTTGGGGCAGATGATTTTATCCAGAAGCCTTTCCATTTCGATGTGCTGATAGCCAAGATCCAGGCGACCCTGCGCAGGGTATACAACTATAATACAGAGCGGATTGAACTGCGTACATGGCGTGGGGCTACCATTGAATATGTGAAGAATACACTTACCCATGACAATGAATCTGTCCTTTTGACCAAAAATGAGATGTTCATTCTGAAAGTGTTGGTTGAGCGCAAAAATCAGATTGTGACCCGGGAAGACCTGATTCGCAGTCTGTGGGATCATGAACATTTTGTGAGTGACAACACGCTGACGGTCAACGTCAATCGCCTTCGCAAAAAACTGGAGCCGCTAGATCTGGATGGCTATATCGAAACCAAGGTAGGACAGGGCTACATGGCAACAGAAGAGGCGGAAGCATGATTGGCAAATACATACGGGAAAAGCTCAGTTGGCTATTGCTGCTTATCAGCATGCAGCTCATCATTTTATTTGTAGCCTATATTGACACGTCCATTCCATTCCGATCTGTAGCTTATATCGTTGTGCTGAATGTAGTGGTTTGCATCGTGTTTATCTGGGTGAGATATCCAAGGGAGACCCGTTTCTACAAAAGATTAACCACCTGGGATCATACCTATGATCCGGGGGATTTGGAAATCGCGGAAAGCCCTTATGAACGGATTGTGCACGATGCCGTGACTTCGCAGACCGAACGTTATCGGAAAGAGTCCTCGTCTCATTTTATTTTGCTGGAGCAGGAGAAGGATGAGATGTTGGCCTGGATTCATGAAGTGAAGACGCCGCTAACTGCGCTGCAATTGATGATTGAGCGTATGCCGGCTGACAAGCTACAGGGGCAAATGACGTATGAATGGCTGCGAATTCACCAACTGCTTGATCAGCAGCTTCACCAGAAGCGTATTCCATTTATGCATAATGATTTGTTTGTGGAAGAAACAGAGCTTGAACCGATTTTGAATGGCGAGATTAGAGCTTTGAAGTCGTGGTGCATATCCAAAGGGATTGGCTTCGAAGTGTCATTACATGTGACAAAGGTGCTGACCGACAGCAAATGGTTAGGTTTTATCATACGGCAGCTGCTTAGCAACGCAGTGAAATACAGTCATTCCTCTGACATTGTCATTGAAAGCCGGGAACAGGATGGGCATATCATACTGACCATTCAGGATTATGGACGAGGAATCGAGGCTCATGATTTACCGCGCATCTTTGATAAAGGCTTCACTTCAACGCAAGGTAGGCTTGAAGGAACGGCAACGGGGATGGGCTTATATTTGACCCGACAGGTAGCACAAACACTTCGTATAAACGTTAAGGCACAGTCTGCTCCCGGAGAAGGCACCATCGTCAAGCTGACCTTCCCGCGTAAGAATGACATGATCCACCTTGCAGGCGTGTGACAACATTGTCACATGCTTTTTGGTTTTGTTCGGTGAATCGCACGATAAATTGCAACATCCCGCCTATGATGGAGATATACCAAAGAGGAGTGAGTGGGATATGTGGATATTGGAAGCCAAAAAAATTCATAAAGTCTATGGGAACAAACTAAATAAACAGGAAGTCCTCAAGGGAATTGATCTCGGGGTAAGTAAAGGCGAATTTGTGGGTATTATGGGACCTTCGGGTTCGGGAAAACGACGCTGCTGAATGTTCTTTCCTCGATTGACCGGGTAAGTCAGGGCACGATTGACATTGAGGGTCAGGAGTTTACAGGCATGAAGGAGAAACAGCTTGCTGAATTCCGCAAACATCATCTCGGCTTTATTTTTCAGGATTATAATCTGCTGGATACCCTCACGGTGAAGGAAAATGTATTGCTGCCGCTCTCCATTACGAGTATTCCGAAGCATGAGGCACACCTGAAGTTCGAACAAATTGCCCGTGAACTGGGCATATACGAGCTGAAAGACAAATATCCGTCCGAAATCTCGGGTGGACAGAAGCAGAGGACTTCGGCAGCGCGTGCATTTGTGCATGATCCGAGCATTATTTTCGCTGACGAGCCGACAGGTGCACTCGATTCCAAATCAGCTTCGGACCTGCTTGGCAAATTGAGTGATATGAACACCAAACATCAGGCTACCATTATTATGGTCACCCACGATCCATTTGCCGCAAGTTATTGTAGCAGGGTGATTTTCATCCGGGACGGTCAGATCTACACCCAATTAAACAAAGGAGACGAGTCCCGGCAATCCTTCTTCAATGACATTATCAAAACTCAAGGCGTGCTGGGTGGTGTGCAGCCATGAGCCTGAACTACATCATTTTTCGCAATCTGAGGAAAAACCTGAAAAATTATTATCTTTACGTCTTCGCCCTGATTTTTAGTGTGGCGCTGTATTTTTCATTTGTGACATTACAGTATGATCCCTCTATGAATGAGGTTGCTGAATCAACAAAAGGAGCGGCTGCGATAGGCGCATCCTCCGTGTTACTGATTGTCATTGTGGGCATTTTTCTGCTCTATGCCAATACGATTTTTATCAAGCGACGTAGTAAGGAGATCGGTTTGTTTCAACTGATCGGACTGACGAAGGGAAGAATTTTTGGCATCCTGAGTGCGGAGAATTGCTTTCTCTACTTCGGCTCTATGGTGATTGGTATTGTGATCGGTTTTCTCGGTTCCAAGCTGATATTGATGATTTTGTTCAAAATTATTGGCGTTGATGCGATTACAAAGCTGTACTTCTCACCGATGGCCTTGCTGCAGACGTTGATTGTTTTTGCCGTGATGTACTTGCTCATCATGTTGATGAATTACACCTTTATCCGAGCACAGAGCATTTTATCCCTCTTTCGGGTGTCTTCTACAACAGAGCAGCAGGTACAGAAGTTATCTATAGGGCAGATTCTGATGGGCATCTTAGGTATTGCTATGATCGTGTTCGGTTACATACTGTCTGCACGGCTGTTCAGCGTCGAGAAATTGGATATGCAGCAGTTAATGTACACAATGATTTTAATTCTCTTTTCGGTTATTTTGGGGACGTATCTATTCTATAAAGGTTCTGTCAGTTTTCTCTTTAATCTGATCCGCAGAAGTAAAAAAGGTTATCTCTCTATTAACGAGGTATTATCGTTATCCTCCATCATGTTTCGCATGAAGTCGAATGCCTTGCTGCTGACTATTATTACTACCGTATCGGCACTCGCCATAGGCATGTTGTCGCTCAGCTACATTTCCTATTATTCGGCAGAGGCGCAAGCCAAAGAAAGCCTACCGGAGGATTTCTCTTTGCTCAGGCGAATGTGAAGGATCGTTTTGTAGCCGAATTGGATCACAAACAGATTCCATATGAGGAGAAGCACAGACAGCCTCTGTATATTGAAATTGATGCACATAAGGTGATGGATGATTCCCTAACGGATGAACTATTGTTCAGCAGTGTAGTAAGTGACAGCATGGTAGATAACATTGATCTGAAACCAGGCGAAGTCATTTTCATGGGGTACGGCAATGTGATTCAGCAATTCTTTTCCATTCAGGATGAAGGACCCATTGTTCTGCACGGGTTGAAGCATACCATTGACCAGCAACTGATTGGAACCACGAAACAGGGAGTTCTTCCCGTATACTATACCCGGGGTACACCTGTAGCGGTTGTGGATGAATCAGTTTATGCAGAGCTCGCGCAGGATCTTGATCCGAAACTTCAGAAAGGGGAATCGACCGATTATTACGGTGTGCAAATTACAGATCCAGGACAGGACGAGAATGCCTATGCTATTTTTGCAGATCTGCAATTAGAGGCCCCAAGTTTCTCCCAGATTGAATTTAGAAATAACCAGCGCACCACTATGGGCTTAATTATGTTCATTGTCGGATTCCTGGGTCTAACTTTCTTGATTACATCCGGGTGTATCCTCTATTTCAAACAAATGAATGAGAGCGAAGAAGAGAAATCGAACTATACGATTCTACGGAAACTCGGATTTACGCAAGGCAATCTTTTACGCGGAATTCAGTTCAAGCAGCTGTTTAATTTTGGAATTCCACTTGTTGTGGGACTAAGCCATAGTTATTTTGCTGTGAAATCAGGCTGGTTCTTCTTCGGCACAGAACTTGTCACACCTACCGTAATCGTCATGATTGTATATACGTTGTTATATTCGATCTTCGGTCTATTATCTGTATGGTATTACAAACGCGTAATCAGAGAATCGTTGTAGATCAGGAGATTAGGGACAGAGGAATACATTAAAGAATTCCGAAGAAAGGGCAGCTGTATAAAATACAGTATGTCCTTTCTTTTTTGTGAAGGTTACGTTAAAACTTAATGTTGTTTTTTACTCTAAAAGAAAACAGCCTTATGTGAAAGGCAGTTCATTAATCTTTCGTGTCCTGTAACCTAACGAACGATTTAGCTTATCAAAATCATTTTATTGTATCGGCTATCTCAATTAATGTTTGGTGATCGTATAACGGTTCAAGATTATTATTTTTACCTGAAATAAGAGAGTAAGTTAAACCCTCATTTCTCCAATAAATGGCGTTAATATGTTCGTCTCCTTGGTCCCACGTCTGCGAACCGTTAGCTAATTTTAGTCCTTCTTTTCCATTTGGAGGCGTATCAGCCTTTGAGTTTGTCATCATAAGGATTAGGGACAATCCTTCATCAGTATTCTCATATGTGATTTCCACGGCATCAAATGTACCATTGGTATCTAAAATCCTTGCTGATTTTTGATTAACTCGAAAAGGAACGGACGGCTGTCTCATTTCAAACGGGATCTTAGCTTCCGCATCTTCAATTGAAATCTCAACTGGAGGATTCCAATCTGACTGCTCGGTCGGTTGGTTACTCTCCACGTCTTGTGAGCAGGCAAACAATAAAAGAGATATCATACATAGGAGCAGTAACTTACTTACAGCTTTCATTACATCACCCCGATATGAGAATAGTTACTTCTATTACGTTTCCATTAGCTGGAAAGTTGCATGATCCTTCCTGTTAGATCTAAAAGATAAAGCCGCTAACACGTTTTTCCCATAAGACTTGAAGCGGTGATGGTCTAAGCCTTTTGTGTAAAAAAAAGGAGGATGGCGAGAGGACGGAGAACTCACAACATATGGAGTGAAGAAGAAGGAGGGTTTCCATGAACTTGGCTAATAAAATCACCCTGGCGAGAATGGCATTGATTCCATTGTTTATGTTGTGTTTTATCCCGTTTCCGTCTTGGATACAGGAGTCGAGTGAGTTTATTCGTTTTTTGGATCAGCATGGCTTGGTGATTGGAGTTATTATTTTTGCAATAGCTGCAGGTACGGATAAGCTGGATGGGTATATAGCGAGAAAATATAATCAAATTACCAATCTAGGAAAATTGCTTGATCCACTGGCAGATAAACTATTGATTTCGGTTGCTCTGATCATAATGGTTCAGGAGAATCTGATCGGTTCATGGATTGCTGTGATCATTATTGGACGTGAAATTGTCATTACAGCGCTGCGTATGATTGCTACTGAACAAGGAATTGCTCTGGCTGCTGATCGATATGGCAAGATTAAAATGGTGCTCCAGGTGGCAGCCATCATCACTGTGTTATTGAATAATGTTCCGTTTAGCTTGCTGACTGATGTGCGGATTGATGCGATTTTATTATGGCTGGCGGCAGGAGTTACATTGTTATCGGGATTGAACTATATCTTAGTGAATTATAGACTACTGAAATAAAGACCTTCGGGCATCGGCGCGCAAGCCGCCATTGCTGTGTTCAACCTTTTTCCCGGGACATGGAAAGTTGCGGAGATGGAGACGAATGAGCCTGCTCAGATTTTCTGGCGTAAGGTCATTGCACGTTATACCCATAATAAATACCAAGAGGTTAGAGAGCCAGAGTGGGACGGTCCCATTCAGATATTTACCACGGAGTCATGACGAAAGGGGGAGAAGAGATTGTCCCAAATCAACATCAATCCAAGTACTTCAGAGGATTCAGAATATGTTCGCCAGCAACTTATCGCATTTAATGCTGCGCATGTGAGCGAGGAATTAAGGCATCGTTACGAAGAATTGAATTTTAACATCAAAAATGACGACGGCGAGATTGTTGCAGGTGTGCTCAGTACACTTTGCTGGAATTGGCTGGAGATCGACATTCTTTGGGTGGATGCAGAGCAGCGGCATCAAGGTTACGGTTCCCAATTGCTACGTGAGATTGAACGTATTGCTCGCGAGAAATCCTGTGATTTCATCCAATTGAATACATTCTCGTATCAGGCACCGGAATTTTACAAGAAGCATGGCTATCATTTGATCACAACGATCGAGAATGCACCGACCGGACACCGCCATTATTATTTTAAGAAGCACCTAACTTAAGACAACATATGTGAAATAGGACACAAATCAGGAGGGTTATCATGGTTACCATTAGAGCAATCGAACTTGAAGATTTACCGGAGCTAAGCAAGCTATACAACGAGTTGATGGGTACACCGACCAATGAACAGCAGATGCAGAAAATGTTTCACTATATCCAGCAAAATGGACACTACCATGTACTCGGGGCATTTTACAACGGGGAATTGGCCGGATCGGTTATGGGTATTGAATGTATGGATCTGGCGGGTCAGTGCAACCCCTTCATGGTTGTGGAGAATGTAATTGTATCCGATCGGGTACGCAGACAGGGAATTGGTCAGAAGCTTATGCTTCAGATTGAGCACATTGCGAGAGACCTGGGTTGTGAATATATGATTCTGGTGTCTGGCGATCAGCGTAAAGAGGCTCATATTTTCTATGAAAAACTGGGCTTTAAGGATGAGAAGGTTCAGGGTTACCGGAAGCATTTTAATTAATCGAATTTTCCTGTTTTCGTGACGGAGAATAGGGAGTGTGATTAGGAAACACGTCGACGTGGGTGTTCTGGGGCGGTCGATCAGGGTAAGTTGACACGGGAAATGGAAAACAAAAGAGAGCTGGCAGCTCTCTTTTTGTATTTATTCCTTACTTTGTTCTTTGGAACCAGATGAGGATGATCGGATATATTGTGGTGGATGAACATCGTCAATCATTAAAATGCCGTCATACTGATCGCGTGGGACAAAACTTTCAGGGATCATGCCCCAGCTGTATGCAAATCGTGGTTCGAACATCCAGGAGTTGCCTGTTTCCCTGCTCTGATATCGAAGATCCAGGAAGCTGTAAGGCGTATTCGTAGCGGACATAATGTCTTCAACGGAACCAGGCTCTGCTGGTTCAACGGCATGAACTCCGCCGGCATTATCAGCCGTTTGACCACTGGATGCATATAATCCAAGAACATAACTGGATTTCTTCATTTCCTCCGAAAGCATTTCACCCATTAAAGTTACTGGATAAGGTGAGCCCATTACTTCACTGTGTGCTTTACGTATATGATCATTATGCCCCCATACGATGAACTTTTCGTTTGGATATACTTCGGTTGCGAGCCACATGAGATTGTCATGCATCGCCTGATCGCGCCACTCCATTGAATCAAAAAACAAATCATATTTGCCATCATTCATTTCAGCCATTGAACGGATCGAAAGATCGACATATTCCCTCGCTACACGAATTCGATCATTGAGGCTTCGCTCGAGCAGTATGGAAAGTTTCGGTTGATTCGGGTATTCTTTTTGCAGATAAGTCTGGTTCGCTTCAGATTTCAGGGATTGAAGGACACTTTTGTATACCTTGATGATTTCATTTTTCTCAGCGCGGTAGGCTTCCAGATCCGTTCCGGCGGAGAATTCGGATAGCTTTTGTTCCGTTTGTTCGAGACGCTTGGCGAGCTTTTTATCCTTCAGCCAGTTACCGTCCAAAAACGGGAATTGCAGCTGCATGTCGAAACCGGTCAGGATGAGAGGCTGTTCGGTTTGTGCTTTTGTTTTGAGATAATCGAACAAGGGCGTGATTTCCTTGGACCACCAGACGCCGAAGATGGAGCTTTTCATCGTTTGTTCCGGACTTTGCTGTTTTATCGTGGCATTAGCCAGGGATGTGTTGGAGAGACCGCTCTCAAAGGCAAGAACGTTATATCCCATTTCCTGATGCAAAAACTGTATCAGCCGGGTCTTCGCCAGATTAAATTCGGCAACCCCATGGGAGCTTTCACCTAGAAATACAATTCGCTTGTCATGCAGCAGGGGCTTCAGCATATTCAGATCCGAAAAGGAATCTCGCTCCTGGCCGGTCTTCACAGGCTGGATGCTGTCTAGTCGATACGCATGATCTTTGGCCCATTCCTTCCACTCCACTATTTTCTCGTCCGACGTTTTCGCGGATTTCACTTGGGTTACCTGACCCTGTATAGTCTCCATGGCAGATGATGTGGCAGCACCTGCATGCGCTGTTGGATAGAGCGAACTCGCTAGTATGGCTGTAGTCAGTGCAAGTACAGCCCCCGTTTTTCTTTTCCTGAAATAAATCAAAATAATGCCTCCTTTATCATGTACGTGATAATAAATCTGGTATTGGAACCATCCGGCTTAAGTCTGCTCTTCGTCCCAGAACAGGTCATTCAAGGTTTTTGAGAGCGCCTTGCATATGGCAATACATAAGCTGAGGGACGGGTTATACTTTCCCAGTTCTATAAGACCAATGGTTTGCCTCGATACACCAACGATCCGTGCCAGATCGTCCTGCGATAGATCCTTTTCTACCCGGGCGACTTTTAATCGTATATTTTTCATGCCTTTTCACCCTTGTGTCCTTTCTATGAATTCCATTGATCTTTTTGTGCTGCTTTTTGACTCGCTTTGTTGGCAAAGTGGTGGACTACGACGTTGAATCCGATGAAGAAAGGGATATACAAGAGCAGTGAAGTGATAAAAACGAGAAAAAAGAACCACCACTTCTCATAAGACGTTTCTGCAAATAGAACTGAACTTCGTATGCCCAGGAACAAGGACAGGGAGATTCCGATAATTAGCCCGATGATGACATTGCGCCAGTTATACGAAATTTTGCTCGTCTGGTCATGGACTTCAACCTCATCCGAATAAATGCCCAGCATGATGGAGCGAACACCAAGATAAATACTTCCTGCCAGAATAACAATCAATTCCGTAAACATGGATGATGTTTCCAAATTGAGGAATGATTTGATCATAATCGAAATACCACAGATCAGCAGAATTAAGGTGTAGGCTTCCTTGTGAACCTTGTTCTTCAGATTGACGATGCGCTCATCATGTACAGTGCTTTTCTTGAACCATTTCATATTGATCTCTCCTTCATAGAAAATGCTTGTGGGAAATATTTCTTAATGAACTCATAGTAATATTATTTACGTCTTTTTGCAATATATATATGTCATTTTGTTTGATATAAAAGTCTATATAATAAAAATATATCCATGTCCTGCCTATTTCTAATGAGGTTTAGTAAAATATATACAAGAGTTTTAAAAAAGACCAAGGAGGTTAACCAGATCATGCGTATCGTGGATAACATTAAAGTCTGGGGGAGCCGCTGGAGAATGCGGTAAGTCAGGCGGTGACATGCTCGCAGCATGGTGACGTACTGGGCGTGGCTCTAATGGCAGACCATCACAAAGGGTACTCACAGCCCATCGGGGGCGTGGTTGCCTACCGGAACATGATCAGTCCGTCAGGGGTTGGATATGATATTGCCTGCGGTAACAAGGCCGTACGAACCAACCTGATGTGGGAGGATATCCGGGGTCAGATTGCTGTCATTATGGATGATATTAATTCGACCATATCCTTCGGCGTAGGGCGCAACAATCCAACACCCGTGGAGCATGAGCTGTTCGATGATGCCAGCTGGAAGCTGTTTGATTCCATTGAGCCTGGACTACAGCACAAGTTGAAGACACTCGCGCGCAACCAGCTCGGTACAGTGGGCAGCGGCAATCATTTTGTGGATATTTTTGTGGAAGAGGCGACGGGTAAAGTATGGATTGCAAACCACTTTGGCAGCCGCGGATTTGGCCACAAGGTTGCGAGTGGTTTTCTGAATTTGGCAGCCGGACGTAAGTTCAGTGCTAAAGCGCCGGGAGAATCGATGGATCAACAACCGACATTGTTTGACCTTAAGAGTGAAATGGGTGATATGTATTGGGACGGAATGACTCTAGCGGGCCGATATGCGTATGCAGGCCGAGATTATGTGATTGAACAGGTTCTCGGTATTCTCGGGGCGAGCGCAGAGTATTCGGTTCATAACCATCATAACTTTGCCTGGAAAGAACAGCATATGGGCGAAGAAGTCGTGGTGGTCCGCAAAGGAGCAACGCCGCTGGCACCGGGTCAGCTTGGTTTTGTAGGAGGCAGCATGGGAGATATCTCGGTAATCGTGGAGGGAATTCACAGCGAGGAGAATACCGAGTCTTTCCGCAGTACCGTACATGGTGCAGGGCGCACTATGAGCCGAACCCAGGCGGCTGGTAAAATGAATTACAAGTTGCGTACCCGTATGGGTGGTGAGATTAGCGAAGAACAGATGCAGGCTGCGATTCGTGCCTATGGTGTGGAGCTGAGAGGTGCAGGAACGGATGAAAGTCCATTTGTGTACAAGAAGCTGCAGGACGTGCTGAATGCGCATGCTCATACCTTGAAAATTAACCATATCCTTCGCCCCGTAGGTGTCGCAATGGCCGGAGGCAATGAATTCGACCCGTATAAGGACTAATTGAAAGAAGAAGGTGAACCTCATGAGAAATTGTGCAATATACAGCTCCCAGTTTGATCTGGATCAATTGTTTGAAATGATTCAATCCATATACCCTGAGGATACAATTGAGCGTAAAGAAGATAAAACCCACATTCAAGTCACTCGCAAGAAGCTGTTCGGTAAGAAAAAGAAGGGCTTCAATATCATGACCAGCCAGACCCACCCTGAAGAATTTACCACAATGATTCAAGGGATGCTGGGGTTTCTGAGTCAGATTGAGGGAAAGAATGCTTCGCTACAGGAAAAGATACTGATTAAATGCTCTACACTGAATATGGTTGTTGGCATCGAGACGGAAGAGGACATCTCCGAGGAGTTCTTCAATGAGTTGTTACATCTGGCCGACGCCCTCGATGCAGTCATCTTCTGGGGTGGTGGCTCCCTACTGAATGCGCAAGGTCAGCTGCTGCTGGATGTCAACGGAGAATCCGAAGTAGAGGATTACAAAGTGACAGCGCACACCAGTTTCCTGGACGATGTCAGACCCCCGTCGCAATCTGCAACGCTGCGCAAAGAACGCTCCGAGCAGCTTCTAACAGAGCAAAGAATCCCATTCAATGTTCATCTGCCTGCAATAGCGGGGGATGAGCATACAACGATTCGTAATGTTCAAGAAGTGGCAGAGCGTGCGGTAGCCCTCTGTATTGCAGCTCTCAAGGGTGAATGTCTTGGAGCCGGTGAGAGCGCAGAAGATACAGCAGCGCTGGTCCAGGAAGTGATCGACAAGTATGATGCAGCTTCATTCTTTTCACCTGTGGAGAGAAGATTTGTGGAGCAGCATGGGGCAGAACATCAGGAGATTATTTCCTTTTCATGGGGATACGAGGCTTATCATGTCATGTTATGGGCACTTGGCTACGTCAAGGAGCTTGGAGCTCCGGTAAATCTGTGCAACGTGGGACAGGATGTAGGATATTTGCAGCAATGTGACGATGTTGAAGCCTTTGTAGCCGGAGCGCAGTTTCGCTCCAAAAGTGAGATTTTGGACGCAGCGGACCTAATTTACCGGTATAACTGGGTGTGTGTGAACAGTCGTGTGAAGGAACAAATACCTCCAGCGAATCTCAATGGCGGAGTGGCTTACGAACGTCACCGTGCTCTGAATTGGCTGATCTGTTATCTGGATCAGGACTGGGATGAAGTGCGGACAGATACGTAGCATGGACTCTTGGAATCTATTTTTATATGACATCCAAACTTAAACACCCCCAAGCCAGGCGAACACTGGTTATGGGGGTGTTTTGGTGTCTCTTGGTACCTTAACGTTTAACCGCTATGTCTTCCGTATTGTTCCCGAATCATAACATCTGCGAGAATCAGCTTTTTCTCTACGTTACTCTCCGGGTTCACAATACGCCATAACATCTGGTCCACTGCACGTGCACCAAGCAGCTCCTTGTTTACATTCACCGTGGCGAGTACCGGTATATTGTCGTACACATTATCGAAACCGGTGACTACACACTGATCGGGCACACGAATGCCGATACTCTCAAGAGCTTCAATGGTGTAGAGCGCAAAGAAGTCATTCGCACAAACAAAAACCTCAGGCAAGTTCTCCTCATTAATGACCGAAGTAAATGTCTTACGGAAATCATCCACATCCGGGCTGCTCAGTTCCGGGATCTGATTCAGATTCAAGCCGTGTCCCATCAATACTGAAGTATAGGCCACCCAGCGTTCATAGAAGCTGTGAGCATCACTGGTATTTCCAACAAACTGAAACCGTTTGAATCCCTTGCGCAGAAGATAGAGCATAATGTCACGCATGGATGCAAAATTGTCGGTGAAGATACTGTCACTGTGAAAAACGGGTCCAGATGATCCACCATGACGACGGGAATGCCCAGACGCTTGATTTCAAGCAGAATAGGTGTCGAGATGGAACCAACCGTAATAATGCCCCGAATGGCATCCGGGTTCAGTAATGTGAACAATTGATCCGCAGAAGGCTCTGTCAGGGTAAGGATATTGATGCCTTTCTGATTCAGTCGGGATGATATGCCGTTAAAGACAGGCCCCCAGTATACGGAATCCTGATTCTGATAACGAACATTGGGAAACAAAATCAAAATGGTTCCACTCCACCGCGTGTTCTGCGGGTCCTGAAGCTCATTGCTGCTATACATATCACCAGATAACATGCTGTTATCTTTGAAATATCCAAGCTTGCCAGCGGCCTTGAGAATAACATCCCGTGTCTGTTCACTAACACCTGATTTTCCGGACAGTGCTCGTGAGACCGCAAATTTCGACAGGCCTGTAAAATGTGCAATTTCCTGAATAGTTACCTTCGTCTTCATCATACCATCCTTACACTCGTAGTTCTGCCGTATTCCTTACATTGCTCAATAAAGCTGGTTCTAGTATATCATGATGTATTTCTCTTAATCTAATAACGGCTGGAGAAGTGAAAATGTTAGTTTCCCATACATGAAACGACGGAAATAGACCTAGGTGATGGACATAATTCAGGAGAAAAGAACGAATTTTGAATGAGTTATTATCTTTTTGTTATTTTATAAAATAACAAAATTAGAAAATTGGTTTTCGTTTTGAACATAACTGTACTTAGAATGATATCAGAATAATATGCTATTTCAAAAGGATTTAAGCGATATAACAGCATTTTATCAGAATAAATAGAAAATGTTAACAATAAAAATGTTGACGCTTACATTGTGCTATGTTAAATTTTGTTTGTCAAAACCAAACAATAAAATAACAAATGGTGGTGATCATCGGATTTAATTAGGGGAATGGGGAGTCAGGGGATTATGTCAGAGCATGATTTTATACACATTCGGGGAGGTTGTTACATTCATGATTAGAAAATGGAATATTTTGCCGCTCATGTTATTGGCCGTAATGCTTTTTGTATCCGCTTGCAGTGGTGGTGGGACAGCTCAGCCGGGTACTGATGAAACAACCAATTCAGGCAGCAGCACTGGAACTGGAACCGCCGAGACAGACAAAGAAGGCGGAGCGGAAAAAGTGGCAGTCGATGTACCGGATTTGGGTGGACGTGTCATCAAGGTTGCGGCCTGGTGGGATCTGAAGCCAGCAGGGGAGACCGCATCGGATAAGGCGAGACTGGATAAAATTGCTGAAGTCGAGAAGAAATACAACGTAAAAATCGAGTTCGTGAATGTGCCATTCGAAGAATACATGAACAAATTCACAACGACTGCGCTGGCTGGCGAACCGTTCGCAGACATCGTTCAGATGGAATACAAATCCGCTCTACCCGCCATCCTCAAAGGGCAGCTGCTGCCTATCTCCGAATTCACCACAGCCGAGAATAACATTAACCAAGAGGCAAACCTGATCGCGAAATATCCTGCTATCACAGGCAACTACTACGCATTTGATTCTCCGACCAGCATCGGTCTGGGACTTCACTACAACCGTGACTTGTTCAAGAAGCTGTCGTTGCCTGATCCTCAGGAGCTGTATAACAAAGGCGAATGGAATTGGGATAAATTCATGGAGCTGGCGAAACAGGCGACCAAAGATACGGACAACGACGGGAAAATTGACGTATACGGTTTCTCCGGCTGGGCCATTGATGCGCTTCGTCACTTTACTGCAGCCAATGGCGGCACAATCGTAGATGACGAGCACTCGAAAGAAGGATTATCCGATCCGAAAACGATTGAAGCTGCCGAATTCGTCAAACGCCTGTATAACGTGGAGAATGTCGTGAAAGTCAAAACAGGCGACAAAACGAACTGGGAGGAAAGCAACACGTTCAAGGATGGAGATGTGGCCTTGTTCACTGCTGCGGAATGGCAACTGGGCGATATCACCTTTGCTGCTGGAGTCGTACCGATCCCGAACGGACCTCAGGGCAACAAGGATGTAACATACGCCAACAACGCGGCCTCAGCCAAATTCATTCCAAAAGGTGTGGAAGATCCTAAAATCGTATACCAAATCTATGAGGAGACTTTCGACATCCCGCAAATTGAAGAGTACCCAGGTCAGGATTACCTGGAAAGTCGTTATACCGACGAGAAGGACATCGCCATGATTCGCGAGCATATTGCGGGAACGGGCCGTATCCTGCTGGATGACGCCTACGCGGGCTATCCAATCGGTGACTATGTAAACGACATTATCAAAAACAATGCTTCCGTTACGGCAACAGCCGAAAAGTATAAAGCGCAGGCACAAGCCGCTGTTGATAAGCTTGGCAAACCATAATACCAGCATGACTCAGACAGGGGTGCCTCGTGTCCGGGCTCGCGCACGGGTGCCTCTTTTCTGTATCACCGAATAGGCATTGCTGGTATCAGCCTTGATGAGGAGGGCTCGTAGGATGGCTGGAATTCTACAACGAAAGAAATGGATCCTGCCTATAGTCATTGCAGCAGCGGCAGCCTGCGTCATACTTTTGCTTACTTCCGGTGCAGGTGTAAAGAGTGCAGTTGTGCCTTCTGGCAGTTTGCCTGCTATTGAGGTGGATGCCATCTTGCAGCAGACGAGGCAGAAGAACGGATATGAACAATATCTGTCCCAAGCAGGCCAGGCCTCATCACCGAATGTGGACCTGACCATTGAAGCAGGAGACTACATACGGGCCGAGGGTGAAGAAGTACGCAAGCTGAATGATTATGAGGGCAAGCCAGGTATATCGCTTCATACCGGGAGACAGGCGAGATCGACTGGGTCGTTGATGTGCCGGAAACCGGGCTGTACAACCTCTCTGCTGTCTATTTTCCCGTAGAAGGCAAGAGTTCCGCAATTGAGCGTGCATTGTATATTGACGGTGAACTTCCGTTTGCGGAAGCCGCCTATTTGCAATTTGACCGGGTATGGGGCAATGAAAAGCAAGCCGTTGAACAGGATAATCAAGGCAATGATCTTCGCCCAAAACAAGTGGAGAAGCCCCGTTGGATGGAGGAAACATTTCAGGACTCGGACGGGTACGAACAGGCTCCATTCAAGTTCTATCTGGAAAAGGGAGAGCACACGTTAACGCTGAAATCCTCTCGCGAACCCATGGTGATTCGATCGATACGGCTATTCAATGAGAAACCGGCCGTTCCTTATGCAGATACCGCAGGGGCGCAGCAGACGGACTATTCCGATCAGCCTAAGGATGTGCTCATCCGAATTGAAGGGGAAGCGGCTGTTGCCAAATCTTCACCTACGCTATATCCAACCAGTGAAAGATCAAGTTCAGCCGTTTCTCCGTACAGTGCTTCCCGGGTGCGTATGAATACGATTGGCGGCTTTAACTGGCGACTGCCAGGACAGTGGATCGAATGGGAAGTGGATGTGCCGGAGAGTGGACTGTATCACATCGGTTTTACCGCTCAGCAAAATTTTGTAAAAGGCATCTATTCCACGCGCAAGCTGACCATCGATGGCGAGATTCCGTTTGCAGAGATGACGAAGGCGCCGTTCCGTTACCAAAGTGATTATCGCATTGATGTGCTGGGCGGTGAGGAAGCTTACAAGTTCCAGTTGGCCAAAGGCAAACATGTCATTCGGCTGGAGAACAGCCTGGGCGACTTCGCACCACTTATTCGCAATGTGGAGGACAGCCTGTACAACCTGAACTCCATGTACCGGAGAATTCTGATGATTACTGGCACCAAGCCGGATGAATTCCGGGATTATCGGGTGGAGAAGCAGATTCCGAATCTGCTGGAGGTGTTCAGCGGGGAAAGCAAACGTCTGAAGGAAGTGGCAGGGCAACTTCGTCTCCTGTCAGGACAGTCCAGCGATCAGGAGGCGTTGATCCAAACGATGGCCCAGCAATTGGATGAGATGATCGATAAACCGGATACCATTCCAAGAAGACTTGCCGCTTACAAAACGAACACGGGCGGACTGGGGACTTGGGTGCAGCAGGCTCGCGAGCAACCGCTTGAAATTGATGCCCTCTATATTGCTTCATTGGACAGGAGTATTCCCGGTACGGGTATGGGTCCACTGGCGAAGCTCGGTCATGAAGCGAAGACATTCTATCATTCGTTCTTCATTGATTATAACCAGATCGGGAACGTAGCCACATCAGAGGATCAGCGTACGGTGACGGTCTGGATCGGCAGTGGCCGGGATCAGGCGAATACGATGAAAGCGATGATTGATGAGACATTTACACCGGAGAGCGGGATTAACGTCAATTTGAAGCTGGTCAACATGGGTACGCTGTTGCCGGCCACTTTATCGGGTGAAGGACCGGATGTCGCGATGCAGATCGGCAATGATCTGCCCGTGAACTTTGCCATGCGGAACTCGGCTGTGGATCTCACCCAGTTCAGTGACTATAGCGCGGTGGAAAAGGAGTTTAGAGAAAGTGCCATCGTACCGTACGCTTACGATTCTGGTGTATACGCCTTGCCCGAGACACAGACCTTTAATATGTTGTTTTACCGTAAAGATGTGCTTGCAGAGCTTGGGCTTGAAGTTCCTCAAACGTGGGATGATGTCGAGAGCCTGCTGGCGATTCTGAGCAAAAATCATATGGAATTTGGCATGCCGGTAGTGGCCCAGGCCAACATGCAGGGTGTGAACATCCCACCTAACTCGCAGTATGCCACGATGCTGCTCCAAAACGGCGGCTCCTTCTACCGGAATGACGGCAAGGAATCGGATCTGGATTCACGCATCGGTATTGAGACATTTAAGAAATGGACAGAATTTTATACCGATTACAAGCTGGAGCGGGAATACGACTTTGCCAACCGTTTCCGAACAGGACAGATGCCGATTGGTCTGACAGATTACACGATGTATAACCAGTTGTCTGTATTTGCACCGGAGACCCGTGGATTATGGGGATTTGTTCCGGTTCCGGGGACGGTGCAGCCGGATGGAACATTGAATCGGGACGTTCCAGGTGGCGGCAGCGCGGTCATGATGCTGGAAAGCGCCAAGGATCAGGAAGCCGCGTGGGAGTTCATGAAATGGTGGACCAGTACACCGGTTCAAGCCGAGTTTGGTCGCGAGATGGAAGGGCTGATGGGTGCGGCTGCGCGTTATCCGACGGCAAACATCAAGGCACTGGATTCACTACCGTGGCCTGCTGAGGATTATGCGAATCTGAAGGCACAATTCGAGACGGTGAAGGGCATTCCCGAGGTGCCGGGCGGTTATTTTACCGGACGCCATCTGTTCAATGCATTTTACAAGACGGTCGTGGGCCAAGTGGAAGCCAGGGAATCCATCATGGATTACACCCAGTATATTCAGGACGAGATTCGGATCAAGCGTAATGAATTTGGTCTTCCGTAAGCAGAGGGAGGGTTAACAGTGTCACAAATATCACTCCGAGATGGACAAAACAGTCCTCCTGAGAAAACACCAGGCATGGGCATGAAATCATGGTGGTCCTGGAAGCTCAAGGAAATGAAGGCCAGCAAACATTCCTATGTACTGCTCGCTCCCTACATGATTCTGTTCACCATGTTCACTGTAATTCCGGTGGTCATCTCCATCATACTCAGCTTCACCTATTTCAACATGCTGGAGTTTCCGCGTTTTATTGGCTGGCAGAACTATACCCGGCTGTTTCTGGAGGATGACGTATTCCTGATTGCCATCAAAAATACGTTGCTGTTTGCCATTATTACCGGACCCATCAGTTATATTGCCTGTTTCGTATTTGCGTGGATCATTAATGAATTAACACCCAAATGGAGAGCGTTCATGACGCTGATCTTCTATGCCCCATCCATTTCGGGGAATGTCTATTTTATCTGGCTCATGATTTTCTCGGGGGATCGCTATGGGATAGCCAATGGACTGCTGATCAAATGGGGATTTCTGCTGGAGCCAATCCAGTGGTTGAAAACGGAAGCCTACATTATGCCAATCCTCATTCTGGTGCAATTGTGGCTGAGTCTTGGCACAGGCTTTCTGGCTTTTATCGCCGGTTTGCAGACCGTAGACCGGACGTTATATGAGGCAGGCGCGGTAGATGGAATCAAAAATCGCTGGCAGGAGCTTTGGTATATTACCTTGCCTTCGATGCGCCCACAGCTGATGTTCGGTGCGGTCATTCAACTCACAACCTCGTTTGCCGTGGCGGATGTCTCCATTGCACTGGCTGGGTTCCCGAGTGTGAACTATGCGGCAGAGACGGTGGTGACCCATTTGATCGACTTCGGAACAACGCGGTTTGAAATGGGGTACGCTTCGGCAATTGCAACCGTGTTGTTCATGATTATGGTGGGCACCAACCTGCTGGTACAGAAACTGCTTCGAAGGGTGGGAGAATAGCTATGGCTGCAATTGCGACAGGCAAAAGGCGGGTAAACCGCTCTTTATCAGGAAGCATCTCCCTGTTTGTCCTTCTGCTCGTATTTGGTGCTTTCATGGTGCTGCCGCTGATCTATGCGATTAATAATGCATTCAAACCGCTGGATGAGATTTTTACTTTTCCACCAACACTATTTGTCAAAAATCCAACGTTCAGCAATTTCACTGATTTGCTGAATCTGCTGAGTGACTCGTGGGTTCCGTTCTCACGATATATATTCAACACGGTATTTATTACGGGCATTGGCATCGTGGGCCATGTGCTGCTTGCTTCGGCAGCGGCGTACCCGCTCGCCAAGCACAAATTTCCGGGCAAAGTGTTCATGTTTCAGGTCGTTGTGCTTTCCCTGATGTTTACACCTGCTGTCACGGCTATTCCCAACTATATGATCATGTCATGGTTGGGCTGGATTGACACATATTGGGCTGTGATTATTCCGGCATTCGCCTATTCATTAGGTCTGTATCTGATGAAACAGTTCATGGAGCAGATCCCGGATGCATTGCTGGAAGCAGCCAAAATTGACGGTGCGAGTGAATATCGGATTTTCTGGTCCATTGTTATGCCAAATGTAAAGCCAGCCTGGCTCACCCTGATCATTCTGTTGTTCCAGATGCTGTGGGGCAGTGATGGCAATGGATACATTTACAGTGAACAGCTCAAGACCTTGCATTATGCGGCGGGTCAGATCATTCAGGGCGGGATATCCCGGGCCGGGGCAGGTGCTGCGGTGGCGCTTATTTTGATGAGTGTACCCATCACGCTGTTTATTTTCTCACAGAGCCGCATCATTGAGACGATGGCGAGCTCGGGCATGAAGGAATAAGGGGGAACGATATGGCACGCACAGTGAAAAGATGGCTTGTTCTCCTGGCGGCAGTATCGCTGCTGCTGGTGAATGCCGTGCCTGCGGCGGCCTCCCCGGCGCCGTATGAGAGCTATAACTACAACTACTGGAAAGAGGCTGTTCCTTCACCGGATGCCTACCTGCCTCAGCGAACCATTTCGGGCAGCGACCTGGGTATTGGTGAATTTAAGGACCCCGCTGATGTGAACGTCTCTGCCTCCGGGCAGATTTATATTTTGGATAGTGGCAACAGCCGAATTGTTGTGCTGGACGAGAAATATAAGCTGCTGCGGGTGATCGAAGGATTTATGATGGACGGCAGCAAGGAGAGTTTTAATGCTCCAGGTGGATTATTCGTAGACGAAGAGGAGCGAGTATACATCGCTGATACAGGGAACAGCCGCGTGGTTGTCCTGGATGCGGAAGGCCAGCTGATCCATACCATTACGAAGCCAGAGTCTGATATCCTCGCCACCAATTTTCAATTCCAACCGCTGAAATTGACGGTGGATCGGGTAGGCCGGGTGTATGTGGTGGCTCAGGGTGTCTACGAAGGAATAATGCAGTTTGACGAGCGTGGGCAATTCATCGGATACGTCGGTACGAACAAGGTGGAACGCGACTATGGCGAATACATTTGGCGGATGCTCTCAACCAAAGCCCAGCGGGCGCAGATGGTTTTGTTTGTACCGACCGAGTTTTCCAATGTGGATATCGACGCCAAAGGGTTCGTGTATGCGACCAATATCGACCCGGGTTCCAGCGAACCGATTAAACGTCTCAATCCATCCGGCGAGGATGTGCTGAAGAGATTTGGTTACTTTGAAGTCAAAGGAGATATCCGATTCCGCAATAATCCGGTCCGTCCAAACTGATTGATGTGAAGGTACTGGGCAACGGTATGTACAGTGTGCTGGATGCGACGCAAAACCGGGTGTTTACTTACGATGATGAAGGTCATCTGCTCTACGTATATGGAGGCAAAGGTAATCAGGTGGGAACGCTCAAAACACCAGTCGCCATGGAACAATCCGGGGATCATCAACTGGTACTGGATCGAGGGAAAAGCAATCTGGTTGTCTATGAGCCAACACGGTTTGGAGCCAGCGTGAATGAGGCGGTTGCCCTTCATTATCAAGGTGAGGATACGGAGGCTGTTCATATTTGGAAAGAAGTGCTGAAGCTGAACGCGAATTATGATATCGCCTATATCGGTATTGGCAAATCCTTGCTGATGGAGAAGAAAAACAAGGAAGCGCTGGGTTACTTCGAGCTGGGTATGGATCGCAAAAGTTACTCTGTCGCGTTCAAAAGATATCGGCGAGAGATGATGAAGGAGCATTTCGGCACCTTTCTGACGCTTGCCATCGCACTGATTTTCATGCTGATCCTGGTCCGAGTGGCGGTTAAATGGAGACGGAGGAGGCAGATTGACCGTGAAGCAGGATTACATTAGGTTTCCGCTGCATCTCATTTTTCACCCCATTGATGCATTTTGGGATATCAAGTCGGATCAGCGGGGCAGGTTGACCGTTGCTTTTGGTGCACTGGCGCTTACTATCATCATGATGATTTTGCAAAAACAATACGCGGGGTTTCTTGTGAATTACATCGATCCTCGCACAATCAACAGCATAGGGGAGATGGTAACGGTTGCAGTGCCGTTCTTTCTTTGGTGCATAGCCAATTGGGCGGTAACCACCCTGATGGAAGGTGAAGGAAAGTTCAGGGAGATTTTTCTCGCAACAGGATACTCACTCATTCCGATTATTTTGATCTATATCCCGATGATTATTATCAGCCGGTTTATGGTACAGGAAGAGACGGCTTTTTATTATTTGTTTAATAGTATCGCGTTCTTCTGGTTTCTGCTGCTGCTCTTCATTGGCACGATGACGGTACACCAGTACACCGTGATCAAAACGATCCTGACGATGCTGCTGACAGTAATTGTCATGGGCATTATTGTGTTCCTCGGGGCACTGGTGTTCAGCATGTTGCAGCAGTTATATGAATTCGGTTACAACATCTATCGTGAGTTGATTTTTCGGACCTAAAGGAGGCGGCATCCGTGAACAAAAGGCAACGAATATATACGGTGCTGGCCAGTGGTGCTGCTGTGATCCTGATTGCGGCTGGACTGCTGTATATCAATAACAGGGGAGTACCTGCTGTGGAAGCAGCGGCTTATCTTGAAGCAACAACAGAGGCTGTATCAACCGAGACGGAGTCACTGCAATTCCTCACGGATTCTTCACAGGGTGTGCCGGGTATGCGACTGGTCGAAGAAGATCAGGAACTGGCGCTGTATTACAACGAGGAAACGACGGAAATTGCCGTTCGTGATATAGCGAGTGGGCAGATCTGGTACAGCAATCCGAAGGAACGGTCTGCGGACGGTCTGGCTTCCGCTTATGAAAAGGAAGTGCTGTCCTCCCAGCTGAACGTGTCATTTCGGGATGCGATCGGTACACTGGAGAACTTTCCAAACTTTAGCTCCAGTATCAGCAACAAACAGTTCGCAGCCGTCAATGTGGATCAGGGCATTCGCGTTACATACACGCTAGGGGATACCTCGCTCGGCATTGATGCCCTGCCCAAACTGATCAGCAAACAGCGTCTGGAGGAAAAGGTTCTTTCGAAACTGGATGCCACAGTGGCAAGATATACATCTGCTCGTTATTATCCAACCAAAACCAACCCGGATGTGCTGGAACGGTTGGATGGACAGATCTCAAAGCAGCTTGTACTGAACAAGATGCTGGATGCCTTTGAGGCGGCGGGGTACACCGCAGACGATCTTGCTTTTGACAATAAGGAAAATGGGGTTGAAGGCGGGGGCACATCGGATAAGCCGAGCTTCGTCATTCCGGTGGAATATCGGCTGGATCAAGGCTCGCTGGTTGTAACCGTGCCGCTAAGTCAGGTGAAAGAGAACGGACAATACCGCATTCGTAATATCGATCTGCTCGCTTACTTTGGTGCCGCGGATACGAAAGGTGAAGGTTATATGTTTGTACCTGACGGTTCAGGCAGTCTGATCCATCTGAATAACGGAAAGGTCAAGGAGGAGCAGTACGTACAGCGTGTGTACGGTGCAGATCCGAACGACAATTCACTTAGCCGCCCGCAGGTCAGTGAATCTGTTCATATGCCTGTCTTTGGTTTGAAGAACGGTGAACATGCCTGGTTTGCCGTGATTGAAAAGGGGACGGCATGGCCAGTATCTCTGCGGATATTGGAGGCAGGCAAAATAGCTACAACCACGTATACGGCACATTCTCCCTGCGGGGTGAGGATGAGCTGGAGATGTATACCTCGCAAAAGATGCAGGAGATTCAGCTATTGAGCGAGGAACCATACCGTGGGGATATTCAGGTGCGATACCATTTCCTCAACGGCAAGGATGCCAGCTATTCCGGCATGGCCCGCTTGTATCAGCAGCAATTGGTGGGGCAGAACGTACTGAAACCGCTGGAAGACGAATCGGCATTGCCTTTTTACGTGGATGTGTTAGGTGCAGTGGACAAAAAAGCTTCATTCCTGGGTGTACCTTATCGCACCACATTGGCAATGACGACATATGAACAGGCGGCTGAAATGGCTGCCAAGCTGCAGCAGGAGGGTGTGAATCGCGTGCAGATGCGGTATCAGGGATGGTTTGGCGGAGGTTTCAGTCACCATACACCCACCCAGGTCAAGCTGGACAGTGAAGTGGGCACTCGGTCCGAGCTGCATGATCTGTCTGAACAACTGAAACAGTCTGGCGGAGCGTTATTCCCTGATGTGGCGTTCCAGCGTATTTATCACGACGATTGGAACTTTGCTCCCTCCTCCGATGCAGCGCGATTTGTCACCAAGGAGACAGCTGAATTGTATCCCTACAGTCCTGCCCTCAACCGGATGGATCAGAGCAAAGACAGTTATTATCTGTTGTCGGCCGCCAAGCTTCCGTATGTAGTGAGCGAGTTTGCCGGGAAAATCAATAAACTGGAGCTCAGCTCATTATCGCTGCGTGATCTCGGGCAGGTATTGAGCTCGGATTATCGCGATCGTCGTGTCATCCACCGGGAGACCGCGAAGAACATCGTGAAGGAGCAGCTGGGCAAGCTGCAGCAGGAGTATCCGAACATGATGTTATCCTCCGCTAACGCCTATGCATGGGGATATACGCAGCATATAGTGGATGTTCCCTCAGGCTCCAGCCGATTTAATATTACCGATGAGGAAGTTCCTTTTTATGAAATGGTCATTCATGGATATATGGATTACGCTGCTTCCGCAATGAATACGTCAGGGATCAGGATCTGCGCAAACAGCTGCTTCGCAGTCTGGAGCTGGGCTCCGCTCCTCAGTTTCAATGGACGTATGAACCATCATCCAAGCTGAAGCTGACCAGTTATGATTCGGCATATGCCACTGACTATGCATATTGGGTAGATGACGCAGCTGCATTATACAAGGAAGCAAATGAGGTATTAGGGAATTTGCGGAACCAGCTAATAACCGAGCATGAACGAGTTCAGGAAGGTGTTGTACGAGTCACTTACAGTGGCGGTGCATCTATCTTGATCAATTACACGGATGATCCGGTAACGATGGATGGAATTACCGTTGGCGGGGCGGACTATGCAGTGGAAGGAGTGAACCGATGAGAACCCTTCGTTTATCGCTGAAATCCAGGAGAGCACTGCTTGGACTTGCATTTATTTCACCATGGCTGATTGGTTTCATCTTCCTGTTCGCTACGCCACTGCTGCAATCGATCCGGTTCAGTTTGAGTAATCTGTCGGTTGCCCCAGGAGGATATGTACTGGATTTTGTAGGATTGAAAAACTTCAAGGATGCCATTCTAGTCGATGCTACATTTAACCGGATCTTGGTGGATTCGGTTGGAGCGATGCTGCTGAATGTGCCCATGATTCTATTCTTCAGTCTGTTTACAGCGACTCTGCTTAACCAGAATTTCAAGGGCAGAACGATGGCGCGTGCCATCTTCTTCCTGCCGGTCATACTGGCCTCCAGTGCGGTGGCAGCTGCTGAGTCCGCAGGGTTGATCAATCTAATGGGGGACGCGAGTGCGATTGAATCGTCTACCGAAGGGGAGCCTCATTTAACGTCATTTCAATGGTGCGAATGCTGAATGATGTGGGGCTGCCCATGGCTTATGTGGATTATATCGTGGAAGCCATTATGCGTATTTACGATATTGTCAGCAGCTCTGGCGTACAGATTCTGATTTTCCTTGCGGCGCTGCAATCGGTACCCGGTTCCATGTACGAAGTGGCCAAAATTGAAGGCGCAACAGCCTATGAATCATTCTGGAAAATTACGTTTCCGATGGTGAGTCCATTGATCCTGACAAATGTTATCTATACCATCATTGATTCCTTCGCAGGCAGTCCGGTGACCGAGGCCATCTATCAGACGGCGTTCAAAACCCAGAACTTCGGCCTAAGCTCGGCCATGTCCTGGCTGTACACCCTGGTCATCGGTCTGGTATTGGTTGTTGTCGGATGGCTACTGTCACGGCGGGTTCATTATAACTGAAAGTTAACGAACGTTGAAGGAGGCATGAGACTATGGCTGTATCGGGAACGGATCGCATGGTGGTGGTTCCGAAAGACAACTACCGCATGCAGAGGGGACGAAACAAGACATCGGACCTCCTGTATTCCATATTTAGATATGCACTGGTTATCGGTATTTCATTTATTATTTTGTATCCGTTATTTCTTAAAATCTCGGTTGCGTTCAAGGATAAACAGGATATCTATAATCCGACTATCTATATGATTCCTCAGCATTTTACGTTGGATAATATCAAGCTTGCGGCACAGGTGATGGATTATTTGCCTTTGCTGGCGAACACGCTGTTGTTCGTCACGATTACAACGCTGCTCACAGCCATATCCTGTGCGTTAGCCGGGTACGGCTTTGCCCGCTTTTCTTTTCCTGGCAGCAATGTGCTGTTTGTGTTGGTCATCCTCACCATTCTTGTTCCGACAAGCACCCTGATGGTGCCGATGTATCTGCATTTCCGCAACTTTGACATCCTGGGGATGGTTCATCTGTTCACGGGGCGAGAGGGGGTTAATCTGCTGAATACATACTGGCCGTCCATGATTACCGCGGCTACGGCAGGCGGGCTGAAGGCAGGGCTGTTCATTTATATTTTCCGGCAATTCTTCAAGGGTATGCCCAAGGAAATTGAAGAAGCTGCGCTGATCGATGGAGCAGGTGGGTTTCGGACCTTTGCCCGAATTATGCTGCCGAATGCCATTTCACCGCTGATTACGGTCATTCTGTTCTCTTTTGTCTGGCAGTACAACGATACATTCTACTCGGCGCTATTCATGAGTGAAAGTCCACTCATCTCACTGAAGGTGGCATCATTGCCTGCTCAAGCTAACCAGTTGATTCCCCAATTGATGGGTTTTGGTTCTAACTCGGGCATGAAGGCAGATCCGAACTATGTTGCCATGATCGTGGATACAGGCATTCTGCTGGCGATTGCACCGCTCATTATTTTGTATTTGTTTGTACAGCGTTATTTCGTGGAGAGTATTGAACGCTCCGGGGTTGTTGGATAAGAAGAAAGTACTCACGTTTACTGGGGACTGATGAATTATTTATGGCAAGGGCGTCCGAAAATCTATCCAAGTGAGGTGGATGATTCGGGCGTTTTTTTAGTTGTTAACTGCCAAAGACAATATTTCTATTTCGGCTACGATGAAAAGATCATATCCTTCGGGTTTAGAAGACATACAGCCCGAGTTCTCTGAGCAGAACTTGGGCCGTATGTTACACTTCTTTTATTTGGCAATAATTGTTATACCTGATAGATTTAAATCACTGTAAGTAGTCCAGATAGGCTCATACACTTTATAAGTTCCAGGAGGAATAGGGCTTTGATCACTAGTTAGTGTTACAACGCCAGTATGAGTACCAGCCAAGTCGAATGTCCATCCCTGCAGAGAATTGTCATAGGCATAGTTAGTCAAAATGGGGCCGCCACTGTCACCTCCTATTGAAGTATATCCTGTTGCAAGTACTTCATTATGTTTGTAGCCGTACCCAGCTCCTCCCCAATAAATATCAACGTTTGAATAAGCAATTTTTCCTGAAGTGGTAGAACCGCTATTCGCTCCTCTTAAATACACTGTATCCCCAGGGGTATCACTAACATATACGCCGGTAACCATAGCCATATTTGAAGTGGATGGGTATGGAACTCTTGGACGTCCTGAATAATCAGAGTTTAATGTTATATATCCAGCATCCGAGGAAGCATTTGAACCATCCCCTGAAGATGTTGTTCGAAATGTGAAATTTCCAATAGTTGAATAGCTCCAAGTGGGTTGGTACCAAGCATTTACTGTGCCTGTTGGTTGGCAATGTCCAGATGTCACTAGTACCTCTCGGTTATTTTGATTTACTCCAAAGTACCCAGCCGTACATACCGAGAGTTGATAATTATCTCCGCTTACCTTTTCATAATTTCCTCCTATTTTAGATCCCATGGGAAACTGGGAACCGTAATTAGTATTATCAGTTTCAACCTTAAGTGAAGAAGCTGGTAGAGTTGTGAATTCAAGCATATCTGAATGTGTAACAAGATTAGCGACTGATTCTTCGCTTAGACTGGATTCTTCATCCATCGCGATGATTAGTTTATTGTTTTGTACATCGGGAATAAGCGCGCGAACGGTACCGGGCTTAACATTTTCTCTAATGGTTTTCTTTGCATTCTCAATATCTTCCCAAGAAAATTTTGTGACTTGAAATTCAATTTTATCGCTATTTTTAACCGAGTTTAGAACCTTTGTTTTTAATTGTTCGATATCTTGGGTAATCTGCACTACCACTGTTCCCTTGTCTTCAGAGTAATAATGTCCCGAGAACTTTGTGGGCTCGTTTTCTATTAATTTTTTAATTATAGGGATATCATACTTAATTCTGTTTTTCTCCACATAATTTTTTAAAAGGGATGTAGTTTGGAGCTTTTCCTGAGATTCGAACATTTGCAAGGGATATGGAGTTTCATTCAGATTGTTTTTCTGTGTGATTTCTGCAATGTCCCAGATAGAACCAGTTAATGTTTTCCAGCTATACTCATTATTTTCTTCTGCACTTGAAATTCCACCCATATTGAGGCTTAGTAGAACAGAAGAAACTAGAGTAACCAAACCTATTAATTTTCTGATTTTCATTTTAGCAGTCCTTTCTTTTTTGTATTAAAGCTTTTCAACAAAATTAAAGACGAAGGTGTAATAAGTTGAAAATACCCCCTTTCACTTCGTTTTTTATGGAATATTATACAATTAAATGATATATTTGTGGTTATTTTCAGTGATTTATTTGAATTAAATCCCTTTTTATGATTTTTTTATTCGAAATAATCTTCGATCATGAAACAATTTATGAATTATCTACGTCTGTTCTAAAAGGGAGGTGAGTTAGCTTGAAAATGTTTATAGCTTTGTTTGTTTGCCTAAGTTTGTTTGGATGTCAATCACTAAAAGAAGATAAAGCTATGATTAATGGATGGGAGGGATTACCCAAATTGGAGAAGCAAGAAGACTCTCTTTCTCGGTCAATATCTCTGCTCCAAAAAAAGTAAGGGTCAATGAAATGTTTACTGCCATAGGTAATTTTGATGTGAAGTCCAAGCAAAAACTGCAAATAGCTAGCAGGGAGAAGGTGTTCACATTTTTTGTCAAAGATAGCAGTGGACGACAAATTAATTCTTCGTTTGTCTCTGATGCAGGCATAATTCGTGAAATTTCAAGAAAAACCACCATTCCCGAGGAATTCAATTATAAGATTAAGGAGCCAGGCAGCTATGAAATATCTGCTGTTGCCGAATTTACTATAACTAAGAGCGGTAAGTCTAGTAACTACACTATTAAAACAAATACTCAAAGAATTGAAGTTATTGAAGATAATCAATAGAAAGAGCTCTTCAGGAAAGTTGTTTAACTCTGGGGTTAAAGTCTGAAGAAATCGACAAAGCCTTAAAGGGCGGATTTCGTGGAGTGCAAAGTTTAACGAATTATTCAGTTACAAAGCTGCCATGGAATTTTAAAATGACAAAATAACGTCTCTGTGATCGGTTAAACCACAGGCTAGTGGACATTGGGGCGAATAGTGTTCACTTGAGTCTTTAGACTGGAATATACCCGCTAAAAAAAGTAACCGTCATTTTAATATTTATGGACATTCGAGTCTGATCAGGTATTTTATTTGCAGTTAGAATTGTTCTTGCCACGAACTAAATTTTTCACTCTGAAGAGTTATGAGTAAGCATCGAATTAATCTTCGGAAATAAAGCCTCATTGGAAGTAAAAAGAATGTAGGATTGATTGGTTGTGCGGATTAGAATTGTTTCCGAAGCACCATACGCTGCGCCGATTCGAACGGCTGAAGATTCACTTCCACCATATGTATCATCAAGGGTAACCGCTCTAATATCTGAGATGGGAATTTCTATTTTGGAAAGCTGCCAACGGATGATTAGTTGATTCTCTAATTGCTGTACCTTAATGCCTAACATAATAAAGCCCTCCTTTAGTATCTCAGCTAACCATGTAATTCTTCTCTTTATAAATAAAATACTATTCAAAATTTATAAATGGTAATACATGGCTTAATTATACTCGATGAGTACTTAATAGGATATATAAGCAGGACAACAGGCGATCTAAGCAGCTTAAAATTATACAACCGTCAGAATTCGTGAAACAAGATATTAGACGGATTGTCTTATAGAAAAACAGCAGCAGTCATGGACCGAAAAATCCTAGACTGCTGCTGTTTATTCGAGCCGGTTTCTCCCGTTTACCTGAGTTAGACGAAAAAATCTTTTAAAATCAAAGCCAGTTCCTGTGGGTTATCTTCGGCGAGCGTATGTCTGGCATTCTGCAGAATAGCCTGTTGTACCAGAGTTGCTCTTTCGTGCGCAGCTTGAAGTAATGGTGCTTGCGGTAGGCCGTGAGAACCGTTTAAGACAAGAAGTGGCATGTTTAATTTCTGTGTGGTGCGCTGCCGGTTAATTTCCCCATCTCGCAGTAAAGACTCGTAGTGCATAAAACTGGCACGCATTGCTCCAGATAATTGATATTTGCTGAGTAGCTCGTCTTTTAACGTTTGCTCAAGTGGATGGAGAGGAGACATATGACGCCAAAAGGATTCCAGATATTCGGCTTCTTTGCCACGGGTTAATCTATCGGCCAGATCAACTTGCATGTGAAATCCGAAATGCCAGGAGCCACCTTTGGCTACATCCATCAACTCTTCCAGCCCAAAGCCCGGCAGAACGGATTCGGATAAAACGAGCCGCTGTACACACTCCGGATATGAGACTGCAAACGCATAAGCGGTCATTGCTCCAATGTCGGTTCCAACTAAATGAATTTGATCCAACCCCATTTGACTGACAAGCTCATGGATATCCTTCGCGCTATTCGTTTTCTCATAACCATGATCCGGCTTGGCGGAATCTCCGATTCCTCGCTGATCAGGAGCGATGACTGTGTAGCCTGCTTCAGCCAGCAGAGGCATTATTTTGCGCCATACGGCCCAGGTAAACGGTCAACCGTGAATCAACACAATGGCGGGTCCCTGACCTCCAGCAACATAATGTACACGCGTTTCATTATCGTCGGCATAGCCATGAGTGAAACCAGGCAAACCGGCCACTTCGCCATGAGGCACTTCATAAATCTGTTTTTCAGAAATCATTTCCATGTTCACCACCGCATCATATGTTTTCATTCAACCTTCGCTGAATGCTTTCAGCACTGTTTAATCGATGACTTGGAACCAGCCCGGGATGTTGGTGATCATTGCCCACAAACCATCAGGGATCGCTAGCTCTTTTTGCGAGGAACGGGAGATTGTCATTTTTATTTCCTTTTCCCGTCCACTTTGTACCAAGGCGATCCAATCCGGGTTCAAAATCATGGCATGACCGAGCGCGACCAAAGGAACGCCACTCTCCAATGCTTGAACGACATCATCCGGTGTCGACAGTCCACCAACACCAATTACAGGCACGCGGTCGCCCACTCGTTCCTGGATCATAATGATTCTGGAATTAGTTGCACTACCATCTCTTCTTAGGCCAGCCCAGAAGCGATCCAGGGAAACGTGAATATAATCCAAATTCTGTTCTGCCAAAACGCCAACAAAATGAAGTGTGTCTTCCATGGTGATACCCGGGTTTTCAATTTCCTCCGGTGAAATTCGATATCCAACGGCAAACGGTGATGTGGCGTAAGTAACTACCGTTTCTTGAACCCGTTTTATGACTTCCAGAGAGAAGGTCATTTGCTTATCCAACGTTCCTCCCCATTGGTCTTCTCTTCGGTTAGAGTGGGGAGAAAAATTGCTGGAGCAGGAATCCATTAGCGCCGGGACCAGACCTGGATTGCTTAATCTTCCGCCATGATAAATCTGAACAATGCCTCGAGTTCCATTTTCCTGAATGACAGCCGCCAGTTTTTTCAAACCAGGAATCAATGCATCGTTATCGATACCAAATCCGTTTTCTGTAAGCTTCCCGTTTGGCGACACTAGTGCGCTGGCTGTAATAATTGCGCCTACTCCATAAGACCGAGCACGATAATAAGCCAATTCTTCATCCGTTACTTCTCCATTCGCTCCAGATGCAATTATCGTCATCGGGGCCATCAGCATCCGGTTCATGAATTGCACACCGGAAGGCAGTTGAAACGAAGTGAACAGGGATTCGTATTTTGGGTTCATAGGATCATTCCTCTTTCTTGTATATAGATATTCCATTAATGGACCTTTCGGTCCGTAATAGATAAAAAAATACTCGCTCTTATGTTCATAAAGGACCATTCGGTCCATAATGACTATAAAGAAAGCGAGCAGTTCGCTCGAGTTATTTCAAATTTTCTAATATGACGAGAATTGAATCCTCGATTCTTTCTCGCTTGGATTGTGCGCGTACCATAACGTTAATTCCTTGCAGGGAGACGGTGATAAAACGCGCAAGTTTTAAGGAATCCATCTGGGTATGCAGTGTTCCATTGCTCTTTCCTCTTTCGATGGCACTCAGAAAAGCAAGCTCAACATCGTCAAAATCGCTTTCAACCATCTTCTGAAGCTCGTGGTCATGAGGGGCTAATTCGATCGCTTCATTGGATGTCATGCAGCCCAACGAATTGGCGCCGTCAAGGAGGGCACGAAAAGCAGATTCAATTCCTCGATAAACGTTCGCGTCGCTCAAGCAGTCAATTAAGCCTTCCATACGTTCAGTCCGGTATAACTGGAATGCTCGAAGAAAGAGATCATGTTTGTTGCCAAAAGTCTCATACAGACTGCTTTTACTGAGGCCTGTTGCACTAAGCAAATCACTTAGGGAGGCTGCTTCATACCCTTTGCTCCAAAATAGGGTCATCGCTCTTCTCAGAACATCGGTTTCATCGAAATTACGCGGTCGAACCATATGTAATGCACCTCCAAAACATAGTATATAACGTTACGGACCGAAAAGTCCATAACTTTTAATTTCTTCTGACTTCAGTAACCAAGCAAATCTGGGAATCAGCAATATGATTTCCATACATGTTGGCATGATGTACACTATGTCTAACGAAAACGGGGGACGAAAAGATGTAAATGGAGGCGGGATCCATATGTCAGACCTGAACGCGTATCATTATTTTGAAAAAAATGTTGGACCATTCCGTAATCTCTCCAGTCTGTCCGAACAGGATGCAGAAGCTGTTGCGCAGCGTATCCGGCGGAAAGGCCGGAATTTTGCCAGTCAGCGATCGGCAGATTACATGATGATTCGAAGAGAACTTGAGAAGAAAGCGTACGAGCAGTTTATCACCAAAGGTGGGTATCCGGCCAACCATTATCCTCACTATATGACACTGGGTGCATGCGCGTGGTTGGAATCATGGTATACCGAACCGGAATGGGTCACGATTTTATGGGAGGATCTTCCTGCTGATTCCGTAAGTTTCACCTATGGCGATTTGTTTCCAACGATGCGTTATATGGACGATAAACCTTACCGTAAACAGATATACACGAAAGATGAAATTCTGGACCTTATCCAATCCTACGGCTGGCCTCAGGAATGGAATCGACAGGGTGATCTCGGACCGGAGCGTTATATCGAAGTACAGGTGTGGAGTGAGGAAATCATCAGACCATATCGTCAAAGGTATTGACAACACCACCGTATCCGAATATTTGCCCTGCCGTGTACAATGGGGAGAACGAGTCTTAAACCTAACCATAAAAGGGGATGCTTGAGATGCATGATCAGCTGCCAAAGAAACCTTCTTCTTGCTGCTGCGCTGCAAGCCGGGGCGGCAAGCTGGATGAAAAGAGCCTGTCAGAGGAAACGGCTGCATCGTTAGAGGCTGTTGGGGACAAGCCATCCAGTTATACCAGCTCTACAGCCGATTTCACGATAGCTCTAACCGATAGGACAGAGGAGAAAGAAAGTATTCGTATTGAAGGTGGACGTTTTCTGATGGGCACGAATGACCCCGAAGCTTTTGCCGCAGACGGGGAAGGTCCCGTCAGGGAAGTTCAGGTGAACTCCTTTTATCTGGATTCCTGTACGGTAACCAACGCGGAGTTTGCACAGTTTGTACGTAAGACAGGGTATCGGACTCAGGCAGAACGGTTTGGCTGGTCTTTTGTTTTTCATCTGTTCGTATCTCCGCAAACGGCGACTCAAGTTCGAAATGTGGTACAACAGACACCCTGGTGGTGGGTAGTTGAAGGTGCTGACTGGGCTCATCCCGAAGGACCCGATTCTAATGTAAGCGATCGCGCTGATCACCCGGTTATTCATATCTCCTGGAATGATGCCAATGCTTATTGCCGCTGGGCGGGTAAACGTCTGCCCACAGAAGCGGAATGGGAATACGCAGCACGGGGTGGCCTGATTCAGAAGAAATATCCTTGGGGCGATACGTTAAGGCCGAATGGACAACACTATTGCAACATCTGGCAGGGGTATTTCCAACGAAAAATAATGCAGCCGATGGTTATGCAGGCACCGCTCCAACCCAATCATTCCCTCCGAATGCATACGGACTGTACAATATGTCAGGCAATGTGTGGGAGTGGTGCGCAGACAACTACGTAACGGATCATGAGAAGTCTACAGTCGTTAACACGGTACTATCTCCCAATGAAGAACGCAAGGTGTTAAAAGGCGGTTCCTTCCTATGCCATCGTTCCTACTGCAATCGCTATAGAGTGGCGGCGAGAATCCCCAACACGCCTGATACATCTACTGGGCATATCGGTTTCAGATGCGCAGCGGATGTATAGCTTGTTGGTTTGTACAAATTAAGACACAGGGTGCTTCACCCGAATGAGTAACCCGAACAGACCCAGTACGGCAAAGGCCAGAAAGGCAGTGGTATTGGAGAACATTTCAATGGTATAGCCCGCCATCGATGAACCAAGGAACTGACCCGCACCGAGCGCGAGAAAAGCAAGGCTGATCCCGATGGACGTATTTGGATGAAATAGCCTGGTTGCCCATACAATGAATACACTGGTCAGAAAAATATAGGTACTGCCAAACATAACAGCTGAGACAAGGCTGGCGGCCATCGATGGAAGAAGGATAATGCCAAGTGAAACAGACAAGAGCAGAAGGCCTATTCGATAGGCCCATCCAATCCCAATGCGCTCAATAATACGGCCAGCACACCCGCCGAGAATCCCCATAATCCCCATCACAATCCAGAACAGTACGGCTTCCGAATCGGAGGCCCCTTTTCGTCTGTAAGGAAGTTTCGGGCAAAGGTCCAATAGATCGCAGAACTGATGCCTGTCAGAAGGGAAGCCATGAGCAGAGCCATACCCGGTTTGGTTGGCTTCATGCAAGCCCAGAGCGACTGGGTACAAGGCTCCGTTTTGCGTGTGGAAAGAACACGTCTATTCCACACCACCACCACAACACCGAGAACAGCGAAGAAGATGTAGGTTAACCGCCAATATTCGGTGAACAGCCAGTAGATTGGACCGGATACGATGATGCCAAAGCTGGTACCTGTGTTAATCCAGCTGTTTCCTCTGGCTTGCTGCTCAGGCGCAAGCTCAGCGTAGACGGTGTTACCCAATGCAGGGGAGGCCAAGCCTGTACTTAATCCGGCGAGAAATACGCCTATTGTGAGAACAAACGCGTTTGGAGACAAGGCAATGCCCAGTAAACCGAGCACAGCGCTAACACCCGCCATTTGAATGACATGATAGTGCCCCATGCGATTAATAAGGAGAGGAGCACTAAGCAAGGATAGGCAGTATGCAATGTAGGTTGCGGAATTGATTGCTCCGGACTGGGCATCGTCCAGTTGCAGTGCTTCCGAAATTTCCGGCATAAACAGCCCATAGCTGAATCTCCCGAATGCATAACATACAGCAATAAGTGCAATCCCTGGGAAAATAATTTTCTTCATCAAATCCACCGCCTTTTAGATAGAACGATCATTATATTTTCTTTGAAATAAAAAAGTGAGTTGAAATACTAACTCACCCAGTGTGGGACTATTTGAAACTATTCTGCGTCATGTGAACGAGTTCCCGACACACATTATTTACATTTTCTGTCTCAGCGAGCGCGGTGGAACCCTCCAACAGCAGGATAAATTGTAACACTGCACGGTCGCTTGCGGCAGGATCAAGATTTTTAATCAGGGTCATCACATGTTTCTTGTGCGCATTAACGGTTTGTACAATGATGTTATTTGTATCTCCGCCAAATTCCTCCTTGGCACGCAAAAACAAACATCCTCTTGACTCATGTTCCATCAACCAGCGTGCATGGCCTTCCGCCAGATTGAGCAATACAGGCTGCGCTTTGTTGTCGGCATACTGCCGCAGTTGTTCCAGATAGCGCTGTTCACGCCGTCGTAGTACTTCTACAATGAGATCATTCTTGGATTCGAAGTGATTATATAACGTCATGATGGCAATCCCGGCATCTGTGATAATTCGCTTCAAGCCAATGGAGTGGAATCCGTGAAGGTAGAACAATTCCTCCGCCACGTTCAACAGCGTTTCCTTTTTGCTGCTCATAAGGAATAAGACCTCCTTCCAGAATAAGATAGAACGATCATTATACTTCTAAAATATAGAAAATAGCTAACATTGTCAAATGCTGTGAACCATTTCAATTTCCATTTGATGAAGAGCCTCTACCCATTCTTCAGGGCATCCGGGATCTGTGATTACCATGGATATTTGTTCCAGCGGTGCAATCTGGGCGAAGGTGGAGCGTCCAAACTTGGTATGATCAGCGACCAAAATGGCTTCCTCGGCACGCTCCATCATTTTGCGGGAGATGAGTGCCTCATTCAGCACATAATCTGTGATGCCATCCGTTAACGAAACGCCGCCTGCTGAGATGAATGCCTTGTTGACTTTGAATCGACTCAGCAATTCATGAGCAATAGGTCCGGTAGAGGCTTGTACGACCGGGGTGACTTCTCCTCCGGCGAAAATGATTTTGCCTGCAAATTCCTCTAGTGCACAGGTGAGAATGGGAACGGAGTTGGTAATGACGGTCACCTGAGAACGATGTCGCAACTGCCGCATGATCTCCAGTGTTGTTGTGCCATTGTCCAGCATTACGGTCTCTCCATCCTCAATCAGAGCGGCGGCTGCCACGCCAATGGCCTGCTTTTCGTTCAGTAGAAGCTGCGCACGCTTTTGAAAAGGGGCTTCGGTCATTCCCGAGCGCACACGTACAGCGCCTCCGTAAACTTTGCGCAATTCGCCTTCCTTTTCGAGTCGATCCAAATCCCGCCGGATCGTTTCCGTAGATACCTGAAACAGATCCGCCAGAACCTGTACCTGAACCTTACCCTGCGTAGCAAGCTGGATAAGAATGGTGTGTCTGCGTTCTTCATACGTTAAAGACATGGGTTGTGCCTCCTGAAGTTTCAATCTAAGTTCTATATATTTTAGAGTTGTGAGATAGTGTGGATTGTTGTTGTTTTAATAGTTTAAGTTGGTGAGCAGTCCTTGTCAATTTTGAAATGGTAATCGAGGTATAAATAAGGTTTGGATTCTGTTCTTAATATGTATTGACAGTAATATGATGTGACGATAAGATCATATAAAACAACGTAAAACCACAACAAACAACATTATATATTTTGGTCTATAGTACATGGATCATCAGGGAGGAAAAAGGGTGAAACGTCAGCTTGCTTTTCAAGAAAATGGAACTTTTAAAATCGTACAATTTACAGATCTGCACTGGAAGGACGGGCGGCCTGAAGATCTTCGGACCCGGCAATTAATGAGAACGATAATTGAAGTGGAACAACCCGATCTGGTTGTATTTACAGGCGATGTCATCTACACGGGACCGGTTGATCCTGGCAAAAAGGAATGCGAACATCCGGAGCAGGCATTCCGGGATGCCGTGTCGGTCGTGGAAGAACGTGGTATTCCGTGGGCTTTTGTGTACGGCAATCATGATACAGAGAATCGGATTACCCCCATGGATTAATGGATGTGATTCAGCAGCATGCACATACCGTGACGGAACGTGGGCCGCGTGAGATTGCCGGCTTGGGCAATTACACACTGGAGATTGCCGGTGCGGATGGCCGTCCGGCGGCCGTGTTGTATTTACTCGATTCGGGGAACTATTCCCAGATCGAGTCGATTCCGGGTTATGGCTGGATTCAGCCCAATCAGATCCAATGGCTGATGTCTGAATCCACACGCGTCAATCCCGGCCGCAGCCGCGGGGATAAGCTCCCAGCCTTGGCGTTTTTCCATATCCCGATTCCTGAATATCAGTCCATGTGGGACACGCAGATCTGTTACGGCAGCAAGTACGAACCTGTCTGCTCTGCCCAAGTGAACTCGGGTCTGTTCTCTGCACTGCTGGAGATGGGCGATGTGATGGGGACCTTTTGCGGACATGATCATGTGAATGATTTTCAGGGGACGTACCATGGTATTCGTCTTTGCTACGGGCGTTCGAGTGGACACAGTACATATGGGAGGGAAGGCATGCTGCGCGGAGGTCGGGTCATTCATTTGCAGGCGGGACAACGCAGCTTCGATACCTGGCTTCGCTTGGAGGACGGCTCTGTTGTGAGGGAACAGCCAGAACATCAACCTGAGAACACTTCGGCACAATAGAAAATATAGAAGAGCAAGGGATTAGAGAGGAACGTTTTGATTATGATTTTACCTATAGTTCTAGTGCTCGCTTCCGGGATGGCTCACGCGGTCTGGAGCATGTTCACCAAACGCAGTTTAAACAAAAGCGTGTTTTTATGGTCCATCATGATGATTCCGACCGTGATTCTCCTGCCTGTGCTTATCGTAGAGTTGGTGCGTGAACCTTTATCCATGCCAGCCTATGCACTACTTGTGTTATCGATGGCGCTGCAAGCCTTGTATTCCTGGCTGCTATCGCAGACCTACGAATTGGGAGATTTGTCGCAGATTTATCCGATTATGCGGGGAACGAGCACCTTGTTGGTGCCATTGATCGGCGTTGCTTTTCTGGGTGAAACGTTGTCTCTGTTCGGATGGATGGGTATTGCCTGCATGATTGTAGGATTTACGGTGCTTAGTGGTGTGGGAAGCAGAGACGGTAAGTCTGGCTCAAGGGTAACAGGATCAAAGCCGGTTCTGATGGCCTTATGTGTTGGCTTATGTACAACCAGTTATGTGTTCGTGGACAAATTGAATCTGGAGCATATTTCACCCTTGTCTTTACTTGAAGTGACAAATATCGGCTTTGTGGCTGGATTAACTCCGGCGCTGCTCGCTTCCCGCCAACTGCGTCAGGAATGGAAAAAGAACCGATCAACCATTATGTTGGGAGCGTTGCTGAATCCGGGGTCGTACTTGTTATTCCTGTTTGCATTACAGCAGGCGCCGATGGCGAGATTGGGTCCGCTTCGGGAAGTGGGGACGGTATTCGCGGCCTTCCTCGGTATTTTGTTACTGAAAGAACAGCAGGGGAAGAAGCGTATTCTCTGTTCCATCGTTATTTTTGGCGGCATATTACTGATTGGCATGTGGGGTTAATGGAATTCCAGTAGGCCCAATCCCTTATTTGATCTCCTCATTCAATCCCCTCAGGGTAAATAATCTTAAGGAACATCTGATCAGATGAGCTTAAGGTGACTCCTGAGGGGATTTGTTTATTTTATTGAGGGTACTCAAACATGATATATTGGAACAAGAGTGTTTCGGTAAAGTGAAATTGAGCAATGGTAGCTCTACAATTAAAAAGACAAAGTAACAGGGAGAGACGCTATATGCTGCATGAGGAAAAGTTGATTCAGGCGATTACGGAGCATGGACAATTCATGCACGACCTGCGGCGGGTTCGCAGTCTTGAACTGCCTCAGTGTTACATAGGTGCGGGGTATATTCGCAATTATATCTGGGATGTGCTTCATGGCTATCCTCTTCGCGAACTGCACAGCGATATTGATGTTGTTTACTATGATACGGAAGATATGCGTGAGGAGCGGGATCAACTGCTGGAACAAGGGCTTCGCGAAGAGACGGGTAATTTGAAGTGGTCGGTGAAAAACCAGGCTAGGATGCATCTGCACAATGGAGACAAGCCGTATCAATCCACAGAAGATGCTCTTCGATATTGGCCAGAAATCGTGACTGCTATTGGTGTACGTTTGGATGAACAGGATCAGGTGGATATCTGTGCCCCGCATGGGTTGGAAGATCTGTATACGTTAATCGTACGCCAAAGTTCGTTTTTCACGGATGCAGACTATTATAATCAGCGTGTAGAGAAGAAGTGCTGGCAACAACAGTGGCCCAAGCTTACGATTATAAGATCCTGAATCAAGGGCATATGACGTAAGTGAAGGCCCGAGAAGGAGTGTTACTGGATTTATGAAAAAGTTTATACAAGAAAAAGGGCTGATTCTTGATCTTATTTTCATTGCATGTTTGGTGTTCTTTCTGGTCTTCTGGGGCTGGAACTTCGCGGTGAAGTTTTTTGGCATGATCACTGTAGCTTTTATCGTGCTAAGACGGATTGATTATCAAAAGCATATCCTGCTAAAACGCATCCTTCTTACAGGGTTCGGGATCGCTGCGGTTTCATTTGTCATTATTGAAGCGCTTGTGTTTACTCAGCTTCGTGCGAATGATCCGGAAGAAGCGGATTATGTCATTATTCTGGGGTCGGGCATCAAGGGAACGGAATTGTCATTGACCTTAAAACAAAGACTGGATGCCAGTCTGGACTATATTCGTAGCCATCCTGATACGCCAGTGATTGTGTCCGGCGGGCAGGGGCCTGGAGAATCGATTCCGGAAGCACTTGCCATGAAAAACTACCTTGTTGATCAGGGAATTAGCCCTGCACAAGTCATTATGGAAGATCAATCAACGAGCACCCAGGAGAATATGGCTTTTTCCAAAAAAATCATCGATGCATCCGGGCTGGAGCATCCCGAGATCATGATTGTCACAAGTGACTACCATATGTTCAGATCCAAGTATCTGGCGGCCAAGAACGGTTACGCTGCCGAATACGGCATCTCGGCTCCATCACCGGGCTATCTGAAACCGATTAATATGATCCGTGAGTATTTTGCAGCGGTTAAAGCGTTTATCTAGACGATGTTTGCTTCTCCAATAGGAACACGAAAGGCAACCTATGCTCTCCTGAAAGAGTAAGGTTGTCTTTTTGTTATCGTTAAAGTGATTCAAGGATAACCCACCAAAGCATGATATAATATACGTCATTAATAGAAGAACGATGTAGGAGTGAATGATCATTACAGCATATAGGTTACCTGCTCTCTATGAGCAAAAGAAAATTTCAGCGCATGACATGGAAGAGATTGTACGTCTGTTGGCACAGGCACCATTATTATATGATGACGGGCTGACAATTCAAGTTCAGGACTTCATGGAAGGGGTGGAAATCGAGCTTGAGCATGAGGTACGACTCGCAGTAATCGAGTTGTATGAACTGGCTGTGCAAGCATGCCGCCCCTTCTCTGAGCCATTTGGTTATGAGCAGCTTCAGGATGCGCTTGGACTACAGGCCGAGCTATGGCAGGAAGAAGTACTGACGCTTGCCGAATGGATGGAATGGTTGAAGCAGATCGGTAAAGGACAAAGAAAACTGCCAGAATACAATTTTACAGCTATGCTGGGGAATTTGCCTGAAGGGTTCATGATTCATGATTTCCATGACGAGCTTCGGTATCAGTTGGAGCAAAACCCAACAAACGCATGGGCGATCGAAGAACGCAATCGCTTATACGCAGCATTGGGCGCAAATTAAAATAAAACAAAACAGTCGCAGAAGGTGTTAGTCCATATATAGCGTACTTGCTTTACCCAGTATGGGGAAATGAGGGGATACCGTGAAAAAGGTTGTGTTGGCGGGTGGAACAGGGTTTGTTGGTCAGGATTTTGCCCAAAGATTCATAAAGCTTGGTTATGAGGTGCTCATTATCTCACGTCAGCCCGGTCATATTGCCTGGGAGAACCAGGCTGAAATCAATCAGGCACTTGAAGGTGCAGAATTGCTAATTAACCTGGCCGGAAAATCCGTAAACTGCCGTTACACGGACGAGAACCGCAAAATCATTCTGGAATCCAGAACCCGGACAACCCGCACTTTGGGCGAGTCTGTTCTGGCCTGTAGCAACCCTCCTGAACTATGGATTAATTCGAGCACGGCCACAATATATAGACATGCAGAAGATCGTCCTATGACGGAGAAAGAGGGCGAGATTGGCTCCGGATTTTCGGTGGATGTCGCCAAGGCGTGGGAAAAGGCTTTTTTTGAATTCAGTCTGCTGTCTACGCGCCAGATTGCATTACGGATTGCCATTGTTCTGGGAGAAGGCGGCGTCATGGAGCCACTGACCAATCTGGTCCGTTTTGGCCTGGGTGGATCACAAGGACCGGGAACCCAGCAGTTTAGCTGGATTCATATAGAGGATTTGTTCCGCATGGTGCTCTATGTTCAGCAGCGTCCGCAACTGGAAGGTGTATTTAATGCTTCTTCTCCGCATCCTGTCACGAACCGCCAACTTATGGAGAGCCTGAGGCGGCAGATGGGAGTTCGGCTCGGACTTCCTTCGCCTCGCTGGATGCTTGAACTGGGAGCGCGATTCATTCGGACCGAAACAGAACTGGTTCTCAAAAGTCGCTGGGTGATCCCCGAGAGGCTTGAACGGGAAGGATTTACGTTCAAATACGATACGCTTGATCTTGCTCTGGCCGAGATTTTGAAGCAGGGAAATGAATCAGTGTGACTGAATAAAAACAAAACCGGAGGGGCAGAGATATCTGCCCTTCGCTGTATTTTCTGCCCTTCATTTTGGCGTTTAGCATAACAGCGATCGGAAGGTGGTTCTGTCAGCGGAGTGTCAGTCTATATATTCATTAGTCAGAAGATAGAAAGAGGTAGGTCATATGCAGCTTAGAAGAGTGAGGATTGTTGGAACAGGCAAGTATTTACCTGAACAGGAAGTCACGGATGAGGAGCTGGATCGCCGTTTGCACGTGCCTGCGGGCTGGGTCAGCAAGGCAACAGGTGTAGGTGTGCGCCATTACGCTTCCGGTGCAGAGACCTCTTCATTCATGGGAGCGAGGGCTGCCGAAGCCGCACTTGCGGATGCAGGATTGACGTTTGCGGATATAGACTGTCTGGTGTGCACGAGCGGGACAAAGGAACAACCTTTACCCAGTACAGCGGTATTCATTCAGCAGGCGATGGGGGAACAGGATTCAGGTGTACCGGCTTTTGACATGGATGCGACCTGCTTAAGTTTCCTGAACGGATTGGATGTTATCTCCTACATGGTGGATGCCGGTCGTTATAAAAGGGTGCTGCTTGTAGCTACGGAGATCGCTTCGAAGGGATTAAATTGGTCGAACAAGGAAAGTGCTGCTTTGTTCGGTGATGGAGCCGCTGCTGTCATAATTGAACGCTCCGCTGAAGGAGAGTCTTCACGGATCGTACATGCCTCGTTGAAAACGTATAGCCGCGGCGCGCGGTTTTCGGAAATCGCAGGTGGAGGTACTCGTCTGCATGCCTCGAATTATGTGGCAGATCAACCGGAGCCGTTTCTTTTTCATATGGATGGACAGGCCATCTTTCGTATGGCTTCCAGATTACTTCCAGCATTTATTGACGATATGCTGCAAGCGACCGGTAATCAGATGAAGGATTTCAATTTGGTGATTCCACATCAGGGAAGTGCGATGGCGATGCGGCTGATCCGTAAAAAGCTGGGAATTGAAGAGGATCGTTTTATGGACATTACACGAAATCACGGTAATACCATTGCCGCTTCCATTCCGATGGGATTGCATGAAGCGATCAAGCAGCAGCGCATTAAGCGGGGAGATCGGGTGTTAATGATCGGTACAGCTGCTGGATTGTCACTGGGGACTCATTTTTGACTACTAGATCCACGAAGAATGAACATCATGCATCAGTATCCTTAAATGTGCTGCTTACGGGCGGCCGGGCCCCGGTAACACTCGATCTGGCACGAATGCTTCAGCAGGCTGGGCATCGGGTTTACGTCGCGGAGAGCGCGGTGCGTCATTTGTGCAGATTGTCCAGTGCAGTGGAGCAGTGCTTTACGGTCCCATCTCCACGTCATGAAACAGAGAATTACTTGTTAGAGATGGAGCGTCTGGTTCAAGCCTGGCAGATCGACATGTTGATTCCGATGTGTGAGGAAGTTTTTTATATAGCTCAAGGAGCAGAACGTCTGGGCGACCACTGCCGTGTACTCGTTTCGTCTATAGAGCAGCTGCATGAATTACATCATAAATATGATTTTATCCAGCTTGCAGAATCGCTTGGTCTTTCGGTTCCGGATACCCGCCTGATCAACAGTCGGCAGGAATGGTTGGAAGCACAGCCTGTTCTGGAAATGGAGGGAGAGTGGGTATGGAAGCCCGTATACTCCCGCTTTGCTGCTAAAGTTCGTATGCCGATATCCTCCACAGCAGACTTTGATGGAGGACCATCTGATAAGAAGAAATATACGGGTAATATGAAGCAGTACCGTTTACAAAACGGTCCTCCTGGTGACGTGGAAATATCCGTGGCTTCCCCTTGGGTTGCACAGGCCTACGTTGCCGGGCAAATGTTGTGTACATACAGCGTAGCATACGAAGGTAAAATCGTTGCACATACGACCTACGACAGTCGCTACCGAACGGGCAGCGTGGGGGCGAGTGTTTTTTTTGAACATGTAGAGCATGAAGGAGTTTACGAGTGGGTAAGGAAATTTGTGCACGCGACTGGGTTTAGCGGGCAGATTGGTTTTGATTTTATCGAAACAGAGGATGGGCAATTGTATGCCATTGAGTGTAATCCGAGGGCGACGAGCGGTATCCATTTGTTTCATCCTGGCGATGGCTTGGTCCGTGCTTTAATTGCACCTGACGAATACGAACTGGGGAAAGAAACAAAAGTAGTTACCCCCGAGCAGGGCAGTAAGGCGATGTTAACACTCCCGATGCTGGTGAGTGGATTGCAGCAGCTCTGGCGGAAGGGTTCCCTGGGGGCATGGATAACAGCCTGGCGAGGAACGAGGGATGTGGTGTACCAGAGACACGATCCGAAACCTTGGTTTGAGCAATTTGCAGTTGTACTGACCGCCTGGCGTCTGGCAAGGAAACATAAGCTTTCGCTGACTGAAGCTTTGACTCACGACATAGAATGGAACGGTGAACAACGATGAATAGAGCATTGGTTACAGGCGCAACCGGATGTCTGGGCAGACATCTGGCGATACGGCTTGCTGAGCAAGGCTGGGAAGTTACAGGTATGGGACGCCAGCAAAAGCACGGTGCACAGCTTGAGGCGGCAGGCATCCGATTTTACAACGGAGATATACGGGATCAGGCGGCGGTGAATGAGGCCTGTTCGGGCCAGGATGTTGTGTTTCACTGTGCTGCATTATCGTCGCCATGGGGCAAATATCGGGATTTTTACAGCAGCAATGTGGAGGGGACACAGCATTTGGTAGATCGTTGTATAAAAGGTGGCGTACAGCGATTCGTCCATGTTTCCACGCCGAGCCTATATTTTAATTATAATCCCCGATATGACATACATGAGAATGATCCCTTGCCATCCAAATCAGCTAATCATTACGCAGCCACCAAGCGGCTTGCCGAGCAAGTGGTTTTGCAGGCTCATACCAATGGACTTCCATCGATCATGATTCGTCCCAGAGCTATTTTTGGCCCGTATGACCAGACCCTTTTTCCAGAATCGTTGCAGCAAATGCCAAATCGGGTGTACCTATGATCGCAGGCGGACAGGCACTCATTGACCTGACTTGTGTGGATAACGTGGTGGATGCGCTGTTGTTATGCAAGGATGCCAAGACAGAAGCGCTGGGTCGTGCCTACAATATTTCCAATGGAGATCCGAGAGCGTTCCAAACTTTGGTGAGCACGTTGTTTGGAATGTTGGAAATGCCATTACGCCGTCGAAACATTCCATACAGAGCAGTATACGGAGCAGCCGCATTACTGGAATATGTGCACCGCTGGTTTCCTGCCTTGGGCGAACCTCAATTAACACGATATACGGTGGGTTCGTTGTCTATCCCACAGACGCTGGATATTACGGATGCCTGTGAGAAGCTGGGTATGTGCCTCGGGTGACCATTGATGAGGGATTACAACAATTTGCAGACTGGTGGAGGGCTGAATCATGCTGACAACAACTTCGGTTAAACTTCATTTGGGCGCAGCAGGATACTGCACACATCCAGAGTTTCTGACGCTGCGTGGAGGAAGTTTACGTCCTGTAGCTTTTCCGGCAGGATTTGCCTGCATCATTCATCCTGAATATGGTCCAATTCTGCTGGATACGGGGTATAGCTCCCGTTTTTTCAAGGAAACCGCTCACTTGCCAAACGCACTGTATCGTCATATTACACCTGTGGTATATCGTGAAGAAGACAGCGCAGTACATTTTCTGGCTCATTTAGGGCTGAAAGCATCGGATATTCGCTATATCATCCTCTCGCACTTTCATGGTGATCATATTGCAGGTGTGCGGGATTTCCCACAGGCGCAGCTGATCTATCTGCCAAGAGCCTACGATGCGGTGCGTTCACTTGGACCCATTGCGGCTGTAAAGGCAGGGTTTCTGTCCGGGCTGCTGCCGGAGGACTTTGATGCCCGATCATTGCCTGTTACGAAGCAGCCGGAGCGATGGATAAGAGCGGGGAGCATTTTCCTTTTTCTGAGGTATACGATATTTTCGATGACGGCAGTCTGCTGGGTGTTGACGTATCGGGTCATGCGGAAGGCATGATGGGGATTTTGCTCCGTACAGAGGCGCATGACTATTTTCTGTGTGCGGACGCGGTGTGGTCGAGTCGTGCTTTTCAGGAACAACGCAGACCTCACCCACTCGCTGGAATTATTATGTCGGATCGTTTGGAGTATCGAAGGAATTTTGACAAACTGGTTCAGTTGCATCAGCAGTTTCCCGAGATTCGGATTGTGCCCAGTCATTGCCGTGAGGCGCTGGATTCTTGGGGTACAGGGGCCGAGGATATATGAGTAATACACTGCGTATTGTCTATCATTATGCACTTGCACGGGGATTGAGAAAATGGAAAACGAGGGCGCAGCTTGAACGCTGGCAGGAACGCCAGATCATTCGGCAAGTGGAACGTGTTCGTGAAAAGTCCCCTTTTTACCGGGAGTGGTGGGGTGATGTTGATGCATCCAACTGGAGAAGCTTTCAGCTGATTGACAAAATAATCATGATGCAGCATTTCGATCGGCTCAACACGGTGGGCATTTCCAAGGACGAAGCGATGGCTCTCGCCGGGGAAAGCGAGGAAACGCGTGATTTTAAGCCATCCGTTCAGGGCGTGACAGTGGGCTTGTCCTCGGGTACATCAGGTAACCGGGGGCTCTTCCTGGTGAGTGATCGGGAGCAGGATGCGTGGACAGGGACAGTGCTGGCCAAGCTTCTGCCTGGCGGACTATGGAAGCCTGCCAAGATCGCCTTTTTCCTGCGGGCCAACAGTAATCTGTATGAATCGGTACAGCGGGGCAGGCTGCAATTTCAATATTTTGACCTGCTGGAGCGTGTCGATACCTTGGTTGAACGTCTGGAAATATACCGACCTACCGTATGGGTAGCACCACCCTCCATGCTAAGAATGCTGGCTGACGCTTATATATCAGGCACATTGACCGCTGTACCGGACAAAATCATTTCGGTTGCCGAAGTACTGGACCCGCTGGATCGCAAGGTACTGGAGCATGTCTTTGGTCAAACGGTTCATCAAGTGTACCAGTGCACAGAAGGGTTCCTGGGCGCGACCTGTCGCTTTGGTACGCTGCATTTGAATGAAGACATCGTTCATATTGAAAAAGAGTTCATTGATCCTGCGACTCGGAGGTTCGTACCTATTATCACGGACTTCTCCAGAACCTCACAGCCGATTATTCGGTATCGGCTGAACGACATTCTGACCGAGGCAGCGGTTCCTTGTTCCTGTGGTTCTCTGTTCACTGCTATTGAGCGGATCGAGGGCCGCTGTGATGACACGCTTTATTTTCAACATCGACAAATGGGTGAAGCCGTACCTGTATTTCCGGATTTTGTGACGCGTGCGGTGATTGCAGCCTCTCCGAATATCGAACATTATCGCGTCGTACAGCGTGGTAACGGGACGCTGGAGATATCGCTTCGGCTCGGAGGAGGAGAAGGGATGCAGCAGGTGGAGGCCGAAGTACAGTGTGAACTAATGAAGCTGGGTGCGAGGCTGGAGTGTAGTATACCCGACATCCAATTCGTTCCCTATACGTTTGAACCGGGAATTACAAAGCTGCGCAGAGTGGAGAGACAGCTTGAATGAGATGTTATAATGCCGACTTCTGTTTATATGCACTGCTACATCGCGTGTCGGGAGCAGCGTGTGTATGGTGAATGCTGATTAATCCACCGAGGGAAGAGGTGAAACAGATGAAGGAACAGAAGATACCAATAGAGGAAGAACATAAAGGAAGCCAAACAGGCTCAACAAAGGACACATGGAAGAGCATTGGCGACAATGCTCCCGTGGCGTTAATTACAGGCACATCAAGCGGATTCGGCATGCTCACGGCGATTACGCTGGCCAAACAAGGATATCGTGTTGTGGCAACGATGCGTGATTTGAGTCGGAATTTAGAAATGGCAAGGCTGGCGAAGCAGGCGGGGATTTCGGATCGGTTGCAGTATATTCGCCTGGATGTGACGGATCCTGATTCGGTACAGAAGGCTGTGCAGACGGTACTACAGAACAATGGGCGAATCGATATGTTGGTGAACAATGCAGGATTTGCGCTTGGCGGATTTATTGAGGAAGTATCCATGGACGATTGGCGTAGGCAAATGGAAACGAATTTCTTTGGCTTGGTTGCCGTTACGCGTGCTGTCCTGCCTGTCATGCGTGAGCAAAAGCAGGGATTGATCATCAACTTGTCCAGCGTGAGTGGATTGTCCGGTTTTCCGGGTTATGCGCCGTATGCTGCATCCAAATTCGCTGTGGAAGGTTTCACCGAAAGCTTGCGTCACGAAATGTCCTCTTTCGGCGTTCGGGTTGTGTTGGTAGAGCCAGGTTCGTATCGCACGCCTATCTGGAATAAAGGTTTGGGTGAAATCCAAAGGAGCGATGGCTCTCCATATAAAGAGAAGCTGGATGCGATTCTCCGTTATTCCCAGCAGGCTGGAGAGACTGCACCTGATCCGCAGGAAGTGGCCGATCTGATTGCCCGTATCGCACGGATGCGTGCACCAAGGCTCCGTTATGCGCTGGGCAAAGGCTCGCGTTTACTTATCATCGGCAAATTGCTGCTGCCATGGAAATGGCTGGAGTGGATTATCGCGCGTGGACTGAAATAGGAGCTAAACATGAAAATCAACGCCGGGGGGAATTTTTCCATGTTCGAAATTATTGTCGTCATTTTACTTTTGTCGATTGTAGGACTTCTCTTCCGTATTAACAGCAAGCTGCCTGAACGAGATTGGGTAAAAGAAGCGATGGAGCGGGATGCGTCGAAATAAAAACACTGGAGGACTTTCATATGAAAATCGCTTTTGTTTTGTTTGATGGTTTGACTTTCCTTGATTTTGCAGGATTTTATGATGTGATCAATCGGTTGAATTTCTTTGAACAAACCAAAGGTACCACATGGGAAACATGTGCGATGACAGATCAAGTTACGGACGAATCGGGTTTATCGTTGAAGGTGGACCGGGTGAAGCCTAATTTGGCGGAATATGATCTCGTATTTGTGCCTGGTGGCATGGGAACGCGCAAGCTTCGATTTGATGAGGCTTTTGTGGGCTGGCTGAGGCAGGCCGAGAATGTTCCGTTGAAGGTATCCGTGTGCACAGGTTCTTTGCTGATGGGGGCGGCGGGGTTTTTAACAGGTAAAAAAGCAACGACGCATCCCAATGTTTATGATCTGCTTGAGCCTTATGTTGCCGAGGTGATTCAAACCCGCATTGTAAAAGACGGCAATGTGATTACAGCTGGGGGCGTAGCGACGTCCATCGATCTTGGAATCTATGTCGTAGGTCTGCTTGCAGGCCAGGAAGCCGCAGCGAATGTTAAGCTCCAGATCGATTATCCTTATGACATGCAGGGAGTTGTTGAAGAATGAAGAAAGGTCAAAAGGAGGACATGTTCATCCTTCGCAATATACGCAGCGATGAGGCAGAGCAGTATTGGCCTTTGCGGCTGGAGGCGCTGAAAAATCATCCGGAAGCCTTCGGCGCTTCGTTTGAAATGTCGATTCAGCTTCCCATGAGTGAAGTACAGGAACGTATACATAATGAAGCTGATGATTACATTCTGGGGGCATATACCGAAGAAGGCACCCTTGCAGGAACGATGGGATTCAAACGGGAACATGGACTTAAGCTACAGCACAAAGGTTATATCTGGGGAGTCTATGTCTCACCGCCATATCGTGGACGTGGCCTTGCTTCCAGATTGCTCCGCGAAGTGTTGGAGCGGGGCAGGGAGCTGGAAGGCATAGAACAAATCAATCTCAGTGTGGTTACCACAAACGAGTCAGCCCGACGATTATATGAGCAGTCTGGATTTGAAACCTATGGCATTGAGCGTAATGCGCTGATCGTTCAGGAAAAGGGTTACGATGAGGCGCATATGACGTACTTTTATGCTGAACGTTTGAATTTAGGCGAGCATGTTAAAACAGGTGGTGACATATGACGGAAGCAGTTCAGCTTGAACTTGACGGCATTTCCTTTGTGCTAAAAGAACCTCATTCATTCGAGTGGCTTGCTAACCTGGGTACCGTATTTCGTGTGTTTGATCAGCAGGATTCCGGCAATTTGTCCTTTGGTGTTCTGGGTCAGGACGGAGAGCGCAAATTCGTGAAATATGCTGGAGCACGCACGATCCATGCGGGTGAGACAGGGACGCCTGCCGAAGCGATTAATTATCTGAAATCGTCCGTTTCAATATATGAAGATTTGGCACACGACACATTGATTCAATTAAAGAATCATTTTGCAACGGAACATGGCTACGCCTGTGTATTCAATTGGGTGGAAGGGGAGTGTTTGCATTCCCATTGGGACTTTCCACCCCCAGCCAAATATGAGGACCCGCGTTCCCCCTATTATCGATTCAAACAGCTTACTGTAAAGACGCGCATTCAGGCGATGGAGCAGATTTTGGATTTCCATATCGAAGTGCAGCGGAGAGGGTATGTGGCTGTTGATTTTTACGATGGCAGTCTGATCTATGATTTTGACAAGCAAACGATGAAAATATGCGATATTGATTTGTATCGCAAGGGTTCTTTTGTGAATACGATGGGACGGATGTGGGGTTCATCCCGCTTTATGTCTCCTGAGGAATTGGAGTTGGGTGCGCCAATGGATGGAGTTACGAATGTGTTCAATATGGGAGCAATGGCTTTCTCATTGCTTGGGGGCGAGTTGGATCGTTCGTATGCCAGGTGGGATGGTGGAGAAGCGCTGTACCAGGTGGTTATGCGTGCGGTAGACCCTGAGCGGGCAAGTCGTTATGCGTCGGTTGCTGAATTAGGTGCTGCATGGAAAAAAGCCGTGCTGCAGGATAAATAAGATAACACGGAATGGTTGTCTCACTCGTAAAATCCTCTCGTATAATACCCATACGCAATTGTGCACATTGGATTCGTAACTGCACGTAATATACCGTATAATGGAAATTAATGAGGGGGTATAGGCAATGTGCAAATATACGATGTCAGGAATAATACCTGAATTTCAGCAGCATGGAGCTGAAAAAAGAAGTGTAGGTGAACCATTATTGCAGAAACTAGTTCCGCAATTATGAATCCTATATCGAACCTTTCACCCATGGATATGATGGAAATTCAGGCAGATACACTGTATACGATGGACGATCAGAAACGTCTGGTAAGTATTAATGAACCGGATAGCGGGCAGGCTCCAGCCTTATTTATCGGGATAACTTCTATGGGGCAATGCTCCTATTTTCATGAGCAATTGCCGTTCACTCTGATTGAGGAGCTAGGCTGTGACACTGAGCTTCCGCTCGATATTGCGAAGCTGATTCGGAGAGTTGAGACGTTTAAGCCCGTGAAGAGTGTATGGATGGGCCCGGCTTATGTCTTTCCCGAGAAGTGTGGCGAATGGCATCCAAATGTTCAGATTATAGATAGTCATTGTTCTTTTCTACTGGCAGAGCATTTTCCTGAATTAATAGAATGTCTACATGAAAAAACACCCGTTGCCGCTTATGTCATGGAGGATTCAGCAGTCGCTGTATGTTGTTCAGCCCGTGTATCCAAACAGGGTGCCGAGGCAAGTCTCTATACCGCGCCTGGTTTCAGAGGGCATGGTTATGCAGTGGAGGCGGTGAAGTGCTGGCAGCATCATGTTAAAAAGGATGGGCGCATTCCGATCTATAGTACATCTTGGGACAATGTAGCTTCGCAGACTGTTGCCCGTAAGCTGGGACTAATCCAGTTTGGTGTGGATTTCAGCATCACGACTTCGTCATAAAGGATGAATTACATGTATGTTAAATGAAGGGTGTCAATCCGCTGTGTTGAAACCCGGAATTATGAGGGGTGCTGCAGCAATGATTAGGACCTTTGTACAAAAGGACCTGGAATATGTCATTGAAGCGCATATCCGTATCTATCGAGATGAGTATAATTATGATCATAGCTTTGCCGAGTTTATTAAAGATGCCGTAAATGAGTTTAAACGCTCCGGCAATTACGCGAGAGAAATGGTATGGATTATTGAGCTGAATCAGACAGCTTCTGGCTGCATTGGTCTGACTCAACTGGATGAACAGACAGCTCAATTGCGCTGGTTCCTCATCGAGCCGGAAGCCCGTAATGGAGGCTGGGGACGCCAGCTTATCGAGCAGGCTGTCCATTTCGCCAGAGAAAAAGGTTATTCATCCATCATATTATGGACCAACGAGTCTCTGTCGGGGGCACGTAGATTGTATCGATCATTTGGGTTTGAAGTGGTTGAATTCCGAAAACAGGTCCTGTCAGGACAGGAGCTAACGGAAGAAAAATGGAAATTGATGCTGGAACTAGGGCGGAGTGATTCCATGATTCGCAAACGTATTGAGAGCGGCACGGTATTGCTATGTATTGCATGGATGTTGGTAGCATGCTCTAATCAGACGCAAAGTCAGGACGTAAGCTTGAAGATTGATAGCAACCTTCAGCAAATCCTGAATGGTCCTGAGATGCTTCTGACCAGCAGTAATCCAGGTGATTATATTGGTGCTAACACTGAGGCATATGTTCAAATTCTGGATACGGGTGAAGAGGGACTGAACGTTCTAATTCAGCAATTGGAATCAAGTTCGCACGACGGGCTTAAGGAATGGATCATGGCTCAGGCAAGTACTGAGCTGCTCGGAGAACGTAATCCCGTTGACCACTGGAAAAGTGGCAAAGACTGGCTCAGCCAGTATAAAATGAAGGTAGAATAATGATAATGACTCATCATCGTTAGTGTATGATTTACAGCGAAAGTAGTGGAGGGAACGGAATCGATTCTGAAGAAGCGGTAGCGTTCGCCTTTGTCTCCGATTTGCACATTTATAAAATATATCAAAAAATTTGGAGACAACAGCGATCGAAAGAACGATCCGTAACCGAAACGATCACCGCAGGTCGTCAAGCGTTAACGACTGTGATGACCCGGAATAACATAACTCACCTCCCAGTCATCATGAGCAGGAATGAGAGGTTCCAGGAACCTGAAAGAATACGTTATAGAGGTGAAACCCTTGAAGAAGAAAATTGCATTTTTTGACTCGGGAATCGGTGGTTTAACCGTCTTGCATAAGGCTTTGCATCAATTCCCTGAAGAATCGTTTCTGTATTATGCCGATACATTGCATGTTCCATATGGGACCAAGTCAGCGGATGAGGTAAGAGGACATATTTTCAATTGTGTGGAGGCTATTGTTCAGGAAAATGTGCAAGCGATCGTGATTGCCTGCAATACAGCGACAAGTCTGACCGTGAAGGATTTGCGTGCCAGGTATGATATCCCCGTTATCGGGATGGAGCCTGCTGTGAAACCGGCTGTGGAGATGAATCGAAGAAGCGGCAAAAGGGTGCTTGTATTTGCTACAGCCTTGACCTTGAGTCAAACCAAATATCATGAGCTGGTATCCCGTGTGGATGATCACCACAGTGTCGATTCCATTCCATTGCCTGAACTGGTGGAATGGTGTGAGCAGCTGGATTTTGATCCACAGAAGATTGCGTCGTACTTCCGTCTCAAGCTGGCTGATCTTGATCTGGACTTATACGGTACAGTGGTACTTGGCTGCACGCATTATCCGTTCTATACATCCATTCTGCGTACGGTTCTGCCAGATCACATACAGATTATTGATGGCAGTACGGGAACGGTTAACCGTTTGAAGCAGCTTCTTGGGTTGGCAGATCAACAGGGCATGTGGGCCGAGGATAACGTTACTTTTCTTAGTTCGTCTGGCCGTTTGGAAGACCGGGAGAACATGCATATTGCACTCCAATATCTGGAGAAGCATCGAATGTAAGTTGAATCAACAGGAGGTGAGGGTCGATGCAGTCTATTTATCTCATCCGTCATGCCCAAGCAACCGGGCAAGAACCGGATGCTGAGCTTACAGATGAAGGACTTCGTCAGGCAGAAGAACTTGCTGAGATGTTGGCGGACCACCCTATACAATACATTGTGTCGAGCCCGTGGAAAAGGGCACTTCAGACCGCAGCGCCACTGGGCAAAACCGTCCTGCAACATATACATACGGATGAACGTCTTCAAGAGAGGGTGCTTAGTACCCTTCATCTGGATAACTGGATGGATGTGCTTGAACGTACATACAAGGACGAAGACTGGATGGAAGAAGGCGGCGAATCTTCACGTTTCGCAACAGCTCGGGGTCTTGAAGTATTGGACGAGTTGTGGCGTCGACCTGAGCATGGCGCGGCTGTGATTACACACGGCAATATGCTCTCTCTGCTCATTCGAAGCCATGATGCATCCTTTGGATTCGAAGAGTGGAAAAGTCTAACTAATCCTGATGTATATGTTCTGGAGAAACAGCAGGGTGATGAAGTCACACACAGCATTCGCCGTATATGGCGAAGTTAAACATAAAGAGAGTGCTCCAGCGATTTGTAAGATCGGCTAGAACACTCTTTTCCGTTTACGATGTTGGTTCTACAAAGCGGCGATTAATAACATGATCCAACCGGCCAAGAATGCTACTCCGCCGAGCGGTGTGATCGCACCCAGTTTTCGAACTCCAGTTACACTTAGGGCATACAGGCTGCCCGAGAACAAGAGAATGCCGGCGAATAGCAGCCATCCGGCCAGTATAACCAGAGAAGGTTGCTCCAGCCGATCAGCGAGCAGGCCGAGAAGAATGATTCCGAGCCCGTGAGCAAGATGATACTGGACACCGGTCTCGTATATTTTGATCATATCAGCAGACAATCTGCGTTTGAGTGCGTGCGCACCGAATGCTCCGAGGGCAACAGCAAGAAACATCATGATACTTCCGAGTATAACCAGGGTCTGCATGTGTCTTGTCTCCTTTTTAATGAGTATTAAGCAGAATGTTTCTGCTCATTATGACGCTTATAGCTTACGCAATTGGATGCGCTGAATGGAATGGTCGGCTTCCTTTTTCAAAATCAGCCGGGCTCGTCCTTTGGTTGGCAGAATGTTTTCATGCAAATTTTTGGCATTGATATCTTTCCAGATCTGACTTGCCGTAAGAACAGCCTCATCTTCTTCCAGATTGGCGAAACGACTGTGGAAAAAGGAATTCTCATTCTGAAACGCTGTATTGCGCAGCAGCTTGAAGCGCTCAATGTACCAGTGACGGATATGCTCTTCTTCCGCATCGATATAGATGGAGAAGTCAAAGAAATCACTGACCAGCAATGGAGTTTCCTTTTTGACCTGGAGCACGTTAATTCCTTCAATAATGAGGATATCCGGCTGACAGATGGCCTTCTCCTCACCTGCAATGACGTCATAGGCAAGATGGGAGTATACGGGAGCCATCACTTCGGGTTTGCCTGATTTGACATCACCCATGAATTGAATCAGTGACTTGATATCGTAGCTTTCCGGGAATCCCTTTCGGTTCATGATGCCTTTCTCTTGCAGCACGGCATTGGGATACAGGAAACCATCCGTTGTGACCAGATCCACCTTGGGATTTCCTTTACCTCTGGCTAGCATAGCTTGAAGCAGACGGGCCGTTGTACTTTTGCCCACGGCAACACTGCCCCCAATACCGATAATGTAGGGAGCGTGATGTGCTTCTTTTTTCAAAAAAGATGCCGTTAAGTGATTCAGCTCTCGTGAAGCTCCTGCATATAAGTCAATAAAGTGGGTAAGAGGTAGATAAATATCCTCAACTTCTTGAATGGATACTTCTTCATTTAATCCCTTTAGCTGTTCCAATTCCGCTTTGGTTAGTGGAAGAGTGGTCTGATGTTTCTTCAAGTCAGCCCATTCCTTGCGGTTAAACTCGGTGTAAGGAGAGTATAAATTCATGAGATCCCGCTTTCTGTATGTAGTGTTATGTTGGCACAATCTTTAGTGTACCAAATTTCAGGGAACTGACAACACCTTTACATTTGATGCTTCCTTTGTATATTCCCTGAAAGTTGAATGAAAAGCAACTTATAGGAAATTGTAAACCAAATTATGTTAAAGTCAACGTATACCATGCGGGAGGGTGACAGCAAATGATCGTATATGAGAGAGAGCATGATTTTGTTTTGACCGCACAGCATGAGCATGGACTAGTAGCCGGAGAAATGGCTTCCCATTGGAAAACGGAATTGTTAACGGATGAAGCGCATCGGGAAGATCTGATTCTTGCCGCAAGAGAGCATGATCGGGGATGGATTGAACTGGATGCGGCGCCATTCTGGAATGATTATAGTCAGATCCCATATTCTTTTCGTGATTTTCCGCTACGTCCGCGATTTGTATTTTACCGTAAAGGTATTGAAGAGGTTCGTGAGAAAAACCTGTATGCCGGGCTGCTGTGCAGCATGATGTATACAGAGTTGTTTCAAAACAATCTGGGTGCTAACACCAATGACGATGAAGACATCAGGGAGTATCTGAATGATGAACGGGAGCACCAGTTACGTTGGGAACAGCAGCTTGGTGGTGGTGAGGCGTTGAAGCTCAGGCTGAAAAATGATGTGGAAATCATGCTTTTCTGTGATCAACTCAGTCTGTTTCTCTGTATGGAGGAGCCGGGCACACCTGCTGCACGTTATGATTTTTTCGCCGAAGGACTCGGCTGTACCTTCGATGCCTGTTCAAGGCAACCCATTCATGCCGAGTGGCTCTCCAATGAGAAAGTGGGATTATCTTTTGTGCCGTTTGATGAGGAATTTACGGTTAATATGCCTTACAAATCGGTGCCGAAAGCGAGTATCCGTAAATTCGGTCTGCTGCAGGCTTATCGCCGTGCCGAGTGGAAAGAACGTCGAGTGTTAATTACAGGCATGAGCTGAATATCGCCTATTCCATATCCGGTTTAAACAAAATAGCGCTATGTATAATGAGGCGGGCTCCCGAACTTTTCCGGTGTCCGTCTTTCGTATGTGTTTATCATTGAAGCAGGAAAATCTATCTTCATACCAGAAATAAATTTCAAGGGATTAGGTTTATATCAGGCAAGTGGGGGATGAACATGGATACTAGAACAGAAATTCTAACGATGTGTATGGTGTGGGACAAACAGAATGATCAGGTATTATTAATGAATCGACCGGACCGGAAAGGATTTCCGGGATATATTGCTCCAGGAGGAAAAGTCGACTTTCCGGAAAGCATTGTGGATGGTGCCGTGCGAGAAGTTAAAGAGGAAACAGGGCTTGTGGTGAAAGAAATTACATATAAGGGTCTTGATGAATTCTGTGATCCGGAGCAAGGATTGCGTTATATGGTGTTCAACTACCTGGCTACTTCTTTTGAAGGGGAGCTACTGAGCGAACCACCGGAAGGCGAACTGTTGTGGGTGTCTTTAGGGCAAACGCTAGAGCTACCCATGCAGGATTGGTTTGCGGAACGTTTGCCGCGTTTTTTTCAAGCAGGGACGTTTGAGCGGAGTGTGATCTGGGAGAAATCAACGGGGCGTACACTGAAAGAGACATTTATGGTGTATGGCGATTCGGTTCTTGAACAGAGTAAAGTGAAATAATTCAAAACGCTCAGGAGGTGGAAAAAATGATGGGATACCAGCATGCATTAGAAGGATACATTGCAGCGACAAATACACATCAGTTTGATGAGGTAAACAAATGGCTATCACCGGATGCCGTATATTGGTTTACGGGAACATCTTGTACTACGCCTGACGAAATTCGGGCTTATTTTGAAAACGCTTGGGAGACCGTTAAGGAAGAGGTATATCGTGCAGAAGATGTCATGTGGATTACGACAGGCGAAGAGCAGGCGGTCTGTATTTATACCTATCACTGGAAAGGAATGTATCAAGGAGAGCCGGCATCTGGAAAAGGTCGGGCTACCAATATATTTGTTACAGATATCAACGGAGAATGGAAATTAATCCATGAGCATTTAAGCGCGGGTGAGTAACGTGTGGAAGTGGAATAGAACGTGTTCTGTTTTTATTACAGATGACTTGAATAAGAAAAAAATGAGGCTGTATTTGAATCTTGTCTCATATGTTATCATCCAATTCTGTATATTTATATCCAGATATTATGATATAATGAAGTTTACTTTTTAAAAGGAGATGACTTGCTATTATGGAGATTACATTTCGTGAATCGCTGGAGGGAATAAGTATCGACCAACTTCGCGGTAATTTTTTCGAAGGTTGGCCCAACCCTCCGTCTACGCCTACGTTCCTGAAGATGCTGGAACAATCCTATGCTGTTGAACTGGCTGTTGATGAAACTACTGGGAATGTAGTGGGCTTTATTCAAGCGAACTCAGACGGAATTCTCAGTGCATATATTCCTCTGTTGGAAGTGCTTCCGGAGTATCAGGGTAAGGGGATCGGATCAGATCTCATCAAGCGTATGTTCAAGCGTCTGGGTGATCTCTACATGATTGATCTTTTGTGCGATAACGAACTTCAGGAGTTCTATGAGAAACGAGGTATGCAAAAAGCATCTGGCATGGTGATTCGTCATTATCACAATCAAGCTGGAGTGGTGAATTGAATAGCTAATAGATTTAGGTGAACTAGATGGATGATATAAAGCCTTCAAATGGTTCCGAAGTAATCCGAGGTTATAAAAAGCGAAGAATATGAATTTAGACCCAAACCTTTATAGACGGAATGTTGTTATATATTTGGTGATCAAGCCATACATAGGCTTCTGCAAACGGGACGTAAATGAATATGTACGAGGAAAAGGTGGAGATTGGTGTGAAATTGTCGTTCCGGATTTTGGACTGGGAAGAAGAAAAACCTTATGGGCTTTTATTAATGGCTGATCCGTCCAAAGCCATAGTTGACGAATATCTGAGTCGCGGTGTTTGTTTTATCGCTGAATATGAAGGAGAAATGGTAGGAGAGTTTGTCTTGCTGAAGACGCGTCCAGAGACAGCAGAGATCGTTAATATTGCCGTACAGGAAGAATTACAGGGACAGGGCGTTGGCAAACACATGATCAAGGAAGCGATAGAGGCCGCCCGCAGGCTCGGTTGTCGAACAGTAGAAATTGGGACAGGCAACTCAAGCTTTCATCAGTTGAAGCTGTATCAACGCTGTGGGTTTCGCATTATAGGGGTCGATCGGGATTTCTTTGTGAAACATTATGAAGAAGAGATTATAGAAGATGGCATTCGCTGCGTGGATATGATCCGTTTGGCGCTGGATCTGGAAACCATTGTCGAGGAGAACAAGAAGTGAAAATAGTTCGACTGAAATCAGAGGATTATCGCAGCATCACCGCTTATGGCAGTAAGGGAGCGGAGATTACGCCGATACTCCGAAGCACATCAGCTTGTCACGTAGCCCAATTGAAACTGTCTGCAGGTGAAAGTGTGGGTTTGCATCCAGCGGTGGGTGAGCAGTTGTTTCTGGTGCTTGATGGGGAAGGTTGGGTGGAAGGCGAGACAGGCGAACGGGTAGTAGTCCGATCGGGAGAAGCCGCGTACTGGACCAATGGAGAGAATCACCAATCCGGCTCGGAGACAGGGTTAACTGCATTGTTGATTGAGGGTGAAGAACTAATTGTTCGGTTATCGCTAGAGTCGGGAGACTCTGAAGATAGGGGCTGATAAGCGCATTCGTAGATTGGAAGAGCAAGTTAGGCATCTTTCAGACGAGAGGATGAACCTTTAAGTGGATCGGTACACACACATGGGGGTATACGGTTTAGTCACTTGGGAGCAAAAGGTCCTGTTAATACGTAAGGCAAGAGGAGCCTATATGGGGAAATGGGATTTGCCTGGAGGAAGGTTGGAGTTTGGTGAGCAACCGGAGTTCGCCCTACATCGTGAGATCGAAGAGGAGACGGGCCTTTCCGATCTACAATTGGTGATTCATTCTGCGGAGTCGAATGTACTAGAGTGGACGGACGAAGGCGAGCCGGAAGAGCTGCACCATATTGGGATTCTGTACGATGTATATTTGACAAGTGAAAGTAGACCCTCTGAGATCAAAAGGGGACCGGATGGCGAAGATTCACAGGGCGCACAATGGTTTACTTTGGAAGAGGTCGGAGCGTTATCGTTGACACCATTTGCAGAGAGTATGATTAAAAATTTTGATAGAAACTTATTTTGATTTGAATTTTAGGACTGGTCAAATGGAACAGAATCGTTTATTCTGTGATAGATAGATTACAAATTTTTAAATTGAATAGGACTGACACCTTAAAGCATAAGGCTATGAATCTGCGGATTCGTGGCCTTTTTTTGTGTTTTTACAGGTGAATTGGGTCTTTGGAAGGGGAGGTTGCATGCCTTGTAGTGATGGGGTTGCTGAAAAATAATACCAAAAGCCTAGATTTGCATGGTAGAATATTGATGATTATGACAAATTTAGGTTTTGGTTTGAAAAGTAGTACGAGCGCTGAAGAAGCAGAAGTTTGCCCCATACTAAGGTACATAGGAGAGTGAGTAGATTGAAGAAACAAATGAGATTAACTGGTAGGAAATCAAAAAGGAACGTATTGATCGTCGGTTTGTTGACAACGGCATTGATGGCAGGAACGCTGCTGACCAATGGAACCGTGGGTCTGGTGTCTACTGTGGATGCTGCTGCAGGCACGAATGGAGCGGACACAACAGCTTCTGCGCTTACGAAGTTCAAAGATATCAAAGGGCACTGGGCGCAAGCTACCATTATCAAAGCCTATGATAAAAAACTGATTTCCGGCTATCAGGATGGTACATTCCGCCCCAATGCCAAAATCACCCGTGGTGAGTATGCTACACTTCTCAGCCGTGCAACCAGTTTGGAAAAGGTACAAGGAGAGAATCCTTTTGCTGATCTCAAGGGACACTGGTCTGAATCAGCTGTGTCACAGTTGGTGGGCCAAGGCTTCATTGATGCTGGTGATTATCCGAAAGGATTCAATCCGAATGCCGAGCTGACACGCTACGAGATGATGAAATGGATTGCGAACGGACTGATCAAATCGGGAACCAGTTTCCAGGATGCTTTTAACGACACTCGAGATACACTGCTACCTACCCCAGAAGTGAATCGAGGAACGATTCGTGCAGAGCAAATTCCTTATCTCGCACTTGTTCGCGGGACCGGCATTGTCGGTGGATTTGAAGACGGTTCTCTGAAGCCTGCTGATCCCACAACGCGAGCTGAAGTGTCTGCCATTTTGCTGCGTTATATGGATGTGGAAGGTACGGATGCAGGGAAGTACAGTGATCTGAATGAAATGCGTGAGGTTGGCACGACGGGGACGAATTTAACGACGATTAGTAATTATTTTTATACTAAAAATTCTGTTACGGTTAGTGAACTATCTAAGGAAGATATAACTCTCTCTAATAATTCTGGCATACTTCGACTGCATCGAATTATTGTAGTAGATGTTACTAAAGGCAAGCCGAAAGGGGTTTACTCATCACTGTTTATTGGCCCCGACTCCATTCAGTTTCCAGGAAGCTACATGACATTTGCTGATATATCGTTTACATCCAATATAGAAAAATCAAACCTCTTGGCCTTTAGCGGTGGTCTAGACAGTGCATTTTTAAGATTTAATCGTATGGATGTTAAACATGCCGAAAAAAATGGATTCATAACTATTCCAGAGATGTCTAGTAATCTTATAAAGAAAGATGTTAAAAAACGTTTTTGGACATCCTCTGTGCTCATGGCTAAAGGTGGCTCTTATTATTTAAAAGCTAACAATAATGATTTAGTTCAAATTCAGAACATGTAGTTTCTTCAAGGCGGTGAGTGAGTACTGAAACCCCATTATAAATTAATGATAGTGTTTATCGTTATGTTCTTAACAGTAGGAGCTATGGGTACATTTTATCTTCCAATTGAAGCAGCTATCAATGATCCGTACGGTCCAAAATCAATGAAGAATCCATCATTCTTGACCGTACAATCTGCACCAAGAGTCGCTAATCCAGGTGTTTATTGGTATCAGCTTGATGATGGAAGTTTTAAAGCTGATCATACTACAGGGCCTACTTTTTCTAGAAACATGAATCCCTTGTCTTGTTCGTCTCCTTATCCTGACGAAAAAGATATACCCAATGAAGTTGACTTTTCCAATTGGCCTGCTACTCAATGGAATGAATATAATGGATATCCTATAACTCCATCAGTTCTTAAGTCTGTAAGAATAAAAAGTGTTACTTATCAAACTAGGCTACAGCAAAATTCCTATACAGGAATAGGAGAAACAGTCATACGAAGAGATAGTACTATTGTAAAAATTAACACAAAAACAGGTGGGAATCACTCGGTAAGTGATCGAACAGAGTTCGAAAATGGTGGTAAAACTAATCAAAACTGCGTAAAGCAAGTAGTTGCCTACCATACACCAATGGACATTGTCTGGGAAGGCGATCTGGTAGAAGAGAAAGAAATTGATGTTACACCAGATTCATCTCTAACTGTAGGACAAACAAAGCAGATGAAAGCGGAAGTCAGTACCCGAAACTATGGGGCAACTGAGTTTAGTGAAGGCATCGACGTAAGTCGGCGTGAAGCTGAGACCACCTGGTGGTCATCCGATCCGAGTATTGTGAGCATTGAACCCAAAACAGGAATGGTTAAGGCTGAAAAGCCGGGTACTGCCTTTGTACGTGCAATTTGGAACAACGGTACATATCTCATCTCGGACACTGCGGAAATCACAGTAACGTCCGAGCCGGGACTTACAGTGAACCTGCCAAACGCCTGTAAAGCAGACACAGCTACACCGCTGCAAGCTAAAGCTATCCTGACCAAATCAGACCTTTCTGTTCATGAGCTTACCGCTCATTCCAAACTGACCTGGCAAAGCTCCAATCCAGCCGTAGCGACCATAGGTGCAGATGGGAAAATGACGATCAAGGGCATCGTCGGCAGTACCACTATCACCGCGCGATTTTTGGACCCTGCCCAACAGTTGGATGAACAAGGGACGCAGGTGTTAGAGGTAAAGGATTGCACAGGCAACGGAGGAGACGGGGGAACTGATCCAGGTAACGGGGGTGGTGTTGTAGGTTGCCCCGTGAACATCAGTCCACCTAGTAAAGGAGCGTTGATTGAATCGGCTGCCATGGACCCCTCCGTCCTGGGCGTGCTGAAGGCTGATGAGCGGGGGTCTGAGAAGTTTGATGTCACCCGAGGCATCCCGACTTCTGAAGATCTCTATGCTAATGTCATGGCTAAAGGATACTTGTTCCAGCACCGTTGGGTGAACATGACGGGCACAGTAACTTATACGGTCAACGTAAAAAAGAAGTATCACAAAACATGGACGATTCCGGGCAGAGCCTCGACAGGACCGAATGATCCAGGCACACCTCCAGAACCTAAGGAACTAGACGTTCCTGGGGACAGACCAATGCAGGTCATCCGACAATATAGTTATTGGCAGATTGATAATTTGGAAGTCTATCAGTTAAATCAAGCTACGATATCCAATTATGCACTTGGTGGCTACGGTGGTACAGTAACGCTGACTCCAAATGGATATACACCGCCGACCTTACAATCGGCTAATGATGATGCCATTACCGCACATGTAAAACCTGCACCTTGCAAGGAAATTGACCTTGGCACCGAAACTGTTCCAGGCGGTTCCACTGAACCGGCTACACCAGTCGAAACATCATTGTTCCAATCCAAAGCGGAGGCTGAGGTCAAAGAGAACACTGTAAATAATGACAAGGTCGTGTTTAACGGTGCCACTGTGATGGATCCTGCTCCGATGGATAAGACTGCTCCCGACCTGGGACAATTCCTCAGCCTGGCATGATCGGTGACAACGTGCTGTACCAAAATCGTTTAACTGTTCAGAATACACTGGTCAACAAGGCGGACCAACCGACAACGGGCGAGATCACATATGGGTTGATTCCTGGCAACATTAAAGGCGGTCAGGATCAGAAGTTTTCTATTCAAGGGATCAATTCTGTCACGGTGCACACACCTGTCGTTAACTACGCATGGGTGTCTGATGATCAGCCGCATAACCAGAAAACGGTGCCTGATCCGACCAGCTCGGCGCTCATTTTGGAACGACCGTTTATTGTACGCATCCCGACTTCAGGACAGCATCTGGACGTAAGCAGTTACCCGGGTTATGGAAATAGGGACTATGCGAAGTATTTTCGCATTAAGCAGATTCGTTTCCCCTTTGACGTCTATAACGCCGATAGAAGTCAGTTCATTCCAGCCAAGACCTGGGTGGACATTCCAGTCAATCAGCTGGATACCGTTTTCTATCTCCCAGTATGGGTGGATGAAGGACATTACCGAATTGAATTTCGAAATATTGCAGAAAATGCTCCTTCGACATTCACGGAACAGCAGGATGCCAATACGAATCTGACTCATCATGTTGCGTCAGATACGGTTCCGGTGGAGGTTATTGGGCGATTGTATGATTTTCATGTTACGGATATCGCTGATTATAATTGGGAGAACGTTTTTCGCCAGCAGCTAGGGAGTTCGGAGCCGACAGGGGCAAGCTACTGGACAGGACTTAACAGTATTGATGGTGATCCGAGAGGTAATCTGGCACCGTTTGTGTTACCTGTTCGCCCAGGCAGTCATCCTGTGCAGGGTTTCAGTAATGTAGCCGTGAAAACAGGTTACCATGTCAAATTCGACCTGAAAACAAAGGGCAATATGTGTGCGACTTGTTTTGCTATAACTGAGTAATCAGGAAACGCAAGGACATCCACGGATGTCTAACTTTCTATCCAAGTACAGGAATGAAGAATCCATGTTTTTCCGAAACTGTACCATTAATACTCCTACATGCGTTTTGTTCGGCAGGATACAACGTATGAAGCTAGGTGAAGTCGGCAGAAAGAAGCTATAGCCACCACCATAATGGAAGGTAAGCTTACCGATATGCCGGATGGCTGAAAAATTGTCTATGGTGAGGATATCCTCAAAGGATTGACGAATCTCTGAATGTAAGGATCTAAATGCCTACCTCATGGAAACATGTTGACCAACGAATGTTGGGGCAAGCGGCGCAAAGTACGATTACATGTTAGGAAATGCGCTATACCGAACTATGGCGGTATCCAACTTGCAGGTCCAAAGGAGACACCTAAGGGCAAAACGGATAGCTAGGATAGAAGGAACAAGGAAAGCAAGGGACGTCGCAATGAAGGACTGCCATCCCAGACGGTTGCTATAAGGTAACGAAATGCATCTATCCTTGTGAGAGTAAGGGTGTGACCTATGAAACTTCTGTAATGGAAGCGGAGGAATAGCCCTGAGTCTTGATACTTTGAATTAACAACTTTCCAAAAAGTGAACTGTATCGGTCAGGTAAGAATGTGGGGACAATCTCATACAGGAGGTTGCCACAATACAGGCTCTACGTTACTGGGATTACTACAACCTGACGGAAACCTTTACCGACTTGCACGCGAGAGCTAAACGAGGAGAGACATTTGATCGTCTCTATGAATTAATTACTTCAAGAGACAATATCCTTCTTGCCTACCGCACAATCAAATCGAACAAAGGCTCCAAAACAGCAGGAACAGACGGCAAAACAATTGAGAAACTTAAACCAATGACAGAGTTGGAACTTGTGAACCTGGTCAAAGCGAAACTTAATAATTACCAGCCCAAAAAGGTCAGACGCGTTTACATTCCTAAACCTAATGGAAAGAAAAGACCACTAGGAATTCCATGTATCATTGATCGTTTGATACAACAATGCTTCAAACAAATACTTGAACCTATTGCTGAAGCACATTTCTACAAACATAGTTACGGGTTTAGACCCTTACGATCTACACACCATGCTTTGGCAAGAGTTCAGTTCTTGGTTAACAAAAGCAAACTACACTTTATCGTAGATATCGATATCAAAGGTTTCTTTGATAACATTAACCACAGAATTTTGATAAAGCAATTATGGAATCTCGGAATACGCGACCGGAAAGTCTTACAAGTCATCAGCCGAATGCTAACAGCGGAGATAGAAGGGGAAGGTAAGCCCGAAAGGGAACTCCACAAGGAGGAATTTTATCCCCTCTACTTTCTAATATTGCCCTGCACGACCTCGACATCTGGGTTTCTGGGCAATGGGAGAATTTCCCGACCAAACATGTATACACCCAAAGGAACAGATACAACGGTCTCAAAAAGACCAAACTTAAAGAAGGGTTCATCGTAAGGTACGCCGACGACTTCAAAATCCTTTGTCGTAACTGGGAAACCGCTAAGAAATGGTATCATGCTGTAAGACTCTATCTGAAAAACCGTTTGAAATTGGATATTTCCCCCGAGAAATCGAAAATTCAGAACCTGAGAAAGAAAAAATCTGAATTTCTTGGTTTCACCATAAAGGCTACATTGAAGGGGAAACAAGCTGTAGCACATACCGGGTTGATTGATAAGAAAAAACAAGACATCAAAGTGCAATACAAAAAACTTATTCAACGAATAAAACAATCACCCACGGCTGGTAATGTATATAGGTTCAATAGTTTTGTACTAGGGATTCACAATTACTTTAAGAAAGCCACACATGTTTTTATTGAGTTCTCACGAATTGCCTATGACCTGAAAAAGTTCACTTATAATCGTCTGAAACGCATTGGCAAATACGAACATCCAGATCATCCGTCCCTTACATATAGGCGATTTTACTCAACGAGGTACCGGACGTTTAAAGTTGACGGGGTTTATCTATATCCAATAGTGGACGTAAACACCTCAAACAACCTCAACTTCAGCCAAAAGATAACCCCCTTTACTGCTGAAGGACGGAAAAACATTACGAGTATGATGGATAGCTTCACAAAGTCTGAAACGACAAAGTTGATGAAGTCAGACAATCCAAAACGTAGTGTGGAGTATCTGGACAACAGAATCAGCCGATACAACATGGTGAAGGGCAAGTGCGAAATTACGGGGATATTTCTTTATGCTGACGAAGTACATTGTCATCATCATCTTCCGTCTCACATGGGCGGAATGGACAATTACAGCAATCTGAGAATCTTGCATAATGACGTCCATACACTCATCCATGCCACGAATCAAGAAACGATTATAAAACTCTTAGGAGTGCTTAATCTTACAGGAAGCATGATCCAGAAGGTAAACCAATACCGTAAAAAGAGTAACTTGGCACTGTTGTTCAAAAAGTAGCAAGATGGAACGCCGTGTGCGGTGAAAGTCGCATGCACGGTGTGGAGGTGGGGAAAAGGTGGAGAAAAAACTCAAAGCCTTACCTATACCGATTTGGCAAACAGGATGGTGTTCGGATTACACCAACGTTCTATTTTGTGAGCAAAGATGGCTCTTCCAGACAAGAAGTCGATTTATACTATCACCGCGGTCAAGAGCGACTTATCCGGATAGGATCGGCACAGGATATGGAGAAACGGTTTGTTGTCCTGAACTCAAGGTTGCGTAATGTACCCGGTACGGAATTGGGTGATACGGCGCGTTATCAGTATACTTATGAACTGACCGCAGATGAACGCAACCAGAGTTCGCTCGCTGACTATATGGTTCGGCTTGTAGATCAAACCTCTCACCAGAAGAATTGGGTAGGCCGCTATGATTGGATGATTCTGCCCGCCTCCATTCGTACACTGATTGGACCAAAGGAGGACATTCCTTCCGGTGTTAATGTGGACCGAGCGAATGCGGCGATCCAGCGTTGGTACGGGGAATACAGCCTGCCTGCAGATGTTTACGCCGTGCCAAAGGGAACCGATCTCGAATCGCTCGCCAGACAAAATCAACTGGATGAAAAGGCTTCTGTATTTCTGAAGGACGGATATATCGTTGTCAACTTCAATATCGAGACACTTCGGGATGGAAATACAGAAGCTCCACACCTGCAATATATTTATGCGCCACTAATGAATCAGTGGCAGATGGAAGGTTTCAACAAAAGTCCTGTAGACAGTAATGGCAGAACTTGGCCTCTGAAGGATGGCGATGTGGTCTTTTACCACGCCGATCAGTCCAGCCGGAACGATTTTCAGTCTCAGGTGCCACATTAAACGACTGACATCAGTGCTGGTTGGAACATTCAACAGATCTAAAGTCTGTCCGCATTAAAACAATAAATCAAAAAGAAGCCGCCCGGATGCTTTTAGGCATTACAGGCGGCTTTTGGCTTATAACAATGAATTGCAATAAATGCCCAATTTTTTGTTGAATACCAAACCAATTGGTTAATATTTAACTTGACGGTTTGTTTTTGAACATTATGGACCACAATTCTATATAAAGGAGGATCCGAGGGTACACTTGTGGGTCGGAAATGTTCTAATTATTCGATTCATCTAATTTATGCATCAATTGAACTAAAAATAGGAAATGCTCCTGAGCGCAAAAGTTTATAGAATAGATATTAGAACACGGACTTCAATTCATAAAGTTGAGGAAGGTGAAACCCTCGAACGGATCAGGACAGTATTCGACATCTGTGCGACGGTATATATAATCATCAGTTTACTATGATTTTGAAAACGCAGACAAACCTTGACGGGAGCGTCGGAACAACGTTACTACCACCAACAGCACGATTATTGGACTTCATGAAAAATTTAGCTTAAAATGTTGAACGAACGCAAATTACGGCTTAGTCAATGATTTCCGTCAAAAACTTATGACTAAATCAAGACGGAGGGAACGTCGATGACGATCGAGGAAGGCAACAAGAAACCCTGGGAAAGTTATTATGGCCCGAATATGGGATACGTACAGGAACAATATGAATTATACTCCCAAGACCCAGGTGCAGTTACACCGGCTTATCGGGAATTATTTGAACAATGGGGTGCACCGCCGATGTCTGGCAGGGATGCACATACAGCCTCGTATTCTGGCAACGCCCAAAAGGCTTCCGGAAGCGTGGATATTAAATTATTACAGAAAGCGGTTACAGCTGGGAAGCTGGTAATGAATATTCGGACGTATGGTCACCTTGCGGCCGATATTGATCCACTTGGGATCAGTGAAGATTCAGATACGTCCCTGCTTGAACCGAAGCATTTTGAATTAAATGAAGAAGATTTGAAAGCTCTGCCCGCTTCCCTGATCTGGGAAGGTGCAGATGGACAGACAGTGACAGGATTGGATGCCATCCAGCGCCTGCGGCAAATATATACGGGTCCCATCGCTTATGAATTTAGCCATGTGCATGAAGTTCATGAGCGGGAGTGGCTGAACCGCCGTGCAGAATCTCGTACTTCGCCGGCACCGCTTAATCCAGAGGAGCGTAAGGCTTTGCTGGAACGTTTGGTTGAAGTAGAGCAATTTGAAGATTTCCTTCACAAAACATTTGTTGGGCAAAAACGTTTCTCCATTGAAGGTAACGATGTGCTAGTTCCTATGCTGGATGAAGCAGTTCGAATTATGGCACACGCAGGTTCAAGCCATATTCTGATGGGGATGGCTCACCGTGGTCGATTGAACGTACTTGCTCATGTACTGGGCAAGCCGTATAGCAAAATTTTCTCTGAATTCCATCATTCTCCGAATAAGGATTTGGTTCCTTCCGAAGGGTCAACAGGAATCAATTACGGTTGGACGGGGGATGTCAAATATCATCTGGGTGCAAACCGTTATGTTAAAGACGGTGAAACAGTACAAGCGCGCCTTACCCTTGCCAATAACCCAAGTCACCTGGAATATGTAAACCCGGTTGTACAGGGCTTTGCACGTGCAGCACAGGATGACCGCCGTGATCCGGGATATCCGAAGCAGGATGTAACCAAAGCGGCAACCATTCTGATGCATGGTGATGCGGCTTTCCCTGGGGAAGGTATTGTAGCAGAAACACTCAATTTCAAAGCATTGCCTGGTTATCAAAATGGCGGAACGATTCATATTATCGTGAACAACCGTCTTGGATTCACAACAGATAGCGGCGATTCACGCTCAACGTACTATGCGAGTGACCTTGCCAAAGGATATGAGATTCCCATTGTGCATGTCAATGCAGACAATCCGGATGCATGTATCGCAGCTATTCGTATGGCAGCAGAATACCGTAACCTGTTCAAAAAGGACTTCCTGATTGACCTGATCGGTTACCGTCGTTATGGTCATAACGAAACGGATGATCCGGAAACAACACAGCCGACAGTGTATGAAAAAGTGAAAGCTCATCCAACGGTTAGCCACTTGTATCAGGATCATCTGAAAGAGGAATCTGTAATCGATGATGCTTCTATCAACAGCATTCGTGAGGCTGTGACGAACCGCTTAAAAGAAGCATACGAGCAGATGAAGAATAATGAAGTACATGAATATTACCAACGTCAAATTAGCGAGCCAGAAGCAGTTTCGGTTATTCCAACTGCCGTACCATTGGAAAATCTGCGGGCAATTAACGCAGACTTGCTGAAATGGCCAGAGAATTTTAATGTTTATCCGAAGTTGCAGCGCATTTTGCAGCGCAGAAGCACATCTCTGAACGAAGGTGAGAAAGTAGACTGGAGTCTTGCAGAGACGCTTGCGTTCGCTACTATTCTTGCGGATGGAAAACCGATCCGGATCAGTGGACAGGATGCAGAACGTGCAACGTTTGCCCATCGGAATCTGGTGCTGCATGATTCCGAGAACGGAGCAAAATTCTGCCCACTGCATAATCTGCCGCAGGCAAGAGCATCCTTTGCCATTTACAATAGTCCGTTGTCTGAGGAGTCTGTAGTTGGTTTCGAATACGGATATAACGTATATTCACCAGATACGCTTGTAATTTGGGAAGCTCAATTCGGGGATTTCGCCAACTGTGCTCAGGTTATTTTTGACCAGTTCGTATCTGCAGGCCGTGCCAAATGGTCTCAGAAATCCAGTCTGGTCATGTTGCTTCCGCACGCGAACGAAGGTCAGGGACCTGAGCATACAAGTGCTCGCCTGGAGCGTTTCCTGCAGCTTTGTGCAGAAGACAATATGACGGTTGCGAACTTGTCGAGCGCATCGCAGTATTTCCATCTGCTGCGTCGTCAGGCTTCCTTGACCGAGACAGAGGATGCCCGTCCGCTGGTTATGATGTCGCCAAAAAGTCTCATTCGTAATCCACGTGTTGCTTCACCTGCTACAGAATTCAGCGAAGGCAAGTTTGAGCCGGTGCTGGAGCAAGCAGGATTGGGCACGAAGCCGGATCGCGTAGAGCGCATTATTTTGTGCAGTGGTAAAATCGCTATCGATCTGGAAGATGCTTTTGAGAAAGATAAAACGGATTGGTCTTGGCTTCACATTATTCGTGTTGAACAGCTGTATCCGTTCCCGGCGGAAGAAATCAAGCGTGTACTCGCACGTTTCAGCAAGTTGAAAGAGCTGGTGTGGGTACAGGAAGAAAACAAAAACATGGGTGCCTGGACATACATGGAGCCTCGTCTTCGTGAAATCGCGCCAGAAGGCACAACCGTTAAATATGAAGGTCGCCCGGAACATGCGAGTCCTTCCAGCGGTTATCAGCTTGTGCATGGCATGGAACAGCAACAGATCATTACATCCGCGTTGAAGCAAACGACGAAGAATAATATTCCACTGGGGAGGTAACAGCTGTGAGTGAAATTAAAGTACCTGCAATGGGCGAGTCGATAACCGAAGGAACCGTATCCAGATGGCTGGTCAAAGAAGGCGAAACCGTTAATCAGGGTGATGTTCTTCTGGAGCTGGAAACGGATAAAGTAAATATTGAGATTAGTGCTGAAGAGAGTGGTGTGCTTGAGAAAATTATTCGTCAGGAAGGCGAGACGGTAGAGATCGGTGAAACGATCGGGACACTCTCGGCAGGAGCAGGAGGAGGAAGCGGCGCGTCCGCTTCCCAACCGGCAGCATCCGAGCAGAAACAAGCGGCTCCTGCACCGGAAGCTCCAACTCCGCCACCAGCACTCGCTGCTGCGGCACCGGAATCTTCAGATAGCAGCTCGAAGACAGCTTCACCGTCTGCACGCAAACTTGCACGTGAGCGTGGCATTGAGCTGGATCAGGTACAGAGCAAGGATCCAATTGGCCGGGTTTATCAGGATGATGTGAAAACTCACAGCACTCAGGCTGCCGCTCCTTCAGCGCCTCCTGCCAAAGCGCCTGCGGCAGCACCTAGTGCTCCTGCAGCTGGAGGATCCACTTTTACCAAACCAGTGGAACGTCAACGCATGTCTCGCCGCCGTGCTACCATTGCAAAACGTCTGGTAGAAGCGCAACAGACTGCAGCGATGTTGACTACTTTTAATGAAGTGGATATGACGGCCATCATGGATGTTCGTAAACGCCGTAAGGACAAGTTCAAAGAGAAACATGAAATCAATCTCGGCTTCATGTCCTTCTTCACCAAAGCGGTTGTAGGCGCATTGAAAAAGTTCCCAACCATTAACGCTGAAATTGATGGCGAAGATGTTGTACTTAAAAAGTACTATGATATCGGTATTGCGGTATCTGCCAAAGAAGGCCTTGTCGTACCGGTTGTACGTGATGCAGATCGTCTTGGCTTCGCTGAGATTGAGAAAAGCATCGCTGACCTGGCGTCCAAAGCTCGTTCCAACACGCTGGCGTTGTCTGATCTGCAAGGAGGAACCTTCACCATTACCAATGGCGGAACGTTTGGCTCCCTGTTGTCCACACCAATTTTGAATACACCTCAAGTGGGTATTCTGGGTATGCACAAAATTCAGCTTCGTCCAGTAGCGATTGATGCAGAGCGGATGGAGAACCGTCCGATGATGTATATCGCCCTGTCTTATGATCACCGTATAATCGATGGTAGCGAAGCCGTACGTTTCCTCGTGACGGTGAAAGAATTGCTTGAAGATCCAGAGTCTTTGCTGATCGAAGGGTAATCCATTAACACTCCAAGCTTACTTGCCATTTTCATATATCTAACAGAAAAGCCCCTGAACGCGGAGCACAGTGTACGCTGTGCTCCCGTTCAGGGGCTTTTGCCATTGTAAAAATCGCATCATATTAGATAGGATCGGCTTTCTCGGCATTTGTTGTAGAATGATGGGGACTCTGTTCAGGCATATGCCTTTCAAGCCACTGCACGACATGTTGGGCTACTTCAGTCCGATTCGTCTCGTGCAGCATTTCGTGGCGTCCACCTGGATAAAGGCGGTATTCGACATCTTCTAGCTGAAGCTCCCGATATTGGGAGACCAGGTTAAGCACTCCTTTACCATGAAGGCCAACTGGATCTTGTTCACCCGAGAAGAGATATACAGATTTATCCTTGGGAATACGTTTCATGTTGCTTGGCAAGTGAATGTCCAGCAGCAGTTTGAAAAAGTCGCGGAAAAACCCTGCGGAGCAGACGGCTCCACACAAAGGGTCATCGATGAATCGCTTGACCTCTTCAGAGTCCCGAGACAGCCAATCAAACGGTGTTGTTGCCGGACGGAAAGAGCGGTTAAAACCACCAAATACGAGCGCATTGAGCAGCATACTTGGATGACTAGCCCCTTGAACGCTACATTGCAAAAGGGCCAATCTCTCTCCAATCCGAAGCAGACCACGTTTGCCATTGGTACCGGACAAAATAAATGCATGGTAACGCTCGTGGCCAGCATACATGAGATGCTGTACCAAAAACGACCCCATGCTATGCCCCATTAGAAAGAGGGGCACATCAGGGTTTTCTTTGGCGGCAACTTCGCCCAGATTCATCATGTCACTCGCCATCCATCGGAAAGCATCGGTGCCGGCATTGCCCAACAAATTCAAATTTTCTACCGTTTTGCCATGACCACGATGATCATTCGCGTACACAGCGAAGCCGTGAGAGGTGAGTTGTTGGGCAAATTCAGCATATCGGGCAGCGGTTTCGCTCATGCCATGTGCAATCTGGACCACACCTTTAACGTTGCACTCCGAATCGGGAAGCCAGCGGTACACATGAATACGGGTACCTTCATCGCCAACCAGGCTAAAGGCAGATTCCTGCATCTCGTGTAAAACCTCCTTCACAGGTCACATTAAAGCCAATTCAGTTCAAGGAAATAACCTTGAATAGAAGATATTTAATTATTTGGATTAAGGCAAATAAGAGCGAAGAACAGTGGTGTTGCCATCCAGCGTATAGGAACCCAGGTTGGCAGGCAGTAAGTAGCATTGTCCTGCTTTCAGTTCAATCTTATCTGATTCTGCGTTATCCCACTCCAGCGTTCCACTACCTTCACAGACTACAAGAATAGTGAAGCTTTCCGCACTTGTAGAGAGCTCCCAACGTTCTGTGACAATCCCTTTTTCCACTACAAAATAAGGGCATTCCGCAAGTTTCAGCCACTCTCCTGGAGTCGCGTCGTTGGTTTTCATCGTTGTGGCACCAGCGCCCTCATAAGCTGTTACATTCAGTGAATCCTCAACATGCAGCTCACGCGGTTTGCCATCCAGGCCCGGACGATTGTAATCGTAAATCCGATAGGTTGTATCCGAGTTTTGCTGGATCTCAGCAACAACGACACCTGCACAGAGAGCATGTACCGTTCCAGCAGGGATAAAGAATGTATCTCCAGCTTCAACAGGAACCTGACGAAGGGTATCCATCACTGTACCGTTCTCCAGCGCTTCCTTCAGTACCGCACGATCAACGCCTTCATTCAAGCCATAAATGATGTGTGCTCCCGGTTTGGCGTCCAGCACATACCACATCTCCGTTTTGCCAAGTTCGCCGGGAGGCAGAGCTTCGTAATCATCTGTTGGATGAACTTGTACTGACAGATCGTCGTTGCAGTCAAGCAGTTTGATCAGAAGGGGGAAACGTCCGCCCTTTTCCGATACACCTTTGGTTCCAAGCCATGCTGTGCCCAGTTGTTCACGAACTTCATCAAGGCCTTTTCCGGCAAGTGCTCCATTTAGTACTTTGGTTGTACCATTAGGATGATCTGCGATCATCCAGCCTTCTCCAATATGTCCTTCAGGCGGCGTCAGGCCGAATTGCTCCAGCGCACGGCCTCCCCATACACGTTCTTTGAACTCTGGTTGAAATTGCAGTGGGTATGGCGTAGACATTCCTAATCTCTCCTCTAGTATATGAAATGGTGGATCGCTTTAATCAATCATGACCGCGTAGCTGGCATGAATGTAACAGTGAATACGGTTGCACGTCTTTATGTAGAACACAAATCGCATAAATCCATCCAAGATTACTTTGTTGCGATTGTGTCTAGTTTATTGTATTTGTGGAGTAAAGGAAATTATTTTTTCTCAATGCCAATCAAAAAAGGGGAAGCCTTACGCTGCAATTGGCGATAGATGACTACCTGTGCCTGCTCTACAGGCAGAGCAGAGGACCATTCCATTACCGCATCTGCTTCCTCTGATCCTCCATCATGACCTGGATACAGCACAACAGTAATAATGCCCCGCGGACGGAGCAATTCCAGGGCGGACTGGAGTGCGGCAATGGTACTGTCTGTTTTCGTGATAATGGTGGAGTCTGCACCTTCCGAAGGCAGGTACCCCAAGTTGAATATGACAGCACCAACATTACCCTGCCATGTATCAGGAACGGCTTCAGCCATTCGATCATGGCTTAGTTGAAGCAGGGAGATAGAGCCTAGTTGAGTACTGTCCTCTTGTTTGCGAATACGGCCTTGTGCCAGGGTAAGTGCCTCGCTCTGAATATCGAAACCAATGACTTGACCACGTTTACCCACTTTTTGAGCCAGAAACAGAGTATCCGCCCCTGTGCCTACCGTTGCATCAATGGCTAATTCTCCAGGTTGTAGACGGGAAGAAATCCACTGATGAGCACAGCTTAAAACCGAAAGAAAGCCCATCTTACGCCCCCTCCAGTATTTTCCTTGCCATGAATCCCGCTCACGCAGTTCACGATCAATGGAATTCAATACTTCCCATTTGTTCATGGACCACATCGGTCCTATCAGCAAATCACGCGGTGCATCCCCTGTAAGGCGGTGTACAATCATTTCGGGTGGCAGCATCTCCAGCGTATCGACGATCAGTTTAATATACTCGTCCTGCTCCAGGAAACGAAGAAGCCCGGCTTCATACTGCTTTACCATTGGCGTTTTGCGCATCAGATGAAGCAGATGAATCTTAATCCCCTGCACATCCATATTGGCAACAGCCCGTCCGGTATCCAGCATCATTTCATGGGTTTCCTGCGGCAGTCCATAGATGATATGTGTACACACCCGAATATTCCGTTTGCGCAGCTTCGCAACGGCTTCCTCATAACATTGAGTATCATGAGCACGATTAATTAGGGTTGACGTGGACTCGTGAATCGTTTGCAGCCCCATCTCAACCCATAGGTAAGTGCGTTCATTCAATTCAGCCAAGTAATCAACGACGTCATCCGGTAAACAGTCAGGGCGAGTGGCAATGGATAGACCGACTACGCCAGGCTGTTTCAAAATTTCTTCAAAGTATTCACGCAGTTCCTCAACAGGAGCGTAGGTGTTGGTATAGGCTTGAAAATAGCCAATGTATTGGGCTGTAGGCCATTTCAGATGCTGTTTATCCCGAATGGTATTAAATTGGGTGACCAAATCATCTCGTCTGCTACCGGCGAAATCACCCGATCCACGAGCGCTGCAAAATGTACAACCACCCTTGGCGATGGAACCATCTCGGTTTGGGCAGGTGAAACCGGCATCCAGCATCACTTTGAAAACCTTATTGTTAAACTCGTCTCTCATTTCGTAATTCCATGTATGGAATCGTTTATCTCCCCATAGAAGAGGAGGTTGTAGTGAAGGTGCATTCATCTTCAGGGTACTCCTTTGGCTTACCTAATGGCTTGCTTATTATATACCTAATTCGACTCTTTTTGAACTTTTACCATTGTATCAAAAAACTCAAAAAAAGGGGAATCTAGTCGCAAAAATAGGCCGAAGAAACGTGGTTTTATCCTTGCTATAGTTTACACATTATGTTATATTTAAACCAACGTCAGACACCATCTAATGGGTACTATTCATCATAGCATTTGAATCAATGTTGACGTCATGGACCATACTATACCGTGAGGTGATATGAATGAATTCCCAAGTCAAAAATAATGTTTCTGTAGAACTGACGGCAGAAGAAGCTCTGGCTTTGACAGGTGTTCGTTTCAATGGCAATCCGAAAGTGAAAGCGGCTGCAAGACAAAAAGTTCGTGATGCTTTCGAAAAGACATTTGATTTTTCACACCAAGATAAGGTAGACTATGAACTATTAAAGTAGTTGGACCCCAATTCCAAATAAATCGAAGAGGGAATCTTTGAGATTTGCCCAAAGTGGCAGATCCGAAGATTCCTTTTCATTGCTCTTTACAATTCGCCGGTTCTTCGGCAAAATGATTCTGAGACAAGTATGGATAAACGGAGGAATAAGATGCGTTTACGTGGCAGAAAAGGGATTCGTGAAAATCTGGAGCAACAAGTCGATCTCGTTGTTCTTGATCCCAAACAGTACAAAGGAAAATGGTCTGAACTGTTTGGTAATGACCATCCGATTTTTGTGGAATTTGGTATGGGTAAAGGTCAATTTATCAGCCAAATGAGTTATAAATATCCGGAATATAATTTTATCGGTATTGATATGTATGATGAACTGGTGCGTCGTGCCAGCGAGAAGGCTCGGAAAGCATGGAGTCAGGCGGAAGTGGAGACACCTCCCAACCTGAAGCTCGCCCTGGCCAATATCGAACAGATCGAGGAAGTATTCGAAGAGGCGGAGTTGGAACGGATTTATCTGAACTTCAGCGATCCATGGCCAAAAGCCAAGCATGCACGTCGCCGTTTGACACATCCGCGCTTCCTCAAGAAATACACAGAACTGCTTAACACAAAAGGACAAATCCATTTCAAAACAGATTCGGAGACATTGTTTGATTTCTCTCTCAATGCGATTGCCGATTTTGGTTTGCAAATGACCAATTTGTCCCTGAATCTGCACCGCGATGGATTAAATGAAGAGCATGTCATGACAGAGTATGAGCAGAAATTCATGGGCAAAGGCATGAACATTCACCGGGTTGAAGTCATCGTTGGTGAAGAGGCATTGCGCGAGTATCAACAAATCCGTTTGGACAAGTATAAAGTTCGGGAAGCTACGGACGAGTCTGGCGAAGATCAAGAGTAATATATTATAAAAAAGCGTGATATGGATCTGGCTACCAGACTCTCATATCACGCTTTTTTGCTATTTTGATCGAACTAGCCTCATGAAAAGCTGGTGGTTCTTTGGTTTACTGCTACTAAAGCTCCGAATGAAGATCCTTGCGGCGATAATCGTTGGGAGTAACCCCGTTGAATTTCTTAAACATCCGATAGAAATAAGAACTGTTGGTGAATCCGGTTTGCTCGGCGATATCAGCCACAGAGTTTTCCGTTTCAATGAGCAGATATTGCGCTTTGGCTATGCGGGTTTCGTTAATGACATCAGTGAGTCCTTTTAACGTTAGTTGTTTATAGAGTCTGCTGACATATATGGGTGACATGGATAGTTCATCCGCAATTGAGGTCAGACAAAGATTGGTGTCCGCGTAATCTCGTTCAATAATGCAGTTGATTTTGCGAATGAGTTCTTCATGTTTGAGCGTTCGCTTTTCCTCTACCTTGGATCCAAGCTCGTCGAACATGCGATAGAAGTGTGCGTGAACTTCGCTGAGATCCTCTGCATCATGAATCGGCAGCATCGAACGGTCGGATATGGATTCAAGTGTGAGCTGGTTGTTCTTTTTGAGTGTGTTTCGTACATGATTCAGAGTCATGGTCAGATGAGACAGAGCAAGCTGAAATACGGTAAACGGATAGGTTGCCGTTTCACTCACGATATCTGCATAGACCTGCTTGGCTTCTCCTGTTTTGCCTGTCATCAGGCAATCAATCAGCTGTCTTTCTTTTCCAACAGGGAAAGCATACTCTTTGACATCATACGCCATAATGTCCGACGTATAGATCAGGCATCCAGGACCCATGAACAAACGGTGAAGCGAAGCCTCTGCCGATCGGGTGTAAGAAGCAATACTGTTTTCCAGTGAATCTTCCGCAGTTCCGATGGTAAAAGAAATGGAGCATCTCAGATGTGTCATCACGGCAGCCTGCATCATGCGCAGTAGCTCCTCAATGGAGCCTTGGTCATTATCAGCTTCATTCTGAATTTTGTCATTAAAGATAAGGGTGATCAGATCTCCTCCCATATCCACCGCTTCGGTGTGATAGTTGAGATCAGCCGTTTCGGTGCAAATGTTCATCATCGCGTATTTTACAAGTTGGACTTCATCCCTGTAGGTATCACTGAAGTCGGTAAAATGATCAATTCGCAGTAGTACCAGTCTGGTTAGACGATGAACATCAACAGCAGAGCCGTAGAACTTCATTCGTTCCTCCAGCATGCCTCCCGTTACCGTTTCCCGCCCTTGCAAAGCCCCGCGCAAAAAATCCTGTCGCAAAAGATGCAGACTGCCGCGACGCTCCGCTTCCATCACACGCATACGGACAAGCACTTTATCGATGGGATGATATAGCTTCCGTGAAACGAGGTAGGATAGCAGCACTCCCGCAATTAATAGCCCAAGACAAAAAAGAACGGTATGTGTTCGCATATGACGAATATCTGTAGTAATCAGGTCATAGGGCGTGATTCGTACATACCGCCATCCAAGGTTGTCAGGAGCGGTGTAGGTAATGAGAGACTTCTCTCCATCAACCTCTGCGGTAAAGTAGGCGGACTGCTCCGTATTTTGCAGGATTGGCTGTATAAATGTTTCATTGGACAGGTCTTTCATCAACGCCCGATCACTGAAATCGGACAATAACTGTCCCTGTTCATTGATAATAAACGTTTTCCCTGGCTGATCGACTGAGTTCATATTAGGACTGAGCCAATCGTCCTTGATATTTACAACAACCGCATAATTCAGTGTGGCATTGTCATTGATCGTGTCATAACAGAGGTATGTATAGCTGCTGACCTGAGTTTCCTCGGTCGAGCCCACTTGGTATGTACGCGGAATGGGGACAAAAGGTTTGTAATCATGGAACCGGTCGAGGATGCTTGTAATCCCTTTATCGTCAATTTCCGAGATGGACTGTTGTCCATTGCGAACTTCATTGGAACTGATAAAGAACTCATCATTTTTGGAATTATATACATAGATGGATTCGATAAAAGGGAGGGACATGCGATAGTTGTCGAGTTGTTCCATCGCTGGCGTAATTTCATAGATACTCGGATTCGAATACAGCAGCAGAGCAGAGATGGTGTAATCTTGATAAATCTGATAAGACAGTGATTTGGCGGTTTCGGTCATCTTGGAGACTTCGCGACTGGTCTGGGTGAGACCATTCATATCTGTGTGGTAGACCTGACGAAGGGCAATACGATTATAGTTGACGTACAAAATGGTAGAAGCCACAAGCAAGGTGGCAACGGTGCTAACAATAATGCCGATGAGAATCCGTGCAAACACCTTCTGGCTGTCCTCTGAACGTTTACGCATGACCTTTCCTCCCGTGGACCTCCAGTTTTGGATGAACAAAGTTAGACTTCATAACGAAGGATAAGATTTCATATGTGGGCGTAGTGAATCACGGATGTATCTAGAATTATATATTATGTATGCGTTTACATCAACGACAGACGGCATGCTATGCCCGATTTCCTTAGCTAAAGTTCAACTTTCGCTGTATTGTTCACTAGGTTCAACCTATGCACGATATCAACTTTTGTGAACGCTCAGACATTCATTTCAGTGTTCGTTCATATTGTTCATATTCCATTTCGCAGAATCGTTCATGATCCGGCCGAATGATTCAGTATCCGGTAGCGCTTAAGGCATCTACAATAAAAACAGAGCTCCACTGCGCGCCGCGCCGTAAGAAATTCGGGAGGGATCGAGCCATGCTCAAAGAATTGAACAAAAACAAAATCATGTTCCTGATGCTGCTGCCTACACTGATCTTTTTTCTGATTAACTCGTATTTTCCGATGGTCGGCATCTATTATGCGTTTACCCGTTATGATTTTGAAGGTGGTTTGTTCGGCAGTCCATTTGTGGGCCTGGAGAACTTCAAGTTTCTGTGGCAATCAGGAATGCTGCTGAAGCTGACAACCAACACCGTGGGGTACAATCTGGCCTTCATTATATTGGGAAACGGGCTAGCGATCTTCTGTGCGATTTTACTCAGTGAAATTCGGGGGAAAGTGTTTAAAAAAATATCGCAGTCGGTCATGTTTTTACCGTATTTCATCTCGTTTGTACTATTAAGTGTAATCGCTTACAACATGTTTAACTATGAATCCGGTTTTGTGAACACTGTACTCAAACGTTTTGAAGCAGGTCCAATCGATATTTACAACACACCCTGGATCTGGGTGTTTCTGATCATCATTTTTTATCTTTGGAAAAATCTCGGGTACAGCATGGTCATCTACCTTGCAGCCATTACAGGCATCAGCGATGAGTATTACGAGGCGGCTCGCATTGACGGAGCTAACATCTTTCAGCGCATTTGGTACATCACCGTACCGATGCTAAAACCGACCTTTGTTATCCTGTTGTTATTCTCGCTTGGGAGCATTATGAAGGGGCAGTTTGATCTCTTTACCAACTCATTGGAAATAACGGGGTCTTATATAACGCTACAGACATTATCGATACGTATGTGTACCGTTCCTTGAAAGTAACGTTTGATATCGGAATGGCTACCGCGGCGGGTCTGTATCAATCGCTGTTTGGTTTTATCCTGATCATGACCGTGAACTATATCATCCGCAAAGTCAATGAGGACTACGCCTTGTTCTAGGACGCCCGCAGGGCAGAAGGGAGAACCACCATGCATACTCGTGCCAGAGATTCCGAATTCACCTTGTTGTTTCAAGTCATCGCTTACAGCGTGATCCTGATCCTTTCCTTAATCTGTATCGTGCCATTTCTTTTGATTTTATCCGGCTCCTTCAGCAGCAATGAATCCATTGTGAGAGATGGTTATCACCTCTTTCCCACCGATTTTTCCCTGGAAGGTTACAAGATGGTGTTCAAATTTCCGACCCAGGTGCTCAAAGCCTATGGCGTGACGGTCTTTACAACTGTTGTGGGTACGGCCCTTGGACTGTTTCTCATTACGATGGCGGGATTTGTACTGCAGCGCAAAGATTTCAAATACCGGAACGCCTTCTCGCTTTTCATCTACTTCACAACCCTCTTTGGTGGGGATTGGTACCTTGGTACATCATGCTGGCAAACTATTTCAATCTTACGGATACGTACACGGTGTTGATTTTTCCGGGACTGATGACACCATTTCTCATTATCCTGATGAAAAACTTCATTCGTTCAGCCGTTCCGGATGAGCTGATTGAGTCAGCCAAAATCGATGGGGCGAATGACTTCCGTATTTATTTTAGCGTAGTGCTGAAACTGGCGATGCCCGGCATTGCCACTGTGGGGTTATTTCTGGCACTGGGATACTGGAATGACTGGTTCACATCATCCTTGTTCATTAACAACCCAGACATGTACCAGCTGCAATTCTACTTGTATAACACGATGAACACGATTACCTTCATTGACCAGATGGCCATTGGTACCGGCATAACACTCAGCCAGGATGTACCTACCGAATCGACGAAAATGGCCATGGCTATTGTGGTTACTGGCCCCATCTTGTTCCTGTATCCATTTGTGCAGCGCTACTTTGTTAAAGGGCTTACCATTGGTGCGGTAAAAGGTTAGAACGTGCACGCGCTGTGAGGGCAGATCGCTGAAATAGTTGTCTGCCTGTCTGAACCACGGCGAGTCTGCGCTAACATATAAGGTTGACCACAAAAAGGGAGGATGCGTATGCGTAACAAAACAATTCGGCACCTGTCGATGGTACTTGCCCTGATGCTGTTCGCCGGGGTGCTTGCCGCATGTAATAACGGTTCGGGGGGATCGACGCAAGGAAGTGAGCAGGGAGGCTCTTCTGAAAACAAAGGGGAGAAGGTAACGCTGCAATTTTATATGCTTGGTGACGCACCCAAGGATCTGCCTGTGATTGAGTCGGAAATTAACAAGCTGGCTGAGGCTGATCTGAACGTTAATGTAAAATTCAATTATACGTCCTGGACAGACTGGGATCAAAAATATAAACTGCTGCTGTCTTCCGGTCAACCAATTGACCTGATCTTTACAGCGGATTGGACGTTTTATCAGTCCTATGCAAAAAAAGGAGCATTCCTGCCGCTGGATGAACTGTTGCCTAAGGCAGCACCAACGCTTAAGGCTTATGTACCTGAGGATATGTGGAAAGCGGTAACAGTCAATGACAAGATCTATACGGTGCCCTCTACATGGACTGAGTATGTGACGGAGGGTATCGCGTACCGTGAGGATTTGCGTGAGAAGTACAATTTGCCCAAACCGGAATCTCTGGAGACCCTCGAAGCTTATCTGGAGGGAATCAAAGCCAATGAACCAAATATGATTCCAATCGCGGATAGCAATGCAAATCATACCCATGGTATTCGTCAATTGACATCCAAGCTGGTGAATACAGCAGGTCAGCTCCCTTATGGTCTGGACATTATGTACGATACACCATCCGATATCACTTCCTATTGGGGATCTGCACAGCATCTGGGAGATCTGAAAACGTACAAACGCTGGATGGACAAAGGCTTTTTCCCAAAAAACGTGCTGAATGTAAAGGATACGTCCAACTCCTTGCTGCAAAATGGCAAATCGGCTGTTGTTCTGTCGGGAGAGAACCCGAACAAATTTAATGCCGATGTGATTAAGGTCCAGTCCACTCACCCGGATTGGAAGCTCGGTTATTTCCCTTACCCGAATGCGAAAGGATTTGCACAACCTGTTCATCCGATTCATAATGGTTTCGCCATCCCACGCAGCAGCAAAAACCCGGAGAAAGCACTCGCATTCTATGAGAAACTGGTTACCGACAAACGTTATAATTGGCTGACCGAATATGGCGTAGAAGGTAAAAACTTTGAAGTACAGGACGGTTACTATAAAATGGTGGGCGATGCCCAGAGCAATGGATTTCCGCGTGAAGGCATGAATGGCTGGGCTTGGCGTAATCCGGAATTCATGCTCTATGATAAGAGCTTTGATGATGTGCTGGCTATTTTCAAAGAGCTGGACAAAATGAAAAAGCCGGATATTTACACCGGATTTGCTGAAGATTGGACGCCATACCAAGCCGAGAAGGCTGCCCTGGAGCAGGTAGAGAAGCAGTATCTGTACCCGCTAAATGTAGGGTTGGTGGACGATGTAGAAGCAGGGCTGAATACATTTATGGAAAAAGCCAAACAGGCAGGTCTTGAGAAGATCCAGAGTGAGTACACCAAACAGTGGCAGGATTACTTGAAGTCTGCTGGTATTCAATAGTTTGTACTTTTCTTCATATTAAAAAAGGTGCCTTCGATTCGAAGGCACCTTTACTGTGTACATACAGGCTTGTTTGAAGCCGTTACAGTCTGGCTTGGTCTGCCGAGTAGGGACGCAGGTCCAGAAGGTCGATAATACTCTGTGCGCTCTGCATCGGGTGATACTTGGCAATTTGCGCCATGTGGCGTTTGCGTTTACGAACAATCTCAGGATAGTTATGAAGCAGTTTGTTCATCCATTTTACAACAACGTCAAGCGAAGTAATGGACTCTCCCAAACCTCGTGCGGTGAAATACTGAACATTCTCTTCTTCCTGGCCTGGTATGGGATTATGGAACAACATCGGGATTCCCTTTGCCAAACCCTCGCTGCATGTCATTCCTCCCGGTTTGGTGATCAGGAGATCGGATACTTCCATTAATTTGTCCACCTCATTGGTGTACCCGATGATATGGATATTCTCTTTTTGATACAACGGATTTTGCTCCATGCTGATTCGGCTTTTGTCATTGCGCCCAAGGCAGAAAATAATCTGAACATCCGCATGCCAGCGTGTCAATAATTGGTTAACTACTTCATCGCTGAGCATTCCCCAGCCCCCGCCCATTACAAGCACAGTAGGCATGTTTTTCAAATTGAATTTACCACGGATTTCATCCCGTCCGGGATGTTCCCAGAAATTGGGGTGGATTGGGATGCCGGTAACCCGAATTTTGTCTAAAGATACACCACGCAGCATTAATTTGGACTTTACCTCGTCTGTAGAAACAAGATACAGGTCTACTTCTGGACTAATCCATGTCCCATGCGCGTCATAATCGGTGATGACTGTACAGAGTGGAACCTGTACCCCCAGACGTTTCAGTCTGGAAATGACGGCACTGGGAATAGGGTGTGTGCATACGATAACATTCGGACGAAGCTGACGCACAATACTGCGTGTATGGGTATAAAACAATTTATGCAGCGCGAGTGTGGTCAGCCGGTTTAAGGATTTTTTATATTGATGCCTGTATACATACCCGATGAGCTTGGGCTGATTAATGACCGTCTTTTTGTACGCTGTAATAATGAGTGGCGCAACTCTAGGGTTCAGAAAACTTCCCAACTCAAGCACTTTGGTCTGCACATTCGGCGAAAGTTTTCGCAAACTGCTGGACAGTGCATAAGCGGCTTGAGTATGACCTGCGCCAAAGCCTTCAGATAATAGTAATACTCTTTTTTCTCCACGCTTGCTTCACCTGTTCCTGCTAGGTTTTCCTTAGTCTAACATATTCACATTAAGTCCATAAAGCAACTGTTGCAAGTGCGACTAAAGTACCGATCGTAGCACCTGCAAGCACATCTGAGGGATAGTGCAATCCCAGGTAAATTCGAGAAAATCCGACAATTAATGCAACAGGGAGTAACATCAGCAACAGGAACGGCTCCATTGTCATAAAAGGGACCGTCACCGAGAATATGGCGGTAGTATGCCCTGAAGGGAACGAATGGTCCGTCAGGGGATTGCGGAACGTAATCGTATCCGGCAAGGCCAGATAAGGCCGAATGCGTGGATACAGCTTTTTGGCGATGGCTACGGGAATGTGACTAACCGCCAGAGCGATGCATGCCTGAAGTCCTGTTGTGCTCCAAGGAGCTGGAGCCAGAAGCCAGATCAGTAAGGATACTGCGATAGAAGAAGTTGCTCCTCCCAGATGGGTGAAATAATACAGCCAAAAATTCATAAATCGATTATGAAGTCGACCATTAATCCACATAAATACATTTCGATCATACTCTTGAAACTTTACGAATAAACGGCTCATATTGGCCTCCTGCCAGTCAGGCCCCGTGTTGGCGGCAGTATTTCCGGTAAATTGCTGTGTCCGGTTTCGTCCTGATTTAGTATATAACCGTTTTTCGTGAACTTGAGGTTATTTCAGGTATATGTTTATCATATTTTTAAATGTTGTCCTTTTCAAGAAGAACACATGTGAAGAAGGTAAAATTCATGTTAAAGAGTGGTTAAGAACCCAACTTAACTTTTTGACTTGGACGATCTAAAAAAGATACAATGATTCAACATGGCTGAAATGCGGTTAAAAAATTGTGAGTTTAAGACTGAACTTTTTGCGGTCTGTTTACGTTATTTGATATAGAGCCTCTGTCGATATGGATCAGCCTGATGAAAAAAGCAGGGACTTTAGAAATAAAAATCAAGTAAACGGCTGAAAATAAGATATAACAGGCATGAATGCGAGGTTGGAGTATCACAAAATGCCTATTCAGCGTTTAAAGTTCACATTTCTGCTTCAGGAAGTGGAATTGCGGTTTTGACAAATGGCTGAAAAGAATACAAAATCGATAAAGCAGCCAACTGGCAATCAACCATGCTTGAAACATTGTCTGAAATATTTGCGTAGTAAACAAAAGAACAGGGTCATATTCTGCGCGTCACAAAAAAATAAAAGTGCAGAATCCAGGAAGAGAAATGATGTAAAGTAATCTGGTTTTGAAAAAAAGGGGGTAACAGAGAACGATGTTGGACGCTATATTCGTCACGATGCAGGTCATTCTGGCACTGCTAGCCGTGTACCAATTCACGTTTTCGCTGTTCGGTCTGATTAAGAAAAAGAAAAAGAAACACTATCCGGCGACAAAGTCATTCGCTGTACTCGTCGCAGCGCACAATGAGGAACAAGTTATTGGTGCGTTGATGGAGAACTTGAAACAACTGGATTACCCGGAAGATATGTATGATGTGTTTGTCATTTGCGACAACTGTACTGATGGAACAGCTCAAATTGTAAGACAGCATGGACTGAATGCTTGTGTACGTACCAATGCTGATCTCAGAGGTAAAGGGTATGCCATCGAATGGATGCTTAAATACCTGTGGAAATTGCCACGTCAATATGATGCAGTCGTCATGTTTGACGCGGATAACCTCGTTGACCGTAACTTCTTGCTTGAGATGAACGACGACTTGTGCAATGGTTCGCGTGTTATTCAGGGATACATTGATACGAAAAATCCGGAGGATTCTTGGATCACTGCAGCATATGGTGTATCGTACTGGTACATCAACCGTCTGTGGCAGCTGTCCCGTCATAATTTGAATATGGCGAATTTCCTCGGAGGTACGGGGATGTGCTTCGAGACGAACTTGCTCAAGGAAATTGGCTGGGGCGCTACAAGTCTGGTTGAGGATCTGGAGTTTACAATGCGCAGTGTTCAACGTAATGTGTATCCTGTCTTTAACTACGATGCCAAAGTATTTGATGAGAAGCCGTTAACATTTAAGGCTTCCGCACGACAACGCCTTCGCTGGATGCAAGGTCACTTTACCGTCGCGCGTAGATATTTCTTCCCGCTGCTGTGGCAAAGTATCAAGGAAAGAAGCTTGGTGAAATTTGACCTTGCTGTGTATGGCGCAAACGTGTACGTTGTTTTGCTTACGTTCCTGATGACAGCTGTATTGTGGGTGGATACAGCGATATTCAGTGGTCCGCATATCGCAAACATATACGGGTACTTCCCGCTTTGGGTAGGATTCGTAGCGATTGGTCTGAACATCCTGACATTCCTGTTGTCCATGGCGCTGGAAAAGGTTACTTTTGCCAAAGTGTATCTGTACCTGATCTTGTTCCCGATTTACCTTCTTTCTTGGTATCCAATTACGTTCTACGTGTTCTTTACGCAGAACAACAAACAATGGAGCCATACCCAACATACACGTGTTGTACGTTTGGATGAGGTGCAGAGCAAGCAGGGATAATGAATTATTGACTTGGACGAAAGCCTCTCTGTAAAAAACATTGTAGATATGTTGACAATCGTTTTGCAGGATGTTATAGTATTCAAGTGCGTTAAATGAATAGCTATGGAATCACAAGTAGAAGTCCGACTTCTCACCTGATCAACAAACATGTTGGCTGGTCAACGATCCCAATAATTTATGAAGTGTTTACTCATGAAGAATTGTGTTGATTACAGGGATGTCGGTAGCTTAACCGGCATCCCTTTTATTTTTTTGTGTAACTGGATATTCAAAATGACCTGGAGGTGGACGGTTATTAGTAAAGATCACATGATTAATGATGAGATTCGGGCGAAGGAAGTACGCCTTGTCGGAGCTGAAGGAGAACAAATTGGGATCACGCCGATTCGGGAAGCACTGCAAATGGCGATTGACCTGAACTTGGACCTGGTCAATGTGGCACCACAGGCTAAACCGCCGGTATGCCGCATCATGGACTATGGCAAATTCCGCTATGAGCAACAAAAGAAAGACAAAGAAGCCCGTAAGAACCAGAAAATTGTTGATATTAAAGAAGTATGGTTCCGTTCCAATATTGAGGAGCATGATTATCAAACGAAGCTTCGTAATGTAGTTAAGTTCTTGAAAGAAGGCGACAAGGTAAAATGTTCCGTTCGTTACCGCGGACGTGAAATTGCGCATGCCGCTATTGGTCAACGGATTTTGGAGCGCGTTAAAGTGGAAGTTGCAGAACTCTGCACCATCGAACGTCAACCAAAATTGGAAGGCCGCAGTATGATCATGATTCTGGCTCCTAAAGCCTGATAACATTGAAGGAGGAAACACAAAATGCCTAAAATGAAAACACACAGCAGTTTGAAAGGACGCTTCAAAATTACCGGTTCCGGTAAAGTCCTGCGTTACAAAGCTCACAAAAACCACTTGCTTTCCCACAAATCAAAACGTGCTAAGCGCGTTCTGAACGGTAACCCAGTTATGGCTGCCGGGGACGTAAGACGTTTGAAACAAGGTTTGGCTAACTTGAAAGGCTAACTTGAAATAGTACATTCCGTATGGGGGATCGGCCTAGGCCGTACACATACCACGGATACATTTAATATTTATTGGGAGGTTCTTTAATATGGCAAGAGTAAAAGGCGGTTTTGTAGTACGTCGTCGTCATAAAAAGGTTTTGAAACTGGCAAGAGGTTACTTCGGTTCCAAACACCGTATTTTTAAAACAGCTAACGAGCAAGTAATGAAATCCCTGGTATACGCATATCGTGACCGTCGCAACACGAAACGTAACTTCCGCAGACTGTGGATCGTTCGTATCAATGCTGCAGCACGTATGAATGGTTTGTCTTACAACAAACTGATCCATGGATTGAAACTTGCTGGTGTAGACATGAACCGCAAAATGTTGGCTGATCTGGCCGTTAACGACATCAATGCGTTCAACTCTTTGGCTACTGTAGCTAAAGGCAAAATCAACGCTTAAAATTGCTTATTCAAGCCGCCGTACCTATGGCGGCTTTTTTTACGGCTTAAAGAATGATCTTGCTAAAAGGGCCGTTGTGCGAAACGAATATGCTGCAGTCTGTAAGGACACACTGAAAGCATATAACTTGCGAATAACAGGCCGTGATAATACATAAAATACGAACGGTGAAATAATGCAAATGAAAACTGGTGAAATCCATTTCTTACTATAGGATGTGATATGATTTTGTTACATAACATTACATCGTTGTAACGTTAGTGTGTTAAATCGCTAAAATATTAAGCGCTTTCAATAAAAAAAGAGCAAAAATAAGTGATATTTGGTGATGAAACATCTGGATTTTACCACGGGTTGAATGTATAATCACCTCTAGTAGGCTAGTCCTAAAATTTTCTCTTCATGTCATAATGTTCGGTTTTTCGACAGGTGACACAATCGTTTCAGGGTAAGAATGCGCTTTTAATGTCGAAGAAACCATACATTCCACATAAAAGCCATATTATCAATCTGTTGATCCGTTCCGTTTTGGCCTGGACAGGAATTAGGTATATATCATTAAGGGGGAACAAGAGAAATGAAAAAGATGCTCAGCTTGTCTTTGGTCATGTTGCTGGCAGTATCGGTTATGCTCGCAGGTTGCGGTAGCAAGCCGAAAGAGGAAACAAATGCCGGAGGAACTACAGGTGGCGAAAACACTGAAGCTAAATCCGATTTGAAAATCGGTATGGTTACTGACGTAGGTGGAGTTAACGACAAATCGTTTAACCAATCCGCTTGGGAAGCACTGCAAGCAACTGAAACTGAAACAGGTGTAGCTGTTAAATACCTGCAAAGTAAATCCGATGAAGAGTACATTCCAAACCTGAACGAGTTCGTTAAAGGTGGATATGATCTGACTTGGGGTATCGGTTTCCAATTGGCTGATGCAATCAAGACTGTAGCTGAACAAAATCCTGATTCCAAACTCGCGATCATTGACAGTGTTGTTGATGCTCCTAACGTTAAATCGGTGACATTTGCTGAAGAAGAAGGTTCTTACCTGGTAGGCGTTGTAGCTGGTCTGACAACTAAATCCAACAAAGTAGGTTTCGTTGGTGGTATGGACAGCCCGCTGATCAAAAAGTTTGAAGTAGGTTTCAGAGAAGGGGTTAAAGCTGTTAACCCTAAAGCTGAGTTCATTTCTAACTACACAGGTGCTTTTGATAAGCCTGACCTGGGTAAAGCAGCAGCTGCTACAATGTACAACCAAGGCGTAGATATCATTTTCCACGCTTCCGGTGCAACGGGTAATGGTGTGTTCAACGAAGCAATCGCTCGTAAGAAACAAGGTCAAGATGTTTGGGTTATCGGTGTAGATAAAGACCAATCCCTGGAGTTTGGTGATGATGTAACACTGACTTCTATGATCAAAAAAGTTGATGAAGCTGTTAAGCGCGTAAACGCAGAAGTTATTGATGGAACATTCAAAGGTGGAGCTGAGAATCTGACTTTGAAAGAAAACGGTGTAGGCATCGCTGATACTTCCACGAAAAATGTTTCTGCTGATACACTTGCTAAAGTGGACGAGTACAAAGAAAAAATCATCAACGGCGAAATCAAAGTTCCTACAGAGTAATTGATTTAGCCTATAAAAAGAATAATCATCGAGGCCGGTCTTGACCGGCCTTATGATTGTCAGAGCAGGAAAATTTGCTCAAGTCACCATAACAATTGTACAAGCATGCAATACGAGCTTTGGGGAAATCCCTTAGCAAAAGCAAGAAGACTTCGTATCAACGCTCCGGTAGGAGCTTTTCTTAAGATTATGGAATGCATAAGTTTCAGTGAAACTGAAGGATTCGATAATCCCAAGAAAAGTACCGCTAAGAAGCGGTCATCTTCCTTGAATAAACGTCGATAGACGTTTTTCTTACTGTTTGCGGAACCACACTATATCAGGTATAAGGGTGATTACATGGGTGCAGCAACCCCCGTCGTTGAGTTGAAACAAATCACGAAGCGTTTCCCAGGCATTGTTGCCAACGACGCCATCAGCCTTCAGCTTCGTAAAGGCGAGATCCATGCTCTACTGGGCGAAAACGGCGCTGGTAAATCAACGTTAATGAATATTGTCTTTGGTCTCTATCAGCCGGATGAAGGTTCCATTGAAGTGAATGGCAAGCCTGTCATCATCGACAGCCCTAATAAAGCAATCGATCTTGGCATCGGCATGGTGCATCAGCACTTTAAGCTTGTACAGCCGTTCACGGTAACAGAGAACATTATTTTGGGATCTGAACCAAGGAAGGGTCTCAACATTAATTATAAAAAAGCTGCTGCTGAAGTGCAGCGTCTGTCTGAACAGTATGGACTCAAAGTGAACCCGCATGCCAAAATTCATGACATTTCCGTCGGAATGCAGCAACGTGTCGAGATTGTAAAAACGTTGTATCGTGGTGCAGACATTCTGATCTTTGACGAGCCTACTGCTGTATTAACACCTCAGGAGATCAAAGAACTGATGGTGATCATGAAAAAGTTGGTGGCCGAAGGCAAATCCATTATTCTGATCACACACAAACTGAAAGAGATCATGGAGATTTCCGATACAGTGACGATTATTCGCCGTGGCAAAGTGATTGATTCGGTTACAACATCAGAAACGAATCCGAACGAACTCGCCGAAAAAATGGTTGGACGGAATGTCACTTTTAAAGTGGACAAAAAGCCGGCTACACCAGGAAACAATGTGCTGGAAGTCAGCAAATTGACCGCCAAAAATAAAGAGGGTATCTCGGTTCTGAACGAACTCAACCTGAATGTACGTGCAGGAGAGATTGTAGGAATCGCAGGTGTTGATGGTAATGGACAGAGCGAACTGATTGAGGCGCTTACCGGACTGCGTAAAGTAGATAGCGGTTCGATTCGCCTTGAGGGTAAAGAACTGTCTAATCATTCTCCGCGCCATATTTCGGAGTCGGGTGTAGCCCATATTCCGGAAGACCGGCACAAACATGGACTTGTTCTTGATTTTTCTGTGAGTGAAAATATCGTCCTGGAATCGTATTATAAATCTCCTTATACGCGTAAAGGATTCCTCAACTTCGATGCGATCAAGAAGCAAGCGAAGCGTCTTGTCGAGGCATTTGATGTGCGTACACCAAGCATTGAAACAAAAGCCCGCTCCTTATCGGGAGGGAACCAGCAGAAAGCCATTATCGCACGTGAGGTTGATAAGAACCCTGAACTGCTTATTGCTGCCCAGCCAACTCGTGGTTTGGACGTAGGTGCTATTGAGTTTGTTCAAAAACAATTGATTGCACAGCGTGATCAGGGCAAAGCGGTACTGCTGATCTCATTCGAGCTGGATGAAATTATCAACGTATCCGACCGAATTGCTGTCATCTATGAAGGACAGATCGTGGGCGAGGTGCTGCCGGAAGAAACCAATGACAGGGAGCTCGGCTTGATGATGGCGGGCAGCACCCAAAAGAGAGGTACTGTGCATGAGTAACGTATTGAAATGGTTTACCCGTGATTCATTTATATTACCTATTGTAGCCATCATTATGGGTCTGATCCTGGGTGGTATTGTCATGCTGATCGGCGGATACAACCCGATTGAGGCCTATAGTGCACTGTTTACGAAGGTTTTCGGAGACATGTACAACTTTGGTGAAGCGGTCCGGGAAATGACACCACTGATTATGACAGGACTTGCATTTGCATTTGCGTCACGTGCAGGGCTGTTTAATATCGGGGGAGAAGGACAATTTCTCGTCGGTATGACTGCCGCGACTTTTGTAGGCGTAAAGTTTGCAGGTCTACCAATCTACATTCATGCTCCACTGGCCTTGATTGCCGGTGCGGTATTTGGTGGTCTGTGGGCAGCAATTGCCGGTTACCTGAAAGCAGCGCGTGGGGTTAACGAAGTTATCAGTAGTATCATGCTGAACTGGATTGGTCTGTATCTGGCCAACCTTATCGTGCGTCAATTCCTGCTGTTAAAAGGGGAAAATCGTTCGGTCGATATCAGCGATACTGCATCGATTAGTCTGACATGGCTTTCCGAACTGATGGGTAACTCTCGTGTTCACATGGGGACATTGATTGCTCTTGTCATGGCTGTGCTCTTTTATATTTATATGTGGAAAACCAAACAAGGGTACGAGATTCGTGCCGTCGGATACAACCCGAATGCGGCAGAGTATGCGGGTATGCATGTCAATCGCAATATTGTAAAAGCCATGTTTATCAGTGGTATGCTTGCAGGTCTTGGCGGTGCATTCCAGGTACTTGGAGTGTTCCAATACCAGACCGTTATGTCGGGCTCACCAGGAACAGGTTTTGACGGCATCGCGGTTGCACTGATTGGTTTGAATCATCCGTTTGGTGTGTTGCTGGGCGCGTTGTTGTTCGGTACGCTCACTTATGGATCTGCGGGAATGAGCTTTGCTGCGGATGTACCGCCCGAGATTATTCGGATTGTTATCGGTTCGATTATCTTCTTCATTGCGGCACAAGGCATCGTGCGCTGGGTACTTAAACCGTTCTATTCCAAGCGCAAGAAAGAGAAGGTGTTGTAGATGGACTTGTTGACAATTGGGCAAATTATCAATACGACGCTTGTCTTTGCCACGGCATTGATTTTTGCATCATTGGGCGGAATCTTTTCGGAAAAATCAGGTGTGACCAACCTTGGACTTGAAGGTTTCATGGTATTTGGTGCCTTTGCAGCCGGGATTGCTGCGCACTATGCTCAAGAAGCCGGTATGGGAGGAACGACATCTGCCTGGATGGGGATTTTGTTCGCGGTTGTGCTGGGCGTAGTAGTTTCGTTGATCCATGCGGTTGCCTCGATTACATTTAAGGCGGACCAAATTATAAGCGGTATCGTAATCAACTTCCTGGCAGCAGGAAGCACACTTTATTTGGTAAAACTGCTGTTTGAAGGATCAGGCGATTCGCCACTGGTACAAGGTTTTAGCAAGTTTGATGTACCACTATTAAAAGATATTCCTTTGCTTGGGAAGCTTTCTTCAAGAATGTGTACCCGACAACATATCTGGCTATTCTGTTCGTTTTTCTGACTTATTACATTATGTATAAAACCCCATTCGGCCTTCGTCTTCGCTCTGTTGGTGAACACCCAAGTGCTGCGGATACCGTGGGTGTTAAAGTGCGTCGTTACCGTTATGTTGCGGTGATGATCAGTGGTGCGCTGGCTGCTATCGGTGGAGCGGCAATTACGTTGACTACGACAGGCACATTCTCTCATAATACGGTTTCCGGTCAAGGTTACATTGCGATTGCAGCGATGATCTTTGGTAAGTGGAATCCGATTGGTGCCTTTGGTGCCGCTGTGTTCTTTGGTTTTTCACAAGCAATTCGGAACTATGTACAGCTGTTCGAATGGTCTCAAAGTATTCCCCAGGAAATTATTTATATGCTGCCATACCTGCTCACCATCATCGTGCTCGTTGCGGCTGTCGGGCGCTCGTCTGCTCCGTCTGCACTCGGGGAACCGTATGATCCGGGAAAAGGTAACGACAGAAATGATGTTTTCCCATCTTATTCTTTACTTCAAAAGGCTCGCCTCGTGCGAGCCTTTTTGTGTTTTTATAAGAAAAAAGCGAACTGCCAAGATGCTCGCCGGTGACGGGGAAGACACCCATATTTTCATTTAGGGACAAAGAAACAGGCGAAGCTGGCTCTGGACGAATACACTGTTTTGAACGATCCGAGGAGGAGGGGAAAGTATGAAACAACAAGTTACGCGTGATGAAGCGATGAAATTAATAGGCAAAAATATTGTTGCGATCAAAAAAGACGGTACTCGGGTGACCGGGAGGCTGGTGAAAGTATCGGGCGATAAATTGGTGCTGAAACGCTCAGTTGGAAAAAAAGTACGCACCAAAGCCATTTTGCCATTGGTATTATTTGATCTGCTCGCCATCGGTACGCTGCCTTATGCTTACGGAGCTGGTCCTGGATTAGGTTTTGGTCCTGGTGCTGGTCCAGGATTTGGGCCGGGACCAAAACCAGGCCCAGGGTACGGACCGGGATTTGGTGGTGGATATGGACCAGGACCTGGATATGGACCGTACGGACCACGGCCACCAGGCTTTTTCTAAACCGATTTATAATGTTTTTTCCAACTCGTAGCAGCGGCTTAACATAATGTATCGAATTGTGCTATATCCATTTTTTTGGTAAAAATGAAGTCCTTTTGTATTGCCTTCGTCAACCATCACTTTGGATCTTTTGCAACCTCGAGATGCCGCAAAGTTTTCCGCTTTGAGAAGCAAAGTCTGACCGCACCTCTTTCGCTGTTCTTTTGGGGCAACAGCCATCATATCCACATACAGCAGTTCGCCGTGCATGAGAAAATGGATGAATGCGACAGCTTCGTTGTCAGAATTCGGTGAGACAACAAAGGTCATGCCCCTGTTCATTCGCAGGGGTAGTTCTTTGCGTATTTTATTGATTTCACTTTCACTCATATGAGATAGAGGAACAAGTTGAGAGTCAATCAGCCTCATTATGGCGGCATCATCCAGCTTTGATTTACGTTGCCGAAGCACCATCGGAAGCCTCCTTTCAGGACCAGTCGTGCTGCTCGTATATCCTATGCCTGAGGGAAGTTGAAAGGTGACTGAATGAAGCGCAGGGATTGGGGTAACGTTAAAGATTCAGGATGAAGGATTAGGGATGTTCTGAATTTTTATACAATAGGGTATTGACTTATCGGTTGGAGGAATCATATAATGTTCCTAACATTTAACGAGAATATTTCATCGGCTATGAAGAGGACGAAGTTTTAAGGGCTCTTTTGCTCAGAGAGTGGCTGGAATTGCTGAAACCACCACCATTATCCCTTATATACGAGCTCACCTCGGAGCTGTTTTCCTGAAAAGCATTGGATGTCACTCCATTGGGTTATTAGGGAAAATCGTATGTCTGCGTTACAGACAACAGGTATGGAGAACGGGTATGTCCGTTTGGTCTATCATTTTTTGTACCTGGTAAGGTCCGTTATTGCGAAATTTCGGACAAAGTTGGGTGGTACCACGGAAGCAATAACCTTTCGTCCCTCGCAAGCATGAACTTGTTTGCAGGGATGGAAGGTTTTTTTTGTAACTTTAAATGTCAGAATGATGTAAATTCCGAGAGGAGGATGACTGATGGGAGCTCAAATTCCAGAAGTACGATCGACAGATGAATTACGTGAAAAATGGATGAAGCCGGAGGTCATTAGCGGTTCCGAAATTCTGCTGAGAAGCTTGTTGCTGGAAGGTGTAGAGTGCGTTTTTGGTTACCCGGGCGGCGCAGTGTTGTACATTTACGATGCGATGTATGGTTTCGAGGATTTCAAGCACGTGTTAACCCGTCACGAACAAGGCGCCATTCATGCAGCTGACGGATATGCACGGGCGAGCGGAAAAGTGGGTGTCTGTATCGCTACCTCCGGACCTGGAGCAACGAATCTGGTTACGGGTATTGCAACAGCGTATATGGATTCCGTACCACTCGTAGTCATTACGGGAAATGTCATTTCCAGTCTGATTGGCTCTGATGCATTCCAGGAAGCGGATATTACCGGAATCACGATGCCAATCACCAAACACAGTTATCTGGTAAAAGACGTAAAAGATTTGTCACGTGTCATTCATGAGGCATTTCATATTGCGAATACAGGACGTAAAGGTCCCGTATTGATCGACATTCCGAAGGATGTATCAGCTAACAAAACGTTGTTTGAACCCGTGACTGAACCTGTTATATTGAGAGGGTACAACCCACGGACAGTACCGAACAAACTTCAGGTTGATCGTCTGGCTCAGGCGATTCAGGAAGCAGAGCGTCCGATGATTCTGGCAGGCGGCGGTGTAGTTTACTCCGGTGGACACGAAGCGCTGTTCGAATTTGTGGAAAAGACAGGCATTCCAATCACGACAACACTTCTCGGACTTGGAGCATTCCCGAGTGGTCACGAATTGTGGACCGGGATGCCGGGGATGCACGGAACATACACTTCCAATCAGGCGATTCAAAAGTCGGATTTGCTGATTAACATCGGAGCACGCTTCGATGACCGGGTAACAGGCAAGCTGGACGGATTCGCTCCACATGCCAAAATTGTGCACATTGACATTGATCCGGCTGAGATTGGCAAAAACATTGCAACGGACATTCCAATCGTTGGTGATGTGAAGACGGTTCTGGAAATAGCGAACAAAGAGGTTCAACGCGCTGAACGTGCAGACGCATGGAGAGACCAGATCAAACAATGGAAACAAGAGAAGCCTTACAGCTACACAGATTCAGAGGAAGTATTGAAACCGCAGTGGGTTGTGGAAATGCTGAATGATACAACCAAGGGCGAAGCAATCGTCACTACGGACGTTGGCCAGCATCAAATGTGGGCAGCTCAATATTATAAATTCAACAAACCGCGTTCATGGGTAACCTCCGGTGGACTGGGAACGATGGGTTTTGGATTCCCTTCTGCAATCGGTGCTCAAATGGCCAACCCGGACAGACTTGTTATTTCCATTAACGGTGACGGCGGCATGCAGATGTGTTCTCAGGAGCTTGCGATTTGTGCCATTAACAACATCCCGGTGAAGATTGTTATTATCAACAATCAGGTGCTTGGAATGGTACGTCAGTGGCAAGAGATCATCTATGAGAACCGTTACAGTCATATTGATCTGGCAGGAAGCCCTGATTTTGTGAAACTTGCTGAAGCTTATGGGGTAAAAGGATTGCGTGCAACCAACAAGGAAGAAGCCGAGCGTGCTTGGCAAGAAGCCCTGGATACACCAGGACCGGTCGTTGTTGAATTCGTAGTTCGCAAGGAAGAAAATGTTTATCCAATGGTTCCACAAGGAGCGACAATCGATCAAATGCTGATGGGGGATGCTGAGGAATGATTAGACATACGATTTCGATATTGGTCAACGATCAGCCTGGCGTCCTGCAGCGGGTATCAGGGTTGTTCGGTAGACGGGGATTCAACATTGAGAGCATCACGGTGGGTCAATCCGAGGAACCGGGTTTGTCACGGATGGTCATTGTGACGATCGGTGATGACAAAACGCTGGAACAGATTGAAAAGCAACTGTACAAAATCATTGATGTCATCAAAGTGGTTGATTTTAGCCTAAAACCGATGGTTGCCCGTGAACTTGCATTGATCAAGGTAAAGGCAGAGCCATCCGAACGTCCAGAAATTCTGGGTGTGGTGGAGACATTCCGCGCCTCAGTTGTAGATGTTGGTCCAGGCAGCCTGATTATACAGGTGGTAGGAGATACGGATAAAATTGATGCGATGATAGAATTGCTTAAGCCCTATGGCATTCGCGAACTGTCACGTACAGGAATAACTGCATTGGTACGAGGTAATGTTTAAACAGTCATATTAAAAAGCGATGGTCTGATGCTTATCCATGGAACGACAAAGGTATGTTAGCAGCACGGAGTTGAAATATACCGTTAATCTTAGATAAGGTGCCAGTCCCGTACAAGTTGCAATTTAACATTTTAGTGATGTAACGCTTGACAATATAGCCACACACCCGCATTAATGGGCGGGTGTCTGAACGGATCGGATCAGACCAGAAACGCTTAGCAGGAAAAGCGTACCGGTCCCTTGAGACACCCGCTCATTAATGAAGGGTTCTTTACAATACAAAGGAGGACTTATAAACATGCCAGTAACTACTTATTATGAACAGGATGCAGAGCTTAGCGTATTGAAAGGAAAAACGATTGCGGTCATCGGTTACGGTAGCCAGGGCCATGCCCAAGCTCAAAACCTGCGTGACAGTGGATTGAACGTAGTCATCGGACTTCGTGAAGGTAAATCTTTTGACACTGCAAAAAATGACGGATTTGAAGTTCTGTCCCGGCTGAAGCAACTAGTCGTGCAGATGTAGTTCAAATTCTGCTGCCTGACGAAACACAAGCATCTGTGTACAAAAACGAAATCGAACCAAACCTGAAAAAAGGCGCAGCATTGCTCTTCTCCCACGGTTTCAACGTTCATTTCGGTCAAATCGTTGCTCCAAAAGACAGCGATGTATTGCTGGTAGCTCCTAAGTCCCCTGGCCACATGGTACGTCGTACCTACGTGGAAGGATTCGGTGTACCGGGCCTGATCGCAATTGAGCAAGATGCAACAGGTAAAGCAAAAGATATCGGTCTGGCTTATGCCAAAGGTATCGGTTGCACGCGTGCAGGGGTTATCGAAACTTCCTTCCGTGAAGAAACAGAAACAGACCTGTTCGGTGAGCAAGCTGTTCTGTGTGGCGGTGTAAGTGCCCTGGTAAAAGCTGGATTCGAAACGTTGACAGAAGCGGGTTATGCTCCTGAAATGGCATACTTCGAGTGTCTGCACGAATTGAAACTGATCGTTGACCTGATGTATGAAGGTGGACTTGCAAGCATGCGTGATTCCATCAGTAACACAGCAGAGTACGGTGACTATGTAACTGGACCTCGTGTGGTAACTGAAGATACGAAGAAAGCAATGAAAGAAGTCCTGACAGATATCCAACAAGGTAAATTTGCACGTGACTTCATCCTGGAAAACCAATCCGGCCGTGCGTTCCTGACAGCAACTCGTCGCAACGAAGCTGAACACCCAATCGAAGTGGTTGGCGGACAATTGCGTGAGATGATGCACTGGATCAAGAAGTAAGCATCGGCTTTAAGGTCATCAAGTAAACTTACAGCTTTAACCGGGAATAGCGGCCGTGCATATGCGTGTGCCGCTATTACTGGTTTAGAGGAACATAAAATACAAGTCTAGGAGGTGCGAGGCGTGCGTAAAATCTATGTATTTGACACAACGCTGCGTGATGGAGAACAATCCCCGGGGGTCAATCTGAACACTCGTGAAAAGGTGGAAATTGCGCACCAGCTCGAGCGGCTTGGTATTGACCGGATGGAAGCCGGTTTCCCTGCGGCCTCTCCAGGCGATTTGGCTGCGGTTAATGCAGTAGCCAAAGCAGTCAAAAATGTTACCGTCATTGGCTTGTCCCGCTCCAGAGAGCAGGATATCGATGCGGTGAAAGAGGCGTTGAAGGGCGCTCAAGACCCGTGTATCCACATCTTTTTGGCAACTTCACCCATTCATCGCCAGCATAAATTGCGCATGGACAGAGCTCAAGTTCTCGATACAGCTCGGTCAGCCATTCGCTATGCGAAGAATACTTTTTCGAAGATTGAATTCTCTTTGGAGGATGCAGGTCGGACTGAGTATGATTTCCTCGTTGAGATGGTGAATATGGCTGTGGAAGAAGGCGCAGCTGTTGTAAATATCCCGGATACCGTTGGCTATCTGAGCCCATACGAATACGGAAATATTTTCAAACATCTCAAGGAAAACGTACACAACATTGATAAGGTGCAGCTGAGTGCACACTGTCATAACGACCTGGGGATGGCAACTGCCAACACACTCGCAGCAATTCTGAACGGAGCCGATCAGATTGAGGGCACCATCAACGGCATTGGTGAACGTGCAGGTAATACCGCGATTGAAGAAATTGCCATGGCACTGGAGACACGTCAGGAATTTTTCCAGGCGAAAACTTCGCTGCAGCTTTCTGAAATTGCTCGGACCAGTCGTCTCGTGAGTCGTTTGACGGGTATGGTTGTGCCTGGGAATAAAGCGATTGTTGGTGCGAATGCGTTTGCACACGAGTCAGGAATTCACCAGGATGGCATGCTGAAGGAGAAAACAACTTACGAAATTATGACGCCAGAAACCATCGGTCTGAAGGAAAGCAAGCTCGTATTGGGTAAACACTCGGGACGTCATGCCTTCCGTGAGCGCTTGATTGAGCTTGGTTATGAACTGGAAGATGAAGCATTGAACCGTGCTTTTGCCCAATTCAAAGATCTGGCTGATAAGAAAAAAGAAGTGACAGATGAGGATTTGCTGGCGGTCATCGAAGAGAAATTGCAGGATGCACCTGAAGTGTTTAAACTGGAATCCATCTTTGTGACGTATGGTGATGAATCCATTCCAACGGCTAAAGTTCGTATTGCTACACTTGAGGGTGATACGGTGGAACAAAAAGCTGAAGGTAATGGGTCTGTTGATGCCATTTATAATGCGATTGATCAAGTGAGCGGAGAAGAGGTAACGCTATCCGACTACTCGATCAAATCGGTTACGCATGGTAAGGATGCATTGGGTGAGGTTCATGTCGTACTTACTCAAAATGAAATATCTGTACAAGGACGTGGCGTAAGTACCGATATTCTGGGTGCCAGTGCTCGTGCTTATGTAGATGGCTTGAACAAATTGATAGAGAAACGCAAGACTTACACGAATCGCGTTAATGTGAACCTGTAACATATCATTTGCAGCAAGCAAAGCTCTTCATTGGACTGGAATTCATCTGGCTGGAGAAGCTGAGATGGAGTTCCCAGCCGGGGTGTGTCAGTGCAGTGAGGTACATAAAAAGTCTGACCCTCAACATGTGAAGGTCAGACTTTTTTATTGTTTCATCATAGGATAATTGATTTCTATATAGAGCATTTTTCGTTAAAAAGATGTATTCAGTTTAAGCTGTTAAGCTTTTACCAAGCATATGCGTTCGGAGCTTGTCCTCCCGGACCCGGAAAGATTTCATCCAAACGTTTGAGGACCGCTTCATCCAAAGTAACATCCAAACATTTGAGTGCCGTTTCAAACTGCTCCAGCGTACGCGGCCCAATAATGGGTGCGGTAACTGCCGGATTAGCGGCAACCCAGGCCAAAGCTATGGTATCCTGTGGTTCGCCGAGTTCACGGCAAAGTGCCGCGAATTGTTCCAGCTGCGTTTGGTGGGACTCAATCCGTTCAGCAATGCCACCACTGCGTGTACCTTCCAGCTTTTGGAGCGCATTACGTCCAAGTAACCCACCATCAAGCGGACTCCACGGAATAACGCCAAGGCCCAGCTCTTTCGCTGCGGGCAGCACTTCGAGCTCAGGCAAACGGCAGTTGAGACTGTACTTATGCTGCTCGGATACAAGCCCGAGGAAATGACGATTCTTGGCTTCACTTTGAGCAATGGCAATCTGCCATCCAGCAAAGTTGCTTGAACCTACATAACCAATTTTGCCCTGATGAACAGCGTTCTCAAATGCGCCCCACAGCTCGTCCCACGAAATAGCAGGATCAACATGGTGCATCTGGTAGAGTTCAACATGATCGGTTTGCAGGCGGCGGAGGGAACCTTCCAGATGACGTCTGATTTTGTAAGCGGAGAGACCGGCATCGTTGTTTGGACCGTCTGTATCATCGTGCATGGAGCCATAGACTTTGGTCGCCAGAACGACTTTTTCACGTCTGCCGCCGCCCTGTTTAAACCAGCGTCCAATGATCTCCTCGGTGAGACCCGAATTTTCGCCCCATCCATAAATGTTAGCGGTATCAAAAAAGTTCACACCGGCATCGAGTGCCGCATCCATGATACGGAATGCCTCTTTTTCGTCTGTAGCAGGCCCAAAATTCATCGTGCCGAGACAGATCCGGCTGACTTTAAGACCTGATTTTCCCAAGTACGTGTATTGCATGATTGCAATCCCTCCTGAGTTACCTGAATTTGTCTTCAGGGTTTATTTTAACTCAGTCAGAGGTACAGAACAACCAATTCAAAACCACTTATAGGCAAAAACTATTAAAGTCATAGATTGTATATCTTGGTCAAATGACCTCTGAATATGATACAAAAGAGAGAGTTATAAATGACACGTTAATTATTGAAGCGAACAATCGAATGAATCGATATAAGGAGTGGACAACCCATGGCAGACGTGAAAAAAATTGCAGTAATCGCAGGCGACGGAATCGGTCCTGAAGTTGTAGCCGAGGCAGAAAAAGTTCTCAAACGCACGGAGGAAGTGTTCGGATACCGTTTTGAGACAGAGCATGCACTGTTTGGTGGAATCGCCATTGATGAGAAAGGTACACCGCTTCCTGAAGAAACACTGACCGTATGTAAAAGTGCAGATGCTGTGCTGCTTGGAGCCGTTGGCGGTCCAAAATGGGACAACAACAGCAAGGAATTGCGTCCGGAAACAGGCTTGCTTGGCATTCGTAAAGCGCTCGGACTGTTCTCGAACCTGCGTCCGGCCGTCGTATTTGATTGCTTGAAGGATGCTTCCACCTTGAAACCGGAAGTGCTGGAAGGTACGGATCTGATGGTCGTGCGTGAATTGACCGGAGGAATCTACTTTGGTGAAAAGTTCAGACGTGAAGGTGCACAAGGCGAGGAAGCCGTGGATACATGTGTATATAATGTAACCGAAGTGGAGCGCATCGTTCGTCAGGCGTTTGTAATTGCTCAAGGACGCAGCAAGAGGCTGGCTTCTGTAGATAAAGCCAACGTGCTCGAAACTTCCCGTCTTTGGAGAGAAGTCGTTAACCGTGTAGCACCGGAATATCCGGATGTTGAAGTGGAGCATGTACTTGTTGACAACTGTGCAATGCAGCTGCTGCGTCGTCCATCCAGCTTTGACGTAATCGTGACTGAAAATATGTTCGGGGATATCCTTAGTGATGAAGCAGCGATGCTGACAGGTTCGATCGGCATGCTGGCATCCGCATCGCTGGGTGAAGGCAGCTTTGGTTTGTATGAGCCAGTACATGGTTCAGCACCGGATATCGCAGGTCAAGGACTGGCGAATCCGATCGCAACAATCCTTTCACTGGCGTTGATGTTCCGTACAACCTTTGGTTATGCGGAAGGTGCTGACGCAATTGAAGCAGCTGTGTCTGATGTGCTGAATGCAGGACATCGTACGAGTGACATCGCTGTAGACAAGAGCAAAGCGATCAGCACGACGGAAATGGGCGATCTGATCGTCGCGGCAATTCAGAAACAGGCGTAATAATAGGAATAAGAGAACAGCTCTTTGCTCCGATCCGGAATTGCAGAGGGCTGTTCCTTTATGATTTTTGCCACGAAAAATCCTTATTTATAATTATTATAAAAAAACAACGATTATAATCTTGACTTTGAGAAGTCCGGATGATAACATTTTACTTGTACTTGTTATCAAGTAACAATATTACTTTAATTAGAAGAAAAACGTTCACGTTTTTCTTAATGATGAGCATTCAACTTGAGTGCTTACATAATCCCAAAGGAGGAATTGTTAGTTATGGCAGAACGTTTGGTTGGTAGACCCGCACCGGATTTTGCAATGGAAACAGTATCGGGAGATGGACAAGACTTTGGTTCCGTAAAACTGTCCGATTATCGTGGCAAATGGCTCGTATTTTTCTTTTATCCTTTGGATTTCACTTTTGTGTGCCCAACTGAAATTACAGCTTTGAGTGATGCTGCTGAGCAATTCAAAGCTTTGGATACTGAAGTTCTTGGCGTGAGCGTTGACTCCGTACACAGCCACAAAGCTTGGATCAACACACCTAAAGACAGCAATGGCCTGGGTCAATTGAACTTCCCATTGGCGTCTGACATCACGAAACAAGTTGCTAAAGATTATGGCATTCTGATCGAAGAAGAAGGCGTTGCACTGCGCGGCCTGTTCATCATTGATCCAGAAGGCGAATTGAAATATCAAGTGGTAAATCACAATGATGTAGGCCGCAGTGTTGAAGAAACACTTCGCGTACTGCAAGCTCTGCAATCCGGTGGATTGTGTGCAATGAACTGGAAACCAGGCGACAACAACCTGTAAGCCTGATTTAACTTGAACGTTTGTAGTTCAAGCCCTCATCCCTCATGGGATTGAGGGCTTTTTGCACCCTTTTGGCAGAATATAAGCCTATAGGAAGAAAAGTGTTTAAGCAGGGACGTAAACGTGGTAATGATGTAATAGAAGAATGCCTTCATTTTATCTTTGGAAAGAGGAATCGAAGTGCCTTAAGGCGAATAGGGTATGGAAACCCGGTAAATATTCCGGTGCTCTGCATTTATAATTTGTACATGAATGTGATACACTGATGGAACTATTCCTTTTTTGGAAGTGCTTGAAGTGTACGGGACTGCTGTCCATTAAAAAGTCTCGGCACGTTATAAGGAGGGTGAACAAAAATGAGTTACTGTTGTGGGGCAAGTATGGTGGGAACAAAGGGCACGCTGAAGCATTACCGCACCCAGGTTCATAATGTTCCCCTGCTGTTTTGTCCGGTATGTCACCGGGTAGAAGTGCATTATAAAGTGGAAAATGAATATGAAATTCTGGCTGAATATGCGCATGGAGATGGTGCGTCGGAGATTGATTTTCAAGATTACGTGACGGAAGATGAAGATGCGATTTTTGAAAATTGCGTGAATCGTGAAAGCGAGGATGCTATGGTCATTGTACAGCGTCAGATCGACATGTCTCTGGATCTGCTTCGGCTTGCCAAGGAAATGAAGGATGAGAAATGGGAAAGCGAACTCAAGCGTCGGTTAGCCGTTATGAGTCAGCGTAGACTCAAAATTCAGCATAACAAGAGTGGACTATAGATTGAATTGAATTATTTAAAATTTAAACTATACGAACGAAGCTGATTCGCCAATAAAGCGAAAAAGCTTCGTTTTTGTTGTATAGAGAAACTAATTCACGGTTTTTCTTAAAATAATTTCCATTCGACACTTTCTCCGATTGACTCTCTTCTATAAACTTGTCTATGATAAAAACAGACTTGCAAAAGAGGCGGAGCAAAAAATGTTCGTGTTTGGGAATAGGAGAAGCTTAGAATGGAACAGACGTATAATGTTTTCCGGATCGACACTTGGTTACCCGGAATAGACCAGCTTGGGTTCCGGACATGCCATCCATATTTTCGGCTCAGCCCCCTAATGAAAGGGCACCGGTAATGAATATAAAATCGGCCCTTCCTGTTTCTGTGATGATATGATGTCCGAATGGCAAGTTTATCATTTACGTGAAAAGGAGGAACCTGACATGATTAGTGAATTTCAGGATACAGTGCCTCGACCAACGAATGGATTCCCGCCTGTACATCTGGATAACAACAAGTATGAGAATGTCCTGGAGCATCTGGATAGCGGTATTATGTTGTTTGACAGTAATGGTGTACTGACGTTTATTAACGTTCAGATGGCAAAATTGTTGGAGCTTCCTAGAAGTCTATTGAGCGGCTGCACCCTGATGCAAATGCTGCATCATCCACAGATGAGCCGATTCAAGAAAAAGAAAATTTTACGGATTTATCGGGAAACCATCTTTCATCGTAAGCGCTATCATGAATTGATTGACGAGTATGGCAGGCATTGGTTAGTTACAGTAACGTACGGGGATCAGATGGATGGAGACTTCCTATTCAGTGTGAAGGATGTTTCCGATTATAAACAGATTGAGCAGACCGCTTATCAAAATGACAAACTTGCAATGTTGGGCGGATTTCGGCATCTATTGCCCATGAAATTCGCAATCCTTTGACGGCTATCCGCGGATTTATCCAGTTGCTTCGGCCCCATTTGTTGCAATTGGGGAAAGACGAGTACGCTCGAATCATTCTAACGGAGATTGACAGGGCGAACGACATTATCTACGAATTTCTGAATTCCTCGAAACCGTCAGCTCCTCAGAAGACCATTATGTCTGTTAACTCTTTGCTCAAAGAGGTGGTCCTGCTGACAGAAAGCGAAGGATTAATGAAGGGATGCGAGATTACCCTGGATGAAGCAGAAGTCCCGTTAAATGTGTCCATTGATGTCAAACAGATTAAGCAGGTAATTTTGAATATGGTCAAAAATGCGATGGATGCCATCGAGGATGTGGGCGAAGAGCACACAGGTCTGATTCGGATCTCCACAGGAACCGAGAACAAGTATGTGCAGATCTCCATTGCCGACAATGGACAGGGAATGGACCACAACACGCTTGTACGCTTGTTTGACCCATTTTTCACCACTAAGGAGAGCGGAACGGGGCTAGGACTTTCCGTGAGTTACCGCATTATTAAGAATCACGGAGGCAACATCTCAGTGGATAGCAAAAAAGGGGAAGGCACCCGGTTCATCATTATGCTTCCCTTGGTGTAAAGGCAAAAGCAGAACGAACAGGAATTGGCTACCCGCCGGTTCCTGTTGTTTTTTGTTGAGACGATTAGGGTTATAGTTAGAATGAATGCGAATACATATGCTCAATTCACGGGAGGAAAAACCAATTATGAATATCCAGGGATTGGAACAAATGAACAAGCAGCTAATGGATCATGTAGGGAAGATCATTGTGGGGAAAGACCAAACGATTGAGCTTGTGATGACAGCCATCATTGCTTCAGGACATGTTCTGCTGGAGGACGTGCCAGGTACGGGGAAAACCATGTTGGCAAAATCGGTAGCCTCTTCATTGGATTGTACCTTTCAGCGTATTCAGTTCACACCGGATCTGTTGCCCTCCGATTTGACGGGTATTCATTTCTTCAACCAAAAGGAGGGCGACTTTGAGTTCAGACCTGGCCCTCTGTTTGCCAATTTGGTGCTGGCCGATGAGATCAACCGGGCTACACCGCGTACTCAGTCGAGTTTGCTGGAGTGTATGGAGGAACGGCAGATTAGTATTGATGGTTCGACCAGACAGCTGGAGCGACCATTTATCGTCATTGCTACGCAAAACCCGGTAGATAACCAGGGAACCTTTCCATTACCAGAGGCACAGATGGATCGTTTCATGATGAAGATTCGAATGGGCTATCCAAGCAGTGAAGAAAGTGTGGAGATTCTGAGACGTACGGTAGCGAGCCGTTCTGTTGCTGATCTGTCCGCGATCATTAGTCGTGAGCAGCTGCTTGAGGCGCAGAACACGTATACATCGGTCCAGATTGACGAAGATCTGTTGCGCTATATTATTCATCTGACAGAAGCTACGAGACAGCATCCCGAGCTTTCACTTGGCGTAAGTCCACGAGGAGCTCAGGCATTGCTCAAGGCAAGTCAGGCTTGGGCTGCATTACATGGCAGAGACTTTGTGCTTCCTGATGATATTAAAATATTGGCAGTGCCTGTCCTCGCCCATCGACTTGTATTCCGCAACCGGGTGAGGCAGCAAGAGGGCTTGGCGGAACGCATTATTCAGGAACTTTTGAGCCAGATTGAAGTGCCGACGGAGAATCTTGCTGCAGGCAACGGGCGATAACTTATGGCATTACTATGGCTTGTCATTGTTGGAGGTATTGTTATTGGAGTACACGGCATATGGTTTGGACGTCCCGCTTTACGCAAGCTGAAGTATACCCGACAGTTCAGCAAAACGCGCTGTTACGCCGGAGATGAGCTGGAGATGGTAGAGACCATTGCAAATGAAAAACGAATTTCGGTTCCATGGCTTAGACTTGAAGCTATGATGCCAGTATCATTTGTATTTCGTTCTGGCTCGGGCATGGATATCAGCCAAGGAGATATTTATCAGAATCATAAAAGTATCTTCACTTTGAAACCGTTTACCCGTATTACCCGCAAGCATCCTTTTGTATGCAGCAGACGTGGGATATATACGTTGAACACCGTGACAATGACCGGAGGGGATCTGTTTGGCCTTTGGCGTACCTCGAAGCCAATCCCCGTTCATCTGTCCATGATTGTATATCCTTCACTTGTTCATGCGGAGGATCTGCCTGCGATCTATCAGGTATGGCAGGGTGAGGTTGAGGTATCCCGTTGGATTGTCGAAGATCCCTTTATGATCCTCGGGGTACGTCCCTATGGTGCGGGTGATCCGATGAACCGTATTCATTGGAAAGCGAGTGCACGTACGGGAGAATTGCAGGTGTACAAGCAGGGATGGACTGCGGACCCTCAATCCTGGATTGTGGTCAACATTCAGGAGTCTGCGGATATGTGGAGTGTCGTTACCCGCCCGGAGATGATCGAACGGGCACTCCGTTATGCGGCAACTGCAGCGGTAGATGCGATCGGAAGAGGGCTGCCCGCAGGATTTGCTCATAATGGCTACCGTGTAAGTGGAGGGCGTGAACCATTACGAATTGAGCCGGATTACGGCAGTCCACATCTGGAAATGCTGCTGGAAGCTATGGCGGAGACGGAGTTAAAATGCATGGTTCCCATGGAGCAGTTTCTGAGTGATGAAGTAGAACGCAATGAAGAAGCCCAGCAGGTTCGCAGTTATCTCTTAATTACGTTCTATGTATCTCCAGCCATGGAACATGAAATTGCGCGTTTGCATGAGCAAGGACACCGTGTGACCATACTCCCGGTAGAGGGTGGGAAAAGCGATGCTAAGGCGGTGAGTGCATGAATGATGCCAACAGTACCAGTACCAAAGAAAGAGCGCTTTTATCCATGTCGGCCGTTCTGTTGATCGGCTTATATCTTTATCCGCTTCTGACCCTAACAGCCCTTTATGCATCCGGACCTTTGCCGTATACACTAATGAGTATCTTTGTTGTAGCTGGTTGGTTAGGTCAGTGGGTGCAGCACAGGTTGCCAACCATTAGCGAAAAAAACACTTTTATTCGATGGGGTGCAGCGCTGGTTATGGGGCTGCCGGTCTCATTGGTTATTGCAATAGTAGGCGTTCTTCCTTTACCAGATTTGCTCACGGCAGTGGTATGGGGTGTGATTTCAGCCTATATTGGGTTGAATTTTCAACCTGTCTTTCGTTCGATTTTGATTTGGCGCTTGCAGATTTGGGGTGTGGTCAGTGCAATTGTGCTCAGTGGAGCAGCCAATGGGATTGAATTCATGCAACCCCTCCTGATGTACACCGGAACCATATATACAGCGGGAGTTATCAGTTTTGCTGGATGGTTGGTAGGTCAGTACAGTGTGCAGCTGGATCGGGCGACATTAAATGATGGCTCAAGAAGGATTGTGCTGCGTGAGTTTGCCCGAGCGAATCACCAGCGTCTGTTATGGATGCTGATTGTGATCGCAGGGATCGGCGCTTTTCCCAGTCTTGTTGCCTGGCTAGGTCCACTGCGTGACCGTCTGCTTGCATGGATCAGAGGATTAATAGGTTCGAGTTCCAATCAGGAGCCTCCTACTCCGCCTGCTGCTCCAAATGAACCGCCGATGCTACCTGAAGGAATGGAACAGCCAGGGGAGCCCTCTATTTTCTGGGATATCCTGGGTTGGATCGTCATGGGGGCTGTTGCCGTTGTTATTCTGTGGCTTATCCTGCGTCTAGGGCAAAAGGCTATAAATAAACTTTTGGAGCGTTTCAAAGGGCTGCTGCAGCCAGGTCAGAAGAAGGTAGAACCCAGGACGGAGTATGTGGACATCAGCGAAACGTTAGAGGCGCCGGCAAAAACACGCAAATCCTGGTTCCGCAAGAAGGAGCTGCTGCCCTCCCAGGAAGCTGAACGTATTCGATATTATTATCGGAAGTGGATCGACAGAGCTGCACATCGGGGTGTGGATATACAGCGTGCACATACGCCACTGGAGGCTGCGGAGACGATTGTTCAGCACGGAGCTAGAGAAGATGAACAGAGACTCTCTGCGATGCTGCCAGATACCTATAACGCTGTACGCTATGGAAAGAAATCTCCAGAAGATTCCGAGATGAGTGAGATGGATCGGATATGGAAATCTTATCGAAGTAAATAAGTCGGGAATCCCTTTACTTTTCTTGTTACGTTCAAGTATCATGAGAGGAATACACAAGTTGGTCAGAAAAGGAGCAGACATTAATGAAGACAAATCATTGCAAAATAGTAGATTGTACAATCCGTGATGGCGGATTGGTAAATAACTGGGACTTTAGCGTGGATTTTGTTCAACAGCTCTATGCTGGATTGAATGAAGCTGGCGTTGATTATATGGAAATTGGATACAAAAACTCACCTAAGCTCTTGAAAGGTGCGGAAGATGCAGGACCATGGCGTTTTCTGAATGATGATTTCTTGCGCAAAGTTATTCCTCAAAAAGGAAACACCAAATTGTCTGCACTGGTTGACGTTGGACGTGTGGACGAGAATGACATTCTGCCGCGCAGCGAAAGCATGCTGGATCTGATCCGTGTAGCCTGCTACAGCAAAGATGTAGATAAGGCTCTAGCTCTGGTTCAAACGTTCCATGATCGTGGATATGAAACAACGCTGAATATTATGGCATTGTCTAATGTAATGGAAAATGAACTGCTGGAAGCATTTGAACTGATCAAGGAAAGCGCTGTGGATGTTGTATACATAGTAGACTCCTACGGTAGCCTGGATCATAACGATGTGAAATATCTGGTGGAGAAGTTCAAGACTCATCTGCCGAACAAACGTCTTGGTGTTCATACACACAATAACATGCAGCTCGCCTTCTCCAACACATTGGTAGCAGCAGAGCTTGGCGTTGAACTGCTGGATGCTTCCGTATATGGCATGGGACGTGCTGCAGGGAACTGCCCAACTGAACTGCTCGTTGCTCATCTGAAAGGCACGAAATACAATCTGCGTCCAGTCCTTGGTGTGTTGGAGCAATTGATGGTCCCTCTCCGTGAGAAGGAAGAATGGGGTTACATTTTGCCTTACATGATTACAGGTACGTTGGACGAGCATCCTCGCTCGGCTATGGCACTGCGTTCGTCCGAAGACAAAGACAAAGTTGTTGATTTCTATGATAAATTGACAACACCAGAAGTGAATTTTGACAAATAAACAGGTTGCATCATTGTTGAATTGGACTTCCAGTGAACCAGCGCTGGATCTATTACATCTATAGCTTTAGCGCATTAGCGTTTTAAGTCGAATGGTGCACGTAAGACGAAAATTAGTCTAAAATACAGTTGCAAATCCAAAAAAAACATGAACTCCGATAGGGGGTTCATGTTTTTTTAGTTCTTATTGCCTTGTTTTTCTACATATCTATGAATAAATATTCCTAGGAGTACTCATTTTTTTGTTCACGTCTGCGGAAATAAATGTTATTATGTACCAGATAGCATGTATTCACATGTGAATTGAACGTTGGTAGATATAATAAAATGTCGAAAATTGTAACAAAGTAGATTTATATTGTTAATGTTATTTCAGGATAGGTGATCCCGGGAAGGAAAAACACGGCATGAAGGCTAATCAGCAAGATCAGAGAAAAATAGGTTGGGTCGCGATAGGCGGCTTATTGTGTTTCCTCGCAAATCAATGGTTTCGTTCCTCTGCAAGCTCTGATCTGATCATATCGGGTTACCCGGTTTTGACACTCTTGGGTGGATTCGCTGCGGCAGCGGCCTGTATCGGCATTTATAATCAAAGCTGGTTATTTCAGACTCAAAGACTGACCCTCCGAAGGGTCCTTATGACAACGTTGTTTTTATTGATTGGTTTATTTGAATTGGTTCACATCGTTTCTTTTGCGGAAGAGATGCCGAATGGTGCGATGGTGGAGTCGGAGTTCTCGCTGAAGATGATGTCGCTTGGATCTCTTGTTTGTGCGGCTGGTTTGCTGTTCATATATGCAGTCAGCGAGAGGAAAATTGCGTTACCACGCAAATTTTTACTGTTCGGCGGAACGCTGGGTATTTTTATTGTTTTGTATACATTTGCTATTCAGGAATGGGCTGTACTTCCGAACTTGCTGGAGGGGAATGTGCTTGGCGGCATGTTTACCCGATTTCATTTCCTGGTCGGCATTCTGTATGGCGTGACTGCGGTCGTGTTATTCATTCAATGGAAAAAAGGAAAAGATCGTGATCTATCTACCGTCCTTTGCGCCATCCTCTGTTTTTTCTATGGAGAATGTTACTTTGTTTCGGCTACGAAAATTAATGATCTCAATCTGTTGCTGGGTCTATTAAGTAATTGTTTTGGCTATTTCTTCATCCAGAAGGGGCTGTATTCGTCTGTGGTGGATACGCCTTTCCTCAAGCAGCAGGTGGCTGAGGCAAAAATGAACTTTATTGCTCACCATGATGATGTGACAGGGCTGCCCAATCGCCGTCGCCTTTCTCAACGACTGAAAGTGATGATAGATGCAGCTATGGTAGAGGAGCAGCTTGTCGGGGTGTTGGTATTAAATATTAACCGATTCAAAACAATTAATGATTCATTGGGCCAACAGGCGGCTAACCGTGTACTTCGTCAGGTAGGACAGCGTTTGAAACATTCTTCGCTCCCGGGAGAGGAAGTATTCGGACTGGGAAGAGATGAATTCGTACTCACAATGACAGATTTCAGCACAACAGATACGGCATTGCGGCGGACAAGATCAATCCTGCAGCTGTTCGAAAAGCCTGTAACTGTAGATGGAAACGAGTATCATCTCACGCTGGGTATTGGTATGGCAATATTCCCGCATGACGGGGACTCACCGGAGGAGATCATTCAGAATGCGGATACGGCGCTGCATAATGCCAAAGAGCAGGGAATGGAGCTGAACCGATATGCCCATGCGATGCAGATGAAAGCCCAGGAACGTTTGCAGCTCGAGAATGATTTGCGCAAAGCGCTGGATCGTGGGCAATTCTATCTGGTCTATCAGCCGCAGGTCAATCTGGCGAGTGGCTTGATTGTAGGTATGGAGGCTTTGGTGCGCTGGCAGCATCCGCTGAGAGGGTCAGTATCCCCTGCGGAATTTATTCCTCTTGCTGAGGAGAGTGGACTGATCGTACCGCTTGGAGAATGGGTACTGCGTGAGGCATGTGCTCAGAACAAACGGTGGCAGGAAGCGGGTTACCGCAAGTTGTGTGTGTCGGTTAACTTGTCCATGAGGCAGTTCAGGCACTCCCATCTGCTGGATAACATCAGCGGCATTCTCAAGGAAACGGGCTTGGAACCGGTGTGGCTTGAACTGGAGATTACCGAGAGTATGACGTTTGATAAAGATCGTGCCTTTGAACAGTTGCGTAAAATTAAAGAGATTGGTGTGCACATCAGTATTGATGATTTTGGCACCGGGTACAGCTCGCTGCATTATCTGAAAGATCTGCCGATTGACCGCCTCAAGATTGACCGTTCCTTTGTCAATGAAGTGATGGAGGACAGTAACAATGCGGCGATTGTATCGACCATTACATCGATGGCGCATCACTTGCAGTTGAAGGTAACGGCTGAGGGCGTTGAAAATGAGGACCAGCTTTCGTTCCTTCGTGATCAGCATTGTCATGAGGCTCAAGGGTACTTTTTCAGCAAACCGATTTTGGCAGCCGATTTTGAAGAAAAGTTTTTGAGAGATGTGGATAAACCAACAGGTTAAGGATAGGCAGGGGCGTAGACACGCTTCTGTCTTTTTAATTTTTCGAAACGGGGAGGGAAAAATAGTAAAAAGAAGTTGCAAAGCGTTGGATGATCATGGTATATTAATTTTGTAAAATTCATGTTAATGTTCCCCGGAACTTGACGGGACGTAGCTCAGCTTGGTAGAGCACCTGGTTTGGGACCAGGGGGTCGCATGTTCAAATCGTGTCGTCCCGATCGTCATTCGCGCGGGTGTAGTTCAATGGTAGAACTTTAGCCTTCCAAGCTAATAGCGTGGGTTCGATTCCCATCACCCGCTTAACTAATGCAACACCTGAAACCCTTGTGGAAACAAGGGTTTTTTCTTTTTTTCGAAGTTAGTGTATTCCTAGTCGCGTTGGAATGGAGAATATCCTGACTCCAAATTCAAGACCTTTGCTTTTTCTCCATCATCTGGTACAATAACGGAGAAATCGATACTACACATGAATGAGAGGTAACCATACGTCCCATGAAGTAAAACACATGAATTCAACCCCAGTAACTGCAGAGAGTGTATTGACGCAGTCAGCCAAAGCGGCTGAGCAATGAGGGGATTCGTGTGTCCAAATTCAGCTATGGGATCAGGTATGGAAACAGGCAGGCTGATCTGGCTTGTGTGTACCCTTTTAGGGTTATTTGTTCATGCCATGGGTATCTTATGCTTGTTTTTTGACGCTTTATCCAATCCTGAATTGCCAGACCGCCGGCTGATGCCAGCGGTTTTTTTATTTTGAATTGCAGGAAGGATGAGGCCTCATGATGACAATGGTACGCCTACATGAAGTATCGAAAGAGTGGAACGGCAATGAATTATTCGCAGAATTGAATCTGGAAATAAATGAAGGCGAGCGGCTCGCCATTCTGGGTCGCAACGGGTGTGGCAAGACCACCTTGTTACGCATCATTCTTGGAGAAGAAGATAGCGGTGGACGAATCGAACGCCACGTTCCGCAACAGGAGTGGGGATTCATGCGTCAGCGCTCCTTGATCAAGCCGGAGACGAATGTGCTTGATGCCGTCCGTCAGGAAAGTGGACGGATCTACGAGGTGAAGCGTGACCTGGAAGAATTGGAAGAACGTATGGGCAAAAGTGGAGCGGCAGATGAACAGCGGCTGCTTGAAGCTTATACAATAGCGATGGAACAATATGAGCAGCTGAACGGGTATATGTGGGAGACGGAGGTAGAGAAGGTACTGACACGTCTCGGGTTATCGTCGGACCATTGGAGCAGGCCATATCATTCCTTGAGTGGTGGTCAAAAAACGAAGGCCCGTCTCGCTGGATTACTGGTCAGTAAACCGAAATTTCTGATTTTGGATGAACCGACGAATCATCTGGATGAAGAGAGTATGCGCTGGCTTGAAGAATGGCTGTCCACCTATGCAGGAACATTATTGTTTGTCTCTCATGACCGGACCTTTATAGATCAGGTGGCAACGGGTGTGATTGAGTTTAGCCCGGGTGCCCTGACCAAATATAAGGGGGCTACACGAATTACAAAGGCCATAAGGAACGTGAATTGCGTGAGCAGGAAGCAACCTATCGCAAGCAGGAACTGGAACGGAAAGCGCTAGAAGAGACGATACGCAATTATCAGCAGTGGTTTCATCAGGCTCATAATTCAGCGTCCGATGTGGAGGTCAAAATCACCCAGAGCTTTTACAAAGCCAAAGCCAACAAGAACATTTCCCGTTACCATGCCAAGCAAAAGCAACTGGAGCGCTTGGAGAAAGAGCGCGTGGATAAACCTCGCGAAGCTGCGAAATTGAACATGGAGCTGCAAGTGAACACGCTGGCTGCCCGCCAGCTCCTTGCACTGGAAGATGCCAGTTTTGGTTATCCGGGAAGCCCGACATTGCTTCGCAATCTCCGGATTGCGGTCGAACGCGGAGATCGTCTTGCTGTACGCGGTCCCAATGGCACAGGCAAGACAACGCTGCTCAAGATGATGATTGGGGAGTTGGAACCTTCGCAGGGCAAGGTGACACGTCATCCGCAACTGAAGATTGGTTATTTTTCGCAAGAGCTTGAAGGATTACCGGAAAGTCAGACGCTTCTGGACAGTTTGCTCAGTCTTCCATCCATGACACAAAGTGCTGCACGCACCATTCTGGGATGCTTTTTATTTTCGAGAGATGATGTGTTCAAACGCATTGGGGATTTGAGTATGGGGGAGAAGTGCAGAGTTGCGTTCCTGCGTTTGTACTTCGGGGGAGCCAACTTGCTGGTGCTGGATGAACCGACCAATTATCTGGATATTGACACACAGGAAGTGATGGAGAATATATTGAAGCAGGCGTCTGGCGCACTGGTGCTCGTATCCCATGATCGTATGCTGACCAAAGTACTCGCCAACCGCTTGCTTGATCTGGAGCCGGGTGGAAAGGTTACACTGTTTGACGGTGGAGTCGAGGACTGGGAGCAATCCATCAAATTGCGAGAATCCGCCCTTGAGATTCGGGAGTCAGATGATGAACGGTTACGGCTTGAAATGCGTTTGTCTGAGTTGTTATCTCCTATGAGGAGTGCGAGCAATGAGGTGTTGACTAATCCTGATGATGTGATTGAGCGGGCGGCTGAAGTTGCCGAGGTTCGCGAAATTCAACGTCGTTTGAAACAGCTGCGTGAGCTGAGAAAACGCAAGTAATCCATTGATTAAGCTTTTGTCGTTTTGCTTTTGGGCTTAACGATGGATCAAGCGGCTTTACGGCTTGCTATTTCGAGCGATTTTGCATATAATAATGGACGATCATCAGTAAATTTGAAGTTTTTTTCTGACATGAAAACGTGATGATGGAGACAAGTAAGCAGTGCCTCTGGACAGGGAGGAAGCGCCGTAGATTGAGAGCGTTTCTGTAGAACAAGGCTGCTGAAATTCACTCCGGAGCGGTTCCCTGAACCATATCTTGCGATCCATCGCAGGAGTTAGTAGGGGGTAACGGTTAACGGTCGTTATTCCGTATAGAGTGAGGCAAACATGTTGCAGGCCGGAAGGGCCGGGCAGCACTGAATGTCTAACAAGGGTGGTACCACGGTCTTTCGTCCCTTCAGGGGAGAGAAGGCCTTTTTTTGTTACATTAACACCACATAAAGGGGGCATTTACACATGAAAGAACGTTTGGAGGCATTAAAGATCGAAGCGCTGGAACAACTGTCCGGTGTGAACGATCCACAGACGCTGAGTGATCTGCGTGTAAAGTATTTGGGGAAAAAGGGTGCACTGACTGAGATTTTGCGTGGTATGGGTGCGCTTAGTGCAGAGGAACGTCCGGTGATTGGTCAGGTCGCCAATGATGTTCGCGGTGCAATTGAAGAAGTCATCGACAGCAAGCAGGAGCAGTTCCAGAAGGAAGAGACAGCGAAACGTTTGCAATCCGAGAAAATTGATGTGACCCTGCCGGGACGTCGCGGACGTCAAGGCGGACTGCATCCACTGACCAAAGTGGTACAGGAAATCGAAGATATTTTCATCGGTATGGGATATCGTGTAGCAGAAGGTCCTGAGGTTGAGATGGATTATTACAACTTCGAAGCATTGAATCTGCCGAAGAATCACCCGGCGCGTGATATGCAGGATTCCTTCTATGTAACAGAAGACCTGTTGATGCGTACGCATACGTCACCGGTTCAAGTTCGTACCATGCAAAGCATGAAAGGTGAAGTGCCTGTTAAAGTCATCTGTCCGGGCAAAGTATACCGTCGTGACGATGACGATGCGACGCATTCATTCCAGTTCAATCAGGTTGAGGGTTTGGTCATTAGTGAGAATATTCGCATGAGTGACCTGAAAGGCACCTTGCTGCAATTCGTACGCGAAATGTTCGGTTCACACACTGAAATTCGTCTCCGTCCAAGCTTCTTCCCGTTCACCGAGCCGAGTGCTGAAGTGGATGTCACTTGCGTGCAATGTGGTGGAAGTGGCTGCCGGGTATGTAAACAGACGGGTTGGCTTGAGATTTTGGGCGGCGGTATGGTTCATCCGAAAGTACTTGAGATGGGCGGTTATGATCCGGAGAAATACAGTGGGTTTGCATTCGGAATGGGCGTAGAGCGTATCGCCATGCTGAAATATGGCATTGATGATATTCGTCATTTCTACAACAGTGACATGGCGTTCCTGAAACAATTTGGACGCCTGTAATTACCGAGGTAGCATACAGGGCGAACGCCCTTCATTTGCAACACCAATTCATAGATTAGGAAGTGAACGTCCATGAGAGTATCGACAGATTGGCTGTCTGATTATATCGCGCTGGAAGGCGTGGAACCGCAGGAGTTGGCAGAGAAAATCACTCGTGCGGGGATTGAGATTGATGTAGTGGAGAACCGGAACCAGGGCGTGAACAAAGTGGTTGTCGGTTACGTGAAGAGCAAGGAGAAGCATCCTGATGCCGACAAGCTGAATGTATGTGTAATTGATGCCGGACAGGAAGAAGATCTGCAGATCGTATGTGGTGCGAAAAATGTGGATGCGGGTCAAAAGGTAGTCGTTGCCCTGGTTGGAGCGAAGCTCCCTGGTGGACTTGATATCAAAAAAGCCAAGCTGCGCGGTGTTGTATCCCTTGGCATGATCTGCTCTGCGAAAGAATTGGGCATGAACGACAAGTTGCTGCCGAAGGACCAACAGGAAGGCATTCTTGTTCTGCCTGCACAAACGGAAATTGGCACACCAATCAGCCAGGTGCTTGGTCTTGATGATCATGTCCTTGAACTGGATCTGACACCGAACCGCTCCGACTGTCTGAGCATGCTTGGTGCAGCTTATGAAGTGGGTGCCATTCTCGGTCGTGAAGTGAAACTGCCTGATCCGACTCAAAAGTTGGTGGAAATCGGTGATGCGGCTGCAAACCATATCTCGGTTGAGATTACGGCTGGCGAACAATGCAGTCATTATGCAGCCCGTTATGTAACAGGGATCAAGCTGGGAGCTTCCCCGCAGTGGATGCAAAACCGTTTGATGGCTGCTGGCATCCGTCCGATCAATAATATCGTTGACATCACGAACTATGTCATGCTGGAATACGGACAGCCGCTGCATGCTTTTGATGCAGATAAGTTGGAGAAGGGCCATATTGAAGTACGAATGGCCAAAGAAGGCGAAACGATCGTGACGCTGGATAGCCAGGAGCGCAAGCTGGAGCCGCATATGCTGCTCATTACCGATGGCGTGAAACCGGTAGCCATCGCGGGTGTAATGGGTGGCGAGAATTCCGAGGTAACGGAAACCACTGTGAATCTGTTGCTGGAATCCGCCAAGTTTGATGGCGGAACTGTTCGGAAAACGTCGCGCCAACTGGGGCTGCGTTCCGAAGCAAGCATGCGTTTTGAGAAGGAAGTCGACCCGGCTGCTGTCATTACGGCACTGAACCGTGCGGCTGAATTGATCCAGCGTTATGCAGAAGGCGAAGTTCATCAGGGAATTGTGGAAGCAGGAACAGCTGCTGCGGATAAACGTGTTGTACAGCTGTCGCTGGAGAAACTGAATCGCTATCTGGGAACCGAGTTGTCCCTGCTTGAAGTGAAAACCATTTTCGCTCGTTTGCACTTTGCGTGTGGTGATGCGCAGCAGGGCCTGCTGGATGTTGAAGTGCCAAGCCGCAGAGGGGATATTACACTTGATGTGGATCTGTTTGAAGAGGTTGCCCGTCTGTACGGATACGACAATATTCCAACCACATTGATTGAAGGACCAACGACACCGGGAGCTTATACGCGTTCGCAAGCGATGCGCCGTACCATTCGTGGCCTGTTTGCAGGTAGTGGCTGGCAGGAAATGATCAGCTATTCGTTCGTACACCCGGATAAAGTTTCCTTGTTCCCTGCTCTGACAGAAGGCAGTAAAGCTGTGAAGCTGGCTATGCCAATGAGTGAGGATCGCAGTGTGCTTCGCAAGAGCATTTTGCCGCAAATGATGGATGCAGCGGTGTATAACATGAACCGCAAGCATGATTCACTGGCTGTATTCGAAGTGGGCAGTGTGTTCTTCACTGAAGAAGAGAAGCTGACGAAGCAGCCGCATGAAATTCCGGTCCTGAGCTTGTTGCTCACAGGAAACCGTGCATCCCAGCAGTGGAATGTGGGAGCAGAGAAAGTGGACTTCTTCGATCTGAAAGGTGCACTTGAGAACCTGTTCGCCTATGTAGGTCTGGAGCAGCGTATTCGCCTGGTGGCAAACAGTCCAGAAGGTTTCCATCCTGGGCGCTCCGCATCGGTATATTTGGAAGCAAAAGATGGTGGAGAAGGCAAACTGATTGGTACGATGGGGCAATTGCATCCTGAACTGCAGCAGCAATATGATCTGAACGATGTATACCTTGCTGAGATCGGGCTTGAAGCCATCTATGGTGAAGCTGATACGGATATCCGTTATCGTGAGCTTCCACGTTTCCCTGCAGTTGAGCGGGATATCGCGGTTGTTGTGAGTAAAGATATCGAAGCTGGGGATATGCTGCGTGCGATTCGTGAATCTGCCGGTGAGCTGCTGCAAACCGTACAGGTATTCGACGTGTTCACAGGCAGCAAATTGGGTGAAGACAAGAAGAGTGTAGCGATGGCTCTCGTTTATCGCCATCGTGAACGCACATTGACAGATGAGGAAATTACCGAGGTTCATGCTCGTGTTGTTGCTCGTCTGGAGGAGCAATTTGGAGCCGAATTGCGTAAATAGAACATAAGTCAATTTTTTGAACAAAGATTAGCAGGAATTGCTTGAAGTCACATCGAATCCTTAGCATTAGAGGATCGATGTGACTTTTTTGTTAAACAGCTTAGAATCAACATACAGACTTGAAGGAGGGCACAACTGTGACTACACCTGATCGTACACGCGTCACCGTAGAGATCTACGGGACTTCCTATAAACTGGTTGGCAGCAGTGCCGACTATATGAAACAAGTAGCTAACCTGGTAGATGAGCGTATGAGCGCGATCTCCAAGCAAAATTCCCGTCTGGATACTCCGCGTATTGCGGTGCTGGCGGCTGTACATATGGCTGAACAGTCTCTTCAGACTCATGAAATTCGAAATGAACTGAAGATGCTTACTGGAGAACGTACAGAACTGAGAAACGAATTGAACCGGTTGAACGCCATACAAAATGAACATCAACAGGAATTGGAACGTCGTGACCAAGCACTCGCTGAAGCAACGAAGCTTAAAGCTGAGGCGGAACAGACCATCGCGAAGCTCCAGAAGGATCAGCAGGCAGAAATAGCCAAGCTGAATACATTGCTGGAGCAGGAACGCACTCAGGCAGCGGGTCGTGAGCAAAAGCTTCAGGCCCAAACTGCTGCGCAGCTGAAAGCGGCGGAAGAGAAGACGCAGGCGCGTCTGAAAGAAGCAGAAGAAAAAGCAGCGAATCAAATCAAGAATGCACAGACGCAGGCGGCAGCCCAGCTGAAGGAAGCACAGACACGTGCAGCAAATGAGTTGCAGCAATCCCAAGCCAAAGCGGCTGCACAATATAAGGAGCTGCAGGACAAGACGGCAGCTCAACTGAAAGAGGCAGAAGCACGGGCTGTGGCAGAACGTCAAAAAATTGAGGTTCAGGCCGCACAGCAAGTACAAACGGCGAAGGAACAAGCAGAAGCTGCAATCTTGTCTGAATTGGAACAAGCCGAGGCCCAATTGCAGAAAGTTCAGGAAGAAGCCCAGCTTCAATACCGTGAACTTCAATCCGAGATGGAACAGCGTATACAGCAGGCTGAGCAAGCTGCCGTGAATCAGGCTCAACAGCTGACTGAAAAGGCAAAAGAAGAACAAGCCGCACTGCAGCAGCAAGCAGAGCAGAAGCGACTGGCTGAGATAGAGCAGCTGAAATCAACGTTCAAGGAGTCATCCGAACAGGCGGAACTGGAGTGGATGGAAAAAGAAGCGGCTTATGAGGAGCAGCTTCAGCAAATCCATGAGGCAGCCCAAACTCAAGCGAATGAAGCTTTGGTAACTGCTGAGGCTTTGCTGCAAGAAGAACGAGGCAAGCTGAAGCAACAGTTGGAAGAAGAACGTAAACAGGCCAAATTGCGCTTAACCGATGTTGAAGGCCAATTAGCCGAGGTGCGTAAGCAGCTCAAGAATGCTCAAGAGGTTGTTGTGGATCAGGAGCAACAGCTCCAACACGAGCGTAATCAAACGGAAACGTTGCGCAGTGAACAAGCCGTATACCAACAGGATCAGGATGTTCAGCTTCGTCGAATTACGGAATTGGAGCAGCAGCTGGAACAATTAAAAGCAGATAGCGCTCAGCTGACTGAACAGCTTCGCAACACAGAAGCTGAGGTAGAGCAGTCCCGGGAAGCGGAGCAGCAGTGGAAACAGCAGTATAATGAGACCGTTGAACGTGAATCTTCTCTGACAGCACAGCTGCGTAAAGTACAGGAACAGCACGGCCAGCTTGAGCAGGAGATCAAGAAACTCCGTGAAGCCGAAGTGAAGTCCGAGGATGAGCAGCGCAGGCTGCAAAAAGTGCTTGAGCAGGCTCATGCGGCAGTACGGACATTGCAACATGAACTCGGCACACTGACGCAGAGCGAGCAGTCCTGGAAAGAGCAGGCTGAACAACGTCTGATCGAAATCGGTGAACTGGAGACGCAGGTACTCGAAGCTGCGGAACAGAATGAAACGCTGGAGTCTGGTGTACAGTCCCTTCATGATGAATTATCCGTCGTTAAAGAAGAAGCTCGTCACGCCAGCGAAGAAGCTGAACATTATATTGCGCAAGCAGGTCGTCTGGAGCAGCAGCATAAAGAGCTTGATGATGAATTGAATGAAGCACGTGAAGAACTGAACAAGCTGCAGGAAAGTTATAAACAAATCCGCAAGGATTATGGTGATGCACTGCAGCGTGAAGAAGACTATACTCGCAAGCTGAATGAAATGAGCGAAGAAAAGAAAGAAATTGTGGGTGCGCTTGAAGAATCCAGGCAGAATGCCAATCAGCTATCTGCGCGGATCGATAAACAAGGCAGCTTGCTGACTCAGACAGAAGAAGAAGCACTTGAGTGGCAGATTAAGCATGAAGAATTGTCTGCCAAACAGGCAGAGCTCTCCTCACGCCTGCAAGAGCTCACTGCTCGGGAAGTTGAGCTGAGCTCCAGGGTAGAACAAGCAGAACAACATGCGGAACAACAAGAGCGGGTTTGGCAACGGCGTGCGGATGAATGGGCGGCTCAGGAGCAATCCTGGCAGGAACGATGGGCTGCACTGGAGAATGAAGTGAATCTTTGGCAGAAAGAAAGTGCTGCCAGTGTGGAGAAGGTAGAAGAGCTGGAACATGAGCGGCAGCAGCTTGACAAGCAGCGTGCAGAAGCGATCGAAGAAAAGCAGACGATGGAGAATGAACTGCTGGAGATCGGTGAGCGGTATGAAGTTGCGGCTAACCAGCTGCGTTTGCTGCAAGTTGAACGTGAGATGGAGCAGGAGAAGGCGGAGCAACTGAATACGGATTACCGCCAATTGCGGGATGAATATACGAAATTGCAGACGGAATATAACGAATGGATTGAATTGATTGAGCAGGATCAGACCTAGCTGATGATTACGTCATAACTGGAATCCTGGACAGCGCACTCTTGTACAATTTGTTATAATGAAGAAAGAGCTCCCGTCGCTACGGGGCTCCTTGTCTTGAACACTATTCTTCAACAATAATTTTGGAGATCATACTGCTGTGACCACTCCCACAAAAGACGGAACAGGACATTTCAAATTCCCCTGCTTTGTCAGGAGTAATCACTTTAGAACTGTTCTGGGTGTCCAGCCGAAGGTTCAGCTCGGGCACGAGAACGCCATGGTTCCCATTTGTATTTTCATAAACAATCTTAACCGGGACACCTTTTTTCAAGTGGTATTCAGGTTGGTCAAATTCATAGTTGCTTGCTTTGATTACCAGTTCTTCGCTGGCAGTTACACCCGATTCAGACTCGCTGTTTGATCCTGCGGATTGTCCAGTTCCACCACATGCAGCAAGAACCAGGATCATCATACAGGCTGCAAGCCATGCCATGCCTTTTTTCATGATGTGCCTCCTTAAAAAGCGTGATATGGATAAAATTTGAATGATTGCTCCAGTCATCATACCGCAAATTGACGATGCCTGTACATGCTGCCTATGTCGTTTTTTTGAACATCAGTATGTATATAACACCCCCAAAAAATAAACCTCGTCAGGCGTTTAAGCCATCAGAGGTTTAGGGGAAGCCTATGGAGAGTAGATACGTTGAGTCTATGCGTGATCTTTGGATCTCTTCCAGCATCAAAAGGGGTGGAAACCGGGATGAACAAATCAATAATCCCGATGACCAATGCAGCCAGAACGGCACCAAGCAGGCTGACATGCACATGATCTACGATATATTGACCAATCCAGATCACCAGTGCGCTGACGATGAAGCCGACAATACCGCGGCCAAAGGGATTGACCCTTTTACCGAAGATGCCTTCAACAACCCAGCCAAGCAGAGCGATAACCAGAGCCAGCATCAGGGCGCTCCAGAAGCCACCGACGGCGAACCCTGGTACGATCCAGCTGACGACCATCAATACAATTGCGGCGATGATAAATCGCACGACATGTCCCAGAAAATTCATGGTTATACCTCCTTTATTCAGATCATATTGAGAATTGTACATCCAGTTCAATGTGAGGTTGCACAATCCTGACACCTGTAGTTTGTGGCGCTTTGTCCCAAGTTATGTGTGGAAGGATTCGTTAAATAGCGAAAGAAAGTTTCTTTCGTTATAATACAGTTATAGTTTGGAAGGAGTTGTACACTTGGACACGAAAATTTTACACACATTGGAATATCGCAAAATTTTAAATACATTGCAAAGCTTTGCCCAGACTACGATGGGAAAAAAGAAAGCGGACCAATTGGAGCCGATCAGTGAACTGGAAGAAGTCAAGAGGTTGCTCCAGCAAACGGATGAAGCTTTTACGTTTGACCGTCTGAAAGGCTCTCCATCTTTTGGGGGAATTGTGGATATTACCGCATCCATCAAACGTGCCGAAATCGGAGGCACGTTGAACCCGCATGAGCTGCTGGGAATTTCCAACACCACCTTGGCAGCACGTCGATTGAAACGCCAAATCGCTGCGCTCCACGATGATGAAAAGGTGGAATCGATTTTCTATATCAGTGATCAGTTATCTGAGCAAAAAGCGCTCGAAGATGCGATTCGTATCTGTATTGACGACAATGCCGAAGTCTCAGATAGCGCAAGTGTTACACTAGCGCAGATTCGGCGTGAATTGCGCGGAGGTGAATCCCGAATTCGCGAGAAGCTGGATTCGATGATTCGTTCTTCGACGGTATCCAAAATGCTGCAGGACCAGCTGATTACCATTCGGGGAGACCGTTTCGTGATTCCCGTGAAATCGGAGTATCGCTCGTACTTTGGCGGGATTGTACATGATCAATCCGGTTTCGGGAGCAACGCTGTTTATTGAACCTGAATCCATCGTTGCGATGAATAACAAATTGCGTGAAACCCGAATCCGGGAAGAGCGCGAAATTGAAGTGATTTTGCAGAAATTGACGGCACTTGTCAGTGAACAGGCAGAGTGGTTATTATATGATGTTGACCTGCTGGGATCTTTGGATTTTATTTTTGCCAAAGCACGTCTTGCCCGTGAATTAAAGGCCACGTTGCCACGCATGAATGATCGCGGATTCATCAAGCTCAAGAAGGGGCGTCATCCGCTCATTTCGATTGAAAATGTGGTGCCCACCGATATTGAACTTGGCAACGATTATACGTCCATAATTGTAACGGGTCCTAACACGGGTGGTAAGACGGTAACGCTCAAGACCATTGGATTACTGAGTCTCATGGCGATGTCTGGTTTGTTCGTTCCGGCCGAAGACGGCAGTCAGCTATGTGTATTTGATGCAATTTACGCGGACATTGGTGATGAACAAAGCATTGAACAGAATCTGAGTACGTTCTCCAGCCATATGACGAACATCATTCGGATCTTGAAAAACATGACGACCAAAAGCCTCGTGCTGCTTGACGAACTTGGGGCAGGTACTGACCCGGCAGAAGGGTCTGCGCTGGCAATCTCCATTCTGGAGCATATGCATCAGACCGGATGCCGCATGGTAGCAACAACGCATTACAGTGAGTTGAAAGCTTACGCTTATGAGCGTAAAGGTGTTATTAATGCCAGCATGGAATTTGATGTCAATACACTGAGCCCGACCTATCGACTACTCGTAGGTGTTCCGGGACGGAGTAACGCGTTCGCAATTGCGGAGCGACTGGGTCTGCCAGGATACATTCTGGATTACGCCCGTGGCGAAGTGAAAGAGGAAGACCAGCGCGTCGAGCATATGATCGCTTCCCTCGAAGAGAATAGGCTTACTGCTGAGCAAGAACGTGAAAGTGCGGAGCGTCTGCGTCAGGATATGGAGAAATTGCGCAGCCGCCACCAAGCCGAATTGGAGAAGCTGGAACAGCAGCGTGACCGTCGTATTGAAAAAGCGGAAGAAGATGCCCGCAACATTGTAGACAAAGCCAGAGCGGAAGCAGAGAAGATTATAGCCGATCTCCGTCAGCTCGCTATGGAAGAAGGCGCATCCGTGAAGGAGCACAAGCTGATTGCTGCTCGCAAACAACTGGATGAAGCAGAACCGGAGAAACGCAAGAAGACCATTAAGCGTGCTGCAACGGCAACGAAGTCCCGGGCCATCGGCCCAGGCGATGAAGTTCTTGTCTACAGTTTGAATCAAAAAGGTCATGTGGTGGAGATGTCCGGCAGCAAGGATGCCATGGTTCAATTGGGGATCATGAAAATGAAAGTATCCTTGAATGATCTTGAATTACAGCAGTCTGCACCAGCAGATTCCAAGCCGAAGCAGAAACCGGTAACGGGTGTGAAACGAACTCGCGATGACAATGTGAAAAGTGAACTGGATTTGCGGGGTACGAATCTGGAAGAGGCCTTGATGGAGACAGACCGCTTTATCGATGAAGCGTTCCTTGCTAATCTGGGTCAGGTTTATATCATTCATGGTAAAGGAACTGGAATTTTGCGTTCCGGTATTCAAGATTACCTGCGTAAGCATAGACATATAAAAAGTTACCGGCTGGGCAATTACGGAGAAGGCGGAAATGGTGTGACCGTCGCAGAATTGGAATAGCCCGACCAAGAATCAAAGATATTCTGCCGCCTGAGTGTCTTCAGGCAGCAGAATGGGGAAGGGGAAACGATGAGTGAAAGGGACGATAGACCAATTGCTGTCTCATCCCTTGGGGATGGTGCTCGGATTTTTCTCCGTAGCGATTATGGAGCTGCTTGTATTTCTTGCCTGCTTTGAACTGGTGACCAAGTACAAATGCTGGAATGAAATCAAGAAGGGTAATGTGGCAGTTGCAATGGCTACAGGAGGCAAGATCTTTGGGATCTGTAATGTACTTCATTTCTGCATTCAGGCCAAATCGTCGGTGTATGAAGCTATGACGTGGTCCATTGTAGGATTTGTTCTTCTGCTCATTGCTTATTTTCTATTCGAGTTTCTGACACCGGTGTTCTCTATTGACAAGGAGATTGAAGCGGATAACCGGGCCGTTGGATTGATTTCCATGATTATTTCCGTCTCGTTGTCATTTGTTATTGGCGCGAGCATCATGTAGGGGGACCGTTCATGAAAATATTGATACGGATTCTGTTTGCTGCGTCGATTGTATTCTTTGCCATAGGCATCATTTATGTGTTGAACACATGATTATTTGAAAGAGAAAGGTTGATTCAATATGGAACCAACAGTTTGTCCATGGTGTCACACCGAGATTGTATGGGATGAGGAGCTAGGTCCTGAAGAAGAATGCCCTTACTGTCACAATGAATTAAAGGGATATCGTACTCTAAACATCAGCATCGGTGATGAAGAGAACGATGAAGCAGAAGAAGACATTTATGATATGGATGATGTCGTGGACGATGAACAAACTACGGATCTTGCCAGCCTGTGGGGAGATGAAGTAGAGCTGAAATTGCCGGAGCTTCGTACATTAACGAAGTATGCGGATGAGGGAAATGATTTGATTCAATACGAAGAAGGCGTGGAGAAACAACTTGATTTGCAAGAAGAGGTACCAGAATGCCCGCACTGTCGTGAATTCATGATCCTCACGGGTACACAGAAGGCCACCAAAGATACGTTTAATCCTGTTGCCAATGCTGTTTCCGGTACGGACTCGTTGCTGGATGCGCCATTCGAAGTGCAAATGTATGTATGCTCAGGCTGCTTCCAGGTGCAATATAATTTGGCCGAAGATGACCGTCTGCGTCTGATCCAGAATTTGAGTGCGCGGAAATAAGGGAGTATAACGATCTGAAAATATAATATTCCGGGAAATTCATCATGTTTTCCTTCTGCTTGGGGCACGTTAACCCTGAGACCTGCCTGTGAAGTGCTGACTTCAGGTGGAATAAGGAGGGAGCAGATGAAGATTTCTCTGGGACGACAATCCATTCTGCTACTAGGCGTGAATGGATTGTTTGTGTTAGCCGGAGCTTTGTCGGGGACGTTTCTGAATGTGTATCTGTGGAAAAGTCGTCCGGACTACGCCATGCTTGGGTGGTTCACCATAAGCCAGCAAATTGCACTGGGACTTACGTTCTGGCTCGCGGGGAAGTGGGTCAAGGAGCATAATAAAATGTATGCTTTGCGATTAGGCACCGCTTTGTCGGGTGTATTTTACATGCTTGTATTATGGGCGGGACCCAAAGCAGTTGACTGGATTTGGCCTTTGGGGATCCTGCTCGGATGTGCACTGGGATTGTTCTGGATTGCGTTTAACGTTGTTTATTTTGAGGTGACTGATCGGGAAAATAGAGACCTGTTCAACGGTTGGGTGGGTTTACTGGGTTCCATGACAGGCATTATCGGTCCTTGGTTCTCAGGTCTTATTATTTCACGAATGGCTGACAATACGGGCTATCGCCTTATTTTTACAGTGTCGTTGGTGATTTATGTAATTGCCGTCGTGTTCAGTTTTTTTCTGAAAAAAAGGGAGGTCAGCGGCACATACCGCTGGTCTGAACCATGGCGACAGTTATCTGCCAAAGATAGTCCATGGAGACCGCTTGGCATGGGATTATTTGCGCAAGGCGTGCGAGAAGGTGTATTTGCCTTTCTGATTGCATTGCTCGTCTATATAGCTACGAAGCAGGAATACAAGCTTGGGCAGTTCTCACTAATCACTTCTGCCGTAGCTCTGGTGAGTTATTGGGCCGCAGGAAAATGGTTTAAGCCGCAATACAGGTCTAGGGGAATGTTGGCCGGAGCGATATTGTTGTTCATCGTATTGCTTCCTCTGTTATGGAAGGTTAGCTATGGTACGCTTTTAATTATGGGAATCGGGTCAGCCTTGTCGATGCCGCTGTACATTTTGCCGATGATTTCGGCAGGATTCGACCTGATGGGAACGAGCGGCGAAAATGTAGAGAAAAGGGTTGAACTTGTCGTATTAAGGGAGCTGTGTTTGATGGTTGGCCGTTTATTCGGCCTTGCTGTATTTATTCTAACGGTCATGAATGGCCCTTCCTTACAAACGCTAACCTGGCTTATTGTGGCGCTTGGGGCTTTCCCACTTATTGGCTGGATATTCATGCGTAAAATGTTAGTACAACCGGATCAGCAAAAATCTTCTGCATAGGAAAAGGGTACAGTCCAGGGATTTGATCCTGAGCTGTACCCTTATTTATTAAGATTTGCTTACACAGGAGTAGGCTTACTCGTTCTCGTTAATGAGAAAAGTTCCATGTCGTCATTCCGGACTCCTGTAACAGCGTCGGCCAGAATAGAAGCAGCGAACATGCTGTACACCGTCCCGTTACCGCCATAACCCTCGAGAAAATAAGAATGCGGGTAATCGGGATGTGGGCCGATAAACGGAAGGCCGTCATTGGTATTGCCGAACACGGCACCCCAGGCATAATCAACTTCAAGACCATCCAACGGGAAATAAGAGCGAACTTCTTCCAGGAGTGTATCTCCCCGGTGTTTTGCCCGAATCTCGCGATGATCTTCCCTCGGTGTCTCTTCATCCAGTCCGCCAGCAATGATCCGTCCGTCTGGTGTTGTTCTCATATACAGATAAGGGCGTGCTGTCTCCCAGATCAGACTGTGCTCATGCCATTCTTTCAGGTCTGGCAAAGGCTTCGTTGCAATAGCATAGGTGGTTTGCAGGTAGGCTCCTTGATCCCTTTTGATGGCCTGCGTCTCATAACCGGCAGCAAAAATAACCTTACTGGCCCGGATTTTCCCACTTGGAGTATAACAAAGCACACCATCATCATCGAATTCACAATGAATCATCTCTGTCTGTCCGTAGATTCGTGCTCCACGTTTGCTCGCTGATTCAAACAGGGCATGAACAAAGCGATACGGGTTCACTTCGGCATCCCCCAACGTATAAAGTGCGGCAGGTTTGCTGAAGGGAAAATGGTCGCTAATTTTGTCGGAATTCCACAGTTCAGCTTCAAAGCCATAGCGCTTCAACGTTTGATATTCTTTCTCCAACATGGCTACATCATCATTGCTGCTGGCAAAACAGAGACTGGTCCGCGGAATAAACCAGGGATCCGTATCTAGCCTTTCCGCAATTTGTGTGAGCTGCTGCATGGCTTCACGACATAGTTCATAGAATCGCACGCCTGTTTTTTCGCCAAAGGTATGAATGCATGAGGTTAATGATTTGTCGTTCGTGTATTGTAAAAGACCTGTATTGGCAGAGCTGCTGCCATGGGCAATCTCCCTTTTATCAATGACAACTGTGTTAACACCACGCTCCGTGAGCAATTCGGAAGTCAGTGCGCCCCCATACCACCGCCGATGATCAGGCAGTCACAGGAGATGTCGGTTTGCAGCGGGGGATAGGTGGATTTTGTATTAAAAGTGGAAGGCCAGAAAGGTGTGCCATAGACCAGATCCATGAGAAACATCTCCTTTGTAATTAACGTTTGTATACTTTTGGGCGACCGGGTTAACAATAATTGCGCATAAACTTTATGCCGAGGAGGTCAACGAAACATGCAGAATCAATCCATGCAAGCGCTGAGTCCGAAAGAGTTGAGTTATATCGCGGATTCGATATCCAATGAAGAACTGCTGATCAAGCAGTGTGCAGCCACAGCTTCTATCTCACATAATCCGCAAATTCAACAAGCACTGAACCAGTATGTTCGCTCCCATGAACAGCATCTGAATATCCTTGTTAATGCTCTTCAGCAGCATCAGTCCATTGCCCCAACACAGGCTCAGTAAATCCAATTGAATCTAACGTTTAGGAGGAAATCGTGTGTACTCACAATCCATGTCTTCCAATGGAAATTTTATGCAGGAGAAAGATTTGCTAAAGTCGATTCTTGCAGATTTAAGACGAACTTCGCGCGAATATACGACAGCAACAACAGAATCTTCATGCCCGATGACTCGCAGAATGTTTACAGACCTGACCAACGATACCCTAAGGCTGCAAGGTGATCTGTTTAATCTAATGCAGCAAAACAACATGTATTCTGTCTCTTCTAAAGCACTTCGCCAGGATGTGGATAAGCAGATTCAGTCTGCTCAGCAGACCCAACAGAAATGTCAGCAGTTCATTCAGGAAAAGAACACTCAGAACAGTGCTTACAGCCAGGCACCCAATGTACCTCAGCATCAACCGAATTACGGTAACCCTTATTACATGTAACCTTTGTAATTATGGTTTGAAGCAGGGACTGTCACAGACCATACCACCGCTTGCCCGAATTCAGGGCGGGCGGTTTTTGTCTTTGCATGATCGTTGAATTCATGTAATATAAGTATTAATTCATTTTCAGGAACCTGGATGACGCTGGAGGGAAAGACATGAAGGATCTGAACGATCTGCAATTAAAAGTTCTGGATTTGTTGAAGGAAGACGCGAGAAGGACTCCCGCACTGCTGTCGACGCTGTTGGGGGAGTCGGAAGATAAGATCAAGAACGCCGTGGCACAGCTTGAACAGGACCACGTGATTGTGAAATACGCAACCGTTGTGAATTGGAGCAAGATCGATGATGAAAAAGTAACAGCCTTGATTGAAGTGCAGATTACGCCTGAGCGTGGTCGTGGCTTCGAAGGAATCGCGGAACGCATTTATCTGTATCCGCAAGTGAAATCGGTATATCTCATGTCAGGTGCATACGATCTGCTCGTAGAAGTAGAAGGTGGAAACTTGCGTGAAGTCGCTAATTTTGTTTCGGAGAAATTGTCTCCGATTGACTCTGTACTTTCAACGAAAACGAATTTTATTCTTAAAAAATATAAGCAGGACGGGATTATTTTTGAAGACCATCAGGAAGACAACCGTCTCATGATCTCGCCGTAAAGGAAGATGCGTCATGATAGTGAATGAACAGACAACAGGAAACAACAAGAAAATGACTTCGTATCTGGCACCTTTGGTTCAACAGATACCGCCATCCGGCATACGTAAATTTTTTGATCTGGTTGGTGATAACAAGGATATCATCACCCTGGGTGTAGGAGAACCGGACTTTGTAACACCATGGCATATGCGTGAAGCTTGTGTATATTCACTCGAAAGAGGCATGACCAGTTACACTTCCAATGCCGGTATGCCGAAACTGAGAGAAGCCATTAGCGAGTATCTGGACACTCAGTTTGATACCAAGTATGATCCTAAGGATGAGATTATCGTTACCGTTGGTGGCAGTGAGGCCATTGATCTGGCCTTGCGTGCATTAATCGTGCCTGGAGACGAAATTCTGATTCCCGAACCTTCGTATGTGGCATATTCTCCAATTGCTTCAATTGGTGGAGGTATACCGGTTGGGGTAGAAACGTATGCGAAGGATCAGTTTAAACTGACTGCCGAGGCGCTGGAAGCAGGTATTACACCGAAGTCCAAGGTGGTTATCCTATGTTATCCGAGTAATCCAACAGGTGCCATTATGACTTATGAAGAATGGCTGCCTATTGCTGAAGTGATCAAAAAGCATGACCTGATTGTCATCGCGGATGAGATTTATGCAGAGCTAACATATACGCAAAAACATGTTAGTTTCGCTTCAATTCCGGAGATGAAAGAACGTACCATTTTGGTTAGTGGATTTTCCAAGGCTTTTGCAATGACCGGCTGGCGAATCGGGTATATGTGTGGACATCCTGAACTGATTGCCGCCATGCTCAAAATTCATCAATATACGGTGATGTGTGCACCTGCCATGGGTCAGGTGGCTGCGCTTGAGGCATTGACGAACGGATTGGGCGAGAAGGACAGAATGGTCGAATCCTATAATCAGCGCAGACGCCTTATCGTACAAGGGTTTCGCGAGATTGGACTGGACTGCCATGAACCCCAGGGAGCATTTTATGCATTTCCGAGTATTCAGAAGACAGGGCTGAGTTCAGATCTGTTTGCCGAGCGTCTGCTAACGGAAAATAAGGTGGCGGCTGTTCCAGGTAATGTATTTGGTCCACAAGGCGAAGGGTTTCTTCGTTGTTCCTATGCCACATCCGTGACCCAATTGAATGAAGCATTGGAACGAATCGGAAACTTTGTTTACAAACTGCAAAAAGAGGGTTAATAGGAATTAGAAGCTTAGAACAAATGTGAACGTTCTTTAAACTAGAAAAAAATAACTTTCTTTTACAAAATATTGTGATATAATTTCAATTTGAAATAAGTTTTTCTTGTATTTGGAAACTAATTTTTCCAAGGAGGGGTTGGCTTTGTTTTGTGTTGAATATGATTTACCGACTAATCGTGGGCATTATTTGGCAGAAGGCGATCATGGCGACCGATGGTCGGTGAAACCGGATCACGCATCTTTGCATAACGTTTCCTTGGAAGATGAGATCCATATGCTTCGCCTCAAGATGGAACAGATATTTCTGGAAGAGAAGTCATTCACATCCGATATTGTAATTGAAATTAGCAGTTTGCTAGATTTGAAGATTAATGAATACATGAAGGCTAATCCGATTAAAGGAAAATAATTTTTTGTTGTATCGAAACGTTACGTATACTCGATTTGAAGAAGACCCGGAAAGGGTCTTTTTTTTGATCTATGAATAGATTGCTTTGGATAGGAAGGGTTATTTTTTTGCGTGGAACAATTGTGATATATTGTACATAGGAGACTAAAGGGGGAACTGGAATGAAGAGATTTTGGGGGCTTGCCGCAATCATTTCTATGATTTTTCTACTTGCTGGCTGTGGCGGTAAGGACGGTTTTACAATTTTTATCATTGACAACCAAGGAAATCCATCCGTGATCTCGGAGCAGTTGCAAGCTAATTTGCAGCAGAAGTTGGGTGAGGAGCCCAAGGTAGAGGTAATCACCAGTGCGATGTATGATGTTCAGAAAATTATGGTAGAGTATGCGGCAGGTGGACATGATATTTTCATTTTGCCTGAGGCTGATATGAAGCAGTACGGAAGTAATGGCTCCAATATTCCACTTGATGATACATTTAATCCAGAGAAGTATGAACGTGGTGTATTTGAAGGCGGGGTCCTGGTGGAGAAGGGCGAAGGGGACGATGGTTCAGATATCAAGACAGAATCACATCTCTATGGCATTCCGCTGGAAGACATGCAAATGTTCAAAGATGTAGATTATGCTGCGCAAAATCTGTTTGCTACCATTCCGGTGTCAGCGTCCAATGTCGAAGAATCCAAGAAAGTGCTGAAGGCGCTGACAGAATAAATGCAATCTAGTATGGCTACTGAAGGAGGGGAGCGGATTGCTAATTACGGTCACAGGCGGCATAGGCAGTGGTAAAACCCGATTTGCGCTTCGATACGCAGCCCGGATTAGCCGGGAGGGCATTTATTTATCCACTGGTGATCATGATCCCGTGATTCCCGAATTGCCATCCGCTCATTATCGTGCCATCCAGGCTGGAAACGGCCAGCACCTTACGGAGGTGCTTCACCAGATTAATCGGGAATCCAATCTCTTCCTTGCAGATCAGCGAATCGTTATTGTAGATAGTCTGACAGCATGGATGGCAGCAGGGTTCAGGGCAAGTGATGATCTGGATCAGCAGCGTTCACAGACGCAGCTGTTGCTGGATGCCCTTCTGTCTTACCAGGGAAAGCTGCTCGTGATCACCAACGAAATGCACGGTTCGCTGTATCCTTCAGAGGAAGAACGAATTTTTGCGGCAAGAATGGCGTCGGTTAATCGGGCGTTGCAGGCGCATTCGGAACAGATGTACCTGCTGGTATCTGGCTTGGCTGTTGATCTTAGAGGTCAAGGGCTGCGATATGAAGATTAGCATTATTCATAACATCAAAACGATGGACGAACCTAAAAAAACCTCCGTAACCACAAGTTGTGGTGCGGAGGCTTTGTTTTATGCCAAAAAGTATGCGTGTAAATCTCTTTATTTCCGAGTTTTATTTCGTCTGATCCACCAGATTATACAGCCAACAACAATAATCGCCAGCAATACATATACGACGAGGGAGTACACGTCCATAAAGTGCAGAATACTCTCCCATGACGCTCCAAGCGCCGCACCAACTGAGACGAGAATGATATTCCAGGCCAGTGTTCCAATGGTCGTGAAAAGTAGGAATAAACCAAATTTCATGTTGGACATACCGGCAGGAATCGAGATCAGGCTGCGAACAAGGGGAACCATGCGACAGAATAGTACGGTCCACATTCCATATTTGTCAAACCATGCATCGACACGGTGGATATCTTCTTTTTGATCCGCAGTATATGACCCCAACGTTCTACAATCTTCTCCAGTCGATTGACATCAATCAACAGTCCGATTCCATACAGAATGACAGCCCCAAGCACAGAACCAATGGTAGCCGCAATAATGACGCCAGGAAGGGTCAGGCTGGTGTAGGTGGTCATGAAGCCGCCAAATGGTAAAATGATTTCGGAGGGGATGGGGGAAATACGTTTTCAAGAGCAATAATAAGTGCAATGCCTATGTAGCCGTATTGTTCCATGAAATCGGTTATCCAGTTATGCATAATCGTCTCCTCTACTTTTGGTTTGCAAGAATTTGGCGTATACTCGGCAGAGTGCGCCAATTCATATATACGTATGAAGGATCTCACTGGTTTCTGAAAATAATAGCATTCCCGTAATCATAGCAGGTCAAGTATACTGATTAAGTTAAAGTTAAGAAGGGCATGCATTTATATTTAACCCCAGCGTTCTGCCATGCGAATGATATTAACAATAGGAGGGATTACAATGGGCATATATACACGAACAGGTGATGAGGGACAGACCTCGGTCATTGGAGGACGGGTCATCAAGGACGATGACCGAGTTGAAGCTTACGGGACAATTGATGAGCTGAATTGTTTTGTTGGGCAGGCGATCAGTTTTATTGATCAAGCCAATGGAGAGTTTGAAGATTTGCGTGAACATTTGCTCGAAATTCAGCAAGAATTGTTTGATTGTGGGTCTGATCTAGCCTTTGTAAAAATTAGCGAAACCAAATATAAAGTACGGGATGAGATGGTCACCCGGCTTGAACAATGGATTGATCAGTACGATGCCGAGAATCCGAAGGTAGAACGGTTTATTTTGCCTGGGGAAGTCTGCTCTCTTCCACATTACATGTTTGCCGTACGGTATGTCGCCGTGCTGAGCGCCGCGCCGTTACACTCGGACAGCATACGGATATCAACCCTTCCGTACGACGTTATTTGAACCGTCTGTCTGATTATTTCTTCGTTGTTGCACGGACTGCCAATGCGAGACAACAGGTAGCGGATATTGAGTATGTGCGGAGCAAAAAAGTATTCCGTCGCAAAGACAACGAATGAGCGATTATTATTCACCACTGACTTACACCGTTCCCGAACATGAAGATGGTTGGCTGCTGAAGACTGTGCTTCAGCGTCGTTTGCAGGTTTCGCGCAAGCTCCTGTCGAGACTCAAACTCACGGAGCAGGGAATTATGTTGAATGGCGAGCGGGTATACATCAGCGTCAAAGTTAGTGCAGGTGACGTCCTGGAAGTCCGGATGGAACAGGAGGAGTCTGATGATATTTTGCCTGAGCCGATCCCCTTTACGATACTGTACGAAGACGAGCACTTGCTTATCGTGAACAAGGATTCCGGTGTCATCGTGCATCCAACACATGGGCATTACACAGGTACATTGGCGAACGGGGTAGTCCATTATTGGAAGTCCAAAGGCGAGCGTTTTCGCTTCAGACCGATTCATCGACTGGATCAGGAAACTTCGGGTGTGCTGGCAATCGCGAAAAATCCATATGTGCATCAGCATGTGTCTGAACAGATGATTGCAGGAACGGTGGACAAAAAGTATATTGCCTTTGTGCACGGTAGTCCTGCCCAAGAAGAGGGGGCCATCGATGGCCCGATCGATCGTGATCCCGTAGAGCCCCATCGTCGAATCGTTACACCTGACGGATATGCAGCAAGAACGTTATACACGACAGTCGCCCGATGGACGGCAGGCAGCGCCAGTGCGGTGAACCTGAAGCTGGAGAGCGGCAGAACTCATCAAATACGGGTACATATGACATCGATCGGTTGCCCGTTAATCGGGGATCGGATGTATAAGACACTTCCCGTACATGAGATCGATGAGCAGACCATGGCTATTCGGGAGGAACGAGACTCTTGGATTGACCGTCAGGCATTGCATGCATGCGAGCTGTCGTTTGACCATCCCATTTTGCAGAAACGGATGACGTTCCAAGCCCCGTTGCCCGCAGATATGGCTGCCCTGGAGGCCCGCCTGGATGTTGAGGCATCACCAAGGGAAGTGTTGTGAAATGCTGTGAATCGGCCTGTGATTTGCGCTGTGTGTAGCATCTCAGTGCACGTGCCCTGCTATCTATCAATGGTTTTAGTTAGATGAACCTGTGTGAGGGATGCAACCGCACCCGAACAAAATGCCGTAGTCTAAGGTCTTAAGGTCTTAAGGTCTTAAGGTCTTAAGGTCTTAAGGTCTTAAGGTCTTAAGGTCTTAAGGTCTTAAGGTCTTAAGGTCTTAAGGTCTTAAGGTCTTAAGGTCTTTATGTTTTAAGTTTTAAGGTTTTTGAACCTAAAAATGATATAGCCAAATGTACTTTTTTCTTATTGGCAAAAAGGTTTAAAATTACATTGCGATGGTATCGGTTTGGAGCGACTTTTGGATTTGCGAAGCAAACCAAGGGAAGCGAGAAATCGAAACCGGAGCACTCGAGGAGGACAATAACGATGAGTAATCTGAAAGTATATCAATACACCAAGTGCGGCACATGCCGCAAAGCGGTAAAATGGCTGGAAGCTCAGGGGCATGAGCTGGACTTAATCCCTATTTTCGACACGCCACCATCCGAAGCAGAATTGAGTGACTTGATTCAGAAGAGCGGACTTGAAGTGAAGAAGTTCTTCAACACGAGTGGGGAAGTATACAAGGAGCAGCAATTGAAGGACAAGCTGCCGGGGTTGTCCGCAGAAGAGCAGATTCGTTTGCTGGCTTCCAATGGTCGTCTGATCAAACGTCCAATCGTTACGGATGGTCACAAAGTGACTGTAGGGTTCAAGGAAGATACGTATGAGCAGGAATGGAACAACGCGTAATTTATAGTTGAATGATTTCATATTGTTAAATGAACCAAGGTGAAAAAAGCTCTGATTGTTCAAATTTCAGGGCTTTTTTGGCTGGTCGATCCTTGGCGGAACTATGCTATAATGATAGAATTAGTTCGATATTTTATTTGCTATAGAAACTTAGCTAAAGATTTACACGAGAACGGAGAGGACAGAAATAACCTGAGGAAGCGGAGCGTTCGCCTTTATCACCGGATTTTCCCTTTTGAAGAAGGGAATCAAAAAAATCTGGGGATAACAGCGATCAGAAGGTTGTTCTGTCATCGGAGTGGCAAGTGTAAATATTCTTTAGTTCAATTTTCTATGGAATCAGGACAGGAGAGAACAAAATCAAGTGAATCAACGTAATGAACCTACTTTGTTGCTGGTAGATGGTATGGCAGTGTTGTTCCGTGCATTCTATGCAACATCTGCAAGCGGTTATATCAGACGTACAAAGGCAGGCGTGCCAACCAACGCAGTATACGGATTTATCCGTTATTTCTGGGATGCGGTTCAGACCTTTGGGCCAAGTCATGTCGTATGCTGTTGGGATATGGGGGGCAAGACGTTTCGCGGTGAAGAGTATGCAGCGTACAAGGGGAACCGTCCGGAAGCTCCGGATGATCTGATTCCTCAGTTTGCTCTGATTCGTGAAGTGATGGATAGTTTGAACATTCCGAATATTGGCGCTCAAGGATATGAGGCTGATGATTGCATCGGTACACTTGCCAAGTATTACACTGAGCAGACGGATATGAACGTGATGGTACTTACGGGTGACCACGATATGCTGCAGCTGATTGATGACCGCACTAGCATTATTATTATGAAAAAAGGTCATGGCAATTACATGGTCTATACGCCTGAATCCCTGATGTTGGAGAAGCAGCTCACACCTCGTCAAGTGATTGACATGAAGGGTCTGATGGGCGATGCCAGTGACAATTATCCTGGGGTACGGGGCATTGGAGAAAAGACGGCATTGAAGCTTGTGCAGGAGTTTGGATCCATTGAAGGTATCTTGGACAATATGGATAAGCTTACACCTTCGGTACGTAACAAGATTGAGAATGATCTCGATATGCTTCATCTGTCTCGCAAACTGGCAGAGATTCACTGTGCAGTTCCGGTAGCTTGTGCACTGGATGTATGTGAATTGCGTCTTGACCCGGATATGGTGATGGACAAGTTCGAACAACTTGAGATGAAGAGCCTGGGCTCTTGGATGGGAGTGGCAATTGGGTGAGTAGTATGCAGACAAAACGGACGGGCAAAAAGTGGTGGACAGGGGCTATGGCCCTCGTCCTTGCTTTGCCTGTAATCCTTTCAGGAGCGGTGAGTGCTCCACAGACAGTAGATGCCAAAGCGGCAATTAGCACCAAAGTACAGAAAGTAAAAGCAGCAGGACGCAGTTTTACCGTGCAGACGGTTAGTATTCCCAAGGGTACACCAGTTACTGTAGGATTGGCGAAGAAGCAGGTCGGTCAGACTGCAACATTACCTTCGATTGTCAAGGCTTATGGAGCACAAGCAGCCATAAACGGAGCGTTTTTTGAAGCTTATAACGGAGCTCCAGATCCATACGGTATGTTAATAGCAAACGGCAAGGTTATACATATTGGAAGATACGGAACAACGATCGGATTTAAGGAAGATGGCTCGGCCATCATGGATTCGCTTCAAGTGAGTCTCACGGGTAAAGTAACAGATACAGAAGGGAAATCACGCAGTTGGTATGCGACCTTTATCAACCGAACCCCTTCCGCAAATGCGAGTATTACGATGTTATACACGCCAGAGCGGGGATCCACCGTTGGGTTCAAGGGAGGTACTGCCGTTGTGATGGAGAAAGGGATTGTCACCAAGAAGATACCCAATACCAATGTAGCTATTCCGAAGAATGGCTCGGTGCTGGTCTTCACGGGAAATCAGAAATCCTCGTCGGACCGCTTCACCGTTGGTTCAACTGTAGAGATGAATTATAAATACACCAACGCAGCAGGCAAGGAGATTCCTTGGCAAGATGTAGTCACCGCTGTGGGCGCAGGTCCGCGTCTGGTGAAAGACGGCAAAGTAGCCGTAAATCCAGCGAGTGAGGGCTTCAAGGATACCAAAATTCTCAATGCCTCCGGAGCAAGAAGCGGTATTGCCATTATGGCAGACGGTTCGGTTATACTGGCTACCGTTTCGGGAGCGACAATAAAGGAATGGGCTGCTGTCATGCAGAAGCTCGGTGCCAAGCAGGCAATGAATCTGGATGGTGGAGCATCTTCAGGCATGTACGCTGGCGGCAAAATGCTTACTTCCCCGGGCCGTTTGTTAAGTAATACGCTTGTTTTTGGTGGCTCTGTTCGTTAAAAGAAAGCTATTATGGGAGGTATGATCAGATGACACTCACACACAACCGGAAGCCAGATGAAAGCAAGACGGCTGTACTAGCTGTAAATGTGGGGCAACCTCAGGCATTACCTGGTCAGAAGCGCGAAGTGATGAGCGGCATTGTGAAGCATCCCATATCCAGCCCGGTCTTCCTGTCATTCACCGGAATGACAGGAGATGGTCAGGCGGATCTGGAGCATCATGGCGGACCGGATAAGGCGGTTTGTGTATACGATTACAGTCGTTATCCGGCGCTTGAACAACTGATGGATCGCAAGCTGGACTGGGGGCTTGTGGAGAAAATCTGACCGTTGAAGGCTGTATGGAGGATGAAGTCCGGATTGGTGATGTGTATGAATTGGGGAAGCCAAGGTACAGGTCAGCCAGCCAAGACAGCCTTGCTTCAAGCTTGGCGCCCGGTATGATTACAAAGAGCTGCCAGTTTATTTTCAGGAGAGCGGACATACCGGATTTTACTTTCGAGTGTTGCAAGAGGGCGAGGTAACTCCTTCTGCAACATTCAGACGAATCAGCACTGATCCTGCATCAATGACCATTCTGGAAGCTAATCGAATTATGCATCAGGGGAAGCATGATGCGGTTGGTATGCGTGCGTTGCTGGCCATTTCAACGCTGTCGGACAGCTGGAAGCAGTCCTTGTTGAAGAGATTGGCCAAGCTCGAAGCTGCTGAACTGGATTAACCATGCCTTCGTTCAGAGAGCAGATTGGAAGATCCATTTTAATTTTAAACTACTTGGGAGTGTGACTAACATGACGATTTTAGGCGCAATTGAAGCTGGAGGCACCAAATTTGTATGTGGTATCGGTACGGAAGAAGGAGAAGTTCTTGAACGCGTAAGCTTTCCAACGACGACACCGGAAGAGACGATGGCTCAAGTCATTGCTTTTTTTGAAGGTAAAGGCATTGAAGCTTTGGGTGTAGGTTCATTTGGTCCGATTGATCCGATTGAAGGAAGTCCGACCTATGGTTATATCACAACAACACCTAAACCACATTGGGGACAGTACAATCTGATTGGTAAGCTCAAGGAGCACTTTGATGTACCGATGACATTCGATACGGATGTAAATGGTGCAGCACTCGGGGAAGCAACCTGGGGGCTGCACAAGGCCTGGATAGCTGTCTATATATTACGGTTGGAACGGGCATTGGTGCAGGCGCAGTTGTAGGTGGCAAAATGGTCCATGGCTTGTCACATCCAGAGATGGGACACATCATTGTACGCAGACATCCCGAAGATACGTATGAAGGGTTCTGTCCGTATCATGGAGACTGTCTGGAAGGCCTTGCTGCAGGTCCTGCCATCAATAAACGTTGGGAGCAACCGGCTTACGAACTGCCAGCCGATCACAAGGCCTGGGAGATTGAAGCGCATTACCTGGCGCATGCTTTGATGAATTATGTATTGATCCTCACTCCGCAGAAAATTGTAATGGGTGGTGGCGTAATGAAACAGGAGCATCTGTTCCCAATGGTTCGCAGCAAATTGCAGGAATTGCTCGCCGGATACGTTCAGCATCCTGCACTTCAGTCCAAAATTGACCAATATGTCGTTTCACCGGGACTTGATGATAATGCGGGATTGTGCGGTTCACTTGCGCTGGCAAAATTGGCTTTGAACAAGTAAATAGCTTTATAAACTAATGGTTGACGAATTTTTCCATTGTGGTAATATATGAGCAACAGCATAGCACGGTTAATGAGGAAGCACCTCTCTTGCATGGATTTTGCAGGAGAGGTGTTTTTGTGCTGTTCAAGATAGCACAATACAGACTGTGTCGAGCTGAACTATTGAAGGAGGGACAAGAAATGGAAGTCATTTTCATGAACAGGTTATCCAGAATGTCAGGTCAGAATGAAGAGCATGCTCAGCTGTGGATTGGTGAAGAAGAAGGGGAGTGGCATCTGGGATGGAGCCGATATGAGGAAGGAGATCGTGTGGATGCGATCTGGTATGATGGAAGCTCTTGGGACGAACTGTTACATGTTTATCGTCATCAGTTAGCGATACAGATGGGCGAAGGGTATCGTCCGTTGCTGCAGGGTTTGTTTCACGAAAATGATGATTTGAAGTCGCGCAGCTATGGCGGTCAGCGTCTTCATTGTTACAGTGAATTATATGGCAATGAGGGGCTGTATATGGATCTTTGCATATGGCGCAGGAAAAGAGCGGCGTCTGATCGGAAGGCCCCCTATTTTATTGCAACGAATCGGCTGTTGCGCCTGATCAGTGCATTTGTTCCACAAACGATAGATGAATTGATGCAACTGCCTGGCGTAGGAGAGAGTAAAGCGTCCGAGTACGGAGCTGAATGGCTGGAGCTTACGAATGGACTGGAACGTTCCACGTCTTTTCCGCTAGAGTGGGTGTATACGGTGCTGAAGGAACAGGAATATGAGAGCTGGCTGTACAAACAGAGAGAGCAGAAATACAAGCAGGAATTAGACAAATTCACTACACGCAAGCAGGTACTCGAAGGCATGAAGGAAGGGTATACGCTGGAGGAGATCGTGAATCGTTCCGGATTATCCCGACGGGAGCTGATTGAGCTGTTGGAGACACTGGATCTGGAGGGGTATGACACAGATTGTCTGCTGGACGCGGAACTCGCTATCATGCCTGAACAAGAGCAAGAAGCGGTGTGGAGCGCCTACGAGGAGCTGGGAGATACGTTTCTGAAGCCTGTGTTACATAAAGTGTATGGAGAAGAGAAGCCTGGCGGAGGCAATCTGGAGCAGGTTTACGAAAGACTGCGCATGATTCGAATCCGGTTTCGTCGTCACACAGAGGCGGAGCAGCATGCGGGCTAGATTGAACATAGATCGGTAGGTTTCATTCATAAGCGTACAAAAAAGACGAGGCGTTTCTCCAGATGCGGAGCGCTTCGTCTTTGTTAGTTAGTTCAAACCCAATCTTTTTTGCGGAAAATAAAGAACATGCTGAGGCCCAGTGTCACCATCAGGCCAATGACCACAAAATAACCATATTTCCAGTTCAACTCAGGCATGTTCGTAAAGTTCATACCATAGATGCCGGTGATGACCGTCAGCGGCATGAACACCGTCGTAATGGCGGTGAACACACGCATGATCTCATTCGCCCGGTTGGCGATACTGGATTGGTAAGCTTCTCGCAAGTTCCCCATCAAGTCGCGATAAGTCTCAAAGGTTTCGGATATTTTCACAGCATTCTCATAAATGTCACTGAAATACTTCTGCAGTTGATCATCAATAAGACGCAGATCTTTTTGTTAAGTGTATTAATGACTTCTTTCTGAGGTCCCAGTACTTTCTTCAGCCATAGAATCTCACTACGCAGCCCGATAATCTCATTCAGATGAGACTTCTTGGTGTGCATCAGGATGTCTTCTTCAAGCTTCTCAATGCGCGCTTCAATCCGGTCACCAACTGTGAAATAATTATCAACAATCAAGTCAACCAGCAGATACAGCAGCTTATCCGGCGTACTGATCTCCTGTTCCCACAGGATCGGCTTCAATGTTCGCAATTCACTGACTTTCTGTTTGGTCACACTGATAATAAAGTGTCTGCCAAGGAAGAGGTTGACGGCACGTAAAAAAATCTCTTCATCATCAAAACGAATGCTATTAATAACAATAAAATAATGGCTCTCATAAATTTCAATCTTCGGACGTTGTTCTTCGTCACTCAAGCAGTCTTCTACGGCCAGATCATGCATCATGAATAGCGGTTGAAGTACCGCCAAATCGTCTACGTCCGCATCAATCCAGTAAAATCCCTCCGCTGGTGGAGTCAGCGCCTGCTGAATGTCATCCACCGGAATAAATACACCGTTGTTTACCAACCGGATTTTCATTGTTCATCTACTCCTTCTGCACCCGCCAAATGGGCGGATTTCATCAATATGGGCGCAAAAAGAACAGATCAGCCGGTCGGCAGCGGATCCTGGAAGTCAGGACTGCGTTCGCTTTATAACCAAACGGAAGTAACGTCCCGCTGCCGGCATGCTGATATCAATTCTCATGCAGTTTGTCGGAATTCGGCTGCCAGTCAGGCCTCGGGTCGCCATCCATTGAATATGTCACCTCTCACATAAGGGTTTACAACACTTGTCTAGTATACCGCTGGTACAGAGTCCTTTCAAGCGCAAAAATGTGTCGATTTCGCGCCCTGGAGCAGTGTATGACAACGGCTGACGAACGGTTCCGATCCAGATGAACAGACATTGAACTACACCTTGACGTGAGGGGATTAATGTTTTAAAGTAAACGGTGAACCACACTAGATTTTACAATTAAATAAAGCGAAATCTTATCAAGAGTAGGTGGAGGGACTGGCCCGATGAAACCCGGCAACCGGCGGTATACCGCACGGTGCTAATTCTTGCAGCGACCAAGTGTCCAAGTTGACACTGTTGTAACTGAGAGATGAGAGAGGCGCATATCTATTTACATATGACCTTTCTCGGAATCCGAGGAAGGTCTTTGTTATATGCACCGACTTCTCAGCAGTGATTTTCGCTAAGGAACTTGAGCTTGCCGCCAGCAATGTGGTTGCAATTCAGCGCCTGCAGGCAAGCTCATGGCAGCCTATAACTGTTCGGATGCGAATCGTATCGCAGCCGCAGTGGCTGCATCTATTTATGCTCAAGGAGGAGTTAGAACCACTATGCCAATCAAAATTCCAGACACACTGCCTGCCAAGGAAGTACTCGCAGGAGAGAACATCTTTGTCATGGACGAGACATCCGCTTATCAGCAGGATATTCGTCCGCTCCGTATCGCTATATTAAACCTGATGCCTACTAAGGAAACGACAGAAACTCAATTGCTTCGTCTGGTAGGTAACACACCCATTCAGGTAGATATCGTTCTGGTTCATCCGAAGTCTCATACGTCCAAGAACACATCCCAGGAATATTTGGACCTGTTCTACAAAACCTTTGACGAGATTGAGCACCGCCGTTTTGACGGCATGATCATTACGGGAGCTCCTGTAGAGCAAATGGATTTTGAAGACGTGAACTATTGGAAAGAAATCCAGGAGATCTTCGAATGGACCAAAACCAATGTGACTTCGACTATGCATATATGTTGGGCTTCCCAAGCGGGTTTATACCATCATTTCGGAGTTCCAAAGGTTCCGCTGGATGAAAATGTTTTGGCGTATTCTCACACACGATCAACAGATCCAACGTGCCTTTGCTGCGTGGATTTGATGAAGTATTTAACGTTCCGCATTCCCGACATACGGAAGTGCGCCGTGAAGATATTGAAAAGAATGAAAGTCTGGAAATTTTGGCTGAATCGGAGGAAGCCGGTATTTTTCTGGTCGCCACCAAAGACGGCAAACAAATTTTCGCTACCGGACATGCCGAGTATGACCCGCTTTCATTAAAATGGGAATATGACCGGGATGCATCCAAAGGCATGGATATTGCGCTACCGAGACATTATTTCCCGAATGACGACCCTTCCCGTGTACCTCCAGCCACCTGGCGGGCACATGCAAACTTATTATTCTCTAATTGGCTCAATTACTATGTGTATCAAGAGACGCCTTACGATATTGGTCCGCAAATCTAATCGACACTACAGGAGGATGCTGCAATGGAAGACAACAAGTTGAAAATCGAAAGCCGATTGGCTCAAATCGGGTCTATCAATGAACCGGTAACGGGTGCCATTAATTTTCCGATCTATCAATCCACTGCGTTTCGCCACCCGAAGCTTGGACAAAGCACGGGGTTTGATTATATCCGTACGACCAATCCAACCCGTAAAGTATTGGAAGAAGCAGCGGCGGCATTGGAGTCGGGGATGCAGGTTTTGCCTGTAGCTCCGGCATGGCAGCTTTGCAAACGATTTTTGCTTTATTCGGTCAAGGAGATCATCTAATTGTATCGCTGGATCTGTACGGGGAACGTATCGTTTGCTTGAACGCATCCTGTCTCGATTCGGTGTGACAGCAAGTTACGTAGATACCAATGATCTTGCAGCTCTGGAAAGTATCCGTCAGCCGAACACAAAAGCGGTATTTATTGAGACACCGACTAATCCACTAATGATGATTACGGATGTGGAAGCGGTATGCTCCTGGGCGAAGAGCCACAACTTGCTGACTATTGTGGATAATACACTACTGACTCCGTTCTTCCAGCGTCCAATTGAACTCGGTGCCGATATCATCATCCATAGTGCTACGAAGTATCTGGGTGGTCATAATGATGTCCTTGCCGGATTAATTATTACCAAAGGAGAAGAATTATCAGCCGAAATGGCATTCCTGCACAATTCCATTGGTGCAGTGTTATCTCCAAGCGACTCCTATCAGTTGATGAAAGGTATGAAGACACTTGCTCTTCGTATGGAGCGGCATGAGTATAATGCCTTGACGATTGCCAAGTATCTTTTGGAACACCCAGCCGTTAACGAAGTGTATCATCCTGGTTTGTCGGATCATCCCGGATTTGAAATACAGAATAAACAGTCGAGTGGGAACACAGGCATTTTCTCTTTCAAAGTAAAGGATGCCCGTTATGTTGAACCGTTGCTTCGTCACATCAAACTGATTGCCTTTGCGGAAAGCCTCGGGGGTGTAGAGTCGTTGATGACCTATCCTGCGGTACAGACCCATGCGGATATCCCGATTGAAATTCGTGACGCTGTAGGTGTGGATGACCGTCTGTTGCGCTTCTCTGTAGGGATCGAGCATGCCGAAGATCTGATTGCCGATCTGGGCAATGCACTCACAGCTGCACAGCAGGAGATTGAAGGAGGAGCGCATCATGAGTGAGCAAAACAATAATGCCAACAATCATGATCGGAATGTTCATTCCGACCTGAAGTTTGACACCAAGTTACTGCATTTCGGTGACGAAATCGATAAAACAACCGGGGCTTCCAGCGTGCCGATTTACCAGGCCTCCACATTCCATCATTTTGATATTTTTAATCCGCCTCAACATGATTATAGCCGTTCGGGTAACCCGACTCGTCAGGCATTGGAGGATTACATTACATTATTGGAAGGTGGAGCCCGCGGATTTGCGTATTCCTCCGGCATGGCTGCCATCTCCAGTGTGTTCATGATGTTCTCCGCAGGAGATCACATGATTGTAACGGAAGATGTATATGGAGGTACATATCGACTGCTTACTTCCATTCTGAGCCGGATGCAGATTGAGACTACCTTTGTGGATATGACCAATATTGAGGAAGTAAAGGCAGCGCTTAAACCGAATACGAAGGCAGTCTATATGGAGACACCATCCAACCCGACACTTCGGATCACGGATATTGCTGCGGTCACCTCTTGGGCACAGGAACAGGAGTTAATCTCCATTCTTGATAACACCTTCATGACACCCTACTACCAACGTCCAATCGAGCTCGGGGTGGATATTGTCGTACATAGTGCCACCAAGTTTCTTGGCGGACACAGTGATGTGCTGGCAGGTTTAGCTGTTGCTCGTACCGATTCACTGGGAAGACAGCTAAAACAATTGCAGAATGGACTGGGAACCGTGCTGGGTGCTCAGGAATCCTGGCTGCTAATGCGCGGCATGAAGACCTTGGGTGCACGAATGGCACACAGTGAACAGAGCACTGCCAAACTGGCAGCCTGGCTCAGTGGACGCAGTGATATTACGGCTGTATTTTATCCGGGGCTGCTGGATCATCCCGGCCGTGAAGCTCACGAACGTCAGTCAAGCGGGTATGGTGCGGTCGTGTCGTTTGACGTCGGTTCAGGCGATCGGGCCAAGGCTGTACTTAACCGTGTGAAATTGCCAATTGTTGCCGTGAGTTTGGGTGCGGTTGAAAGTATCTTGTCTTATCCTGCGATGATGTCTCATGCGGCTATGCCGGCTGAGGTTCGTCGTGATCGGGGAATCACGGACGGATTATTGCGTTTCTCGGTTGGACTGGAAGACATCGATGACCTGATTGCCGATCTGGATCAAGCACTTCAGGACTCGTAGAGTCGGTAGTATTGAAACAAGGGTGTTAGAGTGCCCCTGAAAAAGAAATGAAATAGATACCATATGTAAACATTTTTATTAATTTTTAAAGCACCTGCCCATAAGGTGCTTTTTTTCACATGTAACCTGTGTTACGATATGTGGAGTACAGAAATGCGATGTTGCCACCAAAACTTTCATTTATATGAACAAGTTGGGACGGATCGTGATTATATTTTCTCTTCATGAGGGAGGCTTTTTTACGATGAGTACGGTAGACCGTATCTTAGATAAAGCCCTTCGGGGCGAACGTTTGGACTTGGAAGACACGATTCAGCTGTTTGAGTCGAATGAAGTAGACAAAATCGGGGCAGCCGCCAATGTGATTGTAAAACGCATGCATCCCGAACCATACAGAACATTTGTTATTGGGCGTAACGTCAACTACACGAACGTGTGTGATGTGTACTGCCGTTTTTGTGCTTTCTACCGGAGACCTGGCTCTGAGGAAGGGTATGTACTTCCCGATGAAGTCATTTTCCAGAAGATCAAGGAAACCGAAGACGTGAACGGTACCGAAATTCTGATGCAGGGCGGAACGAATCCGAATCTGCCGTTTAGCTATTACACGGACCTGCTTAAAGCGATCAAGGAGCGATTCCCTAATATTACGATGCACTCCTTCTCTCCTGCTGAAATTATGAAAATGGTTGAAGTATCCGACGGTCTTACTCTGGAAGAGGTTGTTCGTGCGATTCACGAAGCGGGACTGGATTCCCTGCCTGGTGGTGGTGCCGAAATCCTGGATGACCGTACACGCCGCAAAATCAGCCGTCTGAAAGGTTCATGGCGCGATTGGATGGACGTGATGCAGACAGCTCACCGTATTGGTATGAACACAACGGCAACGATGGTTATCGGCCTCGGTGAAACGATGGAAGAGCGCGCATTGCATCTGCTTCGTGTGCGTGAAGCTCAAGATGAGTGCATTGCGAACAAGTATGATTCCGAAGGATTTCTGGCGTTCATTCCTTGGACATTCCAACCGGATAATACGAATCTGAAGCTGGAGCGTCAGACACCGGAAGAGTATTTAAAAACGGTAGCGATCAGTCGACTGGTACTCGACAACATCAAAAACATTCAATCCTCATGGGTAACGATGGGGCCTGAAGTCGGCAAAAAATCACTCGAATTTGGCTGCAATGACTTTGGTAGCACCATGATTGAAGAGAATGTGGTATCTGCTGCAGGCGCAACGTACAAAGTCAACATTAGTTCGATTACACAACTGATTCGGGAGTCGGGCTATATTCCGGCGCAGCGTAACACAAGATATGATATCCTGCGCACGTTTGATGAAGAAAACGCCATTCATGAAGATTTTGTTATGCAGAACTAATATCTACTTAAATCTATACCATGCTGACGAATTGAATCCATAAGCTGATTTAGTCCGTAGGGATATGAAGTCCGTTGATTACTCTTTATAAGGGGAATCGGCGGACTTTTTAATTTTTCTTCATACCAGCGATTATTCACAGATCATCAAACAGTACATATTACGCATTTGGCGATATTTTATAATGGAATCGAACTGTTACAATGAAAGGGCACTTGAGATAAGCAGACATGCTGGGAAGGGGCGGGCCAATGAAAACAAGAAGACTTGGAAAGACGGGACTGGAAGTACCTGTATTGAGCTTTGGAGCATCCTCACTAGGTTCGGTATTTCGTGATATTGACAAGGGTGAGGGGATTCGTACGGTTCACGCTGCTGTAGATGCAGGGATGAATTATATAGATGTTTCGCCCTATTATGGGTTAACGAAGGCAGAAGCCGTACTTGGAGAGGCCCTTCGCAGTTTGCCGCGCAGCTCGTTTACGCTGTCGACGAAAGCTGGACGTTACGGGGAGAATACATTTGATTTTTCTCGAAAGCGGATACAAGATAGTGTACAAGAGAGTCTGGCTAGACTCCATACCGATTATATCGACATTTTGTTCCTGCATGACATTGAGTTTGTCCCGGCCGACATCATTATTGAAGAAGCTTTCCCCACCTTACTCCGCCTGAAAGAGCAGGGAGTGATTCGCCATGCAGGAATTTGTGGATTACCGCTGCCATTATTTGAAAAGGTATTGCCACAGATTGATGCTGATGCAATCATTTCCTATTGCCATTATGCACTGAATGACACTTCCCTGCTGTCCCTGCTCCCTCTTTTGGAAAAGAAAGCAATTGGCCTTGTGAATGCTTCGCCTCTTTCCATGGGTTTATTAAGCACAAGAGGCACTCCTGCCTGGCACCCGGCAGATGATCATGTGAAGCAGGTCTGTCTGCAAGCAGCACGGTTCTGTGCGGAACAAGGCAGTGACATCGCCAAGCTTGCCGTGCAGTTTGCAACAGCCAATGAACAGATTCCAACGACACTCGTCAGCAGTGCAAGCGAACATAATATCCGCAACAATGCAGCCTGGATCGAAGAACCACTAGACCAGGAACTGATATCGGAGGTGCTGCGTATTTTGGCCCCAATTCATAATGAGAGCTGGGCCAGCGGTCGCCCTGAATACAACATGGCACATCACTTGAAGCCACAATCATCATCGAAGGGGGAACAGGAATGAGAGCGATTATATGTGAAGAATTAAATCGTTTGGCGTTGCAAGACATAGCTGAACCCCAAAGAACCGAAAATCAGGCGCTGGTATCCATCCGACGGATTGGAATTTGCGGCACAGATTTGCATGCCTACAGAGGAAATCAGCCATTTTTCACCTATCCCCGTGTACTGGGCCATGAGCTTGCAGGAATTATTGAAGAAATCGGGCCCAATGAAGATGGCTTGAAGCCGGGAGATCAGGTGAGCATTATACCATATTTGCATTGTGGTCATTGTATCGCTTGCCGATCGGGTAAAACGAATTGTTGTGTGTCCATGCAAGTGATGGGGGTTCATGTGGACGGAGGCATGCGAGAGAGAATCGTTGTGCCTGTCTCGCATCTGATCCAAGCCGAAGGGCTTACACTGGATGAAACTGCGATGATAGAACCGCTGAGTATTGGTGCTCATGCGGTCAGAAGAGCCAGTCTAAGGCCTGGAGATCAGGTTGTGGTCATTGGAGCTGGACCGATTGGACTTGGTGTGATGGCATTTGCCAAACAGGCGGGTGCTCGGGTCATTGCTATTGACCGGAATGTGGACAGGCTGGAACTTAGCCGCACCTGGGCTGGAGTGGATGCTTTGGTTCAGGCTAATGAACAAGCGGCCCAGCACGTTGCTGAAATCACGGATGGGACTATGCGACGGCTGTCTTTGATGCAACAGGTAACATGCATTCGATGAATGATGCGATCCATTATGTGGCACATGGTGGTCAATTAATCTTTGTTGGACTGGTCAAAGCCGATATTTCCTTTCATGATCCGGACTTTCACAAGCGAGAGATGAGCATTTTGGGCAGCCGAAACGCAACGCGGGAAGATTTTGAACAGGTCATGTCGATCTTGCGGGAGAAGAAGCTGAACATGGATGATTACATTACACACCGGGCAAATTTTGACCAACTGCCTGTTACGATCGACACATGGTTACAACCGGATTCGCATGTTGTGAAAGCGATAGTGGAGTTATAAAAATAATAACTGAAAAAACTCTCTCTGATCCTGTATGAATGGTGAACATCCATAGGAATCAGAGAGAGTTTTTGTTTGCTTATATGCATTGAACAAAACATTAACAAGAACGGAGAGGACAGAAAAAACCTGAAGAAGCGAAGCGTTCGCCTAAAAGCTTTCTGAAAGAAAGCTGCATCGGAAGCATACGCTTATCCCCGGATTTTCCCCTTTGAAAAAGGGAATTCAAAAAATCTGGGGATAACAGCGATCGGAAGGTTGTTCTGTCATCGGAGTGGCAAGTGTAAATATTCTTTAGTTCAATTTGCCTAGCCTATAGGAATCAGATTATTTTTCTGGGTTCGTCACAATACCTGCATGTGGATCAATATGACGCACAATAGATTTGAGCCAGATCATTTCGAGGAAATGAATCTCATAATAGAGTGCTCCCGGAACGTGTTGGATCCATCCTTCGGTCAGAGCAGCGTGTCCTGAATTGGTTGAAGAATCCAATATTCCAGGTTCACGGCGCAGCCGTTTGCGGACGGCTTTCTCAACTTGGGCGCTTTGTGTAGTTAAGATACATATTTTGCGCTTGGCTGTGAATCCGCGGAATGCAATATACACCATTTCATAGGCAATAAGATAGGCGATTACTGAATACATCGCTTGATCCCAACCAAAGACAACACCAGCAGCAGTTAGAATCAACAAGTTGAGCAGCATGATTATTTTTTCGATAAGCATCCGTTTCCCGCTAAATATACGTTCAGGTGGACGAGAGGACGGATCACCGATTTCCAGCGTATCCAGTGTCCCACCATACCGTACGACTAGACCGATTCCTAATCCGAGACATAATCCGCCAAACATGGCGGCAGCCAGCGGGTGTTCGACAAGCGGCGGCATGGGATGAAGCGCAATGGCACCAATCGAAAAGACAACCAAACCCAGAACAGTGACCAGTACGAATTTTTTTTGCACAAGTCTATAGGATAGAAAAATAAATGGAACGTTGAACAAAAACAGGAACAAACCAATCCGCATTTCGGTCCAATGGGCGAACAATGAAGAAATGCCCGTAATGCCTCCAATAATGATTTTATTGGGGTGCAGAAACAATTCAAGTCCCACGGAGGCCAGAATCCCACCCGCAATCACAAACAACAAATTCAACATACGACGGGTAGATGACAATCTGCTCTTGGCGGTTTGTGGCACCGGATTAGCCGATATCAGAGGTGCTTTCATAGGTCATCCTCCTTAGTGCGGCTTTCGTGCCATTCTCCCTGGGTTAATCACAGAAAGATCGGCGGTAGAGCCGCGAGTACAATACGTTGTCTGTTCTGAACAGACAAGAGGGTTATCCTTCTTTCTGCAGTACCTTCGGCTCTTCTTTCTTCTTCCGAGGGTCTTTGAACTTAAATATTTTATCCAGTAATCTGAACACATGTTTGGATTCTTTCGTTAATAACGGTCCAAGAATTGCCAGAATGAGTACATATAATGCGGCGAATGGTTGCAGGAGCGGGAGAAGTCCTCCGGCTTTACCCATGTTGGCCATAATAATGGAGAATTCACCACGCGACACAATGGTCAAACCGATGTTGGCTGATGCTTTCGGTGATAATCCTGCACTGCGTCCAGCGAGCATGCCTGCAAGGAAGTTCCCGAATAGTGTGAGCACAACTGCGATCAAAGCAAGCCATACAGCTTCGCCACCAAGAGACAGCGGATCGATGGACAAACCAAAGCTGAAGAAGAAGACAGCTCCGAAGAAATCACGGAATGGCAGAATCAAGTGCTCAATCCGTTTAGCATGTTCCGTCTCTGCCAGCACCAAACCAACAAGCAGGGCGCCAATGGCTTCGGCGACATGAATAGTTTCCGAGAATCCGGCTACGAGGAACAATGCACCGAAAATCACAAGCGAGAATAACTCATTGGAGCGAATCTTAAGCACCTTATTAAGCAGCGGTGTTGCTTTACGTCCAAGAATAATGACAATGAGCATGAATCCAAGCGCGACGAGTGCAGATACAATGACACCTCCGATGGAGGATGAATCACTGAGCACAAGTCCAGACAAGATGGAGATATATACAGCTAGAAACACATCTTCAAACATGATGATTCCGAGAATCATTTCCGTCTCCGGATTTGCTGTTCGTTTCAGATCAACGAGAACCTTGGCGACGATGGCACTGGATGAAATAGTCGTAATCCCGGCAATGATAAGAGCTTCGGCGGCTGGGAAACCGGAAGCAAAACCAAAAATCAGTCCCAGCGTAAAGTTAATCCCGATATAGATCGAACCGCCGACGGCAATCGATTTACCCGACTTGATCAGACGGCCAACCGAGAACTCCAGTCCGAGATAGAAGAGTAGGAACAGAATACCGATTCGGCCCATAAACTCAATAAACGGCTGACTTTCAATGAAGCGGAAATCCAGATGCCAGATCTTCATCGCATGAGGTCCAACGGCCATCCCGATCAGGATGTAAAATGGAACGACCGAAAATCTCAGTTTTGCGGATAAGAGTCCGGCTGCTGCAATGAGCACAAGAGCCAGACCTACTTCGAATATCAGATGATCCATCGACTCACCCCCTTCCGGTCAGGAGGAGGGATTTGAATAGCTTTTGCTGATTGCGTTCGCCAACGGATACTACCGTGGACTCTGCACTAATCACGACCTCCGGACCGGGGCTGATATGTTTTTTGTGATTCTTCTCTACAACGGCAATCACCGTTGCCCCTGAGTTTTGACGTACATCCAATTCACCAATTGATTTACCGATACATCCGTAGGATGGCTCGATTTTGTACCATTCAATAATCAGGTCGTCAAACGTTACTTCAATATTTTCAAGCTGCTTAGGTTTATAGGTTAATCCACCAACGATGGCAGCAATCTGTCTTGCTTCATAGTCATCGAGCGTAATCATGGAGATGCTTTGGTCTGGATCATCGTACTCAAAATGGTACATTTCCCGGCGACCGTCATCGTGAATAATGATAATAATTTTATCTCCACTGCTCGTTTCAATCTGAAATTTCTTGCCGATTCCCGGCAAATCTGTTTCGCGTACATCCATGGATAGTGTGCCTCCTTAAATTGAGGGCTGGCCACAGAAGACAGGCTTATTTCCCGAATATAGAATGATCTGCTGCTCTAAGGAACATTAAATTGAAGCGGGTAAACAGAGCCAGGTACTCCTGACACACAGCCTAGTGTTTGATTTTTTAATGAAGATGGGTATAACAAAATAGATGTTATGAATAGGGGTTGCCAATGAAGCTAATTGATATCTAACATTTGCTAAAAGGGTTATAAGTTATGCACAAGCACACCGTCTATCAAACAGAGGTGTCTCCATGCAAAGCAACCTAAAATACGGTGTAACGGCTAGTTATAAGCGTTCACGTAGTTTGGTGCTGTAGGGGTGGGAGAAACATACATACTGGTGAATTTAATGGGTAGCAGAAATAATCTGCGTTTAAACAGACAAATCAACGGTTTAAAGGGCAGACGCGGTGTAGGAATTCGCAGCATTAGCAACAAAGCGAGCACAAGAAAGACAGGTTTGTTATGCGTGACCGCAATCAACTTCGACATGACTTGTGGGTATTTGCGAATGGCAGGTTTCTGCTGAGACTCCAATGTATGGACAAGAACTTCCTTGTTGGAGTTCGCCTCAACGTTTACCTCGACAACGGATTCCGACTGCATCGAAATAGGGAAGGACAACGCTTGGAATACGCACAAAATGATAATAAATGCATAACGGAGTATTCTTGGTTGTTGTGTCATTTTGGCTTCCCCCTTTTCCGTGAAACATACTGTTATAAAAATAATAACACATTTTTGGCTTAACTCCAAACGGATTGATAATATACTGAGAAATCATGACACGCTTTCCATCAATCCGCTTCGTATATCCCTATCGGCCTTGCCATATACTTTGAACAGGAAGGAAAGGAGTGATTCTTATGGAACTGTTCGCCGTATGGACCGAGGTATCAGGGCAGGAGGAAGCGGATCAATTTTATCGTTGTGTGAAGGAAAAAACCAAAGGTTTACATATAAGCAAAAGAGGATTTCGGCTCACCTTCAAACATAATGATGGAAGAGCGGCCTGGGTATGCAGAGGGAATGAGAATCACGCTGACTTCCAGCAGTGGCTGCCTCAGATCAGTGATTTGCTGGCCACGGGAATTGCCGATTTCATTATGAATACACGTGAACGCATTATTGTAGAAGAGATGATCTCCAAGGCTTGTTCGGTCATGGATGAACATGAAGTGGAGAAGGTAAACCGGATATGCATGCCTTTATTGTTCAATGGTGATTTGGATCAGCCTGGATTACGGGACCGTCGTCGTACTACCTTGGCCAATGGACTGAAGCAGGACTTGGAGGAGATTCATTTTTTTCACCTTGAAGGCATTATGAATTTCCGAATTCGGCAATACAAGCAGGAGCTTCATGAACTGGTGGAATATGCGCTGGATGAATTCTGGATGGATCGCCAATACGAAGAGTTTATGGGACTTCTCAAATATTTTGTATTTTTTCAGGAAGCGAAAGTACCACTTGTGCATTTGATACACAAAGGTTTGCATGAATTTCAGGTATTGGATGCTGCGCTTAATGTGCTTCCCGTACAAAAGGATGAGCAGGTCGTTGTGGAGATGCCGGGACTGGAATTGGAAATGGATATCGAAGATATGATCGTGAGTACGCTGATCTCCATCTCGCCGGAAAAAGTCATGCTGCATACGCGCACTCCAGATCTCCCCATTATCTCTACGATCCGACAAATCTTTGAGGACAAGGTACAATTATGCCACCATTGCCCCGAGTGTGAAGTGCTGCGTTCCGGATTGTTGACAGGTCTTGACGCAAGTGATCTCGGCAATTATAATAACTGTTGATCCATGATTTATTAGAAGTTGTTATGGAACAATAAGCAAAAGCGTTGACAAAGACAAGAACCATACGCAAGGTCGGTGCAGAGAGAGGGAACCAGGCTGAAATTTCCTCCGGATGCCACGTTTGGTTTACCCCTTTGGAGCTGCAGTTTTGAAAATGGATATGAGATTGCCTCTATTACACAGGTAATCGTCCGTGAGTAAGGATATGCCGGGTCATGCCCGTTACCGTCATGCCAATGAGGGCTGTACTTCCAATATGGATGAAGCAGCTGAATTAGGGTGGAACCACGAGAGTATATACAGCACTCGTCCCTTTGCCGGGACGGGTGTTTTTGTGTTCCTTTGCAAAAATCGCAGGAACAGCAATAGATTATCCATCCATGAAATGCATGGACAGATGAACTTACAGGAGGAATGAGACAAATGGCAGTTAACATTAAACTACCCGATGGTTCGGTTCGTGAGTATGCCGAAGGAAGCAGCATTGAAGATGTAGCCGCTTCGATCAGCAGCGGACTACGCAAAAATGCCGTAGCCGGCAAACTGGATGGAATCGTCGTGGACTTGTCCACAACACTTCATGAGGGAGCGTTGGTGGAGATCGTAACACTGGATTCACCAGAAGGTCTGGAAGTGATGCGTCACAGTACAGCTCACTTGCTCGCTCAAGCTGTGAAGCGTTTATACGGAAACAAAGAAGTGCACCTCGGTGTTGGCCCTGTCATTGAAGATGGCTTCTACTATGATATGGATCTCGAACAACCGCTTAATCCCGAAGATCTGCAGAAGATCGAGAAGGAAATGGAGCGCATTGTTAATGAAAACCTGCCGATTGTACGTAAAGAAGTTAGCCGCGCAGAAGCGATCAAAATTTTCGAAGAAGTGGGCGATCCTTACAAGCTCGAATTGATTCGTGACTTACCGGAAGACAGTGTCATCACCATTTATGAGCAAGGTGAATTCTTCGACTTATGCCGTGGACCACATGTACCATCCACCAGCAAAATCAAAGTATTCAAACTGATGAATGTCGCTGGTGCTTACTGGCGCGGAGATAGCAAAAACAAAATGCTGCAACGTATTTACGGTACGGCTTTTGTGAAGAAAGCGCAGCTGGATGAGCATCTGCACTTCCTGGAAGAAGCGCGTAAACGGGATCACCGCAAATTGGGTAAGGAACTCGAAATCTTCACATTCTCCCAGCTGGTTGGACAAGGCCTGCCAATCTGGCTGCCTAATGGTGCCAAGCTGCGCCGGACGTTGGAGCGTTACATTGTGGACCTAGAAGAGAGCCTCGGATATCAGCATGTGTACACACCGGTTCTGGGTAATGTTGAATTGTACAAAACATCCGGACACTGGGAGCACTATCAGGAAGACATGTTCCCGAAAATGGTTATGGACAATGAGGAACTCGTTCTTCGTCCAATGAACTGTCCTCACCACATGATGGTGTACAAGTCCAGCATGCACAGCTACCGTGATCTGCCGATCCGGATTGCCGAGCTTGGCATGATGCACCGTTACGAAATGTCGGGCGCGTTGACAGGTCTGCACCGTGTACGTGCAATGACGCTGAACGACTCACACATTTTTGCACGCCCGGATCAGATCAAGGAAGAATTTGCACGTGTTATTGAACTGATTCAAACGGTTTATAAAGATTTCGGCATTCACGAATATCGTTTCCGTCTGTCCTATCGCGATCCTCAGGATACCGAGAAATACTTCCAGAATGACGAGATGTGGGAAATGTCCCAACGCATGCTGCGTGAAGTTGTGGAAGAGCTCAACCTTCCATTCTATGAAGCAGAAGGCGAGGCAGCGTTCTACGGTCCAAAACTGGACGTGCAGATCAAAACAGCGCTGGGCAAGGAAGAGACATTGTCTACCGTTCAATTGGACTTCCTCTTGCCAGAGCGGTTTGAGCTCGAATATGTGGGAGATGACGGACAGAAGCATCGTCCGGTCGTTATCCACCGCGGTGTAATCAGTACGATGGAGCGTTTCACTGCATTCTTGCTGGAGAACTTTGCAGGGGCTCTGCCACTGTGGCTGTCTCCTGTACAAGCGAAAGTTATTCCGGTATCCGGCAACTTCGACGACTATGCACGTGAAGTGGAAGCGAAGTTGAAACGTGCGGGGATCTCTGCTGAAGCTGATCTGCGTAACGAGAAGCTCGGTTATAAGATCCGTGAGGCACAACTTGAGAAAATGCCATACATGTTCGTGGTTGGAGAAAATGAACGCAATGCAGAGGGTGTATCTGTACGGAAACGTGGAGAAGGCGATCTCGGCATGAAACCACTGGACGAAATTGTAGCCCAGCTCAAAGAAGAAATTACAACAAGACAGGTTTAATTCAGGAATTGTTGATTTCTATAAATAGAAAACCGTTTGAATCATATTGGAGAAAATCCAATGGTTCGGGCGGTTTTTTTTGTTGTTTTTAGGTCGCCTGAACACCCGGCTAAAAAGCCTACATAAAGAAAAGTATATAATTTTTTCATTTTGGAAAACCTTTGCAGTAAGGGGGAGGTTCTATAATGAAAAAGCAATTTTTAATTCAAAAGAAAAACATACGGTTTATCATCTCTTGCTGTGTGGTGCTCACTGGAGTTATTGTGAGCTTGAATCAGGCAGATGCGTATACCTTTGAAGAGGAAAATGAAGTCCTGTACGTAGAGAGTCGCAACAACGAAACTTCAGGTGAGCGCGAAGGCGAGCATTTAGAAACGGCGGTCTTTGCATACAGTGATCAGGCTCAACTCACCACCATGGTCTATATGGGATTGATGTGGTCTCCGCAGCCGATTGTTATTCCACGGCCCGAAATACCGAAGAAGCAGATCGGGGTTGACCCTTCGATGCCGGTGCTCGCTCCGCGGACAGAACAGGTATTGGATACACACAAGGTGACGGCTACCGGATACACTGCAGGTGTGGAATCAACCGGAAAAGGACCTAAACATCCTCAATACGGCATTACGTATTCAGGTGTAAAGGTGCGCCGCGATAAAGAAACAGTCTCAACGATTGCAGCTGATCCAAAGCTGTTTCCACTGGGTTCCATTTTATATATTCCCGGCTACGGCTATGGTATCGTTGCAGACACGGGCTCCGCGATTAAGGGCAATAAAATTGATCTTTATTTCCCTACAACAAAGCAAGTGTACAAGGAATGGGGCAAAAAGGACGTCGAAGTACAGGTAATCAAACAAGGTGCTGGAAAATGCACTGAAAAAATGCTGGAAGAGTTATCGGAAGCCATCGATGTATACAAATCCGTACCGGATTCATGGTTGGACAAGGCCGTTTAATTGTTGAATTTAATGGATGAATAACTGCCATGCACTCTTCACATAATATTGACTGGGGACAAACCCCGCGCAGCAGTATTGCAGCGTAAATATGAAGAGAGAGGTGATCGTTGTGGCTAAGAAATCCCAAGGATTCCAAACACCAAACGAGAAGTACAATGAGGAGTTTGGACAAGAAAACGTAGCAAACAAAGTAAAACAATCCGAGCAAAACAAAGTACAGGAAAACTTCAAAACACCTGATGAAAAATTCAATGCTGAATTTGGTGTGGAAAACACAGGCCAAACAGGCCAAACAAGCCAAACAAGCCAAGTCGGCAAAGCAGGCAAATTTCAAAAATAAATAAAGTTTCAGCACCCTGGAGCGGTTGGTCAAGACCCCATTTAGTAGACATTATAAAAAGACCCTAGGCTGCAAACTGGCGTCGGTACTCTACCGGCGTCAGTTTTTTTAGTTTCCGTTGTGGCCGTTTTCGGTTGTAAAAACGGATATATTTTTCGATTTTGCTTTGTGCTTCGCTAAGCGTTCGGATATGATAAGGATAGAGTCCTTCCGTTTTGAGATGCGAGAAGAAACTCTCCATCGAGGCATTGTCATAACAATTTCCTCGGCGAGACATGCTGATTCGGGCGCCAACCTTTGGCAGCATGTCGTGGTAAGCATGAGACGTGTACTGGAATCCTTGGTCGCTATGAACGACCAGTCCGGTCACGTCTTTTTGCTTCGCAAACGCCTTGCTGAATGTGCGAAGCACCAGTTCATTGTCGTTGCGTTCGCCTATTTCGTAAGCCACAATTTCGTTATTAAACAGATCCTTTATGGCTGAAAGATATATCCAGCGCTCTCCCACACGATACTGGGTAATGTCCGTTACCCATTTCTGATTCGGTTTTTCTGCACTGAAATCTCGCTTCAAGAGGTTCTCTGCTACACGCTGCGCAGGTGTATACGAGCTGCTGGAGCGCCGTTTACGACGGATTCGAGATTGAATACCGAGCATTTGCATCAGGCGGAGCACCTTTTTGTGGTTCATCCAAATCCCCTGATCTTGCCAAAGGAACAACTGGAGCTGCCGATAACCATATTTGCCTTCATATCGTTGATACGTTTGAAGCACTTGTTTCTTCGCCTTTGCGTCGCGATCGAATCGTTTACGTTTTACATAGGCATAAAATCCACTCCGTGACACGCCAAACACATCACAAAGTTTCTGGATATCACCGTATGCCGCTACTTTTTCTATGATCTGAAATCTTTCTTGTTTGCTTCCTCCTTCCAGATGACCAAGCACTTTTTTAGCAACTCATTCTCCCGTTTCAGTTTTTGTACAAAGCGGTCTTGATCCAAGTATTCTTTACGTCGACCTCGCTGATCCATCAGTCCAAACTCACCTTGTTCCCGATATTTTCGCATCCAGCGCTTCATTCGTCCTGGATCATGAATCCCCAGATGTTTATTAATCTTTCGATAAGTCCACCCCTCAACCGTATGCAAACGAATAGCCTCATTTTTTATCTTCTCCGAATACGTTTTAAACTTTTGTCCCTTAATCGCCATAAAAAATACACCCCTAGAATTTCATCGGCTAAACCCAGGGGTTTTTCCAATGTCTATTCTAAGGGGTGCACTTCAGGTAGCTCCGGGGTGTTTTTAATTTGGGTTTGCAAGTAACTTTTACATAAATATCCTTCCGCCTCCGTCTGGAGACTGAGATCAATTCCATCTGCCGCCGCTGTTAACCAACTCTTGTCTGATGTAAACTGGATACAGAATACAGACAAAGGAGACATGAGCGATGAAACGATCTACGCGGGACCGCTGGTGGGTTGGCATACCCCTTATTGCGATTGGCGCAATAATATTGTTCAGGCAATTGGGCTATGACATTGATATAGGATACATGTTCAGAACATATTGGCCGTTATTTTTGATTTGGTGGGGTGTAAAGGGAATAACCGAAATTCGGCGCAACGGGAGTCATGCATTGATTGGACCTGCCATAGTCCTGGCGATTGGTGGATACTTTCTGGCACGTAATCTGGGATGGATTGATTACTCTATGGGTGAGTTCATTCGCTACCTGATCCCGGTGATGCTAATTGGTGGGGGCTTATTTGTTTTGATTGGACCTCGTCGTCGTGACCGGAAGCATCATGATCAAGTACAACCGCCTCCATCTCCACCGGAGCAACCGTATAAGCCGTTGTCCCTGAGGATCTGGAGATGCCGTCTTCGTTTGATGAACAGTTCGAGAAAACATTTGGCAAACCGAAACAGGAACAAAAGAATGATTCGCATGGCTCATTTTATACAGATAAGGAAGACCATAAATCACACGGACATCAACACCATCAGCATCACCATCAACACCACAAGCATAAAGGTTACGGCTCAAACAAAAAGGGCTATGGAACATTTGCTGATGATGACAATTATGATGATGATTCCAATTATTATGGTGGCCATGGAAATACGATTAACAAATCAGCATTTATCGGCGATCTGTATATGGGACAGGAAGTGTTCTCGTTAAAACCGATGAACATTTCGGCATTTATTGGCGATACAGTTATTGATTTGACGAAGGCCCAAATACCTTACGGTGAGACGAAGATTAACATTTCCTCTTTTATCGGGGATGTAAAGGTATTTGTACCGGAAGATATGGATCTGGGTGTAACCGTGACAACGAACTCGTTTATCGGAGACATGTCCCTGTTAAATCAAAAACGGGGTGGATTCCTAAGTAGTGCTCAGGCTGAAACAGCGCATTATCGCGAAGCTGGAAAAAAAGTACGGATTGTCGTTAGTGTGTTTATTGGAGATGTCAAAGTGAATAAGGTGGGTTAACGCATGATTCGAACGATTCTCAAGGCAAATAAATGGGAACTGATGATGTATTTTGCGCTGACCGGTCTCATTACTTTGGGCGGATTTTACTTGTTATACGGGGAAATGCTGATGGGAACAGGGCATCAGCGTGCGTGGACCTATGTTGCCGTTGTTCTACTGGCTACGGTGATCACGGGGTATATTGCCGCCCTGCGGCTTCAACGCAAAATCGATCTTCTGGATCTCAATATGCTGAAAGTATCCAAGGGTAATCTCGCCGTTAGAATGCCTGAGGCAGATGATGCCTCCTTCGGACGGGTATATCAGGAATTCAATGTCATGATGGACTCGATTGAGAAAAAAATGAGATTGCTTCAGCGGCTCGGTGAGCAGGAAGTCATTGAGAAGGAACAGGCATCGGAACGCGCTGTGATTGAAGAGCGCAAACGGATGGCAAGAGATTTGCATGATACGGTCAGCCAGCAGCTGTTCGCCATGCATATGTCGGCTTCCTCCTTACCACGTCTGCTGGAGATGAATCCCGAGCATGGCAGCAAAGTGCTGGATCAACTCATTCAGATGTCGCATATCGCACAGCGGCAGATGCGCGGACTTATTGCACAGCTTCGCCCAGTGGAGCTGGAGGGAAGGGATCTCACCGCAGCACTGGATAGCTGGTTCCCGGATTATTGCAGGCAGAACGGACTCAAAGGTGTGAAAGAGCTGGAACTGGATGGCGGAATTTCCGATGCCATTGAGCACCAGCTGTTTCTTGTTATTCAGGAAGCGGTCGCCAATGTAGTAAAACATGCGGAAGCAGGTTTGGTCAGCCTGGCCATACGTGAAAGTGAGCATCAGATCAGTATGAGCATCAGTGATGATGGCCAAGGTTTCTTACAACAAGCAGAACGACCCGGTTCATATGGATTATCAACGATGCGTGAACGGGCAGAGAAGCTTGGCGGGCAGGTTCAGATTATATCGAAGCCGGGAGCGGGGACAACGGTGCGGGTATTTATCCCGAAATTTCCGAAAGATCCAGAGGAGGAAACGGTATGAGCGGAAAAGTGAATGTAATGATTGTGGATGATCATGATATGGTGCGGATGGGGTTAAAGACGTATTTAATGCTGGAGCCCACATTTCATGTGATGGGAGAAGCCGGTAACGGACAGGATGCATTAAATCAGCTGCGCAAACTGGGTCAAACTGAACTGCCTGACCTGATCCTGATGGATCTGATGATGCCGGTGATGAATGGTGCCGAAGCGACAAAAGCGATCATGACGGAGTTTCCGGGATTAAAAATTGTGATGTTGACCAGCTTTCTGGAGGATGATCTTGTGGTCCAGGCGATTGAAGCCGGAGCGGTCAGTTATGTGCTGAAGACAGTTTCGGCCGAAGAGTTGATCTATGCTTTGCAAGGCGCATACCGGGGGATGCCTGTTATGACAGGGGATGTATCACAGGCACTGACTCGTGGCATCAGACAGCGTACAGCAAGAGAGAATGAATCCGGTCTGACAGAACGGGAAAAGGAAGTTCTCTTGCTGATTGCAGAGGGCAAGACCAATAAGGACATTGGGGAAGAACTACATATTAGTATCAAAACCGTCAAAACTCATGTAAGCAATCTGCTAATGAAATGTGAAATGGACGATCGAACACAACTGGCCATATACGCTCATCGTCAGGGCTGGGTGAAGAATAAGGGTTAGAATGCAGATTTGGCGGGAAAAATGTTCTATAACAGTGTGCTTTTATCTCCTTTTTAATTGTTTTTAAGGTACGGTTAAGGTTTAAAGTACAAAATAAGGACAGTTAAAGAATATCTCTTGCGATAAGAGATTGGGAGGTAGAGAGGCATGGACGAACGTAATTACAGAGCGAACCGTCAAGACGAGGAAAATGAAACTAAACAAGCGGAGAATCGCAATTCATCCGGGACGGACGATTCCTCCTATTATTATTCTTATGGACCTTTTCAGTCCGTGAATCAGGAAGATACAGCAAGTTATAATGGGGAACATAGTCAACGTGAAGAAGGAAATGTAGAGATTACAAGACCTGACCCTGTGAAGCCAGTGCCTACTTACTACAGTAATTACAATAACGAATCATCGGATCAAGCCCATACCTCATCCAGAGGGGGCGGCAATGGTTCAGGCAACGGAGGAGATCAGGGGAACGGCGGCAAGAACAATGGCAATTGGAATTATAATAACCGTCGGCCACGTTCTTCCGTAAGATCGCTTTTGTTCTCTTTTATCGCCGGGATGCTGGTCATCACAGTATTGATGTATACAGCGGACAGAACAAATATGTTTACACCGCAGGAAGCGCTCACAAGTGCTGAAAATGAAAGCACCAGTACCTCATCTTCACCTACCAATTCGGGCAGCAGCAATAATGTGACAGCGTCATTGCTTCCAACCGGTAAAGAGGATGTTTCCTCCGTGGTAACGAGTACTAGTCCGGCTGTCGTCAAAATTGAAACGCTCGCCAAGCAGTCCTCACGTAGCAGCAGCCAAGGCGGTTCTACGATGAGCGATCCATTGTACCAATACTTCTTTGGTAATGGAAGTAATGGCGGAACAGACCAAGGCCAAAATCAGCAGCAACAGCAACAAAGCAGCAATCAGTTGGTCCCGCTCGGTATTGGCTCTGGATTTATTTTTGACAAAGAAGGATATATCCTGACGAACCAACACGTGGTTCAGGGTGCAGATGTGATTCAGGTCACGCTGGAGAATAACAGTAAACCGTATGAAGCAAAATTGCTGGGAAGCAGCTTCGACCTTGACCTTGCCGTATTGAAAATCGAGAAAAACAGTGGCGATGATGCTTTCCCTGTCGCTCCACTGGGTGATTCCAACAGTACACAAGTTGGTGAATGGCTTGTAGCTATTGGTAACCCGGAAGGATTTGAACACACCGTTACTGCAGGTGTATTGAGTGCCAAAGAACGTACCATCAGCATTCCAGACGAAGAAACAGGCAAAACTCGTGAGTACAGCCACTTGTTACAAACGGATGCTTCCATTAATCCGGGTAACTCCGGTGGACCGTTGCTTAACCTCAATGGTGAAGTCATTGGTATGAACGTGGCGGTTAGCGCAGATGCACAGGGTATTGGATTTGCCATTCCTTCGAGTGTAATCTCGGATGCCGTTAAATATCTGAAAGAAAACAAAGAAGTTCCCAAAGAGCCGGTACCGTTCATTGGTGCATCTCTGATGGCCCTCACGCCTGAAGTGGCTAAACAGATGGGAACCGATATCACTGAAGGTTCTGTTGTAGCCAGCACGATCTATCAATCCCCTGCTTACCAAGCAGACCTGCGTGCTTATGACATCATCACAGGTGCCAACGGTACGGCATACAGCACAAGCCAGGATTTGATTGATTTCATCAAGAAACAGGAAATTGGCAGCGAAGTGACATTGAGTGTTGTTCGGGACGGTAAAAAAATGGATGTGAAAATCAAAATCGGCAACAAAAACGATTACGATACTACACAAACAACGGATCAACAACAGCAGCAGCAGCAACCTTAATGAAAATTGGGTTATAAAATAAGGTACAGAAGAGCGGAAGGGTTCGTGGGCCCTTTCGCTTTTTTTGCCCTATCTAAGCTTGGACTATATCCAGGATGAACTTGAAAAGCAGCAAGGTATTTGGAGAAGATGCAGATTGCGCTTTTGCCTGTTACAATGGGATTAAAACGTTAAGGGATAAAGGAGAAAGACCATGCGCTCAACTATTCTGATTGTGGATGATGATGAAAAAATTGTGTCCATGCTTCGGCGGGGACTGGCTTTTGAAGGATATGATGTACAGACGGCTTCCAATGGGGCGGAGGGCCTCAGTAAGCTGATGGATAAAGAGCCGGATATCGTGGTTCTTGATGTCATGATGCCGCAAATTGACGGGTTTGAAGTATGCCGCAGACTCAGGGAAGCGGGGAGCAAGGTGCCCGTGCTGATGCTCACGGCCAAAGATGAAGTACAGAGCCGGGTAATCGGGCTTGATACAGGTGCAGATGATTATCTCGTGAAGCCGTTTGCACTTGAAGAATTGTTGGCTCGTGTCCGTGCCTTACTGCGGCGTAAAGCAGATATGGTAGACACGCCTGATAATCGTCTTATGTATGAGGATATTATTCTGGATAATGATTCTCGTGAGGTGTTGCGTGACGGTCAGCGTCTGGAACTGACTGCCAAGGAGTTCGAATTGCTGAATCTGTTCATGCAAAATCCGAAACGTGTGCTGTCCCGTGATCTGATTATGGATAAAATCTGGGGTTATGATTACAGTGGTGAATCCAATGTGCTCGAAGTGTATATTGCCATGCTCAGACAAAAAACCGAAGAATACGGCGGCAAACGCTTGATCCAGACCATCCGGGGAGCCGGCTATATTTTGAGAGGTGACTCCTGACATGTCCATTCGGTTAAGATTAACCGCGTGGTATTCAGGCATCTTGGCAGCCGTACTCATTTTTTGGGGAGTTGTAATCTACGCTTTTGTTTATTTTAATACGTATCAAGAAGTGGAACAGCAGCTGAAAGATAAAAGTGAACGCATTACGAATCAGATTGGTGTCAATCCGCTTTCACAGTCACTGGACCTGGACCCTTTTACGGAAAGTCAGCTTCAGGAAGCACAGATCTACATCCAGTTGTGGGACTACCAGAGCAGGTCTGGCAAAATATCAGGCAATATGGAGAAGCTTCAGATTCAATTTCCCGTTGTGAAATCCAATGAGATCCAGAAAAAGCGTGGGATATCCAAGATCTATGTGAACGGGACCCCTTTCTTGGTGAACCAGCAGCCCCTGTCTCTTCAGGGAACCAATGAAATAAGAGGACTCCTGCAAGTCGGCGCCAATGTTAGTTCCCAGGAACGATTGTTGGAAGCTCTGCGAAATATTTTGGTTTTTGGCTGGCTTGTCGCGATGGCACTTGCGATTACTTCGGGTCTGGTTCTGGCTCGTAAATCCATGCGGCCACTCGTCAATGTAATTGATGCGGCCAATCAGATTCAGTCTGGGGATGATCTCAGCGTGCGCATACAGTACACGGGTCCCAAGGATGAGATTGGACGTCTGATTGAAACAGTCAATAATATGCTTGAACGAACAGAGCTGTCATTCCGGGGCTTGGAAGAAACGAATAAAGCTCAGCGCAGATTTGTGTCTGATGCCTCTCATGAGCTGCGTACACCGCTGACCACGATCCGTGGCAATGTGGATTTCCTGAAGAAGCTGTGGGATCAGGAGAGCACAGACCGACCGAATCTGGATGAAGAAACGGTTAAACAAATGTCGCTTGAAGCGATAGAAGATATGGCAGATGAAGGCAAACGCATGAGCAGGCTGATCAGCGACATGCTGTCTTTGGCCAGAGCCGATACAGGACAGAAAATCGAACTTAATCCAATCCCGTTGCAAATTCTGGTGCAGGAAGTGGCTCGCAGATCGCAATTTCTTGACCATCAGGCAGACTGGCGTCCAGGAGATCTATCCATTCTGAATGGTATATATGTGAATGGCAGCAAGGACTATTTGCAGCAGATGCTGTTTATTTTTATCGAGAATGCTTTCAAGTACACTCCGGATGGTTCGGTTACTCTGGATGCGATACTTTATAAAGGTCAGGTAGGACTGCGCATCAGTGATACGGGGATCGGAATGGATCGGGATGAGGTCCCGTTTATCTTTGACCGGTTCTATCGGGCGGATGAATCCCGTGGGGCCACACCAGGTATAGGTCTGGGACTGTCGATCGCCAAGTGGATCATTGAGGAGCACCATGGATCTGTCGAGGTGGTAACCCGGCGTGGAGAAGGAACGACCTTTATCATTTGGTTGCCGGTTGTCTTTGCTCCGCCTATCGAATAAGGTTATAATAGACAGGACTGCAATTACATCGGCTATCTTTGCCGAGAGAGAAAGCGGGTGGCAACCAAGTGGAAGTACTGCGAATTTCGCCGCGGGGATATTGTTACGGAGTTGTGGATGCGATGGTGTTGGCGCGTCAGGCGGCACGCAATCTGGACCTACCACGGCCTATTTATATATTGGGTATGATTGTGCATAACCAACATGTGACGGATTCTTTTGAAGATGAGGGTATTATTACACTGGACGGTCCGAATCGGATTGATATTTTGAGCCAGGTAGAGAGTGGAACAGTGATCTTTACGGCCCATGGTGTATCTCCGGAAGTGCGCAAGATGGCACGTGATAAAGGTCTGACTACAGTGGATGCAACCTGTCCGGATGTAACAAAAACCCATGATCTGATTCGGGAGAAGACGGCTGAAGGATATGACATTATCTATATCGGGAAAAAGAACCATCCAGAGCCTGAAGGTGCTGTTGGTGTTGCACCCCATCATGTTCATCTGATCGAGAAGGAAGAGGATATTGACGGACTGAACGTACCTCCCGGCAAAATCCTTATTACGAACCAGACAACGATGAGCCAATGGGACATTAAACACATTATGAGCCGTCTTCTGGAGAAGTATCCGGGTGCTGAAATTCATAATGAGATATGCTTGGCTACCCAAGTTCGGCAGGAAGCTGTTGCTGAACAGGCAGGGCAGGCAGATCTGGTCATCGTTGTAGGTGATCCTCGCAGTAATAACTCCAACCGGCTTGCACAAGTATCGGAGGAAATTGCGGGTGTTACGGCATATCGTGTATCCGATGTGGCTGAGATTCAACAGGAATGGCTGAAAGGTGTGAATAAGGTGGCGGTTACTTCAGGCGCTTCAACGCCAACACCGATCACGAAGGAAGTCATCCTGTATCTGGAGCAGTATGAACATGACAAGCCGGAAACGTGGGAAATCAAGCGTACGGTGAATATGAGCAAGCTTCTCCCTCCTGTAAGGGAAAAGACGCGTACAACGTAAACGAACATCATTATAAGAATCCTGCAGTACAGAGCCGAAATCCGGTGGCTGGCTGCTCGATTCTTTTTTGAGGTGGATAAGAGGCGGCTTGACTGAAAAGGGTGAATATGTTATATTTGCTTTAGTGGTTAAAAGCTTAAAAGCGAACAAGCGTTTAAGTGAAGAAGAGTTTTGGGGATTAAATCAGACGCTAAGGCGCTCTCATACAAGGAAGGATGGGAATTATAATGATCGTTATTGCAGGTAAAGCTACTCCGGAGGAACATATTCAGGATATCGTCGCTACAATTGAAAAGGAGGGACTTCAGGTTCATATCTCTCGCGGAGAGGACCGGACTATCATTGGTCTGATAGGTAAAGTAGAACCGAAAATGGCTGAGCATCTCCGCCAAATGAAAGGTGTAGAGAATGTCGTCAAGATTTCGAAGTCCTACAAATTGGCAAGCCGTGACTTCCATCCGGAGGATACCGTAATTTCCATCAAAGGTGTAGATATCGGCGGGAAAGAACTCGTCGTTATGGGTGGACCTTGTGCAGTTGAATCAGCCGCACAGATTGATGAGATTGCCGGCTTGGTTAAGGCTGCTGGTGGGCAGGTGCTGCGCGGTGGTGCATTTAAGCCACGTACAGGGCCATACAGCTTCCAGGGAACGGGTGTTGAAGGCCTGATCATGATGGCAGAAGCAGGTAAGAAGCATGATCTGTTGACCATTACAGAAGTCATGACACCTGAATATGTGGATATTTGTGCCGAGTATGCAGATATTCTGCAAGTAGGTACACGTAACATGCAAAACTTCGATTTGCTGCGCAAATTGGGTGAGTGTGGCAAACCGGTATTGTTGAAACGTGGTTTCAGTGCAACATATGATGAACTGTTGAATGCAGCTGAATACATTCTTGCGGGTGGCAACCCGAATGTAATGCTGTGTGAGCGCGGTATTCGTACATTCGAATCCTACACACGCAATACGCTTGATCTGTCGGCTATCCCTGTTCTCCAGTCGCTCAGCCATCTGCCGGTCATTTCGGACCCAAGCCATGGTACTGGTCGCCGTGAACTGGTTGAACCGATGACGAAGGCGTCTGTTGCTGCTGGTGCTAACGGCCTAATTATCGAAATGCATACAGATCCGGATAACTCTATGACGGGTGACGGCGTGCAGTCTCTGTTCCCTGACCAATTTGCCAACTTGCTTCAGGATCTGGAGAAATTGGCACCAATCGTGGGTAAAACATTCAACACAGCCAAACAACCGGCGGAGTTCTTTCCGGCACGAGTGGGCGTATAACTGATCTTCATCGTATAGGTAATATATATCATCCGGGCATCTGTCCTGACTCCGTTCAATGAGAATGGGGCTAGGACAAAATGTCCGGTTTTTATGTTGTTTGGAGCTTTGAACGCATTTATTAATCATAGGTGATAAGAAACATTTATGATGTTATGTTATTTCCATAATTTAGGCTAAATATAGCCCTGCTTTACCGCATTAAACCAGTTAAATATAGTTTATATTCGTTGTTAAGTGAAATTAATAGGTTTATAAAATGTGAGCATAGCTTACATACTCGCAAAAAATACCTTACATAAGTATTGACGATGTCACATTTGAGATTTTATAATGACGACAGAAAAAAATTCGAATATGGACATTTTCTTAGCGGGGTTGTTTAATGTTCGGAATATTTGGGAGGACGAATACATGTCGGTTGAAAACGTATTGAAATCAATTCAAGAGAACAACATCGAGTGGGTAGATTTTCGTTTTGTAGATTTATCCGGTCGTGCGCACCACATCTCGTTACCAGCTTCGGCAGTTGACGCAGACACTTTTGTAAATGGAGTAGCCTTTGATGGTTCTTCTATTCAAGGTTTCCGCGGAATTGAAGAGTCCGATATGGTTATGATTCCAGACCCTGAAGCGACTTTTGTCGATCCGTTCACAGCACACCCTACCTTGAATGTTATGTGTGATATTTTCACTCCGGATGGCGAGCGTTATGAGCGTGACCCACGTGGTATCGCAGTCAAAGCGGAAGAGTTCCTGAAAGAAAGCGGAGTAGGTACAGCAGCATTCTTCGCACCTGAATCCGAATTCTTCATCTTTGACGATGTACGTTATGAGAGCGGCACGAACAGCTCTTCCTATTTCGTAGATTCCGAAGAAGCTTCATGGAACACCAACCGTAAGGAAGACGGCGGTAACCTTGGCTTCAAAGTTCGCACTAAAGGTGGATATGTTCCTGTAGCTCCAGTGGATACACAACAAGATATTCGTAGTGAAATGTGTCGCATTTTGGAAGAAGCCGGCCTGTCGATCGAGCGTCATCACCACGAAGTGGCGACAGCAGGTCAAGCCGAAATCAACTTCCGTTTTGATACGTTGAAGAAAACAGCAGATAACCTGCTTGTATACAAATACATCGTGCATAACACTGCACGTCAATATGGTAAAGTAGCAACATTCATGCCAAAACCACTGTTTGGTGACAATGGTAGCGGAATGCACGTTCACCAATCCATCTTCGATGGTGATTCCCCATTGTTCTATGACAAAGCGGGATATGCTAATCTGAGTGAAATGGCTCTGCACTACATCGGAGGAATTTTGTACCACGCACCAGCTCTGATTGCTTTGACTAACCCTAGTACGAACTCTTTCAAACGTCTCGTACCTGGTTATGAAGCACCGGTTAACCTGGTTTATTCCAAAGGTAACCGTTCGGCAGCCGTACGTATTCCGGTTGCAGCGGTGACACCGAAAGGTTGTCGGATCGAGTTCCGTACACCGGACTCCACAGCTAACCCTTACCTGGCGTTCGCTGCAATGCTGATGGCGGGTCTGGATGGTATCAAACGCAAAATCAACCCAACTGAGCTTGGATATGGTCCGCTCGACAAAAACATCTATGATTTGTCTGATGCAGACAAAGAAAATATCCGCAGTGTGCCAGCTTCTCTGGAAGAAGCGCTTGACGCTCTGGCAGCGGACAACGAATTCTTGACTGAAGGCGGCGTCTTCACAAAAGAATTCATTGAAAACTATATCAACCTCAAACGTGACGAAGCGAAAGCAGTAGCAATCCGCATTCATCCGCATGAGTACAGCCTCTACTTCGACTGCTAATCCGGTCGGAACAGAAACTGTTCCCAATGTAAGCCTCCGGGACTCGCTCTCGGAGGCTTTTCCTTGAAACAAACGATGTAGTGCATTAACTTTGCAGGGTGATAAAGGAATTTGATAACCCTGATTCGCAGCTTCGGTGCTTATTGCCCTTGAAGCAGATAGGGAATACTGATATCATAGCGATAATATTCACTTTGTAGAGCATTTTGCATAAATCCATAGAGCGACTTCCAATAAGTAAGATATAGATCGAAGTGATTCAATTCGTCTATATCTTATACCCGTGAGCGATTCTAATCGAATTATGCAAAATGCTGTTCATATGTCAGCTACGGATGGAAAGGGCGGGGGATTTTGTGACAAAGAGAGCGTATAATTTTAATGCAGGACCTGCGGCGTTGCCACTTGAGGTATTGGAGCGTGCTCAGGCAGAATTTGTTGATTTTCGTAACACGGGAATGTCGATTATGGAGATGTCTCACCGTGGGGCAGTGTACGAATCTGTACATAATGAAGCTCAGGAGCGTTTGTTGTCTCTGCTAGGCAATCCCAAAGGATATAAAGTTCTCTTCTTGCAGGGCGGAGCCAGCACTCAGTTTGCCATGCTGCCGATGAACCTGCTCGGAGAAGGGCAGACAGCCAGTTACGTCATGACAGGCAGCTGGGCCAAGAAGGCGCTGTCTGAGGCGAAACTGATTGGGGAGACACAGGTCGCTGCTTCTTCCGAAGCGGATAAATATATGAAATTACCGGATGTGTCGAATCTTAGTCTACCGGATCGCACAGCTTATGTTCATTTGACGTCTAACGAAACGATTGAGGGGACACAATTCAAGTCATTCCCGGATACCGGTTCAGTTCCACTTATTGCCGACATGTCGAGTGACATTTTCTGCAAACCGTTTGATCTGAATCAATTCGGCATGATCTATGCAGGTGCACAGAAGAACCTGGGTCCATCAGGGATTACGGTTGTTATTGCCCGTGAAGAACTGGTGAGCGAATCTCCTAAAACGATTCCGACTATGCTCCGTTATAGTACACATGTGGACAACAATTCTCTCTATAATACACCTCCGTCCTTCTCCGTATACATGGTGAATGAAGTTCTGAAATGGATTGAGGAACAAGGCGGATTGGCTGGAATTGAACAGAAGAACGTGAAGAAAGCAGAATTGCTCTATAATACTATCGATTCCTCTGGAGACTTCTACCGTGGTTGTGTAGATCCGGCAGATCGTTCCCTGATGAATGTGACCTTCCGTCTGGCTAATGAGGATTTGGAGAAACAGTTCATCAAGGCTTCGGAGCAAGAAGGTTTTGTTGGTCTGAAAGGGCATCGGAGTGTGGGTGGCCTGCGTGCTTCCATTTATAATGCTGCACCATATGAAAGTGTTAAGGCACTTACGGACTTTATGAGCCACTTCCAGAAGACTAATGGATAAATAATTGGCGGGGAGTTGTGAATTTCTAGCATTCACACTTGCGCTTTACCAGAGCCTTCCACATTGACGTGTGGAGGGCTTTTCTTTAAGATTAGAGAATTATCGTTTACATGAAATGAAAAGGAGATTGAACACATATGGCTTTACATATCGTTCTGGTTGAACCGGAGATTCCGGCAAATACGGGCAATATTTCTCGTACATGTGCGGCTACAGGTACACATTTGCATCTCGTGCGTCCACTCGGATTCCGTACGGATGATGCCACACTGAAACGCGCGGGTCTGGATTACTGGCATGCCGTTCATATTGAATATCATGATTCGTTTGCCGAGGTTCAGGAACAGTATCCTGAAGGTCGTTTTTTCTACGCAACCACGAAGGCGAAAAACCGATATAGTGATTTTGATTTTCAGGATGGAGATTTTCTGGTATTTGGTAAGGAGACAAAAGGTCTTCCTCCAGAATTAATTGCGGCTAATCCCGATACTTGTATGAAAATGCCAATGTCAGGTGATGTACGATCATTGAATTTGTCAAACTCAGCAGCAATCATTGTGTATGAGGCATTGCGTCAACTGAATTTCCCGGGTCTTGATTGATCCAATTCGTGTATAAGTGACGGTTAGAATTCGCTAAAAAAACATTTTTCAAAAAAAAGGACAAAAAATGTTTATTTCCAGCAGGATTCGACAAAATCTTGGCGAATTAATAAACATAGTACAAATGTACCTAGAAATTTAGAGTAAGATAGGAGAGGTGTGCCGTAGCTATGAAGCCAGCTGGAGTCGTTCGCAAAGTTGACCAATTGGGTAGGATCGTATTGCCTAAATCTTTGCGTAAAAGGTATCAAATGAATGAGGGAGACCCTGTAGAGATCTTAGTACAAGGGGACCATATCATTCTGGAGAGATACCGTCCAAAATGTATTTTTTGTGGATCAATGGAAGAAGTCAATGAGTTCAAAGAGCGTTACATATGCGCACAATGTTTAGATGAAATGACCCAGCTTCCACAGCACGGGTAAGTAAAATAAAAAGTATCATGGCCTCCTGGAGGTCATGATACTTTTTTGTGTGGAAAAAAGATCGCCATCCACTTCCATCATACGTTATGAAGCTAATGGGATTCAGCTCTCGTGTCATACTCCATCACCCAATATTTTTCTCCGGGTTTACCTTCTTCAACGACTTTTTCCAACCCTGTCGTTCGTAAAAACCAATTGCTTTATGATTGTCAGACACACATTTCAATCGAACGGGCTGCTGCATGAGTGAAATCGACGCATCAAGTAAGCGTGAACCTGTGCCCCGCCCATAAAACCGGGATGGATAAACAGAAGGTGGATAAAATGATCAGGGAGGTACAGCGATGCGAAACCGAGAAGCTGTCCATCTTCCTGTTCAGCCACGATAATATGCTCATCCACAGTATCTGCGTCAAAATCTTGAAGGGACATGTGCTCCGGATTTGTCCAGTGAAAACGGGCGCGACGTGACTCCAGATAAATGTTTCTTAATTCCGGGTAATCTGTAACAACAGCTGTTCGAATATTCAAATATTCCCCTCCAGAATAGGTAATATATCTGACCATACATTGTCAAGAATGGCTTGCATATTTTGTTCATCACTATTGATGGCAACGACCGATTTCAGCGCGGGCAGAACAACGCATAGTTGACCATTGGCCCCATCAGCACGGTAAGCGTTATGGGAACATCTCCAGAATTGATATCCATAACCTTGTCCCCAATCACCGTCTCCCGGTGTAGGGATTTGCTGTGCCGTCGCCAAGCGAATCCATTCCGCAGGAATGAGCTGTTTGCCGTTCCAGTAGCCCTCCTGAAGCAATAATTGACCGAACCTGCCTAATTCCTCGTTGGTGAGCTGCAAGCCTGCACAACCCAAGGTAATGCCCAAGGGAGAAGTTTCCCACTCTACATTCGAAATCCCCAGTGGCTCGAATAGCCGGGGAATCAGATAGTCTTTAACCGTTTGACCAGAAGCAGCCTCGAACATGGCGGAGATCATAAACGTATCTGCACTGCTATATGTAAACGTTTCACCAGGAACTCTGTTCAAAGGAAGGGACATGTAATATTTCGCCCAATCTTTCTCAGGAAGGGTGGCTCGCTCTTCCGCCCACAACACGGGAACATCATGCCCCGAGGACATCCGCAGCAAATCGTACAGGGTGAGATCCGCAGGGGGAAGGCCGTTAAATGAGAAGCAGGAGTTGGTGATGTGAAATATTCACCGAGTCTGGATTCAAGTGTAAGCGTGCCTTCAGCCAATGCCAATCCAATCGCCATACAGGTAAATGATTTGCTGACGGAATGCTGTAAGCGGCGCATATCACGGGTACGATCCCATGCTCCAATGGCAATCCCTTTCTGCAATACCCGAACCGAATGTACGTTTAGATGCTGTTCATTAATATGATGAACAAAAGAATCTATAATACTCGACATCGTAACATCCTTTCTAAAAAAAGAAGAATTTTTACTATTGGTGAAACGTTTCCGCAATTTGGCTCAAAAATTAGAACTTATGTTAATACAAACGGGGTTCAATGTCAATGAGAACGTGCAAACGGTTACTTTAAGGATATTGTTGCATAATAGAAGTGCCTTTTGACGCAAATTTTATTACGAAAAATCAGTTTTTCGAGAAAAAAGCGCGAAATTTGTAAAAAGGTTATTGACAGGGTTTGCACTTCGGGATTATGATTTATTCGAAACGATTCGAAGAAATCGCTTCCACGTAAAAAGTGTTGTAATCAAGTCCAAGTAAATCAACGTTGGCTATGTTTTGAAACGATTCGAGAAAATCGTTTCGATAACCGAGCGAAATACGGGGAATCACTGGAAGTTGCAACACAAAGGCAGAAAAACAGAAGTTTACAGACAGCAGCCGACGATGAAAGGGGTTACATATGGCGCATATAACGATCGAAACCGGATCGCCTACATTATGCATGAATACAAGCATACATGTAGTGTCCAGTGACTCCGGAGACACTTCAGGCGGTACGCTATATTTACTGCATGGGGCAGGCGATAATGCAAGTACATGGCAACGTTTGACTACAATTGAAATGTACGCAGAGCAATATGGCTGTACCATCATTATGCCGGAAGCGAACCGAAGCTATTACACCGATATGGAATACGGCCTGAATTACTTCCATTACATCACTCAGGAGCTGCCTGAATTCTGCAGGCGTCAGCTCAATCTCAATACAGACCCGGCCAAGACTTACGTCGCTGGTCTATCTATGGGTGGGTACGGTGCATTGAAATGTGCACTGACATATCCCGAGAGGTACCGCAAGGCGGTGTCCTTATCCGGTGTAACTGATATCCAGACCCGGCTTCAAGACCCGGAGATGCCATCAGGCATGATCAAGGAAATGAAAGCGGTTTTTGGGGAACGGTTACAGGTAAAACCCGATCAGGACCTGTACGCACTGTCTGCCAAGTTGTTGAAGCAAGGTGGAAATTTACCGGATATTCTGAGTTGTTGTGGTGACATTGATCCGTTTGTGGATATGAACCGCAAATTCGCAGCATACATCCAGGAAACGGATTTTGTGTTTCGGTATTTAGAGACACCGGGCACCCATGAATGGAGATTCTGGGAGCACCACCTGAGAACCATGTTTGATTTTCTGTATAACGACAAGACCAAAGTAGAGTGAGGAGATGCAATTTGAAACCTGCAGCCGAAGGACCTAGCAAAAAGCTGAAGGGAAACTTGAAAGGCAATTCGCTCTGGAGTGAAATCTGGAAGCACAGAATGACGTACACCCTGCTTATTCCAGGACTCGTCTGGCTGATCCTGTTTGCCTACATGCCAATGGGTGGCCTGTCTCTTGCCTTTAAAGACTACAAGGCGAATCTGGGGATTTGGGGAAGCCCATGGAGCGGATTTGAGAATTTCACATACGTTTTCCGGGATCCAACCTTTATTGACGCAGTATGGCGGACGCTGTACATCAACATTCTGAAACTGATTATTCAGTTCCCGTTCCCAATTATTCTTGCCCTGTTGCTGAATGAATTGCGGATGCGGAGAGGGAAAAAGTGGTTCCAGACGGTTCTTACGTTCCCTCACTTCCTTTCATGGATCATCGTATCCGGGGTAGTTATCAACGTCCTGGCATATGACGGACTGGTAAACAGCGCACTTGGTTTGCTTGGATTGCCAACCATTAACTTCCTGGGTTCCGAGTCCAACTTTGTACCGATGCTGCTGTTGACGGATATTTGGAAATCAAGCGGATGGGGTGCGATTATCTTCCTGGCTGCCATTTCCGGTATTGATCAGGATCAGTATGAATCGGCACAGATTGACGGCGCTTCCCGTATGCAGCAGATGTTCAAGATTACATTGCCAAACATTCTTCCGACAATTACTGTCATGTTCATTCTGTCGGTTGGTGGATTGATGTCTTCCGGTTTCGACCAGATCTTCAACTTGGCGAATGCCGCAACCAAAAATGTATCGGAAGTATTGGATGTATACATCTATCGGATTACGTTCCAGTCTTCAACGGACTTCTCATTCTCGACGGCGGTCAGCTTGTTCCGTTCCCTCGTGAATATGGTCTTGCTGCTTCTCGCAGACAGATTTGCCAAGTGGCTTGGCGGAGACGGTTTGTTCCGATAAGAGAGGAGGAAAAATGAAATGAGCAAGAGAGCTAACAAAAAGCCGAGAATTGGTACAGAAAAAATGACATTTCTCGATTATATTATTTTCGCCATTTTACTTGTGCTTGCCCTGATGATTCTGATTCCGTTCTGGAATGTCATCATGATCTCGTTCGCAACACAAAAAGAATATGCAGACAATCCATTTTTGATGTTCCCTAAAGAATGGACATTGGATTCCTATAAGGCGTTGTTCGCTGACGGAACGATTCTGTCGGGGTACAAAAATACAATTATTTTGCTAGTCATCGGCTTGCCACTCAGCTTGTTCCTGACAACAAGCATGGCATATGGCCTTAGTCGCAACAAATTTCCGTTCAAGAAATTTCTCTTTTTCCTGGTACTGTTCACCATGATCTTCAATGGTGGTATTGTACCGCTGTACCTGATCATGAAATCACTTCACCTTACGGGTACGCTGTGGTCCGTTATCCTGGCGGGAAGCTTCAGTGCATTCAACATGATTCTGATGATGAACTACTTCTATACCTTGCCTGAATCGCTGATGGAGTCGGCGAGACTGGATGGAGCAGGGGAGTGGAGAATTCTGTTCTCGGTAGTTCTGCCACTAGCTACACCAATTATGGCTACCATCACGTTGTTCTACGGTGTGGCGTACTGGAACAGTTGGTATGATGCGATGATATTCCTGCGAAAAGCGGATCAGTTGCCGCTCCAGAATGTACTCAGAAACATTATCGTCACATCCCAGACGAACGCATCCAATGCATCCAGTGTGGATGCTGCCCAAGCAAGCAATTTCTCAATGGGTATGAAGATGGCGGCCGTATTTGTCACCATGGTACCAATTATGTGTTTCTTCCCAATGCTGCAAAAACACTTTGCCAAAGGGGTATTGACAGGGGCTATCAAGACCTGATTATACGTATAGGATTTTTGCATTAAAATTCTACTAAAAAACATGGGGGTAAAACATGAAAACGAACAAAAAGTTGTCAGTAAGAGCTCTCTTTGCCATCACGCTTAGTGTAGTTATGCTGATGGTGACCGCTTGTTCCAGCCAAGGAGCTTCAGGTGGTAACGAAAAAGATGCAGAGGGAAATTACAAAGACAACCTGACCATCTCTGTAGCTAACCTGACAGAAATTAAAAACGGGAACTTGGATAATGATTTCCACAAGTTCTGGACAGACAAATTCAATGTAACATGGGATTACAACTATATCGATTGGGATTCATGGGGCGAGAAGCTTCGTCTGTGGATCAACTCTGGCGATTTGCCGGATGTAGCCGTATGGAACTACGTGCATGGCGATGCCATGAACAGTATTGATCAAGGCCTGTTCTACAAATTCCCGGACGACTGGAAAGAACGCTGGCCTAACGTGGCAGCAGCTTACAAGTTGACTGGTCTTGGAGACAAGCTGGAAGAACTGACAGGTGGAACATACGTCCTGCCAAGACCAATCTATTTCGAGAACAAACCTGCTGACCCATTGACGAACCAAATTGGTGTCATTGCGCTTCGTAAAGACTGGGCAGAAGCGGTTGGTTTCGAACTGAAAGATGCATATACAACAACTGAATTGAATGAATACGCTGAGCTTGTAAAAGAAAAAGATCCAGGCAAAGTGGGCAACAAACTTGTACCTCTGTCCTACAATGCGGCAGATGCCATGACGAACATCATTATGCCGAACAGTGTACATGCCATGACCGACTCTCCGTTCTATAAGGGAGAAGATGGCCAGTTCCACTGGGGACCAGCAGATCCCGAGACGCTGACAGGACTTAAATTGATGCAAAAAGCCTACAAAGATGGCTTGCTCAATCCTGAGTTCTATACATGGAAAAACAATGAAGGTCAAAACAACTTCAAAGTAACAGGTACAGCTGCAGTAACAAGTCTGGGCGGACTGGCTTCGTACAGACAAGGTCTGGATTCCGATATGAGAAAGAATCTGGGTGTAGATAGTGATGATCTGGTACACACAGCAATCGTATTGGGCGATGATGGGAAATACCGCAACATGGAGCAAGCCAACTTCTGGTCTGCATTGATCTTCAATCCGAACATCAGTGACGAGAAATTCGAACGGATCATGGATCTGATTGACTACTCGACTACCAAAGAAGGACAACTGCTGATCAACATGGGCTTCGAAGGAAAAGATTGGAAATATGATGAAAACAATGAACTGGTTAGCTTGCTGCCAGAAGGAACTGTTCTGGAAGACAAATACCCAGCACGTTTCGAAGGCCTCTATCTTCTGGGCGACGACTTCAGTGTTGTAAACCCTGCAATCAAAAAGGATTATCGTGATAGAGCTGTGAAGCTGTTCGAGGAAAAAGCAAAACTCGGTACAGAAGGTCAATCACTCGCAACATACGACTGGGATGTCAACCTGTACGATTCCAAAGCTAAAAGTCAGGCTTCATTCGACTACCAGAATGAGTATGCCAACTTGATCCTCAAAAATGGAGATCTGGAAGCGAACTGGAAAGAATGGGTAAACAGCAAAATGTCCCTGGTTCAACCTTATCTGGATGAACTGAACAAAGAATTCAAGTAATCATTCAGTAGTTAGCAAGATGGGATATGACAGGTGTGTTCTGTCGGTCCCATTCAATCGAACCCGGTGCGCGGTCTCTCCCCGAACGCAGCCGGGTTCTTTCTTTCAACAACATGCAGTGGAGGATAATGTCTATGAATAACGAGCAGTTGCTAGACCTTGTAAAACAGATGACCCTGGAAGAGAAAACGGCCCAGCTGCTTCAGCTGACCGCTAACTTTTATGAAGGAACCAATGTCGAAGGTCAGATCACAGGTCCAATGGAAGAGATGGGAATCACGGAGCAGTCCGTGGATGCCAGTGGCTCCATTCTGGGATTATCCGGTGCACAGGCCATCATTGATGTACAGCAAGCTTACCTGAAAAAAAGCCGTCTCGGCATTCCGCTTTTGTTCATGGCGGACGTTGTGCATGGTTTTAAAACCATTTTCCCTATCCCGCTAGCGATTGGGTGTTCATGGGACACCGAACTGGCTGAGAAAAGTGCTGAGATTGCAGCACGCGAATCCGCCGTATCTGGCCTACATGTCACTTTTGCGCCGATGGTCGATCTCGTTCGTGATCCGCGCTGGGGTCGTGTAATGGAGTCAACAGGCGAAGATCCTTATTTGAACAGTCTGTTCTCTGCGGCATTTGTACGTGGATATCAAGGCGACAGTTTGAAGGATGAGCCGGATCGCTTGGCAGCTTGTGTAAAACACTTTGCAGCCTACGGGGCAGCAGAAGGTGGTCGTGATTACAATACGGTCGATATGTCTGAGCGTAATTTGCGCGAGTACTATTTACCGGCTTACAAGGCGGCACTGGATGCAGGCGTAGAGATGGTTATGGCTTCGTTCAATACGGTAGAGGGCATTCCAGCGAGTGGAAATGAGAAACTGATGCGAGACATTTTGCGTGACGAGTGGGGCTTTGATGGTGTATTGATCTCGGATTGGGCTTCCATTCGCGAGATGATTGCTCATGGTGCAGCTGAAGATGACCGTGAAGCCGCATATCGCGCCATTCGTGCAGGCGTGGACATCGAGATGATGACACCTTGTTATGTTCATCATTTGCCTGAGTTGATCAAGAACGGAGAAGTGGAAGAAACGCTCATTGATGAAGCGGTACTTCGTATTCTGCAGCTGAAAGAAAAGCTGGGCTTGTTCGATAATCCACTTCGTGCAGCTGATCCGGAGCGTGAGCGCGAGATTGTGTTCTCCAAAGAACATCGTCAGGTATCTTACGAGCTCGCAACCAAATCGGCTGTGTTGTTGAAAAACGATAATCACGTTCTTCCGCTGAAGCCGGAAGCCAATGTAGCGTTAATTGGACCTTTTGCTCAAAGTGAAGACATTCTCGGATGGTGGTCCTGTGAAGGCGTCAAAGCGAATGCCGTTAAGCTCGGAACTGCTCTAAAGGAACGTCTTACTGCCGGAAAAGTTCATATGGCTCAAGGCAGCAACGTTCACACCATTACCGCTGAACAGATTGCTGAAGCGCTTGAAGCTGCAAGCAAAGCCGATCTGATCGTGCTTGCACTTGGCGAAGATTCCGAAATGAGTGGTGAAGGTGGATCGCGTACAGATATTCGTTTGCCAGCAGCTCAACTGGAATTGGTTAAGCAGCTCAAAGCAGCGGGTAAACCGATCGCCAGCGTTATTTTCAACGGTCGTCCGCTGGACCTGCATGGTGTATTCGAAGAATCCGATGCGGTGCTTGAAGCGTGGTTCCCGGGAAGTGAGGGTGGAGCGGCCATTGCAGATGTATTGACAGGTGTGGTGAATCCATCTGCGCGTCTGACGATGTCCTTCCCGCAATCTGTAGGTCAGATACCGGTATATTACAATCATTTTAATACAGGACGTCCACTCAATCCGCAAAAGACTGAAGAGCGTTATGTTTCCAAATATATTGATAGTTCGAATGATCCGCTGCTTCCGTTTGGATACGGCTTGTCATACACCTCGTTTGAATATGGTGACCTGGAAGTTTCAAGTCATGAAATGACTGCTGATCAGTCTCTGACGATCCAGGTACGCGTAACCAATGCTGGCGAGTGTGCTGGCGTGGAGACGGTTCAGTTGTACGTACGTGATGTGACCGGTGAAGTTGTACGTCCAATGCGTGAACTGAAAGGGTATGTTAAGCTGTCACTCGCACCGGGTGAAAGTGGTACAGCTACATTTACATTAAACGAAGAACAGCTTCGTTATCATCATTCCGATTTGAGTCATCGCAGTGATAAAGGAACCTTCCACATTTTCGTAGGGCCAAATAGCCGCGATACATTGGAGAGTACGTTCAAGCTGGTGTAATTGGATATAGCTCTTATCGATGAATGAAGGAGGATATAAATAGATATATGAAAACCATGAATAAATCTCAAATTAACGTACAATCCGGCGAGCTGTGCTTTACGTTCTGGGAAAGCGGTGATTTGTTCAAGGCCGTAAGTGGAACAACGATGATTAATCAGTGGATGAGTAGTCCGGTGGATGGCTCCATGAACAATCTGTACTTGCGTTTTCACAGTGAATCCGGTATCCGTTTTGTTCCGATGCTTGGCCTTTACTCCGATAGTCAGGTGAGCACCGACGGCAGTCGTATGGTATGGACAGGAACCGCTGAGGGCGTAGGTTATCAGGTTATTTTTGCTCCAACAGCACAAGGTGTATGGTTCTGGGATGTAACTGTAAACGGTAATGGGGAAGAGGTCGACGTGGTCTATGGCCAGGATGTCGGCAATGCGGATCCAGGTGCCGTACGCAGCAATGAAGCTTACTTGTCGCAATACATTGACCATGCCGTGTTTGAGGATGCGAAGCTTGGATATATCGTAGCCTCACGGCAGAATCAGCCACAGGGCGGTGCTTTTCCTTATCTTCAACAGGGCTCATTAACCCGTGCAGTAGGTTATTCCACAGATGGATTTCAGTTCTTTGGCCTGAGTTACAAGGAAACGAATGTCCCTGAAAGCTTGGGTAAACCGACACTTGCGAATGAAGTGTACCAGTATGAATTTGCATATACAGCCCTGCAGTCCGAAAAAGTCGTATTGGGTGGCGAAGCTCGCTTTGTATTCTATGGACTCTTCCAGGCCAATCACACTGAAGCTGTGAAGGAGCTTGAATACCAGGATGTAGTCCAACAGGCCTGGGACGAGTATGAAGCGAAGCGTCAAGAGAATGTAAAGACAGGACAGACTGTATCCAACGTATTTCCAAAAGTATCTCTCCATCCGGTAATAGGGGAGCCCTTGCAGGTCTTATCAATAACCGAAGAAGAAGTGAATTCCCGCTTCCCGGCTGCGAAGAGACATCAGGAAGAGCGTGCGGATGGTGAGTTACTGGCTTTCTTTACAGATACGTATGAGCATATTGTGCTCAAGGCAAAGGAAATGCTTGTGGAGCGTCCGCATGGTCATATTCTGATGAGTGGTAACAATGTGAAGCTTGGTCAGAACGTAATTACTACGTCTTCCTATATGTATGGTATTTTCAATTCTCACGTGGTTGTGGGTAATACCAACTTTAATAAAATGATGAGCAATGCACGTAGTGCACTCAATATCCCGAAATCATCAGGTCAACGGATATACGTCGAGGTTGAGGGGAAATTCCATCTGCTCACGATGCCTTCCTTGTTCGAAATGGGCTTCAACTATGTTCGCTGGTATTACAAAACAGCTGAGGATACGCTGATCATCACGAATTATACAACATTAGATACGCCTGAAGTACATCTTCATGTCAAGTCGGAAAAAGGAGTAGCTTATCGCTACCTGATTACCAATCAGATTACGATGAATGTGAATGAATATGAACTGCCTGTTCATGTTACCAAGCAGAATGGTGAACTGAGCTTCAAGGCAGATCGCAGTTCCCTCAGTGCAGAAGTATATCCGAATCTGGAGTACCGCATGCGGGTAAACGGAGCACAAATGAAGGTTGGTGATGAGACTGAACTGGCCAGTGGAGTAAACGCAGGCGATGCATCACTGACAACTTTACAGCTGGACAGCAGTGCTGAATGGACATTGACCATTCAAGGTCTGTTGGAAGGTGGACAGACTGCATCATCGACACGCAAATTTGAAGAGGAAGTGGCCGCCTATCGGACCTTCTATGCAGAAGTGATGAACGGGTTCCATTTATCCCAGCCTCAAAAGCAAGGCGCAGACGAGTTGTTCAAAGTCAATGCTCTTGCATGGTGGTACACCCACAATATGCTGGTACATTACTCTGTTCCACATGGATTAGAGCAATATGGCGGCGCAGCTTGGGGAACACGGGATGTCTGCCAGGGGCCGGTCGAATACTTTATGGCTACACAAAAGTACGAGCAGGTCCGCGATATTCTGAAGATGGTGTACTCGCATCAGTATGAAGATGATGGCAACTGGCCGCAATGGTTCATGTTCGATCGGTATTTCAAGGTTCAGCAGGAAGAAAGCCATGGTGACATTATTGTCTGGCCTCTTAAAGTGCTAAGTGATTATCTGATTGCCACCAAGGATTATTCCATTCTGAATGAAGAATTACCTTATACCGTAAAACATGGTTTTGACTTTACGGATCAGCCAGCCAGCGTGCTTGAACATGCCCAGAAAGAACTGGAGTATATCCGCAGCCATTTCCTGCATGATACATTCCTTTCCTCATACGGAGATGGTGACTGGGATGATACATTACAGCCTGCCAATGCTCAATTGAAGCAATATATGGTCAGCAGTTGGACGGTTGCGCTCACTTATCAAACGTTGAAGCAGCTTTCCAGAGCACTTGCGCCTGTGAAACCGGAGCTTTCTTCCGAATTAAGTGACATGGCAGCGGGTGTGAAAAGGGACTTTAGCAAGTACATGCTGGATACCGATGTGATTCCGGGCTTTGTATACATGGAAGATCCGGCACAAGCGAAGCGTATGCTTCATCCGGATGACAGCGAGACAGGCATTCAGTATCGGTTGCTGCCTATGACACGCAGCATGATTGCGGAGTTGCTGGAACCTGAGCAAGCCCAATCCCATTATGAACTGATCAAGGACAAGCTGTACTGCCCGGATGGCGTCAGATTGATGAATCGTCCAGCTCAGTATGATGGCGGCGTCAGCACTCATTTCAAACGTGCAGAGCAGGCATCCAACTTCGGACGTGAAGTGGGCTTGCAATACGTTCATGCTCACATCCGCTATATTGAAGCCATGGCGAAGCTGGGCAACCCGGATGAGGTCTGGAATGGCCTTGGCATTATCAATCCAGTGGGTATTCAGGAGGCTGTTCCTAACGCAGATCTGCGTCAAAGTAATGCCTACTTCAGCAGCTCTGACGGTAAATTCAACAACCGTTATGCAGCGCAGGAGCAGTTCGACAAGCTTCGCACCGGCGAAGTACAGGTGAAGGGTGGCTGGAGAATCTACTCTAGTGGACCGGGAATCTACATGAATCAGCTCATTTCGAACGCCCTGGGCATTCGTCAGGAGGAAGAAGATCTGATTCTTGATCCTGTGCTGCCTGTTAGCTTGGATGGCTTGCATTTTGAATTCCAATTTGCCGGTAAAAAAGTAACCTTCGTCTATCATCTCAGCGGAGAGGCTGTCCAACGTATTGTGCTGAACGGCAAGGAACTGGATGCGACAAGGCTGCAGCAACCTTATCGTCTCGGCGGCCTGCGTGTTCCACGCATGGCTCTTGAACAGAGCCTGAGCGAGAATAATGTGATTGAGATTTACAGTTAATCTTGTAAACAATAGTCCATTTTAACGATTATAAAATATTTAATATGTCAGGTCCTCCGATTTCGGAGGGCCTGATGAACATAACAGGGGAGCGAAGAATGTGGTCAGTATCAAGGATATCGCCAAACAGGCGGAGTTTCGATCTCTACCGTGTCATATGCTCTAAATGGCAGCAACAAAGTGACAGATGAGACCCGTTCCAAAATTTTGGCTATCGCCAAAGAGCTGAACTATGTTCCCAATGCTGCTGCGAGAACATTGAAGAAGAGAGAATCCAAAATTTTGGGCGTATTTCTGACGGATTTTAGCGGGGATGTATATGGAGACTTGCTCAGTGGTATGAAGTCTGTATGTAACGCGCAAGGTTACGACCTGATTGTGTGCAGCGGCAAACAATCTCATCGAATGCTTCCAGAGCGGATGATTGACGGTGCTGTCATTCTGGATCATACATTTGCGAGCAAGGAACTGTTGCAATATGCAGACAGAGGGCACAAGATTGTCGTTCTTGACCGGGAGCTGGATCACCCGAACATTAATCAGGTTTTGCTGGATAACAAGGCAGGAGCGACCCTTGCGATGGAGCATTTGATTGAACAGGGGCATACGAAGATCTATGTCGTGACAGGTCCGGAAGGTTCATTTGACTCGGCTCAGCGGTTGAAGGCTGTGAGTCAGGTATCGGAGCGGGAAGCGAATGTGGAATGGATTGAGATCACCGGAGATTTCGAGAAGAGTGGCGGAGAACGTGCAGCTGAACGTATCATTCAGGAGTACACTCAACCGGTTGGAGTGTTTTGTCTCAATGACGAGATGGCCATTGGGATGTGTGATCGGCTCGCTGACAGTGAGTTAAACATTGGTCAGGATATTGATATTATCGGATTTGATAATATTGAACTTAGCAAATATGTGCAGCCAAGACTGGTCACGATTGATTATTCCAAACGAAAATGGGGCGCACTGGCCGCTGAACAATTAATTAAGATTATTGCCGGAGAGCCTGTCGATCATGAGCGCATCTACGTGACACTGGTGGAGGGTGGATCGGTAAACAGTCAGGTTCAGTCCGATCAGGATGGACACACCCGGAGTGAAAAGGCGGTTAGCTATTGACGACGCTGCCCCTTCTTCATTCCATGGATGAAGTGTTAAACGTCGACTGTGCAGCAAGAGACAAGGCTTAGAAGAATTGCATATTCTTTTAAGCCTTGTCTCTTGTTTGGATTGTTTTTTTAAATTATTGTTTTTATTTAACTTGGGGTTGATTCCAATTAAAAAACCTCTCACGAGGAGAGGCTTGGCCCTTAAAGGCCCTTGGTCTTGTCATTGTTGTAGGATGAAGTGAGAATGCCTGTAATGAAGAGCGTCAATACGATAGCAATAATCCAAAATGTCAGCGAAAATGACATACACTTGGCACCTCCTGCACAATTCATTTACTTCTATTATAACCATTATAGGAAGAAAAGGAATGCTTCACACCATCATTTGTAAAATAAAAAGTGAGTAGGTACCGGTCTGAGGCTCCCATCCGAAGGATTATTCACAACCCGGTTATTCACGATGAGAGAGGACGATCCGCCGCCATCCAGATTATAGGCATCCACGATGCCAAGCTTGTACATCCGTCCTTGCAGCTCTTCCAGAGTAGCTCCTGAGCTGCCTCCTTCGTTGTAACCATCAACCACAATAATCAACAATTGATCGTCCTTGTAGTTTCCGATTACGGTGCGTGGAGCCCGCTTGGGTGATACTTTCCATTTGGCCGGAATGGCAATCTTTTGTCCATTCTGCAAGAGCACGGGTACAAATGTGGCTCCGAATTGCGGTTGTAGGCGATCCAGGGAACTTTTGTCGAAAAATTTACCGCCAACCAGCTTACCTGTATCATTGAGACCTACAAAAAACAGATCCTTAAAGCTGGCTTGAAAACCATTCACATACTTGCCGTCCATAACGGTTGTGCTCAGCGGGTAGCGTTTGCCGCCGCTGTCGGCGAATCCGCCTGCATTAATGCCGGCAATGGCACCATGGCGCTTAACCGCCTGCATTGTTGTCTCAGAACGCCCAGGCTCGCTGTCCAGAGCCATCTTCATGGCCGTGGGATCTTTGAGCTTAATTTTCATCGCATAGCCCTTATAGGGACCTGGGTTGACCCTATACAGTTCAATCGTAAGCCGATCACTGTCAATCCGTTCAAACGGGACGCCCAGCTTGGAGGAGATTCGCTGATTATAGATCGTTTCCGGGCGAGCGGCTTGAACTGTTGCCTTCTGTACTATCGCAGACATCGTACTCGTCGTCTGATTGTACAAATGCGTTGTTCTTTTAATAGAAGAAGAAGTCTGAACAGCAGCTTCTTTTGCCCCTGCAAGCTCCTGGCTAATCGCCTGGGTCCGGGGTGTAACGGTCTCTTCAGTCAGACCGGAACCGATGAAGTCTCCGGGTTCAAGCGGAGGTCGAAACAGCAGCATGCATAATATCAATCCAACAAAAGGAGCAAGTGCAAGCATAAATAAACGATTAACCGTTTTTACGGGTGTAATCATTTGAGCAGGTCCATCTTTTTCTGGAGTGTTTCCAGTTGTTTTTTGACTTCGCTCAGCTGCGTATACAATTTGTTGCTGTTGTCGGTCTTATCGTTTGCATTATCCTTGGTGAAAGTCAGCAATTCATTAAAGGACTGCACCTGGCCCTGCAGGTCCGCTACTTCCTTGGATATCGTTGTTAGCTGCTTTTCGTAGTCGGCTTTGAGTGCTGCAATCTGCTGTTGATTATGGGTCTGAAGCTGATGAATCATCTGTTGCTGGAGGTGGTTACTATAATAGTAGGTTCCGAGTACTCCAAGTGCAATGAGAACAATCCACATGACCAGAAACAGCTTGACTGAAGATCCGGCCTTACCTTTGGCGCTCCGGGTGTGATGGATGTCAGAGGGTTGGACAGAAGGTTTCATATCATCACTCCTGGTTATTTATAGGTACAAAAATTTTTCCAGTCCTCATTCTATCACGCCCCTATTGATTACGCAAAAATGAAATTCTTTGAGTAATAGGATAAAGAGATTGCATCGGAAGGAAGTCCTAGGATACAATTTCTTATAGATGCAATAAGTAGGAACTTTGGGCATGTTTTTCGACTTTTTTAGATAGAAATGCAGGAAATTTATACTATATTTTGATCTTTCTTCGCTCGGGAAGACAAAAGTCCTGATGTGTCGACAGCAAAATACAGTAGAAATAGAGCTGTTCTTGCAGCTGTATCAAGCGTTTTTCTGTTTTTCGACATAATCCGACTTTTACTTCTTCTATACACGGACTGTCGCAAGGATAGAGTCATCATCATGGCTGATGGTAGAAAAGGAATTTGTCCAATACATAACAGGGGGAACAACAATGAAAAAAGTATGGCAGGTGGTCATCGTAGATATCCACCCCACCAGCATGCTGGGTACGAAATTGATTTTGGAAGAACAACAGGATTTGTTGGTACGGGGATGACTTCGACCGGGTCCGAAGGTCTTGACCTGGTGAACATTCACAAGCCCGATCTGATTTTGATGGATTATCGGCTTCCTGAGGGCCAGGCGGATCAGTATATTGCCCAGATGAAAAATCTGTCGGCACATAGTCACATCATCATTCTAACGGACGAGGATAATGTAAAATTATTTCGTCATCTGATCAGTCTTGGTGCTAGTGGTATGCTATCCAAACAGGCTTCCCCTAGCCAGCTGATTCATCTGATTTCCGGGCTGCGTGAGGGATGTGTATCCATTCCATTATCCTGGTTGGCCAGTGCGGAGTGGGCCCAGCCCGTCGAGACTCCGGCCGAAGAACTTATTGTTGAATTAACAGAAACCGAAACTTTTATTATGGAAAGAATTGTTCAGGGCGTAACCTATGATAAAATAGCCAGTGAGATTAATGTTAGCAGACGTTCGATTGATAATTACCTGCGTAAAATATACGTGAAGCTGGATGTAAGTAGCAGGGCACAGGCGATTGAACGTTACGCTTTATATGCGAGGCAGACCAAAACCGTATCCTGATGAGCATGGTTCCATGAATCTCTATGTACGATGACTCGTCAAGTGCCCGGTTTGGTCATATTCAGTGTCCAACAGGAATAGGTTGTAGGGGCTACGGACTGCGAGCACAGTTCGGATTTAGGGATGAAAGGGGAACGGACCGATGGAATATTTCTTCGCCTCCCGTACAAACAGGCTTTTGACATCACCGCTAAGGGACATTCGTGAGATGTCTGGCCGGGAGTATTTCATTTCTTTGGCAGAAGAACTGCCTGCAGAGGAGCTGTTTCCATTCAAACTGCTGGAAGAAGCAGCGGTGTCTGTATTTAGTTCCGGACCCTCCGCGTTGCAGTATGGTGAGCCGGCAGGGTACAGACCGTTGAGAGAATGGCTGGACAACGATTGGAATGCACGTAAGGGCATCCGGACAGTACCAGAGCAGATTCTATTGACCACAGGTACTCAGCAGGCCATCGATCTTGTGATGCGTTTATTACTTGAACCTGGAGATTCCGTACTGGTTGAGCATCCTACCTCTCCGGGGTGTCTCGAGGTTCTGGAGATGCAGGGTGCCAAAATTGTACCCGTCACAGGTGATGGGGATGGCATTTTGCCTGACCTTTTGGAGCATCACATGCAGCAGGTGAGACCGAAGCTGCTTTTTGCTGCACCCAGTTTTTCCAATCCAACCGGCGTGCTGTGGAGCATGGAACGGCGTGAGGCTGTGCTTGATCTGTGCTCACGCTATGGCGTACTGCTTGTGGAGGATGATTCCTATGGCGAACTTCACTTCGATGGATTGGAGCCGGGAGACTTCTACCGGAAGTATCCTTCCCTCTTTGCGCTGGATACAGCGGATCAGGGTGGACATGTTCTCTATATTGGTTCGTTTAGCAAAACCGTAGCACCCGCCCTGCGTACAGGTTGGGCTGCCGGACATCCGGCTCTGATCCAGGCTATGGCTTCTGTGAAGCGAATAGCAGATGGACAGTCCAGCCCAATGAATCAGCGGTTATTGTATCAACTGCTTGCTCATTCTCCTTTTAAATGGAGCGATCATCTGTCCATGCTGAACCGGGAATACAAGACCAGACTCAAACTTATGCTCGAATTATTGAAGCGTCCGGGCTGGAAGGGGAGCCAGTACAGCATTCCTGAAGGGGGATGTATCTGTGGGTTAAGTTGCCGGATGGATTGGACAGCGGAGCTCTGCTCAAAGCTGCTCTGTTAAAAGGGGTATCCTTTCTTCCAGGCTCTCTGTGCTCCACTGGTGAGCAGGATCATCGGTACATCCGACTGAACTTCAGCCATCCCGGCCGGGATGAATTGCTGCTTGGCATGAATCTAATTAGTGAGTCCATCACAGAGTTTACAGCCCGGAGCTAAACCGGATATAGGAAAAGATAGAATGTATGGTCAAATTCGCGCCTGGGACCTGAGCCAGCAGAAGTTCCAGGCAGTGAATTTGGAAGCAAATGTGTTACCCCCAAAGTAATTACGTTATTGCATCCACTAACATTTTTATATATAATATGTATTAATGAGTTGTTGTTTTCTTTATATAAGCTGCATTCATTGCAAGTTCTGGAGAAGCACTCATATATTTTAACTAACGGGGGAACGAACATGTCCAACATTTTATTTGTCAAAGCAAACGACCGTCCTGCAGATCAAGCAGTCAGCGTACAATTGTACGATGCATTTCTGAGCGCATACAAAGAATCCCACCCAGGTGACACAGTTACCGAACTGGATCTCTACAATACAGATCTTCCATACTACGGCAACACTGTAATTACTGGTGGCTACAAAGCAGCTAACGGTATCGAAGCAACACCAGAAGAGCAAAAAGCGGCTGCACTGGCTGCACAATTGCAAGATCAATTTTTGGCAGCAGACAAAGTGGTATTTGCGTTCCCGCTGTGGAACTTCACTGTTCCAGCACCACTGGTGAACTACATTTCCTACCTGAGCCAAGCTGGTAAAATGTTCAAATACACTGCTGAAGGCCCTGTAGGTCTGGTAGGCGACAAAAAAGTGGCATTGCTGAACGCGCGTGGCGGAGTTTACTCCGTAGAGCCTATGGCATCCGCTGAAATGTCCGTAAAATATGTAACCAACGTACTGAACTTCTGGGGTATCCAAAACCCTGAACTGGTTATCGTTGAAGGTCACAATGCTTCACCTGATCGTTCCCAGGACATCGTGGCAGCAGGTTTGAAATTGGCTTCTGAAGTAGCAGCAAGCTTCTAATTGCAATTATATATAGAAACACGAGAAAGCCTGTTATCTCCGCGGAGATGACAGGCTTTTTTTTGCATCTTCATTTGAAGGAAGCTACATTTCCTCAGACATTCCTATTATGGTGGATCAGGTAGGGCTCCACTACTTCCGCAATATGCTCCAGCTCACTATCGTTATGTTGAACCAGAGAAAAATCCGTTTCTAGTTCATTTATACTCCGCTCAATCATATCATTATCCTCAAGCATGTGAGCATGCTCGGTCAGGGCTTGAACACCCTTAATCGTCAGCACATATCGTCCACGGGATAGCCGCTCGAACCAGCCATAATAATTTTTTTGCAGTATGGCCGCAGCGGAACCCACGCTTGTCTGTTTGGCGAGAGAGGCCGGGGAGGCTTCTCCCTGGGCACGAAGAGCAGAAGCCACACGTAATGCCTTTTCCCTGTATGCGGTGACCAGCTGTCTGCGTGTGCTTCCTCCCGTGTTGTAGTCACCACTGCGCTCGTCGAATTCCTTCAGCAGTCGTTGCCGTCGGATACCACCCTTACGGACACCGGTGCTGCCAACCAGATCATGAACTTGGGCAGCAGGTTCGCACAGCACATCAATCAGTGGGGATTTGGTTTTGTAAAACGTGACAGTTAGAAGCCCCAGTCCAAGTTGTCTGCACAGTGCAGACAATTCTCCCAGCGCTGGTTCACGGCGCCACGCTTGCTGCGGTTCCGCTCAACAGCCAGATACACGAAGGGGCTGAGCTTCAGGCGCTGCATTCCCTGCAGCAAAAGGGACAGATTGAATGTTTTTTTCATCTCCACAATGAGTGGCTCATTCTGATCCGATCTGACTCCAACCAGGTCACAATGTTTGACTTCAGCCTTCACGTCGTAGCCGCGTCGTTCGAAAAAAACCTTTACAGGTGAATATAACTCCGTTTCGTACTTTACCGCCATCGTTTCTGCTCCTTTCCTGAAGTGGCTCTTCTCTGGCCATGTATTGTCCCGTTTTGTGAATTTAGAACCTTCATTATATCATATCCATGCTTTTTTTTCTGAGTGCACAAGATGTCTGATAGAACAGGGAAAGCCTCAAATTCAGAGTCGCAAATTGAAAAAAGAGGTCAACTTATCCGATTTGCCGCATAGGTATGTAATACACTTTTCACAACAATAACTGATGTTTGGACAGAAGGTGGCGGGACTTATCCGGACCGCAAGATTGGTATTCAAGCAGAAGCATAAATTCTATTGATTTCTTCATACCATTCGGAATGGTTGACAATCACACTAAAGGAGCCATGGGAGGTACCAAGCATGAATATTTTTGAACGCGTTGCGGAACATCGGGCAGAAAGTGACCGTTTATCATGGAACGGGACATTTGAAGATTATATTGCACTGCTGAGAGAGGACCCGACTCCGGCAATGACGGCTCACGCTCGAGTGTACCAGATGATTGAATCGTTTGGCGTGGAAGAAGTGGGGGGGCACAAACGATACAAGTTTTTTGAACAGGAGATTTTTGGACTGGATCGGTCCATTGAAAAACTGGTGGAAGAATATTTTCACTCGGCAGCACGCCGTCTGGATGTACGCAAACGGATTCTGCTGTTAATGGGTCCGGTCAGCGGAGGGAAGTCAACGCTGGTAACGCTGCTTAAACGTGGCCTTGAACAATTTTCCCGGACAGAAAAGGGCGCCGTATACGCCATTGACGGATGCCCGATGCATGAAGAGCCCCTGCATCTGATTCCGCTGGAGCTTCGTCCCGAAGTGGAGAAGGAGATCGGTGTCCGTATTGAGGGTAATCTCTGCCCATCTTGCCAGATGCGTCTTCGGACCGAATATGGCGGTGATATCAGCAAGGTGCGAGTGGAACGGGTCATCATTTCCGAGGATAACCGGGTGGGAATCGGAACATTCAGTCCGTCTGATCCCAAATCACAGGATATTGCCGATCTGACCGGAAGTATCGACTTTTCAACCATTACTGAATTCGGCTCCGAGTCCGATCCGCGTGCCTATCGTTTTGACGGAGAATTGAATAAGGCCAACCGTGGGTTGATGGAATTTCAGGAGATGCTTAAATGTGATGAGAAGTTTCTGTGGAACCTGTTATCCCTGACACAGGAGGGTAACTTCAAAGCAGGCCGATTTGCCTTGATCAGTGCGGATGAAATGATTGTGGCGCATACGAATGAATCCGAGTACAAGTCGTTTATTTCCAACAAAAAGAATGAAGCTTTGCAATCCCGGATGATCGTCATGCCGATTCCCTACAATCTGAAGGTCTCCGAGGAAGAGAAGATATACAGCAAGCTCATTCAGCAAAGTGACATGAAGCATGTCCATATTGCACCGCATGCCCTGCGGACTGCAGCCATTTTTTCCATACTTACCCGCCTGAAGGAAACGAAGAAACAAGGCATGGATCTGGTCAAAAAAATGCGGATGTATGACGGCGAGGAAGTCGAAGGGTACAAAGAAGCTGATCTGCGTGAGATGCAAAATGAATATTTGGATGAAGGCATGTCGGGCATTGATCCGCGTTATGTCATCAACCGGATATCCAGTGCTTTGATTAAACAAAATCTTCAGTGCATTAACGCGCTGGATATACTACGGGCAATCAAGGATGGTCTGGATCAGCATGCTTCAATTACAAAAGATGAACGTGAGCGTTATCTGAACTTTATTGCTCTGGCACGTAAAGAATATGATGAATTGGCGAAGAAAGAAGTGCAGAAAGCATTTGTCTACTCGTTTGAAGAGTCGGCCAGAACGCTGTTCGAAAATTACCTCGATAATATCGAGGCATTCTGCAACTGGTCTAAAATTCGTGATCCACTGACGGATGAGGAGATGGACCCGGATGAGCGCTTAATGCGTTCGATTGAGGAGCAGATCGGTATTTCCGAAAATGCCAAAAAGGCATTCAGGGAAGAGATATTGATCCGCATCTCGGCTTATTCCCGCAAGGAACGGAAGTTCGAATACAGCAGTCATGATCGTCTGCGTGAAGCGATTGAGAAGAAACTGTTCACTGACCTGAAGGACATTGTTAAGATCACAACTTCAACCAAGACACCAGATGCAACGCAACTCAAACGAATGAATGAAGTGATTAAACGGTTGATTGAAGAACATGGCTACACCGCAGCCAGTGCCAATGAATTGCTCCGTTATGTGGGCAGTCTGTTGAATCGCTAATCTGCAACAACCATTCCGAATCAGGCTCCTGATGTCTGTTGTGAGGCTCCTTCACAGCAGGGTCAGGGGTCTTTTTATATGCGGAAACGCACAATTGGAGGCTAATAAACTGACAAAGAAGGTCAATTTCATGACAAATAGTTCTTAGGGTATATGTAAAATTAGGTCGTTTAGTCTATAATCGATACAGATATTTACAATTTATTATTTTTTGTGGTTATTAAGGAGCTGACAGAACTAGTTATGAATATTGCTATATCAAGACAACAACAACTTGATTATATTGGATTGACCGCCGAAGATCTGCAATTGCTTGCTGATCATCGACCCGCGTTTGTGAAAGTCGTTGATGAAGTGGTGGACCACTTCTACAATCATGTGGGTAATTATCCGAATTTGGTCGATCTGATTGCCCGCTTCTCTTCCATTGATCGGTTGAAAGAAACACAAAAGCAATACTGGTTATCGATGACCGATGGTGTGGTTGATGATGCATATATTGAACAGCGAATTGCAATCGGATTAGTCCATTCCCGCATTGGTTTGTCCGAAGATTATTATCTGGGCACGTATATGGTTTACCTCGATATTGCAACAAGCATATTCCAGCAAGTTATCCCTGAGAGCTGGCATTTGGTCATTCAGGCACTAAGTAAAATGTTCAATCTTGATTCACAACTTGTATTGGAGGCTTACGAGAAGAAGGAGAAGGAAAAGTTAAATCAACTGGCTGATGATCAGCAGCACACTTTGCTGGCGATTACACAGATTACCCAGCAGCTGACGGGTATGATCAGTGAATTAAACGAAAATGCTCAGGCCATCTCGGATGTCGCCAGGGAAACAGCAGCCTCCCAGGATCAGGCCAACGGGCTACTGGGAGAGCTAACTAAAGAAATTCATCAGATTGGTAAAATGGGTGAGCTTATTCGCGAAATCTCGGATCAGAGTCATCTCGTGGGCTTGAATGCTGCCATTGAAGCTGCGCATGCAGGAGAATTTGGACGGGGATTCGAGGTGGTTGCCAGCGAAGTTCGCAAACTTGCGGCTAGTTCCCGTGAGGCTCAAGGACAAATCCAGTCGAACCTGGCACAGATCATGAAAAAGCTGAGCAGTGTTCAACAAGAGTCGAAGCACACTGCTTCAGGGGCAAGGCGTCAGGCATCCCGTTCAGAAGAGCTTGCGGTTTTTGCTACCACTATGGAGAAATTGGCACTTGATCTAAGGAAATTGGATCATCAAGAATAGCCGGTAACACTGGATGGAAGCTGTGATACCGTTTCTGGCTGTTTTAAGCTATAATGGGTAGACAAACCTGCCGATGTTATAGTGAATGCAGCCGGAGACAGGGGATTCGAAAGAGGTTGAGGTGATCAGGTGGCTTCTATCCATGATGTGGCCAAAGAGGCGGGCGTATCTGTTGCAACCGTTTCCAAAGTGCTGAACGATTATCCCGATGTAAGTGACAAAACTCGCAAAAAAGTCAATATAGCCATCGAACTATTGAAATATCAACCGAATGTGGTTGCACGTGGACTTGTAAAACGCCGTTCTTGGACGGTAGGTGTATTATTGACGGTCCCTTTTACCAATCCGTTTGTATCAGAGTTGCTTGAAGGCATCAAAACAGCGCTTGAAAACAGCGGATACGATCTTGTTCGGTTATCTACACGTTTTGATGATCCGACGTACTCGTTTATCAAACATTGCCGCAGCCGAAATGTGGATGGCGTTGTTGTTTTCGGGGAAGGAAGAGACAATAAGAGTATTCAGGAATTGGTCACAGCGGAGATTCCGACGATGTTTATTGATACCGACTTGTTTGGCAAGCGGGCAGGATACATAACGACGGATAATGCAAATGCCATTGCCATGAGTGTGAAGCATTTGCATGAACTGGGTCACCAGAAAATTGCTTATATTTCAGGTACACTCGGACCTGCCGTAGCCAACCTTCGACTGGATGGATATCGGGAAGGATTGCGTGTCTGCGGTATTCCATATTCAACGGTGTATCTGGAGGTCTGTGACTATTCTTTCGATGGTGGCAGTAAGGCAGCTCGCCGATTGCTTGCATTGAAGGACCAGCCTACGGGAATTGTGTGTGCTTCAGACATGTCTGCTTTTGGTGCAATTCACGAAATTGAGAAGCATGGTTTACGGGTGCCGGAGGATGTATCGGTTGTCGGTTTTGATAACACTTATTATGCGGAAGTGTTCAAACCGGGGTTAACCACGATCAATCAAAACATTCATTCCATTGGGATCAAATCAATTGAATATCTGATCGCCATGATTGAGAATCCTGCATATACTCCACCAGTCATTACGGAGCCATCCAATCTGGTGATCCGTCAAACGACTGCACCTGTGAACGGGTAAAAGTCCTGAAACCAGCACAGCCTATGGGCTGTGCTTTTTTGGTATCCTATTTCATACTAAGAAATAACGGATATCAGAAGCTTGTTGTGCATAGCTGGCAGGAAAAGCTGTTGACTTTTTGCAACACAGACCTTAACAATAAAAGGCAGAATAATACAAAAATTAATGTAATCGCTTTCTTTTTTTTGCTGATGAATAGAAGAACACTCCAATTGTCATTCAATGGGAAGGGTGATGGGCATGCATCGGGTACTGCTGGTTGATGACGAAGTATACGCACGCAAAGGACTTCGAAAACTGATTCGCTGGGAAGCATGCGGGTTCGAAGTGGCTGGAGAGGCGAATGATGGGGATGAAGCTTGGATCAAGATCGAACAGCTGCAACCCGATGTTGTCATTACGGACATACGCATGCCGGAGACGGATGGACTGGAACTAATCCGGCGCACGGTTGAGCGTGATGAGCAGGTTCTAACCAAGGGCAAACTGCCCTATTTTATCATCGTGAGCGGATATAATGATTTTGCTTACGCCCAGCAGGCCGTAAGGTACGGGGTACAGGATTATATTTTGAAGCCAATTGATGAGATTGAACTGGAAGGCACTTTACGCAAGCTGGCGGAGGAGTTGAATCGACGCAAACATGCTGAACAAACCAGACGTGAGCAGGAATATGCCAGATTACTTAATCAGTTTATCTATGGCGAATCGGATGCGGAAACGGTTAAACAGTGGACTGAACTGACGGATACACGGGCTGGCGACGCCCTGGCATATCTGCTGTTTGAGAATAACACGCCACATTTCCGGGCTTCGGATACGGTTCAAGAGGAGGGGCCAGGAGGCGGGAAGGGAGAGAATTTTGTTCGGATTGTGCAGTCTGTTCTTGGGAAGATGTATGAAAATAGCTTGTATTTGCATGTAAAAGAGCACGGTGAACGTGTAGGATTTCTGTTAACTGCGGAACATCTACGTCCCTATTCAATGAATCTTCAAGCGGTTGCTGGGCAAATGCAATCTTGCTTCGCCGAAATGAACCACGAATTTGTAAGCATATATATCGGGAAGGTTTGTTATGAACCTTTACTCATTGGACATGCCTATCAGACTGCACTGAAGGCGGTTTCCTATAAATTTATTTCAGAGAATAGCGGGATCGTCCTGTATGATGACATGCAACATGAGCCTGTACAGTGGGTGCATACCAATCATGAAAAGGAACAGGAGCTCCTGACACTTATGGAGGAACAACGTGTTCAGGCGTTGGAGCATGCAGTGAGTGAATGGTTCACCGGCATGAGAGCGGCTAATTACGCTCCTGTTGCAGTGACTTCGGCGATCCACCAACTGATCTCGGCTGTACTATCGATTCTGAAATCGGCTGAAGCGAATGTGAAAGAGATACCTTCGTTCAAACCAATTCTGGCATGGCAAGCGGAGCGGGGAACATTGGCTGAGGCCAGGCAGCTGTTGACGGTGTTCATGCTGGATTCAGCGCGGAAGCTGGCGGAACAGCGTCAGTATAATCACAGAGGTGCCATGACAAAAATCAAAAATTATATTGAAGCCAACTACAGCAGCAATATCAGTTTGAGAAGTATTGCCTCCGAATTTTACATGAATCCGGTCTATTTGGGGCAACGCTTCCGCAAGGTGTATGGGGTGTATTTCAACGACTTCCTGCTTCAGCTTCGGATGGAGGAAGCCAAGAAGCTGCTGCGTCAGACGGATATGCGAGTATATGAAATCGCCGAGAGGGTTGGGTTCGGAAGCAGTGACTATTTCGCGACTCAATTTGAGAAAACGGAATCATGTTCTCCTACGGAATATCGAAATCGCATCCTGGAAGAAGGGTAGGAGATGACGTTTTGAAGCTCAACTTTTTTAATAATATCCGCTTACGCGATAAAATGCTCATCTTATATCTCTTCTTTGTACTCGTTCCCGTTATCCTGACTAATGTTATTTTCTATCAGGTGACTATAGCGAACGTAAAATCCCAGCGAATGGCTGACCTCTCCAAAGGAATGGAACAGATTCGAAGTCAATTTATGGGGAAATTCGCAATGCGGCCGATTTTTCCTCAAGCTTTTATACGGACAGTATATTAAATAAGATGCTGGATGTGGTTTACACCAATCCGGTTCAATATATCGAAGCCTACGATTCCTATCTTCGCAAAATCCTGAATACCTATTACTCTGGCTACCGCTCGCTCCAAGGATTGACGATATATGTGGATAACGAAAGTGTACTGCCTTCCGGGGGAGTTGAGTTTCTGACCGAAGAGGTTCGACAGTCCGAGCCATACAGGATGCTGGCAAACAGTGAACACTCCGCACCCATTCTGATGAGATCCGGTCCTGAAGGGAATCGGCAGACGTTCAGTATTTTACGCAAACTTAATTATTATGAAGCTCTGCCCGGATGGAAGGAAAAGTTCGTACGACTGGATCTGAAGCCGTCGACGATTCGCCAGATTTTCACCAACCTTAACGTACAGGGCAACCTCTATCTGATTAATCCGGCTGGACAAATAGATTACTCGACGGATTCTGGTATCCCATGGACGAGTCAACTCGTGAATTATAGCGATGTCATGGATCAACTAACTAAGAAAGAGTTTGAAATAGCCTATTCTTTGTCCGGTGAAATGGAGGGTTGGAAAATCAACGGGGTGTTCGATGAATCTGAGATTTACAAGGAATTGGGCAAATCCAGTCACCTCGTCGTTGTACTGGCCTGTATTAATCTGATTCTGCCGACCTGGATCATTATCTGGATGACACGCACAATCCACGTGAGGCTGGCACGAATATTGAAACACATGGAAAAAGTGAAGCATCAGCGATTTGAACCGATCAGACAGCCGGAATCGACGGACGAGATTGGGCAGCTGACAGCCGAATTCAATCGGATGACAATGACAATCCATCGTTTGATTAACGACGTCTACGTGGCAGATATTCAACATAAAAATTTGGAGTTACAGCGGCGGCATGCCCAATTAAATGCATTGCAGAGTCAGATTAATCCACACTTTTTGTTCAACGCGCTGGAGACCATCCGCATGCGCAGTCTTATGAAAGATGAGGATGAGACGGCACGGATTATTTATCATATGGCTAAAATTTTTCGAAATGCCCTAACCTGGAACCAGGATAAAGTCAGCATACGGGAAGAGTTGGAGTATGTAACCTGCTTTCTTGAAATCCAGCAATATCGTTTTGGTCACAAGCTGAATTATACGATTGATCTGGACCCAGAGGCTGCGGAATGTTCCATTCCCAAGATGACATTGCTGCCTTTTGTTGAAAATGCCAGCATTCATGGTATCGAACCACTGAAGGAAGGTGGAGAGATTCGACTTCGTATTCGGCGAATAGGTACAGAACTGATCTGTGTGGTGGAGGATTCCGGGGCAGGTATGACAGAGGACAAAAGAAAGCAGCTGCTCTCTTACGTGGAAACGGAAGACTCAATGGGTGATCGCGTAGGTGTACAGAATGTCATTTATCGTCTGAAGCTGGTCTACGAGAGCCGATTCCATATTCAAATCGATAGCGCTCCCAGGGAAGGTACGCGTGTGGAAATGGGTTTACCGCTTGAAGAATAACAAAACCCGGCAAAGCATCAAACATTCTAAGGCAAAAAACTATAGTTTATCCGGTAAACAAAGCTTGTCTTCAACCTTATAATAAAAGTGCTTACATTAGTGTGGGGAGAAAGAGGGTGCGTACTTATTGGTTAACCACATGCTGAAGCGCTGGCTGCCGGCAGTATTAGTTTTAACCATGGTGACGGCGTGTTCCTGGGGAGGAAGTGAGATTAAATCGGAAGCGGGAGCAGGGGGAGACGGTAAAGAAAGCACAGAGAAAGTCACTTTCACGTATTTTAAAGCAGGTTCCGGCAAGGACATCAACACAAACGAAACTACAATCGGCAAAAAGCTGGAGGAACAAACCGGAGTTAATTTCAAAATTGAATACCTTGTTGGGGATATTGATACCAAAATCGGGACGATGATTGCGAGCAACAAGTACCCGGATGTGATGGTACCGGATGGGGCTATTGACAAAATCGTGGATGCGGGTGCATTTATTCCACTCAACGATCTGATCGATCAGTATGGCCCTAATATAAAGCGGGTGTACGAGCCGTACTATAATCTGATGAAAGCAGAAGACGGCAGCATTTATTTTTTGCCTATGAGCGCAGTGGTTGGAGACTATCTGCCTAATCCGAATGTGGATCAAGGAGCCTTCTGGGTACAGCGTCGTGTATTGAAGGAGGCTGGATATCCAAAGATCACTACGCTGGATGAATATATGGATCTGATTAAACAATACGCTGACAAGCACAAAAATGAAGGATTAACTGGATTTCTGTCACTGACGTATGATGATAAATTTTTTACAATTACCAACCCGGCCATGCATCTTGCAGGCTATCCGAATGATGGAGCCATCATGGTGGATATGCAGACACAGGAAGCCAGGGACTATGGGCTGACCGAAGAGACCAAACGCTGGATGCAGAAGCTCAATGAAATGAATTCATTGGGACTGTTCGATAAGTCCTCCTTTGTCGACAACTATGACCAGTATCTTGCGAAAGTGACCAGTGGAAAAGTGCTTGGATTCTTTGATTATGCCTGGCAGGTAGGGCAGGAAATGAACCATTTGAAGGAAACGGGCAACGACGATTTGCGTTATATGGCACTGCCTATTGTATACGACGCAAATACCAAGGATCAGTATACTGATCCGCCAAGCTTTGTAAATAACCGTGGGATTGGTATAACCGTAAGCGCGGAAGATCCAGTCCGTATTATCCAATTTTTCGATAACCTGTTAACGGATGCGAATCAGATTCTGTCCAATTGGGGGATCGAAGGACAGACCTACGAAGTGGATGACAAGGGGCGGTTTAGGCGCTCACCAGAAATGATTCGGAAAACTGATTCAGATGAGTTTCGCGAATCGTTCGGATTCAAATATTTTGAGTACAGCTGGCCGCGTTACGGTAATGGTTCGACTCTGTCTGACGGTAATTCTGTCGGTGTAGAACGACAACCCGAAGTTGCCCAGTTCTCCTATACGGATGGAGATAAGCTCATTCTGGAAAAGTATGATGTGGCGACGTTCTCCCAGCTGTTCGCTGCGCCGGAAGAACGTCCATGGTACCCGGCTTGGAGCATTGCTTTTGATCAAGGCTCACCAGCCCATATCTATGGGCAGAAACGCACGGAGTTGCAAAAGAAATATGTGCCCAAACTGGTCCTCTCCAGTCCAGCTGACTTTAACAAGGTCTGGGATGAATATGTGAAGGAATTCAACAAGCTTGATGTGAAGGGCTACGAGCAGACGATGACCGACGAAGTTCGCAAGAAGGCGGAACGGGTCCAAGGTGAATAAGGTAGGCGAGGAAAGGGTGGAAAGGGGGGAATAAACGCCTCCAAGGCGCATGGTGAATGGGAATTTGAGGATTTTAAACATTCATTTTATCTGGAAAAAAGTGTTGATTTTCAAGGCTAGGACGTTTAGACTAAATACAACAATATTAACGGGTTTGAGATGTATGACTTTGGCTTTACAACAAGTCGGTGGTCACGAGACAAATGATGTGGAGGGAGTGCCTGTCATCCAGACAGCGCACTCGCTTCTTTTTTACATTTTGCATACATACAAGGCATTTCCCGGTTGAAAGGACAGAGTGAGTGGATCACCTACATGGAACGTACAACTTAGAACTGGTTATTTTATCTTACATTATTGCAGCGTTGGCTTCTTATGCAGCGCTTGACCTTGCGGGTCGGGTAAGTCTGGCTAAAGGTATGTCCCGAAATGTCTGGCTTACCTGCGGGGCATTCTCCATGGGTTTGGGAATCTGGTCCATGCATTTTGTGGGCATGCTCGCTTTTGTTCTTCCCATGCATGTGTCGTATTCCACAGGCGAGGTCTTTCTATCCGTTCTGCTTGCCATCGTTGCATCTGGTGTAGCGTTAAATATTGCGGGTCAGCAATCAGGTAAAATAAGCAAGCTCCTGATCGCAGGATTGCTCATGACCGCAGGTATTGGCAGCATGCATTATGTCGGAATGGCTGCCATGTCGGTTCCAATTATGTATGATCCAAGCAGGGTGGTGTTATCCATCCTGATCGCAGCTTTAGCTTCATTTGCTGCCTTATGGCTCATGTTTTTCTTTCGGCAGCATCAGTCACGTTATACTTGGGTTTACAAGGTGGGCAGCGGACTCATTATGGGGTTGGGCATCTCGGGAATGCATTATACGGGGATGTCAGCCGCGCAATTTCATCATGCACATGACGCAATGGCAGGATCGGGTATGCAGATTGAGCCTTCACTTCTCGCATACCTCATTGCAGCGGGTACTTTTATTGCCTTGGGGCTGACCTTGTTCGGTATCTTTATTAATCAGCGTTTATCTCAGAAGGATCGCCGGATTCTCGAAAATGAACAGTGGTATCAGGCTCTGTACGAAAACCATTCAGACGCTATTATTTCAGTGGATACGCATGGGGCAATCAAAGGGATTAATGTTGCAGTCACACGAATTACAGGGTACCAGGAGAGAGAGATCATTCATCGTTCTATTAATGAGATTGCTCAGCACGTTGATATTCATTGGACAAGTGAAATGCAGCATGTGGTGTGGGATGATGATAGCCGTGAGCAGCAGCATTTCATGGGGAAAATGAAGAACGTTCAGGGGAATCTCCTTGACCTAAGTATTGCTGTAGTACCTGTACTGATTGATGGTAAACATCAGGGAAGCCACATTCTGATCAAAGATGTTACCGAGGAGAAACAGGCTCAGGAAAGCATCCGCCATCAGGCTCTGCATGATCCGTTGACCGGGCTCCCAAACCGTCGCAAGCTGGATGAGGTGTTGGAGAGCACGATTGCAACTTCTGAGGCAACAGGAGACTCATTTGCAGTTATGGTGATGGACATCGACCGTTTCAAAATGATTAATGACTCCCTGGGACATTCCATTGGAGATGTGTTTCTTAGAGAAGTGAGCGGCAGAATTATGCGTGCAATCCAGGATTCAGACCCAAAAGCGATGGAGAATGTCATGCTTGCTCGTATGGGAGGCGATGAATTCACACTCGTTGTTACGAATGAGCAGGGAACGGAGGAACGGGTGGCGGAGTTGGCAGAACGAATTGTTCGAGCGATTCAGCTGCCTTATCGATTGAAGGAAAATGACTTTTACGTTACAGCAAGCATCGGGATCGCGATGTATCCATACCATGGAACAGGAGCGGATGCGTTATTGAAGCATGCCGACTCCGCTATGTATGAAGTCAAGAAAAACGGCAAAAACGGTTTTCAGTTTTACACTGCCCAACTGGATTCGGAGCTGTATGAACGAATTGAACTGGAAGGGTATCTGCGCAAAGCACTGGAGCGGGATGAGCTGGTCCTGTATTACCAACCCCAGATTCGTACAGAAGACAGCCGCATGATCGGCGTAGAGGCTTTAATTCGCTGGAATCATCCGGAGAAGGGCGTTCTGGCCCCGAATGTGTTCATTCCACTGGCAGAGGAGACAGGCTTGATCTATGAGATTGGAAACTGGACACTGCGTGAAGCTTGCAGACAGATGAAGCTTTGGCATGCGAGTGGCGGACCTCTCATTCCGGTATCCGTTAACTTGTCTAGTCAGCAGTTTCATCAATCCAACCTGGTGGAGCAGGTCAAAAATGCCCTCACGGAGACAGGGCTTGATGCCCGTTATCTTGAATTGGAAATTACAGAGAGCATGATGATGGATGCGTCCGTGTCTACAGGTATTCTGAATGAACTTACAGCGCTTGGGGTCAAAATCAGCCTGGATGATTTTGGGACAGGATATAGCTCACTGAGTTATTTGAAACATTTCCCAATTCACAAACTGAAGATTGATCGTTCATTCGTAACGGATATTACGGAGAGCCGAAGTGACCAGGCCATTGTGGCCACGATTATATCGATGGCTCAGAATCTGAAGATGGAAGTGATTGCGGAAGGGATCGAGACGAAGGGACAGTTGGATATTCTGATGCAAAATGATTGCCGTGAGATTCAGGGATATTATTTCAGCCGTCCATTGCCAGCAAGCGAAGTGGAGCATGACTTTTTTGTACCATTGCGACTGCAGGGAGCTCCTTCAATTCTGTAAGTTACTGCAATGCCAAGCGGCAAGTCCCCGCCATATGCCAGGGACTTGCCGCTTTTTGTGTTCTTATAGTTTCGGATCATTATGTGAAAATACAAGCAAATTCCGCATAGACAGATGGGAATGGAAGTTAGTTCCGTTAGCGGTTATTTAGCTTCTTACTGACAACAGAAAAGTGGATTGAAATGCTGAAGCGTTGGAGATGATGGGATGCAACACGGTTGTATGCTATAATTCAGATTAAGGTTCTCATCAGCAGGTATAGCGATATCATCGAAGGAGGTTGCAAGGGATGAATTTTAGTCTGAAAGCTCCTGATGGCACTGTCATTGAATCATATGAGAAAGATCATAAGGAATTCATTCGTATTGCCGGCTTGGAATATGAAGTGTATAACCCGGTGGATGAGCTGGATTCCGATACGGAAATAAGACAAATGATTGAAGCATCCGAGAAAGACATCGAGCAGGGCAAGCTGTATTCGACAGATGACCTGATTGAACTGGTGAAGCGTGGTGAGCTGTAATTGATGGTTCAATGGACCGCAACGGCGATGAACCGACTTCGCCAGATCAAGAGTGAACATTTTACAGACCAAGAAACGATGGAATACAAAATTAATCTTATTCAGCGAGTGGAACAGAAGGCGGTCACCATGGGCACATTGATGCCGTCCCGTGAGTACCGCAATACATATTACTGTATCGTGGATCGATACGTTGTATCTTACAAAGTGTTGGACAAAGGTGAGCGTTATGTGATTACTTCATTTAAGCACGGTGCCATGAAGCGCAATTTTAAATATTGATTTTAACTCGTTGCTAATCATCACTGATTTGTAAACTAATATTCATAAAAAATGCCAAGCGGCAAGTCCCCGCCATATGCCAGGGACTTGCCGCTTTTTGTATTCTTATGATAAGAACTTGCGGTGGTGCTTCTTGCCATCATATGTGAACCAGATCGGCTTATCTTCAACCCGTGTTTCCACATGGACGGTACGTCCCCAGAGGCGGTACAGATAAGGAAGGGTCCGTTCCATATATTTCAGATCCAGCTCGATGCCCTCATATTGATGCTTGAGCACGAGTTCGCCTGTTCGCAGGTAATCGGCGTCCTGAACGACCAGGTATGGAGAACCACCATTGACGCGTGAAAATACAAGCTGATCCCGTATGTTTTGCCAGGACTTGTCGGTAATTTTCCAGTCCGGGCCTTTTTTCTCAAATACATAGAGGTCAAGGTCTTCGGTTAATTGCTTGGTCATGTAATTGCGGATAAATGAGGTGTCGGAATCGAATTCACGAACCTCAAACATTTTGGCCCGACCCTGCCCCGGTTGACGTCCAAAACGTTCTCTTTCTTCCCGGGAAGGGTTATCCCAGCGACGTTCAATATCCTCGAATATTTTCAGCCCTAAATAGTAGGGATTCAAACTTTGCTTGGATGGCTGCACGACAGAAGAGTTCAGTTTGGCAAATTCAATCGTATCCTCACTGTTCAGGTCCAGTTCCCGTATAATGCGTTGATGCCAGTAGGAGGCCCAGCCTTCATTCATAATCTTGGTTTCCATCTGCGGCCAGAAATAGAGCATTTCCTCACGCATCATACTCATGATATCCCGCTGCCAATCCGTCAACACTTCGGAAAATTCCTGGATAAACCACATAATATCCTTTTCCGGTTCTGGGGGAAGTGATGTACTTGTATGCCCTCTACAGGTTTTTCCTCGGTCTGGATATCATCAAGGGACCACAGGTCATCATAGCGACCTTCCGGCCTTGGCTTTTTTTCCCCGCGCTGCTCCCGCATTTTCATCTCCATATAGCGTTGTTTGTCCAAATGGCGGGGTTTGATCAACTGTGGATCGACATGTTCCTGAATGGCTATAACGGCATCAATGAACGCTTCAACAGCCTCTGTACCATATTCCATCTCATAGTTGCTGATCCGGTCAGCAGTTGCTGCCATACTCTCCACCATATTGCGATTCGACTTGGAGAACCGAGCGTTGTTTTTGAAAAAATCACAGTGCGCCAGCACATGTGCGACAATCAGCTTGTTCTGGATCAGGGAATTGCCATCCAGCAGGAAAGCATAACAAGGGTTGGAATTGATTACGAGCTCATAAATCTTACTGAGTCCAAAATCATACTGCATCTTCATTTTATGAAAAGTCTTCCCGAAGCTCCAGTGACTGAACCGGGTCGGCATACCATACGCTCCAAAGGTATAGATGATATCGGCAGGGCATATTTCATAACGCATCGGATAATAATCCAGTCCGAATCCATTGGCAATTTCCATAATCTCGGCAATGGCGTATTCAAGGTCGCGGATTTCATCAGTCATCCTACGCTGCCTCCTTCCCGTTTCTGGAAAAAGCTGCGCAAAGCTTTGTACACTTCGCCTTTTTCTTTGATTACATAATACATAAACTGGTCGATCTTGATATGACGATAGGCAGACATGAGTGTGCTGCTGCGGTTGTACTGATTCACCTCGCCATACCCAAACATGTTGCTGCGTTTCATCAGTTCTCCAATCAGTTTGACACACCGCTCATTATCCGAGGTCAGGTTATCCCCATCCGAGAAGTGGAAAGGGTAGATGTTGTAGCTGGAAGGCGGGTAACGGCTATCAATAATTTCCAATGCCTTCATATATACAGAGGAGCAGATAGTGCCTCCACTTTCGCCGCGCGTGAAAAATTCCTCCTCGGTCACTTCCTTGGCTTCGGTATGATGGGCGAGGAAAACAATTTCGACCTTCTCATACTGACGACGGAGGAAACGGGTCATCCAGAAGAAAAAGCTGCGTGCGCAATACTTCTCAAAGGAACCCATCGATCCGGAAGTATCCATCATGGCGATGATGACCGCATTGGATTGTGGAATGATTTTATCCTCCCACGTTTTGTAACGCAGATCATCCGGACTGATATGGTGAATACCCGGATTGCCGGTCGTGGCGTTGCGGCGCAAGTTCTCCAATATGGTACGTTTCTTGTCAATATTGGACTGCATGCCTTTTTTTCGAATATCGTTGAATACAACGGTATGTGTCTCAATCTGATCTTTGTCTTTCTGCTTGAGATCCGGAAGCTCCAGTTCCGAGAAAAGCATATCTTCCAATTCTTCGATGCTCACCTCAGCTTCAACGATGTCATGCCCAGGCTGATCTCCGGCTTTTTCACCTTTGCCTGGCTTCTTCGAAGCGGGATCACGTCCGATGACATCTCCGACCTGACTGTCACCGTCTCCCTGGCCCACATGTTTTTGCTTTTGGTAGTTATACACAAAACGGTACTCATCCAGACTGCGGATTGGTACCTTGATGATTTGTTGTCCATCGGACATAATGATATTTTCTTCGGTAATCAAATCAGGCAGATTCTGCTTGATGACATCTTTAACCTTTTGCTGATGGCGTTGCTGGTCCTGGTACCCTTTGCGGTGAAGCGACCAATCTTCCCGGGATACGACGAACGAGTAAGGCTGGTGTGAATTTGACATGTAGGCACCCCCCATTGATTACGCGGCACAGTTTGGCCTGTCGGTAATTAAGTATATTCACGGGCGGGGATGATATGTGATGCGTGAGTAGATAAAATGATACAATTGCGCGAGTTTCCCTTCCGGGATCAGCTAAAAATGCACAGATCGCCCGGAACTTTTTTACAGAAACGGTGAACAAGTGTGAAGAACTTCCTTTACAATAGTGACAGGTGTTTACTTAACATCCTTTTGAGGGATGTGTGCAAAGGAAGGATACCATTTGGATAAACGGGCAATTAAGGCATGGATTACGTATGATTGGGCCAACTCGGCCTATGCGACGACGGTACTTGCAGCGGTTCTTCCCGTCTTCTATGCTTCTGTGGCTGCTGCTACGCTGGATGCAGATACCGCAGCATCTTATCTAGCGTATACCCATTCCATCGGCATGTTATGTGTAGCCCTGTTAACCCCTTTGCTGGGGACCTTGGCGGATTTATCGGGACGTAAGGGGACTTTCTAAGGGTATTCTCCATCATTGGCATTATCGCAACGCTTGGATTCAGCATCATTGGAGAGGGAGACTGGCTGCTTGCTTCTGCTCTGCTGGTCATTTCGACCATCGGTTTTGCGGGTGGCAACACGTTCTATGATGCGATGCTGCCTGATCTGGTATCAGCTGAGCGAAGAGAGATGGTGTCCTCCAAAGGGTATGCTTATGGATACATTGGTGGAGGGCTGTTGCTTGCGGTCAATATGCTGATGATTCAACAGCCTGGCTGGTTTGGGATGGGAAGTACGCTTGCTGGAACGAGGCTTGCTTTTATCTCGGTAGCGTTGTGGTGGCTGGTGTTCTCCATTCCATTATTTCGCCATGCCCCACGTCGGCCTGCATCGCCAGAATTGCCCAAGTCATGGAAAGGCTATGCTGGTGTGGGCGTACGCAGACTTCGCCAAACGTTTCGCCAGATACGGCGTTTTCCCCAGTTGATGCGTATGCTGGTTGCTTTCTGGTTTTTCAATGATGGCATTAACACGATTATCCTGATGGCGACCATTTACGGTACAAGCATTGGGATCGGCACAGCCGATCTGATGTTGGCCTTGTTACTGACCCAGTTTATCGGGTTTCCTTGCACTTTGCTATTGGGGGCATGGGCACAGCGTTGGGGTGCGAAGCAGGTGTTGATGGTCAGCTTGTCCATTTACATATGCATCGTAATTTTGGGATATTTCATGACGTCAGCCATGCATTTCTATCTGCTCGCCGGACTGGTTGGCGTAGTTCAGGGCGTAAGCCAATCGACGGCACGTTCCTTGTTCAGCAATTTGATGCCTGCAGGCAGAACAGGAGAGTATTTTGGTTTTGTTAATATTACAGGCAAATTCTCTTCGATTTTTGGGCCGTTTGTATTCGGTTGGGTGGGTCAATTAACAGGGTCAACCCGCTGGGGAATCCTGTCTCTGATTTTCTTTTTCGCTGCTGGGATTGCTGTGTTATTAACGGTTAAGGTGCAGCAGGGCATGTCGGATGCAATACAGGCCAATCAGGAAGAAGAGCAAGGCTGGATGCATCATCCGATTTCAGCGAAAGGGTCGGAGGCAAGATCGACTGGATGAGTGGTTAACGATGTGGTATAGCTAATCTTTTATTATTAATAATAGTGCTCTGTGGGCCTGTTTATTCGTAAACGGCTCCAGAGCTTTTTCATGTTTGTGCAACAGTCATAACTGGTAAGGACGATAGAAAATGTATAAGTGCTTAAACGACAGAGAACAGAATAGAGTGGATAGAAAGATATTATGAAAAGGTGAAAATAAAAGATTGACATGATACATTTTGTATCATAGAGTAAAACTATGAATACATATCGTATCTAAAAGTTGTCGAAAGCACATTATCCAATATACCTATTCCCTTATGGTTTTTATAGCCGATGTTGAGATAAAGAGAGCTATACCAACTGCATGCTTATTTTAATTTTACAGAGGAGAGGCTGCCCTTGGTAGATGTTCATGGTAACGGACTTGTCTTACTACTATGTGTACCTCGCAGTGGAAGTTCGCTATCCACCGTGATGCTGCAAAATCACAGCCGTGTATTTGCTACACAAGAGATGTGGTTTCTGATGAATCTTGTAGATTTGCAGAAGGCTGATTCCCGCCCCTATGGCGGAAGTGCTATCATCCGTCAGTTTTATAGCGCCATGGTCTCAGACGAAGGTTTTGAAAAGGCGTGCAGAAGCTTTGCTCTTGAAATTTATAACGGATTTCTGGAGGGGAGCGGGCAGACTTCCTCGTAGATAAATCTCCTCGTTACTATTATATGCTGGAATGGCTGGATCGCCTGTTTCCACAGTCCAAGCGCATTCATCTTCAGCGTAACCCCCTTGCCGTAGCTGCTTCTTACAAAAAGGTAAACCGCCATACTGGAGAAGGCTTCGAACTGATTCGCAGCTTGAAGAGTCCGAATCTTAATATGAAAGCAGTTGATCTCACGCTGGGTATGCTCCGTTTGAATGATTATTTTGCGGACAAACACACGAATGCCTATGAAGTTCAATACGAACAACTCGTCTCCAATCCTCGGGACGAAATGGAAAAGTTATGTGGTTTTCTTGGTATCGGATATGAAGAAGGAATAGAGCAATATGGACGCTTTGCGGATAGTACAAAGTCCAATATGTTCTACAGTATGGGTGTCGGTGATCCGTTTCTCTCCTCGCATCAGGAAGCTCATAAGGATTCTGTTAACAACTGGAAAAATATACTAGATCCACAGGAAGTTGAATTTTATTGCCGAGTAATGGGTGCAGATCTGTTCCATCGGATGGGGTACAGTGTACAGCTGGAAGAAGCCGAGCAATGGACGGGGGTGCGCTATGAAGCTGGCCCGGATGAGGAAGTCATTGCAAAGCTAGATCGTCAATTCTCCGAAGCAACAGGCTGCAGCTGGCAGCATGGTTACCGGATGCAGCCTGTAGACGTTGCGGACGGTACGCAAGATGGCAATAACAATAATCCGGGAACGAGTGAACCAGAAGCGATTGATCCGACACTGGCCGCACTTGCAACCATCAGGCAACTGGAAGCCGCACTTCGTGCAGCCGATAATCGGCTGGAGCGAGGGTACAATGAGCGGGAACGATTGAAGGCACAACTCGCCTCTGCTCATAGCAAGATTCAGCGTATCAAATCCTTGATTCCGTTTGGTAACCAGTTAAGCGCCTGGGCTTCACAGCGCAAGATACTTCGGGGAGGAAAGTCATGAGCGCTATAGCAGGAATTGTTCACACCGATGGTCAGCAAGCGTTATGGGAGGACAGTTGGCACCTATATGCCAGTCTGGGGCACGTTCCGGCGGATACAACGGGGGTCTGGAAAGGTAATGAAGCCTTCCTGAGCTGCCACGCCCAGTGGATTACACCGGAGTCGGTCAGGGAGCAATTGCCTTTATTTGATGAAGTGAGCGGTCTGACCATCACGGCGGATGCCATTTTGGATAATCGGGAACAGCTGGCAGATCAACTCTCTATATCGAGAGCGGAGTTAGCAGGATTGTCGGATAGTGAACTGATCCTGCGTGCATATCAGCGATGGGATGAACATATGGCGGAGAAACTGCTTGGCGATTTTGCCTTCGCCATCTGGGACGATCGCAAGCGCAGACTCTTCGCTGCCAGAGACATTACTGGCATGAGATCCTTCTATTTTCGGCATGATGGTCAGCGGTTTGCCTTCTGTACCTTAATGAATCCGTTACTGCAATTGGAAGGTGTACATAAAGAGCTGGATGAAATCTGGTTGTCCGAATTTCTTGCCATTCCCGACATGCATGACTCAGCAGATATCCATTCTACCGTCTATCGTGGAGTAAGCCAGCTGCCCCCTGCCCATACGCTTAGCTTCAGGGATGGCAGGCTGGAACAGAAACAATATCATCGCTGGGACGAAGTGGAGCCTCTAAGACTCAAGTCAGACGGGGAGTATGTAGAAGCTTTCCGTGAGGTGTTTGGTCAAGCCGTTGGATCGCGTTTGCGAACGCATCGACAGGTGGCTGCTGCTTTGAGCGGAGGGCTGGATTCTGGAGCTGTGGTTGGATTTGCGTCAGGAACACTGCGGAGACAGGGGAAAACGTTAAATGCGTACAGTTATGTTCCGGTGTCTGATTTTACGGATTATACATCGAAAACGCTGTTAGCGGATGAACGCCCTTTTATCCAGTCTACCGTTAATCACGTCGGTAATATCACAGAGAATTATCTTGATTTCGAGGGGAGAAGTCCTCTTAGTGAAGTAGATACCTGGCTTGATATGATGGAAATGCCCTATAAATATTTTGAGAACTCATTCTGGATTCGTGGATTCTATGAAAAAGCGAGCCAGCAGGATGCAGGCATTTTATTGACTGGAGCACGGGGCAACTTCACGGTTTCCTGGGGGCCGGCACTGGATTATTACGCTAGTTTGCTAAAAAGCGGACGCTGGTTCCGGTGGCTCAGGGAAATGCAGCAGTACAGTGAACGTACCGGGATGAAATTCTCGCGAATTGCCAAAATTACGGGCCGAAAAGCGTATCCGGAATTGTTCAAATCCATGTCGAAGGGGGCTGCCCAGGCCGCATCGGTGCAATTAATCCATCCGGAGTTTGCTAGGCGAACAGGCGTATTGGAACGGCTCAAATCCATTATTGTTCTGCAAGGCGGTGCTCAGGCAGATGCGCTTAAAGTACGAGCAGAGAAATTCAACAACCTGGCTATTGCGAACAAAAATGGTGCTGTCGCCACCAAATGCTCTCTTCGTTATCGGGCATGGGAACGCGATCCTACGAGTGATGCCAGAGTGATTCGTTTCTGTCTGTCTGTACCGATTGAACAATATGTTAGTCAAGGTACGGATCGCGCCTTGATTCGTCGGGCTACCTCACCAGAGCTGCCAGACAAAGTGAGATTAAACCAGCGAGTGCGCGGTGTTCAGCCCGCAGATTGGTTGCACCGCATGATTCCCAATTGGGGTGATTTTACTGCGGAATTGCGTGCGCTATGTTCTGACAGCCGGGTCGCTGGCATATTGAACACAGAGCGAATCAAGTCGGCACTTGCGAATTTTCCAAACCCTCGACCCGAGCTTGCTTCCCACCCGGACTTGCGGTTAATGATGCATAGCCTGATCGTATATCGATTCATCCGAAAGTTCTGATGTATCTGGTGAATCTAGCGATATAAAGGGATAAGGATTCTAATCAGTTGACTCATGAGAGGAGGTGAACACGATGCAAATGGAAAAAAAGGAATGGCAAGCACCAGCACTGGAAGTATTGGAAGTGAACCAAACAATGGCGGGCGTAGGTTACAGACAGATCGACTGGATTACAGTTCACGATGCTGACATGTACGATCCAACTTCCTAAGTTGTTTAGTTTTAACATGTGCCATCATACTTAGAAGGGCGGAAAGGGCAGTATTCCACTTTTCGCCTCCGCCCTTATATTGAGCAGTGCGAATATAAGGGCTTTTTTTATCTACATGCAGATCGTGAAGGAGGAGTCATTCATTGTTGCCTGTGCAGTATGAAGCGTATGGCTTGCGTTGGTTGAGCCAATTCCCCATGCCTGAACTCCAAACCGTACAGAACGGTACAGATTCTGAAGCTGTCCATGCGGATGTACACATTGAGATTGCTGATTTGCAAGCACATTGGGAAGAGTGGGATGTGGGGAGCGATAACTTTGTATCCCGGAATGGCAGTCTTTTTTTTCGAATCGAGGATACGGGTCTGTTTCTCATGGAGCAAGGACGCCGCATTGTGGTATCCCCTAAAGCGGGAGCGGACGACAAAAAGGTTAGATTGTTCGTGCTGGGCACATGTATGGCCGTCATTATGATGCAGCGCGGCATTCTTCCACTGCACGGAAGTGCGGTGGTCATTGACGGTTGGGCATATGCGTTTGTTGGACATTCGGGTGCGGGCAAATCTACTTTATCCGCTGCACTTGCTTCACGTGGTTATCCACTCTTAACGGATGATGTTGTGGCTCTGACATGGGATGCGGGGGAAGAGCAATCGTATCGCCGGGGTATCCGCAGCAAAAGTTATGGCAGCCCAGCCTTGATGGATTCGGCATGAAGGAACAGGATTATGCAACGGTTCATGCAGAGATTACGAAGTACGCGATACCTGTTCAGCACTATTTTCACGATAGACCGGTTCCGCTTGCTGCTGTTTTTGAACTTGATCCAAAGCCGGAAGAGATGCTGAAACCCGTACAGCTAATGGAAGTTGCAGGATTGGAACGCCTTCACATGTTGTGCTCTCATACCTTTCGTAGTGGACTTGTGACCAGGCAGGGTCTGGCACAATGGCTGTTCGAGACAGTCTCACGACTGTCCGCCAGTATCGAAGTTTTCAGAATCACGAGGTCAGGATCTGATTTTACTGCTTTTGAGATGGCTGACCAGATTACAGAACATGCACGTAAAGGAGTGTATACAGGACAATGACAGCAACGAAGCCAATGAATGGGGAAGACCGTGTGTTGCGGAAGGAAGGCAATCTTGTCAGTGACATGGGCGGGAAAAAGTCATGATGAGCATTCATAACGGAAAGTACTATAACCTGGGCAGCACGGGTGGACGAATCTGGGACCTGATCAGTGAAGAACGAACATTGAATGAATTGGTTGAAGTGTTAGCCTCAGAATATGAGATTGAACCAGAGCTATGCCGTGAACAGGTTGTTCAATTCCTTGAGCATCTGACGCATGAAGGATTAATTGACGTTACCCGCGGAGAGTAGAGCCATGTTACGAAAAATTAAAGCCTATCGTTCATTGCCGCGTGAAATCCGTGGATTGGTATGGGAAGCCTATGTCCACCTTGGGTGGGCACGAATACTGAAGGCGATGCCTTTTGCCAAGATTGCTCCAGGTCTCGGTACACCGATGTACGAAACGCCGATGACGGGACTCCATCGAAGTGATGTGACGACAATACGAAATATTTCTAAAGCCATACTCATTGCCAGCAGGTATACCTTATGGGAGAGCCGTTGCCTTGTCATGGCAATCGCAGCGATGGAGATGCTGGAACGCCGTAAAGTGGAGAGTACTCTATATATGGGTACTGCACGGAATGAACAAGGCCAAATGATGGCACATGCCTGGCTGCGAAGTGGGAAATTGATTGTGACCGGAGCAGATACAATGGACCAATATACGGTTGTCGGCGTGTTTGGCAAGCGGTGTCCTGAGAGGGGAGCTGGAGAGATTGTCTACGATACATGAATGGGAAAACTATACAGCGAATTTTCCGCAGGAGCTTAAACTGATTTTGAGCATGATTAAAGGCGATCTAACAGCAATAACCCCTGAGGACGCCCGGATACAGATGAAGGGAATGGACTGGCAGCTCTTTTTGCAGCTCGCCCATCATCATCGATTATATTCAGTTCTCTATCTGAAAATAAAAGAGTTGGATTCAGCGGTTATTCCCGCTTTTGTAGTGGAAAACCTGAGGCAGCAATATACAGCCAATACGTTTCGCATGCTGCATCTGACCGCCGAAATGGAGCAGGTGTGTGGTGCTTTTCGTGAACGAGGCATTCGGAATATAACACTCAAAGGACCTGCACTGGCACATGATCTTTACGGAGATATATCCTTGCGGACCTCTAAAGATCTGGATATCCTCATTCCTTTTGATGATGTGGAGTCCGCGGAAGAGATCCTTGAAATGCTTGGTTATGAATCGAAGGAAGGCAAACGAACACGGACCGTTGCCAGCTGGAAATGGCGGGAACATCATATCTGTTACAAACACCCGGTCAAACGAACTCAAGTGGAGATCCACTGGCGACTTAACCCGGATTCGGGAAGAGAAACTGATTTTGAATTGCTTTGGAAACGCAGCCGATTCAGCACTTATACCCAGACGCCTGTCCGTATGCTGGAAAGGGAGGATCTGTGGGCATATCTCGTGACGCACGGCGCAAGACATGGGTGGTTCAGACTGCGCTGGCTGCTGGATATCGACCAGATGATTCGGTGCATGCCACTGGACGTCAAAAAAGTGGAGCGACGCCTGAAAGCTGAGGGCAGATTATCCATCGGTTCACAGGCTCTTCATCTCGCTTCTGTACTGCTGGATACGCCTATAGATGCCAATTACCTCACCTTGTTGTCCTCCCACAGACGTGAGGGAGAGAAATTAGCGAGACGCGGCGTAGTGTTCATGAATGAGATGATTGAGAGCCCGGCAGATGTAAAGAGTTATCGTTCCTATCTGTTCGCATTGCGAAGCACAAGGCAGAAGCTGTTTTTCTTCATTGAGCGTTTGTACCCAAGTACCTGGGATGTAGATCAACTACCGCTTCCGCGTTCACTGCATTTTTTGTATTTTCCGTTACGTCCGTTTCTCTGGTTCTGGCGGCGAATCAAAAGGAACACGATGACGGAGAGGGGATAACCTATGATTTCGGAATTGCAATTCTTTATGCGCAAGCTGCATCGTGTAACAGGCCCAGTGTTATATTGGAACCTGCTGGGCATGATCTGCATCAGTCTGATGGAAGGAATCGGCATATATATGCTCGTTCCGATGTTAAGTCTCATTGGTATTTTTGAAATGGGTTCCACAGGTCTGCACTTACCCTGGATATCCGAATTTTTAAATCGTTTTCCGGAAAATGGCCGGCTGCTGCTGGTGCTGTTGACCTTTGTCCTCATTGTCTCCGGACAGGCTTGGCTTCAACGTCTTCAGACGATTCGCAACACGCGAATTCAGCAGCAATTTGTTCGAACGCTGCGTATGGAAACCTATCGTGCCATCATTATGGCGCAGTGGTCTTTTTTCCTCCAAAAACGAAAATCCGATTTTAATCATATATTAACGACCGAACTCGCCCGAGTCAGTCAGGGAACGAATATTATGCTTCAAATGGCGGCTTCCTTGATCTTTACCGGTATTCAAATCGGTCTGGCTTTCTGGTTGTCTGCCAAGTTAACCACCCTTGTCCTGGTCTGCGGATTGGTATTGTTTATTGTGTTGAGAAAATTCGTGAAGCGGGCAAAACAGATCGGGGATCAGACATCCGAATATTCCCAGAGCTATTACAATGGCATTACAGAGCACTTTAACGGAATCAAGGATATTAAGAGCAATATGCTTGAAAAATCACATATCAGCTGGTTTGAGCGTATGTGTGGGCGGATTGAACATAACGTGATTCAGTTCAGTCAGTTGAATAGTAGTACACAGCTGATTCATCGAGTATCGGCGGCTGTCATTATTGCGGCTTTTATCTATTTATCCCTGCATGTGCTCGCAGTACCTCCGGCAAGTTTGTTGCTTATCATTCTGATCTTTTCCCGATTGTGGCCACGCTTCACGTCCATTCAGTCCAATCTGGAGTATATGAGTTCCATGCTGCCCGCGTTTCAGATTGTGAGAGAGTTACAGACAGAGACGGAAAAAAGCCGGGAGATTAGCGAAAAAACAGTTCATGCTGATGAACCACATGATCAGGAAGGTGGGGATGCGCGTCCCATTGAGCCCCTGGTGCTTAAGGAATCCATTGAGTGTCAGCAAGTAAATTTTCGCTATGAAGGCAGTGATACCTACTCGTTATTCGAGGCGTATGCATCCATTCCGGCGAAAGGCATGACGGCCATTGTAGGCAAGTCGGGAGCCGGAAAGAGCACGATGATTGATCTGATTATGGGACTCATTCGTCCAGAGAGCGGTCAGATTTTGGTGGATGGGGTGCCTTTAACCGAGAATCGATTGTTAGCCTGGAGAAGTTCGATAGGTTATGTCTCTCAGGACCCTTTTTTGTTCCATACCAGCATTCGTGAAAATTTGCGTCTGGTTGATCCGAATGCCAGTGAGGAACAGATGTGGCATGCATTACAGTTTTCTTCGTCTGCAACGTTTGTACACAAACTACCGCAAGGATTAGATACGATTATCGGTGATCGAGGTATCCGTTTATCTGGCGGCGAACGTCAACGTTTGGTGCTTGCCCGGGCCATGCTTCGGAACCCTTCTGTATTGGTACTGGATGAGGCGACGAGTGCGCTGGATAGCGAGAACGAACAGCATATTCACGAGGCCCTTGAGCGCCTGAAAGGGCATGTCACCGTTATTGTTATCGCCCACCGACTATCCACCATTCGAACAGCGGATAGAGTAATCGTTCTGGATGAGGGTCGGGTTATCCAGCAAGGTGGATATCAGCAATTATCTACGGATCCGGTTGGCACGTTCAGCAAACTGTTGAATATGCAGGCGGGTGTTGTGGGGCAATGATTCTCTCGGTAAATCCGGAAATGAACAAAGCAAAAAGGCGCGCCATTTGAGGCAGCGCCTTTGATGTATGTGTAGTCGGGAGGTAATTCAATATGATTGCCATTTTCATTTAGTGAACGATGGCATTGCTTACAGGCTGCGGCAGCTGAAATGCACCGACCCGTTCCAGATGCCGCACAATTTCATGTACGGCTTCTTCAACAGAAAGCTCTTCGGTATCAATGATTAGTGTAGGATCTTCTGGAATATCATAGGGGGCGGAAATTCCGGTGAAATGTGGAATGGCACCGCTGCGGGCCTTTTTGTAAAGCCCCTTCGGATCACGTCGTTCACACTCTTCGATCGAACAACGTACATAGATTTCAATGAAATCATCAGCTTTAAAGAGCTGTCTTACCCTATTTCGATCCTGTGCATCCGGCGAGATAAAGGCAGAAAGAACAAACAATCCGGCATCTACCATTAGCTTGGAAACTTCACCAATCCGGCGCAGATTTTCTTGCCGATCCTCAGCCGTGAAGCCAAGGTCCCGATTCAGTCCGTGACGTACGTTATCCCCGTCAAGCACGTAACAATGAACCCCTTTTTCATACAGGTATTGCTCCAGAGCAAATGCAAGCGAGGATTTTCCTGCACCGGATAACCCGGTGAACCATAAGGCCCGACTGCGATGACCGTTATGCTTCTCCCTGTCCTGCCTCTTTAAGCTGGATTGCTGCCAGGTAATGTTACGCTCTTCCTTTGACATGGATATCCGCCTCTTCCTACTTATGATATGTATAATATTTTAACATATTTACAAGATTATAGCACCTTCTGAATTTGACGGAATTTAGCGTGAATCAACGATAATTCGGGTATAGATGTAGTACATACATAGCAGGAGGAACACCAACATGAATAATAACATACACAACATACAGGTTTATTTCCAGTGCGCCGATTGCGATCAGGATATCCGGGCAATCTTTGCCCAAGAACAGGTCAGTGCGGTTCGCTGTTCAGGATGTGGTAGAGCCTACACCTTGATGAAGCCTACCATTGGCGACGAGATTTTGCTTGATTGGGAGCAGGAGGCTCTCTATCATAAATTGCGGGCAGATCGCTCTGAGCATGATAACCATAATATGTCTGCCCTGATTATTAAAGTGATTGAACTGCTTACCTGGCGGGATAGTGGTGACGGTCAGACACGTGCGATTGAAATGGTTAGAGAGTGGCTGGCTTCCAGTGGGAAACCCCAGACATTACTCGAACTGTTTCATCATCCCGAGCGAGAAAATAAACGGTTTTGAATGGAGAATGGAGTAGGCGCCCCATTGGTTCATGTATGTGAAGCAATCTGTAATTGAAATTTACATACATTAGCTGCTCCTGTGGCATATTACCTGAAGGTGTTCGTGATAGGAAACGACAAACCGAATTTTTCAGGAACAGGAGCGGATAGCAATGAAGCGAATGGTTCTCTACATGCTGCTGGCCATATTGGCTTTCGGTATATTACCAGCGCATACTGAAGCATCGCCAATAAATGGAGCGTATCACTTTGGCTTCAAAAAAAGTCAAAATGGTCAATTGCCTTCCATTGATCAGGAAGGGTTTAAGGAGATTTTGCAACAAAACGATGCCATTTTCCTGGGGGATACGAAACAGAAAGAACTGTATCTTACGTTTGATAACGGTTATGAAAATGGCTTTACACCAGCCATATTGGATGTTCTGCGTGATAAGAAAGTGCCTGCTGCATTTTTTGTCACCGGGCATTATCTGAAAGATCAGCCTGAGCTGGTGAAACGAATGGCGGCAGAAGGGCATATTGTGGGGAACCACTCCTGGAGCCATCCCGATATGACCCGAGTTTCCAATGAGAAATTAAAAACAGAGCTTGATCAGGTACGGTCTGAGGTCAATCGGTTGACTGGACAGCAAGCGACCTTTTTAAGGCCACCACGTGGCATTTTCAACAACCGGACGCTCGCAGAGAGCCACGCCCAAGGTTACGTTAATGTGTTTTGGTCCGTTGCCTACAAAGATTGGGATACCAAAATTCAAAAAGGGGCAGACTACGCGCGTCAGCAAGTGTTGAAACAGCTGCATCCAGGAGCAGTCATCTTGCTTCACTCTGTGTCGAAAGATAACACGGAGGCGTTAGCTTCCATCATTGATGAGGCTCGTAAGCAAGGATATGCGTTCAAAAATTTGAATGACCTGAAAACAAAAAGTTATTAAGGTTACATGTTTACAATAAAAAAGGGCATCCTGAGCTACGATAGCTTGGGATGCCCTTTTGGCATGATCTTTAATGGATTAAGCAGGCGGACGCATGATTGTATCTGGAAAATGTGCCGTGTGATAAGAAGGATTTTTATAAAGCTGTGTTATAAATGATACCAATCGTTTTGGGACCACAATGACTACATATAACGCAACCAGCCGTAGTCAATTCCACTCGCGCTCCGGTCTGTTCCTGCAGAGATTTTTGCAAATCTAGCGCATCTTCCTCGGCCATGGTATGCACAACGATCACGAGATCGCGGTCGATCTGTTCCTTATGACTAAGTGTGTTTTGCAGCATTTGTTCCAAGGCCTTTTCCCGTTTGCCACGGACCTTGTACGCAGGTGACATCTTGCCATCGGTTACCCGAATGACTGGTCGAATTTTGAGCAGACTGCCAATCAGGTTTTGCATGCCAGAGCAGCGTCCACCTTTGTACAGATACTCCAACGTATCGATGACAAACTCAGTTCGCACATTCGGTTTGATGGCTTCGACGAGATGTGTAATCTCGGTCAGACTTTGCCCTTTTTCTGCTGCATAAACTGCCTTCATGACCATCAGGGCAATCCCGGAAGAAAGATTCAGAGAATCCACCACAGAGATGCGACCTTCTGGAAACTCGGAACTGGCCAATCTTGCATTTTGATAGGTTGACGAGAGTTCAGAGGACAAGCTGATATATAAAATATCATATCCTTGTTCTATGTAAGGTTGAAATGCCGTCATGAAATCAGCAGGTGAAGGTGCTGCCGTTTTGGGCAGACGCCCATCCCTGCTTACACGTTCATAGAGCTGCTCCGGCTTAATTTCAGCACCGTCCTTCAGTGATTCCTCACCGAACACGACATATAATGGGATAATACCGATATCGTGCTGCTGGATCCATGCTGGGGCCAGATCACTTGTGCTGTCCGTGAAAATTTTGATTCGTGACATGTCAATCTCCTTTGGATACGAAAATTTGGCCATTAAAATGGATGAAGATGATAGGGATCAAGTGTCATTTCGTTACAATTTTTTGAGAAATGAATTTGAGCCTAATGTAAGCTTTTAAACCATATAGATACCTGCAATAATAAGCCCGGCGAATGCCAGAATCATGACTCCACTGAGAATGGTACCAATGATAGCAAAGACTTTTTTTCGATTCTTGAGCACAAGCCCAATCACTCCGAGAATGAGTCCTGCGAGATTAAGTATCAGACAAACCAGAACAGCCAGAGAAGCCAGAACAACTGCTGGATGCAATGCAATTTCTTCCACTTGGATCGGTGTGGTTACGACACCAATTGCACTGTTGATAGCCATCGTGGCAATAAATAAAGTCAGCATGTAACCAATGATCGACACCAATCCAATCACAAAATTGCAATACAGGCCCAGAATGTTTCAATCGACCCACGGGTGGATCTTCCAGGGAGGAGGGAGAAGGTGTAAATGGGTTGTCATGATTGGGATCCGAATGATCTGTACCGGAGCCTGATTGATAAGGATCATTGTTATTCTGGTTATTTTGATTATCCATGAATGGTTTATCCCTCCTTACTCGTGGTCATGAGTGTGTGTAATTAACCTAATCTCGATGAGATGATTCTAATTAAGAGAATGAAGGCACTCCTTTTTACTTTTCCATAAAAATCGATAAAAATCAAGGTTTCACGCCAGTTTTCGTCGATTTTGAGGCAAAAGCGAAGGAAAGTATATATAACCAGACATATGAATGCCTTCCGCATCGTAGCTTGCTGGTAAACACGGCAAGGATTCGCTAAAATGAATAGTTGAGAGATGAACTAAGGGAGAGAAGGCAAATGCAACGGAAATGGATGATGATGGGTGCTGTACTGACGATGCTTTCGGTGGCTATTGGTGCGTTTGGTGCACATATGCTCAAGGAAAGCATCGGTGCGGACGCCATAGCGGTGTATGAAACCGGAGTACAATACCACATGATACATGCAATCGGACTGCTAATCATAGGTCTCACAGCGGGTCAGCTTGGACCCTCCACTAAGCTCAAGTGGGCAGCACGCCTGCTGTTTATTGGAATTATCGTATTCTCGGGCAGTCTGTATGTACTGAGTATTTCGGGTATTAAAATATTGGGAGCCATCACCCCAATCGGCGGGGTAGCCTTTATTGTTGGGTGGTTGCTATTAGCAATGGACGTATGGCAGCGGGGAAAAGATCGCGCATGACGATCTGCAATGGATGGTTAAAGCTATGGGCTATTCAAGTGGTGCCAGTTCATTGTTACATGTGAATGAACCTGAAAAAAGCAACTTGCACGGGAAATGGTTAAAGATTTCCTACGTAAGTTGCTTTTCGTTTAAATGCTCATTGATTACAAAAACTCATCGATTTCATTGGTTCGAAACGTATACACTTGTTTTTCGTCCACATGGTAGACACTCACAATGCTGCTATCCCGATCAAAATTCAGTATACGGCATGGAATGCTCTGATGCTTGCCGTTCTTATTGTTCACAACGATCCGTGTAAGACGGTTTTCTTTGATGAGGGTATCAATCCATACATCGAATGAATTTCCGTTGGTATTGTTGGATACTTCAGACGAAGGAGTAAGCTTGGAAGCAGGTGTTTCGATATCGGACTGTGGTAAGACTGGAACGGTTGGATCTGTCGCTTGGTTTGGTGATGAGTTCTTCTGTCTTGCATTAGATTGTGATTTTTTTCTTTCTTTATGAAGAAAGGCGAAGGAGTCCTTTTTGGACTGCAGTGTCACTTCAATAATTTTGCCAAGCTCTATGCCGGATTGAATCCGGAAGTCCGCAATTTGTTCCTCTTTGTTTATGAACTCCAACAGGGACTGCAGTGCCAATGCATTCGAGCGGCTCTTAATAAGAATATCGACATTGAACAAAAAGCCGATTTCTTCTTCGTTGGATAAGGTTTCTTTCATTCATCCCAGCCCCGTTAAAAGATATGTCAGCAAATTTAAGCTTCACTACACTATATCACTAAAATTGCTATAATCATAGTGCTGAAGACATAGAAAATGAGCGAACCACTTGGGCTAATTTAAGTAAAACCACATTCATTTCCAATCCTTTTCCGCAGGAGTCCACACGGCTATCCAAAATGAGGCATACAATTATCGTGACCTGAGGAAGAGGAGGTGTATCGGGAAATTATGGTGACGATGGAGCCGATTGTGGTTGGAGAGCATGTCTTGGTCGGGGTAGAGGTTAAGCTGCCCAAAACGACATTACTGACGATTAATACATCTAAAGGATATATTATGTGCGGAGCACTCGATGTGGGGTTACTTAATGAGAAGCTTGGGGATCGCAAGATTATTGCAGCTCGGGCGGTTGGCGTGCGCACATTGGAACAGCTGCTGCATGCACCTATGGAGTCAGTGACCACGGAAGCCGAAGCGATGGGCATTACGGTTGGCATGACGGGTGTAGAAGCATTGCTCAAGATGATCTAATTCCTGAATAATCAGCGATGAAAATGGGGCTCCCCTTCTGGGAAGCCCCTCTCTTTAATTTACATGTACTAATCTATCTCAAACGATAAAACATACTTCCATTAATTTAAGCTTCATCCTTGGCGAACAGGGCAGCCAAATTCTCTTGGAAAGGAGCGCGAACAACGCCTTTTTCCGTAATAATGGCCGTTACATATTCGTTAGGAGTGACATCAAACGCCGGGTTGAATACTTTTACACCTTGCGGTGCTGTACGTTTACCAAATCCTTCGGTTACTTCCTCCGCAGCACGTTCCTCAATCGGAATGAGATCTCCGGATGGTGTAGACAGATCAATGGTGGACAGCGGGCTGGCTACATAGAATGGAATATTGTGCGCTTTGGCAAGGACCGCTACGCTGTAAGTTCCGATTTTATTAGCTACATCCCCATTGGCAGCAACGCGGTCTGTACCGACGATAACTGCCTGAATCCAGCCTTTGGACATGACCATACCTGCCATGTTGTCGCAGATCAGAGTAACGTCAATGCCGGCTTGCTGGAGCTCAAAGGCTGTAAGGCGTGCACCCTGAAGGACAGGGCGGGTTTCGTCTGCGAATACTTTCAGGTTGATGCCGCGCTCGTGAGCGAGGTACATCGGTGCTGTCGCCGTTCCGTATTTCGCGGTTGCAAGTCCGCCAGCATTACAGTGTGTGAGTACTCCCATACCGTCTGCGAACAAAGGAAGAGCATTTTCTCCGATTAAGCGGCAAACTTCTTCGTCTTCTTTCTGAATCAAGAGAGCTTCAGCTTCAAGAGCAGCATTGCTATCTTCGATGCTTGCACCTGATTCAGCGAGGTCACTGGCTTTTTGCATCATACGATCCAGCGCCCAGAACAGGTTAACAGCCGTTGGACGGGAAGTGGCAAGATGAGCACAGATGGATTTTACATGATCCAGCCAGCCTTGTATGGCAAGTCCGTCATATGCCTTGGCACCTAGTACTACGCCGAATGCAGCAGCAATCCCGATCGCCGGAGCACCGCGAACTTTCATCGAGTGGATGGATTCCCATACTTCCTCGGGCGTGTACAGTTTCAGCATCAGAATTGTTTCAGGCAGCAAACGCTGATCAAGCATTTCAAGCTTGTCCTGTTTCCATATAAGGGAGGACAAAGGCTGATGTTCAGGGGTTGTCATGGATGTTCCTCCGTTTCCTTGAGTTAAGCCTTTATGAGTTCTTTAAGTTAGATTTTAATGGCAGTAACTGCTGTAGCTACTGTATCCAGAAGTTCACCGATTGTGTTCAGATTACGATTACGCTTGATAAGTGCTTTACCAATCGCCAACGCTTTGCGCTGAGCACGTTCACGTTCTGTGGCATCCCCAATCGTATCGATATCTGCCACATGCGCGAGTCCGACAATACGGCGGACCATTTTCGCGCCAGTAAAGCCAGCAGCGTCTCTGAATAATTGTTGTACATAAAGATCTTCGTATCCAGGTGCCTTAGCCATAGGATCAACCATGTCGGAAGTCCACAGACCACGGAAGCGGGATTCGAATTCAGTCCATACGTCACGAACCATATCCAACAAAATCTTTTCACGCTCATGAAGAGCCGTCTGATCTTGAATTCGACCTGGCAGCGAGGCGTAATGGAGAAGCAAATTGGCAAGCACGGCACCTACATCAAATCCCATAGGCCCAAAATAAGCAAATTCGGGATCAATGACTTTGGTCGATTCAGGCGTGACGAAAATGCTGCCTGTGTGCAGATCACCATGAAGTAGAGCTTGACCATGGGTGAGAAATTTCTCACGCAGCAAAGCTACTTCAAGATGGAGTTCTCCATCTGTACGAAGTGCTTCCGCTTCGTCTTCAATGGAAGCCTCATAATTATTTTTCTCCGCAATGCGATAAGGTTCATCAAAGATCAGATCTTCGGTTATTTTACATTGATCCGGATTGACGAATCTTCCCTGTTTTTCTTTCTTCAGCTGCTGGTTCATACCAAGATCTGAAGTGAAAAACAGCGTTCTTGCCATGAACTCCCCGATATGTTGTGCAAAATGAGGATATGTTCCACCATCGATGAGGCCTTTACGCATAATCACATGATCGCTCAAATCCTCCATCACGGTTAAGGCGAGATCATCATCATAATAGTACACTTCGGGCACCATTCCCGGACATAAACGATACTCTTCCTGCAGGATTTCCCGTTCAATTCTGGCACGTACCAGAGACAATGGCCATGATTCTCCGACCACTTTCGCATAAGGAAGAGCTTGTTTGATAATGATACTTTTATCGGAGTTCTGATCCGTGATATGGAAGACCAAATTCAGATTGCCGTCACCGATCTCACGACATTCCAGATTCGCATCTGCCGCAAACGGACCCGGTAATGTTTTGGCCAGGTCGATTGCATCCTGGGGCGTTAAAGGGTGATATTGGGACAAGAATGCCACCTCCATATATATGAAGAAACAGGAGAAAACCCACTTCTTTGCTTGGTATATGTCAGTATATCGGAAATAACTGTGATTTTGTACCCTTTTTTGAGACAGGTGATACCGGACTTGTTTCGAACTTCCTGTGCACGGGTAAAAACAAATAGGCCGGACGGTTGACAGGAATACCGCCGACAAGGCTCTCTGCCACAGGGTGGAGCCGAATTGTTAAATCTCTGTCATTGACGGCAGGTTGACCTGCTTAAAGTGAATGTCAGACTAATTTTATAATAAAAGGATGGGATTAAGATGGCTACAAAAAACAAAACAAATCAAGCAAAATCGGTGGAACAAGTACTTAATCGTCAGGTGGCAAACCTGAACGTCCTGTATGTGAAAATCCATAACTATCACTGGTATGTAAAAGGACCTAACTTTTTCACACTGCACGTGAAATTCGAAGAATTCTACAATGAAGTGACTGTACAAATGGATGAAATTGCTGAACGTATTCTTACTCTTAAAGGCAGCCCTGCAGCTACAATGAAAGAATATCTTGAGTTGTCCTCTATTCAAGAGGCTGCTGGTGGTGAAGATGCCAACACAATGGTACAGAATCTGATCGAGGATTTTGCTACATTGTCGAACGAGTACCAGGAAGGTATTGAAGTGGCAGAAGCTGCGGAAGATCAACCAACATCCGATATGCTGACAGGCTTCAAGGCTGATCTGGAGAAACATATGTGGATGCTTCGCTCTTTCTTGGGCTAATTCCACCTTCACTTATCGAGTTTTTGCTGCCTTATAAAACATACATTACTCCACCCTAACTTTCACGTTGTCAGGATAGCGCCCAGCGTCTATACTGCTGACAAGACTGACTTCGGGAGGAGAACCTATGATAGGCACAACTGTACCGGCATTAAAAGAATGGGCCTCCGCAATCAAAGCACTGGAAACGGGTCGCCAGATTATGGTAATGCGCAAAGGCGGGATTGTGGAGGAAACCCGACGCTTTGAGTTGCAAAGTCCAGCGTTCTATCTGTATCCGACTTATGAACATCAGCGTAAAGAACTGATAAAGTCCTCTGATCATTCCTATGTTGAGGAATCACTGGCCGAATGGGTGCCTGAAGCTTCGACGATCCGTCTCACGGCATATGCTGAAGTGACGCAGGATTTAAAGATCAGAGATCAGGAGATGCTGGATCGACTTCATGACTTTCATATGTGGACTGGGGATTTTGCCGAAGACCGTTTAAGGTGGAAACGCAAAGATCCACTTCACGTATTGATACTCCGAGTGTACCGTTTGAAGGAACCGATGGAGATTCCCGTATTATCTGAATACAACGGATGCCGTTCATGGATTTCCATTCCGAATGGTCCGGTGCCGAGCGAAATGACGCCGGTGTTGGATGTTGCGGATTTTGACGAACAGGTACAGAAGATTAACGAGACGCTCAAAATGTAATGTTAATTATCGAAAGGACTTGTCCATGATGTGGATAGGTCCTTTTTTCGGTTGAGAGGAGAAGATTCGTTAAAAGGTTAAATTCCTGTGATTTTTCTCACTGTCTATTTATGACGAAGAAGTTTTGTTATTTGATTCAAACGGGCTTTTAAGATAGAATCAGGTAGAATAATGTTTCCTGCACGGGACAAGAGATCGTAGGAAATGACTTGATTATCATTGAGAATCAGTTTAGAATTATTCTAAAGTGATTCTTGCTTTGAAGATTGGAGCACAGGAGAAATTCAGGGGAAGCCCTGTTCAGATATAATAGGCGCTTTTTCGTTTTCGACAGTACACATCAATTTAATCAATGGAGGGAAACAATACACATGGCTACGAATTTCGTCATTGAAGGTCTGAAAGCGACGATCGAAGGTAAGGAAATCCTGAAAGGCATCAACCTGGAAATGAAAGGTGGAGAAATCCACGCAATCATGGGTCCGAACGGAACAGGTAAATCAACGCTGGCTTCTGCACTTATGGGGCACCCTAAATATGAAGTAACAGAAGGTACAGTAACTCTTGACGGTGAAGATGTACTGGATATGGCAGTAGACGAGCGCGCTCGTGCAGGTCTGTTCCTGGCTATGCAATACCCGAGTGAAATTGCTGGCGTAACGAATTCCGACTTCCTGCGTAGCGCAATTAACGCACGTCGTGGTGAAGGCAACGAGATCTCCCTGATCAAGTTCATTCGCCAAATGGAAGGTAAAATGAAAGAACTCGACATGAATCCTGAATTTGCTCACCGTTACCTGAATGAAGGTTTCTCCGGTGGTGAGAAAAACGGAACGAGATTCTGCAAATGATGCTGTTGGATCCGAAGATCGTAGTACTTGATGAAATTGACTCCGGTCTCGATATCGATGCTCTGAAAATCGTGGCAAACGGTGTTAATGCAATGAAGAGCGAAGATCGCGGTTTCCTGATCATCACTCACTATCAACGTCTGTTGAACTACATTACGCCTGACTACGTTCACGTAATGATGCAAGGTCGTATCGTGAAATCTGGCGGACCTGAGCTTGCTCACCGTCTGGAAGCTGAAGGATATGACTGGGTTAAGGAAGAGCTGGGAATCACAGACGAAACTGTAGGCCAAGAAGCGTAAAGACAAAACGGAGGAGGATAATCAATGACTACACAAACAATTCTTCCGGTTGAATCTGAAGCGCTTCGCGCCTTGTCGGAAAGTAATAATGAACCCGGCTGGTTGACCGAACAGCGGCTCGAAGCTTTAACGCTTGCGAGCGGGCTTGCGCTTCCCAAACTGGAAAAACAAAAAATCGAACGCTGGAATGTCAGCGAGTACGGCACATATAAAGCAAGTGAAGCCATTTCTTCTTTGACAGAAGTACCTGCTTCCATCAAAGATTTGGTTCAAGATCAAGCTGAAGGCAGCCTGGTTATCCAGCGCAATTCCGGTACAGTGTACTCCAAGTTGTCTGCTGATCTTGCAGCAAAAGGAGTTATCTTCACAGATCTGGCTACAGCGGTTCGCGATCATAGCGATCTGGTAAAAACATATCTGAATACGGCTGTAAAAGCAGATGAGCATTCACTTGCAGCACTGCATGCAGCACTTTGGAACGGCGGGGTATTCCTCTATGTTCCGAAAAACGTTGAAATTGAAGTTCCACTGCAAGCGGTACTGCTCACAGACGATGCTTCTGCAACGTTTGCACCTCACGTGCTTGTCGTTGCTGAGTCCAACAGCTCCGTTACTTATGTAGATAACTATGTATCCGGCGAACTGTCTTCACCTGTATTCCATAACGGTGTTGTGGAAGTGTTCGTGAAAGCTGGGGCCAAAGTCCGTTTCGCATCTGTTCACCAACTAAGCACAAGTGTTACCGACGTATCCTTCCGCCGTGCAGTGGTGGAGAACGACGGTTCGATTGAGTGGATCGTTGGCGAGATGAACAACGGTGATACTGCAAGCAACACGATGACAGTTCTTAAAGGAAATGGCTCAAGCTCCGATTCCAAAGTGATTGCAGTAGGTTCCGGTTCCCAGAAACTGAACTATACAACAGAAGCTCGTCACTTCGGCAAAAACACGCCAAGCCAGATGATTACACGTGCAGTTATGCGTGAAGAAGCTTCTGCAATCATTAACGGAATCACGAAGATTGAGAAAGGTGCTACCAAAGCGGACGGACAGCAAACAGAGAAAGTACTGATGCTGAGCCCGAAAGCACGTGGAGACGCCAACCCAATTCTTCTCATTGATGAGGATGATGTAACAGCAGGTCACGCAGCCTCTGTAGGTCAAGTCAATGTGGAGCAAATTCATTATTTGATGTCGCGCGGGATTAACCGTACGGATGCGGAACGCCTGATCATTTACGGCTTCCTGGCTCCGGTGGTGGCGGATATTCCTCTGGAAGCACTGCGTACCCAATTGCAGTCTCTCATCGAACGGAAACTGGGACAATGAACCCGGCTATCCGCGAGCAGTTCCCGATCCTCCACCAGGAAATCAACGGACACCCGCTCGTATATCTAGATAACGCAGCGACTTCCCAGAAGCCGCTGGCTGTAATCGAAGCGATTAAACATTATTATGAATATGAGAACTCCAATGTGCATCGTGGTGTTCATACGCTTGGAAGCCGTGCAACGGATGCTTATGAAGGCGCACGGGAGAAGGTTGCCAAGTTTATCAACGCACGACGCACACAGGAGATCATTTTCACCCGTGGGACAACGACCGCTTTGAATTTGGTTGCTTCGTCTTACGGACGCGCAGTTTGCAAAGAAGGCGACGAAATTGTTATTACGCAGATGGAACACCATAGCAATCTGATTCCATGGCAGCAGGTAGCCAAGGAAACGGGAGCGACATTGAAATACATTCCGCTTCAGCCAGATGGCAACATTGATTTGGCTGATGTGGAGAAGACGATTACAAACAAAACCAAAATTGTTGCAATCGCCTACGTTTCCAATGTTATGGGTGTTGTTCATCCAGTAAAACAAATCGCTGAAATTGCACACCGTAATGGTGCTGTCATCGTTGTAGATGGCGCACAGAGCACGCCGCATATGAAGGTGGATGTTCAAGATTTGGACTGTGATTTCTACGCATTATCCGGCCATAAAATGTGCGGACCAACCGGAATCGGTGCACTTTACGGCAAAAAGGCGCTGCTGGAGTCCATGGAACCGGTTGAGTTCGGCGGTGAAATGATTGATGAAGTTGGTCTCTATGATTCCAATTGGAAAGAGCTTCCCTGGAAGTTCGAAGGTGGAACCCCGATTATCGCAGGAGCAGTTGGATTGGGTGCAGCTATCGATTTCCTGGAGCAGATTGGTATGGATGAGATTGCTCATCATGAAAGTGTGCTGGCAGCTTATGCAACGGAACGTATGGCCGAGATTGACGGACTGACCATTTATGGACCAGCCAAGCGTCATGTCGGGGTCGTTACTTTTAACCTAGGTGACGTGCACCCGCATGATGTGGCAACAGTACTGGATGCGAGTGGCGTAGCCATTCGTGCCGGACACCACTGCTGCCAACCGCTGATGCGCTGGCTGGAAGTCAGTTCAACAGCTCGTGCCAGCTTCTATCTATATAATAACGAACAAGATGTGGACCGACTTGTCAGCGCCTTAATCCAGACAAAGGAGTATTTTGGCGATGCAACTTGATGATCTGTACCGGCGTGTCATAATGGACCACTACAAAAACCCGCGCAACCGCGGAACGTTTGATAATGACGCTGTCACTGTGAATTTGAATAATCCAACGTGCGGCGACCGGATTTCACTGCAACTTTTGCTGAAGGACGGAATCGTTCAGGAAGCCAAGTATACGGGGAAGGTTGTTCCATCAGCATGTCCTCGGCATCCATGATGACCGAGGCAGTCAAAGGCAAAACGATGGATCAGGCACTCGACATGGCTAACCGTTTTTCCTCACTGATGAAAGGGGAAGAAGTCGATTTCGACGATTATGAAGATCTCGAAGCCCTATCCGGTGTGAACAAGTTCCCTGCTCGCATTAAATGTGCCACGTTGGCCTGGAATGCATTACGCAAAGGAATTGACGAAGAGGACAATGTACAATAACGATAGGGAGGTAGAGCAAGATGGCTAAAAAAGCACCAGAAATGGAAGAGTATAAATATGGTTTTCGTGACGAGCACAAATCCATCTTTCAAACCGGTAAAGGTCTGACTGCAGAAGTCGTTACCGAGATTTCCAAGATTAAGAACGAACCGGAGTGGATGTTGGAATTCCGTTTGAAATCCCTGAAACAATTCGAGAAGATGCCTATGCCGAAATGGGGCGGAGATCTCGACGGATTGGACTTCAACGATATCCAGTACTATGTTCGTCCTTCTGAAAAACAAGGAAAAACATGGGAAGAGGTACCTTCCGAAATCAAGGAAACTTTTGATAAACTGGGTATCCCTGAAGCGGAACAAAAGTTCCTCGCAGGTGTATCGGCACAGTATGAGTCCGAGGTTGTTTATCACAACATGCAAAAAGAATTGGAAGATCAGGGCGTAATCTTCATGGATACGGATACTGCTCTTAGAGAGCACCCGGAAATCCTGCGCGAATATTTCGCAACGGTTATTCCACCAGCAGATAACAAATTTGCTGCACTGAATAGTGCTGTATGGTCCGGAGGAAGCTTCATCTACGTGCCTAAAGGCGTGAAATGTGAAGTGCCTCTGCAAGCATATTTCCGGATTAACTCCGAAAATATGGGACAATTCGAGCGTACACTCATCATTGCAGACGAAGATAGCTTCGTTCACTATGTAGAGGGCTGTACAGCTCCGATCTACAGCACGAACTCACTGCACAGTGCGGTCGTTGAGATTATCTGTAAGAAAAATGCCCGTGTTCGTTACACAACGATCCAAAACTGGGCACCAAACATCTACAACCTGGTTACTAAACGTGCAGTTGCTGAAGAAAATGCAACGATGGAATGGGTCGATGGTAACATCGGTTCCAAACTGACGATGAAATATCCAGCAGTTATATTGAAAGGTCGCGGAGCTAAAGGTTCGGTTCTGTCCATCGCTGTAGCTGGTAAAAATCAGCATCAGGATGCAGGTGCGAAAATGATTCACTTGGCTCCAGATACAACATCAACCATTGTATCCAAGTCGATCAGTAAACATGGTGGTAAAGTAACCTACCGTGGTCTGGCTTCCTTTGGTCGCCAAGCGGAAGGTGCGAAATCCAATATCAAATGTGATACGCTCATTTTGGATAATGAGTCCACATCCGATACGATTCCTTACAATGAAATCATGAATGATAACATTATGCTGGAGCATGAAGCTACGGTATCGAAGGTGTCCGAGGATCAACTCTTCTACCTGATGAGCCGTGGTTTGACTGATGCCGAAGCAACACAGATGATTATCATGGGCTTCATTGAACCGTTCACGAAGGAATTGCCGATGGAATATGCGGTAGAGATGAACAGATTGATCAAGTTCGAAATGGAAGGCAGCATCGGTTAATACAGCTGCAAAAAAAAGATCGGGGATTTTCCCTCGATCTTTTTTTGTTTTATGGAGGATGATCTGCCTCTGTATGCAGGCTTGAACCAGATTTGAAATGTTTAAAAATACAAAAATATACATTTGATTTATTTTCCCGTAACACTGAGTACATATATTTGAATGGATTCAAAATATGAGGAGGGATAGTTTATGAGACAACCATTAGCAAAAAGAACAAAGGCTTTATTATTATCAGCGCTGGTTACATTCAGCATATTACCTCTGTACTCCCCTGCTGCACATGCTGCTGAGGACGGAGCAGCCTCCGGTTCGTTCAACATCCTAAGTTATAATGTAGGCGGCCTCCCCAGTCTCGTTTCCAGTTCCAAGCCTCAAGAGTATACGGTGCAGATTTCCCCTAAGCTGAACGACTATGACATCATTAATGTGCAGGAGGATTTTAATTACCACAACCAGTTGATTTCGCAAGTAACCCTGCCCTATTTGACTCAAACGAGCGGGCTAGCCGGCTTTGGAAGCGGGCTGAACAGTTTATCCCGGTATCCGTTCCGGGACTTGAAAAGGGTAACCTGGAACAAGCGATCCGGTCTGTTTGACAATGGAAGTGATGAGCTGACGCCCAAAGGTTTCACCGCAGCAACCTACGAGATTGCACCTGGCGTGAAAATTGATGTATATAATCTGCACGCAGACGCAGGCGACGATGATAAATCGCTTGAAGCCAGACGTGATAACATCAGACAGCTTTCCGATTACATAAAAAATCAATCTGAGGGCAACGCGGTCATTGTTTTTGGTGATACGAATACTCGTTATACCCGTGCTTCAGACAACATCGAGATGCTGCTGACGGAAAATGAATTGCATGATCCTTGGATTGATCTCGTTCGGGGTGGAAGCATTCCGGCAGACGGAGATGCGCTTATGGATGCTGGCAACGTCAATGGCCCCAATTATGAAATTGTGGACAAAATCTTATACCGTGGAAGCAAAGCGTTAACATTGAATGCCGCAAGTTATCGTGTGGAAGATCAGAAATTCGTTGATCCATCTGGAAATCAACTATCTGATCATTTTCCGATTACAGCAAATTTTGTATACAGTGTTTCCCCTGCATATCGACTCAGTTCAACCCTTGGAGGAGCAGGCGGAACTGGCTTTAATGATTTGGAGCGCATACCTGATGCGCAGCCTGGCTCAATTGTACTGGACACGGGCAACCGTGTGGATGGTATTACGACGTTGTATCGAGATGGAACAACTCTGACACATGGAGGGAAATCCAATACTTCCACACTGAATCTCGCTAATGGTGAATATCTAACACGGGCAACGATTAGTCAGGGGACACGGAATGGAGATAAACGAATCTTTCACCTTGAATTAACGACCAATCTGGGGAATAAAATTGCAGGGGGCCAGAAGACTTCGGAGCAGATCATTCTGGACGCGCCTGCGGGTTGGTATATCGCCGGGTTTTATGGAAGAGCCGATCAAGAGATTGATCAGCTTGGAGTTATTTATAAGCCTGTCCAACCTTAATCCCTTTAATCTTGGAACGATAGAGAACAGATAAATAATCTATATCACCGCTTGGAATAAGCATTGGAAAAGACCGCAGGGTTTGGACCAATAACATTCTGAGCGGTTCTTTTTTGTAATAAAATAAGATCAATAGCACAAGCCATTTACTAGATTCAAGCATCTAATGATAGAAAAGGATGTGAAAACATGAGCGACAATCCGTTTAAGGGATATCGGATTACAAGTTCATTTGGCTACAGAATCCATCCTATTTCTGGCGGACAGACATTTCATCGTGGAATCGATCTCGTCACAGAGCCATGGAATGGGCCCATACATGCATTTATGGACGGGACTGTACGTTTTGCTGCGGAAGGGGCTACAGGCTCAGGATTCGGCGGTTATGGGCTTACGGTTGCGGTGCAGGATCACAGGGGTTACTTGCATTGTTATGCCCACCTTTCCCGAATTGCAGTAAAAGTTGGACAGCAAATAAAGCAAGGGCAGCTTCTCGGCAACCAGGGGAGCACGGGTGAAAGTACAGGGCCACATGTGCATTATGAGGTACGCAAATCCAGCACCCCTTCGTATGGATATACGGCCAGTGAGAATGGTGTTGTGGATCCAGGGATCTATTTGCAATCTGAATATAATTCAACTGTGGAAGGATCGGAGGAGACGCCAATGACAATGGAGGAAAGAGAACGGTTAACAGCAATGGAGAAGATGCTGGAATCCCAGTCGGCCTGGATCCAGCAGCAAAAGAACATTGCCAGTATGGCTTGTCCGTCTTGGGCAGAGGAAGCTTATCGTTATTACCAACCGTTTATAATGAATGAGGCGGGCAGTTATGATTTTTGGAGATTGCTGGTTATCATGTATCGTAAGGAAAAGGGGATCAAGGTCTCTTCCGGTTCCTCAGGTTAACAACAAGCGGATCAGGAGTAAACGTGAAGCCTAATTTTCAGTCAAAAGCAGGCAGACAACCATTTATGGAATGTTGCCCGTTCGCCCGGTTCATCTAACCGGAAACGTCATATGTTAGGGTATACCTGATGAAGAGGAGGCAATCACATGAGCGAAGTAGGATATGGCTGTGGCGGCAACGTAGGCGGCGTAGGCGGATACAATATGTTCACAAACACTGGTGCGATCTTGGTACTGTTCATTCTGTTGGTTATCATCACGAAAGCATTCTGCGTTTAATCCGATATGAATTAATGTGAATAAAGGGGAGCCTCAGTGGCTCCCCTTTATTCACATGCATACGAGGTACACGTTGTATCGGATGTTCTCTTGGATCTGAATTACGCTAACTGTTGCTGCGGATTCCTGAACGCTTATTGCTGGCTTACTGGATATAAATTTCAACGATTGCTATATCTCTTTCCTTCGCTAAATCGATAAAGGCTGTAGAGGTCTGAACGAGTGGGCGGAAGTAATCCGCAGGGTTATTTAAAACAATCAGACCGGTTTCGCCGGTTGTGAGCAGAACCCTTTTGCCAATAAAATTGGGCAGCATATGTTTGATGAGTTCCTGTGTGACTTCAGCATTCAATTGACCAAAGCTGAGGCTGTACAATTCGCATAGCACGGAGATAAGTTCCTGCTTGGTCTGATACACCCGATTGGTCGTCATCGCGCTGTACACATCTGCTACAGCCGTTATACGGGCAAATGGATGAATCTCGTCGCCTTTCAGTCCGTAAGGATAGCCACTTCCATCTTCACGCTCATGATGCTGGAGGGCAACGGTTGCAAGAATCTCATCCTGAGTGGATTCCATGACAATCTCATAACCATATAACGTATGTTTCTTCATTTCTTCAAATTCTTCGGGCGTTAATTTGCCCGGCTTATGTAACATTTCAGATGGAATTTTGGACTTGCCTATATCGTGAAGATATCCTGCTTTGGCTACAGTCAAACATTCCTCAGGGTTGTAGCCCATCCAGCCGGCGATATAAAAAGCGAGCATTCCGACTTGTAAAGAATGATTGTAGGTATAGTCATTATCCCCGTCAAGCATCAGTAGCAAGGAGACAACATCCTTTTGTTTTTCAAGTTGTCCCGTTAGGGTTATCAAAATCTCATCGACCTGAGTCTCATCAATAAAACCCTTCTCCATCGCTTGTTCGAACAGAGATTCTGTACCTTTGATCGTATCGTTAAACAGGTTAGTTAACAGACGGGTTTGATCGGAAGGTAAGGTTTGTGCATCAGAGTGGAGGTCAGATGTTGTATGCTCTACATCTGCGTAATCGATTCCGTGCTGCAGCAGCTTGGCAATATCATCGTCGCTGAGTCTGGAACCTTTCATCAGCATGTGGAGACCCGAACTGTTGTACACATCATTTTTTAGCAGGTCGCCAGGTTTAAGATCAGTAACATGCACTCTCACGTATAAACCACCTTTTCCTCGACTAATATCGACATATATCATTATAATAACAAGAAAAAAATGGGTTGACAACGACTTATTTACTAATTTCATTGCCCGTTCAAAGGGTCGAATGACTAGTTATTTAATTGTCCATGGGGTTCCAGGGTCCTAGTTGATGACCTTTCCACTCGGAACCATCTTCCCATACTTCTTTTTTCCAAATGGGGACATTCTGTTTGAGTCTTTCGATCGCGTAGCGGCTCGCATCGTAACAGTCACTGCGATGAGGGGAGGAAACGGCAATGACGACGCTGATCTCTGCTACGTCTACCTGCCCAATCCGGTGACTTATCGCACATATCACACCTGGCCAGCGTTCATTGATTTCACTGCCGATAGCCGCCATCTGAGAAAGTGCCATAGGTACATAGGCCTCGTATTCGAGATGAACCGTTCGTTGTTGTCCGGTCATTTCACGGGTGGTGCCAACAAAGGTAAGGGATGCTCCATGGTTTGCAGTGATGACTAGCTTCGTTGTAGCTTCCACGGACAGTGGGGACTGGGTGATCAGGAATAATCCGTCATCCGTACGATGCTCGGGATGGGGAGAACGCTGTTCGTCACCAGTCAAATAGGTCCCATCTCCACCCGACACAGGGGGAATTAAGGCGAGTTCGTCCTCGGCCTTGATTATAATATCGGCAGAAGCATACTGTTGGTTTACTGCCAGGAAAGAAACGCGTATTTGAGCCGCCGCTTCTGGGTAAGCAAGGCCCAGTTTTTCTTTTAATTGCACAGGAGTTGGATCTGTTCCAGGGTATTCATATTCGAGCAGGGATGTGCCCAGACGTTCAGCGATGCCTGCAAATAGTTGAATTGTCAATTTCATGCGAATAACTCACCTCTTTTTAATCTCTAAACCCTATAAATATATCATAACGACGCGGAAAATGTTATGCTTATCCATTAGAGGAATGTACGTTATATACGATAAGAGGGAGGCGGTGTGATGAGCACCAGGAAGACGCAAACACTAACGATTCTACACACGAATGACATCCATAGTCATTTTGGCTCCATGAGCTCCATCGCCGCCATGATCGGACAGGAGAAGAAAGAGGCCGGAGAGTTTCTGGTAGTAGATATCGGAGATCATATGGACCGGATGGCAGTTGAGACGGAGGGCACTCTGGGGGCGGCTAACGTCGATGTCCTTAATCTGACCGGTTACGATGCCATAACAATCGGGAACAACGAAGGACTAACCTTTACACCCGAACAACTGGCACAGTCTTACTCTGGACTTCTGTGCCCAGTCGTATGTGGAAATGTTGTGGACTAGGCTACGGGCCTGCCACCAGTCTGGATGAAATCCTCTCTCATTCTGGAGAAGGGGCCATTTCGCATCGGTCTGCTTGGTGCTACAGCACCTTTTACCGCTTTTTACGAATTGTTGGGGTGGGACGTATTGGAGCCGTTAAAGGCACTGCGTGAGCAAGTTGAAGCTTTGCGTTCTCAGGTGGATGTGATCGTTATTTTGTCCCATCTGGGGCTTTCAACAGATCGCAGACTGGCCGAACAGATCCCGGGCATCGATGTCATTCTGGGCGGACACACACATCATGTATTGGAAGAACCATTAGTCATTGGTCAGACGGTGCTTGGAGCGGCAGGCAAGTTTGGTCAGTGGCTCGGTAAGGTGGTATTGGAGCGAGAATATGGAACGAATGAATATGCACTGGTGAGCAGTGGCTGTGTTCCGGTCCAGAACATGATGCTCGAAGAAAGGGTAGCACTGGCCATAGACACACATCAGACGGAAGCCGAACGGGCGCTTGGCCAGACGGCCGTTATAACGGACAGAACACTCGCCATTGATTACGATCATGAGTCTCCGTTTGCGTCATTGCTTGCCCAGGCAGTCCGTCAGTTCACCGGAGCGCAGTTGTCACTTGTGAACGCCGGGCAGCTTCTTGCAGATCTTCCGCAGGGCAATATTACAAAGGGAATGTTACATTCCCTATGTCCATCTCCCATTAATGCCTGTACAATATGCTTGAATGGAATTCAGATTCGGGAGGCACTGGAGCAGTCGCTGTTGTCAGAGTTCTCACGAAAACCGATTATCGGGTTTGGATTTCGCGGGCATATTTTAGGAACCTTGTGCATGGATGGGATGGACGTGGAATATGATCCACACGCGCCTCCATACGAGAAGATCCGTGCCATATACATTGAGGGCAAACCGATTCGTGATGAACATGAATATGTGGTGGGAACACTCGACATGTTTACGTTCAATGTAGGGTATCCGACCCTTTCTCTTGGAACGGATACATCGTATCGACTTCCTGAATTTATACGTGACCTGCTCGAAACGGAACTGAAAAGGCCAGGGGCGCTGGATGACAGCTTGCGATCCCGTTGGCATGAAATCTAACAAGTACTTGCCTTCTGCTGAAGCGGCGGCTAGTGGAAATTACATCTACGGAGCGGGAGAGGATAGGCTGTGCGTTTAGTACATATAAACCTATTGCAGCCTGGCATGAAGCTGGGGAAACGAATTTATAGTGAAGAGGGTGTGGTTCTGCTCAGTGAGGGAGTGGAGCTGACCAGTCGGTTGATTGGACGTCTGAAAGATCTGGGGATTGGATACGTGTATATTTCGGATGCTGCAACAGAGGATATCATCATTCCGGATATGCTGCAGGAAGAGACCAGGCGTAGAGCGCTGGTCGAGATCAAACAGCAGTTTCAGAGTATGTCTGGCCTCAAAACCAAAAGTCGAATCCCGCACTTCGGAAAAGCACTTAGCGGGGTAATGAATGCAATACTGGAGGACATTGGCAGTCAGAAGGAAGCGATGATTATGCTGATGGATATGAACTCCAGTGATTTTGATCTGTATAATCACTCATTGAATGTATGTGTATACACCTTGGTTCTTGGAGTGGCATCGGGTTATACACGCCAGCAATTAATGGAGATTGGTCTGGGGGCCTTGTTACATGATATTGGAAAAACACAGATTGCCCCAGACATTCTGCACAAGCCCTCCAAGCTAAGTGATGAGGAATTTAAAATCATACAGCAGCATACTACATATGGACATCGTATTCTCAAAGATGAACCGGGTATACCGCTCCTTGCTGCACATTGCGCTTTACAGCATCATGAACGGATTGATGGCAGCGGGTATCCTTTTGGTTTGAAAGACAATGAAATCCATGAATATGCAAAGTGGTTGGCCCTTGCCGACTCTTATGACGCGATGACGACCAATCGGGTGTATCGTCAAGCCTTTCTGCCTCATCAGGCGGTTGAGGTATTATACACGGGTTCAGGGACATTATATGAACAGCGTATGTTGGAAAAATTTCGTGATTGTGTTGCGATCTACCCCTTAGGTATTTCCGTCACGTTGAGTACAGGAGAAATCGGGGTTGTTGCAGCCATCCATTCCCGCGTTCCGCAACGACCACGCATTCGTGTTCTCAAGGACGCAGATGGACAGACCTTAAGCGCACCCTATGAAATTGATTTGTCCACAGCGCTGTCTGTTATGATTACAGGCGTTGAAGGGGTGGAAGACGCTACGCCAGCTTCAGCACGTAATGAAATATTTTGATATCTGACATCTAATGGAGAATGGGTCAGCGCTCATATCGTAACGTCCGGGCCAGCTTGGCCCGGATGTTACGGGGGCGTTTTTTGTCATGTAATGGACAGAGCATGCTCATGCCAGAGCGCAGGAAATTGTGCTATGATAAAAGATAACTCCAAAAAGATGAAGTCGGGGTATGTTGTAAATAAAACTTTTTAGGTTAATAAAAGGAATAAGGTGAAGAACAATGACCATGCTAAACTCAGGATCGGTAGAACCGATGCCTTTATCGCCGACTAATGATCCTTGGGATCCGATCGGCTCTTTGCGTACATATGGACGCCATGTGCTGACCAGTGTAGAAATGACCGTAACTCATCTGTGCAATATGCGCTGTGAGCATTGTGCGGTAGGAGATATGTTAACGATGCGCGAAGCGCCTGCGCTTCCGTTGCCTTTGATGCTTAAAAGGCTGGATGAGGTGGAGCACCTTCAGACGATCAGTCTGACAGGTGGTGAGCCGAGCTTCAGTCAGAAGACCGTGGATGAGATGATCATTCCGCTGCTTAAATATGCCAAGGATCGGGGGATTCGTTCCCAGATCAACTCGAATCTGACGCTGGATATACGTCGGTACGAGCAGCTGTTGCCATATCTGGACGTTATGCATATCTCATTCAATTATCTGAATGCCGATGACTTTCACCAGGTCGGTTTTGCCAACAGTGGCAGACCCGTCAAGCGTGAAGTAGCGGTGAAGATGTATGAGAAAATGATGGAGAATTCCCGTAAGCTCAGTGAAGCGGGCATGTTTATCTCTGCGGAGTCCATGATTAATTTCCGTACCCATGACAAGCTTGAGGGCATTCATCAATTGATCCGTGAGATGGGCTGTGTCCGTCATGAAGTGCATCCGATGTATAATTCGAATTTTGCTTCTGCACTGCCGGTGCTTTCCCTTGATCATATGAGAGGAGCTATTCATCGTTTGTTGGATGTGCGTGACAAGGATATGTGGATGCTGTTTGGTACACTTCCGTTCTTCGCATGCAGTGCAGCAGACCAGGATCGGGAGCTCATCAACCGCTTATATAGCGAGCCCAAAGTAACGGTTCGTAACGATCCCGACGGTCGTAACCGCGTTAACGTCAACATGTTTACGGGAAACGTGTATGTTACCGATTTTGCTGACATCCCGGCGTTTGGCAACATTCGAGACCGGAAGCTGGATGACGTATTCCATGAGTGGTCGGCGGAACATCCTTTGAATCAGACTGTGAACTGTCATTGTGATGCTGCTTCTTGCTGCGGTCCGAATCTGCTCGTGGCAGATATGTATTATAAAGGTGTGGATTTCAAATCGAGAAAAGCAATTACACGTTGATATTCCAGGTGTATTCCTGAAATAGATCAAAAAGGGGAGTTTCGACTTGGGTATTCATACCGAATTTCATCTCGGGCAGTTAGTATTTAATCTGGTCTGTGTGTTTCTGCTCGTATTTTTGAATGGCGTATTTGTCGCAGCGGAATTTTCCCTGGTTAAAGTTAGACAAACACGCCTCACTCAATTACAGAGTGAAGGGAATAAGTTGGCTGGTTATGCACTGAAGGTGAATGGGAAATTGGATGCCTACCTATCGGCTACCCAGTTCGGAATTACGCTGACATCGCTCGGGCTTGGTTGGCTCGGTGAACCGGCCATTTCCGAATTGTTGGTTGAACCTCTGATGTTCAAGCTTGGTGTAGCGGATACAGGACTTATATCGACAGTATCCGTCATCATCGGTTTCTGTATCATTACGTTTCTGCACATTGTGCTGGGTGAGCTTGCGCCCAAATCTTTGGCGATTCAAAAAACAGACGGAGTGGCTCTGCTGCTATCGGCACCATTGCTGTTATTTTATAAAATCTTCTTCCCGTTCATCTGGGTGCTGAACGCGTCAGCCAATGCACTGCTGCGTTTGGCAGGCATTGAACCTGCCAGCGAAGGAGAGGCCCATTCGGAGGATGAGCTTCGCATTTTGATGAAGCAAAGCGCCAAGAGTGGTGTCATTGATAAGGATGAAATCAAACTGATGGATAACATCTTTGATTTCTCCGATATGCTGGCGCGTGAAATTATGCTGCCGCGTACGGATATGGACTGTCTATACACTCATATGTCGCTGGAAGAAAACTTGAAAATTATTAATGCAACGAAGCATTCTCGTTACCCTGTCGCTGTCGAGGATAAGGATGAGATTATCGGATTCATCCACATTACGGACCTACTTCTCGCTGAACCAGACCAGCAGCATGATCTGGCTGCGCTTGTTCGTCCAATTCTGAATGTGCCTGAATCGATGGAGATCAGTCATGTACTTCGTCTGATGCAGAAAAAACATTCCCAGATGACTCTGGTTGTCGACGAATATGGCGGGACAGCCGGCTTGCTGACTGCCGAAGAGATTTTGGAAGAGATCGTTGGTGATCTGTATGATGAGTTCGAAGACGAACGTCCGCATATGGAGCGCAGTGGAGAAGCCTTTTCCATTGATGGTCGTTCCCTGATTGAAGAGGTCCATGAATGGACCGGAGCTGTCATTGAGGATGAGGAAGTCGATACGATTGGCGGTTGGCTGTTCAAGGAACTGGAAGGTAGTCCGGTCAAAGGTAAAACACGGGAGCAAAACGGTTATGTCTTTGAAGTCGAAGAATCCACCCGTCTCCGAATTACCCGCGTAAAAGTATATAAGCGACCTGATTCTGAAGAAGATAAGGTGGAGACGGTAGAACAGGAACCAGATTCGATGCAGAATAATGATCGTGAACGTAACAGAGACTGAGTATTGATGAAATAAACGATGGATATGGCCGCCATATCCATTGAAGTGACCTTTGGAGACCACCAGTGGGGTGAGTCGTTCGAAGGTCTTTTTTTTCGATCCGCTAAATATGGGATTAACTTGGGGACAGCGACATATGGATATAGAGACGGAAAAAGAATGCTTGGGTAATTGTGATGACATGCACCAAATCCGTGATAAAGGAGGCGCTGTTCTGTGAAAGATCCGCAGCTTCGTGCTTACGTCCCTTTTATTGGGCCGTTTGATCCTTGCAAGCCGCTGCCCATTCGTACGTATCTCGTCCCACCGCAGTTGTTTATCCCTTTCCAGCCGATGGGATGGCCCCAATACAGTCCAGCAGAAGCACTGAGACTGGGAACATTGTGGCCTGCATTGTACAGCCCTTATACCTCTAAAAAATCAAAGGGGAGAGAGGTGGAAGTGGATGGAACCTGAAGCACCTAAAGCCTGTGATGCAAAATACTATGAGCTGCTGGAGGAACTTCAGGCCCTGGATTTTGTATTGGTTGAGCTGAACCTGTACTTGGATACCCACCCTGGAGACTATCAAAGCATCGAACAGTATAACAAATTCAGCCAAGAGAGAATGCGTGTGTCCCATGAGTTTCAGCAGCTGTATGGACCACTTATGAACTTTGGTCATTCATTCTCCAAATATCCTTGGGAATGGTCTCAGACACCTTGGCCTTGGCAAGTGTAGTGAAATTTTCAGCTATTGTGGCTTGTTGAGTTGCCGGGAGTCCCATGGATCGATAGTTTAGTTCAGGGACACCCGGAAATGCTAAGCTGAAATTTTTATCCGGATTGTAAGATTAAATCAAAAATTGGAGGAGGAAGTGCGGCATGTGGGTATATGAGAAAAAGCTGCAATATCCTGTTCGGGTGGGGAAATGTGACCCTCATATGGCCAAATTGCTGATGGAACAGTATGGCGGAGCTGATGGTGAATTGGCTGCAGCCCTCCGGTATCTTAATCAGCGTTATACGATTCCGGACAAAATTATTGGTCTGCTGAATGACATCGGTACAGAAGAGTTTGCTCATTTAGAGATGATTGCAACAATGATCTATAAGTTGACCAAAGATGCAACAGTCGAACAACTGGAGCAAGCGGGTCTGGATGCTCATTATGTAAATCATGACAAAGCCCTCTTTTACAATAATGCAGCAGGTGTACCTTTCACCGCTACTTATATTCAAGCGAAGGGAGATCCCATTGCTGATTTGTACGAGGATATTGCTGCGGAAGAGAAGGCACGGGCTACATATCAATGGTTGATCGATCTGACGGATGATGTGGATCTGCAGGATAGTCTGAAGTTTCTGCGGGAGCGGGAGATTGTGCATTCCTTGCGTTTCCGGGAGGCGGTAGAGATTCTGAAGGATGATCGGCAGACAAAGAAGATTTTCTAAAAAGAACAACATATATCATTTTTATTGCCGTTCTCTGTTGAGAGGACGGTTTTGCAATTGAAGGAGTTATGTCAAAAATAAGTTTGTAACAAAGTAATTACTGCAGTATTCATATATAAAACCATATTAAAATCGAAAATCAGGACATTCCTTTTTGGTTAAGAAAGGTCTGCCCTGATGTTGGGTTCAGTGTCAATCACTCAATACTCTACAACCATGGCAACATTTTGCCACCCAGCGCCAACGGTCCAGAACAGAACTTTATCACCACGCTGAATTTGGCCGGATGTTATGGCTCGATGCAATGCAATAAATGGACTGCTGGTTGAGGTGTACCCGAACTCGTCTCCGATGTAGACGGCGATATCCTCACCGATGCCAATGTTCTCGGATACAGCACGTATGTTGCCGATGGATAATTGAGAGAAACAAGCGGCTTTGATCTCGTCTGCTCCGATCTCGTTACGACTTAACAGCGTGCGAATCGATTCAGAGGCTGCACCTACACAGATGGAATCATCAAACGGTATGAATTTTACATGGAAGGCACCTGCATCAACACCGGTTTGGCCCAGTTTTGCAAGACCTTGTGCCGGGAAGAGGGAATTACCATATACGCAGGTATCGGTCTGATAGATCGAGTCAATAAAACCGACAGCCTGCTCGTCCCGTTCAACAATGACAGCTGCTGCTGCGTCCCCGAAGTTCGCGAAGTATACAGGATCATCAGGACTTGCGTGAGGAGCGACGTAATCCGAGCCAATAATCAAAGCACGGCGAATTCTGGGATTACCCAGCATCTGCCGGCTAACTTGTTCAAAGGCTGCGGTCATGCCAGCACAGTTGGCATTGCTGTCAATACAAATCGTATGGGATGCCCCGTTAATCAGGCGATGAATCATTAAGGAATTCGTAGGAAAAATGTATTCCGGCGTTTGACTTGCATAAGCAATCAGATCGATATCGGCACCGGTAAGTCCGGTCTTTTCGAGCAGATTACTGGCGGCCTCAAAGGCCATGCTTAGTGAGTTTTCATCATCGTTGTCAATTTTGTAACGTGTATCACGCCCAAGTGCCTTTAACAGTCCCCGAATATCTACACCTCTTGCGTCAAAATGTTCAATGTAAAAGTCATTGCCCACCTTATGCGTTGGATGATAGATATCGATATCTACAATACGAATTCCAGCCATCTTCATTCTCCTCCTGAGCGGATGGGTGAACCCTCAGCTTGTCCGCCTGGTTTATTAGGTCGTAACCGTGGAGATGATCTCAAGGTTGTCCAGTCCGACAGACCGTCCAAGACGGGCCAGCTGCATTTTCAGAATGGCATTATTCTCAAGCGTCAGCACCACTTTTTTATATTCATCTTTTTTGAACATCTGCAGGCAGCCCTCAAGAAGAGGCACAATTTCCGGAGCAGTAACATTCAACTTTTTGCAATCGATAGTCAGGTCATATTCCTTGGTGTTAATCGGAGCGATTGTATCCTGGTATGCCGAGATGGAACGTAAACCGTCTTCTTGAGAGAAAGAGCCCTCCAGTTCAATGTTTAACACCTTGTTCGGAACGTCAGTTGTCAGTATAAAACTTCCCATGATTGTTCTCTCTCCTTTAAATAAATTAGTTAAGGCTATCCTGCTAATCAAGACGTAGGCCTCAAGGCCCTCGCTGACTGCTTCTGAGATGTAGACTGATTGGGAGGATAATTTAACCATATTATAAAGGTAGGGATGTAAAAAGATCAATAAAAAAGTCGAATCGTGTATAAAAATGTAGAAGAGTGAATTATTGGATTTCATCCAGTGTAGCAAGCAATATATTAAAAGCACTGATGATCCGCGGAGCACCAACACACGGTGCCAGATGCAACAGAATTCCTTTCAGCTGATCCACGGTTACACCGACACTTAGTGCCATCGTATAATGTACCCCCAATTGCTCATACTGCCCCTGGGAGATCAGTGAAGAGATAATGGCGACTTCCTTCCATTGATCGGTAATGGTTGTACGCTGAAAAATATCCCCGTAAGCCGTCCCCATAATAAACTCAGCGAGCTCAGGGAACTGATCTTTAATCGGTGCCAGTGCTTTTGCACCATATTCACCGGAAAGCTTTGCAAAACGCTCCAATCCTTGAGTCACTTGTTCACTCATGCTATGTTCCTCCTAATTCAAAGTCACGGTACGGTGAGCGGTGGGTGGAATCTCGTCGCGATCAGTAAGAAGCTCAATTACGGTAACCTGGTTCAGCTCCTGTGCTGCCTGGAGAGCAGAGGCAAATTCATCTCGTGTTTCCGCACGATAAGCTACAGCACCGAGGGACTCAGCAAACTTTGCTGCATCCAACGGTACCTCGTATAAGGTGCCATCGATTCGACCTGTTGTTTTCTCCATGCCTTTCAGTGCCATATCCAGCTGTTTATTGTTTACTACGATGAAGATGACTGGCAGATTGTTGCATACAGCAGTGTTAATCTCGGTTCCAAGCATCATGAAGCATCCGTCACCCGTAATGCATACAATGGTTTCTTCCGGTGCGGCGGTTTTGGCTCCAATAGCCATGCCGATGGCATTGCCCATGCAGGCAAAATAGGCGTCAAACACAAAGCTGCCAGGTTTCTTGACTTTATATCGTTGAACCGCATGAAAACCATGACTGCCATCATCCACAAACAGCTTATGATCATAGGGAAGCAATTCACTCATTTCTTCCAGCACGGAAGCTAGGGACAGGTTCGGCAGATCCGGGAGAGGTACGGTGTAATTAACGGTTGTCGTGTCTTTTGGGAGAACAGGTTGTTCTGTCAGTGTACTGAGCAAAAACTGCAGGTTGTCCTTCAAGTCGCCAGTGATATGTAAGGTTGGAGCATGAAGTATTTTACCAATGAATGCAGGATCGGTGTCGAATTGGATTAAATGTGCAGGGTGGTTTTCCGTCTTCAAATTACAGATCGTCATATCACTCAGACGTGAACCGAGTACGATATAGAGATCACTTTGATTCAGCAGCTCATCTGCATGAGGGAAGCCGCCAACACCGCAAGGGCCGTGGTAAAGGGGATGATCCCAAGCAATGGCACCTTTTCCTCCGGGAGAAGTAATGACAGGAATATTGAAATGTTCGGCCAAATGGAGCAATTCATCATGGGCTCTGGCGCGACTGACGCCTTTACCTGCAATAATTAAAGGATGACTGGACTGTTGAAGCAAGGGGAGGACATGATTCAGGTTGGATACGCTAATCAGGGGTTCAGGCTCCGGGATTACAACCCGGAAGTCAGCGAGCTGTTCGGTTTGTACATCAAACGGAAGACAGAGATGGACCGGACCTTTGTTGGGACCGAGTGCAATGGAAAGGGCATGATTCAATATGGTGCTGAAATGATCGCCACGCTCTACCAGCTTGCTGAACAACGTAGCAGGACGGAACATCTCGGCCAGATCGGCCAAGTAGGAAGAGGAGTCCTGACATTGCGGAAGCCCCAGTTCCTGAATGGACTGATGACCTGTAATAAACAGGACAGACAAGTTATTGGCCTTGGCATGTGCTGCGGCGGTGAGCAAGTTAGTTCCGCCCGGACCTGAAGTGGCGAAGGCCACACCCAGTTTCCCTGTTTGGAGGGCATAGCCTGAAGCGGCAAAGCCTGAACTGGATTCATGGCGACCTGGAATGAACTCCAAGCCGTAATCAACCATTTTCAGGACAGCAGGGCATATGGATTTTCCGATAATACCAAAGACATGAGTAACGCCTAAATTACGCAGAGCTTCTGCCAAATAGTCCGCAACTGTTCTCATGCGGGACACCTCGCTTCACAAAATAGGTTTTTGGACCCACAGGTCAAGTTCCATTTTTGGAGTGTATGTCGTCGTCTAAGGTGGTGAAAGGAAATCAATCCTTGTTAATAGGAAGAGTAGCTTTTTTTGTGGTTTTTTGTCAACTGCTTTTATGAGTATACGTTCCTGATTCTTAGGTTGGAAACGCTTAATGCTATATCCTATAAGATAAAATAAATTGGTTATATATTCCTGCAACAAATGAACTATAAACCACAAATATAGAATAAAATGTAAAATATTATAAAATGCGATAGATTCAAATTGTGTAGATCCATTGAGAATCGTGCACTTCCCATTTCGTATCCGTGTAAAGGATTGGCAATGTTACGCTTTCTGTTTATACTGAAATTCGATTGGAGTGAGTTGGATGACAACGATAAAAATGGCTGTAATTGGTTTGGGCAAAATGGGATTACATATGATACATCAGGCGACACAGGCAGAACTATCCGGAAAAGTAGAGATTGTAGCGGTGTGCGATTCCAATGAGGAAAATTTGGCATCGCTTGCTTCCTCTCATCCTGAGACGAAGAGGTATACGGATTTTAAGCAATTGCTCGACACACATGCGGTTGATCTGCTGTACATTGCAGTTCCGCCTAAATATCATTATCCCATCGTTATGGACGCGTTAGAGCGCAAGATTCATGTGTTCTGTGAGAAACCACTGGCGAACAGTGTGGATGAAGCTAGAGCAATGCTGGAGGAAGCTGAGAAAGCCGGTGTAGTACACGCAATCCATTTCTCCATGCCGCATGAACCGTCAGTAGTGAAACTGCAAGAGTTGATTCAGCAGGAAACAATTGGCGAGATTCGCAAAATCGATCTGATCCTTCAATTCCCCCAGTGGCCTCGAGCGTGGCAGCAAAATGCCTGGATTACGAGTCGAGAGCAGGGCGGATTTATTCTTGAAGTGGGAATTCATTGGATTCATATGATCCAAAAGGTGTTTGGTTCTATACACGTGATTAACAGTCAGGTTCGATTTCCTCCAAATACAGGGGAATGTGAACATGAAGTTCAAGCCGCGATGGAGCTGGAGGATGGAACACGAATCCAGTTAAACGGGATTGCACATTTTGCAGGTGAAGAGCGTGTATCCATGGTGGTTTACGGCACAGAAGGAACGATTGCTTTGGAGAACTGGGATCAACTATGGAGTGGACGCAACGGAGAGTCACTTGTTCCCGTCCAAGTAGAAGAATCCTTAAGCCAGCTACCTGTATTAAAACACGTTATTGCCCGTATTCAGGGTCAATCTGCCAGAATATACGATTTCAACGATGGCTATCATGCACAGCTTGTCCTTGAAGCGCTGCGTAATCCAGAAAATCCAGATCAATCCTAATCCACAATGGTGCCGGGTTAGAAACGGAATCGTGTTCAATTTCCTTCCTTTTGACAAAATCAAAGAAGCAGATCCTGATGGAGTAGGATCTGCTTCTTTGGTTTGTTTAGATATAATCCATAATGTCAGGCAAGCTTGAATCGGTTAACCAGTTGATCAAGCGCATCTGACATTTCGTTTAACTGCTTGGAGGTGTCCGTCATTTCCTGCAGGGAAGCAAGTTGTTCTTCGGTCATGGCCGATACCTCTTCCGTGGCTGATGCGGTGTCCTCAACTACGGCAGAAACTTCGTTAATGGACTTCATTACCGTTTCACTGCCGGCTGTCAATTGTTCCACAACCGTGGATATGTCCTGAAACTCATCGCTGAGATCATGAATGTGCTGGGTAATATTTGTGAAGGCATACCCTGCATCTTTAATCGTCCGTAATCCTTCGTTGACATGGAGTGTACTCTCGTCTACCACATGGGCCGTGTTTTGAACTCCGGTTACAACAGTTTCCAATATGTTTGTAATTTCCTTCGCTGACGTGGCACTTTGATCTGCGAGATTGCGAATTTCTGAGGCGACGACGGCAAATCCACGTCCATGTTCCCCGCACGAGCGGCTTCAATTCCAGCATTGAGTGCAAGCAGGTTGGTTTGCCTTGCGATCCCTGACATGGAATCAGCAATGTTGATCACTTGATCAGACATTTTGGAAATTTCGTTAATGGCTTCCTGTACAGACAGGAAGGATTGCTCAATGAACGTTATTTTCCCAACAGCATTATCGATACGCTGTTGTCCGTCAACGGCGATGGATTCAGTCCGTACAGCACGTTCAGCTACGTCGGCTGTTGAAGCGGCGACCCGATTAAGCCCCATGAGCGATTGTTCCATCGCAGCGACCATGGTTTGAGTAAGGGCAACCTGTTCATCAGCACCTTCAGCGACACGCTCCATGGCCGTGGCGACCTCTTTTCCTGCGATGTGATTGTCAGACACGCCTTTATCCAGTCGATCAGAGGCTGTGCTCAGAATAGTGGCATTGCTTTGAATGTCTAGCATCATTTGCTGCAATCCAAAGAGCATGGTGTTGGCAGCCTCAGCCAATTCCCGTGTTTCATCTTTCATCGGAGTGGCAATACGCAGGGTCAGATCACCATTGGAGGAGCCGATATCATTCAGTGCATGTGTTACTGTGCGAATGTTTCTTACAATGGAACGGGACAAAACTAAGGCAGCGATGACCGAGATTATCGCAACAAGGATCAGTGCTCCGTACAACTCCCAATTCAGTACTTTGTTTTTCTGTTTCAATGCTTCTGTACGTGCTTCGGTTAGCGCCAGTTCATTGGTTCGGAACGTATTCAGGGATTGCCGAATTTGGTCCATGTCTTTTTTACCGGGATCTGTCGTGAAAAACTGTCGGATGGAAGTCATATCATTGGCCTGGCGCAACATAACAACCGGTTCTCCCGCGATTTGAATCCAGTTTTCCATATAACTATGTATATCTTCAAGCAGCTTCAGCTGTGAGGGGTTGTCCGAGATTAATGTAGCCAGCTGCTCCTTGAGCACGGCCAGCTGTTCTTTTCCGTTTGTGTACGGGTCAAGATAATTTTCCTGCCCTGTGATAACGTAGCCCCGCTGGCCTGTTTCCATATCCACCATGCTCTTTTCAATTTCATATGTCAGAGCGTGTACCTTCATATCGTGATCTACGAGAAAATCCAATTCGCTTTGAAGCTTGCTGGTACTGTTCTGGATCAAAAGGATGCAGCCCGCCAATACAGTGAGTACGAGCAAATAGCCCAAACCAATCTTATAAAAAATTTTGAAGGTCCTGTGCTTTTTCATGTTTGTTGTTCCTCTCCTTGGGGTATATGTATTTGTCGAAAAAACCTGGATGATAGCTGTAATAGTTCTTTAGGTTGAGTGTCTAAAGTACTATATTTTCAGTATTATACTTTAATGAAGTATGATTGTATATAGTTTGTTTAATTTAAGTATAATGTTTGTGGATGTTGTCTAACGTTGATGACACAGATGTTTTACATTGCGCGGTTTACACTGCCAAACGTTTATGTTTATCATGGAAGGGGAACGATTCCGAATACATATCCCAATCCGAAAGGAACATTGGACATGACAAGAGAGACGGTATTGCGTAAACCGGAAGCGATGATTTTTGATATGGATGGTACGTTATTTCAGACGGAAACCCTGTTGTTGCCAGCCTATCATCAGCTGTTTGATACATTGCGGGCAGAAGGGCATTTTGAGGGAGAGACTCCTCCTGAAGAACGAATGCTTGGGAGCCTGGGGATGTTGCTAGAGGATATATGGAAAGTGGTTATGCCTGAAGCTTCCGTTGCGGCGCATCGTCGTGCAGATGAACTGCTGCTTCAGCTGGAGATTGAGGGACTCGATGGAGGAAGCTCTGTCCTGTACCCGCAAGTAAAAGAGACGCTTGAAGCATTAAAAGAGCAAGGTGTGCGCTTATTTGTTGCCAGTAACGGGCTGGAGGACTATGTGAAAGGCGTGGCCTTTGCTCATGAGATCATGCCGCTCTTTGAAGGCGTGTATAGTGCAGGCCAGTACAAGACCCCTTCCAAAGTTAATCTGGTTCAGATCCTGCTTGAGAAGCATCGAATTCAGGATGCATGGATGGTAGGGGACCGCTCTTCTGATGTGGAGGCAGGCAAAATGAACAACCAGACCGTCATCGGCTGTGCCTATGCAGGATTCGGTCGGGACGAAGAACTTGCAGGATCAGATGTACTGATCTCTGATTTTACGGAACTGCTTCGTTTGTATCGGGAAGCCGAGTAGAAAAATAGAAAAATAGAAAAACCGCCCCCTCAAAGTCCATTTGGTATTATCCCCTTTAAGTAGACACTTGAAAAAACCTTCATGTTATCATGAGGGTTCAAGTGACACTTGGAGGGGATATTTTTATGGCCAAAAAAGGACAAACATTTCAGACGTATACCGAAGAGTTTAAATTGAATGCAGTTAGATCCTATGTCGAAGGTTCTTCAAGTTACAAGGTGGTCGCTGATCGCGAAGGAATTCGAAACTGTTCACAACTGAAGGTGTGGGTAAAAAAATGGAAAAACGGGGAAGCGTTTGATGATCGAAAAAACAATGTTCCGAATCCAATGAAAGGACGTCCCCGTACTGCCTTTAGCAGTGTAGAAGAAGAACGGGATTACCTTCAAGCACAGGTGGATTATTTAAAAAAGCGGTATCCAAATCTAGTAAAGGAGAAGCGCTGAGCCAACGGGAGAACTACGATATCATAGACGAATTGCGCTGCTCGCATGGCATTACACGCCTATTATCGATTACAGGAATACCCCGTTCCAGTTACTACAAATGGCGAGCAACACAGCCGCAGCGAGACGCAAGACAAGACCGTGAGCGTGAGATCAAAGAACACATGATGGCTATTCATTTTGCAAACCGAGAGTTTGGTTATCCTCGCATGACAACGGCGTTGTGGGAGGCTGGTCTGAACGTTAATCACAAGAAAGTATGGCGAATCATGCGGGAACTATCGATACAATCGGTAATTCGTAAGAAGCGGAAGAAGTCCAGCTATACGCCATCTGTGATTTATCCGAATCGCCTGAAGCGCAAATTTCATGCCACAGCACCCCAGCAAAAAATGGTGACGGATATTACTTATATTTCAGATGGAAACACATTCGTTTACCTGTCTGTGATTCAAGACTTGTTCAACAACGAAATTGTAGCTTGGCAATTATCTAAACGGAACGATGTTCAGCTCGTATTGGATACGGTGGAACAATGGACAAAAAAGAGACGTTTCGGAAGCCGTGCTCCATTCGGATCAGGGCTTCCAATACACGTCTCAGGCGTACAACACACGATTAGAAGCATTCGGCGTGAAGGGCAGCCACTCTCGCAAAGCAACCTGCCTGGATAACGCATGCATCGAATCCTTCTTTTCGCATCTCAAGACAGAGAAGCTGTACCTCAACCAGTGTAATTCAGAAGTAGAGATTCGACAAGCCGTGGAAGATTATATGTACAATTACAATTACCGACGTTTTCAAGCCAAACTCAAACAGCGCGCACCGATTGAATATCGATGCGCACTGGCAGCATAGCTTTTTTCATCTGTCTACTTGACAGGGGTAAGACCAATTTAGACGTTGGAGGTGGCGGTTTTTTTAATCCAAGGAGGATTCGCGGTTCACTACCAAATGAAGTGTAACGAGTCATAACCGGGATCTTCTGGTCCTTTTGAGTGTGGGATATTTACCTTTTACGCGACGTTTGACTGGTTTGGTTACCTTCACGCCACGAGGGGGAGGGCTTGAATTTGGATGGTTGCGGTACACCCACAAGGCATACTCCAATGGTTGGGTGATCGCTTTGAGATAGGTGTCTTTCTCTCTAATGCGGGCGAACACCTCACGTGCAGGTTTCGGATTTACTTCAAGCAGATAGATGTGTCCGCTCTTGTCAATCGCCAAATCCAGAGCCAATTCACACAAGTTGCCATAGGTGTTTTCCAGAAACGTGGCTACATCAATCCCGAATTTCTCGGCCGTTGCGTTAATTTCTGCTCGCTGCTGCTCATCCGTAATCCATTGTTTCATCAGTTTGTGCATCGATATAGCCTGACCACCGCCATGAAGATTGGAGGTCACACTTTTCTCTGCACCCATCCGCCCAGCGCATCCCGTCAATTCCCACTGTCCTTCACCGTTCTTCTGAACCAGCATTCGATAATCATGAACACGGCCATTCGGGAGCTGGAGCTGAATTCCCTGTTGAACCAGGTATTTGTCCTTCATATTCCAGTTCTGGAGAAGTGAGCCCAGGCGTGACAAATGGACCTTGCGCGGGGTGATGATCCGACGCTTCTGATCCCGTCCCTGCACAAGAACCGTATTGGCCTCGTTGCCGCTCCGCTCGATGCGGAGTATACCCCGTCCTCCCGTTCCATTAATGGGCTTCAGATAGATGAGGGAGGAGACTTTCAGCATTCGATTGACATCGGACATATCCTGGAACAGAAGGGTGTCTGGCAAATGCTCGCGAAAGGCTGGCCTTGCGGAGAGTGTCTGATGAATGGTCCACTTGTTACGCAATGGACGGTTGAGAAAGAGCAAGTGACCATACTTTTGCCGAAAGGCAAGCAGTTGCTGAAATCTGCGATTACGCTGTATGCGGCAGCGGTCGAAGATGATATCCGGGAATGAACGCCATTCCCGGGACCAGCCTTTTTCCGAATGAAAGACCATTGCCTCAATCTGTTTGCCCCTGAATGTACATCGGCAGGTGTGAACACATAAACATCGAGTCCCCGCTTGCGCCCTTCAAGGATCATTCTGCGGTATATGCTCCGTTCTTCCAGAGCGCGATGTTCATTTAAGTACAACGTCATAATGCCCAGAACAGGTGAGGACACAAACAATCACCTTCTTTAGCTGTTATTCCTGTTCATCATCGTTTGGACTGACGGGCAAGGTAGGCGCTGTACTGAAAAATACGTTCCAATGACTTCCGCCGAATCTGCGGTTCATCGAACTTCATCGGCTTTGCATTTGCTTCGAAAAACCAGATCTCGCCCATATCGTCAATGCCGAGATCCATGGACATTTCACCAAGCGTATGCCCGGAGCCTCGTTCCACTTGTCTGGCGATCAACAATGAAGTAGACTTCACCCGCCTCATCAGTGTATTCGACATTTCTTCTCCAAAGAGATCGGTGAGCAGCTTCTCCGGGTCCTCCACGGTGCCTCCGCGCGGCACATGGGTGGTTATGCTACGAGAGCCAGCGAGCCGGGCTCCAATTCCCGTTATACTCCACTGTCCTTTACCGTTTTTCTGCACAAGTACCCGTAGATCGAATGGACGCTTGCGGGACAACGCCAGCTCAATACCCTGTTGCATAATGTAGGGCGTGTGTCCGGTTTCCTTGCGAATCCTTGCCCATAGCTTGGAAAGAGTTGCTGCTTTGTACGTGGTGCTCTTTCGGGTGCTCTGTATTTTAAGCCGATAAGGAAGGCGTTCTTTTTCCTGGAATTTGAGCATCATGATTCCTTTGCCTGCCTTACCACTCTCTGGTTTCAGATACAGGTAGGGATGTGACCTCAGCACGGTCCCCAGAGCGATTGCGGTTCGCATCCGGCGAGTATATGGGATCAGGTGCTGGGTGGATTTGGATTTCTTAAGCCATTCGAACAAATTCCATTTGTTGAAGAAAAAGGGTTATACAGTTCGATGCCTGAATGCATGCATTCTTCAATTTTTCGCTGTACTGAAGGTTTGCGTTCATCTTCCCGGTTGGGGATCCGATTGTAGAGTACATGGGGAAGAGGAAAGGACTGTGAAGTCCATCTCCCACTTCCATTGTTGTACGTGTATCCTTTCACGGTGGGGCCGCTCACGTTCAAATCTCGCACAGTCACGACGTACACCACATATCCCATACTTTCGCCCGTCTGCACAATATCCAGGAAGTTTTGTTGATTTCCTCTGAACATCCGTTGATCATCATGCATGGTCAGGATGGCAATTACGGGTCTAAAATCATCCTGGAGGCTCATCAAATGCCGTCTCTCTTCCGGAATTTGCTCAAATACAGGCAATGTTCCAGGATGTGCTCCACCGATGATTTTCCTTCCAGCCGGAGCGAAGGGTGACGGAAAATGGAGCGGCCGGGTTTGGCGTTCGCTTCGAACATCCATACATGTTCCTCCTGATCAATGCCCAGATCAAAGCCAATCTCACCAATCAGATGCTGGTGCTGGGTTTCAATCGCCTGGGCCAGTGTAATAGCGACGGATTTGGCATGCTGGAGCACTTCTCCCGCTCGGTCGCCAAAATTGCGGCTGAGCGCCTGCTCAGGGGTCATCAGGGAACCACCATTTTTGATATGTGTGGTTACGCTGCCTCGGCCAGCCTTTTTGGCGCCAATGCCGACGACCACCCAATGATTGTTTCCGTTTTTATGCATGTGAAAGCGGAAATCAATCGGACATTCGTCGATCTCAATGAGCCGGATACCCTGTTGAACGACATAACCGCGGAGCTGTTTGCCGTGTCTGCCCTGAAGCATGCGCATCAGGCTGTTGAATGAACCGAAACGCAGCAGGGCATTGCCGCTTTTTTTGCGATAACGGGCGAAATATCCACGTTTGGGCGAATAGGTCAGTCGATAGATCCCGTTGCCCAGACTTCCTGCTGTTGGTTTATAGTAGACAAACTGATGGCGTTCCAGCATTTCTTTCATCTGTTCTACCGTCGGATTGGTAATGGATTCTGGAATATAACGTCCGGCAGCCGGTTCGTTCTCCAACAGCTTATAGATATCCGACTTGTTAAAGAAACTCCAGTTGAAGAAAGGGATCTTGCGCCGGACAAATCGCTCCCGCAGCTGGTTGATTGCTGGTGAGAAGTCAGAGCGGCGGCTGGGTAACCGGTTATACACGACGTCTGGCAGAGGTACCGTTTTGCGACTAAAGCTTCCGTTGTCGTTAAGGAAAAAACCGGATACCGTTTCATTCTGCCAGTTAATATCTCTTGGGGTGAACGCATAGATATAGGATTTACGGCTGCCTTCGCGGAGCAGTTGTTTGATAAAGCCGGTACGTGAACCAAACGGATTGGAGCCAGACGAAGGTCCGTCAGACAACACGCCGATCAGTGGACCCAACTGAACTTCATCGTTCTGCAGGTTGCGGAGGTAGATGCTGCCCCGTTTCGGAACGTTCATTAGGTTGCGTATACCCGAAGCGAGATAAATATGTTTGCCAGCCTTTTTGATCGGTTTGATGGTTGCGGGCACCCGGTCACGACCAAACCGCAGATGAATCGTTTTTTTGCCGGATAGATTTAGACTTTTCATTAATGCGTTGGATACATAAACCACTTTATCCGGCTGTTGTGTGAAATGCAGATTGCAAAAGGTCAAACTCATGATTTATCCTCCTATCCTGAAAAGATCCTTCGGCTCCATGGCAAGCGGGGCGCTGCGTGCCTCAACCGCCGTGAATCGGGATGGGTTTCAGGCCAGCTGTGCTGGATGTATTCGGCATTTTCATTAGACGCTTCACGTCCGTGAGAACATGTTGTTGCAGCAAATAACGGGCATAGGCAAGCGGCCGGGTGTAGGTCAGACTGTGCATACGTGGGTCACCCGCCTCTGCGAATGAGGAACGTCCCGGTCTCGAATTCACTTCGAGCAGCCAGAGGCGACCCTGAACATCTGCTCCGAAATCAAGACCCAGTTCGGCCAGTCTGCCAAAGCGGCTTTCTAACAGGGTGGGAATGCAGGCAGCAGCCTGCCTGATGGACTCCAGCAGAGTATCGGATTGCTTGCTCCCGTATCGTTCCAACAGATAAGGATGCACGGGGTACGCCTTTCCCCCTCCATGCAAGTTGGAAGTGAGTGAGCCAGCCGGTCCTTCCCGTACCATACATCCGGTTAGAGACCAGCGTCCTTGCCCATTTTTTTGCACCAAGGCCCTAATGTCGAACGGTCGTCCGTGATGACTCAGTTCCAGATACGGCTGTAAGATCATCTTTTTACCGGCCTTGTATGAATCCAGCCAGGCAGAGACATCCTGGCGATGCTCAAATGTACGGTGAATCAATTCATTGCGAGTATTTCTTCCCTCCATGATCCAGGAGGTGTGATGCTCGTCGTGATAAAGGCGAAACGTATCTTTACCATGGGTGCCCGATACAGGTTTGAAGAAAATACCTTTCGGCCAGCGCTCCAGCCACTGCTCCCATAAAGTATCCGACTGAAACAGCGTCGTAGGCGCCAGAAGAGTACGCAGTTTTGGATCAGAAGACATGGCGCGGTGTACCTTCCATTTACCAGGCAAGGAAGCAGACCAGTAACGGACATGGTGTCCGTTGCTTGAGGAAACAATTGTCTGAAGCTGCTGTTTAAATATTCCAGGGAGCGGGAGCAGACAGCGATTCATGATCAAATCCACTGCTGGGAGAGGCACGATGTTCCATCTGCCCCTGTCGAATGCATAGCCCTGTGTGAGCCTGGATACGCTGGGTTTATTCGATACGGCCAGCACAATGATATTCAGCCCATAACGGTGACTATCCAAACTGAGACGACGGCAGAAGAGTTCATCCACGAAAGGAGGCGAGCCTTCTGTTGCCCGAACCAGGATGGCTACTGTGTTGGTCTGCTGTTGCAGGAACATTCCGCTGCACCTCCTCTAATGGATGACTCTTCAGAATCCGGCCAGATAGGTGGAGTATTCCAGCATCGCTTTGACCGAAGGCCGTATTTTGCTCTCGCTAAGTGGCGTATTATCGTTCTTGGACGGTTTGGAATTCACTTCGAGCAGCCAGACCCTTCCGCTGGTGTCCATAGCAAGGTCGATGCCGAGTTCACCAAAATGGGCGGGTATGGCTCCTTCAACGCCTTTGGCGATATCCAAGGCCGCCGTATGCAATCCTGCATAAGCAGAAGCTTTGGCTGATCCGGACAATTGGGTTTTGGCTACAGCTTCCTTGACGGTACTGAGGCTTCCACCCGTGCCAGGTTGGATACATAGTGACTGCCGCCTGCAATACGTGCGACGATGGAAGTGACACTCCATTTGCCCGTACGGTTTTTTTGCACAAGCGCACGGAAATCTACGGGTCTGCCGCTGTTATCAATAAGGGTAAGACCCTGTTGAATCTGGTAACGCGTTGTTTTCATTTTCCCGGACATACTGGCATACAGTTTATCCAGAGAAGTATACGTTTGTTTTCGGGTACCTCCAACGCCAGTGGCGAGGGTGAGAAAGCTGCCGTCACTTTGACGGGAGACCCGGATGATGCCTTTGCCAAGCGACCCGCGAACGGGCTTCAGAAAGACAACCGGATATCGGTTGCACATGGTTTTGAGGGTGGCTGAGGTTTTGAGCAAATGGGATTCGGGCAGCACCCTCTTCAATGTTGAAATGGACTTCAAGGCATCGAATACTTCATTTTTGTCCAGAAACTTTTCGTTGAAAGTTTGTGTGCCGTAGAGCGATTTTACTTCTTTCATAAAATGCTGTACGCTAGGTTTGTTCTCAAGCTTACGGGACGTCAGCCGGTTATTGACGACGTCTGCTATAGGCAGAACGGTCTTTTTCCAGCCGTCATCATACACCCAGCCTTTCATATAACCCGTTACCGATCTAATATCCTCCGGTGTGAAAAAGGATACATAGGCGCCCTGCTTCCGGCAGGCGTTCACCAGTTCCTGACAGAACATCGTGATGGAGCCAAAGGGCCGATCGGGCTGATCAGGGTAATCCCGGCTAACCAATACACTGATGTAGGGTCCAATGCGCAGCGTACTGCTGGCTGAACGATAGGATATCCTCAGGACCGAACGGGGAACAAGGCCGGTCTTGCTGGCTACCGTCTGATTGATGCGCAGACCGTCATACCTGGGAACAGGAATGACAGTGACTTCACGGCGGAAAGAGCCGAATTGCAGCTGAAGCGGTCGGCCAGAAGGGATTTTAAGCGCCTTAAGCACCCCTTCGCCCAGCATGATGACGTCGTCCTGCAGGATGCCCGAGCCGGTAACCTGAATCGTTACTTTTTTAGTGGACATCACGGATCTCCTTCCGGGCGGCAACTTGATGTCTGATCTCGAAGTTGAACGGCATCTAAACATGGCATGTGCTTCATCATATGAGGACATATAACCCTTGGTGATTGACCTATTTGGATTAAATGCATTTGATGCTCGGCAGGTAATGGATGGCATGTTTCCGCAACCTTTGTTTGACGGAAGTGAAATACGTGTATTAACACGGGTGAACGATGCGATGAGAATGTGAATGAATACGAATGAACAACAGAAGGACAACCCAATATGAGGAGGAATTATAGTGAACATTTATGACAAAGCCAATGATTTGGCCAAAGCACTGAGAGAAAGCAGCGAGGTAGAAGAAATTACTTCTGCGATGAAGCTGATTGAAGTAGACCCGGAAGCAAAGGCCATGCTGGATAACTTCCGTGATCAACAAATGGAATTGCAACAGCGTATGATGAGTGGGGATATGCCTGCTCCGGACGAGATGGAGAAAATGGAGAAGCTGTTTGAAGTACTAAGCCTGAACCTGAACATCCGTCGTCTGTTTGACGCTGAACGTCGCCTGAGTGTCATTATTGAAGACGTGAACAAAATTATTGCAGACAGTCTGGGTCATCTTTACGGTGGCGCTGAAGCCTAAGCCTAAACCTTGTCCCGTTTTTTTGCCTGAACCTTTCATATTAGCTCCTTATCGTTCATAGACTAGACATATAGAGTCGATCAAGAACGAAGGAGCTGTGAATGGTGAAAAGGTTGAAGAAAGCAAAACATGTGATCTATCTGCTTATCGCGTTGTCGATGCTGGTCATTGCGTTGCCGCGGATTTCCTTTGCTGGTGGAATGGACTGGGTTAATATTTTTGGCATCGTATGGGTGCTGTTCTCGTTATTAATCGTTGGTGCACATCTGCATTTTATTCTTGGTGTAGATGAAGAGAAGAAGCGTGCACTGGAAGCTGTTCGACGGGCAAAGCTACGGCAGTGGGAGATGAAATTGGTGGACAAGCAGGAGCAGAGCAAGTCTGTATAAGGTTTGAATCACATGTGACATGGTAATAGAGTTGGTTCTATCTGTCTAAGTAAGGCCGGATTCCCTTTGTATGAAGGGGCCGGTCTTTTTTGTATACCTTAGTTCGATATTCCGATTATTGTGATCCATTTAGTGTGATGCTTTACGAGAAAGGCACGAGGAGTGGGGTTATTTTCCTAAGGTCGTGTTATAATAGATACAGAATAGTACAGATGCATCTTCGGGGGTGGTACAGATGGACGGACAGGAAGAAAACGTGACGAAGCACGAGCAGCTGCTTCAACATATTGAACAACTGAAGGTAGGCAGTAAAATATCGGTGCGCGGACTGGCACGGGAGCTGGGTGTAAGCGAAGGAACGGCATATCGTGCGGTAAAAGAGGCAGAGAACTTCGGCCTGGTCGTGACCAAGGAACGAATTGGAACGGTGCGGATCGAGAAAAGACCTCGCGGCATGACCGAGCAGCTGACTTTTGCCGATGTGGTAACCATTGTCGAAGGTCATGTGCTGGGTGGAAGTGACGGTCTGTCCAAGCCGCTTCACAAGTATGTGATCGGTGCAATGAAAGAGCAGGCCATGGCCCGGTACATTGACGCGGGAAGTCTGTTGATTGTCGGGAACCGGGACAACGCACATTCCCTTGCCCTTGAACAGGGCGCCGGTGTGTTAATTACAGGCGGCTTTGGTACAAGCCGTGAAGTGAGAGTGATGGCGGATGAGCTGGGTCTGCCCATTATTTCCTCCAGACATGATACGTTTACGGTGGCTTCAATGATTAACCGTGCGATCTTCGATCGACTGATTAAGAAAAAAATCATGCTGGTTGAGGACATTATTGGTCAGAAACCCCGCCTTCAGGTGCTTAAGGTAACCAGTTCAGCCGCGGATTTTCACCTGCTGGTTTCTGAGACGGGAGAACATCGCTTCCCGGTGGTAGATGAATGGAACCGGGTAATCGGCATTGTAAGCCTGAAAGATGTAAGCGAGTTAAGAGAGGATCAGAGTATTGAGAAGTGTGTTGTACGCCGCCCGATCACAGCTTCGCTGCAAACCTCACTGGCTTCGGCAGCACAGATCATGACGTGGGAGGGCATTGACTTCCTGCCGATTGTGGATCGGAACCGTAAACTGATTGCATCCGTCACACGTAAGGAAGTACTGCAGGCGATGCGTGATGCACAGAAGGAGCCTCAGCTTGGAGAGACGTTTGATCATCTGATCTGGAACGGGTTCGCCGAGGAGCGCGGAGAGCAGAACGAATTATTTTTCCACGGGTTTATCATTCCTCAGATGGCGACAGACCTCGGAACCATCTCGGAAGGCGTTCTGCTGAATGTGATGACACAGGCGGGACGGCGCGCAGCCTGGGATGTCACAGGAAATGATCATGTGGTGGATAATGTAACAACGTATTTTGTTCGGCCGGTACAGATTGAAGATCAGATTCTCGTTCGTCCCATTATTTTGGAGACGAGTCGTCGGACTTGTAAAATGGATATTGTCATCACCCGTGGTGGGAGTGTGGTATGCAAAGCGGTGATGACGCTGCAATCCATTGACCATGCCTAGTAAGGCGAGTGATCCAGAGTTCGGGAAATATCATGAGTTCAGAAAAGAGAGTATCCCCCTGATCGAATCAGCGCACTGAACCCCGAAATGAATGTGGCTCAGGCTTGTTCGATTGAGGAGGAATACTCTCTTTTGATGCGACGACATCCCGGTAAATGTATTAGGCAGATTGTCCGGATGTCTTGCCAGTTCCATTGTCTGAACGTTGCTGCATGCGGGCGTAGTAACTGCGGTTGCGTAACCCAGCGAATAGATTGTACGCCCCCATAATCAGAAATAGCGCTTCCACAACGACAGATAACGTAGAACCGGTAAAGACAAACATCAGGATCAGGGCAAGAATAACCAGCATGCTGCCCATCCAGATGTTGGTCCATGAACGATAAAGACCTGTAGCGATGGGATCTGTGGTCCTGCGTGAACGAATGCTGTTCAGAGCTGAGCAGACCATAGCAAGGGCAAAGATGGCGATCAGGGCATATTTGAGTACATCGATGAACACAAAGACGCAGCTCCTTTTCTGGAAAGCATTTACTGCCCTTATTGTACCATGCAGGCCGAGGGCAAGGGCAGTTTTTTTCTGGAGCTGTCATCTGCTTTTTATGCAGGAACGTGCATCCGAATCTGAACCCAAACTTGCAGCACACCTTCCATCACCAGCATCGTTTTCACCTGAACGGTATACTCTTTTCTCTGACCTCGTACACTTTTTGGTTCAGCATAATACGTGTCATTTTACTGTACTCGTCGATGTTGAAGACGTCGCGGCCCCTAAGAACTTCAAGTTCATCCCCCAGTTTCTGCAGCATCACTTTCAGGGAGGCCTCGTCCGGTCCCTTGTCAGAATCTTCTGCGCGAACTTTGATTTCCTTTATGACGGTTTGGCGTTTACTATATTTTTTCAGCGTTTTAATATCCTCCTCATTCTGATGCAGCTGAAGCTGCAACTCCTGATTGTTGAGCCACAACTCGTTGTAACTCAGGTGAAATACACCGTTGTACACGACACAACCGGCGATCATTCCCAGAACAAAGACAGCAGTCATGCGCATAAGCGGGCGGTAACGTTCAAAAGGCGGGATTCTCATGGGCGCTGTCCTGGAGTCATGTTAACCCCGTCCTCCACCGCAAACCCATTTCACCAGCTCAGTACCCATGTGGGCGCCCATAAACGCGGATATCAGGTACAGAATTTGTTTGACTGCCGGAGACAGATTGCCGTCCAGCACGTTGCTTTCGATCACCCGCATCGGATCGATTGTACCGCCGACGGCCGCTGCGAGCGCCCAAATTTTAATTTTCCCGGCGACATCAAGCATCGTCTGTGTCGGAGGCTGGAGAGAGACCACCGCTCCTATACCTCCAATCATCGCGCCGCCCAGCACGATCCCAAACGCAATGAAGAAATCAAGAATAGCTTTGGACAAAAATGTGCTCATCCGGCAACACCCCTTTCAGACCCAGCAGCACACCTCCTGTCTTCGGTCCGGAACAGGGGGAGCGGCTTGTACTTCTATTGTATGGGCGTGCCCCCGAACGTTATGATAAAATAGAATAATAAAACACTCTTCATTAGAATGAATTCTTATATTTCATTCATTTCATTTATAGCAGCATCTTGCATCAAACAGAAATCGACTTTCGGTTTGAACCCGAAGGATGAAAAATACGGATAGAAGAAGATAGTACAGCAACCACCTGATGCAAGGCATTTGCTGCGACTGTCCATGGCGAAAGGAAGAAAAAAACATGAGTTCTTTTGTGCATTTGCACGTTCACAGTGAATATAGTTTGCTGGACGGCGCTGCGCGTATACCGGATCTCGTGAATAAGGCCGCGGATCTCGGAATGACTACGCTGGCATTGACCGACCACGGTGTAATGTATGGTGCCATCCCTTTCTATAAAGCCTGCGTTGAGCGGGGAATAAAGCCGATCATTGGATGTGAGGCTTATATGACCGCCGGGTCTCGCAAAGAGCGGGGAAGCCGCAAGGATCAGCCGATCCATCATCTGATTTTATTGGCCAAAAATATGACGGGTTATCGCAATCTGATGAAACTATGCTCCATCGGACATTTGGAAGGCTTCCATTACAAGCCGCGTATTGATATGGAAAGTCTGGCCGCCCATCATGAGGGGATCATCTGTCTAAGTGCTTGTCTGGGAGGAGAAGTTCCCCAGCATCTTCTGCATGGCCGAGAGGAAGAGGCAAAGCGTGCGGCGCTCCGTTACAAAAACATTTTTGGTGCCGATTTCTATCTGGAGCTGCAGGATCACGGGCTATCTGAACAAAAAAGAGTCAACCCCCAGCTGATTCGTCTGGCAGCAGAGCTTGATATTCCATTGGTGGCTACCAATGATGCGCACTATCTGTCGGAAGAGGACGCCGAGCTTCAGGATGTGTTGATCTGTATCGGAACAGGTAAAACGGTAGATGATGAGAACCGACTGCGCATCGGGACCAATCAACTTTATCTCAAGAGTGAGCAAGAAATGGCGCGTTTGTTCCCCCATGTGCCCGAAGCATTGGAGAATACGGTTCGCATCGCGGAGTCGTGTGAGCTGCAGCTGGAATTCGGCAAATCGATTTTGCCGGAGTACAGACCGCTTCCAGAAGGGGAAAGTCCTTCTGCCTATCTGCGCCAGTTGTGCGAAGAGGGAATGGAGAAGCGCTATACTGAAACATCGCGTTGGACGGACACGGAGCTCAGAGCCGAACTTGAACAGCGGCTGGATTATGAACTCCGGGTTATAGACAGTATGGGATTCTCGGATTATTTCCTGATCGTATGGGATTTTATCGCTTATTCTCACCAGCAGGGAATTGTCACCGGGCCGGGTCGTGGCTCCTCTGCAGGTAGTCTGGTTGCCTATACTTTGCGTATTACAGACGTTGATCCGATGAAATATAACCTGCTCTTCGAGCGGTTTCTGAATCCGGAACGGATCTCCATGCCGGATATTGATATTGACTTCAGTGATGAACGGCGGGATGAAGTCATTGAATATGTTGCAAAAAAATACGGCAAAGCCCATGTCGCCCAAATTATCACTTTTGGTACGATGGCAGCCCGTGCAGCCGTTCGGGACGTCGGACGTGCACTAAATGTGCCTTACGGCGAGGTGGACAAGGCAGCGAAGCTGATTCCTGCACAGCTCGGCATTAACATTCAGCGGGCCATGGAAGGCACACCTGAACTGAAGGCCCTATATGAGACCAAGCCCAAAACACGTGAATTGCTCGATATGGCGATGAAGGTGGAAGGCATGCCGCGTCATGCCTCCACGCATGCGGCGGGGGTCGTCATCTCCCGTGATCCGCTGACGGATGCCGTTCCGCTTCAGGAGGGCAGTGAGGGAACGGCCTTAACGCAGTATTCCATGGAAAACCTGGAGTCCATTGGACTGCTCAAAATGGACTTCCTTGGTCTGCGCACCCTTTCAATTATTGAGCGCTGTCTGCGCTGGATTGGTGAACATGGCGAGATTCCGGATTTTCGTCATATTGCGGACGACGATGCACTCACATATGAGATGCTTGGTCGAGGCGACACGATGGGGATATTCCAGTTGGAATCCGCAGGGGTGCGTCGAGTCTTGAAGGAGCTGAAGCCAAGTGTATTTGAAGATATTATTTCCGTACTGGCCTTGTATCGCCCGGGCCCGATGGAATTCATATCCAAATATATTCAGGGCAAACATGGACAGATCGAAGTGGATTACCCCCATGCGGATCTGGAGTCCATCCTTAAGGATACGTACGGCATCATTGTATATCAGGAACAAATTATGCAGATTGCTTCCCGGATGGCGGGCTTCTCTCGGTGAAGCGGATTTGCTCCGCAGAGCGGTTTCCAAGAAGAAGCGGGATGTGCTGGATCTTGAACGAGGACATTTTGTTCAGGGCAGTCTCAAGCAAGGATACAGCGAAGCGGAGGCAGACCTGGTCTATGACATGATCGTCAAGTTTGCCAATTATGGTTTCCCTCGTGCCCATGCCGCGGCGTATGGGGTGCTGGCTTTCCAGACGGCTTATCTGAAGGCGCATTATCCTGTTCATTTTATGGCCTCCATGTTAACAGCCGTTATGGGCAGTCACCGCAAAGTGGCAGAGTACGTTGTGGAATGTCGGCGTATGAACATTAATGTACTTCCGCCGGATGTGAATGAAAGTGGCATTCTGTTTACACCTGTGCTTGCATCATCCAGCAGCACGAAGTCTGGGAAAGCAGCGGAAACCCAACATGTAGCGGAAGAACATGGTGAGGACGGTACAGCAGGTTTGACTATCGAACATGCCGTACATGATGATGATCATTATTCGGGACATGCGGAATACGGAGAAGCACCTCTGCCGGATGATCCGGTCCCGTACCCGATGAAGACGGTGGTGCATATGGGTGGCAGGCAGAGACGGCTATGCCAGAGCATTCCGAGGATCGAACAGGTTCGGGTGTGATGACGGTTTCTACAGCAGAACGTCTGCATGGGACTGGGGAAGAGGAGTCATCGCTCACTGAAGAGCGTGGAATGTCTGCTGTACAGGCGCAAGATGGATCGCCGGATCAAAATTCGGATGCAGGTAAAGCAACCGGGGCGATACGTTTCGGTCTGGCTGCGGTAAAAAATGTAGGTACCCAGGCGATGGAGAGTATCATGATCGTACGGCAGGAAAGACCGTTCGACAGTTTGCTCGATTTTTGTCGACGTGTCGATTTGCGTGTCTGCAACAAACGTGTGATTGAATCGCTTATTCAAGCGGGAGCCTTTGACACATTGCCTGGGCACCGTGCGCAGTTACTGGCGATGCTGGATGAGACCGTGGAAGCGGCTCTGAAATGGCGCAAGGAACGTGAGGATCTGCAAATTCAATTATTTGATTTTGTCGAGACGCCAAACTGGGAGATTGAATATCCTGAAATCCCGCCTTATTCCGGGAGTCAGCAGCTGGAGCTGGAGCGTGAGCTGTTAGGTTTGTATCTATCTGGTCACCCATTGGATGACTACGAAGATGTGCTCGAATCCAGCGGCGCAGACCGCATTATGGAGCTGACGGAAGCGGCGGACGATACGATGGCTGTCGCAGCCGGGATGGTTGTGTCTGTGAAGTCGATTACGACGAAACAGGGCAAGGCTATGGCGTTCATGGAGCTGGAAGACCAGATCGAACGCTGTGAAGTGGTTCTCTTTCCCGAAGTATGGCGGCGCAGCCAGCAGCATGTCGGGAAAGGTGAACTGCTCGTCGTGCGTGCCAAGGTGCAGCAGCAGGACGAAGGGTTTAAGCTGCTGGCTGAGGAAGTGGCGCCGCTGTCACCGGCGGCACTGGAACAGCAGCTGCGCAGCCGCGAACGGCGCGGTAAGCCCGGCAGCGGCAGTGCTTCGAGCCCGGCGGCTTCGCCACGGCAGGCGGCCGGAGCACAGCGCAGCAGCGCAGGCGTGAATGCTGGAGCTGCGCACAGCAGCGGTAGCCAGGGCCCGGCAGCAACGCACAGCGCTGCGGTTGGGCCCGGGGCGGGGGCCCATGCCAATGGGGCCTCTTCCGTGGCTCGTCGGCCCACTGAGGCCGCTGGCGGCACGGAGCAGAGCCGTGGCCCGCGGGTTGTAGAGCAGCGGGTGTTCGTGAAGATCACCCCGCAGGCGGAGAAGCCAGAGCTTCTGGCCCGACTGAAGCAGCTGCTTCAGCAGCATTCGGGTCCGGTAGCGACGGTGCTCTTCTATGAGCAGCAGCAGAAGCTGCTCGCATTGAGTGATGCCTATCGCATTAAACCTTCGCCCTCCTTGTTCTCCGAAATGGAGCAAATGCTGGGCGAGGGAACGGTGAAAATTAAATAAGAGGTTGTCCTGCAAATGATTTGTTTTCGGCTTTTCTCATGACTCTGAGACACGTTCTTATTCCCAATGATGCAACCTGTTCGGCCAACTGCCGAGCAGGTTTTTTGTGTTTATTTTACCAATTACATCACGTATGTAGGCGAAGAAGATAATGAACGCAAGAATGTAATATGTGAATATTTTTACATAATTTATAGGATAAGCAGAGTGCCATAGTGATTGTGCATTCCGCATTTTTTATGAACATTTTGCGAGTTTGCCGCATACACTTGAGAACACCGAAGGACCTGGGGGTTCTCGGGGGAGCGATGCGGGAGGTCGAGATATGTCATATGAAATCGTAGAAGCCATGCTGGCCCGGCGGGGTGTACAGATTGATGCAGTCGCGGAAATTGTATATCGTCTGCAAAAAGGGTACCACCCGGAACTGACTATGGATGACTGTGTCACCAGTGTAAAATCAGTACTGCAGAAACGTGAGGTGCAATATACGTTGTACACAGGAATAGCCCTCGACGAGCTTGCTGAGAAACGCCTTTTGCCGCAACCTTTGCAGGCAATTATGGAGGCGGATGAATCCCTGTATGGAGTGGACGAGACTCTTGCTCTTGGCATTACCCATGTGTATGGTATGATCGGTTTAACCAGTTTTGGTTATCTGGATAAAGAAAAGATTGGTGTCATTCATGACCTGAACGAAGCAGGACCGGCTATACATGTTTTTCTGGACGACCTGGTTGCCGGGTTAGCCGCAGCCGCTTCTGCTCGAATTGCTCACAAAAATATTAAAGCCAAGAAATATCCATCGGATATCTGATTCCTTTTATTTGTTTTTTCATTTATTTTAGTATTTGCTTTCTTTTGTTTGTTGGCTTGAAGGTCTTCGGGGGCGGCTAATGCTGCCCTGAGAGGTCTGAAATTCCTTTTTGAGAAGGAAAGTTCTAGGAACATCGCATCAACCATATCGGTTATCCTCGCGGGACAAATGTCCCTCTAGTTCTCGTTTTCTCCCCAAAGGTCCCGAACCCTTCCTTGCAGAAAAAAAGTGAGGTATGTTATCATTAGTCCAATATACGGGCTCTGAACATTAGCTTAGGGGGCGGACATGGCATGTGGACGGTGATTTACATTGCACCGACAGCAAAGGTTGCGGACAAGATTAAGACCAAGCTTTCGGAAGAAGGTTTTCTGGTACAGACCCGTCCCATCAGTTTATCCAAGCAGCAATTTGAGATTCGCGTCCCTTCAGGGGAATTGGAAGAGGTTCAGGAAGTGTTGAATTCGATTCTGCATTCCTGATTCATTCGATATCAGACGTGCCTTGGCAGATGAAGAAGTACCAATGGTACATAAGGGACTGACCGCGCAAGCGGAAAGAGGAATCGACTTGCATGTATTGTATGCTGCTGTCCTTCCTTCTTTTTTGTTAGGACAAGGACCGACCAGATTGCTTACAGAGACCCTACCAAGACAGATTCAAACATCAGCGCAACAATCTTTCGGTTATTGCAGGTAACATCAATCGTGCTGACAGAAGCCGCTGATCCTTGCCTTATACCGGCGGATTTTTTTGTTGTGAATGCTGGACAAGGCCCATGGCAGCGTATGGGTCGTAAGCGGTTTACCGCAGCGCGCGGATGAAGTTGCTACATGCAACGGACTGCAGGTTGCGGCCATCAAATCAACGGCTGGAGAGGTGTAGTTGTGTTCAAAGATATATTCCAGAAAAAACGGAAGTACGCGACCATACCTTCCGAGCGTGCGCTTCGTGGCGAAGGTCAGGAAGCTGGAGAACGTCCAAAACGTGAAATACCTGAAGGGCTTATGAACAAGTGCAGCAAATGCGGCACGATTCAATATAGCAAGGAATTGGAGAAAAACCTGAAAGTATGTCCGGCTTGCGGTTATCATATGCGTTTGAACGCAATGGAACGTATTGCCATGGTTCTAGATGAGCAAGGGTTTGTGGAGCATGACGCTGATATGATATCGGTTAATCCGCTTGACTTCCCTGGATATAGTAACAAATTGGAGCAACAGCGCCTGAAGTCAGGCTTGAAGGAAGCTGTCATTACAGGTGAGGGAACCATAGAAGGTTTGCCTGTAGTTGTTGCTGTTATGAGCTTCGACTTCTTTACAGGCAGTATGGGCTCGGTTGTAGGGGAGAAAATTACCCGTGCGATTGAGCTTGCAACAGAAAAACGTTTGCCTCTGATCATTTTCTCAACTTCCGGGGGAGCCCGAATGCAGGAAAGTATTCTTAGCCTTATGCAAATGGCAAAAACAAGTGCGGCTTTGTCCCGTTTGGATGAACAGGGCGGCTTGTATATTTCGGTCATTACTGATCCGACGACAGGCGGAGTTTCAGCCAGTTTTGCGAGCCTTGGTGATATCAATATTGCCGAGCCGGGAGCTGTATTTGGCTTTGCCGGCAGAATCGTCATTGAGCAGACGATCCGTCAGAAACTGCCTGACGATTTCCAGACGGCAGAATTTAATATGCAGCACGGTCAGCTGGACTTGGTGGTCCATCGGAAGGAACTTCGAGCCACCCTTGGCAAGCTTCTAGACATGCATAGTGAAAAAGGAGGGGTCTGAATGGCGGGTGAGTTGCCATATGAAGCGCCTCTGGTTGAGATGCGCAAAAAGATCGAAGAGCTCGTACAGTTTGGACAGGAAAAAGGCATCGACTTCACCGACGAAATTGCCCGCCTGGAAGAACGTTATCATAGACTTGAAGAAGAGATTTATTCTGGTATAACGGCCGCACAGAAAATGCATCTGGCGCGGCATCAGCAGCGTCCGACGGCACTGGATCTGATCCAGCTGATATTTACGGATTTCATTGAGTTGCACGGCGACCGCATGTTTGGAGACGATCTGGCGGTTATTGGCGGACTCGCGAAGCTGAACGGACAAACCGTAACGGTCATCGGCCAACAGCGGGGAAAGATACGAAGGATAATATCGCCCGCTTTTTTGGGAGCGCACATCCGGAAGGATTCCGAAAAGGGCTGCGTCTGATGAAGCAAGCAAACAAATTTGGTCGTCCAATTATTACATTCGTTGATACTAAAGGGGCTTATCCGGGTAATACTGCTGAAGAGAGAGGTCAATCGGAAGCTATTGCCCGTAACCTGCTGGAAATGGCGAAGCTCTCGGTGCCTGTTATTGTGGTGGTCATCGGCGAAGGCGGAAGCGGCGGGGCCCTTGCTATGGCTGTGGGTAATCGTGTGTTGATGCTGGAGCATGCGATTTATTCTGCGATCTCTCCGAATGGTGCTGCATCCATTCTTTGGAAAGATGCATCCAAGGCAGATCAGGCAGCCGAAGCGATGAAAATAACGGCCAAAGACCTTCTGGAGATGGAGGTCATTGAAGAAATAATTCCCGAGCCACGCGGTGGTGCTCATAAGGATTATGAAGAATCTGCGGCTGCGATCAGCGAGGCTTTGATTCGCCATCTGGATGAGATGAAAGGCTGGACCGGTGACCAATTGAAGCAGGATCGGTATGAGAAATTCCGTAAAATTGGATCAGTCACGTTTGAACCTGAAGTGCAGATTGAAGCCACTCAAGTGCCTGTTGAAGTCGATACAGCGGGTAATTTGTCGGGAAATGCTGAATGATATGACGAATTTCCTATACAAACGAGCAAAAGTATAGTAAATTTAATAGTTGGAAAAAGAAAAATAGATAAAAAAGATAGACCTTTAAAATCGGAGGAAACCCAAAATGCGCAAAACAAAGATTGTATGTACGATTGGTCCATCCAGTGAATCATTGGAGAACACCAAAAAATTGATTATGGCCGGTATGAATGTGGCCCGTTTGAACTTCTCCCACGGTGATTTCGATGAGCACGGCGGACGGATCACAGCAATTCGCCAAGCATGCGAAGAGCTGAACAAGACAGTAGCGATCTTGCTGGACACCAAAGGACCGGAAATTCGGACAGGTAAACTCGAAGTGGAGCCAATTGAACTGGTTCAAGACGAGTACATCACTTTGACAACAGAAGAAATTCTGGGCACCAAAGAACGTCTCTCCATTACGTATACAGATCTTCCGAGTGATGTTGAACCGGGATCTACAATTCTGATCGACGACGGTCTGATCGGACTGACTGTGGTGGAAGTGCAAGGTACCGAGATCAAATGCCGTATCGTTAACGGCGGTACAATCAAAAGCAAAAAAGGTGTTAACGTTCCAGGCGTTGCCATTTCTCTGCCGGGTATTACCGAAAAAGATGCCAACGATATCGTCTTCGGTATCGAGCAAGGTGTCGATTTCATCGCGGCTTCTTTTGTTCGTAAAGCAAGTGACGTTCTTGAGATTCGTGAATTGCTTGAGAAACACAATGCCGGACATATCCAAATCATCTCCAAAATTGAGAACCAACAAGGTGTGGACAACCTGGATGAAATCCTTGAAGTGTCCGATGGCCTGATGGTTGCTCGTGGAGACCTGGGTGTAGAGATTCCTGCGGAAGAAGTACCATTGGTACAAAAACGCATGATCGAAAAATGTAACGTTGCAGGCAAACCGGTTATCACAGCTACACAAATGCTGGATTCCATGCAGCGCAACCCACGTCCAACACGTGCAGAAGCAAGTGACGTAGCCAATGCGATCTTCGACGGTACAGATGCGATCATGTTGTCTGGTGAGACAGCTGCGGGTAAATACCCAGTTGAATCCGTTCTGACGATGTCCCGTATTGCCGAAAAAGCAGAATCCGCTCTGCCTTACCAAGAGCTGTATCTGAAACAACGTGTTGCTCAACAAACAACAGTTACTGAAGCAATCAGCCAATCTGTTGCCCTGTCAGCTCAAGATCTGAACGCTAAAGCGATCATTACTTCGACTGAATCCGGTCATACAGCACGCATGATTTCTAAATATCGTCCAGAATCTCCAATCATCGCGGTGACAACGGAAGACAGAACTTCCCGTCGTCTTTGCTTGGCTTGGGGTGTAACACCAGTCAAAGGAAGACTTGTTGATTCCACTGACGCTTTGTTTGAAAATGCAATTGAAGGCGGCGTGAAGTCCGGACTTGTAAAAGAAGGAGACCTGGTTGTCATTACAGCGGGTGTACCTTTGGGTCGTTCCGGTTCCACCAACCTGATCAAAGTAAGCCAAATTCCAAACAACGCATAATTGTTCGGAAGAGAAGCAACAGGATAAAGCAATGGGGCGTTTGCGTCCCGTTGCTTTTTTTCCATCTTTATGACACTTTATTGCCGCTGAATACGTAAGGATTGGTATATCGAAGGAGGCCGATAACATGCAACAACAAAGCAATGGCGATTGGTACACGGCACGCCTTCGCGTGCGTTATCAAGAAAGTGATCAGATGGGTGTGGTCTATCACGCCAATTATTTGAATTGGTTTGAAATCGGTCGAACCGAGATGATTCGCCAAATGGGGTATACATATCGTAAAATGGAGGAACAGGGGTTACTGCTTCCGGTAACCGGACTGGATGTGAAATATCATAAACCTGCCCGGTATGATGATGAAATCATCATTTTCACCCGTATTGCTGCATTTAGCGGTCTGCGACTGAACTATGAGTATGACATAAGGCGTATAACTGCAGACCTCAATGAGCAGATAGGCATTGGGCAACGAGTATGGTCATCGGATGAGTCCCTTCCTGGTGAACGATTGGTTACAGGCTCTACCCAGCATGTATGGGTCAATGGGGACTGGAAGCCAGTCCGGCTGGATAAGGCAGCTTCTGAGCTCTACAGCGCACTTGAGAAAGTGTGGCTTTCAGGAAAGGGGTAATACGTAAATGCGAAGATGGATGTGGGCCTTGCTCTTAATCATTCCGGTGAGTGAACTGTTTGGTTTCATTCTTATGAGTGACTGGATTGGAGCCGGAAAGACATTGCTTCTTATGATTCTCACGTCCTTGATCGGTATAGCAATGTTGCAGTTTGAAGGACGAAAAGTACTTATCGATGCCAAATCCGAGATGGAGCGCGGTAAGGTGCCCGGACGAAAAATGGTAGATGGCCTTTTTATATTTGTCGGTGGTTTCCTGCTGCTGATTCCCGGATTTATTACAGATCTGATCGGATTTACGCTGTTGTTTCCCATAACACGTTCAGTGTATCGTCTGTTCTTCCTGGGATGGCTGGAGAAAAAAATGAGAAACGGAAGTATTAAGTTTTATCGCGGTCCGAAACAATAGGCTATACCAGAAAAAAACAGTTAAAGAAAGGCACCCACCACCAGATTCAGTCTGATGAGCGGTGCCTTTTTTGTATCTTGATTATATGCGGATGGATTACAAAAAATGGAAATAATGAATTCATCGGACACGTCCATTAATAATGTATGTTCGGAGATCCCGGAATACATTCGCTCGATTGAATGCATCAAGGATGACAAGACTGACAGGGCCAATGATCAAACCGAGTACACCGAACAGCTTCAGTCCGACAAACATGCCAACCAATGTGGCGAGAGGGTCCAGGCCGACGCTGCTGGCAAGAACTTTGGGTTCAATGATTTGGCGGGCAATCAGCACAATAAGATATACAATGCTGATGCCTATCCCTAGATACAAGTCACCATTCATAAGCAGATATGCCGCCCAGGGAACCATCACCAGGCCAACACCGAGATAAGGAAGCAGATCCACCAGACCGATAAGCAAAGCGATCGTGAAAGCAGACTTAACCTGTAGCACAAGCAATCCGATCATGACAAATAATGCGGTGATGGAGATCATGATCAACTGGGCCCGTGCATAACCAAACAGTGCTTTTTTCAGATCATTCCATATGTCGCTAATCGGCTTGCGAACGGAAGAGGGCACCCAGCCCGATACGGTAATGCTATGTCTGTTCCAACTTTTGCTGATAAAGAAAGCTGACAATAGAACAACAATAAGTACTGCTCCCATATTGGGAAGGGAAGTGAGCAGGTTCAGGATCATGTTGAAGAATCCGGTGACCAGATCCGTTACAGCTGTACCTACCGTTTCGGTTGTTTTGCTAATATTGCTGTTAATGGTCTCCTGATAGTTGGGATTTTCCTTGTAAAATTCATTGATCTGCCCAATTAAACTCTGAATCGTGTCATTCTGGGTCCAGCGGACAAACGTAGCCTTAATCTCATCGACATGAAGGTCGAAGCTCGTCGTTAGTGAAATGACTTCTTTCACCATACGGGTTACAGCTGCGGACAATACGACTACAATGGCCCCGAAATAAATGATTAGTGACAAGGTCACTGCCAGCCAGCGAGGGAATCGGGCCTTGTATTGAAGTAACTTCACCAGAGGGTTCATCGCATAAGCAATAATCCAAGCAATGGCAAAAGGATATAACAGCGGGAACAGCAAATATATGGCCACGGCAATGAGAATGGCCGCGATAATCACCCATATGCCGCGCAGCAGGCGTTTCATTATGATTCTATCCAAGCATCAACTCTCCTTATTCCATTTCAAGCACCCATGAAGGAAGCACAGGAAGCTATCTAGTTAATATAGAGCAAAACCAGTGATTTGAAACGCCAGGATGTCGTCGGTTTATATCTTTTCTTTTGCCTAGAGTATGCCTGATGTTCACAAAATATAGCAATAGAAACTTGATTAATAGCATGGATTTATATAAAAAGAATAAAATGTCAACCTTGTTTTTGTAAAGGTTTTCAAAAATGCTTTATCGGTCTGATAAAGAAGTTTGATGTGCGGATGACCCCGCATCATGTTCACATAAACGACAAAATCCAGTATGATGAGAGAAGGAAATACCGATTGACAGAGATGAAAACCGGTATTGAGGTATTTATTAATTTTAAAATGTAAATGGTTACAAAAGAAGGACGAGTGCGTTTGAGGCACGTAGATGACACTCTGGATGGGTTCTTGATTTCGTTTATTAAAGGAGAGATGTAATATGACAGCTACCAAAGGTCTGGAAGGCATCGTTGCAACAACCTCTTCGATCAGCTCCATTGTAGACGGTGTGCTAACATACCGTGGTTACGATATTGACGATCTGGCTGAACATGCAAGCTTTGAAGAAGTTGCCTATTTGCTGTGGTTTGGTAAATTGCCAACTACGGATGAACTGAAATCCCTTCGCAAAAGCCTGAGCGATTACGCGCCGATTCCGAGCGAGTTGATTGCACAAATCCAATTGTATCCGAAAAACATGAGTACCATGGCAGCACTGCGTTCCGCAGTATCCGCATTGGCTCTCTATGATGAGCAGGCTGACGAGATGACAGCGGAAGCGAATGAGAACAAAGCGGTTAAGCTGCAAGCGCAATTGCCAACTATTGTGGCAGCCATAGCTCGTATCCGTCAGGGCAAGGAACCTGTGGCTCCAAAAGAAGGCGCTTCCATCGCAGAAAACTTTTTATATATGATGACTGGAGAACAACCGACCGAGACCGCTGTTAAAGCTCTTGATCAGGCGCTTGTTCTGCATGCTGATCACGAATTGAATGCATCTACATTTGCTGCGCGTGTAACTGTAGCTACGCTTTCTGACATCTATTCAGGTGTAACTTCAGCGATTGGTGCATTGAAGGGGCCATTGCATGGCGGTGCTAACGAAGCCGTTATGAAAATGCTGATTGAGATTGGTACGCCTGAACGTCTCGAAGCGGCAATTCAGGAAAAACTGAACAACCGTGAGAAGATCATGGGATTCGGACACCGTGTATACAAAAATGGAGACCCACGTGCCAAACATCTGCAAAAGATGTCCAAGGAACTGGGCGAAATGAACAACGATACACGCTTGTATGATATGTCAGTGAAGATCGAAGAGCTGGTGACAGGACAAAAAGGCTTGAAGCCAAATGTAGATTTCTATTCAGCTTCCGTATATACCCAATTGGGTATTGAAGAGGTACTGTTTACACCGATCTTTGCGATTAGCAGGGTATCAGGCTGGACTGCTCATATTCTGGAGCAACTCGCGGATAACCGTATTATTCGCCCGCGTGCCGAGTACACAGGTCCAACAGATCAGAAGTACGTTTCGATTGAACTTCGCTAATGCTGTCAAAACCAGTATAATAAACAAGGATGGGGTGAAGGGTTGAAACCTGTCGGCTAAAAACGGGCCGCATGTTCATAACCCTTCCTCCAATTAAGACAAGCGGTGTGTTATCATACTGCACATACGAATCTCAAGGAGGAATTATACGAATGAAATTAGAAAAATTTGCTCATCCAACTGAAGGCGAAAAAATTCAAATTGATAACGGTACACTTCAAGTACCTAATAACCCAATCATTCCATTCATCGAAGGTGACGGTACAGGCCGTGACATCTGGAAAGCTTCCAAGCGCGTATTGGATGCAGCTGTTGAAAAAGCATATGACGGCAGCAAAAAGATCGCATGGTATGAAGTGTTTGCTGGCGAGAAAGCATTCGATACATACGGGGAGTGGCTGCCAAACGACACGCTTGAAGCCATTCGCGAGTATATCGTAGCCATCAAAGGACCGTTGACTACGCCAATCGGTGGCGGAATTCGTTCCCTGAACGTCGCACTTCGTCAAGAACTGGATCTGTACACATGCCTGCGTCCTGTCCGTTACTTCGATGGTGTACCTTCTCCGGTTAAACGTCCTGAACTGGTAGACATGGTCATTTTCCGTGAAAATACAGAAGATATCTACGCTGGTATTGAATATGCAGAAGGTTCCGAAGAAGTGAAAAAAGTGATCCAGTTCCTGCAACAGGAGATGGGTGCAAACAAAATCCGTTTCCCTGAAACTTCCGGTATTGGTATCAAGCCAGTTTCCTCTGAAGGTTCCAAACGTTTGGTACGTGCAGCAGTGCAGTATGCCATCGATCACAACCGTAAGAGCGTTACTTTGGTACACAAAGGCAATATCATGAAATTTACTGAAGGTGCCTTCAAAAACTGGGGTTATGAAGTTGCTGAAGAAGAGTTCGCTGACAAAGTGTTCACTTGGGCACAATACGATGTCATCAAGGAAAAAGACGGCACAGATGCAGCAAATGCTGCTCAAAAAGCAGCTGAAGATGCTGGCAAAATCATCGTGAAAGATGCGATTGCCGATATCGCTCTGCAACAAGTATTGACTCGTCCAGGCGAATTCGATGTTATCGCAACGTTGAACCTGAACGGTGACTATCTGTCCGATGCACTGGCTGCACAAGTTGGCGGAATTGGTATCGCTCCAGGAGCGAACATCAACTATGTAACAGGACATGCTATCTTCGAAGCTACTCACGGTACTGCACCTAAGTATGCTGACAAAGATGTCGTGAACCCTGGTTCCGTTATCCTGTCCGGCGTTATGTTGCTTGAGCACTTGGGATGGCAAGAAGCGGCTAACCTGATCTACAAAGGTATGGAAACATCCATCAACAACAAAACAGTTACTTATGACTTTGCACGTCTGATGGACGGCGCTACTGAAGTGAAATGTTCTGAATTTGCTGATCAAATCATTAAAAACCTGTAAGGGGAGATGTGAATCGTGACTATTCAGCGCAAAAAAATCACAGTAGTCGGCGCCGGATTTACCGGAGCTACAACGGCTTTGATGCTTGCCCAAAAAGAACTCGGGGATGTTGTTCTGGTTGATATTCCTCAATTGGAAAACCCGACGAAAGGTAAAGCGCTCGATATGATGGAAGCGAGTCCTGTTCAGGGCTTCGACAGCAATATCGTTGGTACTTCCAACTACGAGGATACTGCAGGTTCGGAGATTGTTATTATTACGGCAGGTATTGCCCGTAAACCGGGTATGAGCCGTGATGATCTGGTCAACACGAATGCAGGTATCGTGAAGTCTGTTTGTGAAAATGTGAAAAAATATTGCCCTGATTCCATCGTCATTATTCTAAGCAACCCGGTAGATGCAATGACATATGCGGCTTATCAGACGCTTGGTTTCCCTAAAAACCGCGTAATCGGTCAGTCCGGTGTTCTGGATACTGCACGTTATTGCACATTCATTGCACAAGAGCTGAATGTATCGGTTGAAGATGTCCGTGGATTCGTTCTTGGCGGCCACGGAGACGATATGGTACCACTCGTTCGTTATTCCAGCGTTGGTGGTATTCCAATCGACACCCTCATCCCGGCAGATCGCATCGAATCCATCGTACAACGCACACGTGTTGGCGGCGGTGAGATCGTAAACCTGCTTGGAAACGGCAGCGCATATTATGCACCGGCAGCTTCTTTGGTGCAAATGACCGAAGCCATTTTAAAAGACAAAAAACGAATTATTCCGGTTATTGCTTACCTCGAAGGGGAATATGGCTACAATGATTTGTTCCTTGGCGTGCCAACCATTCTGGGTGGTAAGGGAATTGAAAAAATCTTTGAACTGGAACTGACTGCTGAAGAAAAAGCAGGACTCGACAAATCTGCTGATTCCGTTCGAAACGTCATTTCAGTAGTAAACCTGTAAGTTTGAATACTTTTTGACAGGAATACACAGAAAACCTTCGGATCATCCGGAGGTTTTCTTTTCTTTGGATAAGTTCCCCAGTATAATGAGATGTGATGTATAACACACTGAACTGAAATTTTGAGGAGGATGGACATTTTGACAATGATTATGTATTTGCTTCATATTATTGGAGCACTGGCGATGGGATTCTATCTGGTCTTGCCTTTCGTGGTTGGCAAAATCCGTACCCTGAGTACAGCGGCCCAGGAAGGAGCATTTGCATCACTCCGTTCATTGAATCGTATTGCTCAGTATGGACTGGTGATTCAACTTCTTACGGGCGGTTACTTGATGACCAAAGGTGAGTATTCCTATCTGTGGATGGGCGTAGTTGTCGTTTTGCTGCTCGCGATTGCAGCCATTGGTGGGATCATGGGTAAACCGCTTCGTTTGGCAGCAGAGGCTGTAAAAAGCAAACGTGACGTTAGTGCAGAGCAAAGCAAGATTCGTACGTTCAGCACATTGCTTGCCATCTTCCTGCTCATTATGGTGTATCTGATGGTTAACAATCAGGTTATCTAAGAACAGCTGCGAACGAATTTTAATTGCTTGCTGAACTTCTTGCTGAACTTAAAGCGTTTGCACTTCATAACGCTGGACAAGCCGAATTAGAAAGTAAGGTATTGAAACGTATTGAAATAGACAGCCTATGAGGCTGTCTATTTTTGTTCGCTCGGCTGGAGAAATGTCTGATAATCAGCAAAGTGATAGTGATGAATCTACGGTATATATGACTCACTCAGTTAAGTTCTACATTTTTTACCCCAGGCTCACAGCGTGGGCAAATACGGTATTTCGCCCGTTTCGTTTGGACTCATACAGGGCCGTGTCGGCATCGCGCAGCAGGGATTCCAGAGAATCGGACCCTCCATTATATTGGGCCACCCCGAAGCTTGAAGTCAGTGGAATACGAGTTCCCTGTACCTCCAGCGGGTCATTCAACAAGGCCACGCGTAATTTCTCGGCGAGCTGCTCACCATCTTGAAGGGATGCATGGGGAACAGCGATGACAAACTCTTCTCCTCCATAACGTGCAAACAGCATCTCCGGGTTCAGATAACGATTACATACAGAGACTACGTGAATGATGGCCTGATCGCCAACGTCATGTCCATAGGTGTCATTAATTCGTTTGAAATGATCAATGTCAAATAAAATAAAGGCCGCAGGCCGCAGAGTAAGCTGGGCTTCACTCAGTATCTCTCGTCCTCGAAGCAGGAACTGTGTACGGTTATATATTTTGGTGAGGCCATCGAAGTAAGCCAGCTGCTTCAGCTGTTCTTGCAGGAAACGCTGTTCAGTAATATCAATCAGCATAATCAGAGTACCAACGGCTTGTCCCTCTTTGTTATACACATATGATGTTCTGACCTGGTAACAGACGGTCTCCCCATTTAACTGCCAGTACAAATCGGTTTGCAGGCCTTCCCGGCCATATTCCACCGGAAAAGTCTCTCCCGCAAGAGATAACCAAATATCGTTCAAATATTGACCCACCATACTCAAATCAAGCTCAGGCAGCATATCACGTAGAGATTTGTTGTAATCGACGAGACGATTGGAGCTATCCAGCACGATAACACCTTCACGCATGCTTTCAAAGATACTATCCTTGGCAATAGGTACGATGGTTAGAAGACGTGAGGATAGAATAGCCCATATATACATTGCAGATGTTATGCACATTAGAACCGGAACGGGGTCCATTCCACCTGGTGTCAAACCAAGCAAATATACGAAGGCCGCTACCATGGGAATAACTTGTGAGGTGATTAGTGTGAGTAGCTGACGACGGTACATCTTTTTGGTATGTCTCCATTGTCTGATGAGAATAAGGCAGGCGCATAATAGACAGGAAAAGGTAAATGCACCATGAACTACGTACCATTGACCTATGGCAATTTCCATTAGGGGGACAGAGCTGTCTTCTCTTAGCCACACTTTTGTATAGAATAAATGATGATAATCATTGGTTGCCACCATGAACAAGGTAATGGAAGGAATTACAAACAGCGCCGCAGTCCCTTTTTTGGATACTGTTCTACCCGTGTACTGTTTCATGAGCAGCAGCCCAAGCGAGGCGGAGAAAGGCATGCCGATATACTCTACGGTCGTCCAGAACTTCATCTGCTCCAGAGTATTGCTGGTGAGTTCAATCGCGTATCCGAAGGTGTACACAGACAGAGCTGCTGTATAGAGTATGAATATTTTCGAACTTGGGATCTCTGCTCTTCTAACATAAGTATATAAACACAGAAAAACATTCAGCACTGCTGATGTTGCTACAAGTGTTATATAAGAATTAATGTGCGATTCCATGGGTTAGGTGTCTCCATATTAGATCAGAATGTTTGCTCTGTGGGGATATAGAACAGCCTCAGTTAACCTTGATAAATGTAGTTGAAAGCTTATCTGTATACTGTACATTGTACATCAGCCTATACGGCATAGGATACCAATTTGGATGCTGAAACAGTCTCAATTTCGAAAAAATTTCGAATGTTTGGCAAGATAGGGTCAATCATTACGGCTTTCCTCAATGGCAGGATGTCTGCAAGAGGATGAAATAAGCGATCAGATCATGATGGGATTTTTCTGTTTGACCTCCAAAAGGGTGTGGTAAGTAAATATCGAAGACGAAATACAGCGACTTTGGAGGATGAACCGTTGGAAGAAGGAATAATCTGTACTGTTCATGCCATCCTACAGAATGAGACAAGATCAGACAATCCATTTTGAGAGGAGAAATACCAAATGTCAACCGAAACACAAAACCAAAAGACGATGCCTGCTCAACATCAGGATCAGCGCCCCGGTATCGAATCGGAGATGCACCCCAAACCAGAGTTTGAGAAACCTCAATATAAAGCAGCCGGAAAGCTGTTGGATAAGGTTGCATTGATCACGGGTGGAGACAGTGGAATTGGACGTGCTGTTGCCGTTACATATGCAAAGGAAGGCGCGGATGTAGCGATCGTGTACCTGAGTGAGCATGAGGATGCTGAGGAAACAAAGAGTCAGGTCGAACAGGAAGGACGTAAATGTATACTCATTGCCGGGGACATTGGTGACAATACTTTTGCCAAGAGCACAGTGCAGCAGACGGTGGATCAACTGGGCAAGCTGGATATTGTGGTGAATAATGCAGCCGAGCAGCATCCACAGCAGCAGTTGGAGGATATTACACCAGAACAGTTGGAGCGCACGTTCCGTACCAATATCTTCGGTATGTTTTACATTACACAAGCTGCCCTGCCACATCTCAAAAAAGGCAGTACCATCATTAATACGACTTCAATTACCGCATATCGCGGAAATCCGACGTTGATTGATTACTCATCTACCAAAGGAGCAATCACATCATTTACGCGCTCCTTGTCGATGAACGTTGTGGAGAAGGGAATCCGTGTGAATGCCGTTGCTCCAGGACCTATTTGGACCCCGCTCATTCCATCCACCTTTGATGAGAAAAAGGTGAGCGAATTCGGTGCTACTCAACCAATGAAACGTCCCGGACAACCGGATGAACTGGCTCCAGCTTACGTGTATCTCGCTTCTGATGATTCTTCCTACGTGAGCGGTCAGGTTATGCACGTCAATGGCGGCGAAGTGGTGAATGGATAATTGATCAACGAAATGTTCGAAATGAAGGCGTATCGTCCAGGAAGACTGGTCGGTACGTCTTTTTTATGCGCATATATTGAAATGAGATGATTTTGATCATATTTACAAAAGTCGGTATCGGCGTTGATACAACCATGATATTTTATCTATAGTCTTGCGTGGAGATAGCCCTATAACAACTCGCCGATTAGCTCCTTATCAAAAATGGCAGGATCTTCATGCTATCTGTGATATGATATAGACCGAACAAGTAAGCTTCGGAGGCGCTCATATGAAGATTAGCAAACAAATGCGGCACACTATAAATGGGTGGGCAGTGCGATGGTTGGCATCGCGTCCAAAATGAAACACGAAGCGTTAGGATATGTTGATTATTAATTTTACAACAAAGGAAGAGATAGATGAGACCTTTCCGAATTCGCCTTGCCATCATCATGATGGTGCTGATCGGTATTTCCGTCATTGTGGCTGGTTATACGATGGGCAGAGTTTTTAAAACTACTCACATCACTGCACTGGAGAAAACGATGGTGCGTGAGATCAATTTGCTGAAAGCAACGTTCCCGTTCCATGATGCAACCGATCCGACAAATGCAGAGACACAGAAATATTACTCAGAACGTGCTGTGGAACTGGATCGACTGACGGATTCACGGGTAACCTTTATTAATAAAGACGGAACGGTGATTGGCGACTCGGAGAGCGATCCGAAGTCCATGGACAACCACTTGGACCGTCAGGAGATTAAAGAAGCGGTTGGGCAAAGCTATGGTCAATCGATTCGTTTCAGCGAAACATTGGGGCAGGATATGCTGTATGTGGCGCTTCCTGTGAATTCAGATCAAAGTGACATGATTGAGTTACCTAGCGGGAAATTTGACGGATATATTCGTTTATCCATGAGTCTTGAAGCTGTAGATCAAGGACTTCAGCAGGGCTGGATTTTAATGTTTTTCACCCTGGGACTTCTGTTCCTGATTGTGGCTCTTGTCAGTTACCGGGTTGCGCGGGGGCTGACATCACCGATTGAGCATATTACGAAGGTGGCTCACCGAATTACCAAGCTGGACTATGATGCGAGGGTGAACGTAACCCGCAATGATGAGATTGGTCAACTTGGGCTTGCCATTAATGGAATGGCAGACAGCCTTCAGATGCAGTTGAAGACGATCAGGGATAATGAAGCGCTGCTGGAAAGTGTCCTTGCCAACATGACAGGCGGCATTATCATGATTGATGCAGGTCAATCTATTGCCCTGGTCAATCGGGAAGCGGAGCGTATGCTTGGCATTCAGGCAGAGCGCGTTACTGGCAAGCCATATGTTGAATTAAAGCGGCATTATGAGCTGACGCGAACCGTTGAAGAGAGTGTTGCACTGCGAGAACCGATGCATGAAGAAGTGAGTGTGTTCAATCCGGTTGAAAAATTGATTCGCATTGATGGGGTACCGATGTCTGAAGATGATGGCGCTTATCGGGGGATGCTCTTCCTCCTGCAGGATGTAACGGCGATCCGCAGGCTTGAATCGATGCGCAGTGAGTTTGTAGCGAACGTATCTCATGAACTCAAGACGCCTGTGGCTGCGGTCAAAGGGTTTGCCGAAACGCTTCTTAGCGGCGGGGTACAGGACAAAGAGACGGAACGTTCATTCCTGCAGATCATATATGATGAAGGTGACAGACTGAACCGATTAATCGGTGATATACTGGAGTTATCCAAAATTGAATCCAAACGGGCTCCGCTGCAGTGTTCACCTGTGCATGTGCATTCGTTCTTCGAGATGGTCCTGGGTACCCTGTCTAAGGTGGCGGAGAAGAAAGATATTCGTCTGGAGATGAATGTTCCTGAAGAATTGTATATTGAAGCTGATGAGGATAAAATGAAGCAGATCTTTATTAATTTGTTATCCAACGGCATTAACTATACACCAGAGGGTGGTAGGGTAAAATTGCAAGTGTCGGTTGAACGTAAGGAGGACGAAGAACAAGTTGTCTTTGCAGTGTCTGACACAGGAATCGGTATCCCGAAAAAAGATTTGCCACGGATTTTTGAACGCTTCTATCGGGTGGACAAGGGCAGATCCCGTAATTCGGGAGGAACTGGACTTGGACTTTCGATTGTGAAGCATCTGGTTGAATTACATCATGGCCAACTGGCTGTAGAGAGTGAACTTGGCATGGGAACGACGTTTCGTGTTATCCTTCCATTAATTCAGGATGAAGAAATATAGCAGCTTGTAAAAGGAATATACTGTTTTACACACAGTTAACAATTAGGTGCTATGATAAAGAAAGTGTTGTGGCAACAGACAACCTACAAGGAGAGAAGGGGTACCATGGCGCAGCGTTTGCTCGTTATTGAAGATGAACCAACATTATCAAGATTGCTTACGTACAACCTGACACAAGAGGGCTATGATGTTATTGCTGAGGATCACGGATCTTCAGGTTATGATCGGGCCTTGTCCCAGGATTTTGATCTGATTCTGCTGGATCTGATGCTTCCTGGAATGAATGGTCTGGATATCCTGAACAAGCTACGAATTCAGGGTGTCAGTACACCGGTCATTATTCTCACAGCCAAGAACGGTGAAGCCGAAGTGGTGCAAGGCTTAAAATCAGGTGCCGATGATTATATTACCAAGCCCTTTGGTGTATCCGAATTGCTGGCTCGAGTAGATGCGGTGTTAAGACGTTATTCGAATGGTGAGGATTTGCCTCAGCCAGAGGATAAAGACGGTTCACGCATTATTCTGGGAGAGCTTGAGATTTATCCTTTGAAGTACGAGGTTACGCTGGGTGGACAATCCATCAGTCTGCGTCCCAAGGAGTTCGAGGTTCTGCTTTATCTGGCCAAGAAACCAGGTGTTGTGCTTACACGGGATGATCTGATGAATGCGGTCTGGGGCTTCGATTATATCGGAGGACAGCGCACGGTGGACGTTCACGTCAGTTCATTGCGGAAAAAGCTGGAGCTGGACCCGGAGTCGGTTCACATTGATTCGATTCGCGGTGTAGGTTATAAATTGGTTGTAAAAGAAAAACTCCCCATCATTCGAGTTAACAATGATTGGGGAGTTTTATTTTACATTCCGTTAACATAAAGAACTATTTTCCTTTACGTATAGGGAGTAGGATGAAGCTGTCTGAGTGATACTTTGTACCTATATATTCCATCTCAGGACGGAGCTCATACGTAAAGGAGATTGCGCATTTATGCCCATGTTGCTCGAAGTGAAGCCCGACCAGCCCAAAGAAATGTTATATACGCAACAAGAACAAGCCATAACGGACATTACTGAACAAAAAGATGAAGATGGAGTTATGGATACCAAAGACATTGTCATTTCATTACGGGACTATTGCCGCCAAGTTCCGGTAGTTGGCGTTCATACGACCTGTGGGGAAGCGGCAAGCCTGTTGAATCAGGATCAGGAGTACCCTTGTATTGTATTATGTGATGATCAAATGCACCCATTAGGACTGTTGATGCGAGAGACGTTATACCGGATGCTGAATGGACGATTTGCAGCAGATCTTTTCTACCGGAAGCCGGTTGTGAATGCAGCGAACTCTTCTCCTGTCATTGTCGATGTGCATGCAGAAGCCACCGCGATAATTGACATTGCTTTGACCCGTAGCGAGCAAAATTTCTATGATTGTTTGATCGTTACGGAAGAAGATCAATTGCTGGGTGTGCTGACGATGAGGGATGTCATGTCCCTTTCCCGTAAGCTGCAGCACGTGGCCTCGGAAGAACGTGTACATATTATTACACAGAGCAGACAGGAAATAACAAGAATCAACGATTCCGTTACCAGACTGGTTCAAGCTGCTCGAAAAGCGGGGAAGAAGCAGAACAGATCATGCAGTTGTCCCAGCAGGGTGCCAGCAGTCTTAGTCAGGTTGATGCTTCATATAACCGTGTATATCAGCATATTGATGGTCAGCAGAAGCACGCTGATGACATGCTGCGTTCCATCGATATGGGTTCCGGGATGGCAAGTTCCATTCGTTCATTAGCAGACCAGAGTGGGCTGCTTGCCATGAATGCTTCCATTGAAGCAGCACATGCTGGGGAGTACGGACGGGGGTTTCAGGTCGTCGCTGGGGAGATTCGCGCACTTGCCAAGCAAACCCGTGAGGTTGCGGGAAATATGTCTTCTTTGCTGGAGGATATCGGCGGGCTAACCAGACAGACTGTAGAATTGGTGAGAGCAAGCACGGCAGAGATTAACAGCAGCTCCGTTCATGTAAACGATGGAGGGGCTGCATTCAAACAGCTGAACACGGCTGTAGCAGGCATGTCTCATATTGCAGAAAATATTGCCATGGAAGGCAAGACGGCTGGGGAATTGGCAGAGCATATTCGGGAGAGACTGGAGAATATGGTCCAAGCGGATGATTAATTGAAGGCAGGATAGGCATCGTTCATACGCAATGATCAGATAAGGGGGTCATGAGTGTGAAAGATGTCTCTTTTTACATTCCGTTAACATGAAAGTGATACTGTTTTTACAATGAGAGGGTAGGATATTATAGATGGCCGGAGCCAAGTTTAATTATTGGCATCGGTTTACGTAAGGGAATCTGGTTGTCCCTGCCGCGAAGGAGAAGTGAACATCCATGAAAGACCTCATTCACATTGAAGGACTTAATTTATACTATGATACGCATCACGCGCTTAAAAATATATCAATGGACCTGCCGGAGAAGACGGTTACCGCGTTTATCGGTCCATCGGGTTGCGGCAAATCCACCTTGCTTCGTACATTGAATCGGATGAATGACATGATTCCAGGCGTACGTGTGGAAGGACAAGTTATGCTGGACGGTTCCGACATTTATGGCAATGAGATTGAAGTCGAGACGCTGCGCAAGCGGGTCGGAATGGTGTTTCAGCAGCCTAACCCTTTTCCAAAATCCATCTACGATAACGTAGCCTATGGGCCGCGACTTCATGGGGTGACACAAAAAGCAGAACTGGATCGTTTGGTTGAGCAGAGTCTGGTCCATGCTGCACTGTGGGACGAAGTAAAGGATGTACTCAAAAAATCGGCACTCAGTCTCTCTGGCGGACAACAGCAGCGGCTCTGTATTGCACGTGCCCTGGCTGTTCAGCCTGACGTCCTGCTGATGGATGAAGCAACGTCTGCACTTGATCCGATCTCGACACTTAAAATTGAGGAACTGGTGAAGGAATTGCACCACAAATACACAATTGTAATGGTAACCCATAACATGCATCAGGCTGCGCGGGTATCGGGTCGTACTGTATTTTTCCTGAATGGGGAAGTGGTGGAGGCGGCTGAAACAGAAACATTGTTCTCCACACCACAGGATTCCAGAACCGAGGATTATATATCCGGACGGTTCGGCTAAGCGAGCTGAGTTCGAACGATCCCGGTGTGTCCGGAGATGATGGATAAGGAGGACATGGAATCTATGATTCGCAGAAAAGAATTTGATCAAGAGCTTGAGGAACTGCGCACACTGCTTCGGCAAATGGGTGAGCATGTAGGAACGGCGCTGGATGGTGCCATTGAAAGTTTGCAGACGATGGATGCCGAGAAAGCTCAGGTCATCATCAAGAACGATGCGAATCTGAATGCCCTGGAAGACAAGATTATGGAACTGGGTTCCAAACTCATCATTACACAACAGCCGGTAGCGAAGGATCTGCGACGTATTATTGTTGCATTCAAAATCTCAAGTGACCTGGAGCGTATGGGTGACCTTGCACTCGATGTAGCGAAAGTGACCCTTCGCATGGATGGGCAGCAGTTGATTAAACCGCTAGTGGATATTCCAAGAATGGCGGAAATCGTAAAAGCCATGGTTGATGAATCTATTGAATCCTTCCTGAAAGAAAATACGGATCTGGCTTACAAAATGGCTCAAACTGACGATCAGGTTGATCAATTGTACAGTCATATGATCAGTGACCTTTACTCGTTCATGTCAGACCATCCGAACAAGGCTTCCCAAGCGATGCTCTTGATGATGGTAGGGCGTTACATCGAACGGATTGGTGACCACGCAACAAACATTGGTGAGAGCACGGTGTATCTGGTAACAGGAAAACGCCCTGATTTGAATCAATAGGTAACTGTATTAGTGAAATTGGGTAATTCGTACGGAATAAAGGGACTTTCTCTTGGGTGGCCTGTAAACAGGCTGTCTGTGGAGGGGGTTCCTTTTTCTGCAGGTCAGATGATGACAAAAAAATCGACTGATTTTTTTGTTGTAACTGGTGTGTATGGTATCATGAGAGTAGATGTAATTGAAGGATTGACGATACGATACGCGAGGTGCTGGAATGGACAAGTTTATTCTCATAGATGGTAATAGCATTATTTACAGGGCGTTTTTTGCAATGCCGCCGCTAACTAACTCGAAAGGTTTGCACACCAATGCGGTATATGGTTTTACGACGATGTTACTGCGGTTACTGGAAGAACATAAACCGACACATGTGATGGTGGCATTTGATGCAGGTAAAGTCACGTTCCGACATGAAGGTTACCAGGAATATAAGGGTGGCCGGGAGAAAACACCACCGGAGTTGTCAGAGCAATTTCCACTCCTGAAAGAGCTGCTTCAAGGCTTTGGTATTGCCCAGTTTGAGCTTGCAGGATTTGAAGCCGATGACATTATCGGAACATTAACAAAACGGGCAGATGAAGCGGGAAGACAGGTTCTCGTTGTGTCGGGTGACAAAGATATGTTGCAGCTCGCGTCTGAACATGTGAATATCGGGCTTACACGTAAAGGGGTCACTGAAATTGAGTTGTACGATCCTGCTCAGATTAAGGAGCGCTATGGTCTGACTCCACTTCAAATTATTGATCTCAAAGGCCTGATGGGCGATACGTCTGACAATATCCCGGGCATTCCTGGTGTCGGAGAGAAGACGGCTTTGAAACTGCTGCACCAGTTCGGCTCGGTCGAGGAAGTTCTTAACGGCACAGGTGAGCTGAAGGGTAAAATGAAAGAAAAGATTGAGGCACATGCCGAAGATGCCCGTATGAGCAAGCAGCTTGCCACGATTCACCGTGAAGTTCCATTGGAGCAAACGTGGGAAGATATGCAGTTCGCTGGATTAAAAGAGGAACTGGCAGGCCCGGCTTTGGCCAAGCTCGAATTCAAGTCTTTGCTTGAACGTCTGTCTTTCCGTGGAAGTGTAGCTTCTGAACAGGAAGCCGTACCAGCTGCTGCGGTGGAATCGTCCATTGCAACAGAAGAAACGATTAGTGATCTGTTCGGCTCACTCGGATCCATTGATGTGCTGCATGTGGAGACACATGGCGATAACCCGCATCAGGCAAAACTGATTGGACTTGCTGTAGGTTCAGCCGGAACCTATACATTCCTGTCTCCCGAGCTGCTTCAGTCTGAAGCAGCAGCTCCAGTACGAGAATGGCTCGGTAATGCAGAACAACCCAAGCGAGGATATGATCTGCATCGTGTTGACCTGGCGCTGCATGCGCATGGGATTGAGTTTGCAGGAGCGTCCTTTGATGTGCAGCTGGCTGCCTATTTGCTTGATCCAACCGAATCGAATCAGACAATTAGCGGCCTGACTACGAAGTATGGTCTGCCTTCCCTTGTTGAGGATGATACGGTTATGGGCAAAGGTGCAAAATACAGGGTGCCTGAGGCAGATATACTCGGAGATTTTCTGTGTCGTAAAGCAGCCGCAGTAGCAGCGATTATTCCACTCCAGGAGCAGGCGCTGGAGTGCAATGAGATGAACGCACTCTTCCATGACCTGGAGATGCCTTTGTCACGTATTCTTGCTGATATGGAGAAACAGGGCATTAAGGCTAATACGGCAGATTTGCAGGCTTTGGGCAGTGAGTTCGAAGAAAATATAAGCAGGTTGATGGCGGAAATCTACAAGCTTTCCGGTACGGAATTCAATCTGAATTCACCGAAGCAATTGGGTGAGATTTTATTCGATAAACTCGGTCTGCCTGTGGTGAAGAAAACAAAGACAGGATACTCTACAGACGCCGAAGTATTGGAGAAGCTGGCTCCTTATAACGATGTGGTCAAGCACATTCTGCAATATCGTCAACTTGCCAAGCTGCAATCCACATATGTAGAAGGACTGCTCAAAGAGATTTCAGAGAAGGATGGCAAAGTGCATACGTACTACCGGCAGACGATTGCAGCTACCGGACGTCTGAGCAGCCAGTTCCCGAACTTGCAGAACATTCCAATTCGTATGGAGGAAGGACGTAAAATCAGGAAGGTGTTTGTTCCTTCTGAACCGGGCTGGTCTATCCTGGCAGCAGACTATTCGCAGATTGAACTGCGCGTACTCGCCCATATTTCAGATGATGAGCGGCTGAAGGAAGCTTTTGTCCAGGACATGGATATCCATACGAAGACGGCCTCCGATGTGTTTGGTGTGAAGCCAGAAGAGGTAGATGGAGACATGCGACGTTCTGCAAAGGCGGTTAACTTCGGGATTGTATACGGCATCAGTGATTACGGCCTCTCGCAGAACCTGCACATCACGCGTAAGGAGGCGGCACAGTTCATTGATCAATACTTTGAAGTGTTTCAGGGTGTGCGCCGATACATGGACGATATTGTGAAGGAAGCGCGTCAGGATGGTTATGTCAAAACGCTGCTGGAACGTCGTCGTTATCTGCCAGAAATCAATGCAAGCAACTTTAACCTGCGTTCCTTTGCGGAACGGACAGCGATGAATACGCCGATTCAGGGAACTGCGGCAGATATCATCAAGCTTGCCATGGTACAGATGGATGAAGCGCTGCGTGAACGCAAGCTGAAGAGCCGTATGCTGCTTCAGGTGCACGATGAGCTTGTATTCGAAGTGCCTGCGGATGAGCTGGAACTGATGAAAGAATTGGTTCCTTCAGTGATGGAAAAAGCATTGGAGCTGTCTGTGCCGCTGAAAGCGGAAGTCAGCTACGGGGAAAACTGGTACGAGGCTAAATAATGGATCCTCAAGCGTGTTTTCCGTTATTTTACAATCTGTTTTTCAGCTGTTTTCGACACAAGAAGGGGTCCCGCTGAACGCCATCTTCCGTTATAATGTAGGGGAGGTGAGAACAACATGCCGGAATTACCGGAAGTCGAAACAGTCAGAAGAACATTGAATCAACTTATTGTTGGCAAGACCATTGACTCAGTTACCGTTAGCTTGCCGCGGATTATTCAGCGGCCGGACGACATAGATGCATTTGCAATGGAACTTGCGGGACATACCGTGATCGGTGTGGAGCGCAGAGGCAAGTTTTTGCGTATTTTGCTGGACGGGCTGGTGCTTGTCTCCCATCTGCGGATGGAAGGAAGGTACGGGGTATACCAACAGCATGAGGAAGTGGAGAAGCATACCCATGTCATCTTTCACTTTACCGATGGAACAGAACTACGGTATAAGGATGTGCGTCAATTCGGTACAATGCATCTCTTCAATGCAGGGGAGGAACTGGTATCCAAACCTTTGTTAAAATTAGGGCTGGAGCCGCTTGATCCCGCGTTTACTTTGGCTGCATTCCGTGATGCTGTTGGCAAACGGACAACCAAAATTAAGGCCGTGTTGTTAAATCAGGCATATGTGGTCGGCATCGGGAATATCTATGTGGACGAGGCTTTGTTCCGCGCAGGCATTCATCCAGAGACCATTGCCAAGACATTGACAGAAGCGCAGCTAACCGTGCTGCATGAAGCGATCGTAGCTACGCTGCAGAATGCGGTGGATGCAGGTGGGTCCTCCATTAAGTCCTATGTGAATGGGCAGGGCGAGATGGGAATGTTCCAGCATCAGTTGAAAATATATGGACGCAAATCTGAACCTTGTGCAACTTGTGGCACATTAATCGAGAAGAGCGTAGTAGGCGGCAGGGGCACGCATTATTGTCCGAAGTGTCAACCGCTGCTCTAAATCGGTGATGGGTTTGGCAGTATGAACGAAATCGTTAAATTGTAGCACCCTTGGACTCCTCCTTCCATATACTGATATGGCAGAAATAAGCGGGCGTATACCCATACTGGCAGCCGCCGGTTGGAACGAGTTCCGCACAGGGGAGGAATCCGGGGTGCTGCATCATTTTATTTCATTACTGGCGCTTGCTTTGGCGCTTAGTTTAGATGGTTTTGGAGTTGGGATTACATATGGACTGCGGAGGACTAAAATTCCGCTGTTATCCATTGTCGTCATTTCCATCTGTTCGGGTCTGGTTATTGCGTTATCCATGCAAGTAGGTGTATTTCTGTCCCATGTGGTATCTCCGGATGCGGCTTCAATTGTTGGAGCGGTTATTCTGATTGGTATTGGCGCATGGTCGTTGCTGCAACTTATTCGAAAACGAGGCAAGGAACAGCTGGAAACGGACAACGGATTGCGTGAGGGAGCAGGAACAATTCGAAGTGGTGCGCAATCCTCACAAGAAGTTCAGTCGAAAGGCAGAAATCAGGTGCTTGCACTTGAGCTTGAGCAATCGGCTTCTGGAGGATCTCTGGAACGAATGGTCTTTACACTTGAGCTGCGGAAGCTGGGGGTAGTCATTCAGATTCTGCGTAGCCCCTCAAAGGCGGATATGGACAATTCGGGAAGTATATCCGTTCAAGAAGCGATGTGGCTTGGCATTGCTCTTTCTCTGGATGCTTTCGGCGCAGGATTGGGGGCCGCCTTATTGGGATTCCCGACCTTGTGGACTGCACTAGTTATTGCGTTGTTTAGCGGGGTATTTCTGTCATTGGGCATGAGGGTTGGGTTGCGCTTTGCTGCACTGAGTTGGATGCGAAGATTATCCGTGCTACCTGCGCTTTTATTAATGATTATGGGAATAATGAAGTTGTTGTGAGGTGAAATAATGAATATTGGCTTAACCGGCGGGATCGCGACAGGCAAAAGTAGTGTTTCCGCCTTTCTCGCCAGTAAGGGAGCGTTGCTCATTGATGCAGATGTTATTGCCCGGGAAGTCATGATGCCCGGGCATCCCGTTCTGGCTGCGGCTGTTCAGCGGTTCGGACAAGCCATATTGAATGAGGACGGAACACTGGATCGGAAAAAGTTGGGCAGTATTGTGTTTCAGGATCCAGAGGAACGCAAAGCGCTGGAGGCAATTACACATCCTGCAATCCGCAAGGAGATGCGCGAACGTGCTGCGATGTACGAGCTTGAACATGCGGACAAGCTTGTCGTATCGGATATTCCGTTGTTGTACGAGTCAGGGCTGGAAGAGGGCTTTGAAGAAGTGATGGTTGTATATGTCCCTAGGTCCGTGCAGCGGGAACGACTGATGAGCCGGGATGCAATGACAGTGGAACAAGCAGATGCCCGTATTAACGTGCAGATGGACATTGAAGATAAGAAGCAGCGTGCTGACGTGGTTATTGATAACAGCGGCTTGTGGTCAGAGACGGAGCAGCAAATTATTTCATTTTTGCATCGTAAAGGTCTATTATGAGATTGCTGCGTAAAAAACGGGTATTGTTGTTGATGTTTGTGTCTTTTGTATTGGTGCTGTTCCTGAATACGAACTGGATGTCATGGTTCTATCCGATTCATTATAAGGAAGAGATTCGTGCACAGTCTCAGAGTTATGAGGTCGATCCGTTTCTGATAGCCTCCATCATCAAGGTGGAAACCAATTTTAAGACAAGCAAAGAATCCAAGAGAGGGGCTATTGGGCTGATGCAGCTTATGCCCGACACCGCGAACTGGATTATGGAGCAAGCCAAAATTCCGGGCACCTCATTGGAAGAATTAAAGCACGAGCCTGAAAGAAATATCCAGTTGGGTACCTGGTATCTACGCAATCTGTCAGATCAATTTGACGGAAATGAAACGGCTATGATTGCTGCGTACAATGCTGGTCCGGGCAAAGTAAACTCATGGCTGAGGGATGGTGTTTGGGACGGCTCGTTTGAGACGGTCAAAGATATTCCGTTTGGCGAGACCCGGCACTATGTACAACGCGTCATTTATTATTATAATCAATATGTAAAGATCTATAATACGTTCTAAGAGAAGACATTCTGGACATGGTCCAAAATAAGTAGAAGCACCGAGCAGACCGGTTATTCACCGGCCGCTCCATGCTCCTCTGTGTTAACGTATTACGATGCAGATATTATTGGTATTGACCAGCCAATTGCTGTTCTGCAATTGTTACCAGACGCTTCGTGATGTATCCACCGATCGAACCGTTCTCGTAAGAAGTCATGTTACCTTGGTATCCGTCTTGTGGAATGCTGATTCCGAGTTCTTGAGCAACTTCATATTTCATTTGCTCGAGAGCTGCGGTAGCTTTAGTTACCACCAGGTTGTTGGAGTTACCATTGCTTTGTGCCATTGCTGTTCACCTCCTCGCGGTTGGTAAAAGTATTATGTGTCGCCAATACGATTTTCATAACTAATGATTACAGGGAATTTGTGGTAAAAGTAAAACATGGGAAGTGATCTGAATTGAAATGTCCTTATTGCGCCTATCTGGGCACCAAGGTGCTTGATTCAAGGCCGGCCAATGAATCGAAATCGATTCGTCGTCGTCGTGAGTGTGAGCAATGTAGCCGTCGATTTACAACTTTTGAAATGGTGGAAGAAACGCCGCTGATCGTCATCAAGAAAGATGGCAGTCGCGAGGAATTTAGCCGGGACAAGATTCTACGTGGTCTGATTCGGGCTTGTGAGAAACGTCCGGTCTCGGTAGAAACGCTGGAGATGATGGTTTCCGAGACAGAAAAGGCGCTGCGAAATACAGCTGACGCTGAAGTGGAGAGCCGCCAGATTGGTGAGCTGCTGATGGAACAGCTGTTTCCCGTTGACGAAGTAGCGTATGTACGTTTTGCTTCGGTGTATCGCCAATTCAAAGACATCAATATGTTCATGAAAGAATTAAAATCTCTTTTGTCCAAAGAAGACATCGAGGATTAATGAAGCGGGTAAGGGAGAAGAGCAATCTGGGGTTACCGTAACGTGTGTTCCAGTAAAAAGGATGTTCTTCTCCAATCACTTTAAATTCAACAAAAAGTTGTTGACAGCCAAAGCTGTATTTTATATGATATAGGAGTCGCCTGCGGAATGAAGCAGAGATGGACAACCGTTTACATTCATATTTTGGGGCCTTAGCTCAGCTGGGAGAGCGCATCGCTGGCAGCGATGAGGTCAGGGGTTCGATCCCCCTAGGCTCCATACTTAAAAGCCTTTAAACACAAAGATTTCTGTGTGTTTAAAGGCTTTTTCTGTGCAAGGTCATTACATCGGAAACAAGCCTGCAGCTTACGTTCTAATTGGCCGGATACGGCATTTTATTCTCGATCTGGTCCTATTAATCTGGACAGCGCATATGACTGATGTTATATTGTTTCTATAAGAAACAATATTATTCGTAAAGGAAATAATATCTGATGAATCTCCATGAATAGTGGATATCCAAAAAAATGGCTCAAGACGGTTAGATGCCGATTGATACTTGAGCACAATGAAGGGATGGAATGAATGATGAGTCATATGGAGACAACAATTGAATCTTTTGACGGAACTCAGCTTTATTTTAGCAAAAATATTGTAAGCGGTGCCAAGACAGCCGTGGTCATTGTTCATGGCTTGTGTGAGCATGCCGGGCGCTATGATTATTTGACCGATAAACTAAACAAACGTGGTTTTAACGTATATCGTTTTGACCATCGTGGTCATGCAAGATCAGAAGGGAAGCGTACGTTCTACAGTGATTTTCATCAGATCATTGATGATGTAAATGTGGTTGTTGAAGCAGCCTTGCAAGAGAGCGGGGATATTCCGCTTTTTGTCATTGGGCATAGTATGGGTGGCTTCGCGACCTCTTCATTTGGAACGAAATATCCAGGCAAAGTAAAAGGAATTGTTCTATCCGGAGCGTTAACTCGTTACAATACGAAGGTTGCCGGAGAATTGCCACTTGATCTTCCCCGGGCACGTATTTTCCCAATGAGCTTGGTAGCGGCGTATGCAGTGATCCGGAGGTGGTATCCGCTTACGTGAATGATCCGCTCGTAGAAAAGCAGATTTCCGTGGATTTGTTTAATAGCCTGGGGAATGGAGTGGCCTGGTTAAAAACACATGCGAAGCAGTTTGTCGATCCTGTACTTGTTCTGCATGGAGCAAACGACGGGCTGGTGAGCGAACAGGATTCACGCGACTTTTACGGTGATATTGCCTCAACTGATAAAACGCTGAAAATATATGCACATCTCATGCATGAAATATTTAATGAACCCAATCGCGATGAAGTCATTGAGGAAGCGATCACATGGATTGAAAAACATATCTAAATTCAGTACATTGGAATAGAGAGATAGAGACACTTTGAAGGTGAAAGGGATTATTCATGAAATTAGACTGGATGGGCGACCATCGGGAACTTATTGAGAAGATCATCAAGTATGGTAATGCATATTCGAACACCTACAAGCTGCAGCGAAGTTATGGTACGAATATGACGTTCTCCGCTTCGCAGATTCAGACGCTGGAGTACATTCTGGAAGCTGAGGACAAGGAAGAAAAAATGTCGGAAATGGCAGCACGACTAGGCGTGAGCCGCAGCACGTTTTCCAAAAATGTGAAGGTTCTAACGGAAAAAGGATTACTCGAAAAATACCATTTAAGTGGAAATCGCAAGGACATTTATGTCAAACCTTCGGCCAATGGACGCGACGCGTATGCCCAATATACTGAATTTGTTCGTGATCTGTGCTTTGATGATATTTTTCAGTATGCTGATACGATTTCAGAGGCTGACAAGAAAAGCTTTATACGCATTATGGATTTGTTTGCCGATGTATTGCTCTGGTATGGTGAAAAAGAACAGGAACCGCGAAAGCTCATCAAAATTGATGCGAATCGTAATTAAAAAGGGCACATCATGTATTGAAAGTTGAATAAGTCATTACTAGGTTAAGTGAATACTTTTGATGGTCATAGTCCTGTCATGTAAACAGGACACAGGACTGTCAGACAACATTGAAGCTGCGACGGTTTCCCACTAGTATACTGGGGAACGGTCGTTTATTTTTTATTCATTCTGAAACTTTTACTTTGGGAAGAATGTACTCCGGATGAATCAGCAATGCTAAAATAAAGAGGTATAGCCAATTTAACCGTGTAGAATGAGCTGAAATTAGAGTCATTACCCGCCCGGTAAGAGTCACGGAGGATCAGAAAATGAACAACTCGGAATGGGCAGAGTCCTATTTTCCAATATATACAGCAGACAGCATTCAATCATTGTACAGCACATCAACGATGCCGATACATCAAATCCATGAAAATCTGACGGTTCTGATGGCCGTTGCCAGTGGGAAAGGTACACTTCGTATTAACGATGAACTTTACGAACTTGTCGAAGGCATGGTCATTCTTATTCCGGCCAAGAGGGATGCTGTCATACAGACGGATCTGACGCATCCTCTTCATCTGTATACACTCTCCATCAGCACGCAGGAACAGACCAGGTCATTGCCTGCGGGAACGATGGGACGGCCAAGTGTGTTAGCGGCAGAACCCTCTGTTCAGATCTTTCCGTATGAACCAGCAATTGCAGCACAGCTTGAAGAGCTGTATGTTCATCGTTTACCTGGTAACGAAGTCAGGCATTTGCGCAACCAGATTCTTTTTCATCAGGTTCTTATGAGTTTGTTGGAGCGCATGGAAGCACGATATGCTGCAAGTGAGCAGCCGTCTATGGAACGCAGTATTACCTATATGGAGAACCATTTTAGTGAGAAAATTACAACGGAAGGACTCTCGGAAATTGCCGGGGTCAGTCGTTCTCACTACTCCATTCTTTTTAAGCAGATTACCGGATTCCCACCCAATGAATACCTTTCACGCTTGCGTGTTCACCGGGCCAAGGAGTTATTAATTAGCGGAACCGCTTCCCTTCGTGAGATTGCGCTGAAGGTCGGATACAAGGATGAATTCTATCTTAGCCGCCGCTTCAAGCAGCAGACCGGAGAGAGTCCTTCAGGTTATACGCGCCACAGGCCATATCAACGTGTGGCTGTGTGGTATGCACCCTATGCAAGCCATATGATGTTACTTGGTTTGGAGCCAACGATTATCATCTCGGAAAGCAGCGAATATGTGAGCGCAGAAGGGATGCCCTCCCCTCAAACGATACGTTTTATCCATTCGGACAGTGCACCTGAGCTAGTAAATCCGCTCTGCTGGAAGCTGATATTGAACTCATTATCGCAGCAAATCTGCATCTGGCCCTTAATGGCTTAAGCCCTGAACGTCTGCGATCTATCGCCCCTATTGCGGAAATAGCATGGATGGAGCTCGGTTGGAAAGAGCATCTGCGTTTCATTGCACAGGCGATTCAAAGGAGGGAACAGGCAGAGCAATGGCTGGCAGCCTTCGAAAAGGAGGAACAGCAGGCACGGGAAGCTATTCAACAAAGCCAGATTGTGAATGAGACGCTGACCATTCTGGTCATAAAACCGGGCACCTTGCAAATATATGGAATCAGAAATGTCGGATATGTGATGTATCAATCACTCGGATTACGTCCTCCGGCCAAGATTGCCCAGGAAATACAGCGGTATGGCGATCAATTTCATTCGGTTTCTATCCAACTATCCGAACTACAAGATTATGAGGGTACTCGTATGCTCGTCATTGTTTTTCCAGATGAAAAAGGGTCAAAAGCCCATTCAGAAAGTATATTTAACTCGGAATACTGGAGAAGACTCGAAGCAGTGAAGCAAAATCGGATCTATGATCTGGAGCAGGAAGAGTGGATACCCTATAATCCGATTTCCATTCGTTTGCAGCTTGGACGTGCTGTGTCCTTATGGACGGGCATTCAATAATCCAAAGGTTTTCTCAAACAAAAAGGCATGGTTAGGTTTATCCTGCATGCCTATAATTAGCTATGGTAATGAGAATGATTTTCATATTCAAAGAGAAAAGGGAGAGAGTCATCTGATGAGAAAGCTATTTGTTCCATTTATATTGGTTCTGGTTTTATTGCTTAGCGCTTGTGGAACCAATTCAGCCAAAGATACAACGGAGAATGCAACAGCCTCCAACAAATCCACTTCTTCGAACACGGATGCAGCAGGTTCTTCATCTGATTCAGATTCGGGCACATTCACTTATCAATCGGAGACAGGTCCTGTGGAAGTTCCTTCCCACCCGCAACGTGTGGTTGTACTGACCCGATTCCTGACAGGAAACGTGATGGCATTGGATGTGTCACTTGTTGGTGTGGATGAAATGTCCAAGGAGAACCCGAATTTCAAAGAGAAACTGGCCAATACAGAGGCGGTTACCGACGAAAGTCTGGAGAAAATTATTGAGCTGAACCCGGATCTGATTATCGGCCTGTCTGATATCAAGAACATTGATAAGCTGAAGCAGATTGCTCCAACAGTCACCTATACATATGGTAAGGTGGACTTCCTTAAGCAACAGCTGGAGGTCGGAAAGCTTGTGAACAAAGAGAAAGAAGCTCAGGCATGGGTTGACGATTTTGATGCTCGAAGCAAAAAAGCGGGTGAAGAGATCAAAGCCAAAATCGGTGCTAACGCAACCGTGTCGGTTATCGAAACCTTCAATAAACAACTCTATGTATATGGAGAAAATTTTGGACGTGGGACTGAAATCCTGTACCAGCAGTTTGGTCTAGGTATGCCGGAGAAGGTGAAGGAAGCCACCAAGAAAGACGGATTCTTTGCTGTATCGAACGAAGTGCTGAAAGACTACATGGGAGACTATGTAATTTTTAGCAAAAATGCCGATGAAGATAATTCGTTCCAAAACACCGAAACGTACAAAAATATTGATGCGGTGAAAAATAATCGGGTATTCGAAGCCGATGCCAAAGCGTTCTATTTCAATGATCCATTGAGCATGGAATACCAGCTGGAATTCTTTATCCAACATTTTCTTGGCAAGTAAACATGGAATGCGATGAAAAATAAACGACTTCCTTTTCGGTTTGCAACCAAGCTGCTGGGTAGTGTACTCGTACTTATCGTGTGCTTCATCATCGCTATGATGTTTGGGGCAGAAGAAACGACATTCCGCAATCTGTGGCTGACGCTGACCTCTGCGACCAAGAGCGATAATATTCTTATTCTGCGAGAGATCAGACTTCCGCGGGAACTGGCTGCCATGCTAATCGGAGCGGCACTGGCCGTCTCCGGAGGAATCATACAGGGAATTACTCGCAACCCTCTGGCCGATCCGGGGTTACTTGGTCTGACTTCAGGTGCCAATATGGCACTTGCCCTGGCTTTTGTCTTCATGCCATCACTCGGATATTTTGGCATTATGGTTGCTTGTTTTGTTGGTGCCGCACTTGGAGCAGTATTGGTTATTGTGCTCGGCTCGATGCGGAGAGGGAGCTTGTCTCCCATCCGTGTGGTGTTGGCGGGGGCTGCGGTATCTGCTTTTATGTATGCCATCTCGGATGGCATCAGTATGCTTTTTCAAAATTTCCAAGGATGTATCCATGTGGACTTCGGGAGGACTCATCGGAACAACTTGGGCCAGATTCAAGCCATTGCGCCTGTCATACTGATTGGTCTAGTTATAGTTCCATTCCTTTCCAACCAAATCAATATCCTTAGTCTGAGCGATGCAGTGGCGACGGGATTGGGACAAAAGCTAGTACTCGTCAAAACGATCCTGTTCCTGCTCGTTATTGTGCTTACCGGAGCATCGGTTGCATTGATCGGAAATATGGCCTTTGTTGGCTTAATGATCCCCCATATTGTCCGTAAAATGGTCGGCACGGACTATCGGTATATTATTCCGGTATCCATTTTTGCCGGAGCATCGTTTATGCTGCTTGCCGAAACGCTGGGTCGAACGATAAATGCACCTTACGAAACACCTGTGGTTGCCATTGCTTCTATGCTTGGTTTACCGTTCTTCCTGTTCGTTGTGCGTAGAGGGGGCAAAGCGTTATCATGACGATGTCTGCGCGGATTCGCAAGCAACGACTAATACTTCTGATCTGTTTGTTTCTAATTCTCATCACGGCTGTAGTGGGTATGAGCTGGGGATATTCTTCATTGTCCTTCAAAAGAGTCATTCCCGTTTTATTTGGCCAAGGTACATTCAAAGAGGACTTTGTTCTGTTCTCGGTCCGATTACCCCGAATTTTTATTACGTTACTGGCCGGTATGGCGCTTGCGCTGTCAGGCTCCATTTTGCAAAGTGTTACGCATAATGACTTGGCCGATCCAGGTATCATCGGGATCAATTCCGGTGCAGGTGTAGCCGTAGCAATCTTCTTTCTGTACTTCCCGATCGAACCTGGTATGTTCGTCTATATGTTGCCGTTAGCTGCTTTTATCGGAGCATTGCTGACTGCGGCGCTCATCTATATGTTCTCGTATAGCCGGACCAAGGGACTTGATCCCATAAAAATGGTGCTGGTCGGGGTTGGATTCTCGATGGCGCTGTCAGGCATCATGATCGTCATCATATCTTCAGCTGAGCGCTCCAAAGTTGATTTTATTGCCAAATGGATATCTGGTAACATATGGGGGGCGGACTGGCCCTTCATATGGGCCTTGCTGCCTTGGCTGATTATTTTGATCCCGCTTACGTTGTTTAGAACCAGACGCCTTGATTTGCTGGGGCTCAACGAAGCAACGGCAATCGGAGTAGGGTTAAAGCTGGAGCGGGAACGGCTTGTACTTATTGTAATTGCTGTTGCCGCCGCAGCCTCTGCTGTATCGGTTACAGGTGGAATCGCGTTTATCGGTTTGATGGCTCCGCATATCGCCAAAGCGCTAGTCGGTCCACGTAACTCGTTATTTATTCCTGTAGCGGTTCTGCTTGGAGGTTGGCTTCTGTTAATTGCCGATACCGTGGGGCGTAACCTGGTTGATCCCGATGGGATTGCCGCAGGAATTATGGTATCCCTGATCGGTGTGCCTTATTTTGTTTATTTGTTATTAAAAAAGTAATCCCAAAAACGTTAGACTATTTGAACAATTTAGCTTAGTAGGCTATCTTTTGTCATCAAGACAAGGGATAGCCTTTATTTGAGTTTTGACGGGGAGCTACTCAACGTACTTATTTATCTATACTAATTTACTAACGTGAAGCTCAAGCTAACCGGTATGACTTGATTCCTGTGATGAGATTAACTAAGCACAGCCTAAACCGATGCTAAAAGAGAGCAGGTGGAATGAACATGGCAGATGTGGATCAATTAGCTTTAATATTTGCAGAGAACTCTTTGAAAATAGATGGAATCAATCGATTGGTTTTGCAGCCCAACAGTATATTGCGTGATTTCAGAACGTTACATAATGGATTCCTTTTTGTGGTACGGGAGAAGCCAGCATGTCAGTGAATGGAACGGTATACGAGCTGCAGCCCGGGTCGGTTTTTCATGCAGCACCAGGCATGCTGTTGGACTCACAAGTAAATGGTCATGCGGAGTATGAATATTATTTGCTGTTTTATAGTTTTGACCAGTTGGAAAAGGATGATAGTGTGCAGGAATGCAACGCTCATTTCAAATTGGACTCCGGGGCCAATCCAAGAGTTGTTGAACTACTGGTTATGCTGCAGGAGCAGCTGCACGCGCAAGGGGGAATAGGCAAACTTCGAGTCAAGGAATTATTTATAAGTATCTTGGTTCAGGTTTTTACAGGCTGTATTCAACGGGAAAGTGGAATTCCGCCGAGTGAGAAGGTGATTGAGCAAGCCATCTCATATATCCATGGACATTACATGAATCTGCTGACACTGGATGAATTAGCAGAGTTACATGGCATGAGTTCCAAGCGTTTCTCCTACTTTTTTCACAAATACACGGGATTCCGCCCCATCGACTATGTCATCCATTACCGCATGGAGAGGGCGGGGGAGCTGCTGAAATCAGGTAGTTACCTGATTCGCGATGTTGCAATCAGTGTTGGCTATACCAATCCGCTCTATTTCAGTCGAATTTTCAAAAAGAAATTTGGTACTTCTCCTTCGGAATACGTGCACTTTGATTAAGCCTTCATTAGACAATAATACATCTCAAATTGGTGATTTGTACATTCGCATTTCCAACGTTTTGAAGGTTGATAGAAGTGTGTCTTCGGCCGTTCCAAGTTTTTCATTCAATATCAAAAAACTGCTCTCCCGTCAGTATGACGAGGAGCGGTTTCTTTTCACAAGCTGCCGATTTTTTCGGTCTGCTTAATGAATTGTAAGGCTCGTATTTTAGTGTTTAACCGCTTCTCCAGCGAATATTTCAACGTTCATTGGAGCGGCCATGAATGCTGCTGCTTGTTGAACGAAAGACTGGAAATGGGCGCTTGCATTATGGGAAGCTGTAGCGGCTTCGTCCTTCCACAGCTCAATCATGGTGTAATGATGTTCAAGTTCAGTGCTTTTGGCGAGATCATAGCTGATGTTGCCTTCTTCACTGCGTGTTGCAGAGATCAGCACTTTTGTTGCTTCCAAAAAAGCTTGTTCCTGGTCTGGTTTAACTTGCAAGTGAGCGTGAATGATAATCATAATATTCAACCTCCATAAGTGTAGTTAGAATGTTGTTATTGTTTCTGACGCAAAAGGTACTTTAACATGTAAAACATTGCCTGATATTATGCCCAAGTCGTAATTTTCTCAACAGGCAGACGGTAGGAAGGGTGACCTTCTTTGGCCGATTTACCGATCGAGATTAGCATTACTGGTTGATAACGATCTTTATCCATACCGAAAGTCTCAGCGATTTGATCTTTCTCATAACCACCGATCGGGTTAGTATCATATCCATGAGCACGTGCAGCGAGCATCAATTGCATGGAAGCCAGACCTGCGTCAATCAGATTGACATCGCGAAGAGCGGAAGCGGGCATATTATCGTAGTATGGTTTAACAGCTTGCATTTGCATATCTTTGACTTCTTGTGGCATGTAACCAAGCTCAACCGCTTTGCTGAAGATTTCGTCCATGTGTTCCGCATTGTTCATGTCAATGAACACACCAATAACAGCGGCAGAAGTCAGTACTTGATTCTGATTGAATTTGGCAAGAGGAGCAAGCTTTTCTTTCCCTTCAGCCGTATCTACAACCAGAAAACGCCATGGTTGCATATTAACCGAAGAAGGTGCACGCGAAGCTTCAGCCAAAATTTCGGTCAGTTCTTCACGGCTGATTTTGACTTCAGGATCGTATAGTTTTACAGACCGACGGCCGTAAGTAATTTCGTTATAATCATTAGTCTTTTGAAAAGTGCTTTGGAATGTACTCATGTATGGTTCTCTCCTCTATATATGGGTTTAGAAATTGTTTTGCATACGTTCCAGGAAATTAGCAAGAAGATGAACTTCTTCTTCACTAAAATCCTGTAAAATCTGATGAATAAAATTGGTTTTCTCAATTTTATAACCTTCGATTTGCTTCCGTCCTTCATCCGTAAGGCGAACAAAGGTAACTCGGTTGTCTTCCGGATTTTTACGTCTGGTGACCATCGAATCGGCTTCAAGCTGCTTCAGATGGCGAGTAATCGCCGCACTGTCGATATTAATGATTTTTTGCAACATGGATTGATTAATCTCGTCAACCTGATCCAACTCATGCAAAATCTCAAAGCGTGATGAGCTGATGCCCGTACAGCGTTCGAACTTGGGACTAATTTTGTTGCCGAGTGCATTCAACAGGTTGATAATTTGCTCTTCCTTGGAAACAATACGTGTCATGACTAGACCTCCCGGGTGAATCTGGACATGAACAACGGCGTAGGTAATACCATTAGAATGTTGCCTTTGTATAATGCCATTTTGCTGAATAAAATTGTTGGACGCCTCAATCATTGATACCTCAATCATTGATGGCTCAAATAATATATCATGCCTTTTTTGATTTTGCAACCCGAAGTTATATGTAGAATCATGCGTTTGAATTCAGAATTATATGGAACTCTAGATAAGTTAATATGCCCGGAGGTGGGTGAGAATATCGAGTCTTATTGTGATTGAGATTTGGTGAACGAACTGAGGGAATTGCTATCCGGAAAAAAGAACGATGATTATTTTATTTTGGCAGTCGGCATGTTGTGTAATGTGTCTACTGCATTGGATATGCCTGTGTTTAAGGAAAGATAGAAAATAAATTGTACCCCTGTAAAGGAAATTTTAATAAGGGAGATTGCCCTTTTTTTATTTTGGTTATTGATCAATCACTAATTATGCGTTATAGTGATCTTAATAAGTAATTGATCAATAACTAAATGAAAGAGGTTGATAAGAAATGAAAAGAGCAATCGTGGTTGGAGCAACAGGCGGAACAGGTGCAGCAATTACAGAGGAATTGATTCAACGTGGCATTCCTACAATTATATTTGGCCGCTCACGTCAAAAACTGGAGCAGCTTGCTATGAGGCTGGGATCTCCACATCACCTGCAGATCGCTGTCGGCGATGCGTTTCAATCTGAGGATATTATAGCTGCTTCCCAAGATGTAGACGTAATGTTTCATTGCGCGAATGTCCCGTATAACGAGATGGAAAGCAGATTGATTCCATTGGGGAATCCGTTATGGAGGCGGCGGAACATTTAGGCTTGAAGGTGGTTGTCATAGATGGAATTTATCCATATGGCAGAAGACAAATGAAAGAAGTAACCGAAGAACATCCGAAGCAGCCGCATACGCGAAAAGGAAAGACTCGACTTGCTTATGAACATATGTTGTTTAGCAGCAAATGGCGCACTGCTCAAGTGATGATTGTTCGCTTACCTGATTATTATGGTCCTTCTGCCAATCAGGCTTCTTACCTTGGATCAACGCTTGAAGCAATTGCAGACGTGAAAATGGCTTTTTTTATCGGGAATATGAAAACGCCGCGAGAATATATCTATTTACCTGATGCAGCGGTCATGATTGTGGAGCTGGCGAGTCGGGATAATGCGTATCGGCAAAACTGGAATATCCCTGGTGCTGGAGTAATATCGGGCAAGGAAATCGTACGTATTGCACAACAGGCAGCAGGTACTGCGAAACCGGTGATAGCACTTGGCAAAACAGGACTCTCGTTAATTGGAATGGGTGTACCGGTAATGAAAGAAATTGTTGAAATGTTATATCTGACAGAAGAACCGTTGCTTTTGAGCAAGCAGAAATACGAGACTAACATTGGGCCTGTGAAGATCACTTCTTTTGAAGAAGGTATTACACGGACGATTAGAGAGCTGCAAAAGAAGTAAGTATGTTATGTGGATTTTTGTAATTGATTAATCAATAAAGAATAAAAAAATATAGGGAGATGGTCTGAATCCAAATTGTGAATTGTTGACACTTCATGAATGGGCGGTGCACAGGGCTAACCAGAGCGTCGGGAGTAACAGGTGCAACGGGGATTGGAACAACGAACGGTATTGTATGGTCGGTACATGAATTGACATGAGGTATTAATACTTCAGTACTCCACTTATTCAAATAAAACAACACGAAAACAGATCCGGGTTGGATCGACCGTTAATATCCAACCTGATCTGTCTTTTTTACATACGGACAAAGTTATTAAAAAATTGATTTCGTTATCTTTAACAAGCATGTTAGCTATTTTTATATGTAATGACAATAAAGCTGCCGTCATATTCAAAAAAATGATCCAAACTCTTATAATAACGCTAATCCATATGGGGACGGATGTAAGGAATAGAGGTGGAGTCGCCATATATATCTATAAGGTAACGGAACTAGGCTAAATTGGATTACTAATTATCGATCTATTGAATTGATTCTCACATAAAACTGACATTGAATTTAAGATTCCGTATTCGTATATATAGTAGACATTGAAAGGATTGAGGGATGATGAGCCTTGAAGCATTAAACCAACGCGTACTTGATGATTTGGCTTATCTCGCGTATGGAGGTTCGGATTGGATTCGCCCGCGAGAACATGATGAAGGTCATATCTATGATGTTGTTATCGTAGGTGGTGGACAGAGCGGCTTAGGTGCTGCTTTTGGATTCCTGCGTGAGCGTATATCCAACATTCTGGTTATAGACGAAAATGTCGCAGGGCTGGAGGGGCCTTGGGAAACTTACGCCCGTATGGTCACTTTACGTACACCAAAACATCTGACCTCCATAGATCTCGGTATCCCTTCGCTGACTTTTCGAGCATGGTGGGAGGCGCAAGCAGGCCCCTCCGGATGGGAAGAGTTGGATAAAATTCCGCGCAGCGAATGGATGAATTATCTGCGCTGGTACAGACAAGTGCTTCATCTGCCAGTCGTGAATGAAGTGAAGCTGACGCTGATTGAACCTATAGATGGAGGCGTTCACAGACTGCACATCGCAGGCGCAGGGGCTCCAGCCAATATATTGCTGGCACGAAAGGTTGTTTTGGCTACTGGCATCCAGGGAGGTGGGGAATGGCATGTACCACCCCGGATCGCTGAGCAAGTACCTAAACATCTGTACGCTCATACGTCGGAAACGATTGATTTTGAACGGTTACAAGGAAAAAGGATCGGCATACTTGGCGGCGGGGCTTCTGCCTTTGATAATGCCAACTTCGCACTAGCCGCAGGCGTGGCAGAGGCACACGTATTTGTGCGGCGGGAACAATTGCCGAGCATTAACCCGATTCGTCAGATGGAACAATCCGGGATGATCGAACGGTTCCATGCTCTGTCGGACAAGGAAAAGTATGCGGCTATTTCCCATTTTTTTAACTATAATCAGCCACCAACCAACGATACCTTCAACCGGGCTGCTTCATGGCCAGGCTTTCAATTACATCTTCATGCGCCTTGGCTGGATGTACAGATGAAGGATGGGAAAGCGGTAGTGACTACACCACAGGGCCTGCCCAGCTTTGATTTTCTGGTCATAAGTACGGGGATGGTCAGCGATCCGGCACTGCGTCCCGAGCTCAGACTGGTGGAGGCACACATTGCACGCTGGGCAGACCGTTTTCAAGCTCCGAATGCACAAAGGAATGCGCTGCTTGATGCACATCCCTACCTTAGTCCGGGTTTTGCAATGACCAGCAGAGATGAGGTGGGAGAGGATAAGCTGCGTGGCCTGTTTGTCTTTAACTATTCTGCACTAGCAAGTTGCGGCCTTTCTGCCTCGGCCATATCGGGGACAAGGAATGCTGTGCCGAAATTGGTTTCAGCTGTAGCAGACCAGCTTTTTCTGGATGACCGTGAACAGATTATGGAGCAATTTTTTAAGTATAATGAACAGGAATTTACTGCTAGTTGGGTGAAAAGTGAAATTGGAATCTGACTATACAAAGTGACCGTACAGCAGGATAAGAGGCTGTACGGTTTTTGTTTTTCTAAAGTTACATTTACGGGTGCTTATATAATGCTGTAAAATATCGAATTATACAGCGTTAAGGCAGGCGATAGATTATTGTGAGAATCATGGATTATGAGGGGTTCAAAACCCATTTGAAGAAAGTGTCACGCAAACGAAACGAACCCTTGATCAAAATTGTGGCTTTTCAGGAAAAGTATATGAAGATTGATGAGATCCAATATTATGATGTAGAGCAGAACTATATGAGTGTCCAGGCGTGTAATACGCTGTGGATGAACTTGAAAGATAAATCTTTCCACAATCTGGTGTCCCATAACCTGAAATTTTTCCAAACCATGGACAATCTCGGGCGTCATTCATTGGAGAATCTAATCAAAGAATTATACGACATGGCTGTTCCAATCCTGCTCGATTACGATCCGGGTGATTATTATAGTTTGCAGCAGTTGTCCGAAATTTTGGTGCTGGATGAGAAGAAGCTAATAGAGAAATTGGAGATGGGGCGTTTCAAGGGTGCATTTATTAATGAAGAGGGAAATTGGATCAAACCCAAACCGGACAGGGCTGAGCTATTCCTCTAAATGAAAAAGAGAATCTCGTGTCTATTCCATAATGACCGAACATTCCTTCTGCAATGGTACGCCGAATAAGGCACATTGCAGTTTTTTTCATTAACGACTCTGTCAACGATGAAGGCTCAGTCGTTTCGTTTCACGACGAAAGAGTCTCCTCGTGGCCCTGGTGCTCCTGGAATGGAAACAATCTGTTTTTGCTGAATCATGATGCTTTTCTCTTTGGCGACTAGGCTGGGGGAGCGACCGTTCAGGCGACAACATGTGAAGGTGATAGGTGAAATCCGTGCCAACCGGGAGATGGAGCTTCCCACAGATGGTGCTTCGACAATCCACTCCGCTGAAGATTGCTGGCCTGTATATTGCTGGACGGTACGGAAAGTCCAGCTTTGAGTCAGGTTATGAAGCGTGATACACCATCGAGTACGATTAATTCTATAAATGGTAGCCCTGATCCCATCTCCTGGAGAAACAGGAAAAGGGATGACCGTCTCAACGTCCGGAAGAATTTCCCACCAGGCATAATAACTGGCTTTGCCGTTAACCCAATCATGGCCTGTTCCAGTCTGAATGAGATTGGAATTCTCGTATCCATCGATTCCGATCCAGGCTGAGGAGTATGAGGACTTGGATGAGGGTAAAACAAAGGGCACATTCCATTCGGCCGAGATACGTTTGAATTCACCTTTGTAACCCGCCCGTGCATAACCGCTCCAATTGGAGGAAATCCACCCGAAGCTTAGTGAAGAATTTGTTTTGCCTGTATGAGGAATACACGGTTTACGGCGTTTGTTGCGATTATTCGCCATAAGGCCACCTCCCATGTGATATACAGATACGAAATGATTCGTCCGATATTATCAAATGCATGGAAGAAGAAAGAGGACATGGACAATCTGAAAAGAAATATGTATTGAATGAATTTGAACGATTTATATGTTTTAGATGCATTGAATACGGATATTTGGAAATTGAAAAGTCGAATTTTGATGGTTTTTGAATGTTTATAAATTATTATGAACGAAAATGATTGTTTTTTACGAATTTTATGTTACTATAAAAGCAGTTGGAGGAATGAATATGCTAACTGAAGAACGATATGCTGCAATTATAGAGCGCTTACAAGAAAGAGGAATTGTGAAACTGCAAGAGCTCGTCGATGTACTCGGTGCTTCTGAATCAACGATACGGCGCGATTTGATCGACCTGGAGAGCCGACAGATGCTGAAACGCATACATGGTGGTGCTGCTCTGGTGAATGAAAAGACGCCAGAACCAGGTATGGAAGAAAAACGTTCAAAAACATTCAACAAAAAACGACCATTGCTCGTTTAGCTGCACAGGAGATCAACAATGGCGAATGCATCTATCTGGATGCGGGGACGACGACATTAGCCATGATTCCCTATATTGAAGCGAAGGACGTTACGGTGGTAACGAACGGACTTTCTCACGTAGAGGCGCTGGTAAGTAAACGAATTCGCAGCTATCTGCTTGGCGGTATGATGAAGATTCATACCAAAGCCGTGATTGGCAGTATCGCATTACAGAACATGGACAATTTCCGTTTTGATAAATGTTTTATTGGAACCAACGGAGTAGATGCCGAAATGGGGTATACAACTCCTGATCCGGAGGAAGCCTTGATTAAAAGACGCGCACATCAATTGTCCGGGAAATCTTACGTGCTGGCTGATTCTAGCAAAATTGGGGAAATTACATTTGCCAAACTGTTTGACCTGGAGGAGGCAGACTTGATTACTGAACGGATGCCGGAACACTGGCGTTCTGTAATCGCCCAGAAAACTAAAATAATTGAGGGATAACCATGATATATACCGTAACACTTAATCCTTCCATTGATTACATCGTGGAAGTAGATGATCTGAAGCTTGGTGAATTAAATCGTATGAACCGTGACCTGAAACTTCCAGGGGGAAAGGCATTAACGTATCGCGTGTGCTTAATCAACTGGGAGCCGAAAACACCGCACTGGGATTTCTGGGAGGGTTCACGGGTCGTTTCATTAATGACAAATTGCAGGATGATAAGATCCGGACGGACTTTGTTACCATTGAAGATGATACCCGGATTAATATCAAGCTGAAGCATGGAGACGAGACAGAGATTAACGGACAGGGACCAGCCATTCGTCCAGAGGAAGCAGAGCGTTTACTTAACAAGCTGTCTGCATTACAAAAAGGAGATATCGTCATTCTTTCCGGAAGTATACCGCCTTCTCTGGGAGCTAATTTCTATAATCGTCTTATCAACGTATGCAAGCAAACGAGTGCCGAATTTGTGATCGATACAACGGGACCTGCATTAATGGATGCTTTGGTACATGAACCGTTGCTGGTGAAACCGAATCACCATGAGCTTGCTGAACTCTTCGGAGTAACCATCGACACCCAGGAGGAACTGGTAACGTATGGTCGCAAGCTTTTGGAAGCAGGTGCCAAGCATGTGTTGATCTCCATGGCAGGAGAAGGCGCGTTGTTGATTACCAAAACAGATGTCTACCACGCGAGCGTGCCCAAAGGTGTCGTGAAAAACTCGGTTGGTGCTGGAGATTCCATGATTGGCGGATTTGTAGGAACATTTGGATTAAACGAAGATCTGCTTGAAGCTTTCCGAACAGGTGTTGCTTCAGGTAGTGCAACGGCTTTCTCGGATGACCTGGCAACTCGGGAACTCATCGAAGAGCTGCGTACTCAAGTCACTATAACCCAAGTATAGTCAGTACAAAATAAATCGAATGAATGCCCCTTTTTCGAATGAGGGGATTCATTGGATAGCAGATAACAGCGTAACAAGTGCAAATATAATCCGGTCTGCATCACGCAGGCCGACTGAACTTAAGGGAGTGTACCAAAATGAGAATAACAGACCTGATGATCCAGGAAACGATGATCATGGACCTGCAAGCCACGACGAAAGAAGAGGCTATCGATGAACTCATTGCAAGTTTAAACCGGAGCGGACGTATTAATGACCCGGTACTTTTCAAGGAAATGATTTATAAACGTGAAGCTGAATCCAGCACGGGGATTGGTGGCGGTATTGCCATGCCTCATGCTAAGACAACAGCAGTGAATGAACCTACAGTTGTATTCGCGAAGAGCCGAAAAGGACTTGATTTTGAAGCGCTTGATGACGAGCCGGCTCATATATTCTTCATGATTGCAGCTCCAGAAGGAGCTGCCAATACCCATCTTCGTACGCTCGCGGCTCTTTCCAGGCTGTTGATTGATAGCGATTTCATCTCGCAGCTAATGAGCACGGATACGCCAGCAGAAGTTACTGCATTATTCGATGCCAAACAGGCGGAGGAGGCGGAGAAAAAGGCTGCCAAAGAAAAAGCCGAAGCGGAGAAAGCAGCAAATGCTGCAAATGGAACAAACGTTGTATCCGGCTCGGGCCATACAAAGGGTCAGAAGCAGAGCGCATCTGGTGTTATTGTTGGCAATTCGGTATCTGAAGATTTTGTCGTAGCGGTTACAGCTTGTCCAACAGGTATTGCTCACACGTTCATGGCTGAAGACGCTCTCAAAAAGAAAGCGCAGGAAATGGGCATTAATATCCGAGTGGAGACGAATGGTTCCGAAGGAGCACAGAATGTACTGACAGCTGATGAAATCGCTCGTGCTAAAGGGGTAATCATTGCGGCGGATAAAAATGTGGAAATGGCCCGTTTCGATGGCAAACCGGTATTGCAAAGACCAGTGAGTGATGGTATTCGCAAATCCGAAGAGCTGATTCGTAAGGCAGTTAACGGGGACGCTCCGATCTACAGAAGCCAGGGCGGCAGTGCTGGCAAGGCTGAAGGAGAAAGCCAAGGCAAAGTGAGCGTGGGCAGCAAGATTTATAAAGATTTGATGAACGGAATCTCGCATATGCTTCCATTTGTCGTGGGTGGCGGTATTCTGCTCGCCATATCCTTCTTGTTTGAACAAATTGCAAGTCCGGAAAATCCTATCGTGCAGCTGTTGCAGACGATTGGGGGCGGAACCGGTGCGTTCCATTTCCTGATTCCTGTCCTTGCCGGATTTATCGCGATGAGTATCGGTGATCGTCCGGCCCTCATGCCTGGTATGGTGGGCGGATTGATGGCTGTTAATTCAAACGCCGGTTTCCTTGGTGGTCTGGCTGCCGGTTTCCTGGCAGGTTACGTAGTTATCGGTCTGCGCAAGCTATTTAAAGGATTGCCTAAAGCCATTGATGGTTTGAAGCCGATCCTGCTGTATCCCGTGTTCGGATTGCTTATCGTAGGTGCCATAAGTTTCTATGTCTTTGATCCAATTTTTGGTTCCCTTAACACATGGCTTGTCGATGCACTTGGCAATTTGGGTACCGGAAATGCCGTATTGCTTGGCCTCCTGCTTGGCGGCATGATGTCCATCGATATGGGTGGACCGTTTAACAAAGCGGCTTATACATTTGCCATCGGTGTATTCACATCAAGCGGCAATACAGATGGTGCCTGGATGGCAGCTGTTATGGCAGGTGGTATGGTGCCACCGCTGGCGATTGCATTAGCCACAACGTTCTTCAAATCCAAATTTACGGAGCAAGAACGCAAATCGGGTTTGACGAACTACGTGCTCGGATTTTCCTTCATCACCGAAGGTGCCATTCCATTCGCTGCAGCTGACCCGCTGCGTGTCCTGACATCCTGTATTCTCGGTTCTGCTGTTGCAGGTGGACTGACTCAACTGTGGAGCATTAACGTACCTGCTCCGCATGGCGGAATCTTCGTTGCGGCACTGGCGAATCACGCCTTACTCTTCCTGCTTGCTGTAGCAATCGGTTCAGTGATCTCCGGTCTGATCCTAGGACTTTGGAAGAAATCGCCGACCGTTCTGAAATAAATCAAAGGGTAAAGTTTTATCCAAGAGCAAGCTTTATCCCATAACGTTGTAAAATGGCATCTTCTGAGTGAAATTCACTGGGAAGATGCTTTTTATTTCGCTGTTGGTCATTCTGTGATAAAATAAATTATATCAATTAATGAAACGAGGTTTCATCTAATGAAACAATAGGAGGGGACAGAATGTCCAATGATCAGATTAAAGGTCAGGTGCGCAAGCAATTTGCTAAAAATGCAGATAAATATGTGACCAGTGTCGGCCATGCCAAAGGGGACGATCTGTCATTACTTGTAGCATCATCTCAAGCGAGTTCTGATATGAAAGTGCTGGATATTGCCACTGGAGGAGGACATGTTGCTAATGCATTAGCTCCACTTGTGGAGCAGGTTATTGCATTGGATTTGACGGAAGAGATGTTGCAGGTGGCTGAACGCTTTATCCGAGGAAATGGACACCAGAATGTGGATTTTGTAGTAGGGGATGCTGAACATATTCCTTTCGAGGATGATTTGTTTGACCTTGTGACCTGCCGCATAGCGGCACACCATTTTCCAGACGTATCTTCCTTTGTATCAGAGGCGCTGCGAGTATTGAAACCGGGCGGCAAGTTGTTATTGATTGATAATGTGGCACATGAGCGTGATGAGAACGACCAATTTTACAATGAAATCGAGAAGTGGCGTGATGCAAGCCATGTTCGGGCATGGCGTAAGACGGAATGGGTTCGGATGCTGGAGCTTGCCGGATTCCGAATGACTACGATGGTTACCTTTGAGAAGCGCTTCATTTTTGAAGACTGGTGCAACCGGGCTGGACTTCCGGAGGCGGAGAGCAGAGAGCTTGAAGCAAGCATGCTGAGCGCGCCATCTGTGATTAAGAAGTATTTCAAGTTTGAAGAGACACAACAGGGCAGACTCGTCAGTTTTGAGGGAGAAAGTGTATATATTCAGGCGATAAAAGCAAAATAAAGATTCACTATGGTTGAATGTTTCGTCGGAGTTAAAAGATTAAAAAAAGGCAGAAGTACCCATTTAAAGGGGCAACTGCCTTTTTTTAATTCGATACACATTTCGACAATCAAGGTTTCAATATAACTTTGGTACATTCGTCTTCAAATTTGCATTAAACGACAGGCCATTTTTCTTTACGCAATGCATGAAGCAGCTCGGGGAGGCGTTCAGGTTATCCCGTACAAGCTCTTCCGGGGTTAATGCCATCCATTGATTTAGAGAGATATCCTCAAAGCGATCACTTCTGAACATTTCCAAAAACCATAACGTGTCCGTACCCGTATTCTGAATATAATGGCCCATGGCTACAGGAACATATCCGACATCCCCAGCCCGATAATCAAAAGTGCGTGCAATACCATTTCCTCCAAACACCGTCATTCTACCTTGTCCGGTCAGATAGTACTGCCATTCATCTGCATTGGGATGCCAGTGAAGTTCGCGCATGCCTCCAGGTTTGATTTCAACCAGTGCTGCGGCAACCGTAGTAGAGATCGGGAAGTTGGTGGAATCCACAATGCGCACACTTCCTCCTGGTGTGATGATCGGTTTCTGGGCTAACAGTCGGTACTTAAAGGAGAGAGGGACCGTACCATATGGGGACTGCACTTCCTGACTTTCGAGGGAACCAGGAACCTGATCCTGAAAAATGTAAACCTGCTCTGTTGGCATGGATTGGAAAGCAGATTCAGGCACGCCAAAATTGACGGACAATACGTCCGGTGGCGTATGGGCAAACCAATCAGAGATGGATAACGTATTCAGATCAGAGAAGGAGCCGTCATCAAATACAAGCAAGAACTCACAACCATCAGCCAGTCCCTGAATGGAATGGGCAGACCTTTCGGGAAAAACCACAGATCTCCCGGTCCAACATCCGCGATAAAGTTACGACCATTCTGATCCACGGACGTAATCCGTGCTGTGCCCCAGATCATATATGCCCATTCAGACTGCTGATGCCAGTGCAGCTCCCGCACGCCTCCAGGTGTAAGACTCATATTCACACCAGCCAGTGTCGTGGCGATGGGCAGATCCCGTACTGTAATTTCACGGGACCAACCGCCATGGTTCAACTGCATATGTGTATCGGAAAAAGACATTCTCAGATTGGGTAATAATCCGTTGTCGGTCACCGGAGGAACCAGCATATCCGGATTTTGTAGATCTCTCATTACATCCCGAGGTCCCAGATCGGGACCTCCTGCACCGTCTTTTCGTATCGGCTGCGGTATAATTAACGGCTTGCTATTGTTGTTTTCATTGTTCATATGCAGACTCCTCCAGTTCAATCACTTCATCCAGGACAGTTGTTGTCGGTATAGTGAAGAGTATGAATCAGAGCTTGGCTAATATGAGGGACGGGAATAATCGGCGTTGACGGAGTGGAAAATAATGAGGTGAATGGCTTCCGCAATACAAGGTGAATTCAATTAGGTACTGAGAATGTTTGCACTGAAGGGTCGATCGAGTTGCAAATATTCATACTCATAAATTTCATGGACTCTGTTCAAAATGGCTGAGCCATGCTCCGTAAAACGAAGATTGGTGGGTTTATTTTTCATCAGGAACGTACCGGATGTAAGACTGGTTTGCGCAACAGCAGCGTTATAAAGCAGAGAAGCCCCGTGGCTTGGATGTGGAAAGAACAGCTTCATGATTGGTTTGATATAAAAGGGCAGTCCGGAAGTTTTATTGCCTCTGAGTGTGTTGTTGCCTCCAGGGTCCACGCTCAGTAACCGAATTTCTTTAGCCGCAGGGGTAGAAGCAGCTTCGCGTGTCCACAAAGATAGTGCGAGCTTCGAAGTCGCATAAGGACCGAACAATTTTTTGAACTCGGCTGGATGTTCCAGGATGTCCAGGTTAAAATGTTTGACCACCTTGAACGTACTGGTGGATGTATTGATTACTGTTTTCAAAGTGCTTTTGTGCAGAAGGTCCTGTAGTTCCATGTAAATGATGTACGGCACCACAGTCTGTAATTCAAAGTGCATTTCATGCCCCTGATCCGACAGCCGAAGATCGTAGCCGCTGCCTCCGGCATTATTAAATAGCACATCGATGGTATCCGTTTCGGATTTGATCTGATTGAGTGCTTTTCTCAGACTATCGTACTGGGTAAGATTAGCCTGGACCCAACGGAGCTGGCCGGAGCGCAATCCATCCTGAATATCACTGTCTTCCTTCGGGAAAGCGGAACGGTTAAGGCCGATAACGTGCCAGCCTTCGGCTATCAAAGTGCGAGTCAGTTCAAGACCAATTCCCGAAGTTGACCCTGTAATTAAAGCTGTACGATGTGTATGGTTTGAATTCATATTAATACCTCCTGAGTGAATGGGATGACAGAGTCAATCTGTCTAATGCGCTCATTCTATAATTTGGAGTCGACTCCAAGTCAAGCGTATTGTTGGCTTACATTTTATTTGTAGAGGATGCGACAAGCTGTGAACTAATCGCAATCTTGACTTGGAGCTGACTCCAAGTTGTAAGATAGAGATCAATGAAGACGGAGGAGGTCAACGATGATGAATAATGTTGAAGTGTTCTCTATTAAAGAGACGTCAGAACAGGCCGGATTATCGGAAGATACCATTCGTTATTATGAGAAGATTGGACTCCTTCCCCGGGCTGAACGCAAGGCTAATCGCCATCGGATATATCGGCAAGAGCATATCCAGACGATGAAGCTTATCACATGTCTGAAAAAGACAGGTATGTCATTGGAGGAGATGAAGCCGTACCTGCAGATGACGAAGGATTCAGATCTGGAAGATTTCCCGGATGAACGTGAAATGCTTTTAAATCATCGGAAGAAGATCGAGGCGCAGATTGCGTCTTTGCAGCAGATCGTCGATTTTATCGATGAGAAGATGGAAAAGCGTAGTATGTTTCCGGATGAGTGCCCGATTACCGGGGAGAACCAAATGTCTGTATTTGAAAAAAAGAATATTTTCTCCTGAGCGCTGCAAGCTCAGCCTAACCAAAAAACCACGTCATCATGACGTGGTTTTTTTGCTTATATTTAGCAATCAATATGAAGTGTATGACGAAGGCGTTTGATATCACTTTTGGGAGGAAGGCCATACATACGGGCATACTCCCGACTGAATTGGGAAGGACTCTCGTAACCAACCTGGAATGCAGCATCGGCTGCATCGGTTGACCCTGCAAGCAGCATTCGCCGGGCCTCCTGCAATCGAATCTGTTTTTGATATTGCAGTGGGCTCATGGCAGTAATGGCTTTGAAATGATAATGCAATGAGGACGTACTCATGTTGATCATGGAGGCCAACTGCTCGATTCGCAGTGGAAGCGCATATTCGGATTGGATCATTTCAATAACCTGGGCGATGTGCTGGGCATGACTGTTCTGAACTGCAAACTGCCTGATGGAATGTCCGTGTTCGTCCTGAATCAGGCGATATAGAATCTCGCGGATCATAAGCGGTGCAAGTACAGGAATGTCTTCAGGTGTATCCAGCAGTCGAACCAATCGGATTACGGATTCCAGAAGCGGGGGCTTGGTTGAACTTACAAACAGTCCCCGGCTTGATGAATTGTCGGGTTTGGTTTGTGAGGAGGGAGAATTCTGGATAAGATCGAAAATCTGCTTTGAATTAAAATCAAGTCGCAGACAGAGATAGGGATGATCTGGTGCAGCCTGTACAACCTGCCCTGAAATAGGCAAGTTTATGGAAGCGACCAAATACTGTGAATGGTCATAGGTGTAGCTCTCCCGTCCGAGAATAACCAGCTTGGACCCTTGGGCCACAATGCAAAGGGCGGGTTCATGCACGGTATGGATGGGCTCAGAAACCTGGGAAGCACGGATCAAAGCAAGGGAAGGAATGTCTGTTAGATGAACCCCGTCTTCGTGGGTAAAACGTCCGATCAAGCGGGCCAATTCCTGCTGCTGCTGAATAATAGCCGTGTCTGGTTCCATTTTTGAAAGCATGAATTACAGGCCTCCTTTTCTCGTACTTGTGTAACTATTTTAGAATGTGCTGGACGAATAGGCAAGAATACTGTGGGATTCTTCTATCGTACTGAGACGGATTCCTTACATAATGAAAATAAGCAATTGAATCTTTTGGACAACAGAAAGGAGTGTCGTGGAAATATGGTAGACAATACATCAGGAAGCAAACAAGAAGTGGAACACCCGTATGTTGGGATGTGGGTGACGAAGGACGGATACATCAGGCATGAGCTTCTTCTTGACGGTCGCTATGATGAAGCACGAGGAAATAGGCAAAGTGCATATCAAGGTCGCTATGTAGTCGATGAAGATCATATTGAATATGTGGATGATACTGGCTTTACTGCGGATGGGGACTTTAAGGACGGCGTGCTTTACCATGCGGGCATGGTTTTGTACAGAGAAAAGGGACAATAAAATATTATCAAAAGGGAGAGAAATCAATATGTCCAATGTAAAAGGGAAAGTGGTTGTGATTACCGGTGCAAGCAGCGGAATCGGGGAGGCAACGGCGCGTGTGTTGGCAGAGCAGGGGGCTCATGTTGTCATTGGTGCAAGACGGGAGGATCGGCTAAAGGCGCTGGCGTCGTCTATTCGATCAGAAGGTGGATCGGTTGAGTATCATACACTTGATGTTACACAGATGGAAGAAATGCAAACGATCGTTGAGTTCGCACTTACTTGTTATGGACGCTTAGATGTGATTGTAAATAACGCCGGAGTCATGCCGCTATCGCCTCTTGAAGCCTTAAAAGTGGACGAGTGGAACCGGATGATTGATGTTAACATTCGCGGTGTTCTGCACGGCATTGCAGCTGGTCTGCCAGTTATGAGAAAACAGGGCTCCGGTCAGTTTATTAATATCGCCTCTATCGGAGCCTATGCTGTGACTCCAACGGCTGCGGTATATTGTGCAACAAAATACGCTGTCCGTGCGATCTCGGAGGGTCTGCGACAGGAAGTAGACGGGGATATCCGCGTGACCCTTGTATCGCCGGGTGTGACTGAATCCGAACTTGCCGAATCGATTTCTGATGATGAAGCACGCGAGTTTATGAAGGATTATCGGCGCATTTCCATCCCGGCCACGGCTATTGCTCAGAGCATTCTGTATGCGATCAGCCAGCCAGCTGAGGTAGATGTGAATGAAATTGTGGTGAGACCCACAGCAAGCATGGCTTAAACGTCGCTGACCAACTTAAGAGATGTTCCCAACCGTGTAAACGGATTTGGGGACGTCTTTTTGTGCTCTGAAAGGGAGCTCGTCTAGATTGCAATATGGTATAGTAATGATCTAAGTAACGCACCAGAGAGAGGGGAATAATGCATTGACGCTGCAACAGCTAAAATATGTGATTGAAGTCGCCACGCGTGGCTCGATGAATGAAGCCGCCAAGCGGCTGTTTATTTCCCAGCCCAGCCTGTCGAATGCCATTCGGGATCTGGAACAGGAGCTGCGAATTACTATTTTTGAACGTACAAATAAAGGGATTACCTTGTCCAAAGAAGGCGTGGAATTTCTAAGTTATGCACGTCAGGTGGTAGAGCAGGCCGAATTGCTGGAGAATCGTTATTTGAATGCTAAGCCGTCTCCGCAACATTTCTCTGTCTCCACACAGCACTATGCTTTTGCGGTGAATGCATTCGTGAAGCTGGTACAGCAATATGGGCAGGAAGAATATGAACTGGCTCTGCGGGAAACGAAAACGTATGAGATCATCCAGGATGTCAAGAGTTTGCGCAGCGAGATCGGCATTCTTTATCTGAATGAATTCAATTCAAAGGTTATTAACAAGCTGCTCAAGGATGCGGGTCTGGTATTCAACAGTCTGTTTGTTGCCAAGCCGCATATCTTTATCAGTGTGCAAAATCCGCTCGCGAAGCAGGAGTCAGTTGCGATTGAACAGCTTCAGGATTATCCATACCTGTCCTTTGACCAGGGGGAGTATAACTCCTTTCATTTTTCAGAGGAGATCCTGAGCACACTTTCTCATCCCAAAAGTATACAGGTTAACGACCGGGCCACGCTGTTTAATCTGCTGATTGGTTTGAATGGATATACCATCTCGACAGGTGTGCTTAGTGCCGACCTGAATGGGAACGAGATCATACCCGTCCCGCTGGAGTGTGAAGAGACCATTAATGTCGGTTGGATCAGTCACAAAAATGCTTCGCTTTCCAATCTGGGCATGGAGTATGTTCAGGCTCTGCATGAGGCGATTCAACCCTGAATAGTCAGGAGCAAACCGTTTCCGTTCCATCGGAGTCGGTTTTTTTATTGTTTTTATATCATTCAGGTCTAGGGTAGACTATTATCTTCCCGTATAATATAGGGACATACTAATAATCATTTGCGTAAAAGTACGAAGGGAGAACGGTCAGTGCGAGTTTTATACCGAAACAAGAGTGAACAGCATGAGTTGACGATATATGATACATCCAAGCTTTATGGGGAAAAGGGCCGATTTCGTGTGCTGGAGTTCTCAAACGCAGCTGTTCAGGGCGCCATGGATCTGGACGAACCATCCCGAATGGTGCTGGAGTATCCGAGAGCGATGGCTCACCTGATGGAACGAAATAATCCTGATTATGAATCGGTTTTTGTGGTGGGACACGGCATTGGAACCTTATCAACCTACCTGTCTAAGCGTCAGGTAAAAGTTGCCGAACTCGATGCGGAAGTCGTTGAACTCAGCAAAACCTTCTTTGGATATAGTGGAGTTGATGTGCTGGTTGGTGACGGTCGTGAACTATTGGAGCGGGAAGCCTCAGGCTCCTACAATTATATTATTGTGGATGCGTTTACGGCTACGGGAACTCCTGCACAGTTCACTTCAAGCTCATTTTTCACGATGTTAAAAGACAAATTGCATTCGGGTGGTATCGTACTGATGAATGTATTCGGACGTGCGGGCAATGACAGGTTGGTGAATGCAATTCATACCACGTTACAGGAACACTTCGCTTATACGCGCTCATTTGCATTGCCAACTGAAACAACTGATGAAGTCCAAAACCGCATCTTGGTGGGTTGTGACGAACCCATCTCATTTCAATCGCGTCATATGGCTGGGTTTGTAGAACAACAGCCTGAAGAGGGCTATGTTATTGTAGATTGATATAATCTTAATCTCGTATACAGTCCAGTATGATTGCGAAGAAAGTACGAAAATGCAATCCACTTCACGCACTCAATTGTCATTAAATTGTCAATCTTCCTATGTATTTATTCGAACTTCATAAACTATTTATGTCTTCTTAACAACTTTCGTATAAAATAGAAGGAATATGCCTTTTCATGAAAAACCGGGGAAGCAATAATGATCGCAGAGAATAAAACACCCAGATTAAGAAGAAAAGTAAGGGAGTTCAAAAAAATCAGCCTTACCGCTCTGTTGAGTGGGTTGGTCACCATTGCCGTTTTGATGACATTGACCATTATGTTTATTTCATCGTATACATCCCAGAAGCAGTCGCTGATTAATAATACACTCTCACTGAATTATTCAAGTGCCGTGCAAATGAGCCAAACACTGGACTCGTTGTTTCAATCCATGCAGGGCAGTTTGAAGTATTCAGCCAATTATTTTCCGGAAATGGATTATGCAGACGCCAATAAACTGGATTCCACACTGGATTTGATTCGAAACAGCAGTAATTATTTCAATTCGGTTTCTCTGGTAGATGAATCGGGAATCATTCGGGGTTCATCTCCCTATTTGGAAAAAAGCTTCGGACAGCCTATCACTTCGGATATAGCCAAAAAAGCGTTCAAATCCAGAGCTTCCTATATCTCTGAAGCGTACCGCGCGCCGTATTCGCAACGAAGAACCGTTTTTGTGAGTGAACCGATCTTCAGTCCATCAGGTGAATTCAAAGGTTTGATTAGCGGGAGCATCTATCTGCAGGAAAACAATATCTTGAACCTGTCATTTGGCAGCCAGCTCAAGACCAGTAATGGTTCTTATTTTTTTATTGTTGATGCTAAAGGAACATTGCTATTTCACCCCGATACGGAAAGAATCGGTGAAAATCTAAGCAAAAATCAAGTTGTGCAGAAATTGCTAAACGGACAGAATGGTAAAGAACAATACAAGAATCTGGCTGGTGTGGACTCACTCGCAGGTTATTATAAGGTGCCGACAACCGATTGGGGAGTTGTTGTTGTATCTCCAACCCAGATGGTGTACGATCAGCTGAATCAACATATTCGCATGCTGCTCTTGTACACCTCAGTGCCATTCATCATTCTGACGCTTATCGTTATTCGTGTAGCACGCAAGCTGGCCAGTCCGTTTGTTTACCTTGCCGACCTGGTTAACCAAGTGGATCAGGGCAAAGTAGATTTGCCTGTAATGAAGCCGCATTGGAACAGAGAAGCTGACCTGTTAACGCGCACCGTGCTGAGTACATTGGCGAATTTTCGAAAGCAGAAGGATCAGCTTACGTATGATGCCAGAACGGATGTATTAACTGGAATGACCAATCGCAGAACATTTGAAGAAGTTATTCAGCACTGGATTGATGAAGAAGTTCCTTTCTCCATTGTGGTCCTGGATATTGACCGCTTCAAATCCATAAACGATACGTATGGGCATCATGCGGGGATCAGGTTCTGAAGCATATTGCGAATATCATTAAATTGTCGGTTCGGACGCAGGATGTATGTTCCCGGTTTGGCGGCGAAGAGTTTGTTGTGTTATTACGACATACGGAATCCAAAACAGCGTATCAGATTGCCGAAAATATTCGAGTATCTGTGGAACAGAGCGTACTGCCTATTGATCGTTCTGTAACGATTTCGGCAGGTATTGCCGAATATCCGTTGCATTCTACAACAGCCACAGAGTTGTTCCATTTGGCGGACAATGCGTTATATCAAGCCAAAGAAGAGGGACGTAATCGTACCATTACAATCCAAACGGTCATCAAATAAGATGTTACGGGCCTCATATCGAAATAAAAGAAGCTAATCCTATCTGAGAAAGGGATTAGCTTCTTTTGTCTTTTGTTTAGACTTCTTGAGATCTGGCCAGGACTTCATTCGTATACTGTTCTCCCCAGTCTCGCATGCTGTAAATAATCGGCCGGAGCGTTTCTCCAAACGGTGTAAGCGAATATTCCACTTTGGGCGGAACCTGAGGAAATATTTCCCTGTGAACAATTCCGCTGCTTTCCAACTCTCTTAACTGGAGAGTTAACATCCTTTGGGTGATATCTGGAAATAATTTTCGGATCTCGTTGAATCTTAACGAACCAGAGAATAGGTGATATAGAATCGCACCTTTCCATTTGCCTCCGATGACACTAAGCGTGACTTCGACGGCACAGCCATAAGGAGTGGGACACTCATCAATGGTTTTCTTTTTCATTATAATTGCACCTCCATGTCGTGGTGGTTATTTATGGTATCTATTGGAGTACTACATCACATAATTGTACGTATCATTCATCTATGAGCATATCACTTCTCTCTTGGATTATAAACCCCATGGCTCAGTATGATGTTCAGACAACAAAGAACCCTGGCTTCGTGTTAACGAAACCAGGGTTAGGGAATGAAAGACTAATTATATCAAATGGTCCAGGGAGTATGCCCCTGCACCCGCAAGTGCAACACCGATCAACGATCCGAGTATAACCAGATTGTATTCGAATCCTCCGTTCAGATTCCAAAGTCCCTTACCTGCATGAACTTTCACTATGGCAATAACCATAGGAATTATGAGCAAAATGGCAGCAACACCAGTCCAGAGACCTGCTCCAAACAGAAATCCACCGATTAATTCAATAAGCCCTCCACAGACCGCCATAACTCTCGCAGGTTTCAGACCAACCGCTCCGAAAAATTCGGCAGTTCCTGATATGCCCTCTCCACCAAACCAGCCAAACAGTTTCTTGCATGCATGACCCATCATAATGAAACCAATAACAAGTCGAATAATAAGTAATCCGGTGTCTAACATGTACTCTTTTCCTCTCCTCTGGTCATATGAAACGGATTCGTCTAGTATCGTATATACGTCAGATAAGTGACGCCAGAATGGTATCACATAACGCCATGGTTTCAATATTATCCCTGCCACTGGAATGTGGAACAGACTTGTTCTGACAGCATTCCATGAAATGAGCCATCTCACCTACAAATCCTCGTAAGTAGAGGTCGCGATAAGCCCCTGACATGGGTGAGCCGGAAGGGGTGAAAACAGTATCCTGCTCCTCAAGGGATTTCCAAGGAAGGTTACTTCCTGTGCGGGATGGATGAACCGTGAGTGTGTTAATCTCATCTGCTAACGCAAATCCGTCGTCAAAGGTGACGAGTACACTTTCGCTCTCACGTGACCATGCATTCATGCCTGCAAAGTAGACACTGCCCACCACACCCTGATCAAATTTAAGGGAAATGCTCTGGTTGATATGTTCTCCGTCCTTAACCGTCGTGCCTGTAACATGAACGGCTTCCCCGAACAGAAAACGCATCAGATCAACCATATGAATGGCAGCGAGTTTCATAAATTGTTCCTCATCCTTGCAGAATGGTGTGCTGTCTACAGCGAACTTCAGTTGGAAAGAACGTGCTCTGCCCAATGATCCGCCATCAATCAGTTCCTTAAGTTTTATGTAGATCGGAGCATACCGTTTCATAAATCCAACCATGACAACCACACCTGCTTTTTGGGCAGCCTCAGCCACAGCAGCGGCCTCCGCAGCGTTCCATCCGAGTGGTTTATCCACATATACATTTTTGCCAGCCCGGATGCATTCAAGGGCAAGGGCAGTCTGATCCTCTGGTTGCGCCACAACAACAACGCCATCAGAGTCTTCATTCTGCAACATCAGCTGAGTATTGTCATAGGCTTTCCCGTTGCTTCCAAAACGAAGAAGCGCCGCCTTGGAACGTTCAATACTGCGGGTAGCAATGGCCTGAATTTCTGCTCCTGCTTCAACCGCAGAAGGATATATATTTGTGGATGCATGAAAACCTGCACCGATAAAACAAAGTTTTGCTTTTTTCATGTGGGATCTCTCCTTTAAATTCATATCACCATTCACCTAATGTCTACGATAGGGAGTTTGGATATGATAAAAAAGGACATATGTCCTATTGTTGAAGCTTGGAAAAAGATGTTGCAAACTTATTTTAGAGCATGTATACTCTTAATTACGGTAAAACAAGCTATTGCTTGACCGGAATGCTTTTCATCCATGATGAGAAGATACATATTATGCGGTCGTGGCGGAATTGGCAGACGCGCACGGTTCAGGTCCGTGTGGGCTAACCCCCGTGGAGGTTCGAGTCCTCTCGACCGCATCAAAGTAAAAACTCGCGAAATTGCTCAAGGGCAATTCGCGAGTTTTTTTATTTATTGAATTTCAATTGTTGCACATATAGTCCTGCGATCGCTCCAGCAATACCGAAGAGCGCAACACTGGCCATGACTTCATACGCTTGAAAGCGAAACAAAAAGCGATGCCGCTGCCAAATGTCGTTCCGGCGAGAAATCCGAGAGAAATCCCTATTTCTTTGGTTAATTTCATAGGTTCACCTGCTTGGGAATGTGAGTTTAGGATTTGCAAATTTTTAAAACAGGAAGTAAAGTGTGATCAGGAAAATACTCACATTTTATTTCCTTTATTCATTTTGTGGTTTTATCCGTGCAATTATGCATGATATTTCTTAAGGGAGGTAAGAGCGAATGAATATGAACGAGCGAATTGCAGCATGGAACGAAGAAGCGCAGAATTGTACTTGTGGGCATCATCACCGTCTGGTGCAAATGCAGGTTTATTTGGAGCATGGAGCGATCCGGCAATTACCTGGCTATTTATCCGAGCAAGGATACAGACATGTGGCCGTTGTTTATGATCGATATACGGGACCGGCAGCAGGATACCAAGTAATAAAGAACATTCAAGAAGCGGGCGTTCAAGTGGATAAGATATGCATGCCAGAGAACAAATCAGGGGACGTGATCGCCGACGAGGCGGGAATTGTGCAGGTATTGCTGGGTGTGAAACAGGGAAGTCAGGCGATCATTGCTGTTGGTTCAGGGACCATTCATGATCTGGTGCGATTTGTTTGTTCCAAAATGAACAAGCCCTTTCTGTCCGTACCGACAGCAGCTTCGGTTGACGGATTTACCTCGGCAGGTGCACCTCTTATTGTAAGCGGCGTCAAACAGACTTTTCAGGCGGTACCGCCTGAAGCTATATTCGCGGACATCGATATTTTGGAGCAGGCTCCGCAAGAGATGAATGCCGCCGGATTCGGGGATATGCTTGGAAAATATACATCACTGGCGGACTGGGTGGTTTCCAGGGATCTGGGTGGGAGCCATTCTGTCCAGTAGCTTATCGCATGACAGAAGAAGCACTAATGACCTGTGTGGAGCATGTACAAGGTATCGCCGAAGGGCGGGCCGATGGTGTAACTGTGTTAATGGATGCGCTGATTGCTTCCGGCATTTCCATGCTGATCATTGATCATTCCCGTCCTGCATCTGGTGGTGAACATCACGTGTCCCATCGGTGGGAGATGGATCTAATGGAGGCAGGGCACAGGCCTGTTTTGCATGGTGCCAAGGTGGGTGTCGCCTGTACACTGCTTGCGGTAAAATACAAAGATCTTGCACAACAATCCGACAAACCGGTTTTCCGTATATACAATAATCTGCCTGATTCATCCCAGCTTACAGCTTGGCTAGAGCAGGTGGGCGGCCCTACAACAACTGAACAACTGGGGATATCCATGGAGATGGTGGAACATGCGTTCACCACAGCTCATTTGCTTCGGGATCGGTATACAGGCCTGAAATATATCAACGAGATTCTTAACGTGGGTACGAAATAAGGTTGGAGAGATATAACCAGTGTTGTTTTGCGTTATTAGTTGTACGTACAAATATAGAATGAATTATGTAATGTATGAGACAAAATCGTGTTGTTGTTTATAATAAAGGTAATTATGTTTGATTCGAAAGCAACATATTCCTAATGAGTTACTCAGAAAGCCTGGTCAGTCAAGGGGTTGAGGTGGAATAAACGTTATACAAGCCGGATTCATGTATGAATTATAGCCTATCTCCTTTGGGGAACAGGCTTTTTTTTACTTTTTATAACAAGTCTAAAATTAATTTGTTCGTACAAATATACGTGAACGTAATGCCAGCCATGAAGTTCTATTCTTTTAAATACGCCATGTTTTAATGGAGTGGTTTGCAAGTGCCTTTAAAGTATATACGGGAGATGTAGCCGTTCTTGAAGAGATAGAGTTTTGCCTCGTTCAGAGAGTGAGCTGTATGGGCGCAGGGAAGGGAGTGACGAGGGGTCGGAGGATGATGCAACCAAAGGTGGTTAGAGGGCAGGAGGACCGCTTATCGACCTGGAGAGATGATGCTGAGTTCACATGACTAGAGAAATGGTAACCTAATATCACCTGTACGATGAAACTTAACTTTAAAAAGGCTCTGTCTTTCCCGTGAGGGAGGACAGAGCCTTTTGGTTGTTCGCTAATTTAGTTATTGTGGCGATCTTTCAAGATGACATCTGCGAACAAAATAGTTTTCGGGATGCGGAAAAACTGTTCCGCTTGTTCTTGAAACGCAGCAGAAGGCAGCGTTCCCTGATGCAGCCATTTGCGGAAAGTGCCGGGTGAACCCCGATCCAGTGGCTGACATCTGTCACCGACAAATCATGGACCATACACAAGCCTGTCAGAATACGGTTGCTAACCGGAGAACGGGTCACCGTACGCTTCATGAAACGGGAAGGCTCGGGCTGACAAATGACAGGGCTTTTGCGTACCACTTCTTCATTAAAAAGAATGTGACGCGGGTAGCCAAGCAATTGACATGCCTTGTCCAAATTGGTACTGCCGGGTATCCGTCCTTCATACACCCACGCGCTGACGCTGCGTGAAGAGATGGATAGATCTTCGGCGAGCTGGGACAACTTGATATCATTGGCCATCAGCACGGCAAGAAGAACACGGTTGCGGATTTGACAGCGTGTCGGTTTTCGGAATCGTTTAACACGGACGCCTTTTCCCAAATATTTACGGTTGATCAGAGACCACGCCTGGATGGAATGTTGTTCTGGTTGATTAGGCATATTTCCTCCGATTTTTTTAACCAAATACTACAATAAGTATGGGGGTACTTTCAAGTGCCGGGTGCACCTGTTTCAAATGAGCCGATGCGTGAATCCGCTCCAAAGGAGGAATTATGAACTAGAACAGACGTAATTCACATCCTAGTATATTCCTAGATTACAATGTTTCACTAAATTTAAGGGATCAAATAGATAATCAATAAAAATAAAATGAGTCTAATTACCTATTAGTGTGACTATAGTACTTTTATCTATTTTTTGTTGATATGATGCGGTTTATTTCCCTGATTTACCCATAAATATTCGATTTCCGTTAAAGGAACCGATTTCCAATGTGCACAAATCTGAAATTAGAAATCCGCTTGGTCAGCCAGGCATGTGGCCTGTCAAAATCTCTTACTCTTACATATCTTGTATAGAGATCAAATGAGAGGGAGAGGTGAGAAACGTGAATCCATCCGTAAGTACCTTTGCTGCCATTTCAGGGGCGTTCATGACGTTTGCTTTTGGTGGATGGGATCAGCTGCTTAGCTTGCTGGCGGTTGCAATGGCTGTGGATTATATTACGGGTCTCGCTGCGGCAGTCAGAACGGGTAAAGGATTGAATAGTAATGTTGGATTTTGGGGGCTCGCGCGCAAAGGCCTTATGTTGACGGTTATTCTGCTAGCCCACCGAATTGACATGCTCATGGGAACTGACATTATTAAAGGGGGAGCCATCTACTTTTATCTCGTGAATGAGCTGATATCCATTACCGAAAATTATGCCCGCATCGGGCTTCCGCTGCCTGACAAGCTCAGACAAGCTATAGCAGTGCTCAAAAAGCAGGAGAGTTTGTCTGACCGGGAATGGCCTCAACCGCAGCCGAGCTTGGAGGATCAGGAGACAAAAGATCAAGCGACGGAAGTTGTCCCGGACAAACAGACAAACCCGAGTGAACAGACAGATAATACGCCTCAGGAGAAATCAAAGGGCGAATGAAAGCAGCCCCGATTAGATTGACTTTGAAGAGAACGTTTCCAAGTATCCTTTCGTAATAGAGGACGTTATGATATATTTTGGATACAAGAAAATTCATTCATACCAATTATTATACTCAAATGAGGTGCTTGTCTGATGATTAAACATATTGTTCTGTTTAAAATGAAGGATCGTTCTCCTGAAAGTATTGAAGCGGCTGCTACTGTTCTCCGCAATCTGCAAGGGAAAATTGATGTTCTGGTTTCGCTTGAAGTAGGTGTTGACGTGCTTCGTTCGGACAGATCTTTTGACATCTCACTTACAGCAGAGTTTGCATCACTGGAAGATCTTCAGGCATATCAGGTGCATCCATTGCATCAGGAAGTCATCAAGTATATGAACGAGGTCAGAGAGCAGTCGATTGCAGTAGACTACGAAATCTAATCTGTAATTCATTCTACTTTGGATAAAGGGGACTCTGCATGAGCGATTTAAGAGACGTTATGGAATTTTTATATATTTTTGTCGTGTTTCTGATCGCTTGTCCTGTGATGTTATTTTGGCTGAAGCGAAGAGGAAAAAGGAACCGATAATTCACTGAACGGGAAGTGAACATATTGTATTATATCAACAGGGAACAGATTGCGCGCAGGCTTGCTGCCGTACCGGAGGTGGCTGAAGGTCTCCGCCGCGCATCACAGGCTTGGGATGGCAGTCTAATGCTGGGTTTGGTACAGGAACGTTGTCTTCATCTGGCCATTGAGATCGTTACGGATGTGGGGAGTTACCTCATTGACGGCTTCATCATGCGTGATGCGAGCAGCTATGACGACATTATTCAGATTAACCACGAAGAGAAGGTTTTTGATCATGCAACCTATGAGGTGCTTAGTCGCCTCGTATCGTTGCGCAAGCCGCTCGTTCAGGACTATTACAGCTGGGAGCGGTCTGAACTGCACCCGCTGAGCAGTGACTTGCCGGGCGTGCTTGAACATTTTTCCCATCAGGTCCATACCTATGTGGAAAAAGAACTTGGACCTTTCCAGACTGCACAGGCCGAGGGACAGAGCAAGGAATGAGGGGAAGCAGCATGACGAACGAATGGAAAGATGATCAAGAAGGAAATCATGAAACGAATGATATACCATCCGGATTTCATCCGGTATATATGATTGAGCTGTTATTTCAGGAACGTCCTGTTATAGATCAGGGGCGTTTGCAGGATGCCATGAGCCGTCATACCGGACAAGTCCGGCTTGACGTGAAGCAGGGCAATGCAGAGCATAATCCCGAGATGTTGGTTTTCTACCATCTGGACCATAAGGTTTCTTTTCAGGAAGGTAACATTCCGGCACAGACTTGTGTGCTCCCTGTTACTGAAATTGTAGATCGTGCCCGCTTTGGAGGGGCTTTACAGCAAGCCTGGCACTGGCCAGAAGCAGGACAAGCTATGGAAACGATCCAATATTCCATCCGTCTTCACGATATGTTCACTGCTGCCATGCCGCGCAAACAGCGACTTGAATTGTTCCAAAAGACGATTCAGGCAGTCATGGAAGTGTTGCCTTGCGACGCGTTGTACTGGTACGGCAGTGACAAATTGGTTGAACCGGAAGCCTATATACTGTCACAGGAGCGTGAAGAACATCTATACGCTGCGATGAATGTGCGCATGTATCAGGCTGGAGGTACGGAGGAACAGCGTCAGCTGGTAATGGACACGGTAGGATTGTCAGCACTTGGTGTGCCTGATGTACAGTGTCATTTCATTGGACTAGATCCGGATACGGTAGCCCAGACATTACTGGGTGCCGCCTATTACATATTTGATCAGGGAGATGTTCTGCAAGATGGACAGACGCTGGGATCTTCCGGCGGACGACGCTGGCGTTGTGAGCATCAGGCGGCGATGATTGCACCGGGACGATATGTAATTGATCTGGACCCGGGGGATGAACATGCGGCTACTCCGCTTGAGCCGGCCCGGCAGACCTGAGGCGTATCACTATAACGTCAGCAGGTGCGGGAACGGTATCCAAAATTTTTTTGGTATCCGAGTGTCAGGTCAAGCCCTTGCTGCTTATACTGCATCAACAGAGTAGGCATTCGCCCGGATTGACGAGCAACAGTCCGTTGCTTGGTTATTCGGTACTTCATTTAAGGTAAAGGGAGAGATGCGACGTGAAGGATTCTAACAAAAGTTTGTTGTGGGGAGCATTAATCGGCTCGGTTGTAGGTTCAGTGACAGCTTTGCTGCTGGCGCCAAAATCAGGACGCGAACTGCGTCAAGATATTTCGGAAGGTGCACGTCAGGTGAGTGAGAAGGGTCAGGAATTGGCTAGCAAGGTAGGCGAACAAAGCGCACTGATCGTATCCAAAGTAAAAGAGACGGCGGATGTCGTTATCCAGGATATTCAATCCTGGGGCAATTGCGCTGAAGGTAAAGAAGTGCGCGTATCCGCAGTTATTACGGATTCCGATTCTTCCATTGATTCAGCTGGGGACAATGCAGGAAATGAGTCGGGTATTGAAGTCATCGCGAAGCTTCCTGCTGATGATTCGAAAGACAACATCTAAAGCTAAGCTTGAACGTGAGCAGGCTTTCCTCCATCTGGAGGGGGGCCTGTTTTGTTGTGCGTGGTCGTACAGGACCTGTACAATACGGCATTTTGTTTGAACCCTGCGATGAAATCGGGTAAGATGTAGGTACCTTTTTGCCTGAAAATTCATACGGTAGGAAGAAAGCTCTGGGAACCAATTTGTTAACAGAACCAATTCAATAAAGAAGGAAGCGGTGTGTTCGTGCAGCAAGCAATCGCTATATTAGACTCCGGTGTAGGGGGATTGACTGTCGCCAAGGAAGTGATGCGTCAGCTCCCACGGGAAAAGATCATATATTTTGGAGATACCGCCCGAACACCGTACGGACCCTGTTCGTCCGAACAAGTTAAACAATTCACGGAACAAATCGTTGATTTCTTGATCCAGTTCGATCCGAAGGTTATCGTTATCGCCTGCAATACGGCTACGGCAGCAGCGCTCGACTATATTCGAGCCAAGGTGAATGTGCCTGTTATCGGTGTCATTCATCCAGGAGCACGAGCAGCCATCACAGCCACGCGCACAGGACGCATTGGTGTCATTGGCACTGTAGGAACGATTGGAAGTGGTGCATATACATCTGCACTCAAACAATTGTCTCCATACATTGATGTGGTCAGTCAGGCTTGTCCGGCACTTGTGCCACTGGTGGAGCAAGGCGAATTCCGTTCCGAGCAAACGACAAGTACGGTGAAGCAATCTTTGGGCCAGATTAAACAACAGCCAATTGATTGTCTTATTCTGGGTTGTACGCACTATCCTTTTCTCATGGAAACCATTCAGGAGGTTATGGGACAGGAAGTGAAGCTGATCAGTTCGGCAGATGAAACGGCGAGGGAAATCAGTACGATTTTGTATGATAAACGAAAGCTGGCCAGTGGGGATGAGACGCCGGTACATCAGTTTTTTTGCACAGGGGACCCACGCATGTTCCAGAATATTACCCGCCAATGGTTGGGAGAGCAAATCTCCAAAACACCAGTTGTATGGCAGGTTACGCAATTATCATAGCGAATTTTTTTGATTTCTATAGCTTATAAGAATCCCGGAACCTAAGCGTTCCGGGATTTTTATGTTCGGATAGAAAAGTAGAAGAGCTTCTTCGGAAGATCAGCACGTTTTTCTTATGTTGGCGGGATTTGCACGATTCTTGTCACATGACGGACAACCAGCTCCGCATACATATTACATACAGTATGGACACAGGCGAGGAAAGAACAGGAGATTACAACGTTTCCTAAGGGGAAGGAGATCAACATGGAGCTGCAATGGATCATTGTTCATCAGGGAGATACCTTATCGCGTATTGCGGCAGCAAATCATATGACCAAGGAGCTGCTGGCCGCTCTTAACCCGGAAGCAGCGTCCCAGCCTTATTTGCTGACAGGACAGATGCTGCGCATTACGCCGGGAACAGGACGCAGATATGCAGTGCAGCCGGGGGAGAAGGTAGGCGTGATTGCATTACGTTTTGGACTGAATGAAGAAGAATTGCGAAAGGCCAATCCAGAAATAGCCAACATTCCGGACTGGTGCGGACGATGTATTCATATTCCCGATTCAAATGGAAAAACTATCGTAAAGTTGCAGGGAGAGTATGGTTACCGTGAAATGAACCGTGATATCGGTTTGTTGGAAAAGAAGTATCCATTTATCGAAAGTGGCTCGATTGGCAGCAGTGTCATGGGCAAGGCTTTGCCTTACCTTCGTTTGGGTCAAGGATCCAGACATATTCATGTCAACGCCTCTGTTCATGCGAATGAGTGGCTGACAACGGCGGTTCTGATGCGGTTCATTGAAGAATATGCGAAAGCCTACAGCACGAATACGCCGTGGCATCAATTTCAGACGGAGCGATGGATGCAGGAAACCACGCTTTGGGCTGTACCGATGGTCAATCCGGATGGAGTTGAATTGGTGCAAGAGGGCGTAGTTAATGACCATCCCCATGCAGAAGAATTGCTGGAATGGAATGCCGGGCGCTCCCATTTTACGCATTGGAAGTCCAATATCAGGGGAGTAGACCTTAACGATCAATTCCCGGCTTATTGGGAGGAAGAGGCAGCTAGAAGAGGGATAACGTCCCCAGGGCCAAGAGATTATGCGGGAGTCGCTCCCTTATCGGAACCGGAGGCGTTGGCACTTGCACAGTGGACCGAGCAGCATTCATTCGATGCTGTCGTTTCACTGCACAGTCAGGGGCAGGAAATTTATTGGAACTACCGAGATTTGGAGCCAAAGGAAAGTGCTCCACTGTCACGCAGACTGGCAAGGGCTTCGGGATACAAGGCAGTCAAGCTGGGTGGGAGTGATGCAGGATACAAAGACTGGTTCATTCAGAAGTTTCGGAAGCCTGGTTTCACGGTGGAAGTGGGTCTGGGGGTAAACCCGCTCCCCATGGATCAATTTGATGATATCTGCGTGGAGGTTGGTATGCTGTTGGCTGAATTATTAACAGATCGAGAGCACTAACAGGGAAGAGTGAGAATCCATATAACCTGACTTCACATAATTTGGATGGGAAGACATGAAACTTACGGGTTATCCACTCGTATAACAGGAACGGGCGCTGTTACCGGCGTTCGTTTTTTTATCTGTAAGTTGCATCATTGTTTCCGAATCGTTCTGGAGCGGGTAATAATGGGTGTGACGATCACGTGTATTCGTTTTATTTTTTGGTGTGATAATCATACGGAGGGGTTCATATGAAGTGGAGAAGACTGCTGTCGTTCAAACGATGGACACAAGTATTCAAACGGCTGCCGCGTCTGTTGCGGGCTCCGCAAATCCCTGTGGGAGAGAAGCTGCTTTTTATCATCCCGGCGCTGCTCTACTGGGTTTTTCCAGACGTGATGCCGTTTATGCCTATAGATGATATTGGTGTCACGCTGCTGCTGATGAACTGGTTTGTAAGTCGTGCGGAGCGCAAATATCCGGTGCTTACAGCGGATACGTCGTCTTAACTAGTGACGAAATGGGTGCTATTCACATCGATTTTGCATCAATGTTATTGCGGAACGCAGTAACTTTCTTTACAATAGATGCTGGAGTTTAGAAATGCTGAAATTGTTGGAACCAGCAATTACGATATAGGAGATGAATGGAATGAATTGCAAAATTACACGTAATGCCGCAAAAGTATTAAAACTTGAACTGGACAAGCCTGAGAACGAAGGTAAATTGCTGCGCGTTGTAATAACACATGCGCATGGAGATCATGCCCACTACGGACTTGATATTGATACGCCAAAAGAAAACGATACGGTAGTATCTACGGATAAAGAGATTGACGTCATTCTTGAGAATGACCAACCTTTGCTGGATGGCGTTAAAATTGATTACCTCTACTTCCCTGAAGAAGGCTTCGTTATTACGAACCCATCCAAGGGCAACCACGGCGACCACTAAGGGAGCGAAGAAGGGGAACTCATGGCTAACGATATCCGCGTATGCGAAAAATGTAATCATATCAGACTAAAATCGATTGTAGCCAAGTTGGAGAAAATGGCTCCGGATACGGAGATCAAGATTGGTTGCAAATCGTATTGCGGTCCTTGCGCGAAGCGTGCTTTTGTCTTCATCAACGGTCGGTATATCAGTGCTCCGTCAGAAGAAGAAGTGCTTGCGAAAGTAGCGAAATTCGTGAAGTAATTGTTTGGAAATGCAGTGGGCAGAGCAAACTTGTCCACGAGGGTAAAGAGAGGCCGTGGCCTCTCTTTTTTAAGTTGTGATTGGACAAGGCACAGGATTAAAAGGTGAAGCCGGGCATCATTTCAACAATCTCAAAGGTATCCTCTTGAAATTCAATGGCGATGATCGTATCGCTTTTTTTAAAAAAATGAACATGACCCAGGCGCTCTTCCTCCAACTCAACCCATCCCGCTTCGGATAACTTCTCAAAATAATCGGATGGTACATATAACCCCTGTTCTCCTCCAATATGTTTCAATTCATATTTAATGCCTTCTTTATAGTTTGGATTGTCTGAATATGCCGTTAGGCTGAGCTGCTTTGCATTCACGGGAACCGGAATTTCGTTATTAATGGAGGAGCCTGTATATTCCGTTATTTCATACGTCGAAGCTGTACAGCCGCTGATCAGTAGCAATAAAGGTACCAGAATGAAAAGAAACCAAGAGTATTTCAAAACCAAACCTCCTTATAAAAAAAGGTACTTATCAAATAAACGCAGCAAACCCGGAAAAGGTTATACATAATTGATATTCATATTTAATTTGGGGAAAAGCGAAGCAATCTGTCATTGTTTCAGCAAAACAAGAATAAGGAAGGCCGATGTAAACCATCTTAAAGGGGTAACAGGAACATGATCCCAAGGAGGAATACTCATGCCGAAGCGTTATGATTCCAGTTTGCAAGCCGATACAACCGTATCCCAGGCGCAGAATGCAGTGAACAAACTTCATTTTGCCGTTTCCCAGGCAATGTCACATCCAACTGAACAGACCATTGAACAGGCAGAACGCCGTTTGGCGCATACCGAGCAGGCCATGCGTCAAGCCGAACTTTCGCTTGGAGGTCAGGGCGTTGAGCTGGCAGAAGAGATGTTCATTGAGGAGAAGAGAAGATTAAACTCGATCCAGAGTCAGAATGGGCAAGGGGATCTATAAGCGTTCCTGTCACACCAGCACCCGCAGAGCAGCAGTGCTTTGCGGGTTATTCATGTCTTTTTTGAATGGTCCAGAGAAAGGGATCTCAGCCAACTGTATGTAACATGCCGCTTAAAATTTTACGAGAAGGTTAATAGACCAAGAGCAGGCAAATTTCACACAGGAGGTACAGAATGACAAAACATATTACAGATTGTACGATTCTGAACAACGGCGTGACGATGCCATGGCTGGGATTTGGGACCTATCGAGCAAAAGGCGAAGAAGTACAGCAAGCGGTGGAGACCGCATTGGAAGTCGGATATCGGAGCATTGATACGGCGTCCGTTTATGGAAATGAAGAGGAAGTTGGACAAGCTATTGCGAGCAGCGGTATCGCCCGGAATGAGCTGTTTGTGACAACCAAGCTGTGGAATGAGGATCAAGGTTTTGATTCGACTTTGAGAGCATTTGAGGCCAGTCAGAAGGCGCTTGGATTGAATGTCATTGATCTATACTTAATTCACTGGCCTGGCAGAGACCAGTATAAGGAGACGTGGAGAGCATTCGAACGTCTATATAGCGAAGGAAGCGTACGTGCCATTGGTGTAAGTAATTTCGAAGTACACCATCTGCGCGAAATCATAGATGAAGGTGGAACGGTGCCTGCGGTGAATCAGGTGGAACTGCATCCAGGTCTGATTCAACAGGAGCTGCAGGATTTCTGTGGGGAACAGGGCATTCAACTGGAGGCATGGAGCCCGATTATGAGAGGCAAGCTGAACAAGGAATCGGCTTTGAAAAGTCTGGCCCAGAAATATGGAAAACACCGGCACAGGTTATTCTGCGCTGGGATATTCAGAACCAGATCGTGACAATTCCGAAGTCGGTTACGCCTGAGCGAATTCGCGAGAATGCGGACATCTTTGATTTTGAATTGACTCCGGATGAGCTGAAACTGATTGATGCGCTGGATTCGGACAAACGGACGGGACCGCACCCGGATCAGCTGTTTTGGGATTGAGCATGCAGCTCAATCCCAAAATAAGTGTTTAATGGTCTAAGTTGTAGTTGTTCCGGTTACGGATCGTTCTTCGTGATATAAAATGAAAGCATAATCCTTTACACTAGGCCACTACGTGTGCAGAACAATCTTTCGATCGCCGTTATCCCCGGATTTTTGGAATTCCCTTTGGCAAAGGGTAAAATCCAGTGATAAATGCGAGCGCTCCGCTTCTCCAGATTTGTTCTGCCCTCTCTGTTATAGTGTAAATTATGAGTTCATCTTATGTGGATGGATTTTTAAAAAAAGCAGCAGGTTCAGGGGAAGCCCCTTGATCCTGCTGCTTTTGTGTTATTTGGATGAGTCAGGTTGCGGAACCTCGCAGCCGTCTTCTGTGCATACTCCGCTGCCATCTGTGTCAGTGGTGCTGGACTCCACCATGGTGAAAGGGGAGCGTTCGTCCCAGGCTTTCTGGATAGCGTCATGGAATACCTCATCCGGTTGAGCGCCAGATACAGCAAACTTGCGGTCAAATACGAAGAAAGGTACACCCCGAATGCCCAACTGCTCACCTTCGGCCTGGTCGGCACGAACCTGTTCTGCGAATTGATTGCTCGACAATACTTCTGCTGCTGCATTGCGGTCCAGACCCACTTCTTCAGCCAACTCGATCAGGACATCGGTATTGCCGACATGTTTACCTTCGATGAAGATTGCTTGAAACAGTCGTTCGCTCAGCTCAAGCATTTTCCCTTGTGTTTCTGCCCAATGGGTCAGGCGGTGAGCAGAGAAGGAGTTGGTAGGGATCATCTCATCAATGTTGTATTCCAGCCCAGCCGTGCGAGCATTGGCATTCATCTGGGCATTCATTCCACGTGCCTGCTCCACACTCATATTGTATTTGGCGGCCAGATATTCTGCGTTGGTTTTGCCGCTGTTCAATTCAGCATTTGGATCGAGTTCAAAACTTTTGAACTGTAATTTCACTTCATCACGGTGTGGGAATTGTGCCAGTACATTCTCCAGGCGACGTTTGCCAATATAACAGAAAGGACACATAAAGTCGGACCATATTTCAATATTCATTCATTAAAACCTCCATCATTTTTAAATGAAACCAATACAGTTACAATTATATAGCGACTTTCTAACATTCGCAAGGTTGTGGTTACAGCCAGCTACCAAAAAAAGAAAGTGCTGAAGCGTGCAACGGATTGCAGCCTCAACACTTATCGTTTAACTTCCTACTTATCCCGGTATGCCTTGGTCCAATGATAAGGCTGGATTTCGTCCAATCTCTTGTATATTATAGCTCCATCCGGATCGTGCACGGCAGCCTTCACATCTTCTCCCCAGAAAAACAATCGTTCCTGGCACACACCACAAGGGGTGAGAACCTTGAATTGCGAGTGCTCATCGTCGCGTGCCACACAGATTGAGTGGGTGACCCGCTCGTTTAATTTGTGGGCTTCCAGATAGGCTCCTGTTTCCATACACAGGTGCGTGGCGTCATTAATTACTTCTGGAGCTACGCTGATTAAGAACGAACCTGCTTCGGTATATACAGCCGCCGCGCCGCCCCACCCTTGAGGGTAGCGAAGTTTGACAAAGTTAGCAGCTTCTTCGAACAGCTTTTGTTCAATGTTGAATGGGACTGGTTGTGTTGTCATGGTCATGCATTAGCTCCATTTCATTGTAGTGTCGGGTTAAATTTTATATGAAGTATACAGTTACGTCAGCGTGCCTTTCCGTATCTGTTAGGATGCTGATTCAGACTTTTGCTCCTTGCGAAAACGCGAGATCAGGTCAAACGTGTTGACTGTATCTGACACATGCAGTCGCATTGACGCTTCATCGTAACCAGATCGGCAAGCATTAATATCCGTTTTGGCGCCCGTAGACAGATCGTAACAGGAGCCGCTGTCATACAGGTAATCATCTGAAGGGATATAGAAGAAGGAGCTATCCGTGAACGCACCAGTGCGCAATACCACCATGCGGGAGGAACCGTCGTACACATCGTTGCCCATATGGTAGTAGGATTGATCTGATATACCGAGAAGATGCAGAACGGAAGGCGTAATATCCAGCTGTCCTGCTGGCTCGTCAATCGTTCCGGCTTCGGCTCTGTCAGGCAGATGCACCAGCAAAGGCACTTCGTTCATAATTTGCTCCATGTCCAGATCGTTCAGCGAGCGTCCGAGAAATTTCTCATATTGTGGTTGTTCCTTAATGGAATTATCGTGATCCCCATAGAACATGAAGATCGTTTTGTCCCACAACCCCCGATTTTTCAGGTCTTCCACCATGCTGCCGAGCGCAGAATCGACGTAATGTACGGATTGCAGATAGTCTCCAAACATCGTTCCTTGGAATTCCCTGACATCCAGCTGTTGTTTATCTTGGGGTAATGCGTATGGATGATGACTAGTCAGTGTAATCAGGAATGAATAGAACGGCTCAGAAACCTCATTGCTCATTTTCTCAACCGATTGGCGGAAAAAGGACTCATCCGACAGGGACCAGCCAAGCGGGTCATCCTGTTCATAATCATTTTTACTGTAAAACTTGTCATACTTCATATTCTGATACATCGTATAGCGATTCCAGAATCCACTCTCATAGGCATGAAATACATTGGTACTATAACCGTGATCCTTCAATATAGAAGGCAGGGCATCATAGCTGTGGTCTGCGTAGCGGACAAAAGCGGACCCAACCGACAGTGGATGCATCGAAATATTCGCCCCAAAGTCAGCATCTGATGTACGGCCCTGACCTGTCTGGTGATAAAAATGACTGTAGTACTGGCTTTCCTTCATCAGCTCGTTAAAATGAGGCGTGATTTCCTGACCGCCAATGCTCTGACCAATCATGAAATTCATGAAGGCTTCGCCTTGAACAATGATGACATTGCTGTCTTTGTACTTGCCGAACATCGCATCCTTCAGAGGCTCAGCCTGTTGTCTGTTGGCAAAAAAAGCTTTCGCCTGCTCCAGATCTGTAGGATCGACCTGGGGCCCAGAGCCCAGATGGTCTTTGGCGTAGTTATATAGATCATAGCCATGAAAAGCAAGAAGTCCAGTAACATTATACATGGACACGTTCCACCAGTTGTTATCAAACAAGCCTTTCGCCCAAGTTTTACTATAATAATAAATCGGACCTACCGCGAGCCCAAGACCCAATATTAGAGCAATGCTGCCCGCAGTGAGTCGACGACGTAAGCTTGGTTTGCCAGAGCTTGACGAGTAAGAGTTCAATCCACTCGTATATGCGCTGGGGCGTCCACCACGGCGGTGACGTTTACTGAATAGCAGGATCGCTGCGTATGGGATGATCACAAGCCAATCAACAAAGAGCCACAGATCACTGGCGTGGATGAGCGTGGCAATACTATCACCCAGAGCATCGACCTGTCTGGCTTGCATCAACACAGGAATCGTCAGAAAATCCTGAAAGTAGCGATAATAAACCATATCGGCATAGATCAGTGCAGTAAGCAGCAGATGGATTACAACGAGCGATAGGATCATGCCCCGGCGAGGCAGCCACCAGGTCCAGAAGGACAGAAGCAGCAGCGAACCGATGGCAATTACTTTGTCCAGAAGCCCCATCGTAATGTTGTAGGCATGCAGATTGTGATGGAGCCACATTAATTTGAGTAGCATGAGTACAAGAAAAATAAGATATAACGTAAGTGGATGATTCAGAAGCCCGCGCGGCGTAAGGCTGCGTGTTGGCTTAGTGACAAACATATATGTCTCCTCCCAGATGAATGGTTTTGTTTTGTTAACGGAATGTAAAAATAGGGCTCCATCCATTATAGCGTGGTGTCATGGCTTTTCAACTATGCCCAGGGGAGAAATGCTTCATACGGAAGTAGCATCACCAAGATCAATTCTATGTCTCCTGGAATACATACAAAAAAAGCGCCCCTGCCGTGGAAGGCAAGAGCACTCTATCATGACAATGGTATTATTGTTGTGGTGTTTTATTTCGTGGAGGCAGTGGGCCCAAATACTGATAATATTGGGTTTCAATACGTCCATTGAACAACTTACGGCGCTTGTCTGCCTTGTGGCCGAAGTCTTCCTCGAACGATTTGGTCGACGTGATGGCAAAAAAGGACCATGTCGGCATATCGAGGTAACTGCGCCCTAAAGAACGCAGCAGCTTCTGCACTTCTTTCTCTTCACTCAAGCGTTCACCATACGGGGGGTTGGTAATAATGACACCATATTCACCCTGCGGTCTTGCTCGATGAGCAGGCAGGACGCTGACTTCAATGTCTTTGGCGAAGCCGGCACTCTTGATTGCTGCCTTTGCTACCTCAATAGCTTCCGGATCGATGTCGCTGCCCGAGATTTGCAATGGAATATCGTCGCGAACCGCGTCAAATGCTTCTTCGCGCGCTTTCTCCCAAAGCTCTTCAGGAATGACAGCCCAGTTCTCGGAGTTAAAGGTGCGACGCAGTCCTGGTGCAATGTTCCAGCCAATCATGGCGGCTTCAATCAGCATGGTACCTGATCCGCAGCATGGATCATAGAAGGGGCGGGATACATTCCAGCGACTGAGCTGAATAAGCGCCGCAGCAAGTGTTTCTTTAAGCGGAGCTTCGGTTACCAGTTTACGATAACCCCGTTTGTGCAGCCCGGGTCCCGTTGTATCTAAAGTAAGCAGGGCGCGATCGTTCAACAGAATGACCTCAATCACATAACGAGACCCGTCCTCGGGGAACCACTCCGTGTCATAAGTCAGCTTCAGTTTTTCTACGATCGCTTTTTTCACGATTCCCTGTGAAGCCGGCACGCTGCTTAGCTGAGATTTGTGGGAGCGACCTTCAACCGGAAATTCGCCATCGGCTGGAATCCAATCCTCCCAAGGTAATGCTTTGGTACCTTCAAACAATTCATCGAATGTTGTAGCAGGGAATTCACCCATTTTGACCAAAACGCGATCCGAACTTCTTAGCCACAGATTACACCGGCAAATATCAATATAATCTCCAGTGAAGTAAACCCGTCCATTGTCGATCGTAGCATCCTCATACCCCAGTTGTTTCAGTTCCCGGGCGACAACAGCCTCGAGTCCCATCGCCGAGGTCGCGATCAATTGCAATTGAGCCATGTGATTCATTTCAACTCCATTTCAAGCCGGAGAAGGAAACTCCTTCTCTCCGCTGTATAGTAACGGTGCGGCCTTGCCGCTTTCCGTGAAAAAACTTACAATGAGAAATGCGGTGAGCTTATGCATTCATCTCTTAGAGGTGATGCGGCAGTCAACCGCCTGTGTTTGACAACAAACATTTATTATAGAACATTGGCATCCATATGGAAAGCAGACCAAGTGTCCAAGGAGGATTTTAGCGGTGAATCTGACCCCTGACGAATATGTAAATCAATTATTTCAAGAGGATGCTCTCTTGTTAAAGGTAAAAGAAGCCATCCGATCGAACGGCATGCCGGAAGTTTCGGTGGCAGCGGCCTACGGGCGTTTACTCACTTTTCTCGCGAAAACTTCGAAAGCGGAAGCCGTACTCGAAATCGGTGTGCTGGGCGGATACAGCGGTATCTGTCTTGCTCGCGGTTTAAGTGATGGAGGAACCCTGACTTCGCTGGAACTGAAAGAGGAATACGCAGCGATGGCTCGGGGCCATCTGGAGGAAGGTGGCTTTGGGGATAAGGTCGAATATCGAATTGGACCCGCAGCCGACAGTCTGGAGCAACTGGCGCAGGAAGGACGTACCTTCGATTTCTTCTTCATTGATGCGGACAAGGAGAATTATCCCGTTTATCTGGATTATGCCATTAAGCTCGCGCGGCCAGGGGCGGTCATTGTGGGAGATAACTGTTTCCTGCGCGGTCGTACGCTGAATCCGGATAAGCAAGGCCCCGCTGTGCTTGCCGTTCGTCGCTTCAATGAGCAGATGGCAAGTGATCCGCGTCTTGTAACGACTATGCTGCCGGATTATGATGGTCTGGCTCTGGCCTGGGTGAAGTAAACAAGTTCGGATTAAAAACAAGAGACGATCATCCCCTGATTAACAGGGAATGTGTCGTCTCTTGTTTTTTCAGAATGAATATAAAGGATGAGATCTTCTTAAACTTCCGGCGTTCCGTAAGTCTCGAACCATTTTTTGATTGTATCGAAATCATCGCTGAAGGATAACCCGAGCATGAGCAAAATGCGTGCTTGCTGAGGACTCAGGTTGTCACCAGCGATAACGCCTTTACCTCCGCCATATACACTGCCTGAACCTGTCCGCGTGGTCGTTACGAAGATTACGCCATCCTCCACTGCTTTAGTACGTGCTTGGCCCATGGCTTTCGAAATCCCGCCTGCTCCGGTACCGGACGTTACGATCCCTTTGGCACCGCCACGAACAAATCCTTCAATGGCTTCTCCACCAGCTTCCTGATAGGAAACCGCAATTTCCACTTTGGCGAGATCTGCCTTCGTGATTTTGTTCAGGTCAAATGCCGGCTTTAATGTACCTTCAGGCTTCAAGGCGCGTGCAGGAGCGCGGTAAATTCGAATATTTTCTTCATCAATATAACCTACTGCACCAAGCATCGGAGTTTCGAATGTATCTGTTCGATAATCATTCGTTTTGGTCACTCCGCGTGCCAGTTGAATGGTATCGTTCAACATCAGCACGGTCCCAAATGAAGTGGTGCGTCCGCTGCCTGCGAGCTTGATGGCGTTGTACAGATTGGCTTGTGCATCCGAGCCGATAACCGTCCAAGGGCGCATAGACCCTGTAATGACGACAGGTTTATCACTTTGAACGGTCATGTCAAGGAAGTAGGCGATCTCCTCCATGGTATCTGTACCGGTGGTAACTACAACGCTGTCATATTGAGCCAGAGCCTTGTCTACTGTCTGTGACAGGTCATAGAGATCAGCTATGGTATAAGATCCAGAACCTGAATTTCCGAATTGGAGTGTGCTAACATCTGCAATCTTCTGTTTGTCCGGTAAGGCATCGACCATTTCCCCGATCGGGAGTGTACCCGCCTTATAGTTCTGGAAGCTGGTCGCATCCTCGGATTGACCTGCGATCGTACCACCCGTTCCAATGACCAGAACATTAGGTAGAGCGGATTGTTTGAACGAATCCGATAGAGCTGGGATGGTCGTATTGCGAGCCGGAGTGGATGATGTGGTCTGAACTGCACTGGTTGTACCGCTCACTTCTACCGTAGCTGCCTGAGCAGCATAGGTTCCGATTGGGGACAGTGAGATGGTTAGAGCTGTCAAAGCAGCTGTGCTCCATACAGCCCAAGGACGAAGATTTGAAGTTTTTTTCATGAATAGCACTCTCCTTCAGGTTAGTTTCGTGTGATGTTTGATGAGGATAATATGTATATGAATTAAAACGATTGTATTTCATGTTAAATAATATGACAATATTAGATATAGATAGAGTAATCGGTTACATTGATAGATATGTAGAGTATATAGCTTGTTTATAAGGTTTTATGGATAAATATAAGAAGAGGTATAAAGAGAAATAGCTATATAAAAGCATATTGAAAATAGTTTTTTGTGTCATATTTCATTACATATGAGTCTTTTGTCCTGATAGAATTTAGAAAGGTTTTTGGGGAAAGTGTTGCCGGAGCGTGCATAGCAGAAGTGATCTTATACAAAACGGGTATCGGACCGAATAAGTTAGCAAAACTTGACGATTTTTGTAATGCGTTCTAGGAAAGAGGCTCAATTATTGCCAAATATTTGTATGGACTTAGCGTTGAGTCTATAATATAGGATGATTTCAATATGTAAATAAATATATATTAATGATTGGAGGAGAAACGATGAACCAAGCACCGAGAAAGTATGCCAATTACATTCCGATCCGGGAACTGGAAGGGGTGGAACAACAATTATCTCCCTTCCAGGTGTACGCTGAGCTTCGTGACAACACTCCAGTCCGCTATGACAACCATCGAGAATGCTGGGATGTTTTCGGTTATGATGATGTGCAATATGTGTTGAAAAACCCCAAATTGTTTTCTTCTGAACGTGATCGTGCTAACGCCAGTATGCTCACTACCGATCCGCCGAAGCACAAGCAACTGCGGGATCTGGTTAATCAGGCGTTTACACCAAAAGCAATCGAAGCGTTGGCTCCGCGTATTCAGGAAATTGCGGATGAGTTACTGACTCCACATTTTTCAGGAGGTCGTATGCGGCTTATCGACGATCTTGCCACTCCGCTTCCGGTCATTGTGATCGCCGAATTGATTGGAGTCCCTGCCGCAGATCGCCAGAAGTTCAAAGACTGGTCTGATGCACTGGTGAAGGGTGCGCGGGATGATAGTGATGAAGCTTTCCAGGAGTTGATGGAAGAAAAGAGACGGAATCAACAGGAACTGGCGAGCTACTTCACGGCCATCATGGAAGAAGACGTCAGCAACCAAAGGATGATCTGATCTCTTTGTTGCTGGCTGCGGAGATTGAAGGAGAGAAGCTGACCGCAGAGGAAGTGGTCGGGTTTTGCATATTATTACTTGCTGCCGGCAATGAAACGACGACCAATCTGATTACCAATGCCGTACGTATTCTGTCAGAAAAGCCTGAGCTTCAACAGCAGCTGCGAGAGCACCCTGAACTTATTCCCTCTGCGGTAGAGGAAACATTACGCTATTATCCGCCGATTGTGGCTATTGGGCGTATTGCCAAAGAAAACGTAGAATTGAACGGACAACCAATCCAGGCAGGGGAACAGGTGATATCCTGGGTGGGATCGGCCAACCGGGACAGCGCTAAATTTGAACAGGCAGAGGAGTTTGTGCCTGACCGCAAGCCGAACAGACATATGGGTTTTGGGTTTGGTATTCACTTTTGTCTTGGTGCGCCGCTTGCACGACTTGAAGCTAAGGTTGTTCTTGAGACGATGCTTCGGCAAATGGAAGATATACAGTTGGAGCCGGGAACCGTTTTGCAGCCGATACAAAGTGCCTTTGTATTTGGTGTGAAAGAATACCCGATTCAATTCGCAAGCCATCAGAGTCAATGAATCAACGTTGAGGTTTGGTCCAATTGAACAAAAAATGCCAAAAGCCGCTTTCATTGCCCAATGGGCGCTGAAAGCGGCTTTTTAAGAACAAATATTTTTTAGATCGAAGCTTTAGGATTCTCTGATCAGAGGAGGTTTTTTGTATAGTTTGAGTCTCACCCACACCATGTTGAGCAACAACAGTCCACCGGAAACGATGAACAGTCCTTCGATGCCAATAAACCCGGCCATAAAACCGCCGATTACAGCTCCAAGCATGTTCCCCAGCGCAAGTGTACTCGTATTAAAGCTGAACGCCCGGCTAATCATGCTATCTGGCGTATAGGAGCGAATGAGCGCGTTGACACTTGGAAGCAGGCCACCCATGAACACACCCATCATGAACCGGACGATGATGAGCTGCCATACCGTCTGCACGAAAGCTTGAGGTATAAGCATAAGCCCGGTCCCTATAAGAGAGAACGTAAGTATCTTGTGTGAACCTACCCTGTCACTGAGCTTTCCAAGAATCGGGGACATGGCCATATTGGATAGTCCCGTGACTGCGCCGACAACTCCAGCCCAGAAGGCGACGTTCACATCCGAACCGTGTAATTTCTGTACATACAGCGGCAAGAGTGACATCGGGCTGATCATGGCAAATTGCAACAGGAATGTTACAGCGAACAACGCGGGTAACTGGGGTGACTTGTTGAGTTCCTTCAAACCGGACAATACGGATTGTTCCGGCAGTTTGGCCGCTTCCTTGCGGTCAAATTTCTCTCGGACCAGGAACATGGCAAGCATTGAAGCTACGAAGATCAGTCCGCCTGTAATGTAGAAGATAGGGCGGAAGCCCACTGCATCAGCCAGTAAACCACCGATCAGCGGACCCAGAATTGTACCAGCCACCTGACCGGACTGGCTAATCCCCATGGCGAAACCCATTCGATCCTTCGGTGTTGTACCCGAGATTAACGAAACCGCTGCTGGGTTGAAACCAGAGATCGTACCGTTGAGCAGTCTTAATAAAAGGAGCTGCCATGGGCTCTGTGCAAAACCCATCAGGGCGATAACGATCGCCATCCCGAATCCGGAACGCAGCAACATAATTTTTCGGCCGTATTTGTCAGACAATTTGCCCCACAAGGGCTGGAACAAAAATGAGGTGAGGAAGTTGGCAGCAAATATAAATCCCGCCCATATGCCAATTTCATGCTCACCAACCACGCCAAGATCCTTGGCGAGATAAAGGGACAAAAACGGGGTGATCATGGTCATGCCCGAGTTGACCAGAAATTGTCCGAACCAAAGCACAATGAGGTTTACTTTCCACGTTTTCAAAGTGCTTTCACTTCCTTTCCGATCGTTTCTGCAACGTTTCAAAAAAACACGATTCTTTCATTATAACATAATTGGCATATAGATGAGGGGATGTAAGGAATGTCATAGTATTGTCATCGGAACAGATCGACACGTGGTTGTTACCGCTCTTCAAAAAGGGCATAATGTTATTTATGAGTCCAAAAACTATTGGAGGCTTCTTACATGAGCTATAATGATCGTCTGATTCAGGCCAGCTTCAAACAGCAAGTGGACCGTGTTCCGGTGTGGTACATGCGTCAGGCTGGGCGTTATGATCCCGAATATCGCAAGATTAAGGAAAAGTATTCTTTGCTCGAAATTTGCCGTCAACCTGAGCTAGCAGCTGAAGTTACACTCATGCCGGTACGTAAACTCGGTGTGGATGCGGCTATTTTGTATTCCGATATTATGAATCCGGTTGCTTCGCTCGGTATAGATTTTGATATTGTTAAAAATATTGGACCCGTTATAGACAATCCAATCCGCACGGCGGCAGATGTGGATCGTTTGCGTCCCATTGATGTTGAGGGAGATCTGTCTCATATACTGGAGACGATTCGAATCCTGGACAAGGAACTGGATGTACCCTTGATTACGTTTGCTGGTGCACCTTTTACCATCGCCAGCTATTTGATAGAAGGCCGACCTTCCAAAGGGTACATACGGACGAAAACGATGATGTACAGTGAACCGGAAGTATGGCATAAATTGATGCAAAAACTGGGCGATATGGTGATTACATATGTCCGTGCACACATTGCGAACGGCGGCAAGGCTTTCCAATTGTTCGACAGCTGGGTAGGCGCGCTTTCGCCAAACGACTTTAGAACGTATGTGTTACCGACGATTACTCGTATCTTTACCGAATTATCGGATTTGAATGTACCGAAAATTTATTTCCCGGGTGTCGCTTCTGGTGAATTGCTGCCAACCCTGCATGATCTGCAAGCTGATGTGATTGGGTTGGATTGGAGAGTATCGATCTCCGAGGGACGTAAACGACTGGGTGGAAAATTTGCTGTGCAAGGCAATATGGACCCTTATGTGCTGACTGCACCGATGGATCTGATCAAGCAGCATGCCAAATTGACTATTGATGAAGGCATCAAGGAGCCAGGGTATATTTTTAACCTGGGGCATGGACTATTTCCTGAAGCATCTTTGGATAAATTAAAAGAACTCACGGCGTATATTCATGAATATTCTGCTGAAGCATTGAAGACTGGGGTGACGGTTACTAATGACTAATACGGTAGGTGTACTGGTGATGTCGTATGGCACACCTGAGAATATGGAAAGTATTGAAGCGTATTACACACATATCCGGAGAGGACGTCCGCCTGAACCGGAACAACTGAAAGAACTGACCGACCGTTATGAAGCGATCGTTGGGGGCGTATTCCCTCTTCGTGAAAACACGGATAATCAGGTTAAGGCCCTTCAGGAGACGTTAAACAAGGATGATCGTTCCAATGAAGTTGAATTCCGTTGTTATCAAGGGTTAAAGCATGCGTATCCGTTCATTGAGGATGGCGTGGAACAGATGGCGAAGGATGGAATTCAGACCGCAATAGGCATTGTACTGGCACCGCATTTCTCCACGATGAGTGTAGGGAGCTACATCAAGCGCGCTCGTGAGAAAGCGGAAGAACTGGGAATCCAAATGTCCTTTATTGAGAGTTACCATCTGCATCCAAAATTAATTCAAGCTCTCTCCACACGTGTTAGCGCCAAATTGGATGCTTTCGAGGAAGCGGGAGCCAAACGTGGGGATGTACGAGTGTTGTTCAGCGCACACAGTCTGCCTGCGCGAATTGTGGATATCGGTGATCCATATCCGCAGCAACTGCTGGAGACTTCGGAAGTTATTGCTTCGCGTTTAGGAATTACCAACTGGCAGTTTACGTGGCAAAGTGCCGGGCGGACGGCGGAGCCATGGCTGGGCCCTGATATTCTGGACACGCTTCAGGATCTTGCTCGTGAACAGGTAGAAGATGTGCTTGTAGCACCAATTGGATTTGTATCGGATCATCTGGAAGTGCTCTATGATCTTGATATTGAGGCCAAAGCGATTGCCAAAGAGATCGATATGCGCCTCATGCGTATCGATTCTCTCAATAGCGACCCGCTTTATATGGAAACACTAAGTGACGTCATTATTAACCAATGGCAGCAAGGAACGGATGTGTAATGGAAGACCATAAACGTCGTGTTGTTGTTGTCGGCGGAGGGCTGACCGGCCTAAGCGCGGCATTTTATATCCGGAAGCATTACCGGGAAGCAGGGGTTGAACCTGTAATTACCTTGGTTGAGAAAAGTTCTTCCATGGGTGGCATGATTGAGACGCTGCACCGGGATGGTTTTGTCATTGAGAAGGGGCCGGATTCTTTCCTTGCCCGCAAAACGGCGATGATTGACTTGGCTAAAGAGCTGGAGATGGATCATGAGTTGGTCAGTCAAAACCCGGAATCCAAAAAAACGTACATCATGCAGCGTGGCAAGTTACATCCCATGCCGGCAGGACTCGTACTCGGTATTCCGACGGAGTTGAGATCGTTTCTGAGAAGCGGTCTTGTATCTCCGGCAGGCAAGCTGCGGGCATTAATGGATTTTGTCATTCCTCCCCGCCGCACAACGGAGGATGAATCGCTCGGTTATATGATTGAGCGCCGCCTTGGAGCGGAAGTGCTGGAAAACCTCACTGAGCCGTTGCTTGCAGGCATTTATGCAGGTGATATGCGACGATTGAGTCTTCAGGCAACCTTTCCGCAATTCGGAGAAGTGGAGCGGGATTACGGTAGTTTGATCCGGGGGATGATGACTGGCCGCAAACCGGCAGAGACTCATACGGGAACGAAGAGAAGTGCTTTTCTGAACTTCCGTCAAGGCTTGCAGAGCCTCGTTCACGCGCTTGTACATGAATTGCAGGACGTGGATCAACGTCTAAACACTTCGGTGCAATCCCTGGAGGTTCAGACTGGAGATGCGGCTAGATATAGCATTCAACTGGGTAACGGTGAGCGTCTTGAAGCGGATGATGTAGTCATTACCGTGCCTACGTATGTTGCATCCGAACTGCTACAACCCCACGTGGATACAACGGCTCTGGATGCGATTAACTACGTATCGGTGGCGAATGTGGTGCTGGCTTTTGAGAAAAAGATATCGAACACGTATTTGATGGGTCCGGTTTCCTCGTTCCGCGCAAGGAAGGCCGCAATATTACAGCATGTACTTGGACATCAACCAAGTGGCTGCATACCAGCCCGGATGATAAAGTACTGCTTCGTTGCTATGTTGGCCGTTCGGGAGACGAGCAGAACGTGGAACTCCCGGATGATGCGCTGACGGATCTGGTACTCAAGGATTTGCGTGAAACGATGGGCGTAGAGGCTGTTCCGATCTTCTCGGAAATTACTCGGCTTCGCAAATCCATGCCGCAATATCCGGTAGGTCATCTGCAACAGATTGCAGCACTCCGGGAGGAGCTTGGCAGCAAATTGCCGGGGGTGTACATTGCGGGTGCTGGTTATGAAGGTGTAGGGTTGCCTGATTGCATTAGACAGGCGAAAGAAATGTCAGTTCAAGCTACGCAATTACTTGCTGCACAATAATTAACGTACATGGCTGTCTCAAACGTAGAGATATTCTACAACGGAGACAGCCTTTTTTAGGCCAAAACGTGAAAAGCAGAGAGAAGTGAATTCTTTCTATGCTTACAGTTCCAAGGAATTATGGAAATCCAGAATATGCCTGATATAATATGATAAGGATTGCTGTGAAGAAGAGGAGCTGCCTATGTATCCCCCAAGATCAAAACGAAGTGTACAGAAGAAAAAAGTAAAACGTGCCCGCAAACGGTTGGTCTGGATCATTAATCTGGTATTGATCGTGGCCATTGGACTCGTCTGCCTCTATTACGCAGTAGGCATGAAGGAACAGCAAGTTGACCCGAAAGGGAAAGAAACGGTTGTGAATCAGGAGCCTGTGAATGAAGAGGATGCTAAGGGCGGTGATCAGGTAAGTTCACCTGATACGGATTCGCAGGCAGGTAATACTTCGACTGAAGGATCGGATGGTTCTGATGAACAGGTAGCTGAAAATTCCGACGTTAAGTCGGGTGAGGAAAAAACGGATGCTACAGGCTCCGAGGCAAATGGAAAGATGGATACAGGAACGAAAAAACCGATGGATACTCCCGCTTCTTCCGGCTCAAAGGAGAGCGAAGGTACAGGAACTGGGGCGACTCAGCCATCTAATTCGGCGAACGATGTAACCATCAACTTTGTTGGGGACATCCAATTTTCGGGCAAAGTTGCTGAACTGCTGGATAAGAACGGGTATGATTATCCCTTCGCGAAGCTTGGTAACCTGTTCAAGAACGATGATCTGACGATCGGCAACCTTGAAACGCCAGTAACTCTTGGTGGGACTGATGCATTGGATAAAACCTATGTATACAAATCTTCGCCAAAAGCACTTGCAGCGATGGCTTCAGCTGGTTTTGATGCCGTGAATCTGGCCAACAATCATATCCTTGATCAGGGCGTTGAGGGTCTGGTCGATACGCTGGCGTATCTGAAGGAATATGGTATTGCACATGCTGGTGCGGGAATGAACCAGGATGAGGCTTATACACCTGCTTATCTGGAACGCAAGGGCATAAAAATTGCATTTCTGGGTTTTAGCCGGGTAGTACCGAAAGCGAGTTGGAAAGCGGAAGGTAATCGAGCAGGTGTTGCCGAAACCTACGATTCTACAGGTGCAGTCAAGGCGATTCAGGAGGCCCGTCAAAAGGCTGACTTGGTCATCGTTGTTGCACATTGGGGAGAGGAACGGGTCAGCACACCGAATAATGATCAGACTCGACTGGCACATGAATTTGTAGATGCCGGTGCTGATCTGGTTATAGGCGGGCATCCCCATGTGTTGCAAGGGGTGGAGTATTACAAAGGCAAGTGGATTGCATATAGTACAGGCAACTTTATTTTCTCGAAATCAACGACAGAGGAAACGTGGAAAACAGCGATTTTTCAGGCGAACTGCAGTAAGGAAGCTAAATGCAGCATGAAGGTTATTCCTTATGAGGCTGGGCTGGGTCAGGCAATTCCGATGTTGGATGAAGCTAACAAACTGCTGCTGGAGCAGATGACGCAGCTTTCGTCAGGTATTCGTTTTGATGCGAATGGAGTTGCATCACCAAGTTGAAGTCTATTTTTGGAGGAGGGATGGAATGAACAACCTTTGTGTAGCACACCGCGGATTTTCGTTCACTGCACCGGAAAATACGATGGCTGCATTTCTGCTTGCCATGGAACAACCTGAAGTTCAGTGGATGGAGCTGGATGTACAGTTGTCGCGTGATGGTGTTCCGGTCGTTATTCATGACTTTACGTTGAATCGGACGACTAACGGTAAAGGACTCGTTCGAGAGACGGACTGGTCAGATATACAACAGCTGGATGCGGGATCATGGAAAGGAAAAGCCTATAAAGGGGAACGGGTTCCCGCTCTTACTGAAGTGCTGGATCGTTGCTGTGGCAAAGTTCGCTTGAATATCGAACTGAAAACGCAAGGAAACATGTATCCTGGTCTGCCGGCAGCGGTTATTCATGAGGTAAGGAAGAGACATATGCAGCATGACGTGGTCATCACTTCGTTTGAACCTGCGGCTCTGGTTGAGGTTAAGAAACTGGCCCCGGAATTCAAAACAGGGTTGATTATTGATGCACGGCCAGGTGATCTGGCAGCAGTGCTGCGACAAATGAATTGTGGTTTTCTTTCGATCGGGTACACAAATGTAGACAAATCGCTGATGCGGGAAATGCGAAATGAGGGTATTCAGGTGATGGCATGGACGGTGGATGACAAAACAATCATGAAGCGGCTCGCGGCAATTGACTCGGATCTAATGTTATGTACGAACCGACCTGATGTATGGGAACAGGCTTTTCAGGAAACGAGCAGCCGATTCTTCAGACCGTAATAAAAAGATGAACATGCTCCAACTACGCTAATGAATCCGATAAAGGTGGTCGTAAATCCATGTTGACAAACATTCGCAATGTATACTGTGTAGGACGAAATTATAAACTTCATGCAGAAGAATTGGGCAACGCGGTTCCGGATGAACCGATGATCTTTATGAAGCCTTCCCATGCGGTCGTGCCTTTGAATGGTGATACGCTTCAATTGCCTGCTACAAAGGGTGAAGTACATTATGAGGCTGAACTTGTCGTTCATATTGGCCGGGACTTTGAGCCGGGTATGACTGTGGATGAATTGATTGATGCGTATGCGTTTGGCATTGATTTTACGTTACGTGACGTACAGACGGTTATCAAGAAAAAGGGGCATCCGTGGACAGCGGCCAAAGGGTTCAAGAACTCCGCTCCGGTTACAGCATTCCAGGCATTTCCGGGCGCTCAGGCACTTCTTGAGAAAGACTTTACACTTACCAAGAATGGTGCCGAAGTCCAACGGGGCAATATTCGTAACATGATCTTCGGCCTTCAGGATATTGTGGATTATGTAGGCCATCATTACGGCTTGGGGCCTGGAGATGTCATCTTTACAGGCACACCAGAAGGTGTTGGACCAACGGCAGCAGGAGATGTGCTTGAACTGGCCTGGGACGGCGAGTCCTTGGGCAAATGCACGATTTCAGCAGTAATTCAGTAAGCACCGTACATCATAGATTCTGCCTACTTAGAGTGAATATGAAATAGGTGAGGGGCGTCTCGACGCTCCTTTTTTTGTCATGCCCTCATTCTCTGCCTTAGCCTAAGGGGCTTTTCATTTACGCCAAGTTGTAGGCGGTATTGGCACTCTCCGTTACCAACTCTTCCAGTTCACCGCTTTGCACAGCGTGTTGCTCCGAGCTGATACTTCCACTTGCGAGTCGTTGATCTAATTGCTCCTTAAGCTGCCTTATTTGCAATACGATAACCTCATCGAAGTCACCATCATTTTCATCTGCAATCATTCTCAGCGATTTACCTGCGTACAGATCCTGAACCAAATCATCTTCTGACTTTAGATTCAGAGCGCTTAGCAATTCATCTCTGCTCTCGTCTTTGGTATCTATATTAACAATGGACCATTTCGCCAAGGGGATAGGGGATATAGCTGATCTGCCCCAGGCTGTTCCGGCGAAGGACATAGTGACAACCATTGTTCCTACAATCATTACACGCTTCATGTTCATGTGTGTCATCCTCATTTCAATAGTTAAGTACGAGTTGAATCGTAACTGGTCTTGATGTAACGTTCTGATGATAGTGTAACCGGGAAAGCTGAAGTGAAACTTAAAACCAGATAAGTTAATCCAAATGTGATAGATAAGAGGATAGCGAAAAGTGATTTAAATTCACACTTGACAGGTTGGGTTTCATGGGGGTGCGACTGGAAGTAGGATCACGCATATCCGTTTATCGCAGTATCAGTACACCTGGTTTGGTAGCTTTCAAAGTTGCCGAATCAGGTTTTTTGTATGCTGGCATAGGCAGTTTCGGCATTGGCATCAAACCGTGGTATAATTGAATTTCAAAAATATAAAACGTCATGTGGGCCATATATGTTGCCACATGCAGGAGAACTTATGGACTGGATTATTGGCGCCGTATGCGCTTTTGTTGTGGCGGGTGCTGCCTACGCGAAGAAGTCGCTAACCCTGTCCGGCTGCCTGGCGGCTGTGATGATGGGTACGATATATTATGGAGCGGGCAACCTGTTCTGGTTTGGAACACTGCTGTTGTTTTTCATTACCTCAACGCTGTTCTCCAAATTTCGCAAGGATCGCAAACAGGAGCTTGAGAAATCGTATGCCAAGACAGGCAATCGTGACGCGGGGCAAGTCATGGCTAATGGTGGAATCGGTATGTTTCTGGTTCTGGGGAACTGGATCCTTCCACACCCGGCCTGGATGTATGCTTTTATTGGTGTCATGGCTACCGTTACTTCAGATACATGGGCAACCGAGTGGGGAAGTCTTAGCCGTAAGCCGCCACGCTCTGTCGTGACGTGGAAGGTGCTGACCCCAGGTACCTCTGGAGGTGTTTCATTACTTGGCACACTCGCTGCTGCCGTAGGCGGAGCTTTGATCGGCGCGGGGGCGTTCTTCTTTTCCTGGATTGCCGGGATTGAAGGCTTGAGTTTGCTCAGCTGGACGTTTGTCGGCCTTGTAGGTGGATTGGCAGGAGCTTTTGCTGATTCCTATCTGGGCGCAACGGTTCAGTATATGTATCGTTGTACCGTGTGCGGCCGTGAGGTCGAGGTAAATGAACATTGTGGACACAAAACGGTTCGAGCGCGTGGCTGGTCCTGGATGAGTAATGATCTGGTGAACGTGCTCAGCTCGGTGATTGGTGGAGGTTTGGCGATCGGTTTAGGTATCATTTTAGCGTTGTAGGGAGGGAGTGCATTTGAGCACTGTGCAGGGAGACAAATCGGAGGCAATTCTGGATGCAGCTTACGGTATTTTCGGTTCAAAAGGATTCTATGAGACGAAAATGTCCGATATTGCGGACGAAGCGGGCATCGCGAAAGGCACCATTTATTTATATTTTAAAAACAAGGAACAATTATTTATTGCCGTATCCAAGCGGGACTGCAACGGTTTTATCAGCCGCCTTGATCAGGCGTTGAACTCACATCAGGGTACTGGGGATAAGCTTGGTGTGATCGCCAAGACTCATCTTACGTATTATTATGAGCGTCGCAATCATACCAAGCTGTTTTTTATGGCACCCAATAATGATCCCGACCTGATGAAATTCATGAAGGCTTTTATGAATGAATATATGAGCATGGTCCGTGAGGTATTAGAGAATGCTGGCGTACCTGAGCCTGCTCTGCTCGCTGAAGCTTATATCGGGATTCTCGATCGGCTAAAGATGGATATCATGCTTAATCCGGAGTTTAACGAGGAGCATCTGAACAAACGAATTGCCTTTGCAGCAGCTCTGTTTCTGGATGGATGTCGTTCCTTTTTACAAGTATAAAGAGAGTGTACGGGATGGCTATTAGATATTGATTATTAATTTACAGAGAAGTAGGTAACGTGCAATGAACATAATGACGGTAGAGCAAGTTGCAAAAAGTTATGGCGAGAAAATTTTGTTTAAAGACGCCTCATTTGGTATGGGCGACCAGGACAAGATTGGTGTCGTTGGTGTCAATGGAACCGGGAAGTCCACATTTTTGCGTGTCATTGCAGGCATGGAGCCAGCAGATGAAGGACAGATCTCAATGGGGAACGACGTACGTATACAGTTCCTTGCACAGAATCCACAGTTTAACCCGGATAATACGGTACTGCAACAAGTATTTGAGGGCGACAGCCCGGAGATGAAAACGGTACGTGAATATACGGAAACGATGGAGCTGCTGGAGCTTAACCCTTCTGATCCGGCACTGCAAGAGCGTTTGTTGCGCTTGAACCAGCAGATGGAGCAGCTTCAGGTCTGGCAGATGGAAAGTGAAGCGAAGAGCATTCTGTCCAAACTGGGAATTCGTCAATTCGATGCGCTGATGGGCACATTGTCTGGTGGACAACGCAAACGGGTAGCGCTTGCCTCTGCGCTGATTCATCCCTGTGAATTGCTCATTCTGGATGAGCCTACCAACCATATTGATAATGATTCTGTAGTTTGGCTGGAACAGTATTTGCAAAAACGGCGCGGGGCACTGCTTATGATCACGCATGATCGTTATTTCCTGGATCGTGTAGCGAATGTGATGCTGGAGCTGGATCATGGACGTTTATTCCGGTATGAGGCCAACTATACCCGCTTCCTGGAGCTGAAGGCAGAGCGTGAAGAGCGTGAATCGGCCTCGGAACAGAAGCGGCAAAACCTGCTGCGGACGGAGCTGGCCTGGATTCGTCGTGGCGCGAAGGCCCGGACAACAAAACAAAAAGCGAGAATTGACCGCTTCGAACAGTTGAAGGATCAACAAGGACCTAATCGGTCAGGCTCATTGGAGGTATCCGTGGGTTCCACTCGTTTGGGTAAAAAAATACTGGAGATCGAGCATCTGTCCAAATCGGCAGATGGCCGCAAATTGATTGACGATCTGAGTTATATTGCGGTGCCTGGTGACCGGGTAGGCATCGTGGGCCCGAATGGTAGCGGTAAATCAACCTTGCTGCAAATGATCTCCGGCAAGCTGGAACCTGATGCCGGGGAGGTTGTTGTAGGCCCTACAGTTAATTTGGGCTACTTCACACAGGAGCATCAGGAGATGAATGAATCTCTTCGGGTGATTGAGTACATCAAGGAAGTGGCCGAGAATGTAAAAACGGCTGATGGATCTATCATTACAGCAGCTCAGATGCTGGAACGTTTCCTGTTCACCCCTGCATCACAGTGGACACCTATCTCCCGTTTGTCGGGTGGAGAAAAGCGTCGTCTGTACCTGCTGCGTGTGCTGATGGCTGCACCGAATGTCCTGCTGCTGGATGAGCCGACGAATGACTTGGATATTCAGACACTCGCTGTACTCGAAGATTACCTGGATGATTTCCCGGGGGTTGTATTTGTCGTATCCCATGACCGGTACTTCCTGGATCGGACAGTGGATAAAGTGCTGTCTTTTGAAGGTGGCGGTGTTGTACGCGTGCATGTTGGGGACTACAGTGAGTATGCGGAATGGATGCTGAAAAATGCTCCTGCATCTTCTCAGGCAAGTACGACGGGAACAGCAGCTAAAGTAAAACCGGCAACGGAGGAAAGTAATTCTGCTGCCTCGGCGGTTAAACCTAGGCTGAAGTTCAGCTTCAAGGAACAGCGTGAATATGACCAGATCGATGAGAATATTGAGAAAGCTGAAGCTAATCTCGCCCGTATTAATAAAGAGATGGAAGAATCATTCAGCGATTCAGCCCGGCTGCAGGAGTTGATGGCAGAGCAGGCTGAGGCGGAGCGTCATCTGGATGAACTGATGGAACGATGGACGGTCCTGAATGAGCTTGCAGAACAGATTGAAAACAGCAAATCTTAAGCATATTCCAGAGTTATATTTTAATGAATCGTCCTCTCTTCAAAAAAGTGACTTGCAGTCGCCTTTTGAAGGGAGGGCGATTTTTTTGGGCTGTAAATGAATTTATATGAAACGTTAGCCATATTCAAACCGTTAATTAAATAAAGAATTCCATAGAAGGGGAGAACACCATATCCATGTCTAGAGATCTGAATGAACAATTGGCAGTCCTCAAGGAAAAGGGAAGAATGTATGAGAAATGGAATGATCGGCTGGAGAAGCTGAATCAGGAGGAAGCAGAGTGGAAAACGAAAGTACAGCAGCGTCTGGAACACCTGGAGAAAGAAGAATTAGAGTTAATGGAAAGTAAGGCAGCGTATGATACGGCTTGCCAAATGTTAACGGATATCCAGGAGCAACGCTCGCAGGTGCAGCAGGAGCTGGACAGACAACGGGAATATCAATTTTGGCAGAGTGATTACAAGGTGTTATGGGGCCAGAAGGAAAACGATCTGCTCGAGAAAGATGCAGAATTGCAGCAAATGGCTGAGGATCGGGAACACCTCTCAGGTGAGATTCAGGAGCTGAATGAGGCGGACAGAGAGGGGCAGTATCTGCTCCTTGCACTTGAACGTGCTGAAAAGGCGTTGTCCTCTGCGGGAAATTGGGGAGTATATGACATGATGGGTGGTGGTGTAATCTCCACCCATATCAAGCGCAGTCGAATGGATGATGCCCAGGATGCCATTATGGATGCAGGAAGACGTCTTCGCCGTTTTCAGAAGGAGCTGGAGGATGTGAGGATGGCCGTAAACACGGAATTACATCTTGGAGGCCTGCTTTCATTTGCAGACTATTTCTTCGACAATCTCTTTGTGGACTGGATGGTTCAGGACAAAATCCGCAAAGCTGAAACCCAGGTGAAGGATGGACTACGTGCGGTGCGGAGCACGTTGCTTCTGCTGAAGAGTGAGATTCGGGAGCACAGAGAGAAGCTGGAGGTTCTGGAACGCAGATATCGCGAGCATGTTGAACAAGCGGATTAGACATGCCAAAGAAGAAGGACACGTTCAGCGCGCCTAAACGGCATCGCTTACGTGTCCTTTTACATGATTAAGGTGGGATGGATAGATGATCAAGTTGTCGTGCCCGAGAAGATCGACATCACGACTCTTAGCATTCATTTAAACGATGTCCTGTTTACCACCCGTACATAATTCAATTTACTTGGTCGTAATATATGCGGCGAGCAGTCTCGCTGTATTCAGGACGGCGTCTTTATGCGTACGCTCCATGGAATGGGAAGCATGAACTCCCGGACCAATCAACGCAGCGCGGATGTTATTTCCTCCACGTAATGCCGCGCTGCCATCGGAGCCGTAGTGAGGATAAATATCAACTACATAGTCAAGGTTCGCCTGCTTGGATAATTCGATCAAACGGGTCGTCATATCATAATCATATGGGCCGGACGAATCTTTGGCACAGATGGATACATCCGTCTCCTTACAGCTAAGGTCGTCGCCCATTGCGCCCATATCTACAGCAATCAATTCGCTGATTTCTGCAGGAATATAAGATGCGCCGTGTCCAACTTCTTCATAGTTCGAGATGAGCAGCGAAACGTTATGTAGTGGTTTCCAGTTTTCGCGATGTGCTGATTCCAGGATACCAAACAAGGCAGCTACGCTGGCTTTATCATCAAGGTGACGTGATTTAATATATCCGCTTGGCGTGATGACCGCACGAGCATCGAAGGAAATAAAGTCTCCCACAGAGATACCCAGTGCCAAAACATCTTCCTTGGAGGAGACCACTTCATCAATACGCACTTCCATATGGCTCTCGCTTCGCTCAAACGTACGTGCATCTGGATAGACGTGTACAGAAGGGTGCAGCGAGAGAATGGTACCGTATAGATCTTCCCTTCGCGTGTGTGAATGGTGCAATACTCGTTCTCAATACTGTTCATGGTAAATCCGCCGACGGAGGTGAGCTTTAGTGTACCGTATGAAGTGATGGAACGCACCATCGCTCCCAATGTATCCACATGTGCACTCAGTCCAATCGTTCTGGAAGAATCTTGCCCAGGTAAAGTGAGCACAGCTCCGCCCTTGTTGTTCAATTCAAAAGCGACATTGAGTGATTCGGCTTCCTTGCGGATCATCTCGATAATATCGTGGGTATAGCCGCTCGGGCTTGGAGTATCCAGTAATTTTTTCAGAAAAGACAGAACATAGGATTCGTCAATGGTAAAACTCATATGGGAATTTCCTCCTCGTTAATGAATATGCAGAAAGTTGTTCTTCAAACAGAATACAGCCTGTCTGGCAGAATGTACAATCCCATTCTTGATGGCCAGCAGGCTGCCTCTGATGTGATGTGTTACAGCTTACCCGAAGGATTTCCTTTTCGTTGGCTCTGAATGGAATCGGACTCCGCAGAAGTGTTGTCCGAATCGTTCGTTCCGAAGGTATCCATCGTTTTAAACGAGTCCAGAGAGGAGGAAGAGCTGCTTGCTGCGGAGCTCTCCAATTCGGATACACGTAACTTCAATTGCTTGTTCTCGCGTTGCAGTCGATATTGGCGGAAGATGCCATAAGACCCTACAATGATTCCACCGATTAGGGTACAGCCAAGAATGAGCAGAATCAGTGGGATTTGAACCGTGTTAAATAGCAGGTTGACTTGTACGGAATCCACATTAATGACCGCAAAAATTCCGGTAAGCAGTGCAAAAACGAGACCTGCGATGAGCGCCCATTGCATTTTCATGGTGGTGCCTCCTTGTTGAACAATTCAGGACTATGTACGCAATTACCCTAATTCATGAGTCTTGCATCTTGCTTGATTATAAAATCCCTTGCCCCAATGGGCAAGGGATACAGGTCACATAGACGAGAAAGCAACCTTATTTGGTTAGTTGTTCCATTTGCTCAATCAGTTCCTTAAACACGCTCATAGCTTCACGAATCGGTTCTGGCGTAGACATATCTACTCCAGCTTTTTTCAGGATGTTGATGGAATAGTCACTGCCACCGCTCTTGAGGAATCCAAGATAACGGTCCACAGCAGGTTGACCTTCTTCCAGAATTTGCTTGGAGAAACTGGTCGCTGCTGAGAAGCCGGTCGCATATTTGTACACGTAGAAGCTGTTATAGAAGTGGGGAATACGTGCCCATTCCATTTCAATCTCTTTGTCCACAACCATGCTGTTTCCATGGTATTTGACATTAAGGTCATAATAGATTTCGGAAAGCAGCTGAGGTGTGAGAGCCTCACCCTGTTCAGCACGCTCGTGAATAATTTTTTCGAATTCTGCAAACATGGTTTGACGGAATACAGTGGTACGGAACTGATCTGCATAATACGTCAGCAAGTACAGCTTTTCCTTTGGATCGGTCGATTTATTAAGTAAATAATCCATCAGCAAGGCTTCATTCGTTGTGGATGCAACCTCAGCCAGGAAAATGGTGTATTGTGCATCCCGATACGGAAGCGTAGTATCCGAATAGTGGGAATGCAGAGCGTGACCCATTTCATGTGCCAGTGTAAACATGCTATTCAGATTATCTTTGTGATTCAACAACACGTAAGGGTGAGTGCCGTAGGCTCCCCAACTGTAGGCGCCTGAACGTTTATTCTCATTTTCGTATACATCAATCCAGCGGTCATCATAGCCGGCCTGCAATGCGTCTGCATAATCCTTACCAAGCGGCTTCAAGCCATCTTTAACTGTTTGTTTTGCTTCCTCGTAGGTAATGTCCATTTTGTATTCATCCACCAGTGGAGCGAAAAGGTCATACATATGCAGCTTATCTACGCCGAGCAATTTTTTGCGCAAGTCCATGTAACGGTGTAACAACGGAAGGCTTTCGTGAATCGTATCCACAAGATTGGTATAGACATCCTTCGGAATGTTGTCGCCGTAGAGGGACATATCCATGACGGAAGGATATTTCCGAACATTGGCATAAAACATGTTTTTGGTTACGTTGGCGTTCAGGGCTGCAGCAATCGTGTTCTTTTGCTTGGCATAAGTTTCATACACCGCTTTGAAGGCACGCTCGCGAACTTCCCGATTCGGATTTTCCAAGAACTGAATATAGCTGCCGTGGGTGAGTTCCACTTCTTTTCCATGCTCATCCTTGATTTTCGGGAACTTAAGATCGGCATTGTTTAACATGCTAAAGATGGTCTGTGGTGCCTGGGACAGGTTGCCCACCTGTGCAAGCAGTGCTTCTTCAGCCTGGCTCAGTACATGAGCCTTTTCACGTTTCATCTCTTCCAATGTGAACTTATAGGCAGAGAGTTTCTCGTTGGAGATGAGGGCATCCAATTGATCATCCGGAAGGGACAAGATTTCGGGTGTAACATAAGATAGTGCCTCACCAACCTGCACGCTTAACTTCTGTGCTTTTTGGGAGAGGTTTTGATATGTAGGGTTAGCTGTGTCTTCATCTTGATGCATCCGGGCATATACAAAGAGACGTTCGGTTTTGAGACTGATCTTATCTTCGAGTTCAAAACAGTTTTTGAGTGCCTCAGGTTTGTTCAGTTTGCCCTGAAATTCGGAGGCTTTCTTAGTCAAAGACGATACTTCTTCATATTCCTGATCCCAAGCTTTCTGATCGGCAAATAGATCTTCCAGTTTCCAGGTTTGTTCAGTAGGTACCTCGGAACGTTTCAATAGTTGACTCATGGGAATCCTCCTTTGATGAAGTGATGAATATATAGACGAAGCTGCCTTCGTCCCACTCGCTTGTGCGGAGAGAGACGAAGGAATCAGACTAAGTACCAGCAGAATAAACAGCGATTTGCGGTATTTCAACGGCCTTCCTCCTCACTATACGAATAATCCCGTATAGTATGACCTGAGGGGCATTGAAATATTTGAAGAAGCTAGGCTCCCATGTTGACCAGGAAGTAAACGATCAGGAAAAATGCGAAACAAATCAGCAGGGTAGCAATCAGAGCCATGCCCCGTCTTAGACGATCCGGGATGGAGTTGCGTCCCAGAATCAGCACAATTCCCAGGGAAAAAGCAAGAATAATAAAGATGACAACATTGCTTGAGTCAAGCTGCATAGGCTAGACCCCTTTGAAGGCAGCCATCAATTGACGCCATTCGTCCTCGCGGTTCTCAAAATCTTCTTTCGGGAAGCGGCGTTCAGCCCAGTGCATCAACGCAGGTCGGCTGAGGAATGTATGGCATTCTTCGCCCCACTCTTCCGATATTTCACGTAGCACCAGATATTTGCCTTGAACTTCTACAGTCATCATATTCCACTTGTCTGTTTTGTATATTTCATGTTTTTTTATCATAGGTAGTCTCCAAACTAACGGTTTTGGTAAAATGATACCGTACCCTTGGATTCAAAGCAAATTTTTTCGACTTTTATGGAAAAGATAAATTGCAATGTAGAAGGTCCTACAGTATAATAAGGGTATTCGCCATAGATGGCGATATTTTTAGGAGGTTGTTCATTTGAAAGGTACAGTTAAATGGTTTAACGCAGAAAAAGGCTATGGCTTTATTTCAGTTGAAGGCGGCGAGGACGTATTCGTACATTTCTCCGCAATCCAAGGCGACGGCTTTAAAACATTGGAAGAAGGTCAAGCGGTAGAATTCGAAATCACTGATGGAAACCGTGGTCCTCAAGCAGCTAACGTAAACAAATTGTAAGAATATTTCCGGTTAAACGGATTTCTTATAAATGATTGGCTTCTAGCTGAATATAAGAACCCAAGCACAGTCCCCCCTGGGAGGCTGTGCTTTTTTTGATATGTTGAGTTCCATAAGGGAAATTTTCATTATTGCTTATGCGCGGCTAGTCATGCTTGACCAAAGCTTCATGGAAAATCCAATAAGTGCGGCCAGGGAGAATGCCATCGCCGTGAGATAGAAAGTGTTTCTGCCGGTATGCTCCAGCAGCAATCCACCCAGTGTTCCGCTGAGCAGACCGGAAGCACTGGACCATACAATCGTAAACAAGGCCATGCCAGTCGCCCGATAATCATCCGGAACAAGGCGGGTAATATAACGGACCCCAGTCACGTAAAAGATGCCAAAGGTCACGCTGTGCATCGTTTGGATGGCAACAACTGCCGCTGGTGTATCCGAGATGGACATCAGAAATAAACGAATGGTATACATCAGCGCAGCAATCGTGAGCAAAGGAAGTTCCTTGTAGCGATTTCCGTATCTGCTTAACAGCAGAAACACCGGAATTTCGCTTACGGAAGAGATCAACAGTGACCAGCCGATCAGCCCTTCACTGGCACCTAAATCTTTTAGCGTAATGGTAAGAAAAGCTTCATTCATCCGGTGACCCAGAGCGAGCAGGAAAACGCAGCCGAAAAAGGTGAGAACATCCCTTCGCTTCAAGATGGACCATAGTCCTGAGAGATCCATTTTAGTGCTGCTGCCCGAAGGCTGATCTTTTAATTGAAAACCGATCAGGAGGGTAGTGGCTGCCAGCGCAATACATACCCACATCGTCCATCCCGGCCCGAAAGAGCCGAGAAAGTATCCGATGCTTAACGCAAAGAATGCATATCCGATCGAGCCAAAAACACGAATGGAAGTAAAATTCCGGCCATATTTGCTTGCGGTTGTAATTGCCATCGTATCGGAAAGCGGATATACGGGATAGTAGAAAAAGTAAAACAGGGTCACCAGTACAAATACCTCACCAAAGGTTGTGGCATTGGCGAGCATGATACCTGTGATCAGCTGCCCGGCAAGCAAGATGATCATCACTTTACGTACGGTTTTGTAGCGGTCACTGGCCATGCTCCAGAACATGTTGGAGAATACGGAGACGAGAGGACCAATTCCGTACAGGTAACCAATCTCAGCCCGACTGAACCCCAGATGGCTGAAATAAAGCTGAAAATACGATACCACCAGTACGGTGGAACCGAAGATGGTGAACATGAGTGCCCGCAGCCAGGTTTGATCTGGCCGGGCGGTATGACTTGATTTCATGATGAAAGGCTCCATTCTTGATAACAGTTCAATTTTATTATCCTTTGAGGGAAGAAGATTTCCCGGATGAGGGAACAGACATCGTAGGTTCCTTTTGCGTACGCCGGATGACCAGCCAGACAATGACAAGCTCGGCAAGCAGACCGAGAGATTGAGCCACTGCACCGATCATACCGTTCCACGCCGGGAATATGCTGACCAGAATGAGCAGGACGATAACCGTACATATGGCATTGGCCGTCTGGGAGCGAAACATCGTTTTGGTCTGTCCGCGCAGCAGAATCAAACCATTGCTGAAGTCGAGAAAAGGTGAAATCAGCGGAAAGAGTACAAACGCTCGCAGCGTCCACAAACTTTGCTGTAGCAGATTACCCTGTACGCTCATTACATTTTCCAATACCCACGGTCCAAGTGGGGTGTAGGCGATGGAGACGGTCATCGCAAAAGGAACGAATCCGGTGACGAGTGCGAACTTCTTCACAAGTTTGGCATCAACAAGATAGAAATTCAGCACGATCTGGTGGATGTATGTAAAAAAACTTAGCATCAGCTGCATCAGGCTACTCGCAACGGCAAAGGAAGAAATGGCCAGGGCGATCCCGGTCGTTTTGCCAAGTACGATATTAATGACGGGACCGATAAACAAAGCTACGAAACTGGATAATAACAGCGGCTTGTAGAAGCGAAAGACGTCGCCCTTGTTTTCAACGGGATGATCCTCCAGCTTGGCTGGCATCTTGCGCTTGATGCTGTTTCCTTCGAGAAAACTGACCAAAGCCTCAATCATCATGCCAGCAGCAAAAATGATAGCGCCTACACGACCGCTGTCAATACTGTCTGTATATATGAAATACAAGGACAGGCCGTACATGCCAGCAAGACGGAATAACATGCCGATCGTCAGCCATTTTGTACGGTTATTCGTAATAATGATGCCCTGATAGATGTTACGGATGACCGAAAAGATGCTGACGTACATGAGAATCTCATAAACGTCGATTACTTTGGATAACAGATCCGGGCTTACGCCAAACAGATATTTGAATACACCTGTACCAATGGGCGAATATGCGATGAGGAATCCGATCAGAAGTACACAAGCGAGAAATATTTTGGTCACAAACGTGAGGGCCTGAAAGGAAAGGCGATCCCTTACCAGCGCCGAACAGGTCTGACGCAGCAGGGTTGAGGGGCGCTCGGTGAGGGTCAGCAGGCTACCGGCGATGGCGTAGCTGGCAATGACTGTCTCGGGATGAGCGGAACGTGCGAGTGTGCTGTTAATGATTACGTGAGAAATGGTAACGAGAGACGCGGATATGCCCAGCGGCACAAAAAATGCAAATAACCGTCTCCACGAAAGTGGTTCATTTGACATCATGTCAACGACTCCTTTGATGGATGAAATATGCCTAGTATTCAGATAAGGCTTACAGAAAAGAGATGCCCGCCAGCTATGGAATGCCAGCGGGTCAATAATATTCCGATACTTTAAAAGATTAAAGACATTATAGTCTTGTAGGGATGTGATGTAAATAGATGGGATTCAGTTGTTTGCTTTTAGAACGAGACATTCGGTCTGGGTTTATGTATGTGTTTGCCAAAAGGGACGGTTTCAGCTTCTCAGGCGATAGTGGATCAACAGATAGCTTCCGTTTAGCAGGAAAAATAGAAAAATGCTTGGAAGAATCGCGTAATCTCCCCAGTATACAGGCAGGGTGGTCCACTCCCTCAACCAAGCCACTAACGCTGAAATTACTATCACGACCATGAAATGCAAAGTCAGACTGCTGATGCGAACACCTTTCAGCAAATTTCTTAATCCGATCAGATTTCCAGACATGATGATAAATTCCATAATTATGACACCCGCCACTCCACCTTTAAGATGAACTCCATTTAGAGGGATAAGGAAGTAGTGGGAGAGGGTAGCTGCAGTAATACCGATAGCCGTTGCGATCAGACTGATTTTTTTGTTATCCTGTGCCCATAATATACTGGTGGATACCTCACGAAGTCCAACAAGCAGGGGGATAATGCTTAACCAACGAATCAGCTCAGCAGTTTGTCCGGAATGGAATAAGAGCTGTGCCAGCTCGCGGTTGAAAATCCACAAAAAGGAGCTGGAGGTGATCCCCCAAATCCAGACGATCTCCATCGTTTGCCTGCTTTTCTTAGCAAAATAATCATAACGAAGCTCCTGCCAGGAGAGAGAGAGCTTCATGGTCAGGGTATGTGATATGGCCGCGGTTACAATCGTTGGCATATATACAACCAGCATGGCCATACCCATAAGCAGACCGTACATTGCAGTGGCTTGTGCGGAGGTGTAGCCTGCGATTTGCAGTCTTAAGGGGATAATGACCGCATCTAGCATATCGGAAAAGGGAATAAGTAGCCGTGTGACGGAAATGACCAAGGAGCTCTTAATAAACCAAAAGCCGTCTGATCTCCCTGTGGAAACATAAGGAGGTATTTCATTCTTTTGACCGGTATATCGCAAAAAAAGAAGCAGCATCACAAAAGCGGCAATTCCGCCCATTGCTGTTCCGATCAAACTTCTCCCGACCGCATACATTACACCCTGAGGAAGCCACAGCCAAGTCATACCCAGCATCAGCCCGATACGAACAGCTTGCTCTATTACCTCCGAGACGGCAATGGCACCGTAATATTCAAGACCTTGTAAGTACCCCCGCAACAGGCTTAAAAGAGGTACGACGAATATCGCAATGGACAGAGAGCGTATAAACGGCTCCAGAACAGGATTACCCAACCACGTTGAAATGGTTGAAGCGTAGGCGAGTGTAAGTAAACAGAAAGTTGCGCCAATCATTGACAGCAAGGTGGATAATCGCTTGAACCAGAACCAGCCAAGTGCAGGCTGCTTGGCTGTGTACATTCCCAAGGAGGTAGGAAGCCCCCCTGTTATCAGCATAAGCATGAAACCAAAATAGGAATAAGCGATTTGGAATAATCCTATACCTTCAGGACCCGCCATGCGGGTGAGGATGATACGTCCAGTGAGACCCATTACTTTGACCAGAGAGACAGCACCGATACGGATACTCGTCTGCTTGAGACCGGGAGGGATGTTCATCTATTTCACTCCATCCAATACAAAACACTTCTTGTCCACCATTGATATGAGCAAAAGGAGGCAAGTATGTGTGTTTTGAAACGATCAGTCTCGAATATGAATGAGGATATACGACGTTTTGTTATCCCAGCCCAAGTCAAACGGTGCCTGAAATCGATCGGCGGTGTGGGAATTGACGAGGGGATAGCCGCGCTGATCGAATCCGGTAACAACAGAAAAATGGTCTACATCATGATTCATTACATGAGCGATCAGATCGCCAGCTGCTAGCTCGCCTATCAAACCGTACGGGTGAGCCTCCGTTTTTTCGACCAGCTTCGAAAAGGATCCCGTCGCGATTTTTTTTCCATACCCGGAGTAAAGAATGAAATCTTTGAATGCATCCGTTTGTACCCAGGTTTTGGTACCACCCTTGGGAAAATGGTATCTCCATGCCCCCATCATCGGTAACCCGCCGCCTTCTTTCTGATCTCCAAGAGCTTGGGAAGCAAAATTGGTACAGTCGCCCCCTAAATTATTGTAATTTTTATATTTGGAATTATACTTGACCTTGTCGTTTGTTCTCCATGCGATCCCCGCGTATTTATTTGCATAGTCCACCGCTTGTTTTCGTTTGTAGTTCTTGCCGTCCTTTAGTTCAGGACGATGAGGGGGTGAAGAAGGCAGCCCTGCTGCAATTAGTCGAGGGTTCTCCTCCAGCGGATCGAGGTACCATTCCTTCGAGACGATCCATTGATCATTGATTTTTTTCAGTGTGACAGCATGCCAGGTTCCCAGTCCAAACGAATGGGTTGAAGACAATTGGTCTTTATAGGCATATGTGATTTGCTGCGAATGGCCCAAAGAAACCATCGCTGTGTTATCTTTGACACGAATTTTGGAGATATGGATTTTGGACTGGCAATCGGTAATCTTCATGTTACGAAGTTCGCTCCATGCATGAAGATAGGTTTTACGATTGATTTCCATCGTGTAAGCGTGACGGCTCAAGGGAGATTGTATATCATAATAGCGAACCATATTATTAGTTTGTCCGGCTAAGTACTTCGATCTTTGGGCAAAAAGAGATTCAAGATTTTGACTAATCTCAATCTCAAGTTGTGATGTAGTGGAAGAAGCCTCGGCAGGCCTCAAGTGTGGCACAGTCATACACAAACAGCTAATCAGGAGTACGGTTATCCACTTATGCATGGTTATCTCCTCTTGAATGTTATTCAACTAATCGGGTATACACGACAAGGCGCTTATTGTGCTCCTTTTTTTTGCGATCGTACGTTCCTGTACATGTGATCAGATTCAACTGCTTTTCAGCGGTGTCGCCGAATATTTTATCCAAAGGTGCTTCCTGCGTGTAATAGGATTCGACCTCCAAAACCTCATATTTAAGATAGTGGTTGTTCTGGTCAAATAAAAAAACAAAAGTACCCGGTTTCAGATGTTTAAGCGGGTAAAATATGGCTGGACCTGTATAGTTGTCTACATGACCGGCAACAATTGCATTTCCGTTTTCTCCAGGCAAAACTCCATCTACATATAATCCAGCGATCTCACTGGACTTGGGTACTTGCAGTTGTCCATTCTCTGACAGGTGAATAGGAGTGATTGAAGTACTCAAATGCACCGATGGAATGCACAAACGAACAGGTTTACTCATGACTATGGATTGCGGAATCCTTGTCTTTATCTCGGGATCAGTACTCGTCTGATCTTTAGGAGCGGATGTTTGGAAAGCGGTCTGTTCCTTCATGCTATTTGCCGGAGATAAGATAAGGCATGCAATGATTAAGAAAATTACAATAGCGGCGAATGAAGTGTTGTTTTTCATACGTTTCTCATCCTTATAAATAAATTGAAGAATAAGAGAAAAGAAAAATCGTTTTCTTTTCTCTTATCCCTTTTTACTCGCTTACGCCGCCATATCCTGTTTTAGGAAGGGCTTTTGGTGTAACGCTTTTTGCATGGATTTTATGCTCTTTGTTGACGGATTCTTGATGCATTTTGTGTTCTTTGCCTTTATGCGATTTCATGTGCATTTTGTGCTCCGCTTTGTGTTCTGCTTTGTGCATGGATTTCTCCATTTTGTGCATCGGTTCAGTTGCAGCGGATGCAGATGCAGAAGCACCGGATACAGCCAGCATTAGGCAAGCAGACAGAGAAACAATAGTTGCTTTATTCATACTTGAATTCCTCCCAGTGGGTAATTTGTATTACAGAATTTAATATCCCCAGGTCTTACATGATTATTGATTGTATTTATTTACAGCGATTATGGAAGTCATCCAGGTTTATTGTTGATTTGGTAAAATAGAATGAATGTTATGTGAATGGAAGGGGTATTTTGCAACAAGTCGTTCGTAGATGTGATTTTTTGCCGTGATTATGCGGGAGATCATTTGTACAATTAAGGGGATCATATTATAATAGGATTGGTTAAAAATCGCTCTAATACGTATTCAACCAAGTGGAGGCACATTTATTTTGAGCCAATCAAATCGAAATCGTCATCAATATCCGCGTGGACCGTTGGCATTGATGAGAGGGGTGTACAAATACACCATTCCGGAAACGCGGAAGGAATTGGATGGGTGGCGTGCCAAGGCGGAAAAAATTCCGAATGAGGAATTGCGCAATCAGGCACTGGCCAGTCTCAGGGACAAGCAGTTCCACTGTGAAGGCGGGACCGTTTATGCTTTACCTGATTTGCCAAACAGGCACATTCTGATTCCACTGATCGTTTCATATCAGACTATTAGTGATTATTTGGACAATCTGTGTGATCGCAGTACATCGATGGACCCGAATGACTTTCGGCTTCTCCATCAATCTATGCTTGATGCGGTAGATCCCGAAGCAACACCTGTCAATTATTATGCGCTCCGCGAGGAGCAGGATGACGGTGGCTACCTAAGGGATCTAGTGACCTCATGTCAGGAGCTGACCCGTCAGCTGCCAGGCTATGCATCCGCCAAGCCTCAAATTCAGGATCTGGCAGGCCTATACACGGACCTGCAGGTATATAAGCACATCAAGCCGGAACTGAGAGAAACGGCATTGCTGGAATGGTGGTCAGAGCATCGCCACCGCACACCTCAGTTCCGTTGGAACGAATTTGCCGCTGCTACTGGCTCTACGCTGGGCGTGTTCATGCTGTTTCTGGCTGCGAGTGACGATCAGTTGACAGAAGAGCAAGCGGCTTCGATCCACACTGCCTATTTTCCTCATGTATGCGCATTGCATATTATGCTCGATTATTTAATCGATCAGGATGAAGATCGTATCGGGGGAGATCTCAACTTCTGCAATTATTATGAGAATGTGGAGACAATGCTGGACCGAATTGCTTTTATTGTGGAGATGGCCCGCAGTGATGTGGAGAAGATTCCAGGAAGTTCGTTCCACCGGATGATTATCGAAGGACTGCTTGCCATTTACCTATCTGATCCCAAAGTCAGCGAACAACAGGAAGTTCGCGTCGTTTCCAAGCGTTTGATGAAGAATAGTCCGATGACAAGAGTGTTTTTCTTTATCTTTAGCCGCTGGATTCGTAAGCATATGTAAGTCAGGCGTATTGTGGTGGGAGCCTGAAGTGAAACTAGAGGAGGAAGAAACATCATGACAGCAGTAAAGAAAATCGCAGTTTTAACGAGCGGTGGTGATTCGCAGGGGATGAACGCGGCTGTTCGTGCGGTTGTTCGCAGCGGACTGTTTCACGGTCTCGAAGTGTACGGGGTTCAACGTGGCTACCAAGGTCTTTTGAATAACGATATTTTCCCGATGGACTTGCGGAGTGTAGGGGATATCATTCAGCGTGGGGGAACGGTTCTGCAGTCGGCACGCTGCAAGGAATTCTATACCGCTGAAGGTCAGCAAAAAGGCGCAGACATTCTGCGTGCACGCGGCATTGACGGCTTGGTTGTTATTGGTGGAGACGGTTCATACAATGGCGCCAACAAACTGAGCAAGCTGGGTATCAACACCATGGGTCTTCCCGGAACAATTGATAATGACGTTTCTTTCACCGATCACACGATCGGATTCGATACAGCAGTTAGCGTAGTGGTAGATGCAGTTAACAAACTGCGCGATACGATGTCTTCACATGAACGTTCTTCCATCGTTGAAGTTATGGGCCGTCACTGTGGCGATATCGCATTGCATGCAGGCCTTGCATCGGGCGCAGAAACGATTCTGGTGCCTGAAGTTCCGTTTGACATGGATGAAGTGGCAGACCGCATGAAAGCCAACTTTGCACATGGTAAACGTCACAGTATCATTATCGTTGCTGAAGGCGTAGGCAAGGGTGAGGATGTAGCAAAAGAACTGATGGAGCGCTGCCCAACATATGAGCCGCGTGTAACCGTATTGGGTCACATTCAGCGTGGTGGTACGCCAACTCCGTTTGACCGTAACCTCGCCAGTCGTCTGGGAGATTTCGCCGTACGCAGTCTGATTGCGGGTGAAACAGACAAAGGATGCGGTATTATCAAGGGAGAACTGACCCTGACGGATATTGATAAAGTGGTTAATACGAAAAAAGACTTCGATATGGAAACTTACGAGCTGGCACAGCGTTTGTCCCAATAATCAAACCATAACCAAAAGAGCACAGTCCCTTCTTGCCGGGGGCTGTGCTCTTTGTTTTTTTATTTATTTTCCGCCATGTGTACCGAGGCTTGCTTCTGTACAAGGAACAATCTCCAGAGAAGCGCCGTTGCTCCAACCGCGAGGCCGGCAATGAGTCCAACCCAGTATCCAAAGGCGCCGAGTGAAGTATACGTAGCCGTAATGTAACCAACAGGCAGACCGATGATCCAATACGCGACAAACGTTATGATCAATGCAGGATTCACGTCCTTGTAGCCCCGAAGCGCTCCCTGCGTTGGGGTGGCAATGGCATCAGAGATCTGAAAGAAGATGGCGTAGATCAGGAAATGCTGTGTCAATGCAATGACCTCGCGATCATTCGAGTACACGCCTGCAATCTGTTCCCCAAATACAATCAGTACTACAGCGGTGAGGAGAGATAGTGCAATGGCACCTCCGATGCCAAGCAGACTGTATTGCTTCGCATCTCTCACACGCCCTGCACCCGCCTCGTAGCCCACAAGAATCGTGAGAGCCATACATATACTCACAGGAAGCATATACAGCGTAGAAGCGAAATTCAGGGCCGCCTGATGGGCAGCAATTGTGATGGTATCAAATCGGCTCATCAGTAATGTGACGGCAGCAAAGATCGAAGTTTCAAAAAAAGTAGCAAATCCGATTGGAACACCAATCTTAAGCAGCTCTTTCCATTTGGCTAGTGAGACTTTGGGCATCTGCCGAAAGATGCCGTATTGGGCAAATGGCTCTATCCGATGTACAAAAAAGAGACTGATAAGGAAGATGAGCCAATATGTACTTGCCGTAGCCACACCTGCTCCGACACCTCCCAGTTGGGGAAAGCCCCAGCGCCCGAAGATAAGTAAATAGTTCAGGAGGATGTTTACAGGCAGCGAGACCAGCGTAATCATCATGGTAATACGCGTCTGGCCGAGTGCGTCCATAAAGCTGCGCAACACCGTGTAGCCGAACAGGGGTATGACTCCAAAAGCCAAAGCACACAGGAAATAGAAAGCGACCTGGCCAACCCGAGGCTCCAAAGGCATTCCATTCAGGATAGGTTTAAGCAGCAATGCACCTGCAGCAAGGACGACGAATCCGACCGCCACGCCGAGATACAAGCCTTGAACGACGCTATGACCAATCTTGTCATTGCGCTTTGAACCAAGCAGGTGGGAGACGACAGGTGTGATCCCGATCAGTATACCGCTCAGTCCAGTTTGTACCGGCAGCCACAGACTTGTACCAATGGCCACACCCGCGAGGTCTGCAGGGGAGAACTTGCCTGACATATTGGTATCGAAAAACGACATGGCAGATAGGGCAATTTGTGTAGTGAAGATGGGCAAAAATATAATCAGGAATTGCTTAACTTTCTGAGAAAAGCTGGTGGTGGTCATGTTCACTGGCAATGCCTCGCTATTCTAAAGAGTTATCACTAAACTGTCATGTACGGACAGCTATTTATTGTAGTGGATTTTGCCCCGTTTGAACAGGGAGGGGATCATGGCTGGTGCGGAAAGTAAGGGTGATAACACAGTAAAAAACCTCGCTCCGTACGGGACGGAACGAGGTCATTGGAATAAAGTGATCAAGAATAAGAGTGCATTATTTATAGTTTACATCTGGCGTATATCGGTTGGAGGCATTCCAGAGCAGGTACTCATCCACGTCCATGTCTTTCATCGCGCGAATCTGATCCTCGACTTGTTTCTTGCCATATTTGATGTAATGTCCATTGCCTAGCCAGCTTGCTGTAAAGTCCTGAATCCATGGGCGGATAACGGGTTTGAGCTCCTTGGTTGGATCAAGTTTTTTATGTGTATCTTCCATGGAGCCTTTGATGGTCGCATATGGATTTTTGTCAGGGTCTTTCACACCGTACCAGCCGGTGGAGTAGTGACTTGGATAAACCATGGGCGAGATGACATCCACGTTTTGAGATATTTTCACAAAATCCTGTCCAATACCCTCAGCTGCGGGTACAGAGGCCGCATAACCGAATATATCAACCGAGACTCGGACCCCTAGCGGTGCAAGCTCTTTGCGTGCATACTGCACGAATTCGGCTACGATGTCGACCCGGGACTTGTCGGATTTGGTGTATTTCAATGCGTCTGCACGCGTTTCAAAGCCTTCCGGGAACCGAACATAGTCGAACTGAATTTCCTTAAACCCCAATTTGGCAGCTTCCTTGGCAATCTCTATATTGTAATCCCATACTTCTTTACTGTAGGGATTTACGAAGCTGTCGCCTTTGCCGTTGGCCCATATGGAACCGTCCTTGTTGCGGAAAGAGAGTTCCGGATTTTTCTTGGCCAGAATCGTATCCTTGAATACGACAACTCGTGCAATCGGGTAAACATCATGTTTTTGCAGGCGTTTCATCAGCGCATCCATATCACGGATAAAAGGTTGGGATTTGCCCATTTCCTGTAACGTCTTGTTCTCCGTAGGGTAGGTTATGTATCCGAGATCGTCCTTGATATCAATGACCATGGAATTGAGCTCCGTGTTATCCATCAAATCGAGCAATGATGTCATGCGTGCACCACCAGCGCTGTAGGCCGTTACATAGATGCCTTTGACGACGGGTGCATCGGGTTGTGGGTCAATTTTGGCAGGCGGGTTATCCGCATCAATAACGACCTGATCTTTTTGAGATTGAATGATGGCGGTGTTGAAACTGTTTGTTAATGATTGAAAAGGTTGATTCCCTTGATCTGCTGTAGCTGGTGTACCACTGAAGGTTCCCAAGGCCATAGCCAGTAAAGCCCAAAACATATTCATTCATTTCCACTCCCCTATGTGCATTCCATGTTTGAATTATACAATAAAGCCTCTGGGCTTTTAACCATATTAATCAAGTAATGAAACAGATGGAAAAAATGAAAACCGCTTCCTGTTGAGGGTAACCCCACAAGAAGCGGCATGATCAATCTAAAAAAATTATTGAATGTAAACCTCATTTTGATGCTCACAAATACTGTACTGAATGATTTCCATTGCGTCTCCCTGTTCCAGGATGCCCAGCCCATCCCGGAGAACAATCAGTGAGTCGAGCTCATTCGGTTTCAAGAAAGGGAGCATTTCCGGGCACCATCTGTTGACGATTTCAAACAGTTTTACCGTTTCCATATCCACAATAATCACCCTTTCCTACTCGAATTCCAAAATGGTAAGTCATTCGGCGCGAATCGGAAAAGCACATGGTGCTGTGAAATTGAAGGGCACATCCTGCTATACAACATATTTAGGAGCCGTACACCGTTATTATACCACAATGTTTTGAATTGTTAACCGTACATCTGTCTCAACTTCGGCGGAAAGAGCCCATGACCCCAACTGTTTCCACAATATTAACAAAGGCGTTGGGATCGGTTTCCTTGATAATTCGCTTGATTTCAACAAGCTCGTACCGAGTAGTCACTGTCATTAACATGTCCTTTTCAATGTCTGTGTATGCTCCCTGGGTCTTGATTTTGGTGACCCCGCGAGGCCGAATAAGCAATTTTTTCAACATCGCTTCGGTTTCATTTGTAATAATATACAATGTGACTTTCACATGGCTGATGTGAATCAGATCCAGTACTTTGCCCGTGATATAGATCGATACCATGGAGGCAAGAGCAATGTTCCAGTCATTATTTAGATAGCCAGCGAGCATAATAATAGCACCGTTCATCCCGGCCATCACTGTACCAATGGGGAAGTCGCGATTACGGGTGAAAATGGAACCGACGATGTCGAGCCCGCCCGTCGAGCCGCCAACCCTGAAGGAAACACCAGTGCCCAGTCCCACTAACACGCCGCCAAATACACAGCTCAGAAGGGGATCTGTTGCCACAGCAAAAACAGGCAGAAGCGCGATGAACCATGAAGTGGCTGCTACCGAGACAATACTTAATGTAATGAAGCGTCGTCCAAGAATAAACCAGCCTGCAACGAGCAGGGGGATGTTCAGAACAAAATACATGATACTAAGATTCAAATTTGTAAAATAGCCAAGAAGCATGGAAATACCGGATACCCCGCCGCTAAGAAGCTGATGGGGAACCAAAAACCAGTTGAAGCCGCAGGCAATAGCTGCAGCACCCAATACGATCACTAAAAAGTGCCAAACCATTTTGGGCAATTTAATCACCTCATTTATATTTAAAACCAGATTGCTGGTAATCTTGATTTGTTTTGTGATATAATGATTTGTGGATATTCTTGAGTAGGAAACTTTTTCCAAATGGAACGATAAAATTTGAAATGTTTCAAACACATGTATGTAGTTTTAGTCTTATGTTGGGGACCCATTCACGAATAATGTTCTTTTGTGAAAATAATTCGGCTTGATGGGATAACCTATAAATATTAACGCTACTTAAGAATACAGACAACAAAGTGGATTGTCCACCATGTCCACCATATAGAAGGAGTATGAATAATTTTGACAAATTTAAATTTCACAGATTTCAATCTTGAACCACTGGTGCTGCAAGCAATCACCGAACTTGGTTTTGAAGAGGCAACCCCGATTCAATCCAAATCAATTCCTCTTGCTCTTGAAGGCAGAGACTTGATCGGTCAAGCTCAAACGGGTACTGGTAAAACCGCTGCATTTGGTATTCCATTGATCAGCAAAATCTCCAAAAGCGATGAAAAAATCCGCGCCCTCATTATGGCACCTACACGTGAACTTGCGATTCAGGTTGCCGAAGAAATCGAAAAACTTACCCGCTTCAAAGGTTTGCGCTCCCTGCCAATTTACGGAGGACAAGATATCGTTCGTCAAATCCGTGCACTGAAAAGAAAACCACAGATCATCATTGGTACACCAGGACGTCTCCTGGACCATATCAACCGCAAAACAATCAAACTTGATGATGTACAAACTGTTGTATTGGATGAAGCAGATGAAATGCTCGACATGGGTTTCATGGAGGATATTCAATCCATCCTGAAACAAGTTCCAGACGACCGTCAAACGATGCTTTTCTCAGCTACAATGCCTCCTAACATTCAAAAATTGGCTCAACAATTCTTGAACAACCCTGAGCACGTATCCGTGATTCCTAAACAAGTAAGCGCACCTTTGATTGACCAAGCTTACATTGAAGTGCCTGAGCGTCAAAAATTCGAAGCACTCAGCCGTTTGCTGGATATGGAATCTCCTGAACTGGCGATCGTATTCGGACGTACAAAACGTCGTGTTGACGAATTAGCTGAAGCTCTGCAAAAACGTGGATATTCTGCTGATGGTCTTCATGGTGACTTGTCCCAAAACCAACGTGATACAGTAATGCGTAAGTTCCGTGACGGCAGCATTGATGTACTCGTTGCAACAGACGTAGCTGCTCGTGGTCTCGACGTATCCGGCGTAACTCACGTTGTGAACTTTGACCTTCCGCAAGATCCGGAGAGCTATGTTCACCGTATCGGCCGTACAGGTCGTGCAGGTAAAGAGGGTGCTGCTTGGTCTTTCGTTACTCCGCGTGAAATCGACCACCTGCACTTTATCGAGCGTGTAACACGTCACCGTATTCCACGCAAACCACTGCCAACAATGGCAGAAGCGGTAGAAGGCAAGCAACGTTTGACAGCTGAGCGTTTGCTCGAAATCGTACAATCCGGCGAACTGAACGAATACAAAGGTATCGCGATTCAAATGCTGGAGCAATATGATTCTGTTCAACTGTTATCGGCTGCTCTGAAGCTCCTGACAGGTGACAAAAAGATGCTCAAGTTGATCTGACTCCTGAAGATCCGATCCGTGCAAAACGTCGTAAACCGGATGTTCGCTCTGGCGGACGCAAACCATCGGGTTACAGCGGCACACGCAGCAGTGGTGGTGGCGGTGGTTACAACCGTGATCGCAACAGCAGTGGCAGTGGTAGCGGCGGACGTGGTGGATATAACCGCGATCGTAACAGCAGTGGCAGTGCAAGTGGCAGCAGAGAAGGTGGTTACAACCGTGACCGCAAACCGCGCCCAAGCAACAACGAAGGACGTCGTCCTGCCAAAGATTCTTCTTTCGAATAATATATAAGTTTGAACTGGAAAATGGGGCAGGGCGACTGCTCCATTTTTTTATGTGCAGAATATGCCATCCCAGTGTACCGTTGATCTCTTTTCGGGAAGTGCTGGCTTTTCCTATCTATAATAAGGTATATTAATATTATTAGACTTCAGGTTAGACGCAAGGCTGCGGAGGAGGAGAATTGTTTGGAATTTAAAGGAGCTATGGGTGGGATCTACCGACTTACAGAGTGGATTACGAGACTGGCCGCAACCAATCTGTTGTGGGCTATTTGTTCGTCTCCGTTCTTGTTTTTCTTGTTTATGAAAGTGCTCGTCATGCAGCAGAACCTCGCCAACGAATCACTTCAAATGAACTGGGCTATAGCCATTGTGGCACCGCTTACACTATTCCCGGCGACTTCGGCCCTGTTTACGGTCGTACGTAAATGGAATATGGGTGATACGGACGTGCCGATCTTCCGTACTTTCTTTGTAGGTTACAAAGAGAACTACAAACAGAGTTTAATCGGAGGTATCTTTTATACCTTGCTGTTTGCCATTATGTATCTGGATTACACAGTATACATGACACAATTCAAGAATATGCAGCTGGTCGGAATTATTATGCTCGTACTGTTGCTGCTGCTGTTTGTTTCTCTCTTTAACTTCTTCTCGATGGTTGTACATTACCATATGTCCATCGGATTGATTATCAAAAATGCGGTTCTGTTGACGCTGATTAGACCATTCCGTGTATTTTCCACGTTGCTGGGAAGTGGATTGTTGTTCTATATCGGTTTTCGTTATCCGGTCTTGTTCATCTTCTTTATCATTAGCATTGTTGCCTGGTTTGCTTTCTTCAACTTCTACGCAACCTTTAATAAGATGCAGGAGCAGATGGAGAAGATGCAGCTGAAGAAAGAAGAAGAGGAAGCTGCACAAGCCGCAGAACAGGCAGGAGAATCGGTTGAGACAGTAGGGGCGGTTGAATCCTCTGAACCGAAGCCATCTGACGAAAAACACGATAATCTCCAAAAATAAAACATGAGCTGTCACCATTTACTTTTTACACAGTTAGGGATATAATAATTGTACATCCTGCGATGTACGTTTCGGTTATTCGTTGTTTTGAACCAATGATGATGTCTTCGGGAGATCAATACAGAATGTTGCTGAAACGCCCTGTCTATATGACATGGGGACTTCAAAAAACATTTTTGCGGCCACCCACCTGCCAAGCAGGTTCATAAGACAATGTAGCCGGACGGCATAGGCGGGTTTCTATTTTTATCATGTACAGCACCCTGACTTTTTCCTCTAATCCAGGAATTGCAGGGTGCTTTTTATTTGAATTTTTTTGTTGAATCGGCTGTATTTTGTTAAAAGTGTTGCTTGCCCTTTTGTTACTACATGAACAATGTTACACTAGTATACATAAATGGAACGGTTACATTCAAAGGAGGAAGGGTCTTGACCTTAAAGAGAACGCTCGTCGGTATCATCCGCAGCATGGAGGGAACCAGCGATCGAGCCAAGGATCCCAAATTAAAAACACGGTATTATAACTTATCCAAAGACAGAGCCTGGGAAGAAGTTTCTTCGACACTCAAAAAAATTCCGGGTTATAAAGTACTGCATGAAGTGCCTTCTGTGGGAGAGGTCATACTGGAGAAGCGGACTACCTTCGGACGGACGATGGATATTACGGTTTCCATTATATCGGTAAGTCCTGTACGCAGTGCGGTCGATATGTATTCGGCTTCACGTGGTTCACTCGGAGACCTGGGTTCTAATTATCGCACAATCATGAATTTGTTCTCTGTATTGGATAAGAAGCTGAGCAAGTATAAGTCAAATGATTGAAATAGATGGTGAATAACAAAAAGCGAGAGAAGGTGAACCTTCCTCGCTTTTGTTCTGAACGTGAGCTACCTTTTACAGCAAGGCTTTTACAGCGGAAATCGCTTGCTCGAAGTTAGGGGAGTCTGTCATTTCAGGCAGATATTCCACATATGTAATTCGGTCTTCAGCATCCACCACGAAGATAGAGCGCATGTCCAATTGGAATTCTTTGATCAGAACACCATAGTCTTCACCGAATGAACGTGTTTTGTAATCAGACAGTGTTACGACGCGATCAACTCCGGCTGCTCCACACCAGCGTTCTTGTGCAAATGGAAGGTCAACGCTAACTGTCAATACGACAACGTTATCTCCGAGATCTCCAGCTTCAACATTGAAGCGACGGGTTTGGGCATCGCATACGCCAGTATCCAGTGAAGGAACAACGCTGATTAATTTGATTTTACCTGCGAAGTCTTTCAGTGATGCATCTTCAACCAGGTTTTTGCTCAGTGTAAAATTGGGTGCTTGATCGCCCACTTTCAACTCGGGTCCGATCAATGTAATAGGGTTACCTTTAAAGGTGGCTGCGCCTGTACGTTCTTGTGCCATAATAATGTTCCTCCTTATAAGTTGGTGATCCGTGCCAAAATCCATTATAATCTTTTATGAAAGGCATTGTCCAATTCGGACGAAAGATCATTAGAATGGATCAGACTTGCAGGCCGATCTGAACAGGGTGGAGTGAAAGCAGAAACTTATGATATTTATAAGGTATGAGAACTGGAAAAGTTATTTGAAATTTTTCCCTTTGACGTCGATTATTTTAATAGCCAATGTTGTGATGTTTATTGTGTTAAGCCTGAACGGTGGTTCGACGAATAGCATGACGCTCCTTAAATTTGGGGCGCTCTCAAATCATGAACTATTCGCTGAGTGGTGGCGTTACATTACGTCTATGTTCCTGCATGCAGGCTTCAGTCATTTGTTGTTTAACAGCTTCGCTCTCATCGTATTTGCACCACCAATGGAACGACTGCTTGGGTCGGTGAGATATGGTGTGCTGTACTTGGGTGGAGGCATTCTGGGCAACATTCTGGCTGTGGCATGGTATAACTCGGTTGGAGCGACAACAATCTCGGTAGGTGCTTCAGGCGCGATCTATGCAATCTATGGTGCGTTTCTGTATGTAGCGTTATTCCAGCGGACGATGATGGATGAAGCCTCACGTAAAACGTTGTATACACTGCTTGTATTCGGAATTATTTTTTCCTTTGCCATGTCAGGCATTAACTGGATGGCTCATTTGGGTGGGTTGTTAGGTGGATTCTTCATTTATGGACTTCTCATCCGCTTGTGGAAACCCCGGAGCTTTAAGCAGTAGTTGGATTGATCTGAAGACGGAATGCAATCAAGGATAAGTAGGGTATAGCAGATTGGAGAGATCAGGGGCAGTGGAATTAAGACAGTTGCATTACTTTTTGAAAGTGGCACAGAAGGAGCATGTTACGCAGGCGGCGGAGGAATTACATGTGGCGCAGTCTGCGGTGAGTCGTCAGATTCATCAGCTGGAGGAAGAACTGGGAGTAGACCTCTTTATGCAAAAAGGGCGAAATCTGCAGTTAACCGCAGTCGGACAGCTCTTTTGCAAACGAGTAGAAGGCATATTGAAAGATCTGGACAAGGCGGTCGGGGAGGTTCATGAGTTTCTTGACCCGGAGCATGGTGAAATTCGTATCGGTTTTCCTCACAGTCTCGGTATTCACTTGATTCCTTCGGTTGTAGCAGCGTTCCGTCAGCGTTATCCTAACGTCAAATTCAGATTCAAGCAAGGCATGTTCCCAACGCTCATTCGTGATGTGTTATCGGCTGAGGTGGATTTGGCATTTATATCTCCGTTCCCGGAGAAGCACGACCAGGTGGATGGTGACATTGTACTTACAGAAGAGCTGCATGCAATCCTTCCGCCGAATCATCCATTGGCCGGTGAGGAGAGTATTGCGTTAGAACAGCTCAAAGATGATAAATTTGTGTTATTCAGTAAAGGATATTCTCTGCGTCCGATTGTCTGGCATGCGTGTCTTGAAGCCGGGTTTACGCCCAAAATTGCTTTTGAGGGTGAAGAGACGGATACCATTCGCGGGCTGGTTGCGGCTGGCATGGGTGTAAGTTTGCTGCCGGAAATGGCGCTTTTCCAAACGAATCCGCTGCAGCCGGCGCATGTAGCCATTTCTCATCCGAAAGTGACGCGTACGATTGGGTTGATCCACCGTGCAGATGACAAGCTTCCACTTGTTGCGCAGTCATTTCGTTCATTCTTGCTTAATTATTTCGGTTTACAGCAAAACAATACCCCATCCGATTGACGGTGGGGTATTGTTTTTTTTTGTTTTGTTTTGTTTTGGTATTCAATTAGTCACGGCTATTGAAAATTCCGATGTAACGAATCAGTTCAAGCAATGAGATTAGCGCTGCGGCAACGTAGGTCAATGCTGCGGCATTCAATACTTTGGCGACGCCTCTCTCTTCTTCATTCCGGATATAACCTTCCGATACCATAATCTCTCTTGCGCGGTTACTTGCATTGAACTCGACCGGCAAAGTAATAAGTTGGAACGCAACGGTTACCGAGAAGAAGATGATACCAATTCCGACAAGGTTCATTGCGTTAAAGATGAAACCGGCAATGAGCAAGAAAGGTGCAAGTCCGGAAGCAAAGTTGACGATTGGGAAAATTCGGTGACGCAGTGCCAACATCGGATAATTTTCCTTATGCTGGATTGCATGGCCTACTTCGTGACACGCAACGGAGACAGCCGAGATAGAGTTTTCATAATATACAGGCTCAGACAACCTCACGACTCGATTAATCGGATCGTAGTGATCGGAGAGTGCTCCACGCACAGGCTCAATAGGAACGTCGTGCAGGCCGTTTGAGTCCAGCATGTGACGGGCAGCATCGTACCCGGTCATTCCATTCAGGTTTTTAACATCGGACCATCGGTTGAATGTACTCTTAACGCGAAATTGCGCCCATAAGGAGAGCAAAAAGGCGATAATGATCAAAACGAACATACCGTTATTAAAACTCATATTCATTCCTCCGCTTTCTAATAATAAGCTACATCATGGTGTTCTCAAGCAAGATTTTCAAGGCTTCCATCGTACCGGCACTTTTGGCGAGCAGTCCAGCCATCATTTTGCGTGCTTGTACAGGTTTCATCTCGCCAAGCAGTGGTTTAAGTTCATTCACCTCTCGCTCAAGCTGTTGCACGTGGAGCTCTAAGGTTGTCAATTTGCTGGCAACCTGTTCTTCCGTGCTCACCAGACTCCACTTCTCAAGAGACTGCTTAATCTCGTCGAGACTATATTTCTCTTGTTTCATCTGTACAATACGTTCAAGCCTGGTTAAAGTTTCATTACTATAGAGACGATAGTTTTTTTCTGTACGCTCTTCTGGAGCGATGAGACCGAGCTTCGTGTAATAATCAATCGTCCGTTCACTCACACCTGCAGTTTTGGCAAGTTCGCCAATCCGAAACAATTTCATATCCCCAATGATATTCACCTCGCTTGCACATTCAAATGTAGGGAATTGTAGATTCCAGTTGCGGCTTTGCATAACCCGCCCAATTTTTTTCTTACTATTAGTTATGATACATGATCTTTAACCATACAGTCAAACGTTACGCTTTAGTGGCTATCCCGCTGCGTTTCTATATCTATGTGCTTATGAGGCATGATTATGTACTTAAGTGCAAGAAAAAGACGTATGACTTTATTCCCAGAAATATTTTTCAGTTTTGATGAAAATACTCTTGTCAACTTTCCTGTCTTCTGCTTATAATGGCATTAAGAGTTTCACGATATGTGAAGAAACTTAACACAAGAGGGAGTGGGGTATATGAGAAAGAAATGGTTGGTGTCGGTGTTAATAATGCTCACGTTACTGGCTTTCCCGGTCAGCGCATTTGCAGCTGCGGAGGGGCCGACTAACATCGAACTTCAAAGCGGTCTTAACTCAGCCTTTACGTTTCTGGCTGTTGTGCTCGTTTTCCTGATGCAAGGGGGATTTGCTCTACTTGAAGCGGGTTCGACTCGAATGAAAAACGCAGGACACATTGCAGGTAAAACCATCCTGACATTGGGAATTTCGGTTATTGCCTTCTGGGCTCTGGGCTTCGGTCTTGGTTTCGGCAATGGTAACAGTTTCTTCGGAACAACCGGATTTTTCCTGAGTGGGGACGGAATGGCTGCTTCGTTCGAATCACTAGCCTTCTCTGATGTTCCGCTAACAATCAAATTTGTATTCCACCTTGCCTTTGCAGCGGTATCCCTGGCGATTGCCTGCGGTGGTATGGCAGAACGTGCAAAGATGAGTGTATATATCGTTTTTGGTACGCTGTATACCATTATTATGTATCCTGTTGTTGCTCACTGGGTATGGGGCGGCGGCTGGTTGGCTGAGCTTGGTATGCAAGATTTTGCAGGCTCCACAGTTGTCCACTTGACGGGTGCGACTGCTGCACTGGTAGCAACAATCCTGTTGAAGCCGCGTATCGGCAAATATAACAAAGATGGTAAACCTAACATCATTCCAGGTCATAACCAGGTTTACTCCGTACTGGGTGTAATTATCCTCTGGATCGGCTGGTTCGGTTTCAACCCAGGTAGTACATTATCTGCTATGGGTGATGGATTCTTCGGTTATGTGGCATTAACTACAAACGTAGCTGCGGCTGCGGGTGGTGTTGCTGCACTGTTAATCTCATGGGCTGTATTGGGTAAATCCGATATTCCTAGCATGCTGAATGGTGTGCTCGCGGCACTGGTTGCCATCACAGGTGCTTGTGCTTTCGTTGAACCATGGGCAGCTCTGGTTATTGGTGCTCTGGCTGGTATTATCACATTCTTCACAGCTCAATACTTTGAGCGCAAAGGAATTGACGATCCAATCTATGCTTTCTCTGTACACGGTATTGCCGGTATGTGGGGAGCAATCTCCACAGGTTTGTTCGCAACACCGGAACTTGCTGAGAATGCAGGCGTAGGTCAAGCGGGTCTGTTCTATGGCGGTGGTTTCCACCAACTGGGTGTTCAGCTTTTGGGTCTGGCAGGTGCATTTGCCTTCGTACTGGTCATGTCCTTCATTATTCTCGGTGGTATGAAAGCTGTCATGGGAATCCGTGTAACGGAAGAAGAAGAGACGATGGGTCTGGATTTAAGTGAGCATGGTACTTACGGGTACCCTGAACAAATGAAAAATGGTGAAACGAAATCCAATGGCGGTACGTTCAGCTCCTAAGAGGAATGATTGCTGAATCATGCTTCAAGGAGGCTGGATATGATGGAACCCATCCCGTATATAAATCAATCCTGGTCCTATCAGGGAATAGATGGTGCGGCATCTTCTCAAGAACTGCGCCAGGCACGTGTGATATTGCAGAATGAGCTCCTGGAACTGTTGTCCGCTTCCTTGTCGCCGATTGAATGGTACCAGACGGTAAATGAACTGCATGACCGGGTTGCTCGGCGCGCAGTAGAGTTATGCATCCAGGGGATGGTAGAGGAAGGCCTAGGCCGACCTCCCGTCCCCTATGCCTTTATCGTTTTTGGCAGTTCCGGCAGGCAGGAAGCGACGTTATGGAGTGATCAGGACAATGGCATGATAATCAGCGATACCCCGCATGAGGATAAAGAAACATATTTTGCCGAACTCGGACTTCGAATGACCGATATGCTGGAGGAACTAGGCTATGCCAAATGTGAAGGCAAAGTGATGTGTTCTGAGTCTTTATGGAGGAAAACGCTGGAATCATGGAAGGAACAACTGAAAGCATGGGGATCGGATCTGTCATGGGAGCCGGTTCGCAATTTGATTATCGCTTCTGACATGCGTTTTGTTGCGGGTGAGCCTGAGCTGGCGGAGGAATGGATTTCTGCGTTTTATGAAGGGTTCAGGTCAGTTCCTGAGCTTTCCGATGCCGTGCTGCGCAATACCGTTAAACACAAGGCGACACTCAACATCCTCGGACGGGTAGTGACCGAACGATTCGGTGAACATGCAGGTGGGTTTGATGTGAAATACGGCTTGTACATTCCGCTGGTGAACAGTGCGCGTTTTCTGGCTTTGCAGCATGGTATCAAGGAAACATCCACGCTCAAGCGAATTCAGAGGTTGGTTTCGCTTGAAGCAGTTCCGCTTACTTTGCTGGATGCAGCTCAGCGTGCATTTATGACAGCTTTGAGGCTTCGACGCAGTACACCTATTGTGATCAAACATGGATTGCAGCATAGCGGTGGTTTCCTGAATGAGAAACAGTTGAAGGAAAAACAAATGCTTTATGAGCTCCGGGATACGTTAGGGTTGGTGCGGCGAGTACATCGTGCGCTGCAAAGACAACTTCGGTTTGCAGAAAGGAGACGTCCATGAGAGAGCCGGCAAGGGGCAATACTGGATTTTGGAATTCGCTGCGCCAGGGAGGGGTTCCTTCCGCCATCGCTTCCATAATGGGAGCCCCTACGGCGCAACATATGGCGTTTATCCGTTCGATGATGAGAGAGCAGCGCAGACCCGAGGTGCTGCACACGCCCTTGAACGAGTTGAATGCGGTCGTATTTGATCTGGAAACGACAGGCTTCTCTCCCCAACATGGGGATGAGATTCTTTCCTTTGGGGCGGTGCGCATTCATGGCGGTGTCATGCTGGAGAATGAGCAGTTCTATACGTTGGTTCAGTCCAAAGTCTCCGTTCCGGAACACATTACCGAATTAACGGGAATTACACAGGAAATGACGCTGGATGCTCCGTCGCTGCTGGAAGGCTTGCATGATTTCATGTCTTTTGTTGGCGGGAGTGTACTGGTTGCTCATGCAAGCGCGCATGACCGGGCTTTTCTGAATGCGGCCTTATGGCGGACATCCAAAGTAAGGCTCACGCACCGGCTCATTGATACGATGATGCTGGCGCGTTGGCTTGAACCGAGCAGAACAGGCTATGGGCTGGATGAATTGCTGGAATCCAGAGGCATTCCAATCTATGGACGCCATCACGCCTTGGAGGATGCCAAAATGACTGCACAATTATGGTCCTGTTATCTGGAGGATATGACTCATCAAAATGTAAACACATTGGGCGATCTGTACACCCAGTTAAGTCACGCATAGCTGGGTGGCCTGTAAGCTGTAAGAATGGACATGGGCCATTCCAATGGATGAATCAGGACCTGTGTGGATCTGATAACCGTTTAGAAGCATCTTTGGTTGTGATTCAGCATTAAGATCAGGCGACCCGATAAGATATACCTGGAGCAATCCGGCGAAAATCGGTAGGTTACGCAGATCCTCGTTGGAAGGAATGGGCGTGGTTCGGGGTGGGAGTGAAAGAGTCCGATTAATTGTGGCTCATTGAACACACAACGAATCCAGTCTGCATCATCCAGCGAGAAATGGTGCAGCGGGTCAGGCGCTACGTTACGAATCGGCTGAAACCGACTGATTCGTATGCCGCCCGCTGCGGCTTCACCCAGCACAACCCCGCAGGCTTCCATTGGCAGCGACGCGAACATATGCTTAGACATTTCTTGCTCTACGGAGCGGGGGATGTAGAAGCTGTTCTGCTGCCCGTGGAGTGCTGCCATTTGTATTCACCCCTCTCTCTTTGGCTCCTGCTTCGGCAGGAGTCCTTTTTTAATTTTATTTTGTTTAACCCGGATTGTAAAATTTTAAAGGAACAGGGTACAATATGAAAGAACGCATTTGGATTAAGTCCAAAAAAGCGTTACCATCTGCTGCATTTGCGTTAGATGTGCTGATCAAATAAAAGGGTGGCTGGCCATGAAACGAAACATATACATACTGCTGGGTGTTGTATTGCTTGTGGGCATTGCTTTGGCTCAAAATGCAGACAACGGAATTGCAGCCGTTTTTAAGCAAGAGGAGCCGATGCCCACAGAGACGGGGCCAAAGGCAGGTCTACTGGCACCAGCCTTCTCTTTGCACGCCATGGATGGGAAAACCTACTCTGTAGGCGGAGCCAAGGAAAAGGCCATCTTCGTCAGTTTCTGGGCATCCTGGTGTGAACCGTGCAAGCAGGAGGCTCCTGAGCTTAATACATTGGCAGCAAAATACAAAGATAAACTGGATCTGTACGGTGTGAATGTAACCACGTACGATAAAATCAGGGATGCCAAAGCCTTTGTGGATGAATACAAACTGACGTTCCCTATTTTGCTTGATGAAGACGGAACAGCATATGCCAAATATAACGGTATCGCTTTTCCGACGAATGTACTGATTGACTCCAGAGGTGTCGTACAGGAAATTATCCTGGGGATTCTGCCAGAAAAAGAGCTGGAGCGCAAAATTAAGGGATTAATTACGGATTAGCCAAGCGAGAAGCAAAAGCGCCCGTCTTCCAATGTTTATTGGAGACAGGCGCTTTTTTTATTTTCCGGGAAATATGCATTAATGGTTGCTTAGTCCGTGAGCAGGTATGTTGACTACATCAGGCTCGTGCTGCAATTTTTCCTGAAGAAGGGCATAACGGAAACTGTGTACAAGTGCTTCCCAGCTCGCTTCAATCACGTTCTCGGACACACCGACCGTATTCCACGTGTTTTCGGTGTTTTTGGATTCAATTAATACACGAACCTTCGCTGCGGTAGCGTCTTTTTCATCCAAAACACGTACTTTATAGTCGGAGAGATGCATGTTGGCAAGGGAAGGGAAGTATTGCACAAGGGCTTTACGAAGCGCGTTATCCAGTGCATTGACTGGACCATTGCCTTCAGCCGCAGTATAAGCACTTGTCCCGCCTACATTAAGTTTAACAAAGGCTTCCGAAACAACCGGCTTGCCAGCCACTTTTTCAACAAGCATCTTGAATGATTCAAAGGTAAACAATTCTTTCATGTCACCGTTGGCTTCACGAATCAACAATTCAAGCGAGGCATCGGCGCCTTCGAACTGATAACCCTGATGTTCCAGATCTTTGATCTTCTCAATGATCTGACGTGAGTTGGCACTGCTCGGATCGAATTCAAGACCCAGTTCCTGTGCTTTGGACACGATGTTGCTTTGTCCTGCCAGTTCGGAGACGAGTACACGCTGTTTGTTCCCTACAAGCTCGGGCGCGATATGTTCGTAGGTTCGCGAATCACGCAATATAGCTGAGACGTGGATGCCACCCTTGTGGGCGAAAGCAGCATTTCCGACATATGGCTGATTGATCGGCATATTTACATTGGCAATCTCACTAACGTAACGGGCCACATTTGTGAGTTGTCGCATCGAATCCTCAGACACGCATTCATATCCAAGCTTCAGTTGCAAATTAGGAATAATGGAAGCGAGGTTGGCGTTACCACATCTCTCTCCGTAACCGTTCATTGTACCCTGGACCTGTCTGGCCCCAGCTTGTACAGCGCTTAACGTATTGGCGACAGCAAGTTCACAATCATTATGAGTATGAATACCCAATTGAGCCTGTGGAAGGCGCTCAGCCAGTGTGGATACGATCTCATACACTTCATGTGGCATCGTTCCGCCATTGGTATCGCACATCACAAGCCAGTCCGCTCCGGCTTCATGGGCTTTGGTCAGCACGGCCTGTGCATATTCCGGGTTGTGCTTGAATCCGTCGAAGAAATGCTCTGCATCAAAGATGACTTCCATGCCGTTTTGTTTCAGGTAGACAATAGAATCGTAGATCATGGACAGGTTTTCTTCCAAAGTGGTTTGCAAAGCCGTGTGCACGTGGAAATCCCATGATTTACCAACCAGCGTCGCTGCCTGAGCACCTGATTCAATCATGCGCTTCAAATTGGCGTCTTCACTCGCAATGCTGCCTTTACGGCGCGTGCTGCCAAAAGCGACAATTTTGGCATTCAGGTTCAATTCCTTGACTCTTTTGAAAAACTCAATGTCCTTGGTGTTACTGCCGGGAATTCCGCCTTCAATATAATGAGCACCGAGGTCATCAAGCTTCTTGGCAATTTTGAGCTTGTCATCTGCCGATAAGCTGACTCCCTCCCCTTGTGTGCCGTCACGTAAAGTCGTATCGAAGATGGAGATGGCCTTTGACATGAAGATCCTCCTTTAAGATGAAGCGCTTTTTTTTAGAAAGTTTAATGGTGTGTTTAAGAAAACGGTTGATCATATGGGTGACGAATCCTTCGATTCTGTAACGCTACACTGTATTAAATTCAAAGTGTAGATTTGTCCTAAAATCGTGAATTTGTATAATTAATTATTATAGCACCATTATCGCCAAATGCTACATCGAATTCACCATTTGGTGTAACAAATGATGGATTGTAGAGTAGAGTGTGTTGTAAACAGTAGTCTTGTAATATGTTATGCTTCATCTATATGCAGCTATTCCGGGATTAAATATGGATTCTAAATTTGTTCTGTATAAATGGAGGGAAGAAGATGACTATTGTTTGGGAGAATATAATCATTTCTTTCATTTTGATCGCTATTATGGTCGTTTCCGTGTGGGGTGTCATTCGAATGATCGTTAAATCTCTCCGAAAATAAGGGGATATGAATGATATTTACATAAGGGATTTTGATATAATAGATAAGAGAATGCTTTTCGAGGAATAGTGTATATGAAAGGGCGGTAGTAGATCATGTCTTCAGACCAAACGAATAATAACATGAACGTAGATCGATATTATCCTGCCGCCGGACGAGTGATTCTGCATGTCGATATGAATGCTTTTTATTGCTCTGTACATGAAGCCGAGGAACCGGAATTATATAGAGGAAAAGCGACGGCCGTTGCTGGCAGCAGTGAAGTGCGCAAAGGCGTCATTGTAACTTGTTCGTACACAGCTCGCAGAAGGGGCATCTCCACAGGCATGGTCGTTCATCAAGCGCTGAAGAAGTGTCCTGACTTAATAGTGATTCGACCGGATTTTCATTTGTATCGAAGGTATTCGAGAGAATTCATGAAAATAGCTTACAGTTATACGCCGCTGCTCGAAGCGACCTCGATCGATGAATGTTACCTCGATATTACAGGGTCCAGACAGTTCGGTACACCGCTGGAAATTGCAGAGAGTATTCAGAACCGAATCCGGGATGAATTGGGGATGCCTTGTTCGATCGGAATTGCACCCAACAAGCTGCTTGCCAAGATGGCCTCTGATTTGAAAAAGCCTAATGGCATTTCCATTTTGCGGATGAGAGATGTGCCTCAGATTTTATGGCATAGACCGTGTAACGAGATGTTTGGCATCGGTAAAAAAACAGCTGAAAAGCTGAAGAAGCTGGGCATTGAAACGATAGGACAGTTGGCCAAATCAGACGAGCGGATGTTAACCGATGTGTTTGGAATCAATGGCTCTTGGTTAAAAAATTCAGCAAACGGCATTAATCATTCAGCAGTTCAGGCTGAACGTGAAGCGAATAAATCGATTGGACACACGACAACGTTACCTGCGGATATATCTGAAATGGATGATGTGCATCGGGTGTTACTGAATATAAGTGACCAGGTTGCCAGACGGTTGCGCAAGCACGAAATGCTCAGTCAGGGCATTCAGATTACGATTCGTACACCGGATATGAAGACCATTACGAGATCGCGCATGATGGAAGTGCCTACTGAAGATGCGTCGGTCATATACCGGGAAGCCTGTGCTTTGTTTGCGAAACATTGGGGCGGGGCAAGCCGGTTCGTATGCTGGGGGTAACCCTTCAAACGCTAATCCCGCGCGAGGAGTCGGCGATACAGCTTGATCTGTTTGAATATGAGCAGGAGCCGAAGAAGGAAAACCTGATTCGCATTATGGATCAGTTGCGTGACAAATTTGGCGAAAATGCTATCGTTACAGCTGGAATGCTGGGGGATGATCCTTCCGTATTACTACGCAATCATAAAGTGCGGGGAACTTCGCTGCAAAAAGATAATTTGCAAAGTCTTGATTAAATAGGGCATAATGGAGTCTTGAGGCTGTTAAAATGATTTGTAATAACTCTTACTTTGTATTAATATGTTTCTAGATAAAAATACTGTACGTTTTTGAATAATAGGAGGAGAGATAGGTAATGAGTAAATTTACTTGGGTTGAAAAGGATACATGTATTGCGTGCGGAGCATGTGGAGCAACGGCGCCAGACATTTATGATTATGATGATGAAGGTTTGGCAGAAGTAATTTTCGATGGGGATGCCAACAAAGGGATCAAGGCAATTCCGGATGACTTGTTCGACGACATGCAGGATGCTTGCGACGGCTGCCCTACGGACTCCATTAAAGTAGCGGATGAACCTTTCAATAAAGAAGGCTAATTCCTTTCATATGAAATATACAAAAGCACATTTTTCTGTCTTTGGGACAGGGGAGTGTGCTTTTTTGTCGAATATTGAGGCTTCGATCCGGGTACTCAAGTCCTATGGATTTCTTGTCATCAATTGCCGATATAGAAAGAAACGGAATACGGCGAAATGATGGAGGATCGGATGCAAAATACTCATTTGAGAACTTATGTAAAGAAACATCCAGATAATAAAATGGCCTGGTATTTACTCGGTAAGGAATATTTGGGTGAAGGGCAGGAGGCCAAGGCGAACTATTGTTTTCAGCAGGCGGGTGAAGTCTACGAAGCTTTCGAGCGAAGCAAGGCACCGGCAGATATATGGGTGGATTATCAGGAGAAGCTGGTCGAGGTGGCTGAGCAAAAGGAGAAAAAACATCGTGTTCGCAAGATGTGGCTCACTCTGCTGATGCTGCTTGTACTGGCAGGATTACCCCCTGCAGATGCTCCTGGATTCAATCGTGATGCGGCAGATGTATTGGCCTCGGCGTTGGAACCGACGGATGATTCCACGGACAAATCAGGAGATAGCCCGGCAGATGATCCGGCTCCTGTAGTGAATTCCAATGTGTTTACAGCAGCGGCATTCGGTGGAGGTGACCAGGGTGAAGCTGCATTGGCAGCTGCATGGTCGGGCTCTGGTCCGAAAGTGCAGACATCAGCTGTGCTTGGGATGCAGGTTGCGGGTAACTGGACGTTGTGGAAGCGAAATATGTCGGTGAAATACATCGTACAGACCAACAGCAATGGCAAATTAACCGCACAGAGTTATGATGCCAAGCAGTGTAATTGTGAACCACCGGAAGTATCACAAGAGATCAAGCGGCTGGCACAAGCCTGGACAGCAAAACAGGAATCCGCGGCAGCGCTGTCAAGTGCTATGATTACATATAAAAAACAAAATGGAACCTGGCCGAAGAATGTGGCACAGCTTGCCCAGCCCTTTCCTGATAATATTTTGGGAGAAACTGCACCAGGCATGACCCGGTTGTTCCCGGCACTACTAGCCATACATCAGCAAGGGGAAAGGGAAAACGGGAAGAATAGAGATGAAGGAACACGTGAGATTTCAGATTCGACGCAAGGCAAAAATACTGCATTTGTGGATACGTTAGGCGAAAAGCCTTTTTTGCAGGATCGCCTTGAAATTATTGTGGACAAGAGTAGGCATAAGCTTGCACTGATTAGTGGCAACACCATTATTCGGAATTACGAGGTGGGGCTTGGGGGAGATCGCACGCCAGAGGGTTCGTTTGTAATCTCAGACAAGGTTGTTAATCCAAATGGTCGCTCCAACGGCGAATTTGGGAGTAGAGGAATGCAGTTATCTGATACGAATTATGCCATCCATGGGACCAACGAGCCAAACAGTATCGGGCTGGATGAATCCCTTGGATGTGTGAGGATGAGTACTGAAGATGTGGAAGAGCTGTTTGCGCTTGCTCCTCAGGGAACTCCGGTACGCATCGGGAAAGATTTGCTGCCAGAGACAGCTGTTATTCCAGAAGCAAAGAATCGCTACCGGTACACACTCGTTCCCAAGCAAAGTAATCCGAATAAGACGTATCATTGGTTGAATTAAACGGAAAACCAAGTGATTCAGACCGAAGAAAACGTAAAATCCAAGCTGGATTAGTATGTAGATGCAGAAACAGTTGGTTGGAGCATTTACAGGTTGGCGATAATAATAAGCGCACCAATGATAATGATCAGTCCACCGACGCTGGCTGCCGTCCAGATAATCGCTTTCCGGTTGACCTCATCTTTCTTTTGCTGCAAAGTAGGTGGTTTGCGTTTGGGAGCCATGGGCTGTTTCCTCCTTCATGGAATAAGGCTAATATCGATCTAGCCATGCTCCCATTGTAAAGAATTCAACTCGTCATTTCCAGTAGGCGGGTGGATTTCTTGTGAGCGCTTAGAGTTTAAGCTAAATGCTTCTGTCTATGCTCAAACTACTTTCCTTTTGCAGAAGAAACGGATAGACTTGTGTATAGAGTGTTTTTTTACATATGAAAAAGACGGAAAGCAGTTTTTTCAGCGTACCGGACCAGAACGGAGTGAGTGATTTGTTATACAGAAGTCTTGCTAAACCCTTGTTGTTCAAAATGGACCCTGAGCAGGCCCATCATCTAATTATCGGCGGCCTCAGCGGAATGGGGAGTATTCGCCCGGTTCCATCCGGTTTGCGTGTCATGTATGGCGTGCGTGAAACAGCGGATCTGGCTGTGGATATGTTTGGCTGCCACTTCCCTACGCCTGTAGGCCTTGCTGCCGGTTTGGACAAAAACGGACAGGCTGTAACGGGCTTTTCTTCCATTGGGTTTGGCTTCATGGAAGTAGGCACAGTCACACCGCTTGCACAGCCTGGCAACGACCAGCCGCGTTTATTTCGCCTGCCTCCCGATGAGGCCTTGGTGAACCGGATGGGCTTCAATAATCTCGGAGCGGAAGCGATGGCGGGTGAATTGGCACGCCTTACGGAGCGCCGAATTCCAGTGGCCGTAAATATAGGTAAAAATAAAGCGACTCCAAATGAAGAAGCGCATCTGGATTATGAAAAATGCATTCGGGCGCTGTACGATTATGCGGACCTGTTTGTGGTGAATATTAGTTCACCAAATACACCGGATTTGCGTAATCTGCAACATGGGAATGAATTGAAGGAATTGCTTGCTGCTGTCATGAATGAGATGGAGACGCAGCGCAAAAGAGCGGGCGGTGCCGTTAAATCGGTGCTGGTCAAAATTGCACCGGATGTGAATGACCAGGAGCTTGAATATATGGTAAGTACCATTGCAGATAGTGGGGTTGCCGGAATCATTGCAACGAATACAACGATCAGCCGAGATGGACTGTCCCATCAGCATGCCAAAGAGACAGGTGGACTAAGTGGCAAACCGCTGCGTGACCGTTCCACGGAAATCATTCGTCAGATCTATCGCCAGACAGAAGGCAAGCTGCCGATCATCGGATCGGGTGGCATTTTCACTAGCGAAGATGCTTACGAAAAGATTAAAGCTGGAGCCAGCCTGGTGGAAATATATACGGCATTAATCTATGAAGGACCTGAAGTGAATCGGCGCATTCATGCCGGACTGCGTGAGTTGCTGCGCAAAGACGGCTACAGCCATATATCGGAAGCTGTCGGTGCAGAGCATCGTTAAGCGTTGTTTCGAAGTTCCCCGAACTGGAAATTAGAAGCGTGGAAGAGGGTAATGTCGTACGGGACTCTTCCCCCGCTTAACATCATGTATAATGGATAAGAACAGGGGAAGCTATAGAGACAGGAGGCATAAGCATGGACGGTAGAGACTGGGGTACATTTTTACTTCCTTATGAACAAGCGGTAGAGGAATTGAAAGTTAAGTTTAAAACGATGCGGGCGGAGCTTAAGAAAAGGGAAGAATACGCCCCGATCGAATTCGTTACCGGTCGTGTCAAAAAAATATCCAGCATTCTGGAGAAATCCAGACGCCTGAATGTGCCGCTTGATCAGGTGGAAACGGGCATTGAGGATATTGCAGGTATCCGCATTATGTGTCAGTTTGTGGATGATATTCGGCGGGTAGCCGAGTATATTCGCGGTCGTAAGGATTTGACGGTATTAATCGAGAAAGATTATATCACCAATTTCAAAGAGAGCGGCTACCGCAGTTTCCATATGATTATTGAGTATCCTGTTCAAACAGCCCTTGGACAGAAGAACGTGCTGGCCGAGATTCAGATTCGGACGCTGGCGATGAACTTCTGGGCTACGATTGAACACTCCTTGAGTTACAAGTTTCGGGAGAGCCTGCCTGATGATATGCGGGCAAGGTTGAAAAAACGGCTGAAGCCGCTTTTGTACTCGATAATGAAATGTCGGCGATTCGTCTGCAAATTCTGGAGGCGCAAAAGGCTTTTGAGGATGATTCCAATATCGTATCAAGAACGCTGAGCATCATACATCAGTTGTATTTCTACCACCTCGTGAATGAAGCGATAGAGGCACAGAAGCGCTTCAATGACTGCTGGGAGCGTCATGATATGGAAGGGTTGAAAGACCTTCTCGATGATGTGAAAGCACTTCTGAATGCGGCCAGAAAGGGCGAAAACCCGGATGAGCAGCTATGAGCCGCTGTATGTTGACTATCTAATCTACTTCAATCGCGATCAGGACTACTTTGAATGCCATGAGGTATTGGAAGAGCTGTGGCTTGAACGTGATCGGGATTCTCTGTACAAAGGATTACTGCAAATCGCAGTGGGGCTGTACCATTTCAGAAATGCGAACCTTCGTGGGGACGTATGATGTTACAGAGTTCGATAGATCTGCTGAAGTCCTATCCGGAAACTGCGAGAGGCATTGCCCTTGGGCCGTTGGTGCGAGAAGTACAGGAACTAGTTGATGGACTTTCGGGTACTGAGCCACAGAAATTTTCTTACAGAGATTTGCACATTCAAATTAAGGATGAGGTGCTGGTTCAGAAGATTCGGGAACGAGCCCTTGAACTGAAGCCCAATATTCCCCAACGCCGAAGTCCTACACGTGGACGAATCTATGAAGAGAAGATCAAAGCATTGCAGCAGGAACAGAACTTGCAGAGCGAGTAAGCTTGTCATGGAAAGTCATCATTCATTTGATCAATAACATAGTGTCCAACATATGACTTGATAAAAAACACCCCGACAGCTCCTCTAGAGGAATTGGCCGGGGTGTTCGATATTATAGGGATATACGATTAGCTTGCTGATGGAGTGGCACTGCCTTTATATTTCTCGAAAAATTGCTTGTAGTCATCCAAAGTATAACCGTTGTCACTGCCACTTTCCTGCAGTCCGCCAACCATGCGGTCTTTCTCCACACCATCCTGGTAATATACCAGAGTCGGTGTGTACTCAATGTTATAATCAGTCCAACCGGAATCGAATTCCCGCAGATTGAACTGAGGAAGCTCGATGCCTTCACTGTCCACCAATGGCATCAGCTGAGGTGTTGTCGCACGGCAGTGTGAGCAATCGGAGGCGAAGAAATAGACAAAGAAGCTATCTTTGTTATTAATTCTGGCTTTCAGATCATCAGGCAAAATAATTTGTTGGTAGTTCGGATCGTCCAGCAATTCGCGTGTTGCGGGATTAAGCTTGGAAGCGGCGATGCCATAGGCATTCTGCACGCTATCCATTTGTTTCTTGGATTGCTGATTCACCAGAACGAGTACGGCAATCATTACAATGAAAACACCCAGGAAAATAAGGATCGCAGCACTTTTCTTTTTCTTCTTGGATTTCATTAAGACATCCCCCATCGATCATATCGAAATATAGTTTTGGCAAAAATACAGGATGGGATAATATGCATAAACACCCGAATTTTTGCACATCAATCAATCTACTTGCCATTATACTACATTACACGCTGTAGTGGAATACGTATGAATCAATAGGAAAGCCATGCCCGGATATGATAACATAGAACTATATGCAATTTTAACAAGACAGGATGAGTGGGATTATGGCTATACAGCTGCCTTCGATATTTGCCGAGCGAATGAAAAGCTTGTTAGGCGATGAATTTGAACAATTTATGAAATCTTATGAGCAGTCGCCACATGCGGGGCTGAGAGTGAATACGCTGAAAATATCGCTGGAACAATTCAAGGAAATTGCTCCATTTGATATGCGACCCATTCCGTGGTGCGGAACGGGTTTTTATGTGCCTCACGGGGTTAAGCCGGGGTTACATCCTTATTATCATGCAGGCTTGTATTATATTCAGGAACCAAGCGCCATGGCTCCGGTTGAATTGTTGGATGTGCAGCCTGGGGAACGTGTGCTTGATTTGTGCGCGGCTCCTGGCGGGAAAACAACCCAAATCGCAGCCAAGCTTCAGGGGAAAGGTGTACTTGTTACGAATGATATCCATGGGGAACGAACGAAGGCACTCGCCAAAAACGTGGAATTGTACGGGGTGCGTAATGCCGTTGTACTGAACGAGTCACCTGAGCGAATTGCGAAGGCATTCCCTCATTATTTTGATAAAGTGTTAATCGATGCTCCTTGCTCGGGTGAAGGCATGTTCCGCAAAGATGAGGACATGGTGAAATCCTGGGAACATCATTCGGTGGAGAAATGTGTGCTGATGCAGCGGGATATTTTGGAGACGGCAGCCAAGCTTCTTGCTCCAGGAGGAACGATAGTATATTCCACATGTACTTTTGCACCAGAGGAAAATGAAGCGATGATTGCGGAGTTTCTGAACATCAATCCTGATTTTGTGGTGAATAACATCCCTGATACTGCAGGATTTGCCCCAGGGCGCCCGGATTGGGTGCGTCAGATGCTGCCTGAGACAGCAGAAGAGACAGAATCTGTGCTGGACCAAACTCGCGGCACTGCGAGGTTATGGCCTCATCTGTTGGAGGGGGAAGGACATTATGTTGCTGTATTGCAGCATCGTGCGCAATTTATGGCTGAAAAAGATGCAAGTCGTGAAGCGAACAGTGAATTCCAGACTGGACAGGCAGTGGATAGAGATTTCACGCATCCCGGTGAATCCGAGGACCGATCTATCCATGTATCCCCACCTCTTACGAAAGAAGAACGGAAACGGGAACGTCTCATGAGAACCGAATCCAGGGAACGCAATGACAATGACAGGAGTTCACGTGGTGGCAGGACTCAGGGAAAACCGGGTAAAGGAAACGAACGAGGTGGCCGCAAAAACGAACGGGGTCAGGGACGAGGAGCCGACCAGGCGAGTGTCGATCCGGGAGCGGTATATGCTCAATTTGTACAAGAAAATCTGGAAATCCAGCTTGCTGGAGAAACGGTGTATTACGGCGATCGGGTGTATCAATCTTCTGTGGGTGCTGCTCGTCTGGAAGGGCTCAAGGTTATTCGGCCAGGATGGTTTATGGGTACCTTAAAGAATGGGCGATTTGTGCCCTCTCATCCGCTGGCATGTGCTTTGCATACAACAGAGTCGCAGCGATTCATCAATCTATCATCCGCTAACGGAGAAGCCGTAAGGTACCTCAAGGGAGAGACGTTGAACATCGAAGAAGCGCGTGTAGAACGCAAAGCAGATACGGCAGCCAAAGGTTATGTACTGGTATGTGTGGATGGTTTCGCTGCCGGCTGGGGGAAATGGCTGGATGGTGTACTGAAGAATGAATATCCGGCAGGCTGGAGGTGGACATCGGTATGAATGGAAAAGGCAAACAAACGCTGCGTCTGGATAAAATATTAAGCCATATGGGTGTGGGGTCCCGAAGTGAACTCAAAAAGATGGTAAAGCAGGGCAGAATTCGTGTGGACGGTAAACCGGTGAAAGATAGCGGTGTGCAGGTCAATCCGGACGTGAACGTGATTGAAGCTGACGGAGAGCGGATCATGTATCGGGAAATGATCTACCTGATGCTGCACAAACCACCTGGCGTGGTGTCGGCAACTGAAGATAATCGGGATAAAACGGTAATTGACCTGCTGCGTAAAGAAGATCGTGTCTTCGATCCGTTCCCGGTGGGACGACTGGACAAAGATACAGAGGGCCTTCTTATTCTAACGAATGACGGTCCACTTGCGCATGATTTGTTATCCCCCCGCAAACATGTACCCAAGACGTATGAAGCTCGTGTGCTGGGGAACGTTGATGAAGAAGATGTGCAACGATTCAAAGTCGGCATTCAGCTGGATGATGGATATGAGACTTTGCCTGCGGAATTGACTATTCTTCATCGTGAGGAAACGGAAGAGGGCGTATTCTCTTCCATTTCATTGATCATTCATGAAGGCAAGTTCCATCAGGTGAAAAGAATGTTCCAGGCTGTAGGCAAGCGCGTGGTTTATTTGAAGCGCGTAGCCATGGGTGACCTGGAGCTGGATGCCAATCTGGAAATTGGCAGCTATCGCGAGCTAACCGCAGAAGAATTAGACCTTCTGCGGAAGTAACAGCTCCCGCCCTTCGCGGAGCGGAGCAGGGAGCTTGGGCAGGGAGCGAAGCCCTGCCCACCGCGCCGAAGGCGCAACAGCTCCCGCCCTTCGCGGAGCGGAGCAGGGAGCCGGGCAGAGTGCGAAGCCCTGCCCACCGCGCCCCAGGCGCAACAGCTCCCGCCCTTCGCGGAGCGGAGCAGGGAGCCGGGCAGAGTGCGAAGCCCTGCCCACCGCGCCCCAGGCGCAACAGCTCCCGCCCTTCGCAAAGCGGAGCAGGGAGCCCGGGCAGGGAGCGAAGCCCTGCCCGTAATGGTCCCGCTTAAGCTTGGGCGGGACCGCCGCTGTCAAGCGGAGGACCCGGCAACCAAGCGCTCCCACGTCAACCGTCACATAGCAAGATCCCACCCGCCGCCGGTTAACAAAGCGGGAGTCCAGAGGGCAGAGCCCTCTGGGGCCCTCCCTCGGAAGGGAGGGTTTGGGTGGGTGCGACTTCTTACAGATAAGGAATGAAGACAATGACAATTAAATTAATCGCACTGGATGTCGATGGAACGCTGCTTAATGATCATCATGAACTTACCGAAATGACGCAAGAGACCTTAATTCGTGCTTCCCGTCAGGGAGCCGAGATTGTCCTGTGTTCAGGCAGAGGCCCGGCGAATACGATTCCGTTTATGGAGCAGATGGGACTTGACGGATATGTCATTACACATAATGGAGCGGTAACGGCACAGGTCGAGACTCGTGAAGTGGTGCATCATTTTGCGATGGATGGACAGGGACTGGAGCCTTTCATAACATACTGCCGAACGCAAGGTGTGCATTTTGATATCAACACGGCGTTTGGACTTTACGTGGATCAGCCGGAAGGTTTGGAGTTGCAGGTACGCGAGATGTATCAAAACTTCATGGCAGAGCCATTAAAGTTGCCACAGTGGGCGGATATGACAGAACCACTTGCCAAATTCACTGCGTTTGGATCAATCGAGCAGATGAACGCGGTGCAACAGGAGTGGTCGACCTGGAATCTTCCTTATTATATGACACGCAGCGGTGATTTTTTCATTGATCTGATGCATCCCGAAGCTTCCAAAGGTGCAGCTCTCAAAAGACTGGCTGAAGCCAAAGGAATCCTTCCTTCCGAGATCATGGCGGTAGGTAACTACTACAATGACATCACAATGCTGACCTTTGCAGGCAAAGGGATTGCGATGGACAATTCCCGGAGGAAGTTAAGGCTGCTGCGGATGAGGTTACACTTTCAAACAACGATCAGGGTGTAGTTCACGCTATCCAAAAATATGTGTTGTCCGTCTAACCAATGTGCTCTTAAATCGAATAGACGCTTTATCTTATAAACTACCGCTCTCAAGGGCATCCTAACAGAGTAACGTTAGGAACTGAGGAGGCAGGTACATGGAACTGAAAATAGAGCTTATTCCTGATCTTCGCACATCAGGTGGCGAAGTGCAGGATATTATGGTGGACGGTCAATATGCGGGTTCGCTTCTGCTAGTGTTCAGGGAAGGGGATCGGGTATCCGGCAGCCTTCAAATGGAACAGAATTCGTTACCTGACGAGTCAGAACAGGTTATTGTTGAGAAGGTGCACGAATATATTCGTTCTCTTGCGGATGCGGTAAGTGCTGCTGAATATGAAGTGCTTGTGAGCTGCGGTACACTGTATTCTGTGTTACAGAAGCCAGAATCCCATACGGATCTGCTAATTCAGTCGTCGCAGTCTGATGATACGTATTATTCCGATGGAAAGAACATTCGAGATGCTGTAAATGAAGTACACGTCATCCCCGGTTCACAAGCCGAATCATTTACATATGAAGACCCGGAACATATGCTGGAGATGGAAATGGTAAGCGCCGGACGCAGCATATCCACCTATGTATTTAATGACGCGAATGGACAGGAAGTGGCGGAAGCCTCTCTAAAACAATATGGTGCAGATGTACAGGGTGAGATACATTGGTATGATGAGCCCGCAGAAAGTTATCAGGATGCCGCTGCCGAGCTGCTGGTACGAGAGCTGGATGAAGAAATAATCGACACCATTACAATTCGCATGTGGCATCAGGGGCAGGAACTGGAATCCTTGGAATGGGTGCACCGGGATTTTGCGGATGGGGTAGAGATCGAGTATCCAGAAGATCTCGAAGAGATTGAAGCTGCTGAAGAAACCTGTTACGTCATGTTGGTGCGCAAAGATCGGGAATTTCGCATATATCAACTGTATTTGCAAGAACGCGGAGGATTACCTGTCGGTACAGCAACGATTGATACCTCATATGCGGATTTGTCAGGCTATATGGATTACGAGGTACCTGGCACCAGTGCTCAGCGAAAGAGTCTGGTTGAAGTTCTGATGCGGGAGCTGGACAAAGAGCTTGAATTTGATACATTACATCTCACGATGTTATACCGGAATCAAATTATTGATGAAGCGAAGATAGATGGGTAAGAGGGACATCCTCTTACCTTTTTTGTTTTCTTTTTGACGAAAAAGTCATTTCCCGGTATAGTACCATTAGTTTAAGAGAGACCTGGAAGTGGAGGAGAATCATGGAACACTATTTCAGTATCACAACAGACTACATTAATGATGAATTTAAAGCACTGCAGGCTCAGCCGGAAGACACGGAGGATGTGATGTCCCTGCTCATGGAAACAGCTGAATGGCTGCGGAGCCAGGGATCTTCTCAGTGGAATGCGTTGTTAAAGGGTGAGGATTCCCATAATACGGCAGAGGCGATTCAGCGTGGGGACGTATTTGTATTTAAGAAGGGTTCTGACGTAGCTGGCATGGTAATTTTAATGAGCCAGCCAAGCGCATGGGATGTACACTTATGGGGAAGCAAAGCGCATGCCGGGGATGGCGCACTTTATCTGCACCGATTAGCGATACGTAGAAAATATGCTCAGAGTGGTTTGGGACGGTCGATTTTGCAATGGTCCAGCAGCGGGATACAGTTTGAGGGTAAACACATCGTCCGATTGGATTGCGGTGCGGATAACGCAACATTGAACGAATTCTATAAGCGTAATGGCTATACCTTTGTGGGAGAGACAGAAGGCTTTAGTACATATGAAAAGGCGGCCACAGGCCTGTCTGTATAACCAGTATGCAACATATAAAATACATGTAATAAGCCGGGAGCTACCCACTGCTCACCGGCTTTCATTAGCATACCGACATTTCGATAAAGAGGTTTAACTCTCCATTCATATATCCGCTTCTTAGCCGAGCATCTCCTGAATATGTTGTATATACGACTCAGAAGTAAAGGTGTGCGCTAGAACCTAACAATATTCGTAATGTCGTCAGCGTCAGAACCAGCATGGTACAATTGATATTGAAATGAATTCTATTATTCAGCTGGTTGATGTCCGAGTGATCGGAAATCTCATTTTGTTGCTTTACTGAACATATGTTCTGGTATATCATGATGGAAGATGCACGGAGAAGACTTATGCTAGAAAGGGGGAAACTAACGGTGAGATTGCTGCAGGCGCTTTTCTTTCCTCCGGAGCAGCCCGGAGGTGTATCCTCTATGATTCCGTATATGCAAGAGAGGTTTACAACCCCGAGGTGGGAGATGGATCTGTTCTCGCTGCCTAAGCGAATTCGCAACAAGGGCAGAGAGGATATCCAGTTTGAGACGTTCGATTGGACCCAGTATCAGGATAGTCCTGTCGTTCAAAAATATATGCAAACCTACCGGGATTATTTGTGGTGGACCAAGCTGCGTATTCAGAAGCCTTACGATCTGATTCATGCCCATCACCCGATCGCGGGGCTTGCAATGAAGAAGGTTTTCCCGGATATTCCCCTCATTCAAACGATTCACTCCAGTTATGAGCGAGAGCTAATCCTGAACGGCCGTATTGAGCCGGAAGGACCGGAGCACCAGTTTCTGCTGGCGATCTATGGTGAGCTGGAGCATCAGGCAGAGCGACTATTAACGGTATCGGATTCTTTCCGTCGTTATCTGGCGCCTTATGTGCAGTATCCTGATGTTATCGGTGTGATTCCGAACGGTTTTGATGAGAAAAGGTTCAAGCCCATCCCCCATGAAAATGCCATACCACAACTGGTCACCGTATGTCGACTGGTTCCGGCGAAAGGGCTGGATATTCTGTTCAAAGCCTGTGCCGAGCTGAAAGCCCGGGGACATGATTACGTGCTTCATATTATTGGGGACGGACCGATTCGCCCGGATTTGGAAGAATTGGCCCAGCGGCTGGGTATTTATAATGAGACTATCTTTTATGGTTATACGCTGCATCCTGAGGAATTCATGCCATTTTTTGATATCTTTGTACTTCCTTCACGGGCCGAGGCATTCGGGTCTGTTTTCGCTGAAGCAGCGCTTAGCTGTCTTGCCCTTGTAGGGACAGATGTGGGCGGCATACCAGAGCAGATCGAGAACGGAAGTAACGGCTTGCTGGTGCCCTCAGAAGATCCGTCTGCATTGGCAGAAGCGTTGGAGAAGGTTATGGTTGACCCGGCGTACCGTTATGAGCTGGCTCGCTCGGCATGTGAGAAAGCCAAAACCCATTACTCTCTGGGCAGATCGGTCAATGAACTGAAAAAAATGTATTTGCAATTTCCGAGCCAGAATTAGGTTCTGGAGAGGGAAAAGAAAGAAGCCGCTGGTTTATCAGCGGCTTTTGTTATGTTAAGGGAAGAGATGTATTCAACCATATCGTTCATTGTTATAGATGTTTTTTGCGCCCGCGAAAGCTTCCCCATCGATCCATTACTAATTTTGCACCCCAAAACAGTGCCAAACTGCCGAAAATGGGGTAAAGGATAGAGAGCAGTGAACTGAATCCAAACTGGCTGAGCGAATAACATAAGAGCATGATAGCCAGGATGATCAGTTTGGGATGTACTCGGACATGCTGTCTGAGTTGGAGGGTCATTCCATAAATATCGGCTACAAACGTACTGAAGATTTCCATGAAAATCAGGGATACATAGATTGACTGGACTACCCATCCTAGTTGAAAGGCAATGCTGCCCATTGGAATTTCAAATTGCGTGATGCCAGGCATCTGGGCTGACATGGCAAAGTGAGCTGCCATAAGCATGAATCCTACACCAATCCCGCCCAGAACGCCGCCCCATTTCAGTACTTTTCGGCTGCGAATCTGATTCCCCACCGGAACGAGTACAGCTTGGGCAAGCGCCAGGTTGAATGAAGTATACAACAGAGGCGATAACCAGACCTGGATTGGATTGCTGTCAGTGGTTAAGGTAATAAATCGGTTTGCGCCGGGATGATGTATGGTGCTGGTGATCATAAGGAGGGAAAGCAGGAGCATCATGGGCACCACGATACTGTTCATTTGCAGGATGGCCTGAATGCCGCGTCCAAGCAGCAGATATGTACCGATAAGGGTAACAATCAGACCTGTCTGGTAATGGAGCCCCAGATGCTCTACAAAGACCGATCCGGCTCCGGCCAACATGACACTGTTTACTCCAATGAGAATCAGGAGAGTCACCCAGGTAATCCAATTTCCTGCTTTATGACCGAATAGATGCTTGTTGAGATCCTCGTAAGAGCGAGAGCCGGTATCATGGGCAATTAGCATCATTTTTGTACCTAACCAGACAAAGAGTATGGTCGATAAGCCAATGGTAATGGTGGCCCATTTGCCATACTGGGTAAAAAACTGCAATATCTCCTGCCCTGTTGCAAAGCCGGCTCCTACTACCGTTCCGATGTATGTAAATGCGATCTGCAGCACCCGAAATGCCTGTTTCATGTGTTTCCCCTCTCAGGCCCCTGAATAGTTTGGACATGCGGGTGCCATGGTACAAGGTATGCTTGACCCATCAAAGTCATGACAATTGAAGTGCGGCATGGGGTCATTTATATGCTCTGGACAAGAGTAGAGGCAATTTCGCTTGAACTGATAGCCGGATCTATGATACTTTTACGTCATAGGATAGGCTTGGGAGGTCAAATTATGGAAGTATTGAAACAACGGATTTTACAAGAAGGTGTAGTCATGTCAGATCAGGTGCTGAAGCTGGATGGTCTGCTGAATCACCAGATTGATCCTGCATTGACGATGGAAATGGGACGTGAATTTGCCGCTCGTTTCCGTGAAAGTGGTGTAACTCGGGTCATTACAGTGGAGTCTTCGGGAATTCCGGTCGCCTTTGCTGCCGCATATGAACTGGGTGTTCCGCTGGTATTCGCCCGTCGCAAAAAAACACTTTTGGCTGACCCCGATGCCTACTGTGAAAGAGTGCCTTCTTTTACCAAAGGAATCGTAACGGATATTATGGTATCCCGTGAATATATCCATGAGAATGATCGTATTTTGTTCATTGACGATATTATTGCCAATGGCGATGCTGCTCGCGGTGTTATTAAAATTATCGAACGTTCGGGTGCGGAACTGGTTGGATTCGGTGTCGTGGTCGAAAAATGTTTTCAGGCCGGAGCGCGTACAATTCGTGAGCAGGGCATCCCGGTTGAAGCGTTGGTGCGCATTCGTTCATTGAATGACGGTACCGTGCAATTTGACGATAACGAAATATGACTTTTTAAAGGAAAACGTGCCTATTTTTATAACAATGCCTTTGCATGACCGCTGATTTCATTTATAATGGGGTTATGTTAGGGAGAGGAGGCAACACCATGGGTAACCAACCGGCAACAGAACAATTTTTTATTGATAAGCTGGCGGAATCGAAAGTACATTTTGAGCGTGCCCTGGATTGTAAACATACGGAATTCGATGACCTTTATCCCTATATGATTGAACATCCTCAATTTTTCTGGTACAAACGCTACGTTGCCTGGTCAGAATTGCTGACGATTGTAGGCTTGTGCGAAGAGTTGTCCTTCTCTTGGAAAGAACAATTTACACCGCATCAAGTGGAGTACCTTGAAGAACGTGTGATGTCCGCCAAAGTGCTTGATTTTTGGTTTGAGAAGAACGACAGCAAAGAGCACGCGCAGCGGTAACTTTCAGTCGGGACATACTTTCGAATGACATGACAGTCCAATACAGTCACGTGAGACCTAAATGACTTTTCATTTAGGTCTCTTTTTGTAAATAATTTTTATGGAGAAAGTAGGCGTCGGGAATATGATCAGTGATGCAGAATTGGATGTACTGCGTTTATCGGGTGAAAAAGTAAGGGTGATTCGGGACGAGATTCAGTCCAATGATGTGACAGGCATTGTCGTAGCCTGGGACGGGAGCAGGTACTCATTCGCCGTCAGAATCGTCGTGTGGTCAAGCTTGACCGGAATTATCAGTACCAGTTGTTCAGCGAACCACGCAAGAGCCTGCTCGAAGAATAGGACATGCGTTTTAGGTTCATTTACCATGGATGTTTTGGCATAATTGCACCTCTCGGGAGAGAAGATAGGTACAGTGAGAGTTTGTAACATATCAGCCGAGAGGATGTGCGGTAACCATGACACTGATGAATGATAAGGTTCATGCCTATAAAGATCAGATGGGTGAATTAAGCGACGTGCTGCCTGCAGTGGTGAAGTCTTATCATGAGTTCACTGGAGAATGTTTTCAGGCAGGAGCGATTGAAGCCAAGACCAAACAGCTGATTGCCCTGGGCATTGGATTGTTTGCCAATAATGAGGTATGTACGTTCTACCATGTGGAAGAGGCACGTGCCAAAGGAGCGACCGATCAGGAGATTATGGAGACGGTGGCTGTGGCTGGAGCCGTAGGCGGAGGCCATGCGTTGTCTCAGGGTGCAATGAGAGTACAGAAGGCTTTACATTAACCTATGTATTGCAGAATCATTTTGTCCAGCTTTCTGTAGAAATAGGGCAGACAAAGAAAAGGCTCCGGTTATAACCGAAGCCTTTTCGTGTTCAACTTATATTTTGCCCAACATTTTGTTATACATATATTGTCCTGTTACCCGGCGTGCTGTTACGTAACGATCGTTGAAGTAAGGATTGGATAATTGAGTGATGCTTACACCCTTGCTGCTTGAAGCGTGAGCGAACTGTCCGCCACCGATATATACACCTGTATGTGAAATGCCATTACCCATCGTATTAAAGAACACCAGGTCACCTGTACGCAGATTAGCTTTGGATACCGGCGTGCCAGCCTTGGCTTGCTGCTGCGAAGTACGTGGCAATTCAATGCTGTATTTGTTGAAAATATATCTCATAAATCCCGAGCAATCAAACCCGGCGAGCGTAGTGCCACCCCATTTGTAAGGTATGCCTGTCATGTTGTTTACCACGGTGTTAATACTGCTTGCTTCAGTGCTTGTTGCCCCGGATGTAAATAGTACTGCTGCTCCAAAAATGGAGATGATAAGCTTTTTCAAAATTTGTGTTCTCCCTTCGATGCCTACGGAGTTAGCTAAGGGTTCGGTAGAAGGTTCCCTATATTTCCTATGTATAAGAATAATTCACCCAAAATGGTTCCCCCGTTTTCAAACATGAAACTCGGCAAATGAATAATTAAGTTTTTGTAACCTTTTGAAACTATATTGCATAAATGCGAAAATGTCAAACCTGTTTTAATGTTTTCTTAGCACCTCAATGTTAACGGAATTCTGACTTTTTATGTTGAAAAAACTCGAATGTTGGATTCTAATCGATGACAAAAAAGTAACTACTGTTTCAACTGGAGAGAAATTGGACAATGTATTGGTTATATTACATACATTGAAGTGGGAAATTATATTTTTTTTGTTGACACTAATTACCTGCACATGATATATTATTTCTTGTCGCCGCGATATAATTTCTCGGAGATATGATATACGCGGTCGTGGCGGAATTGGCAGACGCGCACGGTTCAGGTCCGTGTGGGCTAACCCCCGTGGAGGTTCGAGTCCTCTCGACCGCATCATACTCATCATCAATAGGTTTCTGTTCTGCGTTTTTATGCAGATCAGAGCCTTTTTTATATTTGTCAGGATATTCAGGCTTCCGCTCATCACCTGCGCTGATGATATCTTGGATATGTATTCCAAGTGGGCATAGATGTTTCGTTAGTCGAAAAAATGGCTGTGACCAAGCCATTCCTGAATGCGTAATGTATCCCGGTTTGATCCCCTGGCCCAGCTTGTGTACGTAAATCTGATCCCTGTAGTCATCAGAGTAGGACGATTTGTAGAGCTGCCTGTTTTTCTGCTGTTCCTCCAACAGCCGCAGCAGCAGTTCTAAGCCCGACATGTTCTCTGATAATAAAGTTGTTTAAGTACAAAAAACGACACCCGGCCTGATATACGGGCCGGGTTAGAAATAAAGATGAACTAGAGCGTGCCTTAGAACACCTCCTCGTAAGATGACCCTTCTACAAGTTGAAGCATTATCGTAGATTGGCTACCCATGGAATAGGCGTCGTCCGGACAACTGTCAGGAGACATTTCACATCACTATACCTCTTTGCTAAATGGAGTTTTCTTTGCTTGCATCTTTTGATAATCAAGCCCCCAATCATACATCGCAAGAATAATATCCTTCATTGAATGCCCAATATCAGTTAGCTGATACTCTATTTTAGGTGGAACTACAGGATATATCGTTCTAGAGACTAAACCGTCTTTTTCTAACTCACGAAGCTGAAGGGTTAATGACAGCAAGAGATATAAGCAAAGATTTAGTAGCGATTGCTTCCGGGAATGGGGGAAGCAATCGCTATGTTTTTTTGCGGATATTTTTATTTTTTTGTCCACCACATGTGTACAAAGAATAAAAAAGATGATACATTGAAATTAGTTTAATTCCTTTTATAACAGGGTTTTTTGGAGGAATACTATGTCTCCTGTACGAGGACATACGTATATCGAGGAGGGAATGGAATGTCAAGTCAAGCATTGGACCAATTTTTAAGTTCGAACATCGAAGATCTAAAGACTAAAGGTCTATATAACGTCATCGATACGCTGCAGGGTGCAAATGGTCCTGTTATTCGTATCGACGGAAAGTCCCTAATCAATTTGTCTTCCAATAACTATTTGGGACTGGCAACAGATTACCGCCTGATTGATGCTTCAGTTAAGGCGTCGCAGACATACGGGGCAGGCGCAGGGGCTGTGAGAACAATCAATGGTACGATGGATCTTCATATTGAGCTTGAAGAAAAACTGGCCCGTTTCAAAAAAACGGAAGCCGTTATCGTGTATCAATCGGGATTTAACTGCAATATGGCTGCTATATCCGCGGTAATGGACCAGCATGATGCGATTTTATCCGATGAGCTGAACCATGCTTCGATTATTGATGGCTGCCGCCTGTCGAGAGCTAAGGTGATTCGCTTTAAGCATTCGGATATGAATGATTTAAGACAGCAGGCGAAAGATGCCAAGGAATCCGGTCAGTACCATAAAATTATGGTCATCACTGACGGGGTTTTCTCCATGGATGGTGATATAGCAAAGCTGCCCGAAATCGTGAAAATAGCAGAAGAATTCGATCTGATTACTTATGTGGATGATGCCCACGGTTCGGGCGTTCTCGGAGCAGGTGCGGGAACCGTGAAGCATTTTGGATTGTCCGACCGCATTGACTTTCAAATTGGTACTCTTTCCAAGGCGATCGGCGTTGTCGGCGGTTATGTGGCGGGTAAAAAACAACTGATCGAATGGTTGAAGCTGAGAAGCCGTCCGTTTCTGTTTTCGACATCGCTACCTCCGGCTGCAATCGCTTCTTGCAGCGCTTCTGTCGACATTTTGATGAATGACAAAGAGCTGATCGAGAAGCTGTGGGAGAACGGCAATGATTTGAAAAACGGCTTGAGCCGACTTGGATATGATGTAGGCCAAAGCGAAACGCCGATCACACCTTGTATCATTGGCGATGAAGTAACCACCCAACAGTTCAGCAAACGGCTCTATGAAGAAGGTGTTTACGCCAAGGCAATCGTGTTTCCGACGGTTCCGAAAGGAACCGGAAGAATACGCAACATGCCGACAGCTGCCCATACCAAGGAGATGCTCGACAAGGTGATCTCCGTTTATGAGAAAGTTGGCAAGGAAATGAAGCTGATTTAGCTGCATTTGTGGGAGTATATTTCGGGAGGAATGTCTTATGAACAAGATTTTGGTGACGGGAGCACTGGGCCAAATCGGTTCTGAGTTAGTTGTTAAATTACGTGAAATTTATGGTGCGGATCACGTCGTTGCTACGGATCTCAGGTCATCAGCCCACGAAATTACCCGATCCGGGCCATTCGAGCTGCTGGACGTGACGAATGATAAGGCGATGTTCGAAATCGCCAAGCGGTACGAAGTTGATACCGTCATCCATTTGGCTGCGCTGCTGTCGGCTACCGCAGAGGAGAAACCGCTGCTTGCCTGGAATTTGAATATGGGCGGATTGATGAATGCACTTGAAGTATCCAGGGAGCTCGGCTGCCAATTTTTCACTCCAAGCTCCATTGGATCTTTTGGTCCTTCGACTCCGAAAGACAATACCCCGCAGGATACGATCCAGAGGCCCAATACGATGTACGGCGTGAATAAAGTGTCCGGCGAACTGCTTTGTGATTATTATTTTCACAAATACGGCCTGGATACCAGGGGGCTGCGATTCCCGGGTTTGATATCTTATATGACGCCTCCCGGCGGAGGAACGACGGATTACGCGGTGGAAATTTATTACGCAGCCGTGACGGCTGGCCGGTATACATCTTATATCGCCAAGGACTCAAACATGGACATGATGTATATGCCGGATGCCCTGAACGCTATCATTGAATTGATGGAAGCGGATTCTTCCCGGTTGATGCACCGAAATTCATTTAATGTCACCGCAATGAGCGTGGATCCGGAGGCAATCGCTGCAGCGATTCGGGATGAGTTTCCCGGCTTTATCCTCGATTATGACGTTGATCCGAAGAGACAGGCGATTGCCGATAGCTGGCCGCATTCCATTGATGCGACGGCAGCGAAGACAGAATGGGGATTTCATGCCCGCTACGACCTGAAGGCCATGACGAAGGATATGCTTTCACAGCTAAGCGAGAGACAAATGCTTCGCAAGGCTTAAAGTTATTATGAATTCGCGGTGCAAAGCGAGTAGAAATACAAAAGAAGCTGCATCAAGAGGTTTGGCGTTACCCGGACCTTTTGTTGCAGCTTCTTTTCATCCTCCAGCCCAGACATTTCCGTGGTCTGTGGCTTATCAGATCAAGAACACGTCATAAAGCTTCGTCTGTCATTTGAGCGAAATCCGTGCCTTTAGGAAAGAATTCTCGCAAAAGACCATTGGCATTCTCATTTGAGCCTGTTGCCAGGAGGAATAGGGGCTGCAAAATACACCTGTAAAACAGGTGTGGCTTCCAGATTGGCATAACAGGCAAACTCCTTCCCACACTGAGGTAGCTGTTCAGAACGCTTTCACAGGGTAATGGAAGGCTGCTACACCAAAGGCAATTTCCATCGACAACCCCGTACGGCTGCGCAGCCCTTGCTTTCCCTCGGCTTGAGACCATAGTATCCAGTTCCCAGTGGCCAAATGTATCGCGAGAACGTGCTTCTTTCGGACGTTGGGCAATCGGCTTCCCCACACACAGCAAACTTACCGCGTGTTTCTGCGGGCTTCTGATGCTTACCTTTGTGCCGGAGAACCGCTAGAGTTCCGATCACCAATAAGCCAGCATACAGCCATCGGTAGATCATTTTAAAGCATACCATCGGTTGTTTTCCTGACGCAACCGTCCCACAATCTGTTCGGGTGACCAGGTGGCCTGAAACTTCTCTTCGATCATGTGGGCCAGTTCTGGCGTCCAATGGCCCGCGGGAACAGAGGCTTTTCGTCGCATGATCAGGGGAATATTGGTTTCCCCTGATCATTCCATGAATGTTCTACCTTTATATTACTTAATCCATAAATTTTAGAGGTGGAGTCCAATGAATAAAAGCAAAGTTTATACGATAATAAGGATTGTTTTATCATAAAATGATACCAAATACCTATGACAAATAATTTCGTATACTTCTGGGAATGGAGAAGCAACTGCGAAAAATTTGGCTAAGAAGGCATATCAAGAAGCTAATGGTTAAAGCCAATCGATTCTGTCCAGCAATAGACGATGTTAGTTGTCCGCGATTTGACGGAAATGCTGACCTCGAGTTGTATTCAAATACAGGAATTATTTTTCGGAAGAACCGAGGGTCTATCATATTGAAGGGGTAGCTTTTGCTAGAGGCGAACATGATGATCCGAACAGCGCCGTTGGCATGGGTTGTTCTTCGTGCCTAACGGAATCTGTACCGACATCGGTGTTTTTTTATAGGTATATGAGTTAGTGCACAATTTGTCTAAAACTTTGGTAGCTTCTTACTTTCGAGAAACCAAGTTAAATGCATGTCGGTAAGCCTGGAAAAGGTCTCCTTATCAAGCGAGATATGGTATTCACGATTGAGCCCATGATCACCGGAGGCACCTACTTCATGACAATCGATCCGGACGATGGACAATAAGCTCGCCGCCCAATACGAGCATACGATCGCCATTACGGCTGAAGGTCCACAAATTTTGACCGAGCAATAGAAAAATTAGATGTCGACCAATGAAATGATCGACTTCTTTTTTCGAATTTGGCACAGCAGGTTCGGGAACAGCGTGTCCATAGATCTGATGAGGTGCTCACTTGGACGCGATCATATCCAGTACGAACAATTCATCTCAGGTGAACCGCGCAACAATTTCGGAAACGCCGAGTGACTCGGACAATAAGCAGGTCAGTTGACGCAATACTTTTCTCCAACAAATTGCTGCTAACATGGGAATTTCGCGTGCGCAAATTGCACTTGCATGGTTGCTACAAAAAGAAGAGGTCCCGCGCCGATTATGGGTTCGACGAAGATCAGACATATGGAAGATGCGGTTTCGTCGTTGTCGGTTAAATTGACTTCTGAAGAAATTACCCGTTTAGAAGAACTGTATATTCCACATCCATTTATATAAATTTGACGCAAGTAAGGCATGCATCTGCTAATCATGCAAAGCCTAATTACTTATATGGTCAATTCTATGAAAAGAACTCTTCATGCTATGTCTCATGAGAGTTCTTTCGCTTTTGTGGTGATACACTGAACCGTACCACAAGTAACGGCAAGTTATTCTGGATTACAAATCGTTGTAGCTAAAACCTTATAATAAAGTGCAGATTTATCTCAGACCGTTGTAAGGATCAGGATCCAAACTTATCAAGAGCTTTGTTAAATGTTCAACATGGTATTTCTCATCACGGCTGATTTGAGCGAATGTATTCTTAACATCGGGGTAAGAAATTTCAGCTGCATATTCATCATAAAGTACAGCTGTTTCTAATTCACCTTTGATATCATCTCTGACATTATTTAATATCAATTGTTTATCATAATCGGGTTTATAAATTTGCATTGGATCTTTACGGGCAAAATGAGTGTTTTGAAAGTAGACATAAGCTTCATATTGTACGGGGTCGTATTTGCGCAACAGAGTTAGAAACATTCCGTAATGTCTTTTTTCATCCAACAAGATTGCTCTCCAAACGGCATTGACTTCTTCCATGCTGGAATTTGCGATATGTTGCGTATAATCATACTGTGCAGTTAATTCAGCGATCATCGCTTCTCTGATTTTACTTGTGATAAAGATAGGTTTTCCCTGTGGTTGACCTCCCGGTACTGTATAACTCAACGTGGCTCCCCCCGAATATCCTATCGAATGTTTATATACTTTATGGGCTTCATTCAGGAATTATGCTTATGCTAAGTTATGGGGAGTTTGTTGAAAAGGCAGATGAGTTGTTTTCAAAAATTTGCCGTTACAGACAGCGCGGAGAACCGTATCACAAATAACGGTGAAAAAAGATTTAAGTTGTAACTCTAAGACTAGAGCGTTGTAGAGATTATATATTTACACCGTTGAATTGCCCGATAAAATACAGGTAATTCATACGGCATTGCCGAACCGCAAAGCACCCGTATATCTGTATTCACGAATGTCTCAGACTTACGGCGCTTGGAAAAGACAGAAAAACCCGCGAAAACCTTGATCCTACAAGGATTTTCGCGGGTTTTATGTTCCTCATCCTTAATTTGTTTTCCGCTTGGTTCTCAATCGCGTGCACGATTCAGGTCCGTGTGGGCTAACCCCCGTGGAGGTTCGAGTCCTCTCGACCGCATCATATGTAACACGAAAAAGGTTCCTAGAGTGGCATTAATGCCATTAGGAACCTTTTTTATTTGTTTATTTATCCAGTAATGGAAATGTGTTTGTTCTGCGACGATTTGCCCCTGTTTTTCAGGTTAATTGTACGTAAAATACCGAATTGTACCTATTCCAGGGATCCCTCATCCACTATTCTCTTCTCGTATGGAAGCGCTATCAACAAGGATTTGAACGACCAAATTCAGAGGGGGTAGGGATAATTTGAAACGAATCGGAAAAAGGATGGCAATGTGTTTTATGGTATTCATGATTGCAGCAGTGCAGTTCGGAATGATGGGAACGACAGGCAATGTGGCACAAGCAGCAGATAAAAGTCTGGCCCAGAAGCCGTATATGGGCTGGAGCAGTTACAGCATGCAGGTATATGACGGGGCGGGTAACTGGACATCGGCCGAGAGCATTAAGAAGCAATCGGATGCCATGCGCGAGAAGCTGCAAGCTCATGGATATGAATACATTAATATTGATGCTGGCTGGAACGGTGACGAGGATGAATACGGCCGTCCGATCCCGAGTTCTGTTCTTTATCCGAACGGATTTCAGGAGGTCATTGATTATGTCCATAATAACGGACAGAAGATCGGAATCTATCTGATTCCGGGGTTATCAATCACTGCTTATAATAAAAATCTTGAGGTTTATGGTACGGGCGGAGCATGTCGTATGCAGGATATTGCGGTAAAGCCGCTCGTTGTAATGGATGCTTGGGATTCATACACTTACAAAATTGATTTTTCGAACCCTTGCTCACAGAAGTACATTGACTCCATCGCGGATCTTCTTGGTGAGTGGGGCATCAACTTTGTCAAATTCGACAGTGTGACTCCAGGGTCAGGCATCAATAACCTGAGCCGGGATGCACGCGGTGATGTGGAGGCATGGTCCAAGGCACTGGATAGAAATAACATCTGGTTTGAGCTTTCCTGGGCGCTTGACCACAACTACGTGGACGTCTGGAAAAAGTATGCAAATGGCTGGCGGATCGATTGGGATATTGAAGCCTACGATAGCAGTAAGGGGTTGACTGAATGGTCGAGTATTTCACGCTTATTCCCCATAGCGGCCATCTGGTGGCGTGATGCAGGGCCAGGGGGTTGGAATGATTTCGACTCCCTGAATATCGGGAATGGCTCCATGGATGGTCTGACCAAGGACGAGCGCCAGACTGCCATGACGTTCTGGTCCATCTCTTCAGCGCCCCTCTATACCGGAAATGACTTGACACGATTGGACAGCTATGGACTTCAATTACTCACTAATGACGAAGTTATCGCGGTCAATCAGGCCGGACGTCCAGGCCATCCGGTATCCATAGATACCAAGCAGCAGGTTTGGTATGCCAATAACGGAGATGGTACGTACAGCGTAGCTCTGTTCAATCTGGGCAATCGGAGTGCCGAAGTAAAAGTGAAATGGAGTGATCTTGGACTGGAAGGTCCAGCTTCAGTTCGTGACCTTTGGAGTCATTCCGAATTGGGAACTTTTAATACGGAATTCAGTGGCGGCGTGCTGGAACCCCATGCCTCCCGAATGCTTAAAGTAACCGCACTGAGCGGCACATCGGCCGTTAATGATGATGATACGGGCATGCGCTATAGTGGGGATTGGAAGCGTAACGGAGGCAAGGAGCAAATCGATGGCAAACAGGATCTGAGCATCGATATTACGGATTCCTCGAACACTGGTCCAGCGAATATAAATACGCAGCAAGGATCTGACCTAGACGCTGGATCTGATCCTGCCGCGAATGCAGAAAATAAAATTGCAGCAGATGCTGCTGCCATGGATGCTGCTGCCGTGACCGATGTGGTTTACATTAATGATGATGACAACCATATTCAATATACGGGTTCATGGAGTCCAAACACCGGCAGAGGTTTTGGGGATTACAAAGATGATGTACATTTTACGGAAAGAGACGGTGATTCTTTTGAATATACCTTTACTGGAACAGGCATTGACCTGCTGACGGAGAAAGATCAAGGGCTGGGAGAAATGATAGTCACACTCGATAATGGAACGCCTGAAACGGTTAGCGCTAATACGAGTGGTGAGCGAGAGGCCCAACAGGTGCTGTATAGTGCGGCCGGATTGGATAACGGTTTGCATACTTTGAAGGTAGTCAAAGGATCGGGCCAATATATGCTGCTGGATGCGATTAGAGTAACAACGGAAATTGCGACTGGAGGGCAGAACAGCACCATTAGTCCGGCTTTTGCCGACTTTGACAAGGCAATCGAACAACAGAAGGACATTGCTGTTACACTGTCATTGAACGGAAACACATTAACTGGCATTGAAAATGACGGAGTAATGCTCAGTGAAGACGACTACAAGGTGGTCGATGACAATTTGAACATCAAGAAAGAATACCTCACCCAATTGCCTGTAGGAACGACAGACTTAAGCGTTACTTTCAGCGCTGGTGATCCGCAGACTCTTGTAATTAAAGTCAGTGATACAACGGGCATTCGTTATGCACTGATCAATAATGACGATCCAGCCATTAAATACAATGGCTCATGGTCCCGCAGCACCGGGAGAGGCATGGGTGACTATAAGGATGATGTACAATATACCGAGACAAATGGTGATTCCTTTGAGTATACCTTCCGAGGTACAGGGATCCAGCTGTTCACAGAGGTAGACCAGTCACAGGGAGATATGGATATCTATGTGGACGGTCAGTTCAAGGAAACGGTCAGTGCGTATCGCAACGGACGATTGGCACAGCAGAACCTGTACAGCATCTCGGGCCTTCCGGATGGGCAGCACACGCTGAAGGCCGTCAAGAAGTCGGGTAGATTCATGCTACTTGATATGCTCAAGGTTGAGCTTCCGAATATGATTAATCCGGTGAATGCGAGCTTTGACAAATTAGCTTCCGCTCAGGCTGATATTGATGTAACGCTGCTGAAACAGGTGGAAAGCTTCAAGGGTATTACCAACGGCTCTAATGGATTGATTCGGGGCACTGATTACACCGTTAATGGAGAGCGCGTTACACTGAGCAAAACATATCTTGATGCTCAGCCCGTGGGAACGTTGAATCTCAGTTTTTCCTTCGGCGGTGATTATCTCAATGACGTACATTCTACGACGGCGAATGGAGATTTCTTCGAATACACCTTCAAAGGGACCGGAATAAGCTTGATTACACCTACTGGACTCGAGCAGGGAGAAGTGGATATTTATGTCGACGGACAACTGAAGCAAACTGTGAACGTATATAGTCCAAGTCGGCAAATGATGCAGGAGATTTACAGCATTTCGGGTCTGACAAAAGGCCAGCATACACTCAAAGTGGTTAAGAAATCCGGTGATCTCATGCTGGCCGACCAATTGAAATTTACTGTCCCTACCGGAAACAGTGAACCAACAAATCCGTCGAATCCAGGTGGTCCATCCAATCCGGGTGCACCATCCAATCCAGGCGGACCATCGACTCCAGTCGTAAAGCCTTCAGATACTTCTGTGCCATCACCAACTCCGGAATCTGGCACACCAGAGGCGGGACCAAGTACTGGCAATGGTCAGGATATTCAGTATAAGGCCTATATTCAAGGATATCCTGGCGGTTTGTTTAAGCCGGATAACAAGCTCACCCGTGCAGAGATGGCAACCATACTGGCAATGGTATCTGAGAAAGAAGCCACAGGACCTGCTATTTCATTCAGTGATGTTAAGTCTGAATATTGGGGAGCTGACGCCATTGCCAAGGTAAGTAAACTGGGGCTGATGAATGGTTACAAAGATGGTACGTTTAAGCCAAATCAGTCCATAACTCGCGCGGAGCTGGCCAGTCTTGTGGCCCTTCTTGGTCCGGATGCCGGAACTCCAGGCAATGGGTTCTCTGATATCAGCAGCCACTGGGCCAAGGAAGCCATTTTGAAAGCACAAAGTGCAGGCATCCTGAAAGGCTATAGTGATGGAACTTTTCGACCAAATGCCGTACTGACAAGAGCAGAAGCAGTTGTTGCCATCAATCGAGCTATAGGCAGAGCACCGCTCACGAACATTTCACAGCCGCAGTGGAAAGATGTTCCTTCCACACACTGGGCTCTTGGCGATATTGAAGCAGCATCGGCCGATCAGGTTGTAACCCCCCGGACAGAGGGAGAAGAAGCAAAGAAGAAATGAAGTGAAACAAGGATTGGGGGCCATCATGGCCCCTTTTTTCTGAATGATGAGAAGTTAGGGGAGGGCAGGCTTGTCGTACCGGAAAACGGGCTATTGAAGTCACGCATCATCTCAAACCAAAGAGCTTCGGAAATGTTAAAAAAAGCAATGATAATCTACTTTTTATCGTTGCCTTTTATTCATTCCCGAATGAAACACGATGGAGAAATGAGATAAAACAATTGACTAAGCCGCAAAATGTTATTATCTTTGATAACGCTACCAATACCTCAAGGAGGGGGAGGAGGGTTACCCATTAAATATTCCAATGTTTTTCGTAAATTTTTAATATCCTACGTGATCATTTTGGTTATACCCAGCATTGGCGGTTATATGTCTTATCTGACTTCGATCTCCGTAACACAGTCCATTTCCATTGAGAATAGTGTTACCCAACTTCAGAAGAGCCAGGAAATACTGGAGGGCCGCATGGCGGAAGTGGAGGGCTTCACCCGACAGCTTGCGGTCAATCAGGAATTGAACGTTCTCATGAATGAAAGGGACAACGAAACCAACGTATATGGGATCTGGAGAACGATGGAGAATGTGTTGACCTTTGGACAGACCAATGATTTTCTGCAAAATTATTATATTTATCTTGCGAATTACAATCTAATTTTGACCCCGGGTTCTTCGTACAGACCGAATCACTATTACACGGATTTCCGTTATAACGACCTTTCGTTGGAAGAATGGATGAAGGACGTGTTGGGGAAGACCCACCGGAGTGAGATTAAACCGCTCAGTTCGTATGTCAGCAGGGGAAAGCAGACCTCGGTGATCACATATATGCAGTCATTGCCTCTGGACAGCTTCAATGATTCTTCACCGGCTGTTGCCGTTGTAATCATTGACGAGAAGATGATTCTCAATCTGTTGTCCAGCCTGAATGACCGATACGGTGGCTGGGTTCATATCAGCGATACGGAGGGCAATACCATTGCGCTGCAGGGGAGCTCCGAGCCCGAGATGGTGAAAATGGCTTCCGACTCTCATTTTGACCCAAGTAGAGTCAGCCAGTTCTATGGGGATGATCTCGTAATCACTACAAGATCCGATAAGAACGGATGGGTATACCAGGCGGGCATCCCCCGTCATGTCCTGATGGAAAATGCAAACAGGATCAAGGGGATGACGCTACTGATTACTGGCGGCACACTGCTCATCGGATTGATGGTTGGACTCGTGCTAGCCTATCGCAACAGTATGCCAATCAATCGACTGTTAAGTGTAATGAAAGAGCAGTTTGGGAAGGATGAATCGGCTCCCAAAAATGAATTTGATTTTTTGAGTGGAAATATTGCGGATATGCTGACCAAGAACAAGCTGCTCGAATCCGAATTGAATCGCCAGCTCCCACTGGTCAGAGATGCCTTTCTGAAGCGGTTGATCTCCGGCGAATTCAAATCACGGGATGAGATTCTTTCCGCCGCCGAACAGGCAGATATTAATTTGTATCCAGGCACGGGGTATGCCGGAATTGTTCAGATTAAGGGGTATGCCAGTATGGACAGCGTTGAGATCCTGAATGAACTGAATGCCTCCCGCCTACTGTTGAAGCAGGCATTGGCTGAACTGGGCGTAGATGTCCTGATGACGGATATGGGCTCGGATAAAGTAGTCATCCTGTTCTTTTCCAAGGAAACTGACCCCCAAATGGATCGTGAAAAGGAAGATATCACGCATACCATGGAGAATCTGGCACAGTATGTGTTCAATGAATACAGGATCACCATCCAGTCCGGATTCGGAAATCTATTTACAGCGTTGACAGAGGTCAGTCTTTCCTTTGATCAGGCCAATCAAGCGCTGGAATATGCAGTCTATATGAACAAAAAAGGCATGATGTGGAACAACGAAACCCAAACCGAAAACACAACTTATTATTATCCGCTGGATTCGGAGCAGCGACTGATTGGCACGATCCGTGCAGGAGAACTTGAAGAGGCCAAACGGATTGTCGAAGCAATAGTTGAGCAGAACATGGAGCAGCGTGAACTGTCCATGGAAATGAAGCATCAACTTGTTGGAGAAATGAAGGGGACTTTTCTCAAGCTGCTGGATCAAAAGGCGTTTACGGAATACACCTCCATCGAGAATGTGAAACGACGGGTTATTGACATTGGTTCCTCGGAGCCGCTCGAAACGATAAAGGCTGAGTTTTATGAAATCATGGAAGAACTGTGCTCCGTTATTGCGAACAAAAAGAAGGATGCCCATATTCAAATCATTAAACAGATCAAGGAATATACTGCGAAAATGTATTCCGATACAGAGCTGACTCTATATCGGGTTGCAGAGCATGTGGAGCGGCCCGAGAAATACATTTCTCAATTATTCAAAGAGTTTACGGGTGTCAATTTCTCTGACCACCTCATCAAAGTCCGAATGGATCAGGCCGTAATTTTGTTAAAAGAGAGCAATTATACGGTGGACGAGATTGCGTCACGGGTAGGTTACAATAGTTCTCACTCATTTAGAAGGGCCTTCAAGCGATTGAACGGCATTTCGCCCAGCGTATTTAGACAATCGGTTGATGATTAAATAAATTCAGGACCCTAAGGCTGTGTTGTCCGTGTTCCGGACAATGCGGTCTTTTTTTACGAAATATGTCTCCATAATGGAAAAATGGCTGTCGTGCTGCGGATTTGTGCCCCCAAAAGCGGGATAACTGTACGTTAAACGGAGGAGGTGTACCTGTTTATGGGACGTCAAAATCGACTATGATCAGATCTAAGAAAGCGCTACCAAAATTAGCGCATCACAGACAGCTGGTAAGGGGGATTGTTCTGGAGAAGGAAATCGTATTGAATCACAAGACAACAACACAGCCAAAGGGACCTGGTTTTCTGACCAATGTCCGCAAAAGAATGATGAAGCACTGGCAGTTACATCTGCTGGTGATTCCGCCCTTGCTATTTTTTCTCATCTTCAAGTATTATCCGATGATCAATGCGGTTCTTGCCTTTAAGGACTATAACGTCATCAAGGGAATATGGGGAAGTGATTGGGTTGGTTTTCAAAACTTTCGTCTGTTCTTTGAGAACCCATTATTCTGGACCCTTGTAAAGAACACCATTTTGCTGAGCGGTTATTTAGTGCTGGCCGGATTTCCAATTCCGATTGTACTCGCACTCATGATTAACGAGGTACGCGGAGCCAAGTTCAAGAAGTTTGTCCAGCTTGTATCCTTTGCTCCCTATTTCATCTCAACGGTCGTGATGGTGTCCATGATTATGCTGTTTCTGGCACCGCGGCTTGGCTTTGTAAACATCGCCATGAATTTCTTTGGACTGGATTCCGTGAATTTTCTGGGTGAGCCGGGCATGTTCCGTTCGATCTATGTCTGGTCCGACATTTGGCAGACTGCGGGCTATAGTGCGGTTATATATTTGGCAGCCCTTGCGGGAATTGATCCCACATTGTACGAAGCGGCCAAAGTGGATGGAGCCTCGCGTTTTCAAAAAATCCGTCACGTGGATCTGCCAGGGCTTGTGCCAACCATTGTCATCATTCTGATTCTGAATGTCGGGAATGTGATGGCAATTGGTTTCGAGAAAGTCTATCTGCTGCAGAATCCGCTCAATCTGGCCAATTCTGAAATCATTGCAACCTATGTCTATCGCGTCGGTTTATTGAATGCCAACTATAGCTTTGCGACTGCGGTGGGGCTGTTCAACTCACTGATCAATCTGGTCTTACTGGTTACGGTGAATGGTCTGGCAAAGAGAGTTACTAAGAATAGCATTTGGTAGGAAAGGAGTTCACCTATGGCTGCAACCGTTCAAACAAAGATTAAAGAGTCCGCTGCGGACAAAACGTTCCTGGTTACTATCTATATTTTGCTCAGTATCGTGGCACTGGTGGTCATTTATCCGCTGATCTTTATCGTCAGCAGCTCCATCAGCAGCCCGGCAGCAGTAACTTCCGGTCGGGTATGGCTCTGGCCCGTAGATATTTCCTTCAACGGCTACAAGGCACTATTCAATACACCTGAAATTCTAATCGGCTACGGTAACTCCATTTTCTATACGGTGGCGGGTACGCTGATCAGCGTAGCGTTGACCATCATGATTGCCTATCCGTTGTCACGCAAAACCTTTTTCGGCAGGAACACCCTGATGATGATCATCACCTTCACCATGATTTTCAGTGGCGGGCTGATCCCCACCTATATGGTGGTAAAGCAGCTTCATCTGATTGACACGCGTTGGGCCCTACTGATTCCAAACGCTATCTGGGTATGGCAGGTGATTATTGCCCGCTCGTTCTTTCAATCCTCTATTCCCGGGGAGCTTCTCGAAGCCAGTGAAATTGACGGCTGCAGTGATATGCGGTTCATCTGGAGTGTTGTACTCCCGTTATCGAAGCCGATCATCGCCGTGCTGGTTCTCATGTATGCAGTGGGGCAGTGGAATGCGTACTTTGATGCCTTAATCTATCTCAAATCGGCAGATCTGTTCCCGCTGCAACTCATCTTGCGAAGTATCATCATTCAAAACAACGGTTCGGGCGCCATGGACGTGGCGAAAATGGTGGAAAGACAGCAGCTTACTGAACTGTTAAAATATTCGTTAATTGTGGTCGCCACTTTGCCTGTACTCGTCATCTATCCATTTGTACAGCGTCATTTTGTACAGGGGATGCTGGTCGGTTCCGTTAAGGGTTGATCTTTGGTTTTGGTGTATGGAGAATAAAAGATATAGAGCGTTCATACGCAAGGGTTCATCGTTTCAAACTGGTAAACTACAAAAGGGAGTGATCAGATTTGAAGAAAAGTATGGTAACGCTAATGATGCTGGTAATGGCATTCACAGTTGTCATGAGCGGGTGTTCCAATGGCAGCTCATCCACTGCACAGTCGGGGAGCTCAGAAGAGGGCGGCAAGGTGAATATCAGCGTGTTTGCGGTTCAGGACTCTAGCATTGATATTCCGACCAATAAATTCACTGCATTTGTGGAAGACAAATTTAATATCAAATTTAATTGGGAGATTAATCCTTCGGACGGGGCCAAGGAAAAGCGGCAAATCTCACTGGCAAGCGGCGACTATCCTGATGCCTATCTGCTTACTCACTATATAGACCAGTTCTCTCAGGCTGATCTTCTGAAGTATGGCAAGCAGGGGGTGCTCGTTCCTTTGAATGATCTCATTGATCAATATGCGCCCAACATCAAAGCGGCCATGGAGAAGAACCCTAATTTGAAAACGCTTAATACAGCACCTGATGGCAATATCTATGGACTGGTTGCGTATACGGAATGTTTCCACTGCTCCTACCCGAGCAAGATGTGGATGAATACCGAATGGCTCAAAAAGCTGAATCTGGAAATGCCAAAGACTACCGAAGAATTCAAAAACGTGCTGCAAGCATTCAAAACACAGGACCCGAACGGAAACGGCAAAGCTGATGAGGTACCGCTGAGTGGTTCCATAGAGGAGTTCGGCGTACGGATTATTCCGTTCCTGATGAACGCATTTGTCTATGATGATGACAGAAACTATCTGCAAATGGAAAATGGAAAAGTTCAATCTGCGGCAATTACACCAGAATGGAAGGAAGGATTGACTTACATCAAGTCCCTCTTTGATGCAGGTCTGATTGACCCTGGTGCCTTCACACAAAACGCAGAAGCTTTCAAAAAAATCGGTGAAAATGCCGATGCAGAAATTCTGGGTGCTGGTGCAGCCATGCATCCCGCGATCTTCGTAAACATCGATGAAGGCAACACTCGCTCGGCACACTATAACCCGCTGCCACCGATTTCTGGACCACAGGGTGTGTCCTATGCGACGCATGATGCGGGCGGTGTATCTCCGGGAGCGAAGTTTGTAATCACGAACAAGGCCAGTGAAGAAGCGCAAATTGCTCTGATCAAAATGGTTGACTACATGTTCACACCAGAAGGCCAAACGAATGGTGCAAGTGGCATGAAGGGAATTGACTGGACTGATCCGGTGGACGGCGATGTGGCACTGGGGAAAGACGTTAAACCTGTAGTCAAACAAATTCCGATGGCTGAAGGTGAAGCACCGCGTAATGCAGGTTGGAGTGGTATGGCTCACTTCTATATGCCCAAAGAATATCGCGATACTTTCGTTCAGGGCACAGATATTTATGCATCCAATGGTTATGAGCGCAGATTATATGACGCATCGCTGTTGTATGAAGGGCATGAGCCCAAAGAGCTGTTCCCTATCTGGTCCGTCTGGATTGATCCAAATGAAATTGACGAAGCCAGCTTGCTGCAAACCAATATTAGAAATTATATCGAGCAAAATGAACTGCAATTCATCACAGGTAACAAGGATCTGAATAAGGACTGGGACGCTTATGTTAAAGGTCTGCAGAATCTGAAGCTTGACCGTTATTTGGAAATCTTGCAAAAGGCCTATGATGTGACCCAGTAATCAAGATACAAATCGAAATCAGGTGCTTATGATAGAGCCGGCACCTGATTTCCTTGTATTTAAGGAGAATCCCAGTTTTAATAACGGAGAAACAAAAAAGAAGGGCGGGATACTTATTCATTCTACTGAACATGGCACAACTGTGAATTCCACCATTGTTAGATTGACCGACTACGGCACCCAGCCAGACTCGGGGCTGGATACCCAGCCGGCCATGGCCCGTGCGATTCAGGCTGCGGCCCAAATTGCTGGTCCCGTTGTGCTGGAATGTGCGAAAGGTACGTATCATTTCTACCCGAAAGAGGCGATTCGAGCGCCCTATTATATTTCGAATACAGCCAGTGAGGAAGAAAACGCTGATATAACGAGGACTATTGGTATTTTGCTGAAGGATCTGGATCAGTTCACAATAGAGGGCAACGGCTCCCTGTTTATTTTTCATGGCAAGCAGACCATGTTCCTGTTAGACGGCTGTTCACATGTGTTGATACGTAATCTACATACCGATTATGACCGACCAACGGTAACCGAGATGAAGATTGTTGGATGTGGCAACGATTTCTTCGATACCGAGGTTCATCCCCATTCTCGCTATGAAATTCAGGATGGTAGACTGACCTGGGTCGGAGAGGGCTGGAGCTTCACAGAAGGCCCCATGCAGACCTTTGACCCGGTGCGGAATACGACCTGGAGAATGGACAACTGGTTGGAAAAGGCCAAGTCTGTCGAAGAGCTCGAACCGATGAAGGTACGTCTTCATTTCGATCATCAACCGATGGTGGTTCCGGGTCATGTCTTGCAGAACCGCGATGGCATTAGGGATCAGGTAGGTGTATTTATTACTCAAAGTTCGAATGTTACTTTTACTGATGTCGGCCTGCATTTTCTGCATGGACTTGGTATTGTAGGTCAATTCAGCGAAAATCTCACCTTCCGCAGGTTGGACCTGTCTCCACGTTCGGAAACGGGAAGAACCGTTGCTGGTTTTGCGGATTTTATCCATATGTCCAGCTGCCGGGGCAAGGTGAAGGTAGAAGAGAGCCGTTTTTCCGGTTCGCATGATGATCCTGTCAATGTTCATGGCACCTACCTGCGAATCATAGAACAGACAGCCGAGAATTCCGTGAAGGTTCGCTTTATGCATCCTCAAACATATGGACTTCCAGGGTTTTATCCAGGAGACAAAATTGAATTTGTTCGTTCCGGTTCCCTTACTACCTATGGAGCTAATGAAGTGCTTGACGTCGTGAGGCTGAATCCGCGTGAGCTGCTGTTGACGCTAGTCCATCCGGTGCCGGATGGCATTGGCAGGCATGATGTGATCGAGAATGTGACGTGGACGCCTGAAGTCGACATTATAAATAATCACTTTGCCCGGGTGCCCACGCGCGGCATCCTTGTGACGACGCGGCGCAAAGTCGCTATTGTCGGCAATACCTTTGAACGGATTCACATGAATGCCATTCTCATCGCCGTAGACGCTGAATCCTGGTATGAGTCTGGACGGGTGGACGATGTGACTATTACGGGTAACCGTTTTGTCGAGTGTGGCAGCGGGGAACATCCTGTGATCTTCATTTCCCCGGAGAACGTGGACGTGGATGCGAGCGCTCCAGTTCACCGACAAGTCACTGTTCGGAACAATCAGTTTGAAACCGACTGCGATATACCGGTTCTAAGCGCCAAATGTACTGGCGGGCTAATCTTTAAGTCGAATGAAATTCTATCCATGCACGAAGTGGGGGAATTACCCCGCATAGAAGAGGTAACCCATTTAATCGCATGCAGTGAGGTAGACATAGCGGACAATACGATCAGTAGTGCAGTAAAGGTGTCTGATTAATTTTTGAATGAGTCATTGGGAGGGAGAGAGAACATGAAATTACAATATGATACACCGGCAGACGTATGGACAGAAGGGCTTCCCATCGGAAACGGCCGTCTGGGCGGCATGATATTCGGCGGAGTGGAGCTGGAGAAAGTCAGCCTGAACGAGGACACCTTATGGTCTGGATATCCAAAGGAAAGCAATAACCCTGGCGCTAAGGATATTCTGCCTCAGGTCCGCAAGCTGATACAAGAGGGCCGTTATACGGAGGCGGATGCCTTAACGAAAGGAATGCTGGGACCGTACACCCAATCGTATCTTCCTTTTGGGGATTTGCTCCTCCGTTTTGACCATGGGGGTATCCATCATTCCTACAAACGTTCGCTGGATGTGGAACATGCACTGCACAGCCTTGAATATCAGGTTGGCAATGTGCGGTATACCCGTGAAATGTTTGCTTCTCATCCCGATCAAGTGCTCGTGCTGCATCTTACCGCTAGTGTTGCGGGAGCGCTGAATGTGCATGCCACGCTGGACAGTCCGCTTCGTCACACAATTTCAGTGCAGGAAGAAAGAGTTGTTCTGGCAGGAACAGCTCCGGAGCATGTAGACCCCAGCTATGTGACAAGCAATGATCCTATCCGATATGGTGAACCCGGCGATAACAAGGGCATGACTTTTGAAGGACAGTTAGCCGTAACGGCAGAGGATGGACAGGTAACGGTGGATGGCAGCGGAATTCATGTGTTGGGTGCAACGACGGCAACCTTTTATTTCAGTGCGGCTACTAGCTTTAATGGGATTCACAAAATTCCGGGAATTGAAGGGAAAGATGCCTCCCTGATTGCTGGCTCCATACTGAAAAAGGCAGCAAACAAATCATACATCGGACTCCGTGACTCCCATATTGCGGATTATCGATTGCTGTTCGATCGGGTCAAACTTCACCTTGGACAATCGCCTGCTTCGGAGCAAATGTCCACTGAGCAGCGAATTACGACTTTTGGGGCAGAAGATCAAGGGCTTGTGGAACTGCTCTTTCATTATGGACGCTATTTGCTCATCTCTAGCTCACGTCCTGGAACGCAGGCCGCGAATCTCCAGGGGATATGGAATGTGTTAACCCGTCCTCCTTGGAGCAGCAATTACACGCTGAACATCAATACCGAAATGAACTATTGGCCAGCTGAAATTTGCAATTTGGCAGAATGCCACGAGCCGCTGTTGGACATGATAGGCAATTTGGCGAAAAACGGAGCCGAGACAGCTCGGGTCAACTATGGCACACGCGGCTGGACAGCCCATCACAATACGGATCTGTGGGGACAGACTGCACCGGTTGGCGATTATGGAGACGGCGATCCAAGCTGGGCGTATTGGCCGATGGGAGGCATCTGGCTGACCCAGCATTTGTGGGAGCACTATGCCTTTAGCGGAGATGAAGCATATTTGCGGGATTCCGCCTATCCTGTGATGAAGGAGGCAGCCCTCTTCGCGCTGGACTGGCTTATTGAGGATGGTAGCGGCAGCCTTGTGACTTCGCCGTCCACTTCGCCGGAGCATAAATTCAGGACAGTAGAAGGTGTAGCTGCGGTAAGTCCGGGCTCTACCATGGACATCTCGCTGATCTGGGAGTTGTTCACGAACTGCATCGAATCCTCCGAGCTGCTTGGAATGGATCAGGATTTCAGGGAAGAGCTGAAGCATACTCGCGAGCGGCTATTGCCACTTCAGGTCGGCAAATACGGCCAATTGCAGGAGTGGTCGAAGGACTTCGAGGACGAGGATACGTACCATCGGCATACCTCGCATCTGGTAGGCGTGTATCCAGGAAGACAGTTGTCCGAAGAGGAGACACCAGAGCTGTTTGCTGCTGCCAGGACCTCACTGGAACGTCGCGGAGACGAGAGCACAGGCTGGAGCCTGGGCTGGAGAGTAGCTCTGTGGAGCCGCTTCCGGGATGGCAATCGATCCTTGCGTCTGCTCTCCAACATGCTTCGATTGGTCAAGGATGGAAGTTCGGAACAGTACAACCACGGCGGCGTTTATGCCAATCTGCTCGGTGCACATCCGCCATTTCAGATTGATGGCAACTTTGCAGCATCTGCGGGCATTGCCGAGATGCTTCTGCAATCGCATCGTCCATATTTGGAGCTGCTTCCCGCATTGCCGGATGCATGGCAGCAGGGAAGTGTGGAAGGACTTCGTGCACGCGGTGGATTTGAAGTAGACATCCGGTGGGACAAGGGGCAGCTTGCGGAAGCGAAGATCACTTCTCTGCAAGGCACAGACTGTGTGCTCCGGTGTAATTCCCGGATTCTCGTAACCTTGGACGGCGTCGTGATTGAGACTCTACGTAATGATGCGAATACCGTAAGTTTCCTGACTTCTGCCGGACAGACGTACGACATTACGTCTGACGAGGAGTTATAAAACAGTAGGATGAAGATGTGTTAAATCGCGATATGGATCGGAAGATCGTTGCATGGAAAACGCTCTATTCTGTCCCTATAATGAGGGCAGACTTGGGTGGGCGGACATTTGACATGTGGTAACCCGCCATCACATCGCATGAGCATGGGCCCACTACAAGTTACAGCATGCAACAATAAGGAGGCATATGATGCTAACTAGCGATACATCTGTACAAGTGCAGCAACAGAGTGACACCTATATCCGCGCGACGAACGGACACCTAAGCCTGGAGATTGATCTGGGTAACGGGGAAGCAGCCTGCATTGCCAGCAATTCATCCCATGTGAAGGGCATTCGCAGCGCTTTTCGCTGGCAGGGACGTGAATACAGCACGGACCATTATCAGAGCCATGAACTGACGACACAGGATGCAATTGTTCGGGAGGGTTTTGGAAAAGGTATCCACTTGGTCGTTCTGCATAAAACATCGATACTGCCGCAACTGGAGCAACATTTCTATATGTACGAATCCTCACCGTTTGTATTGGTGCAAACCGCTATTGTCAGCGATGAAGAGCTTAAGGCGAACCGCATGGCTGTCATTCAGTCCAAAGCCGTATCCCTCGGTGGAGAATCCGGCCAGGATGAACCGAGCATTTTGCGTGTACCGTTTGATAACGATAAATGGGTCAGATATACGGTGGTCAAGCCACCGCTGGATGTAGAGAGCTACGAGGCAACAGCCTTGTTTGCGCCCGACAGCCGTCGGGGAATCGTGATGGGTTCCCTTACGCATAAAGTATGGAAAACAGGGATTTGTATGCAAAGCGAACAAAGTGGACGTATCGAGGCAATTGATCTGTACGGCGGTGCTGTGAGTGAATTGACTCGCGATTCCCAGCCTCACGGTTATGTGAAAGGCAGAAGAGTGGAATCTCCCTTCGTTTTCATCGGTTTCTATGAGGATTACCGTGAAGGTCTCGAAGCCTACGGTCAGGCCAATACCTGGATTGAGGCTCAATTGCCTTGGGAGGGCGGTGTGCCGATCGGATGGAACAGCTGGTCTGCGGCCATGAGTGATTTGGACTATGATCTGTATACAGCGACCAGCGATTTTCTGAAAAATGAAGTGCAGCCGCTTGGATTCCAGAATGAGGATACGTTATACATCAATTTTGATGCGTTCTGGGACAATTTTACACCGGAAGAAATGAAGAATGCACTGGAGCGGGTGCGGCAAAACGGACATCGAGCGGGCACGTACTGGACTCCATTTGCCTTCTGGGGTGGACCTGATCAGTTCGGTCAGGCAGTCGAAGGAACGAACGGAAAATATACCTATGGAGACATTCTGCTTCGTGACAGTGAGGGCGAGATCCTGCCGGATGTGGACGGCGGTCTGGCCATTGACCCGACACATCCTGGCAACCTGCAAAGAATCGACTGGTTCACGGACAAATTCATCTCGGAAGGTTTCGAATATATCAAACTGGATTTCTTGGCGCATGGCTCACTGGAAGGACAGCACCACAATCCGGATATTACAACAGGGATCGCGGCTTATCACTATGGCATGTCTTATTTACAGCATAAGCTTTCGCCAGAAGTAATCGGTCGGCCGTTTTTCATTAACTTGTCCATCGCGCCATTATTTCCATATGCTTTTGCCCACAGCCGCCGTATTTCCTGTGATGTCTTCGGTACACTTGCGGATACGGAATATCTGCTGAACTCGCTGACACACGGCTGGTGGATGAGCAATACGCTGTATCGCTACAATGATCCTGACCATTCCGTGTTGTACAAGAGCTTTAACCAGGAAGCCACCGGCTGGCATGAAGGGCGCAGCCGCCTGACCGCTTCAGTTATTGCCGGTACGGTGCTTCTTCTCGGGGACGACTTCCGCAAAGAGGATGCTGCTGAACGAGCAAGAGCGTGGCTTGGTAACAAGGATATTCTGAATGTCGCTCGTATGGGTAGAACCTTCCGTCCAGTCGAAGGCGATCTTGGGAAGCTGTCTTCTGACGTGTTTGTCCTTGAATCGCCGGAAGAGAAGAGCTTTTATCTGGCTGTCTTCAACTTTGATGCTGCCCAAGCTGCGGTGAAGTCTGTCTCGCTGGAGCGGGCCGGACTAAACGCCAATGCCGTATACAGCTTACAAGATCTGTGGGAAGGCTCCCAAGGGGAAACGTCTGGAGAGCTTGCAGTCTCACTGGAACCCGCAGAATCCAAAGTCTTCAGATTGACTGTGAAGTGAAACTGATCTGGGCGAATTGGCAATTCAGAGCTGTGATTCGGTTTTAGAATAAAAACAAGTCAAACGCGCGCTTTGTATCTCACAGATCGCGCGTTTGTCTGTTTTGGAAATGAACTGGACCGCATATGAGTCTATTTGTAAGATAATCATTTTGGACTGGAGGATATGATATGAACGATTTTACTTTGTGGTATTCAACCCCTGCAGCGGATTGGTCTCAAGGCTTGCCGCTGGGCAATGGAAGAATAGGGGCAGTTGTTATGGCGTCATCGCATCGTGAGGTATGGAAAATGAGCGAGGTCACCTATTGGTCGGGTCAGATTGACCCGGAGCACCCTTCCGGAGGAGGCAAGGCTGCTCTGGAAGAGATGCGCGGTTATTTCTTCGCTGGCGATTATGCTGGAGGAGATCGTCTTGCCAAGCAGCATTTACAGCCAACGAAGCGTAATTTCGGTACTAATCTTGGATTATGTGATGTTGTTATTGAATTTGAGAAGAAGGATTTGGGTTCTGATGAGGGCGGTAGCTTTCAACGAGAGCTGGATCTGACCCAAGCGCTTGCCGGGGCGTTCTGGAAGGATGACGAGACCACGACTCTTCGTGAAGTTTTTGCTTCCCACACTGATGATATAGTGGCCTCCAGAATGTGGAGCGATACGCCAGGTAGCATGTCCTTCACGCTTGGTTTGGAAGGAGGCACGGAATCATTCAAGGTTGTCGCCTTAAATGACAACACGCTCGAATTCCAAGGTCAGGCGACGGAAAATGTACATAGTGATGGGACTTGCGGCGTATGGGCCAAGGGGTTGGTGAAGATGGTTGTTTCCGGGGGGACCATCGCCAGTGGAGAGGGTCGATTGACCGTGACCGAAGCGGATGAGGCATGGATTTATTTCAGTGTAAGTACAGATTATCGACGTACAGATCAGGATTGGGTAACGGAGAACGAGGATACGCTGATGAAGGCTTTAAACAAGGGGTATGCCTTGCTGAGAGAGGATCATATCCAAGACTACAGCGAGCAATATGACAAGGTAGATATTCAGTTAGGGGCCAAAGGGAAATCCGATCTGACTACAGATCAGCGCATTCATTTGTTGGAACAGGGTGGCGGGGATGAAGATCCACAGTTATTCGCCTTGTTTCTTCAATATGGACGGTATCTGACTATTGCGGGCTCTCGCGAGAACTCTCCGCTGCCACTGCATCTCCAGGGAATCTGGAATGACGGTGAAGCGTGCCGAATGGGCTGGAGTTGTGATTATCATCTTGATGTGAATACTCAGATGAATTATTACCCCACAGAGATTACGAATCTGGGGGAGAGCCATTTTCCGTTACTTCGGTATGTTGAGGATCTGGCACAAGCCGGCAGGGAAACGGCACGTAATTTATATGGATGCGACGGATGGGTCGCGCACGTCTTCTCCAATGTATGGGGCTTTACGTTGCCTGGATGGGAGACTTCCTGGGGGCTGAATGTTACAGGCGGATTATGGCTGGCTACACACCTGATTGAGCATTATGAGTACAGTCAGGATCATGTTTTCCTTGAGAATGTGGCCTATCCTGTACTTAAAGAATCCGCGAAATTCTATCTGGACTACATGTGTGAGCATCCTCGGAACGGTTGGCTGGTGACGGGTCCCTCCAATTCGCCGGAGAATCATTTCTATCCTGGTCATTCGAGAGAGGGTGCCCAGCAGCTGTCCATGGGTACGACAATGGACCAGATACTGGTGCGCCGGCTCTTTGAATTCTGCCTCACTTCAGCAAGGCTTCTGGATAGAAATGAGGATTGGGGAAGGGAGCTGGAGGAAGCCATCAGCAAGCTGCCACCTCTACAGATCGGTAAGAAAGGCCAGCTTCAGGAATGGCTGGAGGATTACGAGGAGGTACAGCCGGAGCATCGACATTTATCCCATATGTACGCTCTGTATCCAGACAGTCAGATTACACCAGACCGGACACCGGAACTCAGTGCGGCAGCGCGTGTAACTCTGGAGAACCGCATGCTTCAGGAAGAGCTGGAGGATGTCGAGTTTACAGCTGCCCTGTTTGGCCTGGGTTTTGCAAGGCTGCATGATGGGCAGATGGCCTATAAACAGCTTTCACACTTGATTGGCGGCTTGTGCTTCGACAATCTGTTTACCTATTCCAAATCAGGCATTGCCGGAGCAGAGAGCAATATCTTTGTCGTTGATGGGAATTTCGGCGGTACAGCTGTCATTGCGGAGATGCTGCTGCAAAGTTATGCAGGCGAGATTCATCTGTTGCCAGCGCTCCCGCTGGCTTGGAGCACAGGCTCGATAACGGGGCTGAGAGCGAAAGGAAATGCAGAGGTAGACGCTGTCTGGGACAATGGAAAGCTGATATCTACGACCATTCACACTTTCTCACCGGGAACGTTCACGATTTGTTGGGCGAACAGAGAACGATCCTTCATGCAGAAGCAGGTGAAAGTTACTATTTCAATAGCGAGCTGGAGTTGGTAAAATAACGATCTATACTTGAAAATAACTTTCATTTATACGGACCATGGTCCCACGGGGGAAAAACATATAATAGAGACAGAAAGAGACAAAAGGGAGGGGACGTTGATGTATAGTATTTTTTTGGTGGACGATGAAGAACTGGAACTTGAGATGATGAGGGATTATATCCGCTGGGAAGAGATGGGTATCTATATTATGGGAACAGCGACCAACGGCAGGGAGGCCTTGGAGAAGATCGAGGCCACCCAGCCTGATATCGTCCTTACGGATGTACAGATGCCGATGATGAACGGTATTGATCTGGCGAGAAAGATACAAGAGAGCTTTGACTCGATCCAGGTGATGTTTCTGACCGGACACGATGAATTTCAATATGTAAAATCGGCTATTAACGTAGGAGCTGTGGGATATATGCTAAAGCCGCTCGATCTAAATGAAATTGAAAGCGTTATCAACAAAGTGAAACAGCGTTGTGAGGAAGTTGTAATTAAAAACCGTTCCTTGGAGGCGGCCAAAGCCAACATCCTGAAGGAGTTATCTTACGAAAAAGATGCGGATCGGGCTATCGATCTCGCGCTTGGTTTCAGCCGTCTAACTCGTCAGCCGGAAACCACCCGATATGCAATGGCCTTGTTCAGTATCGATCCCAAGGAGGCCGAAGGGGAACAGCAAAGTCTGGAGGATTGCACAGCTCGGCTGGTGTCTTTTCTTGATCATTTCTTCATGGCGAAGAACCTGAGAGCGACCTTTGTGGATTACAAGGAAGGGGAGACCGGTGTATTTATGGAAGCGGCCCAGCAGCCGGGACACTACGCGTGGGAAGACTTGGCTGAGGCTATCCGTAGTGCCCTGGACTTTACGGTGACGGCAGCTGTAGGGGGACAAGAAGCCGAGTTATCCCATATTCACTGTCTGTACGAACAGACGCGTATCGTTTTGAACGAGCGTTTCTATGAAGGTACAGGTACGATTATTCATGCGGAGACGCTTTCGAATCAGTTTTATACGGAGCATATGCCCCCATTTGAACAAAAGGAATGGTTTGAGGCCATTAACCGCCTGGATTTTGAATGGGCCGCGCAGAAGCTGCACGGGTATATTGAGGGATTGGCGACACTGCGAGTCAAGAAAAAAATCATCTGCGACTGGTCTATAGATCTCGTTAATGAGCTGCTGGAGCAGCTTCATAAGCCTGTTCCGAAGCGGGCGGAGCTGTATCATTCCATCTATAATGCGCTGACTCTGCATGAGATCGAGGATCTGATTCTCGGTACTGCGGAAGATGCCGTGAGCATGCTGGGTGAGCGGTTTATGGACAAAAATGCCAAACTGATTCACAAGGTCCGCACCCTCATCGACCAGAATTACAATCAGCCGATTACCATCAACAGTCTGTCTGATCAGGTATACTTGTCACCAAACTATTTGAGATCCATTTTTAAGGAAAAAACAGGGATGACAATCCACGATTATCTGACACGTATCAGACTGGATAAAGCCAGGGAGCTGCTGGCAGATGGCTCGCTCAAGATTCATGATATCGCGCAGAATGTGGGCTATGAGAGTACGTCCTATTTTATTTCTCTATTCCTAAAGACACAAGGTGTAACACCTAACGAATACAGGAAAAGTATATGATGATGCAGGCTGTCAGGTAAAGATAATGATCCTCCGATTTTTCCTGAACATGATTTGGGTAGGCTCCCTCTTACTAACCTATGATAGGGCAAATGAAAGAGGCTTTCCTGTATGAATAATAACATTGTGGTATGGAACATCCCCTCCTCCTTTTTACAATTAGGCATATAGGAAAGGAAGGAGGAGAGAGGGGATTTGGCAGCTCTTTATGAAAGCGATTACAGATGATAGCTGTGAACCACTACAGGAATAGGCATATGGAGACCTAACTCAACCAAAAGAAAATGGAGGCATGTTATGTTGGGACAAATTATGAAAAAAGGATTTGTATTCTTTATCATTATTTGCTTGGTAGTTAGCGGGGGCCAGTTCGCTCGAACGGCTCACGCCGATGATACGAATACCTATGAAGCTGAGGCCGAGGGGAATATTTTGCTCGGCAATGCGACAATCACTGATAGCCCGACGGCTTCGGGCGGCAAGAAGGTCGGAGGCATGTACCAAGGCAGTTCCTTGCAATTTAACAATGTTACTGTAAGTGAGGCAGGAAATTATAAGATCTCCGTTTATTACATTTCAGGTGATTCGCGGCCATTCAATATTAGCGCGAACGGCGGGGAGAAGCAATTTGAAGAACCGCCCAAGACAGTCGATTGGGATACGGTGGGAATGGTTGATGTGACCCTTCCGTTGAACGCGGGTACCAATACCATTCTGATCGATGACAACAACTGGTATTCTCCCGACATCGACAAGATTGTGATTCGCGGTTTGGACAGAGGTCAACCGGGAGAAGGAGGCGGAGACGACTGGAAGAAAAATCAGCATGGTGTAATCATTGAGGCAGAAGCAGCTGATAATATTTTGAAAGGCAATGCCAAGGTGGTAGACAGCAGCGTTAGTTCAGGTGGGAAGAAAGTAACCGATTTGAACAAAAACAGTTCACTGCAATTTACGAACGTCACTGTACCGGCAGAGGGTACATATTTGATCCGAATATCATATATTTCTGGTGATCAGCGACCAGTCTATATGCAGGTGAACAATGACACGGCTGAGATGATTGATCTGCCCAAAACAGCAAGCTGGAATACAGTAGGCATGTATGATGTGGAAGCTTCCCTTCATAAGGGTGTTAATACCATCACATTTTCGGATCATGATGGGTACTCCCCGATTTTGACCGAATTGAAGTAATCCCGTATACAATCAGCTATGAAGCCGAAGATTCGGACAATACGCTGACTGGTGAAGCGCGTGTAATGGACAGTTCCAATGCTTCAGGTGGCAAAAAGGTTGGCTATTTGAATGGCGGGAGCTCCTTGACGTTCAATACGATTATAGCCCCGATGACAGGGGATTACCGCGTTAAGGTAGCTTATTTTTCCGGTGATCCTCGGAGCTTCTATGTCCACGCAAATAGTGGAGAAGAGCAATTCCATGACCTGCCCAAAACAACGGATTGGGATACGGTAGGTACTTATGACCTTACACTCCCCTTAACTGAGGGCGAGAATACGATTACTTTTTCAGATAACAATGGCTATTCTCCCGATCTGGACCGGATTATCGTAGAGCCTGCGATAGAGACAGAACCTGAAAATCCGGGTGAAGGAGATGATGATCTCGGAACACCGGGTGACTCGCAACGTTACGGGGATATCACGGTAACCGATTATACCTATGGCCTCTTGGTGTCGAACGAACAATACGAAGTGTCTTATAACACCCAAACCGGATTTGCCGGTTACAGCTGGGCAGATGGACAGAAGATGCGGGGCATCTTTAGTAGCATTAAACTTGGTGAGAGCCTTGTGGAAACCAAAGGGTATGAGAATCATGCGAGCGGTGGAGCACCAGTGGAGATTGAGGATGGATTCGGCAAAGGCGTTGAGCTGACTTTTGTTCATACTTCCACTGGCAAACCAACGCTGAAGCAGGTCTATCGGTTTTATGAAGATAAGTCGTATTTCCTCAACCGTCTGGATGCCCTCAGTGACACGGAGATCCAGAGCAATTATATGTCACCAATTACGGTGAAAAATACGGGCGGTGTAGATATTGGCGTCAGCTCAGATAATCGAGTACTGACAGTACCTTTTGACAATGATGCCTGGATTCGCTACAAATCTCAAACGATGAACCGGGCGGATACCAGTTACGAAATGACGACGGTATTCAATAACTCGACTCGTAACGGTCTGGTGATCGGTTCAGTAACCCATGACACATGGAAGACGGGTATTGATTGGAAAGGTTCTGCTAATCGTCTGAATGAATTCGCTGTGTATGGTGGTGCAGCGAGTGATGTTACCCGCGATACCCAGTCCCATGGCAGCCTGACCGGTACTGAACTGTCTTCACCACTGATTATGGTAGGTGCTTTCAGTGATTATCGTACAGGACTTGAAGAATACGGTAAAGCGAATGCGATCATCACGCCTCCTCTGGCCTTGAATCCGGAATTGCCGCAAGGTGTTCCGGTTGGATGGAATAGTTGGGGCGCTTATGACAGCAGCCTTTCGTATCAGAATGTAGTAGATGTGTCCAATTATTTTAAGAACAGCCTGAAGAAGTTCAATAATAACGGCAATGTATTCATTAATATGGATTCCTACTGGGATAATCTGAGTGATGCAGAGCTTGCCCAAGCCGTATCTGTAATTAAGGACAATGGTCAGCATGCGGGCATCTATTGGGGACCATTTGTATACTGGGGCAACGATATGAGCCAAACGGTAGATGGTACCAACGGGAAATATACGTATGGTGATATTGTACTCAAGGATGCTAAGGGGAAACCTCTGCCTACGCTGGATGGGGCATATGCACTGGATGTGACACATCCGGGGAGTCAAATGCGCATGAATTATTTTCTGGATAAGTTCAAAACACTTGGATTCACATTCATCAAACTGGATTTCCTGACCCATGGCTCACTGGAAGGCCAACACTATGACACTAACGTGACGACAGGAATCCAGGCATACAATGAAGGAATGCGTTACGTCGAAGAGCGATTGGACGGAAAAATGTTTATTAGTGCGTCCATTGCACCGATCTTTCCAAGTCAGTACGCGCACAGCAGACGGATCTCCTGTGACACCTATGGCAAAATCAATGAGACAGAGTACATGCTTAATTCATTGACATATGGCTTCTGGCAAAATGGGACGATCTATTCCTATACAGACCCTGATCATCTGGCATTAAGCAGTGCATCAAGTCTGGAGGAAGCCCGTAGCCGGGTGAATTCCGGTGTGATTGCCGGTACGGTGATGCTGGATTCCGATGATGTGAATGATCCCAAGGCACAGGAGTACATGACGGCATTGTACAATAACACGGATGTTCTCCAGGTGGCGCTGAAAGGAAAAGTATTCAAGCCGCTTGAAGGGAATACGAATGCAAACGCCGCAGATACGTTTGTTCTGAAGGACGGCAATGATTATTACCTTGCCGTATTTAATTACAGCGCCAATAATTCAGCGAACAAAACGATTTTGTTGGGTCGTGCCGGGTTGAATGATTCCAAATCCTACACGTTAAAAGACTTGTGGACAGGTGAATCTTCGTCAGCTACGGGTTCATGGTCCATCTCGCTGGGACCGGCTGAATCGAAGTTGGTTAAATTGACCGAGAAACCAGTCACCCCGGAAAATCCGGGAAACCCAGGCAACCCAGGCAATCCAGGTAACCCAGGCAACCCAGGCAATCCAGGTAACCCAGGTAACCCAGGTAACCCAGGTAATTCAGGCAATTCTGGCAACAATGGAAATACCAATAATACTAGCGGAAACTCCGGCAACAGCGCGACTCCGGAGAACGATACAGTAAAACTCGTCATTACAGCCGATATGCTGAAAGGGGACAGTGGGGCAGGGAAAGCCGTTGTGGACATCCAAGCGGGTACTCAGGAGCTGCAACTGTCATCGGCTGTCTTACGTCAGCTCGGCAACCATACATTGGAAGTGAAATCAGGCAAGCTAACTCTGCAAATCCCTGCGAGTTTGTTCCAGCAGCTACTGAGCAAACTACCAGCGGGGCAACAGGAAGATAGTACGCTTTCCCTGAAAATGATTCCGCTTGACAGCAAGGCCAAGGAGGTCATCGCTGAAGTGGATGCATCTTCCCGGGCACCGGTTTCCCTTAAGGGAGAAATCTATGAATTCAGCCTTTCAGCTACAACAAAATCAGGTACAACCGAAACACTCTCTGCGTTTGATCATCCAATTACGCTGAGTCTGGGAGCAGCTGAAGGCTTCGAGCCTACGCAGGGAGGAATTTATTATATCAACGAAAATGGAAAACTTGAATTTCTAAAATCGGATTATACGAATGGTGTATTAACGACTAAAGTGAGCCACTTCAGCAAGTATGCTGTTCTGGAACTGAATCGGACGTTTGCTGATGTTCCGGCCAATCATTGGGCCAGCTCTGTCATCAAGGAATTAGCGGCTAAGCTGTTTGTTGATGGCACAAACGAGGATCAATTTGAGCCAGGACGTGCAATCACCCGCGCCGAATTCACCGCCATGCTCGTTCATTCCCTGGGACTGACCATAGCAGGGGAAGTGTACTTTACAGATGTGGCGACAGATGCCTGGTACAAGGAACCCATCTCAATTGCTACCCAAGCTGGTATTGTAAACGGTAGAAGCGAAGTCAGGTTTGAGCCGGACGCTCAGATTACCCGTGAGGAGATCACGGTGATGCTGATGAAGGCATATGAACTGAATGTTGGAAAAATGCCTGTTGGTTCTACAGACATCTTGTTTACCGACATGAATCAGGTTTCTTCATGGGCCACTGCTTCGGTACAAGATGCAGCCCGATTGGGTCTGGTTCAAGGACAAAGACAGGGGCAGTTTGTACCTCAAGGGATTGCTTCCCGTGCAGAAGCGGCTCAGGTCATCTACAACCTGATTTTGAAGTAAGCTATGAGGCTGCGAAGGGACATCGCAGCCTTATTTTCATCACTTTGAAATGACAGATGATTTCCCCTATGGATTGTAAGAATGCGATATGGCTAATATAACTCCTGCTTCCTACAATAATATGTATGTTCACAATACACAGCACGAGGGTAACAGGAGCTCGAAAGGATGATAAACTTGACGATTCAATATAATGAACAACAACGTATATTTGCAATACAGATGAAGAACTCGTCCTATATTTTTGGAATTAATGAGAGAGAACATCTCCAGCATCTATATTGGGGAGTCCCGGTGGAAATTGAAGACAGCGCTCCGTTGCTCCATCTACAATCCCATAGCTCTTTTGATGCAGAAGTCGAAGGAGAGGTAGAAGAGTATAGCTTCTGGGGAGGCGCATCTTACACAGAGCCATCTCTGAAACTGCGTATGCCTGATGGTGTCCGCGATCTTCAAGTAAGGTATGACCGTCACGAGATCATTGAGCACGAAGGCAGACAGACGCTGATTGTCACAATGAAGGATCAGGTGTATGCACTTGAAACGCAGCTGGTATATCGGGTCATCCCGGAATTCGACCTGGTGGAGCGTTATACGAATATCGTAAATACGGGACAGGAAGCTATCGTGCTGGAAAGCATGCAATCCGCAGCCTGGACCCTGCCCTATCTCCAGGATTATCGCCTGACGCATGTTACGGGTAAATGGTCGGGTGAATTCCAACTGCGCAATACCGTTTTGACTGAGGGGAAAAAGGTGCTTGAATCACGGAGAGGTTTCACCGACGGTCATGCCAACCCCTGGTTTGCTATTGATGACGGTCTTTCGACAGAAAGCGGCGGCGGGGTATGGTTTGGCGCTCTCGCCTGGAGCGGCAACTGGAAGATTGTTGCCGAGAAAACGCCGTTCACACATGTCCGGGTAACGGGCGGTATCAATGATTTTGACAATGAATGGCTGCTGGGTGCAGGGGAAACGTTCGAGACGCCTGTCTTTGTTGGCGGATTTAGCCCTGAAGGCTTTGGCGGCATGAGCCACCGCTTGCATCAGTACCAATATGATTACATACTGCCGCGCAGTGAATTCGGGAAAGTGCTGTACAACTCCTGGGAAGCTACCTACTTCGATGTGAACGCACAGGACCAAATGGCGCTTGCCGAGCGGGCGGCCAAGATGGGTGTGGAGCTGTTCGTCGTGGATGACGGCTGGTTCGGGCAGCGGCATTCCGACCGTGCGGGGTTAGGCGACTGGAACGTGAACAAGGAGAAGTTCCCGAACGGTCTTGTGGAGCTGATTGACCGGGTTCACGGACTTGGGATGGAATTTGGCATATGGGTGGAGCCGGAGTCGGTCAACCCGGATAGTGATCTCTACAGAGCGCATCCAGACTGGGTATATCATTTTGAGACCCGGGGCCGTACGGAGCTTCGCAATCAACTGCTGCTGAACATTTCCAAGCCGGAGGTCAAGCAATACATTATTGATTTTATGACCGAACTGCTGGGCAATCATGAGATCAAGTTCATTAAATGGGACATGAACCGGACCATCACGGAGCCGGGTATGAAGGATCACCCCATTAACCGCCAGAAAGAAGTATGGGTAAGGCATGTCCAGAGCCTGTATGATATCTGGTCACAGCTGCGAGCCAAGTTCCCGAATGTGGAGTTTGAGACTTGCGCGGGAGGGGTTCCCGGATTGATCTGGGTATCTTCCGTTATGCCGACCAGTCCTGGCCGAGTGACAATACGGATGCGTTCGACCGTCTGAGCATTCAGGAAGGCTTCTCGTATACGTATGCACCACGTATGATGACCTGTTGGGTAACCGAGTCGCCTACAGGAATGAATGGCAGAAACGTCTCCCTGAAATATCGTTTCCACAGTGCCATGATGGGCACGCTTGGTATTGGTTCCAATCTGAACGAGTGGAGTGATGAATGGATTGAGCAGTCCAGGGAATTCATTGGTCAGTACAAAGGCATTCGCCACCTGGTCCAGTTCGGCAGACAGTTCCGTCTGACTGCGCTTCGTCATAAAGGGGTTACAGCTGTCCAGTACAGCAATACGGAAGGAAGTGATCATGTGCTGTTCGCTTTTCTTCACTCGCAGAAGCTGGGTGAACCGTTACCAAGACTGCGTTTGGCAGGGCTTCAGGCTGACAAGAGTTATCTCATTGAAGAGCTGGGGTTATCGGCCAGTGGGCGTGCGCTGATGAACATCGGAGTAGAACTGCCCCTACGCGGCGATTTCGACAGCTTGGTGTATCGTATCCGTGAGCAGGTGTAATAACTCTATAGCATGGTTTAAAAGGAGTGCTTTGCAAGCCAATCGTGGCAGCATTGCACTCCTTTTTATTGAATCTCTTTTTGAGGCAGACGGATCTGGACCGTGGTTCCCATGCCTAGTTTGCTATACACTTTAACACCGTAGTATTCACCGAATTTCAGCTTAATCCGCCGATCCACATTCGAAATGCCATAGCCTCTTCCTTCTTTCTCTTCAAACAAAGACTGAAGCGTCTCACGCCGCATGCCCATTCCGTCATCTATGACAGATAAGACGATACTATGATTCTCAATGACGCCCTTGATATGGATATTCAGGGGCCGATCCTGATTCCAAAGTGCATGAATCACAGCATTCTCTACAAAAGGCTGTAACGCAAGCTTCACGGTGGAGTAAGGCAGGATCGATTGATCGATCGTGTAGATGATATTCAGCTTGCCCTTAAACCGAATAAGCTGAATGGCATTATAGCTCTGCGTCAGCTTCAATTCCTCATTGATGGTCAGGATGCTCTTTCCTTTATTCAGGGATATCCGATAGAACTTGGCCAGATGAAGAACCATATCCTGAATCTGAGGATCCTGATGCTTTACGGCCAGAGAGGAGATCGAGCCGAGTGTATTATACAGAAAATGAGGATTGATCTGAGCTTGAAGCAGGTCAAGCTCGGCTTCCTTGCTCTGCAGTTCTTTCTGGTAGACCTCTGTAACCAAACTTTTCAACCGGGTTGTCATCTGTTCGAATGCAAAGTGAAGCTGTCCGATCTCATCACTGCCCATTTGTTCCTCATGGGTAGGGTTGAAATCCCCCCGTTCAATGCGCCGAATCATCCGAATTAATGTCCTGATGCGTTTGCTGAACAGCGAGGCGGTAATATAGATGAGCAGCAAGGCCACGCCAATGAAGCCCAGTGAAATTTTGATAATAAGCTGAGAGAGAGATTTGGCATCCTTGATAATACTGTCATAAGGAAAGATGGACACCGTTTTCCAGCCATTTTTGAGCGTGTTATACACCGCTAGAGCCTTCACCCCTTGATACGTTGTATCAAATCTGCCTGAAGGCGTCTCATCAAAATTCTGATGAAGTAGCTTGGGCAGGCTTGTGTTGATCAACTGCTTGTCCGCTGAAGACAGAATAATGCCCTTGTCGTTTATGATAAAGATGTCTTTGCCGCCTGCTTCTTTTTCCATGAGAGAATAGATGACAGACTCGGAAATTTGAAAGACCAGCATCCCGTAGGGGTACTGATTACTATTGTTGTTCAGTAGCCGGGCGAGCGTAAACATGGCAGGACCATTCTCTGTCTGTGGCGATGAGAGATGAATAATGTTCCCGTAGGATTGTTTTAACTTGTGGAACAGTTCCGTGTTTTCAACTTCGGGTGTAATTGGCCTGATATAATAATTGTCTTTGGGCAGCGATAGATTGTCTGAATAAATGAATGCGCTATCAAAATCAGGGTAGGCAGCCATCACGGTGTCAATTCGATTGCCAATGTAATTATAGACATCCAAATAGGAAGGATCATCCTGATATTCGTTCGTAAGGTAATTGGCAAGGCGGTTATCCAAATAAATGGAAGCAGAAATATGTTCGTAGCTGTCCAGTTTATTCTCCAGATTTTTAGTGATCTGAGCGGTTGAGTTCGTCATGTTGATGTAGATTTGCTCGGTAAGTTTCGTTTTGGTAAGTTCATACGAAAAATAAACCAATAGCATCATCGGAATGATGGTGACTAGTACAAATACCATAAATAATTTGGAACGAAAGCTCAGGTTAACAAAAGGCATGTATATGTATTTTCGATAGAATTGGCGCATCGGGAAGCCCTCTCTTGACTGATTATTCGTTGCACAGTTCATCATAGCAGAGTGATTATGGAAATCCAATCCTCTCTTTGCACCAAACATCTTTAAAAAGCGGTATCTTTCGGAGAATTCGACTATGGCATGCGATCTGCGTCAAATTTATGATAAATAGGAGAGAAGTTGAATCAAGATATGGCCGGCCATGCTGCTGTATAGAAAAAGGGAGGGTGTTTAATGCATAAGGTAAGCGCAATCAAAACAGTCAGGAGCAATAATCTGATAAGCAGACTTAAAGAGCAAAAATGGTTATTCGTGCTTATGCTTCCTGCCTTCATTGCGACATTGCTATTTTCCTATGGTCCGATGTTTGGACTGTATATGGCGTTTACGAATTATCAGCCGGGTGGAGGATCGTTTTTTCATCAGTTCTTCCATGCCGAATTTGTAGGTTTCCAGTGGTTTGAGTATTTCTTTACAACAGGAGATTTCTATCGGGTTATGCGTAACACGCTTGCAACAAGCCTGCTGACCCTGTTCTTCGGATTTCCTGCGCCGATCATTCTCGCGCTTGTGCTGAATGAAGCGAGACAGGGATTTTTCAAGCGCTTTGTACAGACGGTTTCTTATCTGCCGCATTTTATCTCATGGGTTATTGCAGCCAACATTGTAATTACGCTGCTGGCTTCAGATGGAATGCTTAACAATATTCTGGTTCTGCTGGGCGTTGTCAAAGAACCGGTCGCATTTTTGCAGAACGGGCCTCTATTCTGGTGGATTATCGCACTGTCGAACATGTGGAAAGAGATGGGTTTTAGCGCCATTATGTATCTCGCCGCAATCGCTTCCATTAATCCGGAGCTCTACGAAGCAGCAAGGGTGGACGGAGCGAGCCGATTTAAGCAAATGTGGCATATTACGCTGCCTTCCATGCGCCCTACCATTGTCATATTGGCTATTCTCGCGGTCGGAGGCATTTTGAATGCAGGATTTGAACAGCAATACCTGCTGCAAAATAATACGGTGCTTGAATACTCCGAAGTTATTGATATTTATGCCTACAAATACGGACTACAGAACAGCATGTTCTCTTACGGGGCTGCTGTGGGAATGTTCAAATCCGTTGTTGCCTTTATTCTTGTCCTCATCGTGAACCGGATTTCCAGAAAAGTGAACGATCAGGCGTTGTTCTAACTATAAAAGACAGAGGGGAGCGCTTGTGATGATACTGAACAGATTCGGGGATCGTATTTTCAAAATCATTGTGTATTTCATTCTTATTCTCGTATTACTGGTTACATTTCTTCCGTTTTGGAATATACTCGTTCTTTCATTGAACAGCGCGGAGGATACGGTACGGGGCGGTGTATACCTGTGGCCCAGGGATTTGACCTTGGACAGCTATCAGCAGATTTTAAAAGATAGTGAGATCTTAAACGGGCTGTGGGTAACCGTCAAACGAACGCTGATTGGCGCACCGCTGTCGGTTCTCGTCATTACGATGCTTGCATATCCGCTAAGTCGGCGGAATCTGATTGGTCGTAAAGGCTGGAACCTGTACTTTATCTTTACCATGTATTTCAGTGGTGGACTCATTCCGTTCTACATGGTGCTTAAGGCACTGAATATGATAGATACATTCTCGGTATTTATTTTGCCAAGTTTGATGAATGTCTTCTATATGATTATTGTCCGTACCTTTATGGAGCAGCTGCCCCATGAGATTGAAGAATCGGCGAGGGTGGATGGCGCTAACGATCTGACCATTTTCTTCCGGATTGTGATGCCGCTGACAACACCTGTACTTGCAACGGTGGGCCTTTTTCAAGCAATTGGGCATTGGAATGCCTGGTTTGATTCCTATGCGTTTACCTACAGCTCGGATCTGAAGACCCTGCAAGCCGTGCTCGTCAAAATATTGAACCAATTTCAGACTGGTGGCATGATCTCACAAACGCAAATGCTGGCCAACTCGGCCAAACGAAATGCGGTTTCCAGCGATACCATTCGAATGGCTGCTACCATGGTAGCCACCTTACCAATCGTTATGGTGTACCCGTTCCTGCAAAAATACTTTGTTAAAGGCATGACTTTGGGAGCGGTGAAGAGTTAATCTATTCCATAATCCGGTTGCAGGGAAGGCTTGTCCGGTGGCCTCTCTCTGAAAGGGGGTGGGCAGAGATCGTTTTGGAAATGCTCAATCTAGCACTACAGGAATTTATTCATTGGGAGGAATTAGGGTGTCAATGACAAAGACAAAAAAATGGATGACTATGGGAATTACAGCTGCATTAGTCGTTGGTTTGCTGGCGGGCTGCTCATCCAATGACGGGGAGAACAATACAGCGGGTAAAGATGGTGATCAAGGGCCGATTACGCTAACCTGGTTTGACGGCAATACCAAAGGAGAACCTTTTACGGATGCGGTTGCCCAGGAAATTACCAAAAAGACGGGCATAGAGATTTCCATCCAACAACCAACGGGTAATCCAACGGAAAAACTGAGCCTGATGCTCGCCAGTGGTGACTATCCGGATGTGGTGGTCATGAGCCGGGGAGATGCTTCCCTCGATAAGTACATTTCAAGCGGCGCATTCATTCCACTGGATGAGTTAATTGAAAAGTATGGTTCTGATCTGAAAGAAATGTACGGCGAAACCTTGACCAAAACACGTTATACAGACGGCAAGAACTACTATCTGGCAAACTGGTATGGACTCGACAGTGATCCGGTCTTCGGTATGCTGATGAGACAAAACCTGCTGGAAGAGTTTCTTCCAGACCAGGCAGATGGTTCGAAGCCACTCACAACGGATGAGTTTGAAGCTCTACTGAAAAATTTTAAAGAAAAATACAAAACGATTGATGGCAAAGAGTCCATCCCCATGACCATGAACGGTGAGAACATGGGTGCGAATCTCGGAACTTTCAAAGGCATGTGGGGCTTAAAAACGTATTATGATAACAACGGACGTCTGCAATATGATGTCAAGGACCCCAAATATCGTGAGATGCTGTTATATATCAATCGCTTATATAGAGAAGGTCTGATTGAGAAGGAATTTGCTATTAGCAAAACGCAGACCTGGATTCAAAAGCTGACGACTGGTGCGGTGTTCGCTACACCAGGTGCTTATTGGGACCCAGGTAACGGTAATGCGGCCCTGAAGAAGGACGGCGGGGAAAAGAATCAGTTGTTTGCATACAAGGTTGTTGCTCCGGGCGTAGATCCGGCTCAAACGACATTTGGCCCAAGAAGCTCGCTTGGATGGGATGCCATTGCTATTACCAAAAACAACAAACACCCGGAAGAAACCATAAAGCTGTTTAATTATCTGGCGAGTGATGAAGGACAGCATTTGCTGCTGTGGGGTAAGGAAGGCGAGCAATATACGATGGTGGATGGTAAGCGACAACCAGACCCTGCATTCCTGCAAAGCTTCAAGGATAACTGGGATGACACGGTGAAGAAAAGCGGTGTTCGTAAATGGTTATGGTTTATCAAAAATGGTCTGGATCCGAATGGACAGCCGTATGACATGGCGGTTAAATTCCAGCGTAGTGAAGTGGATGAACTGGCCCTCAAGAGTCTCGGCGATTCCGTATGGGATACAGCACAGTATGATAACCTGAATCCGGATGGGGGAACACCTCAAGCACTGACGGCCCAGAAGGTGAAGGATATTATGGATCAGAGCATTACAAGAGCCATTATTGCCCCAAGTGAAGCTGAAGCCAATTCAGTATTTGACAAGATGCTGGAGGATATGAAAAAGGCCGGCGATGATAAAGTGGAAGATATTATTAACGAGAAATATGCTCAGCGTATGGAGCTGTGGAATTCTAAATAATTGAAGAGTAATTTTGGAAAAAGAAGCGTCCTGGGATGATCCGGGGCGCTTCTTCTTGTTGACCGCATTCTACACGATGCACTACACCTTCGCTTTAACAATAGTGATAATATCTCCTGTTACTGTTGTGATCTTGCCAATTGGACCAGACAACATATATTGCTCGCCGGATGAAAGAGTGCACATTGCCCCTTCTGTCCAAGGGATATAGAAGGAAAGGGAGCTGCCTGCTTCGCTCTCAATTTCAATCCAATCGGTTTCTCCATCCACGAAAGCTGCACTGACGAGGAATCCACCCACGGCACGGAGGGTGTGGAACTCTGCCCTCTGTTCGTTCGGCCAGTTAGGGAAGAAGCGCAGGTTTCCATTATAGCTTTGAAGAAGGCATTCATTAATTACAGCAGGCAGGGCGAAATTTTCGAACCAGATGCCCATGCGGGACATGAAATCGAAGTTGTCCGTGTCAGCATAGCGACCACCGCTCATCAGTACCCGGTCTGTGCAAGTTCCGTTTGGCAGCAGACAATACTGGATTTGACGCTTAAAGCGTTCCAAATCCAACACACCAAGCCGGGCTCCGGCAAGATGATAGAATACCAGTTCATTCCCACCTTCGTTGCGGTGGTTAAGGTAGGAGTTTACTGCGGTCTGGTATTCCTCCTCTGGTGAATGAAGCCCGTGGTCTTCGCCCGGAAATACGGTCGTAATCGGAATCGGGACGTTATACACCACGTCAGGATCCTCGCCCTCAACCGACACAAAGACTGGACCCTTGCCGGATCTGGCTGTGGGATAAGAAGGGAAATGGGACAAAATCTCCTTTACATTTTCCAGAAGCTTCTTCTCGGTTTCTACCCTTTCAAGAATACCGCACGCCTGGGTGAACGCATTGAATAGAAACCGTGTCAGTGTCAGGTCAATCAGGCCATCTTTGTTCTTGCCAAAACCGGGTGCAATCTCATACAGCTCCGGTACCACCGTCGGAAAAATGTGATAATTGTCATCTCCCCAGCGTTCCCCCTGTGCTTCTGGGCGTTTCATGTAATCGACCATGAACAGCACGGCTTCTTTCATGGGTTGAAATGCACGCTCACGTAGGAACGTCTCGTCCATGGAATAAAGATAGTGCCACCATAGACTTTGTACGGTCCAAGGCGTCTCACAGATTTCCCATCCCCAGTGCGGGACAGGGTAGGGCATCATGGACATCTCAACAGGATAGGCTGAGTGTGGGAAATAAGCTCCGCTCAGTCCGTAATAATCCCGTGCCCACGCTCGGCTGACAGGGAGTACATGATCAACCATATCCACGTAAGGAAGATGTTTGTCGAGATGGTTGCTGGAGAATGCGAGCCAGAATGGCTGCTGGGTGTTGTAATTCATGTGGTAATCCCCATGCCAGTCTGCGCCGATGGTTCGATAGCTCCAGTTGGCGAAAAGGCCAGGACAGGTCACGCCCTCTTTCACTGCACAGTTGAAAAAGTACAGATTGTGGTACCAGATCCGCTCCAAAAATTCATCTTCCAGTGCGACGGAGGAGCGGCTCCAATAATCCTGCCACATTGCAGTCGATTCTTCCTTAGCTTGAATATGAGAGGATAAATCTGGCGGAAGGGCTTCATCATCGATTTCATTATAAAGACCTTCCCATAGCTCTGCGCAGGCCAGAAAGCCGTGCTCATGTACTCCGGAAGGAGAGAGAATGGCTTCTGAAACTGGCTTGCGGAAGGGCTGTTCTTCAATCTTGGATAATCCAGATACGGTTACAGCGAGCCGGAAAGCCTTATCTTTTACCTGAGTTACATAAGGTGCAGATGGATGCTCCACATGCGGTAAAATTTGCGTAAATGACTGTGTGTTCGTATCTTTATCAGTTATAACTGCTGCTTGAGGGAATTCTGACGGTGTTTCGGGATCAGGAATCAGCTTAACCTCATTGAATAAGGCAGCCAAAGCGCCCGTATCGGCATCATACACGTTCATCCAGATCCGGTCGCGCTCTGCTTCTACAAAGAGCTCGAATACGACAGGTTTGCCGTCTAATAGGAAATCAACGGTACAAAGGCCATTGGCAATATCAATGGTATGGCCAATGATTTCAGCCTTTCGTCGATCATAGCGCAGTAAAAGCGATCCGCAGGGCATAGGCTTGGGATAAGCTTTACTGTAATTTTGCCCGGCAAGCTCACAATATTGTTTGTACCAAGGATGATCCGTCAATCGTTGCAAGTCGGCTGGAAGAGCAGTAAATCTGTCATAGACCTCTTGGAAAGTCATCAGCTCGTCACGGTGTTCTTCGGCGAGACGAATATCCCAAACATTGTTGTGTCCAAAATGGAGCATCATGGCGTCAGGTCGAGTTGTTACCACGATGCCCAATCCTCCGTTGCCGAGCAGTGCACCTTCGAAGAAATCCGGTGCAGGACCCGTGAAAGCAATCGGATGCAGCTTGGCCCGCTCATATCCGCTATTCTTATTTACCTCGTGTTTTGTCTGTGTTTGCATATCATTCTTTGGCACAAGTCGTCCTCCTCATGAAAGTCATGCGATGTACAGTTTTTACTGTATCTGAACAGCAGTTTGCTGTATTTAGCAAGACGTCCATGATTTGCACGATAGTCAGGTCAATTGGTGTACTGCTGATATGTACCTCTAGTGCCGAATTGTACCTTTCGGTCATGAAGATGAAAGGTTAACCTCAAGAGAAACGGAGTCGGAAAGGAAACTTCCCATGGATTTTGCATCCTTGCATCCCTATGTATATTTGGCGACACGATACTCTTTTGTGAAAGGACAGTCGAGTTCTCAGCGAATTTGCTATACCAGCTCCATTTACTTGATTAACGAAGGATATGGGGTATTAAGTACAAATGGTCACAGCAGCAAGCTTGGTCCGGGTTCCTTGGTCTATATTCCAGCGGGGCAGCTGCATGAATGGGTTGCTGATGCGGAGAATCCTATGATACACCTGTGCTGTTATTTTGATTGGCACTATGTGGAGCGCAAAGCTGTGTTTGATACAGCCTGTCCGATCTGTTATCCGCCGCAGGAGTTGCATCAAGCCTTTGTTGGCCCGGGCTTCCCTTATACGCTTAGGAAAAATTCAAAGGTGGAGTCGCTGCGGATTTGGCAGGATCTGTTCCAGGATTTTTATAACAGCGGGTCATTCACCAACGAGCAAACCTTTATGCGCAGCTTGATGATTCAGCGTAATTTTCAGACGTTTATTGACTATTTTCTGAACTGCTGCATGCGGAAGGACGATTTAATTCCAGATCATCGGATAGGTCATATACTTAAAATGATGGAACAGGACTTACTTCACGGAGCACCCAAGCCACTGGAGATTTATTACAAAAGCCTCAATATGAGCCGAGGACATTTTTTCGAGTTGTTTCGAAAATCTACCGGATACTCTCCCATTCAGTATATGAATCACTTTCGTATTGGACGGGCGAAGCATGATCTGCAACATACGACACTAAGTATCACACAGATCGCAGAAAAATATCATTTTAGCTCCGTTCATTATTTCTCCAGACTCTTTCATCAACTGACAGGTCAGGCCCCGCGCCAATATCGCTTACAGCAGTCCAAGACTGTGGCCTTAGGTGCTCCATTGGAATGAACAGGCTTTTTTTGTCTACATATTCCCCCTTCATTGTTCAAATAATGATGGGACAGAACAAAGGAGGGAACGATGGATGAATAAGGCCGAACGAAAAGGGTGGTCCTGCACCTGGAAATTTAAATTGTCAGTGGTGTTGACAGGTACGATATTAATGGTTTATGGTACGGGCCTTTCTGCCAGCAGTGCGGAATCACAGCTTCGTTCAGGACAGGCACCAGAGCAAGTGATAACGGAGCAATCTTCAATGCAAGTACCTGGGAATTCAACTTCAGGTTATACATCATCAGAAACTCCAGCAAAACCAACCCAGCATAAACGAATGGCGATCATTATTGATGATGCGGGAAATGACATGAAAGGTACTTCTGAAATTTTGGCAACGCCGGTGAAGTTGACGTTGGCCGTGATGCCATTCCTGCAAACGACAAAGAAAGATGCGATTGCGGCGCATGAAAAAGGAATGGATGTCATTGTTCACATGCCCATGGAGCCGAATAAGGGACGACCAGAATGGCTAGGTCCAGGTGCGATCACTTCGAATCTGACGGATGAAGAAGTACGTGATCGAGTGGAGAAGGCCATTGATGAGGTTCCATATGCCATCGGCATGAACAATCATATGGGTTCCAAAATTACGTCTGACAAACGCATCATGTCCATTGTATTGGATGTATGTCGAGAGCGAGGGCTGTTTTTTGTGGATAGTCGTACCAATTTCCGCTCCGTAGTTGGGGAATTGGCCATCACCAAAAATATGCCACCTATCGGCAACGATATTTTTTTGGATGACCATAATTCCAAACAACATATACGCAAGCAAATGGATCTGGCGGCCAAGCGTGCCATGGACAAGGATGTGTGTGTCGTGATCGGCCATGTTGGCCATACCGGATTAAATACCTCTGCTGTAGTCCATGAATCCGTCTCCCGACTCAAAGGTCAGATTGAGTTCGTCGGCATTAGCGATCTGGTTCGTGATGTTTGGCATTGGCAAGCCGAGCCTAAACTGCCGACAGATAATAAATAATGCCATTTGCGATGGACTGTGCGATCCGTTTCTGTTGTTTAGGATCACTGATCATCGCGCGATCGCGTGCATTGCTCAGAAATCCGGTTTCAACAATTACAGCGGGTTGCTTCACATGATTTAACAGGTAAAAGGGCTTGCCCATACGACATCGCGTTGTGTCTCGTACAATTGATTAAGTTCATTCTGAATGGAGCTTGCCAGCATGTAGCTGCGTCCTTCATTCTGATACAAAACAACCGGGCCTCGTGTAGACGATCTGGGACTCCAATTGGCATGGATACTGACGACGATGTCGGTGCTGACCTCTTCGCTAAGGCTTTTGCGTTGTGCCAAATCCTTGCGATGGCGTGAGCGACTGTTTAACCAGCGATTTTCGTCACTCAGCGCATAATCTCCAAGTCGGTTGATGATGACCGCATAACCCTTGCTGCGAAGCAGGAGATACACCCTTTGGCTAATGGCCAGGTTGATGTCTTTTTCCAGTACTCCGTGGTCTGTTGTTCCACCATCAATGCCGCCGTGACCGACGTCCAGAAGGATTACAGGTGCTGCAAACGCATGATGAGTGGAATGATAGGCATCTCCATCGGTTACCGGCAGCATGGATGGGCTTATGGGTGATCGTTGTGAATATAAAGTAGGCAGATGGGTTGGTGTGACTTTCGCCGCGCCGGCGTGGGAGTTCACGGGAATGCAACTGATGCTGATTAGCAATGCCATCAATGCGGCCAGCAGCTTATACATGAGAATACACGCTCCTTTTTGAAATAGGCATCTTATGCCATGAAGTAGTGGATGGATACCTTTGGCATTAGACTGTGCATTCTTCTGTTTTTCATACTCCTCCCAGCAAAAAAAATGTTTATCGATGATCGGTTCTGCACACAATAGAGGTAACATAAGCCCCGGCTATGCCGGAGCTAAAGGAGGCAATGGTTATGGCCAAAAGTGATGAGCTGGTGAAATACATCACGCAAAGAGTCGTTCATTATATCGACACACCGAAGGATGAACGTAAAGCACGCACCAAAGCCAAAGAACCGTGGACCATGAAGTGGTTTGGAATGATTCCTTTTGCTGTATCCCTGTGGGTAGGGAAAGGAAAAAACGATGCATTCGCAGGGGGACATGCAGAAACGAAGCTCCTCCGGTAAAGGGTAAATCAAGAACTAACGCAGGTAGTAGCTTAGCTTCTCCCCACAGAAAAAGACGCATTCCTATGAAGAACCAGAGGAAGGCGTCTTATTTGTTATATGAATTATTCATGGTTTCACGGCATAGAAATTTCCGTCCCGCAGTAAGGTCTGAAGAGGTACAAATCGTCTTACCGAAGTCTTACCGCCAATAGCTACATACTGATTTTGAACTGTGCCACGGTCGTTACGCCAGATCTGATAACCACTGACGGGCAGAGGCCCGCCATATAGGACATTTTGTTGATCCGCAGAGAAAACGATCTTTTTATGTTCCTTCCATTGCTGATTTAATGTTTTCACTCCGGTGATTGAAACAGCATTGGATGTGATCCATAACAGATTGTCCGCGGATCAAACAGCGGTTGCAGGTCCATGGAGTCAACAGATGTTGAGGCGACTTTAGATGTATCATCGGGTGTCATAACGACAGTTTGTCCAGATATTGGTCTTATGGACTTCAATCGTTTCGCAAACTGCTGTGAGTCCGTATCCAGTACATTCAGAACACCGGTTGGAAGGGTATCACCGTTGGTCGCGTCAATGTAGATTGCATCCTGATCAGGTCTTTCGACTTTCCAATAGGCCAGCAAGGGAAAAGCATAACGCAGTTGAAGCGCTCCACCGCCAGTAATTAGCTCCTTTAAGTCCAATTGCTGTCTATCCAGGGCTTGATCTAACAAGGAAATGTCGTACGGACGTTGTTCTCCCTGACCATACTCGCTAAGCTGCAAATTCCCCTGGTCGTTCGCTGAGATAATCATATAACCTACGGGTGAACCTTCAACATTAGCGTATACAAGCCAGCTGCGCGTCCCTGGCCCGAGGGGGTAAAAATCCAATTGAGCGTGATCCCAACGGTTTCCTGCATGTTCAGTAGCAAGGACGGTGGCTTGCTTGCGTGCAAACTGTTGTACTGCATCAGGGGCCAACGTGTCGGAATGAAGCTCAGCCGTACTTATGGCAGATGTAAAGGGTTGAAGCGATCTAGACGCATTTTGAATTCCAGCACCTTCGGCTTGCAATAAGGGGAGCAGGATCATTACACATAGAAGGCACACAGCAATGCCTGTAATTCGTCGCAATACGTTCCACACAGGGTGGAAGGGTCGTTTCATGCTAAACACCTACTTTTCTAGGGTACATATCATGACAAAAAGGACTTAACATCCTGTTGCATGATCGGTTCTAGTTTCATTCTAGAGGACAAGCTGTGCAAAGGTTGCTGCAACCTGTCGGGCTGCCCATCATGAATAAACACTACTTTTGCCGTCATTTGCGGGAAAAGTAGTGTCTTCGTCGTCTATCTTAAATGAAACATGCCGCTGCTAATGGCGGTCACCTTCACTTTAGGCTCATATTGCCAGATCATCTCGGTACGGCGCGTTTCGTATTGCAGCTTCATAGCTTCACGGTCTAACACCGCTTGTCGGGCTTTATCCTGTTCCGGGTCTGTTTCTGGTTCTGTCTGAGCCTCAGCTTCAGCCGCCAGTTCGACATCCAATCCGGCCGTTACCGTTACACCAGTTGATCCCATGGGCTGTAAATGTACATTCTGGATACGAGAAGGGCCGGAGCGAGAAGTTTGGATATGGACCGAAGGCCCCGTCCCCTCTTGAGCCTGAATAGTTGAACTCCCGTCTGTACTGGAGGCGGAGGTCACATCTACGTCGACCTCGGGGGTGTCCTCTCTAAGGACTGCTTCATAGTACGTATCCACGACAGCCAGTTCCAGATCAAGCCTTTCTTTGGCTTTCTCAGCCCAGCTATAGTCAAGTTCGAGCAAGCGGTTTGTCAAATGGGATTCCAGAGCTGCTCCGGCATCGGCTAGCGATATTTTGGCGGTCTGTACATGCATGTTCTCAGCCAGTCTTGGGCTGAGGTCACGCCTGTTCAGCTTCGAGCCGAACTTCTCAACAATTTCCCCTGTTCTGAGGGAGATGCCGATAAAATGAAGTTCCTCCTTTTTTAAATCACAGGCAAATTCCACTTTAAAACACACACCAAGCCATGGCTCATATACTGCTGGTGCGGTAGCGCGCAATTGGCGTTTTGCAGCCTGTTCGAACAGGTTGACAAATGCGCCGCCTTCACGCGCTGCATTGAAGATTTGTTGCAACCTGCGGCTGCCGTATACAACATCTTCTTTTAAAATCCGTCCGGGTCCCAGCTGAGGCAGAGAAGGGACAATACCGAAGTACCGACCTAGAATAGTCTCTTTGGGAGCCTCGGGGCTACCGGGACCGGCACCTGGTGGGGGTGGAGGAGCTAACTGTGCAGCTTTTGCTTCCTCAGCTTCCAGTGCCTGTTGATAGGCATCCGGATCAAAGACAAAGGTAAAAGACATCGTCTCCGCAGGTGCTCCGGTTCGCTCCACAAATCCCCAATAATACGGACGGTTGGTTAACGCCTTGTCGGCTTCAGGTGAAAGCTTTACCGTAACGTGGGCAGGGGAGCGCTCCATAATCTGACAATCTAGTGTTTCCAGGTAAGTGAGCACATACGCCTGCACTTCATGGGGTGTCATGGTCATGATCAGAGGCCTCCTTTGCGAAGGTCAAGCCCCGATACGACTGGTGCCTCATCTGCGACTTCACGCTGAATGGAATTCAGCGATTGTCCAAGCGAATCCATTTTACGGCGGATATCCTCTTCATTCTGTGATTCAAGCATGATTTTGTACAAACTTTTTTCGATGGATTCCTTCTTCTCCAGCCGCTCCAGAATGACATCCAATCCACCAATGACCATCTCGAACATATTGATCTTCTCATGAAGCAGGTTCAGAATATGCTCCTCGATTGTGCCTGTTGTCGAAAGGTTGTAGATGTTCACATCATTCTGCTGTCCCAGTCGGTGTACGCGACCGATCCGCTGCTCGACACGCATGGGATTCCAGGGCAGGTCGAAGTTAATCATGTGATGGCAAAATTGAAGGTTGATGCCCTCACCGCCCGCTTCGGTGGCAATCATCGCTTGTACGCGGCCGCGGAAGAGGTCCATCATCCAGTCTTTTTTACCCCGATTCATGCCGCCACGGTAGGGAACAGCGGTTAGGCCGTTGTTGCGAAAATAATTGAGCAAGTACTCCTGCGTGGCACGGTATTCCGTGAAAATAATAACCTTCTCATCCATTTCACGAACGAGTTCCATCGTTTTTTCCGCTTTGGTATTTTCCTTGATCGCTTTAATATGGGCAACGAGCTCCCAAATCTTGTCTCGAAGCGGAGAGTCCAGTGGAAGTTTCTTGGACAGATTGACCAGGGTTACAAACACGGCATCCCGGCTGCTGCACACTTCGCGCTGCAACGTCACCAGGGAGAGCATGCTGCTCAGGTTGCCGCCCGCTTCCTGATACTGATCTTTCACAAAAGAGGTTACACCATCGTAAAGGGCCTGTTCTTCGGCCGATAGCTGCAAATTCACATTGGATACGTTCCGTTTGGTAAACTGCACAGGTCCTTCTCCGCGTCGGTTACGGATCATGACTTTGGACAGCTCATCCTTGAGCTGATCCTGATTTTTCGGAATACGTTTGTCTACGACAAAATTGGCTGCAAAATCACCCTGACGGCCAAGCTGTCCCGGTTTGAGCAGGTTAATGAGATTGAACAGCTCACTCATGTCATTCTGAACCGGCGTAGCCGTGAGCAAAAGGCAGTACTTTTTCCGCAACTTCAGCATGAATTGATAGTTGGTCGTTTTTTTATTTTTGAGCTTATGAGCCTCGTCGATAATAATCATGTCGTAATCTGTATTCAGCAGCAAATCCTTATGGGGGTCACGCTTCGCTGTATCCATAGAGGCAACCACGATTTCATTTTGCCAGGAATAGGCCTTTTTCTGTGCAACCGCAGGGATGCCAAATTTGGAATTCAGCTCCCGGACCCATTGCAGCACAAGGGATGCAGGCACGAGAATCAGAACTTTGGATACGAGTCCACGAACCATATATTCTTTCAAAATCAGGCCAGCTTCTATCGTTTTGCCAAGTCCAACCTCATCGGCAAGAATGGCACGGCCTGACATTTCAAACAGTACTTTACGTGCAGTGTCCATCTGGTGTGGAAGAGGGGTGAGTCCCTGTAAATGCTTCAGACACTGGATTTCATCAAAGTTGGGAATCAGATTCGTCTCTTCGGCTTGAATGCCAAGTTGAAAGAGTCTGTAATCACCCCAAGGGCCGCCTTTATCAAGTCTGGACTCCAATTGGGTTAGCCAGCTGCGATCGAATTCAAGTGGAACGGGCAATTCTGCTGCAGGTTGATTGAGATGATGCGGGTTTTTCCGGTTCATGGTGCTTCCTCCCCTGCCATACGTGATGACGTTTTATTCGTAGGTCATAGTATGGACGAATGAGAGGCAGTTCATAACCAACCTTCGAATAAGGGCGATTTTAATCAGGGAATCTGGAAGGGTTGTCAAATGATAGGTATTCACGTATGTTGATGAATAGTGACTTTACCTAAGTAGAGTGACGAGTTTATCTCAAGATAGATTCTGGTTATAAAGGGAGGAATCTGTTCATGCTTTCATTGATTTTTGATATGGATGGTACGCTATTTCAGACAGATCGAATATTGGAAACTTCTTTGCATGATACTTTTAATCATCTGAGATCAAAGGGTTTATGGGAGCAGAATACACCGATAGAAAAGTATCGTGAAATTATGGGAGTTCCTTTGCCCGTCGTTTGGGAGACTTTATTGCCCGACTACTCGGACCAAATCAGACAACAAGCCAATGAATGGTTTCATGAGAAGTTGATTGCGAATATTGAGTCAGGCCAAGGTGCACTTTATCCGTACGTAGAAGAGTTCTTTCAATACTGCAAAGAGAAGAGCATACCGATATACATAGCGAGTAATGGACAAATCGAATACTTGAGTGCCATCGTAAACTATTATCATTTGGATGAGTGGGTAACCGAAACATTCAGTATACAGCAGATTTCATCACAGAATAAGTCTGATCTCGTACGTGCCATCGTGGAGAAATATAAGATCACTAAAGGGCTGGTAATCGGGGATCGATTGTCTGACATTAGGGCTGCGAAGGACAATGATTTAATCTCCATCGGATGTAATTTTGACTTTGCTCAAGCCGACGAATTAGCTCAGGCGGATCAGCTTATTGATAACATCAGAGACTTGAAGGCCTTAATCGGTGTACTGTAAAAAGGATGCACAAAAAAGCGGCCACCTGTGCCGCTTTATTACTTAAAGAGTTTAACTCCAATATTTCTTGATAATTTCATCACGTCCGGAGTAAATCCGGATTCTTTATAATATTTCGGATCTTTGCGATGGAAATTTTGATGATATTCTTCTGCCGGATAAAATACGGAGGCTTCCTCAATGGCTGTAACGACAGGTTTATCGAATCGGCCTGTTTTGCCCAGTTCCTCTCTTGATTTGAGGGCCAATTGGTGCTGCTCTTCATTATGATACAGGATGGCAGCCCGATATTGGCTCTTGCGATCATTACCTTGTCCGGTCGCATCTGTTGGATCGATCTGCGGCCAGTACAGTTCAAGTAATTTCTCATATGGGAAAAGGGCTGGATCAAAAGAAATTTGCACGACTTCCAAATGTCCCGTTTCTCCGGTCAATACTTGCTCATATGTAGGGTTTTCTACGGTTCCACCCATGTATCCGGATATAATCCCGTGAATGCCGGGCTGCTCTTCAAAAGGACTTACCATACACCAGAAACATCCCCCGGCAAACGTTGCTTTTTCAATCATTGCTAATCCCCATTTCTCAGTTGTGTTTAATCAAGATTACTATGAATGCTAGTCATAACGCAATCCATCGCGATATGTACTAAAAAACGATTTCTGTGTCTTTCTGACTGTAGACTTGTTATGAAGGAAGTAATTCTTTCTCATCCTTTACTTATATTGTATAATAATGGATGAGAAAGTGGTCTTTCACAGCTTTGAGGCTGATTGATAACGAAGAAGAGGTGATCAGGTGCGCAAACCGATAGATGAACCCTTGTTTTATTCATATCCCGGAATGGTAGCGGTAGTGACATCCCGTCATAAGGGATTGCAGAATGTCATGGCCTCAGGCTGGCATACCTATATTGGATCGTCTCCTGGAATTTACGGGATTTCGCTGCGGAAGGAAACGTACTCTTATGAGTTGATTGAGCAGAGTGGAGCTTTCGGAGTACATTTTCTTCCGGGTCATCATTCGGAGTGGATACAGGCTGCGGGAACCTTCAGTGGAAGAGACACAGATAAATTCTCGAAATTCGGGATTACATACGAAGAAGGAATCAAAGTGAATGTACCGATTCTAACCGAAGCTTACTTTGCTTATGAATGCAAGGTGATGGATATAACGACGTATGGAGATCATGAATGGATTGCAGGCGAAGTGTTACAACGGTATCAAGACCCCGAATACTTCCTGGACAATGGAATGGTTAATCTGGATAAATTGCAAATTCCAATGTACATAGGACGATCCTCTTATCGAATCCTTGATGGGGGCGCGGAAGAGAAGATTCATCCGTTTTACCTCTAGAGTCCTAGGCACCTAGATGCAATTATGAGCAAAACTTTCAATCCGGCAAGAGATAGGTTTATAATGGTTATTGGCTGCTGATCAAGTCGGCAGCCTTTTCCTATTGTTCGTTTATCTATTTCAGTCCCAACAGGGGGCTGCTCATATATGCAATAAAAGACAAGGTAATATTAGCCATTCCATGAAAAATGCTGTATTTAACAATAAAATTAGAGTATGATTTTACAGCTGTATAAGCTTGGCAGGAAAGGTTACATCGTTTCACTGGATTGTAACTATTACTGTAATTTGTGATGTTTCTTTCGGGCGTATAATGCTAAACGGGAGATAACGACAAAGATATAAAGAGATCGTACTCATAAAGCATCATGGTTAAGTAATACGTCTTCTTTATGTTGTAAATGAATGATGGAAGGTGCAATACGTATGTTAATGACAACCAGAACCACAAGGAGTTCTCGAACGCCCCAGACATGGATGATGTCGACTCACATTGTCAAGGAGGGGCTCGCATGTCACAATCGTTGAAAAGCAAGCGGCATATGAACGGACTGGATGGTTTACGAGCCATCGCAGTGCTTGCAGTTATAGGGTATCATCTGAATTTAGGTTTTATTCCGGGCGGTTTGCTCGGTGTTGGGATTTTCTTTGTTCTCTCAGGTTATTTGATTACAGACATTCTTTTGACACAATGGCAGGAGCATGGCCGGATATCCCTAGGAGATTTCTGGGTGCGAAGAGTAAGGCGCTTGTTACCCGGCATGATCACGATGACAGCAGGGGTGATGATTTGGCTGCTCTGCACAGATCCATCTCGACTCGCTGCCTTGCGTGGAGACATTGTCTCGGGAATATTATACATAAGCAATTGGTGGTATATCTTTCATAACGTTTCCTATTTCGAAAGTTTCGGCCCTCCATCACCCTTTGGACATTTCTGGTCGCTCGCTGTGGAAGAACAGTTTTATATCGTATGGCCCCTTCTACTGGTGGCAGCAATCGTTTTGTTCAAAAGAAAGGGATGGCTGGTCGTCTTTATTGTTGTAGCAGCTGAATTGTCTGCTGGTGCAATGGCCATCATGTATAATCCGGATCTGGACCCGAGCCGTGTTTATTATGGAACAGACACAAGAGCATTTGCTTTACTGGCCGGTGCTGCACTGGCCGTGGTATGGCCGAGTCGCAAGCTATCGTCGTCTCTTGCCAGCATGAATCGACTTGTTCTGGATGCGACAGGCTTAGCTGCGCTGGCTTTGTTAATTTACATGATGCTGAACACCAGCGAGTACGACCCTTCATTGTATCGAGGAGGAATGGTGCTTCAGGCCATAGCGACGACATTGCTCGTAGCTGTATTGGCTCATCCTTCATCCGTCCTGGCACGGATCATTGGCGCTAAGCCATTGCGTTGGATCGGGGAACGATCCTATGGATTATATTTGTGGCATTATCCTGTCATTATTCTAACGAGTCCAACAGTAGATACAGGTGGAGCGCATCCTGTCCGAATGGTTTTGCAGGTTGCAGCAACGGTTGCACTGGCCTCCTTGTCACTTAAATATATTGAGAATCCAATTCGTCATAACGGTTTTCGGGATACTTGGTCCCGGTTATGGGGAAGAGATCGCAATGCAACAGGAATACGTAACGTATGGTGGAAGCGCGCTGGATTGCTGATGAGCGTTCTACTGATGTCTTTTACAGTGTCACAGATGATGATTACGTCTGCTGCGAACTCTGACTCCCATTCGGTATCGATGTCGGCTACGCTGAATGGAGAACACTCCGTAACGGAGGAAAAAGGACAGGACGTCCTTCCAGCGACAGTGAGCACTTCCGGGACCGACCTACCTGCGCCACAGAAAAACGATAAACCAGCGGCGAACGCTGTAGATCCACCTGGTGAAGGAGAACAGCAAACGACGAAGCCGGAAAAAGAACCCGAACCTGAGAAAGCAAGTTCAGGTGAGGAAAAAGGATCAACTCCTGGTGACTCAAACCATGCTATTGGTAAATCAAAAGGCAGCATCGACAATCCGGGGAATCCAGAAGACAAAGGTAATGAACAACCGGATGATCCTGTCAATACGTCAGATTCGTCCACAGAGGAGGGGGAGACAGCCCCTCCAGCCAAAGACGGCAAGATTCATTATACGGTCATTGGGGATTCGGTTATTTTGGACGCGAAGCCTTATCTTGAACAAACCATTTCGGGCGTTCACGTGGATGGTCATATCGGCCGTCAGATGTGGGAGGCTGCCGATGTACTGGATGGCCTGAAGAGAAATAACCAAATGGGCAGTCAGGTTGTGCTGGAACTAGGGACGAACGGTTCATTCAATTCCAAGAGTTTGAATTCAGTGCTGGATTATTTGAAAGATGAAGAACATGTTTATCTGGTTACCGTGCGAGTTCCTCGCCCATGGGAACGAACGGTGAATAAAGCACTGAACGAAGCAGCTTCCGATTACAGCAATGTATCTCTTATTGATTGGCACACTGCAAGTGAAGGACACGATGAATATTTTGAAAAAGATGGTGTACATCTGACCAAGGAAGGTTCGGAAGCTTTTGCAGCACTTGTGAAAGACAGTATGAAATAAAACAGAAATAAAACAGAACAGAAATAAAACAGAACTTATCTATTCATTTATTTATAAGCATGAATGATATATGAGTCCAAATTTAACAAAGAGCTCTCATCGTGAGGGCTCTTTTTATATGGAAGAAAAGATTGAATGATCCACCAGGTATCCGATATTTTTCACCCCTTCATCCGTGCATCGTCACCTTACAAAATGACAGCGTCACCATTTACAATAAGTGTATTCAAATTGCCAAGGGGGACTATAAAGATGTTGAAAAAATGGCTTTCGGGAATGTTGGTAATGGCGTTGTTTTCCATCGTTCTGGCTGGTTGCGGCGGCGGGGAAAGCTCAGAAGGCAGCGACAGCAAGGATAAAGTAACCGTCACCATCTGGCACAACTGGACTGGACAAGATGCCAAAGCGGTGGCGATGCGCAAAATCATTGAAGACTTCCGTGGGTCGCACCCGGATATTGAAGTGGTGGATGAAGGTCTGCCGACAGATGGCCTCAAAACAAGGCTCCGGACGGTAGCAGCGGCTAATGAAATGCCGGATCTGTTCGTCATGTGGCCGGATGCGATGACCAAGGAGTTTGTGAAGGGGGATCTGCTGCAGCCGATCAATGCCGAGCTGGACGCGAAGCCGGAATGGAAAGACAACTTTATTCCGAACGCCCTGGATGGATATACGGTCGATGGGGATATTTACTCGGTACCGATGAATCTCGCACCCACATCCTTTATTTATTACAATGAAGCACTGTTCAAGCAGTACAACGTGAAAGTACCTGAAACATGGGCTGAGTTGGAGCAGGCCTTTGCTATATTTAATGAGAACAAAATCATACCGATCGCACTGGGGAACAAAGCCAATTGGGTGGCCCAATCCACCATCTTCAGTACATTGGCTGACCGGGAAACCGGTACAGACTGGTTCTTAAAGGCAGCAGCCCAGGATGGGGCCAGCTTTACAGACCCACAGTTCATCCAGGCGCTGGACAAAATGCAGGAACTCGGTAACAGTAAAGCATTTCAGGATGGTTTCAACAGTATTGACGAAACACAGATGATGCAGCTGTACTTCCAGGGAAAAGCAGCGATGGTGATGAACGGTGGATGGGCATTGGCCAACCTTGTCAACAACGCACCGGAAGACATTTTGAACAATACACACATTACAATTTTACCAGCAGTAGATGGAGGCCAAGGCGAGGCCAGAACGACATCTGGCGTTGTAGGGACTGGCTTGGGTGTAAGTAAAAAATTAAGCGGTGCCCAAAAGGATGCGGCCATGGAGCTGTTCTACGCTTTGGCAGGTCCTGACGGTCAGAAGGCAACTCTGGATAGCAGCACGCTGGTCAGCTATAAGATTGATCTGGATAAATCCAAAGCCCATCCATTGTTTGTGGAGCTCTATGACTTAATGCAGGAGGTAAAAATTACTCCGGTGTATGATTCCAAGCTAGGTTCTGCAACCGTTGAGGTTATCAATAATGGATTGCAGGAGCTATTAATGGGTGGCAAAGCCGCAGATATAGCGAATAAAATTCAGGCGTCCCAAGCCAATGCAGTCGGAAATTAAGTCATAGGTTGTCCTGATTTTGGAGCGTTAAGATGCATTACGGTAAGATTTAAACCCCTTCCCGCCAGGGGAGGGGTTTTACATTGATATAAAGAGTTGTATTTGTGCCAAAGGTTTGATGAAAGGAAGTGAGCAAAATGAACGCATTGCGCAGTCGACGTTTTATAATGCTGGGGCTCGCTCCGGCAGTAGTGATTTACGCTTTGTTTGTATTTGTGCCGGTTGTATGGTCAGCGTACTATGGATTCTTCAACTGGTCGGGGATCGGTGAATCAAAATATATCGGACTGGATAACTATGTGGAAATATGGCATGATTCCGTATTTTGGCGGGCCTTGAAAAACAACGTCATTTTTGTTCTGGCCTCGGTATTTGGGCAAATTCCGTTAGCGTTGATGCTGGCGGTCATTTTGCACAAAAGCAATCCGTTACAGCGTTTCCTGCGTTCAGCCGTATTTCTGCCGATGGTATTATCCACCGTAGTTATCGGTATGATCTGGCAATATATCTATCATCCGCAAATCGGGATACTGAACTTCCTGCTGGATGCATTGGGTCTGGAAAGCTGGAAGCTGCAGTGGCTTTCGGATGACAAAATTGCGATTTTCTCCCTGGTGCCACCACTGCTCTGGAGTTTTGTCGGTTTGTACCTGATTATTTTTATCTCGGCGCTGCAAAATATTCCGGGAGAAATACATGACGCTGCCAAGATTGACGGTGCTTCAGGAATCCGCAAGCTGGTTTCCATTTCTTTGCCCATGATCTGGGGAACGGTTCAGGTGGCGATCATTCTATGTATCTCGGGCAGCCTGAAATCATTCGATCTGGTGTACATCATGACCAAAGGCGGCCCGGCACATGCGACAGAGCTGCTGGCAACGTATATGTATAATTCAACCTTCACAACGTATCGCTATGGCTTCGGGAGCGCTATCTCGACCACCACCGTGCTAATTTCCCTGCTGCTTATCGGAACAAGCCAGTGGGCGACAAGTCGTAAGAAAAAAGAGAATTAGGAGAGAGGGGGGAATGTAATGAGTGTTACACCTTTATCGATGCCAACACCAGGGAATACTTCTGGCTACCCGGTACGCCGATTCGGTAGTGGAATTGTTTGGACGCTGTTGACGGTCTATGGTATTTTAACATTGTATCCGTTCTACTGGCTTGTGATCAGTGCATTCAAAACGAATGAAGAGTTCTATAGCAGGCCCTTCGGGCTGCCGGGAAAATGGAACGTCGAAAATTTTAGCAATGCCTGGGAAAGCTCCAAGCTGGGAACCGCTTTTGGCAATTCCCTGGTTGTATCTGTAGGTTCGCTTATCTTAACGCTGTTTATTGCAGCGCTGGCCTCATTTATACTTGCGCGTTTCCAGTTTCGCTGGAAAGGGCTAATCATGACTTTCTTCGTTGTAGGCATGCTGATTCCCATTCACAGTACACTGGTCCCGTTATTTATTTTGATGAAACAGATGTCTCTGCTGAATACGTATTGGGCACTGATATTGCCGTATACCGCATTTGCATTGCCAACCGCGATATTTGTGCTGACAGCTTATTTAACCAGTATTCCACGTGATATTGAAGAGGCTGCTTTTATAGATGGAACAGGTCTATGGGGGCTGTTTACCCGGATCATGCTTCCCATGTCCGTACCTGCCTTGTCAACGGTCACTATTCTGAGTTTTCTGCACGCGTGGAATGACTTTTCGTTCGCACTCGTGTTTATTAACAAAACAGGTTTGAAAACGTTACCGCTCGCGATCGCCAATTTTGCCGACGGATATCAGACCGATTACGGCCTGACTCTTGCTGCCATGACCTTGTCTGTAATCCCGACCATCATTCTATATCTGGTATTTCAGGAACAAGTCATGAAAGGCATGACGGCCGGAGCAGTCAAAGGATAAACGAAAGCGCATCCAGAGGAGGGAAAGATGTGGGACGCTGGCTAACATCTTCATTGCAACGGAAGTTGTCCGTGGTGGTTACGGCTTCCATGATTGTACCGCTGCTGGCACTGGGGCTGTTCGCTTTTCTCATCTCTTCCCGCATCACAGAACAAAAAACAAAGCTTTCGGGCATGGACACACTGAAGCAGGTGGAAGCGAATTTGCGTTATATGCTGCAGGATGTCGAGACGCTGTCGATTTTTCTGATTGGAGAAAGAGACATACAGCAGTATTTAAGTAGCAATGAGGACGATGTGCAGGAGCGTGTGGATATTTTGGCAGGATGACGAATCTGGCCGCTTCCAAAAAATATATTGCCAACATTGCCATCTATCCGGATCGTTTTGATGCGGTTCTCTCTACGGCTACTTGGTATGAATCATCCAATGTATCGTATCCTCCTGCTCCACATGGGGATGCAGTTAAAACTTGGACTGGCGTATATCCGGTTCAGAATTATGCCGGTATCCAAAATGTAATTACCATGGTTCGACCCATTCGCAGTATTCATGATTATCGCCCCATCGGATGGCTGGCGATCAGTCTCGATGAGAAGGCCATCTCGAAAGGATGGGCGGCGCTGGGACTAGGTAAGGGTGAAGGTCGGCTGGAACTGATCGGCTCCACTGGAGAGATTTTGTCTTCCATGGATAAATCCCGTCTTGGACTGTCATTGGAAAAGATCGAGCCTGAGGTACAAACGCTGATTCAAGAAGAAGGAAGGGGAACCGCTACATATGGCAGCGGCGATGAGAAACGTACGTTGCTGTATTATCCGGAACAGCTGACAGGCTGGACGCTGGCCGGAACGGTTCCCTATGATCAGTATAAGTCCGAAAACGGTTATATTCTTATCCTCACTGCCGTTGCAGTGAGCCTGTCTGCTGCGATCAGTGCAGGACTTGTCTGGTTTACGGTGCGACGAATCACAAGGCCGCTGCGAGTTCTTACAAGACATCTGTCCCGAATGGACCCGGATCGCCCGCTGCCCCTATTCCGATCGGAAAGTGATGATGAAATCGGCAAGCTGGGAGAGAGTTATAATTTGCTCGGTGCACATATTGAGATATTAAAAAAAGAGGTTATCCGTGGTGAAGCCCGCAAGAAGGAAGCTGATCTCAGAGCACTTCAGGCGCAGATCAATCCTCATTTTCTGTATAACACCCTTTCATCCATTCACTGGATTGCCTTGATGTCTGAGGAAAAGCGGATCGCAGAGATGGTCGAGGGATTAAGTGATTTTTTGCGTATCAGCTTGAATCAGGGTAGAGATTATTGTCCTGTAGGGCAGGAGATTACCCACATTCGCCATTATGTACGTGTGCAGTCCATCCGTTTTCCCGACAAGTTCGCCGTACATTATATTGTTGATCAGGCACTTGAACAGCGAATGATGCTGAAATTGCTGCTCCAACCACTCGTCGAAAATGCCATGATTCATGGAATTCAGCCGAAAGCAGGTATGGGCACAATTACGATCATGATTCGGCAAGAACAGGAACGAATGAGTGTGCTTGTTCTGGATGACGGGGCTGGCATGGGGCGGGACAGACTGGAATATGTCAGAAGCAGCCTTTTGTCATTGGATGAGGAAGAGCAGCATGATTCAAACCACCATCGGACGGAAAAAGAGCCTATGAAGCAAGGGGGCTACGGGCTCCGCAATGTGAACGAAAGACTACTGCTTCATTATGGAGCTGAGGCGCAGCTCGAAGTGGACAGCCGAGTCGGAGGTGGAACCCGAATTTCATTTTCCATTCCAATCTTGGAGGAATTGCCATGAGATTACTGATTGTTGATGATGAAGTCATTATCCGCACAGGGCTCGCCAGTGTAATCGCTTGGCAGGAACTGGGGATTGAGCTGCTTACACCAGCAGCCTCGGCAGAAGAGGCTTTAACACGCATGGCTGAGGAGAGGCCGCATATTTTGATGACTGATATTCGGATGGCGGGAAGGACGGGGCTTGAACTGGCAGAGGAAGGGCTGCATATGCTGCCGGAACTCGAGGTCCTTATTTTGTCGGGATACGATGACTTCTCTTACGCTCAGCAAGCGATTCGTCAAGGTGTCACAGATTATCTGCTTAAGACGAGTAAGCCGGAAGAAATTATCAAGACAGTGCTTCAGGCCAAACAACGGATTAGCGAACGTTGGGCTGAGAAATCAAGAGAAGGGCAGCTGCTGCGAGAGAACAAACAGCGCTTGTTCGCAGAATGGATCATTGAGGGAGACGTAAAATCTAGTCCTTGTCCTGTATTTCTCCAATCCGGAATGACTGGGCAATCCGAATTATCATCAGACATGGAGCATATGCAGAGACAGATTCTAATCTTGAAAGCTGCGGGGTGGAATCGTTCCTCGGCTGCTTTGCTAAACTTTGCCGTGCAAAATATGCTGGAGGATGTTCTGCCAGGTGCAGTTGCACACATTCAAAAGGACCGGATTATCTGTGTTGTAAAGCTGCCCCATATGAACAGGATTTCCAATTTACTTTGAGCATTGCGTTAACACGGATAGAGCAATTGTTAAAATGTACTTTGCGTGCAGCAGTAGGTAGACCCTGCATGGAGGTCCAGCTTCTGCATGAGAGCTACCGAACGGCGTCCTTCGCATATCGTTACCATGGGTTACTTGAGGATAGGATATGGCAATATGAAGATGTTTTACACCGCACAGGAGGTAAAACCGTCCTTCAACATGAGGAAGAAACCACGCTGGGAACATTGTTAATGGATAATGATTCAATTATGCTGACCACATGGACACGAAAACTGGTGGATGCACTCCTGATGGACCCGAAGTAACGCCAGAGTCTTTCAATGCCTGTCTGCATGCTGCGGTGAATGCAGGACAGCGTTGGTTGATTCGTACCATGCGTGCCATTGGAAGAGACGACCTGGAACGGTTCGAACCATGGAGGCCAGACTCGAATGCCGATGCTGGTGAACTTCGGGATCTGCTTTTTCATCATTTATATGAACTGATGCATACCTATCACAGCGAGATGGGGCAAGGACGGACTACCCATGTACAGAAGGCTATTACTTATATGGAATCCGGATCGGTACAGGATTTTAGCCTACAACATGTCGCAGGTCAGGTTCATCTGCATCCGGGTCATCTCAGTGAACTGTTTAAGAAGGAAACTGGCGTCACGTTTGGTGATTTTGTAACAAGTATGCGAATTCGGCGCGCGATGGACATGCTGGCGGTTTCCCCGCGAAAGTAAGTGAAGTGGCCGCCATCAGCGGATACGAGGACGTTAAGTATTTTAGCAGGCTGTTCAAAAAACATACGGGCATGACTCCGAGCGAGTATCGTGAGGAGTCAGTGTCGTACAAGACTTCTGAACATTAAAGGTTAGCAGAGGAAAATAGCAAGCGCAGTCATATTTTTTTGCAAACGTTTTCGATATTTAATTACCAAGCAAACTGGGGAGTGAGGCAGGCGTGAAGATGAATAATTTAAGTCAGGATTTGTCAGGACAATGGAAGATTCAGCATTTCGAGGTCGGGGAAAAGCGGGCCATGGATGTTGCAGCAGCAGCGCTGGATGATCGATTCTGGATTGGAGCGGAGGTGCCAGGGGATGTGCACACTGCTCTTGTTGAACGCAGCATCATTGATCCGCCCTACTATGGGCATAACGATGCCAAGAGTCGTTGGATCGAGCAGAAGGAATGGTGGTATCGCACCAACTTCAATCTGGTGAAAGATGGGGAAGCGGAGGAGTATTTCGAATTGGTCTTCGATGGGTTGGATACGTACGCCACCGTATATGTGAACGGACATGAAGTTGGAAAAACGGCTAATATGCTCATGTCCCACACGTTCAATGTGACGACACTGGTTCGTAATGGCTGGAACGCCATAGCGGTCAAGTTCGACCCCCTTTATCTACATCACAGAGACAAGGAAACGTTCGACTGGTCTTCGTATACGAAGGAACGGCCTTGGCTGCGCAAAGCTGCGATGAATTTCGGTTGGGACTGGGGACCGCGAATGGTCACTGTAGGAATCTGGGGCAGGGTACGGCTGGAAAGACGAACAATCGCAAAGCTGGAGAACGTATTTGCACGTACCGAATCAGTGAGCAAGCAGCAAGCGACTGTCCATGTCACTGCGGATGTGAAGTCTGTATTGTCTTTTCGCAGCAGACACAAACGTGAAAAAGCTGTGGTTTTGTCATGTGATATACGTTTACTGGACGCGAGTGGTCAGGAAGTGGCACGGTCTGCTGAAGTCGTTGTGGAAAATGGTCTCGCAGATACAATACTAAAATTGGATTCACCGCAATTATGGTGGACGCATGATTTGGGTGAGCCTTACTTGTATAGGCTGGAAGTTACTCTATTTGCAGATGGAGTGGAAGTGGATCAATACAACGAGCCTTACGGTGTACGAACCATTGAACTAGCACTTCATAATGAACAGGGTGAGGATGCGTTTACGTTTATCCTGAACGGAGTGCGGGTGTACGCAAAGGGAGCCAACTGGATTCCAGCCGACCATCTGATTGGTGCCATCCCTGCCTCCCGGTATCGTGAGCTGATCGAGCTGACCGTGGAAGGGCATATGAATATGCTGCGTGTCTGGGCAGGCGGTATATATGAGAAGGACATCTTCTATGATGAATGTGATCGGCAAGGCATACTGGTGTGGCAGGACTTTGCTTTTGCCAACGCCTTATTCCCAGACTTCAATCGGGAGTTCATGAACAATGTACGAAATGAAGTTGAAAATAATGTCCTGCGCTTGCGCAATCGTGCTTCGCTTGCACTCTGGTGTGGCAATAACGAAATTGACTGGCTCTATGACATGAAGTCTGCCAGTGGAGATATTACCAGCCCCTTCTATGGAGAGCTGATCTACCATGAGCTGATCCCGGAAGTGCTGGAGCGTCTGGATTCATCTCGTCCATACTGGCCTTCCTCACCGTATGGGGACAGTCAAGGCAATGATGCCAATGATCCGGATGTGGGGGATCGTCATAACTGGCAGGTATGGCATGGTTCCGTCTATCCTCGTAAACACGGCGAGCCACCACTGCTGGACTACAGTATTGAGGGCGTGACTTTCAAAAATTATAAAAAGGATAATGCCCTGTTCAGCAGTGAATTCGGCATGCATGCCTCGGCCAACCGCTACACGTTGGAGAAAAATATGCCCGCAGGGCAGTTCTATTGGGGAAGCCCCGAAATGGCCTATCGGAATAAGGATACCAATCATCAGAAAGGCATTCTTCTAATGGAAGGATATACAGGCATTCCGCAAAATATTGAGGAATACATGAATTACTCGTTGCTGACACAGGCGGAAGGACTACGGTACGGTATTGAACATTTCCGGCGAATTAATCACCGCAATAGTGGAGCTCTTGTGTGGCAGCTGAATGATAGCTGGCCAGGCACAAGTTGGTCGATGATTGACTACGAGCTGCTGCCGAAGGCCTCCTTTTATTATGGAAAAGTATTCTTTCATCCGATACTGCTGTCTCTGGAACATGAACCGGGTGAGCCTCTTACGTTATGGGTCGTGAATGATACACGGGAGACGTTGAGGGACAGCTTCGACTTAATGTCTATGGACTGAATGGGGAAAAAGTATATTCCAGCTCGCATCATGTAGAGACAGGTTCACAATGCTCTACTCGCATTGCCGAGATGAGCGAAGCGGAGGTATTGGGAGGTAGCTTGGCAGAAGAAGTATTGGTTGAATTGGTCGCAGAAGGTTTCACTGCGCCACTGAATCGATATTTCTTACGTGATCCGAAGGATGTTAATCTGCTTCCAGCGCAGCTCAGTGTACATGTGAACGAAGAAGAACAATCCGTATCCGTTACGGCCATTGGTGCAATTGCACGGTTGGTGAAGCTCGAGTTGCCCCTTGGTCGTGTTCGTTTCAGTGATAACTATTTCGATCTTCTTCCTGGTGAGAGCCGTACGGTGAGATTACGTCATCCCGAAAAGCTGTCTCTACCTATGAATGAGCTAAGGGTGAGCGCCATGAATGGTAGGGAAGCCTGATTCCTGTTACGTTTTTTTATAATTTTTCAGACATACCATTTGGAAATCAGGTTCACGGATGGATACACGCAGGTTAGCCCATAAAGAAGAAAACAGCCGATTATTCCCCTCAGGAACAGTCGGCTGTTTGATTATAGGCGCTGTGAGTGAATACACGCTCTATTATAGAAAAGATTCGTACCGCTGCTGGAACGAAGACTCCATTTCCAGTTGTCTGGCCAACTGCTGCTTCACTTTTTCTTCACGGCTGGCCTGAAGCTCATGTAAACGTTCAGTGGAAGTGAATTGATCAGCTGCCATTTCAATGAGCAGTTCAGCGAGCGCATCCGCATCTTCCAATGCTGCATTTAATCCAAAAGCACCCGTTGGAGTCATGGTGTGAGCGGCATCGCCAAGCAAGACCACATTGTCCTGCACCCACGATTCAGCGAAACTGCTCTCTACGGATAACAAAACAAAATCACTCCAGGTCTGGATATGTGCAGCTACCGAATCAGCGAGACAGGGGAAGGCTGCCACCAGCTTCTGTACAAAGGGAGCGAAAGGCTGTTCACGCAGCTTGGAGAAGGACCCTTGCGGAATGTTCCATCCGATCTGCACGAAACCTCCGAATTGTGAGAATAACGCCAACTGCTGACCGTCCATACTCGCCATCCGAACAGCAGGTTCCCAGCCTGCTGGAGCAGGAATTCGAGCCCATAACAGGTCGTACCCATGTTTACGGGCCTCCGGGGTCAGACCAGCATGTCTGCGTACAGCTGAATATCTGCCATCCGCACCAACAATAACAGCTGCTTCAATGGAAGCAGGCCGTCCTTCTTGCCGAATGTTGATACCAATCGTCTTGTCAGCCTTATTTCGCAGCAACCCAGTCATAATCGTATTATAAAGAACTTGTTCGTTTTCCTGCTTCTGTGATTGTGACACGATGACTTCCAGCAGATGATCCTGCGGCACATGAATGCCCACATGGGATTCTTGCTCTCCAGGAAAAATGGTCTGAATGATCTGGCCATTCTCCCAATATTGAATTTGCTCCAGGGGAAGCACGCCACGCTGGGTGACAGCAGGGTATAACCCATGCTTTTTCAGTATAGCCTCACCATCTGCATTAAGCACTTCCCCACGGAACGACTTAAGCAGGTGCGGCTGGCGCTCGATCAAAATGGTGGATATTCCCTGCCTTTTCAGCAGGAATGAAAGTAGCGCCCCTCCGGGGCCAGCTCCCACAATACAAACATCAGTTTTTAAATGCGAATTTTGATTCATGTGTAAAATTCCCTTGCAATATAATGGATGAATATCGTATTACTTTATAATAACAGATTTATAAAAATCATTAAGTAACTAAAAGTAACTTTAAAGATATACGTTATTATAAACAAATCCAATCCAATTTTGCAATAGAATCATTCTATTTCTCTATAGTGAGGGGAGTTCAAGCCTGCAGTAATCCTTCACTGCTTATGTGCGCAGGCTTGATAAGGATAGCAATGGGGAACTACTCTCATTTCTATGTGATCAATCGATTGGTTATGCGAGCCACGCGTTCTCCTAGAGCTTTACCCAATGCTATGCCCTGTTCGCTCAGCAGATCATCACTGTCCACCGGACAAGTCACCCCAACACCATAATAGGAGCCATATAGAGCGTTATCTGCAAAGTTTCCAGGCAGGCCGATAATAATCATCCCCTGATGAAGCATAGGTGTCAGCAAATGAATCAAGGTTGACTCCAGTCCACCGTGCTCGGTGGCGATGGTACAGAACACCGCACCAACTTTGTCTACAAGTTTGCCTTCAGCCCACAGGTAACCCAGCTTGTCGATCCACTTTTTCAACCCGGAGCTGATGGAGCCAAAATGGCCTGGGCAGCCCCAAATAATGGCGTCCATTTCCACCAGCTTGTAGATGTCGGCTTCTTCTGTGGAATGCAAATGAACGGTTGCACCATGTACGCTGGCTGCGCCAGCAGCAATCGATTTCGGCGAGCGCCCGTGTATGGCCGCCTTCACTATCGAAAACAATATAAATGTTCATTGCTTGATTCCTCCTTGTATGGTTATCTGTTCATGCTATAAGGTAGCTTGTCACATGAAACCGCAAAATAAGCATGAACTTTACAGACAAGTAAAGGGTTTTGGGAAACAAGCGCATTTTTCACAAACAAAATAGTACAAATATGTTACAATATAAGGTAGGTTAATGATCAAAGGTAGGAGGAACGTTTATGAGCCCGGACACGGAGCGAAACTCTCAATTGGCAAATGTCGATCAATTGTTGGAGGCCTTCTTCAGATATAAAAATAAGGTATTGGATCAGCAGCAAAAGAATGAAACAAACTGCAAATTAAATCCGACGAAAAGTCATATATTGGGCATGATTTTACGTGAAGAGCGCTGCATGGCTGTAGATGTGGCAAGACAACTTAGTCTATCTTCAGGAGCAACCACAATTGTGCTCAATCAACTGGAGAGCGAAGGTCTGATCCAGCGGGTGCGCAGCGAAGAGGATCGAAGAATTGTATGGTTGTCCTTAACGGAAGATGGGAAGCAGCTTGCAAGAACGTTGATTAATAATCGCGGTCGAATGACGTGGGAACTTTTGCAGGCGCTTACGGAAGAGGAACAACTGCAGATGTTCGGCATGCTGAAGAAGATTGAGTTGAAACTGCTGGAAAAAATGAAAGCACTGGAGCAAACGCATCGCTAAATATGGGTGTGTAAAGCGCCAGTCTTCAAGAATTTGAGTCCGTTCTGGGACTTGAAACCTTGAAGGCTGGCGTTTTATTTTTTCAATCAGAGATGGAAGCGTTGAATGTGGTCGGTCAGACCTTCCTGAATGAGAATTTCCTTTTGTTTTTTACCGAGCAGGTCAAAATGGGGAAAGGCTGACGCCGATGAATGTATCGTGGGTCCAGTCCATGTTCCGTGCACCAATGTTCAAGCCGATTCAGATCCGCACAACCCACTTTGGTCACACTGGTAATGCCCGGAAAACGGTTGTCAATCCAAAAATGAGTGAGATAGGCAAGATCGCCACGAGATACACGTTCTTTCCACTCGGCCAGCTCCTGTCGTTTAATTCCAAATGCCATATACACCAAGTTCCTTTCCAAACGGGTATTGTCCTGTGCATATTGTAACATCTTATAAACAGAACCAATCAGAAATCTTCAACCAGGCTATTGGTCCAATCGCTTTGGGTTGGTATTGGAATATGACAATATTTTTATAATCAACTTTGGTTTATGTTAAAATAAGGCTATACAAAAAAGGTTTCACCACTTTATTACTCGGAAAGGGATTGTCATCATGGAACTTTTTATTGCCGTGCTTGTTTTGCTGGTACTGATCGGTTTATCGAATATTTTGAACCGGTTTGTACCCTTTATCCCTATTCCGCTAATTCAAATTGTTCTTGGTGTAGCCATAGCACTATTACCTGCGGGTGTGCATCTGCCACTGAATCCGGAATTGTTCTTCGTGCTTTTTATCGCTCCGTTGCTGTACAACGACGGGAAGCGAACGCCTAGGCACGAGCTGTGGAATCTAAGAGCACCCATCTTGTTGTTGGCCTTGGGCCTTGTATTTGTCACGGTTGTCGTTGCAGGGTACGCTATTCACTGGCTTATTCCAACCATTCCGCTACCTGCGGCTTTTGCACTTGCGGCAATACTGTCCCCGACAGACGCTGTGGCTGTAGGCGCCATGGCAGGTCGTGTGCATTTGCCCAAGAGCATACATAGGCTTCTGGAGGGAGAAGCATTAATGAATGATGCATCCGGTCTGGTTGCATTCAAATTTGCGATTGCCGCCACGGTGACGGGTGTATTTTCCCTGGCTCAGGCGTCATTCAGTTTTATACTTATCGCGATTGGTGGGTTGTTGATTGGTGCCTTGTTATCCTTACTGTTGATCCGACTGGGTGTCTGGATTCGCCGTCTAGGTATGGAAGATGTGACCATTCATATGCTGTTGCAAATCTTAACACCATTCGTTATTTATCTGGTGAGTGAAGAGGTCGGTGTTTCGGGCATTCTGGCGGTAGTCGCTGGCGGGATCATTCACGCCATTGAGCGTGACCGGACAGAGTCTGTACAACTGAAGATGCAGGTCGTGTCTGCCAGCACCTGGTCTGTGATTTTATTTATTTTGAACGGTTTGGTCTTTGTCATTCTTGGGGTACAGATCCCTGATGTGCTGAGTACCATCTTCGAAAATGTTTCATTTGATAACTTGCAAGTACTTGGCTATGTGGGCCTAATTTCAATCTTATTGTTGGTCCTTCGTTTCGTCTGGATCTATCTGTTCTGGAAAGGAAATGAAAATTCCGGTGAGGAGTTGTCGAGCGGGACGCCCCGGCTGAAAGAGATTACGATCATTACCCTTTCAGGTGTGAGAGGGGCTGTAACATTGGCGGGGGCATTCTCCATTCCTTATGTTCTCCAGGATGGGTCTCCTTTTCCTGAAAGGGATCTGATCATTTTCCTGGCGGCAGGTGTGATTCTGTTCACTCTGATTGCTGCAAGTGTGTTCCTTCCTATTCTTGCGAAGAACGAAGAGAAAGCGGAGGAAGGTGCGCCGCAAACGACGGAAAAAAAAGCACAGGATATTATGTTGAACGCTGCCATTCGCGCAGTCAAGTCGGAAATGAACGACGAGAACAAGGCTGCTGCGCTTGCTGTAGTTTCTGATCTGTCGAAATATATCAGGCAGGCGGCTGGCGAGCTTACTGCTGGAAAGCGCAAAGACATTTTGAAACAGGAAACAGCAATTAATCTCATCGCTACCCGGGCTGAACGCAAGGAAATCGAGAATATGATGGACGAAAACGTAATTGCTTCGGAAGCAGCCTTTAGATGTAATAGCTGGTTGGATCGTAAGGAAATGATGCTTGCGAATCGTACGAATACCCAGATGATGTTCTCACTCAGTGAAATTGGGCGAGTGTTTGGACATGTGTTTACCCATCGTTCACGGAAACCGGATCAGCCGTTTATGATCGAGAATGCGGAGCTGTTCCGTCAAGTGAAGATGCGAACCTCGGAAGCGGCGATCAAGGCGATCCGTGCCCATATGAACGACAGTAACCGGATTGTAGCTCTTTCGGTCATCTCCAGATATGAACGGGTCATTGCCAAATTGCGTACCTGGAATCAGGGCAAAACCGAAGATCCATTTGATCAGGATAAGCTTGAATTGCAAATGGTGGCGATGCAGGAGCAGCGTAATACCATACAGCAATTATACGAAAATGGCGAAATCAATCGCGAGGTGGCCGCAAAACTCCGCCGATTCATCAATGATGTGGAAGCCACTGCGCTGAAAAACACTTGATCATTAGAATTTGTACAATTGTGGAACGGCAGTTCATTCATCAGATATTTCATTAAATAGTTCTGGTGAATCGGGAGATGCTAACAGGGAGTTTACGTTTGAAGATAAAGAGAGGACATGAACATGAACCTGAAGGCAGCCCGATGCATCGGATTGTGTATGCTGATTATTTTGCTTGGCAGCAGTTCTGCCTATGCGAAACCTGTGCAGAAGAATCGACAGTATTATGAGGAACGGGGAGAGATTGTGTGGGAGGTTCCCACGCATGACAAACTCATCGCACTGACCTTTGATGATGGGCCAGATCCGGTCCAAACCCCGCAGATTCTGGCTTTGCTACAGCAGTATCAGGCTAAAGGCACTTTTTTTGTACTTGGCAAATGGGCCGAAAAGTTTCCTGATCTGATCAAGCAGGAGCAGCGGGAAGGACATGAAATCGCCAATCATACGTATGCACATACGTACGCGGTCAGATCTACAAGGGCGGATAAGTACAGCCATGAAATAAACATAGCGGAGAAATCCATTGTTGGAGCAGGGGCGCAGCGTCCCACGTTGTTCAGGCCACCGGGAGGCTATTACAATGACATGGTCATTCAGGTCGCCAAGCAGCAAGGCTATACGATCGTGTTATGGTCCTGGCATCAGGACACACGTGATTGGGCTTCACCAGGTGTATCAGCCATTGTGAACAAAGTGCTGAAGAACGCACGTAACGGGGATATCGTTCTGTTTCATGACAAGGTGGATGGCAAGTCGCAGACGATAACGGCGCTCAAAACGATTCTGCCCAAGCTCAAGGAGCAGGGATATCGTTTTGTAACCGTATCGGAACTACTGGCAGTCAAGGCGAGAGAGGCTGCCAAGGATGACAATTCATCCTTACCTCAGCATCCATAGTTCAAGCCAAAAACCGCAGGTTTCTGATGAAGAGACTGCGGTTTTTTTATCGTTTCAATATATAAATTGAACTAAAGAATATTTACACTTGCCACTCCGATGACAGAACAACCTTCCGTTCACTGTTATCCCCAGGTGTATATAGGGTATTGGGTTGCCAGTGAAATTCAGCGCTCAGGCTTGACTTTACGAGGACGAGAGCGAGCCCTCCGCAGGAACAGCGATAGAAACAGACCAATGATCGAAATCCAGGTTGCTACAATGAAAGCATCATTAATGCCTTCAATTGTTGACGTCTGAACAGCAATACCATAGAGCTGCTGTAATGCGAGACTGGAACCTTGCTCAGGCGGCATTCCAGCCGCAGTAGCCATCTGCGTACCGAGCATGCCGACTTGTTCGGTCAATGCTGCATTGGTTGTGGTGACCGTGTTGCTGTAATCCGCCAAATGAATGCCTGCACGTGTCGCCATCACGGTGATAAGCAAAGCGGTCCCGATTGAGCCTGCCACCTGCCTTACCGTATTGGACATGGCCGTCCCATGGCTTGTGAGATGAGGCGGTAATTGGTTTAACCCCTCTGTCTGGACAGACATCATAAGCATGGACATCCCGAAACTACGGAATGTGTATAGCATCATAATGTGACCGTAGGGTGTCTCCCCCGTCAACTTGCTAAACTCAAAGGTGGAGATGGCGGTAATGATCAAACCGACAATGGCGAGGGGGCGAGAGCCGATCCGGTCAAACAAGGCACCTGAGATAGGAGACATGACGCCCATTAACAATGCGCCTGGCAGGAGCAACAAACCGGATTGCAGGGGAGAGATCCCTTATATTTTGCAGATAGATCGGTAACAGCAGCATTCCGCCAAAGAGTGCCATGTTAATCGTTGCACTGACCAGCGTCGAGATGGTGAAGATATCGTATTTGAATACGCGAAATTCCAGCAAAGGGTTCTTCATGGCCGTCTCTCTGAGGACAAAGAAAACGATGAAGAGCACACCGATAATCAATGTCAACAGCACAGTCGCGCTGGTCCAGCCTTTATCTCCGGCAGAGCTGAATCCATAGAGCAGAAAGCCGAAACCAATCGTGGAGAATAACGCGCCAAACCCGTCAAATTTCGGTGAAGTAAGCTTGGACACATTTTTTAGCCAGATGAAGGCAAACAAAATATCAAGCAAGGCGAGCGGAATGACCATATAGAACAGAATCCGCCATGTATAATGTTCCACGATCCATCCGGATAAGGTTGGACCAATAGCCGGGGCAAACATCATGGCAATACCCATCGTGCCCATGGCCGTTCCCCGTTTCTCTGGAGGGAAAACAGTCAGAAACACATTCATAACCAAAGGCATAATAATCCCGGCCCCACTGGCTTGTACGATACGACCGATGAGCATGACCGTAAATCCAGGACTGATGGCACAGATCAACGAACCCAGCGTAAATAACAGCATCGCGGTCACGAATAATTTGCGGGTCCCGAACGACTCGATCAAGTAGGCGGTAATCGGAATGAGTACCCCGTTCACCAGTAAGTAGGCTGTAGACAGCCACTGCACGGTCGTTGCCGAGACGTTAAAGTCATTCATCAGATGGGGGATGGCTACATTGAGCAAAGTCTGGTTCAGAATGGCGATAAATGCGCCGAGCAGCAGGACAGCGATGGTTTTTCCAAGTGGCACTTGATTTTCCATCAGCAGCCTTAGATATGAACGCGCACGGTAGCGCTCATGCCGGGAACCACACCCAGTCCTTTATATCCTTCGATCGTAATGATGATCGGGATGACTTGTGTTACTTTGGTGTAATTTGCATTCGTATTGGACGATGGCAATAGCGAAAAGGAGGATGCAGTAGCAAGTCCGATCTGGTCTACTTTGCCCGTCAAAGTGGTGTCTGGAAAAGCGTCGACATACACGTCTACGATCTGACCGGTTTTAATCTTATCAATCGCGGTCTCGTCGACATTGGCTGTCACGTACAAATTATTGAAATCATAGGCCCGTGCGAGGGGCGTACCTGCGGATACGAGCGAATTTTCGACAGCGGTTTGTTGTACAATGGTGCCATCAACAGGCATCGTCACGGATGTTGATTTGCCCGCAGCGGAGACAGTGGCGACGGTATCGCCTGCATTAAATGTTGTACCTACCTTGCCTTTCCAGGATCGAAGCTCACCACTTACTGCGGAAGCCACGGAGATAGGCTGCCCGGTTACGAGCGCATTATCGGTTTTAACATAACTTGTGGATTGGTTGTAATAGTAGATCCCGGCCGCCCCGGCTCCCAAAATCACCAGTATAACGATGATATTGATCAAAATGGCACGTGAATTCATGCTGATCACTCCTCCTCAATTCGGTTTTCTTTGAATCTTCTCTTCAATCGGTTTTGCAAGTCTTCTTCTGTTGACAATCCTGTTTGGAGCATTCCCGCTACTTTGTCGCTCTATACGAAACAAGGTGAAATAATATTCGCAGAATAGGGCACCAATATATTGATTAAGGCTGCCTACAGGCGGATGATAAGGAGGATGCACACATGTTGATCATTTTGGCGGTAATCGTTGTTATTGGGGTTGTGTTTCTGATGATTTATAACTCCAGATCGTCCCGCAAGGCGGCAGAAGCACGAGCTTCCAAAATAGCAGAGGTGGATGAAGGGCCTGTCCTGCTCCATGAAGAAGATCATGCCCGGAAGGAAGACCGAATTAGCGAACAGGCCGAGCATACAGAGGTTTTAGAACATGAGGAGCGCAGGCAAACGGAGATTCACCAGATGGATTCCACGTTGGAAGTGCCTCCTTCACCTCATATAAGAGAGACGCAGACGACAGACGGTGATAAAGCTTACCGCCAAGCCTTGCTTCATTTCCGCAAACCTGCTGAAGTAGATGAGGAAGCGGTATTAACGGATACGAATAAAGCTGAAGAGAGTGCAGATGAAGTGTATCGATCAGCTCTGAAAAGGATGAAAAGCAAATCCTCTGATCCCTCTTCAAATACGGAATGACCGTTTAGTTCAGTTTTTGAACGTTGCACATGGCTTTCGTTTTCAATCCAAAACGTCTACAATAGATGAAGCTTTGTGAATTATGGCTGCATGACATGGAATACGTTGAAGAGGAGAGGGAAACCCATGAACGGACAACAACGAGTAAATATCAAACCGGGGCTTGAAGTGGATATTGTGCTCAAGCAAGATCAGCCTACAGGCAAGCTGACACGTGGAATCGTGAAGGATTTATTAACCAAATCGCCCACACATCCGCATGGAATTAAAGTGCGTTTGACTAATGGACAGGTGGGCCGTGTGAAACAAGTCGTTACAGGAGCGTCGGAATCAGCCGGTGCCCGAGGTTGTAACATGATTACAACTGCGGATGTAATGACACATCTGGCCTCGGGTAACGAGCGTCAGCAGGATGCTTATGATGTGCTGCAATCTAGCGGATTATTAAGCATATTGGGTGCTTACCAGCCTTATCCGTCTGGAACTGTGCCGATTGATATTGATATCCCTGGAAGTGATCTTGATCTATTATGTGAGGCAGCGGATTTGGAAGCGTTTGAAACCCTATTGCACCGTCAACTAAGGGAAATGCAAGGTTTTCGATGTGAACGGGGGACGGCCGTGCAGGCCAGCTTCCTTATGTGACCTGTTGTGTGGATATTGGAAACTGGCCTATAGAGATTTTCGCTCAGTCCGTATCTGTACGCAGTCAGAATGCCTATCTTCACATGCGGGTAGAGTGGGAATTGTTGCAACTTTGGGGCGCAGCAGGACATCGGGAGATTCGCAAACTAAAGCTGGGAGGCTTGAAGACGGAGCCTGCATTCGCTGCAGTACTGGGACTTCAGGGAGACCCCTATGAGGAGATGCTACATCTGGCCGGAATGAGTAAGGATGAGCTTTGGTCCTGGGCTCACCTGCGTACGTCCTTTCCGTTCGAATAGCATGGTTTCCGCGATCAGATCAGAAAGATAGCCACAATTGTAGTCACTGTTAATCCCAGCAATACTGGCTTCAGATTGCGGCGTGCCAGTTCAAATGGACTGACCCCGCAGATGGCAGCAGCTGGAATCAAGGCCCATGGAATCAAGGTCCCACCGCCTACCCATATGGCGGCGACCTGACCCAGTGCCGTCAGTACAGGTGCGGAATCTGCCGAACCTGCAAACATAGACGCAATGGAGCCGACCAGGGATATCCCTGAGAACCCCGAACCATCCATTCCCGTGACCGCTCCGGTCACCGTCATCGTAATAGCGCCTACCGTATTATTCAGTGGAACCAACCCGGCAAGAGCTACCCCCAAATCATTAACAATACCGTGTGAACCAGCAGGCAGCGGGTTGTTGAACAGCTCTGTGATCGCAGCATCCCCCAGATAAAAGAAAGCGGCAATCGGTATGACTGGACCAAACACCTTGAATCCGAACTGGAATCCTTCAATTAAATAGTTTGTTGTTTCTTCCGGACCTGAATGACGATGCGCGGCAAGGGAGACGGCGATCAGAATGAGCACAGCTGTTCCACCAATTAAAGCTGTGGCATCCCCGCCTTGAAGTTGAAGTAAAAACATCAGAATGACATCCGCAGCGAATAACAACGGGATGATCAGAGCGAATGTCTTTTGCAGACGGCGCGGCATGGGTTGATGTTGAACAGAAGGTCCCCCGGAAACGGGCGCAGAATCTAATGAAGGTGGAAGGGCAGCTGCTGCTTCACCCAAGACTGGATCACCAAGTTTAACGGTAGAACCTGATTTCATCTCCTTGCGCAGCATCCAGAATGCCGTTACGGTAGACACCGTTCCCATCACTATGACAAGCGGGATACTTGCAGTCATGACGGAGGTAACGGGGAGTCCTGCTGCATCAGCCGTCAGTTTGGGTGCACCTTGAATGATGTAATCCCCTGATAAGGCGATTCCATGCCCAAATAGATTCATGGCAATGGCAGCGCCGATAGGTGGAAGTCCGACTCGTACCGCTACTGGAAGAAGTACAGCCCCAACCAGAGCAACGGCAGGTGAAGGCCAGAAGAACAGCGATACAATCATCATAATGAATCCGATTCCCCAGTACGCGACCTGTGGAGAATGGATGAACCGGGTGAGCGGCTTCACCATAACTTCATTGATTCCCGTCCTGATTAACACCCGGCTCATCGCGACAATGATTGAGATGATAAAAATAGTGCCGAGCAGCTCCTTGGCTGCATAGATAAAACTGCTGAAGATTCCGGATACCGATCCGCTTAATGTTTCAGTCGCCAGAAATCCGATGGTCATAATACCTGCGACACAAATGATGGTTGTATCTCTACGACGAACCATGACGGCGATAATCAAGACGATAAAAGCCAGATATACATAATGCAATGGGACGAGTTGAATATTCATCGGACATGCCTCCTTCCATCCCTGGTGTCAACCCAAGGAGTGATATATCGTATGCATGTCATCACCGGGCGTTCGTGGAGTAGGGAGCAGGATTTTTTTTACAGATGGAGAACTTATTAGAGCATGGAACCTTGTACACGTACTGTAAGCCAAGTGCAAGTCACCAGAATTGACACTAACAGGTCACGGAACTACATAGACAGACGCAACCAAGTATGACTACAATAAACATGCCATTATAAGGAAGAAGATGGAAGGAATACAGAGGTGGAGCATCAGAAGACAGGAGGAATTGCCTGTTTCTTGATAGCGGTTACAATGATGTGCAAAAGAAATAAAATCAGGTTAGACAAAAGGGCGGGAATTCATGAATTTTATCCGTTCACTGCGCTTTAAGTTTATTGTGGGTCTGACCTTGATCATGCTGCCACTATTCATGCTGCTTTATTACAACAACGTATACGCCATGAAAGTGGTACGTGATCAAGTTTCTCTCACCAATATGAATCATCTGGCGAAGAGTGTGGAGCAGAACGAGCGCGTGCTGCAGGAGACCAATCGTTATTTATACAGTCTGGGCGAGCGTGACCCGGATATTATTTCCCTGTTTTTCTCAAATACGGCAGCGGGGATTATATTATTGCGAAGCAGCGCATTATGAACAAATTCATGACCGATATCGGATTTTATAATCTGATCGATTCATTTTTTCTGTACGATGCCGTAAATGATGATCTGCTGCTCGCTACCTCAGGCAATTATGATGTCAAAATGTCGATTGTTCAGGAGAGTATGCCGGTTCAGATGCAGCAACTCGAGGGGAAATCCAGAAGCCGGAGTGGAGCATCGTTCGGGGGGCACATGGAATGCCTTGGTCAAAACGGTACGGATCAACGCTCAGTTCTATGCAGGGGCGCTTGTAGACATGAATGCACTGAATCACCCCGAGCAATTTACGGAATCCGGTAACCGGGGAGGAGCCGTCATCGTAGGAGCGGATGGTGGGGCCATGTCCGATTCAGCCCTGAACTCGGCACAAATCAAGCTGGCCGCTGCCCATATCACTGGGTTAAATAATCCCTACCAGGTGATCTCTGAAGTGACATCCACTGGCAGTGCACGTCAGTACCTGATGCTTGGAATTCCCTCAGCCATGTCCGAGATGAATTATATTGTCCTGCTGCCCGAGGAGGACATGATGCGAAACCTGCCATTTTTTCAGCAGATCATTCGCCTGCTTCCGATTGGTGCAGCGGTCATCCTGATTACAGCGATGATTTTTCTCAGGCAGCTTTTGTTCCGTCCAATGAATGTGCTCATACGCGGGATGAGAAGGGTTAGCCGAGGGGAGCTTGATGTGAGGCTGGAGACGCCGGCTTCATCTGAACTGGAGTTTGTTACGCACAGCTTCAATCAGATGACAAGTGAAATCCAGCATCTGAAGATTGATGTGTATGAGGAGCAATTGCGGACGAGGGAAGCAGAGTTCAAACAATTGCAGATGCAGATCAATCCTCACTTTTATCTGAATTCCTTGAATATCATTCATAGCCTGGCTTCGTTGCAAAAGCATGAGCTTGTACAGCAGATGGCTGGTCACCTAGCGGATTATTTCCGGTTCAGCCTGCGTGCAGGCAAACGTGTTATTCGATTGGATGAAGAACTGGAACATATTAGTCATTATTTGGAGATTCAGAAGCTGCGGTTTCCAAACAAGCTGGAGTTCGCTCTGGATGTTGGCCCGGATCTCGGGCATTATGTGCTGCCGCCCTTAACGATTCAGCCTTTTGTGGAGAATGCCATCATTCATGGCTTTCAGCGGCGCACAGAGCCTTTTGTTATACGCATAACTGCCCGGAAAACGAAAACGTTATCTGGGTCTGATTCACATATCGAAAATGAAATTGATTCGGTACTTCAACTTTCCATTACCGATAACGGTGTTGGCTTTGAACAAGAAATACTGGAGCGACTGCAGCAGGGGCAATATGCCGAAGCTCCGGGTGGGCAGCACATTGGCATCTGGAACGTTATCCATCGGCTGTTAGTGAAATACGGCGAACATGCCGGATTGCAATTCAGGAATCAGACTGAAGGAGGGGCAGCAGTCGTTATTCATATGCCCGCCCAGACGGAAGAGGAAGAAGGGAGAGCCTATGCGGAACCTGTTGATCGTGGATGATGAAGTGTATGCCCTGCAAGCGATGGTGGAAGGGGTGGACTGGAGCCTGGCCGGAATTGACCAGGTGTTCAGTGCTGGGGATGCCGAAGAAGCGAGATTGCTGATAAAAACCCATCCCATCGATATTATGATCTGTGATATTGAGATGCCGGGTGAGACGGGACTGGATCTGCAGAGTTGGGTGTTAAAGCATGATCCCGGGATGTTAACTATTTTTCTTACGGGGCACGCCCTGTTCGATTATGCCCAAACCGCAATCAAGCTGAACAGCTTCGATTATGTGCTGAAGCCTGCTCCGCAGACCAGCTGCTCAAGGTTGTGAACCAGGCCATGGACAAAATTAAGGACGGGGAGCTGCGTTCCCGCACCAATGAAGTATATGAGACCGTGTACAAACGCTGGCAAACTCATAAACCGCTGTTGACCGAGCGTTTCTGGAAAGATGCCCTCTCACAACGGGTAACCTTAACTCATCAAAAGCTTCAGGAACTGGCCGAGGTGTACGGAGCCGAGATTGATCCGCAAGCGCGTGTGCTGCCGATTGTCATATCCGTCGAAGAATGGGTGCGAGACTTCGACCTGCGTGATGAGGAGGTGCTGGAATATGCGCTCCGCAATGCTGCCAAGGAAATGCTGCTTGGTGACAAACCCGGCGAAGTGTTTCAGGACCACAGTGGACTGAATATTGTGCTTGCATACGAACAGGACGGTATCGTACCAACGGCGAGTAAATTGGCGCAAGGATGTCAGAGCTATATTCAGGAGTGCGGTAATTATTTTTATTGCCGATTATCCTGTTATGTTGGAGTTCCGGTGGCTGTTACGGATCTTCAGGGTATGCTGAATGAGCTGATGGACATGGAGCGTCGCAATATCAACGAGCTTGAAGGGGTCTTCATCTATGACGAAGTGGGCCGAGATACGGAGGATCGCTTTCTGCCCATACCGTGGTTTTCCGAGCTGTCCATCCTGTTCGAAACGGGGAAGTTTGATGACCTGCGCGAGCGTGTCGATGAAATCTTTGAATTACTGGCTGCCCAGGAGCGGCTGTCACCAGAAATTCTCCACCTGTATTATCATGCAATGCTGCATGTGATCTACCCGCTGCTCCATCAGAAAAATGTATCCGTACGCAGCCTGTACCCTGGCGAACGAGAGCCGGAAGAAAGCGTTGTGACACGTTCATTGCCCCAGCTGAAGCAGTGGACCTCAGACCTGATCAGTCGTGCCATTCCGGTATTGTACCCGGACGATCACAGTCCAATGACCATTGTGGACCAGTTGTGTATCTACATTGAAAATCATATTGGTGAAGAGCTGATGCGAGAAGAACTTGCGTCCTTTGCCGGATTTAATCCGGCCTATCTATCCCGCTTGTTTCGTAAAGAAAAGGGCATGTCGCTCTCCGAATTCATTCTCCAGCGCAGAGTAGCCAAAGCGAAGACCTTATTGTCCCAGTCAACCGTGAAGGTGACGGATATCGCAGGCAAGGTGGGGTACTACAACTACTCTCATTTTACGAAGATGTTTAAAAAGTGCACGGGTATTACACCCCAGGAGTTTCGCAAACAGTCCCGAACGGTACAGATTTGACGCAGCATGCTGCGTCTTTTGTTTTTTGACGCCTTAAAGTCATAATTTGATAAGTGAACAGGTCACCACAGCAGATAGTGGACGTGAACGCCCCGCCGTATACTTGAACCACAGGAGACACAGCGGTGTTTCATCCTGAGGATGAAATTCAAGAGGAGTGAGGGAGAACAAGTTATGAAGACACAACCCCAGGCGGGTAAGGGAGCACGTCTATCGGATGGAAGGGACATACCGGATATACCGGTTCGAAAACGAAAGTCTGTCCTGTACAATCTAGGTAAATTCAAGGTTTTGTATCTCATGTTTTTACCAGGCATTCTGTTTCTGCTGGTGAACAACTATATGCCAATGTTCGGCGTTCTGATTGCCTTCAAAAATGTAAACTATGCCGACGGTATTTGGGGCAGCCCGTGGAGCGGCTGGGATAATTTCAAGTATTTGTTTTCCACCAGCGATGCTTGGGAGATCACACGTAATACGCTCGCATATAACACCGTATTTATTGCGCTGAATTTATTTGTAGGTGTAGGGCTTGCCATTTTGCTGAATGAAGTGAAGAACAAGGCGATGTCCAAATTGTATCAGTCACTCATGCTGCTTCCTTATTTTCTGTCGATGATCGTAGTCAGTTATCTCGTACTCGCCTTTCTCGGCAAGGATTCGGGCTTCATGAACTCGACGATTCTTCAGCTCTTTGGCGGACAACCAATTGATTGGTATTCAGAGCCCAAGTACTGGCCGTACATTTTGCCGCTGGTGAATACGTGGAAGAATATCGGTTATTACGCTGTCATTTATCTGGCAGCCGTCGTAGGCATTGATGAGGAATATTATGAAGCGGCCGTACTGGATGGCGCGAGTAAGTGGCATCAGATTCGCTTCATTACCGTTCCGTTTCTCGTCCCGCTGATTGTCATTATGACATTGCTGCAGATCGGTCGTATTTTCTACGCGGATTTCAGTCTGTTTTATCAGGTTCCACTGGAATCGGCGCATTGTTCCCGGTAACGAACGTTCTGGATACGTATGTATACCGAAACCTTCCTCATTGGGGGAGATATCGGGATGTCCTCGGCAGCCGGGCTGTATCAGGCTGTTGTCGGATTTGTGCTTGTGCTTGTATCCAATACCATCGTAAGGAGAATGGACAAAGATAATGCATTATTTTGAGAGGAGGCAAGCCAGCTGTGAAATCACGTGATCCATTAGCTGTGTCGCGGCGTTCCGCGTCTATCATACACGGTATGTTTATCTTCTATGCCATTGCCTGCATCGTGCCGATCCTGCTTGTCTTCGCGATCTCATTCTCGGACGAGACGACGGTTATTGCGAACGGGTATAAGCTGATTCCGGAGAAGTTCAGCCTGACTGCTTATGAGTTTCTGTTCAAAGACATGGATCAGATCATCCATTCCTATGGCATTTCAATTATCGTAACCGTGATAGGTACGATAACGAGTGTAGCGTTGACTGCATTGTACGCGTATCCGCTTTCCCGGAGGGATTTGCCGTATCGCGGGTGGTTCGCTTTTTTCATCTTTTTCACCATGCTGTTCAATGGCGGGCTGGTTCCTTGGTATCTCGTTTATGTGAACGTACTGGATTTGAAAAACTCGATTCTGGCATTGATCATGCCGCTGCTGCTGTCACCGTTCTTCGTACTGGTCATGCGGACCTTCTTCGCCAATTCCATTCCGGTATCGATTCTTGAATCGGCACGGATTGATGGAGCAGGTGAACTGAGAACGTTTACACGTATCGTGCTTCCGCTTTCCCTTCCGGTGATGGCGACCGTTGCGCTGTTCAGCACATTGAATTACTGGAACGACTGGTATCTTAGCATGATTTTTATATCCGATAACCGAACGATCAGCCTTCAGTACCTCATGTACCGGACGCTGCTCGATATTCAATATTTAACATCCAACTCCAATGTCTCTTCACAGATTTCGTCACAGGGCGGATTGCTGAATCTGCCGAATAAAACACTGCAAATGGCGATGGCTGTTGTCGGTATTGGTCCAATTGTACTGGCATATCCATTCTTCCAGCGTTATTTCATCAAAGGCCTTACGGTGGGCGCAGTGAAGGGGTAACTCCGGTCGGTTAGCGGAGAGGGCAACGGATATATAACGAAGATAACGAAGATGGACCTGAGAGGGCATATACAAAAATCAGCGAGTAAAGACACGCCGGAGGACCGGCAAAGGAACGGACTTTGGCAGATTGAAAACATGGCGAATTGGGGCAATCGGTTGCAGGGTCCAACATAAGACGGGAGGGGTTCATTTGGTTAGAACGTTTAAGGTATGGCCGCGTATCGCGGCAGCAGTTATGGCGCTGAGCCTGGTGCTGGCAGGGTGCTCATCGGACAAAGGCGGAACAACACCGGCAGCAGAGGGTGGCGGTGCAGCGGAGAGTGGGGGTAAGCCTTATGAAGTGACGTTGTATTATCCGGGAACGCCACAGAAAGATGTAGCTCTGGTTGAGGCCGAGATCAACAAAAAGATGGAGCCCAAGATCGGGGCAACACTCAAGATCAATGCGATCGACTGGGGTCAGTGGGATAACAAGCTGAATCTGATGATCTCTTCCGGCGAAAAATCAGATATTATTTTCACGGCGGCTTGGCAAAATTATACCGTCAATGTGGCCAAAGGTGCTTTCCTGCCGCTTAATGAGCTGCTTGACAAGTATGGGCAGGATATCAAGAAAAATCTGGATCCCGCCTTTCTGGAAGGCTCCCAGGTGGATGGCGTAAACTATGGTGTTCCTACCAACAAGGAATTGGCAGCAACACGTGGTGTACTCGTACGCAAAGATCTGGCTGACAAATACAAACTGGATCTGACCGCAGTGAAAACGTGGGCTGATCTGGAGCCATTGCTCAAAACCATTAAGGAAAACGAACCGGGTATTACTCCGTTTTATATGTCCAATACCAATGGTAACGGGCTGCTGGAGAACCTAGACTGGGATTATCTCGGTGATGCATCCGTGCCGGGTGTAATCTCCAAAACAGCGGGTACAACGACGGTGCTGAATGAAGTAGAGACCCCTGAATTCAAGGAAGCCGCTGAGCTTGCACGCAAGTGGTATCAGGCTGGATACATCAACAGTGATGCGGCGACCTCCAATGTGTTCCCGAAAGATCAGGCGAAGGCAGGCAAGGCTTTCCTTTGGACCGATGGCATGAAGCCGGGCAAGGATAAGGAAGAAGAAGGGTATGTTGGTTATCCACTGACTCAGATTGAAATGACACAGCCTACGATTACAACCGGGGATGCTTCCGGTGCCATGCTGGCGATCTCCCGTTCCTCTGAGCAGCCGGAAAAGGTGATGCAAGTCATTAACCTGCTGCATTCCGACAAAGAGATTAACAATCTGCTCAATTTCGGAATCGAAGGCACACATTATGTGAAAAAAGACGGTCAGGACAACATTATTACCCTCCCACAAGGGGTGGATGCGAACAGTCGAACATACAATCCGGGCGCACAATGGCAGCTGGGCAACCAGTTCCTGAACTACCTCTGGGATAATGAAGATCCGCAGAAATGGGAAAAATTCAAGGAGTTTAATGCCAAAGGCGTCAAGTCACCTGCACTGGGCTTTACCTTCAACAGTCAATCGGTCAAAAATGAAATTGCTGCGGTCAACAACGTGAACAAACAGTTCAAACCGGGCATGACCTCGGGTGCAGTAGATCCGAATGAAATGATCCCGAAATATCTGGAGAAGCTGAAAGCTGCAGGTATTGATAAAATCATTGCAGCCAAACAAGAGCAACTCGATGCATTCCTGTCCAAGAAGTAGATTTGAGTTGCAAAATCAAAGACGTTTTCGGTCAAAAACCGAAGCGTCTTTTTTTATTTGGGTCACAAACCATAATAAGGAAAAATATGATATAATCAGGTGGTTGATTAGGGGTGTTCGTGTGTCGAGAACCAGACTTGTGTTCTCTGCGATGTTATTGCTGTTTGGCATCATCTTTACGTTTAAGCATCACCTCGGTTTTTCTGTAGGGGACACGATGTTGTCTGCTATAGGAATGTCGCCTTACACCACTGCCTACGTAAGTGGTGTGCATATCACGTTATTTTTTGGAATGGGTATATTAGTGTGCAGCTACTATCTTACACGCAAAGAAATTATGCCCTTATATCCGGTTCTGGCCAAACGTCTCTGGCTGATCGTTCTCGCTATCGTTCTCAGTTACTCCTTCATGACGGATAAATTAATGTATGTAGCCAAATGGGGAGCTTCCGGTGTTCATGGTGTTTCCTATGTCCAAAATGATAGCTCCTGTACCTATGATGTACTGGATAATGGGATCACACGGGTAAATTGTGACCTGACACTCAAAAATTACACCAGAGAGCCTGTCGCAGCTGTGCTCTTGCCTGACCTGGCCCGTAGTTACAAACACCAGGATGATCCGCTCTATGAATCCCTGCAATCGGTCCAGCTAAAACCTGTGCATATAGAGATTGAGCCGCATGGAACCTTTAAGGGTCAACTGGCGTTTTCCGGATTGGCTGACTCCCCGCTGCAAGTGAAAGGAAAGTTAACCGATATTGTCCTAGATGTCGCCGTGGATGGAGAGAACACCGTGTTTGATTACGATATTCCATAAGAATATTGCGTTAGCAAGATAGAATGAATACATAAGAAGAGCTTTCAAGTTAGAAGAAATTAATCAATATGCTGCATTTAGAAAGGAGCTGACGGTTGTCGGCTCTTTTTTTGCGTGGAAGTTGCAATTAGTGCAGAAAAGTTGGCTTTGTCACCTTTATGCATGGATATGGTAACGCTTACGATATATAGAGAGTCGATTGTAATGGGATTAGGTTCGGAATAACGGATAAGCTGTGAAGCGGATTCACCCAGAAAAAAAGAGTTTATGTTTAATGCTTGCATCGTTAAAATTAGATTCACTGACTAATGAAGGCAAGGTGAGGTAAGAAGATGTCATACCGGACGAATCTATTTTCCAAAATGGTCATTTTAATTCTAATTATGCTGGTTCCAGTCGTACTGCTGTACTGGTATTCCAACCATAAAACAACAGCAGTTCTGCGGGATGAACTCAATCGCTCCAACAGCAACCAGCTCGAGTTTTTTCAAAATCAAGTGAATACCCACATCGAATTGTTATCCTCGTGGCCGAATCTGCTCATCCATGACCCCGATATTGCGAGCTTCCGGCGGATCTACGCCGATAGTAAATATTTCGATCTGGATACGATCAATCTGGTTAAACGCATTCAGAACAAGCTGAGCATCCAGGAAAGTTCATCGAACTGGACAACAAAATTATATCTGTATTCGCCGACGCTGGGCAGGGTCATCTCTGAAAGAGATGCTGGCTATTATGATCAGCAGACACTGCGAGGCAACATGTCATCCGGATGGAATGTTCGAAAGATTCAGGAGGGGGAAGATGAGAAATTCATCTTTAGCTGGATCACCGTATCTCCATACGGCATTAGCGACCCGGCAGCCAATGCACAGACCGTGATTAAGCTTGAATTCGACAGTGACAATATTCGGGATATGCTGGACAAATTTAAGGACGATGGCCGCCATGATCCGTTTTATTACCGGGAAGAGTCGGGGGTTATCTATAACCGAACTTCAGATCGTGCACTAACAGGTCAGCTGATGGACAAGCTGGCTATTGCTAAGCTTAAGGATGTGGATAACCGGACAGTCGTTATTGACGGCGAGCCGTACATGGTGAATACGGTAAAGTCCAGCACGACAGGCTGGTATCTGGTCGATTACATGCCACTATCGGCGATTCTGAAGCCAATTCATCAATCCAATATACTGTTTTATTCGGCCATGATCTGTCTGCTCTTGATGAGTTTTGCTGTGGCCTATCTGTTATACGTTCAGGTTCAGGTCCCCGTCAAACAGTTAATTCGTGGATTTCAACGATTGAAGCAGGAGGATTATTCAGTTCGAATCACGCCGAAAGGACGCAATGAATTCAGCTTTTTGTCGGAACGATTCAACTCCATGGTGGCGCAGATTCAGCAGCTGTTTGAACACGTGTATCTGGAACAGATTCATGTGCGCGAAGCCCGGCTGAAACAGCTGCAATCGCAGATTAATCCACACTTTTTCTATAATTGTTTCTCGTTTATTACGAGCATGGCAAAGTTGAAGCGTGTGGATGCAGTAGTTGCGATGTCGCATAATCTGTCCCGATACTATCGGTATACGACGAGGCAGGAGCGTGATGTCGTGCCGCTTACGGAGGAAATTGAATTCGTCACCTGTTATCTGGAAATTCAGCAGATGCGTATGGACCGAATACGTTTCAAAATTGACTTGCCGGAAGATATCCTGAGGCAGGAGGTGCCTCCGCTAATCGTACAACCTCTGGTGGAGAATGCGGTTATTCATGGAATTGAAGCTGATGCCGAAGCTGGAGAAATACGAGTTTCGGGAGAACAGAGAGATGGCATGATGATTCTTACCGTGGATGACGACGGGCAAGGCATGGATGAACTGGGTAGGCAGATGCTTCTGCATAAACTCACAGGTGGTATGGATCAAGAGATGGGATGTGGACTATGGAACGTCAACCAGCGTCTTCAGCTCAGGTATGGGGAGCAGGCAGGATTAAGTGTAACGGAATCACCGCTTGGTGGGCTGCGTGTTACCTTGTTCTGGCCTGTTGACGAGGAACATCTTCTTCAATAGAAAGATAGAAATAGAGACGCCATATGACTATAGCATGATAACGATGGAATGCCTTGCATAATTCAGCAGATAGGGAGTGAGTGTCTTGATAGATATCTTACTGGTGGATGATGAAACATATGTGACTGAAAGTCTGGAATTAACCATTCCCTGGGGAGAGCTCGGGGTTACAACGGTTTTCCGTGCGGCATCTGGCAAGGAAGCGCTGCAGATTTTGGAAGAGAATGCCGTGGATCTTGTGGTGACCGATATTCGAATGCCGGGCATGTCCGGACTGGAGCTGATTGAGGAGGTAAGCAGTCGATGGGCGCATATCCGCTGCATCCTGCTGACCGGGCACAGTGATTTTCAATATGCCAAGAAAGCGATTCAGCTGCAGGCTGCCGATTATATTCTCAAGCCGGTGAACGATGAGGAATTCATGGCTTCGGTCTCCGCTGCCATCACGTCCCTTCGGGATGAGTGGGATGAATTTGATAAATACCATCGGTTGTTATATAGCCGGAAGTCGGATTATAAAATTTTGCGTGAAAATCTGATGCACGATCTGTTGCTGGGCCGCGAAATTACAGCACGAGCACTTGGTGAACAGCTGGAGAAGTACGAGATTGTACTCCAGCCGGATCAACCGGCGGTCATGATGCTCATTCGCCTTACAGGTCGGTTCTCGTCAATGGATCAGCAATCACTGGATCTGATGGAGTTTGCGGTGGGCAATATCGCCGAGGAAGTATTCGGTCCCCATTTCAATGTGTGGTTTGGACGAGGTCCTCATGAGTGTCTGGTTATGATTATACAGAGTCAGGGCTGGACGGAGCTTGTTCAGACAAACGTGGATGAACTGAAGCAACCGGCAGGGACTTTCCGCGAGCATGTCATTCGTTATCTTCAAGGCAATCTGTCGATGGTGGTTACCGCACCGTTTCAATTTGCCGATCTAACGACCGCTTATCGTAAAGGTCTGGGATCACTTGTATTGTCGGGTCCAGAGGAAAATACGGTCATTTATATGGATAAAGAGCTGTCCAAACGCCCGGAGAACGATGCGGCGCAAGCGCTTGAAGAGCTCTATAAGCCACCCGTGCTGCCTCAGCTGCTTGAAACCAAACAGTGGGAGGCTGCGGCACGCAAACTGAATGCTGTATTTGATGCAGCGGACCGCGTATGTCTCTCCAGAGAGCATGTATATGAGATGTATTTGTCTGTAACGAATGCTTTTATGTATATCGCGCATAAGCAGGGGCATCTCGTGCATGAGATTGATCATGCGGGATTTGACCTGCTGCTCGCACACCAACTGATTCAATCGCCTGACAAGCTTCGCCGCTGGGCGACGGAGATGCTTGCCAAGCTGCAGGATGAGCTATCGGATCAGGAAGGTGTACAAAGTCGAAGACACGTCATCAAGCAGGTTCAGGAAATGGTAACGAGAGATGCAGGACAGGATCTGTCCGTGAAGATGATCGCAGACAAGGTATATTTGCATCCCGTGTATTTGTCCAAGATCTACAAAGCCGAGACAGGTGAAGGGCTGGGCGATTATATGATTCGCATGCGGATGGAGCGTGCATTGTATTTGCTCAAAAATACCAACAAAAAGATATACGAGATTACCAGTGAGTTAGGGTACCAGAATCCGCAATATTTCAGCAAAATGTTCAAAAAGCATTACGGAATGACACCGAATGAATATCGGGATCAGGCATAATTTCAACATCATTCCAACATATAGGTTGCCAAAGGTGCAGAAATCTTGTTTTCGTGACATAGGCTGAAAGACCCGGCAGGCCTATAATGAAAGGGTAACCAAAATGATTGAAGGGGGAACAACATTGAGAGCGAAATCCACGAAAAGAGAGTACTGTCGCTTCTCGCTACGACGCTGTGTCTTACTGTCGTTCTTGCAGGCTGTTCAGGAGGCAATGGAGGCGGAGATAGTGCATCATCAAGCACACCTGCTGTTGAAAACGAATACAAAGAAAAATATGATCCGGCAGTAACCCTTACAACGGCATGGGGAATTGACCCTGAGCTGAAATTCAAAAATGGCGAATCGATGGAAAATAACGTAGCAACCAAGTGGGCCAAAGAGCAATTTGGTATCGACATCAAATCATTGTGGTCTGTAACGGATACAAACGGAGCGTTTGCTACGAAGCTTCGACTTGCGATGTCTTCCGGTCAGGAGATGCCTGATATTGTAACGGTTGGGGATAACCTGCTTGCTCAGGATCTGATTGATTCTGGCATGTATCAGGAAGTGGGTCCGCTGTTCGACAAATATGCTTCTGACACATGGAAAAAAGCGATGGAGCAGGACCCCAATGTATGGAACCAGTACAGCCGTGATGGCAAAAGAATGGGTATTCCCGTACTGGACTATGCCTACAACAATGATTACCTGCTGTGGATTCGCCAGGACTGGCTGGACAAGCTGAATCTGGAGGCACCAAAAACGATCGATGAGCTGGAAACAGTCATGGATGCGTTCAAAAACCAAAATCCGGATGGATTGGCTCCGGACAAGGTTACTCCACTAAGCATCGGATTCAAAACATCCATGAACACATGGATGGGAGATCCGTCCTGGATCTTCGGTGCATACGGAACACTGCCGTTCCAATGGAATGTGGCTGAAGATGGCAAGCTGGAGTATGGTTCCATCAATCCTGGCATGAAACAAGGTCTGACCAAATTGAGCGAATGGCTCAAAAAAGGATATATCCCGCAGGAAGCAGCATTATGGGATGAAAACAAAACAGCAGAGCCAGCGGTGGCAGGTACAGCCGGTATTATCCCAGGTCCTTACTGGATGAGCGGATGGCCGCTTCTGGATACAGTGAAAAATGTGCCAAGCGCGGTCTGGAAACCGATTCAAATCCCGTCCGGTCCAGAAGGCAAAGCGATGCGTCACGGTACACAGTTTGTCAACGGCGTTATTTTGATTAAGAAAGACATGGAACATCCTGAGGCGTTCTTCACGTATGAGAATTACCTGTTCGACAATTATGCAGACCCAGAACCGGGCAGCCCGTATGATAACGGACTGTTTGCAGGCTATGACTACCAATTGGATGCCAATGGTAAACAAATGCCGATTGATCAAATCGAAGGCGGATATGTGAACGTTGTACGTTATTTGCTCGTTCGTGATGGTGCTCGTATTCCGGATGCTCAGATGAAAGCCCTGCTGAATCTGGCAGATGGCAAAGAGCCTGAAACGAAGCTTGAGAAGGATGTTGCCGTTAACTATGGTAAAGAGACCCCTGCTGCTGCGAAAGTGCTGCTCAGTCAGGAAGAAATCTCTTACAAAAACATGTTTACTGGTCCTACAACAGCAACGATGAAATCGAAGCTTGATTACCTGAACAAAATTGAGAATCAGGCATTCAATGAAATTATTTATGGCAAAAACCCGGTAGATTCGTTTGATACATTCGTGCAAACATGGAAATCGGGTGGCGGTGACCAAATCACACAAGAGGTTAACGAATGGTATGACAGTGTGAAAAAATAAGTAACAGGGGCGCGCAGACTATATTAGTCTGTGCGCTTTTTTGTCGTTGTGAGAGCGTGATTTGCTTGGGAGAGGTGCGAGTTAGCAGAGGAAGAATGACTAGAAAGACAGCGAGTCCAAACTGGTTGCTTTTGTGCCATTTATATTGCTTTTATGTGCTGTTTGACCTATGCAAACGGTTGATATAATCGCAGTATAAGCCACTCAGGGAGTACTTGAGTAGGAAGAATTACAGGGGGAGCAATCATGAGAACTTTAAAACGAACTTGGCCATTCCACGTAATGCTGCTGCCAGCCATCATCTTTCTGATCATATTCAGTTACATTCCCATGGGCGGCATAGTCATGGCATTTCAAAACTATAAGCCATGGCTCGGCATTAGCGGCTCCGAATGGGTCGGGCTGGATAACTTCCGATTTTTATTTGAGCGTCAAGACAGCTTGCAGGTGATCTGGAATACGCTGATCATTGCTGTGCTTAAACTGATATTTAATTTATTTGTTCCTTTTGTTTTCGCCATTCTGTTGAATGAAGTCCGCAAGATGGCTATACAGAGAACCATTCAGACCCTTGTCTACTTGCCTCACTTCTTGTCCTGGGTCATCCTGGGCGGGATTTTGATCGATTTGCTGTCCACTGGAGGTTTGGTTAACCGGGTTCTGGGAACCTTCGGACTTGGGCCATACTTCTTCCTCGGGGATAACAGCTGGTTCCGGTCTACGGTCATTCTGACGGATGTGTGGAAGGAATTTGGCTATAACATGATTGTTTTCCTGGCTGCCCTTGCCGGAATTAACCCGGCGTTGTACGAAGCAGCAGAGATTGACGGAGCTGGACGGTGGAAACAAACGCTGCACATTACGATTCCTTCGCTTGTGCCAATGCTGATGGTTGTAGGAACGCTAGCGCTCGGAAATGTGCTGAATGCCGGGTTTGACCAAATCTTCAATCTGTACAATCCGCTCGTTTATCAAACGGGTGACATCATTGATACATTCGTATACCGTTCTGCGATGCAAAATGGTGAGATGGGCTTTGCCACCGCTATCGGATTGTTCAAATCGGTAATCAGCATGATTTTGATTCTTGTGTCTTACAGTCTGGCTAAGAAATACGCCGGTTATCGCATATTCTAATCGAATGAACATAAGAAAGAAGGGACCACGATGTACCACAAATCATTGCCTTATCGCGTGTTTAATATAATTAATACCTGCTTTCTGATTTTGGTCGCCATTATGTGTATTATACCGATGATTCATGTTCTGGCTGTCTCTTTCAGCACGAAGGCTGCGGCCGATGCGAATCTGGTCAATCTTTGGCCCGTGGGCTTCTCGCTTGAGGCTTACAAAAAAACGATGAACAATCCGATTTTCCTGAACTCGCTCTGGATCTCCCTCCTGCGTACGGTCATCGGCACAGCAATTACGTTGCTCATTACCTTCTTGGCGGCGTACCCGTTGTCGAAAGAAAATAGTGAATTTAAAGGCAGAACGATATATTCATGGATATTTGTTTTTAGTATGATCTTTAATGGCGGACTGGTTCCCTTCTACATGGTTATCCAGAAGATTGGCCTGATGGATTCCTTCTGGGTGCTGGTCCTCCCGGGGGCGGTCAATACCTTCCTGGTCATTCTGATGCTGAACTTCTTCCGCGGCATTCCAAAAGAACTGGAGGAAGCGGCTCTGATGGACGGAGCCAACCATTTCAGAACGTTGTTCACGATCTTCCTGCCGATTTCCATGCCATCCATCGCAACAATTGCCTTATTCAGCATGGTGTTTCATTGGAACTCCTGGTTTGACGGATTGTTATACATGAACAATGCCAAGGATTACCCGCTGGCTACGTTTATGCAAACCGTCATTATCGGTCGGGATATGAGCAGCATGAGCATGAACCCCAAAGAAATGGAAGCTCTTTCTCAAACCACGGTAAGAGCGGCACAAATCTTCATCGGAAGCGCACCCATTCTGATCGTGTATCCATTCCTGCAGCGCTTCTTTGTCAAAGGTATGACCTTGGGTTCGGTTAAAGGCTGAGCCTGCAACTAAATTAAACGGAGGTTGATAAAGTGAGCCATTTAAAGGAAGAGGCATTCATTCTCGGAATGGATGTGTCGTTTATGGATGAAATTGAGCAGCATGGTGGGAGCTATCGTGATGAGCATGGGCAGCAGGCAGATTTGCTGACCCTTCTTAAGCTGGGTGATGCCAATGCAATCCGATTGCGAATCTGGAATGATCCTGTAGGCGGGTTCTGTAATCTGGAGCGGACGGTAGCGGTTGCCAAACGAATCAAGGAAAAAGGCCTGCAATTCTTGCTGGATTTTCATTATTCCGATCGCTGGGCTGATCCAGCCAATCAATGGAAGCCGAAGGCGTGGGAGAAGTTGTCCTATGAGGAACTGCAGCGTGAGGTATGTACCTATACGGCAGATGTACTGAGAACACTCAAGGAGCATGATGCATTGCCGGACATGGTGCAGGTGGGGAATGAAATTACACCGGGCATGTTATGGGATGAAGGGCGTGTCGGCGGAGAAGAACATGATACCGATGAACAGTGGGAGCGTTTTGCCGGACTTGTGAAGTATGGTATCGCTGCTGTTAAATCGGTTGATTCGGAAATCAAGATTATGATTCATATTGACCGCGGTGGTGACAATTCAGAGAGTCGCAAGTTCTATGATCGATTTGAAGCGCTTGGTGTGGAGTTCGATATCATTGGGCTCTCATATTACCCTTGGTGGCATGGAACACTGGATGCACTCCGGGATAATCTGCATGATCTGGCTAAACGATACGGCAAACCAATCAACGTTGTTGAAACCGCTTATCCTTGGACATTGGAGCAGCCTGAGGGTCACGAGTGGATTCTGAATCAGGAAGAACTGCTGCTGCCCGGGTATCCGGCTAGTGTGGAAGGACAGACACGTTATCTGAAGGATCTGCTGCAGATTATTCGTGAAGTTCCCGGCGGTCTCGGAGCGGGATTCTATTACTGGGAGCCTGCCTGGATTCCTAGCAAGGAAGAGTGGTCTGTTGGACATCCGAATAACTGGGGCAACCTGACGATGTTTGATTTTAAGGGACAGAAGTTGCAATCGTTTTCAGCGCTGAAGGCTGGAAAGGAAAACGACACCACATTAGATGAGCAGCCGAGTGCTGTATTGATCAAATAGATGCTTCTAAAATGAAATGAATGAAGGAGTTGTCAGCATGACATACACATATCCACCCGTAAGTTCCAAAGCACCTCATATGTTACATGGTGCAGATTATAACCCGGAGCAATGGCTCCGCTATCCTGAAGTACTGGAAGAAGATATCCGCCTGATGAAGCTGGCCAAATGTAATGTGATGTCCGTCGGCATTTTCTCATGGGTATCTCTTGAACCGGAGGAAGGCGTGTACACGTTTGAATGGCTGGATCAGGTACTGGATCGTTTTGCTGCCAATGGAATCTATGCATTCCTGGCTACCCCAAGCGGTGCAAGACCTGCCTGGATGTCAGCCAAGTATCCCGAAGTGCTGCGTGTTGGGGCCAACCGTGTTCGCAATCTGCACGGCTTCCGTCACAATCACTGTTATACGTCCCTGTATACCGGGAGAAGGTTACGGCGATCAATACGAAACTAGCAGAACGTTATTCGGATCATCCGGCAGTCATTGGCTGGCACATTTCGAATGAATTCGGTGGGGACTGTCACTGTGATTATTGCCAGGAGGCTTTCCGGGGTTGGGTCAAAAACAAATACGGCACACTGGATGAGCTGAATCATTCCTGGTGGACGACATTCTGGAGCCATACCGTGACGGACTGGAGTCAAGTGGAGTCTCCTGCCCCACATGGAGAGACACAGGTTCATGCGATGAATCTGGACTGGCGCCGATTCGTAACGGATCAGACCGCTGATTTTATCGTGCACGAAACGAAACCGCTCAAGGCCAAAAATCCTGATCTGCCGGTAACGACCAATCTGATGGAATTTTATGAAGGATTGAACTACTGGAAGTTCGCCGACATTCTGGATTTCCTGTCCTGGGACAGTTACCCGACATGGCATGACGCGGACGAAGAAGATACGCTCGCATCGAGAATTGCTATGATGCATGATATTGTTCGTTCCATCAAAGGAGGACAGCCGTTTCTGTTGATGGAGAGCACACCAAGCTCAACCAACTGGCAAGAGACCAGCAAATTGAAACGTCCGGGTATGCATTTGCTGGCATCACTGCAGGCTGTAGCACACGGCTCGGACAGTGTGCAGTACTTCCAGTGGAGAAAGAGCCGGGGTTCCAGTGAGAAGCTTCATGGGGCGGTTGTGGATCATGTAGGACATGAACATACCCGTGTATTCCAGGACGTGACTGATGTAGGTAAGGCACTCGAAGGAATGCAGGCGGTTGTTGGAACGTCCGTTCCGGCAGAAGTTGCTATCATTTTCGACTGGGAAAACCGCTGGGCGGTAAAGGATTCCCAAGGACCGCGTAACATCGGAGTGAAGTACGAGCAGACGGTAGAATGGCATTATGATGCCTTCTGGAAAAAGGGTGTGCCTGTAGACGTCATCGACATGGATGCTGATCTCTCCAAGTACAAACTGCTCATCGCACCTATGCTCTATCTGGTGCGTGAAGGCGTGGGCGAACGCATTGAGCGATTCGTGGAAAATGGCGGTACATTTGTAGCTACGTATTGGTCAGGTATCGTAAATGAGAATGATCTGTGCTTCCTTGGAGGCTTCCCTGGACCGCTTCGCAAGACGCTGGGAATCTGGTCGGAAGAGATCGATGGCTTGCATGACCGTGATCTGAATGGAGTTGTACCTGTGAAGGACAACGAGCTTCAACTGTATGCCGAATATGATGCTTTCGAATTATGCGATCTGATTCATCTGGAAGGTGCAGAAGCGCTGGCGACGTATCGCTCCGACTTCTATGCCGGACGCCCTGCTTTGACCGTCAACCGTCTTGGTTCTGGTAAAGCCTATTATATGGCTACGCGTTTCAAAGCTCCATTTTACGACGATTTCTATGGCAGCTTAATCGCTGATCTGGGGATTGAGCGTGCCCTTGAAACTCAGCTTCCTACTGGAGTTACGGCACATATCCGTACAGATGGCACAGCGGATTATGTATTTGTGCAGAACTACACACCGGAGACGAAACAGGTGAAGCTGGACGAGCAGTCCTACACCGATTTGCTGAGTGGTGATGCTTTAGAGGGTAACCTTGATTTGCAGCCATATGACATCCGGGTACTGCGCAGAGCGGCTGAGCGTAAATAATAGAATATTACTCATTTGGCTGAAAAATCTGGGGATAAGCAGCGATCAGAAGGTTGTTCTGTCATCGGAGTGGCAAGTATAAATATGCTTTAGTTCAACTTATATAGCTTGCAGAGGGTCACCCTTAACGTCTCGATTAGACGGAGAGGGTGGTCCTTTTGTCGTATTAGATCACGACAAATACTTTTTCTGGACAATATAAAGGAAAAACGTGTCCGCGCAGCGAAGACAAACAGGTAACACTGTAACTCAAGACTTGCAGTCTGGGAGGAATTGGAATGAATCAAAGAAATCTAGACGGTAACAGCTTTATTATTCGGCTGGAAATGACAACAAAAGATATCAAGTTTGGTGAAGTAGCCTCGGCCATCTCGGAAGCCGGCGGGGACATCATTGCCATCGACGTGATTTCGACCAATCAGGATGTAAGCGTGCGCGACTTAACTGTCGCGGTAACAGATGCACAGGATAACAGCAAAATTATAGAAGGGGTGCGCCAGCTCAAAGGAGCATCCATTATTAACGTATCGGATCGAACGTTTCTGCTGCATTTGGGCGGCAAGATTGAAGTTACACCGAAGACCCCGATTCATAACCGGGAAGACCTGTCCCGCGTATATACACCGGATGTGGCACGGGTATGTTCGGCTATATCAGAAGAACCTGGAAAGGCATTTTCTCTGACAATCAAGCGGAATACGGTTGCCGTAGTATCGGATGGCAGTGCCGTGCTCGGGCTTGGCAACATTGGACCGCGTGCTGCGATGCCGGTGATGGAAGGTAAGGCGATGTTGTTCAAACAGTTTGCAGGGGTTGACGCTTTCCCAATCTGTCTGGATACACAGGATACCGAGGAAATCATTCGAACTGTGAAAGCGATCTCACCAGCATTTGGCGGGATTAATCTGGAGGATATTTCTTCACCGCGTTGCTTCGAAATTGAGCGTCGTCTGAATGAGGAGCTGGACATTCCTGTATTTCATGATGACCAGCATGGTACGGCAGTTGTGTTGTATGCAGGTCTGATCAATGCGCTCAAGCTGGTTGGCAAGTCCATCACGGATGTGAAAATTGTCGTCTGTGGAATCGGCGCAGCAGGTGTGGCTTGCAGTAATATTCTGCTGTCCGCTGGAGCGAGCCGGGTTGTCGGGGTAGATCGTGAAGGTGCGCTGGTACGGACGAATACCTATGAAAATGAAGTGTGGAGCGATTATGCGGCTCGCACCAACCCCGAACTGGAGACAGGTTCACTTCGTGAAGTGATTCGTGGAGCAGATGTCTTCATCGGTTTGTCCCGTGGCAATCTGTTAACGCGGGAAGATGTGCAAACGATGGCAGCCGACCCGATCGTTTTCGCGATGGCGAATCCGGTACCGGAGATTATGCCGTCCGTAGTGGAGGACATTGTGGCTGTTATGGCGACAGGTCGCTCCGATTATCCGAATCAGATCAATAACGTATTGTGCTTCCCGGGTATGTTCAGAGCGGTTCTGGATTGCCGCGCCAGTGAGATTAATGAGGAGATGAAGCTCGCTGCAGCTCAGGCGATTGCTTCGGCCATTTCGGATGAAGAACGTACTCGTTATTATATTATTCCGAGTGTGTTTAACGATAAAATCGTTAAATCAATGCGTACTCGCGTGATTGAGGCAGCAGTCAAGACGGGTGTGGCAAGACGTATACCGCGTGAACAAGCTCGCGAAGGCGGGGAAGTGTAAGATGCAAGAGAAATCCCTTCAACATCCGAACCCAAGCGCGCAGCAATCGGGGCATGAGGATCATGTTGATGGAACGTTAACAGGAGAGGCCATTCTTCGAGGGGCCCGGGCTTTTGTTCAAGGAGACGCTGCCGCACATACGGATGGTCATGACTGGCCTCATATTGAACGGGTAACCACACTTGCGGTTGAGCTCGCACATCGTATGGGCGCCGATCCCTTCATCTGTGAACTGGCTGCATTACTGCATGATGTGCCGGATGAGAAGCTGAACGAAAGTCTGGAAGTGGGGATGGCAAAGCTGAATGCATGGCTGGATACCCAGCCGCTGGAAGCGGGTACGCGGGAAGCCGTAGTAAACATCATTTGTTCCATTTCCTATGCAGGAGGACAGCGCCCTGCCGTCACATCGCTGGAAGCTCAGGTGGTGCAGGATGCGGACCGCCTGGATGCGCTGGGCGCGATCGGTATTGCGCGTACGTTTGCTTTTGCCGGCGCGAGAGGTCGGGAGATGTATGATCCCGCCCTTCCCCACGAGAGCAGATGACGCGCGAGGAATACCGGAATGGGCGCAGTACAACGATTAATCACTTCTACGAAAAGTTGTTCAAACTGAAAGATCTGATGAACACGTCCTATGGCAAGGAACTGGCAGAGCAGCGTCATGACTTTATGGTGCAGTTTGTGGAGCAGTTCAAGCGTGAATGGGAAGGAAGGTTTTCATAACTTTCTCCATTGGAGTTAAACATACAATACCCCCTACTTCCGAGAGTGGAGTGGGGGGTATTTGTTGCGTACACGGAGAAGCAGTGATAGATAATACTTCATCAACGAGATACAGGGCATGGTAACCCAATGGCTTCCATGATACAATAAATCGTTCTCCTGAATTGATTCGGGCAAAAAAAGAAATATGGGGTAATAATGATAATGATCATCAAACGAATGAAATCCGTTTTGAAAAAGAGGAGGGGTCACCATGTCATTTGGTGCACGTGTACTTAAGACAGGGATTGCGGTTACACTGGCCCTGTACCTTAGCAGCATGTTCCTGAACCCGCAATCTCCCGTTCCCGCCGCGATCGCGGCCATCTTTGCCATGCAGCCATCCATTTATCGTTCCTGGAAGTACTTCTTGGATCAGCTGCAGACCACTACACTTGGGGCGATTGTGGCCCTGCTGGGAGGCATGGTGCTATCCAATGAGCCCATTGCCGTCGGGCTCATTATTGTGCTGGTTATTATGATTTGTCTTAAATTGAATATGGGCGAAACGGTTGGCCTGACGCTGGTAACCGTTGTATCGATTATGGAAGCGTCGGGTGACTGGCATTTTGCATTGAACCGTTTCCTGCTGACACTTGTCGGCATTGTATCTGCGTTTCTCATTAATATTACGGTATTCCCACCCAAGCCGAAGATCCAGTTCGTGAAGCAGATTCAGAGTGTGTTCAGTGGCATGTCACTGCTGCTGCGTACATCCATCTCGGATGAGATCAAGGAAGTGGTGTTCCGGGATGAGAAAAATAATCTGGGCGGCTCCATCAAATCATTGTCGGATAAGTATAACTTGTTTGAAGAAGAACAGAAGAAGATGAAACGGTCCAAATTCAGTGAAACCCGGCAGATGGTTGTATACAAACAAATGCTGTTAAGTCTGCAAAAAGGATTCGATGTGCTGGATTCGGTAGAACGTCACTATTTCCAGGCACAGCGAACACCGGAAATGGATCAGTTCTTTGATACACATCTGGAGCTTGTTATCAAATTCCATGAACATGCGCTGCTCAAGTTCGAGGATAAGCTGAAACCAAACGGTGAGGAGGCGGCACAGTTTATTTTGGATAATGATCGTTTCATGGAGCAGGCCATCTCCCAGTTTGATATCGATCAGGAAGGGATGCTGAGGCTGTCCATCGTGGCTGCTGCGATCTACGATTACGGCTATCAGCTGGAGCGGCTGAATCGGCTTGCCGAACATGTGCACAGTGCCAGTGAAGACAAGGATTCACAGGATAAAATTCTGAATTGGCTTAAATGGCCGTAAACATGGTAGTACGGTTTGCGGTCATGTGGTTTCATAATATACAATGGAACTACAACCAGCCCGGACAGCGTGTCCGGGTTGTTTTGCATACATAGCACAGACCTTGTGCAACCAACTCAATCGAACCGAGGTAGATATACATGAATTTGACACAGCTTGGACCTGAATGGATGGAGTGGTTCAATGGAGAGAATCTGGAGAAGAAGCAGCACGAAGCGATGCAACTGCTGACCGTGTCCGAGGGAGAATGGCCGCATCAAGCGATGATCAGTATGGGAGAAGTCATTGCGGTCACGCCCAACCTGCTGAGACTGGCTTTATGGCCGGGAACACAGACAAGTATGAATATGAGTCGAACAGGCAAGGCTACCTTGATTGCTGTTCATCAGCAAATCTTGTTATCTATTCGTCTGGATGTGACTTTACTGCCGGTATTAAGGGAAGCTGTCCATCCGAGAGATCGTTTCGAGGCTCAGGTGATTAACGTTCGTGTAGATCATGCGCCGTATGCGGAGATTACTTCAGGGATCACATTTCAATTAAAAGACGAATCTGGGGCTATTACACGCTGGAGAGAGACCATTGAAGAATTACGACAATAAAACGGGGCGCGTTCTATATTCATCCCATTCGAGGGTAATAATAGAATAAAAACAACAAAAAACGCCTCCGCTTGCATCGGGACGTTGTCACTGGTACAATAAAAAATGGTTTTCAGAAAATTAGAACTAATTAACATAAAATAAAAATGTTTACTTTCTAATTAATTATACCATAGCCTTTTCGGGCTTGTCAAATGGGCTTTTGAGGACACAATCCGGGAAAGAGGGGCGTATTAACATATGAGTACAGACCAGCAATGGAGCGAGGAGCAGCAGCGGGTCAACAAGGTAACGGAACAGATTGATCGGAAAATCGACATTCTGGAAAAGAGGTAGGTTCCTTCCGGGATGAAGTTGTGGGAATGAGAAAAGATTTCTGGGACGAAGTCACCATGAACTTCAGCGAAGCGGATGATGTAGGGGAAACCTCCACCAGTATGCGGCAGCAATCACAGGTCCTGTCGGATCGGGAGCGCAGCCATCTGAATACGGCAGCAGCGCTGGATAAAATGAAACGGCTGCACCATTCACCGTATTTTGGACGGATTGATTTCAAGGAAAATGGCTATCCGAATGCAGAACGAATCTATCTGGGGATCGCATCACTGCTGGATGAGAAGGAGGAATCCTTCCTTGTCTATGACTGGCGTGCGCCCATATCCAACCTGTATTATGATGGAGCGCCAGGTCCGGTCACGTATCATACACCGAGCGGTGAGATTAGTGGAGATATTGAGATGAAGCGGCAGTTTGTCATTCGGGATGGACGTATCCGCTTTATGTTCGACACCGGAGTTACGATTGGGGATGAGCTGTTACAGGCCGTCCTCAGTCGAACCTCAGATGCACAGATGAAGAGCATTGTGGCGACAATCCAGAAAGAGCAGAACCGGATTATTCGTAATGACCGGACTCGCATGCTGATCGTTCAGGGAGCTGCAGGCAGTGGTAAAACTTCCGCTGCGCTCCAGCGTGTAGCGTATCTGCTCTATAAATACCGCGAGCATCTGCAAGCGGATCAGATGGTCCTTTTTTCGCCAAACCCGATGTTCAACAGTTATGTTTCCACCGTACTGCCTGAGCTTGGAGAGGAAAATATGCTGCAGACGACCTTCCAGGAGTATCTGGAACGCCGTCTGGGCCGTGAATATCAACTGGAAGATCCATTCATTCAGCTTGAATACGTACTTACGGGAACTGAGGACCCTCAATACGAAGCGCGTATGTCCGGCATTCGTTTCAAATCGTCTGAGTCCTTCCTTAAGGTTATTACACGATATAAGGACAGCATGATGTCTGAAGGCATGAAATTCAAACCGGTTCGTTTCCAGGGGCGGGCTGTTGTTACGGCTGAGGCTATGGCGGAGAAATTCTATAGCTTCGAACCATCCGTCAAGCTGGTGAATCGACTGGAAATACTGCGAGACTGGATGCTGAAAGAGTTGTCTGCCTTTGGCAAAGGCGAATTGGAAGCCCCTTGGGTAGATCAACAGCTGGATATAATGGAACCAGAGGATCTGCAGCGGGCCTTTCAGCGCCTGAAGCGAAAGCAAAAAGGGAAGTCGGACACGTTTGATGATTTCCAGCAGGAACGAGAGATACTTGCCCGAATGGTGGTCAGCGATCGGCTCAAGCCTTTGCGCAAATGGATTAAATCTTTACGTTTTGTCGATGTACGTCAACTGTACGCCCACCTATTCAACGACCGGGCACAGATGGTTCGCCTGTTGGGAGAGGAAACATTGCCTTCACACTGGGAAGAAATTGGTGATATGACACTTCGCAGACTGAAAGTACAGGAGCTGGCCTATGAGGATATCACACCCTATTTGTATTTGCGTGAGTTGCTGCTCGGTTTCCATATTAACTCCAATATCCGCCATGTAATCATTGACGAGGCACAGGATTACTCTGCCTTCCAGCTGGCCTTTATGAAAAGATTGTTCCCGAGATCGAAAATCACCGCACTTGGAGATTTTAATCAAGCCATCTATGCGCACTCATCCGTACTGAGTGGTACGGGGCCGCTGACTAACCTGTATGGACCGGAAAATACGGAAGTGATTGAGCTGACGAGAAGTTATCGTTCAACGCAGGAGATCGTGGAGTTTACACGGGGCATGGTTCCGGGTGGAGAAGAGATCGTTCCATTTAACCGCGGTGGGGAGAAGCCGAAAGTGATCGTTTCCGCCAATGAACAGGAGCACCTGGATGTGATTACAGCCGATCTCAAACATCTGATTCAGGAAGGGTATGAATCGGTTGCGGTCATCTGCAAAACGGCGGAAGAGAGCAAGGACATCCATGAAGCATTAAGCAAAATACTGCCTGTGGCACCGAAGCTGATCAAAAAAACAACTCTGGCCTTTGAACGGGGTGTGCATGTCATCCCGGCGTATCTGGCCAAGGGTGTGGAGTTTGATGCTGTTCTGATCTATGATGGATCTGCATCGCAATATGCGCAGGAACATGAACGTAAGCTGTTCTATACGGCATGTACCCGTGCCATGCATTTACTGCATGTTTATTGCATGGGCAAACCTAGCCCGTTCATTACATCCCAGTCCGAAGAGTTGTATGATATGGGCAAGGTGTCTGCCGCTCAAGCCGAATGACTGCGTCTTTCAAATTCATGAAGAAGGCTTCCGTTCGATGGGACGGGAGTCTTTCTATGTATTGCAGAATACGATGAGGGGAATAAGAAGCTTCATGAGGTTGGCCTTAGGTGTGAAAAGCATCGAGGAGATCATTGGAATTAGATATCTCTTCTGACATGATATTAGATGGATTAGGTTTTATGGATAAAAAATAATCCATCCTTTGTGTTCACGCACAATAGGTGTGAATTTTCTTTACACATGACGGTGAGACTCATATAATCGTAACAATCTATTTTTTTTGGATCGTTTATTTCATGAAGGAGGCAGCAACATGAACACACCATCTTTTGAACGCCCATTAATGGCAGATTGCGTACCGGATCTGGTGGCAACGGCACGGGAGACTTGCCTGCAACCTTGGTCATTCGGGGCGGAACGCTGGTTAATGTAATTTCGGGTGAAATTTTGCCGGGCATGTCTGTAGCGGTACAGGGAGCTCGGATTGCATATGTTGGCAAAGATGTAAGCCATACGATCGGAGAGCATACTCGTATTATTGAGGCGGAAGGCAAATACATTGCTCCCGGATTGCTGGATGGGCACTGTCACATTGAAAGCACACAAATGAAAGTGACAGAGTTTGCAAGAGCCGTTCTGCCTTCCGGTACAACGGGAGGGTTCTTTGACCCGCATGAAATCTCCAATGTGCTTGGACTCAAAGGTTTGCGATTGATGCTGGATGAAGCTCGGACGACGCCCATGGCTGCTTATATGCAGGTGGCTTCCTGTGTTCCTTCCACACATCCTGGACTGGAGACAACAGGCGCTTATATTGGACCGGAAGAAGTGGCAGAAGCCCTATCCTGGGGTCCGGATATGATTGGTCTCGGTGAAGTGATGAACTTCCCTGGAGTTGTATACGGGGACGAGACGATGATTGGTGAGATTCAGGCGACGCTGAGAGCAGGCAAGGTGGCAGACGGTCACTTCACCTGGGCAGCGGATGACTGGCGTCTGCCAGCCTACGCCGCAAGCGGAGTGACGGGGGATCATGAATGTGTTACGAAGGAAGATGTTGTGGAACGTCTTCGGCTGGGCATGTACGCCAAAATGCGTCAGGGCTCTGCATGGCATGACGTGGCAGAAACGATCAAAGCCTGCACAGAGCTTGGCCTGGATACACGCCGCATGATGCTGGTGACCGATGACCGGAGTTCTGAATCGCTGCTCAAAGAAGGTCATATGGACTTTGTTGTTCGTTTGGCGATTTCTCAAGGGGTGAAGCCGGTCACTGCATTCCAGATGGCCACCATTAATACGGCTGAACGTTTCGGTGTAGCACGCGACATTGGTGCGGTTATTCCAGGGAATATCGCCGACATTATTTTGCTGGATGGACGCTTGGCTGATGTCCGTGTAGGCATGACGATTGCAGCAGGGCATGTCGTAGCAGAGAACGGCAAAATGACAGCGGTCTGGGACAGTTTCACGTATCCGGAAGAGGCGCTGAACACCGTGAAGTTGGAGGCCAATATCCAGCCGAAGGATATGGAGCTGTCTGCGCCGATTACCGAAGGTATGATTGGAGCGAAAGTCATTCATGTGACGGAGAATCATGTGGATACCAAGGAGAAGCATGTTAATGTCACGGTGGAAGATGGCAATGTAGTCATCTCAACGGCAGGTGAAATCTGCAAAATTGCGGTGCTGGAGCGTCATAAACAAACGGGAAATCGTACGGTGGCACTTGTTGGGGGGATTGGCTTCACAGGTCCTGCGGCCATCGCGATGACCGTTGCGCATGACAGCCACAATCTGCTCATTATCGGTAATGATGACGCAATGATGGCTGAGGCGGGCAATCGTGTCATCGGAATGCAGGGTGGCGTAGCCGTTGTGACTGGAACAGGTGTGACCGAATTCCCGCTGCGCATTGCAGGCTTGATGTCCACGGAATCATTCGAAGTGGTAGCAGCTCAATCTGCAGCTGTCAGTGAAGCGCTGCAGTCTGCTGGCTGTACGTTAAATAACGCATTTATGACACTGTCCCTGCTGGCACTGGTCGTTATTCCGGAAGTGCGCTTGTCCGATAAGGGCCTGGTACGCATTTCGGCAGAAGGCATTGAGCTGGTATCCCTGTTTGATGAAATGGTGGAGAATACACCGTCTGCTCCAGCCGGGAACTAACGAATAACAGGTATCCATTCTTCCTAGAAATGGGGAGAGAAGTATAGGTCGCCCTAGGGCGGCCTTTTTGTGATGCGTGCCCAGAGGCACGCATGATCTTGTTGGTGAAAGTCCAACCCAAGGAGGGGCCAAGCCACCTTGGTAGCTAGGATGCTTGCATATGGCGAAATCCGTGTGCAAAAGCGCATCGACAAAAGTACCTGTCAGAGACAGGGCGAGCAACAAGCCAGGCCGCAACATAAAGTGAATCCTGCCGCGTCGTCAAAAAGGCCCTGCAAGGGGGAAAAGAAGGTGTCGAGTCTCGATCACATAGACGAAGGCCAAGGAAGCTGTGTAGAACTTGGAACAACAGTGAAGAACCTTCCGGCGTAGAGGGAGTGGCATGGCTTGAAAGATCATGCAGTGAACTGGGGAGACCCTCCCCCACTCGGATTTTTTTTTTTAGGAATTCGTAAAGAGACACTCTATAAGTCCAAAAGACGAAGTGAAACGTCTGTGGGAAGGGAGTCCGAGGGGCTCATAGTACCGAAGAACCCAAGGACAACATAACCTTGGGGAGGGAAGGAGCCCTGCGTTGTTTATGCTTTTGGAGGAGGTACGAGTGAGTGAATGCCAATCGGCTAACAACACCAAAGGAAAAAAAAGTTCAACAACTCCAAGATAAGCTAGGTCATGTGGCCAAGGAGAACAGCAAGCGTAAATTCCATGCCTTGTACGACAAAGTCTACCGGTGGGATGTCTTGTACGAAGCCTGGAGACGAGTGAAAGCGAACAAGGGAGCGGCAGGTGTAGATGCCATAACGCTGGCAGATGTGGAGGAACAAGGAGAAATGAACTTCCTCAAGGACTGCGAACGAGCGTTGAAAGAAGGCAACTACCATCCGCAGCCTGTACGGCGGCACTATATCCCAAAGAAAGATGGGAAGCAAAGACCGCTGGGCATACCCACCGTGCGCGACCGAGTCATACAGATGGCAACGAAACTCGTGATTGAACCCATCTTTGAAGCGGATTTTGAGGACGTATCCTTTGGATTTCGCCCGAAACGAAGTGCGAAAGGAGCGCTGGAACGAATTCGGAAAGCTTGCAACCGCAAAGGGAATTGGGTAGTCGACGTCGATATCCAAGGTTACTTCGATAACATTAATCAAGAGAAGCTGATGAAATTGGTGCAGATGCGCATCAACGACAGGCGGATACTGAAATTAATACGGAAGTGGCTTCAGGCGGGAGTGATGGAAGAAGGAAACGTAAGGCGCTCCGATTTAGGAACGCCGCAAGGTGGTGTGATCTCACCGCTTCTGGCGAATATCTATCTGAACTATTTTGACCGACTATGGGAGAAACATGGAAGAGGTCTGGGAGAACTGACAAGGTATGCAGACGACTTTGTAGTAATCTGTAAAACCAAAAAGGACGCCGAGCATGCGTATGAACTCATAGGCAAAATTATGGAACGTCTGGAGCTAACCCTGCACCCGACCAAAACTCGCATTGTAGGTCTATGGACAGGAGACGAGGGATTCGACTTCTTAGGAATGCACCACCGAAAAACGAAAGCAGAAACTTCGCAAGGGAAGGTATATTATACCACGCAGCAATGGCTAACCAAAAAGGCGGAAGAACGTATTCGTGGAGTCGTTAAAGAGCGACTGTCTCCACCGAGTATGCGATCGAGATCGTTCGCGGAACATGTGAAATGGCTCAATCCGAAGATTCAAGGGTGGAGAAATTATTACTACACGAACTACAGCCAAAAGAGACTAGCTAAGCTGGACTGGTATATTTTGCAACGGTTAACACGGTGGTACGCGAAGAAGAGACAACGCAGAAAATGGATGGGTTCAGTATCTGAGGTTAAATATATCGCCGGCCAATATGGACTAAAAACGCTGTTGTAATTTGCATGCCCATGAATGACGAACATCGGAAAGCCGTATGAGGGAAAACCTCACGTACGGTTTGATGAGGAGGGGCTGGGTTTTGCCCAGCCTTTTACTCTAGGAATAGGAAAACGCTTACTAGGTCTTGAGTCGTCTGTTGTACATATGCAAAAAATGACCCATATTTAGTCGAAATGCAGCTAAAATTAAAAGATTTTTTATAAATGAGTCTTTAGAACTATAAATACAGAAGTGTGAATACCCGAAATAATGTTATATGATTCTTTCGTCGTAAGTCTAAGAGATGATGTTGCATATAAAAGCAATGTAAATAGTCGTGCTTTGAAATAGTGCTTAGGGAATGAATATAAAACGACAGAATGTCATCCGGGTTTGCACGTTAGAGCTGCATAACATTATAGGGAGTGTATAAATATGAAAAGAAAAAGAGGTTACCAATTCGTTTTGTTAATTAGTTGTTTCATGCTGTTTACAGGGAATGCGTATGTTTGCAAGGCTACTGCACTTGGTTCAGTCGACAGTTATGAAACCATCCATGGAACGGTACAAGGCTCCGTAAGAGCAACCTGGGTTTGGGACACCACGCAGATCCAAAGTAACCCTCAGCTAGTACTGAAGTTTGCCACAACGAACGACATCAATACGATTTACCTACAAATGAATCGGGATGTAAAGCTTCCGTACTATACGGATTTCATTCGTAAGGCCAGAGAGAAAAATATTGCCGTGGACGTTATGGATGGAAGACCTGCCTGGGGACTGACGGAGAGTCGGGGTCAAATTACAGATTTTCTGGACTGGGTTGAAGCGTATCAAAATCAAGTCGAGCCCAATGAAAAGTTTGCCGGCATCCATTTGGACATTGAACCTCATGTTCATCCAGAGTGGAAAACGAATCAAGCTAGTGTGATTACGCAGTGGCAGGGGAACGTTCAATATATTGTCGATCGGGCAGCACGGATGAAGATGCCTGTAGGCGCAGACCTTCCTTTCTGGCTGGACGGTTACAAGATTCCGGGTTCCACGATGAATGTAAGCAGCTGGATGATCCGCAAGTTTGACTCCATCACGATTATGGCTTATCGGGATACGGCAGCGGCCATCTATAATGTAGCGAAGGATGAGCTTCAGGAAGCGTCACTGCTGGGCAAAACCGTATCCTTGGCCGTGGAAACCAAGCAAAGCAAGGAAGGCGATTTCATTACCTTTTATGAAGAAGGCTCAGCGTATATGGAAGCACAGCTCAAGCTGGTCGAGAAAATGGCAAGTGTGCATTCGTCCTTTAACGGATTTTCGGTGCATGAGTACAGCTCATGGGAGACTTTGAAGAAGTAAGATGAAATTCCATTCATCAGCATGATAAAGAAGGTGCTTACAGCAGAACGGGCTGTGGCACCTTCTTTGCATCTGCTATCTGATATAAAAGGGAGAACAGTGAACGATCATCAGTTCGGAGTGCCGAGTGCTGTCCCTGACAGGAGCTTAATCTTAGACCAGTGCAGGTTCCACCGCCACTTTCTCATAAAACATTTTGCGATATTGGGACGGGGTAATGTTCCTGTGTTTCTTGAACGTTGTAATGAAGTAGCTCAAGTGCTCAAATCCGACGTCCATGGCAATATCCACAATTTTGTGATCGGTATTCTCAAGCTGAACACAGGCCTGCTGGATGCGATAATAGTTGATATAGTCGACCGGACTTTCTGCACCATTTGTTTGAAAAAGCGGCAAAAGTGTCCTTCGCTCATATTGGCTTCATCTGCCAGTTCTTTTAACTTAAGTGGTTCAGGGTAACGCTTGTGAATATAACTTAACACTGATTTTAGGCGCTCCACTTTATCGTGACTGCCTGACGAAATGGTCCCTTTGAGTGCAGCGGGTCTCATATGTTCAAACATTTGTGCAAATATTAGATAGAGGTAAGCTTTTGTTGTCATCTCGCAGGTTGGTGTGCCAGCGGCATGATCGGCGAAAATTCGTTTCAAATGAAAAATGATTTCTTGCCCCCACGCTTCATCGGTTTGGATATGGTAAGGAGGGATTGCCGTTTTGTGTACGAGCGGGCCAACGAACTTCTCCTGCACAGCATCGAATGTCCGGCTGCCTAACAGCTCCGGGTTAAATACAATGGATGAAAAACGCAGGGGACATCGCCTTTCAGATAACCTGCGTGAATTTCCCCCGATTGATAAAAATGGCTTCTCCTGCCTGAACCTCTACCGTATTCATGTCAATTTGAAAAACAGCACTGCCCTGAGTCACCATGGTGAACTCCATCTCGTCGTGCCAGTGGCAATCGAGAATGCTGTCGCCATTCAGCTGCTGAATATCCGGGTACACACTGACTGGATACATGGCGTTGCCGTGAATCCGGTCTTCCCGTAATCGTTCACGTTCCATATAAGTTCTCCTTTTGCATCATTATTAATGTAAACGTTCCCATAGATTGGTGGTGTTTATAAAAAATCTGATAAGAAATATCAAAATCGTGATATATTTGGTCAAAATATGAGAAGAAATTCGTTATTAATGTCAATATTATTATAGTATAACCGAAGGGGGAAAGAAAACATGAAATTTACTGATGGATTCTGGATGACTCGTGAAGGGTACCACATTCAAAACCCGACTGACATTCGTGATATTGTGCAAAAAGAGGATTCTTTGACCGTATATGCGGCAACTAAATATATTCGCACCAAAGGCGACACGTTGAACGGTACATTGCTTAAAGCAACGTACAGCTCCCCTATGCCTAACGTTATTCGTGTAACCTTGAATCATCATAAGGGCGGAGTGAAAAAGGGGCCTGAATTTGAGCTTAACCATCAAGATGTGAACGTTGACATTTCGAAGAATGAACAAGGGGCTGTTTTGAAAAGCGGCAATCTGGAAGTTCAAATCGACAAAACGAATGGTTGGGACGTCAGCTTCCTGTATGAAGGAAAACGAATTACAGGTAGCGGCCAAAGAGCCGCTGGTTATATTACAGGTCCGAGTAAGGAAGCATACTTCCGCGAGCAGCTTGATCTCGGCATTGGTGAATACGTTTACGGACTCGGTGAGCGCTTCACGCCGTTTGTTAAGAATGGCCAAGTGGTTGACACCTGGAATGAGGACGGCGGTACAAGCAGCGAGCAGTCCTATAAGAACATTCCTTTCTATTTGTCCAATAAAGGATATGGCGTATTTGTAAACCATCCTGAACGCGTATCGTATGAGATTGCATCTGAGAATGTATCTAAAGTGCAGTTCAGCGTAGAAGGAGAGACGTTGGAGTATTTCATTATCGGTGGTGACAATCCAAAGGATGTGCTTGATAATTATACCCAATTAACAGGTAAACCAGCGCTTCCACCGGCATGGACATTTGGTCTGTGGCTGACAACATCATTCACAACGGATTATGATGAAGCAACGGTTAATCATTTTGTAGATGGCATGGCTGAACGTGATCTTCCGCTTTCTGTATTCCATTTTGACTGCTTCTGGATGAAGGAATACCAATGGTCTGATTTCGTATGGGATGAAGCGATGTTCCCGGACCCGGAAGGCATGCTTGCACGTCTGAAAGAAAAGGGTCTTAAAATATGTGCTTGGATCAACCCTTATATTGCTGAAAAATCCTATTTGTTCGATGAAGGTATGGAGAACGGTTATCTGGTTAAAACAGCGGATGGCAGCGTATGGCAATGGGATATGTGGCAAGCAGGTATGGGTCTGGTTGACTTCACAAATCCGGATGCTGTGAATTGGTATAAGAGTAAGCTGGAAGTCCTGCTTGATCAAGGTGTAGACTCCTTCAAGACAGACTTCGGTGAAAGAATTCCGACAGATGTCGTGTACTTCGATGGCTCTGATCCGGTTAAAATGCACAACTATTATACACAGCTCTATAACAAAGCTGTCTTTGAATTGCTCGAAGACAAGATTGGCAAAAACGAAGCTGCCCTGTTTGCACGCTCTGCAACAGCAGGTGGTCAACAGTTCCCGGTTCACTGGGGCGGAGACTGCTCTTCTACTTATGAATCCATGGCTGAATCACTTCGAGGCGGCCTCTCGCTTGGACTTTCCGGTTTCGGATTCTGGAGCCATGATATCAGCGGTTTTGAGAGTACAGCGACCCCTGACGTATACAAACGCTGGGTACAATTCGGACTTTTGTCTTCTCACAGCCGTCTACACGGAAGCACTTCGTATCGTGTGCCTTGGCTGTTTGATGAGGAGTCCGTGGACGTTGTTCGCGACTTTACCAAACTCAAAATCAGCCTGATGCCGTACCTTTACAATTCTGCGGTGGAGTCGACGGTAAGAGGTATTCCGATGATGCGCGCTATGCTGCTGGATTTCCCAGAGGATCCAACAACTTATAGCCTGGATACGCAATACATGTTCGGCGATTCCATTCTGGTTGCGCCAATCTTCAATAAGGAAGGCGATGTACGTTATTACCTGCCTGAAGGAACTTGGACAAACTATCTGACTGGAGCTAAAGTACAAGGTGGACGCTGGATCAGTGAAAACCATGATTTCAAAACACTGCCAATGATGATCAAACCAAACAGCCTGATCGCGGTCGGTGCTGTGGATAACAAACCGGATTATGATTTTGCGGATAATGTGTCCCTTCATTTGTTCGAACTGGCTGACGGCAACTCCGCTCAAGCGGTGGTTGTGAACCAAAGTGCTGAGCAGGAGCTGGTTGTTAGCGTATCCCGTAACGGCTCTGTTCTGGAGGTTCGTGCTGAAGGTGCGGGCAAACCATGGAATATCGTGCTGCGTGGCATGGAGAGTGTATCAAGCGTTGAGGGTGGTTCCCAAGCGTCGGGTGCAAATGGTGTTGTCGTTACGGCTGCAGCAGGTGCAAGCTCGCTTACCATTCAACTGTAATGTTTATAGCATAAACAAAAGGGCGGTACCGCAAGGTGCCGTCTGTTTGTTTACTGTCATGCCATGGAAGTATGGTTCTAGTAAGGTTTTCTGTCATCGAAGTGGCAAATGTAAATACTCCTTAGTTCAATTTATACAGCGACAGATAAAGATAGGGGATTATATCTTAAATGAGTACAACGAAGTCAGGTTTACATCAAACCATTACAGCAGAGATGCTGCATCGGTTAGTAGAGAATACTTTTGGAACCGCTACCATTGTGAATGATTTTGTACTTTTGCAGGGTGGGCTTTTTAATACAACGTATCGTATTCAGCTAGAACATGCATCGCATACGGATGTGATTTTGCGTTTGGCACCAGAGCGGGGAGATATGCCGTCCGGTTCGACAAGTGATCCGCTATTCTCGTTTGAGCGCTCGATGATGTCTGCTGAACCTATTGTTTATGAATATTACCGTAAGGCAGGCATTCCTGCTCCAAATATTATCGTCTGTAATGATAGCGGATCGGTCATTCCTAGAACCTACATGTTTATGGAGTTTATCCCTAGTAAGCAGCTGGACCACCCATCGATTTCGGTGGCCGACAAAGAACGATTGTATCATCAACTCGGCGTTTATACCGCTGCCATACATCGGATTGAGGGTACAGCGTTTGGCTGGCCGCAAGGCGATGGTACGATTAAAGGCTCGGATCACTGGTCCGAGGTGCTGCACTCTTTTGCTCAGGAAACGGCTCTTAAAGCCGCCCAGGTCGGGTATATGCCAGGTGTGGGGAAGAGGTTGCAGATATGTTCATTAAGAATAAGGATTTATTTGATCAGGTAACTGTTCCGGTTCTTGTTCATAACGATCTGTGGGAAGCCAACGTGCTTGTTCATGAGAAAAATGGTGAGTTAACCATTGCTGCCATCATTGATGGGGATCGTTCCATGTTTGCGGACAGGGCGTTTGAAGCTATTTTATCGACTGAATCATCAACTGCTTTTCATAAAGGTTATGGTCAACCACAGGATATGTCCGATGAGGGACAGGCACGCCTTCTTGCCTACCGAATACTGTCCTCCTACTTTAACGCATATGTCCATGAACATCAGGTGCATCAGTCTGAGGCAGGACAGAAGTACTGTGAACGAACACGGTATCTATTGGACCAATGGAAGCAACTCAAAATTAACGAATAAGTAGGAGGGTTTAGTATGAATGAATATCATGAATATCCGATGTGGGACGCAACATTGCCATTGGAAGAACGATTAAATGACTTAATTGCGCGTCTGACAACGGAGGAGAAAATTCGATTAATTCCTACACGTGAAGCAGCAGTGCCCCGATTGGGAATCCCCGGCTACAATGTGGGAGGTGAAGCAGCTCACGGGGTTGCCTGGATTGGGAAGCTACCGTTTTCCCGCAACCGGTTGGTTTGTCGAGCACCTGGAATACCAAGCTCATGCGTGAAATTGGGTCTGTCATCGGAGATGAAGCCAGAGCATACCATCATCGTGCACCCGAGCGTCACGGCTTGACCTTATGGGCGCCTACCGTCGATCTGGAACGGGACCCGCGTTGGGGAAGAACCGAAGAAGGCTACGGTGAAGACCCTGTATTGACGGGCGAAATGTCGGCAGCTCTTGTGAAAGGCATGCAGGGTCATCATTCATTCTATTTAAAAATGGTAGCGACGCTGAAGCACTTTTTTGCCAACAATAATGAGAAGGATCGGTTGAATTGTTCATCCAGCATCGATCCGCGGAACTTGCGTGAATATTATTTAAAAGCATTCGAGACACCTTTCGTAGAAGGCGGAGCCTTATCGATGATGACAGCGTACAACTCTATCAACGGCACACCAGCCATAGAAAGTCCGTATGTGAATGATGTGGTCAAGGGTGAGTGGGCCATGCCAGGTTTTATCGTGTGTGATGGGGGTGACTTGTCCCAGACGGTCAATTATCACGGTTATCATGCCTCGCATGCGGAATCAGCTGCAGGGGCCTTAAAAGCAGGCGTGGACTGTCTGACGGACGAGGTTGACTTGGTCGTATCTGCCTTGGAAGAGGCACTTGAGCGGAACTTGCTGGAGGTCGAGGATCTAGACCGGGCCATTCGTAATATTTTTGGCGTACGTATGCGACTGGGACAGCTGGATCAGACGGGTCTTAATCCGTATGCTTCAATATCGGAATCTGTATTGTGTGCGCCTGAACATGCCAAATTAAGCTATAGAGCGGCAGCGGAGTCTATCGTTTTGCTCAAAAATGATGGACTGCTTCCGCTCCAACCGGAAAGATTGCAGAAGGTTAGCGTAATCGGACCCCTTGCGGATGTGGTCTATACCGATTGGTATAGTGGAACACTGCCTTATCGTGTTAGCGTTCTGGAAGGATTGCGCAAGCAGCTTGCCGGTGCAGAAGTATCTTTTACAGACGGAAATGACCACATTAGCCTCAAGACGGTCGATGGAAAGATAGTAACACTCGATGCTGAAGGAAAGCTTGTGGCCGTGCCAGAGGGAAGTGCAGAGACAGCCGAGTTCATCCATCAAGACTGGGGCTGGGGAAGTCACACACTGCGCAGTCTGAAGAATAATCGATATGTTACGTTAACCGAACAGGGGATTTATCAGGCGAGTGCACCGGAGATTGGTGGCTGGTTTGTCAAGGAAGTGGTGCAGATTGATTCACAAGCGGATGGAAGCAGTACGTTGCGTACGTGGAACGGATTGCCGCTTGGGCTGAATGAGCATCAGGGCCAGTGGGTTCTGTCCCCAACGCCGGAACAAACAGACGAAGACTTGAGTTCATCTGGTCATCCGGAAGCTATAGTGGAGACGCAGCAACCTGCTGTGTTCAAGCTCGACGTTGTTGCGAACGGAATAGAGCAGGCGAAAGAAGCTGCGCAGAATAGTGACGTTTCTGTTGTTGTTGTCGGCAATAGTCCATATATTAACGGCAAAGAGGAAATTGATCGTCCAAGTCTGCTGCTTCCGTCGGATCAGGTTCGGCTGGTGAAGGAAGTCTGCCATGTGAACCCGAATACGGTCGTTGTCATTGTGGGCAGTTATCCATTTGCACTGCAAGATTTGAAAGATGTGGCTCCGGCTATCGTATATTTAACGCATGCTGGTCAGGAATTGGGAAATGCGGTTGCTGATGTTTTGCTTGGAAATTATGCTCCTGCTGGCAGACTGAACATGACATGGTATGAGGATGAATCGCAGCTTCCTGACATCATGGATTATGACATTATTCATAACGGTACAACTTATATGTATCATGAAGGTCCAGTTTTGTATCCCTTTGGTCATGGATTGACCTATTCGGAATTTGAGTATAGAGCGATTCGAGTGCGGCGAGCGCAGGGATCTTCTGGAGACGATGTACTGAAGATTGAAATACAGGTGGAGAACAAAGGGGAACGCGACAGCGATGAGGTGGTGCAGCTGTACGGGCATGCCCAAACTTCACGGGTGAAGCGCCCGCAAAGTCAGTTGATCGGCTTCCGGCGGATTCATCTTGCCTCAGGCGCAGTGGAAGATCTTTCGTTTGAAATTCCTGTTCAGAAATTGGCTTTCTGGGATGTCACTCGTGACAGATATTGTCTTGAAACCGCAACATGGTCGATCATGGCTGGACGTTCCTCGGCAAATATTCATCAAACGGCAGAGATCCACATCGAGGGTGAAATCATTCCTGCACGCGCGCTCAATCTGCCTACGTTTGCGGAAAATTACGATGCATATGCAGGCGTGCTATTAGATGAATGTCTGGAAGGACGATCAGCCGTCCGTGCCATTGCTTCAGGCGAACCGCTGTATCGTGAAGGAAGCCCATCCTGGATTTCATTCCACGATAATGCTTTCCGGCAAGCTAACGGATTTGAAGGTCGGGTGGCAGCCTTCGGAGAAGGTGGCGAATTGGAGATTCGAGCGGAAGGTCCCACAGGCCCGCTGCTCGGCACTTGTGTCGTTCCAGGTTCCGCTGGGACTGTAAACGAGAGGAATCTTCAATGGAGCACCGTCCGTTGTGCACTTGAGACAAAGCGTGAGCTAGGGCAGCTCTGCATCGTTTTCAAGGGCGGTGCAGCCCTCCAGCAATTTGTGCTGATTTAGCCTTTCATTTATAAACCTTCATGATGTATAGCCAAAAAGGCTGTCATGTCACTGATTTCAGTGAGACAGCTTTTTTGCGTTGTTATCCAAAGTGATCTTTTTTACATAAGCCGTATATTCAACTGCAGAACAACCCACAATAACGTTGTTGTTTTCTGATTCTGTAAAGGTGGTTGAGGTATGAACGATAAAAAGTGGGATCTCGTCGCACTCGCTTCCATCCCGGTCATTATGACACTGGGCAACTCCATGCTGATCCCCATCCTTCCGCAGATTGAGCGTGAATTGAAAGTGTCCTCATTCAAGGTCAGCATGTTAATTACGGTTTATGCGGTCGTCGCGATCCTGCTGATTCCACTTGCAGGATATCTGTCGGATCGTTTCGGCAGGAAAGCCGTCATTATACCCAGTCTCATCATTGCAGCCGCAGGAGGTGCGGTAGCAGGAGGAGCAGCCTGGATGCTGAATGGAAATGCGGCATACTGGACCATTCTCGGTGGCAGACTTTTGCAAGGGATAGGGGCAGCAGGGGCTTTCCCGATTGTCATTCCTTTGGTTGGAGATATGTTCGATGATGAAAACGAAGTGAGTAAAAGCCTTGGGATTATTGAAACCTCGAATACCTTCGGCAAGGTACTAAGTCCGATTTTGGGTGCAGCTCTTGCTGTCTGGATTTGGTATTTGCCTTTTATGGCTATTCCGGTACTCTGTTTGCTTTCATTGGTCTTGGTTATTTTCCTGGTGAAAACACCCAAGAGGAAGGAAGAACCACAGAGCTTTCGCGAATTTGTTTCTTCCATCCGCAGTGTGCTGAAAGAAAAGGGGCGCTGGCTGTATGCGATTTTTGCCATCGGCGGAATTTGCATGTTTGTTCTCTTTGGCGTGCTCTTTTATCTGTCGGAGACATTGGAATCGGAGTTCAAATTAAAAGGTGTAGTTAAAGGGCTTGTGCTTGCCATACCGCTGGCTGCCTTGTGTCTGGCATCTTTCTTTGCTGGAAAGTGGATTGGGAAGAACAAGACACGGATGAAATGGCTCGGGTTTATCGGACTTGCTGTTTTAACGGTATCTCTTGGTGTAATCGGGCTTTTTGACAACATTTATGTCGTTGTTGGTTTGTTCACTCTTGGCGGAGCAGGAATAGGTGCTACACTGCCATGTCTGGATGCTATGGTTACTGAAGGGGTTGACAAGGAACAGCGCGGTACCATCACGGCGTTGTTCAGCAGCATGCGTTTTATCGGCGTGTCACTCGGACCTCCTATTGTGTCACTGTTAATCGGGTCCCACCATTTTATTCTGTTTGGTATTCTAGCCGCGTCCGGGGCGGTGGGAGGCTTGCTTACGTTATTGGCAGTCAAGCCGGATAAGGGAAATCAGCCTACATCAGGCGGTGGCCAAAATCATCGTGAACCTGATTATGATGATGTGAAACAGCCAAGTGGGTATGTGCCAGGACGCAGAAAGAAAAGTCCACTCTGATTAAGGCTATAAAAAACGCGTTTACTCTGGGGGAAGTATGGTTCCCTTACAGAGTAGACGCGTTCTAATGAATTGAAGTACAGCAGCGTAATTGCATCAGTTATTTTTTTCGTTGAGTAGGTGTGTCATTTTCACTTGCAGTTTCGGTATGCTCATGTCGTTCGGAGTCCTGCCCAGCAATATGTGTATGTCTCAATAGCGGATGGACAGGAACTGCAAAACCTCCACTTCGTTTTCCTTGAATCAGGTAGATCAGGAGAAATAGGATCATGAATATAATGGAATAACGATACATATCGGTATAACTGGTTATGGAAGCAATAGCGCCCAGCAGAAGTGCTCCCATAGCAATCCCTAAATCCAGCGTATTCAGAAACATGCCGTTAGCCATACCGCGCTGTGATGGAGAGACAATCTGGATCATCCAGGTCTGCATGGAGGACTGGATGGAACCATATCCGATCCCGTATAAAAATGCAGCAACAAACAAGATAGGCATAGAAGTAGCATATGAGAGAGTAATCAGTCCAGCAGCAATGAATATCGCTCCGGGAATCAGTAACGCTTTCGGACCTTTACTGTCATAGATCCGTCCTGCAAATGGTCTGACCAGCAGGACAGCGAGAGCATTAAACAAAAAGAACAGTGCAGGGTTAGCCAGGTTGGCTTCCTTTCCGTACAACACGATGAATCCAACAAGTCCGCCATATGTGATGGACAGCAAACAATTCAGTACACTTGGCAGAATCAGTTTGCGGTTGAAGGGCGTCTTTACCTTGGTGCCAGATATTGCAGCTGTTCCAGCCGGTGGAGTCGGTACCACCTCGTCATTGACCCTCCTAGCTTTTTTGCGAGTCAGTGAATAACTGAGTGGATAGATGACCACTATAACCCCCGCCGTACATAACATGAGAGTCACGAACCCAGCGCCCTGCAGCACGGTGACCCCAATAATGGGACCCATGGACATGGCTAAACTTGTGGACAGGCCGAAATAGCCCATACCTTCACCCATCCGTTTCACAGGCACAATATCCGATGCCATCGTCGGGAAAGCCGTGCTACCCATGCCAAATCCGATACCGAACACCATACGCAGCAATAACAGGACAGCAATCCCGGCAGCAAAATAATATCCAAGTGTCGCAAGCAAGGCAACGGTCAAGCCAATATAGATCATGGCATTACGAAGACCCTTCTCCAATGCTTTGGCTGAATAGAGCCGGGCAGCAATGGCGCTAAGGGCAAAGAGACAGGTGAAAAGGCTGACTTCAAAGGCATTGGCGTGAAAACGGTCCTGCACATAGGAAGGCAGTGGGGATACAATCATGTGAAGTTGCAGAAAGAGTAGAAAGTTACATAACATGAGCAGGATAAAATCGGTGGTCCACAGTTTGACTTGCGATGATTGTGATTTCATTTTTTGTTCATTCCCCCTGGTGTTAAATTCCTTACAGGTTGCTGTTCATGAGGGAAAGAGTATGTCTAAATGCTTCCATCTGGTCTTCGGGAATACCTTCAGTAAGATTTTTATTCATTTCTCTTTCGAGCGGAACAAGCTGGTCAAGCAATCGTTTTCCTTCTTCGGTCAAGTAGAGCAGGTAGGCTCTGCGATCCTGTTCGCTGGTCCGGCGATCGACCCAGCCTTTCTTTTCCAACAGATCAATAATTCGGGCAGTGGTGGGCTGGTCCTTATAAACGCGCGTCGCAACTTCCTTCTGATTCACGCCTTCGCCTTTACCGATGTTGAACAGAACGGAAAATTGCTCTGTCGTAATATCATAGGGTTTAAATCGTATGGCTAGTAAAGCCGACGCTTTGCGGTGTGTCATGCCCAGCATGAATCCAATGGATTGATCGAGTGAATAGTCGGTCCCCATAAAATCCTCTCTTTCTTTAAATAAAATAGTCTCAATTCATATACTTGTTATAACAACTATATGCTAAACAATTAATTTTGTCAAAACAGATTTATTGAACATAAGTGCATGATAAAACCCTTTTTATTTAAAATTGACAGTGGATTAAAGTTTTGATGCGCACATTGAAATATGCAAACGTTGGAAAATACTGATAAAATGGAAGTGCCGCTGTATTGCGGTAACTGGACTACATGATGGTGAGGTTACGAAGACGAATCTGCTCCATCTATCTATGGAGCTGACTGAGGAGAGCTGAGTATGCTGAAGAACATTCCCGCAATAATACCTCCGGAACTGCTGAAAATCATGTCTGAAATGGGTCATGGAGACGAACTAGTACTGGCAGATGGTAACTTCCCCGCAGCCAGTCATGCCCAGCGGCTGATTCGCTGTGATGCGCTGGGTACGGTCGAATTACTGGATGCCATTTTAAGTTTGTTTCCGCTGGATACGTACGCTGAGCGGCCGGCAGCCGTAATGCAGGTCGTCAAGGGGGATCAGGTGGTGCCTATGATATGGGAAGATTATCGCAGGCTGATCCTGGACCATGAGGGCATCACGGATGCCTTTGATCATGAAGAGCGTTTCGCGTTTTATGAAAGGGCTTCCCGCGCCTATGTTATCATTGCAACCGGTGAACGTGCGCAGTATGCCAATTTGATTTTGAAAAAAGGAGTCATTTTTCCAGATACTGATCTTTTTCCGCAATCAAAAAAAGTGGAATAAAACTGAATTTAGAGTTCAAGGCGACGAAGAGGCGGAGGTCTCGCTCGCCTTTTTGTTTTTCCCAGAACGCAGCCAGTAAACAATAACATATAGTATAGGCATACACTCGATAAGTACGGCATAGGTAGCGATGGCGTAAGAACGAATGGCTAATTCATAAGAAGCCGCGTCTTTTGCATATTGAAGCACATAAGTAGCAGCCGTTCCCGCGAGCAGATAGACTACCGTTCTATCCTTTCGAACTCCGGTAAGTTTGGCAAGACAAACCGAGGCTGCGTATAACAGAAACGAGCTGCGAGTAAACATGGTCGTAGACCAAATGGCAATCAGGAATGGGTCCAGGTTATCCAGAAAATCGCCGTAACGGGCAAAACGTATCATTTCCAGCAAAGGGTAGCGAAGACTGCTGGCTTCATAAGGTCCAAAATTCATTAAAGTAAACATCCAGAATACGATAATGAATAATGCAAGTGTAGAGCCTGCAAACAACATACTTCGTAGAAGCGGCCGCCTGAAAGCGATGGCAGGGGCAAGAAACAGGAACATCATCCATTCGGAAAACCAGGGCATGGTTGAAAAGGAGCCCGTGAAAATTTCTTTCAGATCATGATGAGTGAGCATGGCAAGCAGTACATCCGGATTCCCCCGCTTGTTACAGCAGGCATGAGAAAAGCAGACGTAAAGATTTGCACCAAAAATATGCCTTCTGACAAATAGACAATGGTGATCAAACCTGAACGCGCGGAGAGGCTGATACATAAAATGGTTACGGTTGCTGTCAGCCATATAGGTGTCTCAGGTAAGTACATGGATTGCAGGAAAACGATGAAATTCTCTACGTCAATGGATATCAAATACAGGCACAGTAACACAATGAGACCGAGGAACAGCTTGTGAACGACCTTGCCCACAATTTCTTCACCAAAATCAACCCACGGTCGATCCGGGTGAACTGATCCCAATCTGTATGTGAAGAAGAGAAGAATCAGACTGATCGCAAACCCGCCAAGGATGGATATCCACCCCTGATAACCGCTCATCTTGAACAAGCGCTGCAGGAGGAAAGCTATGGGTTCGGAATACAGGTAGACAAACATAAAACGGTACGCTTGTCCGGCAGACAATTTGATCATGGCGTACTCCTTTCTTAGCCAAATAAGCGGTCTGCCCAGCCAAAGACCAGCCTGATGACATCATTGGGATTAGGCCAACCCGGTACAGAGACAGCCAGGGTATTCCACAGAAGAAATAGGCCCAGCAGAACGAAATAAGCCCTTTTTATTCCCTTTTTGCTTGACTTGATCATGGGCCACTCAAGTATGTACAGTACGGCAAACAAAACAACAGCAATCATTGGTTTACCTCCTAAAGTGGCTTGACACTTTCAACTGCTCCTATCAGTAGCTGGATTCCGATCCTACGAACTGGATGTTGATATTGGTATGCACGTTAAACTGCAAATCGTTTTTGACATAATCATTCCAAACGGGACGCAACTGTTCCCAGATGCGAGGATAGGCCCATTCCAGACGATAACCAAGCATCAGAATATCAGCTTTTTTTCGTTGTCCGGCCTTTATTGCGTTTGTTAAATATGCACTCGCCTTTTCATTGGCCTTTTGCTGTATTTGTTTAACGCCCACAACATCCTTGACCTTGAGAACGGGGATCACGGAATTCAGTTCTGCCTCACCCCTTAAAGTGATGTCAAAAAAAGGTTGTCCATTTACAAGTTTGACCTTGATTTTGGAATTCATATTATAGATGGTCATACTCGCTTTCTCGTCATCAGTTTCCACGGAGACGACCAAAGTATCCAAATTGCGATTGGCCCAGGCTACCGTTCTTGTTTCTTCGGGTGAGATCGAATCAACCATCTTCATCTGTTTGAAAAGAGCACTGCCCACCTGACTGGTCCATTGCTTTCGTTTGTTCTCCTCGCTTGCCATTGTGGTTGCTTTCGATTCCAGTAAGGGGGCAGCAAAGCCCTGATTCATTTTGTCAGCCATAAGTACAGTGAGCATTTGTGTCTTTAACATATTTTCTTCGGTTGCAAATTCTCTTAACACATCACTGGGTGTTTCTTCGAAAACCGGGGTCAGATTAGCCACGTCTCGGGCTCTGCCCTTGGCAACCATGACATAACTGCTAAGATGGAACAAAGGTTCACGTGAAATCCATTCCATCGTATCTTGAATTCCTTCTCTAGCATATGCTTCACCGAATACCACTACCCGTGTATGCCCCAGGAAAGCTTTCGTGTGAGATCTGTTTGGATTTTCTCCATAGCATCAGCGATGGTGGATGCGGAAGCCGAAACGAGAGCATATGGATTTTTTCCGGGTCCTCCGGTTCCTTGCGGAGTGAGACGGTTCGGCAGCGGCGTACTTAGTGAAATATCGATTTCACCCGGTTTTTCTCCTTTATCCACATACATGGTTGTAATAAACGTACGTTCATTTATCTCCACTTTGGACCAGCAGCCACTGCAAAGTAAAACGCATATCAAAACGACACTCAGTTTGGTTGTAATGATAAACTTTTTCATGTCTTTTGCCTTTTTTTATTAGCATTTGCATAAGCTGTTGGACGCTGCTTCATCAGGAACCAGGGCACGCGAACGATAGTATCCTTGATATCACGAAGTACGAGAGGAGCAAAGGGCTGCATGTAAGGAACGCCAAATGAGCGAAGACTGACCATATACCAATAGATCAGATAGATCGAGATCACGATGCCGAACAGACCCAGTGTTCCGCCCATAAACAGCACTGGAAAACGAAGCAGCCGGAAGGCCAGTCCGAGCTCGAAGTGCGGGATGATAAAGGCGGCAATACCTGTGATGGATACGACGATAACCAATGGTGCTGAGACAATTCCAGCCTGTACGGCCGCCTGACCAATCACAATCCCGCCGATAATGGACACCGTCTGACCCAGCGGCTTCGGAATACGAATTCCCGCTTCGCGCAAACCTTCAAAGGTCACTTCCATAATGAGTGCTTCAATCAGGGCGGGGAAAGGAATGTTTTCTCTGGCAGAAGCAATCGTAATCAGCAGGTTGGTCGGAATAATTTCCGGGTGAAAAGTAGTAACGGCGACATATAAGGATGGCAGCAGGAAGGCTATAAAGGCAAACAGCAGACGAATAAGCCGGATAAAGGAAGCAGAATAAAATCGTTGATAATAGTCTTCCGAAGACTGCATTAAAGAAAAAAAGGTTACGGGAATGAGCAGGGAAAACGGTGTTCCGTCCTGCATAACCCCGATCCGCCCTTCAACCAGTGCAGCCGCCACCGTATCCGGCCGTTCGGTATATTGATATTGCGGAAAAGGAGAGAGCGGATGATCCTCCAGAAATTCAGATAAATAACTCACGCCCAAGCTGCTGTCCATATCAATATTACCAAGGCTTTCCAGCACGTTTTCCAAAATGTCCGGTTTGCATAACCCTTGAATATACACAACGAATACTTCAGTTTTGGTGTATTTACCAATGATGAATTTGACCATTTTCAAATCAGGGTGTTTGATTTTGTGCCGGAGCAGAGACATATTCACATGAATATCTTCGATGAAGGCTTCCTGAGGCCCGACGATCACAACTTCGTTGCTTGATTCCGTTACGGAACGTCTTTGATAATTTTGAAGAGCGAAGTGGATCATGCCCGAAATACCCTCGATATATAATGCTGCATTACCTGAAACGATATCATCCACAATTGTTGCTGCTGAATTCGAGTGGTGGCTGTTAAGGGTGAAAAATGATCCGGTCACGACACGGGTAATGAATTGATGATCTATTTCATTTCGTGAAGCTTCCTCAAGCAGTGGTTTGACGATGGCTTCCCGCATGGTAGGGGTATCCACAATGGACTGAATATAGATGAGTTCACAATGGAAAGGTCCGATTTGAAAAGGCTGATAGATTATGTCGGCAACACCCAACAGATTAGCCCTAACCTGTTCATAGATATTGTCTTTTTCCATTTCAGTTTCGCCTCCCTATGCTGTAATCCTGAGTCTCTAATCTGACTATAGTGTGCGACGCTTCCAATGAAATATACTTTTAAGTTTGGATTATCGAAATATATTACAAACTTTGATGCAGATGATGAATGGGGAAAGCGTCAAATTGGGCTTAGAATAAGAGGGTGAATGAGGCGGAGAGACGTTTTATATAAGGAGTTGATGGAAAATGACGTATCGGATTAGACGTGCCGAGCTTGGGGATGTTAATGGCGTGGCACAGCTGTTCAATGAATATAGGATGTTTTACGACCAGCTTACAGATCTGAACGGAGCGAATGAGTATATAAGAGAACGTATGGAACGCAATGAATCCGTTATTCTGATTGCAGAATTGGAAGTGAATACAGACAAGAGAGAGGAGAGCAGCTTGACGGATAAGCCTATATCGAGCGAGTTGGGTGGATTTGTACAGCTTTATCCAAGCTTTAGCTCGGTGTCCATGAGACCGAGCTGGGTGCTTAATGATCTGTACGTACATGCGGATCATCGCCAGAAGGGAATTGCGCGTAAGCTGCTGCAAGCTGCACGACGATTGGCAGATGAGAGTGGAGCTGTGCGAATCGTGCTCTCTACAGCGATAAACAACAAGAAGGCTCAGGCATTATATGAGTCGGAAGGCTATACGCTGGATACCGATTTCATGTATTATGAACTTCATGTATAAGCAATTCATGGAGACCCCTGAACTTCAGGGCAAGGGAGGCATTAGCTCAAAATGATGCAATGGATAGCAATGATTACGATGTTGATCGATCATATAGGAGCCGTCTTTTATCCGCAGGTAACCGAGCTGCGAATCATTGGTCGGATTGCTTTTCCAATCTATGCTTTTGCCGTGTATATCGGTTATAAACATACGCGCAACGTACAAAAATACATATGGCGGTTGTTCTGGATTGCTGTTCTCTCGCAATTGCCGTTTATGGCGGCTTTTAATCATTTTTCGCTGAATGTGGTATGGACATTGTGGTCAGCCCTGCTTGTGTTGCTCGTACTTGATAAACTTCCAAACCGTATGCTGGGAATTCCGATTGTGATCGGGGCAGGCTTGGTCATGGAGATGACCCATATGGATTACGGCATGTATGGCTTGCTGCTTGTATTGCTGTTTCGTTACTTCCAGGGACCCATTCTGGTCATGGCTCATGTGCTCTTGAATGTTCTGTATATTTTGCTGTACAGCAGCTCCGTTCAGATGTACAGCGTAATCGCTACCGTTGGAATCGCAGTGGCCCAGTATTATAACGCAGGGTTCCGTCTGAAAGGTCCACGTTGGATTTGGCGTTATTTTTATCCTGCACATTTGGCGGTTATTGCCTTGATTCGCTGGATTTAAGGAGCTTTCTTGAAGAAAGAGCCTTCATGAAGAAAGAAGCCACCTCAACGTCATCACTGACGTTGGGTGGCTTCTTAATATTTTTCAGTGGATGCACTACATGCATTCACAGTATTGAATTTACTCCTTGGTTGAAGAAGTGCCAAAATGCGGTCGGACGGCCTTAGGAAAATAACCAATCTCAACAGCATGCTCTAGCATGTTTGAGATGAAACGATCATCCGTTTTGGCACAAGTAATTCCGGCTGGTTCCACATAGGCAGTTGTTACAGGAGAAGCATACACGTATGCAGAATCCTTGGCACCGTCTCCTTCAAGCTGTGCGATCGCCAGTTGAAGCGCCTCAGGGTCCTTGCTGACACTGCCATCGAACAACCAGTTGGTGTACTCTGTAAAGGGCAGAGTCTGCACGTCATAGCCGGCCCGATTCACAGAACGAATCAGATCATCGTAGCTGATCGGCTCCGGATTACAGATATGGAATACTCGTCCTGCTGTGTCTTGGCGCAATGCCAGATGAACAATTGCCTGACTTGCATAGTCAATCGGCGTAAAATCAACCATCCAGTCGGCTGCTGGAGCCTTACCCAGCAATAACATCGCTTTAATCATACGATAAAAGGCATTGCTATCGATGTTGGACTGGAAGCGTCCCGTTTCAGAATGACAGGTCAGATTACCAGCACGATAGATGCTCACAGGCACACCCTCTTCGGCAGCAATCATAAGCACTTTCTCGGCTTCAAGCTTGCTGTCCGAGTACAGGTTGTCCACGTGCAAATCTGCAGGGAACCGGTCATATTGCAATGAGGTCTCCCACTGTCCACTGAGTGCAAGGTCTTCCGGAATCCCCATCGTGGATACATGGTGGAAGGAAGCACCCGGCTTGCTGCGAATAAGATGGAGCAGTGCGATGGTTCCATCCACGTTGGTTTTGGCGAATTGTGCTGCATCTCCGAAATGTCGTACATCAGCGGCACAGTGTATCACACGGTCAATTCGTTCTTGCACATAAGTCGTCTGCTCGGCAGAAAGACCAAGATTCGGTTGCTCCAGATCACCTTCGATAATCTCGACACGGGATGCGAGGAGAGGCAGTAATTCTGGCCCGAAGTAACCCTTCATGACGTTGCTCAGTCGATCCATCGCAGAGCTTCCATCTGCAGGGCGGCGAACAAGAGTATAGATGCGTGTATTCGAAGTTAGAATCAACTGCTGCAGCACATGGGAACCAAGATATCCGGTAGCCCCGGTCAAGAGCACATGCTCGGGATCCAGAATATCCGGGTAACCAATCTGGGATCTCAGCTCTACAGGATGTTCTGACAATTGGGTGATTACGCCCTCACGCACTGAGGAATGGGCAGTAACTTCTGTTATTTGAGCCAGCGTCTCCACATGCTGTGCCAAAGCACGAATCGTCTTTTCGGCAAAAAAGTCAGCAATTTTCAGCTGCGGATAATGCGGCTTCAGAATGACCAGCACATGGATGACCCGAAGGGAATCGCCGCCAATGGCGAAGAAGCTGTCCTCCACACCAAAGTCATCGTGCTGAAGAATTTCTTTCCATGCTTCCATAATAATAGCTTCAGCTTCCGTCTCCGGAAGTACCCGATCAGGACGATCTTCATGACGCTCGACGTGAGGCAGAGATACCATCGCTTTGCGATTGATCTTTCCTGTCGGTGCGATCGGCATTTCGTCGAGCTGACATATCCATTTCGGTACAAAATAGGAAGGGAGCTTAACCGTTAGCTCGGCTTTGATGTCCGCAACGGAAAGTGTACTGCCATCTTTGGACGTAAAGTATCCTACGAGCATGTTTTGACCATCCGATTCCTTCTTGGGAATCACGGCGACATTCTGGACCTGATCCAGGCGGGCAAAATGATCCTCAATCTCCCCGATTTCAATCCGGTGACCCCGAATCTTTAATTGCGAGTCGCTGCGTCCGACATATTCCAGTAGTCCGCTATCGAGCAGTTTGGCTATATCACCTGACTTATAGATTTTCTCATCGATGGCAAAAGGATTATCAATGAATGCCTGCGCTGTGCGCTCCGGCTGGTTCAGATACCCTTGAGCCAGGGCAGGTGTCGCGATATATACCTCGCCAGGGACGCCTACCGGGCAGAGTTGCTGTTCTTCATTGACGATATACACTTTATAGTTATGAATCGGTCTTCCGATTGGAATATTAACGACATTTTCAGGAACTTGCTCACTAATGCGATGGGTCGTTGTAGCTACTGTACATTCCGTGGGTCCATATACATTGACAATATCAATCTGGTTGCCAAACTTGCGTTGGAAGGCACGAACCTGCTCACCATAGAGAGCTTCTCCGGCCACGGTAATGATTTTGACTTTAGCCAGCTTGTGGAAGCCTTCATCTGAAAGGAAGGAAGCCAGCTGGTTGAAAAAGATGGTTGGCAGTATCGTAATAATCGTTGTGCCTGTGCGCTCAATTGCACTCGCAAACTCTTCAACGGATACACGTTCCTCCGCCGATAACAGGTACAATTCTGCTCCGTAGAACAAGGCGCCAATCGTATCCCACACTGATGCGTCGAAGCTGTATGTAGCAAACTGGGTTAATACGTCACCTGGTTTAATATCGCAATCCCGCTGCACAACACTACCGAGATTGGCAACACCCCGATGGGCAATAAGTGCACCTTTGGGCTTGCCGGTAGATCCTGAAGTATAGATAATATACGCCAGATCATCTGGTTGAATATCCAGATTGGGGTTGCTTGCTGCAAATCCGGCAAGGCGTCCGTCCACAGCCAGGATTTGGCGAACAGTAGTAATACCTGAGAATAACCGTGAAGCTTCAAGTAAAGAGGACTCTTTGGTCAGGACAAATGATGAAGCTGTATCTTCGACAATATAACTGTTGCGTTCTTGTGGATGCTCAGGGTCGACAGGAACGTATACTCCGCCAGCTTTGAGAATACCGAGCAAAGAAATAATCGTTTCCAGGCTCCGCTCCATAAAGATGCTGACAAATTCTCCTTTTTGCAATCCGTTGGATAACAACACACGGGCAACCTGATTCGCACGTTCGTTCAGTTCTCTATACGTGTAACGGCCGGTTGGAGACGTAATTGCCGGTGATTCAGGATATTGGGCTGCTGTCGCTTCGAACCAGCCATGAATCGTCTGATGCTCCGGTTCGAGCACGGTGGTGTCATTCATTTCTCTATATAACAACCGGTCTGAAGCGGACAAAATGTCCACTGTACCGATTGCTTTGTCTTGATTTCGCAACATGGCGCGAAGCAGGGTCTGATAATACTCTGCATATCTCGTGACCGTGGATTCACTCAGAAGTGAACTGTCGTAGAACAGATCCAGCATGAGCATATCCTGATCATCACGAATATTCCAATTTAACAATTGAGGAGCCTGAGGCAACTGGACACGATTAAACATGAACAGGGTTTCCGGGTTTCCTCCTGTTTGGAGCGTATGATGGTGCTGAAGTTGATCTGAAATCTGACGTACCAGCTCACTGAAGGTTAACTTGCCTTGAATCTGCAATAACACATGGGAAGCTGCCTGGTCTGGAGCCAACGTGCCAATGGCAAGTTCCTGTTCCCTGACAAACGGAATAATAATGCTGCATACGCAGTCAGTAAAACTGGATACACGTTTTCTGAGTTGAACCTCTGTTGGAGTTCCCGCCCCAGAGACTTTTCTAGTGGTATATGAGCAGACTCATAAGAGAAGATTTGTTGACGGCGCCCATAATCCAGTGGAATCTGAAGAACCGGCAGGCCAGATTCCATTGTGTGGGAAGACGATGATTGATTTTTGACCACTTCAGTTTTTCCTCCTTGGTTCAAACCGTTCAATTGTGGATTGAATTATAATTTGCTTACATTAAAATGAGAAATCAGTTCTTGCAGTTCCTCAGACATCGTGTTCAAACGGGTAGAAGAATCAACAAGTGTAATCAAAGATGCTTTTTGTTCATCAACGGATGAAGAGATGCGTTCACTGTTATCAGCTGTCTTACTCACGCTGGCAGACAAATCATCCGCAGTTGCTGTCATTTCTTCTGTACCTGCAGAGATTTCTTCAGTAGCGCTGGATACTTCCTGAATTTGATTCGATACTTTTTTGGCTGCTTCCAGAATTTCCTCGAACAATTGACCGGTTTGATCAGCTACACTGAGGCCGGTATCCACTTCGGAAGTACCCTGTTCCATCGCACGAACGGCTTGTCTGATTTCAGCTTGAATCTCCTGGATCAGTACAGCAACCTGGCTCGTGGATTGTTCGGATTGCTCAGCAAGCTTGCGTACTTCACCCGCTACAACTGCGAATCCTCTGCCTTCCTCACCAACACGTGCTGCTTCGATGGATGCATTCAACGCAAGCAGGTTCGTTTGGCTGGATATACCTGAGATGATATTCAGAATATCGCCAATTTCCTGAGAGCGGCTCTCCAGAACCTCAATGGCAGAAGCGGTATTTTTAACAGATTCCGTAATTAGATTCATCTGTTCGGACACCTGACGAACAACACTGTTTCCTAGTTGTGAACGGCGTTCCATCTCATAGGCTTCGTCAGCTACGCTGGCTGAACTGCTGGCAATAGTCTGAATAACAATAGCCATCTCGGACATCGCACGGGCACTATCTCGTGTTGCCTGTTCCTGTGCACGAATATTCGATGTAATCTGAGTAACGTTGCTATTGATAGAATCAGCATTCTCGCTGTTTCTCTCAGAGACTTCATACAATTCCTTGGCAGACTCATTGACTTCTTGTGAAGTAATTTGCACTTTGACGATAGTATCGTTAATCTTGCGAACCATGGTATTGAACTTTTCATTCACAATTCCCAGATCATCTTTACCAGTTGGAATCTTGACATTCAAATTACCCCGACTTACGTCATCAATCCCTTTGATCAGGTGACGAATAGGGGAAAGCGTGTTTTTGACAACAAGATATTGGATAATCAGGAACAGCAGCAGGAAAGCTACCAGAATAATAATTCCGTTTTTAAGCAATTTGTTCAGTCCGGCCGGTACCGCTGATGCGTCTGCATCAACTGCAAAGTAGGAATAAATCTTGCCGTTACTATCCTTGATCGGATAAGCAATGGTGGTCCAGGTTCCGAAATCATCGGAATAAAATGTGGTGAATGTCGGGCGATCAGTATTCAACATTTCTTTGAGCGCATTTGCCACAACGACAGGCTGTTCATACATATCGCCGATATTTACATTTTCACTCTGGAAAGCTTCCTTTAGATTGGTTGGCATGGCGACAAGGGAAGTTAACCGCTTGTTATCTCCACCGAGCTCAACGCCAAAGATGTAGGCTTGGGCAATGTTGGGATAATATTGCTGCATTTCATCGAAATAGGCGCGCAATTTGGTTTGTGTTTTTCCATCATAACTGCCTTCTGTGATAGCAGCCTGTACATCAGTGGAATCAATACCTTCTGCCCATTTTTTGGTGATTTGTTCTACTTGACCATGTAACTGATCTACAAGAATCGTTTTTTGAAAATAGTAGCTGCTGGCAATAAGCGCCACGCCGATAATGATAATGTTCGTAAATGATAGTAACAGATTTTTTGAGAAAAATGACATACTTTTCCAACTTAATGATTTCACTAAAGTCCACTCCTGATCTTCTTTGAATTAAAAACATATATTTTGGTTGCTTTTATGACGCCAATTACATCATTTCTTAATCCCCTCCAAAGGCATAATGTGCGACCATGGTCTTGGGTTTGTAGTCGCTATGTAGAGATATTTTTACCTGGATACCTATAGGTGTCTAATTATTAAAACACATCTATACTTAATATGTCGTATAAAATGTCGCCAGATTGAATAGTTTTGTTAAAACTTTTTTAATATTTTACGTATTTATGGACATATGAAAGCAATATGTAGGTATTTAGAACTGTTTATTTAAAATAATTCCCATTTTTTAGTTTCATTCTGTATTCTATAACATGGTGGGTTAAAAAACATCCTTAAACTTTGAAGAAAATAAGGCAAATGACAGAGAAATGTTCCTATCATCTGCCTTTCCAATCGTGCACCAAGGGGGAGAATGTAAAGGAAATGATGTTTGGATTTGGACTTTAATCTAACCAAGAACATACATAAGCATGATCAATGATGCATGTGAAGCAGAGAAACAGGCCAAGTTTCCCAGTGGAATACCTCATTGCACAGATATACATCGGAAGCGGTTTTATCTATAATAACTACAGTATGCATTTCTTAAATCATGAGCAGCGGGGGTTTATAGATGAATCTTAAACAGATAGCAGCTGAGCGCGCGGCAGAATATGTTCAAGATGGAATGAAGGTTGGGTTGGGTACAGGTTCAACGGCGTATTACGCTATTTGTCGAATTGGTGAGCGGGTACGCGAAGGGTTAAACATTCAGGCGGTAGCTACCTCGGAAGCATCGGACAAGCTCGCCAAGGAGTGGGGGATTCCGATCGTTCCATTTGATCAGATTGGACGTCTGGATCTGACCATTGACGGTGCAGATGAAGTTGACCCTGAGTTTAACCTGATCAAGGGTGGCGGCGGTGCGCTTTTACGTGAGAAAATTGTAGCTGCAAACAGCGACAAGCTGATTATTGTGGCCGATGGCAGCAAAGCAGTACCAAAGCTGGGGAAATTCCCATTGCCGGTTGAGGTGGTTCCTTTTGCGTCAGAGTGGACTTTCGAGGCGCTTGAGAAACTTGGGTGTAACCCGGAATGGCGTATGGATGGGGATCAACGGTATCTTACGGATAATGGAAACCTCATTGCGGATTGCCGTATGGAAGCCATAGAACAAGCTGCGGAGCTTAACGTGCAGTTAAATATGCTGCCAGGTGTTGTCGATAATGGACTGTTTATTCATATGGCGGACACCGTCATTCTTGCGAAGAGTGATGGCAGCATCGATGAGCGTCATCGTTCCTGAACTGAAAGCGAGGTCAGTGTATAGATGAGGGAGAACCCGTTAGTGGATGGAGAAATTTCTCTTCGATGTGTGGAAAAGAGGATCTGACTGAACTCTATGAATTAATCTACAGTGAAGATGTCCCGGAATGGAAACAATGGGATGCGCCATATTTTGCCCTTGAACACGAGAGCTACGAAGACTTTGAACGGAGCATGCTGAGACGACTTGAAGCGACTAAGCACAATTCTGACCCGGACTCCATTCGAATTGTTGAGTTGAATGGCCGAATTGTCGGCACAATCAGCTATTATTGGGAGCATCGTCCATCCATGTGGCTGGAAATGGGAATCGTGCTATATTGTTCAGCCCAATGGGGACGCGGGATAGGCACGCGAGTACTTCAGATGTGGTCCAGCCACTTATTCGAGCAATTGCCACTGGTCCGGGTTGGATTAACAACATGGTCAGGCAATGAACGAATGATGCGTTCGGCTTCGAAGGCGGGGCTTCAGGTGGAAGGACGTATGCGCAAATGCCGCATCGTGGATGGCCAGCATTATGATTCAATTCGTATGGGAATGCTGCGCGAAGAATGGGAGCAGATACGGTCCCAGACGCAGGTCGAAATGTAAACAACTGATGGAGGATTATAGAAATGCCGAACAACGAGGACAATCGGGAACTGTCTTTGCAATTATTTGTGGTTCTCGCTCGCGCATACAATTCCGTTACATCCAGGTCCAATCGGGATATCCAGAGTCATGGACTGAATACGACAGAATTTGGCGTGCTTGATTTGTTATACCATAAAGGGCCGCAGGCGTTGCAAAAGATCGGTGAGAAAGTGTTAATGTCCAGCGGTAATATCACGTATGTTGTGGACAAGCTTCAGAACAAAAATCTGCTGATTCGTCGAGCATCCAAGGAAGATCGGCGTGTTATATATGCTGAATTGACGGAGGAAGGAAGACATCTGTTTACACAAATCTTTCCTCAGCACCACCAGGTGATCATTGATGCGGTGGATGGACTTGAACCCTCGGAAAAGGCGGATGCAATTCGTTTGTTAAAAAAGCTTGGACTCGCTGCAGAGGGGAAAACTGACTTGCGTTAATTACGCAGGTCAGTTTTTTTATATCTGAAGAACAGAGGTCACTCGTTAGAACACTTACAGGACAATTTTAAATTATAGAAAATTAGTTGAGATTAATGATGGGCTGAACGCATGCCCATTCATCGATCATGTATAATGATAGATGGGTTGTATTTGAGCGGGAACGGTCCAGGCATTTGAAGCTGGTGAAAAAGGTAGGATGAATGAAGCCTTCCTATACGCAGTATGGCATAATTCGCGATTAGGAGAGTGATCATGTGATGTCTAATGAACATGGCGAGATGAAATTATTGCGCAGAACGGTTGAACCGATATCCAATCAGATGAATCGCAATAAGGAAAGTCAGGAGCAGGTGCATACCTTCTTACCGATATCGCTCTTGCTCGCTGACGATAACTCCATTAATCGGCAGGTTGTGCTGATGCAGCTCAAAAAGCTGGGCATAACCCGGGTGGATACCGTCTCCAATGGGGAAGAGGCTATCACGGCTTTTCTCAGCAAAGATTATAGTTTGATCCTGATGGATAATATGATGCCTCTAATGGACGGACTGGAGGCGACACGCAAAATCAGGGCCATAGAAGAGAATGTGCCGCGGCACTCCATACCAATTATTGCGATGACCGGAAATGTTATGGATGGAGAGAAAGAGAAATGTGTTGAAGCCGGGATGAATGATTTTATCGGCAAACCCTTCACGCTTGAAGCTCTAAGCAACGTGATCCAGAAGTGGCAACAATCATCCGTGTCTGGAAAGGCTGCCAAACGATAGATAATATACATATATGTTTCACGTGGAAGTTCGTCTGAAAGAGAGGGAATGTTCATGTTATTATACGGTCTTGCTATTCTGGTGCTAATCGTTCTTGCTCTATTATGGTTTGGTGGGCTTTACTTCTTCAAAACTGCCATTCGTCGTGCTCCAAAATCATTTCTGGTTGATAATCCGAATCTGATGCCCGAGCCGGATAATGAAATTATCAGCAGTGCGTCTGACGTGGCGTGGCTTAATTCGCAGCCAACCGAAGATATAGATATGGAATCCCATGATGGATTAAAGCTGCACGGGACATGGCTTCCTTCTCGAAGCGGATCGCAACATCGAACGGTTATTCTGGCGCATGGTTATTCGGGAAAAGGCAGGGAAATGGCGGGTTTTGCTCGCTTTTATGCGGAAAAACATGGCTATAACGTGCTGATGCCGGATGATCGGGGTCATGGTCAAAGCGAAGGTAACATCATCGGATTTGGCTGGTTGGACCGCAAGGATTATGTTCAGTGGGTCCATTGGGTTCTCGACAAGGTAGGCTTAGAAACGGAGATCATCTTGCACGGAATTTCAATGGGAGGCGCTACCGTACTGATGACAGGGGGTGAAGCTCTTCCCAAGCAAGTGAAGGCCATCGTGTCGGATTGTGCGTATACCTCAGTGAAGGAGGAGCTGATCTTCCAGCTCAAGCAGCTCTACAAGCTGCCCGCATTTCCGTTTATTCCTGTGACCAGTCTCATCTCCAGGTGGAAAGCGGGCTATTTCTTTGGGGAGGCGTCCGCATTAAATCAACTCGCCAAAGTTCAAGTCCCGGTTCTTTTCATTCATGGTGAGGCGGATACGTTCGTGCCGACGGAAATGGTTTATAGATTGTATGAAGCTTGTCCAACAGAAAAGGAACTGCTGACTGTTCCCCGTGCGGGTCATGGGACAGCGTTCCAAGTGGATCGTACCCGATATGAGGAGGTACTTGAATCCTTTTTGACGAAGAGCTTTTCGCATTCATCTGATTCCATTTAAGCATCCAGGGTATTAAGTAGAAGATGTACTTAAAGGGGAGGTGTGAGATGCCACGTACACCTAGAGTTTGTTCGTATTGTCATGAAGAAATGGCAGAGGATGAGTTCAAATGCAAATCCTGCGGCAATCTCGTTGTGACCAAAACAGCTGTGCCTGACTTACCATACATGACGGAATATGAAGAATCCGTGTTGGATCAATATTCAATGGTGCTGCTTGTTCTGATGACATTATTTCTTCATTTCTTCCTCCGGTAGCCATGGTCATTGGCGGCGTGATGTTATTTAATGACAGTATGTATAAGCGGGACACAGGTAAACTGCTCGTCACCGGGGCATTTGTAGTCATGGTCATTCTAACCATTATTCTGTTCGCAGGTTCGGGGACATTGACGATTAACTTCTAAGCCATGGAGGTGCTCTTATGGAAAATAAACAGTTTGAGGCTGCAAGGAAAGCAGAAGCAGGTTACCATTCCAACTTCTATCAGAATAATGAATTATTTGCGTCCGGTACCTGGATGTCAAGGCCTATGCCAATGGTTATGGACATGCTGGAGCGTCTGCTTGCTCATAAGACGGAGCTGCGTGTTCTGGATTTGGGATGTGGTGTAGGCAGACATACGATACCGATTGCACAGCGTCTCGGGCAAACGAACAGTGAAGTTATCGGTGTGGATTTGCTGGATGAGGCTGTAGATGGACTTCGCAAATATGCGAAAGAATATCAGGTTGATCATATTGTACAAGTAGAGAAAGCGGATGTTGAGCATTACGCTATCGAGCCGGATCATTTTGATTATATTGCTGCTTGCTCTTGCCTGGAACATGTTTCCAATAAACAAGCCTTGATAGAAGCTATAGAACGACTACAAGTGGGAACATGCAGAGGCGGCATACATTGTATTACGATGAGTACAAGTGTGGAGGAAATGGAAATCAATACCGGCCGAACAATTGAACCGTTGATTGAATTGAATCTACCTACAGCAGAGGCTGTCGCATTACTGGAGAATGCTTATACTGACTGGAATATTCTGCTCCAGGAACATGTAACACAGACGATCGAAGAGGAAAAATATGATGAACCGACACAGTTCCGTTGTGAACTGCTTCGTTTCGCTGCACAGAAGCAATAACAGCTCTGCCGGGATCGAGTAGTTTGGCCCCGGCAGACGTATTACTCGATAGCAATAGGAACATCGCAAGAAGCATCATGGGACATGGGAAATCATCACACCAGAACATGGGGGATAAGAATGAGTACATATGTGATTGGGATGGATGGCGGGGAAGCCATACACGTGTAGCATTGGCCGATGTGCACGGAAGGGTTCTGTCATACGTGCAAAAGGGTGGTTGCAACCGTTATCATGATGCCAATGCAGAACAGCACGTATTGGACGGCATCGCTGAAGCCATTGCCGGAGCCGGGTTAGAAGCAGGACAGATTGCTTCCATTCAGGCGGGGATGGCTGGGCTGGATCGGCCTGAAGATACGGTCTGGGCTGAAGCATTGCTCGCCCAAACCGGTATCCTTGGCATAATCAGCGCGGTAAATGACACGCAAATTGCACATACGGCAGCCTTTGGTGGTGAGCCGGGCATTGTAGCTATTGGAGGCACGGGCTCTCTGATCCTGGGTAAAACGGAACAGGGGACCTGGCTTCGCAATGATCAGTTTGGCCACTATGCACCAACAGCAGCACGTTTTTTGGCTTATGACGTGGTGCATTCGATCCTTGCTGGTCGTTATGGGCGCCAGGATCAGCCTCTGATTGAGCAGATATTAGCCTATTGGAATGTAAATTCGGTTCCCGAGCTTGCTGCGCTGGGCGTATCAGGTTTTGCTGAAAATAAACAGGCCATGAATCGGAAATTTGGTCAAATGGCTCCCTTGGTGACTAAAGCCGCCGCCCAAAGTATCCCCCTTGCGGTCAGAGTAAGTGACTCAGCAGCGGATACGGCTGTTGTAGGTATTCTCTTACTTGCATCATGTTTTAAAGATCAGCAGGTATCCATGACGCTTACAGGAAGTTGTCTGAGTACACCGTACATGGTGGAGGCCGTCCGAAAGGGGCTGAATGCAGCCTATATACCGGGAGGACAACAGATTCATTACATTACCAGCAATGTGTCGGCAGTTGGAGGTGCGCTGCTGGATGCATATCATTTGGCAGGAATCCAGGTGCCGGAAGGCATGACGAATGTCATTCAATCGGAGCTGGAACGCTACACGACTTGAACTTTTACAGGCTAACGACTACAATACGATAACGGAAACAAGCAAGTTATAGGAGGAATCAGGGTGTTAATTCATTTGAAATCACGCATACAGGAGCCGGAAGTGCAAGAACTGCTGTCTTACTCGGTCTTTCCCGATCCGGATCATCTGAATCGTGCGTTACAACAATATGTTGACAAGGACGAGCTGCATTTGGACGGTTATGAAGACGAAGGCCAGCTGATAGGCCTGATTGGATATGAGAAAACAGGAGCTAGTGAGGTCACCATTCATCATATCGCAGTCCTGCCAGAGAACCGTTTTAAAAATTATGGTCGTGGCATGATTTCACAGGTGCTGGCCCAATATAATCCTGACAGATTGATCGCGGAGACCGACGTGGAAGCTGTAGAGTTTTATCGAAATACGGGATTCGTGGTGTATAGCCTGGGTGAATTATATCCGGGTGTGGAGCGTTTCCGTTGTGTATTAGAGAAGGACGAGGAGCAAGACGAAGACTAGTATCGGTCTACTACTGTGTAACATAAAGAGAGCATATCATAACAGGATGTTGGATTTGGCGAAGCAGCTGAGTCGGACGTCCTGTTTTTTTTGTCGTTTACTTAAAAAAATAGGAAAAACGTATTGCTTTGTAATATAGTTTCATTATAGAATAGTTTCATTGAAGAATAGTTCGATGTATGAACTATATTTGGGAGGAAGGAGAATCAAGGATGAACACACCGGATGCCAAAAGTTTGGTTAACCGCTATTTGGATGCTTCTTTCCTGGTAACCAAACGGTTTGATACCCAGATACGTGAACGCCTGGGCCAAACCATTACCACAGATCAGTTCTGTGCACTTCGTATGATTAAAGAGAAACCGCTTTGTACGCCCTCCGATCTGGCAGAGCTTCTGTGTGTGGGAAAAAGCAGTATCACCGCACTGGTCAACAAGCTGGTGGATCGGGATCTGGTCCATCGGGCGGGAGATGAGCGCGACCGCAGAGTTGTGTATTTAACCCTGACGGATAACGGACGGGAAGTATACAAGGAAACCGAACAGGAAATACAGCAGCTACTGGAGCCGTATCTGGTTCATTTTAAACCAGAAGAGGTCCAAAATTTCATTGAATCTTTTGAGAAGCTTGCCGCTTTGCTATCGCATGAAGGAGGACAGGAGAACGAATGAGAACGATTTTGAAAGCGCGATGGTGGTTGATGGGTCTATGGGTCGTTGTAGCTGCCGTATTGATGTTCACCGCCCCTAACATGAGTGAATTGATTCGGGAAAAGGGACAGTTCTCGGTTCCTGAAGGGCACTCGTCCACCCAGGCAGCGGCCATTCTGGACGAAGCCGCGGCACAAAAAGGAGAGCAGCAGGGCAGCCAGCTGGCTCTTGTATTTTATAATCCGAACGGTTTGGGTGCCGATGGTAAAGAAGAGGCAGAGCAGGCTGTTAAGAAACTGGAGGCCGAAAAGAGAAACTGGGCATTCTGTCCATACTGGAGCCATTCTCTCAGCCTGAACTATCAGACAAAATGATTTCTGCCGATGGCAAGACGATCTTAACATCGCTTTCCATTGATCAGGGAGATCGTACAGTCAAGGAAATGCGCGAAGACCTCAATGAAGCATTGTCATCGGTCAATGTGGAGCATTACATAACCGGTAAAGGCTTAATTGATGAGGATACGGTGGAGAGTTCCCAAGAGGGGCTCAAGAAATCGGAATACATTACGGTTGTATTTATTTTGCTCATTCTGTTCCTCGTATTCCGCTCATTCGTAGCTCCATTTGTTCCGCTGCTTACGGTGGGGATCAGCTACATCGTTTCACAGCAGATTGTCGCGTTCCTTGTGGATGGACTAGACTTCCCGATTTCGACGTTTACACAGATCTTTATGGTGGCGGTCATGTTCGGGATTGGTACGGACTATTGCATCCTGTTGATTAGCCGGTTCAAGGAAGAATTGGCTCATCATGAAAATACGTGGGATGCCATCATCGCTACCTACCGCACAGCAGGCAAAACAGTATTCTTCTCCGCACTCGCCGTGCTGGTTGGATTCATAGCCATTGGTTTTGCACAGTTTATGCTGTATCGTTCCGCGGTAGCGGTCGCTGTCGGTATTGCCGTGATGATGCTGGCATTAGTCACGATTGTTCCGTTTTTTATGGCGGTGCTGGGCAAAAGGTTGTTCTGGCCTTCCAAGGGTTCACTGGAGCATGCCGAGAGCCGGATTTATGGTGCAGCCGGTCGTTTCTCCCTGAAACGTCCATGGGCAGCCCTGCTCATCGTTGCAGCGGTATGTGTGCCATTACTGGCGACTTACGACGGCAAACTGTCGTTTAACAGTCTCGATGAAATTGGTGACAAATATGATTCGGTCAAAGCATTCAATATCATTTCGGACAGCTTCGGTCCGGGTGAATCCTTGCCGGGTCAGGTCGTCATCCAGAATGATGAAGCAATGGACAACGCCAAATATATGGCGCTCGCCGAGAAGATCAGCCGGGAAGTGGAGAAGGTGCCAGGTATCTCTGGTGTCCGCAGCATGACACGTCCAACCGGTGATGAGATCAAGGATTTTGAAGTAACACAGCAAGTGGGGACATTATCTGATGGACTGGGTGAAGGAAAGACGGGTCTGGATAAAATCCGTGATGGTCTGAGCGAGGCCAGCAGTCAGTTAAGCAAAAATGAACCACAAATCAAAGAAGCTGCTGATGGAGCAGGAGAACTGTCAAAGGGTACTTCCCAGCTGCAGTCGGGTATTACACAGTTATCTGAAGGACTTCAGCAGATTGAAAAAGGAATCCGTGACGGCTCTTCAGGTGCCGGGGAACTGAAAGCCGGACTTCAGAAAGCCAAAACGAGTGCTGATCAACTTGCACAAGCGAACAATCAATTGCTTCAAGCCTATCGTCAGGCAGGAGCCGGTGTCGCTGCCCTGGGTGATGGCGTAGGTGAACTGCAACAACAGCTCACAGGTGTATCTACAGCGTTGACCAGCTTGAACGAATCGTTCACAGCACTTGAGGAGCGCTATCCTGATTTGCTGCAAGACGCCGATTATCAGCGTATCAAAGGAACCCTTGGTGAGACGGGTGCCGGAACGGCACAGCTCGCTCAAGGATTGGGCCAAATTCAATCCAAGCTGGGCGAAGCCGCGGCTGGAATCAATAAGGCTAACGAAGGCTTTGCCTCCGCAGCTTCCGGACAGAAGGCACTTGCCGATGGTCTCGGTCAGATTGTGACGGGAATCAGTCAGTTGCAATCCGGTCTCAAACAGGCCGCTGATGGTCAAGGTAAAGTCATAAGTGAAATTCCTTCCATCCAGAACGGACTTGGTCAGCTTCAGGGTGGTCAGGAGAAAATTCAACAAGGCTTCTCGGATCTGAGTGGTCAACTGACGCAATTGACGGATGGTCTTAATCAGAGTGTTGATGGAATCGAACAGGTTTCAGGTGGACTCGATTCAGCGCAGGACTACCTGACACAATTGCAAAATTCTCCTGATTCCGATCTGGCAGGCTGGTATGTTCCTGAAGAAGCACTGAACAGTAAAGACTTCACGCAGGTATTCGATACGTATCTGTCCAAGGATCGGAAAACAATGACGATTGACGTTATTTTTGCCGAAAATCCATATGGGACAGAAGCGATTGATCGGGTTCCGGATATCGAAGCTGCTGTACATCGTGCTGTACAGGGAAGTGCACTTGAAAAAGCGGATATCGCCATTGGCGGGGTAACCAGTACGTTTGCAGATCTGCAGGAAGTCTCCAACAACGACTATACACGCACGGTCATGCTGATGCTTGCAGGAACGTTTATCATTCTGGTCCTGCTGCTCCGTTCGGTCATTATGCCGCTGTATCTCATCATCTCGTTATTGCTGGCATATTTCACATCCATGGCCCTGACGGAAGCGATCTTTGTGAATATACTTGGATTCTCGGGCATCAGCTGGGTTACACCGTTCTTCGGCTTTGTCATGCTGATTGCACTCGGGGTGGATTACAGCATCTTCCTGATGGATCGTTTCAATGAGAATAAAGGCATGAAAGTGCAGGATGCCATGCTGTATGCCATGAAAAACATGGGTACAGTCATTCTGTCTGCAGCCGTTATTCTGAGCGGTACCTTTGCCGCCATGTATCCATCGGGAGTACTTTCGATGATGCAGATTGCGACGGTTGTACTCAGTGGACTTATCTTGTATTCTCTTCTATTCCTGCCATTCTTCGTTCCTGTAATGGTGAAAATGTTTGGCCGTGCCAACTGGTGGCCATTCCCGAACAAGGAACAGACAGATTCCGTTGAATCGGATCGTAATATAGGCATGTAATCAAATGATTAATGAACAGCTCCGCTGGCATTGCCGGCGGGGCTTTCTGTATTGTTTTATGCAAGAAAATCGTGAAACGACAAATAAATGTGTATGCCTACGGACACCACCCCGCGCTTTGTCTCCGGTCTTCTCATACGATATATAGGAATTGAATTGTATGTGGAATAGTTAATAACACAGCAGAGAGGGGCGGCGGGATGGTATATCGATATGTGGCTATAGGAGATTCATTAACGGTAGGTACAGGAGCGCTGCTGGGCACCGGCTTTGTTCCTTTATATCGGAGAATGGCAGAAACGAATGTACGTACGTTTGTATCGATGGATAACTTGGGTGTGAATGGACTTACGTCAGGGGAAATGCTGCAGATGATATCCAGCAATCCAAGAGTACGGCAATCGCTGCGTGAAGCAGATATTATTACGTTATCGATTGGTGGAAACGATCTGATTCGTACGTTCAAAGCGAGTGGCGGGATCCTGAACGCAAGTAAAATGACACAGGTGCTTGGCGAAACGCGTAGCAACGTGTCCCAGATTATGAGGCACATCCGGCAGTTGAAAGGGAACAGTGTATATATGGTTCGTACGATTGGGTTGTACAACCCGTATCCGCAAGCAGCCGAAGCATCATATTGGGTGCGGCAATATAATTCATTTCTCAATGGTGTGGGATCAGGGAACTATGCCTGTGCCCAGATCTATGACCGGTTTGAAGGGCGTGAACGTGAACTGTTATTTTGGGACAGGGTTCATCCAAATGCAAAAGGCTATCGCGTAATTGCAGAACAGCTAAATCGTACAGGATACTATCCTTTTGCCTGATCAGCAGGGGTTAAAGTTTAGAATGACGATTACCTTGAAACCGACTAGACCGAAAGAAATACTTCCGTTAAGATGAGGACATATAGAGGTTGTATTTACGTGAGATAAAGGAGTTATTTTTGGTGAAAATCATCGATTCAGATTCCCTAAACGATTCAGAACAGCAGCTGATATCTACAGTTTTATCCTCATATGGATTCACGTCCCATTGGAACGCTCAGCGCGGAAGGGGAGGAATGAACAACTCTACCTTTATGGTAGAGATAGACCAAGAATGTTACGTGCTTAGGCAGTATGAAACGCATAACGATCAAGAGAAAATTGCTTTTGAACACGAGGTGTTGTCTGCATTATTGCGTTCAGATTTGGAGCTTCATGTGCCTGCACCCGTTAGCCTTCCTGATGATAAAGATACGACATTTCTTACTGTACAGGATCGTCTAACAGGCCATACCAAAATCGTAACCTTGTTCCATTATCGTGAAGGCCACAATCCGGTCTGGATTACACCCGATCAACTGATCGGACTGGGCAGGGCGGCGGGGATGTTATCTTCTGTTATGGCGAGCCTTCCCATATCTCTGGCTCCCGTTTACCCGCCCTATTATCAAATTCAGGAGGCTTACCCGCTCTGTTCACCGGAGAAACTGTTACAACTATGTACTTCACCCCCGGATACGCTCATGGCATGTGCGGATGACCTGCAGAAGCTGAGGATGGTGTTGCCAGACTTGTTCGAAACGCTGCGAGGTATGGAGGTTTTGCCGCATCAACTGGTACATGGGGATTTGAATGCATCCAATGTATTGGCAGACTCTCAGGAAGGCATATGTGCCATATTGGATTTTGAATTTGCCACATGGGATCTGCGGGTGATGGAGCTTGCTGTTCCCATGTCTGACCTTCTGACGATGGACAAGGATGAAGCATGGATTTGGGCGGCTTTGGAGGGATTAATCCAGGGATTCAGACAACAGGTCAGCCTGGAACCAAAGGAGCTGAGCGTAATTCCAGAGCTTGTTTTGCTTCGAAGTCTGGATGTGGTCATGCACTTTATCAGTCGGTTGTTCGAAGGTACAGATGAGCCAGAAGTGGCTGTGCAGCAAATCAGAACGCTGAGAGAACGGGTAGACTGGATGAAAGGTAATGAGGAACGGCTGCGGGAGCTGCTGATGTAGCGATAACCATTGGAAGAATTTCGATGTGCAAAAAAGTGCACTGGACCTGCCTTGAGGCAGGAACCAGTGCACTTTTATTTGATGAGATCGTTTACCATGAGGGTTGTAGACACTCATTCACATAATATCTAGCTGCTAAAGCAAAGGAATTCAGCAGTCTACAGTCCGCGCTTGCGGAACCAACTGCGTACAGCCCAGCGACGCTCCTGGCGTTTCTTATATTTTGGCAGGGAGCGATATACGTTCAGTGATTGCTCGTAGGCTTGCTTTGCATCATCAGTACGCCCAAGGGAACGGTACACCGAGCCAAGCAGATAATACGCTTCACTGGATGAGGAATGAATCTCCTGGAACTGCTGAACGTATGCCAAAGCTTTGTCCCGGTGAGTATCCTTAAACGCACCTGCAAGTGTCAGATAAGGACGTCCATATTTTACTCTTGGATTAATATCCAGTGCCTGCAAAATATGACGCTCACCTTGTTCCGTTTGGCCCAGATGAAGTTCAGTTGTACCCAGCGCCTCCCAGTATTCGGCTGATTGCTCGTAAGGACGTTCCAGTTCCAGCAGTAAGGCATGAGCTTCACTATACCGTTTGCGTTCAATCAACAGACGGGCCAGATCCAGCTTGGAAGAGACTTCATTCGGACTCATGGCAAGCTGCTGCCGAAGCCGTGAGATGTTACGCATACGCTTAAGTGGCTTCATGAAGCTTGGCATCACCCCAACATAGCGACGATCCAGGAAATACAGAATGATGAGGAAAATAAGAACCGCCAAGAATGGATTGCCTACAATCCGCCACAGCAGGCCAAAGATTAGAAATTTAATCAGCACAACAAAGTCAACTCCAATTATGATGTAATCGCATTTCGAACACTTAAAATATATTTGGATTGGTCCAGCGGGTTAACGCCTCTGCGTTTCCGCGTGTGTGTCACATCCGAAGGACAATCCTGATACCCGGCAAAAGAAGTGGTCAGCACTCCACGTCCACTCGTCTCTGAACGCAGTTTCACCGGATAATCCATGGAGCTTGCCAGAGGCATACGTCCTTCGACGATGCATCGTCCGCCTCCGATGATCGGTGCTTCAAAGGTTGCCCGCATATGTACGAGATCACTGAGCGCCTTGCCTCCGTACTCCTCCGGGACTGTTAACCGGAAATTCAGAATAGGTTCCAGCAGGGTTGTACCGGTGCTTGCCAGTCCGTCCATGATTCCCATCGGCGTGGCTACTACAAAATCCAGTGGATGGGTATGCCAGACATGGTGCTCTCCCTCAATTAGCGTGATGCGCAGATCGGTAACTTCCCATCCTAGCAAGCCCTGAGATAATGCTTCGGGAATACGGCGCTCCACCTCATTCTGATAACGAAGCAGGAGATGATCCGTTCGGACGGTGGATGAATAGATCAGGCCGCTGCCACGGGGCAAAGGCTCCATGCTGAATCGAAGAATGGCCCAGCACGGCTTGGGCATCGTATACGCGATGAATCCCTCCCCGGAAGAACGGGGAGTTTCTTTATAGATGACGGAAGGTGGGTCGAATACGACATCCAGTCCGAAACGACTCATCAGCAGGCTGGACAGAATCTCAAGCTGAATGGTTCCCATGACTTTAAGATGCAATTCCCGTTCTTCAGGCAACCATTGCAGATCAAGCAGGGGATCTTCGTCTGTCAACTCCTGCAATGCCGCTACAAGGTCAGGATAACGTGCCGTGTCTTTACCATGGACCTGCACAGTCAACAAGGGAACAGCCATCTGTGGTACAGGCGGCACACCTTCAGGGCTGCCAATAATGTCACCAACATGGGTTTCGCTTAGTCCGTACAGTGCGGCGATTTGTCCGGCATGAACAGCACCCGTGTCTGCCCATTTCCGCCCATCCATCCGGCGAATCTGGGTCACTTTCTCTTCCAGCTCCCGAGTGGAGTTATAGATCGTATCCCGATTATGCACGCTGCCACCATACATGCGAACATAGGCTGTACGGCCCATCGTTTTATCCCGTTCAATTTTGAATACTACCCCGGATACCGAAGCATCTTGAGGCTGTGCAGGTGCAGGAAGAAATTCAATGATGGCATCCAGCAATTCAGTTACGCCGATCCCTTTGCCCGAAGCACCATAACAAATCGGGAACACTACGCCCTGATGTACCTGTTTGCGAAATGCTTCATCCAGCAAGTGAGCAGGCAGCGTTTCACCATTAATGTAGGCTTCCATCAGATCTTCGTCCAGTTCGGCAAGTAATTCAAAAAGGCCGGGTATGGATGAAGGGGAGCCCATCACCTCTGTTTGACTCGCGTTCCAGAGGGTGTCAATACCGTCAAACACGTCGTCATTCATACGATAGGATTGAATTCCGCATATGAAGGGAGAGAGGCTGGAGCGGATCTGATCGATAACCGTCTCAGCAGAGGCGCCAATCCGATCCATCTTGTTAATATAGATCAGGGTAGGAATTCCAAGCGAGCGGAGAGCATGCCAGATGGTCTCGCTCTGGGATTGAACCCCTTCTACGGCGGACACAATCAGAATGGCCCCATCCATAACACGCAGGGATCGCTCGACTTCAGAGCTGAAATCAATATGTCCTGGTGTATCAATGAGATCAATAATTGTATCTTTCCAGATCAAAGAGGTCATAGCCGCCTGAACGGAAATGCCTCGTTCCTTTTCAATATCCAGAGAGTCTGTTGCCGTTGTTCCATCATCTACGCGACCTGGACTACGTACGACACCGCTTTGGAATAACATATGTTCCGTCGTTGTTGTTTTCCCTGCATCGACGTGTGCGAAGATGCCGATATTTCTGCGGTTCAATTCGTTTAACATGGGATGTAAGGCTCCTCTGACAGCAGAAACATATCGTTTCCGACATTGTAATTCAGTATTATATCATACCACATGGAGTGTATGGAAGAATATGTTACACTCAGACAATTCTCTACATTTCAGGATGGTATGCAATCACATTTGATCCTGACTCTTCATGGTTTTACGGTAGGCAGCTGGTGTGGTGCCCGTCTGCTTCTTGAATTGTCGATAAAAATGGGGCAGACTCTCAAAGCCGCAGGCATCGGCAACAACGGCCATCGTGTCATCACTTCGAAGCAGATGCTCTTTCGCCATAATGACCCGGCGAGCCAAGGCATAGTCCGTTAACGTCATGCCAGTATACCTTTTGAATGCACGGCTGAAGTGAGCCGGAGATACGGCTGCCTGCCGTGCCAGTTCCGGCAAGGAAAGACCACTGCGGAGCTCTTCGTCCATATGGGCCAGTGTAGAGGCTAACCAGCCTGGTCCAGGAACGCTTTTGACAGGACTTGCCGGACCGGCTGCCTCCAATCGCTCCAAATCAATAAGTAAGAGCTGCAACCGCAGCAGTGCTGCGTGAGCACTCAAGTGATGGTCCAACTGAAATTCTGCATGAATGTCGTCAATGAGCGCAGCAACCTGGGTTTGTTCCTTGGCATCCAGATGCCTTTTGTACACCCTGCGCTTACGACAGCGTTCAAATGAGAGAGCATGGCTGATGCACTGCCTCCCGCTGTGGAGGCCAGTAATCCTGGACTGAAGAACAAGGCCGACGAAGTCACCGGATTCCCGGCATCCGGCAATGCACGATGTACCGTGCTGCCTGGAATGATGAACAAATCGCCCTCCTGCATATCTTCAAGACCGGTATCAATGAAAATGGTGCCCTTACCCCGATATACATAAATAATTTCATGCCAGTCATGAAGATGATCCGGCAGCTCGTTCTGGGGGACTTGGTATCTGCATACACCAGACGAAAAGGTATCCCCGATTCCGCCTGAATGGTCTTACGAACGGGTGAACGTTCCATTCGATCTCCTTTCGAAACATTGATCACAGAAATGATAGTACAGCTGGTCATGAAAGAGTACATTTACCGCAATATAAGCAATTAAATTTCCTTTTATTGATGATACAATGAATTTAAAGCGTTTTCAATGGAAGTATAGGGGCTGTATGGCGTGCAGCGGGACATCTAATATGACAATAAAACGATGAGGTGAGTGTTCATGTCGGCGAGCACGAAAAGACCAGGGCTAAAGCTAAATCTGCTCGGAAGTGATAGCCAGCGCAAGTGCAAAGAAGTGATGGAACGTCCCGTAAAGGTACTGCAGATTGGGGAAGGCAACTTTTTGCGCGGGTTTGCAGACTGGATGCTTCATGAGAGTGCGAGACAAGGCAAATTCCATGGCAGTGTTGCTGTGACCCAGCCTCGGCCCGGGGGAAAGGCAAAGCTGGAACAAATTCGTAATCAGGACGGATTGTATACGATGATTACCCGAGGTCTTTCACAGGGAAAAGCGGTGGAACGCACGGAAATGATCTCGATTTTTTCACAGTGTATTAACCCTTACGAAGAATGGCAGGATTTTCTGAAGCTTGCGGAATTGCCTTCCTTGGAGTTTGTCATCTCCAATACAACCGAGTCGGGATTGAAGTATACGTATTCGGAGTACTTGCAGGGTGAACCAGTACAATCGTTTCCGGGTAAATTGACGGTCTTTCTGCATCACCGTTATCTGCAGTTTGATGGGGACCCATCCAGAGGATTGATTCACCTGCCGTGTGAGCTGCTTGAAGGCAATGGGGATGTGCTGCGCAGTTGTGTACTGCGGCATAGTGAGGATTATGGTTATTCTGAAGGCTTTCGTTCATGGATTGAAAATCATAACTTGTTTTTGAACAATCTGGTTGACCGGATTGTCACGGGTGCACCGACCAAGGAAGAAGCCGATTCCCTGACCCATCGCTGGGGGTATGAGGACCAACTGATCAATACGGCAGAGCCGTATCATTTCTGGGCCATTCAGGCAGATGAAGCAATGGACAAAAAACTGCCCTTGAAGCAGGCGGGACTCAACGTACACTGGGTGAAGGACTTGAAACCTTTTCAGCTGCGCAAGGTTCGTATTCTTAATGGTGCTCATACACTCATGTCATCGCTCGGCATTCTGCAAGGCAAGGACCATGTAAGAGAGACAATGGAAGACCCGGAGTTTGGCTCATGGGTCAGAGAAGCGGTACATCAGGAGATTGTGCCTGCACTGGATATGCCGGATCATAATCTGGATGAGTACGCAGCAGAAGTGTTTGAACGATTTCTCAATCCGTATATTAATCACAAGCTGCAGGATATTGCATTAAATACAGTAGGAAAGTTCAAGGTTCGTGTGCTGCCTACACTTATAGCTTATAAGCAAAAACAGGGAAACTGGCCTATTCGGCTTGTGAAAGGGTTTGCGGGATTGTTGTGTCTTTATCGCCCGATGAACACGCCAGACGGTTATATGGGACAGCGACTGAACGGTGAGTCCGTCCTGCTTCGGGATGATGTCGATGTATTGGCTGCACTCGCCAAACACTGGGACAGTTATGAGCCACTGAAGAGGGATAAGCAGCAATTAGACCGCCGTGTTGCTGCCGTATTGTCTGATGTATCGATTTGGGGAGAAAATCTGGATGATCGAGAGGGACTTCGCGAAGCACTCGTTCACGAAATAGGTCTGTTGGAAGGTGAGAGTTGATGAACACAACCCATACAATTAATGACTGGATTGCAATTCAGCCGCAGGATGATGTCATTATAGCCCTTCGAGATTATGTAAAAGGGGAAAGCATCACGCTGCCAGACAGCTCTACTTTTACACTAAGGGATGATGTGCCTAAAGGCCATAAAATAGCTGTGCATACCCTCGCACCGGGCGAGGATGTGATGAAATATGGTTTTTCCATCGGGATAGCCAAAGAACAGATTGAGCAGGGAAGCTGGATTCATAGCCATAATCTGAAAACAGGACTTCACGGATTGCTGGAATATCAGTATCAGCCCGCACCACCTGTTCAGACGGACATGCCTCCGGAACATTTACGGTCCTTCGATGGTTATTTGCGACCTAACGGTGAAGCAGGTATCCGTAATGAAATCTGGATTGTCAATACGGTCGGCTGTATTAATAAAGTATGTGAGGCATTGGCTCGTATGGGTCAGTCCCAGTTCGGCAGCAGGGTGGATGGGGTTTACCATTTTCCGCATCCGTTCGGCTGCTCGCAGCTGGGAGATGACCTGAAATATACGCAGCAGGTGCTGGCTTCCTTGGTCGAGCACCCGAATGCTGGCGGTGTGCTGGTTATTGGGTTGGGATGCGAAAACAATCAGGTAGATCAGTTCCGCGAATGTATTGCACCGGAATATCAGGGGAAAGTACGTTTTCTCAAAGCGCAGGAAACGGATGACGAGCTTGAAGAAGGACTGCGTCTAATGGAAGAGCTAGTGGAGCTTGTTGAACATGAAGAGCGTCAGCCGCTGCCTCTGAGCAAGCTCAAAATTGGATTGAAGTGCGGGGGCTCGGACGGTTTATCAGGGATTACGGCAAATCCACTCGTGGGCTCCGTTTCAGATATGCTGGTTGCTGCAGGAGGCACAGCCATACTGACAGAAGTTCCCGAGATGTTTGGTGCGGAGACCATTCTGATGAATCGGGCGGCCAGTGAGCAGGTATTTGATGATTTGGTAGACTTGGTGAATGGCTTCAAGCAATACTTTGTGAACCACGGTCAGAATATATATGAAAATCCTTCACCAGGGAACAAAGCAGGGGGCATTACGACGCTGGAAGAAAAGTCTTTGGGATGTACGCAAAAGGGAGGGCGCTCTGCCGTAGTTGATGTGCTTCGTTATGGTAAACGTGTCACTTCAACCGGCCTGAATATTGTGGAAGCTCCGGGCAATGATCTCGTGTCAGTTACGGCACTGTCTGCTGCGGGTGCACATATTGTTCTCTTCACGACAGGTCGGGGAACACCGTTTGGAGGCCCGGTGCCTACGGTCAAGATTGCCACCCAATCGGATCTCGCGAATCGAAAAAAACACTGGATCGATTTTAACGCGGGTCAACTGCTGGAAGGAAAGACGATGGAAGATGTGAAAGTACAGCTGTTCAGCCAACTGATCGATATTGCTTCAGGACGGGCGCATACGCTCAGCGAGCAGCATGGATTTCGGGAAATTGCGATTTTCAAGGATGGGGTCATTCTGTAATCCAGATTCGGTCCGTTGCCATGCAATTAGACTCATCCATCATCAACGTATACCGCAAATCCCGGCGGCTTCTTCTTCGGCTTCCGGGATTTGTCGTATACACATATTTCAATCAATCAATTCATGGCAAAGGCTTTTTTGATTTTGGTCAGTGCAGCCGCAGACGCGTGTTGCTCCAATTGATGCAGCAGGAGTTTGCTCGCGTCTGCAACGCTTCCCTCAAACGGTTTAATTCCTTGACGCTTCATCCAATAGCCCGAGGTCTCATAAGCAGAGCTGTTCCAGGCGACCTTGCCTTCAGCTAGGCCTTCTTTTTCCTTGGTGCCACAGATGACAATGGCGCCAGCACTCTGGAGGTCCAGCAGACCCTGGTCAAATGCTTTTTTATCCTCTTTGGCTCCAAACCCTGCCTGTGAACGTAATTTACGACCATCTATACCTTCGTGCTCCTCAATTCGTTCATACAGTTTGAATGCTTCAAGAGAGATCAAACCCGCATCATACTGTTCTTCCATGACTCTGGAGTCCGCTAGCAGGCGGTGCACCCAAGGGAAATATTCGCGTGAGACCAGGATGGCTTTCTTTTTGACAAATTTTCCATAGGCAGCGATCCCTTCTTCGGCGAGACGTGAACGCCACAGCCAGGGATCAAGCGCGTTATCCTTGTGCCAGTTTTCTTTAGGCGTTATGGAGGACAGTGAAGGATATTCAGGGAATAAAGGTGCGAGCGGGAGCAGTCCCACAGCTTCTATTCGCTGAACAGCTTCTTCGTAAGTTACGATGGATTCATTCTCATTCATTGAATTCGGCAATCTCCTTTCTAACTTGTGCTGCAACGATTATGGTTGGAAGCGAGATACATCTGGCTTACTTCCTCGGCATGTTGGCGAATCTCAGAGCGAAGGTCCTCAGGTTCGAGTACTTCTGCCTCACGTCCAAGTCGATAAAAGAATCGAACGGCCCAAGCCCACTCACCGGGAGGGCAGAGAAAGGACAGCTCCCAGACATCCGGAGCGATTTCGGTCATTCGTTCGCCAATATGCTTGTCCTGTTCTGCCTCAATCATTCCGCTGTAACTCAAACGTGCCGTAACGCGCGTTGGAGAACGTTCGGGAGATTTCGGTTTGCTGCGCTGCCGTTCAGCCTTTTCAGTCAGTTGTTGTGACTCGCTCAGCTCAACCGGCTTAACGTCCAGAATGCGGTCTGCCCTGAACAGGCGCTGTTCACCATGCTCCTCCGAATACGCTTCACAATACCAGAAACCAGCAGAAGCATAGATTCGAATAGGGCAGATCGTAAGCCAGCGTTGACGAGAAGCAGATCGGTATAACATACGCAGCCACCCTTGTTCCGGGATACAAGCCAAAAGCGGTTCCAGATGATGAAGGACATAGTTCCGCTCCGGAACGTCATGTTTCAGTTGTTTGAGCAAGGGATCCATTCTTGCCTTGACATCATCCGGGATAATACTTTTGATCTTGTCCATTAATGTCCAGCGTTTCTCTTGAAAAGGGGTATCTGCGTAATGGCTTAGGCCTTCGAGAGCAAAGATGAGAGTAGCTGCTTCAACCGGGTCCAATTGCAGTGGGGGCAGTACATACCCCTCCATAAGTCTGAAGCCGCCTCCGGGACCGGAGATAGCAATGATCGGGACATGCATCTCGGAGAGTGATTGGATATCCCGCAGGATGGTACGACGGGAAACTTCAAACTTTTCCGCAAGTGAATGTGCCGTTTCGTGACCGTTCTGCAATGCCATAACGATGGCGGCAAGCCGATTTGTTCTATTCATGTCAGCCACTCCGTTTCGAGGGTTGCGCCGCCGGAAAGGATGCTGGAGTGTTCCTCTCATTGTAGCAGTGTATAAGTGACATTATGGTTGTCACCAATAATTTCGGAGCATGATATTATTATTCCATATACAGTGCAGCGCCTGCTTTCAGAGGGGCCGCTTCCTTTTCCCGGCGGGGCGTCGTTAAATTGTGTGTCTCGTCCAATTCGCTTCGCATCTCGGTATTTCCTTCTAACCGAGAACCTCACAAATAATGACAAAAACCCGTATCCGGTCTAAACGGATACGGGAAGTAGCAGATTGAAACAGGTTCAATCCTATAATACTTCAAATTTTAACAATTGACACTCATTTAAGCTACAAATATGAATCAACGCGATTTGCGTGTAACATGTTGTATCATCGGTTTTCCAAAATTATTTCATTTCAAGCAGCTGCACACCGCGGCCTTCAATCTCAATCGTACCTGAAAGGGACCGATCTGTAAGCAAATCATGAGCCTTAGCCTTGCCGAGATCATAAGATTGGGCAGTAGCATTGTGATTCATGACAAACAGGTACTGCTGTCCATCCTTGGTACGAGCAGTCACTTCAACACCTTCCGGCGTATTCAGAAGGGAATCAATATTTTTGGCTGCAGCCAGTTGTCCCAGTAAATCGTCCAGGAATCGGTCTTCCGGATCGGAAGCTACATACCAGGCTTCACCTTGACCGAATGTGTTACGTGTCACGACAGGCATACCTTTATAGAAATCGTCTCCATACTCGGCGATGACTTCAGCGCCTTCACTGTGCAGCAGGTCACACAGCATGCCACAACCATATTCTCCTTGAAGATCACCATAAGCTTCTTTCAGGACAATACTGTTTTTTTGCTCAGGCAGCAGGGCATCAATTTCTTCGACCCAGATCCCGAGCAGTTTGCGAAGCTCACCCGGGTAACCACCAGTTGTTACGATGTCACTCTCATTGACGATACCACTGAAGAAGGTTGTCAGGAATGTACCGCCTGCTTCAACGAATTTCTCCAGTTTGCCTGCAAAGCCCGGTTTCACCATGTAGAGTACTGGAGCGAGAACGATGTCGTATTTGCTGATATCCGTATCCACACTAACGATGTCCACCTGAATGTTGCGGCGGAAGAAGGCAGCGTAGTATTTGTGAATTTGGTCTACATAGTTCAGTGCAACGGTAGGTCCGCTTGATTTCTCAATTGCCCACCAGTTTTCCCAGTCAAACACAACTGCCACTTGGGCATCAACGGTGGCATCCAGCGTCTTGTTACCGAGCAGCTGCAATTCCTTGCCCAGCTCTGCGACTTCACGGAACACGCGCGTATTCTCATGGCCTACGTGTTCAATTACAGCGCCGTGGTACTTCTCGCAGGCGCCGATGGAACGGCGAAGCTGGAAGAACATGATCGTATCCGCGCCGTGAGCCACGGACTGGTAACTCCACAGACGCATGACACCGGGACGTTTCAGTGAGTTATAGGGCTGCCAGTTCTGTTGGCTGGGTGTCTGCTCCATCAGCATGAAGGGTTGACCGTCCTTCAGTCCACGCATCAAATCATGGGCCATAGCGGTGTAACTGACCGGAGTTGCCAGGCCGGGATAACTGTCCCAAGAAACGATATCCATATGCTTAGCCCATTTGAAATAGTCCAGTTGTTTGAAGAATCCCATCAGATTGGTCGTAACGACCGAATCCGGGATATGTTTTTTGATCGCATCATATTCCAGCCGATAACAATCAAGCATACTGTCAGAGTTGAAGCGGGAATAATCAAGCGAGATGCCTTGGAACGTAGAATTGTTGTTTCCCCAGTGCTCGCTCAGGTTGCTTGGCAGTACAATTTCGTCCCAATCATAGAATGTATGCCCCCAGAAATTGGTGTTCCATGCTTTGTTGAGCTGCTCCAGAGTCTGATAGCGTTCTTTGAGATACACGCGGAACGCTTTCTCGCAGTTATCGCAGTAACAATCGCCGCCATATTCGTTGGAGATATGCCATACAAGCACAGCAGGGTGATCCTTGTAACGTTCCGCCAGCTTGTCTGCAATTTTCTCGGAGTATTTGCGGTAGGTTGGGCTATTCGGACAGGAGTTATGCCGTCCACCGAATTTGCGTTTACGTCCATCAGCATCCACACGTAGTACATCCGGATATTTCTTCGCCATCCACGCTGGATGTGCAGCAGTACTTGTTGCGAGGCAAATGTAAACGCCGTTTTCATAGAGACTGTTAATGAACTGGTCCAGTCCTTCAAAATTATAAGTGACTTCATCAGGCTGAATTAGTGCCCAGGAAAATACGTTGATGGTCGCAATATCAATACCTGCCAATTGGAACATGCGCAGATCTTCAAGATGAGTCTCATGATCCCATTGTTCAGGGTTATAGTCGCCGCCGTAGAACATTTTGGGTAACTTGCTGCTAATCAAATGTGTTCACCTCTTGTATAAGAATAATTCTATACTATATGATGGATATGACTTTTAAAATATAAGAAAAGTAATGAAACATATAAGAATATGGAACTGTAATCTTGTTTTTTGTTCAAAGGAGAGAATCTCAATGCTCATCAAACCCGATCATCGGCGATATTTTATGACCTCACGGGATCGGCCGCTTCCGCTCTACATCGAGAGCATCGGATATAACGGAAATCAGGAGAGTGTCTCCAGACCAGCGGGCTATCCCTGCTATCACTGGCTTCAGACGGTGAAGGGGGCCGGAGAGTTCAGATTTGCAGGTTCAACTGTACTGCTGGGAGAGACGTCCGGCATTTTGCTGCCGCCGAATGAGCCGCACGAGTATGTACCCTCGCAGGGAGAGTGGCAGACACTTTACATTACATTTGGAGGTGCCCAGTGTCCGGCCATCACAGAATCACTTGGTTTGGGGAGGCTGCCCTTCATCAATGGGATTCGGAGAGCCCGCTTGAATACTATGGGCGGGAAGTGCTGGGTTCCATCAGCAGTGATCAGGATTTATCCGGTTTGGAAGCGTCAGCGGACATGTACCGGTTTCTGATTTTACTCAAAAAGCATGGCATGACGGGTAGTCGTTCTTCGATCTCGCATGCTGTGGAACGGCTGGCTCCGTTAATTTCATTTATGAATGAAAACTACGCCGATCCCGATATTGGCCTTGAACAGATGGCCGCCATTCCAGGCATTACGCCAAGGCATTTGAATACCCTTTTCAAACAATCCTTTGGCATGACCGCCTACAGTTATTTCATACTCCTTCGTATCCGCAAATCGAAAGAATGGATGACAGGAAACAGCAAACTGACCGTCAAGGAAACGGCAGCGAAGGTTGGATTTCGGGATGCGAGCCACTTTGTGGCTACATTTCGGCGGATTGAGGGCGTAACTCCGGAACAGTATCGAACGTTATACTAATCATTGAGAGGTAATCCATGTGCTATAAAACACTGTTCAAGTAGGGACATTCGGTGTAACCTGTTACAAATTGAATAAAAAGTGATGCCAGGAAGGTATTGATGCGTATGGGTGCTTCCCGTTATGATGGTATCGATTCCTTAGATTGGAAAACGATTATACGGATCAATGCATCCGTTCAATTTAGAGAGGATGATAGAAGTGACGTCAACTATACCATTATGGGACCATGCAGCACCTTATGCGGCCAAGGGCCATGAGGATGAAATGCCCCATCTGATTCCATTTATTCAACCAGGTTCCGAGAGCGCTGTCATTATATGTCCGGGTGGGGCTATGGATTTTTGGCCGACCATGAAGGAGCTCCAATCGCTGAATTGCTGAACCGTGCGGGAATTAGTGCATTTGTGCTGAAGTACCGCGTGGCGCCTCACCAGCACCCGGCACCAATGACAGATGGTCAGCGTGCAATTCGTTATGTACGGGCTCATGCCGAGCAATTTGGCATTCAGCCTTCCAAAATTGCGGTGCTTGGTTTCTCGGCGGGGGGCACCTTACAGCCACGTTGGGAACTTTGTATGACGAGGGTCAACCAGATCATGAAGATCCTATTGAACGGGAGAGTTCACGCCCGGATCGGGTTATTCTTTGTTATCCGGTAATTACGATGGAATCCTATGGACATGCCGGTTCTCGTGAAAATCTGCTTGGGTCAGATGCGACTGCCGAACAGATCAAGGCCTTCAGTGCAGAGCAGCAGGTGAAGGCCGACGCCCCTGAAGCATTTATTTGGCATACGAGTGATGATCAGGCGGTCCCGGTGGAAAACAGTTTGCGTTATGCGCTTGCCCTGGGTGCGCATGGCATTCCCTATGATTTGCATGTTTTCGAAAAAGGTTCACATGGTCTGGGATTGGCAGAGGATAACCATGCCGTTCGTGCCTGGTCTGACCTGTGCCTGACCTGGCTTAAAAATCAAGGGTGGTAACCCTGCGCTGGCTGAGCTCTGTCTTTCCTGATTATGAAATTGAATACGAGTGATCTCACCTATTTTAACGCTTATGAGAGCGAAGGAGAAAACGACAATGAAATTGCAAAAGAATGATAAGCTGCTTTTTATCGGAGATTCGATCACAGATTGTGGCCGTGAACATCCTGTTGGTGAAGGCAGTTCTGGATTAGGGCATGGCTATGTGGCACAAGTGTATGCCCTGCTGCGTTCCATCTACCCGGAGTTGATGTTGCGGATTCAAAATGTGGGTAATAGTGGGAATACGATCCGTGATTTGAAGCAGCGCTGGGATCGTGATGTGCTTGATCTCAAACCGGACTGGCTAACCATCATGATCGGGATTAATGATGTATGGCGTCAATTTGACAATCCACTATCTACAGATTCGCATGTTTTCCTGGAGGAGTATGAATCTACACTGCGTGAGCTGGTTGCTTCTGTTCGTCCGGGGTTGAAAGGACTTGTTCTGATGTCTCCTTATTATTTGGAAGCCAACCCGGAAGATCCGATGCGGGCTACGATGGACGTATACGGGGAAGCTGTTCGCAGAGTAGCCGCTGAATATGATGCCATTTACGTGGATACACAGGCTGCATTTACACCGTTCTGGGATCATTTCTATACGTCCGTGCTGACGTATGATCGGGTTCACCCCGATGCAACAGGCCATATGGTTCTTTCCAAAGCATTCCTGGATGCCATTGATTTCGAATGGTCAGGCGGCGTCAAATCATAAAAAGGATGTGATGGCATGAGCAACTTGAACATTGCAGTACATACCCCGGCGTTGCTGGGCGAAGGTCCAAGCTGGGATGCAGAACACAATCGGTTATTATGGGTGGATATTGAAGGGTATAAGGTACACGTATATGATCCTTCTACAGGTGAAGATCAGGCTTATGATGTTGGCGAGCATGTAGGTGCGGTTGTCCCATACCATGGTGATGAGGTTGTCGTTGCTTTGCGCAGTGGCTTCCACGCCTATAACCTGCTCACGGGAGAGCTGCAGCCGATTGAGGATCCTGAAACAGGCAAGGACAACAACCGTTTCAATGACGGGAAATGTGACTCGCTTGGCCGCTTCTGGGCAGGAACGATGAGCATGAAGAACGAAAGCAAGACGGGGGCATTTTATTGTCTGGAGGAAGGAAAGCCTGTTCGAACGATGTTCAGGGATGTGTCCACGTCCAATGGATTGGGCTGGAGTCCGGATCAGCAAACGATGTATTACATTGATACGCCGACACGTTCTGTTGATCGATTTGATTTTGATCTGGCTGCTGGAGAACTTACGAACCGGACAAGTGCTATTGCTATCCCGGAGGAATTTGGCTTTCCGGATGGAATGACTGTAGATGGTGAGGGAATGCTGTGGATTGCCCATTGGGGCGGAGGAAGAGTCACACGCTGGAATCCCCATACGGCAGAGCTGCTGCAACAGATTGAGATACCTGCGGATCAGGTGACATCCTGTTGTTTCGGAGGGCCGGATTTGGAGGATTTGTATATTACGACTGCCCGGATTGGTATTAGTGAAGAGCGGCTGCTAGAGACTCCGAATGCAGGATCTCTATTTGTAGTCAGACCGGGTGTGAAAGGGCAGAAAACCTACGCGTTTGGCAATGTAATACAGTCGGATAGCAAATAAATGAAGGAACGAACAACCGTGTTACTGGGATTGCGTTTTTCTTTTATACAATAGCATGTCAATGGAGAAGGGTGCTGGATCAAGCAGCAGCCTTCTTTGTGTTGTGAAAGCGATATACTGAAAAAAATTACAAAAAATAGAATTCGAGCAGAAGGGGTTTTTTAATGGTTATCGAATGTTATGTATTGAAAGTATAATCCAGTGAATGGTTATCGAAATCGATTTATGAAAGCGTTTTATAAATTGGAGAGGAGGTGGGGCTGGTTGCCTGACCCAATGCATTAAATGTCTGACACTGCACTCATCAACAGGATGACACAGCGGGAGTTGACCGGATGCGATGAACATATTGAAGAGGAGGCTAAGTTACTATGAAAACGTTTTTGGGAAAGCTGCGGGTGATGAGTTTGACGGTTGCCGTTGCAGCAGTTTCATTGGGCGTACTCGTTGGAACAACAGATGCGGCACCGAGTGATTCATACCAGTGGAAAAATGTCGTGACCGGGGCTGGTGGTGGTTTTGTGCCGGGGATTATTTTCAATGAGTCAGAGAAAGATTTGATCTATGCCCGGACCGATATCGGGGGAGCCTATCGCTGGAATCCTGCGAATGAAAGTTGGATTCCGCTCACCGATTTTGTCGGCTGGGATGACTGGAACAAAAACGGTGTCGATGCGCTGGCAACAGACCCGATTGATCCGAATCGAGTGTATATGGCTGTTGGCACGTACACGAATTCATGGGACAAAAACAACGGCTCCATTCTGCGTTCTACGGACCGCGGGGATACTTGGCAGACAACCACTCTTCCGTTCAAAGTCGGCGGTAACATGCCGGGACGTTCCATGGGGGAACGCCTGACTATTGATCCGAATAAAAATAGCATTTTGTATTTTGGTGCCCGCAGTGGTAATGGACTGTGGAAAAGTACGGATTACGGCGTAACCTGGAGCAAAGTAACGAGCTTCCCGAATCCGGGAACGTATGTGGAGGACCCGTCTTATGAGTATACCAGTGACATTGTAGGCCTATCTTGGATTACTTTTGACAAATCTACAGGTTCTGCTGGACAGGCAACACAGACCATCTATGTCGGGGTAGCCGACAAAAATCAAAGCATATACCGCAGTACGAATGGAGGCGCAACATGGACTGCTGTCGCTGGACAGCCTACAGGCTATCTGCCTCATCACGGGGAAATGGATGCCAATGGCAATCTTTATATCTCTTACAGTGATGGTGCGGGCCCTTATGATGGGGAAAAGGGAGACCTGTGGAAATTAAATACGTCTACAGGGGTATGGACCAATATTAGTCCGGTGCCAAGCAGCAGCACGGATAATTATTATGGATACGGCGGACTGGCAGTAGATGCACAGCATCCTGGTACACTCATGGTAGCAACCCTTAACTCCTGGTGGCCTGATGCGAATCTGTTCCGCAGTACGGACGGTGGAGCTACTTGGACCCGTATCTGGGAATTTGAAGCATATCCAAACCGCAAAATGCGCTATACACAGGATATATCGGCTGCTCCTTGGTTGACCTTTGGGACAAATCCTGCACCCCCTGAAGTTTCTCCAAAGCTGGGCTGGATGATTGGTGATCTGGAGATTGATCCATTTGATTCTGACCGTATGATGTATGGAACAGGCGCGACCATCTACGGAACCAAAAATCTGACAGACTGGGATGAGGGCAACAAAATTAATATTTCTGTGATGGCCAAAGGCGTGGAGGAAATCGCAGTCCTGGATCTGATCAGCCCGCCAAGCGGAGCACACTTGTTAAGTGGTGTAGGGGATGTCTCGGGATTCCGTCATAACGATCTGGATCAGGCACCAGCTACGATGTTTACCAGCCCCAACTACTCTTCTACGGAAAGTCTGGATTTTGCAGAGTTAAGTCCAAGTACTATGGTTCGCGTAGGGAAAGCAGACTACACGGCTGATCCGAATGCAAAATCTATTGGTTTATCCAGCGACGGTGGGACCACGTGGTATAAAGCAAACGCAGAGCCTGCCGGAACAACCGGAGGAGGAACCGTAGCTATCTCTGCAAATGGTAACCGACTTGTATGGAGCACATCAGACAAGGGTGTGCATTATTCCACTGGCGGAAACTCATGGACCGCGAGTTCAGGTATACCCGCACAGGCCAAAGTGATCTCCGACCGGGTGAACCCAAACCAATTCTATGGATTTGCTGCCGGTAAAGTCTATGTGAGCACCAATGGTGGTGCCTCCTTCACCGCTTCTGCGGCTACCGGACTTCCGGTTGAAGGAAATACAGATCTGGACGCTGTTCCAGGTACAGAAGGTGAGCTCTGGTTTGCAGGTGGCAGTGAAGAGGGAGGGCCATACGGTCTGTGGCATTCCACCGATTCAGGAGCGACCTTTACCAAGCTTGCAAATGTGGAGGAAGCGGACAGCATCGGTTTTGGTAAAGCGGCGCCTGGACAGAACGGGGTCGCGCTGTACACGATTGCAAAGATCGACGGAACACGTGGATTTTTCCGTTCCGATGATGGCGGGGCGAATTGGGTACGGATTAACGATAATCAGCATCAATATGCACGTGTAACCACAATTACAGGTGATCCACGTCTGTATGGAAGAGTGTATTTGGGAACGAATGGACGGGGCATTTTATATGCTGACCGTATTGGCGGGAACAATGGCGGTGGAGAAGGTGGAGGCGGGTCTCCGGTAACCAGCTCGACCATCACACCAGTAAATGCTGAATTTGATAAGAATCCAGGCAACCAGGCCGATATTCCTGTCATGTTGACACTGAATGGAAACACACTTAGTACGATCCGTAACGGCAGTTCAACGCTGGTTGCAGGTACGGATTACACATTATCGGGCAATCAGGTAGTGCTGAGCAAAACCTATCTGGCTTCTTTGCCCAAGGGAAGCGCAGCATTAACCTTCCATTTCAGTGCAGGCAATGATACGATTCTGAATCTGACTATCAAAGACACGACGGTTGTACCCGTGGGCGCCATTCGAATCGGGATGTTTAATGGAACGACTTCAGCAACGAGTAACTCCGTTAATCCCAAGATCAAGTTAACGAATACAGGCACAACGGCGATCAATCTTTCCGATGTCAAAATTCGTTACTACTATACGATTAACGGCGCTCAGACCCAAAGCTTCTTCTGTGACTGGGCAACGGCTGGAAACGACAATGTTACAGGTACGTTTAGTGCGCTGTCGACCCCGGTGACCGGAGCGGATTACATGCTGGAGATTGGCTTCAAGGCTTCTGCCGGTTCACTGGCAGCGGGGCAAAGCACTGAAATTCAAGCCCGCTTCTCCAAAAACGACTGGAGCAACTACACGCAGACGGATGATTATTCCTTTGCACCGGCTCAAACCGCTTATACCGATTGGTCAAAAGTAACTGGATATATTGCGGGAAGTCTTCAATGGGGAATCGAACCTTAGACTTAAACTTGAAATGAAAGTTTGAGTTAATCTAAACGTACATGGATAAGAAGTCCTGGTTCGCCAAAAAAGATTCATGGCGGGTCAAGGCTTCTTATTTTGTCGAAATATAGTGTACACTAAAGAGAGTTTCCATTGATAAAACGTTCGTTTTGCGATATAAAAAGAAGTACAAAACTTTAAAATAAATGTAACCGCTAACACGGGAAGGCTATTCTATCCGATATATGATGGTATAACCTGTAGACATAGAAGAAAGATTAGACGAGGGGGTCAAGGGTCATGAACCGGTTGTGCAAGGTGCTGATTGTTGACGATGAGTTTCTTGTAAGGCAAGGCATTAAGCACCATATGAACTGGGAAGCTGAAGGTTTTCAGATTGTAGGTGAAGCTTCCAATGGAGAAGAAGGACTTGAGCAGGTACAGTCGTTACAGCCGGATATTGTCATTACGGACATCGTAATGCCTGTGATGGATGGGGAAACCTTTGTCCGGACGTTAAAATCCAGCCATCCGCAGATTGAGGTTATTGTACTTAGCAGCTTCAGTGAGTTCGATTATGTACGTTCAACGCTCCAGAATGGAGCAGCAGACTACATTTTGAAACCGAAACTGGATACCAATGAATTATTACAAGTGCTTCAACGTACCGCTGGCAAAATTCCGGAATTGCAGTTTGAGCCTACACATGATGGGTGGAGGCTCGGGCAACTGATGGAAAAGATGCTGTCCGGTTTTACATTGGATGAGAGTAACGAGATGGATATCATTAGCGAGACGTTTCCTCACCGATGCTTTCGTTTACTCGTATATAAGCCGCAGGATACACAGGTACATGTGCACAAGCTGGATAACGGGCAGTTGGAGAACAGGTTACGGGATTTGCTCCCTGACGTAGAGTGTGCAATCGTTCCGGCGGAAGGCATATCACCGGTGGTGCTCCTTAATGTAGACCCTTCGAAGGATGAATGGATGGTGCAGCAGATTAAGGAGTTGGCGAGCAAGAACAAGGAAGCCCAGGATGGATCTTGCTGGGTGCTGAGCGACAGCTTTCTTCATTTGAAGAGATGGGAAACGTGTATCGAACGCGTCTGATCAAACTAATGGAGTATCGCTTTTATTATGAGGATCGCTCTATTCTGGTATATGGCGAACTTCCGCCTCTTCACCCTGCCGGGTACCAGTTCAACGTGAACATGTTTTTGCAGCATGTGAAGCGAAATCGAACAGAAGCGGCAAGAGAATATTTGCAGGAGTATGCCCTTACGTTGGGAAGGGATTATATTGCAGATGTGTTCGAAATCAAGTCCTTCTTGGGCAACCTGATCTTTAACGTGTCCATCACCCTGGCAGATATGGATGTTCAGTCTGCTGCGCTGGAAGAGGGCAAATATACCTATTTCAAACATGTGGATGGAGCTTCCAGCCTCAGGGAAGCCATGACTGTGCTGGACCAATTCATGACTGAGGTACAGGAATGTACTAGTGGAGAGGGCGGACGACGAAGTGATCCAAATATGAAAATGCTGCTGGAATATATGCATGAGCACTTTGATCAGCCGCTCGGACTTGCCGAAGTAGCGAAGCATTTTCATTTTAATCCCTCGTACCTGTCCAGTTATTTCTCTTCACACAAAAAAGAAGGCTTTAACGAATATTTGAACAAAATTCGAATCGAAAAGGCAGAGGAACTTCTCCGGTCGGATGACGTCACCATTTCCGAAATTAGCAGTATGGTAGGGTATTCCGACCACAGCTACTTTTGCAAGGTGTTCAAAAAATTTACCGGACTGTCACCCAGCCGATACCGGCGAAAATTCTGGGCATAACGTCAGAAGGAAGAAATAAATGAAGAAATGGATGAACGCATTTTCCCGCCTCGGGCTTTTTCCGAAACTGTTCCTTGTTATGGTGGTCAGCATCATTCTTGTTTCCGTACTCATTCTATGGACATCGATTCATATGTCGACCAAGCTGTTTACCGAGACGTTCAGTATTACGAACTCCAAGGTACTTAGCCAGATCAAAACGAACTTTGAATCCTTTAACGATGCGATCGCTGCTGTATCCAATAATGTTAGACAAAGCGGGGCGATCCGTGGTTATTTGTCTGAGGGGGAGGGTGACTCCCTCACTATGGCAAAATCCTATTATAATATGAGGGAAACGATGGACCGGATTCAGTCGATCACAGAGTCCTATGAAGTCGGTATTACGATTAGCGGTATTAATGGGCGTACGTATTCCACCGATCGGTCTCATCTTCGTTTATCAGCGGATGAATTGAAAGAACAGCCGATAACGCTGGAAGCAGCGGCAAGTCCGAATCGGATCATTTTTGACGACTATCAGACGAATGATGAGACTGCCGGGCAGATGATTTCAGCGACCAAGGCCTTGACGGATCGTGCTGAAAATCGACTCTACGGTACATTGTATGTGACTATGAGAGAGAACGCATTTCGTCAGTTCTATAGCAGTTTCACGAGCCGAGGCAACGATGTGGTTATCCTGAATGATGCGGGTGAGATTGTATCGTCCAATCGGGAAGAGTGGATCGGTACCACTCAACTTGAATTGCTGACCTATGCCAGAGAAATGAATAATAACGAAACTGCAAAAGGGTTAAATGCGCGAGTCATGGATCAGGACAGTGTGGTATTGTCCGAGTACTTGCCATTTTACCGTTTTTATATCATAAACGTCGTCGACAAAGATCTCGCAATGGGGCAGCTGATTGATATGAAGACCATTGCTCTGATTTGCGCTGGCATTGTGGCTGCTGCCCTCATACTGGTATTTCTAATTACGAATCAAATCACCAAATCACTGCGCAGACTCGTGAAGCAGATGTCCAATATTACCAAAAGTGATCTGGACAACTATATTCCGGTCAGCGGAAGTTATGAGAGCCGACAGCTGGGTCATGCCTATAACTACATGCTGGATGAACTGCATGACTATGTGGATCAACTGGTACTTACACAGCGAGAGCAGCGAAACGCTGAGCTGGCGGCGCTGCAAAGCCAGATTAATCCTCATTTTCTATACAACACTCTGGCTTCCGTTAAAGTTCTAGTGCAGCAGGGGAACAAGGACAGGGCTGCCGAAACCATTAATGCGCTAATCTCTTTATTACAAAATACGATTAGTAACGTGAGTGAGACAATAACGGTAGAGCAAGAAGTCGAAAATCTGAAAAACTATGTATTCATTAATCATGTCCGATACGGAGGACGCATTAAAGCGGCCTTTTACGTAGCTCCGGATTGTACGCATTATCATGTGCCCAAGCTGGTGATTCAGCCCTTTATTGAGAATGCCTTCTTCCATGGATTCATTTCCAAGGAAACAGGAACCATTCATGTGATGGTCTCCAGAGCCGGAGAGTCATTGATATGCGAGATTATGGATAACGGCGACGGGATCGAAGGATTCTCAATGGGTGAGTCGCTGCCTAATCCGAAGAATAATCGACAGTTGTTCAGCGGTATTGGTATACGGAATGTACATGATCGCATAGAGCTGTTGTACGGGGCACCTTATGGTGTAACGATAATGAGCAAACCGGGAGAGGGGACAAGGGTTACCGTTACACTCCCGTTGATTACGAGCTAAACAATAGGGCTTAAGTGAAAGCAAGGACGTTATTTAAGTGAAAGCAGCTTCAAATAGGAGGCCTTCCTGTCTTGTCAATGACAACACGGGAGGGTCTTTTTGGTGCGTAAAGCCTGAGAATGAAGCCTGACTTGTAAAATATTCAGATCAAAAAAGTACAAAATCAAAAGAAATTACAAAAAAACAAATTTAATGCAAGCGGTTTCTGTAAAGGTTTTCATTGTGGCAATAAGATGACAAATCCACACAAAATTATTACTAACGAATGAAGATTTGGGAATGATAAGATGAATATATCGAAAGCAAACGCTTTCAGAAAACGTAAGCAATTTACAAACAAAGAGGTTAAGGGGAGTTGAATGGTTTGAAAAAAATGTGGGTATTGATGCTCGTAACTGTTCTGTTATTGTCTGCATGTTCTTCCGGTGGTGGAGGAAATACGGCAAGTGAAGGTGAAAAAACCGCCAATGAAATTACGATTTGGGCTTGGGACAAGGCATTTAACGTTGCTGCAATGGAAGCAGCAAAAGAAGCATATCAGAAGGAAAATCCTGATCTGAAAATTAACATCGTTGAGTATGCTCAAGATGCTATTATTCAGAAGCTGAACACCGGCCTGAATTCTGGAACAAGCAGTGGTCTTCCTAACATCGTTCTAATTGAGGACTATCGGTCACAAAGCTTTTTGAGTGCATATCCTGATGCGTTTAAAGATATGTCCTCTACAATCAAAGCTTCCGATTTCGCAGAGTACAAACTGGGACCTACGGCTTTTGATGGTAAACAGTACGGTGTTCCGTTTGACTCCGGTGTAACAGGTCTCTACTACAGAACTGATCTGCTGGAGCAAGCAGGCTACAAAGCAGCTGATCTTCAGGACATCACATGGGATGATTACATCAAAATCGGTAAAGATGTGAAAGCCAAAACAGGTAAGGACCTGATCACACTTGATCCCAACGATTTGGGTCTGATCCGCATGATGATCCAATCCGCAGGTTCATGGTATTCCAAGGAAGATGGAAAAACACCTGATCTGGCTGGCAATGCAGCGTTGAAAGAAGCTTTTGTAACCTACAAAGCAATGATGGATGCAAATGTCGTTAAGCTGAACTCTGACTGGAGCCAATTCGTGGCAGCATTCAACAACGGTGATGTAGCTACGATTCCTACAGGAAACTGGATTACACCATCTGTTCGTCAAGAAGCATCCCAATCCGGCAAATGGGCGGTAGCACCGCTTCCTAAAATGGCTGGACAATCGAATTCTGTACATGCATCCAACTTGGGTGGTAGCTCATGGTACGTCATGAACAATGTTGCTGGTGCAGACCAAGCTGCTGATTTCATGGGTAAAACATTCGGTTCTGACAAACAATTGTATCAAGATTTGCTGAACAACATTGGTGCGATCGGTACGTACAAACCGGCAGCAGAAGGCGAAGCGTTTGATAAAGCCGATGAGTTCTTCGGCGGACAAAAAGTATTTGCTGATTTTGCAAAATGGACACAAGAAATTCCTAGCGTAAACTACGGTATCAACACATATGCCATCGAGGACATTCTGGTTGTTGAAATGCAGAACTTCCTGAACGGCAAGGCGATTGATGACGTTCTGGCTGATGCACAGAAACAAGCTGAAACACAATTACACTAAGATGATCCACGGTAACTTATAGAACCCAAGGAAGCATCGGAGCCGTTCCACTGTCTGGCGCAAGCAATAGCCGACCCGGACATGGTGGAAGGCTCCCTGGGTTCTATCTATGTTACACGGGAGAGAGAGGAGCCATACTGTGAAAGCCATGAATACAGGAGACAGTCTCCAAAAGAAAAATAATTTGACTGGATGGGCTTTTATTTCGCTCGCTGTGATCGGGATCGTTGCATTTTACTTCTATCCGATGCTGCAAGCGCTGCTCTTATCGTTCAAGTCTGGTGTAGGAGCCAATCTTGAATTTACGGGCCTTGATAATTATAAACGATTATTTAGTGACACCACGTTCCGCACTGCCGTATCCAACACATTTCTGTACTTGATCATTCAAGTGCCTGTCATGATTATTCTCGGCTTGTTTATTTCCGTTTTGTTGAATGACAGTACGTTGCGCTTCCGCAGCTTTTTCCGTACTGCCATCTTTCTGCCGTGTGTAACCTCGCTGGTTGCTTACTCGGTTGTATTTAAATATCTGTTCTCTTCTGACGGTATGGTGAACCAATTCCTGATGAATCTTCACGTGATTGCTGAACCGATTCAATGGATCACTGACCCGTTCTGGGCTAAAATTACGATTATAATCGCCGTTACTTGGCGTTGGACCGGATATAACATGATTTTCTATCTGTCATCCCTTCAGAACATTGATCAGTCGATCTATGAAGCTGCACGGATTGATGGCGCGAATGCTTTCACGCAATTTTTCAAAATTACTGTTCCATTGCTCAAACCGATTATCCTGTTCACCTCCATTACATCGACGATTGGTACATTGCAAATTTTCGATGAAATTATGAACATCACCAAAGGTGGCCCGGGTAACGCGACGATGTCCATCTCCCAGTACATCTATAACCTTTCGTTCAAATATTCACCGGACTTCGGATATGCGGCAACCGTTTCGTATTCCATCGTGCTGATGATTATCGTATTGTCCATTATCCAGTTCAAAGTGGCAGGTGAGAGAAATGGCTAAAGCAAAAGCGAAACGTATATTCACGTATGTCTTCTTGTCCATCGTTGCATTTGTGTCCATCTTCCCGTTCTTCTGGATGCTCGTCAGTTCGACAAACGCTTCTGTAGATGTCACCAAAGGCAGATTGCTTCCCGGCTCATTTTTCCTTGATAACTTCAACAAATTGCTGGAGCAGACGAACCTGGTACAGGCTCTGGGGAATTCGGCGATCGTTTCAGTCATTTCCACACTCCTGGCACTGTTGATCGGTTCTCTTGCCGGTTATGGATTCGAAGTGTACCGGACGAAATCACGGGATATCGTATTTAACATTCTGTTGCTGTCCATGATGATTCCGTTCGCAGCGCTGATGGTTCCTTTATACCGAATGTTTGCTACGATTTCCGGTTTTGCACCGTTTATTGGAATCAATACGCTGGCCGCCGTTATTCTGCCAACTATCACAACAGCGTTCCTGATCTTCTTCTTCCGTCAGAACACCAAAATGTTCCCGAAAGAGATGCTTGAAGCAGGCCGGATTGATGGTTTGAGCGAAATTGGAATCTTCCTGAAGATCTACATGCCAACGATGAAAACAACATATGCAGCTGCTGCGATCATCACATTCATGAGCAGCTGGAATAACTACCTGTGGCCTCTCGTGGTGCTGCAAACGCCAGACCAACAGACGATTCCGCTGTTAATCTCGAACCTCGGTTCCAGTTATTCACCGGATTATGGTGTTATCATGACCGCCATCGTCATCGCGACATTACCCACAGCGCTTGTATTCTTCATTATGCAAAAACACTTTGTCGCGGGTATGGTAGGTTCCGTCAAGTAATTTCAATTAATGCATCTTTTTAAAAGCGTCTGAATGGACGTCAATGCAGAAAGAGAGGAGAGGACGCCTGAAATGGCGTGCCTCTGTCTTTCTGTTTGTTTCTGTTTGTTTCGTAAAAGGAAAATAAGGATTTGCACTGAATAAGTAATAAATATATTTGTTTCAAGAGGAGAGGGAGCCGAATGAAAGCAACACATGCAGATATCAACTGGCTGGGCGATGTGAGCGTATTTGAAGTAAACCGCCTCAACGCATACTCGGATCATCGTTATTACCGCACGATGGAAGAAGCGAAAGCATCCGGTGCAATGGCTATGCGCTACGACCTTAACGGAACGTGGAAATTTAATTACGCCATCCGTCCGGATTGCCGTCCCGAAGCTTTTTACAAGCAGGACTTCTCCAGTGCCGGTTGGGATGATATTGAAGTGCCGGGGCATATTCAGCTCCAAGGGTACGGTCAGATCCAATATGTAAATACACAGTATCCTTGGGACGGGTTAAATGAACTGCGTCCACCTGCATTACCTCAGGACCAGAATCCGGTAGGCAGTTACATTCGCACATTCCATTTACCAACAGGCTGGCAGAACAGTCCGGTATATATTTCGTTTCAGGGTGTGGAATCTGCATTCTATGTATGGCTCAACGGACAATTTGTCGGGTATGGGGAAGACAGCTTCACACCATCCGATTTTGATCTGACCCCCTTCCTTCAGGACGGAGAGAATAAACTGGCTGTGGAAGTGTATCAACGCAGCACAGGCAGCTGGCTGGAAGATCAGGACTTCTGGCGGTTCTCCGGCATTTTCAGAGATGTGTATCTGTATACTGTACCGGCTGCGCATATTCGGGATGTGCGGGTTGTTACGGATCTGGACAAGTCTTATACCAATGGTACGCTAAACGTGGATCTTAAGCTTGAAGGGAAAGCCGCTGCGGGGGCAAAAGTGGAGGCTGAACTACGGGATGCTGAAGGCAACACGGTGAAAACGTTTGGTGGTATTGAAGTTACCAATGGTCTAGCGAGTCTTCGTGAGGAGATTGGCAAAGTAAATCTGTGGAGCGCGGAACTTCCTTATTTATATCGATTGTACATTTGTGTATATGATGCAACTGGTGAGTTGGTGGAGGTTGTGCCTCAGTCCGTTGGTTTCCGGACATTTGAAATGATTGATAAAGTGATGCACATCAATGGTAAACGTATTGTTTTCAAAGGGGTAAACCGTCATGAATTCAATCCGCGCCGTGGACGCGCTGTAACCAAAGAAGACATGTTATGGGATGTTCGTACCATCAAACAAAACAATATGAACGCTGTTCGTACATCTCACTATCCAAACCAAAGCCTGTGGTATGAACTGTGTGACGAATATGGATTGTATGTAATCGATGAAATGAACCTGGAGACGCACGGATCATGGCAGAAGCTTGGTGCAGTTGAGCCGTCATGGGTTATTCCTGGTGATAAACCGGAATGGCATGACATCGTTATGGATCGTGCAGTGTCGATGGTAGAGCGGGATAAAAATCATCCGTCCATTCTCATCTGGTCTTGTGGGAACGAGTCCCATGGTGGTGAAGTCATTTATAAAGTGTCTCAATACTTTAAAACAGCAGATCCGACCCGTCTCGTTCACTATGAAGGAGTCTTCCACGACCGTCGCTTTAACGAGACGAGTGACATGGAATCGCGCATGTATGCCAAACCGGCGGACATTGAGGAATTCCTTAACGCTGATCCGGAGAAACCTTATATCAGTTGTGAGTATATGCATGCTATGGGTAACTCCATTGGCGGTATGCATAAGTATACGGAACTGGAAGATAAATATCGGATGTACCAAGGCGGCTTCATTTGGGATTACATTGATCAGGCTATCTACAAAAAAGATCGTTACGGCAAGGAATTCCTAGCTTATGGTGGAGATTTCGGCGATCGTCCTTCGGACTATTCGTTCTGTGGCGACGGGATTGTGTACGCAGACCGTAAAGTGTCTGCCAAGATGCAGGAAGTAAAATTCCTGTACCAGAACATCAAGCTGTTCCCCGATCGGGAAGGTGTGAAAATCGTTAACGGTAATTTGTTTGCGGACACGTCTGAATTCGAACTGGTATACAGTCTGGAGCATGAAGGTCACAAAGTGCAGCACGGAACACTGGACGTAAACATAGGCCCACAAAGCGAAACTATTGTGAAGATTCCACTTAATGTGGAATCTCTTGCTGGTGGGGAATATGCAGTGAATACCGCGTTTATCTTAAAAGCGGATACGCTGTGGGCGGAAAAAGGCGAAGAAGTTGCCTTTGGACAGTTTATATTTACTCAGGGCAAGTCAGAAACTACGGTGTCGGATCTGAATCTAACCAATGAAATTCAGGTAGTAGAAGGGGACGTTAATATCGGTGTAAGGGTTGGTCAAACCCATGTCCTGTTCTCCAAAGCTTTCGGTACAATGGTATCTCTGAAGCTGTCAGGCCGCGAGACGATTGCTCAGCCTCCAGTGCCATTGTTCTGGCGTGCGACCACAGATAATGATAAAGGTACTGCCATGGGCTTCGAGCTTGGGGCTTGGTATGCTGCAAGTCTGCTGCCTAGATGTGTGAACTGGAAAGCGGAACAAAACCCGGATCAATATCGGATCGAATTCACATACAAGCTTAATATTTCGGCAGATGTACAAGTAAAAGTGGCGTATACGGTGCGTGCAGATGGTAGTGTGCATGTGCATAATACGTATAAAGGAACGGCAGGTTTGCCAGATCTTCCGATTCACGCCCTTTCCTTCAAGACTTCACCGGACTATGAAAACGTAGAGTGGCTGGCGCTGGGACCGGAAGAAAACTATACGGACCGTGCATTTGGCGTACGACTGGGTATCCATAACAGCAAGGTAGCAGATACCGTTGCGCCATATCTTGTACCGCAGGAGTCCGGCAACCGCACCGGTGTACGTTGGGCGAAATTGACCGACAACGCGGGACGTGGCTTCAAAATTGAATCTGCTGCAGCTCCAGTTGAGCTGAATGTGTCTCCATATACGGCACTTGAGCTTGAGAATGCACAACATGCGTATGAGCTACCTCCGGTGCATTATACGGTTGTAACGGTAGCCGGCAAACAAATGGGCGTCGGGGGCGACGATAGCTGGGGTGCACCGGTTCATCCGGAATACCGCATCGCCTCGGACAGCGAGCTGCAATTTGAATTTGTCATTCGTGCGCTGTAATAGGGATAGGGATATATAAGATGTAGCTAAAGGACAGAGGTCTCTGCAAGTTGGGGGCCTCTGTTTATTTCTTATGAGCTGATGGCCAATGAAACCGCTACCTTACTTGTCTCGTACTGTACTGGACATGGATAGAAGGAGGGGCTTATTTTGAGTAGAAAAGCAAAGACAGGTGTATGGGTAACGATACTCGTCATATTGGGCATCATCGTGGGATGCTTCATCTGGTATTTCAACACGGCTTCAGGTGAGCGTGCGCTGAAAACGATGCGATCCAATAACTCCGGCGGTCTGGAACGGGTGGTTAAAGTTTACAGTGACTCGGGAGAGTTGATTCATACGTATGAAGGTAAGATTGATTTGCAGGATACAGAGTATGGGAATAAGGTACTTTTTGATCTGGATGGCAAACGGATTGTGATCTATAACGCGACCGTTATAAGTGAAGAGAAGTAAATGGGGGGCGGTGTGGAGAGTTTAGACACGAGTATTCCGATGACACTCTTTCGCTCATATGGTAAAATTAAGGAAATTAGATGATTGAGAGGTGAGAGGCATGTTCTTGGAGATGTTGTTGATCCTGATTGCCATACTGGGAATGGGCGCATTTTATTGCTTAATCGCTTATTTCCTGATTCGTCTCATTTCCAGAAAAGCATTCAAGCGCACGTTAACCAAGTATGAAGCCATTGAAATATTGGTATGGGTAGCTATGGTGTTCTTTGCAATCGTGATGGTTAAGAATCAGTCATGGAATATCTTTTTGCCTATAGTTCTCCTTATGATTACAATGAATAACTTGCGCCGTTCAAATCGGAAGTACATAGAGATGAGCAAAGAGATGAACAATGAGGGGACTTAATATAATACTTGCTTTGGTTCAAGTACATAATATGGGATAACAAAAAGAAGCCCTCTTTCGAGAGCTTCTTTTCATGGGAGAGGAGAAACCGGACGAAGAGCTTATGGGGAAACGTAAGTCTTCTCCGCGGTTGTCTACGACACTTGTGATGTCGATAATTACAGGATGGCCTGGAAGTTTCCTTTTTATACATCTTCGTCAACAATTTGGTCAACAATTTTCTTGAGCGAAAGCAGACGGACTATTTTTCAAACTGAACCCGATTGTGGTACGATAGCTTTATCAATAAACTTACATAGAGAGAAAAGGTGACTCATCAGTGAGAGTGGTATCTGGGAGTGCGAAAGGCAGACCGCTGAAGGCTGTTCCTGGCACAGGAACGCGGCCGACCACCGACAAGGTGAAGGAAGCGTTGTTTAGTATGATTGGCCCTTATTTTGAGGGTGGTACAGCATTGGATCTGTTTGCAGGCAGTGGTGGTCTCGGTATTGAGGCGCTGAGCCGCGGCATGGACAAGGCTGTTTTTGTTGACTTGGAATCGAAGAGTATTGAAGTAATCCGTGCGAATCTGAAGGCAACCAAGCTGGAAGATCAGGCGGCTATATACCGGAATGATGCCAGTCGTGCATTGAAGGCGCTCGCCAAGCGAAGCACCCAATTTGATCTCGTATTTCTGGATCCGCCCTACCGTATGAAAAATGGGGACGAGTTAATGCTTACGATGCACGAGCTGGATCTGCTTGAACCGGAAGCGACCGTCGTGCTTGAATATGAATCCAAATATAATTACCCTGAGCAATTCGGCCCGTTTGAACAAACGCGCAAGGCATTGTATGGGGAGACAGCTGTATCCATCTATCATTATGCACCTGCTGCAGCAACAGAAGATGGAGAACCTAGCCCAGCGGAAGAGGAGGCTCCTCATGAGTGAAATGATACATCGTCAGGAACGAATTGCCGTATATCCAGGGAGTTTTGATCCCGTAACCATGGGCCATCTGGACATTATCGCCCGGGCGTCGAAGCAGTTTGATCGCGTCGTTGTGGCTGTATTGAATAATATGAGCAAAAATCCATTGTTTACGGTGGAAGAACGCAAGAGTCTCATTACGGAAGTCACGAGTCATCTGCCGAATGTGGAAGTGGACAGCTTCCGTGATCTGACGGCGAATTATGTACGGCAAAAAGATGCTCAGGTCATTGTCCGCGGCATTCGCTCGGTGACGGATTTTGAATATGAGCTGCAGTTGGCTTCCACCAACAGCAAGCTGAATCCGGATGCGGAAACCATCTTTATGATGACCAATCCAAAGTATTCTTATCTGAGCTCCAGCATCGTCAAGGAAATTGCCCACTACCATGGAGATGTCACCGATTTGGTCTCACCTGAAGTGGAAGCTGCGCTGCGTCAAAAAATTAGCGAGAAAAACGGCGGTTGAACCAGAAGGTCAGCCCGGACAGGCTGATCATGACGGTAAGCAGTAATGCCAAACCGACACAGGCAGCAGGAAAGCCGCTCCAGACAGCCTCGATGATGTCTGAGGTGTTCATGCCAACCAGGGATTGCTTGTTCAGAAATGGTGCCAAACGGTTGCCTGAAGTGGGCTGGAAAGTGGTCCAGACCTCGGAGCTGTAACGGCTGAATGGCAGCCACAGCAGCAAACTGATGGAAAATGCAACCAACGCATGAAGCAGACGGACTCCGGCAAAATACAGCATGGACGTTGTAGCAAGTCCGGCAGCTTTCAGCACAGCGGAGACTTGCAAAAGGGAGCACAGACCTCCCCAGCCGAGAACGGCTGCAAGCAAAGATATCAGGAGAACGGGTGTCAGTGGGCTCTGACTCAAGTGATAGGTCCCGAGATGGAGCTCCAGTAGTGAGGGCCAAAAAGTTACGGAAGTATCCGGGGTGATATAGAGCGTGAGCAGCCGAACAAATACGGCAAACACAATCATATATCCTCCGGTCATCATTAACGTTTGTACAGCTTGGGAGACCGTGTCACCAAGCAATTTGCCGAACCCGCGTCCGTCACGTTCCTGGGCGTCGCGGGCTGCAAGCATCATCTGGGACCACAGACTACGCTTTTTGAGTGAAGCAGTGTGGCTCGCAGATGTGAGTTTTTTCGGATCGGAAGCAACCTTATTGCTTTCCAAATCAGCAGATGAAATGGTGATACGGGTATTTTTTGATTTCACAGGCAGAAGACGTACTCCGATCATGGTAGCGATCCAGCCGCTAACCCAGTGAACGATCAGAAGGAAATATCCGGCCGCAGGCTGGTGGAGAAAGCTGCACCAATGACAAGTATAATCATCAGTGGATTGGCGAAATGAGCTGCTGCTGCAACAATACCCGCCTGTTTGGCGGTAATTTGTTGATCCTGCGCTAATCGGGATGCGGTATCCGCACCTGCTGGAAAGCCGCCGCACATGCCGACAGCAATAGCCAGTCCGGCTTTGCCTGGCAGGCGGAACCAGCGCTGCATCAAAGGTCCTAGCAAGACGCCAAGCGCGTGGGTGAAGCCGAAAGCAGTCAGCATTTGGGATAACATCAGGAATGGAAGCATGGCAGGAAAGATGATTTTCCACCAAATATCCAAACCTTGGATAGATGCATCAAATGCATCTTTCGGAGATACAACTACTGCAACTACCAGCAATAAAGCGCCGGTACTCAGAAGTACTGTTCGTAACGGTCCAGAGCCCGTAACTTCGCTCTGCATTGTCATTGTTTCACCTCATATGGATAGTGCCGCATACACTCGGCCAGGATTGGTTGTGGACGGCCGAATGACGCCCGTGGGCGCTTCGGCCTTGACCGGATAGGCTACTGTAAACAGCGGCCTATCCGGCCTGTACCATTGTATGCAAAAGCATGAGAGTGTTAGACTTATAATTATTGAAAGATACGCAAAGAACGGGGGCTCATGCAATGAATCAGATTCGGAAATCTGGCGGATTCAGAGCTTCGATCTTTGTGATCGTGGTCGCTCTAGTCGTCTATGTTGCGGTATATATGCCAACGCCATATATCATTTATATGCCAGGCAGTGCCGATGAAGTAAAACCAATGGTTACCGTGAAAGAGGGGGATGAGGAAGAACGCGGTGTGTTTATGATGACGACAGTGTCGGCAACATATGCCAATGTGTTTTTGCTAGGAACCTCTTTGTTTAATCGAAATGCACAAGTGGATAAAAAAGAAGATCGACTGCGCGGCAAAAGCGAAGCGGAATACTCTGCCGAACAGGTCTGGTTCATGAGTGATTCACAATCCTCGGCAATGGAGGCAGCTTATGAGCAAGCGGGAGTGAAATACTCGATCGTTCCTGAGCATATTTTTGTATTTGGACTGTCTGAAGATCCAAAACCTAAGGGAGATATTGAGCCCGGAGATATTATTTTGGGTGTAGACGGAACGGCAACTCCAGACAATACGGTGCTCTCTGAGCTGTTGAAGAACAAAAAGGTCGGAGATACGGTTGAGATGCAATTAGAGCGAAGCGGAGAGACCATCAGCCGCGATGTTCAACTGATTGAAGTGAAGGACAGCAAAACGGGTGAAACTCGCCCAGCATTGGGTGTCATGATCGGTGCGGTACAGAAGGTCAAAGCAGAAGATCCGGATAAACAGATATCTTTCACGGATACTCAGGTAGGTGGCCCATCTGCCGGACTGATGTTCACCCTGGAGATTTACAATCAGTTGACTCCTGGAGATTTGACGAAAGGTCACCGAATTGCTGGCACAGGCACGATTAACAAAGAAGGTGTGGTTGGCGCAATTGGTGGCGTTGTACACAAAATTGTTGCGGCAGACCGGAAAGAAGCAGAAATTTTCTTTGTGCCGAAGGACAATTATAAGGAAGCTGAAACCAAGGCTGAACAGATTGGTACCAAAATGAAACTTGTCCCTGTTAGCACGGTGGATGACGCACTGGCTTATCTGAAAACCTTGTCCGTCAAATCATAAAACGATCATTATTCGTGAACTGGATGGCTAAAAGAAAGCTTGAATAATGTAAAAACCCCCTATTGCAACGATGTCGAATCGGTGTGCAATAGGGGGTTTTTGGTTGAATAATCCATATCATATAACGAATCATCAACAGAGTGTGATCACTTTTATATCGGTACATCTGGATTGCATTAATTCAGTTGGAAATTGGCAAAACCTAGTGAGTTGATCCGATTGAACAATAATGTTGAGGGCTTCGAATGGTTATGTTCATTCCGCTATGGATATGACTGGATGTAAAGCTAGAGCCTCACAGGCGGTTCATAGTAGTCGCTGTACATGATGCGCGTATCGACGTGTTCGCAGGCGAGTCCGTATGCTGCCTGAGCTTGTACATCCAGCTCCAGCTGGTTATGGACAAAGGTCGATGGTTTCATCAGCACAGGCAGAGAAGCCGTCTTTTTCATGTGTTTCAAGAGGCTCTGTCCTTGTGCATTAAACCCCAGCACCCGCAGATATCCTGGGCCTTCAGCCAGTTTCTCGGGTGAACACTCGGCCTTAGTATGGTTCAGCAGCAAATGGGTCAGCATGCGCTGCAGCTTTGTGCGTGTGTACCGTTTCGTCTTGAGCGCGTTCAGCAACGCTTCGACTGAAGGCTCCGGGAGCTGAGCAAGCGTGCGGCTCAGCCGGTGTTCGAGCCCTTCCGTGACCTCGGCGATCTGCTCCAGCTCGGAGGCACGGCGGGTGGCCGCGATGTGCAGCAGCGGCTGTGCAAAGCGCTCCCAGTGCACGGGAGCGCGCCCTTCCTGCCATTCGCGCCGCAGAATGGCAAGGGTTGCCGCCGGCACGTATGGCGCGGCGGCTTCGGGCCCGTCCGCCATCAGCAGGCGGCGGACGGCGGTTGCACTGGCGATCGCCCCCGGTCCGGGCGTCGCCTCGTGATACGCGGCACCGGTACGCGCCGCCGTAAAGGGCTTGATCGCGCTGCCCAGCCGTTGCAGCGCGATCAGGTAATGCAGCCCAAGCGAATTGTTGGGCTGCCCCAGCAGTGCAGCGGCGTCGTCCGCATCGACGCCGCCAGGCGCCAGTGCTGCCGCCGCACCTGCGTAAGCGGCGGGGTAGCTGGCGCCTTCCCGCAGGCGGCGCGCGATATCCTCGCGCAGCCCTGCGGGCTCCACAGCCAGCACGCGCGCAATGCGCTGCAGGCTGTCCAGGTCGCCGGACTCGCTGCCGAAGCAGAGCGAGTCCACAGCGCCGGTGCGATGCAGCAGCGACACCGCACCAAAGGCAAACCACTCTGCCGGTTGTACAGCATAGGCAACCGGCAGTTCAATCACAAGATCGGCGCCAGCATGCAGCGCCATCTCGGTGCGTGCCCTTTTGCCCACGATAGCGGGTTCGCCGCGCTGGAGGAAAGGGCCGCTCATGACGGCCACAACAACGTCCGCTCCACTGAGCCGCCTTGCTTCACTCAGATGGTAGACATGTCCGTTATGTAAAGGATTATATTCAACAATGACGCCAACGGCTTTCATATGGGAACGCGCTCCTTTCGGTAACAATACAATCGGAAAGAAATTTTTCACTTCCTGGCCCGATAACATACGAGCTCATCTTGTTCCATAATAGGCCATGGATATCCCTTTGTTCAAATCATGAAGCAATATAATTAAACGAAATAGACACGAATTCTTCTCATGGATAGAGCTCAAACCTGCTCACAAAATGCATGACTTGTAGTTTAGCCTATAGTAAGCCTATAATGTACCAGGGATTGAATGCGGTTCGGGATCTTCATTTTATAAAGGGTGTAAAGTTAAAAGTGTTGACAAACGTCTTGAAAAATCGGTATAATGATTTTTGTTTGTTAAGTCAATTTCATAATACTTTTAACGATGATTCGTCAGAATACATACAGTCAGGAATATGATGTGTTGCAAGAGTCAGGCTTGACCTGTATAACTGTCGTAAGGCGTTTAACTTTAATTATGAGATTGGTTTCGTTTGGAGTGATGGGAAATGTTAATGCCATTTCGCAAAGTGGCTACCAGTGACCGACCCCTGCAGTTCAATGAACAGTGGGATATCAAGGAACTGGTTTCTAACCGACAGGATATCACAGCCGTTACCCCGCTGACTGCGGATTTATCTGCAGAGTACAGAGAGGGCGACGTTGTGGATGTTCATGGCAAACTGACAGCAGGAGTGGACATGTTATGCTCCCGATGTCTCAAGCCGATTAATGAACATTTTCATATTGATTTTCATGAGCAATTCAAGCAGGGGAAACAGCCAGAGGAATTGCCCGAAGATGACGATACTTTCTACGTGGATGGAGAGAGCGTTGATCTGAAAGGTTATGCCGAGGAAGCTTTTCTGCTGGATCTTCCGTTTATACCGCTATGCAGCGATACATGCAAAGGGTTATGCCCGAAGTGTGGCCATGAGCTGAACGAAGGTGACTGCGGTTGTGATAACCAAGTTATCGATCCGCGGCTTGCAGGGCTCAAGGATTTTTTTAAATGAGCATGAGTGAAAATCGAACATTGTAACAACTACCTGCAAAGGTTGATTTTGATAAGGAGGTGGGAATAATGGCAGTACCTCAACGGAGAACGTCCAAGACGCGTCGCGACAAACGTCGCACTCACTTTAAATTGGCTGTACCGGGCATGGTGAAATGTGAACAATGTGGCGAACTTAAACTTAGTCACCACGTGTGCAAAGTGTGCGGAACGTACAAAGCAAGAGAGATCATCTCTCAATAATAGCTAGACATCAAGTAGCACTTCATTTCGATGAGGTGCTACTTTTTTTAGACCATAACATCGCAAGATGGACCACTTCTACCTGTATTCTATCTCCTTTGAATTGAATTCAAAAAAACGATTTTCATATTTTGGTAATGCACCGTACTGGCTGTGTTCGGGACTGTGAAGCCAGGCTCCGCAAGGCAGGATTGTTTTTGTTCAGCCAGCCTTTCTTTTTGACACGGGATGAGATATACTATAGTTTAGTACCAGGTTCTAAGATTTGACGTTACATAAACATGAACCATGATTCGTGTGAGAACGACCCTGCTGAACAGGGATGCAACTATAGAAGCACGTGGAAGAATGTTGAACTGACCGGATGAGGCGGTTCCTTAAACGATACAGCGGGGGTGTCAGGCATCGAACGTGTACCGAAGAGACAGAGGCAGCAGCAGTTGACCAAAATGATCGAAGACAACCCGTTTGTGACGGATCAGGAACTTACACGCCAATTGAAGGTGAGTATTCAGACGATTCGTCTCGACAGGCTTGAGCTTGGGATTCCCGAGCTGCGAGAGCGGATGAAGCTGATGGCCGAGCGTTCCTACGATCAGGTGCGCTCCTTGCCCCTGCATGAGATTATCGGTGATATTGTGGACCTGCAGCTGGACAAGAGCGGGATTTCATTGTTTGAAATAAAGGAAGAACATGTATTTTCAAGAACGGGCATCGCTCGGGGGCACTATGTCTTTGCACAGGCCAACTCCCTGGCAGTAGCCGTTATCAATGATGAGATCGCTTTGACGGCTTCCGCAGACATTCGTTTTGTCCGTTCGGTTCATTTGGGAGAGAAATGTATTGCGAAGGCATATGTAAGATCGATCCCGGGTCAAAAGGGTAAAGCGAAAGTGGAAGTTTTTACTTACGTGGGTGAAGAAATGGTGTTTCAAGGCAACTTTGTAATCTACCATTCAGGTGGAGAAGACAGCGTAGAAGGAGGTCATATGGAATGAAAATCGTCATTGATGCCATGGGAGGCGACAACGCACCTGCGGCAACAGTAGAAGGTGCGATCGCCGCAGCTACGGAATGGGCGGATACACAGATCGTTCTGGTCGGCGATGAAGCCAAGCTGGAACCTCTTCTGAGCAAGTCAGGCGCAAAACCTGCCAATCTGACGGTTCGGCATGCTTCCGAAGTGATTGGGTCGGATGACGAGCCAGTTAAGGCTGTCCGACGCAAAAAGGATGCCTCCATGGTAGTCGCAGGCCGGATGTTGAAGGAAGGCGAAGCGGATGCCATGATCTCCGCGGGCAATACCGGAGCACTGATGACAGCCGGATTGCTTGTGGTCGGTCGTATGGAAGGCATTGAGCGCCCGGCACTTGCGCCCATGATTCCCACGATTGATGATGTGGGTGTACTGGCACTTGATCTCGGGGCGAATATGGATGCGAAACCGGAACACCTTGCACAGTATGGTCTGATGGGCAGCTTGTATCGGCAAAAAGTGCAGGGAATTGCCTCGCCAAGAGTTGGCCTGCTCAATGTGGGAACGGAGCCGGGTAAGGGGAATGAGTTGACCAAACATGCATATCCTTTGCTGGAGCAACTACCGATCCGTTTTGTTGGTAACGTAGAGGCCCGTGACGTGCTAACAGGTGCGTGTGATGTGCTTGTGTGTGATGGGTTTGCCGGAAATATATTGCTCAAATCGCTTGAAGGTACGGCAGGTGCCATTTTCGCTCTGCTTAAGGAACAATTCTCATCATCTCTCAAAAGCAAACTGGCTGCTGCTGTGCTTATGCCTGAGCTGCGTGGTTTGAAACGGAAACTGGATTATACGGAGCATGGTGGTGCACCGCTCCTCGGTTTGAGCAGACTTGTGGTGAAAAGCCATGGATCGGCTGATGGCAATGCCATCAAAAATGCTGTGCGCCAAGCACGGATTGCAGTACAGAACCAGCTGGTGGAGAGCATATCTAAGGAAATTAGCGGGAAGTGAGTGACGACATGAATAATTTGCGCCCGGTAGGGGTTATCGGTACAGGCAAATATGTACCTGAGAAAATTTTGACAAACAGCG